>CAVRGG010000004.1:0-1375694 GCA_963720695.1 uncultured Acidimicrobiaceae bacterium
ATGCCGGCGGCGCTGATGTTCCCGATCGGGAGCCGCTTCTACGACTGGAAGTACGAGAGCGAGCCGGAGCCCCACATGAACGGGCGCAAGGTGTACCACGCGGCGCGGCAAGGTGCTCGGTGGGTCGAGCAGCATCAACGGCATGATCTTCCAGCGCGGCAATCCGATGGACTACGAGCGCTGGGCCGCCGACAAGGGCATGGAGACATGGGACTACGCCCACTGCCTCCCCGTACTTCAAGAAGATGGAGAACTGCCTGGCCGGCGGTGACGAGTGGCGCGGCAGCAGCGGACCGCTGAAGCTCGAGCGCGGTCCGTCCCACCAACCCGCTGATCGACGCGTTCTTCGAGGCGACGCAGCAGGCCGGATATCCGATCACCTCCGACGTCAACGGTTACCAGCAGGAGGGCTTCGCCCGCTTCGACCGCAACGTGTACCGCGGCCGCCGCCTCAGCGCTGCTCGCGCCTATCTGCACCCGGTGATGAACCGCGCCTAACCTCACCGTCCACGACTCGGGCGCTCGTCCACAAGGGTGCTCTTCGACGGCACACGTGCGACCGGTGTGCAAGTACTTCGGTGCGTGGCAAGACCCCACTCGCGGAGGCCGCCGAAGTCGTGCTGTGCGGCTGTGCCGCTCGCAACACGCCGCAGCTGCTCCAGCTCAAGCGGCATCGGCAACGCGAAGGAGTTACAAGCACTGGGCATCCCCGGTCGTGCACGACCTGCCGGCCGTCGGTGAGCACATGCAGGACCACCTCGAGGTCTACGTGCAGCACGTGTGCACGCAGCCGGTGTCGCTGCAGCAAAACCTGCAGTTGTGGCGTCGACCGTGGATCGGACTGCAGTGGCTGTTCCGCAAGGGTCCCGGTACCAGCAACCACTTCGAGGTGGGGCGGGTTCACGTGGAGCAACGACGAGGTCCCGTGATCCCGAACCCGACGTTCCACTTCCTCCCCCATCGCCGTTGCGTTACGACGGATCGGCACCCGTTGGTGGCCACGGCTACCAGGTGCACATCGGGCCGATGTACTCGAACTCGGGAAGGGTCGGGTGAAGTTCACCTCGACCGACCCGACCGTGAAGCCCGCCCTGCGCTTCAACTACCTGTCCACCGACCAGGATCGTCAGGAATGGGTCGAGGCGACCGGACTCGCACGCACCATCCTCGAGCAGCCCGGCTTTGCTCCGTACGACGGCGGCGCACTCCCCCGGCCCGTCGGTGGAGACCGACGAACAGATCCTCGACTGGGTCCCGCAAGGACGGTGAGACGGCGTTGCACCCGTCGTGCACTCGCTGGACGGGGAGCCGAGCCCGGACTCCAGCGTGGTCGACCCGCTCACCATGAAGTGTCCTTGGGTGTGGGACGGTCTACCCCGCGTGCTGACGCCTCGGCGATGCGCTACGTCACCAACGGCAACATCTACGCCCCGGTGATGATGATGGCCGAGAAGGCAGCGGACCTCATCCTCGGGAACACGCCGCTCGCCCCGGAGCCCGCGCCGTTCTTCCGAGCGAAGTAGGCCGACCGATGCGGGCGTGGTGCTCACCGGTCACGGAGGGTACGACTGCCTCGTCGAGCGCGACGATCTCGAACGTCCGGTCGCCGGGCCTGGTGAGGTCCTCGTCCAGGTCGGGGCGGCGGCGGTGAACAACACCGACATCAACACCCGCATCGGCTGGTACTCCGGCGGGAGGCTGGACAGGGTCGTTGACGTTTCCCCAAGCTTCTCAGGGTATCGATGCCTGCGGGCGCATCGTCGCCGTCGGGAAGGGCGTCGAGACGAGCCGGCTCGGCGAGCGGGTGCTCATCGAGCCGCGCCGGCGCGAACCCGGTGCCCCGCTCGCGACGGCGCGGTTCTTCGGGTCCGAGGTCGATGGAGCGTTCGCCGAGTTCACCGTCGTGCCTGGGCGACATGCGCATCGTGTGGACAGCCCGTTGAGTGACGGCGAGCCCGCATCCTTCCCGTGCTGGGACCACACGGCCAGAACATGCTGACCAGAGCTGGGGTCGTCCACGGGGATCGAGTGCTGGTCACCGGCGCGAGTGGTGGAGTCGGCTCGGCAGCGGTGCAACTCGCCACGGCGAGGGGTGCGGTCGTGGCCGGCATTGCCGCGGCCGAGAAGCACGCCGCTCTTCGCGAACTGGGAGCGGCATCGGTGGTCGATCGCAACGACGATCCGGTCGCCGCATTCGGTCACGATGCCTTCGACGTGGTGCTCGACGTCGTCGGTGGTGAGCGTTGGCCGAACTTGCTCGACATGATGCGAGCCGGCGGGCGCTACGCCGTCGCCGGGGCGATCGCCGGCCCGGTCGTACCGCTCGACCTGCGCACGCTCTATCTCAAGGACCAGCGTCTCCTGGGTTGCATAGTGCTCGACGAGGGTGTCTTCACCGCGCTGGTCGGGCGGATCGAACGTGGCGAGGTTCGTCCTCTCGTCTCGGCAACGTTCTCATTGAGTCAGATCGTCGCGGCGCAGGAGTCGTTCCTCACCAAGCGCCACATCGGCAAGATCGTCCTCGAGATCGAAGGTGCTCGATGAGCGACGTCGACACCGGCGAGGTGTACGAGCTCGCTGCTAATTGTTCCGGGCCACGGTCGCCGACCTGTCGTCCGACCAATGGGCGACGATGGTCCCGGCAACTCCCGCATGGAGCGTGCACGACGCGCTCTGGCACGTGGTCGGCATCGCCGCCGGACTCAACGTGCTCGAGTTCCCCGAGAGCGACGACGTCGGCGGCGAACGATGGGCGCAGCACCAGGTGGACATCCGTCGCGGACGCACATTCACCGAACTGCGTTCGGAGTGGGATCGGGAGGCGCCGACGTTCGAAGAGGGCCTCCGCGACTTCGGGTACGAGTTCGGCAGTCACTTCGTCGCCGACCTCCACGCGGACTACCACGACGTCCGCAGCGTGCTGCGCTTCTCCCCCGATCCGGATCCGGCCACCGTCCGAGTCGCACTCGACCACTACCTCCTGTTCGTCCACGAATCCCTCGTCGAACGCGAGTGGGGTTCGATCGAGGTCATCGCAGATGGCGTCATCCGCACCGTGGGCATCGGGCCGACGCGCGCGGGTGACGGCCGCCGCGTTCGATCTCCTTCGATCGTTCTCGGCACGGCGAACCCGACGTGAGGTCGCGGCGCTCGATTGGTCGGGCGACGTGGCCGCCGTTCTGGCTGTGCTCGACACGATCTACACGGGCGGCTACCGCTTCCCCGACGAGGCGCCCAACGAAGGTGAGAGTCACGTGTGAGTTGAGCCGGCTTCATCGTCCGTTCAGGTTCGCCGGGGTACGGTCGACTCGAAGGAGGCCGAGATGATCGAGGCCAACGAGTTGATCAAGCGCTACGGCGACACGACTGCGGTCGACGGGCTGAGCTTCACGGTGCGGCCCGGCATCGTCACCGGCTTCCTCGGCCCGAACGGTGCGGGGAAGTCGACCACGATGCGGATGATCATCGGGTTGGACGCGCCGACGTCCGGTTCGGTCACCGTCAACGGGCGTCAGTACGCGGACAGCACGGCCCCGCTCCACGAGGTCGGCGCGCTGCTGGAGGCGAAGGCCGTGCACTCCAGCAGGTCCGCCCGCAATCACCTTCTCGTCCTCGCGGCCACGTGCGGGATTCCCAAGCGCCGGGTCGACGACATGATCGACCTTGTCGGGTTGACCGATGTCGCCCACAAACGCGCTGGTGGGTTCTCGCTCGGCATGGGTCAGCGGCTGGGGATCGCCGCCGCACTGCTCGGCGATCCGGGCACCGTCGTCCTCGATGAACCGGTCAACGGGTTGGACCCCGAAGGCATCCTGTGGGTGCGCAACCTTCTGAAGGGGCTCGCGAAGGAGGGTCGTACCGTTTTCGTGTCCTCGCACCTGATGTCGGAGATGGCCGTCACCGCGGACCACCTGATCGTGATCGGGCGCGGACGCCTCATCGCCGACGTGAGCGTCGACGAGTTCACCAAGCAGGCCTCGTCCGACCTCGTGCACGTCCGCGCCCCCGACGCCGAACGCCTCGCCGGGCTGCTGGCCCGACCAGGCGTCTCGGTCACTTCACCGTCGGCCGGTCGCCTCGAGGTCATCGGCCTGAACAGCGACACGATCGGCGACATCGCGGCCGCCAACGGACTGTCCGTCCACGAACTCACGCCCCAGAAGGCTTCGTTGGAGGAAGCGTTCATGGAGCTCACGCAGGACGCTGTGGAGTACCACGGCCACACGGCACAGGTGCCGTCATGACCGCCGTCGCAACCGAGCCGAGCGTCATGGCACCACACCTCGACGACGACGTGGTCGCAGGGATGAAGGTCACGCAAGCCCGCGTGGTCGGGTCCGAGATCGTCAAGCTCCGCACCCTCCGTTCGACGATCTACACGCTTGCCATCGCCACCATTTCGATGGCAGGGATCGGCATCATCATCGCCTGGTCGACGGCCAACGACTGGAACCACATGCGGCCCGGTCGCCAGGCCCGCTTCAACCCGCTCGAGGACAGCCTCGCCGGCTTCCATCTGGCCCAACTCGCCATCGGCGTGTTCGGGGTGCTGATGATCGCCGGCGAGTACTCCACCGGCATGATCCGATCGTCGCTCGCGTCCGTCCCCAAACGCCTGCCCATGCTGTGGGCGAAGGTCGGAGTGGCGGCGGTGGTCACGTTCGTCACGATGCTGCCGGCGACGCTGATCGCGTTCTTCGTCAGCCAGCGTTTCCTCGCCACGGCGCGCATCCAGACGACGTGGTCGGCCCCCGACGTTCCCCGCACGGTGATCGGCGTGGCGATGTACCTCACGGTGGTCGTGGTCCTCGGCATCGGCCTCGGCGCCATCCTGCGCAACGTCGCCGGAGCGATCGCCGTCCTGGTCGGCGTCCTGCTGGTCCTGCCCGTGATCGCGCAGGCACTGCCCCAGACCTGGGCCGATCGCATCAACAAGTTCCTCCCGAGCAACGCTGGCCAGGCACTGCTCGGCATGAACGTCGACGCCACCCAGTTGGCGCCCTGGACCGGCTTCGCAGTGTTCTGCGGCTACGCCGCGCTGTCCATCGCCGCCGCCGCCATCCTCATGCGCCGCAAGGACGCCTGACCCTCCACGTCACAGGTCGCGCCGGCGGGTCATTGGAGAATGGCGGGGAAGCCTTCGGCGCGCAGGTCGGTGCCGAGCGCGTCTTCCAGGAGCTTGACCACTTGGCTCGACCAGGCGTCGCCGCCGTACTGGGCGCGGGCTCGCACGAAGGTCTGCATCGTCTGACCGGCGAGGTCGAGCGGCACGCCGAAGTCACGGCCGAACTGCATCGCGAAGCCCAGGTCCTTGCAGGCGAGATCCATCGTGAAGCCGATGTTGTAGCTGCCGTTGAGGATGACCTGGCTCTCGGTCTCGTGGACGAAGCTGTTGCCCGAACTGTTCAGGATCGCCTCGAACGACTTGGCCAGATCGAGGCCGCCCCGCTTGGCCAGCATCAGCGCCTCACCCGCGGCGACGAGGTGGATGAACGCAAGCATGTTCGTGATCACCTTGATCACCGCCGCGCTCCCCAGCGGACCCATGTAGAGGACCGGACTCCCGATCGCCGTGAGCAGCTCAGCGTTCGATTCGTACACGGCCTCGTCGCCTCCGACCAGCACGGTGATCTCGCCGGCCGCCGCCTTGTGCACTCCCCCGGTGACCGGCGCCTCCAGCACGTGCACCCCCTGGGCGATGGCGAGCTCGGCGAGGCGGATGGTCTCGCTCTGATCGTTGGTGCTGTTGTCGATCCAGGTGCCGCCGGTGCGCAGCCCGGCCAGCACGCCGTCGGGACCGGTCACCACCGCGTCGACCGCTCGAGGCGATGGAAGGCACGTGAACACGACGTCGCTCGCCGCTGCGACGCCGCGGGCGGTGTCGGCCCATCGGGCGCCCATGGCGAGCAGTGGTTCGGCGACCGACCGGTCGAGGTCCGTCACGGTCACCTCGTGGCCGGCTCGTACGAGACTGTGAGCGAGGTGGAAGCCCAGGTTGCCGAGGCCCACGTAACCGACGCGGCGAGGTGATGAGGCTGGGAGCGCAGTCATCTCCGCAGTATGCATGACGGGCCGCCGGGGCGGCCGCGTCGAGATGGTTACAGTGTCGCGGCAATCAACACGATCGGGGGGTCGACGTGGACGTGGAGTGGAACGCGCCGGGACCTGGCCAGTGGGCGATGGACCGCAGTCACATGCCGGCCGGCACCACACCGATCGTGCAGCACCTCGTCACCACCTCGATGCCCAACGGGATGCGACGGATGTTCCGCGAGCTCGGCGTGCCGTTGGAGACGATCGACGCCAGATTCGTGAACGGCCAGTTCTACTCCCGTCTGCGGCCCTTGATCGGTGCCGACAAGCCGTCCGCCAAGGTCCCTCCCGTCGTCGTGTTGAAGGTGGCCGCGCGGCTGCACCCCGAGATGCGCCGACGGAACCGCACCGCCGGACGAACGCTCGTCGAGCAGCCGTGGCTGAAGGTCATCGATGACTGGCACCACGGCGGCAAGGCCGACATCGAAGCGGCGAACCGCGCCCTGCAATCGGTGGATCTCGGCTCCGCGACCGACGCGGAGGTGATCGGACACGTCCATCGATGCCTCGACCACTGCGTGACCAACTGGACACATCACTTCTGGCTGCACGGATACGACCTCGGGCCCATCGGTCGCTACATCTACGAGGCGCAGGACTGGGGCGTCGCGCCACCGGAACTGCTGTCGTTGCTCGAGGGCGCGTCGCCCTCGACGAGTGAGCCCACTCGGGAACGGGCCACCATCCGAGCGGCGATCGAGGCCACCGGCCGCACGCCCAGTTCGCTCGACGAGATGCGGTCGCTGTCGCCCGAGATCGCTCGTCTGCTCGACGAACACCTCGATCGCCGTGGCAGCGTGCTGTTCTCTCGCTACGACGTGGACGGCGTCACGTTCGGCGAGCGTCCCGATCTGGTGCTCGCCTCGATCCTCAACGCCGAGTACGTCGACCGCAGCGACTGACGTCGCTCGTCGGACCGCGGTAATCCGCGAGCAGATCCCTGCCGAGCACCGGGCTCGATTCGACGAACTCCTCGGGCAGGCGCGCAACGCGATGGACCTGCGCGACGACAACGGCCCGACCACCGCCGAATGGCCGCTCGGCCTTCTGCGCATGGCGTTGCTGGAGTTGGGCCGTCGGATGGTCGCCGCAGGCGTCGTCGACGATCCGACGCTGGCACTGGAACTCGAGCCGGCGGAGATCGACAGGGGCACTGTCCGGAACGAGCCGCCGCCTCCACGCTGCGAACCCGCGCCGATCGGCGAGCGGCGCTGAAGCGAGTCGAAGCTCCGCGCCTTCTCGGCCCGGACGAGCCGGCACCGCCGCCGGGTGTCCTGCCCGCCAACCTCGACACCCTGGTCAACATGGTCCAGTCGGTCATGCAGCATCTCGGCATGAAGGGCGACGCCCGATCCGGACTCCATGGCACCGGCATCGGCACCACCAGCGTCACCGCCCGCGCCAGGGTGGCCACGTCGCCGGAGGCCGCGCTCGACGTACTCGAACCGGGCGACATCCTCGTGGTCGCCGGGACCACCCCGGCCTACAACCTCGTGCTGTCATTGGCCGGCGGCGTCGTCACCGCCGACGGCGGACCGATGAGCCACGCTGCCGTCATCGCCCGCGAGCTGTCGATCCCGGCGGTGATCGGCGCAGGGCGCCGCCCTGACGGACATCCCCGACGGCGTCGATGGTGACCATCGACCCGGTGGCGGGGCTCGTCACGGTGCACGACTGAGCGACGGGCACGCCTCACCACGACGCCAAGAACGGACAGAACGACGACCGAACGACGACGGCGGCCCCACCCGAAGGTGAGGCCGCCGTCGACACGATCTGTCGCTGCGATCAGCGAATCAGGCGGGAACCCAGGTCTTCCAGACGTCCTGGTTGGCGTCGATCCACTTCTGGGCGGCATCGGCCGGCGTCATGCCGTCGCGGTCCACATAGCCGGCGATCTCCGACTGCTGCTCGGTGGTGAGCTGCAGGCTGGAGAGGAGCGAGAACACCTTGGCGTTCTTCGCCTCGAGGCCGGAGTTGGCGGCCTTGTACAGCTCGTCGACCGGGTAGTCGCAGGCGTACTTGCCGTCGGCGGCGGCCGCCGAGGCCAGGCAGGCATCGGTGACGTCGGGCAGCTTGACTTCGACGAGGTCGACCTCGAGCTGCTTCCAGTGCGGCTTCCAGAACTGCATGAGCAGCGGCTTGTGGTCGGCGATCGACTGATCGATCGCGGTGAGCAGCGCGGCTTCGGAGCCGGCCACCACGTACTTCAGCGGCAGGCCGAGGTTGGCGATGATCTGCTCGTCGTAGGTCACGTAGCTGGGGTCACCCATCGTGAACTGACCGAGGTCGCCGGACTCGGCGGTGGCGAACAACTTGGCGAGCTTCGGGTCCTTGAAGCCTTCCCAGGTGGCGAGCTCGGGGTGCTCGTCGACGACGAACTTCGGCACGTACCAGCCGATCTTGGCCTCCGGACCGAGCTTGCCGATGTCGACGACGGACTTCTTCTGCGTGATGTAGGTCTCGTAGTCGGCAGCGTGACCCGACGGCCACACCTCGAGCACGGCGTCGATGCTGCCATCGTCGAGGCCGACCCACGTGGCGTTCTCGTCGATGTCGACGATCTCCACCGGCACGCCGAGGTTGCACTCGATGACGGACTTGGCGACGTACGCGTTGACTGCGGAGCCCGTCCACGGGTTCACCGCGAGCTTGATGGCGTCGCCGCTGGTCGCGCACGACTCCGCAGGAGCGCCGGTGGTGGTGTCGGATCCGCCCGTGGTTGCGTCGGAACTGCTGCTGTCGCTGCCACAGGCAGCGAGGGTGGATGCGATCAGGACACCTGCCAACAGCAGATGTCGCTTGGTACCGGATGCTCTCATGGATGTCCCCCTGGAGGTGTTTGGGTAGTGGTCGAACTGTTCACGATCGACTGGCTTCCTTGGTGGTGCCCCATGCCTGCGTGATGCGATCCAGCATGATGGCCAACAACACGATACTCAGGCCGCCGGCCACGCCTTGGCCAAGCTTGATGTTCGGCTTCGCGGTGGCCTCGTAGGCGACGAGACCGAGCGCCCCCGAGCCGACGAGTGCGGCGATGATCACCGTGGCCAGCACCATCATCACCGTCTGGTTGATGCCGAGCAGGATCGCCTTGCGGGCCAGCGGGAGCTGCACCATGCGCATCTCCTGACGAGGCGTGGCGCCGAACGAGATCGCTGCTTCCCGCGGGGTGAACGGGACCTCGCGCATGCCCAGCGAGGTGAGCCGGATGCACGGCGGGACGGCGTAGACGACGCAGGCCACGACGCCTGCGGCGCGGCCGATGGAGAACAGGAACACCACCGGGATCAGGTAGACGAACTGCGGAAGCACCTGGGCGATGTCGAGGAACGGGTCGCAGCACGCGCTCGACCTTGTTGGAACGACCGCTGAGCAGTCCGAGCGGGAGGGCGATGAGGACGGCGAGCGTGATCGCGACCAGCACCTGACTGAGCGTGTCCATCGCCAGATCCCACAGCGCCACGCCGCCCGCCGCCGCCCGGAATGGTTCCCATCGCCGCGATCAGCAGCAGGCACATCCCGACGGTGGTGGCGAGTCGCCAGCCCTTGCTCATCCAGCCGATGAACGCCACGGCGACGACGACGAGGAACCAGGGCAACCACAGCAGGAAGTCGCGGATCGGATCGAGGATCCAGGTGACGAGGAAATCGCTGATCGCCTGGGTGCCGCCGATGATCGGGACGCCCTTGCGGAGGTTGTCCTGCACCCACTTCACCGCGGTGTCGATGGGCGACGAGATGTCGAAGGTGAGCCACGAGGGGAAGTCGGTGATGTCGAGCACCCGTGCCAGCACGACGGCACCCGACCACGACACCGACGCGCCGTGAGCGTACCGGTCCGTCGCGACACCGTCGGCAACGACTGCGCCCACTGTGCCCGCCGGGTGGGCCGCTCGCCGGTCGTGATGCGATCGAGCGCGACCGCGAGCAGCACGATCGCGAGGCCCGCGGCAGCAGCGTCGCCGACGGACTGCTTCTGCAGCGCCGTCAGCACGTCCTGGCCGAGGTCGCCGGTACCCAGCAGCGACGCGAGCACCACGATCGCGAACGCCATCATGATGACCTGGTTGAGGCCGAGCAGGATCGTTCGACGCGCCATCGGCAGCTGCACCTTGAACAGTTGCTGGCGCGGCGTGGTCCCGAACGACTCTCCGACCTCGTTGATGACCACCGGCACCTGACGGAGCCCGAGGTTCGTCAGTCGCACCGCCGGCGGCAGGGCGTAGACGACCGTGACGACGACCGCCGGCGCGTAGCCGATGCTGAAGAACACCTGAGCGGGGCTGAAGTACACGAAGATCGGCATCACCTGGGCCGTGTCGAGCAGCACACGGATGATCCGCTCGACCCGGTCGGATCGGGCGGACATGATGCCGAGCGGCACGCCCAGCACCAACGCGATGACCACCGCCACGATCATGATCGCGAGCGTGATCATGGCGTGGTCCCAGTTGGCGATCATCCCGACGCCGAGCATCGCCGCCGCACCGGACAGACCCGCTCGAATCCCGCCGGTGCGCCACCCGATGGCACCGGTGATGGCGACCACGCCCGGCCAACGGAGTGCGTCGAGCAACGAGACGGTGTGCTCCACCGCCCAGCCGAGGAAGTCGCTGATCGGGGTGAAGAAGTCGGTGAAGATCGGCGCGGTCTGGCGGTGGATGATCGTCCACTTGTAGCGATCCTGCGCCCACTTCTGGACGTTGAGGTCGAGCCAGCTCGGCACGTCGTGAGCGATCACCACCGCCACCACCGCGAGTGACGGCGAACACCCCGAAGGCGATCATCGCGATTGCGATGGCGCGCCTGCGACGACCTCCTGGGCCTCCTGTTCGGGCAGTGCTTCGACGGACGTCGCCGTCACAGCACGTCCTCGCCGGCGATCACCGACAACACGCACACCCGATCGATGATGCCCGACGGTGGTGCCGCCCCCGCCGACGACCCGCACGGGCAGGTCGCTGTGCGCGACGAGGCGGACCGCGTCGCGCACCTTGGTGCCGCGTCGGCACCTCGCCGGCGAACGGGCCATCGGTCGCCGGCGACATCACCGCGTCGACGGGAACCACGTGCGAGCGGGGGACGTCGCGGACGAAGTTGGCGCACGTAGTCGTCGGCGGGCTCGAGCACCACCTCGGCCGGCGTGCCGACCTGGACGAACCGTCCGTCGCGCATGATGGCGATGCGGTCGCCGAGCCGCAGCGCCTCGGAGAGGTCGTGGGTGATGAACATCATCGTCTTCTTCAGCTCGCGCCGCAGGCGCACGATCTCGTCCTGCATCTCGCGCCGGATCAACGGATCGAGCGCCGAGAACGGCTCGTCGAACAACATGATGTCCGGGTCGGTCGCCAGAGCGCGGGCGAGGCCGACACGCTGCTGCTGTCCGCCACTGAGCTGATGCGGCTTGTAGCTGCCCATCCCGGGCAGGCCGACCAACGAGAGGGTCTGATCCGCACGATCGCGGCGCTGCTTCTTGTCGACGCCGCGGAGCTCGAGGCCGAAGGCGACGTTGTCGAGGAGGGTGCGGTGCGGGAGCAGACCGAAGTGCTGGAACACCATCGACACCTTGTGCCGCCGGATCTGGAGCAGTTGATCGTCGTTGGCCGCCGTGACGTCGACGCCCTCGATCGAGACGGTGCCCGCGGTCGGTTCGATGAGGCGGGTCACGCAACGGATCAGCGTGCTCTTGCCGCTGCCGGAGAGTCCCATGACCACGAAGACCTCACCAGGGGCGACGTCGAGACTGACGTCGCGCATGGCCACCACGTTGCCGTGCACCGATTCCAGCTGGCCACGCGGCAGATCGGCTTCGGGAGACCCGACGATGCGCTCCGCCCGCGGCCCGTAGACCTTCCACAGATCACGAACCGAGATCATCGACTCCACTGAACGCGTCCCCCTTGGTGCATCCCCGAACGGTGCATCCCCGAACCTGCGGGAGCTTAGACCGCACCCTCGCGCAAGCTGAACACTCGTTCCGTCAATGGACGATGACGATTCCGTCCGGCCCGAGCGCGGCACGGGCACCTCGCGGGCAGCGCTGCGTCGGACACGAGCACGTCGCCGGGTCGCATCGGCCCCAACGCCACCAGGGCCGCGTGACCGAACTTCGAGGAGTCGACGGCGAACACCCGTTGCTCCGCGATGTCCCCCATGGCCGCCGACATCTCGGCCTCCGCCCGCTCGTGCACCATCAGCCCTCGGCGGACATCGAGCGCCGACGCCGAGAGGATCGCGAGGCGAACGTTCATAGAGCGCACCACTGCGAACGCGGCGGCATCGAACGAGGCGCCGTCGTGATTGCGGAGTTCCACCCCGGCCATGTGGACTCGGTTGCCCGGGATGGTGGCGAGCGTGGTGGCGATGAACGTCGAGTTCGTCACCACCGTGAGACCTCGCCGTTGCCGCAGCGCCTGGGCCACGAAGCCGGTGGTACTGCCGGTGTCGAGTGCGATGCGGTCCCCGTCGTGGACGAGCGCGGCGACCTTCGCCGCGATCGCGACTTTGGCACGCTGATGAACGGTCATCCGGGCGAGGAAGGGTGCCTCGCCGGGTCGGCTGCGGCCGACGACGGCGCCGTGCACCTTCTCGACCGCACCGCGTTCGACGAGGGGCTTCACCACCCGGCGCACGGTCTGCTCGCTGACGTTGAGCAGCGTCGCCAGCTCACGGACGCTCACCGAGCCGCGCAGCGCGACCGCGCTCATCACTTCCTCCTCGTAGCGAGCCATGTGAGCATTCCAACACAAAGCAACACTTCTGGCGTTGTTCGGGCCGCGCACGCGCGAGGATGCGAGGGTGACCGAACTTCCCTCCTCCGCCCGGGTCGTGGTGATCGGCGGCGGCATCGTCGGCTGCTCCACGGCGTACCACCTCGCCACGCTCGGCTGGACCGACACCGTGCTCGTCGAGAAGCACCAACTCACGTCCGGCTCGACGTTCCACGCCGCCGGCCTGGTCGGCCAACTCCGCACCAGCGCCAACATCACCCAACTGCTCGGCAACTCGGTGGAGCTGTACCGCACGCTCGAGGCCGAGACCGGACAAGCAACCGGCTGGAAGATGAACGGCGGGCTGCGGCTGGCGTGCAACGCCGAGCGATGGGCCGAGGTGCAGCGCCAGGCGACGACGGCGACGAGCTTCGGGTTGGAGATGCACCTGCTCTCGCCCAAGGAGGCCCAGGCGCTGTGGCCGATCATGGAGATCGACGACGTCGTCGGTGCGGCGTTCCTGCCGACGGACGGACAGGCGAACCCGAGCGACATCACGATGGCACTCGCTCGGGGCGCGCGCATGAAGGGCGTCACCATCTGCGAGGACACCGAGGTCGCGCGCATCGAGGTGGTCGACGGCGTGATCACCGCGGTGGTCACCGTCGCGGCGGACGGCCGCGCCGGTCGGATCGAGTGCGAGAAGGTCGTCGTCTGCGGCGGCCAGTGGACGCGCGACCTCGCCGCGACGGTCGGGGTCAACGTCCCGCTCGTCCCGGTGGAGCACCAGTACGTCATCACCGAACCGTTCACGCCCGAAGTGCCGCGCACGCTGCCGACGCTGCGCGACCCCGACCGACTCACGTACTACAAGGAGGAGGTCGGCGGTCTCGTGATGGGCGGCTACGAGCCGAACCCGATCCCGTGGGCCGTGCACGGAATTCCACGCCCCTTCCAGTTCCAGCTCCTGGCGAGCAACTGGGATCACTTCGCACCCACGATGGAACTCGCGATCGGGCGCGTGCCCGCACTGGCCGAGGCGGGGTTGCGGCAGCTGATCAACGGCCCGGAGAGCTTCACACCCGACGGCAACTTCATCCTCGGCGAGGCCCCCGAACTGCGCAATTTCTTCGTCGGCGCCGGCTTCAACGCGTTCGGCATCGCCGCCGGCGGCGGGGCCGGCCAGGCGCTCGCCGAATGGGTGCACGACGGCATGCCCCCGTACGACCTGTGGGTCGTCGACCTGCGCCGCTTCGGCCGCCCCCACCAGGACACCGACTGGGTACGAACTCGAACGCTGGAGGCGTACTCGAAGCACTACACGATGGCCTGGCCGTTCGAGGAGCATCGCAGCGGCCGACCGTCGCGGACCTCGCCCCTGTACGACCGTCTGCGGGCGGCGGGGGCATCGTTCGGCGAGAAGCTCGGGTGGGAGCGCCCCAACTGGTTCGCCGACGCCTCGAGCGGCGAAGCACCCGTGGACGTCTACACCTACGGCCGGCAGAACTGGTTCGACGCCGTCGGCCGCGAGCACCGCGCGTGCCGCGAGGCGGCCGTGCTCATCGACCAGAGCTCGTTCGCGAAGTTCGCATTGAAGGGTCCCGATGCGCAGGCGTCGCTCGACTGGATCTGTGCCAACGACGTGCACAAGCCGGTCGGATCCCTCACCTACACGCAGATGCTCGACGATCGCGGCGGCATCCAATGCGACCTCACCGTCGCCCGTGTCGCCCACGACGAGTTCTACATCGTCACCGGGACGGGCTTCGCGACGCACGACTTCGACTGGATCCAACGCACGATCCCTGCGGGCGCCAACACTCAACTCTTCGACGTGACCTCGGCGTGGGCGGTGCTCGCACTCATGGGTCCCGAGTCGCGGAACGTGCTCGGCGCGGTCACCACTGCGGATCTGGGCAATGACGCGTTCCCGTTCGGGACGATGCAGACGGTCGGCATCGCCGGCTGCCCCGTGCGAGCACTGCGCATCACCTACATGGGCGAGCTGGGGTGGGAGCTGCACCTCCCGGTGGAGTTCGCACCGAGGGTGTACGACACGCTGATGAGCGCCGGAGCACCGTTCGGGCTCGCGAACGCCGGGTACCGCGCCATCGAGAGCTGCCGCCTCGAAAAGGGGTACCGCGCCTGGGGCAGCGACATCGGGCCGGATCACACGCCGATCGAGGCGGGCCTCGGCTGGGCCGTGAAGCTGAAGACCGACATGCCGTTCAAGGGTCGCGAGGCAATCGCCGCTCAACGCGAACGCGGCGTACGAAAGCTGCTGGCCGCGTTCACGGTCGA
Organism: uncultured Acidimicrobiaceae bacterium; assembly: GCA_963720695.1. Taxonomy (GTDB): domain Bacteria; phylum Actinomycetota; class Acidimicrobiia; order Acidimicrobiales; family Ilumatobacteraceae; genus UBA668. The sequence goes on from CAVRGG010000004.1 coordinate 15,108, forward strand.
CCCCTCGGTGGTCTTGCTCGGCCGAGAGACGATCTACCGCGACGGCGAGCGTGTGGGCTGGCTGACCAGTGGCGGGTTCGGCCACACGATCGATCGTTCGATCGGATACGGCTACGTGCGCAACCCCGACGGAGTGACGCCCGACTGGGTGCGCTCGGGCACCTACGAAGTGGAGGTCGGCGGCATGCGCGTGCCGGCCGACGTCTCGCTGCAGCCGCTGTACGACCCGACCAACTCTCGAGTGAAGGCCTGAGCCATGACCGTCCCCGTTCCCGATCGTGCCCGCGTCGTCATCATCGGCGGCGGCATCCTCGGCTGCTCCATCGCCTACTGGCTGACCAAGATGGGCGAGACCGACGTGGTGCTCGTGGAGCAGCACCGGCTCACCGACGGCGCCACCTGGCACGCGGCCGGTCTCGTCGGCCAACTCCGCTCGTCGCGCAACACCACCCGCATGCTGGAGCAGTCCGTGGAGATGTATCGCGGGCTCGAGGCCGAGACGGGGCAAGCGGTCGACTGGCACGAGACGGGCAGCCTGCGACTTGCCTGCTCGCCCGAGCGGGTCATGGAGTTGCGGCGCCTGACGACGATGGCCAAGAGCTTCGGGCTCCCGATGGAGGTCGTCTCACCCCAGCGCGCCCAGGAACTGTTCCCGCTGATGTCCACCACCGGCGTGCTGGCGGCCGCGTTCCTGCCGACCGACGGCTACATCGATCCCGCATCCGTGACCATGGCGATCGCCCGCGGGGCACGGATGCGAGGTGCCCAGGTCTGCGAGGACACCCGGGTGGTGTCGATCACCGTCGAGGGCCGTCACTGCTCCACCGTGCACGTCGTCGGCACCGACGGCCAGGAGCACACGATCGAGTGCGAGATGGTGGTCAACGCCGCGGGCATGTGGGGCATGGAGGTGGGCCGCATGGCCGGCGTCCGCATCCCCGCCACGGCGGTCGAGCACCAGTACATGCTCAGCGGGCCCATCGAGGGCTACACGCCCGTCGAGCTGGGGAAGATGCCGACGATGCGCGACCCCGACCACCTCGTCTACTACAAGCCCGACGGACCCGGGCTGCTGGTCGGCGGCTACGAGCCGGACACGGTCGCGTTCGGCACGGAGGGCATCCCGTCGCCGTTCCAACGCCGTCTGTTCGACCCGAACTACGACCGCTTCGCCCAGCTCGCCGAACTCGCCGCCATCCGCACTCCGTGCATCGAGCAGGCGGGCATCCGCACGCTGCTCAACGGTCCGATCCCCTACTCCGCCGACGCCGACTTCGTGATGGGCCGCGCGCCGGAGCTCGACAACTACTTCGTCGCCACCGGATTCCTGTACGGCATCGCCGCCGGCGGCGGCGCGGGGAAGATGATGGCCGAGTGGATGCTCGAAGGCCGACCGTCGCTCGACCTGTGGCCGCTCGACGTGCGCCGATTCTCGTTCCACCACACCACCCGCCACTTCATGGACACGCGCATGGTCGAGCTGTACGCACACCACTACAAGCTCGCCGCGCCAGGATCGGAGAAGGTGACCGCTCGCGGCATCCGGCGCAGCCCGTTGCACTCGATGCTGCTCGACCACGGCGCCGTCATGGGAACCCGCGGCGGATGGGAGCGCCCGAACTGGTTCGCCCCGGCCGGGGTGGAACCCGTCGATCGTCCGTCGTTCGCCGAGCCCAACTGGTTCTCGTACGTGGGTGCCGAACACCGGGCCGTTCGAGAGGGCGTCGCGCTGGTCGATCAGACGTCGTTCGCCAAGTTCGAGATCACCGGAGCAGGAGCGATGGCGGCCGTGCAGTGGCTCAGCGTGGCCGACATGGACAAGCCCGTCGGCAGCGCGATCTACACGCAGCTGTGCAACGAACGTGGGGGGATCGAGTGCGACCTCACGATGACCCGCACCGCGCCGGACAGTTGGTACGTGGTCACCGGCGCAGCGTTCGGTGCGCACGACATGGGCTGGATCCGCGACCACTCACCGGACGACGGATCGGTCATGGTGCGCGACCTCACCTCGGCGCGAGCGGTGGTCAACCTGTGCGGACCACGAAGCCGCGAGGTCCTCCAGGCGGTGTGTCACGACGACGTCAGCAACGAGGGCTTCCCGTACGCGACGGCGAGAGAGATCACGATCGGCTCGGCACCGGTGCTCGCCTTGCGGATCGGGTACACCGGCGAGCTCGGCTGGGAACTGCACATCCCCACCGAGTACGCGGCGCACGTGTACGAGACGCTGCGCGACGCGGGTGCCGCGCACGGCATCGTCGACGTCGGCTACCGGGCCATCGACACGCTGCGGATGGAGAAGGGGTATCTGTACTGGAGCACCGACATCACGCCGGACACGACGCCGTGGGAAGCCGGGCTCGGCTGGCGGGTGAGCCTGAAGAAGGGCGACTTCCTCGGTCGAGACGCCCTCGTGGCGCAGCGGGAGTCGGGCGTCGAGCGACGTCTGTGCACGTTCACCCTGGAGTCGATGGCGTACCCGGTGAGCGGCGAGGCGATCCTGGTCGACGACGAGGTCGTCGGGTTCACCACCAGCGCCAACTTCGGCCACACCATCGGCAAGCCCATTGCGTACGGCTACCTGCCGATCGAGCTCGCCGACCGAACCGACTTCGTCATCGAGGTGTATGGCGAACCGATCCCGGCGGTGCGGCACGCAGGCTCGCTCCACGATCCGCGCAGCGAGCGGCTGAAGTCCTGAGCGAGATCAGGCCGGTGGTGGCGAGTCGGCGAGCACCCGCTGCAGCAGCACCAGGTCGAGCCATCTCCCGAACTTCGTCCCGATCTGGGGCATCCGGGCGACCTCGTGGAATCCGAGCCGCTCGTGGAAGCGGATGGACGCGTCGTTCTCGGCGTCGACCGCGCCGATCATGACGTGCAGCCCGGACGCGATGGCCCGCTCGATCAGTGCCTCCATCAGCGAACGACCGACGCCGCTCCCCCAGTGGTCGTGGCGCACGTGGACGGTGTGCTCGACGGTCAGGCGATAGCCGGGCCACTTGATCGAATCCCGGAACGGCCCGTAGGAGGCCCACCCGACGACGTCACCATCGACGACGGCGACGAGCACCGGGTGCTGCGACGCCTGCTGGCGGTCGAGCCATTCCTGTCGCTCCTCCACCGTGTGAAGGCTGTCGGTCCACTCGATGGTCGTGGACGCGATCAGCGCGTTCTGGATGTCGGTGATCGCGGGGACGTCGTCCTCGACGGCGTCCCTGATGGTCGGCGAGTGCGAGGCCTCGACGAGCGCAGCGAGCTTCGCCAGCGACATCGTCCACCCCAGCTCGTTGTCCGCTGCAGGGATGCCCTCCGGCAGGTGTTCGTGCCGGCCCAACACATCGGTGCCGCCCTCGGCGTCGACGAGGCGATAGCTGATCCGCATCTCTCCCTGCAGCGCCGGGTCGTCGGTCTCGAACTCGACGGCCTGGACGACCTCGGTGTCGGGGACGAGCTCGACGAACCGGCCGTGGAACGTGTCCGTGTGCGCCGCCGACTTGCCGGCGCCCATCCCGTCGTCGTAGGTCAGCGAGATGCGGAACGCCCCACCCACGCGAGCCTCGAACTCGTGCACGACGCTGGTCATGCCGTCGGGCACCATCCAACGACGGACCGCGTCGGGATCGATCAACGCTCGGTACACCGCAGCGCGATCCGCCCGGACGTGACGCTGCACGTGCGTGGTGCTCACCGGCCCGAACCACGCAGTAGGTCGACCCAGGGATCGCCCGTGGCGGGAAGGCCGTTCCACTCCGACGTCCACATCGTCCACGGCCGGGTGTGTTCGCACAGGCGGCGGCACAGGTCGCGGGGCGGGTCGAACGCGACACCGAGGCCGGTGCACACGTCGTGCGAGTGCAGGATCAGCTCCAGTGCGGCCCGCGGGAGGAAGTCGTGCGGCGCACCCAGCAACGGTCCCCGCCGGAACAGGACCGCTCGGACGTCGGTCTCCGTGGCCGCGACGAGAGAGACGAGCAGACGGGTCGCGATCTGCAGCGACTCGACCAGGTGTTCGGGTGTCGCGTGCTCCCCGAGTTCGAGGTTGCTCCCGGCAACGGGAAACGTGTCGACGCGGCGAGACGCGAGGAAGAACGCCGGCGCGTAGACGCAGTCGACCGCATGGTCGGCGGCGGCCAGACACGTCCAGTCGAGACCCCCGGCCCGCACGGACCAGTCCCGGTCCGCCGCAGCCGTCCACGTGGCGGCCACGAGATCGCTCAGGGCGACCATGTCGCTCGCGTCGAAGTGCTCGTCACCCGACTGGATCTGCTCGGCGGTTCCCATGCACGCAGATTGCCAGACGCCAGACCCGGGGCACGCGCTCGTCAAGTCGTCCTTGACGAGCGATCCGACGTCAAGGTAACATTGACGAATGACCGCTCTCTCCTTCGACGATCTCGTCGCCGCCGTCAGATCGGCCGCACCGGGCGACGATGCACTCGCCCAGCTCGGCGCCGCCGCCGCGCTCAGCGCCACGATCGCGGACACCGCCGACGCCTTGCTGACCCATTTCGTCGACGAGTGTCGACGGCTCGGGCACTCCTGGAGCGAGATCGGGTCCGCCCTCGGCGTCTCCAAGCAGGCCGCCCAGCAGCGCTTCGTGGAGAGCTCGCTCGGCCGCCTCACCCCCCGCACGCGCCACGTCGTCGAGGTCGGCCGGCAGATCGCCGACGACCAGGGTGCCTCGTCGCTCCGACTCGATCACCTCGCGCTCGGCGCTCTTCAGCGAGCCGGAGGCGATCGGCACCAAGGTGCTCACCGATCTCGGCGTCACGCGCGACGGTCTCGACGCGGCCATCGCTCGCCGCTCGCGTGCGGCGGGTGCCCGACTCTCCGAGGCGCCCCCGATGGGGCAGGCGGTGCTGGCCACTGCGCTCGATCTGGGACACAACTACATCGGCACCGAGCACATCGTGCTCGCCTGTCTGAGGGATCCGAGCTCGATGATCGCGATGGCGCTCAAGGACGTCGGCGCCACCGACGCCAAGGTGCGGCCCGCGATCCTCGCCGCGCTGGCCCGTGCCTGACGCCGGTCCGGGCACGACACGGTTGCGCGGACCCCGGCGCACGGGGCAGCATCGCACCTCATGAGTCCGCTCGACGACGCCCTCGCCCGCATCCCGCTGCTGGCCGGCGTGCCGGTCACCACCACCCGCCTCGCGGGCCTCACCAACGTCAACCACCTCGTCGACACCGGCACCGACCGACTCGTCGTCCGCCTGCCGGGCGCCGGCACCAGCGAGTACATCGATCGCCACACGGAGGAGGTCGCCGCCAGATCAGCGGCGGCGGCGGGCGTCAACGCGGAGGTCGTCTTCTTCGACCCCACCGACGGCCTGATGGCGACGCGGTTCGTCGAGGGCGCCACGACGATGGACGCGGCGCGGTTCCGCGACGTCGACGCAGTCGCGCGGGCGGGGCGGGCGTTCCGCCGCCTGCACACCACGGCGGCTCCCTTCGCCACGGACTTCCAGCTCTTCGGGATGATCGACGAGTACAAGCAACTCCTCGCCGCGAAGGGGGCGACGCTGCCGAACGGGTACGAGGCGCTCCAGGCACGCGCCGATGCGACCCGCCAGGCCCTGGAGTCGACGGCTCGTCCACTCGTGCCGTCGCACTGCGACCCGCTGTGCGAGAACTTCCTCGACACCGGGGAGCGGATGTTCGTCATCGACTACGAGTACTCGGGCAACAACGACCCGATGTGGGACCTGGGCGACCTCTCGGTGGAGGGCGGCTTCGGACCGGACCAGGACGCAGCGCTGCTCCACGCCTACTTCGACGGCGAGCCGCCCGCCGCCGAGGTGGGACGCATGGTCGCGTACAAGGCGATGTGCGATCTGCTGTGGACGCTGTGGGGCGTGATCCAGCACGTCAACGGCAATCCCGCGGAGGACTTCTGGGCCTATGCCGAGGGCCGCTTCGAGCGCTGCGCGAGACTGATGAGCACCCCCGACTATGCGCGCCAGTTGACTCGCGTCACCGCAGGTTGATGTGATATCGTTTCACCATGCGGATTGGTTCCGCATGGTGGAACAGCAAGGACACGCTACATGAGCGATGGCGACGATCTGGATCTGGCTTCTCTCCCCGACGACGAGCTCGTCACCCAGATGCACGAAGACCTCTACGACGGCATGGCTCCCGAGATCGCCGAGGGCACGCTGATCCTGCTCGACCGCGGTTGGGCGCCGGATCGGGTCCTCAACGACGCACTCGTCGAGGGCATGCGCATCGTCGGCATCGACTTCCGCGACGGCATCCTCTTCGTCCCCGAGGTGCTCCTCTCCGCCAACGCCATGAAGGCCGGCATGGAGATCCTGCGGCCGCTCCTCGCCGAGACCGGCGCCGAGCCGATCGGCAAGGTCGTGATCGGCACCGTGAAGGGCGACATCCACGACATCGGCAAGAACCTCGTCGCGATGATGCTCGAGGGCGCCGGCTTCGAGGTCATCGACCTCGGCATCAACACCGACGCCGAGGCGTTCTTGAACGCACTCGACGAGCACCAGCCCGACATCCTCGGCATGTCCGCGCTGCTCACCACGACCATGCCGTACATGAAGGTGGTCATCGACACGCTGCAAGAGCGCGGCCTTCGCGAGAAGTACATCGTGCTGGTCGGCGGTGCGCCGCTCAACGAGGAGTTCGGTCAGGCCATCGGCGCCGACGCCTACTGCCGCGACGCAGCGGTCGCCTCGGAGACCGCGAAGCAGCTCGTGACGGCGCGCCGCGGCGCCCGTACCGAGCCTCCCGGCCCGTCCGTCTGAGCCCTCGGATGTCGCAGCCTCTCGTGTTGGCGTGCGGTGCCCTGGTGACCGAGCTTCGCGCGGTGCTCGCCGCCGACGGTCTCGATGATCGCGTGGAGGTGCGCTACCTCCCCGCCAACCTGCACAACCGACCCGAACGCATCGTTCCCGCGCTGCGCGACCTGCTCGACGAGCTCGATCCCCACGGTGACCGTCCGGTGCTCATCGGATACGCCGACTGCGGGAGCGGCGGTCAGCTCGACGTGCTGCTCGCCGAACGGCCCAACCTGCGGCGGCTTCCAGGCAACCACTGCTACGAGTTCTTCTCCGGTGGCGACGTGTTCCGGGAGCTGAGCGAGGCCGAGCTCGGGACGTTCTACCTCACCGACTTCCTCGCCAAGCACTTCGAGGCGCTGGTGTGGCAGGGCCTCCAGCTCGACCGACACCCCGAACTACGCGACGCGTACTTCGGCAACTACACGAGGCTGATGCTGCTCTCCCAGAGCGAGAACCCCGACGTGGTCGCAGCCGCGCGCGTGGCCGCCGAGCGGCTGGGGCTGCGCTTCGAGCACCGCCACGTCGGACTCGACTCGTTCACCGATGCGGTGTCCGTCACGCTCGGAAAGCTGGTCTGACATGTCCCGTCGAGCCAAGGACGAAGTGATCGTGATCATGTGGCGAGACATCCCCGCCCAGATCAACGGCAAGCTCGGCGAGGAGAAGCACGGCGTCGTGCTCCCCCACCGCTTCCAGAAGGCGATCGACCGGGCGGCGATGGTGGCCGGCAAGAAGACCGCGCAGGAGTACGTCGGCGAGTGGCGTCGCACCACGTATCCGGTCACCGGCGAACTCGTCGCCTGCGTGGAAGCGACGGCCGCCACGATCGAGCAGGAGTTCACCAACGAGCGGTTGATGACCCTCGTCGACAACGGCGGGTGGGACCCGCTCTCACTCGACACGACGCACACCGACACCTCGCACACCGACACGACCCTCAACGACACGACCCTCAACGACACGACACAGGACACACCATGACTCACACCGTCGTCAGCTCTGCCACCAAGGAAGTGGTCATCGGTTTCGACCGGCCCTTCGTGATGATCGGCGAGCGGATCAACCCGACCGGGCGCAAGCTGCTCGCCGAGGAGATGAAGAACGGCGACTTCAGTCGCGTCGAGGCCGACGCCATCGCTCAGGTGGCTGCCGGTGCTCACATGCTCGACGTCAACGCAGGCATTCCGCTGGCCGACGAGCCGGCGCTGCTCGCCCGTGCGATCCAGCTCGTGCAGTCCGTCACCGACGTGCCGCTGTCGATCGACTCCTCGATCATCGAAGCACTGGAAGCCGGTCTCGCGGTCTACAAGGGCAAGCCGCTCGTCAACTCCGTCACCGGCGAGGACGAGCAGATGGAGCGAGTGCTGCCGCTCGTGGCGAAGTACGGCGCAGCCGTGGTCGCCATCAGCAACGACGAGACCGGTATCAGCGAGGATCCCAACGTCCGCTTCGAGGTCGCTCGCAAGATCGTGAACCGCGCCGCCGACTACGGCATCCCGAGCTACGACATCGTGGTCGACCCGCTGGTCATGCCGATCGGTGCCATGGGCACCGCCGGCCGCCAGGTGTTCTCCCTCCTGCGCCGTCTCGTCTCCGAGCTGAAGGTCAACACCACCTGCGGGGCCAGCAACATCAGCTTCGGGCTGCCGGCTCGCAACAGCATCACCGGGACGTTCCTGGCGATGGCGATCTCCAACGGGATGAGCTCGGCGATCATGAACCCCCTCCACCCCGAAGTGAAGAACATGGTGATGGCTGCCGACGTCCTCGCCGGCAACGACCAGGACTGCATGGCCTGGATCCGCGCCAACCGCGACCCCGATGCTGCCGGCGGCGCCCGTGAGAACCGCGCCGGCGGCGGCCGACGCGCCCGGCGGACGGAGTAAGCGCCCATGCCGCGCGTCGTGTTCACGCCGTCGGGCCTCGGTGGTCAGGTCGCGCCCGGCACCACGGTGCTGCAGGCGGCGCGCGACTTCGGCGTCGATCTGGACTCGGTGTGCGGCGGGCGCGGCATCTGCGGTCGGTGCCAGGTGGCGTTCGCTCCCGGTACGTACTCGAAATGGGCCATCGAGGCCGGCGCCGATGCGCTCAGCCCGTGGGGTGAGACCGAGGACGCGTACGAGGATCGACGCGACATGAAGCCGGATCGACGGCTTGGATGCTGCGCGATGATCCAGGCCGACGTGGTGCTCGACGTCCCCCCGGAGAGCCAGGTGCATCGTCCCGTCGTGCGCAAGAGCCTCGACCTGAGCGACGTCCGACTCGACCCTGCGGTTGCACTCGCCTACCTCGAGTTGCCGCCGTCGGTGCTGGGCGACGCGGAGTCGATGTCGGATCTGGTGATCGCAGAGCTCCTCACGACACACGGCCGCACGGTCACTCACCTCGACCTACCTGCCCTGCAGCAGGTGCACAAGGCGTTCGCCGGTCAGGACCGCGCCGCCACCGTGGCGGTGCGCGGCGATGCGGTGGCCGCGGTGTGGCCCGGCTACGTGGACCGAGTGTGCGGCATCGCCGTCGACATCGGCAGCACGACGATCGCCGGGCACCTGTGCGACCTCACGACCGGCGAGATCCTGTCGTCGGCCGGGCGCATGAATCCGCAGATCCGCTTCGGCGAGGACCTGATGAGCCGCGTGTCCTACGTGATGATGAATCCCGGTGGCGAGCGCAACCTCACCGAGGCGGTGCGCACGGCGCTCAACGAACTGATCGTCGAGTTGTGCCACGACGCCGGAGCCGGGGCGGCCGAGGTGCTCGAGATCGTGCTCGTCGGCAACCCGATCATGCACCACATCGTCGCCGGCATCGATCCCACGCCGCTCGGTCAGGCACCGTTCACGCTCGCCACCGCGGAGGCGATCACCGTGCGCGCCGGCGACTTCGAGCTCGCCTGCCCGAACGCGCTCGTGTACCTCGCGCCCTGCATCGCGGGACATGTCGGCGCCGACACCGCCGCGGTCATCCTCTCCGAAGGCCCGCACCGGTCGGCGACGATGCAGCTCCTCGTCGACGTGGGCACCAACGCGGAGATCGTTCTCGGCAACGCGGAGCGGCAGTTCGCGGCCAGCAGCCCGACCGGCCCTGCGTTCGAAGGAGCACAGTTGAGCTGCGGGCAGCGCGCGACCGCCGGTGCGGTGGAACGGGTGCGCATCGACCGCGACACACTCGAGCCCCGTTTCAAGGTGATCGGCAGCGATCTGTGGAGCGACGAGACCGGCTTCGCCGAGTCGGTGGCCGATCTCGACATCTCCGGCATCTGCGGGTCGGGCATCATCGAAGTGATCGCGGAGATGTATCTCGCCGGCATCATCGACACCGATGGCGTGGTGCAGGGAGCGCTCGCAGAGCGGAGTCCGCGGATCATCGCCGATGGACGCACCTTCAGCTATCTGGTCCACGAGGCACCTGGCGTGCGGTTGACGATCACCCAGAACGACGTGCGTGCGATCCAGCTCGCCAAGGGCGCGTTGCGGGCCGGGATCGAGCTGCTCCTTCAACACGCCGGCATCACCGAGGTCCACGACATCCGCCTGGCCGGCGCGTTCGGCAGCCACATCGACCCCGTCTACGCGCTCGTGCTCGGCCTCGTGCCCGACTGTCCCGTCGCCCAGGTCCGCTCGGTCGGCAACGCTGCGGGCGCCGGCGCCGTTCGGGCGTTGCTCTCGATCGCCGCCCGGCGAGAGATGGAGGCCGCCGTGCGCAAGGTCGTCAAGATCGAGACCGCGACCGAGCCCGGCTTCCAGGCCGAGTTCATCGCCGCGATGGCGTTCCCCCACGCACTCGCCCCCTCGCCGCACCTGGCGGCGGTGGTCGCACTCCCCGAGCGCACCAGCTCGGCATCGAACAGGGAACGAACCGGCCGGCGGCGACGCGTCGGCGGCGACAAGGAGGAATCATGACCGACGCTCTCACCGAGCCCACGGCCGGCGGGCGCCGCTCAGGTGGTCGCGCGGGGCGCGCCGCGATCGCGCGCGTCACACGTCATCGAGCGAGTGCCCTACCTCACCCGCACGATGACACCCTTCGAGATCCTCGGCGAGGAGTCGCTCGCCACGATCGAGTACGCCGCCGACACGGTGCTGGAGGAGGTCGGCGTCGAGATCCGCGATTATCCGGAGGCGCTGCCGCTGTTCGCCGCCGCCGGCGCCATCGTCGACGGCACACGCGTTCGGTTCCCGCGAGGGATGTGCCGCGAGATCGTGTCGACGAATGCTCCGTCGAGTTACGTCCAGCACGCTCGCAACCCGTCGCACAACGTGGTGATCGGTGGCAACAACACCGTGTTCGCCCCGAACTACGGCTCGCCCTTCGTGCACGACCTCGACAACGGCCGCCGCTACGCGACCCTGGCCGACTTCCAGAACTTCGTGAAGCTCAGCTACTCGTCGCCCTGGCTGCACCACTCCGGTGGCACGGTGTGCGAGCCGGTCGACATCCCCGTCAGCAAGCGACACCTCGACATGGTGTATTCGCACCTCAAGTTCAGCGACAAGCCGTTCATGGGGTCGGTCACCGCCGGCTCCCGCGCCCAGGACAGCGTCGACCTCGCCCGCATCGGGTTCGGCGGCGACCTCGCAGGATCGCACCGTGATGACCAGCCTCATCAACGCCTCGTCACCGCTGGTCTGGGACGGCACGATGCTGGCCGCTGCGCAGGTCTACGCCGAGAACAACCAGGCCTGCATCATCACGCCCTTCATCCTCGCCGGGGCGATGGCGCCGAGCACGAGTGCGGGCGTGGCCGTGCAGACGCTCGCCGAGGCGTTGGCCGGCATGACCTTCACGCAGATCGTCCGTCCGGGCGCTCCGGTGGTGTTCGGGTCGTTCGCCAGCTCGATGAGCATGCAGACCGGCGCCCCCACCTTCGGCACACCCGAGCCTGCGCTCGTGCTGTACACGGTCGCCGCGCTGGCGCGCCGACTCGGTGTCCCGTTCAGGTCGGGCGGCTCGCTCACCTCGTCCAAGCTGCCCGACGCACAGGCCGCGTACGAGAGCGCCAACACGCTCCAGCCGACGGTGCTCGGGGGCGTCAACTTCGTGCTCCATGCGGCCGGATGGCTGGAGGGTGGGCTGGCGCTCGGCTACGAGAAGTTCATCCTCGACTGCGACCAACTCGGGATGATGCACACGTTCGCACGGGGTCTCGACATCAGCGAGAACGGGCTCGCCGTCGACGCCATCCGCGGTCACGAGCCCGGGCTGCACTTCCTCGGCACGGCGCACACGCTCGCCAACTTCGAGACTGCGTTCTATCGCAGCGACACCGCGGACAACTCCAGCTTCGAGCAATGGAGCGAGGAGGGCGGTCTCGACGCCGCCCAGCGCGCCAACGCGACCTGGAAGCGGCGCCTCGCCGAGTACGAGGCACCAGCCCTGGACCCCGCCATCGACGAAGCACTCCAGGAATTCGTCGCGCGCCGCAAGTCCGAACTGCCCGACGAGTTCGCCTGACCACCTTCAACCTCACACCACACGACCACACCCACATGACACAGAGAGCGACAACGATGTCCACTCCACGCACCCTCATCGCGGAAGCCCGCTACGAGGTGATCCCCATGAAGAACCTCGAGGGCCAGATCGAACACCTCCCCGCGGGTTGTTCGGTCTCGGTCACCTGCAGCCCTGCCAAGGGCCAGCAGGCAACGCTGGACCTGACGTTGCGACTCCAGGATCTCGGCCACATGGCGGTCCCCCATCTGTCGGCACGGTTGGTGGAGGACGTCGACGGCGTGCGCCGACTCGGCGCGTTCTGTCGTGATCACGGGCTGCAGGAGGTGTTCCTCGTTGCCGGTGACGCACCCGAGCCGGTCGGCGCGTACGACGGGGTGGTCGCGTTCCTGCGCGATTTCCTCGAGACCGATCACGGCCTCACCCGCATCGGCATCACCGCCTACCCGGACGGCCACGCGCTCATCGACGCGGCGATCGTGCACGAGGCACTCCACACCAAGCAGGCGCTGCTCGAGGACGCCGGTGTCGCCGGGTTCGCCAGCACGCAGATGTGCTTCGACCTCGACCAGTGGACGGCCTGGGCCACCGCCGAGCGCACGGCTGGGTTCAAGCTGCCGCTCCACGTCGGCGTGCCCGGCGTGATCGATCGCACGAAGCTGTTCACGATGGGGATGCGGTTGGGCATCGGCAACAGCATGCGCTTCGTCAAGAAGAACGGTGGCGCGATCAGCCGCCTGTTCCGCCCGGGCGGCTACGACCCCAAGAAGCTCGTCGCTCCCCTGTCGAAGCGTGCGCAGGAACTGAACATCGAGGGCCTCCACCTGTTCACGTTCAACAACGTCGAAGCCACCGCCAAGTGGCAGACGAAGATGCTGGAGAAGCTCTCCTAGTCGCCAAGGCGACCGCCACCCGCCCGCTTCTGGTCCGGATCGTTCCCGCAACCCGGGAACAGAGCTTCCCAGAAGCCGAAAGTCGGCCCCCGCCACCCCGCACCACCAGCCCGCGCACGTCGGCTTCTGGTCCGGATCGTTCCCGCAACCCGGGAACAGAGCTTCCCCGAAGCCGAAAGTCGGCCCCCGCCACCCCGCGCCACCAGCCCGCGCACGTCGGCTTCTGGTCCGGATCGTTCCCGCACAGCGGGAACGAAGCTTCCCAGAGGCCGAGCCGGGAGGATTCCTGCCCAGAAGCCGACGGGACCCACATCGGTCAGGGTTGGCTGACGGGGTCCTCGACACGGCGACGACGCCGACGTCCGACGGCGACGATCGTCGCCGGCACGAAGAACGCACGCGCCGGCAGCGAGACCTCGCTCCACGGTCGTTTGTGGAACGGGGCCCGCCAGGCGACCATGCGGTACATGAAGAAGATCGCCACGCTCACGTGGAGCCCGATCAACGCCCAGTAGAAGCCGTGCGGGCCGATGACGGCCATCGCCCCGCCCGCCACGAACGGGCCGATGACCGCGCCCATCCCGTACAGCTTCACGATCTGTGACGCAGCCGCACTCAGGTGCTCGGGCTCGATCCAGTCGTTCGTGTACGCGCCGACGATCGAGTACAGCGGATAGCTGAAGCCGCCGAGGAGTGCGATCAGGAACAGCGCCACCGGACGATCGGCAGCGCCGAGCAGCAACAGCCCGGCGACGATCGCGGCGCAGCCGGCGGCGGCCGAGCCCACCGCCCTGCGGTCGATGTCGTCGCTCGCGGCAGAGATCGGCCACTGCAGTGCCACCCCGCCGAGGCTCGGGAGCACGACGTAGAGGCCGATCTGTGCAGGGTGCAGGCCGACGCGAGTGGCGTAGATGGCCGCCATCCCCGAGATCGCGCCGTGACACATGCCCACGAGGAGGCACGAGTACACGCCGGTCGGCACGAGGTGCGCCAGTTCGCGCAGCGAGATCTTTCGTGACTCGGCGATCGCCGGGGCCATCGCCGCTTCCGACAGCGACACGGGCACGACGGCCAGCGAGGTGAGGATCGCGGCCACCCCGAACCCTGCGACGGTGAGTGGATTGAACGCGAAGAGCATGATCTGCCCGAAGCCGAAGAACGCGATCGTGACCACCCCGTAGACGGCCAGCAGGCGACCGCGGTTCTCGTTGGTGGCGAGGTCGTTGAGCCACGACTCGGCGACGACGTAGAGGCCCGCAGTGCACAGCCCGGTGGCGAGACGGAGCAGCGCCCACGAGGCCGCACTGTCGGTGATCCCCGCGGCGATCATCGCGGCCGAGAGCGTCGAGGCGAGCGCCGCGTACACACGGATGTGTCCGACCCGGCCCAGCGCGCTGAGGGTGAGCACCGTCCCGACCAGGAAGCCGATGTAGTAGCTGGCGCTGATGAGGCTGCTGACGACCGTCGGCAGACCGACACGCTCGGATCGCACGCCGACCAGCGTGCCGAAGAGACCTCCGGCGAACATGACCAGCGCCAGTCCGGCGAACAAACCCCAGGTCGCGAGCGCGAGGTTTCGGCGGAGCGCCGGACTGTAGGAATGCAGCGAGTTGCTGCTCACCCCGATCGGCCGGTCAGAGTGGCTGCACCGATTCAACCACGATCTTCGTGAAGTTGAACAGTGGGCCGGTGGAGGGGCTGTTGCCCTGGGAGATCGTGATGAGCACGGCGTTGTTGGCGGGGAAGGACACGATCATCACGACCTTGCCGTACGCACCGCCGGTGCCACAGCCGTCGAGATAGAGGACCTCCGCGGGCCCCTGGGCCGTGTCGACCGCGCTGGCGTTCTGCCGTTGCGAGCACACGTCGACGCCGGGATCGAAGACGTTGATCAGGTCGGCCGGCGGCGCCACCAGGTCGGCCTGGATCCCCAAAAGCGTGATGCCGAGCGTGTCGTGGTCGTTGTTGTAGGCCTCGAGGTCACCGGAGCCGCTGATCTGTGCGAATTGCGTGCCGTTCGCGTCGACCGGTGCGGTGTCGGTGGCCCAGTCGCCGGGCATCAGCACACTGAACGAGTTGGTGTCGTCGGTGACTCGAATGTCGGGGACCGTGCCGTCGGTGGTGGGCGGCAGGGTGGCGGGCGGGTCGGTCGAGGGCGGCGCGGTGATCACGAAGGTGTCCTCGGGCGTCGATGTCGGCGCCTCCGTGACCTCGGTGACGTCGGAGGTCACCACGGCGGTCGGCTCGGTGACGTCGCCGCCGAGCGTGGTGCTCTTGTCGTCGCCACCGGTGAGCACGATCACCGCGACGATGATCGCGATCAGCGCGGCAATGCCCCCGCCGATCAGCGCCCAGTTCTTCTTCGGTCCGGACCCGGGACCGGTGGGCGGCGCCGGCGGCACGCCACCGGGCGGCGGACCGCCCGCAGGAGGGCCTCCGGGGGTCGTCGGGTAGGCCTGCGTGGGCGGAAACTGCTGTGGGGGTGGCGGCGGTGCCGGCGTGAAGGCCGGCGGCGCGGGAGGGCTCGGCGGAGGTGGCACCGGCACGCTCGGCGCCGGCGGCCGCGGCGGCACCTGCGGCGGTTGTCCGGGTGGAGGCGGCGGAGGGAGCGACTCGTTGGAACCCATTCGCGGAGCCTACTCAGGCGCCGCGACGGCGACGGATCTCTTCGGTGATCGCCGGGATCACCTTGTGCAGATCCCCGATCACCGCGTAGTCGGCCTTCGTGACCATGTTCGCCTCGGGATCGGTGTTGATCGCCAGGATCTTCTTCGAGGCCATCGCCCCCACCCAGTGCTGGATGGCGCCGCTGATGCCACAGGCCATGTACAGGTCGGGGGCGATGCGCGTGCCGGTCTGGCCGACCTGATCGGTGTGGTTGCGCCATCCGTTGTTGGTGACCGCTCGCGAGCAGCCCACGACACCGCCGAGCAACCCGGCCAACTCCTCCAGCGGGGCGAAGGCTTCCGCCGAACCGACACCACGTCCGCCACCGACGACGAGTGGTGCCGTCGCCAGCGTGACGCCGGCAGCACGTTCCACCCGATCGGCCACGACCGTCCGCCCGAGCACCGGATCCAGGTCGACGGCGAGTGACGACACGGTGCCCGCCGCGGGCGCCTCCGCGGCCTCGAACGCATGGTGCGACACGGTGAGCAACTTCGTGGGTGCCTGCAGCGTGCACTGCTCCAGCAACGAGCCGCCCCAGCGCACCCGGATGATCGTCCACGACTCCGAGCCGGCGTCGATCTCCGTGCAGTTGGCGACCATCGGCAGGTCGAGACGAGCCGCTGCCTGAGCCATCACCTCGTTGCCTCGATCGGTGCCGCACGCCAGAACGGCGTCGGGACCGAGCGCGCGCACGGCGTGGGCCAGCGATTCGCCCCACGTCTCGGGCCCGTAGTCCGAGAGCAGGTCGTGGTGGACCTGGTGCACGACCGAGGCGCCATGACCCGACAACTCACCGGCCAGACCATCGGCCGCGGCCCCGAGCGTGAGCGCGTGGATCTCGCCCGCGCCGGTGATGGTGCGAGCGGCGGCGAGTGCTTCCAGGGAGGCGGCGCTCAGGGCACCGCGGTCGTGTTCGACGACGACGAGCACGGTCATTTCAGCAACCCCAGTTCTTCCAGGAGATCGACGACGGCGGGAGCAGCCTCCGGGCCGTTGCCGAGCATCACGGTCTGGCTCACCTGTTCCGCGGCCTGGAGCAGTGTGACCATGTGCTGACCACCGAGCTCGCCGACCGGCGACACCTGCACGACGTCGACCTTCTTCGAGGCAAGTCGACCCTTGAGCGTGGGATACCGGGGAAGGTTGATGCCCTCCTTGACGCCGAGCACGCACGGCGTGGGGACGTGGTAGACCTCGACACCGGCGTCGGACTCGCGCCGAGCGCGGATGGAATCGCCCTCGACGTCGATGCCCTTGATCCCGTTGACCATCGGCCGGCCGAGCGCATGCGCGACCCGGACGCCGACCTGGAAGTTGCCCGAGTCGGCCGACTCGTTGCCGAACAGCACGAGGTCGAACGGTCCGTTCGCCGCCTCGAGGTCGCGGATCGCCGCTGTGATCGCCGCGGCGGTGCGCTGTGGATCCCAGTCGACGTCGGTGATCGGGAGGAGCACGGCCTTGTTGACGCCGATGCTCGCGGCGTACCGGAGCTGCTCGTCGGCCTCGGCGGGCCCGAGCGTCAGCACGGTGGATTCCCCACCGTGCTGCTCGACGAGTTGCACGGCCGCCTCGACCGCGCACTCCTCGTGCGGGCTCGTCGTGAACGCGAGGTACGCGGTGTCGACGGCCTGGCCGTCGGCCGTGATGCTGATCTTGGCACCGGGTGCCGGCACCCGCTTCACACACACCAGGACGTTCATGGTCAGCTCTTCATGCGGTCGTCGGTCGGGTCGAACAGCGGCGTCGCGCCGGCCCGCTCGACGGTGACGGGGTAGCACTCGTTCATGTACATCACCTGCAGCTTGGTGCCCTCCACCGCGTGCTCCGGCGGCAGGTAGGCCATCAGGAGGTACTTGCCCACCGACGGGCCGGCACCGGCCGTGGTGACCCGCGAGACGCGACCCTTGCGGTCCAGGATGCGGTCACCCGACAGCGTCAGGATCGGCTCGTTGCCACCCGTGGGGAAGCGGTCGTAGCCGTCGGCGCACTGCTGTGAGTCCATCGACAGGGTGCACATGACCGCTGCCGGACCGTCGGCCTCTGCGGCGGCGCGGGCCTCGAGGTAGGCGGCCTTGCCGAGGAAGTCGGCACTCTTCACCTTCGGCCGGGCGAGGCCGGCCTCGACGGGGTCGTACTCGCTCTCGAGCTCGGCACCCATCAGGCGGTACCCCTTCTCGATGCGGCCGGTCACGGCGTACACGCCGATGCCCACCGGGATGATGTCGAACTCCTGGCCGGCCGCCCAGATGGCGTCCCACACCTTGAGGCCGTGCTCCATCGCGGTGTAGACCTCCCACCCGTTCTCGCCGACGTAGCTGATCCTGAACATGATGCAGGGCACGCCGTCGATGAGCACGTTGCGCACCGACCCGTAGGGGAAGCCCGCCTGGCTCACGTCGTAGGGCGCCGTGGTGTCGTCCGTGGTGATCTTGGCCATCGTCGCCGCCGCGTTCGGACCCCACACGCCGACGGTGCAGATGCCCTGGGAACGGTCGGTGAAGGTGACCGAGCCGTCGCCACCGGTGAACTCGGCGAGGTACTTGTTGAACCAGTAGTTGTCGCGGCCACCGTCGAACGCGCCCGTGATGACGCGGAAGTGATCCTTGCCCAGGCGCTGGATGGTGAGGTCGCCGCGGAAGCCACCATGGGGGGTGAGCAGCGGTGTGTAGATGCTGCGACCGACGGCGACGTCGACGTTGTTGACGCACATGTAGTTCAGGAAGTCGCAGGCGCGAGGTCCCTCGAAGTCGAACTCGTTGAACGCGGTGAGGTCGACCATGCCGACGCTCTCGCGCATCTGCAGGTGCTCGGCGTTGGTGACCGGGTTCCACCAGCGGCCGTCCCACTCGTGGGTGCGGGGCGTGAACGCGTCAGGGAACTTGTCGCGCAGCTTCTCGTTGCTGGAGAACCACTGCGGGCGCTCCCAGCCGCGAGCGTCGAAGAACGTCGCCCCGAGCGCTTCCTCGCGGGCGTAGAACGGGCTGCGCCGCAGGCCGCGCTGGCTGGCCCACTGCTCACGCGGGTGGACGATGCCGTAGGTCTTGTTGAAGTGCTCGTTGCAGCGGGCGTTGATGTGCCACTCGGTCTTCTCGTGCGGGTAGAAGCGGCTGATGTCGCTGCCGTGCGGGTCGCACATGTGCGGGTAGCCGTAGGTCATCCACTCGGCGACGAGCTGGGCGATGCCCGGGCCCTCCTTGATCCACACGGCGGCGGCGCTCCACAGGTTGCGCACCTCGGGCGTCTCGCCGAGCACCGGGTTGGCGTCGGGCGTGAGGCTCAGCAGGCCGTTGATCGCGTAGCGGATCTCGGCATCGCCGAGCATCTCCATCAGGTCGATGGCCTGCTCCATCTGCGGGTCGAAGTCCTCGTAGGTGAGCGGCAGCTCCGTGGGCGTGAGCGCCGACGCCTGAATGCTCGGGATGTCGTCGGGACGCATCAGGATCGGTCGGTGGGCGTAGCTGCCCACCTCCATCGAGCCCGCCGACTGACGCTCGTAGCAGAACGTGTCCATGTCGCGGATGATCGGGTACGCGAGCTCCTTGCCCGACTGCTGCAGGATGTCGATCGGGCCGACGTCGGCCATCTGGTGCACGGCGGGCGTGAGGGGGATGTTGGCACCGGCCATCCGAGCGATGCGCGGGCTCCACACACCGCACGCGACGACCACGTACTCGGCCTCGATGCGGCCCTTGTCGGTGACGACCGCGCTGACCTTGGGGCCGCCGGCCGATGGCGTCGTCTCGACGTCGAGCACCTCCGTGTTCGCGAACACCTTGAGCGCGCCGGCGGCGACGGCCGCGTCGCGCATCATCGTGCCGGTGGCGAGCGAGTCCACCACGCTCACGCTGGGCGTGTAGTAGCCGCCGAGGAGGATCTCCTCGTTGATGAACGGCACCATCTCCTTGATCTCGGCCGGTGTCACCAGGCGGGCATCGATGCCCCACGCCTTGGCGGAGGTCATCCGCCGCTTGAACTCCTCGAGTCGCTGCGGCTCACGGGCGACCTCGATGCCGCCACAGGTGTTGTTCAGGCCGGCGTCGATGTACTGGTTCTGGCTGTCGACGGTGAGGAACGCCATCTCCTTGTTGTGGTCCGTCGGGAAGATGAAGTTCGACGCGTGTCCGGTCGATCCGCCGGGGTTCGGCAGCGGCCCCTTGTCGATGAGCACCATGTCGGTCCAGCCGAGCCGGCTGAGGTGACCGACGAGGCAGTTGCCGACGATGCCGGCACCGATGACGACGACCTTGGCGCTCGACGGGAACGCGGAGGACGGGGCTTCACTCATTGCAGGACTCCACTCTTGGGACGACTCCATCGGAGCACGGTGGTGGCCGAACACCGGCCGGTGATATATCATTACCATATCACATCCTCCATGTCACTCAGTGAGCGTGCGTACGCCGAGATCCGCCGCATGATCGTGCGGCTCGAACTCGCGCCCGGAGCCGTCATCCGCGACGACGAGTTGCAGGTGTCCCTGGGTCTGGGGCGCACCCCGATCCGCGAGGCGCTGCAGCGGCTCGTGCGCGACCAGTTCGTCACCGTCATCCCCCGCCGCGGCATGTTCGTCAGTGGCGTCGACGTCGGCGAGTTGGCCCTCCTCTACGAGACCCGCGCCACCCTGGAACCCTTCGCGATGCGCCTCGCGGCGGCCCGAGGCACCGACGAGCACTGGCAGGAGATGGCCGACGTGCTCGAGCGGGCGACCCCCGAGTCCAAGCCCGACGAGCTCATCGAGATCGACCGACGCTGCCGCGAGATCGTGTGGGAGGCCGCCGACAACAGGTTCCTCACCGACACGCTCGACATGCTCTACGCCCAGAGCGACCGCCTCTGGCATCTCTACCTCGGCGACGTCGCCGACCTGCACCTGATGATCCAGGAGCACCGGGAGATCCTCCTCGCGCTGCAGGCGGGCGACGCCGACCGGGCGGCGAACCTCATCGAAGCCCACATGCGAGCCTTCGACGAACAGATTCGCAGCGCGGTGCAACGCCGTTTGGAGTCACCGCTCGCCGGGTGAGCCGGCACGCGAGTTGTCAGGAGCCGTCCCCGGCTGCTTTCATCGGTCAGTGCACTGGTTCCTGATCGTCCTCATCGGTGCGGGCGTCGGGTTCCTCGGGGGGATGTTCGGCAAGGGCGGTTCGGCGATCGCCACTCCCCTGCTGGCCGCCGTCGGCGTGCCGGCGATCATCGCCGTCGCCTCGCCGCTCCCCGCGACCATTCCGGGCACCCTCGTCGCGTACCGTCGCTATCACGGCAGCGGATTCTCGGACCCTCGCGTCATCCGCTGGAGCCTGATCTACGGCGTGCCGGCGACGGTCGCCGGTGCCCTCGTCACCCACTGGATCGGCGGGCACTTCCTCGTCAAGCTCACCGACGTCATCGTCGCCCTCCTCGGGGTACGCATCATCTTCCAGAGCGTGCGCCACGCCCAGACGACCGAGCGCCCCGAACCCACCGACAACATGCTGCGTCTCGCGCTCGTCGCGGTGGCCGTCGGCTTCCTCGCCGGGCTCCTCGCCAACGCCGGCGGCTTCCTGCTGGTGCCGCTGTACCTGGCGATCCTCAACCTTCCGATCAAGAAGGCGCTGGCCTGCTCGCTCGCCGTCGCGTCCGTGCTGGCCATCCCGGGCACCGTCGTGCACGCAGCACTCGGCCACGTCGACTGGACGGTCGCCCTGGTGTTCGGCGCCGCGAGCATCCCGCTGTCCGGCCTCGGCGCGAGGACCGCGGTCAAGATGAACCCCGAACGCCTCGAGTGGATCTACGGCACGGGCCTGCTGGTGCTCGGCGTGTCGCTGTTCTTCGTGGGCTGAGAGGCGCCCGTGTTCACCGTCGGAGCGCTCGCCATCGGGGCGCTCGCCGCGATCGTCACCGGTCTGTCGAAGACGGCGCTGCCCGGTGCCGGCCTGCTCGCCGTGCCGTTGTTCGCAGTGGTCGCCGACGGGCGCGGGATCCCCGGCACGGTGCTCCCCGTGCTGCTGTTCGCCGACATGTTCGCCGTCAGCTGGTACCGCCACCACACCCGCTGGGACCTGCTGCGCCCACTGGTGGCGTGGGTGGTGGTGGGCTTCGCGCTCGGCACCGCGTTCTTCGTCGCGGTCGGCAGCAACGTCCGCATGCTCGAGGTGGTGATCGCGCTCGGCATCATCACGGTCGTCGCGCTGCAGATCGCGCGCACGCTGCGGGCCACGCCGTCTCGCCACGCGACGCCGACCGAGACGGCGATGTACGGCACGGCCGGCGGCTTCACGACGTTGGTCAGCAACTCGGCGGGGCCGATCATGAACACGTACCTGGTGGGTCTCGGGCTCGACCGCACGGCGATGGTCGGCACGTCGGCGTGGTTCTACTTCTCGGTCAACCTGGCCAAGATCCCCGTGTACTCGGCGATCGGACACTTCAGCGACGGCGGGGCGTTCTTCACCGCCGAGAGCCTCCGCTACGACCTCGCCCTGCTGCCGTTCGTGGTGGTGGGCGTCTACAGCGGCAGAGCGCTGCTGCCCAGGATCCACGACCGCTTCTTCCTCTGGCTGGTGCTGATGCTGTCGCTCCTCGGCGCGGTGAAGCTCCTCGTCGGCTGAGCCCAGCGAGGCACGCTCAGATCGGCAGGTTGCCCGTCGCCGTGCGCGTGCTGCCGTGATCGCGGTAGGCGGCGATCGTGCGTTGCGCGATGCGCATCTGGTGGATCTCGTCGGCGCCGTCCGCGAAGCGCGCCCAGCGCGCGTGCTGATACATGTGGGCGAGCGGCGTGTCCGTGCTGTAGCCGAGCGCGCCGTGCACCTGGATGCTCCGATCGATGACGCGGTTGAGCATGTTCGCGACGAAGTGCTTCGCCATCGACACCTCGCTCTTGAAGTCGGCGCCGGAGTCGATGAGGTATGCGGCGTGGAGCACCATCAACTTCGCCTGGTAGATCTCCATGCTGCTGTCGGCGATCATCCACTGGATGCCCTGCTTCTCGGCGAGCACACTGCCGTGCGAGTAGCGCACGAGTGACCGGTCGACCATCATGTCGAGGGCGGTCTCGGCCTGGGAGATCCACCGCATGCAGTGGGCCAGTCGCGCCGGGCCGAGGCGGTACTGGCCGAGCAGGTGGCCCTGGCCGCGTCCACCGAGCATGTTCTCCGCGGGGATCCGCAGATCCTCGATGACGATCTCGCTGTGACCGCTCGCACCGTGCATCGTCTCCACCTCGCGCACCCGGTTCCAGCCGTCGCTGGGGAGGTCGACGATGAAGGCAGTGTTGGCGGCCTGGGGCAAGTCGGGGTTGTCCTCGGTACGGCAGATCAGGATCGCGAACTTGGCGCGGCGGGCGTTGGAGATGAACCACTTGTGACCGTTGGCGACCCACTCGTCGCCGTCCTGCACGGCCGTGGTCTTGATCAGCGTGGGATCGCTGCCCGCCACCTCGGGCTCGGTCATCGCGAAGCAGCTCATCGCAGTGCCGTCGCACAGCGGTCGGAGATACTTCTCCTTCTGCTCCGGGGTACCCCAGTGCAGCAGCGTGTGCATGTTGCCCTCGTCGGGTGCCTGGCAGTTCAGCACCCACGGCCCGTAGCTGGCCTTCGCCGCCTCGGCCTGCACCATCGCCAACTGCACATGACCCAGACCCATGCCGCCCCATTCCTTGGGCATGTGCGGCATCCACAGGCCTGCGGCGGCGGCCTTCTTGCGCATCCCGACGAGCGTGGTGATGTAGTCGGTGCGGTCCTCGTCGCGCAAGGCGGCGAGCGCCTCCTCACCGGGCTTGACGACGTCGTTGACGAAGGCGCGCACCCGCAGTCGGATGTCTTCCAGCTCGGGGCTCAGGGTGAAGTCGATGGCCATCCGGTCACTGTAGGTTCCGCACATGACCAAGGACTTGTTCGAGCTCACCGACAAGATCGCGATCGTCACCGGCGGCTCGCGCGGACTCGGGAGGGAGATGGTGCTGGCGTTCGCGGCACGCGGCGCCGACGTCGTCATCGCCAGCCGGAAGCTCGCGAACTGCGAGGCCGTCGCCGACGAGGTGCGCGCGCTCGGGCGCCGAGCGCTGCCGATCGCCTACCACGCGGGCAGCTGGGCCGACGCCGACCGACTCGCCGCCGCGGCGTATGCGGAGTTCGGTCGGGTCGACGTGCTCGTCAACAACGCCGGCATGTCGCCGCTCTACCCCAGCCTCGCCGACGTGTCCGAGGAACTCTTCGACAAGGTGATCGGCGTCAACCTCAAAGGCCCGTTCCGCCTGTCGTCGATCGTCGGGACGCGCATGGCCGCCGGCGTTGGCGGGTCCATCATCAACGTCTCCTCGATCGCCAGTCAGCGACCGAGCCCCACCGAAGCCCCGTACGGCGCGGCCAAGGCCGGCATCAACAGCCTCACCGCCAGCCTTGCGGCTGCGTTCGGTCCCACCGTGCGGGTGAACTGCATCGTCCCCGGGCCGTTCCTCACCGACATCTCCAAGGCGTGGGACCTCGACGCGTTCAACGCTCGCGCCCGTCAGGCGTTCGCGCTCGGCCGCGGCGGCGAGCCGAACGAGATCGTCGGCGCGGCGCTCTACTTCGCCAGCGATGCGAGCAGCTACACCACAGGTGCGCTGCTCAACATCGACGGCCTCCCCCGCTGACCGACGCGCGTTCAGGCGATGAGGCCGAGGGCCTGCTCGAGCAACGCGACCGTGGTCGCATGGAGACGGTCGCCGACGTCCTTGGGCGCGAGGCCTGCGCAGGCCCGCGCGTGCGTGCCCTCGAGGATCAGCCCGAGGCGGTAGCAGGCGAGCACCCGATACCACAGCAGATCGTCCAACGCCCTCGGTGTGCAGGCTGCATAGCGGTCGATGACGTCCTCCACCGACGGAAGCCCCGGCGCATCCACACTGACGGCCGCGGCAGTCTGATCGGGCCATGTGGCGAGCAGGTGGCCGAGGTCGAGCAGGGGGTCGCCGACGGTGACCAACTCCCAGTCGACCATCGCCGCCAGGCTCGGCCGATCGCGACGCACGAGCACGTTGGCGAAATGGAAGTCGCCGTGCATCAGCCCGGCGCGGACGTCGCCGGGCCGGTGGCCGTCCAACCACACGCCGATCTCGTCGACACCCGGCAGGTCCGGCCGGTCATAGCCGGGGAGCTCGGAGTACCCGTCGAGCTGGGCACGCCACCGCCCCACCTGCCGTTCGGCCCACCCGTCGAAGCGACCGAGGTCGCCGAGCCCGACGGCTTCATGGTCGACACACGCCAGCGCGCCGATGGCATCGGCCATCGACAACCCCATGTCTCGTTGCCACTGCAGGTCGTGCGCGAAGGGCTCCGGGAGCCCGAGCGTCGGGTTGAACCCCTCGACGGGCTCCATCAGGTAGAAGGCGGCGCCCAACACATCGGGATCGGGCTCCGCAGCGATCAGCGCAGGGTGCGGCACCGCACTGCCGGCGAGCGCCGCGAGCACCCGCGCTTCGCGACGCATCGTCTCGTCGCTGTTCTTGCGCTTGTGCAGCGGCGGTCGACGCAGGACGTACGAACGGCCGCCACGCCCGAAGTGCAGCAGGACGTTCTGCGTGCCACCGGCGATGAGCGTGGGCTCGACGATCGAGCCGTAGGGCAGCCCCCGTTGATCCATCCAGCGCGACAGCACCAGCAGATCGACACCGGGGATCTCGACCTTCATCAGGCGGTACCGCGGACTCCGGCGCCGCCGTCGATCACGTACGTGTCGCCGGTGATCCACGACGCTGCGTCGGAGGCGAGGAACATTGCCAGATTGGCGATGTCCTGCGGCTCACCGAGCCGACCCAGGGGGAGCTGCGCGGCGAGTCGGTCCCCGAAGTTCTCGACGAGGTACGCGGCGAAGTCGGTCTGCACCAACCCAGGAGCGATGCCGACCACTCGGGTCGGGCCGAGCTCGTTGGCCAGCTGGCGGGTGAGGTGGATCAAGGCGGCCTTGGTGAGGTTGTAGACGCCGAGGCCGGCTTCCGAGCGAAGGCCCCCGACCGACGCGATGTTGACGATGACGCCCGGTTTGTCGTGCATCGCCTGGTCCCACGCGGCCTGACTCCAGAACAGCGGACCTCTCAGGTTGACCTGGAACGTCTTGTCGAATCGTGACTCGTCGACGCCGAGCGTCGGTCCGTAGTACGGATTGGTCGCCGCGTTGTTGACGAGGATGTCGAGCCCGCCGAAGCGTTCGATCGTCGCCGCGACGCACGCTCTCGCCGTCGCCGGGTCGCCGGCGTTCCCGGCGAACACCGCCGTCTCGCCGACCATGGTCGCCGCTGCCGCCTCGAGCGCGTCCTGCTTTCGCGAGGTCAACATCACCTGCGCCCCCGCCGCCGACATCGAGGCGGCGATCGCCTGACCGATGCCACGCGACGCCCCGGTGACGAGCGCGACCTTTCCTTCCATGGAGATCTGCATGGCTCCGGACCCTAGTGCGCGACGAAGGGCCCGGCCCCGTGGGGCGGGCCCTTCGTCGGTGGGACCGATCAGGCTGGCGCCGAAGCGCTGACCTGCTCGATGAGGATCCAGGCATTGACCGACGTGCCCGTTCCACCGATCGGTGCGGGCAGATGCACCCCGCCGACCTCTGCGGGAACGTCATCGACGATGATGCCGGTCGACGTCGAGTTGCGCAGTGCGATGATCCCCAGATCGGGAACCGTCACCATGGCGGTACCGACGTTGGGCGTACCACCGGCGGCGCCGAACGTGGCGACGACCACACCGTTCACCGTGATGTCGAACTGGTTGTCCTCGGTACCCGTCACCGAGAAGGACACCTTGTAGGTGCCACCCGCGGAGACGAGGAACTCGCCGGCGTCCAGTTCGTTGTCGACGTCGGGGCCAGCAGCGATCACGCTGGTCTCGCTGCCGGCGAGGATCGCAGGCTGATCGAAGGTCACGAGGTTGCCGGCGGCCGGGTACTGCAGGACGATCTCGGCCGCCTGGTTGGACGCATAGGCGAACACCGCACCGGGGCTCACGCCCGGGATGCCCTGGGGACCGATCGGGCCCTCGATACCGACCGGACCTTCGGCGCCCATCGGGCCTTCGGGGCCGACCGGACCCGCCGCGCCCGGTGCGTAGTAGCCGACCATGTCGAAGACCACGTCCACGGTGCCTCGGAAGTTGTACACCGACACCGTGTGGTCGGCGTCGACGGCCACGACCATGCTGTTGCCCACCGGGCCGGCGTTGGTCCAGTTGATGTTGGCGGTGCCCGGCACGTCGCCGCCCTTGGCCCACACCTTCAGGTGCGACTGCTGGGTGCCGTGGAGGACGGTGACGTTCAACGCCACGGCCTCGGCATCGTCGGGCAGGTCGGGAATGACCACGTCGATCGTGGCATTCGAGCCGATCGGCGCCTGCTCGGCGCCGGTGCCGTCGCGCGTGTCGAGTACCCGGACAGGGGCGATCGTGTGGAAGCCCATGGCCGTCGCAGGGTCGCTCGGGGCCGCCAGCGTGCTGCCGGCCATGAGGGCCGCCGCACCCGCCAGGACGGCGACGACGCGCCAATGTCGAAGGACCGGGGGAATGGAATGTGTAGTCATCGTTGTCTCCAAACGCACAAGGGCGAATGCCGCTACGACCACGGTCGGCCTTTCCCGAGCGTCGAGCCAGGACCAGAAGACCCGCGACACGTAGAGCACAAGGTCCCTAGCGCGGTGGACCGTACGACACTGCGTAACCACTTTCCGTCGGCGCACGCTGGGTCCAGCGGTTGAACCACCCCTCTGCGACGGGCACTCGGTGATTCGGACCCTGACTCAACGAAGGAGCGGACGATGAGGAAGGTCTCAGTCCACCTGGCGATGGCGGCGATGCTGACAATGCTGTTCAGCTCGATCCCGCTCACCTCGCCAGTTCACGTGGAGGCATCCGACGGGTTGGTACCCGGCACGGTGCCCCACTACTACGGTCCCTATCCCAACTACGCGAACAGCCCGCTGAAGATGTCCGATGCTCTCATCGACTTCAGCGGCGGCGGCGGTGACGGGGCAGGGGCGGTGGCAACCGTCAACCCGACCACCGGCGCCATCACGTCGGTGGACGTGACCGACGGAGGGACCGGCTACACGTCGGCCCCTGCCGTGACGGTGACCAGCGCGGTCGCCGGCGGCTCGGGCGCGACGCTGACCGCGACGGTGGCAAAGGGTGTCACCTCGGTCGACGTCGTCAACGGCGGCCATGGCTACACCGCACCGCCGAACGTCACCATCGTCGGTGACGGCAGCGGCGCCACGGTGGACGTCAACATGTCGGGCTACATCGGCTCGATCGTCGTCGGACTCGGCGGCTCCGGCTATTCGCAGCCGATCGCCGAGATCGAGGCTCCCCTCGATGCCAACGGACTTCCCGTGCCGGGAGGCATCCAGGCCACGGCGACCGTCGTCGTCACCGACGGCGCAGTCACCGCGGTGAACATCGTCAACCCCGGCGCCGGATATCTCCGTGAGCCCGGGGTCTACATCACCGAGCTCGGCAGCGACGCCAACGGCGCAGCAGTGCGAGCAACGGTCACCATGGACACCATCGACTCGATCGACATGGTGACCACGGGCTCGGGCTACACGCACGCCACGGTCAGCATCCCCGCTCCCACCGAGTTCGGAACTCAGGCCAGTGCGACGACCGTCGTCAGCGGTGCCGTCGTCTCGGTGAACGTCGTCGCCGGCGGAACCGGCTACGTCACGCCGGGCGGCATCAAGAAGTTCGTCGACACGCTGCCGGGCCTCGGCGAGGCCAACAAGAACAACCTCGGTCAGTACATCCCCATCGCCGTTCCCGACACGACGACCTACCCGGGAAGTGACTACTACGAGATCGCCGTCGTGCAGTTCCGCGAGAAGATGCACAGCGACATTCCCGCCACCCTGCTGCGTGGCTACGTCCAGCTCTCGACCAGTGTGGTCCCCGGCAAGCACGTCGCCCTCGGCAACGCCAACCTCGACACGACCAAGCCCGACACCCCGATCACGGTGAACGGCCTGGCCGTCTACGGCGTGGACGACCCGCACCAGTACGGGCCGTTCATCATGGCCACCAAGGACCGCCCCGTTCGGGTGCTCTACCGCAACCTGCTGCCGACCGGCGTCGACGGCGACCTCTTCATCCCGGTCGACACGACCGTGATGGGGTCGGGCATGGGGCCGGCCGGTGCGAACATGACCGAGACCGACTCCCAGAACCCGATGTGCGGAGAGACCCCGAAGCCGGTGTTCTGCTACACCGAGAACCGCTCCGAGATCCACCTCCACGGCGGCATCACCCCGTGGATCAGCGACGGAACGCCGCACCAGTGGATCACGCCGGCCGGCGAGAGCACCGTCTACCCCAAGGGCGTGAGCGTCCAGAACGTGCCGGACATGCCGGATCCGGGCCCCGGCGCGATGACGTTCTTCTACACCAACCAGCAGAGCGCTCGCCTGCTCTTCTACCACGACCACTCCTACGGCATCACCCGGCTCAACGTGTACGCGGGCCAGGCAGCCGGCTACCTCATCACCGACCCGACCGAGCAGAAGCTCATCGCCAACGGCACGCTGCCGTCGACCCAGATCCCGCTGATCCTCGCCGACAAGACGTTCGTGCCGAACGATGCCCAGCTCGCCCAGGAAGACCCGACGTGGAACAAGGCGAAGTGGGGCGGCGAGGGCAACCTCTGGATGCCGCACGTCTACATGCCGATCCAGAACCCGACCCAGAGCTCCGGCACCAACATCTACGGCCGGTGGGCGTACGGCCCATGGTTCTGGCCGCCGACAACCGGCGTCACCTACGGTCCCGTCGACAACCCCTACTTCGACCCCAGCTGCGACACCGACACGGGTGCGACCTGTGAGCCGGCGCTGATCCCGGGCGTCCCCAACGTGTCGATGGGCATGGAGTCGTTCAACGACACCCCGCTCGTCAACGGCACCGCCTACCCGACCACGACGCTGCAGCCGAAGGCTTACCGCTTCCGGTTGTTGAACGCTTCCGACGACCGCTACTTCAACCTGGCGCTCTACCAGGCCGACAGCACCGGGACCGAGGTCGCGCTGAACGCCGACGAGGTCGCCGCCGCCAAGGACGAGCCGACCATCGCTCCCACACCCGACACCTCGAAGAGCCCGCAGGGCCCGAACTTCATCCAGATCGGGACCGAGGGAGGCTTCCTGCCGACGCCGGTGATCGTGCCCAACCAGCCGATCTCGTACGTGATGGACCCCGCACGGTTCGACGTGGGCAACGTCGACAAGCACGCGCTGTACATCGCCCCTGCCGAGCGGCTCGACGTGATCGTCGACTTCTCCAAGTTCGCCGGCAAGACGCTGATCCTCTACAACGACGCCCCGGCTGCCAACCCGGCACGTGACCCGCGCTACGACTACTACACCGACAACGCGGATCTCACCAGCTCCGGTGGTGCGCCGACGACCCTGCCCGGCTACGGACCCAACACCCGCACCGTGATGCAGATCAAGGTCGCCGCCACGACACCCTCGGTGCCCTTCAACTACAGCCGCCTCGTGTCGGCCTTCAGCCACAAGTCCGACGGCAGCGGCGTGTTCGAGAGCTCGCAGAACCCGATCATCGTCGGGCAGGGCGCGTACAACGCGGCCTACGGCACCTCGTTCCGGACCACCGCTCCCTACGACGGCTACGTCCGGATGACCGACGCCGCGCTCTCCTTCAAGACCCTGGCCAACGGCGCCGGCGGGGCGGCACTCACGATCCCGCTCGAGATGAAGGCCATGCACGACGAGCAGGGTGCCGCCTTCGACCCCGTGTACGGACGGATGTCCGGGATGATGGGGTTGGAGGATCCTGCAGCACTCACCGGTGCCCAGAACGTGTACCTGTACCCGTTCATCAACCCGGCGACGGAGACCTTCAAGGGCATCCAGTTGCCTCCGGGCGTGAGCGTCACTCCCATCAGCAGTGCCGCCGACGGCACGCAGATCTGGAAGATCACCCACAACGGCGTCGACACCCATGCCATGCACTGGCACCTCTACGACGTCCAGGTGGTCAACCGCGTCGGCTGGGACGGCATCATCCGACCTCCGGGGACCGATGAGATCGGGTGGAAGGACACCGTCCGCGTCGCTCCGCTCGAGGACACGATCGTCGCCATGCGCCCGATCATCCCGAAGCTTCCGTGGGCGGTCCCCGACAGCGTCAGGCTCCTCGACCCCACCATGCCAGAAGGCTCCACCACCTCACCGTTCAACCAGACGGCACCCGGCGGCGTCGCCCTCAACATCACCAACACCAAGGTGAACATGGGCTGGGAGTACGTGTGGCACTGCCACCTGCT
This sequence comes from uncultured Acidimicrobiaceae bacterium, assembly GCA_963720695.1. Classification (GTDB taxonomy): domain Bacteria; phylum Actinomycetota; class Acidimicrobiia; order Acidimicrobiales; family Ilumatobacteraceae; genus UBA668. The sequence goes on from CAVRGG010000004.1 coordinate 46,207, forward strand.
GAGTCATGAAGAGATGGACATGATGCGCCCCGTCGAGGTCTCGGTGAAGATGACCAAGCCCGACGCCTCGACGCTCACCCAGTCCGGCTCCACGAGCACGTTCACCTGGACGGACCGCACGCCGGTCGACATGGCCTCGATCGCGACGTGGGGCAACGCCAAGAACGAGATCGGGTATCGCCTCGAGCGGGCGAAGGTGACCGGCGGCGTGACCGGCGCCTACACGGTCGTGGCCCGCCCGTTGGCGAACGCCACCTCGGCATCCGACCTCACCCTGACGGCCGGCGGCTCCTACAAGTACCGCATCGTCGCCTACAACACCGCCGGCGAGACGGCGTCGTCGAGCATCACCGTCACCTACCCGGTGTACACGGTCTCGGGCAGGGTCACCACCTCCGGCACGGGCCTCAACGGTGCCGTCGTCACGCTGTACAACGGCGTCGGCGACAACCTCGCCCACGTGACGACGGCGGGGAGCGGTGGCTCCGCGGGCAGCTACTCGTTCTCGGTGATGCCGGGCAGCTTCAAGCTGTACGTGCAGACGAACGCCACCGGGTACGCCAACCAGTGGTACGGCGGCGCTGACCAGGTGAACGCGACGCTCATCCCGGTGACGTCGAACACGACGATCAACATCGCCCTCGCCGGGGCGCCGAGCTTCACGCTCTCGGGCAAGCTCACCCTCACCGGCGGCTACGCGAACGGTTCGACCCTCACCGGCGCGAACGTCAGCCTGTACGACGCCCTCACCGGCAAGTCGTTGCAGACCGTCACCAGCACCAGCCGGTGGCAACTACTCGTTCACCGTCGTGGCCGGCAGCTACAAGCTGTACATCCGCACCAACAAGTCCGGGTACGCCAGCCAGTGGGTCGGGACCGGTGCGACGAGTCTGGGAACCGCGGAGATCATCACGGTGGGTGGTGCCGTCGTGAAGAACATCGCGGTGCACACCTGAGCCCCGTCCGCTCTGGGTGACCGTGGCCGGCTCCGGCGGGAGCCGGCCACGGTCGCGCCCGGCTCCGCTCGCACCTGACGGGGTGCCGTCTGCGACAATGCGCCCTGGGGCAGCACGCGACCGCACGGTCGCCGACGAAGGGGTGTCGCATGACCGCAGAGCACACAACCACTGATCGTTCGTCCGTCGATGTCGTCGTCGTCGGAGCCGGGTTCTCAGGGCTCTACCTCCTGTACCGGCTCCGCCAACTCGGCTTCTCGACACGGGTGCTCGAGGCGGCCGACGACGTGGGCGGCACGTGGTACTGGAACCGCTACCCCGGCGCTCGCTGCGACATCCCCACCACCGACTACACGTACTCGTGGGACCCGTCGCTGGAGGACGAGTGGACCTGGTCGGAGAAGTACGCGACCCAGCCCGAGATCCTCCGCTACGCCCAGTACGTGACCGACAAGCACGGCCTTCGCGACGGCATCGACTTCGAGACCAGGGTGGAGGGAGCCACCTGGGACGACGCCGAGTCCAAATGGCAGATCCGCACGAGCAGGGGCGAGACGATCACCTGCCGCTTCTACGTGATGGCGACAGGTTGTCTGTCACTGCCCAAGACGCCCGATGTGAACGGTGCCGAGCGCTTCCGTGGCGAGGTGTACTCCACCGCTCGCTGGCCCCACGAGGGCGTCGACTTCACCGGCAAGCGGGTTGCGGTCATCGGCACCGGATCGTCGGGCATCCAGTCGATCCCGCTGATCGCCCAGCAGGCTGCGCAGCTCACCGTGTTCCAACGGACGCCGAACTTCTCGGTACCCGCGCACAACGGACCGGTCCGGGAGGACACCAAGGCCCGGCTCGAGGCGGACCGCGCTGCGTACCGCGAGGCAGCCAAGTACTCGCGTGGCGGGATCCCGGCCGAGCCCACCGAGCACAGCGCGCTGCTCTCCTCGCCGGAGCTGCGCCGCGAGCGTTTCGAGGCCGCGTGGGCAAAGGGCGAACTGTTCGAGATCCTCGGCATCTTCAACGACCAGGCGGTGAACCCCGCGGCCAACGAGATCGTCGCCGAGATGATCCGCGAGAAGATCCGTGGGATCGTCGACGACCCGGTCACCGCCGAGTTGCTCTGCCCCAAGGACCATCCGTTCGGCACGAAGCGTCCGTGTCTCGACACCAACTACTTCGCCACGTACAACCTCCCCCACGTGCGCCTCGTCGACCTCAGGGCGACCCCGATCGCCACCGTCACCGAGACCGGCATCGACCTCCCCGACGAGTCGATCGAGTTCGACGCGATCGTGTACGCGACCGGCTTCGATGCCATGACGGGTGCGATCGTGTCGGTGGACATCGCCGGTCGCGGCGGCGTCACGCTGAAGGAGAAGTGGGCCCACGGCCCCACCACCTACCTCGGCCTCACCACGACCGACTTCCCGAACTTCTTCACCATCACCGGTCCGGGCAGCCCGTCGGTGCTCTCCAACATGATGGTGTCGATCGAGCAGCACGTCGACTGGGTGACCGACTGCCTCGACACGATGCGCAAGGAGGGCTGGACCACGATCGAGCCGACGCAGACCGCCGAGGACGGTTGGGTCCAGCACGTCAACGACTGCGCCGACATCACCCTCTACCCCACCGCCAACTCGTGGTACATCGGTGCCAACGTGCCCGGCAAGCCACGAGTCTTCCTGCCCTACCTGGGTGGCGTCGACGGGTACCGCCGGGTGTGCGAGGAGGTGGTGGCCAACGAGTTCCTCGGCTTCATGCTCACCGGCCCGCAGGGCGCCACCTGCCGCGACGGCGTCGTCCGCCGCGTCCAGCCCGATGTGGCGATGGTGCTCGAGCTGATGGAGCAGATGGGCCTGCCGCGGATGGAGTCCATGTCGCCCGAGGACGCGCGCATGTTCTCCGCAGCGATGTCGGCCGCCCGGCCGCCCGGACCCGAGGTCGGCGAGATCGTCGACGGCACGCTGCCCGGCGCCGACGGCAACGAGCTCGCGTTCCGTCGCTACACCCCGGCAACCCCCGGCCCGCACCCCCTCGTCGCCTACTTCCACGGCGGCGGATGGGTGTTCGGCAGCGCGGAGTCCGACGATCCGCTGTGTCGCGACCTGTGCGTCCGTGCCGACGTCGTGGTCGTCTCGGTGGACTACCGGCACGCGCCCGAGGCTCGCTTCCCCGCCGCCGCCGACGACGCGTTCAGCGCGGTGCGCTGGATCGCCGACCATGCCGACGAGCTCGGCGGGATTCCAGGGCAGCTCGTCGTGGCGGGATGGAGCGCGGGCGGCAACCTCGCCGCTGTGGTGGCGCAGCTCGCCCGCGACGCCGGCGGACCCGAGATCGTCGGGCAGCTGCTGCTCACGCCGGTCACCGACAGCGACCTCGCGACGGGCTCCTACGTGGAGAACGCCGAGGGATACATCCTCACGGCGCCGCTGATGACGTGGTTCTGGGATCACTATGCCGACCCCGCGGACCGCACCGATCCGAAGGCCGCGCCGTTGCGCAACCCGGACCTGTCGAACCTTCCGCCGGCGATGATCGTGACGGCCGAGTTCGACCCGCTGCGCGACGAGGGCAACGCCTATGCGGCAGCGCTGCGCGCCGCGGGCGTCCCGGTCCAGCACCTGCAGGCCCGCGGGCACACGCACACCTCGGCGACGATGGTCGACGTCATCATCTCCGGTGCGTCCGTCCGAGCGGAGATGGCCGACGCGCTGCGCGGCTTCTTCGGCGCGAGGGTTCCTGCCTGAACGTCGGCCCGTCCAACCCCGAGCAACCCCACCATGAGCTGCTCGACGCGCTGACACCGGAACAACGCGGCGCCGTGACCGCGATCGCCTCGCATCGACGATTCGAACCCGGCAAGATGATCTTCCTCGAAGGCGACGTCGCCGACGCGCTCCATCTCCTGGTGGAAGGGCGCGTCGCGGTTCGAGTCGCCACACCGGCGGGCGACGTCGCGACGCTCACGGTGCTCGGTCCGGGTGACTGCTTCGGGGAGGTCGCGCTGCTCGGCGGGTACCACCGGCGAACCGCATCGATCATCGCGCTCGAAGCGGTGGAGACACTCGTCGTGTCGCGACGAGAGTTCGACGAGCTCCGTCTTCGTCAGCCGGCGGTCGAGCGATTCCTCGTTGCGGTGCTCGCTCGGCAGGTCAACCGCCTCACCGCCCACCTCACGGAGGCGCTGTACATCCCGGTCGAGACGCGGCTGGCGAGGCGCCTGTGTGATCTCGCGGCGACCTATTCGAACGTGGGCGACTCGAGCGAGGTGGTGCTCCCGCTCACGCAGACCGATCTGGCCAGCATCGTCGGGACGTCTCGGCAGACCTGCAATCGAATGCTCCGTGAGTTCGAGGCGTCGGGCCTCCTCCGTCTGGAACGGGGCCGCACGACGATCACGGACCTGCGTCGCCTTCGGGACTTCGCCGGCGGCTGACCTGGGCGCGATCCGTCACGATCCGGAACCACGGGTACGCCGAAACGCCCAACCGCTCCTCCAGGGCCTCGAGCTCGGATCGACTCGACACGTCGAGCTCACGGTGACCGGCGAGGTCGACCAGCGACTTCGCCTGCAGGCACAGGCAGACCTCGCCATCGGCACTCACCCGGCGCGCCGCATCGAGCGCGCACTCGATCATGGTGGCGGCGGCGGCGTCGTCACCCACCGCACACAGCGCCAGCGCGAGGTGCCGCCGCGCCATGATCGGGAGCAGATGACCGGCCCCGAACGCGTCACATTCCTCCACCATCGCTCTCGCCTGCTCGACCGCCGCCCGCGCGCGACCCTCGAGCAACAACACCTCCACCAGCGTGACGTCGCGGAAGCACGCGAGCTCGGTCTCCCCCATCTCTCGCAGTCGCTCGCTGCCCCGGCGGATGCTCGTGACCGCGTCGGCGGCAGCGCCGCGACGCCGCGCCGCTCGAGCGGCATGAGTCGACGCCGCCCACGTCGCCGCTGTGAGACCCGCTGCGGCCAGCTCTCGCTGTGCCTCCACGGCAGTCCGATGGGCGCCGTCCGCATCGCCCAACTCGAGCAGGATGGTGCTGCGATTGAGCGCGACGAGGGCCACACTCCAGCTGCTTCCCGCACGGCGGAAGTGCGCCTCACCGACCGAGTACCACGTCTGCGCTTCGGACCAGTCGCCGGCGTTGTCGGCAGCCAGACCGAGATTGCACGCGATCCCACCGGCAAGTAGGTCGTCGCCGAGATCGGCCGCGATCGCATGCGCCCGCCGACCGACCCCACCGCGCGACCGGTTCCCCTGTGCCGTGTCGATCTCGTCGACGAGCGCCAGCGCCATTGCCGTTTCGCGAGTGGCCCCCAACCGATCCGCGATTGCGAGGACACCACGGACCGCTCTGGCCGCCGCCGCGGCCCTTCCTCGGTCCAGCTCGACCCGGCCGCGTTCCACGGCGACTGCCACCGCCAGCAGGTCGCGCCCCGACTCGTGTGCTGGCATCGTCGCCAGGATCCGGTCGGCGCGGCCGAGCAGCAGCAGCGCCGACCGAATTCGGGCTGCCCGTGACGCCGAGCGCGCGCGGCGGATGAGAAGGCTGACCTGACGCTCGGCAGTCGCCCATGTCGTCGCCTCCGCAAGTGCACGTGCAACCTCTTCCTCGCGGCCGCACGCCGAGGCAGCGTCCGACCACCGCTCGGCGAGGTCGATGACGTCACGGGACTTCAGTCGACGACCAGCATTCCACGCAAGGCCGAACATGTCCGCCGCCTCGTCGGCCGCGCCGATGGCGGCGGCACCGGCACCGGCACGACTCGCGCTGAGGAGCGTGAAGTGATCGTTCTCCGCCATGGCCCACGCCCGAGCCACTCGGATCAGCTCGGCCACCGACAGGCCCCTGCCGTCGAGGTGAGCCGCCAGCCGACCGGCCATCTCCCGACGCTGCCTCACCGGGGTCGACGCGACGAGCGCCTGCACCAGCGCCTCGTCCCGGAAACGCCAACGATCTCGGCCGTCCGGCACCATGATGGACGCGAGTTCCCCAATCGACCTTCGGAGTGTCTCACCTGCGAGATCGCACGTCGCACTGAGGCCGTCGAGATCCACCTCGACACCGATCAGCGCCGCACCACGAGCCACCGTCCGCAGTCGCGATGGGATCCGATCGACTTCGCCGGCCAGGAGCGCCGTGAGCGACGCGGGGAGCTCCCCACTTCCACCATGCGTGGCGAGTCGCACGGCGAACCCCGGGTTGCCACGACTGGCCGAGACCAGTCGGGTGATCGCCGAGTCGGCGAGGGGCACCTGACTCGCGTCGACCACGACCGCGCGGGTGTCCGTGCTGTCCAGCGCGCCCACCTCCACGATCACATGCTCGACGTGCTCGGGAATCGTGATCGCTCCTCCGCCGCGGTGCACGATCACCAGCGACGCGGCGGCGGATGCTGCGAGTCGCTCGAACACCAGCCGCGATCCCGGATCGAGGTGGTCGGCGAGGTCGACCACGACCCGCGGCTCCGTCCCCAGGCGCTGCACCAGCTTCGACGCGAGGTGCTCGACCATCACATCCCGCTGCGCATCGACCTCGCGGAGATTCGTGCCGGCATCCTCCTGGACCCTCGCCATCCGCCCGCCGTCGCCGTCCTCCGGCAGCAGCGCAAGGAGCCGTTCGGCCGCGCCGTACGGCTCACCGACGTCGTCGACCGTGCAGTCCAGCAGCCACCATCGACGAGCCACCGAGGTCAGGGCCTCCCGGACGAGTCTCGTCTTGCCGATGCCCACCGTCCCGACCACCTCGGTGACGCCGTTCGACATCGCGCCCAGACGGCGCCGGAGGACGTCGAGCTCCCTGACCCGGCCGCGAAATTCGACGGGGCGACGGTCGGAGAGGCCACCTGGCGCGCTCGTCCCCACCTCGCCGACGATGACCGACGCGCGGCGACCGCGCGTCACGAGCGGTATCGAGGACCACGCGGGTGTGAGGCCCGGCGCCTGCTCGAGTGCCTCTGCCGTCACCCACACCGAACCGGGTGGCGTGGCCTTCATGACCCTCGCTGCGATGTTGGTGGTGTCGCCGAGCGCCGCCAACGTCCGTCGCTCGGGATGGCCGATGATCGCGCGGAAGACCAACCCGGCGTTCACGCCCGCTCGGGCGACGGTTCCCACACGGTTCGCGGCCGCAACGACCTGACGCACGGCACCCACCACCCGCTCGACGTCATCTCCCTCACCCGCCACCGCGCCGGAAGTGACCAGCACGGCGATGCCGTCACCGGCGACGTCGGTGCACAGTGGCACCACCCCGAAACGTTCTGCCACCTCACCGATCGCATCGAGCACGGGCACGAGGACGTCGGCGAAGCGCTGGGTCGAGCCGCCGATCGAGTCCAGACCGTCGATGCCGATGAACGCCACGGCCGCGCTGCGGTGCTCCGGTGCGACCCCGGCGACCAGCGCATCGACCAGGCGCGGCGGCAGCCAGCTCGCCGCGTCGTGCTGCGCCAGCCCGGGACGCGGCCGAGGGGCATGCGCCGCCGTGTCGGCAGTGACGACATGCAGACCATCCTCGTGTCGGACGTCCCTCGCGGTACGCGCTGCCGCGTTCGCGCTGAGGACGACCTCACCGGCTCGCGCTGCATGTTCGAGCGCGAGCAGTTCGGTGATCGGCCGACCGAACACGACCTCCTCCGTCCACGGACCCTGCCATCTGCCGACGGTGATCGGTCCGTCGTGAACGGCGATCGACTGCCGCAACCGCACTCGTCCCCCCGGCACGTCCACGCTGTCCCGGGCACCGATCGCCCGCTGCATGCCGACCGCGCACGACACGGCGCGCTCCACGCGTTCGTCGGGATCGTCCGCTTGGATGACGACGAACAGGGCATCACCGCCGAAGCGAACCACATCCCCGCCGAACGCGTGGACGACCGCGATCAGGTCGGTGAAGGTGGCATCGATGGTGTCGAGCAGCAGTTCGGTACCTGCTCTCCCCCGGGCGACGAGCCGTTCGGCGAGGCGCGTGTAGCCCGTGATGTCGGCGAACAGCACCGCCGCGTCGAGGACATCGACACCTGTCCCGCTCGCGGTGATCAGCGGGCGAGGCACCAGCGCGGCGACATCCACCCCGGTTCAGCGCCAGCGCACGCCGCCCGGGCCGACGATCACGGTGATCGGGCAATCGGGCTCGAGTGTGCAGGTCAACGCGGTCGTGGTCTGCGTGGTCTCGTCGGTGACGGTGACCACGAGCGACGGATTACCGTCCGTCGGCACCCACAGCGGAACGGTACCGACCTCCACCCGATGACCGAACAGGCATCGACCATAGACGTCGGCCAGCACCATGGTCGCGGCGAGACCGCGGCTGGCGACGCCGTTCAGGGGATTGACCCACGGACGTTGGGGATCGAGGACGCGACGGGTGGACACGAGCGTTCGCACGTAGAGCGACTCGGAGGGGAACGAGTCGACGCGGATCACGGCGCGGTCCGGAAGCGGCAGGAAGCCATCGCGCGGCACCTCGTAGGGCAACCCGACCGATGCCTGCGTCACCGCGTCGTCGAAGCCCCACAACACCAGCGGTGCGAGCGGCTTCCCGCCAGCCTCACAGACGCTGACGACGTTTCCGACCGTGAAGGTCACCGAACTCTGGGTGAGGATTCCGTCGATCACTCGGCTTGGGCCGCCGGTCGCCAGAATCACGGGCTCCCCTCTGTCGGCTTGTGCGGAGACCGAATGACGCCTGACTCGTTCGCCGCAGGCCATGTCGTGCCCGAACCTGACGGCGTCCGCGGCGGATCGTTGCTGACGGCACTCGGCGGCCGCGTGCGCGGCCCCTGGCGTTGCAGCGGCCGCGGTGGGACTGCTCCCCACGGCGAAGCCCAGACCGACCACGACGCTGAGCAGACCCCCTCGCACCTGCCGGAGCGAGAGTGGGACGGGCCAGTGTCGTACGCGTGACAGACGTGGCCGCGGGTGATCCTTCAAGATCGCTGCCATGGACGAACGCTACACCACGATCCTGACACGGTGCTCCGAAAAAGCCGCCACCATCCGCTGCCAGGCCGTCCGGTGAACCTGCAGGTGACCGGCGCCCTCGGAGCAGGCCCGACGCAGTTGGCGGCGTTCGACGACGCCCTCATTCGCGTCGGTGCGGCCAACTTCAACCTCATCCGGCTGAGCTCGGTCATCCCACCGGGATCTGCGGTGACCGAGATCGACGGACCCATGCGTCCTCCCGGGGGTGGATGGGGCGACCGCCTCTACGTGGTCTACGCCGAACAGCGGTCGTCTCACCCGGGAGAGGAGGTCTGGGCGGGGATCGGCTGGGTGCAGGATCCCCACAGCGGCCGTGGCCTGTTCGTCGAGCACGAGGGCCCGAGCGAGCACTCGGTGCGCGCCGAGATCGACGCCAGCCTCGCCCATCTGCAACGCGGTCGGGAACTCTCGCTCGGGCCGATACATCGTCGGATCGTGGGCGGGCGTTGCATCGACCGGCCGGTGTGCGCACTCGTCCTGTGTGCGTACACCACCGAGGCGTGGCCCGGACTCGCTGTGTCGCCGACGTGACAGACATGGTCCGCCCGCTCGTTCAGGATCGCCACATGGAGGTCACCCGCCACTTCAACCCCGCTCCCCGGGACGCTCGATGAGATTCCTCCTCGCCTCGTCGCTCGCGTTCAGCGTCGGTGGGCTGATGATGAAGCCGGCCCAGGGCTTCACCCGGATCGGCGCGACGCTCGGCGTGCTCGGCTGCTTCGTCGTCGGTGCCGCGTTCCTCACGCTCGCCGTGCAGCGCGGCACCTTGGGCACCACGTACGTCCTCGGCCTCGGTCTGGAGGCGATCGTCACGTTCGTGTTCGCCACGGCGTTCCTCGGCGAACACGTCACGCCGCGTCAGCTCGCGGGAGTCGCGCTCGCGATCACCGGGCTGGTGCTGCTGGGCTGACCGGGTCGACGCCGCTGAACGGTGACGGTGCCGCCTTGGGCCCGTGGCAGAAGCGGAACTTCTCGCCACTCCCGCACGGGCACGGCTGGTACTGGCCGCGCCGCTCGTCCTCGGCACGCACGGTCGCCATCACATCGGACGGAGCCTGGTTCTGTTGGAGTCGCTGCGCCATCGCCGTGAACGCCGGGCCCGTGTGCATGAAGAAGCGCTCGAGCCCTGCGCACAGGTAGTTGTGGCCCGCCTCGCCGTCGCGTGAGGTGATGAAGCGGTCCTTGGGACAGCCGCCGTTGCACAGGTGCCGCACCTTGCAGTCCTGGCACTGCTGGGTCAGCGCGTCGCGCTTGGCGAGGCCGAATGCCTTCTGCTCCGGCTTGGTGATCAGCTCCACCATGTGCGTCTCGTGAATGTTGCCGAGCAGGTAGGCCGGCTCCACGAAGTGGTCACAGCTGTAGAGGTCGCCGTTGTACTCGAGCGCCGGACCGGTGCCGCACGTCGGCGCATGGATGCACAGCAGGTGCCGGCCGAAGAACGCCTCGAGGGTGACGTCGAACATCTGGACGAACACGGTGCCGATGTCGTGGCGCACCCATTCCTCGAAGATGTCGATGAGGAAGCGACCGTACTGCTCGCCGCCGACGGATCGCTCCGTGACGAGGTTGCCCGTCTGGGTGTACAGCAGCCGTTTGCGCCCGTCCTCGCGGACGCTCCACCCCTGGTTCGCGATCGCCAGGGTCTCCTCGCTCGCCCGCTCCACGATCGGGATGAACTGCATCCACTTCGCGCCGAGTTCGTCGCGCAGGAACCGGTAGACGAGTCGCCCGTGCTGTTCGTTGGCGGCGTTGACGGTGCAGAGGATGTTGAACTCCACGTGATGCTTGCGCAGCAGCCGCCACCCGGCCATCACCTTGTCGAACGTGCCCTGCGCCCGACGGTCGCGCCGATACGTGTCGTGCAACTCACGGGGCCCGTCGACGCTGAGGCCGACCAGGACGCCGTGCTCCTTGAAGAACTCGCACCACTCGTCGTCGAGGAGGATGCCGTTGGTCTGGAACGTGTGCTGGACGACCTGGTCCGGCCGCCGGTACTGCTCGACGAGCTCGATCGAGCGCCGGAAGAACTCGACGCGCATGAGCGTCGGTTCGCCTCCCTGCCAGGCGACGGTGACGTTGCGGGAGCGGTGCGATTCGAGCAGCTGGCGGATGTACTCCTCGAGCGTCGCCTGCGACATGCGACTCTTCTCGTTGGGGTACAGCGCCTCCTTCGACAAGAAGAAGCAGTAGGTGCAGTCGATGTTGCAGGTGGAACCACTCGGCTTGACCAGCAGGTGGAACCCTGGCGGGGCGTCGGCGGGCCACGACGTGATGGAGGGCGCTGTGGTGGAGGGCGCGGTGGGAGCGGTGTCGGTCATGGTCGGTGCCTGGGCGCACGATAGCCGTGGCCCGGCGTCACGTCGCCCCAGCCACCCACGCCCGTGCGGCGTGGTAGGCGGCGAGGCTGGATTCACCGACGGCCGATGTGGACTCGAACACCTCGACGTCGCCGGCACTGGGCACCGTGCGATTGCGTTGCATCTGGCGGTTCGTGGTCGGATCCACGCCACTCAGGTACAGACGTCCGCCGACCGCGCCGAGGCGCGCTGCGTAGTCGGACAGCACGGCGTAGGACGTCGCCCCGAGCAGCGCTCGGCCGCGCAGTCTCAGCACGACGGCCGGGCGCACCGAACCCGTGGGGTCCGGCAGGTGCGCCTGCAGGGTCTTGGCGCCGGCGTAGTAGAGGCTGCCGTAGATGTCGAGCAGGATCACCTCGTGGGAGGCGAGCGACCGCGGTGCCGGCGTCTCGATGAACCGGCCGGCGGCATCCGGGTCCAGGCGGACGATGCGCAGGTCGAGCGCCTCCTGGTTGATCTGCATCATCAGGGCGAGCGCGACGCCGACACCGACGGCCGCGGCGACAGGCAGGAAGAGCGTCGCGATGAACGTGGCGATCACCGCCACCTGCGAGTTGCGACCGGTCCGCACGATCGCCAGCAGTTGACCCGTCCGCAGCGATCCGGCGGCAGCGACGATCAGCACCGCCGCGAGCGTCGACATCGCCACCGACCCGACCAGGCCGGAGAACGCCACCAGGATCACGGCCATCCACACGCCCGAGAAGATCGCCGCCCAGCGGCCGCGTGCTCCGGCAGAGACGTTCAGCGCGGTCTGACCGACCGATCCGCCGACGGGCTGTCCGCGGAAGACACCGGCGGCGACGTTGCCGATCCCCTCGGCGACGAAGTCCTGGTTGGGGTCGGACCGTGAGCCGTCCGGGTTCGGGGCGGACTCGCTGACTCCGGCACCCTGGATCAGCACGAGCACCGCCACTGCGAGGGCGCCGCTGATGACGCCGAAGCTGAGGTCGGACAGGTGCGGCAGCGTCGGCAACGGAAGGCCACGGGGAATCTCCCCGACGTCGCGCACGCGGGCGATGTTGTCGCCGCCCCAGATCGCCACGGCGATGCTGGGGACGACGAGCGCGATCACGGCCGAGTAGCTGGCGAGCCGCGTCCCGCGCGAGCCCGATCAGCAGCACCAACGCGGCCATGCCCGCTGCCGTCGTCCCCGGATCGATCCGGCCCGGATGGGTGATGAGGTCGATGGCCTTCGCAAGAGCGAAGGAGCCCGAGACCTCCGCACCGAAGAAGTCAGCGAGTTGACCGAGCACGATGTTGGCCGCCACGCCCGAGAGGAACCCGATCATCACCGAGTGCGGCACGAACCGGGTGTAGCGACCGAGGCGGAAGACGCCGGCGAGGATCATCACCACGCCGGCCAGCACGGTCAGCAGGAACAGCACCCTGGCCCGATCGGGCTCGGCGACCGAGCTCAGCGCCGATCCGGCGGCGAGTGCGGACGCGCTGGTCGTGGTGATCACCATCAGCCGGGTGCTGGAGGTGAGGCCGCCGCCGACGGGGCCGAACAGGCTGGCGTAGAGCCCGTGCACGGGGTTGACGCCGGTGAGCACGCTCGAGGCCATGCCGTCGGGCACGCTGCTGATGGCTCCGGGGATGCCGGCGATCAACTCGGACCGCGTCGTGCCCGGCTCGGGGGCGCGCCCGCGGATCCAGCCCTTGACCGATGTGCCGACGTCTCGGAGTGCGTTCACCCGTGAGGACATTACGAGGATCGGCAGCGCGGCGACTCACCCACACCGGGCGATGTTCGACCACCCACCGCATGATTGCCTAACGTGGAATCCACTCACCCCGACGCATGGCCACTCGCACTCCCCTTCTCCCGATCCTGTCCTGGGGTCGCCGCTACCAGCGCCCGTGGTTGGCGCGCGATGTGATCGCCGGACTCACGGTGTGGGGACTCGTGGTGCCCGAGGGCATGGCGTACGCCAGCCTCGCCGGCCTCCCGCCGCAGGCGGGGCTCTACACGATCCTGTTCTCGCTCGTGGCCTACGCGGTGTTCGGCACATCCCGCCACCTGGTCGTCGTGGCCACCTCGGCCACCGCCGCGCTGGTCGGCTCCACCATCGTCACCCTCAAACCCGAGGATGCGGGCCACTACGCCGCGTACGCCGGAGCGCTGATCCTGCTCGTCGGACTGCTGTTCCTCCTCGCCGGACTGGCCAAGGCGGGCTTCATCGCCCAGTTCCTCTCCCGACCCGTGACGGAAGGCTTCGTGTTCGGGCTCGCCATCTTCGTCGCGGTCGGACAGCTCAACAAGTTGTTCGGTGTGTCCAAGGGCGAAGGCAACACGTTCCGCAAACTGGCGCACATCATCGCCGAACTGGGCAATGCGAACTGGTGGTCGTTCGCGATCGGCGCCGTCGCGATCGTTGCGCTGTTCGGACTGCCGCGGCTGTCGAGAAAGCTGCCGACGGGTCTCGTCGTCCTCGCCGGCGGGATCGCACTCAGTTCGGCGCTCGATCTCGCGGGACGTCACGACGTCGAGGTCGTCGGCAAGCTCCCCAAGGGGCTGCCGTCGTTCGACTGGCCCGGTGTGGGCCTCAGTTCACTGTGGACCCTCCTTCCCGCCGCGGCCGGCATCGTCCTCGTCGCCTACAGCGAGGCACTCGGCGTGGCCGAGTCGTTCGCCGTTCGCCACGGGTATGACATCGACCCCAACCAGGAGCTCGTGTCCTTCGGCTTCGCCAACCTTCTCTCCGGACTCTTCGGCGGCCTGGTGGCCTGCGGCGGGATGTCGTCGTCGTCGGTCAACGAGGGCGCGGGAGCACGCACTCAGGTGTCGGGTCTCACTGCCGCCGCAGCCACGGTCGTGACCGTCGTGGCGCTCACCCCCCTGTTCAAGAACCTTCCCGAAGCAGTGCTCGGCGCGCTCATCATCCATGCGGTGAGCCACATGATGAGCGTCGCCAAGCTCAAGAGCGTCTACCGGGTGTCCCCGGCGGAGTTCTGGCTGGGCATCACCGCACTGGTCGGCGTCGTGGCGCTCGACGTACTCCAGGGGCTCCTCATCGCGATGGCGGCGTCGCTGATCCTGGTCGCCTATCGGTCCAGCCTGGCCACCGTCACGGTGCTGGGCAAGCTGCCCGACCAGCCCCACTTCGCCGCGATCGATCGCAACCCGGAGGCCATCGGCATCGACGGGGTCCTCATCCTCCGCCTCGACGCGCCGCTGTACTACGCCAACGCCTCGTCGAACGAACAGGCGTTCAAGAACACCGTGCTCGAGTCCCCCACACCGGTCCGGGCGGTGATCTTCAGCCCCGAGGTCCAACACCTGCTCGACGTCACGAGCCTGGAGATGATGGAGCAGCTGGTCCGTTGGCTGCACGACCGCGGCATCGAGGTGTACTTCACGCACGTCCACGCCGACCTGCGCGCGTTGGCGGAACGGACCGGCCTCATCGATCTCGTCGGGGCGGACCACGTCACCACTGACATCGCAACAGCACTCGAACAACTCGGAGGATGACACATGTCGACGGATCTCCTGCCCTCATGGCGTGACGGCGCGACGCGGGACGCCGTTCTCGCGTTCCTCGATGCCGCCGGCGCGGTACCGGTCGAGCAGCGCGTGGCCACGCTCGACAACGACGGCACCCTCTGGTGCGAGCGCCCGACGTATGCGCAGTTCGATTTCTTCGCCGATGCACTCGCGACCAGAGCGGCGGACGACTCGTCGCTCACGTCCCGGCCGGAGTACGCCGCTGTGCTGGACGGGGATGCATCCGCCATCGCCGAGATCGGCCTGCCCAGGGTCGCGGTGGCGCTCGCGGAGCTGTTCGCCGGCAAGGAACCACACGAGTTCACCCTGCTCGCCCGCGAGTTCATGGCGAGGGCCCGGCACCGTACACGCGGCGTGCCGCTCGCCCAGATGGTGTACCAGCCGATGCTCGAACTGCTCGACGCGCTCCGGCATCACGAGTTCTCGGTCTTCATCGTCACCGGGGGCGGCACCGAGTTCGTGCGTGCGATCAGCCAGGATCTCTACGGGGTCCCACCGGAGTCCGTCGTGGGCACCCTGATCGAGTATGAGTACTCGCGCGACGGCGCCGGTCGGCCGCGGCTTCGGCGCACCTCGACCATGGGCTCGGAGGCCAACGAGGGTGCGGCGAAGGTGGCCCACATCCAGACACAGCTCGGCCGACGCCCGATCTTCGCGGCGGGCAACTCCGCCGGCGACCGGGAGATGATGGAGTGGGCGTGCGCGACGGACCTACCGAGCCTCGCGGTGCTCGTCGACCACGACGACCCGGTGCGCGAGTTCCAGTACACCAGCCTCGCGGCGACGTTCGAGGAGGACGAGCCGATCACCACGGTGGCCGCCGGCCTCGGTTGGACGGTGGTCAGCATGGCGAACGACTGGAGCTCGGTGTTCCCGGGCGAGGACCCCTCATCCCATCAGGATGATGCACGCTTCAGATAGGGCAGCGAAACTGGCAAGCTGAGGGCACCGCACCGCCGCGGGAGCCGAACGGGAAGGGACACCATGGCAACCTCCAAACCGAACATCCTGATCCTGTGGGGTGACGACATCGGCTGGTGGAACATCAGCTACAACAGCCGCGGCCAGATGGGCTACCGCACCCCCAACATCGATCGCATCGCCAACGAGGGTGTGGCCTTCACCGACTACTACGCGCAGCAGAGCTGCACCGCCGGTCGCGCCGCCTTCATCACCGGTCAGAACCCCATCCGTACCGGCCTCACCAAGGTCGGCATGCCCGGCGCCGACGTCGGCCTCAGCAAGGAGGACCCGACGATCGCCGAGCTGCTCAAGCCGCTGGGCTATCGCACAGGTCAGTTCGGCAAGAACCACCTCGGCGACAAGGACGAGTTCCTGCCGACCATGCACGGCTTCGACGAGTTCTTCGGCAACCTCTACCACCTCAACGCGGAGGAGGAGCCCGAGCACCCCGACTACCCCAAGGATCCCGCCTTCAAGAAGCGCTTCGGACCCCGCGGCGTCCTGCACTGCAAGGCCGACGGCAAGGGCGGTCAGACCATCGAGGACACCGGTCCGCTCACCAAGAAGCGCATGGAGACCATCGACGAAGAGGTCACCGAGCGCGCACTGCGCTTCATCGACGAGGCCCACGCCGCCGAGGAGCCCTTCTTCCTGTGGTGGAACACGACGGCGATGCACTTCCGCACGCACGTCGCTGACAAACACAAGGGCAAGAGCGGTCAAGGCGACTACAACGACGCCATGGTCGCCCACGACGAGCACGTCGGTCAGATGCTCGACAAGCTCGACGAGCTCGGCATCGCCGACAACACGATCGTGATGTACTCCACCGACAACGGCCCGCACTACAACAGCTGGCCCGACGCCGGCATCACCCCGTTCCGCTCGGAGAAGAACACCAACTGGGAGGGCGGTTGGCGCGTCACGGCGTTCTTCCGCTGGCCGGGTCACACCACGCCCGGGACCGTCCGCAACGAGGTCGTGTGCCACCAGGACGTGCTGCCGACGCTGCTCGCCTGCGCCGGCGAACCCGAGATCAAGGAGAAGCTGCTCGCCGGACACCAGGCCGGCGACAAGCACTTCAAGGTCCACCTCGACGGCTACAACATGCTGCCGTACTTCACCGGAGAGGTCGACAAGAGCCCTCGCGACTTCTTCTTCTACATCAGTGACGACGGCGAGATCCTGGCCATCCGCATCGGTGACTACAAGGCGGTCCTGATGGAGCAGAGGGCGACGCGTCTGATGGCGTGGTTCGAGCCGTTCGTCCACCTGCGTGCACCGAAGATGTTCAACCTGCGTCAAGATCCGTTCGAGCGGGCCGACGACAACTCCAACACGTACTGGGACTGGGTGCTCGATCACCTGTGGGTGCTGTACAAGATGCAGGATCTGGTGGCAGGTCAGATCGAGAACTTCGTCCAGTACCCGCCGCGGCAACGGCCCGCGTCGTTCAACCTCGACGCCGTGCTCCGCCAACTCCAGACGGCCACCGACGGCGCCAACCACTGACCTCCGCCAGAGGCTTGTAGCGTGGGCGGGGCCGGGTGTACTCCCGGCCCCGCTCGACGCCTCCCCCCGAAAGCAGGTCGACACGTGGTCACGACACACACCTCTCGACTCGGCCGACGCACGACGCTGCTGCTCCTCGCCGGCGCCGTCGTGACGCTGGTCTCCTGCGGGTCCGACAGCCCCGTACGCGACGCGATCAACAACCGCACGTCGACCACCGCCGGTGCGGTCACCACCCAGCCGGAACCGGCCACGACCCTGGCACCCGATCTGTCGGCACCGGCGACCGACGCACCACCGACGGCGCCTCCAGCCACCACTGCCCCGGCCACCACCGCGCCGCCCACCACCGCGGCAGCCACGCCCACCACCGCCGAGGCACCGACGACCGAGGCGCTGACGACCGAGACGGTCGCCGAGCCGACCGAGGACACCGACCTCACCAACGGCAAGGGGACGCTGTGGTGGCCCTGGGTCGCCGGTGCCGTCGTCGTCCTCGCGGCTGCGCTCGTCGCGCTCCGCAGGCGCACCCGCCGGACCGACCCGGCCGCCGACGGCTCGCCGTTCGCCGCGTGGAGGGCGGAGGCAGTCCGCAGCACGGCTGATGTCGAGGCGGCCGCCGCGCTGCTCTACGCCGCCCCCACCACCGGCATCGCCCCGGACCGGTGGTCGATGCTGCTGCAACGCTCCTTCGAGCAGCGCACCGAGCTCGTGCGCCTGCAGCAGACGGCACCCACCCCGGTCTTCGCCGGACTCGTCGCGTCACTGGGCAGCGCGCTCGGCACGCTCGAGTCCACCGCGGAATCGGCGGTCAACGCCTCCCGTCCGGCACCGGGCGTCCCTCTTGCGCCCAGCCCCGCGTTGCTCGACGCCCACCAGCGCGTCACCTTTGCGATCGCCGCATTGAACGCCCAGCTCAGCCCTCCGTCCACGGGGCCGCGCACCTACTAGCCTCGCCGCCGTGACGGACAGCGCCGACCCCGCCGTACCGAGATTGCTGCTGCGCCTCGGCGTCGGGGCGTGGACACTCATCGGCCTCGGCATCGTGTTCGCCGTCACCGTGACGCTGCTCGCCGCGGTGAGCGAGCTCGTGATGCCGTTGATCTTCGCCGTCATGATCGGTGCCGTGGCGTACCCCCTGGCGGCCCGTCTCCAGCGTCGAGGTCTGCGCCCGTCGCTGGCGGCGCTGACGGTCACCAGCGGCATCATCCTCGCCGGTGTCGCCATCACGCTCATCGCCGTGAGGGCGATCGTCCAGCAGACCGCTGAACTCACGGCGCAGATCGACAAGGCCATCGCCGAGCTCGCCGACGGCGGCAGCAGCAACGGCCTCGATGCCGCGACACTCACCCACATCCGCGACGCGATCGCGTCGGTGTCCGCGTTCATCGGCCGCGGCCTGCTCACCCTGCTCGTCGACGGCGTCAACGCGATCGTCGGCTTCACCGTGTCGGTGATCCTCTCGATGCTCATCATGTACTACCTGCTCAAGGACGGCCCGGAGATCCGCACAAAACTGGTGCGGTTACTGCCCGAGCGCGTGCACGGCGAAGCAGAGTCGTTCCTCGACCACTCGGTGCGCTCCATTCGGGGCTACTGGGCGGGGCGGAGCGTGCTGTCGGCCGCCGTCACGTTGGTGGTCGTCGTCGCCAGCCTGATCATGGGGCTGCCGATGATCGCCACGATCGCGATCGTCAACTTCTTCGGTGGGTTCGTGCCCTACATCGGCGCCTTCATCGGTGGCGGGTTGGCCACCATGCTCGCCATCGCCGACGGCGGCATCGCCGAAGGACTCGTGATGCTCGCCATCGTGCTCGTCGCCAACCTGCTCCTGGAGAACCTCCTCGAGCCGCGCATCATGAGCGGTCGCCTGAAGATCCACCCCCTGCTGGTCTTGCTCGCCACCACGGCGGGCGGGGTGATCGGCGGCATCGTCGGGCTGATCCTCGCCGTCCCGGTCACCGTGGTCACCATCGATCTGCTGTCCCGACTCCGCCGGCTCGGTGCGCTCAGCGCGGCCCGATCACGGGTCGAGCCGGCCCTGCGCAAGGCCGTGGCCGGCGGCACCGAACCAGCCGGCTGACGCCCGGCAGCGTGGGCGGTCAGCGGTGCTTGGACGTCGCCTTGGTGCGGCTGCCCCGGATCCCGCGCCAGATCACCAGCACCACGATCGCCCCGACGGCGGAGCCGATGAGCCCGCTCGGGCGGATTCGGAAGCCATCACCGGCGATGAGGTTGGCCAGCAGGCCGCCCACGAACGAACCGGCGAAGCCGGCGATGAGCAGCTCGCCCCAGTCCTTGGGACGGGTGCTGCCGCCGAGCACGAGGTTGGCCAGCCATCCGGCCATGAGCCCGATGAAGAGGATGGTGAGAAGGATCACGAGTTCTCCTGTTGAGGTCGGTCACGCATCGTAGTGGCAGCGGCGTGCGTCACCCGAACAGGCGCACGGCATCGAGCGTCGCGGCGAGATGCGCAACGAGGATGTCGGTCGCCGTCTCGACGTCCCCGGCGAGCACCGCATCACGCAGGGCGCGGTGCTCGGCGGCGGGATCGCCCACCCGTTGCAGGCCCGTACCGGTGACCTGGTAGCGCTGGGTGTGGTCGTGCAACTGTGTGCACATCCGCAGGAGTTGGGTGTTGGTGCAGCGCGACAGCAGTGTGAGGTGGAACGCCCTGTGTGCGTCGAGAAAGGCGAGCACCCCGCGTGGCGTCGACTCGAGCGCGAGATGGGTCCGGCCGACGTCGTCGTGGAAGGCCGGATCGGCGGCGGCCATCGACGAGCGCAATGCTTTGGGTTCGAGCGTCATCCGAAGCTCGTAGAAATCGGCCGCTTCCTTGGCGTCGATCGCGGCGACACGCGCACCGCGCTGCGGCTCGATCACGACCAGGCCCTCGCCCGCCAGTCGTTGGAACGCTTCGCGCAGCGGGGTGGGTGAGATGCCCCACTGCGACGCGAGGTGCTCGCCACGCAGCTTCGATCCGGCCGCCAGCTCACCGGTGAGGATCGCCGAACGCAGTCGGGCGTCCACCCATTCGGCCAGCGTCGGCGGGGCATCGAGGGCACGAGCGAGATCCGTCACGGCGAGCATTCTGGCACGGCGACTTGACACGAACAAATAATCTATAGAAACTTTGCCGAACCCTGAGGAGACTTCATGAAACTGGCGAACGTCCGCGGCCGAGCAACGGTGATCGTGCAGGGACAGGCATTCGACGTGGAGCGCAGCTCCGGCGGCCGGTTCCCTGCCGAGCCGCAGGCGCTCTACGAGGTCTGGAACGAGTTCCGTGCCTTCGTGGACGGCATCGATCCGGCGGCGCTCGACGGGGCGGCGACCGTCGAGTTCACCGAGGCGGACCTCGGCTCGCCCGTCCCCATGCCACGGCAGGTGTTCGCGATCGGACTCAACTACCGCGCACACGCCGAGGAGTCGGGCATGGCGATCCCGGCGATGCCGGCCACGTTCACCAAGTTCCCCGCATCGCTCTCGGGTCCGTTCGACGACATCGTCCTGCGCGGCCCGACCGTCGACTGGGAGGTCGAGTTGGTCGTCGTCATCGGCCCTCGCGCCGACCACGTCGCGGAGGTCGACGCATGGTCGCACGTGGCCGGTCTCGCTGTCGGGCAGGACATCTCCGACCGCACCACTCAGTTCGCCGCCGGCGGTCAGTTCTCGCTCGGCAAGTCCTATCGCGGCTTCGGCCCGATCGGTCCGTGGCTCGTGTCGCCCGACGAGTTCGACGATCCGAACGACCTCGCACTGGGATGCTCCATCGACGGCGAGACCGTCCAGGAGTCACGCACCGACGATCTCATCTTCTCCGTGCCTGACCTCATCGCACAGCTGTCGGCGATCCTGCCGCTGCTGCCCGGCGATGTGCTCTTCACCGGCACGCCCGCAGGCATCGGCGCCACACGGCAGCCGGCGCGCTTCTTGCGGGCCGGCGAAGTCCTCGAGACGTGGATCGAGGGCATCGGCACCATCCGCAACCACATCGTCGCCCCGCCGACCTGACCGCATCGGAGTCATCCGTGTCACACGACATCGAAGTCGCCTATCTCGCCGTCGAAGTGCCCGACCGCACCGCCCTCGACCAGTTCCTCGGAGAGACGATCGGCCTCGTGCCGGGCGATTCGCCTCCACCGGCGACGTCGACCTGGCGAGACGATGCCGCGGTGCATCGGGTGATCGTCACCGACGGTCCCGCCGGCGACGCCATCGCGGTCGGGTTCGAAGCGGCCGATGCAGCAGCGTTCGACGCGACCGTGGCCCGACTTGCCG
Source organism: uncultured Acidimicrobiaceae bacterium (assembly GCA_963720695.1). GTDB lineage: Bacteria > Actinomycetota > Acidimicrobiia > Acidimicrobiales > Ilumatobacteraceae > UBA668. The sequence goes on from CAVRGG010000004.1 coordinate 67,778, forward strand.
CAGCCGGGTTCGAGACCCGACCGGGCACCGACGAGACCTGTCGCAGCCGTCGGGTGGCCGCACTCGCCCACACGGTCGCGCCATGGGGAACCGACGTCGAGGTCGTGCTCGGCCTCGAACGGACGACGGCACCGTTCGAGGCGCCCCTCGTGCCGGGAGGCTTCGTCACGTCCGGCGTCGGGTTCGGGCACGTCGTGTTCGGCACCGTCGACATCGACGCCGCGCACCGGTTCGCGATCGACGGGCTCGGCATGCAGCAGTCCGACTGGATCGAGACCGAACTGGCACCGGGCATTCCACTGGAGGTGCGGTTCTACCACTGCAACCCGCGCCACCACAGCCTGGCGGTGGCCAGGTTGCCCTTCGAGGTGCCCACGGCGCTGCACCACGTCATGTTCGAGACCGCGGATGTCGACGACACCGGGCGGGCCTTCGACCGCGCCCTTGCGTCGGGGCGACCGATCGCCAACAGCCTCGGCCGTCACGACAACGACCAGATGTTCAGCTTCTACGTCGTGTCGCCCGCAGGGTTCCAGGTGGAGGTCGGCCACGGTGCCCGCACGATCGGCGACGACTGGGACGAGAACCGTCAGTACAGTTCGATCAGCCGCTGGGGGCACCAGCCGCTCCCGTCGAGCTGAGCGATGGACGCCTGCGACGTCGCCATCATCGGCGCCGGGCCGACCGGCACCATCCTGGCCATCCTGCTCGCCCAGCACGGACACTCCGTGGCACTGATCGAGCGGCAGGCGGCCCCCTATCCCCTGCCACGAGCCGTCACCTTCGACCACGAGGTCGGTCGCATCCTCCAGAGTTGCGGAATCGGTCCGGCGCTGCGCAATCAGATCGAACCGGCCGACAGCTACGAATGGCGCAACGGTGACGGGCTCACCCTGATGCGGTTCGGCAGCCCGGGCAACGGCGTGTCGGGCTGGCCGTCGGCATCGATGTTCCACCAGCCCTCCCTCGAACGGCTCCTGGCCGACCGCGTCGGCGAGCTGCCCGGCATCGACGTGCGGCGTGGCCGTGAGCTGATCGACTTCGACGGCGACGAGACCGGTGTGACGGTCCGGCATCGAGCGACCTCCGACACTTCCGACGCCGCGGACGTGTCGACGCTGCGGGCGCGCTATCTCGTCGGCTGCGACGGCGCGAACAGTGCGGTGCGTACCCGTCTGGGGCTCGAGTTCGTCGACCTCGGCTTCTTCTTCGACTGGCTCGTCGTCGACGTGATGCTGCAGGTGGAGCGCACCTTCGACCCGATCAACCTGCAGGTGTGCGACCCACGCCGCCCGACCACCGTGGTCTCGGGTGGCCCCGGGCGTCGGCGGTGGGAGTTCATGCGGCTGCCCGACGAGAACCCCGAGGAGCTCAGTGGGGACGAGTCCGTGTGGCGGCTGCTCGAACCTTGGGACGTCCATCCCGGCAACGCAGTGCTGGAGCGCCACGCCAACTACACCTTCCGCGCCCGCTGGGCACGCGAGTGGCGCAGCGGCCGCGTGTTCATCGCCGGCGATGCCGCCCATCAGATGCCGCCGTTCGCGGGCCAGGGCATGTGCTCGGGGGCCCGCGATGCTGCCAACCTGGCGTGGAAGCTCGACCTGGTGTTGGGCGGCCACGCCGATGACCGCGTCCTCGACGCCTACGCGGCGGAGCGGATGCCCAACGTCGAGGCCGTGATCAACTTCTCCATGGAGCTCGGCAAGGTCATCTGCATCCCCGATCCGGTCGAGGCCGCTGCTCGCGACGAGTTCCTGAGCGCGCTGGCGCGCGAGAACGAACCGACGGACATCCCGCCGCTCCCCGGCGTCATCAGCGGCATCATCGACTCCCAGCGCGCGCTGGCGGGCGCACTGTTCCCGCAGTGCGAGGTGGGTACCTCGCCACCGCTGCTGCTCGACGACGCCGTCGGCGCGGGGTTCCGGCTCGTCAGCTTCGCCCCGCTCGCCGCCGACCTCCCGCCGCCGCTGTCCGCATGGTTCGACAGCATCGGTGGTGCCGTCGTCACCCTCGGCGGGTCTCGCGGCCTCGGCGATCCCACGGGGATGTACGCCGACTGGTTCCGACGTCACGACGTCGCCGTGGCCCTGCAGCGGCCGGACTTCTCGCTCTACGGCACCGCAACGGGGCCCGACGGCGCCGCGTCGTTGCTCCAGTCGCTGCGCGACTCGTTGTCGCCCACGCCCTGACGTCCGCGCGCCTCACCCGTCGACGTCACGCGCCAACGTCACGCGCCGCGGTGCGTGCCCGCTCCCACGCGAGCGCCCACGCCGCGCCTGGCGTGCGGGCCTCCACCGCGAACGCGGTGCCGTCGACGTGCTCGAGCTCGACGACCCAGCGCTCGTCGAGCGCCACCATCCGGCCCGTCCCGTTGCGGTGATGGTTCTCCTGGTAGGTCAACCAGGTCCGCCATCCGGCGGCCTCGAGCGATCGGCGCCGGGCGGCGCGCACTCGTCGTACACGGGTCCGGGTCGTGGTTCGTCCGGGAACCGGAAGGGCGATCGTCTCCATGACGACATCGTGCACCGTCGCCCCTGTGGATCGTCAGTGCCAACTACCTGTGAGGACCGTGTGGACAACCTCGGCTTCTGGGCAGGATCCCTCCCGCTGCGGCTTCTGGTCCGGGATCTTCCCGGACACCGGGAAGATCCCTGACCAGGAAGCGGGCCGCAACGGCCTACAGCGGGATGATCGTGCCCATGTTCATGATCCCGTGAGGGTCGAACGCGCGCTTCAGGGTCTCGAGCATCATGAACGACGAGCCGTACTCCTCGCGCACCCACGGCGCGCGGGCCTTCCCGATGCCGTGGTGATGCACGATCGATCCGCCGAAGCGCAATGTCTCCTCGCAGATGATCCCGATGATGGGGAGGTAGTACTTGTCGTTCTCCTCCTCGGGCTCGCAGTCGATGAGGTCGTAGAAGTAGTTGAAGTACATGTTCGTGCCGTTGATGTAGCTGTGCGACGAGTGGCCCCCGAGGAGCGTGATGCCGTTGATCTCCGCCCGGATCCTGGGCAGTACCGCCTCGTAGATGTCGTTGATGGTGCTCCAGCCGGCCGAGATCTCCGTGGTGCGGTTCACGTTGCGGGTGGTGCGGATCCGGTCGTCCTCGCGGGTGACCTTGTCGGGCCCCCACACCAGGTCGTCGAACCAGTTCGAGATCAGCTGCGGATCCACCGGCACGCATTCCTCGTACCTGGCGACGATGCTCGCGATCCCCTCCGCGGTGGCCCTCGCGATCCCGGGGTTGCCCTCGGCCATGAACAGCAGGATGCACTCGTCGGGGGCGGCGAAGTGCGAGAAGTGCAGTTGACCGTCCTCGAAGTCGTAGAGCCGAGCGACGGACGGCTGGTACCCGGCGACCATCACCTCGCGCAGCGCGGCGAAGCCGGTCGTCATGTTCTTCAGCGTCCACCCGAGGAAGGTGTTGTTCTCCGGCATGTACGGGAAGAGCTTGACCGTGACCTCGGTGATGTAGCAGAGCGCGCCCTCGTTGCCGATGACGACATGGCGGATGTCGGGGCCGGCTGCACGCCGCGGCACGTTCTTGATGCGGGCGACATGACCACCGGCGAACACCACTTCGCAACCGACCACCATGTCTTCGATGCCGCCGTACAGCGTCGAGAACTGCCCGATGCTGCGCGTGGCGACGAGGCCTCCCATGCTGGCGATCGGCTTCGACTGCGGTGAGTGGCCGGTTGTCAGCCCCATCTCGCGAGCCCGGTCCTCGAGCACCTGCAACGGCACACCACACTGCACGGTGGCCTGCATGTTGTAGGCGTCCAGGCTGACGATCTGGTTCATCCGCGACCCGTCGATGATGATCGAGTTCTCGACACCACTCTCCAGCCCTCCTTCGGTCGCCGTGCCACCGGTCCGGGCGACCACGTTCACCCCGTGCACGTCGGCGAAGGCCAACAGCGTGGCGACGTCGTCGGTGTTGCGTGCCATCACGATCGCCGCGGGAACGAGCATCGTGTGCACGTCGAAGATGTTCTGCAGCTTGCGGAAGTTGTCGACGCTCGAGCGCACCAACTCCTGCTCGTCGGTGATCACCTGCTCGTCGCCGACGAGTTGACGGAGATGGTCGACGATGGCTTCGCGGGTCATGGGCATGGGACGATCCTCACTGGGGAGCGGACGGGTGGAAGATGGGATACGAGCGCTCGAACAGCGCATCGGTGTGCTCGCGGACATCGTGATAGACGGAGGCCATCTGCGCGTACACCGCGCCGCGCTCGGCATCGGGTTCGAAGGCCTCGTGCGGTGCCGTCATTCGGGCTGCGGCCGCCTCGATGTCGGCGTGGACCCCCGCACCGGCAGCGGCGCAGATCGCCGCACCGAGTGCAGCACCGCCGCCATCGGCATGGCGCGACGCACGGAGTCCGAAGACGTCGGCGAAGATCTGCATCACGAGCGGACTGTGCGATCCGCCACCGGAGACGACGATCTCGTCGAGGGCGATGCCGAGCTCTGCGCACATGGCGTCGACGTGCCGCCGCATGGTGAGCGCAATGGCCTCGAGGATCGAGCGGTAGACGTGGCCGCGGGTGTGTCGCGCATCGAAGCCCAGCATCATTCCCTTGCGGAACGGCTTGTCCGTGGTCGCCAACCAGTCCAGCACCGTCATCAGACCGTCGCTGCCGGCCGGGACGACCGCCGCCTCACGCTCGATGTACTGCTCGCGCGACAGCCCGAGCGAGACCGCCCGCTCCGCCACCTCGTCGCCGAGCATGTCGAGGAACCAGGTCAGCGTCCACATGCCTCGCCGTACCCCATCGCTCTCGTACAGGTACCGGTGCGGCACGGCGGCGAAGTTCGTCCAGAATCCGGTCGGCGACACGTGGTTCTCGCTGCCGTGCACCATCGCCGCGATGTACGTACCGAGTGAGATCAGCGCCGTCGTCTCGCCCAGGGAGCCGGAGCCGAGCATCTCGACCGCCTTGTCGTTCGCGGTCTGGACCACCGCGATCCCCGCGGGCATGCCGGTGGCCTCGGCCGCCGCTTCGGTGAGTGACCCGATCACTTCTCCCGGTTGTTGCAACTCGAACAACATTTCTCGGGTCACGCCGAAGCGACGGTACAGGGCAGGGTCTTCACTCCAGTCCCATGTGTCGGTGTCGATCGGCCACTGCAACAGGATGTTGTTCGCAGCGGTGTCGCGGAAGCGTCCCGTGAACCGGTGGGCGAGATACCCGGACGACGTGGTGGCGAACGCGAGGTCGCCACTGTCGGGAACGTAGGGCTGATAGGCACGGTCGTCCATCCAGCTGATGACGGGCTCGATCAACGACCCGTCCGCCGCGAGGAACGCCTTGCAGCACCGGATCGTGCACAGACCGACACCGACGATCTCCGTCGGGTCGCCCGTGAACTGCGCCATCGCCTGCCGACTCGCCGATGCGATCGAGTCCCACAGGTCATCGTCGGGATGCACGGCCACTCCGTGGCGCGGCCGGCTCATCGGGCGCAGCATCTGCTGCCCCCGAGCCACGGCGCGCCCGGCCGCATCGAAGACGACCACCTTGGCACTCTGCGTGCCGCAGTCGACACCGATGAGGTACGGACCGGTCATGGTCGTGCGGTCCTTGCTGCCGTCGTCCTAGCGGACGAGGTAGCCGCCGTCCACCGAGAGGATGTGACCGTTGACGTAGTCCGAGGCGCGACTGGCGAGGAACACCACGGCACCCATCAGATCGGCGGGGTCGCCCCAGCGGTCGGCCGGGATGTGATCGAGCACACGACGGCTGCTCTCGGGATTGCTGCGGGTGTTGGCGGTGATCGCCGTCGCGTAGTACCCGGGGGCGATCCCGTTCACCTGGATGTTGTACATCGCCAACTCGTCGCAATAGGCCTTCGTGAGTCCAGCGATACCGTGCTTGGTCGCGGCGTACGCGGGCGAGAGCCGGCCGCCGAGGAAGCTGAACATCGAACAGATGTTGATGATCTTCCCACTGCGTTGGGGGATCATCCATTTCGCCGCCTCGTGGCTCATCTCGAACGCGGCGGTGAGGTTGACCGCCACCGTCGCGTCCCACTTGTCGCGACCGAACTCGAGCACCTCGCCGAGCGGGCACACACCGGCGCTGTTGATCAGGATGTCGACGGATCCGAGACGCTCGACACAGGCATCGATGACGTGGGCCGGAGCTCCCGTCGATGTGATGTCGGCCTCCATGAACTCGTAGCGGACACCGGCACCCTGGACCAGTTCGCGAGTCGTGCCGTCGTCGTCGACGATGCTCGGCACGAACACGTCGGCGCCGCCCTTGGCGAGCGCGAGGGTGAAGGCCTGTCCGAGCCCGGTGTTGCCACCGGTGACGATGGCGTGCTTGCCGCGCAGGCTGAAGAAGTCCAGCGCGAAGTCGGTGATGTCCATTCGAGCTCTCTCTCGGGCCGGGGCGAGTCGGATCCTACTCCGAACCCGTCACGCGGAATGGAACACTCGTACCGTCAATTCGCCGACTCCGGCGATGCAGGAACGACAGCGAAGATGCGCACCACGGCTGCGCCGAGCAGGGCGAGTCCGGCGACGAAGCAGGTCACGGCACTCGCTCGGCTGAACCAGTCCGGAAGCGACCCGAACACCTGGCTGTGCGACAGCGAGTCCAATCGGTCCCACCCGCCGACGATGGCGAGGATCGCCCCAGCCACGGCGAGGCTGATGACCCCTCGACCCGGCCGGCGAGTCTGGATCGCGGCAACAGCGAGCGCGCCGACCACCACGACCGGCCAGATGACGTACCAGATCCGACCGCTGCTGGTCCCCGTGGTCACCGTGAGATAGCTGATGCTGTCGAGCGTGAACAATCCTGCGGCGACGCCGCCGACGGCCAGGACCGGCCACACGATCCCTTTGCGGACGAGGGCGACGACGAGTCCGAGGACGACGGCGAGCCCGAGCCCCATCAACAACCACGGCGTCCGCGAGGGCGGTGGCACCCACAGCAGACGCCCGGTGATCGTCGCCGGTTCACCGTCGACCGTCACCGGGATCTCCCACTTGGGGAACACGACCGTCAACTGGTCGGGGTGGGCACGGACCTCGGCCGACGGCGTCGGATCCATCCAGTGGGTCCGGTGGTCGTGCCAACTGGTCGACGGTGTCGTCGAGAGGCGCTCCCACTCGGGTGCTGCCGTCGCATCGGCCTGGACCGGCAACTGGACGCGGGCATAGCGGTCCGTGTTGAGGTAGGTCGCCGGAGAATGGACGTTGCGTTCCACGCCGGAGGGGTCGATCCGCAGGAACGGCTCGCCCTCGTAGCCGAGCACGATCACCTCACCGCTGCCCGTCCAGTCGAGCGTGACCGTACTGTCGCTGTCCTGGTAGCCCACCGTGAGGCCGTCGACTGCGGGCGACACGGCGGTCTGGTCCGTGCGGTAGTTCGACGTCGCCTGTCCCCCACCGTGCATCGGTGCCGGGGCGAGACCGGGAACGAGCGCCAGGAAGGCGACGAAGCGGTGCCGAAGGGCGAGGTCCGTCACTTCACCTCCATGTCGGTCGAGAACGTCGTCGCGTCGAAGTCACCGTAGCGAGCGATCACCGTGATCCGCCAGAGACCGGGGAACGGGAAGTCGATGCCGTTGCCCGTGAGGTGTCCGGGTCCGGCGACCGAGAGGGGGAGGTCGATGGGTCCGATCTGTTGCGCCGGAAGCGTCGCCGTCACCTTGATCTCCGTCGGTTGTTCCAAGGAGCCAGACGCACTCGAGATGTAGACGTGCATGGTCGTGCCGCCACTGACGGCGGGGTCCAGCGTCACCTGTGCGATCCGGTTGTCCTCGACGATGTCGGCGGTCGCGAGGGCTGGTGTGCCGGCCTCCACCGGAGGCGGCGAACTCACCAGCCCTGCTGTGGCGACCAGCACGACCACGAGACCGACGGCCTCCATCGCCACGGTGCGGCGCAGCCGGGGCGCTCGGTCGCCGTCCGCGCCGTCTGCGACTGCGTCGGCGGACGGTGCGACGAGCCGTCTGCTCAGCGACGCGAGACCGACCACCACGGCGACCACGACGAGCTTGAAGATCAGCCAGCGGCCATAGCTGCTGTGCACGAGCGCGCTGAACGAGTCCGACTGACGCCAGGCGTTGACCGCCCCTGTGACGGCGAGCGTCGCCACCGACCCGAGGGCCAGCGGCGAGAACCTGCTCGCCAGCGCAAGCATCCGGTCTCGCGGTGAGAGCACGAGGAGGCCGATGCCTCCGGCCCAGAGCGACATCGCCACGAGGTGGACGACCGTCACCGTGAACCCGACCACGACCAGACGACCGGTGACACCGTGCCCCCCGGCGGCGCTCGTGCACACCAGCGCGACGCCGATCACGATGGCCGCGATCCGCCACGGCCCTTGCGCATGCCGACGACGCAGTACGACCAGGGGCACGGCCAGCGCGAAGACGACGAGGCGCGCCAGCCACCAGCGGCCCGCGTCGGTGTCGGCGACGGCGCCCCAGTCGGCAGCACGACCGACCGTCGTCGCGGCCTGAGCCGAGATCATCACGGCGGATCCCACCACCCCGGCGGCGACACCGATCCATGCGACGAGGCCTGTTCGGCGACCCCCGACATCCTCGGGAATGCACCAGAGCGCGACCGAGAGACCGCCCAGGAGCAACGCCATGCCGGCGAACCCCAGCGCTCGACCGGCGGCGAGGCCGGCCTGATCGCTCGCCGAGGTCTCGTTCTGCGTGAGCAGGTCGCTCACCAGATTCGGGTCGGTCGGACTCGGCGCACCCACGGAGAACGTGAACGCACCACTCACGGGATGTGAATCGGCCGAGATGGCCTTCCAGGCGACCACGTAGGTGCCGTCCGGCAAGGCCGGCACATCGGCGGCGAGGGTGCTCTTGCCGCCGTCTTGACGGATCGAGCCGATCTCGACGGGGGTGCCGTCGCCCGCCACGACGCGAATCGAGTCGGCAAGCGGGTTCACCCGTTCGCTGAACGTCAACACCACCTCGCTGGGGGAGGCGGCCAGCAGTGCGTTGGCCTGTGGGTTGGTCGACTCCAACGTCGCGTGCGCGCTGACCACACCGGAAAATCCGGCAAGTGCCGCCACGACGACGCCCGCCGCTGCGACTGCGTGCCGCCAGCGCAAAGAACCCATCGTCTGGTGGTCGTTCGAGCGGTCCGGGAAGTTCCCGGCGATCTCGGGAACTTTTGCCCACCGCCCGACGACCAGGATTCCACAGCTTCGCCCACGGAGGTCCCCCGAATGAACCGCTTGGCATCCAGAACCGCGCTCGGTTTCGCCGGCACCGCACTCCTCGTCGTCGCCGGTTGGGTCGGCCAGGCCAGCGCCCACGTCAGCGTCGACACCCTGGGAACGGCCCATCAGGGCGACGAGCTCGTCAAGCTCGGATTCGGGGTCCCCAACGAGAGCGACACCGCCGGCACCGTCAAGGTCGAGGTGCAGATGCCGCAGGACACGCCGCTCACCTTCGTCGCCGTCCAACCCAAGGCCGGGTGGGAGGTCTCCACCACGACCCGCACGCTCGACACGCCGATCACCGGCGAGAGCGGCACGATCGACTCGGTGATCGACACGGTCACCTGGACCGCCGTCGGCGACACCGTGATCGGCCCCGGCCAGTTCGACCAGTTCTGGCTGTCGGCGGGTTCGATGCCCGAGGACGCTGACGCGCTGGAGTTCCCGACCGTGCAGACCTACGACAACGGCGACGTGGTGCGCTGGATCGAGCCGGAGTCCTCGTCCGGAGAGGAACCGGAGCATCCGATCCCCACCTTGCAGCTGGTCGCCGCGGACGCCGCGGTCGAGACGCCCGCCGACACACCCGCCGACACGCCGGCGGCCACCGACGACGACGGCGTCGACGGCCTCACCATCGTGGCCCTCGTCGTCGGCATCCTCGGTCTGGCGGCCGGCGCAGCCGCGCTCGCCTCGACGCGCCGACGGTCGGCCCCGACCGCCTGACCCCCGACGTCCACCCCGTCACCTCTAGGATCGCCCGAATGCGTCCCTCCCCCATCACCCGCGGTGTCCTGGCCACCGTCGCCGCCGCGTCGTTCGCGGTCACCAGCTGCGGCTCGGATTCCTCGACGTCCGACACCGCCGCGCCGACCACTGCCGCTGTCGACACCACCGTCGCCGAGGACCAGCCCGCCACCACCAATGCACCGGCGGTCCCGGCCGATGTCGCCGACGGCGCTGCGCTGATCACGGTCACGGTCGGCACCGACGACTTCGAGTCCACCGGCGGCACGCGGGTGGTCAGCGTCCCGAAGGGCACCGAGGTCACCATCGCGCTCACCGACGCGTCGGCGGATCAGGAGTACCACCTCCACGGCTACGACATCGAAGTGGCGGCGGCCAAGGGCGAGACGGGGAAGATCTCCTTCACCGCCGACCAGACCGGCCAGTTCGACGTCGAGAGCCACGACACGGAGGCCACCCTGCTGGTCCTCGTCGTGGTCTGACACGCACGCTCGACCGGGTCGGCCGGCTGAAGGTTCCTTCAGCGACCTTCAGCGTCCACACAGCGACGGAGGCACACACTGCGGGCGTTCCCGCAACCCAAGGAGTCTCCATGATCACCACCAGCGCCCTTCCCACCGGCGATGTCCTCGTCACGTTCATGATCGACGACAGCCGACCCGTCTCGGTGGTGGGGGACTTCAACAACTGGGATCCGACCCGCCACCCGATGATCGAGGAGATCGACGGTCGTCGGTTCGTGACGGTCTCGGTGCGCCCCGACGAGCCCATCACGTTCAGGTACCTTGCCGACGGTGGTGAGTTCTTCGACGACCCGGCCGCCGACCGGATCGAACCGAACGGGTACGGCCAGACCCACGGCGTGCTCGACGAGTGCCTTCGGGTCGACCAGGCGCCGGTGGTGCGCCAGGACCACCGCCTGACGCTCGTCGACGCCCACCACTGAGTCAGAAGCGACAGGTCAGAAGCGACCGCCGTCGACGAGGAACTGCTGTGCGGTGCACGCGGCTCCGTCGTCGGCGGCGAGGAAGAGCACCATCTGAGCGAATTCGTCGGGCGTGATGCGTCGTTTGATCGCCTGGTCGCGCATGGTCGCCGCCTCGCCCTCCGGACTCCACCACTTGGTCAGCTGTCGTTCTGTCGGCACCCAGCCCGGCATGACGGTGTTGACCCGCACACCGTGGGGTCCGAAGGTGCGAGCCATGGTCCGGGTGATCCCCTCGACCGCCGACTTGGCGATCGCGTACCCCGGGAACATGTCCTCCTGCATGAGGTAGCTGCTCGATCCGATGTTGATGATCGAACCCGTGCCTGCCTCGATCATCCCCGGGGCCAGCGCCTGGATGGCGAAGAAGTAGTGGCGCAGGTTGGTGGCCATCCGGTTGTCGAAGTACTCGACGCTCATGTCGCGCCAGTCGTGCCGGTCGTCATTGGCCGCGTTGTTGACGAGGACCGCGACGCCGCCGAGCACTTCCACCGCGGCCGCGCAGGCTCGCTGCAGTGCGGGGATGTCGAGCAGGTCGAGCGCGAAGAAGACCGGCGCATGGGCCGCACCGGCGTCCACACAACGCTGAATGGTCGCCGATGCGGCGACCTCGTCGAGATCGACGAACGCGACCTTGGAGCCCTGGCGAGCGAACTGCTCCACGAGTGCGGCACCGATCCCGGCCGCGCCGCCGGTGATGAACACCCCGCGGTCGACGAGCGATGGATAGCTGGCGTAGTTGGTCATGTCGGCTCCTCGGGACGGTCGTTGGATGCCCACCACGCCCGGAGGCGTCGGGCATGTGCAGGGTTGACCGTGCGCGGCGGCATCTCCCCGGCGAGCATCGCACGCACCTGGTCGACCGAACTCATCGCCTGAGCATCGGCGTTCTCCGGCGTGAGCCCTCCGAGATGCGGGGTCGACGACGACGCCGGGCCGCGCGGCGAGCTCCGGTGACGGCCGCTGGTCGCCGCCGCTCCCGACGTCCATCGCCAACCCGCCGAGATGACCCGAGTCGAGCGCGGCGACGACCGCTCGCTCGTCGAGCAGTTCGCCCCGCGACACGTTCACCAGGAGTGCCCCGCGACGCATGGCCCGCAGCGCGACTTCGTCGATGAGATGCACGGTTGCCGGTGACGCCGGTGCGAGCGGCAGCACGACGTCGGCACGGCCGAGCAGTTCGGTCAGCTCGCATTGTTCGAAGCCGTCGCGACGTGCGTCGGCCACGGGGTCGCACACGAGCACGTCCATGCCGAGATGGCGAAGCACATCGGCGAGGTACGACCCGATCGCGCCGTAGCCGATGATGCCGGCAGTCCGTCCGCGGAGCTGGCGTCCGGGGCGTTGCGGAGGTTGGTGTCCGTCGCGGTAGTCGATCGTCGACTCGCTCACGTTGCGGGCGAGGTCGAGCAGCAGCGCAAGGGCCAGTTCGGCCGTCGAGGCGACGTAGGAGGTGTCAGCTCGCGTGACGATCACCCCGGCCGTGCTCGCTGCGTCGACGTCGACCGTGCTGATGTCGACGGCACACCGGACGAACGCGACGAGTCGAGGGAGCGACTCGAACAGCCGTGCCTCGCCGGGCGTGGATCGATGGGCGACGATCACGTCGCACTCCGCTGCGGCCTCGACCAGTTCGTCGGTCGTGAGGTCCCGGGCGTGGGGGTTGACGACGACTCGGGCGATCGCCTCCAACTCGGGGAGCGCTCGCCCGTAGTAGGCGGCCCGATCCTCCACGTTGTGCGTGAGCAGCACCGACACCATGTCCTCGACGCTAACCGGCCGGCCCCGGTTCCGAACCGGCCCAGTTGAACCGGCCTACTTGACGACGAGCACGGGAAGATCGCCCTCGCGGACGATCTGGTCACTCACCGACGGGTTGAACAGGCGGGAGAACCACGCACGGTCGTGCGAGCCGACCACCACGACATCCGCGTGGTGCTCGTGGGCGGCCGCCATGATCGCCGATGCCGGATCACCGAGATCGCCCAGCGCCGTGGCGTCCTCGATCGACGCGGCTGCGACGGCGTCGGCCGCTTCTTGTTCCGCATCACCGGTCGCGGTGTCGGCCATCTCGACCGCCTGAGCGCTGCTGACCACGGGCGGGTACCAGGCCATGGGCGACATGACCGGTGAGACGAACGCCCATGCCATGTCGTCGTAGGGTCGGCTGCCGACGTTGATCACGAGATAGGTGGCGTCGTCTCCGAACAGGCGGTGCGCCGTACGAACGATGCTCACCGACTCGTCGGCGGAGTCCTCGACAGCGATCAGGACCGTGGCCGATCCTGCCGACCTGGCGGCGGCTGCGTCGCTCATCTCAGACTCCTTCGCTGACACGATCGTCGGCTGACGGCGAGATCTCCTCGTCCGTGTCGGGACGGCCCTTGCGGGTGAGCCGGGCAAGCAGCCGACTCGCCAGTGTGGCCATCACGGCGACACCGTGGAGCGTTCCGCGGGCGACGGCGAGCAGGCCGCGAAAGAATCCGACGCGGCGTTGGGGTTCCTCCGGCGTGGTCATCGCAGCAACAGCACGATCACGACAATGAGGATGATGAGTCCGAGTCCGCCACCGATGTAGACACCTGATGCAATCATGTCGATCGGTTACCCGATCTCGGACATCTCAAACCTCACCGGCCCTGGACGCGACGAGGCCCACCCGCCGGGGGACGGATGGGCCTCGAGCTGACCGCGGGCACGTGGTCAGTCCTTGGTGAGCGCCTTCTTCGCGCGATCGATGAGGTCGTTGGCCTTGTCGCCGGCCTTCGACACCATCTCCTTGGCGTCGCCTGCCTTCTTGTCGGCGTCGCCCTTGCGCTTCAGATCACGGTCGTCGGTGAGTTCACCGGCCGCCTTCTCGATCTTGCCCTTTGCCTGATCCTTGTTGTCCATGATGGGTCCTTTCGGGTTGGGGGGTGAGTGGGTGGGGAGTGGGTCACCAGTAATGGCGGCGGCCGCCGACGGCGCGTCCGGTACCGCCGAGCAGCATCAGCACGACGCCGACGATGAGGACGATGATCCCCAGTGAGTACAGAATCGGGATGCTCATCAAGATGCCGATGAGGAGGAGAATGAGTCCGGTGATGATCATGCGGTCCGGCTACCCCGACCCGCATCCGCCGAAACACGGCCCTCGCAATTCTCCTCCGTGACATTCGGTGCTTCCGGCCTGGATCGGGCGATCGCAGTGATGCGAGCATCGAGGAGGGGCGATGGGCCAGCACTCCGATCACCCATGTTCTCGGGAACCTACAGCGTTCGCTGCGATACACCCGTCGCACTCGCCGACGCCTCGACGAGGTGAGATCGCGACGCGATCCGCATCGAACGAGTGGAAGGCATCGATCGCTCTTCGGAGAGGTCGGCCACAGCTCGCCGGCAGCAAGACCTGCGTCGTGTGCGACGGAAAGGATGTGATCGAGCTGGGTGCAGTCATGACGTCTCCTGAGGTGGGAATCGGATCGCAAGCAGCACTGGCCGCCCGCCGTAGAGATTTCCCTCAGGCGAGCCGTTCAAACCTCCGTGCGGCTGTCCGCTCCGGTGCGCGCTGCGGTTTCGGAGGACCAAGCCTCGAGGACACCACCGTCATGGCACTTTCCGGCAGACCACCGACCGTGTGAAACAGGGATCGGCGCCTGATCGACGAGTTCGAATCGGCCGTCACTCAACTCTGGACGGACTCGAGCGTCGGCTTTCACCCATCCCCGGCAAGGCCGTGGCTCTCGGTCGAGCCGGCGCTGACCGGATCACCGCGCGAGCGGCGACATCGGACGTGACATCGGACGGCAGTTCTCGCGGATGACTCCGTCGCCGGCGAAGCAGTTCAGACTCGTGCGGTCAAACTGCCGATCGGCGATGGGTCGGCCGCAACCGTCGTCGCCACAACACGAACGAGGCAGTCGGTCAGGCCCGTGCCCAGGCGAAGCGCTCGGGCAGGGCGGCTGAGCGCAGCTCGGTCGCGCTCCTGGACGATGCGACCAGGGCGGTCCGCCCAGCAACGACACCCCGAGTGTCCTCGACGAGTGGACCAAGGCCGACCCTTGTTCCAGCGGGCACAGGAACTGACATCCAGGGTCGCAGCTCCATGGGAAGCGGAACTGATCGACGCCATTCACGCCGCCTGATCAGCCGACGTTCTGGAACCGCGATGCGGCTTCCTCGTTCGGAAAACGAAAGAACCCCAGGTCGTCTGACCTGGGGTTTTGTCCGTGGAGCTAAAGGGAATTGAACCCTTGACCTCTTCCATGCCATGGAAGCGCTCTGCCAACTGAGCTATAGCCCCGAACGAGTGGAGGACGATACCAGCGAGGCATCCCCCACTCAAACGTGATCAGCCGAACCAACTCACAAGGTTCGCTTCGAGCGCAGTCTCGTACGCAACGGGCCGACCGCCAGACGCATCACGATGGTGATCAGCAGCGACGAGATCACGACCCGCACCCCGCTCGGCAACTGCGCGATGCGCGGGGCCACCACGAACGAGGAGCCGATGGCGACCGGGTAGACCCAGGCGACATCGGTGGCGATCCGACCCCACCACGAACGGGGAGGCTCGGCCCGGTCCGGCAGCTCGAACCAGTTCTCCACCCCGACCGTTCGGGAGATGCGCTCACTGGTGACGAATTCACTCGCCCGGGCCATCAGCGCCATCCGCTCGGCGGAACGCTCCCACTCCCGCAGGTGCACCCCGTCCACGAACCGGAACACGAACTGGTGGTCACCGCCGGCGGGGCCCGGGTGCAGGACCCCGGCGCCGAGGCAGCCTCGGAATGTCGAAAGCGCCTCGATGGCGTCGGCGGTCCAAAGGTCGTACAGCGCCTCGAAGCCCGGCTTGATCGTGCGCGCCACCGTGATGGTGACGGGATCCGACGCCACCCGTGGGAGCTGGGCGGTGTCGAAGGGGCCGGAAAGTGCGAGTGACATGGGACGTTCCACGCTACCGATCGGGCGCGACGCCCCGTCGGTGACTCCGATCACAACGCCAGCGACGACACGCCCGAGACGACACGCTCAGTCGTCGTGATCCACGTTCGCGGGGTCCGCGTCGTCGGGGTCCGAATCCTCGGCCCATGCGATCTTGGGGACGTCGCGGTACAGCCGCTCGATCTCGTAGTACATGCGGATGTCCTCGGAGAACACGTGCACGACGACGTCGCCGTAGTCCATGAGCACCCACTGCTGCTCGCTCTGCCCCTCGGAGCGCAGCGGAGACCGACCCAGCTGGACCCGCACGGCTTCATCGACGGCATCGACCACCGATCGCACCAGGCGACGGTTGCTCGCGCTGGTGATCACGAAGTAGTCGGTGATGGCGAGAACATCGCCCACCGCGAGGACGAGCGTGTGCTCGGCCTTCTTGTCGTCGGCGGCGCGGGCCGCCACGCAGGCGAGCTCGCGGGCTGCCAGGGCAGCGGTGGAAAGGGCCATCAGGGCTCCGTCGTGGTCGTGGTCGTGGACGGCATGGTGTCGCCCGTGGTGGTGTCGTCGAGGAAGCTGGTGCCCAGCTGGATCACGACGTCGATCCCGGCGATGCGGGTCTCGGGCTTGGTGGTCTCGATGTCGCCGAACAGCGTCTCGATCCCTGCGACGTCACCGGCGAAGCGGTCGTCGTAGAGCTGCACGACGGTCTTCTCCTGGACCGGACCGTTCAGGTACACCTGCTGGACGTTGGCCCCGAGGTAGAGCAGCGCCTCCACGGTGTACTTGACCTTGGCGTCGTAGCCCGGTCCGGGCGGTGCCTCGACGCGGAACATGAGTCCCGGGGCGGCAGCGGACATCGCGCTCGGGGCGATGGAGGCGAACACCATCACGGCTTCGGCCCGATCGAGCTCGTCGACGTCCTTGCCCTCCGGGATCTCACTCGCGGGCAGCGTGTGCACGGGAAGCCCTCGCGCCATCGTGGGGCCGGCGAAGACCTGCGTGAGGAGGTGCTCGAACGACGTCGGGACCCCAGCGGCAGCCTTGGTCTTGCCGTCGCCGATGGTGGCGGCGACGCCTTGCCACACCGCCTCGATGTTCGGCTCGCGGGTGATCTCCTTCTGCCCGTCGACCCGCGCGTTGATGATGATCGAGGCCTGCTTCGCGGACAGCTGCAGCTCACCCTTGGGGAACATCGCGACGGTCGAGCCGTTGTCCGTGGTCTCGACGGTCGAGGGCAGCACGACCTGGATCGGCGCGACCGGGTCGAGGAGGGTCGTGAGCTCGTCCGGAGTGGCGACGATGCTCTGGTCGATCGTGATCGACAGCGTGCTCTCGACGGCCAGCGTCAGCGCCTCTTCGCCGCTGGCCGAGTACACCTCGGTGAGAGGAACGCGCTGACCCTGGAGTCCCCCGGCCGTGTCGACCGAGATCGGTACGGAGACGATGCTGCCTCCCGGCGGACTGCCGATCGGCTGGCCGGTGTCGGCGTCGACCGACAGCGGCTTCATCACGAAGACCGTGATGCTCGACAGGCGATCGAAGGCATCGACGGTGGCCAGCATGCCGACGGGCGTGACGGGCACGGGAATCGTCGTCGTGGAGGTGTCCTTCGCCCCTTCGTAACGACGGAGCGCCTGAGCCCCGGCGTACATCAGCCCTCCGACGCCGACGAGCACCAGCAGGTTGACGGCGAGCATCAGGGCGGTGCGCTTGCGGCGCGTCGACGACAACGCCGTCATGCGTCCTCCCGGTAGAGCTCGAGCGCGTGGATCACGTCGAGCACCGGATCGGTCACGAGGTAGTCCAACGGCCTGCCGTCACGTGCCCGGTCGCGCAGGTCCGTGCTCGACACCTCCAGACGCGGGACTTCGACTCGGTTCCAGTGAAACCGATCGGGCAACGACACCGGTTCACCGGGGCGGTCGACGACGACGAGCTCGGACCGTTCGGCCACCTCTTCGAAGCGCTGCCAGGTCTCGAACCCGGCTGCCGCGTCGTCGCCGACGATGGTGTAGAGGGTCGCGCCCGGGTGCTGCTGTGCCAAGAACTCGAGCGTATCGGCGGTGTAGGAGGGCCCGCCGTGTTCGACCTCGGCGCGACCGGCCACCAGCCCGGTGACATCCGCCACTGCAGCCTCCACCATCGCCAGACGCGCCGCCGCCGGAGTGATCGGACGGCTACCCGCCTTCTGCCACGGCTCGTTGGCGACCATGAGGATGACCACGTCGAGCGACAGGGCGAAGCGCACATTGACCGCGGTCACCAGGTGCCCCACGTGCGGGGGGTCGAAGGTGCCACCGAACAGACCGATGCGCTGAGGGGGGTCTTGCGAGGGCACGACGGTGCAGTGTACGACGCCGAAGCCCCAGGTCGCAGGCAGGTCAATTCGTCATGATACGGGCAAGCCGGCTTCTGACACGACATTCCTTGACCGATGTAGTACTGTGACCTGTCCCCCCAAACCGACTCCCCCCAGATCGGACTCGGGCACACACCGTCTCGAACGGCGCGCCTGCGTCTCGTCGAACCGGTGCGTCGTTCGGCCATGTGCCGGAAGACACATCCTCCCGCGGAATCTGACGACAACCCCACAAGTTGAGATGCACTGACATGAATGACTCAATCGGACTCTACCTGAACGACATCGGAAAGGTTTCTCTTCTCAATGCTGAAGAGGAGCGAGAGCTTTCTCGTGTCATCGAAACCGGCCGCGATGCCGCCGAGCGTCTCGCCAACGGCGAGAAGGGCGCCGCCCTCAAGGCATCGGTCGCAGCTGCCGCCGAAGCGAAGGATCGCTTCATCCGCGCCAACCTGCGCCTCGTGGTGAGCATTGCTCGCCGCTATCCCCTCCCCCAGGGCATGGACCTCCTCGATCTCATCCAGGAAGGCAACCTCGGCCTCGAGCACGCCGTCGACAAGTTCGACTGGCGCCGTGGGTTCAAGTTCTCGACCTACGCCACCTTCTGGATCCGCCAGGCCATCGGCCGGGCACTCGATCAGAAGGCCAGCCTCATCCGCATCCCGGGCGACCGCTCCGCCAGCCTTCGTGCAGCACTGCGTCAGGCCAGCGGCGACGGTGAGACCCTCGATGTCGGCAACGCCGAACTCCACCGCCTCACCACGCCGGTCTCGCTCGACAAGACCATCGGCGACGACGGCGATGCGACACTCGGCGACCTCATGGCCAACGGCGACGGCACCCCCGAAGACGCCGTCATGGCGATGGTCGACACCGATCTGCTCGACGAGCTCCTCGGCACCCTCGACAAGCGGGCTCGCTACGCGGTCGAGGCTCGCTTCGGCCTCCTCGACGGCGAGCGCAAGAGCTTCCGCGAAGTCGGCGAGAACCTGGGCGTCACCGCCGAGGCCGCCCGCCGCCTCGTCAGCCGGGCAGTCGCCGGGTTGCGCGAGGACGCGGTCCGCATCCTGGCCGTCTGAGCCTGCTTCGCCCGCATCGCGGGCCGACGATCTCGAACGCCGTGGCCCTCGGGTCACGGCGTTCGCAGTTTTCTCCCCGGTCGCCCGGGCGGGTGACCGGTTAGCATTGCCGCGTGGCAAAAGCGTGGTCCCCCTCCTCCTGGCAGGCACTGCCCGCCGAGCAGCAACCCGAGTGGCCCGACCAGGGTGATCTCGACCGGGCGCTGAAGCAGATCGCGTCGTATCCACCGTTGGTCTTCGCCGGAGAGGCACGGTCGTTGCAGGCCTCGTTGGCGCAGGTCGCCGCCGGCAATGCGTTCCTCCTCCAGGCCGGCGACTGCGCCGAGAGCTTCGAGGAGTTCTCGGCCGTCAACATTCGCGAGAAGCTGCGGGTCATCCTGCAGATGTCGGTGGTGCTCACGTACTCCCTCGGTGTCCCCGTGGTGAAGGTGGGCCGCATCGCCGGGCAGTTCGCCAAGCCCCGCTCCAGCAGCTTCGAGCAGGTCGGCGATCAGCGCCTGCCCAGCTTCCGCGGCCACATCGTCAACGGCGACGCCCCCACGTCCGCCGCCCGTACCCCGGACCCCGAGCGCCTCGTCCAGGCGTACAACCAGTCGGCGAGCACGTTGAACCTGCTGCGGGCGTTCACCAAGGGCGGGTTCGCCGACCTCGGCAGGGTCCACGCATGGACGCAGGAGTTCGTCGGGAGCAGCCCCGAGGGTCGCCGGTACGAACAGCTCGCCGGAGAGATCGACCGGGCCCTGCGGTTCATGCGAGCCTGCGGCGTCGACACAGAGGCCACCCACGACCTGCACGAAACCACCGTCTACACCAGCCACGAGGCGCTCCTGCTGGGCTACGAGGAATCCCTCACCCGTCAGGACTCGCTGACCGGGGGCTGGTACGACTGCTCGGCCCACATGCTCTGGATCGGTGAGCGCACCCGCCAACTCGAGGGTGCGCACGTCGAGTTCCTCCGCGGTGTCGGCAATCCCATCGGCTGCAAGGTCGGCCCGTCGACCGATGCGTCCTACGTGCTCGAGCTGTGCGAGAAGTTGAACCCGGCACGAATCCCCGGTCGGATCACGATCATCAGCCGCATGGGTGCCGAGAAGGTCGAGGACGGGCTCCGACCGCTGTTGCGCGCGGTTCGGGAGGCGGGCCACCCCGTGGTCTGGGCCTGCGACCCGATGCACGGCAACACGATCAGCAGCGTCAGCGGACGCAAGACCCGCGACTTCGATGCGATCTGCGACGAGATCGACGGCTTCGTGCGCGCCCACCACGCCGAGGACACCTGGCCCGGCGGGATCCATGTCGAGCTCACCGGCGACAACGTCACCGAATGCATCGGCGGCGCCGACAAGATCCTCGACAGCCAGCTCGACGACCGCTACCAAACGGTGTGCGATCCACGGCTCAACGGCCGCCAGAGCCTCGACCTGGCGTTCCACGTCGCGGAGATGCTGCGCTCCACCGGCCTCGCCTGAGTCGAATCGTGCGGGCGCTCGCGCAGGTCGCCGACTGGCCCGTCACCACTGCCGCAGCCGCCGTGACGGCTCCCGACGGCAGCGTGCACACCATCGGTCCGGTCGACCACTCCTTCCGGATCGCCTCGCTCGCCAAGATGCTCGCCGGTTGGGCGGTGCTGATCGCCTGCGAAGAAGGGATCATGTCCCTCGACCAGCCCGCCGGACAGCCCGGTTGCACGGTGCGGCACCTGCTCGCCCACGCCGGCGGGTACGCCTTCGACGGCCCGACGCCGATCGCCACACCGGGCACGCGTCGCATCTACAGCAACACCGGGATCGAGCTCGCCGCGGCGGTCGTTGGCCGACGCGGCGGAGATGCCCTTCGCCGACTATCTGCACGAAGCGGTGCTCGTCCCGCTCGGCATGACAGCGACGCGATCGAACGGCTCACCCGCCCATGCCGTGTACAGCACGGTCTCGGACCTCGTGGCGTTCGTCGCCGAGCTCCGAGCGCCGACGCTGATCTCCGCCGACTCCGCGGCGGCCTTCCACGCCGTGCAGTTCCCCGGCCTCGCCGGCATCGTGCCCGGAGTCGGGCGCTTCGACCCGTGCCCGTGGGGCCTGGGCACGGAGATCAAGGGCGCGAAATCGCCGCATTGGACCGGGACGCGCAACTCGCCCGACACGTTCGGACACTTCGGCGGAGCCGGTACCCTCCTGTGGGTGGATCCGGGGGAACACATCGCATGCGTCGCGCTCACCGACCGTCCCTTCGACGAGTGGTCGGCGCAGGCCCTCGTGTCATGGCCGGCGCTCGCCGACGCCGATCGTGCAGGAGGTCGGCGCGTGACCTTCTCGCCGGGCGATCGCATCCGCTACGAGTGCCTCGGCGACGACGGGCTCCCACTCGTGCGATACGGCTTCGTCGGCGGGATCGCAGCCACCGGCGGCCCGCTCGTGGTGATGCTCGACGGCGAACTCGGCGGCGACGTCGTCAACCTCAGCCAGGTGCAACCGGTCACGGTCACCACGGTGGAACTGTGCCTGCACGGCGCCGACCTCGTCGACGAGCCCGAGCTGCGCAGAGGTCTGCTGTCGCTGTGGCACGCCGAGGCGGACACCGCCGGACTCGACATCGACTCGCTGCGCCCGATGGGCGACGGCGAGTGTGACGCACCGGGGGGTTGGTGCCTCGCCGAGCTGCAGGCCGGTGGCCAGCGATACGTGCTCCGCGCGGTGAAGTTCGACCACGAGCCCGACATGGTGCGCATCCGCGCCGAGTTGCCGTGGTGACAGCGGCACGACCCGCCGGCTGGTATCCCCTCCTCATCGCCACAGCGAGCATCGGGATCGCCAACAGCGTCGTCTTCTCCCTCCTCAGCGACCTCCAGGACGCGTACGGCTTCAGCGACGCCGGGCTCGGGCTGATCGCCGGATCCGGCTTTCTCGTCGGGTTGATCGGGCAGATCCTGCTCGCGCCTTACGCCGACCGCGGCCACTCCAAGCTCCTGCTCATCGCCGGACTCGGCATGGCGGTGGCCGGCAGCATCCTGTTCGCGCTCTCGACCACGCTGGTGATGCTCGTGCTCTCGCGGGCCGTCGTCGGCTTCTCCAACAGCCTGTTCCTCCCTGCGTCGAGAGCGATGGTGATCAGCGTCAGTGACCAGGACGTCGCCAAGCGCCTCGGCACCATCAGCGGCGTGGAACTCGCCGGATTCGTGACAGGACCGATGATCGGCGGCATGCTCGTCGACCCGTTCGGCATCAAGGTGCCGTTCCTCGTCGCCGGGTCGTTCGCACTCGCAGCGGCACTGATGCTCGCTCCCCGCGCGTTGCCGCAGCCTCCCATCGGCGAGCGCCACCGCCTCGCGTTCGATCTGCTGCGCATTCCCCGCATCCGCGCCGGCGTGCTGATGAGCCTCGCCCTGTTCCTCCCCGTCGGGTTCTACGACGCGACCCTCGATCGTTACCTCACCGACTTGGGAGCGTCGAACAAGCTGATCAGCCTCGGGTTCCTCGCCTACGGCATCCCGTTCGCACTCCTCGCGACGACGGGCGGACGCATCGCGGATCGGCGCGGCGCACTCCGCGTGGCGTTCCTGGCGACGTTGATGGTGGCCCCGATGACCGCCGCCTACGGCTTCATCGGAACGCCCGGGGTGATCGTCGGCCTCAGCGCGCTGGAAGGGGTGGTGCAGGCCATCGGCGTGCCTGCGTCACAGGCGGTCGTGGCCGGCGGCGCGCCGCTGGGGCGTGCGGCGGCGGCACAGGGGCTCGCCGGGGCGGGCAACCTGTTGATCGCCGCCGTCACGGCGTATGCCGCGGGCGCGATGTACAAGGGTCTGGGGCCGGAGTGGATGTTCACCATCGCCGGATGCGGCGTGGCCGGTTTCGCGGTGCTGGCGATGACGCAGCGTCAGCGTCAGCAACGGGCCCTCGCGATCAGCTGAGGCGCTCCACGATCATCGCCATGCCCTGCCCGCCGCCGACGCACATGCTCTCCAGACCGTAGGTCTTGTCCTCCCAGTCGAGGCCGTTGAGCAGCGTGGTCATGATGCGCGCACCGGTCATGCCGAAGGGGTGGCCGAGCGCGATCGCCCCACCGTGGATGTTCATCTGCTTGTCGAGGTCGATGCCGAGGTGACGGGCGGAGCCGATGACCTGACAGGCGAACGCCTCGTTGATCTCCACGAGGTCCATCTGATCGATCGTCATGTTGGCGCGGCCGAGGGTCTGGCGGATGGCCTCGATGGGCCCGAGGCCCATGATCTCCGGGTTCAGCCCGGACACGCCTGATGCCACGATGCGGGCCAGCGGGGTGAGACCCAACTGCTTGGCCTTGGTGTCGCTCATCACGAGCACGGCGGCGGCGCCGTCGTTGAGCGGGCAGGCGTTGCCAGCGGTGACGGTGCCGTCGGGACGGAAGACCGGCTTGAGCTGGCTGACCGTCTCGTAGTTGGTACCCGGCCGGGGACCGTCGTCCTTGGAGACGACGGTGCCGTCCTCGAGGGTCAGCGGGGTGATCTCCCGTTCGAAGAAGCCGTTGTCGACGTGCTCGCAGGCCAGGTTCTGGCTCCGCACGCCGAAGCGGTCCATGTCCTCGCGGCTGATCCCCTCGATCTCGACGACGTTCTCGGCGGTCTGACCCATCGCGATGTACATGTCGGGCAGACCCTCGGGCGGGGTCCAAGTGCCCTGGCCGCCCTGGGCACGAAGCTTGGTGCGCTCGCCGGGGCCCTTGAAGATCGGGTTCGGCGCCATGTCGCTGGCACCGTTCGCATAGCGGCTCACCGTCTCGACGCCGGCGGCGATGAAGCAGTCGCCCTCGCCTGCCTTGATCGCGTGGAACGCCATGCGAATGGTCTGCAGGCTGGACGAGCAGTAGCGGTTGACCGTGACGCCGGGAACGTCCTCGAGACCTGCCAGCGCGGCGACCACGCGGCCGATGTTGAAGCCACCCTCGCCCGCCGGCTGACCGATGCCCATCATCAGGTCTTGCACGTCGGAGGCCTTCACCTGCGGCGCCTTGGCCATGAGGGCCTTGACGATCTGCGCGGCCATGTCGTCAGGGCGCATGCTGACCAGCGACCCCTTGTTGGCGCGCCCGATCGGGCTGCGGGCGGTGGCGACGATCACGGCTTCGGTCATGGAACTTCCCCCTCGGGCTTCGGAACAACGAAGCGCAGCGTAGCTACCGGTGGGTAGCTTGCTGCAACCCGACGGGGCTTCGACGGGTCAGTTGGTGCGCACCACGCGGAAGCCCTCGGCGAGGCGATCCGCCGCCAGTCCGTTCGCGACCGCCGTGGCGTTCATCCACTGCCGCACCCGCACCTGCATGCCCTCGGGGTCGGGGTGCTGGCTCTGGTGCGACAGAAGTGCGTCGAACTTGCGGTCGATGAAGTCGGTGACGTCGATGGCGTCGGTGATCACCGGATGACCCGAGACCCACATCTCCTCCACCGTCCAGGGCTCATGGCCCTGCTCGAGCAGATCGGGGAAGGCGAACGGGTTGCGGGCGTCGGGGTACACCGCACACATCGCTGCCTCGCCGGCCGCGAGGTGGTCGGGGTGGCTGGCGAAGACACGGTCGAGGTTGCGCTCGGGCGACTGGCCGACGACCACTGTCGGCCGGACCTCACGGATGACACGGCTGATGTCGCGACGAAGGTCGAGCGTGCATTCCAGGCGTCCGTCGGGGTAGCCGAGGAACACCAGGTCGTGCACCCCGACCGCGTGGGCCGCTTCGGTCTGCTCCTTACGCCGGGTCGCGGCCATCTCGGCCCTGCTGACGGAGCGATCGCTGCCGCCCGCATCCCCGTCGGTGACGATGCAGTAGGTGACATGGACGCCGTTGGTCGTCAGCCAGGCCATGGTGCCCGCCGAGCCGAAGTCGACGTCGTCGGGGTGGGCCATCACGACGAGCAGGCGGTCGATCTCTGAGGGTTGCAACACGTCCGCCAGCTTAGGGCCGGGTTACGATCCGCCGATGCAACTCGCCGACATGGCCCTGGGCACCTTCGACCTGTCAGATCCGGAGTTCTGGATCGCGCCACGTGAGGTGCGCGAGGGCGCCTTCCACACCCTTCGCAACGAACGGCCCGTGAGCTGGTGGGAGGAGTTCGACTTCCCCGACGCCCAGTTCCCCCGCGGCCCCGGCTACTGGTCCCTGGTCAACCACGAGGACATCTGGCACGTCAGTCGCAACCCCCAGCTGTTCGCGAGCGGCCAGGGCGTCAACATCGGCGACATGCCGCTCGAGATCGGCGAGTTCTTCGGCTCGATGATCATGATGGACGACCCCAAGCACTTCCGGCTGCGTTCGATCGTGTCGAAGGGCTTCACGCCGAAGGAGATCGCTCGCGTCGAGGAGTACGTGAAGGAGAAGGCGACGGGTGTGGTCGACCGGCTGCTGGAGGAGTTCCCCGGGCGCGAATGCGACTTCGTCCACGAAGTCGCGGCGCCGCTGCCGCTGCAGATCATCTGCGAGATGATGGGCATCCCCAAGGCCGACGAGGCACAGATGTTCGCATGGACCAACGTGATCCTCGGCGTCGGTGACCCCGAGTTCACGACGACGTTCGAGGACCTCGTCAGTGCGGGCATGGGCCTGTTCCAGTACGCACAGGCCCTGGGCGAGGATCGTTTGGCGACACCACGCGAGGACCTCACGTCGATCATGATGCACGCCGAGGTCGACGGCGAGCGACTGACGGCGCAGGAGTTCGGCTCGTTCTTCATCCTGCTCGTCGTGGCCGGCAACGAGACCACCCGCAACGCCATCAGTCACGGGATGCGCCTCCTCACCCAGCACCCCGACCAACGCTCGCTGTGGTGGGACAACTGGGATGCGAACACCAAGACCGCTGTCGACGAGATCGTTCGCTACGCCACGCCCGTCATCCACTTCCGGCGGACGGCCACCGAGGACACCGTGGTCGGTGGACAGGAGATCCTCGCCGGACAGAAGTTGATCATGTGGTACAACTCGGCCAACCGTGATCCGAAGGTGTACGCCGACCCCTACCGCTTCGACGTCACGCGGCAGCCGCAACCCGCGCAGGTCGGCTTCGGCGCGGGAGGCCCTCACTTCTGTCTCGGCGCCAACCTCGCCCGCCGGGAGATCGCCGTGATGTTCGACGAGCTCCGCCGCCGCATGCCCACGATCCAGACCGTCGGCGAGCCCGACTACCTGCAGAGCAACTTCATCAACGGCATCAAGCGGATGCGCTGCACCTGGTGACCACACGCGTCACGAGGTGTGGACGTCTCAGGCCGTCCGCGAATCGCGAGGCAGGTGCTCCACATCGCTGAGGCGTGTGAGCGCGAAGGTGTGCCCGTCGGCCAACTGAATGCTGCGCAGCCGCGTGATGGAGGCGTGGTGGGTGACGAATCGGTCCCATTCCCACGGCACGGGATCGAGGCCCAGCAGATGACAGAGCAGGACGCCGTTGGTGCCGGCATGGGCGACGACGGCGATGCGCAGGTCCGGGCGGTCGAGATGCCACACGGGGAGGGTCTGCTTGGCTCGGTACATCCCTCGCGAGGCCCAGAAGTCGACAGCACCGGCCCGGACGCGCTCGACGAACTCCCGCGGCGGCTCTCCCCCGCCTGACAGACCGTGCCAACGGTCTTCGGCGGCGCGGGCCTTCTCCTCCTCGTAGGCCGTCCTCGCCAGTTCGGCCGGCGTGCCGTGCCAGTTCGGCTCGCGGATCTCCTCCAGGAACGGCTCGATCGCTTCGTCGTGCCCCAGTGCGGTGCGCAGCGGCACCGCGGTCTGGCGAGCACGCCGCAGGGGCGAGACGATGATCTCGTCGAAGGACTCAGCGGCGAGCTCGGTGCCCACGCACTCCGCTTGCATCCGGCCCCGATCGGTGAGCGGCGGGTCGACGACGTTGAGGCCTTCGCGAACCCATTCGGGTTCGCCGTGGCGAATGAGCACGATCTCCATCACCACCGACTGTAGAGCGAGGAGCGCCGGCGCGACGGATAGCGTCACCGCCGTGAGTCTTCCGAGCGGGCCGGCAGGGTGGCATCCAGATCCGACTCGGCGCTACGAGTACCGGTACTACAACGGGACCCAGTGGACCGCCGACGTCTCCGTGGGCGGGCGTCGTTTCGTCGATCCCGCCGGCACTCCGGGCCAGCCGGGCCAGTCGGGAAGTCCCGGCTGGTCGGGTCAGGCGGGCCAACCGGGATGGTCCGGGCCGGCAGGGTGGTCGGGGCAAGGCGGCCAGCCGGGGTGGTCCGGCCAGCAGGGATGGGCACCCGCCACCCCCGAATCGCCACGCGGCGGACGCGGCATGGCAATCGCGTCCTTCGTCGTCGCTCTCGTCTCGCTGCTGACCGCATGGGTCCCGTTCCTCTTCGTGCTGGCCGGGGTCGGGGCGATCGCCGCCTTCATCTTCGGCATCATCGGGATCCGCGCCGCCGCCCAACGCGAGGGACGCGGCCGCGGGTTCGCCATCACCGGCATCGTGGTGTCGATCGCCGCACTCGCGCTGTGCACCGTCGGCTTCGTGTTCACCCGGGCCGTGCTGCGCGAGTTCGGGGGCTACCTCGACCCCGGTCCGTACACCGTGCAGATCGTCGCCTGCGACAGGGCCAACGGCGCCGTCACCGCGACGGCCACGATCGTCAACAACGACGACTCCGTCCACGACTACCAGATCACCATCGACTACACGGCCGGCGGCCGCGTGCTGGATTCGGATCTGGTTCGGGTGAACAACGTGCCCCCGGGGGAGACGGTGCAGTTCGAGTCGACCTCGTACGTCACCAGCCCACTGCAGATCAGCTGTGTTCCGGGCGACGTCTTCGGACCCGACCCGTTCGGTCGGTGAGCGAACCTCAGCCCGCCGAGGTGGCCGCCACCCACGCCTCGAACATCCGCGAGTAGGCACCCTCCAGGAGGATCAGGTCGCTGTGCGGTCCGTCCTCGACGAGACGGCCGTGCTCGAGCACCAGCACCCGATCGGCGCGGGCCGCCGTGGACAAGCGATGGGCGATGGCGATCGTGGTGCGGCCCGACGCGAGCCGCTCGAGGGCACGCGCGAGGCGGACCTCGGTGAGTGCGTCGACCGAGGACGTCGCCTCGTCGAGCACGAGCACGTCGGGGTCGACGAGCGACGCTCGGATCAGCGCGACCAGCTGCCGCTCACCGGCGGAGAGCTGGTTGCCGCGCTCTCCCACTTCCGTGTCGATGCCGTCCGGCAGGGTGTCGAGCCAGTCGTCGAGGTCGAGGTCGGCGATGGCCCGCTCGAGGTCTGCCGGGGAGAGATCGGGCTTGGCGAAGCGAAGGTTGGCCGCGATGGTGCCCTCGAAGAGGAACGGCTCCTGGGGCACCACCGTCAGTCTCGTGCGAAGGTCCGCGTTGCTGACACGGGTGAGGGGCACGCCCCCGACGAGGACCGAACCAGCGGAGGGATCGGCGAGACGGGCCACCAGTCGCCCGAGCGTGGTCTTGCCGGATCCGGTCTCGCCGACCACGGCCACCTGTTGACCGGCGGGGATGTGCACCGACACCCCGGTGAGCACCGGAGGCTCGTCGCTGTCACCGCGGGTGCGATAACTGAAGTCGACGCGATCGATGGTGACGGCGAGCGCGCCAGGGGCCAGCGTCATCGGGACCTGCGGCTCGGGGGGACCGATCGGGATCTCCAGCACACCGAGCACTCGGCGCATGCCGGCGACCGCGGTCTGGGTCTGGTCGAGCACCTCGGTGAACTCGGCGATGGGTTCCAGGAACCGATAGGTCAGGAAGAGGAACCCCACCATCGCGCCGGCGGTGAGGCCGCTGCCCGGGCCGCGCACGAGGCCGGTGACGACGACGGCCGACACCGTGAGCACACCGAACACCTCGCCGGAGGGGAACAGGAAGGCGCCGATCGTGCCGGCCCGGATGAACGAGTTCGAGCGCTGGTGACTGGCTGCCTTCACCTGTTCCGCGTAGTGCTCGCCGGCGCCGTAGGAACGCAGCGTCTCGGCGCCGGCGACGACCTCGCTGATCTGTGTCATCACCTGCGCGTTCTCGGCACGGGCCGAGTCGTAGGCCTGGACGAGGTGCCGTTGCACGCGCTGCAGCACGAAGGCCAGCGGCGCCGCCACGACGAAGGCGACGACGGCGAGCGCCCAGTCGTAGGCGAGCATCACGCCGGCAACGAGCAGCATCAGGGTGCCGTCGAGCAACCAGGCCAGGCCACCCCACTGGAAGAACTGGGCCAGCGTCTCGACGTCGGAGGTGACTCGGGCCACGAGCGCACCCTTCCGCTCCTCGCTGTGGTCGGCGATGCTCAGCCGGTGGATGTGTTCGAAGAGGCTGACCCGCAGCGAGTAGAGCGCCTCCTCGCTGCGCTGGCCCAGCCGGTACACGGCGGTGCGCTGTGCCCAGGTGGCGATGCAGATCACGACGAAGGCGATGATGGCGAGGTTGGTGACCGTGCCGACCTTCACGCCGTCGGCGGACAACCCGCGGTCGATCGCCTGTTGCACGAGGATCGGGATCACGACACGGCCGGCGGCTCCCACCATCGCCAGGCCGAGCGTGGTGACGAAGCCGATGCGAAGCGCCGGCGCGGCGCGGACGCCCTTGCCGATGGTCTCGACCGCGCTCCAGCGGCTGATGGGCTCGCTCATGACTGCACCGCCGTGGGGACGTCGAGGCTCTCCCGGTCGTGCTCGAACGCCTCGATCAACTGCCGGTACGCGGGGACGTTCCTCATCAGCTCGTCGTGCACGCCGTGCGCGACGACCTTGCCCTCCACCAGATAGAGGACGTCGTCGGCGAGGGCGATGGTCGAAGGGCGACTCGCGACCGCGACGACGGTGGTCGAGGTGAGCGCCGCTCTCAGGTTGGCGATGACCTTCGCCTCGGTGGTGGGGTCGAGGGCGGAGGTGGTGTCGTCGAGCAGCAGGACCGCGGGTCGTCGGACCAGCGCTCGGGTGAGCGCGAGCCGTTGCCGCTGCCCGCCGGACAGACCGACGCCGCGTTCCCCGATCTCGGTGTCGAGGCCCTGCGCCAGCGCGTGTACGAACTGGGCCTCGGCGACCTGCAGCGCCAACTCGATCGCGTCGGTCGGCACCTCGTCGCCCAGGGTGATGTTGTCGCGCACGGTGCCCGCGAGCATGAAGGCCTCCTGGAACACGATGGACACTCCCCCGGCCGGCACCGTGACCGTGCCGGCGTCAGGAGCGATCAGCCCGGCGATGAGGTGGAGCAACGTGGTCTTTCCCGCACCCGTGGCACCGACGACGGCCACCGTGCGTCCGCCGGGGATGACCGCGTCGACCCCGGTGAGGACGTCGCGCTCACCTTCGTGAGCGAAGTGGACGTCGTCGAGGACGACCCGGTTGTCGGGGCCGTGACGCAACGACGCCGCGGGGTCGACCGCCACCGATTGATCGAGCAGCGAGCGGATGCGAGTCCAGCCGGCGACGGAGTGCGGCAACTCCGAGAGCGTGAACCCGATGAGGCGCAGCGGGAACACGAGCAGTGTGAACAGGTAGATGAAGCTCGTGAGCTCACCCACGGTCATGGCCCCCGAACGCACGCGGTACGCACCGCCGACGAGCAAGCCGATGTTGACGACGTTGGGAATGCCGTCGAGCAACGATTCGAAGATGCTGCGGAGCTTGACCGCCCCCAACCGGGCCTCGCGCAGACGGCGAGCGATGACGGCGAGACGCTCCGTCTCTCGGTGCTCGGCGCCGAAGGACTTGACGACGGCGACACCGTCGAAGCTCTCGTGCACCGCGGCACTCAACCGACCGAGTTCGTCCTGGGCCGTGTTGTAGAACTGATCGACTCGGCGCTGATAGGTGATGTTCAGCCCGAGCAGCACCGGGAAGACGCACACCGCTGCGATCCCCAGCGGAAGGTCGGTGATCAGCAGCCAGATCGACGACAGGAAGATCAGCACGACGACGCCCGAGGCGAAGGGCAACGGACCGAGCACCGAGGTGGCGGCTTCGGCATCGACGCCCGCTCGGGTGATGAGGTCGCCCGTGCTCTGACGGCGGTGCCACGGGATGGGCTGCTCGGTCAACCGGTCGACCACTTCCGCGGTGAGGCGTTCGGTCACCCGCCAGGTGGTGCGGCCCGCCCACGTACGTCGCACCACCACACCGACGGCGCGCACGATGCCGAGCAGGATCAGCGCACCGAGGACCGCGACCACCGTGGAGGTCGGCACGGAGCCGTCACGAAAGCGCGGCGTGATGACCTTGTCGATGATCAGGCGGACCACCGCAGCCGAGGCGACCGTGCACGCGGCGAACACCGCCGCACCACTGACGGCGATGAAGAACGTCCGCTTGTTGTGCCGCAGCAGGGCGCGTACGAGCCGGAACGCCTGCGCCATTCGACCGGCTTCCATCGGAACGTCCATGCCCTTTCCCACGGCTGACCGTTCTACCACCGGGCCGCGTTCGAATGACGCCGATATCCCATGCGAAATGGCTCGACCGTGGGCCAACCCGTAACCTGACGGAGTGCAGCAGCTCGACGCCGGCCTCCTCATCCTGCGCGTGGTGTTCGGTCCGTTCCTCGCCTACCACGGCTACAACAAGGTCTTCGGCGGCGGCAAGCTGACCGGAACCGAGGCGTGGTTCCGGTCGTTGGGAATGAAGTGGCCGTACTGGCAGGCCCGCCTCGCCGCGACCACCGAGATCGGGGCCGGGCTCCTCTTCGCCCTGGGCCTGCTCACGCCACTGGCCGCCGGCGCGATGGTGGCGTTGATGGCGGTGGCCATCTGGACCGTGCACTGGAAGGTCGGCTTCTTCGTGTTCAAGCCGAACCAGGGCTGGGAGTACTGCGCCTCCATCGCCGTCGTCGCGTTCGTCGTGGCGATGATCGGCCCCGGCCGCTGGTCGCTCGACCACGCACTTCGACCTCGCGTTCTCCGGATGGAGCGGCGCGGTGGTCGCCGGCGTCCTCGGCATCGGTGGTGCCGCCACACAGCTCGCCGTCAGTTACCGACCCAGGAAGCAGTCCTCATGAGCGCCCCGGTGATGAATCCCCCCGTCGAAGTCCGGCCAGGGCGGACCTGGGTGAAGCTCGTGCTGGTCGTGCTGTGCCTGATGGTCGCCGCGATGTGGGTCTTCTACTTCTTCTTCGCCTCCGACCAGGGCATCTATCAGCTCGAGGACACCACCTGGCGGGAGAAGGCGGCGCCGATCTGCCAGGCCGCCCAGGATCAGCGCGAACTGCTCGTCGACAAGACGGGCGGCTACATCTCGAATCCGACGCCCGAACAGATGGCACAGCGGGCAGCGATCGTCGACAAGGCGACCGACATCATCGAGCAGATGCTCGACGACATCGTCGCCATCCCGGTCGCCACCGCCCGCGATCGCCAGCTGCTCGACATCTTCGACGAGAACTACCGCCTGGTCATCAAGGACCGGCGTCGATACGCCGCGAGTCTGCGGGCCGGTGACCTCGTGCCGTACTCCGAGACCGTCGTCGCCGGCGGGCCGGTGTCGAACGTGGTCGCCGACTTCACCGCCGGCGTGAAGGGCAACGACGTGCCCGCATGCACGCCGCCCGGCGAACTCGGCGGCGACCTCAAGACCTGACCCGTCCCAGTCGCGCGACGCCACCGTTCATCATCGTGTGAAAGGCTCGTGAGGTGATGTCGCCGGACGAACCGTCGCAGTGGCAGCGTGCGTACGACGCATCGATCGCCGAGCAGGAAGCGCACGCCGCTGAGGCCGCACGAGATCTCGACCCGGCGTGGCGTCGGCACCTCGAGATCCGCGCCGGGTTCGGGATCATCGTGACCGTGCTCGGCTTTGCGGGCTTGGGAGTCGGCTTGCTCGTGGTCGGACCATGGTACGTGTCGGTCATCGGTGTGATGCTCGTGCTGGGCGCCGGGCTCGCGGCTGCGGGCGCAGTCAAGGAACATCCGTGGAGGATGCGCTGACTTCGCAGCCGAGCGTTCGCAGGGCGGGGCTGCCGCTCGTCCCGTGTGCGGCGATCGTCATCTCGATCGCCGCGGCGGTGGGGTACGCGATGACGCTGCCGAGTTCGTCATCGCCGTCGACGGACGAGGTGACGAATGCGGTCATCCTTCTCTGGGTCCTGTCGATGGCCGCCCTCGTCGCGTCGGCACTGTGGACGTCCAGAGTTCCCGCGAGTCGGCGCCGGGTCATCGCCGTCGGCGTCGCTCTGTGTCTCGTCGCCGTCGGCTGGTGGGTGTCGCGTGTGCTGGATCGCGCATGGGTGGACGCATGCGACTTCGGAACCGGCTCGGGTGATCGATGCGCCACGGGAGCAGCACCATCGACCCCGCGCTGGGTCCTGATGGTCTGGCCGACGTTCGGTCTGCTCATCGGTGGACTCTGCGCCGGCGTCGCGGGCGTCGCCCGCCGCTTGGCGATGGCGGACCCGATCGATCGACCGGTGACGGAACTCAGCGGGGGGCGATGCCGGAGGTGACCGTGGTGATGACCAGCTCGACGACGGAGTCGTCGACGAGCGCGTCGGTGACCATCCAGCGATAGAGCAGGGGTGCGACCAGCAGATCGTGGACGAGGCTCAGGTCGGCGTCGGCATCGATCTCGCCGCGGGCCACGGCCCGCTGCAACACCGTCTGGAGGCCACTGCGGCGCTGGGTGATGAACTCCTGATACGCCTCGGCGACATCGGGGTTGACCTTCGCGGCGGCGATCATCTGCGGGAAGACCCGCTGCAGTTCGCCCTCGGTGAGCGGGTGCCACACCTGGCCCAGCATGATCCGCAGATCGCCTCGCAGATTGCCCGTGTCGGGCACCTCCGGCTGACGAACGCACGACATCCACGCGTCGAGCATCAGCGCTTCCTTCGACGACCATCGCCGGTAGATCGTGGCCTTGCCGACACCGGCCTGCGAGGCCACGGCATCCATCGTCAGACCGGCGATGCCGACCTCAGCGACCAGTTGCAGCGCTGCACTGAGGATCTCGCCGGTACAGGCTTCGTTGCGTGGCCGGCCGCGCCGGGTCCCTGTATCGGGGGTCTCGAGATCGTCGTCGGTGGCGTGCACTGATCAGGATCCTGCCACCGGCGACAGTGCGTCGGCGGGACTCTGTTCGGCGACAGCGTCGTGGGCGGTCGCGGGCAGATAGCGATAGGCGACCACGGCGGCGAGACCGACGACCACCGCGCCCAGTCGGAGACCGCCGGAGAGCCCGTGCACGAACGAATCCTTGGCTGCGCTGATGAAGGCCGGAGCGGAATCACCCATCGACACGGCACCCTTCAGCGCGCCGCCGAGGCTGGCGCGAGCATCGGTGAGCGCGGATCCGCTGAGGCCGAACGAGCCGGCGACGTCGTCGATGCCGGCGGCGTAGACACTCGCCACGAGACTGCCGATGACGGCGACGCCCATCGCGCCGCCCATCTGGCGAGTCGTGTCGTTCACCGCGGAGCCGACGCCTGCCTTTGCCCGGGGCAGCGAACCCATCACGCTCTCGGTGGCGGGCGCCATCACCAGGCCCATGCCCATCGCCATGAAGCACATGTTGGCGATGACACGGAAGTAGCTCGACTCGGTGTGGATG
This sequence comes from uncultured Acidimicrobiaceae bacterium, assembly GCA_963720695.1. Lineage (GTDB taxonomy): Bacteria > Actinomycetota > Acidimicrobiia > Acidimicrobiales > Ilumatobacteraceae > UBA668. Next base: position 102,566 of record CAVRGG010000004.1, read on the forward strand.
AACGACAGCACGACCATCGCAGAGGCGATGAGGATCAGCCCCATCGTGACCACCCGCTTCGTGCCGATGCGTTCCACCAGGCGAGCGGACAGTGGCGCGGTGATCATCATCGTCATGGCGTACGGGACGAGCCGGATGCCGGCCTGCAGGGCGGTGTAGCCGTGCACCAATTGCCAGTACTGCGTCATCAGGAACAGCGAACCGAACAGCGCGAAGAACGTCAGGGTGACCGCGGTGTTGGCGGCGGTGAAGCGCGGGTTCTTGAAGAAGCTCATGTCGAGCATCGGGTGCTCGGTGTGCTGCTCCCACAGGATGAAGGAGACGACCCCGATGATGCCGACGGCGAACGCCACCGTCACCTCGGTACTCGTCCATCCCTTGTCGGGCCCCTCGATGATGCCGAACAACATCGAGCCGAGACCGATCATGGAGAGCAACGCCCCGAGCGGATCCAGCCGGGGGGCAGCTGGATCCTTGGACTCGGGGACGAAGAAGTGGCCGGCGACCAACGCGGTGGCGCCGATGGGCAGGTTGACCCAGAACACCGAGCTCCACGAGAAGTGGGTGAGCAGGATGCCGCCGATGACGGGGCCGAGCGCCACGCCGAGACCCGAGAAGCCGGCCCAGATGGCGATGGCACGACCGCGTTCGCGGGGGTCGCGGAACACGTTGGTGAGGATCGACAGCGTCGACGGCATGATCAGCGCACCGCCGACGCCCATGAGCGCCCTGGTCAGGATCAGCTGCGACGGGCTCCCCGACAGCGCCGAGAGCACCGAGCCGAAGGCGAAGATGACGATGCCGACTCGCAGCGCCAGCTTGCGGCCGAACCGGTCACCGAGGCTGCCGGTGGTGAGCAGGAGGCCGGCGAACACCAGCGTGTACCCGTCGACGATCCACTGCAGCTGGCTGTTCGTGGCTCCGAGCTCGGTGACGAGGGACGGGATCGCCACGTTGAGGATGGTGTTGTCCATCACGATGATGAGCAGGCTGAGGCACAGCGTGGCGAGGGTGAACCATCGACGAGCGTGCACTCGTGGATCGATCAGGTCGGGTTCATGAAGCGGAGCAGAAGTCATCGGGGGTCTTTCGATACGGAACGGTTCCGTATCGTAATCCTGCGAGTCGCCTGCGTCATGCAAATTTCGGTGTGACTTCCGTCAATCCACCCGGACCCAGCCCTGTCCCTCCACATAGCGCCTGATGACCTTGGCAGGCGACCCGACGGCGACGCTGAAATCGGGGATCTCACCGGACACGACGGAGTTGGCCCCGATGGTGACGTGGCGGCCGATGACCGAGCCGGGGAGGACGACCGCGCCGTGGCCGATCCAGGAGCCGTCGCCGATGCGCACCGGGCGCTCCGGCTGGGTCTGCTGCGAGATCGGGCGGGTCACGTCCTCGTACCCGTGGTTCTGGTCGGTGATGTACACGTGGTGCCCTGTCCACACGTCGTCGCCGATGTCGATCGAGAAGTGGCCGACGATGCCGGTGCCCTTGCCGATCAGGCAGCGGTCGCCGATGCGGACGACCGGATCGCTGAGGCACTGCTGTCCGGGGACCATTCCGGCCGACAGCGTGGACTGTGGCCCGATCATGGTGCCCGTCCCGATGTGGATGTAGCGCTCGTTGAAGATCGTGTTGTGCGGAAAGCAGATGATGCTGTTCGCGCCGAAGCGTCCGAAGCGTCGGCCGGCGGCGCTGTCGGGGCCGATCGCCCCCACCCGACTCACGAGGGCCCAGGCGCGCCGAACGACCTCACCGCCGATGCGATACCCGGTCGCTCGGGAACGGTTCACCAGGTTGCGGCGCATGCCGGGGAAGCTAGCGGGTGGTACGGCTAGCATGACCGGTCGACGGCTGCCACGGGCGGCCAGATGGCGATCACGTCACCCAGATGTCATCCGAGCAACTGCTTCCCAAAGAACTCCGGCACGCTGTGGCGAAGGGTTGGTTCGTCCACTCCTTCACCGCGTTGGGGGCCGTGTGCGGCATGTTCGGCCTCATCGCGGTCGCCGACGGCAAGGCCCAGCAGGCCATCCTGTGGCTCGCGGTGGCGATGATCCTCGACGGTGTCGACGGGCCGGTCGCACGGGCATGGTGCGTGCGCGAGAACGTGCCGCGGATCGACGGCTACACCCTCGACCTGATCGTCGACTTCGTCACGTGCATCGTGATCCCGGTGCTGTTCCTCCACCAGTTCGGGATGCTCCCGAAGGGCTGGTCGCTCATCATCGGGGCGTTCGTGCTGTTCATGTCGGCGCTGTGGATGTCGCGCACCGACCAGATGACCCACGACCACTTCTTCAACGGCTTTCCGTGTGAGTGGAACATGATCGTCCCCACGCTCTACCTGCTCGAGTCGCCGCCGTGGGTCACTGCCACCGTGTGCGTGCTGCTCTCGCTCACGCAGCTCACCAACTGGAAGTTCGTGCATCCGATGCAGGTGCGCCGGTTCCGTCCGGTCACCATCTCGGTCACCGTCGTGTGGCTGGCGACGGTCATCGCCATGACCTTGGACCTCCCTCAGCACAACTCGGCAGCCGACTACCTGCTCGTCGCCTGCCCGCTCTACATCGTCGGCCTCGGCGTGTGGCGAACCTTCGGCGCGGGCGCCCTCGAAGCCGACGCCACCGATCCCGCCTCCATCGTCGCCCACAGCATCGGGTCGTGACGCCGGCAGGGTGCCTCACCGATGTGCCCGGCATCCGCGTCGGACATGCCCAGCGCGTCGGTCGGGGGTGGCGGACCGGCACGACGGTGATCCTGCTGCCGGCCGACACCGTCGCCGGTGTGGACGTCCGTGGCGGAGGCCCCGGCACCCGTGAGACCGACCTCCTCCAACCCACCGCGACGATGCACACGGTGCACGCCATCTGCCTCACCGGAGGCAGCGCGTTCGGGCTGTCCGCTGCCGGCGGTGTGATGGAGTACCTCGAGGAGAAGGGGGTCGGCTTCCAGGTCGGACCGCTCGCGGACGAGGTCGTCCCGATCGTGCCGACCGCGGTGATCTTCGATCTTCAACGGGGCGGCGTGTTCGGCAACCGACCAGACGCAGGGTTCGGCCGCCGTGCCGCCCGTGCAGCACGCTCCTCCGCCGTCGCTACGGGGTCCGTCGGCGCCGGCACCGGCGCTCGGTCCCGCGGGCTGCAAGGCGGTGTCGGCACCGCGAGCATCACCCTTCCCAACGGCGTGGTGGTCGCTGCGTTGGCCGTGGTCAACTCGGCTGGGTCGGTGATCGATCCGCGCACGGCGATGCCCTGGGAGCCAGGTTCGACCAGGTTGCGTCGGCCCTCGGCCTCCGACCGCGACGCGCTCCGCAGCCACCTGGAGGCCGCAACTCCCCCGCTCAACACCACGATCGGCGTGGTCGCGACCACGGCCGCGCTCAGCAAGGCGGAGTGCAGTCGATTCGCCACGGTGGCCCACGACGGGCTCGCCCGCGCCATCCGGCCGGTGCACTCGATGCTCGACGGCGATGCGATCTTCGGTGTCGCCACGGGCCGCGACGACCTCGGCTCGCTCGCCGACTCCTCGGAACCGGGCGCACCACCACGGCGTGCTCGCGTCGGTTGGCTCAACGCGGTGCTCGAGGCGGGCGCCGCATGCTTCGCGACCGCGTGCACCGACGCGATCGTGCAGGCCACGGCGACGGGCGACGATCCGGCGTACCGAGATCTGTGCCCGAGCGCCTACCCACGTTTCCAATCGGACCGATGAGTGACTAGCGTCGACCCCGTGGATCGCCAGAAGGTCACCGTTCCGGACCTCGCCCGCATGAAGGCGCTCGAGGAACGCATCACCATGATCACGGCGTACGACGCGACGTTCGCCCACCTGGTCGACACCGCGGGCATCGACATGATCCTCGTCGGCGACAGCGTGGGCATGGTGGTGCAGGGTGAGGCGAACACGATTCCCGTCGAACTCGACGAGATGGCGTATCACGTCCGACTCGTGGCACGCGCCCGACCGCGGGCGCTGATCGTCGGCGATCTCCCCTTCGGCAGCTACCAGGTCAGCCCACAGCAGGCCGTCGAGAGCTCGATCCGGCTGATGAAGGAAGGCGCCGAATGCGTCAAGCTCGAGGGCGGCGTGGTGATGGCGGAGACCATCCAGACGATCACGCGCGTCGACATTCCGGTCGTGGGCCACATCGGGCTGACGCCGCAGAGCTTCCATCGCATGGGCGGACACAAGGTGCAGGGCAAGAAGAGCGGGTTCGACGCCGGTGGACGTGAACGTCTCCTCGAGGACGCACACGCCGTGGAGCAGGCCGGCGCCTGCGCGGTCGTGGTGGAAGGCGTCCCTCGCGACCTCGCCCAGGAGATCACGAAGAAACTCTCGATCCCCACCATCGGCATCGGTGCCGGCCCCGACTGCGACGGCCAGGTGCTCGTCCTGCACGACGTGCTCGGTCTGAGTGAGCTGGCACTCAAGTTCACGAAGCACTACGCCAACCTCCGTGGTGACGCCATCGCGGCCACCGAGGCGTTCATCGCCGAAGTGCGCGACGGCAGTTGGCCCGACGACCAGCACAGCTTCCACTGACCGCCACGATGGAGGTGTTCACCACACCTGTCGCGCTCGCGGCATGGAGCGACGGGCAGCGAGCCCAGGGCAATCGGGTCGCGTTGGTGCCCACCATGGGTGCGTTGCACGCCGGCCACCTCGCCCTGATCCACGCCGCCCACGAGCAAGCCGACGTCGTGGTGGTCTCGATCTTCGTCAACCCCCTCCAGTTCAATCGCGCCGACGACCTCGCCGCCTACCCTCGCCCGATCGACGACGATCTCGCCCAGTGCCGTGCTGCGGGTGTCGACGCCGTCTACGCGCCGCTGGCCGCGACGATGTACCCCGACGGCTTCGACACCCACGTCGACCCGGGCGCTCTCGCCGACGTGCTCGAGGGCGCCCAGCGGCCCGGGCACTTCCGCGGCGTGACGACGGTGGTCGCCAAGCTCTTCCATGCCGCTCGCCCACATGTCGCGGTGTTCGGCCTCAAGGACTTCCAGCAACAGGTGATCATCCGCAGGATGGCGCTCGACCTGGACATGGGGATCGACATCGTGGGCGTCCCCACGGTGCGCGATGCGGATGGTGTGGCGATGTCCAGCCGCAACCGGCGTCTGAGCGGTGCCCAACGTGGCGCTGCCGTATGCGTCCCCCGAGCGCTCGCGACGGTCGTGGACCATTTCGTGCTGGGCGAACGCCGCGCGGATCACCTCGTCGACCTCGGCCGCCGCGTGGTGGTCGCGGAGCCCCTGGCGAGGTTCGAACATCTCGAACTCGTCGACGCCCGCACGCTGAGGCCGGTCGATCTCGCCGACGAGCACACCGTCGCCCTCATCGGTGTGTGGTTCGGCGACGTGCGCCTCATCGACAACCGCCTGCTCGGCTGACCGAGGTCCCCTCGTCGGGTCCCTAGTGTGGCCGCATGCACGAACTGTCGAGCCTCTCGATGTGGCACGCGACGATGTCCGACGAAGACTGGGGACCGGCGCGACCCGCTCTGGGTGGCGACCTCGACGTCGACGTCGCCATCGTCGGCGCCGGCTACACGGGTCTGTGGACCGCGTACTACCTGCTCCAACGCACCCCTTCACTGCGCATCGCGATCGTCGAGGCGAACGTCGTGGGATTCGGCGCCAGCGGCCGCAACGGCGGATGGTGCTCGGCGTTGCTCCCGATGGGACTCGACGCGATCGCCGCGGTGTCGTCGCGTGACGAGGCGGCGCGATTTCAGCGGGTGATGCACGACACGGTCGACGAGGTGGGTCGCGTCGCCGCCGCCGAAGGCATCGATTGTCACTTCCAGCGAGGAGGCTTCCTCTCCCTCGCCCGCAACCAGGTGCAACTGGCGCGGGCGTGCGAGCACGTCGAGCATCTCCACTCCTACGGCTTCGGCGAGGACGACTATCGGTTGCTGGGTGCCCAGGAGGCGCATCAGATGTTGGGCGCGACCCGCGTGCTGGGTGGGACGTTCACCCCGCACTGCGCGGCGATCCACCCGACTCGTCTCGCTCGGGGGCTCGGCCGAGCCGTGGAGCGGCTCGGGGCGACGATCTACGAACACACACCCGCGCTGGAGATCTCACCGCGCTCGGTCCGCACCCAACACGGGACCATACGCGCCGACGTGGTGGTCCGCGCGACGGAGGCCTTCACCGGATCACTTCCCGGTCACGCACGGCGGATGGTGCCGATCTACTCGCTGATGATCGCCACCGAACCGCTCCCGGACTCGGTGTGGGAAGAGATCGGGCTGCACGATCGCCCGACCTTCAACGACGGACGGCACATGGTGATCTACGGACAGCGCACCGCCGACGGCAGGTTGGCGTTCGGCGGAAGGGGCGCCCCGTATCATTTCGGGAGCGGCGTCAAGCCCTCCTTCGAACGACACGCCGGCGTGCGCGACGCATTGCGAGCGACGCTGCGCGACATGTTTCCCGTGCTCGGCGACGTCCCGGTCACCCACCAGTGGGGCGGTGCGGTCGCAGCAGCACGTGATTGGTGGTGCGCGGCGAACTTCGATGCCGCCACCGGCCTCGCTTCAGCGGGCGGCTACGTGGGCGACGGCGTCGGCACCACCAACCTCGCCGGACGGACCCTGGCCGATCTGATCTCCGGCGAACCGTCCGAGCTGACGACGCTGCCGTGGGTCGGCCATCGGGCCCGACGTTGGGAACCCGAACCACTCCGGTGGCTCGGCATCACGGCGATGGTGCGCCTGCCGTCCAGCGTCGACGCACACGAAGCCAGGACCGGTCGTCCGGCCAGGTTCCGGGAAGCCGTGCTCGAACGGGTCACCGGCCACTGACCGAGGGTTCAGGGGAACGAAGACGGCGTGCGGTCCGCGTAGAGCCACGTCGCGAAGAAGTCCCCAAGGTCGCTGCCCGTCACCGCCTCGGCGAGCGCGACGAAGTCCTCCGTGGTTCGTGACGTGCCGTTGCCTTCGTGCGCCCAGCGCTGGAGCAGCGTGAAGAACGCATCGTCGCCGATGGTCGACCGCAGCGCCTGCAGCACCACCGCCCCACCGTCGTAGCTGTTGAACCCGAAGAGGTCGTCGACGGCAGGGTCGGCCGACGAACCCACCTGACGCTGCGCGAGCGCCGTGTCGGCGGACGTCTGCAGTGGCAGCAACCCGAGGTGGTCGAGCCACATCCACTGCCCATACGTGGCGAAGGACTCGTTGAGCCAGATGTCGCGCCAGCGCGCGGGCGAGACCGCATCGCCGAACCACTGGTGCGCCAGCTCATGCGACAGCAGGACCTGCTGGATGAACTCCACGGAGCCCGTCTGGAAGTCTTCACGACTGAAGAGCGAGCGCTCCTGGGTCTCCATGGCCAAGCCGCCGAAGCTGTCGCTGATCGCGACGCCATAACGATCGAGTGGGTAGGGCCCGAACCACTCCTCGAAGAACGCGATTTGCGACGCGGTCACATCGAGGTACGGCTGCATCGCCGATCGGTCCTCGCGCAGCACCGCATGGATCAGGGGCAGTCCGTGCGGACCGGTGTCGGTGATGATCTCGTAGTCGCCGGTGAGCAGCTGGATGAGGTAGGTCGTCATCGGCCGGGTCTCCTGCCACACCCAGGTGTCGATGCCACCGTCCACGGTGTGCCCCTCGAGCGCACCGTTGGCGACGGCGGTGGTTCCCACCGGGACCCCGATCCGGAAGGTGTACGTGGCCTTGTCGCTCGGGTGGTCGTTGCACGGCAACCAGGTGTTCGCTCCATCCGGTTCGTCGAGCACGTACGATCCGCCGCTCGTGGTGAACCAGCCGTTGGGGATGCCCACGACCGACGGTCCCGACCGCGGGTCCAGCGAGTAGGTCACCGTCACCCTCGCAGTGGTGCCAGGCTCCGAACGCGCCGGCAACGTGATGCGCAGCTCGGCGCCGTCCTGTTCGAAGGCGGCCGCGACGCCGTCGATGTCGACGTCGTGCACGTCGGGGCCATGCGCGTCGAGCGTGAACCGGTCCCGCGCGTCGGTGAACGTGATGTCGAGCGCCACGGAGCCCTCCACGTGGCCCTTGTCGACGACCAGATCGATGTCGTAGTGCTGCACGTCGACGCCTGGATTGCCCAGCCCCGGGAAGAGGGAGTCGCCCACGCCGTCCGCTGCGTCGACCGACGACGGGGCGGTGGTGCCAGGGGCCACCGTCGACGTGGTGGTGGCAACGGTGCCGACGGTCGTCGTGGTGACGGCGACGGCGCCCGTCGAGTGCACACCCGTCCCCGTGGTGCACGCCGCCGTGAAGACCGCCAGCAGCGCGAGTGCCCATGCCGGTTGCCGCCGCGTGCGATGGGCCGAACGGCGGTGCATCCGCGCACGCTAGCGCCCGCGACGTCGCCCGAACCTGGCGCCGCCAGGTTGTCAAGGAATCGTCAACGTTCCCGATGGAACCTTCAGGATGACCACACAGAGGTCGATGAACAAGTAGTGCCGGCGGGATGTCTCCCCTCTGCGATCGGAAGCGAAATGGGTTGGATTCGAAGCTCAGTGGCGGGTGTCGCAGTCGCAGTGGTCGCGCTGTTCGCGCTGCCCCTCGTGTCGGCGAGCGCCGATCCCGTGCCGCCGTTCATCACGCCGGACGCCGGCTGGTTGACGACGGTCAACTACTACCGCGCAATGGCGGGACTCCCGGGCGTGACCGAGAACGCGACGTGGTCCGCCGGCGCGTACAACCACTCGTGCTACATGCTCTACAACGGGATCACGCATGAGGAAGACCCGACCAAGCCCGGCTACACGGCCAGCGGCCTGGCGGCCGGCAGGGCCAGCAACGTCGCGGTCAACTCCGCGTACGGCGCATCGGTGCGGAGCCACATCGAGCTCTGGATGACGGGTCCGTTCCACGCCATCGGGGTGCTGCGCTACAACCTGCAGAGCGTCGGCTTCGGCAAGTGCGACCTCACCACCACGCCGACGTGGCACTCCGCTGCGTCGCTGAACGTGATCAACGGGCTGAACCCGTACGCCACTCGTCCGAGCACGCCGATCGTGTTCCCCGGCAACGCGTCCACCACGAATCTGAACCACTTCGTCACCGAGAGCCCGAACCCGCTCACGTACTGCGGATGGAGCGGCACGGCTGGTCTCCCGGTGATCGCGATGATGCCGGAGAAGGTCAGCACCGTGTCGGCGACCATCACCGGACCGTCGGGCCCGCTCGAGACCTGCACGCTGTCGGGCAACAACACCGACGGGGATGCGAAGACCATTCTCGCCGGCGACAACGCCGTCACCGTGATCCCGCGCAACGCGCTGTCGAACGGCGCCTACACCGTGTCGGTGACCACCCAGGCCCGCACGGTCACATGGACGTTCACGGTCGACGACACCGCTGCGACAGGCATCATGCCCGTGCCGGTGGCGACTGCGGCGTCGACCGCGGCCGGCTACACCGCCGTGACCCCGTTCCGGTTCGCCGACAGCCGCATCGGCCAGCGGATGACCAAGCTCCTCGCCGGCACACCCAAGCGGATCAAGGTCGCAGGGCAGAACGGGATGCCGAGCGACATCACCGCCATCAGCGCCAACTTCACGGTCACCGAGCCCACGGGCGCGGGGTACCTCACCGTCTACAACTGCACGTCGCCGGCGCCGCTCGCGTCGACCCTCAACTACACGTACTGGGAGACGGTGGCCAATGCCGGAGTCTTCCCGCTGAACGCCGCGGGAGAGATCTGCGTCGTCGCACCGAAGGAGACCAACCTCGTCATCGACGTCAACGGCTACTTCAGGCCCTCGGGTGCGATGAAGTACCAACCGGTGACGCCGACTCCCCTGTACGACACCACGACCGGGCTCAACGCGAACGGCCGCCTCGACGCCACGCAGACCGTGCAGATCAACGTGCCGGGCGCCGGCATCGGGGTGCCGTCGGGCGCCGGAGCCGTCGCCATCAACGTGACCGGCCTGAACCCCACCAAGACCGGTTTCATCACCGCCTATCCGTGCGGTATCGGCAGGCCGCTGGTCGCGAGCGTGAACCCGAGTGCGGGTGTCACCAAGCAGAACTTCGGCATCGTCCCGCTCTCCGCGAACGGGGATCTGTGCATGTACGTCCACCAGTCGATGGACGTCAAGATCGATGTGCTCGGCTACTTCACCACAGGTGCTCCGACGATGATCGTGCCGAGCACGCCGACCCGTGTGACCGACACACGCGACGCCTACCGGACCGAGATGAACCTCGGCACCGGCGGGGCTGCGCTCGCCGCCGGCCAGACCAAGACACTGGTGCTGGCCGGTCAACGGGGCATCCCGGCCAACGCCAAGGCCGTCTCGGTGAACGTCACCGCAGTCACGCCGTCAGGGGCCGGATCGCTCACCGTCTGGAGTTGCGGAACCCAGCCGCCGGTGAAGTCGATCAACTTCACGAACGGCAAGACCGTCGCCAACGGCATGCAGGTCCAGCTCTCGTCCGGTGGTGCGATCTGCGTGCGGTCCACCACGGCCACCCATCTGGTGATCGACGTCACCGGCTGGTGGTCGTGACGTCAGCGGTGAAGGTTCGGGTCCTGCACCGAAGCGCGTAAGCGCACGGTGAAGACCGAGTCGCCCGACAGCACTCCGCCGCGGCCGAAGAGTCGACCGTGCTGCCAGTTCGACAGACCGAGCTCGGGCTGGAGCAGCGCGAACTGTCCGTCGACCCAGCGCGTGAATCCGTCACCGACGAACGGCGCATCGATCGCCCCGTAGAACCATTCGTGCTCCGGCGCGTCTGCGCTCACGAGGGAGGCAACGAAGTGCGGGCTGTACCGATTGCACTGCGCCACGGCGTGAGCGACGTCGTCGACGACCACGAGCGCGACCTCGGGCACCGCATCCCACTCCCACTCGGTGGCGAGCCGCGGATCATCGGGCGTCCAGCTCGTGGATGACGGGCTCGACGCCGCGACCCGCGGCGGCCTCGATGACCGCAGCACGGAAGACCGGCGTCAGATCCTCCGCCCGCGACCGCACGATGCAGCACACGTTCAGGGTGTTGCACACCTTGCGGTCCAGCGAGTGGCGGACGGCGAGCGCGAACCGCGATGCATCGGCGCTGTGACCGGCGACCAACCATGCGCCACCGGTGCCGTGGAGGCTCGCTGGCACCCCGTGCTGGCGGGCCACCGCGCCGAGTTGGGCGACCGCTGCACCCGAGCCTCGTGCCACTGCCAACGACAGCCTCGCGTCGGCGAACAGCGCCCATCCGGCCGCATGCGCCGGGCGGTCGACCAGTTGCACGGCCCCGTCGGGCAAGCCCGCCGACCTGAGCGCGGGAGCGACGGCGTGGTCCATGATCGCCCGAGCGGTGCCGAGCGCGTCGCTGCCGATCCTGAACACGACGGTGTTGCCGGTGCGGAGCACGCCAGTGGCGTCGGCGAACACGTTGGGCCGACCCTCGAACACGAAGCCGACGACGCCGAGCGGGTCGCGCCACTGCTGCACCGTCCACTGCTCGTGGGTCACCTCCCCCACCTTCTGACGTCGTCGAGTGACGATGTCGCGCCACGTGCGCAGCCCGGCGACCATGTCCGATCGCATCGATGCCGACAGCGTGAGTCGACCCGTGGGCCGGCCGCGTTGCGCAGCCGAGGCCACATCGAGATCGTTGGCTGCGGCGATGGGGGCGAAGGCACCATCGTCTTCCAGACGATCGGCGAACGAGGCGAAGAACGCCGTGATCGCGTCGTCGTCGACGGCTGCCAACGCCTCGAACGCGTCGCAGGCACGCCCGACTGCGGCAGCGACGGGCTCGTGCTCCTCACGGGGAACGTGCAGGACGTCACCGGTGTCGTGGACCACCACGATGCGATCGCCGGGCCGGAACGCGTCGGCCAACGCCTGCGAGACGGTCACGAATCGGTCGCCGCCCACGACGATGCGCTCGCCCGCCACGAGATGGTGCAGCGGCGCCGTCATCGGAACTCCGGCGTGGCGAGCACGGCGCAGGAGCAGGCGAGATCCATCACGGCTGCACAGCGTACGGCCATCGCGCTCATCGGCGCGTAGCGTGACGTCCATGGCCGACGACCGCTTCTACTTCCGTCAGCTGCTCTCCGGGCGCGATTTCGCGATCGACGACCCGCTCGCCCAGCAGATGGTCAACTTCGTGTACGCGATCGGCGATCGGGCCAAAGGAGAGTGCGTGCTGATCGACCCCGCGTACGCCGTCGGCGAACTCCTCGACATGGTGGAGGCCGACGGCATGCGCGTGACCGGCGTCCTCGCCACCCACTTCCACGCCGATCACATCGGCGGGTCGATGATGGGTCATCCCGTCGAGGGCGTGGCGACGCTGCTGGAGCGTTGCAGCTGCCCCGTCCACGTCCAGCGCGACGAGACGCCCTGGGTCACTCGCACCTCCGGGCTCGGCGTGGACCAACTCGTCGAGCACGACGGAGGCGACGTCGTCAGGGTCGGCGACATCGACATCACCCTCGTCCACACGCCCGGTCACACACCGGGCAGCCAGTGCTTCCATGTCGACGGACGGCTGGTGAGCGGCGACACGCTGTTCCTCGACGGATGTGGCCGCACCGACTTCCCCGGGAGCGACCCCGCTGCCATGTACGACAGCCTGCAGACGCTCGCGGCGATGCCGGACGGCACGGTGGTCTACCCTGGCCACCGATACTCGCTCCCGTCGAGCGCGACCATCGACGCCATCCGCGAGAGCAACTACGTCTTCCGTCCCACGACCAAGGACCAGTGGCTGACGATGTTCGGCCGGTGAGCCACCCGCTCGACCCGTCGACCCGTCGACCCGCTCGGAAACCCGTTCAGGTCATGCCCGTAGGCAGATTTTCTGCCTCCAGCCATGGCTCGAGCGGTGTTGCGGATGGGGTTGGGGGCACGGTGTTGGGGTCAGCGCGACAGACCGAGGCGTTCGATCTGTTCGAGCGGCGCGTCGAGGTCGTGGAGGGCGTCGAGCAGCAGGGTCTGCATCCGCCGCTCGGTGGACTCACCCACTCGGTTCTCGGCTTCGATCGGGTCGACGTCGAGATCGTAGAGGTGGTGCCTGCCGACGTTGGCGCCGCCGCTGACCCAGAACGGGAGCGCGTCGCCTGCCTGGAACGGCTGACGGATCACGGGCACCTCGCTACCGGGCATGCGATCGAGCCACGCCCTCCCGTCGGGCTTGGGCAGCTCGGTGATCCCCTTGACGTGCACCGGCATCGTGCTCCAGCGGTTGCTCCACATGCTCAACGGGAAGTTGTCACCTTCCGGCGCACGGGCGTACTTCCACCGCCCGTCGGTGACCTGTACCCAGTTCCCGAACACCCCGCCGATGGCCCACTCACGCACGGATGTCGCCGCACCGGACAGGAGCGGCACAAGGGAACGTCCGTGGGTGGTGTGTGCAGGTGACACGCCGAATGCGTCGGCGATCGTGGCGTGGAGGTCGACCGCTGTGGTGAGTGCCCCACACTCGCCCCCGCCCGAGACGCCCGGCCAGTGGATCAAGAGCGGGATGTGACCGAGTGGCTCGAACTGCGGCACCATCGGTTTGCCCCAGATGTCCTGACCACCACGCTCCTCCCCGAGGTAGTGCCCGTGATCGGTGCACACGATCACCGCAGTGTCGTCCCACAGGTGATGCCGGTCGAGTTCCCCCATCAGCCGGCCGAACCAATGGTCGATCATCGACAGCTTGGCTCCGTAGTTGCCGCGGAGATGCACCGCCTCGGCCTCGCTGAGATGGCCCCCGCTGCGGCCACCGACGACGTACGGCGGCCAGATCAGACGGTCGCCCTCCCACGCCTCCGACTCGTAGAGACCCTGCCAGGGCTCCGGCGTGTCGAACGGCTCGTGCGGGTCGAACTCGTCGACGAACAGCAGCCACGGTCGATCGCGGTGCTGTACCGCCGCACCGGCGAGCCAGTCGGCGGCTGCACTCATCGTGCGTGGCCCCGGGTAGTCGGTCTCGTCGCGGAAGAACGTTCGGCTGCGGTCGTAGCCGCGCTCCAGATGAGGAGCCATGTCGCCGAAGCGGCGGCGCAGGAACCAGTCGCCCGTGGCCGCAGGAGGGGCCGGGACGCCGATCCAACTGGGGTCGAGCCATGTGCGCCACGGGTCGCCCTCGTGACCGCGGACGTAGTCCCAGCCACCGAAGTCGGTGTGGTAGTTCTCACCACCGCTCTCGAACAGGTGCGGGTGGTCGGTGACCAGCATCGTGAGGACCCCGTGGTCGCGCAGATCCACCGTGATCGGCTGCTCCCAGAGCTCGATCGAACCCCACGGCCGCCACAGGAAGTCGAGCGAGCCGCACAGGATGTCGTGGCGCGCAGGCATGCACGGCAGCGAGCCGGTCACATGGTTCGTGAACCTGGTGGCGCGCTCAGCGGCGAAGCGGTCGAGGTTGGGTGTCGTGAACTCCGTCCCGCCGTAGCTGCCGAGCATGTGCCGGTTCAACGAGTCGAGCAGCACGACGACGACGTTCCGAGGCGCACGGGTGCCGTTGGAGGTCATGGCTGGCAGCTTGTCATGTCACGTGAGCGCGAAGACGATGGTGCTCGCACCCGCGAGGAACAGCAGCCCGAGCACCAGGACCCGGAACCGTTCGCCGTGGATGTGGCGTCGGATCGGCCACGCGACGACCTGGCCGATCACCCATGCCGGAACGGCGACAGCCGCCGCGCGGGCACCGTCCAGCGTGAGCTTGCCGTCGATCGCGAAGAGCGTCAGGCCGCCGATGTTGCTGAACGCGAACACGGTCGTGATCGTCGCACGGAACGCAGGCGCCTCGAGGTGCCGCGACTGGAGCCCGAAGACCAGCGGCGGGCCGTTGGTCGACAACGACGTGTTCAACACCCCCGACAGGAACCCGACCCCGAAGTCGAGCGACGGCCCGACGTGAGTGAAGTTCAGTCGTGCGGCAAGAAGGCCGGTGGCGATCAGCACGGCCACGCCCAGGATGAGGCGCAACGTCTCGTCGGGCACGACGTTCAGCGCGAAGAGCCCAAGTGGCATGCCGAAGAACGCGGCGATGATCATCCGCTGCGCCAGCGGTCGAACGGTGTCGGCTCGGAGATGCCACGCCAGCCATGTCGTGCTGATCATGCCGAGCAACGTGCTGACGACCACGGCCTGTTGGACCGGGATGGCCAGCGTCATGATCGGCATCGCCAGGAGGGCGAAGCCGAACCCGGCGAGCACGAGGACGAACGCGCCCGCGAAGACCGCCACGGCCACCACGATGAGTTCGGTTGCCGTCACGGCATCGGAGTCTTCCACTTGCGTCGGCCGACGACGAAGCGGTCAGCGCGACAGCGTGTACGTGCGTGCGACGCGGTCGACACCGGTTGCCACCCACCCGTCGTCGAGATGCGGCGCCATCGCCGCTCGAATCGCCAGGCGGGCGGCGAGTGCCTCGGGTGCGGAGGCAGCGATCTGCTCGGGTGTCACCGGCGGTACCTCCAACACGAACGACTCGACGAAGGAGGGTCGCTCCCCCACCAGGTTCCACTGCACCGTGAGCCGATCGCTGGGCAACGAGCCGTTGATGCCGGCGAGCGCTCCGTAATGGTTGACGTGGTAGGCGACGCCGAGCGCGGCGAGCTTGTTGAGGTTCAGATGGGCGTTCCTCAGCTGCAGCGGGTCGAAGGTCCAGCGCATCGCGGTGTAGCCGTGGGTGCGGCACCACACCGCCTGCTCGCGCTTGATCCGTTCCCCCAGTCCGGTCCCACGCAGGTCGGGGTGCACGGCGAGGTAGTGCGAGTGCAGCACATGAGGGTCGCGCGTCGCGAAACCGTACGCGGCCCCGACGAGCCGATCGCCGTCGAAGGCGCCGAGGGCCATGCCCCCTTCGCTGATGGTGGCCACCAGCATGTTCACCGAGACCCGCTCGTCGTCGCCGCCCCAGATGAAGTCCTCGAACTCCGGCAGCACTTCGAGCTCCTCGGCGGTGGTGAGCGACCGGATCTCGATGGTCACCGCACCACTTCCGTCGTCCGGGTGACCTCCTGGAGGAACGTGCGGTCCAGCGTGACTCCGATGCCGGGACCTTCGGGCACCGCCATGATGCCGTTGACGGCCTCGAGTTGCTGCTCGACGATGTCGCGTGCGTAGGTGCGGCTCGCCGAGGCGGTGTCGCCCGGGTAGACGAAGCCGGGCATGGTGGCGAGATGGATGTTGTGGGCGCGCCCCACGCCGGTCTCCAGCATCCCCCCGCACCACATCGGGACGTTGCGGGCGACGCACAGGTCGTTGATCTCACGGACCGACTGCAGGCCTCCGACGCGGGCGACCTTGACGTTGACGACCGTGCACGACCCGAGGTCGAGCGCCGACTTCACCCGCGCCGGCGAGGTGAGCGATTCGTCGAGACACAGCGGGGTGCGCAGCTGGCGGGCGAGCGTCGCGTGTTCGGTGAGGTCGTCCCAGTGCAAGGGCTGCTCGATGTAGTGCAGACCGAATCCGTCGATCTCGCGCAGCACCGGCAGCATGTCGAGGCTGTAGGCAGAGTTGGCGTCGACGGTGAGCTCGATCGAGGGGAACTCGGCGCGCACCGCGGCGAGGAGCTCGAGATCCCAGCCGGGTTCGATCTTCAGCTTGACCCGCTGATAGCCCTGCTCGACGTGACGGCGCACGCTCTCGACGGTCTCGGGCACCGAGTTCATGCCGAGGCTGGCACCCACGGGAATGGAGGTGCGGTCGCCGCCGACCAGGGTGCGCAGCGGGACACCCTGCTGACGGGCGTACGCGTCCCACACGGCCAGCTCGAGGGCCGTCTTCGCCATCGGGTTGCCGCGCCAGTGGGCCCACCGGGCGGTCAGCTCCGAGGGGTGGTCGACGCCGTGTTCGAGCAGGTCAGGGACGAAGGCCTCGCGCAGGAGGTAGTGCGCCCCGGTGATGGTCTCCTCTCGGAACGCGGGGAACGGGTCCATCGCGCTCTCGCCGTAGCCCTCCACGCCCTCGGACCGCACCGTGACGAGGATCGCGACCTTCTCGCGCTCCTCGGCGAACGAGGTGCGGAACGGCGACCGATAGGGCAGCTCGATGATCCGCAGTTCCACTTCGTCGATCTTCACGAGCACTTCCTACCAGGTGTCGATGTTGGGTCGCTTCTTCCCCTGTCGTGGCGCCGGTGCGGGCGCCGACGACAACACGGCGGCGATCCAGCGGCGGCTGTCGGCCGGATCGATGACGTCGTCGATCTCGTAGTGGGACGCGACGTTCACCGCCTTGCCGACCTCGTACATCCGGTCGACCATCGTCTGGAACGTGCGCTCGCGCTCGTCGAGGTCGTCGATCGCCGCGAGCTCGTTGCGGTACCCCAACCGCACCGCACCTTCGAGGCCCATCCCGCCGAACTCGCCCGTGGGCCATGCCACGCACGCCTGCGGGGCCTTCGTGCTCCCGCCCATCATCGCCTGCGCGCCCAGGCCGTAGCTCTTGCGGAGGACGATGCTGATCGTGGGGACCGAGATGTTCGCACCGGTGACGAACAGCCGGCTGCAGTGGCGCACGAGGGCGGTCTTCTCGACTTCCGGGCCGACCATCATCCCGGGGGTGTCGACCAGCGTGACCACGGGGATGTCGAACGCGTCGCACACCTGCAGGAATCGGGCGGCCTTGTCGGCACCGTCGCTGTCGATGGCACCGGCGAGATGGTTCGGGTTGTTGGCGACGACCCCCACCGGTCGACCCTCCACGCGGGCCAACGCGGTGACCATCCCGAGCCCGAAGTCGCGCCGTAGCTCGAGCACGCTGTCCGTGTCGAACATCCGCTGGATCACCTGGCGCACGTCGTAGCTGCGTTTGCGGTCCTCGGGGATCACGTGCCGCAGCTCGCGCTGGTCGGCGCACGCCCAGTCGTCGGTGACTCCCTGGAAGTAGCCGAGGTACTGCTTGGCAGCCGCGACCGCCTCCGCTTCGTCCTCGACGGCGATGTCCACCACACCGTTGGCCTGCTGCACGGCCATCGGCCCGATCTCGTGGGGATCGAACACGCCCAGGCCGCCACCCTCGATCATCGCCGGGCCACCCATGCCGATGTTGCTGTCCGCGGTGGCGATCACGACGTCGCAACAGCCGAGGATGGCCGCGTTGCCGGCGAAGCAGTAGCCCGCGTTGATCCCCACGATCGGAACGAGGCCCGACAGCTCGGCGAAGTACATGAACGCCAGGCAGTCCAGTCCGCTGACCCCCATCATGTCGGTGTCGCCCGGGCGACCGCCGCCTCCCTCGGTGAAGAAGACCACCGGCAGACGCAGCCGCTCGGCGAGCTCGAACAGCCGATCCTTCTTGCGGTGGTTCTGGCCGCCCTGGGTGCCGGCGAGCACGGTGTAGTCGTAGCTCATCGCCACGATCGGGTGGCCGGCGACCTTCCCCAGGCCGCCGATCATGCCGTCGGCCGGCGTACGGGCGATGAGATCCTCGAGGGAACGGCGCCGGCGCTGGGGGGCGATCACCACGGGCCCGTACTCGACGAACGAGTCGGGATCGACGAGATCGGCGACGTTCTCCCGAGCAGTCCGGCGACCGACCTTGCGCCGTCGGTCGACGGCGTCCGGGCGGGCGGCGTCGAGCCCGACCTCGTGGCGGGCGATCGCTTCCGCAAGATCGGCGCGCACGTGAGCCGGATCCTCGGCGACCTCCGCCTTCGCCACGGCGAGCTCGACGATTCCGGGCTCCACGAGCGCCACCGTGGACCCTTCCATCACCGTCGCGCCCGGCGCGACCAGCAACGACGTCACCGAACCGTCGGCGACGCTCTCGATCGCGTGATGCATCTTCATCGACTCGATCAGCATCAACTGCTGGCCCTTGCGCACGGACTGCCCGACAGCGACGTCGACCGTCACGATCGTGCCCTGCATCGGTGCGTGAATCTCGACGGTGTCCCCCACGGCGCCGACGGTAGCGGACGGCCGCCGGTCGGCCCGGTTCGGACCCGGGGCCGGTGGTACACGAAGGGTCCGGAGCGCTATTCTCCCCATCTTCCGGGGATCTCCCGTCAAACCCGGTCAAGGAAAACACCATGCGTTCCCGTCATCTCCTCATGGGCGCGGCTGCTGCCGCGCTCGTCCTCGCGTCGTGCGGCAGCGACTCGAAGTCTTCGAGCGACACCACCGCCGACACCGGCACCCCCACCGGCTCCACCGTGGTCGCAGCTCCCGCCGCGATCGCGTCCGCCGGCACCCTGCTCTTCTGCAGCGACATCAGCTACCCGCCCGAAGAGTTCTACGACGGCACCACGCCGGTCGGCTCCGACATCGAGATCGGCAACGAGATCGCCGCCCGGATGGGCGTCAAGGCCGACTTCGTCAACACCGGCTTCGACGGCATCATCCCCGCCCTGCTCGGGAAGAAGTGCGACGCCATCATCTCCGGCATGAACGACACCGAGGAGCGCGCCAAGCAGGTCACGTTCGTCGACTACATGAGCGTCGGCCAGTCGTTCATGGTGCAGGCCGGTAACCCCAAGGCGATCCAGTCGATCGACGACATCGCCGGCAAGTCCGTGTCGGTCGAGGTCGGCACCTCCAACGCCGACTTCCTCACCGCCAAGTCGGCGGAGTTCGAGGCGGCAGGCAAGCCGGCCATCGACATCCAGATCTTCCCCAAGGACACCGACGCCGCCAACGCCCTGCGCACCAACAAGGTCGACGCCTACTTCGGTGACGCCCCGGTCGTGGCGTACTACGTGAAGACCGCACCCGACGCGTTCGCGTTCGGCGGAGACGCCATCAACCCGATCCCCGTCGGCATCGCCCTTCGCCCGGACGACGCCCTGATCGCCGCGGTCCAGACGGTCGTCGACTCGATGTACGCCGACGGTTCGATGCTGACCATCCTCGGCAAGTGGGAAATGACCACGTCAGCGCTGCAGAAGTAGCGCTGACCACTCGATGATCGCGATCGCCTTCGACTGGAGCACGTTCTGGGGGTATCTCCTCCCCCCGGACGAACTCACCCGCAACGCGTTGTACCTCACCCTGGGCATCTCTGTCGTCGCCCAGTTCTTCGGGGTGCTGTTCGGGTTGATCTCGGCGTTGATGCAGCGATCGAAGTTCCGCGTGCTGCGGTTGATCTCGGGCACCTATGTCTGGTTCTTCCGCGGCACGCCGGTCATCGTGCAGATCTTCTTCATCTACTTCGGGGCGAACCTGTTCCTCGGGTTCGACCTGTTCCCACGGGAAGCCAACATCCTGTGGTTCTCCATCAACGGTGCGGTGCTGGCCGGCACGGTCGCGCTCTCGATCAACGAGGGTGCCTACATGTCCGAGATCGTGCGGGCCGGCATCGCTGCCGTGGACCACGGCCAGATGGAGGCTGCGAAGACGGTCGGGATGCGCCAGACCCTCGCGATGCGGCGCATCGTGTTGCCCCAGGCAGCCCGCGTGATCCTGCCGCCGCTCGGCAACGAGTTCAACAACATGTTGAAGACCACCTCGCTGCTGGCGTTCATCAGCGTCCGCGAACTGTTCCAGGACGCCGAGATCCGATACTCGTCGTCGTTCAAGCCCGCGGAGTACTTCGCCGGCGTCGCCGTCCTCTACCTGTTCCTCACCACATTGTGGGGATTCGTGCAGAAGGCCATCGAGCACAAGTTCAGCGAGAGCGACCGTGACGCCACCATGGAGTCCGACAACTGGGCCAAGCGCAACCTCGGCCGCTTGATCGGGGGGCACTGATGAGCAACGACTACATCGTCGACGCGGTCGACGTCCACAAGCGCTTCGGCAAGGTCGAGGTGCTCAAGGGCGTCAGCCTGCAGGTGTCGCTGCGCGAGGTGGTCTGCATCATCGGCGCGTCGGGCTCGGGCAAGACGACCTTCCTGCGCACGCTCAACGCGCTCGAGACCATCGACTCCGGCTCCATCACCGTGCACGGTCACCGAGTCGGCTTCCAGGAGGGCAAGAACGGCACCCTCGTGAAGGCGTCCGAGCGGCACCTCGCCGAGGTGCGCAGCGAGATCGGCTTCGTGTTCCAGCGCTTCAACCTGTGGCCGCACATGACCGCACTGGAGAACATCATCGAGGCCCCGATGCGGGTGCGAGGCGTGAGCCGCGAGGAAGCGGTCGCGACCGCCGAGGACCTGCTCGCTCGCGTCAAGTTGAGCGACAAGCGCAACGTCTACCCGGGGCGGCTCTCCGGCGGGCAGCAGCAGCGCGTGGCCATCGCCCGGTCCCTCGCGATGAAGCCGGCACTGATGCTGTTCGACGAGCCGACGAGCGCCCTCGACCCCGAGACCATCGGCGAGGTGCTCGACGTGATGAAGGAACTGGCCCTGGGCGGGATGACCATGGTGTGCGTCACCCACGAGATGGGGTTCGCCCGCGAGGTGAGCGACCGAGTGGTGATGATGGATGGTGGCGTGATCATCGAGGAAGGCACGCCCGAGCACTTCTTCACCAACCCCACCCACGAACGCACCCGTCAGTTCCTGTCGAAGATCCTCTGACCGGGCGCCGTCGCAACGAACCCCGCACTCGTCCTCCCCGATCGCAGGCCCGAAACCATGCCCTCTGGGCATGGTTCGCGACCTGCGTTCGCGACGACGACTCGGGTCGGTGTTTCGGGCCGAGTGTTGCCCGCATGGGTGCGATCCCCATCGTCGCCTGACGAATCCACATCCGAGGATGGGGGTGCTTGACGAACCCCCTCCGACGCTGGCGTAAGGTGCGCCGTGGCCAAGACCGATGTCCGCTCGGATGACGCGTTGTTCGTACTGGTCGGCGAGAACACGGTTGTCCCGACTGCATTCTCGAGAGGGCCATGGAACCTCAGCTACCTGCACGGCGGCCCGGTGGCCGCGCTGCTGGCCCATGCGGTCGAGGAACTCCCTTCCGATGGGATCGAGTGGTTCATCGCTCGGCTGACGGTCGAGCTGGAGAGGCCCGTGCCGGTCGAGCCGCTCGTCTTCGCCGCTGAGCTCACTCGAGCGGGCCGGAAGGTCTCGATCGTCGAGGCGACGATCACCAACGCCGCCACCGGAGCGGTACTGGCACGCGCTCGAGCGTTGCGGATCCGCTCGGCAGACGTGCCGCTTCCGCACGACCGGCCCGATCTGGGACCGTTGCTGGCGATCGAGCCGGCACCCTCGGAACCGGCTGACGGTCGGGCTGCAGTCCTCGACGAAGACGCCGCCGTCACGTTTCAGCACGGAGGCACCGACCGTCGCTTCGTCGGCGAACTGGACGTGGGAGTCGGACCGGTGTTCGGTTGGATCCGCATGTGCGTGCCGTTGCTCGCGGAACTCACCCTGACGCCGCTGCAACGCGTCGCCGCAGCGGTCGACTTCGCCAGTGGGTTCTCTGCAGTTCTGCCCGGAGAGACCCACAGCTTCATCAACCCTGACCTGACGATCCACCTCTTCCGGCCAGCGAGAGGTGAATGGGTCGGGATGGCGAGCGCAACACATCACAGTGATCAGGGCGTCGGGATGACGGACACGAGTGTCTTCGACCTCGACGGACGCGTCGGCAGTTCGAACCAATCGCTCCTCCTGGATCTCTGCTGACCTGACTCGCGTCACCGAGCGCTGCAAATCGGCCGATGGGGCACAACGGTGACGTGGCGAACGGCACGGTTCCTGACAGCGGGTTGGGTTCTGCGAATGCACGCCGTGGTGAACATCCCCACGCTCTAAGGTCGCGCGGATGAGCGAGCCCGTGGAGCTGACCGTCGCCGGGCATCCGGTCACCGTCACCAGCCCCGACAAGGTGTTCTTCACCGCGCGCAACGAGACCAAGCTCGACCTCATCGAGTACTACCTGTCCGTCGGCGACGCCGTGATGCGGCAGATGCAGGACCGGCCGGTGCTGTTGCAGCGGTTCCCGAACGGCGCCCACGGGTCCAACTTCTTCCAGAAGCGGATCCCCGACGGCGCACCCGAGTGGCTGCACACGACGACGGTGCTGACACCGAACGGGACCCCGTCGCGGGCACTGGTCATCGCCGACCTCGCCCACCTGGTCTGGGCCGTGAACCTCGGTTGCCTCGGGTTCCACTCGTGGCCGGTCCGGGTGACCGACCAGGACCGCTGCGACGAGCTGCGCATCGACCTCGACCCAGGCCCGGGCACCAACTACGCCATGGCCCAGGAGACCGCCGTCGAGACCAAGCGCCTGCTCGACGAGCTGGGCATCCGCTCCTTCATCAAGACGTCGGGCAACCGTGGCCTCCACGTCTACGTGCGGCTCGTCCCGGACCACGACAGCGTGGCCGTTCGCGCCGCGGCGGTCGCCCTGGCCCGCGAGCTCGAACGTCGCCGCCCCGACCTGATCACCGCCGCGTGGTGGAAGGAGGAGCGAGGCGAGCGCATCTTCATCGACTTCAACCAGAACGCACCGCACAAGACGGTCTTCGCTCCCTGGTCGGTGCGAGCACTCGACCACGCGCCGGTCTCGTTCCCGTTCCCGTGGGAGCTGCTCCCCACGCTGCGACCGCACGACATGACCATCGCCACCGTGCCCGGTTGGGTCGACCAGCACGGCGATGCGTGGGCCGAGATGAACGACGATCCGCAGCCCATCGAGCCACTGCTGGAGATGTCACGCGCCGACGAGGCCGCCGGGCTGCCCGACGCACCGTGGCCACCGCAGTATCCGAAGATGGCCGGCGAGGTCACCCGGGTGCAGCCGAGCAGAGCCAAGAAGCCCAAGCCCGAGCCCGACTCCTGACTCAGAACCCTGGCTCAGACTCCTGACTCAGACCCCGAGCTCGGCCGCGCGAGCCAGCACACCGGCGCGCTCGGCGCCGATGGTGGTGCTGTCGCCGTGTCCGGTGTGGACGACCGTGTGGTCGGGCAGGCCGAGGAGCACATCCCGAATCGAGCGGACGATCGTGGGCTCGTCGCTGTAGCTGCGACCGGTGGCGCCCGGGCCTCCGCAGAACAGCGTGTCGCCGCTGAACACGACACCCGAGGCGACGTCGTGGAAGCAGCAGCAGCCCGGTGAGTGGCCCGGTGTGTGGAGGATGCCGAGCTCGTGCCCGGCGACCGTGAGCAGTTCGCCAGGCGCCAGGGCGCCGTCGGGCGACTCGCCGGGCCAGACCACGTCCCACAGCATCCGGTCCGCGTCGTGCAGCAGGATCGGCGCATCGACCGCGTCGCGCAGCGGGACCGCCGCGTTGATGTGGTCGTTGTGACCGTGCGTCAGCACGATCGCCCGAACCTTGCGACCGTGCACAGCATCGACGATGGGCGATGCATCGTGCGCGGCATCGAACACGAGGACCTCGCGGTCGTCGCCGACGATCCAGATGTTGTTGGTGACCTGCCATTCACCGCCGTCGAGGGCGAAGATGCCGTCGGTGGTGACGAGTTCGATGCCCACTCAGCGACCCGCCCTCACAGGACGACGACCGAGCGCAGCACTTCGCCACGCTCCATCTTGTGGAACGCCTCCTCGACCGCGTCGAGCGAGATGGTCTCGGACACGAACTTGTCGAGCGGAAGGCGGCCCTGCTGGTGCAGCGTGACCAGCATCGGGAAGTCGCGCGAGGGCAGGCAGTCGCCGTACCAGCTGCTCTTGAGCTGCCCGCCGCGACCGAACACCTCGATGAAGGGCAGCTCGAGCACCATGTCGGGGCGGGGCACGCCGACCAGCACGACGGTGCCGGCGAGGTCACGGGCGTTGAACGCCTGCTTGTAGACCTCCGGATGTCCGATCGCCTCGATGCACACGTCGGCACCGTTGCCGTTGGTGACCGACTTGATGTACTCGACCGGGTCCTGGTTCTTGGAGTTGACGGTGTGCGTCGCGCCGAACTGCTTGGCGAGTTCGAGCTTGCGGTCGTCGATGTCGACGGCGATGATCGTGTGCGCGCCGGCGAGCAGGGCGCCGGCGATGGCGGCGTCGCCCACTCCGCCACACCCGAAGACCGCGACCGAGTCACCGCGGCTGACGTTGCCGGTGTTGATGGCTGCGCCGATGCCCGCCATGACGCCGCAGCCGAGCAGACCAGCGGTGGCGGCGGGGACGGCGGGATCGACCTTCGTGCACTGACCGGCGGCGACGAGCGTCTTCTCGACGAAGGCGCCGATGCCCAACGCCGGCGACAGCTCCGTGCCATCCTCCAGCGTCATCTTCTGGGTCGCGTTGAACGTGCTGAAGCAGTACCACGGGCGGCCACGCAAGCAGCTGCGGCAGGTGCCGCACACGGCACGCCAGTTGAGGATGACGAAGTCACCCGGCACCACGTTGGTGACGCCCTCGCCGACCGACTCGACGACGCCGGCCGCCTCGTGACCGAGCAGGAACGGGAACTCGTCGTTGATACCGCCCTCGCGGTAGTGGAGGTCCGTGTGGCACACGCCGCACGCCTGCACCTTGACGACGGCCTCGCCGGGTCCGGGATCCGGGACGACGATGGTCTCGATCGTCACCGGCGCACCCTTGCTCCGTGCGACCACTCCGCGAACCTTCTGTGCCATGACCCCTCCTGGACCGAGCTCGAACGCGGGTGACCTTACCGGCTGAGCACTACTTGCGGCGAGCGACGAGCCCGGCCAGCAACACGTCGAGCGCCTCTTCGAATCGCTGGTCGGCCGAGCCCTGATAGAGCATCCCCGAGGCCGCCGCGATCGACGGGAACTCCTCCGGATCGAGGGCGGCATAGTCGTTGCGCCATGCCCGATAGGTTGCTTCGCGGGTCACGACGGGCTGCGCGGACAGGGCTGCGTCGATCGCTGCCGAGCCGACCGTCAGCTCGATCAGCGAGTGGTAGGCGCGTACCGCCGACGGGGTGCGGAAGCCACCGCGGCGCAACTCGCGCAGCAGCGCCTCGGTGATCGCCAGCTCGTTGCCCAGCCGGGTCGGGGCGGAGCGCACCAGTGCAGCGAGGTTCGGCTGGCGGAGTTGAGCTCGTCGCAGTTCGACGCACAGCCTCCGCACCGCCGTCCGCCACCCTTCCCGAGGGCGGGGCTTGACCGACACGTCGGCGAGGAAGTAGTCACCCACGGCCCGGTGCAACTCCTCGACGTTGCGGAAGTGCCGGTACAGGGCAGTGGGGTCGCAGCGCAGTTCGTCGCCGAGCGCACGAACCGTCAGCTGCTCGGCACCGTCGCGCGACGCGAGAGCCGCTGCCGCCTCCACGATGCGTTCGCGGCTGAGCGCCGCCGGCCGCGCCATCAGTCGAACAGTCCGGCCGTGCCGAGCCGTTCGGTACACACCTCGGCGCTCCACGGCAACATCGTGCTGCCGAGGCGGGCGTCGCGGTACATCCGCTCCAACGGCATCGTCTTCAGCATCGACTGGCCGCCGCACACGCGGATCGACATGCTGGCGACCTCGGCGGCGTGCTCCATCACCGTGATGGCGGTGGCCCACCCACGCACGAGATCGTCCACACTGGGGTCGATGACCGCCTCGTCGATCGCCCGGTACATCATCGCCTGGGACTGCTGGTGCTTGAGCTGCATCTGCGCCCAGCCGACCTGCTTGATCGGGTGATCGCGTCGGGAGCCCGCCGTCTGGCCGGGCAGTTCGCCACGCAGGTAGGAACGTGTGGCGTCGAGGATGCCTCCCGTGAGGCCCAGGTAGCTGGGGCACAGGGACAGGAACAGCCACGGAAAGCGGTTCGCGGCCTGGTTGTACAGGCCGGCGGGCATCCACTCGTTGGAGTGCGGGACGAAGACGTCCTTCATCAGCAGGGTGCGCGACACGGTGCCGCGCATGCCGAGCGGGTCCCAGTCGTCGACGATCTGGACGCCGTCACCGTCGGACGGCACACCGAGCAGCCTGATCTCGTCCTCACCGGGCACCTGACAGGTGACGTTGTAGAACGTCGCGGCCCCGGAGAGGCTGGCGAAGATCTTTCGCCCCGTGACGAGCCACCCTCCATCGGTCGGCACCGCCTTCGTCGCCACGCCGGTGGTGGCGCCCGGAGCGAGACCCTCCGAGAACGGTTGGCTGTGGATGTCGCCGCGCTCGATGACGCCGCGGTACATCTCGGTCCGGATCTCCTCGTGTCGAGCCCGCTGCTCGTCGGTCATGTCCAGCAGGTCGCTGACCTCGCCGCACCAGAGCATCGTCGCGTTGTGCATGTTGAACGTCAATCCGGTCGCGCCACAGTGCCTGCCGACCTCCTCGCTCACCCGCACGTAGTCGGCGTAGGTGGCGCCGAGACCCCCGTACGCCGTGGGGATGCTGACACCGAGCAGGCCGTTGGTGCGGAAGTCGGCGAAGTTCTCGAACGGGAAACTGGCCTCGAGGTCGTACTTGATCGCTCGTTCCTTCATGATCGGGCCCATCGCTCGGACCAAGCCCACCATCTCGTCGCGTGTCAGCAGTGCCATGACCGTCCATCTCACCAGACGGCTCGATGTTTGTCAACGCTGTTGACAGCGTGATTGACACTCGCCTCCGATCTGGCATACTCGCGTTCATGCGCGGCCCCATCGATGTCGATTGCGAGCGGTTCGCCTGGCGCGAGCAGGGCGAGGGACCTCTCGTACTGCTGCTCCACGGTCTCGGCGGCAGCCGCATCTCGTGGGAGCCGCAGCTCGCCGCACTCGGCGCCGACCGCCGGGTGGTGGCCTGGGACATGCCGGGCTACGGCGCGGCTGCTGCCCTCGATCGTCGCCCACTGTCGTTCGGAGATCTCGCCTGGGCGGCCGGCGATGTGATCACCGCGCTCGGCGAATCGTCGGCGCACGTGGTCGGCATCTCCATGGGGGGCATGATCGCCCAGCATCTCGCGCTCGTACGGCCGACGATGGTGCGTTCCCTGACCCTGTTGTCGACGAGCCCCGCGTTCGGTATGGACGGCACCCGCGCCGAGGACTGGCAGGCGGCGCGCCTGGCCCCGCTCGACGAGGGGCAGCAGCCGGCCGACTTCGCCGATCGAGTGCTCCGCGCCATTGCCGGGCCGCACATCTCCGCTGCCGCACTCGCCGAGCAGAAGGCAGCGATGGCTCGGATCACCAGCGACGCACTGCGGGCTTCCATCGAGTGCCTGGTCACCCACGACACTCGCGACGACCTGCCTCGGATCGCGGTGCCGACGGCGGTGCTCGTCGGCGCACTCGACGAGGAGACACCGCCGGCGTACTCGCGGTACCTCGCCGATCGCATCCCCCACTCTTGGCTGCACGTGCTTCCCGACGCCGGTCACCTGCTCAACGTCGAAGCTCCCGATGCGGTCAACGCCATCATCAGCCACCATCTCGCAGCCGCGGAGGCAGCATGAACCAGCCCGCCACCGAATGGCGCTTCGTCGCCGCCTTCGCCGCTCACCTCTCCCGTTGCGGTCTCCACGAGGGTGAGCTCGTCGCCATTCTCAGCGAGTCGCAGAGCCGACCGTCGCTGGTGGAGACGGCCCGACTCGCCGCCCAGTCCCTCGGTGGTCGCGTGTTCGACGTGGTGGTGCCCACCCCACCGTCGGCGCACCCGGTGCCCATCCGTTCGACCGGCGCCTCCCAGGCGATCGCCGGCAACGACGCCGTGATCGCCGCCCTCGTCTCCTGCGGTCTGGTCATCGACTGCACCGTCGAGGGGCTCCTCCACTCCCCCGACCTCGGGCGCATCCTCTCCGGCTCGGCGCGGGTCCTGATGATCTCCAACGAGCATCCGGAGGTGTTCGAACGGCTGGGCTGGGATGCAGACCTCCCCCGCCGCGTCGACCTCGGTCACGACTGGATGAAGGCCGCCTCCACCATGCAGGTCACCAGTGCCGCCGGCACGACGCTCGAAGTGCAACTCACGGATGCCTTCACGGCGGGCTCCACGGGCCTCACCGACGGGCCCGGATCGATCGCCCATTGGCCGGGCGGGCTCGTCCTCGCCTTCCCCGCGGCACATTCGGTGAACGGCACCGTCGTGCTGGCGCCTGGCGACATGAACCTCACCTTCAATCGACTCGTCGAGACGAAGGTGGAGCTGCACATCGCCGACGACCACATCGTCGACATCGTCGGCGACGGCGTCGATGCGATTCTCTTCAGGACGTATCTCGACGCGTTCGGCGACCGGGAGAGCTACGCCACCAGCCATGTCGGGTGGGGCATGAACCAGTTCGCTCGCTGGGAGTCGGCGCAGCTCTACGACCGGCGCGAGACGTGGGGCACCGAGGCTCGGGCCTACGCGGGCAACTTCCTGTACTCCACCGGGGCCAACGAGACCGCCGGCCGATACACCGCCGGTCACTTCGATCTGCCGATGCGCGAGTGCACGGTGCTGCTCGACGATCGGGTCGTCGTTCGTGACGGTCGGCTCGTCCCCGAACTCGCCGGGACTCCATCGACGTCCTAGCCGGCGTCGAGCGCCTCGAGCACCTCACCCAGCCACTCGATGGAAGCCTCGGTGATCGGGTCGACCACCAGCTGCAGGTGCGACGCACCCGCCTCGGCGAACCCCGCCAGCTGTTCGGCGAGCTGCCGTGGCGTCCCGCCGAGGGGCGCAGCGGCGGTGTTCGTGTCGCCCATCGTCCGGCCGGTTCCGTCCGGAGCCCGAACATAGACACAGGCAGTGGCCTCGACGGCGTCCGCCGGTCGGCCGAGCGCCTCGCATCGGGCACGGACATCGCGTGCGACGGCGGCAAAGCCGTCTGCGGTGTTGCCGTAGATGCTCCACCACACGTTCCACTGGTCGACGTGCGCGAGCGTGATCGACAGCATCCTCGGGCTGTTGGACCCGACCATCAACAGCGGCCCGCCGGGACGGGTCGCCGGCGGATCGACGAGGCAACGGTCGAGTTGGTAGTACGGCCCGGCATGGGTGACGACCTCACCGGCGAGCAAGCGACGGACGATGCCGAACGCCTCCTCGAAGCGATCGACTCGATGGTCGTAGGGGATACCGAAGGCCTCGTACTCGCGACGGTTCCAGCCCGACCCCACGCCGAGGATCAGCCGACCACCGGAGATCGCATCGACCGTCGCCGCCATCTTGGCGAGCATCGGCGGTTCGTGGAAGCCGAGTGACGCGACGAGTGAGCCGAGCTGGACGCGGGACGTGACCGCGGCAAGGGCGGCGAGCGATGTGAAGACCTCCCAGGGTCCACGCGAGGAGCCGTCCTCGAGGTCGTACAGAAGATGGTCCCCGAGCCAGATCGAGTCGAAGCCGACCGCCTCGGCGCGTTGTGCCATGGCGATGAGCTCAGGCCACGGCACTCGACGTTCGACTTCGGGGAGTTGCACACCGACACGCAGCGGACGAGCCATCGCCCGACCCTAGTGGCGGCTCAGGACGGCTGACCCGCTTCGCGGAGCGCAGCCAGCATCGAGCGGTAGTCGTCGGGAGTGATCTCGCTGCGAGCGAGGCGCTCGGCGAGAATCGCCTCGGCGGCGGCGGTGGGCGACGGCAGCGGCGGTGCCGACGGCGTGACCGGGCCGACTGTGGCGACCGGGCGACGCCGGCTGATCATCACGACGACCAGGCCGATGGCGGCACCGATGGCGATGAGGCAGAGCAGCATCAAGAACGGATGGCCGCGGCCATCTCCGAAGTCGTGACGCATTCCGAAACCCGAGTCAGCGAGCAGGGCATACATGACAGGACCTTCTTCCGTTCGGTCCACGACATGGGTGGACCGCACGTGGAACGGTATCCCGCACCCCGGGCGAACGTGGTGAGAGACGGGCGTGAAGTCGGTGAGAGATCGGACCAGCGCCGCTCAACCGCCGAGGATTCGTCGCAACGCCGCGTCGATGTACGGCGAGAGGAACACCGAGGCGGTGGCCGTGATGTGGCTGTTGTCGCGGTACATCAGCACGTTGCCCACGATGACCGGGCACGCCGAGTCGGTGCACATCCAGTCGCTCGTGGGGATGAACTCGATGCCGTACTTGGCGGCGACGTCTCGCTCCACCGCGAGGCGACCCGGGCGCACCGCTCCGGACCGAGAGTTCATGCACGCAGCGACGCTCGCCAGATGACCGGCGAGGCAACTCGGGACGTCGCCGAGGGGGGTCGCCGAGTCACCGAGCAGCACGACATGTGCCGCCAACGGCTGCACCTTCGAGACCGTGCGGTCGATGCCCTCCTTCCACACCGTGTCGGGGTCACGCCCCGCCGCTGCCCCGACCTGCTTGTAGCGATACGACGACATCACGACGAGGTCGGGATGCAGCGCCGCGATCTGGTCGATGACCGCAGCCCTCCATGGTGCACAGTCCGTCCGGTTCGGGTCCTTCTCGGTGGGGATCTCCGCGCTGGGGCAGGCCTTCTTCGTGTGCACCACGAGCCGCCAGTGATGATCGGTCGCGACCTTGTTCAGGGCGGGCATCCACTCGGCCGCGTGACTGTCGCCGAAGAGCACGATCGTGACCGACCCGTTGGGGTCACCGTAGATGCAGGACTTGGGCGTCGACACGCCGAGGTCGAGGATGCAGCCGTTGTCGTAGATGGGCGGCAGGTCGTTGCGGGCGCGGGCGAGTCCTGGATCCAGGTTGCTCGGCACCTTCGTGGTCAGTACTCCCTGCTCGACCACGGCGAGGTTGGCCTCGATCAGCGCCGCCAGCTCGGGCGGGTTGTCGTGCGACGCATCCGCCGTCGGGACGCGGACCGTGGGTGGCACCGTCGGGGGTGCGGTCAACGCAGTGCTGGTCGTGATCACGCTGGTTGCGATCGAGCCGGCGACGCTCGTGCTGGTCGCCACCTCCGACGAGGGCGGAAGCGATGACGCGGGAACCAGCGTCGGCGCTGCGGCCACCACCCCGGCGTCGAGTGGCGGCGGGTTGTTCAACAGGACCGCCGATGCTCCGACACCGATGATCACGACCCACGCACCCATCACCAGGCTGCGAGCCGGCATGGCTGCCAGTGTTGCCGAGTACCGCACCGGGTTCTCGACCAGGTGGTGGCTGATCGCGGCGAGGACGACGGCGAGCACCACGAGCGCGACTCGCGTGCCGGGCGGCAGCGGTCCCCACTTCCGATCGGCGAGGATCAGGACGGGGAAGTGCCACAGGTAGATGGCGTACGAGCGCGCGCCCACCCACTGCAGCGGCCGGGCACGAAGGAGCCGGATCGGACCGTTCGGCGTGCGTGCACCTCCGGCAGCGACGACGAGGGCGGTGCCGGCCACGGGGACCAGAGCGACCCATCCCGGAAACGTCGACGACTGGGTGAGCTGGATCCCCGAGGCGACGATGAGACCGACACCCACCCACCCCAGACTTGCCCGCAGATCGCGACCCAGACGTGTGAACATCCCCCCGGCCAAGGCGAGACCGGCGCCGGTGAGCAACTCCCACGCTCGCGTCGGCAGCATGAAGAACGCGAACGGTTGCGAGCGGCTCGTGAGGACGACGCAGGCCGCCAGCGACGCCAGCCACATCGCCAGGATCACGGACCCGAGGGCTCGTCGACCCATGCGTAGCACCCGCACCATCACCAGCAACAGGCCCGGCCAGATCAGATAGAACTGCTCCTCGACCGCCAACGACCAGTAGTGCAGGAGCGGCGACGGCGGGAGCTGCGACGTGAGGTAGTCGGTGCCGACGACCATGAAGCGGACGTTGACGACGAACGCCGAGGCGGCGATGCCGTCACGAGCGAGCTCGGCCTGGGAGAGCCCGTCGAGGGTGAACCTGCTGGCGATCAACGTGGCGACGATCACCAGCCCGGCTGCCGGCAGGAGGCGGCGAGCGCGTCGCGCCCAGAAGTTCGCCAGCGAGATCGTGCCGGTCCGAGAGAGCTCGCGCAGCAGAAGGCTCGGTGATGAGGAAGCCCGAGAGCACGAAGAACACGTCGACGCCGATGAAGCCGCCACCGAACACTCGGAACCCGGCGTGGAACGCCACGACCAGTGCGACCGCGACCGCCCGCAGGCCCTCGACGTCGGCCCGGAACTCGCCCTTCGGTGGCGCTGTTGCTGCCCCCACCGCGACGGTCTCCACGGCTGGCGACGCTACTGCAACCCGTTCCGCGGGCCCCTGTCACTCGACCCGAAATGCGGTGAGTTTCCCGCGGAACGGGTACGGGGGATGCTCCACGGCCACCTGGTCCGGGTCGTAGTACGGCGTGTCGCCGACGATGGTGACCCGCTCGACCCGACGCACGTCGGGCCAGTAGTCGGACACGGCGTAGTGCTGCACCGATCGGTTGTCCCAGAAGGCGATCGAATTCGGCTCCCACCGGAACCGGACCTGGTATTCCGGGATCGCCGCCTGGCGGTACAGCAGCTCGAGGAGCGAGGCACTCTCGGCCGGATCCATGCCGACGATCTCCTTGGTGAACGCGCCGTTCACGTAGATCGCCTTGCGGCCCGTCTCGGGGTGGGTGCGAATGACGGGGTGCTCGGGGTTGGGGTACTGCTCGTCGAAGGAGGCGATCTCGGCGTCGGTGGCGCCGCGTTTGCGCAAGCGGTCGCGGAAGCCGGCGAAGTCGTGTCGGGCGGTGCGACCTTCGACCCGGCGCTTCACGTCGGCGGGCAGACCATCGAAGGCGGCGTACATGTCGGCGAACAGCGTGTCGCCACCCATCGGTGGGCACTCGATCATCCGCAGCACCGAACCCAGCGACGGCTGGAGACGCCATGTGACGTCGGAGTGCCAGCCGTTCTCCTGACCGGGCACCGCCTCGTTGTGGGTGATCGCGAGCACTTCGGGATACCCCGGCTTGTCGGGGGCGAAGGGGTGCACCTCGAGGTCGCCAAAGCGGCGGGCGAAGGCGAGGTGCTGCTCGGTGGTGATCGACTGGTCGCGGAAGAAGAGCACCTTCCAGTCGAGCAGGGCCTGGCGGATGGCGCTGATCGCTGCGTCCGACAACGGTTCGGCGAGGTTCACCCCGCCGATCGTCGCCCCGATCGTCGCCGCGTGTGGTGTGACCGTGACGTCGACGTCACGCCCCTCGGTGATGGTCATCATGCCCCCTCGAGTCGCCACCACGCCGCTGTCGGCGCAGCCGGACCGACCCCGACGTTACCAGTCACTCCACGGACCGCTCCGGCCGTGGCGCCGGGCGGCACGTATCCTTCCAACGCGGTTCAGCAGGGCACGACCCGGATCGGAGTGGCAGTGAACGCAAAGGTGGACGCATACATCGCTCGGTCGCAGAAGTGGCCGGAGGAGATGACCGAACTGCGCTCGATCCTCCTGGGATGTGGCCTCAGCGAGGCGATCAAGTGGGGGAAGCCGTGCTACAGCCACGAGGCCGCGAACATCGCCATCATGCAGGAGATGAAGGACTTTCTCGCGTTGATGTTCTTCAAGGGAGCGCTCCTCGGCGATCCCGCCCACGTCCTCGAGTCACAGGGACCGAACTCCCGCTCGGCGCGCCGCATGTGCTTCCGGTCCGTGGCCGACGTGAGGGCCGTGGCCGACACGTTGAGGGAGTACGTGCACGAGGCGATCGACGTCGAGGACGCCGGTCTGGAGGTGGAGCCTGCGCCGAAGCTGGTGCTGGTCCAGGAGTTGCAGAACAGGCTCGATGCCGATCCGGCATTGAAGGCAGCCTTCGAGAACCTGACACCCGGTCGACAGCGCGAATACCACCTCCACATCTCCGGGGCGAAGCAGGCCACCACCCGCGAGTCGCGAGTCGACACGTGCGTCCCAGCGATACTCGCCGGCAAGGGCCTACGCGACCGCTGAACGGCTACGGTCGTCGTGCATGATGCCCCGCCGATGGATGAAGAGGGCGTCGCACGGCAGCACTCACGAGGCTCACGGGCCGAGATGGCCCGTCGTGCTCGGCTCGACCGCTGCATTCGGCGCGGCGTTCGCCATCGTCATCCCGCCGCGGACGGCGCTGTACTGGTACGTCTTCCCGTTGTTCGGGATCGCCGTGCCCTACGTCGTCCAGGTCCGGCGTGATCTCACGCCGAGATGGTGGGCGACGCTCGGGGCCGCCGCTGTCGTCAGCCCGGCCGCGCTCGCACTCGACTGGCCGTTCTCCGGTCATGTGCTGTGGAACGTGCTCCTGCTCGGACATGTCGCCCGAACCCCGGCACGTCACACGGCGTGGCTCCCGCTGTTCGGCGCCTCACTGGTGCACCTGTTCGTGTTGAAGGCGACCACGCAGACCGGGCGCGATCTCATCGGTGGCGTGCTCTCCGCGGCGCTCGCCGGTGGCGCGCTGATCCTCGCCGGCCCGCCGACACCGACCACCCAACGGTGTGACCAGGGCCCCGAAAACGAGTGAACCCCAGGCCTCTGACCTGGGGTTTCTCTGTGTCGAAGGGGGGACTTGAACCCCCACGAACCTAAGTTCACTAGCCCCTCAAGCTAGCGCGTCTGCCTATTCCGCCACTTCGACGTGGTGAGCAATTGAGGTTACCGCAGCGCGTTCAGCGCACCAACAGGAAACTCAACGCGACGACGGTGCCGATCCAGAGGAGGCCCAACACGGTGGTGATTCGGGTCAGGTTGCGCTCCGCAGCCGTGCTGCCGAGCGCAGTGGAACCGCCACCACCGAACATGTCGCTGAGACCACCGCCACGGCCGCTGTGCATCAGCACGCCGGCGATCATGCCGAACAGGGAAACAATGTTGATGCCAATCGTCAGATACATGATCGTGTCGCGCACGGTTCGAAATCCTATCGGCGACAGATCAGACTGACGCTTCGATGCGCTCGAACATCGGCAGTGTGTCGGCGAAGTGGCAGGCCACGGCATGTCCCTGGCCTCGATCGACCAGCGCCGGCTCCTCGATCGCGCAGACCTCCTGGGCGATCGGGCAGCGAGTACGGAAGCGACAACCCGAGGGCGGGTTGATCGGGCTCGGCACCTCGCCGTGCAGCATGATCCGCTGACGCTCGCGCTCGGACTCCGGGTTGGGCAGCGGCACGGCCGAGAGCAGGGCCTTGGTGTACGGGTGGGCAGCGCCCGAGTACAGCTCCTCTGCGGGGCCGATCTCCATCAGCTTGCCCAGGTACATCACGGCCACGACGTCGCTGATGTGGCGCACGACGGACAGGTCGTGGGCGATGAACAGGTAGCTCAGGCCGAGCCGCTCCTGGAGGTCCTGCAGCAGGTTGACGACACCCGCCTGGATGCTCACGTCGAGCGCCGAGACGGGCTCGTCGAGCACGATGAACGACGGGTTCAGGGCGAGCGCCCGGGCGACCCCGACGCGCTGGCGCTGACCACCCGAGAACTCGTGCGGGAAGCGTCGTGAGTGGTCAGGGGCGAGACCGACGAGCTCGAGCAGTTCGGCCACCCGATCGTCGTGGTTGCCCTCGACCCGCTGGATGGTCAACGGCTCGGCGATGGAGGCGCCGACGGTCATCTTGGGGTCCAACGACGCGTACGGGTCCTGGAACACGATCTGCATCTCGCGACGCAGCTTGCGCAGGTCCTTCGCCGGCAGTCCGACGAGCTCCTGACCCTTGAACTTCACCGAACCCGACGTGGGCTCGATCAGTCGCAGGATGCACCGGCCGACCGTCGTCTTGCCGGATCCGCTCTCCCCCACCAGGCCGACGGTCTGTCCAGCACCCACCGTGAAGCTCACGTCCGAGACGGCCTGCACGGTGCGGCGCACGACGCGCAGTCCCTTGCTGGACTTCACCGTGAAGTTCTTGGCGAGGTTCGTGACCTCCAGGACCGGTTCGGTCATACCGCTACCTCTTCCAAATCAACGGCGCGAACACACGCCGTCTCCGTCAGACGAACTTTCACCAGCTCCGGGATGTCGCCCGCGCACACCGGGAGGGCGTGCACGCAGCGGGCGCGGAACGCGCAACCCGACGGAGGTTGCAGCATGTTCGGCGGAGCGCCGGGGATCGGGGTGAGCCGCTCCCTGCCGAGGCCGGGTTGCGACATCAGGAGGCCGCGCGTGTAGGGATGGTCCGACATGTGGAAGATCGATGACACGTCGGAGCGTTCGACGACGCGCCCGGCGTACATCACCTGCACCCGGTCGGCCATGCGGGCCACCACGCCGAGGTCGTGCGTGATCAACACGACCGCCGTGCCCATCTCCTTGCGGATCCGGTCGATCACCTCGAGGATCTGCGCCTGAACGGTCACGTCGAGTGCCGTCGTGGGCTCGTCGGCGATCAGGACCTTCGGGTCGTTGGCGATGGCCATCGCGATCATCACGCGCTGGCGCATGCCGCCGGAGAACTCGTGGGCGTACTGCTTGGCGCGTTGCTCCGGCTGAGGGATCCCGACGATGTCGAGGAGCTCGACGGCGCGCTGGTTGGCGGCCGCCTTCGACACCTGCTGGTGCGAGAGGATCATCTCGGCGACCTGGTGTCCGACGCGTTGGACCGGGTTCAGTGCCGACAGCGGGTCCTGGAAGATCATCGCCATTTCTGCACCGCGAACCCTACGGAGGGTCTTGGGCGAGCTGTCGATGAGCTCGGTGTCGCCGACCTTGGCCGACCCCTCGACGATCGCCGAACGACCGAGCAGGCCCATGATGCCGAGGAACGACACGGACTTGCCCGAGCCGCTCTCCCCGACGACGCCCAGCACTTCGCCCGGCTCCACGTCGAAGGAGACACCACGAACCGCCTGCACCCGACCGAGCAACGTCTTGAACGTGACGTTGAGGTCGGTGACCGACAGGGCAGCCGCCATCACTTCACCTCCTGCTGCATCTTCGGGTCGACTGCGTCACGAAGACCGTCGCCGATGAAGTTGATGCAGATCGACAGGATGATGAAGAAGACGCCCGGATAGACGACCAGCCACCAGTAGCCGGGTGGCACGGCGCGTTTCGAGTCGCGGATGAGCAGGCCGAGCGATGTCATGCCCGAGCCGGCGTCCGGGCCGAATCCGAAGAAGCTCAGCGTCGCCTCGGCAGTGATCGCCCCGACCACGGCGAACGTGAGGGCGACCATGATCTGACCGATGGAGTTCGGGAGGAGGTGACGGAACATGATCCGCGGCGTCGATGCGCCGAGCGCCTTGGCGGCCTCCACGAACTCGCGTTCCTTCAACTGTTTGACCTGTCCTCGCACGAGGCGCGCGACACCCATCCATCCCACCAACGTGAGCAGGATCACGAGGAATCGCACCGAGGTGGAAGGCCCCATGATCGCAGTCACCCAGTCGACGTTCTTCAACATGCCGCGGACGATGACCAGGATCACCAGCAGCGGAAGGGCGAGGTAGATGTCGGTGACACGCATCAGGACATCGTCGAGCCAGCCGCCCTTGTACCCCGCGATCGCCCCGACCAACGAGCCGATGGCGACGGAGGCAATGGCCGTGAACAGACCGATCAGCAGCGACACCTGGGCGCCGTAGATGATGCGGCTGTACACGTCGCGGCCGTTGGCGTCGGTGCCGAACCACGCTTCCGCACGCGGCGGGAGGTTCTGGTTGCGCACGCCGGCCTCGGCCTTGAAGATCGACTCGTTGACGCCGTACCGGGCCGTGATGGGCGCGAGCACGACGAACAGGATGATGATGATGAGCCCGATGGCCGACGCCACCGCAGCGCGGTGGTTGAGATAGCGCTTGAGTGCCATCTTCTTCGGTGAGATCGACTCCTTCAGGACGCCGATCGACTCGTCCTCGGCCGCCAACGACATCGTGTCGACGAGTTCCTCGTGGAGATGCATGTCAGTCAAGGCGGATCCTCGGGTCGAGCCAGGCGTACGCGAGGTCCGCCAGGAGGTTGAAGAGAATGACGGAGCTGGTGATGATGACCATCCACGGCATCAGCTCGGGGAAGTCGCCGTTGCCCTCGGCAGTGAGGAAGTACTTGCCCATGCCGGGGTACTCGAAGATGTTCTCGGTGATGATGAGACCACCCACGATGGCACCGATGTCGAGCGCAGCGAGCGTCACGATCGGGACCATGGCGTTGCGCAGCGCGTGTTTGACGAGCACTCGGCGCTCGGAGATGCCTTTGGCCCGAGCGGTGCGGAGGTAGTCGCTGTTGAGCACGTCGAGCAGCGACGCCCGCATGTAGCGGCTGTAGGCCGCGATGGTCTGGATCGAGACCACGATGATCGGAAGGATCATGTACTTCAGCATGAGGAGGAGGTCGAACCCCTCGTGCCCGGGCGGATACATGCCCGAGGTGGGCAACAACGGTTGCCCGAACCACTTCGACCACTGGACGGCGAAGAACAACTGGAGCAGCACTGCGCTGATGAACGGCTGCACCGAGAAACCGATGAGCGCACCGGTGTTCACCGCGGTGTCGCGCAGGCGGCCGGGGCGCAGGGCAGCGAAGACGCCGAGCGACAGGCCGACCGTGATGCCGAACAGCGAGGCGATGAGCCCGAGACGGATCGAGTTGACGAGCGCGTTCTTCAGGTTCGGCCACACCGGACGGCTGCCCTTGATGCTGCGCTGCCAGTTCCCGGTGAGGAACCCGCCGAGCCAGTTGAAGTAGCCCCGGATGTAACCACCGACACCCGGCCAGAGGCCGTTGTCGTTGATGTACGCCTCCATCTTTTTCGGGTTGCGTGCGATGTTCGGGTTCGAACGCGCGTAGCTGGCGAGCGGGTTGGTTGCCAACCGGAGGGCGCAGTAGACGACGAAGGTCACGAGGAACAACGTCGGGATCGCCCACAGCAATCGCCGGAGAATGAATCTCAGCAAGGCCTGCCTCCTTTATCGGACAGCGGGGTCGATCGAGGTGACCGACCCCGCTGTCACGGGTAACTCAAACTACTTCAGGTGAAGAGATCAGAGGATCT
The DNA here is from genome assembly GCA_963720695.1 of uncultured Acidimicrobiaceae bacterium. Classification (GTDB taxonomy): domain Bacteria; phylum Actinomycetota; class Acidimicrobiia; order Acidimicrobiales; family Ilumatobacteraceae; genus UBA668. The sequence goes on from CAVRGG010000004.1 coordinate 142,069, forward strand.
CGACGACAGGCTCGTCCGCCATGAGCGGCGTGAGCTTGTAGTCCCCATCGTTGGTGGTGTCGTAGACGCCCATCTGGAGCGGGAACGAAATCGTCCACACGTACCAGCTGGAGTTGGCGCACTCGGTGACCGGGTTGAGGCAACCGGGCCACTGCTCGGCGCCGATGACGATCTGGCCGTCACCGTCGACGTCGGTCCACTGGTTGAAGTTGATGAACGCCGAGTAGTTGTTGAGCTCGGCTTCCACCGGGCCGCCCAGCTTGTCGGTGCGGTAGACACCCGACTTCGGGAACTGGAACGTCGGCAGCAACACCCAGTCCTTGCGCATGTCGGCGATGGCCTGCTTGATGTAGCCGGCGCGCTCATCGAGATCGATGGTGGCGTCAGCCTTGTGGAGCAGGTCCGAAGCTTCCTGGTTGCACCAACCCTGGCTGTTCTGACCAGCGAACTGGTTCTCTTCAGTCGGGATCTGGTCGCAGGTGAAGCTGCTGGTGAGGTACTGCGGGTCCGGCGGGGCGGTGCTGATGTACATGCCCAGGTCGTAGTCGAGCGCCGGGAGGCGCTTCTGGAACACGCAGTCCGCTTCGCAGTTGTCGGCGACGACGTTGAAGCCGGCGGCCTGCAGGAGCGGGATCAGGTAGGCCTGGGTGTTCTCACGACGGCTGTTGCCGGCGTTGATCATCCAGCGGACCTCGGGGGCGGAGCCGCCGTCCTTGGCCCAGTATCCGTCGCCACCCTTTGCCCAGCCGTTGTCCTCGAGGAGCTTCGCAGCACCCTCAGGGTCGTAGGTGTTCTGGAAGGTGGTCTCGTCGCAGTAACGACCCGGCACGATCGGGCCACAGGTCAGCGGCTTGGCGCCGTCGACGATGGGGGCGTAGATCTGCTGGAACAGCGCCTCGACGTCGATCGACTGAGCGAAGGCCTGGCGGAAGATCGGGTCCGCGAACGGCCCGCTCTGCTGCTGGAAGTACAGGGCCTCGTAGTCGCCACCGAACTGGATGGACACCTTCACGTTGGGGTCACCAGCGACGGCGTCAGCGGTCTCGGGGCTGTACTGCGGGTAGATGAAATCGACTTCGCTGGCGAGCAGCGACGAGATCTCGGTCTCCTGGTCGGCCTTGGGAACCATGACGACCTTCTGCACGATGGCCTTGTCGTCGCCCCAGTAGTTCTCGTTCGGGACCATCACCAGCTGGTTCTCGTCCCACGACTGCAGCTTGTACGGCCGGTTCGAGAACGGGAAGTCCGTCTGGAAGTCGCCCGACACGTCGTTGCAGTCGGCAACGGCGTCGTGCTTGATGAGGCCACTGAAGAGGCCGCGGTACGGCGCGTAGACCGTCTTGAAGGTGGCGACGACCTGCTTGTCGGAATCGCCCTGGGTGATGTCCAGGATCTGGTCGTAGCCGACGGTGCTCAGCGAGCCCGTGGTGTTCATGATCGCGTCGTAGGTGCAGATGAAGTCATCGGCGACGATGGGCGAGCCATCGTCCCACACCGCTGCGTCAGCGATGTCGTAGGTGATCTTCATGGCCGCCGTGTCGCCGCCGCCCGTGGTGTCGGAACCCTGAGTGGTGTCCGGTGCCATGGTGGTGTCGCCACCTGCGGTGGTCTCGGGTGCTGCGGTGGTGTCGCTCGAGCTGTCGCTGCCGCATGCGGCAATGACCAGCGAGAGACCCACTGCGAGAGCAGCGATCTTGCTGCGCTTCGTGGTCCTCACGTGAATGGTCCTCCTGGTGTGAGTCGGAGGGAGGTAGTTCGATGAGCCTCGGGAGCCTCATCATGCCCATACAGTCCTCCCCGATCCGTATGAGCGGGGCAAAGCTACCACGGTCCGTTACCGAGCGGTAGCACCCCCGTTTCAGTTTGTACGAAAAGTTGGTGCAAACGTTCCAGTCCGTTCACGCCACGACGTTGCTACGCACCCAGTTTGCAGATACGCGCGAACTCGTCGGCGTCGAGACTCGCGCCGCCCACGAGCGCACCGTCGACGTCGGGTTGGGCGATCAGTTCGGCGATCGTTCCCGCCTTCACGCTGCCGCCGTACTGCACTCGCAACGTCGCTGCCGCGTCTGCGCCGAACGCGTCGGACACACATCCTCGAATGGCGGCGCACATGGTCTGCGCGTCGTCGGCGGTCGCCGTACGACCGGTGCCGATCGCCCAGATCGGCTCGTACGCGATCACGAGCGTGGCGACCTGTTCGGCCGAGCGGCCGGCGAGTCCGGCGGTGACCTGGCCGAGCACCTTCGATTCGGTGTCGCCCGCCTCGCGTTCCTGCAGGGTCTCCCCCACGCACATGATCGGCGTCATGCCGTGCCGTTGGATCGCGGCGACCTTGCTGTTGACCATCTCGTCGGTCTCACCGAACAGCTCACGCCGCTCGCTGTGGCCACAGATGACGTACTGCACGCCGAGCTTGGCGAGGAACACCGGCGACACCTCGCCCGTGTACGCGCCCTTGTCCTCCCAATGGCAGTGTTGCGCCCCGAGGGCGTAGCCGAGCTTGTCGCCCTCGATCACCGTCTGCACCGAGCGGATGTCGGTGAAGGGCGGATGGATGGAGACCTCGCAGCGTTCGAGCTCGTCCTTGCCGACGAGGTACGCCAACTTCTGGACCGTCTGGATGGCCTCGAAGTGGTTGAGGTTCATCTTCCAGTTTCCGGAGATGAGCGGCATGCGACTCATGCGTTGGGGGCCTTCCTGAGTGCCTCGAGACCGGGCAGGTCGCCGAGCTCGAGCAGCTCCAGCGACGCACCGCCGCCGGTGCTCACGTGATCGACGTCGTCGTCGAGGTGGAACTGGGCGAGGGCGGCTGCGCTGTCGCCGCCGCCGACGACCGTGAACGCCTTCGTGTCGGCCATCGCCTGGGCGACGGTGCGGGTACCCGCAGCGAATCGGGGGTCCTCGAACATCCCCATCGGGCCGTTCCAGAACACCGTGCGGGCGTCCATGATGACGTCGCTGAACGCCGCCGCGGATCCCGGGCCGATGTCGAACCCCTTCGCACCGTCGGGCAGGCGCGTCCCGAACGTGGCGTAGTTGCCACCGGCGTCGACGCCGACGATGTCCTCGGGAAGATGGATCGTCTTGCCGCTGGCGGCGGACTCCTCGAGCAGGCGCTTGCAGGTGGGCACCTGATCCGCCTCGAACAGAGAATCGCCGATCGGATTTCCCAACGCGGCGAGGAACGTGAAGCACATCGCACCGCCGACGACGAGCGAGTCCACGACCCCGAGCAACGCCTCGACGACGCCGAGCTTGTCGCTGATCTTCGACCCGCCGAGCACCGCGACGAACGGATGCTTGGGATGATCGCGCAGGCCGAGGAGCACCTCGACCTCCTTCTGCAGGAGCAGCCCCATGGCCGACGGCAGCGTGCGCGGCGGGCCGACGATGCTGGCGTGGGCACGATGGCACGCGCCGAACGCGTCGTCGACGTAGGCGTCGATCCCCTCGACCAGCGAGGCGACGAACGCGGGATCGTTGCCCTCCTCGCCCGGGTCGAAGCGAAGGTTCTCGAGAAGTTCCACACCGGGCGCGAGCTCGGCGAGGCGGGCGCGCACGGCATCCATCGAGTACTTCGGGTTCGGCTGACCCTTGGGCCGTCCGAGGTGCGACGCGGTGACCACGTGCGCACCCCGTTCGGTGAGCCAGTTGATGGTGGGCAGCGACGCGCGGATCCGGAAGTCGTCGGTGATGACGCCGTCCTCCATGGGCACGTTGAAATCCGTGCGGACCAGCACCCGCTTGCCGTTCACGTCGCCGAGGTCGGCGAGCGTGGGGATGTGACCGGCCATCACTTCTTCCGCTTCGAGACCTTCGAGCCGGCGTAGAGCGTCGTGTCGATGAGACGGTTGCTGTAGCCCCACTCGTTGTCGTACCAGGCGAGCACCTTGACCATCTTGCCCATGCTCATCGTGAGCCCCGAGTCGAAGATGCTGCTGTGCGGGTCGCCCTGGATGTCGCTGGACACGATCGGGTCCTCGGTGTAGCGAAGGATGCCCTTGAGCGGACCGGACGACGCAGCCTTCTTGAACGCTGCGTTGATCTGCGCCACCGTGGCGGCCGTCTTGAGGTTGGCGGTGAAGTCGACGATCGAGCCGGTGGGGACCGGCACGCGCAGCGAGGTGCCGTCGAGCTTGCCCTTCATCGAGGTCAGCACGAGCGCCGTCGCGCGAGCCGCGCCGGTGCTGGTGGGCACGATGTTGATGGCCGCGCCACGGGCGCGGCGGAGGTCCTTGTGCGGGCCGTCGACGAGCTGCTGGTCGCCGGTGTACGCGTGCACCGTCTGCATGAGACCCTGCTCGACGCCGAACGCGTCGTCGAGGACCTTCACCACGGGCACGAAGCAGTTGGTGGTGCAGCTCGCGTTGGAGATGACCTTCATCGTGGAGAAGTCGAAGTCCTTGTGGTTGACGCCGTACACGAGCGTGGCATCTGCGCCGTCGCAGGGTGCCGACACGATGACCAGCGGCGCCCCACCCTCGAGGTGGTATGCGGCCGTGTCGCGCTTGGTGAAGATGCCGGTGCTCTCGATGACGACGTCGACGCCGAGCTCGCCCCACGGCAGCTGCTTCGGATCCCGCTCCTGCAGGACGCGCAGCTCGTCGCCGTCGACGGAGATGCCGTTCTTGGTGGCCTTGATCGTGTTCGGCAGCACACCGAGCACCGAGTCGTACTTGAGCAGGTGCGCCATCGTCTCCAGCGACCCGAGGTCGTTGACGGCGACGAAGTCGATGTCGGCGCCCCGCTGCTTGGCGGCGCGGAAGAAGTTGCGCCCGATGCGTCCAAAACCGTTGATACCGACGCGAACCGTCATGGTTGCGTTCCTTTCGATCGGAGAATGTGATTCCGACCTGATCCTACCCAACCTCGCAGGTAGGGGACCCAGTCGCCTCAGCGAGCGAGGTCGCGGTGCCCGGTGCGAACGGCGTAGCCGTGATCACGCAACCGGCGGGCCAGCTCCTCGGCCACGGCCACGCTGCGATGGCGGCCACCGGTGCATCCGATGGCGACCGTCAGGTAGCTCTTGCCCTCCGTTTCGTACGACGGCAGCAACGTGAGCATCAGTCCCTCGAATCGATCGAGGAAGTCACTCGCCTGTGCGCGCTCGAGCACGAAGTCGCGCACCGCCGGATCGTGGCCGGTGAGCGGCCGAAGCGCTTCCTCCCAGTGCGGGTTCGGCAGGAAACGGACGTCCATGATGATGTCGGCGTCGATGGGGAGTCCGTGCTTGTAGCCGAAGCTCTCGACCGCGATCTGGAGGCGGGTGCCCTCACCGACGTCGTCGAACGCGGACAGCAGCTTCGCCTTGAGCTGATGCACATTGAGCTCGGTGGTGTCGATGACGAGGTCGGCCGCGGTCTTCACCGGCTCGACCAGCTGCCGTTCGAGCTGGATCGCCTCCACGAGCCCGGGCGCCTCCGCAGCGAGCGGATGCAGGCGACGTGTCGCGTCGTAGCGCTTGACGAGCGCAGTGTCGGACGCGTCGAGGAAGAGCAGCCGCACCCGATGGCCCTCGGCACGCAGCGCGGACACCTTCGGCAACAGTTCGACGTGCTGGCGACCCGCCACCAGCGCCAACTTCTCGATGTCACTACCCGGCTTGCTGACCAACTCGACGATCGTGTCGACCAACGAGGTCGGCAGGTTGTCGATGACGTACCACCCCAGGTCCTCCAGCACCGCAGCTGCGCCGGAACGCCCCGCGCCCGACATGCCGGTGATGAGGAGGATGTCGGCCATCGACCCGAACTGTACTCAGACCTTGCGCGTGCGCAGATAGAGCAGGCGAGGAATCGTGGCGGCGGCTGCGTACTCCTCGGCGCGGGCGATGAAGCCGGGCGGCGGCGCCGGCTCCTCCATGCGCTCCAACAGCAACCCGTTCGCGGCGAGTGTGTTGACGTACCGACTGAGTGGACGGTGGATGAACGGGATGAACACGTCCTTCTCCACCTCCTCGATGGTCTCGTCCTCGACGAGGTACGGACCGATGCGCCAGTACTGCTCCGGAGGATCGAGGAACTGGTCGTCGATCCAGCCGCTGTTGGGCGTCTGCAGCAGCGGGTGGTTGAGGAAGAAGCAGAAGCGACCACCCGGTTGGAGGACGCGGGCGACCTCCGCGATCGCCTCGTCGACGTCGCGGATGTGTTCGAACACGAGGCAGGCGACGACGGCATCGAAGCTGGCGTCGGCGAAGGGCAGCGCCGCTGCCCCGGCCCTCGCGAACGACGCGGATCCGCGCTGCTGGGCGACGCTGACGCAGTTCCACGTCGGGTCGATGCCGATCACCGTCGGCACCCAACTTGGCGGCCAACCGGCTGACCTGTCCGTCCCCGCACCCGACGTCGAGCACCTGGGTCGCGCCGGCGAGTTCACGGGCGGCGAGCGGGAGGATCTGTTCCTCGTACTCGGGATCGGCCCCTGCGGTGAAGCCGTCGATCCACCACTCGGCGTGCGTCTCCCACAAGTTGTCCGACATGACCGAGAGCGTAGGCTCCCCGCGATGAAGTTCTCCGTCTGGCCCTCGTACGACCGCACCTGGCAGGAAACGCTGGACCTTGCGAGATGGGCCGAGGCGAGCGGATTCGACGGGTTCTGGTACGCCGATCACCTCATGCCGCACCGTGCGGACGGCACCCCGGATCCGGGCGACGCGCTCGAGTGTTGGACCGTGCTCGCCGCCGTCGGCGCGCTCGTGCCTCGCGTGCGGCTGGTGTCGATGGTCTCCCCGGTCACCATCCACCACCCGATCGTGCTGGCCAAGCGGGCCACCACGGTCGACCACGTGTCCGGTGGGCGAGCCGTGCTCGGCCTCGGGGCCGGCTGGCAGGTGAACGAACATGCCGCCTACGGCTTCGACCTCCCCGAACCCGGACCCCGCGTGAGCCGCTTCGCCGAGGCACTGGAGGTCGTCCACCGACTGTTGCGCGAGGAGAGCGTGTCCTTCGACGGCGACAGCTATCACCTCGTGGACGCGCCGTTCGCCCCGAAGCCCGTCGGCACGCTGCCGCTGCTGGTCGGCACGGGCAGTCCCCGCATGTCACGCATCACGGCTCGGTGGGCCGACGAATGGAACACCTGGGGTGATGCCGACGAGGTCGGTCGGCGCACGGAGCGATTCATGGCGGCGTGCGACGCCGTCGATCGCGACCCGGCCACGGTCCGTCGATCCGCACAGGCGATGGTGTTCCTGGGTGACCCCACCGACGAGGTCGTCCCGGGTCGGTCGTTGGTGGGTGGCCCGGCGGCCCTGGTCGATCAACTGAACCGTTACGTCGAGCTCGGCGTCGACGAGTTCGCGATCCCCGACTTCACGCTGGGCGAGTCGCCACAGGAGCGCGCCGACACCTATGCCCGCCTGCACGACGAAGTACTCCCCCACGTGGGCTGAGCGGACGCCTCAGCGGTCGAGCTCCATCAGCCAGCAGTCCCAGCCGGTCCCCTCGTGGAACTCGTTGGCGGGGAGCACCTTCACCTTGCGGAAGCCGACCTTCTCGTAGACGTGCACCGCACGCTCGTTGACCACGCGTGGGTCGATGAAGATCCGTTGCGCGCCCCGAGCGCGCAGGGCGTCGATGGCCCGCTCGCACGCGGCGGTCCCGAACCCGCCGTCCCAGTACTGCGGCTCCCCGATCCACAGATCGAAGGCCCATGCGTGGGTGACGTCGCCGTCGGCCTGGTAGCTCTCGGCGTTCGGCAGCACGTGGACGAGCTGGAGGTAACCGATGGGGCGGCCGTCGAGCTCGATGAGATGCGGGTACACGTGCTCCGCAGCGAGGGTCTCGGGGTGCCACTCGGTACGAACTCGCTCGATCGGATACTGCTGGTCGCGCCCGAAGACCCACTCGAGCAGCGCCGGATCGCTCAGCCACCGCACCATCGACGAGAAGTCGTCGTCGTGGTCACGCAGTGGGCGCAGCGTGACGCGTTCAGTCGGCGTGGAACTTCGCATACACGGCCTCGGCCACGGCGTCGGGAAGGAACGAGAGCGCCTTCAGATCCTCGAGCGACGCCTTCTTCACCGCGTTGACCCCGCCCATCACCTGGGTGAGTCGCTTCTTGCGCGCGTCGCCGAGTCCTGCGATGCCGTCGAGCGCACTGGACGTCATCCGCTTGCCGCGCAGCTCCCGGTGGAACGTGTTGGCGAAGCGGTGCGCCTCGTCTCGGATGCGTTGCAGCATGAACAGGCCGTCGCTCCCCCGTGGCACCTCGACGGGGTCACTGCGGCCGGGCAGGTAGACCTCCTCGAACCGCTTGGCGAGCGACGCGATCGGGATCTCGTCCTGCAGGCCCAGCTTGCGCACCACGCGGTCGGCGACCGCCAGCTGGCCCTTGCCGCCGTCGACGAGGAGCAGTTGCGGCGGGTAGGCGAACTTGCGCGGCCGACCTCTCGCCCCCGGCTCGGCGAGCTCGTCGTCGAGCGGTTGGTCGCGTTCGTTGAGGTAGGCCTGCAGCCGACGGGTCAGCACTTCCTCCATGGCCGCGTAGTCGTCGTTGCCCGGTACGTCCTTCACCTTGAAGCGCCGGTACTCGCGCTTGTTGGGGAGCCCGTCCTCGAGCACGACCATGCTGCCGACGTAGTCCGTGCCCTGCAGGTGCGCCATGTCGTAGCACTCGATGCGCAGCGGCGCCTCCGGCAGACCGAGCAGGTCCTGCAGTTCGGTGAGGGCACGGCTGCGCGCGTTGTGGTCGCCGGCGCGGCGCAGGCGATGGCGGATGAACTCCTCCTGCGCGTTGCGGGTGACGGTCTCGTGCAGGTTGCGCTTGTCGCCGCGTTGGGGCACCCGGATCTGCACCCGGCTGCCACGCAGATGCGGTGAGCCACTCCTCGTACGTCGCGACGTCGTCGGGGTCGACGGGGACGAGGACCTGCTTGGGGACTCCCGCCGGCGGATCGTCGCCGTAGAGCGACTCGAGGATGCGGTCCACCAGCCTGCCGGGCGTCAACTCCTCGACCTTGTCGAGGATGAAGCCCTTGCGCCCGACCACTCGGCCCTTGCGGACGAAGAACACCTGGACCGCGGCTTCCAGTTCGTCGTCGGCGATGCCCACGATGTCGATGTCCTCGCTGCGTTCGGCGACCATCTGCTGCTTCTCGATCGCCTTGCGCACGGCGAGGAGGCGGTCGCGAACCCTCGCCGCTCGCTCGTACTCGAGACCCTGCGCGGCCGCGGCCATCTCCGCTTCGAGGCGACGGACGATGTCGTCGGTGTCGCCGTCGAGGAAGTCGCACAGCTCCTGCACGAGCTGCCGGTAGGGCATCTCCTCGATCTCGCCCACGCACGGTCCGCTGCACTTCTCGATGTGGAACAGCAGACACGGGCGGCCGAGACGATGGTGCTCGTTGAACTTGCCCGGGCTGCACGTGCGGATCGGGAAGCTGCGCAGGAGGAGGTCGAGCGTGTCGCGGATCGCGTAGGCATGCGCGTACGGGCCGAAGTAGCGGGTGCCCTTGCGCTTGCGGCCGCGCATGACCATCGCCCGGGGGAACTGCTCGTCGAGCGTCACCGCCAGGAACGGGTAGCTCTTGTCGTCGCGCAGACGCACGTTGAAACGCGGCCGGTGCTGCTTGATGAGGCTGTACTCCAGCATCAGCGCCTCGACCTCGTTGCGGACCTCGATCCACTCGACGGTGGCCGCGGTGGCCACCATCTGGGCGGTCCGCGGGTGCATGTTGCGGGGGTCCTGGAAGTAGTTGCTGAGGCGCTGGCGGAGACTCGAGGCCTTGCCGACATAGATGACGCGCCCCTCTTTGTCCTTGAACTGATAGGACCCGGGCGACTCTGGGATCGTCCCGGTGGGAGGGCGGGCTACCACCTCGCCAGGATAGGGTTGAGCGCGTGCCAGGTCGCTACCAGTTCTCGCTTCCCGAACGACGAAATCGCGACGGCTGGTTCCGGCTCGGCGGCCTCGACATCACCACCACCGCGCTGATGGTGCTGCTCGGCGTGCTGTCGATGTTCTGGTACGCGGTCGACAAGTCGTCGCTGCTTCAAGCTCGCCTACAACGGCCAACTCGTCCGCCAGGGCGACGTCTGGCGGGTGGCCACCTGGCCGATCGTCAACCCTCCCACCGAGATCTGGGTGGTCCTCACGCTCGCGTTCTTCTGGTTCGTCGGCCACGCCATCGAGGACCGGGTCGGCCGCTCGCGCTTCACCGTCCTGGTCGTCACCATGACGATCCTGCCGGCGATCATCACCACGCTGCTCCAGTTCGAAGAGTTCTCGTACACCTTCGGCCTCGGTGTCCTCGGGATCGCCCTGCTGGCGGTGTTCGCCCTCGACAACCCGGGCGCGTTGTTCTTCTTCGGCATCCCGGCGTGGGTGCTCGCCGCGGTGTACGTGGGCATCGACTTCCTGCGCTACCTCGGCGACCGACGCTACGAGCCGCTCACGCTCGAGCTGTTGGTCATCGTGGTCGGCCTGGTCGGCGCTCGCCAGTTCGGCATGGTGTCCCAGATGCGCTTCATCCCCTCCTTCGGCGGCGGTGCGTCCAAGCCTGCCCGGCCCACACGCTCGCGGTCGCGGGGCAAGGCCTCGGGTTCCACGGTGGTCGCCGGTCCGTGGGCCGGGGCCGAGCCGCACTCGCTCGAGGACGAATACGAGCTCAACGGCCTGCTCGACAAGATCAGCGCCGAGGGCATGGACGCCCTGTCGCGTACCGAGAAGGCGCGCCTCAACGAGCTCAGCAAGAAGCTCCGCGGCCACTGACGTCGACTACGCCGCGAGGGCGCGGCGTGTTCGCAGCGAATGGGTGTACGCGGCGACCATGAGGAGCCCGGCCAGCAGCGTGGCCGCGTTCGCGAGGAGGTGGAACCCCCACGCCTGCTTGACGAAACCGGACGCGAACGCGGCGACACCGCCGCAGAAGCTCATGGTGAGGTCGGCCGTGCCCTGGACCTCGACCCGCGACGTCGGCGGGACGCCTCCCGTGAGGAGGCTCGACCCGGCGATGAGTCCGATGTTCCACCCCACACCGAGCAGGAACAGCCCGGCGAAGATCAGCGCGGGCACGTACCCGGCGATGACGGAGACGACCGTGCCCAGACCCAGCACCACCGAGCCCACCATCACCGAACGAACCTGACCGACCCGGCCGACGAATCGGCCGACGAACGGCGCGAAGGCGTACATCCCCGCGATGTGGAGGGCGATGACGTAGGCGGACAGGTCGGGCTGACCGTGGTCCTTCATGTGCGACGGCGTCATCGTCATGACGGCGACCATGGCCGTCTGCGAGACGACCATGGCGAGCAGGCCGAGTGACGCCGTACGGCTCCCGGCGATGACGCCGGCCGAGATGCGGACCTGGCGCGTCGGCCTGACCCGCTCGGCGTGCGGGTCGAGTTCGCCGTTCACGGCCAACGGGTCGGGCCTCAACCTGCGTGCGATGATCATCCATGCCACGACCAGCAGCAGCGCCGCGAAGAAGAACGGCCCGATGAACTCGTCGAGGCCGAAGAAGACCCCGACTCGCCGCTCCCACGGCGTCAGGATCGGGCCGAAGATCGCCCCCAGCGTGCCGACGACCACGACACTCGCCATGGCCCGGGCACGATCGTGTTCCGGCGCGAGATCCATGGCGACGTACCGGGCCTGGAGGGTCGCGCCCTGCGCGCCGCCGAACAGCATCATCCCCACGAGGAAGAGAGGGAACCAATGCAGCTGCCCGCCCGTACCGGCGACCAGTGCACCGATGGTGCCGAGACCGAGCGCGATCATCAGGCCGGGTCGCCGTCCGTTGCGGCGCATGTAGGCCGACAGCGGCACCACCATGAAGGCGGACCCGAAGGTGAACGCTGCCCCGCCCGCACCGCCGAAGCGATCGTTGCCGTGGAGAAGATCCTTGGCGAGCAGCGCGGCAACGGCGACCACACCGGCGATCGCGGCCTGGCCCGGCACCTGCGCGAACCGCAGCGTGAACAGTGTGCGGTGCTGCAGCTCGGTGTGATCGACGAGGTCGGCGCTGCTCATTCCATGCCCAGCAGCGGCCGCAGGAAGCGACCGGTGTGGCTGCCCTCGGCCTTCGCGACGTCTTCGGGACTGCCCTCCGCGACGACGAGTCCGCCACCGCTGCCGCCCTCGGGTCCGAGGTCGATCAGCCAGTCGGCGGTCTTGATGACGTCGAGGTTGTGCTCGATGACGAGCACGGTGTTGCCCTGATCGACGAGCCGCGACAGCACCGTGAGCAGCCGCCGCACGTCCTCGAAGTGAAGGCCGGTGGTCGGCTCGTCGAGCAGATAGATCGTGTGGCCGGTGCTGCGCTTGGCCAGCTCCGTCGCCAGCTTGACGCGCTGTGCCTCGCCGCCCGACAGGGTGGGCGCCGACTGTCCGAGTCGTACGTACCCGAGGCCGACGTCGAGCAGCGTCTGCATGTACCTGCCGATCGCTGGCTGGTTGGCGAAGAAGTGGACGGCCTCGGCGACCGGCATGTCGAGCACGTCGGCGATGTTCTTGCCCTTGAACTGGATGTCGAGCGTGTCGCGGTTGTAACGGGCGCCCTTGCACACCTCGCAGGGCACGTACACGTCGGGCAGGAAGTGCATCTCGATCTTGATCGTGCCGTCGCCCGAGCACGCTTCGCAGCGGCCTCCCTGCACGTTGAAGCTGAACCGACCGGGCATGTACCCGCGCACCTTCGACTCGGCCGTGGTGGCGAACAGCTTGCGGATGTTGTCGAACACTCCCGTGTACGTGGCCGGGTTGCTCCGCGGGGTGCGCCCGATGGGCGACTGGTCCATGTCGATGACCTTGTCGAGCAGCTCCACGTTGCGGATGGTCTTGTGGCGACCGGCCGCGTCCTTCGACTTGTAGATCTTCTGCATCAACACGGGCAGCAGGATGTCGCGCACCAGGGTGCTCTTGCCGCTGCCGCTGACGCCGGTGACGGCGACGAAGCAACCGAGCGGGATCCGCACGTCGATGTTCTGCAGGTTGTGCTCGCGAGCACCCACGACCTCGACCCACTCGAGCCCGGGAGATCGCCGCACCTCCGGCACCGGGATGCTGCGCTTCCCGCTGAGGTACTGGCCGGTGATCGATTCCTTGGCCTTGAGAATGCCCTTGACCGGGCCGCTGTAGACCACGGCACCGCCGTGCTCGCCGGCGCCCGGACCGATGTCGACGATCCAGTCCGCCTCGCGGATGGTGTCCTCGTCGTGCTCGACGACCAGCACGGTGTTGCCGAGGTCGCGGAGCCGCAGCAGCGTGTCGATGAGGCGACGGTTGTCGCGCTGGTGGAGCCCCACCGACGGCTCGTCGAGCACGTACAGCGTGCCGACGAGACCGCTGCCGATCTGGCTCGCGAGACGGATGCGTTGCGCCTCGCCACCGGCGAGCGTGCCCGCCGACCGTGACAACGAGAGGTAGTCGAGCCCCACGTCGAGCAGGAAGCCGAGGCGAGCGTTGATCTCCTTCGTGACCCGTTCGGCGATCATCCGATCGCGCTCACCGAGCTCGAGGCCGGCGAGGAACTTCGACGATTCGCCGATCGCCATCTCGCAGACCTCGGCGATGTTCTTGTCGTTGACGGTGACGGCGAGGGTCGCCGGCTTGAGACGGGCGCCACCGCACGCACGGCACGGCACCTCACGCATGTAGCCCTCGTACTGCTCGCGCGCCCAGTCGCTCTCGGCGCCCTCGCGGCGTCGGTTGAGCCACGGGATGACGCCTTCGTAGGCGGTGGAGTACTCGCGTGTGCGTCCGTACCGGTTCTTGTACTTCACCTTCATGTTGCCCTCGACGCCGTACAGGATCACCTTCTGCTGCTTGGCCGTGAGCGACTTGTAGGGCTTGTCGAGGTCGATGCCGTACGCCTCGGCGACCGCTTCCAGCATGCGGGTGAAGTACTGCGTGTTGCTGGTGCGCCACGGGGCGATCGCGCCGCCGTTCACCGAGACGTCGGTGTCGGGGATGATCAGATCCGGGTCGACCTCGAAGGTGGTGCCGAGCCCGTCGCACGCCTCGCACGCGCCGTACGGCGAGTTGAAGGAGAAGTTGCGGGGCGCTGGTTCGTCGTAGCTCGTGCCGCACTTGGGGCACGCGAGGTGTTGGCTGAAGGTGAGCGTCTCGCCGTCGACCTCACCGTCGCGGGCGACGAGCTCGACCTCGGCGACCCCATCGGCGAGCTTCAGGGCAGTCTCCAGCGAATCGGTGAGCCGACGCTCGATGCCGTCGCGACGCACCAGCCGGTCGACCACGATCTCGATGGTGTGCTGCTCGTACCGGGCGAGCTTCTCGTCGCGGTTCAAGAACTCGGTGATGTCGACGACCTCGTGGTCGATCCGGGCACGGACGAATCCCTGCGACGCGAGGTCCTGCAACAGGGTGTCGTACTCGCCCTTGCGGCCGCGCACCACCGGGGCGAGGACCTGGAACCGGGTGCCGTCGGGCAGCAGGAGGATCCGATCGACGATCTGCTGGGGTGTCTGGCGTTGCAGCCGGGTGCCGTCGTTGGGACAGTGCTGGACACCGATGCGGGCGTAGAGCAACCGCAGGTAGTCGTACACCTCGGTGATGGTGCCCACCGTGGAACGGGGGTTCTTGCTGGCACTCTTCTGGTCGATGGAGATGGCGGGCGAGAGGCCTTCGATGACGTCGACATCGGGCTTGTCCATCTGGCCGAGGAACTGGCGCGCATAGGCCGACAACGACTCGACGTATCGCCGTTGGCCCTCGGCGTAGATGGTGTCGAAGGCGAGGCTGCTCTTGCCCGAGCCGGACAGCCCGGTGAACACCACCAGCCGGTCGCGCGGGATCTCGATGTTGATGTTCTTGAGATTGTGCTCGCGCGCTCCGCGCACGACGATCTTCGCTTCGGGGGCCGCGGGCATGGGGCGAGGCTACCGATGGACGGGACCGTGAAGGCCAGGTGTGACGGAGCGGGTCATGGTGCGGAGACTACCACGTCGAAACGAACGTGTGTTCCCCTGTGGAAAATTGACATCATCCCAGGTCAACGTCAATTCCGAGCGACAGGCCCGTGTTCAAGTTCGGAGCGGTTCGTGCCGATGTTGTTGGCATGACGAATGGATCCAGCAACGATACGACGTTCCTGCGTACGTCGCTCGGCGTCCTCGAACACCTCTCAGCCTCCTCCGGACTCCCCACATGGCTGCTGACCAGGACGAGTGACGGCATGAGCCAGGCCCTCGCATCGGTCGACCCGAGCGGAGGGATCCGTTCCCACCAGGTGGTGACCAAGGACGTCGGCGAGCACGCCGGGAGCCGGCTGGCCGTCCCCGTGATGCTCCCCAACGGTGAGATCTTCGGCGAGCTCATCGGGTACGGCACGATGCCACCGTCGCACCACTCCCTCGAAGCACTCCGGTCGCAGGCCGACGTGTACGCCAGCGTGCTCGGCGCCTTGGCCGGCAGCGAACGAGCGCTCGCCAACGAGCGTCGTGACGCGGACCGTCGGGCACCGGCGATCGTCGAGGCCTCCGCCGACCCCCTCACGAGCCTCGCCACCCGACAGGGATGGGAGCATCGACTCCGTCAGGACGAGCACTACTGCGCGGAGTTCGGCGAAGCCGCCGCCGCGTTCGTGATCGAGCTCGACGACTTGAAGCGCAACAACGAACTGCACGGCCACTCGGCCGGCGACGAGCAGTTGCGCCTCGCTGGGGCGATCGTCCGAGAGGTCATCGGCGACGCGCACTACGGCGCTCGGATCAGCGGCGACCGCCTCGGCGTCCTGATGGTCGGCGTCCACGATCACGAGGTCGAGGAGATCGACCGCCAGCTCCGCCAGGCGTTCGCGTCGTCGGAGATCTCCGTCGCGATCGGTCACGGTCGACGTCACCCGGAGCGAGGACTCGACGGCGCGATCATCGAGGCCGAAGCACAGCTCGAGCACACCCACACGACTCGCCAGGCGCCGACCGCGGATGCGACCGAAGCGGCTGCACTCCTCCAAGCCATCGAGCAGGGTGCGATCAAGGCGTACTTCCAGCCCATCGTCGAGTTGCGCACCGGTGCGGTCATCGCCATCGAGGCGCTCGCCCGTTGGCAGTCGCGAGAGGGCGTCCGTGAGCCCGACCAGTTCCTGCGACTCGTCCAGCAGTCGGGATTGCTCGGTGCCCTGTTCGACCGGATCCTCGACGACGGGCTCGAGAACCTGGCCGAGTTCCGGCACATCGTGCCGAACCTGCAGCTCGCCGTGAACTTCGAGTTCGACAGCAAGATGGACAACTCCCTGCTCGACTCGGTGAGCACGCTGCTCGCCAAGCACCACGTGCCGCCGAGTGCGCTGTCCATCGAGCTGAGCGAGCGCCAGACCTTCGAGCTGCCGTCCGCGATCCGCCGCGACCTGAACGACGTCGCCGACATGGGTGTGCATCTGGTGCTCGACGACTTCGGCACGGGGTTCGCGTCGCTGGAAACGCTGACGTCGTTGCCGATCAGTGGCGTCAAGCTCGATCGCCGGTTCACCGGTCAGGTCGTCAACGGCGACCGCGAGCCGGTCGTCGTCAAGGCCATGATCGCGATGGCCGCCGAGGCGGGGCTCACGGTGATCGCAGAAGGCATCGAGACCCAGTTGCAGTGCGACCGCCTGGTGCGGATGGGCTGCCGACTGGGCCAGGGCTACCTGTTCGCGCTTCCGCAGCCTGCCGACTCGCTGTCCGCCGTGTTGAGCGCGCCACTCGTCAGCACGTTCTGATCACGACTCGCTGATCACGACTCGCTGATCAACCCGCGTCGCGTAGCTCGCGACGGAGCTCGTTGACCTCGTCGCGCAGGCGCGCCGCGTACTCGAACTTGAGCTCCGTGGCGGCCTCGTGCATCTCCTCCTCCAGCGTCTGGATGAGACGAGCGAGCTCCTGCTGCGGGAGCGTCTTGAGCTCGCGCTGCACCTTCTCCCGCTCGCGGTTGCGGCGCTGACCCTTCCCGGGCACCGGCGCGGAGTCGTCGGGCCGGAGCAGCGACAGGATGTCGCCGACCGCCTTGCGAATGGTCTGCGGGTTGATGCCGTGCTCGAGGTTGAACGCCAACTGCCGTTGCCGCCGCTCCTGGGTGATGCCGATGGCCCGCTCCATGGAGTTGGTGATCTTGTCGGCGTACATCACGACCTGGCCGTCGACGTTCCGGGCGGCGCGGCCGATCATCTGGATGAGCGAGGTCTCGCTGCGCAGGAACCCTTCCTTGTCGGCGTCGAGGATGCAGACCAGGCTCACCTCGGGGAGGTCGAGACCCTCCCGCAGGAGGTTGATCCCGACGAGCACGTCGAACTCGCCGAGACGGAGGGCTCGAAGGATCTCGATGCGTTGGATCGTGTCGATGTTGCTGTGCAGGTAGCGGACGCGCAGGCCCTGCTCGAGCAGGTAGTCGGTGAGGTCCTCGGCCATCTTCTTGGTGAGCGTGGTGACGAGGATGCGATCGCCGCGCGTGATGCGGTCGGTGACCAGTTCGATCAGGTCGTCGATCTGGCCCTTGGTCGGCTTGACGATCACCTCGGGGTCGACGAGGCCCGTGGGCCGCACGATCTGCTCGACCACCTGTGTGCTGTGCTGGATCTCGTAGTTGCTCGGCGTCGCGGACATGAACACGCACTGGTTGATGCGCTCGATCACTTCCTCGAAGCGCAGCGGGCGGTTGTCGCGTGCGCTCGGCAGCCGGAAGCCGTGGTCGACGAGCTCGTCCTTGCGGCGCAGGTCTCCCAGGTACTGGCCGTGCAACTGCGGCACGGCGACGTGGCTCTCGTCGATGACGAGCAGGAAGTCGGACGGGAAGTAGTCGAGCAACGTGAACGGTGGCTCGCCCGTGGAGCGGCCGTCGATGTGCATCGAGTAGTTCTCGATGCCGTTGCAGTACCCGACCTCCTGGATCATCTCGAGGTCGTACTGCGTGCGCATGCGCAACCGCTGCGCCTCCAGCAGCTTCCCGTTCGCCTCGAACCATGCGAGACGCTCCTGCAGTTCGGCCTCGATGCCGAGCACGGCGCGGCGCATGCGCTCGTCGCCGGCCACGTAGTGCGTGGCCGGGAAGATCAGGATCTCGCTGTGCTCCTGCAGCGTCTCGCCGGTGAGCGGGTCGACCACGGTGATGCGATCGACCGTGTCGCCGAACATCTCGATGCGCACGACGGACTCCTCGTACGCCGGGTGCACCTCGATGGTGTCGCCGCGGACGCGGAACTTGCCGCGGCCGAGCGTGAGGTCGTTGCGGTCGAACTGGAGGTCGACCAGGCGACGCAGGATGCTGCGCATGTCGTAGTCGACCCCGGTGTGCAGCTCGAGCAGCTGACCCTTGTACTCGGCAGGATCGCCCATGCCGTAGATGCAGCTGACCGACGCGACCACGATGGTGTCGCGCCGGGTGAGCAGCGCTGCGGTGGCCGAGTGCCGCAACCGGTCGATCTCGTCGTTGATCGACGAGTCCTTCTCGATGTAGGTGTCGCTGGAGGCGATGTAGGCCTCTGGTTGGTAGTAGTCGTAGTAGCTGACGAAGTACTCCACCCGGTTGTGGGGGAAGAACTCGCGCATCTCCTGGGTGAGCTGGGCTGCCAGCGACTTGTTGGGCGCCAGGATCAAGGTGGGCTTCTGGGTCGCCTCGATCGTCCACGCGATGGTGGCGCTCTTGCCGGATCCCGTGATGCCCAACAGCGTCTGGAACCGGTCGCCGCGCTGCACGCCTTCGGCCAGTTGTGCCACCGCCGTCGGCTGATCGCCGGCGGGTGCGAAGTCGGAGACCACCTTGAAGTCGGGCACGAAGGCCATCATAGTGATCCGAACGCATGTTCGCAGCGAGATAGATTCGCGCCGTGCTGTTCTCCACACCGCGACTCACCGTCCGCACGATGCGCGTCGACGACGCCCCGATCGTCGCCGCCTACCGCGACGACCCGATCATCAGCGAGTTCCAGGACTGGGACCTGCCCTACACGCTCGCCCGAGCCACCGAACGACTCGCCGAACAGGAGAAGTTCGACTCCATCGTCCCCGGGGAGTGGATGAATCTGGCGTTGGTGCTCGACGACGAGGTGATCGGCGACCTGGCGTGCCACCTCGACGAGACCGGGCACGTCCTCGAGATCGGGTACACGCTCCGCGCCGAGTTCCAGGGTCGAGGGTTCGCCTCGGAGGCCGCCGGCGCGCTGGTCGACCACATCCTCGCCACCACCGAGGTCCACCGCATCGAGGCGAGCCTCGACCCCCGCAACGTCGGTTCCATGCGCGTGCTCGAGGCCATCGGCATGTCCTTCGAGAGCCTCACCCGGCAGAGCTACCCGATACGCGGGCGGTGGGACGACGACCTGCGCTACGCGATGCTGCGCGACGATCGCGCGGCCTGGCTGGCCCGTCCGCGCACTCCCCCGACCGCGTTGGAGTTGGTCGAGATCACTCCGGACGACGCCTACCTGTGGGGCAGGCTGCGCACCCATCATTCGCAGGAGCGGTTCGTCTCCACGATGGCGCTCACGTTCCGGGACGCGCTGTTCCCGGACGTCGTCGACGGGGCGCCGGTGGTGCCCTGGATGCGAGGCGTGCTCGCCGATGGCGAGCGAGCAGCGTTCGTCATGATCGCCGAGGCGACCGAGCATCACCCCGAGCCGTTCCTGTGGCGCCTGCTCGTCGATCGGATGCACCAGCGTCGAGGGATCGGCAGGCGGGTGGTGGAGCTCCTGACGGATCACCTCCGCACACAGGGCCATCGCACACTCCTCGTCAGTTGGGGGCAGGGACGCGGCGGCCCCGAGCCCTTCTATCTCGGTCTGGGGTTCACCCCGACGGGACGGGTCGTCGACGACGAGATCGAGGCTCGCCTCGACCTCTGACCATCACGACCGACCATCACGACCGACCATCACGACCGACCATCACGACCGACCATCACGGCTGCGAGTCGTCCACCGGGAGGTGGGGCAGCGCGGTCAGCCACTGCCACAGCGCCTCGATCTGAGGGTCGAGCGATGCGAGGTCGCCGCTGTTGTCGATCACGAACGCAGCACCCTCGAGTCGCTGCTCGCGCGTGGCCTGGCGGGCGATGCGTGCCCGGGCGTCGCTCTCGTCGAAGCCGCGGAACTGGACCAAACGCTCGACCTGGGTCTCGACCGGGACGTCGACGACGATCTTGCCCTGCAGTCCCTCGCGTGGGTTCTCGGTGAGCAGGGGGATGTCGAGGACCACCACTCTCTCCGTCGAACGTTGCGCCTCCACACGACGGTTCATCTCCGCTCCCACGGCCGGGTGCACGAGGCCGTTGAGGTCCTTCAGCGCATCGGCGTCGTGGAACACGATCTCCGCCACGGCCGCACGGTCGAGCGAGCCATCCTCAGCGAGCACGTGTTGACCGAAGCGATCGGCGAGTTGTTGCAGCAGCGGCGACCCCGGTTGCTGCACCTCCCGCACGATCGCGTCGGCGTCGATCACCACGGCACCTCTCGCCGCGAGCGCTGCGCTGACCGTCGACTTGCCGGAGCCGATGCCGCCAGTGAGCCCCACCAGGATCATGGCGCCACCGTACCCGGCCCATCCAGGTCGCGGACACCCGCGACCGCCGTCACTAGCATCTCCCCGTGGCCGATGAGACCGACCGAGCGGAGATGCCGCGCCGCGCGTCCCCGGCGGATGCCACGAGCGTCAGCTGGCCACTGGTCGAGCGCCGCAACACCAGCCGCCCACCTCCGGGCGGGGTCGAACGACGCGCTCCCCGTCCGTTCGAGTCGGGCCCCGTCACCCCGACCCTGACTGCGGCGGCGCTCTGGCCGTTCCGGATCGCTGCCCTCGTGGGAGCACTGGTTCGGGCGGTTCCCGACATCTCACGGCACAACTGGAGCCTGGCGGTGATCACCGGGCTCGCCGTCGTGTACACCGCGCTGACCTGCTGGAAACCTGCCCCATATCGCAACGATCCGAGCGTCCGGCGGCGGATCGTGATCGAGCAGACCCTGAACACCGTCGCCGTCGTGCTGAGCGGGGGTTGGAGCTCGCCGTTCGTGCTCTTCTTCATCCCAACGGGGATGCTCGCCGGATTCGCCGCCGGCACGATGTACAGCGCGTACGTGGCTGCCGTCGCCGTGGGGGTGACGACGCTGCGATACGTCGACGAGGTGGGTGCCCGCCAGGGCTTGCAGGACGGCGCGCTGTGGACTGGTCTGCTCGGCCTCGTCGCCTTCACCTCCGGGCTGGCCCACCGTGCCGCGCTCGATGCCGCCCGCCAACAACGTGCGGCGCTCGACCGCGTGAGCAGGCTGGCCGAGGCGAACTCGTTGTTGTTCGCGTTGCAACGAGTGGCGCAGACGCTCCCGGCATCGCTCGACCTCGACGAGGTACTCGACTCCACGGTGGGACGACTGCGCACCATGGTGGACCACGACACGCTCGCGGTGTACCTGCTCGACACCACGACGCAGCGAATGGTCCCCGCCCGAACGATCGGGTTGATCCAGAGCCGCGCCCACTCGCTCGACCGGCTGCCGAGGGGTCTCCAACTCGCCATCGACTCCCCCAAGACGGTGCGCATCGACGACCTCGGCGAGGGCGAAGGCATCGCACCCGGGACGCACTCGGGTCTGTACGCCGCGTTGCGGACCCGAGGCACGCTCGTGGGGATGATCGCCGTCGAGTCGACCGGGCGGGCGGGGTTCGGTCAGCAGCAGGCCGAGGTCGTCCACGGACTCACCGAGCCGTTCGGCATCGCGATCGACAACGCCCGCATGTTCCTGCGCATCCGGACGCTCGCCGCCGACGAGGAACGCACGCGCATCGCCCGCGATCTGCACGACCACGTCGGCTCGTCGCTGGCGATGATCGGGTTCGAGGTCGATCGGGCGATCTCGATGGCGGCCACCGACGACGACGTCGAACCGGTGCTCCGTGAACTTCGCCAGCAGGTGTCGGCCGTGGTCACCGATGTTCGCGACACGCTCTACGACCTGCGCACCGACGTGAGCGACGTGCGCGACCTCACCATCACCGTCACCGAGTTCCTCGAGCGAGTGCAGCAACGCAGCGGCATCCAGACCAAGTGCGACATCCAGATCGGAGCACGTCTGCCCTTGCTCGTCGAACGGGAGATGTGGCAGATCGTGCGTGAGGCGATCGTCAACGCCGAACGGCACTCGCGTGCCACTCACCTCATCGTCTCCGCTCGCCGGATGGGATCGACGCTCACCCTCGTCGTGCGCGACGACGGGGTGGGACTCGACGCGACGGATGCCCGTCCCGACAGTTACGGTCTCATGGGTATGCGCGAGCGTGCTCACCGTATGGATGCCGAACTCACCGTCCGTTCGCCCGTGGAGGGCGGGACGGAGATGCGCATCGACCTCCCGGAAGGATCACCGCACTGATGGCAGTCACCGTCGTCCTGATCGACGATCACACCATGCTCCGTCAAGGGCTTCGCCGTGCGCTCGAGAGCGAGGGCGTCAAGGTCGTCGGGGAAGCGTCCGACGGCGAGGAAGGGGTGCGGGTGGCGCTCGCCGCCCGACCCGACGTGGTGCTCATGGACGTGTCGATGCCGAACATGGACGGCATCGACGCCACGCGCCAGCTCGTCGGCGCCGACAATCGCATCCGCGTGGTCATGCTCACCATGCACATCGACCGCGACATCATCGATCGGGCGATCAAGGCCGGCGCCGTCGGGTATCTCACCAAGGACGCGTCCATCAGCGAAGTCGTCGAGGCCATCCGCATCGCGGCCAACGGCGACAAGGTGATGTCGCCCCGCTTGGCCGAGGCGATGCTCACCGAGGCGCACAAGGACACCGACGGCATCATCTCGGCCCGCGAGGAGGAAGTGTTGCAACTCGTCGCCGACGGGTTCGGCACGACGGAGATCGCCGACAAGCTGTTCATCAGCCAGAAGACCGTGAAGAACCACCTCGCGTCGATCTACGACAAGCTCGACGCCCGCGACCGGACCCAGGCCGTGCTCATGGCCGTGCGGATGGGCATCGTCAAACTGACGTGACAACGAACGATGGCACGGCCGAGCGGCCGTGCCATCGCAGGTTCGTGTGACCGGAGAGGTCAGGCTTCCTCTGTGGACTCCTCGACGACGTCCGTCGCCTCGTCCTCGGCGGGCGCAGCTGCCGCAGCAGCGGCTGCGGCCTCGGCAGCAGCGGCTTCCGCGGCCTCCGGGTTCTCCTGGTAGTACTCGGCCCACGCGGCTTCGCGCTCGGCGTCGTCCTGACCAGCGGTCCAGTTGCCGTGCTCGTCGATCTCGAAGTGCTGGCGGTACTCCTCGGCGAGTTCGCCACCCTCGGCAGCCTGCTTGATCGAGAGGCTGATCCGGCGGCGAGCGAGGTCGAGGTCGATGATCTTGACCCACAGCTCCTCGCCGGGGGTGACGACCTGCTCGGGGGCGTCGACGTGGTGCGTGCTCATCTCGGAGATGTGCACGAGGCCCTCGATGCCGTCGCCCACCTGCACGAACCCACCGAAGGGGACGAGCTTGGTGACACGGCCGTAGACGAGCTGGCCGACCTCGTGGGTGCCGGCGAACTCCTGCCACGGATCCTGCTGGGTCGCCTTCAGCGAGAGGCTGATGCGCTCCCGGTCGAAGTCGACATCGAGCACCTGCACGGTGACCTTGTCGCCCACGGCCACGACGGCGCCCGGGTGATCGACGTGCTTCCACGACAGCTCGCTGACGTGGATGAGTCCGTCCATGCCACCGAGGTCGACGAAGGCGCCGAAGGACACGACGCTGCTGACGACACCCTCGCGGACTTCGCCCGGCTTGAGGTTCGTGAGGAAGCTGTCGCGGCTCTCCTTCTGGGTCTCCTCGAGGAAGGCTCGACGGCTGAGCACGACGTTGTTGCGGTTCTTGTCGAGCTCGATGATCTTGGCCTGCACGGTCTTGCCGACGTACGGCTGCAGGTCGCGCACTCGGCGCAGCTCGACGAGCGAGGCCGGGAGGAAGCCACGCAGGCCGATGTCGACGATGAGACCGCCCTTGACGACCTCGATCACCGGACCCTCGACCATGCCCTCGGCTTCCTTGATCTTCTCGATCGTGCCCCACGCGCGCTCGTACTGAGCACGCTTCTTGGACAGGACGAGCCGACCTTCCTTGTCCTCCTTGGTGAGGACCAACGCTTCGACGGAGTCACCGAGCGAGACGATCTCGTTGGGATCCACGTCGTTGCGGATGCTCAGCTCGCGAGCGGGGATGACACCTTCGCTCTTGTAGCCGATGTCGAGGAGCACTTCGTCCTTGTCGACCTTCACCACCGTGCCGTGCACGAGTTGGCCGTCTTCGACGTCGACCATGGTGCCGGCGATTGCTTCTGCGAATGACATGCCGAGGTCGTCGGAGACGATCTGGCGGGGGGTGTAGTTGCCCTCTTCGTCGAAGGTGCCCATGGCACCGGAAACTGCAGAGGAGGTCGTGGTATCGGACAAGGGACAATCGCTTTCGAACAAAAACCTCAGGGTGCCGGCGGATTCCGGACCCGGGAAGGATATCAGCCCCGTCTGGATGCGCCATCAGCCACGGCGCGCGATCACCAGGAATTCAGGAGTCTCCGTCGTGGCCGTTGCCGAGCCGTAACCGCCCGGTTCCACACTGCTGATCGACTCCACCACGAGCCCGACCGAACGACACAGGATCCGCAGCTCCCGAGGCGTGTAGCACCCGGTCCACAACTCGACCTCGCGCACGTCGCCGGACTCGTTCCTGACCTCGGTGTGCTCGTGGTTGACGCCCGCGTCGGCGTCGAACGACGCCACCCCATGGCCGTCACCCACGAAGTACTTGACGGCGAAGTATGCATTGAACGCGCTCAGCGCCAGCGCGCCGCCCGGCCGCAGCGCGGCCGCCATCCCCGCGAGCACCCGCTCGTCGTCACCGTTCGCGGTCATCAATCCGAAGGCGCCCTGGCAGAGGCACACGACCGCGTCGAACTCCGCATCGAAGTGCAGGTCACGGGCATCGAGCCGCTCGAAGGTGGCGCCGGCCGGAGCGTCCGTCCGGGCGATGTCGACGAACCGCTCACTGATGTCGATGCCGTGCACCACCACTCCCCGCCGCGCCAGTTCGTGTGCGTGACGACCGGGACCGCACCCGACGTCGAGCACTCGTTGGCCGGGCTGGAGAGGGAGCGCTCCCATCAGGAAGTCGACCTCTTGGCGGGTCCCCTTCGTGAACGAGTATCGGAGATACGCCGCCCCCATGTGATCGGCGATCGGCTCGAACCAGTGTTGCATTCCCTCAGTGTGGGCGAGAACCACCCCCGGGACTACTTGCCGGCCGCCCAGGTGGCACCCCAGGCGACGTTGACCTCGAGCGGGACGTCGAGCGAGGCGGCGCCGCGCATGATGTCGAGCACGATCGGACCGACCCGCTCCCGTTCGCCCGTCGGTACTTCGACGAGCACCTCGTCGTGCACCTGGAGCACCAGCCGACTCTCGACCTCGGCTGCCTCGAGCGCCTGATCGATGCGCACGAGGGCCACCTTGAAGATGTCGGCGGCGAGGCCCTGGATGCCGGCGTTCATCGCCTGACGCTCGCCCGCCTGGCGGATGCGGAAGTTGCTGTTCGAGAGCTCGGGGATCGGGCGACGGCGACCGAACAACGTCTCGGTGTAGCCACGCATCCGGGCCTCGACGACGGTCCGTTCCATGTACGCCTTCACGTTGGGGAACGCCACGAAGTACGCGTCGAGGATGACCGAGGCCTCATCGGTGGGGATGCCCAGCCGCTGCCCGAGCCCGTAGGCCTCCATGCCGTAGGCGAGCCCATAGCTCACCATCTTCGCCTTCGAGCGCTGCTCGAGCGTGACCGACCCCGGATCGACGCCGAACACCCGAGCCGCCGTCGCGTTGTGGATGTCGGTGCCACTCGTGAAGGCCTCGATGAGACCCGGGTCCTGCGCGAGGTGGGCGATGCAGCGAAGCTCGATCTGGTTGTAGTCCGCCACCAGCAGCTCACAACCCGGTGCGGGGATGAAGGCCTTGCGGAACTGCCGCCCTTCCTCGCTGCGGACCGGGATGTTGTGGAGGTTCGGCTGATCACTCGACAGACGACCGGTGCGGGCCACCGTCTGGTTGAACGTGGCGTGGATCCGTCCGTCCGGTGCCACCTCTGCCAGCAGACCGGTGCCGTAGGTGCCGCGGAGCTTTTCGACCTCGCGGTACTGCAGCAGCGGATCGATGAAGTCCGGCCACTGGTCTCGCAACTTCTCGAGCGTGGCCGCGTCGGTGGAGAACCCGGTCTTCGTCTTCTTGCCCGGCGCGAGGCCGTGCTCGGTGTAGAGGATCTCCCTCAGCTGGACCGGCGAGTTGAGGTTGAAGGGACGGCCGACCACGCGTTGCAACTCCGCGCCGAGCCGTTCCACCTCCGCCGTGAGCTTCTGGTTCAGCGCGGTGAGTTCGGCGACGTCGACCGCGATGCCGACGTGCTCCATCTTCGCCAACACCTCGACGAGCGGGTTCTCGATCGTCGCGTACAGCTCGTCCATGCCCTGCTTCTCGAGCGACGACTCGAGCGCGGCCGAGAGGTGCGCCACCGCGAGGGCTTCGCGTGCGGCGATCTGGCGGTGATCCGGACCGCCGTCGAAGTCGAGCTGGCCCGACGCGGCCGCCGAGTCGTCCGCCAGTTGGAAGGGCGTGTACCGCAGCAGCAGATCGCGGAGCGCGTAGCGGGTGTCGGCCGGATCGATGAGATAGGCCGCGATCGCCGTGTCGAGCCGCAAGCCGGGCACCTCGCCTCCGTGGCCGAGCAGCCATCGCATGAGCGCCTTGGCATTGTGACTGCGCAGACCCCGGTGAGCGCCGAGCGCGGCGATGACGGGCGACGAATGGGCCACCGCGGCGGGCAGCCAGGCGACTTCGGCGAGCGTGGGGTCGGTGACGAAGGCGATGCCGCCGACGTCGCTGCGCCCGGGATCGCCGCTCCACGACGCGATCGCGTCGAGGGTCGGCTGGGCGGCGATGAGTGCGACCGCGGCGTCGACGTCGGCGACCTCGGTGACCTCGGCCTCGATCACTTCCGAGGTGGACACCATCGGCGCCGTCGACGCACCTGCGCCGAAGGTGGCGAGCGCCTCGTAGAGCCGATCGTGCAGCGCCCTGAACTCGAGGAAGTCGAACAGGCGCTTCACCTCGGCATCGTTCGGCTGCACGGTGAGCGCTTCGAAGTCGACCTCGATCGGTGCGTTGCGACGGAGCACCATCATCTCGAGGTTCGATCGCGCTCTGGCCTCGTGTTCGGCGAGCGAGGCCCGCAGCTTGGGTGTCTGTTCCTCGACGTGGGCGAAGATCCCGTCGAGATCGCCGTACTGGTTGAGGAGCTTCGCCGCGGTCTTCTCCCCCACCCCGGGGACGCCCTCCAGGTTGTCGCTGGGATCACCTCGCAGCGCCGCGTATTGCGGGTAGAGCGCAGGAGTGACGCCGGTCTTCTCCTTGATGCCCGCCTCGTCGTACAGGGCGTAGTCGCTGACGCCGCGCTTGTTGTAGAGCACCTTCACGTGCGGGTCGTCGACCAGCTGGTAGCTGTCGCGATCGCCGGTGACGATGATCGCGTCGTGGCCCTGTTCCTTCGCCTGCTCGGCGAGCGTGGCCAGGATGTCGTCGGCCTCCCAACCCGCGAGTTCGAGCACGGTGATGTTGAGCGCGGCGAGCACCTCGCGGACGAGGCCCATCTGCTGGCGGAGGATGTCGGGTGCTGCCTCGCGCTGGGCCTTGTAGAGCGGGTTCGCCTCGTGACGGAACGTCGGCTCGGGGCGGTCGAACGCCACCACCACGCCATCGGGCTGCTGGTCCTTGACCATGTAGATGAACATCGACGTGAAGCCGAACACCGCGTTCGTGACCTGGCCGGACGCGGTCGCCATGTCGGTGGGCAACGCGAAGAACGCCCGATAGGTCAGCGAGTTTCCATCGAGCAGGAGGAGCTTCACGGGCGCAGCGTGCCGGCGAGAACCCGCTCGGCGACTTCCCGCATCCGAGACCGCTCGCTCATCGCGGTGCGTTGGATGAAGGTGAACGCTTCGCTCTCCTTGAGTCCGCACTCGTCGATGAGGATGCCCTTGGCGCGATCGATGATCTTGCGCGCCTCGAGCTGCTCGCCGAGCGCGTCGACCTCACCCGACAGCTGCTGCAGCTCGCGGAAGCGGCCGATCGCGACCTCGATCGCGGGGATGAGGTCGCTCTTCTGGTACGGCTTGACGAGGTAGGCGAGAGCTCCCGCATCGCGAGCGTCCTCGACGACTTCGCGCTGGCTGAACGCGGTGAGCATCAACACACCACAGATGCGCTCCTCGCTGATGATCCGGGCCGCCTCGAGCCCGTCCATGTGCGGCATCTTGATGTCGAGGATCGCGAGATCCGGCTGGAGCTTGCGCACCAGATCGACCGCATGATCGCCACGACCCGTCTCCCCCACGACGTCGTAGCCCTCCTCTTCCAGCGTTTCGCGCAGGTCGAGACGGATGATGGCTTCGTCCTCTGCGATCACCACTCGGATCGTCATCGTTGGCGTTCCTTTCGGCATGGTCCGCCGCCATTCTTACAGGGAACGCACATCGAACCATCCTCCCGAACGGCTCAGCCCGACGTGAGCTGGTCGAGCAGCGAGTCCTGACGAGCCTCCAGTTCGGCGATCTCGGCGACGACATGCGCGCGGTGGCGGCTCATCGCTTCGGCGTGTCCGGCAGCGTCGTGCGCCTCGGATCGGTCGAGCGGAGCATCGGACATCATGGCCCGCAACTCCAGGTCAGCCGCGTCGTCGGACAACTGGATCCGTTGCTCGTCGATCACGCGTAGCTCGTTGCGCAGCGCCACCAATCGCTTGCTTGTCGCGCGCAACCGACGCTGCACCATCCACGAACCCATGCACTGGAGTCTACGAACCGGCACAATGGCCCCGTGGACGACGAACTGGGCATCGCGGACGGGTACCACGATGTGCACGGCGGGTGGCACGACACCCCTCACGAGACGCGGTCGCACCTGCGGGCGCTGATGGGAGAACCGGCGCCCGCGCCGCCGATGTGGTTCGTCGACGAGGGCGCTGCCCAGGCGTTGAACGGCCGCTGCGCCGTCGTCACCGAGGACGGTTCGAACCGAGGCGAGCACGACTCGCTGCCGAGCGACCTCCCGATCGGGTACCACCGCCTCCAACCAGTCGACGGCGGCCCGGAGACGATGCTCGTCGTGGCGCCGGCGACCTGCCCGCCGGCGCCGCGGGGCTGGGGTGTCGCGGCGCAGATCTACTCGTTGTGGCGACAGGACGCATGGGGCATCGGCGACCTGCGCGACGTCGAGCAGCTCGGCCAGGCCGTCGCCTCGCGTGGTGGGGTCGCGGTGCTCCTCAGCCCATTGCACGCGCCCGCGCCCACGCTGCCGCAGGAGACCAGCCCGTACTTTCCGAGTTCGCGCCGGTGGATCAACCCCCTCCTGATTCCGATGTCGGAGCCGCGACCCGAGCAACTCACCAACGCCTCGGGTGGCCTCATCGACCGGGACCGGGTGTGGCCCGCGAAGCGTCAGGCGCTCGCAACTCGCTTCGCGACCGAAGGCGCCGATCCCGAGTGGCGCGGTTGGGCCCGCGCCCAGGGCCACGAACTGTGGCGTTACTGCACGTGGAACGCGCTGGCCGATCGCCACGGGCCGGCCTGGCGCACGTGGCCGGACGAACTGCGCCATCCCGACTCGGATGCGGTGCAGGACCTCGCGATCCACGACCACGAGTTCGCATCGGCGTGCGAGTTCCACGCGTGGGTGCAGTGGGTCGCGGATCGGGAGTTGCAACGCGCCTCGCGAGGGGGCCGGTCTGGCGCTGATCGGCGACCTGGCCGTGGGCTGCGGCGCCGACGGTGCGGACGCATGGCTCCACCAGGACCTGATCGCTCTCGACGTCGCCGTGGGCGCTCCGCCCGATCCGTTCAACGAAGCCGGTCAGAACTGGGGGCTGCCTCCGTTCATCCCGTGGCGGCTCCGTGCCGACCACTACCGACCGTTCATCTCCATGGTCCGCGCCGCCTGCCACAACATGGGCGGGCTTCGCATCGATCACGTGATGGGGCTGTTCCGCCAGTTCTGGATCCCGTCGGGAGGTTCACCGGCGGATGGCGCCTACGTGCGACTCCCCGCGCACGAACTGCTCGCCATCATCCGTCTGGAAGCGACCCGAGCCGGCGCGTTCGTCGTCGGCGAGGACCTCGGCACCGTCGAGATGTACGTGCGCGACATGCTCAGCTCCAGCGGGATGCTCGGCACGAAGGTGTGGTGGTTCGATCAGCAGGTCGACCACTGGGGTGCCGCCAACCTCGCCACGGTCACCACGCACGACCTGCCGACGGTGGCAGGCGTGTTCTACGGCGCCGACGGCAGCCCCGAGATGCAGGCGGCCCTGCGTTCGGTGAGCCCCGACGGCTCGTGCGCACAGGCAGCGGTGGCCGCTCATCGACAGGTCGCCTCGGCCGCCCCGACACTCGCGTTGACGACCACGGACGATCTGGCCGGCATGGTCGAGCGACCCAACCACCCCGGCACCACCGCGGATCAGCAGCCCAACTGGTGCCGCCGCCTACCGGTCACCGTCGACGCCCTCGTCGAGGGCGAGCCCGGGGCCGACATCATCGCCGCGATGGCGCGCTGACCACGCACGGCTGAGTCCCGCCAACGCGCAACCTGCCGCGACCGCGACCACCGGTTCGAGCGGAGCACGCAACCGGTGAGCGCCGTAGAACATCACGGTCACGACGGCGACCCCGACCACCGGCACGAGCATGATCGCCCGGTGATCCGGCCGCATGCGCCACAGGCCGAGCGCCGCGAGCGGTGCCAGGAGCCACCAACACACGATGCCCGCCCAGATCCCCCATCGGGGTCGCTCCTCGGCCAGATCAGCCCGAACGTTCTCGTGGACGCCGAACAGGTCCGCACCGCGCGCGACACGGGCGGCCATGACCAGCGGAACACGCGACGCGTGGGCGCGCATGTACGAGAACGCGAGGTGGCGACGACGCGCCGACCGTTCGGCGGTGTTCTCACCATCGGGTGGCGCGGGCTCCGCGAGGCAGTCGAGGATCCACCCGCCCATCGCCGGCCCCGCGTACGTCGGAGCACAGTTGGCGCCCAGCCACGTGGCGCCCTCGTTCGTGCTCATCGGAACGAACGTGTGGAACCGAGCGGTGTTGAACGCGACCCAGGGAGCGACCACGAGCACGGCCGCGCCCAGCACGAGTCCGGATCGGACGAGCCACACGCGGGTCGTGTTCGACCGGAATCCGATGAGCGCCAGCAGCGGCGCGTACAGCAGGAGTTCGCTCCTCGCGTAACCCGCCACGCCGATCGCTGCTCCGAGCCACGCCGCACTGGCCGGCGAGAAGCGCTCCTGGTGGCGGAGCGCGACCAGCAGCACGGTCACCACCATCAGCACGGTGAGGGTCTCGGACATCACCAGCGCATCGCTGAGCCACAGGTTGGGGTACACCGCGGCCAGCGCACCGGCCGCAAGGCCGGCCCGGCGTCCACCGACTCTCCGCCCGAGGATCGCGATGAGCGGCACCACGGCGATGCCCAACATCGTGATGGTGGCGCGCTGCCAGAACTCGGGATCCGACAGCAGGCTGGCGGGGGTGATGACCAGCGAGGTCAGCGGAGGATGCTCGGCACCAGGGAGCACACCCCAGCCTTCGAGCGGCCCACTGGCTTCCTTGAACCAGTGGCCGTGCGCGTTGTTGATCGCCTGCACGCTGTAGTACCAGGCGTCGCCGAACGTCAGCGGCACACCCCGCTTCGACGCCAGCATCACCAGACGCCAGGCGGCGCCGAGAAGTGTGATCCCGACGACACCGCGGCGGAAGCGGCGATCCGCTCGATCCTCTCCCTCGCCGACCGGTTCGCTCACGTCGCGAGACTAGGTGGCGCACCTCGCGTCGAATTGCTGCGCGGCTCGGCCCAACCATGTCGCCGCCGTACTGTGGTGGAATGTCGTCGCCAACCGGTGGTGCCCTCCCACACGACCACCCCTTGCTCAGCGGTCAAGTGCTTCTGGGTCCGTGCCGAAGTCAATTCCTGTGACCCTTCCTGAACCCGAGCTCATCCACGACCGACGCGGCATGCCGGCGTTCGTGACGGAGCTTCCGGGACCGACGACCGGAGCACTCATGTTCCGCGTCGGGATGAGCGATGAGACACTCCCCCAACGGGGCTTCAGCCACTTGGTCGAACACCTTGCGCTGCAAGGCTTCGATGATCCGGCCCTCCAGTGGAACGGCTTCGTCGACGTCAACCGGACCGTCTTCCACGCGACCGGACCCCAGGACCGAGTCGAGGCGTTTCTCGTTGAGGTCGCCGGGCGCCTGGACAATCTGCCGTTCGACCGCCTCGCGACCGAGCGGTCCGTGATGGCTGCTGAATCGCGGCGACGCGGGGCGAATGGACCGTTCGGAGAGCTGATGTCGCGCCGGTGGGGTGCGCGGGGTTTTGGTACCTGTGGGTGGTGGGAGCTGGGATTGCCCTCAGCGGTCGCCGACACGGTGGAGGAGTGGCGGCGCACCTACTTCACCCGCGGCAACGCCATCGTGTGGCTCACCTCGCCGCCATCCCAAGCGCTCAGTCTCGACCTCGCAGATGGACCCCGACGTCCGGTCGTCGCCACCGCTCCCGTTCTCGACGGGCGTGCTTGGTTTCGGCACGGCGCACCTGGGATCAGTTTGCTGGCGCGCGCTCCCCGCACGTCCGGCGGGAGTCTGGCCGCGCAGTCGTTGCTCGAAGCGCTCCAGCGCACGCTGCGGGACGAGGGACTCTCGTATGCGACGACCAGCGCCTGGCAGCGACTGACCGCCCAGGACGCAGCCCTCTTTGCCACGTGCGACGCGTCGCCGCAGCGAGACACGCAGGTGGCCAACCGGCTCCTCGAGGTGCTGGACGAGGTCACCCAGAACTACAATCAGCAACGACTCGACGAGGTCCGAGAACGGCGCCGGCTCGCCGTCGAGGACACGGATGCCGAAGTTCGGTCGTGGCTCGACGCAATGGCCTTCGATCTGCTCGTCGGGCGGGAGCGAACCACGATTGCCGAGTCGCGCGCCGAGGAGGCGTCGTGTTCCCCCGCCGAGGTCAAGGCGGCACTCGACATGATCCGCAGGGATGCGCTCGTGATGGTGCCATGGGATGCGGCCGTGTCGAGAAGCGACACACCGCGGTACCCCGACCCGAAGCGTGCCGCAGTACCGGGCACGTCCCGACCGTACGCGATCCTTTACCAGCGGTCCGAGGGCGCGCATCGGCTGCAAGTGGGCGATGTCGGGGTGTCCATCCAGGCAGCTGAGCACTCCAGCACGGTGCTGTACTCCGATGTCGCGGCGATGATGCGGTGGGCCGACGGCACTCGCTATCTGATCGATCGATCCGGCAGCGGAGTGGCCGTGGAGCCGCGCCGATTCGTCGACGGCGAGGGCGCCGTCGCCATCGTCGACGCACACGTCCCGCCGGAGCTCGCCGTGGACGTCGGGCCACGCCATCGCAACCCACCGACGAAGGGCGGGTCGGAGCGACAGTTGGCGGCCTTTCGAGTTGCGAGAGGCGTGATCACGGGCGCGCTGTTGCTGCTCGGCGTGATCAGCCTGACGACGTTGCCGCATGCGCTGGGCATCGTGCTGCTCGTGAGCGTGGTGGCTGTGATGCCGATCTGGGCGATCTGGGCGACCCCGGCACCGCGGTCGTACGTGTGGGACATGGGCGGAAATCGATCGAAGATCCCGGAGCACCTCGACCGAGGAGTCGGCCTCGTGCCCGGCGGACTGCTCCTCGGCTGGGTGGCAGATCGGCGCCACTTCGCCGACAGGTGGGCACAGCAGTTCACGGCAGACCTCGCCGCGTTCGACGCACGTGAGATCACCGGACCGGAGCTGTATCGGAGGATGGGCGCTGCACTGACCGACGACATGATCGACGCGGAGTGCAACGAGTTCTTCACCGACTATCTCGGGCAAGGCAAGCGGGGCTATGACCTCGACCTCAGGCAGGTGGCCGGCCGAGGCCGGAGCTTCTTCGAGATCCCCGACACGTGGGCCTCGCAGACCACAGCCCTCGGCGTCATCGACAGGGGGTACGAGGTGTGGGCGAAGCGGGGTCGTCACCGAACGCTGCGCCACCTCCGGCGGACCCTGCACCTCGGAGTGAACAGGACCTGGACCGGTGGGCAGGCGAACGAGCGGGCACTCCGACTATTGCAGTGGTCGCGCCACCAGAGGTGGACCTGAGCACTGGGAGCAGATCGCCATGCCATCCCCGCAGCCCCGTCCGCCGGGGGTGATCGCCGAGTGCCCGAGGTGGGACTCGAACCCACACGCCCTTTCGGACAACGGATTTTGAGTCCGTCGCGTCTGCCATTCCGCCACTCGGGCGAGTGACCCGCACGAGCGTAGCGGCAGCGTCGCGACGTTGCCTCCTCGTTACCGGCGGGTAAACGAAGTACCGGCGGGTAACCGTCTACGCTGCTCGCATCATGCTTGCGTTCACCTTTCCCGGCCAGGGCTCTCAGCGGCCGGGCATGGGTCGTCCCTGGGCCGACCACGACAGTTGGGAACTCGTCGAGGAGGCATCGGAGGTCGCCGAACGAGACGTGGCGCGCCTGCTCCTCGATGCGGACGCCGAGGAACTGCGCGACACCCGCAACGCCCAGCTCACCACGTTCGTCTCCAGCCTGATGGTCCTCGACGCGGTGGAGCGGCTCGGCATCGAGCCCAGCTTCTGCGCCGGCCACAGCCTCGGCGAGTACACCGCACTCACCGCCACCGGTGCGCTGGGCTTCGACGAAGGTGTCCGACTCGTGTGCGAGCGTGCCGACGCGATGCACCACGCCGGGCACGAGAACCCCGGCACCATGGCCGCGGTGCTCGGGCTCGACGACGATCAGGTCGAGGTCGCCTGCAGGCGGGCGGACAGCGATGTCTGGGTCGCCAACTTCAACGCACCTGGGCAGGTGGTCATCGCCGGTTCGCCCGAGGGCGTCGCCCTGGCGAGCGCCGTAGCGAAGGAGCTCGGCGCCAAGAAGGTCATGCCCCTCCAGGTCTCGGGCGCGTTCCACACCCCGTTCATGTCCCCGGCCCGCGACCGGCTCCGCAAGGCCATCGCCGACGCCGCCCCGCGAGACACCGAGGTCCCGGTGGTCTCCAACGTCGATGCGCTCGCCCACAACAACGGCACCGAGTGGGGCAGCCTTCTGTCCGCGCAGCTCAGCAGTCCCGTGCGCTGGAAGCACTGCCTTCTCACGCTCGGCGAGCTGGGCGTGGTCGACTTCGCCGAACTCGGGCCCGGTGGTGTGCTGACCGGCATGGCCAAGCGCACGGTCGAGGGCGCCCGCACCATCTCGATCTCCACGCCCGAAGAACTGGACAAGCTCCTCGAATGGGTCAACGCCGGTTCCCCTCTGGGCACCGCCCAGCACGAGGGCGAGCATCTCTTCGCCAGCGAGCGGCTGGTCGTGAGCCCTTCTGCCGGCGTCTTCACACCCGTCGACCACCTCACCGACGGTGCCGGCATCGAGGTCGGCACCGTGCTCGGCCACGTGGGCGACGCCGAGGTGCGCTCCGCGTTCGCGGGTGTGTTGCAGAGCTACATCGCGGTGACCGGCGAACGAGTCACCCTGCGTCAACCCATTGCCTGGCTGAGGACGGTCTGATCATGCCTGCGATTCCATCTCACGTCCGAGGAGCGGTCATCACCGGTTGGGGCACCGCGCTCCCGCCGAAGGTGATCACCAACCACGACCTCGAGCAGACGATCGAGACGTCCCACGACTGGATCGTCGAGCGGACCGGCATCCACGAGCGGCACGTGGGCGGGACCACGGTCGGGCTGTCGGTGGAGAGCGGCCGCAAGGCGCTCGACATGTCGGGGGTCGACCCCGCGACCATCGACGCGCTCGTTCTCGCCACCACCACGCCCGATCGCACCGTGCCCGCGAGCTCGGCGACGGTGCAGCACGAGCTGGGGCTCACCTGCGGCGCGTTCGACATCAACGCGGCCTGCAGCGGCTTCGTCTACGGCCTGGTCCAGGCCCACGGTCTCATCGCCATGGGAGCCAAGAAGATCTTGGTGATCGGCACCGACACGCTGGCGCGCATCACCGACTGGACGGATCGCAACACGGCGATCCTGTTCGCCGACGGCAGCGGTGCCGTCGTTCTCGAAGCGGTCGAAGGACCCGGCCAGTTGCTCGGCTGGGACCTCGACGCGGATGGCGCCGCCGAGCGCTTCCTGTATTCGGAGATCGGCGACTTCATCCACATGGATGGCAAGGAAGTCTTCCGCCGCGCGGTGCGCATCATGGTCGACTCCGCGACCAAGTCGATGAACCACGCCGGCGTCACCGCCGACCAGTTGGCCGTGGTCGTGCCCCACCAGGCCAACATCCGGATCATCCAGGCCGCCTGCGACCGCCTCGGCATCCCGATCGAGAAGGCCTCCACCGTGCTGCAGCACACCGGCAACACCTCGTCGGCCTCGATCCCCCTGGCGCTCGCCGATGCGCTCGACAACAGCCGCATCAAGCAGGGCGACCTCGTCCTGCTCGTCGGCTTCGGTGCCGGCATGACCGCCGCGAGCGCGATCCTGCGCTGGGGTGGCCAGGTCGACGACCCGGTGATGGCATGAGCCGGGTGGTCCTCGTCACGGGAGGATCCCGTGGCATCGGTCTCGCCTGCGCGCGCCGCTTCGAATCGCTCGGCGACAAGGTCGCCGTCACCTACAACTCGTCGCCGCCGCCCGACGGCGTCTTCGGCATCCAGTGCGACGTCACCTCCGTCGAGTCGGTCGATGCCGCGTTCGCCGCCGTCGAGGCCCAGTTCGGTCCGGTCGAAATCCTCGTCTCGAACGCCGGCATCACCAACGACGGCCTCCTGCTGCGAATGAGCGAGTCCGACTTCACCTCGGTGATCGACGCCAACCTCACCGGTGCGTTCCGCGTCACCAAACGCGCATCGCAGGGAATGCTGCGCGCCCGCAAGGGACGCATCATCCTCATCTCGTCCGTGGTCGGGCTCCTCGGGTCCGCAGGGCAGGCCAACTACGCGGCCTCGAAGGCGGGACTGGTCGGCTTCGCACGGTCCGTCGCCCGCGAGCTGGGATCACGCAGCATCACCTGCAACGTGGTCGCCCCCGGCCCGGTCGACACCGACATGACGGCGGCCCTCGGCGAGAAGCGGCTCGCCGAACTCACCGCCGCCGTACCACTCGGGCGCACCGCGTCGCCCGAGGAGATCGCCGGTGTGGTCGCCTTCCTGGCGTCCGCCGACGCTGCCTACATCACAGGGGCTGTCATCCCTGTCGATGGTGGTTTGGGCATGGGTCACTAACATCTGTTCATCACACGTCATCAAGGAGACCATTCGTGGATCAGGAACTGTTCGCTCGTTTTCGTAAGTGCGCCGTGGACGTGCTGTCCGTCAGCGAGGACAAGGTGGTCCCCGAGGCCAAGTTCGGCGACGACCTCGACGCCGACAGCCTCGACCTCGTCGAGCTGGTGATGGCCCTCGAGGAGGAGTTCGGCGTCGAAGTGCCCGAAGAAGACCTCGAAGGCGTCGAGACGGTCGGCCAGGCGTACGACCTGGTCGTCGGCAAGCTCTGATGCCCGGCCCCGCGATGGGGTCCAACGGTCGCCGGGTCGCCATCACGGGCTACGGCGTCGTCGCCCCGTGCGGCATCGGCAAGGCCGCGTTCTGGGCCGGACTGAACGGTCCCGGGATCACCACCGGGCGCACGGTCGAGATCGACGACTGGGACCCCACCCCCTACTTCGCCAATCCGAAGGAAGCCCGCCGAGCGGACAAGGTCGAGCAGTTCGCCCTTGCCGCTGCCGCGGAGTGTTTCGATCAGGCCGGACGACCCGATGTCGATGCTGCGCGCTTCGGCACGATCTTCGCCACCGGCGTCGGCGGGCTGCGATCCACCCAGGAGCAGATCGAGGTGCTCATCGAGAAGGGTGATCGGCGTGTCTCGCCGTTCCTCGTCCCGATGATGATGCCGAACGCGCCCGGCGCCGCCATCTCGATGCGCTACGGGCTGCGCGGCCCCAACGAGACCATCTGCACCGCGTGTGCCGCCTCGACACACGCGTTCGGCTACGCGGCCCGGATGATCTCGTGGGGAATGATCGACGCCTGCGTCACCGGCGGGAGCGAGAGCGCCGCGTGCTCGATCGGCGTCGCCGCATTCGGCAACATGACAGCCCTGAGCACCAGCGGGCACAGCTCACCGTTCTCCCCCGATCGCGACGGCTTCGTGCTCGGCGAGGGCGCTGCCGCCTTCATGCTCGAGGAATGGGAGTCCGCCGTTCGCCGCGGCGCGACGATCCTGGGCGAGGTGCTGGGCGCCGCGAGCAACGCCGACGCGCACCACATCACCGCCCCTGCACCAGGCGGCACGGGTGCCATCGCCTGCATGGAGTTGGCCCTGCACGATGCCGGCCTCACGGCCGGCGACATCAAGCAGGTGAACGCCCACGGCACGTCGACGCCGCTGAACGACGCCGCGGAGGCCGCCGCGATGGCCGTGGTCTTCGGTCCCGGTGCGGTGCCCGTCACCTCCACCAAGGGCGTCACCGGGCACGCGCTCGGCGCCGCCGGTGCGCTCGAGGCGGCGGCGCTGCTGCTCAGCATGGAGCACTCGTTGATCCCGCCGACGGCCAACACGACCCAGCTCGACGAGGGCTTCGAGATCGACCTCGTGATCGGCGCCGCCCGCCCGTGGACACCCGGACCGGCGATGTCGAACAGCCTCGGCTTCGGCGGTCACAACGGCTCGATCATCCTCGGCCCCGCAACCTGATTCGGCGACGATCAGGAGTCGACCAGCACGAACATCAGGTCGCACTCGCAGGCGACCTGACCGTTCAGCACCGCTGACCCACTCCCCTTGCCGGCGCGCGCCGACATCCTGCCCAGCTCCACCCGCAACTCCAAGGTGTCGCCCGGGCCGACCTGACGGCGAAAGCGAGCGCTGTCGAGCCCGCCGAACAGCGGCAACTTGCCGGCGAAGCGGGGGTCGCACAGCACCGCGATCGCTCCGACCTGGGCGATGGCCTCGCACATCAGGACTCCGGGGAGTGTGGGACGGCCGGGAAAGTGCCCGGCGAAGAACCACTCGTCGCCGGTGAGGTGCCACGTGCCGACTGCGCGCAGTCCGGGCTCGAGCTCGGTGACCTCGTCGACGAACAGGAACGGCGGACGGTGCGGCAGGACGGAGTCGGGGCGAGGAAGCGGGCTCATCGGCCGAGCGCCTCGAGCAGCTTCACGGGCGTGTCCTTCGGGCTGATCTTGTACCAGACCTGCTCGAGCACGCCGTCGGCATCGACGAGGAATGCGGAGCGCAGGATGCCCATGTACTTCTTGCCGTAGTTCGACTTCTCCTGCCAGACGCCGTACGCCTCGGCGACGGTGTGCTCGGTGTCGGCGAGGAGGGGAAACCCGAGGGTGTACTTGTCGTCGAACTTCTTCTGCGCCGCCGGCTTGTCGGGGCTGATCCCGATGATGGCCGTGTCGCCCACCTGGCCGGCGATGTCGCGCAGCCCGCACGCCTGTTGCGTGCACCCCGGGGTGCTGGCCCTCGGGTAGAAGAAGATCAAGACCCGGCGGCCACGGTACGTGCCCAGATCGACGGTGTCACCGTCCTGGTTCGTCAAGACAATGGAGGGCGCCGGTTGACCTGCAGTGAGCATTGGCGAAGTCTACCCAGGAGGCCGCTCACGCTGAGTAGAGCGCTCACCACACATCAAGGTTCGTCAAGCCCCTTGCAAGGACCACCACGATCAGTGATATGGTGACGCTGCGTGACCGAACTTGAGGGAAACCTCATCGAGGCTCGCGTGTCTGTGTACACAAACAACTTCCGTTGAAAGGTAGGCCAGTGATGTGGAAGGTCATCGGCGGCGTCAAGTGACGTCAGCCACGGCGTAAGCCGTGGCCATAAAAACCGCCACGAGGACGAGCGTGGGCGTGATAGTGCATGGGAATACTGCGCATGTTGTCATCGACCCAGAACTCGTATCCGTAGTGGTCAACGACACTCATGCTCAATCGAGCGAGTAACTCGGCCCGAACCTCCTCCGGGGGGTTCGGGTCGTGTCGCTTCCAGACCACCATCGGCACGTAGCACTGCTCGCACTCGGCGACCCAGCAGACGTCGTCCTCGTAGAACCACTCGGTCACCCGTTCGGCGGCACACAGTTCGCAGTCGGCAGCGCTCATCGTGCCATTCTCACGCGTCGAGAGGGCCCCGAAGGGCCCTCTCGCGGTCAGTGCGTGAACCTGGGTGGATCAGAGCGTGCTGAGATCCACGTCCGGCGGCACGATCACGGCGTCGATCACGTGGATGACACCGTTCGAGGCCACGATGTCCGTGGCGACGACGTTGGCGGAACCATTCAGCATGACCTTGCCGCCGTCGACCGTGACGGCGATCGTCGAGCCCTCCACGGACGGCACGTCACCGGCGGTGACGTCGGCGGCCATGACCGCACCGGACACCACGTGGTAGGTGAGGATCTTGGTCAGGACGTCCTTGTTCTCCGGCAGCAGGAGCTTGTCGACCAGACCGGCCGGCAGGGCGGCGAACGCGTCGTTGGTGGGCGCGAACACGGTGAAGGGACCGTCACCCTGCAGGGTCTCGACCAGGCCGGCAGCGGTGACCGCGGCGACCAGCGTGGAGAAGTCCGGGTTGCCGCTGGCGATGCCGACGATGTCGTCCATCATGGCCTCGCTGGTCGGGGTCATGGCGTCGGTGGTGGGCGCCATGGCCTCGGTCGTCGGGGCGGCGGTGTCGGCGGCGTTGTTGCTGTCGCTGCCACATGCCGCCACCAGCAGCGATGCTGCCAGCATGGCCGATGCGATGTATCGGGTGTTCATGGGGGGTCTCCTCGAGGTGTGAACGACTCCGCGTCGGAGCCGTACCCACCGTTCGGAGCCGGTTCGCCTCTGGATGGGAAATTTAGTGCTGAATAGCGGCGCGCACGTCGGCCACGTAGGCACCGACCTCGTCAGGGCCGCTCTCGAGAAGGCGCCGCACGACCGACGCACCCATCACGACACCGTCCGCGACCTGCACCGCCTCGCGGGCCTGCTGCGCGTTCGACACGCCGACCCCCACGAGCACGGGCACCTGCGTGATCGCCTTCAACCGCCGTGCGAGCGCGAGTGCGGTGCTGGCGAGCACGTCGCGCTCACCCGTCACGCCGAGCAGGCCGACCGAGTAGAGAAAGCCTCGAGCACGCGCCGCGACGAGCGGGAGCCGCGAGTCAGGTGCAGTCGGGGCCGCGAGCATCACGGTCTCGATGCCGGCCGCATCGGCGGCCTCGCACCACGGTCCCGATTCCTCGAGCGGCAGGTCGGGCACGATGCAGGCGACGATGCCGGCGCCGGCCAGTTGCGCCGCGAAGCGCTCGTGGCCGGCGTGATGCACGCGTGTTGTAGTAGGTCATCACCCCCAGTGGGATCGACACGTCGAGTGCTCGCACCTCGTGCAGGATCGACACGGGTGTGGCTCCCTGTTCCAGGGCCATCTGCGAGGCCTGCTGGATCACCGGGCCGTCCATGACCGGATCGCTGAAGGGGATGCCGATCTCGATCGCATCCGCGCCGGCCGCGGCTGCGGCTCGCACGGCGTCCTGCCATCCGGCCAGGCCGCCGGTGATGTACGGCACGAGCAGCTTCCGACCCTCGGCGCGCTTGGCGCGGAACTCGGTCTCCATCACCCCGAACTCGCTCATCTGGCGAGCACGTCCATCATCTGGGCGACGTCCTTGTCGCCGCGGCCGCTGAGGTTCATCAGCACCGTCTGCCCCTGCAACTCGGGCGCAGCACGCACGATCCAGGCGAGTGCGTGAGCGCACTCGAGGGCCGGGATGATGCCCTCGGTGCGGGCGAGCAACTGGAACGCATCGATCACCTCGGCATCGGTGACGTTCGGATACTCGGCACGACCGATCGAGGAGAGGTAGGAGTGTTCGGGGCCGACACCCGGATAATCGAGGCCCGCGGAGATGCTGTGCGCCTCCTGCACCTGGCCGTACTCGTCCTGCATCAGGTAGCTGCGCATGCCGTGGACGACGCCCGGCTGGGCCCTGCTGACCGCAGCACCGCCGGCCGGCTCGACGCCCACCAGGCGGGTCCGGTCGTCGACGAACCCGCTGAAGAGGCCGATCGCGTTGGAGCCGCCGCCCACACAGGCCACCGCGACGTCGGGCACGTCGCCGAACATCTCGATGCTCTGGGCTCGCGCCTCCTGGCCGATCACGCGGTGGAACTCACGGACCATGAACGGATACGGATGGGGGCCCATCACCGACCCGAGGCAGTAGTGCGTGGTCTCGACGGTCGCGACCCAGTCGCGCATTGCCTCGTTGACGGCGTCCTTCAGCGTGCGGCTGCCGCTGTGCACGGCCTCGACCTCGCTGCCGAGCAGCTTCATGCGGAAGACGTTGAGCTCCTGACGCTCCACGTCGACGGCCCCCATGTAGACCTTGCACTCCATGCCGAGCAGCGCTGCAGCGGTCGCCGACGCGACGCCGTGCTGACCCGCACCGGTCTCCGCGACGAGCCGCTTCTTGCCCATTCGCTTGGCGAGCAGGGCCTGGCCCAGCACGTTGTTGATCTTGTGCGAACCGGTGTGGTTGAGATCCTCCCGCTTGAGCACCAGCCGCATCCCGAGCCGGTCGCCGAGGTTCTTGCACTCGGTGAGAATGCTCGGGCGACCGGCGTAGGTGCGCAGCACGTGGTCCAGCTCGGCCCGGAACACCGGGTCCGCCCAGGCCTCGTTGAATGCCGCTTCCAACTCCTGGCATGCGGGGACCAGGGTCTCGGGAACGAAACGACCACCGAACTCGCCGAAGCGTCCGGTGGCCGATGGCTCGGCCATCAGCGACATTGCATCACACTCCTGATCTCATCGACACGCTGGTGTCATTCTTCGTCGTCGGCCCAGTCGTAGGGCATCACGTCGGGGCCCAGATGCCGCACCGGAGCGGCGGCACGGGCCCGTTCGATGAAGGCCTTCACCTTCAGCGCGTCCTTGCGTCCCGGTGTGCGCTCGACCCCGGACGACACGTCGACCCCCCACGGTCGCGCAGCATGCACGGCCTCGGCGACGTTGTCGGGGGTGAGCCCGCCGGCAAGGATGAGGCGCGGCCCTTCGGCCACGTCGGCGATCAGCGACCAGTCGAAGACCTTGCCCGTTCCGGGGTTGGGGGCGTCGACCATGATCATGTCGGTGCCGAACTGGTCGGCGTGCCGGGCGTCGGGCGAGCCGGCGACCACGGCCTTGATCACCCAGCGGATCTGCTCGGCGACCTCGGCGACCATGCCGGGGGTCTCGTGACCGTGCAGTTGTGCGGCCTTGAGTCCGGCGCGATGGACGGTGTCGATGACCCTCGAGGGGGCCTCGTCCCGGAACACGCCGACCGTGAGGATCTCCGGCGGGAGCCGACGCGTGATGTCGTACACCTGCTGGGCGGCGACTTGACGGGGGGACGGTGCGAACACGAATCCGACCGCGTCGGCGCCCATCGCGACGGCGAACAGGGCGTCGTCCTCATTGGTGATCCCGCAGATCTTCACGAACATGCAGGACCAAACGTACCCGCGCCCACCCCTCGCGAGCGGCATCGTTCACCCACCTTCGTGCCCCCCGAGTTCGTTCGATGCCGCTCCCCACCCTCCCCTCCCCCCGCTTCACGTCATCCCTGGAGGCAGAATTCCTGCCTCCAGGGATGACCCGCGCGGAGAGAAGAGGGCGAAAGGGAAGTTGGGGGCGGGGGTGGTCAGGGGTGGGCTGGGGGCGGGCTGGCGGCTGGGGTGGGATCGGGCGGGTCAGCGGCCGATGAGGGCGGCGATTGCCGCAGCCGGGTCGCCTGAGGTGACCAGGGTCTCGCCGACGAGCACCGCGTCGTAGCCCGCCGCCCGCAGGGAGGCAGCGTCGGACGCACCGCGGACGCCGCTCTCGGCGACCTTCACCACGTGCGAGGGCATCGCCGCAGCCATGCGGACTGCCCGCTCGTGATCGACCTCGAAGGTGATCAGGTCGCGCTGGTTGACGCCGATGAGCGTCGCGTCGGCGGCGAGTGCCACCTCCAGCTCCGCCTCGTCGTGAATCTCGACGAGGACGTCGAGCCCGATCCGCTCGGCGAGTCGGTGGAACGAGATCAGGTCGTCGGGCGCGAGAGCGGCGGCGATCAACAGCACGCAGTCGGCACCCATCAACCGCGCATCGACGACGTCGAGTTCGCTGACGGTGAAGTCCTTGCGGAGCACCGGCAGCGCACACGCCGAACGGGCACGCTGCAGATCGGCCACCGATCCGCCGAAGAACTCCTCGTCGGTGAGCACGGACAGGCACGCCGCGCCACCGCGCTCGTAGTCGGCAGCGAGTGCGGCGGGATCGAGTCCCTCGTTGAGATCACCCTTGGAGGGCGATCGCCGCTTCACCTCGCTGATGACGCCGAGGCGGGCTCGGCCCTCCAACGCGCGACGAAAGCCCCGGGCAGGCGCGATCGCCTCGGTCTGAGCGAGGAGGTCGTCGAGCGAACGCGAGTCGAGCGCAGCCTGCTCGCGATGGCGCTCCAGGATGCGGTCGAGGTAGGTGACCACGCGACCGGTCAGAGACCCTTGCCCGAGACCGGAGCGAGGAACTGCATCTCGGGACGGCCGGCGAGGAACGGCGCCAGCGTGGGGCCGAACGCCTTGAACCAGTCGGCACCGGAGTGAGCGGCGAGCGCGTCCTGACCGGTGTAGAGCTCGTAGAAGTAGACGACCTCTTC
The DNA here is from genome assembly GCA_963720695.1 of uncultured Acidimicrobiaceae bacterium. Lineage (GTDB taxonomy): Bacteria > Actinomycetota > Acidimicrobiia > Acidimicrobiales > Ilumatobacteraceae > UBA668. The sequence continues at coordinate 186,784 of CAVRGG010000004.1, forward strand.
GTCCTTGGGGTCGGTGTGCAACAGGTACAGCAGCGTGCCGTCCTCGCTCTGCACGTGGTCGATGGCCACCTGGATGGCGGCGACCGCGTCGTCGCGCTTGCCGGGCTGGATGGGCAGCTTGACCCACACTGCGACCTTGCTCATGTGTTGCTCCTCGAGGATGGAGGCACCCGGGACGGTGCCCGACGGGCACGGTACCAGCGTGGCAGCATGTGCGCCGTGGCCGACGATCGCAACCTCGTGGTGGTCGAGGATGACCCGAACATCGCCGACCTGCTCGACGTGTATCTGCGCGACGCCGGCTTTCGCGTCCTGCAAGCGTCGGGCGGCGAGCGCGGCCTGGCCTTGATCGAGCAGCACCGTCCGGTGATGGTCGTGCTCGACATCGGGCTCCCCGACATCGACGGGTTCGAGGTCTGCCGACGGATCCGCACGAAGAGCAACGTGCCCGTGCTGTTCCTCACCGCCCGCGACGGAGAGATCGACCGCATCCTCGGCCTGGAGCTCGGTGCCGACGACTACGTGACGAAGCCGTTCTCGCCGCGCGAGATCGTGGCGCGCGTGAAGGCGATCCTGCGCCGTGGGCAACCCGACGTGCGCGACGACGACTCGGTGGTCCACATCGGCGACGACTACGAGATCGACGAGTCGCGCCGTGAGGTCAGGCACCGTGGCGAGGTCATCGCGCTCGCCGACCCGCGAGTTCGACCTGATCGCGTTCCTCGGCCGGAACCAGGGGCGCGCGCTGACCCGGCAGCAACTGCTCGACGGAGTGTGGGGCGCCGACTGGTACGGCGACGATCGCACCGTCGATGTCCACGTCCGCCAACTGCGCAAGAAGCTCGGCGACGACCTGCCGCTCGCGACCGTGTGGGGCATCGGATACCGGTTGGGGTGATCGATGGCGCTCACAGTTTCCTCATGCCTGCGTGACACGATCAGCGGGACATGACTCGACGTCTCGCCCTGGTGATCGTGGGAGTGGTCGTCGCCACGCTGCTCCTCGCCGGTGCCGGCACCCTGGTGCTGGCGACGGTGCGCGCCCGCGCCACCACCGTCTCTGAGCTCCGCACCCAGGCCGAGGACATCGCTGCCAACCTCGATGACGTCCTCGACATCCAGGCCCCGCTGGACTCGCCGGAGGGCAAGAAGGAACTCCGCCAGCGCCTGCGGCTGCTGGGCACGCTGCGACAACTGATGCCCATCGACGACCTCACGGTGCTGACGCGGGACGCGAGTGGCCAGTTGCAGGGCGACACGCTGCCAGTGCCGCTCACCGTCGAGGACCTCTCCCCCGCGCTGCTCGCCAACGGCGACACCGTGTCGGGGAACCGAGGTCGGCTCGCGTACGCGGCGGCGCCGGTCACCGGACCCAACGGCCGCACGTGGGTGGTGGTCGTGACCCGCCGCATCGACGCCGGGCTCGGTGCAGCGATCAGGTTGTTCTTCTGGGCGGGCGCCCTCACGATCCTGCTCGGACTCGCCGCGGCGTACTGGCTCGGTCGCCGGCTCAGCAAGCCGATCCGCGACGTCTCCGCCGCGACGCAGTACATCGCCGCCGGTCACCTCTCCACGCGAGTCCAACAACCACGCGACGACCAACACGACGAGGTGGCCGAACTGCAGCGGAGCATCAACGGGATGGCGACCAGCCTGGAACGCAGTCGCACGCTCGAGCAGCAGTTCCTGCTGTCCGTCAGCCACGACCTCAGGACTCCGCTCACCTCCATCCGTGGCTACGCAGAGGCAATCGGCGACGGCACCATCGAGCCGGCACGGGCAGCCTCCGTGATCCATGCGGAGTCGCGACGATTGGAACGTCTGGTCGCCGATCTCCTCGACCTGGCCAAGCTCCAGGCGCACGCGTTCACGTTCGACCTCCGGCGAGTGAACCTGTCCGCCGCCGTGCACACCGCGGTGGACGCCGCGGCCGCCGCCAACACCGCGATCACCTTCCACCCGGTGACGTCGGGCGACCTTCCGGTGCAGGCCGATGCCGATCGACTCGCGCAGGCCCTGGCCAATCTCGTCGACAACGCGGGCAAGTTCGCGCGAACGAGCGTCCTGGTGTCGACGCGAGCAGAGCACGGGCGAGCCGTCGTGACGGTGGACGACGACGGCCCGGGCATCGCCCCGCACGACCTGCCGCACGTCTTCGAGCGTCTCTACACCGCACGACATGAGCCTCAGCGGCAGGAGAACTCCAGCGGACTCGGGCTGGCGATCGTCAAGGAGCTCGTCGAGGCGATGCACGGCGAGGTGATGGCGGGCACAGCGCCGAACGGCGGCGCACGGATGTCGTTCTGGCTGCCACTCATCGATCCATCGGAGGACTGAGCGCGGTCAGTCCTCGACCGCTCGCCCCCGCACCGCCCAAGCCCGGGCGACGAGCGAGAGCGACCCGTCGGCCTCGAACGTCAGCGCCTCTTGGAGCGCGTCCCGCAACTCGTCTCGCTGCTCGGGGCGAAGCGAGGCGACGTAGGTCGGGGCCGGGCCCTGACCACCGAGGAACGGATTCCAGAAGTCGTCGAAGTCGTCGAACACGGTGGGGATGTCGATCGCGGTCGTGCGTACGTCGATGAGACCGGCGCCGTGCCACGCGCGAGCGAGGGGCTCGGGTCGGCACACCGGGAACCGGTAGCCCTCGTCGAGCGCGAGCGCAGCGGAGTCGAGCGAGATCGCTGCGTCCCAGAAGCGACGCATGAGATCCATGCGCCCCGCGTAGTCCCAGACGTAGGCGGCGACGGTGCCCCCGACAGCGGCTCGCCGCATGAAGCCCAGTGCCTCGGGGAGATCGGGCATGAAGTTGAGGACCAAGCCGGAGACGACGACATCCGCGCCGCCGGATCCGAGCGCCGTCGCGTCACCGACGGTGTATCCCACCCGTTCGTCGTCGGTCACCGACGCTGCCCAGCCGACGAACCCGTCCGACGGGTCGACGCCGAGCACCGAGCGCGGCGCACAGCGGGTCGCAATGGCGCGGGTGAGCTGGCCGGTACCGCACCCCACGTCGATCCAGCGTTGATCCGACGGCACGTCGAGCCAGTCCAGGAACTCGGCCGCGACGAGGCGGCTCCATCGACCGACGTATGCCTCGTATGCATCACCGATCGACCACACATCGGTCACGTCGTCACCTCCAGAGGTTCCACGCCCGCTACGGTGACGCCATGCCAGTCTCGCGCAAGATCAACGACCCGGCGACCGTCACCAACACGTCGGGAGAGCCCGAGATCGTGCTCGAGATCGACGGTCTCGTGCTGTCGATGAAGCCGCCGGTCACAGGACGCGACGCTGCCGAGCCGCCGTCCGAGGGGGATTCTCCGACGGCGTAATGTGTCGACGCTGCACTCCGCTCGGAGGGCCCGACACCAGGAGGAGTCGACATGTCCGACTTTCCGCCCCTTGCCCACGTTGCCGTGACGGTGACCGACCTCGGTCGCAGCCGTCCCTGGTACAACCAGCTCTTCGGAGCTGACCCGGTGCTCGACGAGGACACCGGTCCGTTCCATCATGTCGTGTGGCTGCTCGGGGGCACCCTGTTCGGCATCCACCAACACACGAGCCCGTCGAGCGCGGACCCGTGCGACGAGCTCCGCCCCGGACTGGACCACGTCGCGTTCGGCTGCGCCAACCGCGCTGCGCTGGAGGCGTGGGCGGAGAAGCTCAATGGCATGGGCATCACCCACGGCGGCGTCGTCGACGCGCCCTACGGCTCCGGTCTGTCGTTCCGCGACCCCGACAACATCCCGCTCGAGTTCTTCGCCCCTCCGGGCTGAGTCAGAACCCGAGGCGGGCGGAGAGCTCGCCGACCAGTTGCTCGATCGGCACGCGCACCTGCGCGGTCGTGTCGCGCTCGCGAATCGTGACGGCACCGTCTTCGAGCGAGTCGAAGTCGACGGTGACGCAGTACGGCGTGCCGATCTCGTCCTGGCGGCGGTAGCGCCGACCGATGGCCTGGGTCTCGTCGTAGTCGACCATGTAGCGGTCGGCGAGCGTGGCGTAGACCTGCTTGGCCAGTGGCGTGAGCGTGTCCTTCTTGCTCAACGGCAGCACGGCCACCTTGTAGGGGGCGAGGCGCGGGTGCAATCGCAACACGGTCCGCGGCTCGTCGTTGACGACGTCCTCGTCGTACGCGGCGAGCAGGAACGCGGCCATGGCGCGGTTGACACCTGCGGCGGGCTCGATGACGTACGGCACGTACCGTTCGTTGGTGGCCTGATCGAAGTAGTCGAGCTTCTCACCCGAGTGCTGCGCGTGCTGCTTGAGGTCGTAGTCGGTGCGCTGGGCGATGCCCTCGAGCTCGCCCCAGCCCCACGGGTAGCGGAACTCGATGTCGCTCGTGCCCGACGAGTAGTGGCTCAACTCGTCGGCGTCGTGGGGACGCAGCGTCAACATGTCGGCCGGGATGCCGAGGTCGACGTACCACTGCAGCCGAGCAGCGCACCAGTACTCGTACCACTGCGCGCTCTCCGCCGGCGGCACGAAGAACTCGAGCTCCATCTGCTCGAACTCTCGGGTGCGGAAGATGAAGTTGCCGGGCGTGATCTCGTTGCGGAAGCTCTTGCCGACCTGGGCGATGCCGAAGGGCGGCTTCTTGCGGCTGGTCTGGAGCACGTTGGAGAAGTTGACGAACATGCCCTGGGCGGTCTCGGGACGCATGTACACCTCGGCGCCCGCGCCCTCGACGGGCCCGGCGTAGGTCTTGAACATGAGGTTGAACGCGCGGGCAGCGGTGAAGCTCCCCTTGGCGCCACAGTTCGGGCAGGTGTTCGGATCGATGAGATGGTCCTCGCGGAACCGCTGCTTGCAGTTCGTGCAGTCGACGAGCGGGTCACTGAAGTTCGCCAGGTGTCCGCTGGCCTCGAACACCTGCGGAGGGGCGAGGATCGCGGCGTCGATGAGCATCACGTCGTCGCGCTGTTGCACCATCGTGCGGATCCATGCCTCGCGCACGTTGCGCAGCATCAGCGAACCGAGCGGGCCGTAGTCGTAGCTGCTCCGAAAGCCGCCGTAGATCTCCGCCGACGGATAGACGAATCCCCGTCGCTTGCAGAGGTTGACGATCTGTTCGAGTTCGGTGGCAGCCATACCCGCCAAAGGCTACGGGGCACCCGCGAGCAGCCGCGACTTCATTTCCGAAAAGTGACAGGATGGGAGCACAGCCCTCCCCCGCTCCACGAACCGGCTTCACGAAAGGGTGACCCATGACGTCGACCCGCCGCCTCCTCGCTGTCGGATGCACGCTCGCGCTCGCTGTGGCCGCTGGATGCAGCAGCAGCCAAACGCTCGGCGCGACGACCACCAGTGGCCCCGCCACCACCTCCACGGTGGCCGAGTCGACCACGACGACCGGTACTGCAGCGCCCACCACCACTGCCCCTGCGACCACGGCTGCGCCCACCACCACGGCGCCCAGCAGCGGGACCTGCGCCGGCAGTGCAGGCATCCCACCCGGCGCCGATGTCGGCGCCAGCATCTCCGGCGACATCGACGGTGACCTCGTCGACGACACCGTCACCGAGTACAGCATCGGGGGCGTCCCCCATGTGCACGCCACCCTCGCGTCAGGGGGCCAGAGCGACGCCGAGGTCGCGATCGGCTTCGCCGACCACGTGAGCATCAGCTTCGAGGACTTCGACTACTCGCTCGGAGCACCCACCAAGCCGCCGGTCGCCGTGCTGGCCATCGGAGCGACGAAGGCCGGCACCGCGGTCTACACGTTCCTCACGCTCACCACCCAGTACTGCATCCAGCCGTGGCACGACGGCTCGGGGACGATGTGGGTGGGACGCATCTCCGCCGAGGGGCCGTACGAAGGGTTGTCGTGCGAGATCGCAGCCGGGAGCAGGTACTACGCCGTCAACAGCGCCGAGCCCGACGGTGTCGGAGGATGGAACGTCACCCAGACCGTGTTCCGTCACAACTTCACCCTCATCCAGTTCAATCCCCCGCTGCCGGTCGTGAACGTGCCCGATGGTCCCACCGTGCAACACCAGTACGGCGACTTCTTCGGTTGCGACCACCCGCCCCTGTTCCCGTGAGGTCACGCATGCTCCGTCCGCTGTTGGTGTTGTCGTGCGTCGCGCTGCTGGGCGCCTGTACCAGTTCGTCGAGCATCGGGACGTCCACGACCGGCGCGGCGGCATCATCCACCACGACCGCGCCCGTCGACACGACGCCGACGACCGCACCGACCACCGACGCGCCGACCACCACCACCGAGGCACCGGCTTCCCCGCTCACGCTGCGCGTCGACGGACTGGGGACGTTCGACTTCGGCAGCCCGGCGCCCGACGTCCTCGACGCACTCACGGCAGCGCTCGGTGCAGCGGACACCGACGAGCCGCGGATCTACACCGTGCCCGACGGCGCCGGCGGGTACACGACGGCGGACGGCGAGATGGGCTTCGCCCAATCGGTGGGTCGATCCGTCTGCTGGCTGTTCGGGTTCTGCGCAGAGTTCGGCGGAGGCTTCGACGCATCCGACGCGCAACTCCAATTCATGGGATGGTCGTACGGCGGCGACGCTGCGGGCACCCTGTCGACCGCGGACGGCATCACGCTCGGTACGCGCTGGAGCGACGCGCCGACCATCACCGCCCAACCGGGCGGCTGTTACACGGTGGGCTACGGCCAGACCGCCGAAGGCATCCACGTGTCACTGCTGAGCGACGGCGTCCCGTTCGTCGAGTTCGACGGAACGAACTACCTCGAGCACGTCCCCGACCCTGCCGATGTCACGGTGTCGGTGATGCGCAGCGGCGACATTCCCGAGTTCCTGTTCGCCGACTGCTGACCCTGCCGACTGCGATCCCTAGCGGTCAGTGCGTCTCGAACATCGCCACTGTGCGCAGGCGACGTTCGAGGTGGTGCTCCAGTGCGCGAGTGGCGTGAGCTGCGACTTCGTGCGTGCTCCGCGACGCAGGGAGCTCCAGCGCGTCGTTGAGCCGACCGCCGAGGATCATCCGCATCATCTCCAGCGCCTCCTCACTGAGGGGTGCGCCGGTGCGGCAGTTCCGGCACAGGACCCCACCCTGATCCATGTCGAAGGAGACGATCGGGCCGGGCTCGCCACAGCGGACACATGCGTCGAGTTCGGGGGCGACACCGTCGGCCGACAGCAGCTTCCAGTAGAACGCCGGCACCACCAACGGTCCGCTGCGGTCGGCGATGGTGCGCAACGCGCCGACCACCATCCTGTACAGGTGGGGCGCGGGTTCGCGGTCCATCGCCATCTGGTCCGCCGCTTCGAGGACGGCGATGCCGTTGGTGAGGTGATCGAGGTCGACCATCATCGGCGCGAGCGTCTCCACGGATTCCGCCTGGCTGACGATGTCGAGCTCTCGCCCTTGGGAGAGCAGGAGTCGCACGTGGCTCATCGGTTCGAGCCGAGCGCCGAACTTCGACATCGTCTTGCGGACACCCTTGGCAACGGCGCGCACCTTGCCGTGGTGCTCGGTGAGCAGGACCACGATGCGATCGGCCTCGCCGAGCTTGTACGTGCGGAGCACGACCGCGGTGTCGCGGTACAGGTGGCTGGCCATGGGATCAGTCGATGCCGCCGAAGCGGCGATGGCGATGCGAGTAGGAGGTGATCGCGTCCTCGAGGTGGGCGGCGACGAGGTGGCTCCACGCGACATCGACGAAGACGAGTTCGCTGTACGCCAGCTCCCAGACCAGCGAGGTGGGAAGGCGATGTCCCGATCCGACGACGACCACGAGATCCGGGTCGTCGTCCGCCGGCGAGTTCAACCAGCCCGCGATCGAGGCCTCGGTGATGTCCTCGCCCCGACCGTGCAGCTCCGCGATCGCGGCAGCGACGCGGGCTCGTCCGTCGGGCTGTGGCTGGGCACGCACGAGGCAACCGCCCACCGTCGCCGAGTGTCCGGCCGGCAACGACTCGGACGCGTCACCAGAGAACGGGCGCAGCGTGAGCCACTGCGCGCCGACATGGTCGGCCACCTTGCCGAGCTCGTTGAGGCGCGCCGACCACTGCTCGGCGGACATCGAGGACCACTCCTGCAGCGCGCCACCGACCACGATGATGTGGCGCAGCGGGGCGACGTCGGTGGTGGGGTTCACCTCACCATTGTCCCACGATCTCCGTGGTCAGGAGGTCATCCCGTTGAGCCCCACCAGGCCACGAGCGAGCTCGATCTCGCCCATGTGACGCAGCCCGTGCTGGTAGATCCAGCATTCCGTCGCATCGAGCAGCGTGATGCCTTCGGGGCCTGCCACTCGAGCGCTGTAGGTGCTCGCAATCTGCGGCGGGAACGGGCGGGTGATGACGACCCGGTCGAGCTCCGCCGGATCGAGCTGGTCGAGCCAGGCCTCCGTGCGGGCGAACACCGCGCGCATGTACTCCTGGAAGGCCTCGTAATCGCCGATGCGCTGATGGACCATCTCGTCCACGGTCTTGTGCTTGCCGTGGTCGTTGACGGTCATCCCCACCCTGGCCTGCCATTCGTCGTTCCAGATCGGCGGCGTGCCGGTCATCAACATGAACGAGGCGTCGATCATGTTGGTGATGTGGAACAGGCAGAACGCGATGGGCAGGACGCCCTCGCGCTCGAAGTGGTTGACGTGGTCGATCGTCATGGTCTCGACCGCCTGGTGATACAGCGAATGCATCGCTCGCATCCGGCGCTGGAGCGAATCGAGGACGAGCGTGGAGGAGGAGTCCATGGCGCCAAACCTTACTCCTGTCACAGTGACTGTCAAATGTCTGGGACAGAATCGGTCGAAGCGGACCTCGCCCGATCGCCTTCACCCATTAGCGTGACGATGTGTCCGACGCCGCCGTTCCCCGCACCCGCCCGGCACACGTCGCATGCATCATGGACGGCAACGGACGCTGGGCGCGGAAGCGGAACCTCCCCCGCACCGAGGGCCACACCGAGGGCGAGGAGAACCTGGCCCGACTGGTGCGCGTCGCCGTCACGCGCAACGTCGGGTGGCTCACGGTGTTCGGCTTCTCCACCGAGAACTGGGTGCGACCCCGCACCGAGGTCCGTCACATCCTGGGCCTCCACAAGAAGCTGTTCGGTCGGGTGGCCGAGCTCAACGAGCTGAACGTGCGGATCCAGTGGATGGGTCGACCCTTCGACAGTCCCGACGCGCGCACGCCGAAGTACGTGCAGCGAGCCATCCGCAAGGCCATCGCCGACACGGCCCAGAACACCGGGATGGTGCTCACCGTCGCCTTCGACTACGGGAGCCATGCCGAGATGGTGCACGCGGCTCGACGCACGATCGAGGACGGCGATCCCATCACCACCGACACCGTCGGCCGCCACCTTTATCTCCCCGACCTCCCGCCCGTCGACGTCCTCGTCCGCACATCCGGCGAGCTGCGCATCTCCAACTTCATGTTGTGGCAGAGCGCGGGCAGCGAGGTGTACTTCACGGACTGCCCGTGGCCCGACTTCGACGGCGCCGAACTCGATGCCGCGCTCGCGCTCGTCGGCTGAGCGGAGCGTCTACCGAATGAAGATCGCCACTGCGCTCGCCGCCGTCACCGGTGCGCTCCCCGCCGCCGAGGAGCGGCCGGGCCAGCAGCGGATGGCGCAGGCCGTCGCCGACGCCATCGAGCAGGGTCGCCACCTCGTCGTCCAGGCCGGCACCGGCACCGGCAAGACGATCGGCTACCTGGTGCCGGCGATCCTCGCCGGCAAGACCGTCGTCGTCGCCACGGCCACCAAGGCGCTGCAGGACCAACTCGCCAGCAAGGACCTGCCGTTCCTCGAAGCGCATGTCGGAGTCCCCTTCGAGTGGGCGGTGTTGAAGGGTCGCAGCAACTACGTGTGCATGCAGCGTGTCAGCGAGTTGCAGGCTCGCGACAAGGGGCAGATGGAGATCGAGGAGTTCGCTCCCACGATTCGGGTGGAGATCAACCGGCTCGCCGACTGGACGAAGCAGACGTCGACCGGTGATCAGGCGGAGCTGACCTGGGCGCCCACCGACAAGGCATGGCAGGCCGTCAGCGTCGGTTCCGACGAGTGCCCCGGCGCCAGCCGCTGCCCGAAGGGGCCGGTCTGCTTCGCCGAGGCGGCGCGTGACCGGGCCGCGGCGGCGAGCGTGATCGTGGTCAACATGCACCTGTACGGCCTGCACGTCGGCAGCGGCGGTGTGATCCTGCCCGAGCACGACGTCGTCGTGGTCGACGAGGCACACCAGCTCGAGGACATCATGAGCGACACGGTCGGCGTGCAGATCAGCGGAGGGCGCTTCACCACGCTCACCGCCGCGCTCAAGCGAATCCTCGACGACCCCGCCGTCGTCGGGCCGATCGCCGAGGCATCCGTCGCGGTCCGCGACGCGCTCGGGTCGATGGTCGGCCAACGACTCCCCGTCCCGTTCCCCGACGCGGTGCAGGGTCTGCTCGTCGATCTCCGCGGTCGTCTGCAGAAGGCTCAGGACGCCCTGCGGGCCATCGAGACCGAGGTGGACGAGGCCAAGCAGCGCAAGCTGCGCGGGCAGCAGTTGACGACGCGGCTGCAGGAGACCATCGATCTCGCGCTGGGCAAGCTCGATGGGTACGTCGCGTTCGTCGGCGGCGGACCCGACTTCCCGCGGCTGGAGATCGCGCCGCTCGACGTGGGACCGGTGCTCGCCAACGGCATCTGGGCGCAGCGCACCGCCATCCTCACCAGCGCGACGATCCCGGCCTCGCTGGGAGCCCGCGTCGGACTCCCGCCCGAGCAGTTCGACGAGATCGACGTCGGCAGTCCGTTCGACTACGAACACCACGCGCTCCTCTACTGCGCGCTCCACATGCCCGATCCCCGCTCCCCCGGCTACGGACCGGCGGTCCACGACGAGCTCGTCGCGCTCATCCAGGCCGCGGGAGGACGCACGCTTGGCGCTGTTCACCAGCTACAAGGCCATGGACGCCGCCGCCGAGGCAGTGCGGGCGAAGGTCTCCTTCCCGGTCTTCACCCAACGCGAACTGCCCAAGACAGCCCTGGTCAGAGCATTCAGCGACGACGAACACGCGTGTCTGTTCGCGACCTCGGGCTTCTTCCAGGGCGTCGACATTCCGGGCCGCACATTGAGCCTGGTGGTCATCGACCGCATTCCGTTCCCTCGGCCCGACGACCCCTTGCTGTCGGCGCGCCGCGAGTTGCTCGGGGCGGCCGCCTTCGGACAGATCGACCTGCCGCGGGCGGCGATGTTGCTCGCCCAGGCCACCGGCCGCCTGATCCGCAGCGCCACCGACCGGGGGGTCGTCGCGGTGATGGACCCGAGGCTCGGGAAGGCCAACTATCGCTGGGACATCGTGAAGGCGCTGCCGCCGATGCGACGCACACGACATCGATCCGAGGCGGAGGAGTTCCTCCGCGAGATCACGGCCTGACCGTCATCGGCCGCGACGGCGGCGGGATGATCGGCGAGACGAGCGTCGGCTCGACACATCCGCGCACCAGCGCCTCCGCGGCTTCGAGCGTGCGCGGCAACGGTTGCGAGCAGGCGTCGTCGCCGACGGCAACGGTGCGCTGCACGTGATGCAGGCGGGCGATGTGCCACAGACCACGATCGGTCGCGCTGTCCGCGTCGAGCACGGCGATGTCGGCGATGTGGCGTCCCACCATCAGGTCGCACCCCTCGAGGGCGTCGCTCGCCGACAGCACGTGGAAGTCACTGCGTCGCAGCACGTCGACCAGCAGCCCTCGAGCGGCTTCGTCGGCGACCACGACGAGTGCGATGCCGGAGTTCTTCGGCTCGACGAGCGGGAACTCGACCCGGAACGTGGTGCCTTTGCCGACTTCGGAGGTGACGTCGATCCAGCCGTGACAACGATCGACCACCCGGCGCACGACGGCGAGACCGAGGCCGCAGTGCGGGCCCTGCTTGGTGCTGAAGCCGACGTCGAAGATCTGGTGGACCGTCTCTGGCGACATGCCCGGTCCGGTGTCGGTCACCGAGACCCACGCGACGCCGACCGGTGCCGTGCCGTCCGCGGCAGGTCGTTCACCCCGACCGCATTCGACGGTGATGGTGCCCTTGCGCTGCATCGCGTCGGATGCGTTGTCGACGAGGTTCATCAGGATCTGCATGATGCTCGTGCGATCGATGCGGGCGAAGACCGGGGAACCGCCGCACTCCATCTCGACCGTGACCGACGGGGTCGCGAGCCGCCGAAGAATCGGTTCGAGCTCGCTGGTCTGCAGACGCAGATCGGTGGGGCGGTCGTCGACGACCTCTGCCCGGCCGGCACGCATGAGGTCGGAGGTGGCCATGAGGCCCCGCTCGGCGGCGTTGAGGATCTCGAGCACGAGCGAACCGGCCTTGCGACCGTGCATCTCGTCGTAGAGATCGACCGCACAGGCGTTGACGACGGAGAAGACGTTGCGTAGATCGTGAGCGATCGACTGGCTCGCGCGAGCCAGCATCTCGACCTCGTGGGCGACCTCGCGAGCACGTTGGTCGGCGAGGATCTGACGCTCGGCGCGGCGGCTGCCAACACGCCACCAGGGCGCGGTGTACGGATGGGGTGCCGAATGTCGCCCGTCCAGAGGGCGTTGTGGTCCGTCCATCTCCCGCATGTCCCGTAACTCCCATCTGTGACCGTACCTGACGTTTTCGGCACATACCACGAGAAATCAAGCATGAATTGTGAAGTCCACCTAAGGTGTGGCGGTGGCCGACGGGAACACGACGAATGCAACCGGCAGTACGGCGCTGCTCATCGACGACCATGAGGACATTCGTCGAATCGTCCGCGAACGCCTGCTGGCCAGCGGTTTCACGGTCCTCGAGGCCGGCACGGGCGAGGAAGGGATCGAGCTGCTCGAGTCCCATTCCGTCGACGTGGTGGTCCTCGATGTGCACCTTCCGGGCATCGACGGATTTGCGGTCCTGCGCCACATTCGGGCCACCACCCAGGTCCCGGTCGTGCTCCTGACGGCTGCCGGCGACGAGACCGACCGCGTGCTGGGGCTCGAGATCGGTGCCGACGACTACGTCGTGAAGCCCTTTTCGGCACGCGAACTCGTCGCTCGAGTGCGGGCGGTGCTCCGCCGTTCGCAACCGAACACGCCGAGCGTGTTGCTCGAGTACGGCGACCTCGTCATCGACACCGCTGCGCGAGTGGTCACCCTCAAGGGTGAGGTGCTGGTGCTCACGCCCCGCAGCTTCGACCTGTTGGCGTTCCTCGCCGGTCGTCCCGGACGCACGTTCACTCGCGAGGATCTTCTGCAACAGGTCTGGAAGTCGGAGCCCGAGTGGCAGAACGTCGCGACGGTCACCGAGCACATCCACCGGCTGCGTCGCCAGATCGAGGAGAACCCCGAGTCGCCGACCCATCTCGTCACCGTGCGCGGGAACGGGTACCGATTCGACCCATGAGTGCAGTCGCCGGCGTGGTGCGCCGCTCCAGTCGAGTCCTGCTCGCCGTGGTGGCGTTCGCAGCGATGCTGCCCGCTCCTCGGGTCAGCGCGCACGCGACGATCCTGGAGAGCTCTCCCGCGGACGGCACGTTGTTGGCCAGGCGCCCGACATGCTGACCGTGCGGTTCAGCGAACCGATCCGCAGCGACTTCATCGACGTCCGGTTCCTGTCCACCGACGCTCGACACCGCGCCGCTCGTGGGTTCGCTGGATCCGAACGATCCGAGCGTCCTCGTCGTGCCGCTGCCGCCGATGGGCGACGGTCTGCACCAGATCGCGTTCCAGGTCCGCGATCCGCGAAGACCTCCACGAGGTCCGCGGACGGACGAGCTTCGCCGTCGGCAAGAACGCGGTCGCCAGCCCGAGCCGCGCCGTCCAACCCGGCTGCGCAGCCGTTCGAGACGACGGCGCGCTGGATGTTCGCCATCGGGCTGGCACTGCTCATCGGCGTCGTCGTCACCCGCACCCGCCATCTCACGGACCTCGACGACGAGCAGGCCAACCACCGGCTGCTGCTCCTCACCTGGGCCGGTGGCGCCGCCGTGGTGCTCGGACGCCTGGGCGTCCTGCTCGCACGCGCCCTGGACCTCGGCGTCGGGCTCGGCGACGGCGTGTCGGCGGTGCTCAAGACGAGCGACGCGGTGCGCCTGCCGATCACGCTGGCGGCGCTCGCCTGCACCCTGCCCGCCTGCCTGCCGCGGATGTTGCCGTCGCTCGATGCCACCGTCCGCGACGGCGGGAGGCTGACGATCCGGGCGCTGCTCGGATGGGTCGGCATCGTGTGGCTCGCGGTCATCACCGCATGGGGAGACCATGCCGCGCTGCTCGGCGCCGTCGAGCCCGCCGTCGCGCTGGCGAAGACGGCACATTTCATCGGCCTCGGACTGTGGATCGGGCTGCTCGTCGTGACGTTGGTCGTGCACCGCGGCACCGGAAGGATGAACCGGGCCTTCGCCAGGATCACGAACACCGCGATGGCCGGCGCCATCGTGGCCGTGGCCTCGGGGCTGCTGCTCGGGAGCCGCATGGTGGTGTCCCTGACGGGCATGTTCGCAACGACCTTCGGACAGTTGCTGTCGGTCAAGGTCGCGCTCGTCGCGGTCGGCGGTGCTCTTCGGGTTGGCCCACCGGCGTGGGCACCGGCCTCGGGTCGCCGCGACCGAAGCGGCCGTGCTGATCCTCGGGGTGGTCGTCCTCGGTGCCGCCATGGCGACGGCGGGGCCTGCGACCGACGATGCCTATCTCGCCCCGCCCACGGAGATCCCGGTGAAGTCCGCCACTGCGGAACTGGGCGACATCATCGTCCGCGCGCAGGCCGATCCCCGCCGTGCCCGGGGCGAACGATCTCGACCTGCTGATCGTGCAGACCCGGCGACCCGGTCCTCGCGCCGATCACGACGGTGACGTCACCGCGCAGACGGCGTCGGGCGCGCAGGAGTGGACGGTCGATGCCCGACGAACGTGGCGCGGCCGTCGTCAGCGAGTGCGAACCTTCCGGAGGGCCCGACCACGTTCGCGTTCGCCGTCAGCCGCGAGCGACCTTCCCGACGGGGAGCCTGTCCCTCACGTGTCTCCACACGAACGCCGCGGTACTACCACCCCGCCATCGTCAGTTCGGCACGGTTGGTCTGGGCCCTGCGGGCGGCCGCACTGGTCCTCGTGTTGCTGCTGGTCCCGCTCGTGCTCCGTCGGCGTCGCGGAACCGTGGCCGACGACAGCTGACGGCTCAGACGCCGATGCGACCGCCGTGAGGCTGCTGACGAAGGATCGAAGAACTCGGTCCCCGCGCCTGTGTCGGCACGTCTGCGGCCCGAGACGGGCCTCGGCGATCCGCACACTTCCGTTGCGCAGATGGGTCCTCGCGGTGTGCATCCCTCCGTCGATCCACAGGTCGATGGACCCGTCCGACGGCCCGCGACGACGTCGCCGCCGACCACGCGATTTCGATGGTGTGGGGACCGTCACCGAAGGTGATCCAGCCGAGGTGCACGGTCATCGTCGCCCTCGCGACCCGAGGCGCGCCGACGCGAATCGGATAGTGGCGACCGGATCATCCGTAGCTGGGCGCTGAGGGCGGTCGCACCGCGACGAGGACAATGCTCGGAACAGGTCCTGCGTGACCGGTAGCGCATCGTCGCACCGTTCGGATCGAATTGGAATCGGGCCCGAAGTAGGTCGACGTACCGTGCGAGGGGTGCGGTCGACGACGTAGGCGGTGCGGCCGCTGCGTAAGCGTGGCCTGCAGCCCCTCGAGCCGTCGAGCGCCGCCGCCGGGGTGACCGACGAGTCGACGGCCGAGTTGGAGGATCGTGACCATGCGTCGGTGGTGCCCCGGACTCGAACCCGTCGGCGAAGAGCACCGCACCGTGGCGGCGTGGGAGCCGTGGTCGGGACCTGCGTCGTCGAGGTCGAGGTCGTCGAGGTCGTCGGGTCGTCGGGGCGCTGGTCGTCGGTGTGCTGGTCGTCGGTGTGCTGGTCGTCGGTGTGCGTCGTCGAGGTGGTCGAGGTGGTCGTTGGTCGTGCTGGTCGTCGTGGTGGTCGAGGTCGTCGTCGGCGTGCTGGTCGTCGAGGTCGTGCTGGTCGTCGTGGTCGAGGTGGTCGTCGTCGAGTGCTCGTCGTCGAGGTCGTGCTAGTCGTCGAGGTCGACGTCGTCGAGGTCGTGGTGGTCGGGTCGGGCTCGGGTCGGCCAGCATCGCCTGGGCGTGCCGCGGCGACGGCGATGCGTCCCGCGCCGAAGATGTTGTCCGGGCCGCGGTGCCGAGATCGACGGCTGTCGAGCGCAGCGCTGCCTCGGGCGAGAGCGACGAGCCGGCTCGGTACTGCTCGAGCAGCGCCAGCGCGCCCGCGACCGCCGGGGGCGGCGAGCGACGTGCCGCTCCAGTAGCTGTAGAGGCCGCTGAGGTCGGCGGTGCAGATGCTCACGCCGGGGCGACGAGGTCGGGATAGGTGCGGGTCGGGCCCCGCAATCCGACGGGCCGTGGCTGCTCGAGGAAGTAGGTCGCACCGGCGTTGTTGACCGCGCCGACGGAGAACGCTTCTGGGTAGTTCGCCGGGCTCACGCTGGTCGCCCCGTTCGGCCCAGCGTTCCCAGCGGCGAAGACAGGCACGATGCCGGCGGCGCGCAGGGCCTGCAGGTCGGGCTGGAACTCGAGGTTGCAGCCGGGCTTGCCGAACGCCCACGAGTTGTTGACGATCGACGGCGCGTCGGCGGTGGCCGGGTTGCCGTCGGGATCGAGCACCCACTGCATGGCGAGGTGGATGGCGCTGGTCGGTCGCGTTGCCGGCGTCGTCGAACACGCGAGCCGAGATCCACGTGGCGCCGGGAGCGACGCCGACGGTCGTCCCGCTGTTGCCGCCGCCGACGATGGTGCCCATCGCCGCGGTGCCGTGACCCGTCGGGATCGAACGGGGTGGCGTGCTCGCCGTACGGGTCGAACCACGAGTACTCCCACCGCGGAAGTTGCCGGCGAGATCCGGATGGCTCGCCTCGACGCCGGTGTCGAGCGAGGCGATGACCACGCCGGTGCCGATCGTCGCCCGGCGGCCCACAGCTGATCGGCTCCGATGGTCGAGATCGACGAGGTCGGCGGGGCGGTCGGCGTGCCCGGGACCACGATGTCGGCTGCGTCGAGGTCGATGCTGGCGATGTCGCCCCGGGCGGCCAGTTCGAGGATCACGTCGGACGTTGCGGTGACGACCAGGCCGTTGATCACCCAGAGCGAGGAGTAGTCGTTCAACTTGCCCTGTGCCCGGCGGGTGCTGAGCAGGCCGATCACCGCTGACTGGCTGCGTGAGGCGCCGTCGCCTTCATCTCGGCTCGCGACAATGCCGCTGGCGCTGTTGGCGGATCGCCGCGCGTGTTCGGGATGGTGCCTGCTGGCGAAGGCGCACGATCACCGTCATCGGTCCGAGTTCGACGGGCGCCGACCGAAGCCGAGTGGCCAGGGTCGAATCGACCCTGGCCACGTACGGGGGAGCTCGCGTGCGCAGCGGCACCCACCTGCACCGTCGACACCGTCAGCGCCAATGCGACCGCCACGGCCAGTCGGGATGTCATCAGATGGCCCGCCACTTCTATTGCTTACTTGAGGACTTCGAGGTGCGAGCAGCCGCAGGCCGTTCATCACGAACGACACGTATTGACCCGTCGTGCACCATGTTCCCCACGTTGGTGTAGAGGAAGAAGTACGACGCGCCGTCGAGCAGCACCAGCTGGTGCTTCATCCCTTGGCCGACTCCAGCACCATGCTGGATGCCTTCCACGGCGAGCTTCGGCATGTCTTCCACGTCACCGAACAACGCACTGGCCTTATCGGCATCGAGCACCTGGAACTTGAGCTCGATGAGACCGCCATTGGCGATCAGGCCCAGCACATTGATCTTCACGCCGTACTGGTCGGCGAGTTGCTGCCTCCGTGATGGCCTTGCTCGAGTCGATGGCCGGGTTGGTCGGGGTGGTGTCCCGCATGAACACCGCCGTGATCGCGACGGCCATCAGCACCACGCAGGCGATGACGACGTTGCGACGGCGGACCCGCTGCAGGAAGCCCGGACGCCCCGCCCGTTGCGACGCCACCTCAGGGGTGGCGTCGCTCGGGGCGTTGTCGTCGATGTCAAGAGAGAGGGACATCGATGGCATCCAGGTCTCGGCCGGCGTCGGTGTTCCCGTTGTTCGATGAGAGTCCATGAGTGGACCCATCGAACCACAGCGACCAGCTGCCGTTGAAGTTGTTGGTGCCGCTGAAGTAGGCAACGTCCTCGTCGGCAACAGTGAGGCCGCTGAAGAAGTTCCCCAACCGTGTTCCGTCGGTGAAGGACATGAAGAAGTGGTTGGCATCCACGTACGACAGCCCGTCGGCGTTGGCGTTGGCCGGCACACCGCGCTGGCTCGAGTTGAACACCCGGCTGAAGGTGTTGTTGGTGTGGTTGAAGCGGAAGACGTCCGTGTCGGATCCGCCAGGAACGCCGTTCACGGGCGCAAGGTGATCACCAGCTGTGGTGAAGTACACGTCACCGTTTAGCACCGTGAAGTCCTCGAGGTCGAGTGCGTCGGTGGCGAGATACGGCGTCATGTCGAAGGCCAGAGTCCAGTCGGTACCGTCCCACTAGAGGATGTCCTCGTCCTGCACGACCGTACCCGAGGGGAACACTGCGTTGGTCGCCGTATTCCACAGCTTGAAGTCAGACAGTCCCGTACCGGTGGCGAGGTCGTCTGCGAGCGACACATAGAAGACGGTGTCACTTTCCCGGGAGATGCCGTCCACCTGGACTCCAACGGGCAGCGGGAACGGCTGCATCGCCATGTACTTGAACCGGAACCAGGAGCCGTTGAAGCGCAGAATGTCGTTCCTGCTGCCGGTGCCGTTGAGACCGGCCGGGTTGGTGTTGCCGAACGTCGAGACGTACAAGGTCCGGTCGACCTGGACGGTCCGGGTGACGGTCGTGACGTTGCCGGCCGCGTCGCTCGCCACCACGGTGATCGTGTGGCTTCCCCATTGAGGTTCAGCGTGCTGACGACGGCCGACTTCGCTCCCGCAGTCGCACCGACCGACACCGGGGTGTTGGCGTCGATGGCGTAGGTGACGCTGGAGATCGCCGTCGTGGCAGGCGTGTTGCCCACCGTGAAGGTCAGCATGGCGCTGTTGGCACCCGGTGTCCAGACCGGCGCCGTGATCGTCGGAGCCACCTTGTCGACCGACGAAGGAAATGTCGATGAACGGTCCCCAGTTGCCGGCGACGTCCTTGCCGTGCACCCAGAGGTGGTTGGTTCCTTCTGGAAGGGTCGCCACCTGCGCCATCGGAATGTCGAGCAGGATGCCCTCGGACATCGAGTTCCACGCCCCGTCGGTCGGCACGAACAGAATTCCTGTCCCGACTTTGGCGGGCGCCGGCTGGGCAGCGCTCGAGGAACCCTTCGGCACGGACCACCGCCGACGTCGCGTCGGGCATGGTGGCCTTCACCCGCATGACCTTGTTGGTGGAGTCGATGCCGATGACACCGTTGGTCGGGTTCGGGGCGACCGACACGAACGTCGTGTCCGGACCCTGGCGGTCGAGCACGAACTGGAAGTCTCGAGATCGCACCGGGGTTGCGCGTTCGAGTCGTAGCGACGGACGTCGATGGTGTAGGTGCCGTCGGGCAGCGAGGTCGAGCATGCTGGCCGGGATGACCTGACTCGAAGCTGACCGTGACGGCGTCGACGCCGTTGGGCTTGATGATGTCGCCCACGGCGTCGCAGGTCCACCGTTGATGCGGAAGTCGGCGCCGAGGATCACCGAACCGCCGAGTGGTGTCGTCGGAGATGGTGCCGTGGAGCGTGACGTCGGCCGAGCCGTTGGCGATCGCCGGCGTGATGCTGAAGGCGTCGAGATCGGGCCGACGGTGTCGGTGGTAGGCCGGAACGGAGGCGAAGGGCACCCCAGTTGCCGGCCGCAGTCCAGACCACGGACGTAGACGTTGTGGTAGCCGGTGAGCGCGAGCGGTGCCGTGACGGCCTCGCTGTGCGCACGAACGCAGTCCGAAGCCGTCATCGCGCGTGCCGGTGCCCGGGAGGCCGAGCGAGTCGACGAAGTATTCCGCGGCCGTCACGGTCGACGCCGCATCAGTGATCGTGGCGGTGAGCGTCGTGCCGGCGACCGTCAACGTGCCGACGTAGGCGATGCCGAGGTGAGCGGGCCGGTCACGTCCGGACCGACACTGCCGTGTCGTGACCTCGATGAAGCCGACGGCGCCGCCGTAGGTCGGGCGTTGCCGGCCTTGGCGGGCTTGCGACCCATGTTGCGGGTCTGCAGGTTGCCGTCGAACACCGTGTACCGGCGTGCCGATCGTGGCGTTCGCCGGGACCTGGACGATCATGTCGGTCGTCTCGACCCGGGCCGACCGTCTGGGCGACGACTTGTACGGGAAGGTGCGGGCGTTGCCGTCCTCGGCGATCACGGTTGCTCGGCGCCCAGCAGGGACATCGAGTGGTAGGTGCGGCCGGCGTTGACGTAACGGATCAGCACCTTCTGCCCGGCGTGACGTGGCCGCTGCGAGCACCGGCACGTTGCCGGCGAGGCCATGCCGTTGAGCAGGGTCCACTTCGGTGCGAAGTTGCGCATGTCGAAGGTGGTCGGGTTGGCGGCCAGCGCGGGGTCGATCTCGCTGACCAAGCACCGTGGCCTCCACGTCGAACGCGCTGTGCGGAGTGCGTAGGCCTGACCGCGGTGGCCGAGGCGACCTTCAGCGCGCCGTAGCAGCCCATGCGCGACCTGGTGGCGACAGTTCTTGCGTGGGCCAGCCTCGTAGAGGAAGGTGCCCGGCTCGTGGCCGTGAAGGTGTACGGCTTCGGGCCGCCGGGGGGACGCCGGTGAGGTCGGACGGAAGCGCTGACCCTGGAAGGACAGCGAGGTGTCCTCGGCGAGCCCGTTGTGCAGGGTGACGGTGACGAGCGTCACGGCCGTGGCCTGGATGACCGGCGCCTGCCCGATCTGTGCCACTGGGGCGCCGCCGCAGTCGCCTGCGACGTAGCCCCAGATGTCGACGTCCGTGGTGCCGCCGCCGGCGAGCGGCAGGGTCCGTGCCGGTGGTGGCGCACAGATCGACCGCACGATCGGAGCGAAGGCAACACGGCTCGGTGCTGCACTCGGTGACGGCGACGTCGGCCATGGTGACCGCGAGGACGGCCGCGCCGGCCGCTGCGGCCCAGCGACGCACTCGCGCCGGACGGTGAGGGTTGCTGTTGTTCATGGTGGTTCCCATCTCTTCCATCACGGGCAGCCGGGCTTGGCAGGGGTCGTCTGGCAGGGTCGATCCGCATGTAGGTGATCGGACCGGTCATGTTCACGCCCCAGGAGGTGATCTGGTACAGGGCGTGGTTGTGCGAGATGATGTAGTACTCACCGCACTGGTTCAGGCTCTGGTTGCCGGGAGGCTGTGCGCCGTTGACGCCCAGGTACGGGCTGCCGCTGTAGAACATGCCGAACACCTGGTTGGCAACCTGCGGCACCACGACGGGCACCGGGTTGGCCTCGCTGTAGTTCTCGGCGTCGTGCCAGCTGAACAGCACGTCGTAGGTCTGGCCGGGGCCGATGTCGATGGCGAACTTCTCGTAGGAGAGGTCCTCGTTGCCGGGGCCTACGACCGGCTGGCCGTCACGGCCCACCACTCGGCCGTTGTTGCCGTGGGGGTGGAACGGGTAGGTCTCGGTGCCGACGTTCAGGTACCGGGCCACGCCGCCGAACTGGTGGTCACCGCCGGGCACGCCCGAGGCGAACGTCTGCGGCCGCACCTCGGCGAGGGCGCCGTAGGGCTGGTTCGGCAACCAGCTGGCGCCGTTGTCGGCGATGCTGTCGGGGAAGCCACGACCGTTGACCAGCCAGTAGCGGGGGTGGTAGTTGTCGAGGTTGTAGTTGCTGGTGCCGCCGGCGTCCTGCTTCTCGATCGCCTGGTTGAGGTACGGATCGATCTCGGAGAGCAGGACGAGGAAGTCCTCGTCGTTGTAGGCACCGTTGGGGTGGAGCTCGCCGCCGGGGCTGAATTCGCCGTCGTCGTGAAGCGGCTGTTCGTGCTGTTGTAGACGTGGTCGGCGCCGAGCGTCGGACGGACGATGAGGGCGCCGAACAGGCCCATGCGAACCTGCACGTCACCGTCGGTACCCGACTCGTAGAGGAAGGTGCCGGGGTGGTCGGCGACGAAGCTGTAGGTGACGTGCCGCCCGTGGCCGCACCGAGTTGGTGAGCGAGCTCGTGACCAGGCCGCCGCCGTTGCGAACTGTGGGTTGGCCGGAGCGCCGTTGGCCATCACGTCGTGCTGGCCGGGGAACATGATCGACACGTCACGGGTCAGCGTGTTCTTGAGGGTGATCGTGACCTGGTCGCCCTGCGTTGACACACAGCACCGGGCTGGGGTGCTGGAAGTGGCCGCCGGTGATCTTGTAGCCGTACATGTAGGCGGTGTTGCCGTCCGGCAGGGTGATGTAGTCCTTCGCGGTCTCGAGGTTGAAGGTGGGCCCGTTGGTGCAGACCATGCCGACACGCCGGGAGCCGGCGCCGGCACGGTGGCCGAGGCGGAGGGCACCCCGGTGACGCCGAGCATGCCGACGGCACTGAGCGCTGACGGCTGGCAATGACGAACCGCCGCCGGTGGGAAGTGAAGCGTTGCATCGTGATACCTCGTTCGTTCGCAGTCAGGCTCAGGTGTTCGGCACGGTCTGGGGCGGGCAGGGTGCCGGTCGGGGTACACATGGATTTCGGTGGTCTGACCACCGAGGCCGCTGTCGCCCGCCAGGTTGTCGTGCGCATGCAACGAGCGGTTGTAGAGGAGGTACGATGTCGTACCCAGCAGCCGTCCGGGCCGATGTAAGGCCGGAGCGGTGATGATCACGTCGAAGCTCTCACCGGCACCGATGTTGAAGGTGTGGGTGAAGTAGCTGGCGTCGGTCGCCGTCACGGCCCCGCATCAGCGTGGCGTCACGACCGACGACGTGCATCTTGATGCCGTCGATGGTCATCGCCGCCTCCTTGAAGCCGAGGTTGGAGAACCGAAGTGCGACCCGCTCGCCCGCGTTGCACGTGATCAGCGAGCTCAGCGGCTGGTACTGCAGGTGGTCTAGCCGACGTGGTGGCGAGGTCGCCGTTGGCGTCGGTCTTGACCGGCATGTACGGGCTTGGCCACGGCGTGCCGGCGGGAAGGCCGGTCGACCCGGCCGTGCCCATGGGACTGTGTCGCCACGACCGTGCCAGCGGTCGGCTCCCCATCCGTCGGGTACGGAGCGTTCGGGGCGACCGTGTCGGGGTAGGTGCGGCCGTTGAGCAGCGAGAAGTCGGCGTGGTAGTCGCTCCACTCGGGCAACTGGATGTGCGCATCCGCCCAGTGGGCCTCGGCCCACACCTCGGAGAGGTGGAAGGCGAACTCCCGGTCGTAGCCGGTGATGCCGTTGCCATCGTTGTAGAGGAACTTGGTGAAGCCACCGAGTCGCTGTCGTGCCGTTCTGGCTGGGCCGGACGAACACGATGCCGTTCATGCCCATGTGCACGTGCTCGACGTCCTCCACGTGGCAGTGGTACATGTAGCTGCCCGGATCACGGGGCCGGTACACGTACCGGAACACCGTGCCCGCCGGCACCGACACCGAGCCGGTGGGCTCGCCGTCGAAGAACGGGATCACGTTGCGGAAGCCGTGCCAGTGGAGCGTGTGGGCGTCGAACAGGTCGGGCCGCATCTGCCAGTCCGAGGTTGGTGATGTCGACCACGAACTCCGTGGTGTGCACGTTGTTCGGGTCGCACTCGTTCACCCAGAACAGCGGGGCGCTGTGCTGGGCCCGCTGCTTCTGGCTGGAACCGCTGCGTCGCGTCGAGGTCGGTGATGTTGCGGAACCCGAAGACGTAGGTCGACAGGTCGACTCGGACCACCGTCGCCGTTCAGCGCCCCGTCATGCCCTTGCCTTCGCCGAGCGGATCGGGGTGGAAGAAGCCGATCGGCGGCGTGGTGCGGCAGGTCGATCCAGCCGTCGGTGCCACCGAGGAACATGTAGTGCGTCGGGTCCGGATCTGGCCGAGCGTGCGGCGTCGGCGCCGGCCTTGGTGACCGAGAACGGGCTGAAGCGCCGGTCCGCCGCCATGAGACCCACAGCGAGGATGGTCGATCCACCCGCCAGCCGGAGCAGTTCACGTCGGCCGAGTTGCGTCGACCCTTCCTTTTCGCTCGACATGTTGTCTCCTCCGTCGTCGTTCCTGGTCGTTGTGCTGTGGTGTCTGCCGGCTCATGACACGGTCCCGCCGGTGAAGTTGTCGACTGGTGCATCGGGCTGGCGTTGGTGGCGCCGACGAACTGGACCCCGATCCGGCCGCCGCCGTTGACGAGGTACGTCGGCCAGGATGGCGCCGCATCGACGGACACCGTACCGATCGAGACGCCGTTCTTGTAGACCGTCACCGTGCCGTCGGCCATCGCTCTAGCACCGAACTGGTCGCTGTTGCCGAAGCTGACACGGTGATCGTCCTTCGAGCACGGGCCGCTGGGACCGCCGGTCGGACCGTCGCTGATCGTCGAGACCGTGTCTGGCCGCTGCCTGGTCGTAGTTGACGATGATCATCGAGGTGTTGCCGGTGGCGACCTTGAGCAGCAGCGCATTGGTCGTCGACCGCTGCGTCGGGGCGCCGGCGAAGGTGAACTGCGCCTCCTGGTTGGCGCCCGAAGGAGTTGTTCCGACCTCGGCTGTTCATGTAGAACAGCGGTGCGTTGCTGCCGGTTCCGGCCCGAAGGGCGCTGCCGACGATGCTGTACCCGTTGGCGCATCCAGAGCCGTCCAGGTCGGCCGCCAGCCGGTGCCATGCCGAGGCTCGCCGCTGTCGGCGCGGTTGAAGTCGTCGAGCAGCGGCGTGGTCGGGAAGAGCACGGTGCCGTGCCGACCAGCTCGTCGGCACCGGCGTCCACCGGAGCTGCTTCGGGCCTGACGGTCGATGTCGTCCCCGGAGCGTCGGTGCCCGTGAGGCGACGCTGGCACCCACGTTCACCGCCGGCGAGCCGGCGGTGCAGGTGGTAGTTGCCCAGCAGCTCCGGCGGCAGGTCGAGGCTGACCAGGATCGCACCGATGAAGTTGGGTTGGTCCGCCAGGCGTTGAACGACACCGCGTGTCGTACGGCGCGACGACGTGCGGGTCGACGCCGACCTTGTTGGTCGCGCTGGCGAGGGATGTCCCGTTCCTGGTGCTCTGGAGACATCGAGTTGGTCAGGCGTGAGCGTCCCGGGCATGTCGGCGACGCCGGCATGTCCCAGATGTTGATGTCACTGGCATCGCCGGCGCCCCGAGGCCGGTGACCCCAGCGGCATCACGGGAGCCCGCACGGTTGTCCCAGAAGATGTTGTTGAACATCATCGGGTCGCTGAACAGCGGCGAACCGTTGGCAGGGTCGCGTGGATGCAGGTCGCTGTTCCGCGAGGTCGACAGACCGGCCGGAGCCGGCGAGCCGTCGCTGGTGAGCGCCGTCGCCGTGGTGATGTTCTTCATCACGGTGTTGTTGTAGAAGCGGCACGTTCGGCGTGTCGTTCGATGCGCGACGCCGCCACCTTCGTGGGTGCTGCACGTTGTTGACGATGATGTTGTCGAACACGTCCATCTGGAACCGAGCGGGTCGACCGTGCCGGGACCGCCGGCCATCAGGAAGCGGAGGCCGCCACCGTCGTCGTTGGCCAGGTTGGCCTGGATCAGGTTGCGGCTGATCGTGACCGGAGCCGCTGCCCGGCGACAGGTGCGCCGGGTTGGCGGGCAGGGTGCCGGCGATGGTGATGCCGCCGCCCTCGTCGTAGGACCGGTTGAACCAGATGCGGTTGTGGTCGATCACGCCGTTGGGGCTGTAGCCGTAGGCCGTCAGACCGCCGCCGTACTCTGCGGAGAAGTTGCCGCAGATGTCGTTGTCGGCGACCCGATAGCCGTCGGACCGTTGAAGAGGCCGATGCCACCGGCGAGGTTGGTGCCGGCGTTTGCGATGATGCGGTTGTTGGCGATGTGCACGTTCTCGTTGTGGTTCTCGCCGATGGCCACGTCAGGGGTACCGATGCGGATCGTGCCGTAGCCACCACCGTTGTTCTGCACCATGTTGTTGGTGATCTGCAGGTTCTTGGCGTAGGAGTTGGCGAACACCGCGCCGCCCTGGGTGCTGGACGTTGGCCGGGAGCCCGGTGTTCCCACCGCCGATGGCGTTGAGGTTGCCCGGGAAGCCCTGCTGGTCGCCGCCACGGAGGTCGAAGCCGTCGATGCTGCCGGTGAAGTCGCGGTGAAGGCGAGCTCGGATGTTGGCGACAGCGGCGTGCCGTCGGTCGGATCGGTGCCGTTGGAGGCGACACCGAACACGGAGACGACCGCACCGTCGTTGATGGTCTGGTTGCCGCTCCAGATGATGCCGGCGATGTTGTTGTACCAATTGGTCGCCGTCAGGCTGTCGCCACCGAAGGCACCGCCGTCGATGATGGAGCCCGGCACCGTCCGTTGCCGCGAACGCCACCGGGGCCGACGCCCTGGATCTTGATCGGGCTGTTGACGATCAGGTTCTCGTAGTAGGCGCCGCGGGGGTTGTTCCGCGGGTTCGCCGGATCGGAAGCGTACCGGGGTAGACGACGACGAGGTTCTGCTTGGCTCGGTGGTGGTGCTCCCGGCCTCGGCAGCATCGATGGCGCGTCTGGATCGTGGCGTACGGCTTGCCCGGGCCGACCTCGAACAAGTTCGGCTGGTAGATGGTGCCCGAGCAGGCGGTGACGTTGCCGCCACCGAAGTTGTCGAGCCACGGCCGGATGCCGTCCGACGGCGTCTGCCGAAGGAGTACACGCCGATCCGACCACCGCCGGACGCCCGGCGAGCGGGCCAGGTGACCCCGCCGTTCTGGACGTTGGCGACGTGACGTTCACGCTGCCGATCAGCACGCCGTCGACATACACCTCGACGATGCCGTCAGCGAACGCTCGTGCACCGAGCTGCTGACCGGCGGTCAGCGTCGCGGGGATCACGAGGTGCGTGGCGTTGGTGTACGTCGGGTTGAAGTTGGAGCCGGTCCGATCCTGAGTACGTACCTCGATGCCCGTGCTGGTCCGCACGACCCGGATGAAGCTGGCCGGCGCCGGGCTGTCGTTCCCGTGTCGTCACTTCAGGTTGAGGCCCTGCTCGGAGTTCGACGGTCGACGTTCGCCATGGTGATGAACGCCTCCTGGTTGGCGCCGTAGTTAGTGGCGTCTGGACGTGTTGTTGTTCGTGCCGGTCCACCAGGCGTTGACGACCTGCGAGTTGCCGACTCTGCACCGCACCGCGAATGTCCATGCGGTTCGAGGTCACGCTGAATGCGGTCGAGTTGGGCGAATATGCCCAGCTGTATCGAGTCGAGCTGTTGCTGTCGCCCTGGTTGCAGTGCTCGGCGTGCCGAGACCGGGGTTGGAGTCACCGCTCGGTTGAAGGTGTCTCGGACCTGCGTTCCGGTGAATGCCGGTGCCTGCCGAAGCCGAGCACGTGGAAGGTGAGGCCGTTGACCGTGGTCGTTGCCCTGGTCGTTGGTCACCATCAGCTGGTGGGGACCCGAGCCGGCACCGTGTCGGCACGTGTGACCGTGATCTGGCGTGTCGCTCCACGCCGAGGTGGCGCCACCGTGCCCCGTCGAGGGTCACCGTTGCCGGATGCCCCGAACGCGGTGCCCTTGACGACGATCGATGTGACGTCACCGGAGCCGTTCACGTACGGCTTGTCCACCGCGAACAGCTGCGGGGTGACGGCGCAGACGTCGCACTGCACCTTGACGGTCTGGCCGCCCGGGAGCTGCACGACCACACCCACCTGGGTGGGGGCGAGGTCGGCCGGGATCAGCACGCCGGGGATCGCCTCGAACTCGGCCGCGATGGTGCGGTAGTCCGGCTTGTAGTTGGCGTTCAGCTTGCCCGGCTGACCGGGGTCGTTGCCGACGAAGCGGTACACGTTGGCGCACACACCCGACGGCGTCGGGCAGTTGATCCGGTTGGTCGACGGCATCAGCACGTCGAACAGGCCGCTGTAGTCCGACTCGGTGGTGTAGACGAGCCGGTTGCGTGAAGTCGTAGATGCCGACCGGGGCGAACGGCACGCCGGCCTTCTCGCCGTAGTTGATCTGGTGCGGGTCGCTGGAGAAGTTGAGGTCGTCGACGACCAGACCCCAGAAGCGGCCGGGGATCGGCACATCGGTGAAGACGTTGAACGTCGGCACGATCGAGCGGCCGTTGTTGAGCGGCACCAGCTTGGTGTCGCACAACGGCTTGGCCATGCCCTCGTAGGGCGATCCGCCGATGTCGGTGAGCGTCGGGTTGTCGGTCGGGCTCGTGCGGGCACGGTCACGCCGACCGGGACGCCGTTGGGCGCAGTGTCGGTGGTCGGTGCCGTAGCCGTCCGGCATGCCGAAGCCGGCGATGTCCACGATGTGGAGCGCACCGGCGCAGGCGGGCGGCGGGAAGCTGCGGGGACGAAGTCGTCACCGTTGCCGATGTTGATGTCCTCTTCCACGGTGAAGCTGGTAGCAGCGGGCTGTGTCGAAGGCATCGGATCCTCCGGCATGTCTCACGTGCACCAGATAGTCCTGCCCGCCGGCGAGCGGAGTCGTCGGGTCGCTGCCGTCCGAGCAGGTGCCGATGCCGGGATGGATCGGCGCGAGCGTGCATCCTGGCAGCCGTCGCCGAAGCCGTAGTTGCCGTCGACGGCCGAGAAGCCGTTCTGGAACTGGTTGCCCATCAGCGGGCGCCTCGAGGCAGTCCGGTCGGCGTCGTTGGAGATCTGCTGACCGGCCGGGGTAGGTCAGCGGGTTGCCATCGACGTCGCGGGCGACGCAGTCGCCGTCGTCGTTCTTGCCGGGCATCTCCCAGGTCTCGGTGATGTAGGTGTTGAGCAGATCGCCCAGCTTGTAGGAGCCGTCGGCGTCCAACTCGTAGGTGTCGGTCGCGTCGCAGGTGGTGCACCGACATCGCGTGCCGCAGTCGACCGGCGCGTACAGGTCGACGTCAGACCGGACACGCCGGGCTGCCAGTCCTCGACCGCTGCGTAGCGGGGGTCGAGCTCGTTGCGGGTGGTGTCGTAGGACACCGTGCCGACGATGCCGCCGTTCTGCGGGTCGACACCGTTGGTGACGCCCGTCGGGTCATAGGAGTGGACGCCCCAGTCCATCGTGCCGGAGAGGCCGATGATCGGGAGCACGCTCACGTCGACGCCGGCGCCCAGCACGGTGGTGGGGGTCGGCTGGTTGTCGGCCTGGTAGGTGACGCCGGTGGTG
Organism: uncultured Acidimicrobiaceae bacterium; assembly: GCA_963720695.1. GTDB lineage: Bacteria > Actinomycetota > Acidimicrobiia > Acidimicrobiales > Ilumatobacteraceae > UBA668. The sequence goes on from CAVRGG010000004.1 coordinate 215,929, forward strand.
TAGTAGAGGTCGTTGTAGGCCTCCATCACCAACCACTGGGTCATCGGGTAGCCGCTCTCCATGCAGTAGTAGCCGCACGGGTCGGTGCCGACGACCGTGGTGCCACGGTCCATGAGCGAGTTGTCACGACGGCGCAGGGTGAGGGTGTAGTTGGGGACGCCCAACTCGCCTTCGCCGGCGTCCGGGCAGCCGTTGTCGGTTGGTGTCGGTCCAGTCCATCTTGCCGTTGCGGTTGGTGTCGTTGAACACGTAGCCGCTGTAGGTCGGTCCACCAGCCCGGCAGGGGCACAGGCCCATGTCGACCGTGCTCGCCGTTCGACGACGGTCACGTTCTGGAGATCGAGGATGTAGTCCTGGGGCTCGTCCCAGTAGGTGATGGTGTAGAGCCCGTCGGGGACGTGGTTGATGGTGAACTTGCCGTTGGCGTCGGCCTGGCCGGTCCACACCATCGTGTCGCCGTTGTTGAGGTCGGTCAGCGACACCCAGGCATTGGCGATGGGCTTGTCGAGCTTGCCGCCGCCGAGGCCGCCCCAGATCTCGCCGGTCTGGGTGGTGCCGCCGTTGGTGGGCACGTAGACCTTGACGGCCTCGACGATGCCGGTGATGCTGCCGTGTCGAGACGCCGTCGACGCCCTTGCTGGTCGAGACGCCACGCGTGCGTCGTAGGGGCTGGTGGGTCTCGGGCGTGTAGCCGAAGATGATGGCCGGGAAGGGCTCACCGGCGACGGTGAACTCGGTGTCGAGGCCGGTGGCGCCCTCCATGACCCATGCGTCCCAGTCGTGGTTGCCCTCGAGCGTGGTGGTCTGGATGAAGTTGGAGCCGTCCGGCGGGGTCACCGAGAGGGTGAAGCGGTTGGTGCCGAGGTCCGGGATCTTGATCTTGCCCTCGATGGCGGCAGTCGCTGGCACGGCGACGTTCGGTGCGAGCTCGGCGGCGATCTGCTGCGTTCGAGGGGAACGGCGGATGGCGTGCGAGTCCCAGCGGGAGGTACGGTGAGGCCGCGTCGGGGTCGCCCTGGTCGTTCGACCGTCGGGCAGCGCCCGTCGGCGTCGGGGGCGGTCATGCCGAGGTCGGCGCCGCCGTCGACGACGTAGCAGTAGCTCAGGCAGACGCCGTTGCCGCAGAGCGGGGCGCCGTACACGTCAGTGGTGACGTCGCCGAGCGTGTCCTTGACCAGACCCTGGAAGCCCGCCAGGCCGTGCTCGGCGGGAAGGTCGGGGGCGCTGTTGACCGGCGAGATGTCCTCGAACACCGCGGCCTGGATCATCGTGTCGGGCAGGCCGGGGTCGGTGGCGGACATCAGCACCGTCACCATGTCGCTGTCGGACATCGGGCATCGTGAAGTGCGCGCCGTCGATCTTGTAGCCGTCGGCGAGCACGGAGATGAGGTAGCGGCCGTCGGGCAGGATCGAAGCCGCGTTGCGAAGTCGCTCTGGTCGCCCTGGGTCACAACAGGGCTGGAGCTGGCGACACCCATCGAGGTCCACTTGCAGGAGCTCGCCTTGTCGGGGAACGTCGAGAACCCCTGATAGTTCGGATCCTCGGGCGAGCAGCCGTCGGCGGGCTCACGTTGGTCGGTCGTCCCCGTGTTGTCGAGGTTGATGATGTACTTGAAGGTCGTGATCGGAGTCGCTGCCGTCGTCGCTCACCACTTCAAGTTCGTCGAACTCGGCGAAGTTCACCGTCGGCTGCCGACACGATCTTGGAGGATCCGACCTGCAAGGTCATCACCATCGACAAGACCATGGCCAGCACGGCGAGCATCGCCGGTCGGTTGGCACGCCGAAGCGCACGCCCCCTCTGCCCGTCCGTCACTTCAACCGTCGCAACACCAAAGCTGCGCACTGCCGAATCATCCCGCATAGCCCGTCTCCTCATTCGAGATGGCAGAGAGCTTCGTGACCGCTCCCTACCCCGTCCTAGGGGATTAAGACTTGGGCAGCTTTCATGATTCTTTCATTTCAGACTTCAGTCGGGACCGTTGTGGCAACGTTGACCCCCGTTGATCATTCGTTGATCAAGAACCAATCAAATGTCAAGCAACCGTAAAGACCAGGACCCGAATGTGACCGATTCATGACCACGGCGCTGCCAGTGCTTCAGCGGCCAGGACACGACGAACCACGCTGCTGGTGAACTCGAATCGCTTGGTCGTGGTCCCCTTGAGCAGGCCTGTCGCGACCGCACGACGGACCACGTCGTGGGTCACGTCCACGCCCAGTTGCGCAGCCAACGCCAGGTCAGCCACGGTGAACGCCGTACTGAGTCCCGTCGCGGCCCCGAGCACGGGTCGAGCGAGCGAGCCCACGGAGTCGATGAACTCCCACACCGGATCCAGTGCCACGCCACGCGCGGTGCCGTCCCCTCTCGCTGCCTCACAACAGAGCGTCACGATGGCGGGATGGCCGCCGGTCTCGCGGAAGGCGCTGTCGAGCTCCAGTTCGTCGAGGTCGGCCCGGGTCAACGCTGACAAGGTGATCAGCTCGGACCGCTTCAGTCCGACCTCGGGGAGAGCCGACCGGCTCGATGCCACCACACACAGCTGCTTCGCTCCCCCGTCCGCCACCAGCGAACGCAGGACTGCCATCGAGGAAGGATCGGAGAGATGCAGGTCGTCGATCACCAACAGCATCGGGCCGATCGCGTCGAGCAGATCGGCGAATCTGCCGAACATGCTGGCCACCTCGGTGTCCACCACCGGGTGCTTCCTGGAACGCGCCGTCTGTGCCACGGCTCTCAGCAGCCGACCGGCCGCGAGCATCGGGTGTTCAGCATCACTGGCGAGGCACTCCAGGCGCTGCACCTTGCCCTCGTGTTTCGTCGCGAGATGCCGCGCCACGACTTCGTCGAGCAGACGCGACTTCCCCATGCCCGCCGCCCCCTGGACGACCAGCATCCCGCTGTGGCCGCCGGCGAGGCTCCGCTCCACCAAACCCTCAACCTCGAGGAGAAGCTGATGGCGGCCGAGGAACGGCACAGGGATCGGCACGGCGGCGAACGCGGCGTCGACCTCGACGACGACATCGGCGGTCGGCGCCGTCGTCGTCGCGTCCATCAGGGTGCGCATGCCGGCGAGCGCCGGCGAGGGCGGGCGGGCCTCCTCGTCACTGAGGCGCCGTTCGGCCTGCCCGAGCAACGAGCGAGCCTCGCTGCGGCGGCCGAGCTGGACCAGTGCTCCCACACCGACGACATACGCCTCCTCCAGCACGAAGTCAGACGCGACCCACGCCTCCTCGGCGACCGCATGTGCCAGATCGGCCTCACCATTGGCGAGGGCCAGGCGAGCCAGCTCGAGCTTGGCGTTCTCGAGACGTTGGCGATACCGGTCACGGTCGGGTTGCAGCCACTCCGACGACGACTCGTCGTCGAGCAATGGTCCCCGCACCAGTCCCACCGCTTCGCGATAGAGCGAGAGCCGCTCGTGGTCGGACCGCCGGCTCGCTCGTGACACCAACTCGTCGAAGAGCATCACATCGATCGTCGCCACCGCGGTGTTGATCCGATAGCCACCGGGCTCGGTGACCACCACCTTCTCGTCGGTGATCTTCGCCAGCGCCGACCTCATCAGGGACACGGCCAGCTCGACGGTGGCGGTCGGGTTCTGCGGCCACTTCTGGCGCCACAACGAGTCGACCAAGGTGTCCTTGGAGACCGTGCGACCGTGCGCGAGCGCGAGGAGCTGGAGCACCTGCTTCGCCTTGCGCGTCGGGAAGTCGGCGGCGGCCAGTCGCCCGGTGGGCGACACGACCTCGAGCGTACCGAGGAGCCGGATCTCGAGAGCCACGGCGAGAGCATACGACGACGCGCCCCCACCGTCCCGACGATGCATCCAGGCTCACGACGCACCCGAGTCGATTCATCCGGCCAGGTGACCGGCGAGACGGTCGTCTACAGTCGGCCGCGTGGGGGATGACATGCGGCCGCTCGTGCAGTACCGGTTCGAGCGCGGGGTCGCCACGATCACTCTCGACTCGCCCGCCAACCGCAACGCACTGTCCCGACGACTGGTCGCCGAGCTGAACGAAGCCCTCGACCGCGCCGAGGCCGACACGGCGAGAGTCGTGGTACTGGGCCACGCGGGCCCGGTGTTCTGCGCCGGTGCCGATCTGAAGGAACGAGCCACCGGGACCGACGACGCGCAGGCCGCCGGCAACCCGATGGCGGATGCGATGGAGCGCCTGGCCTCGATGAAGGCGGTGTCGATCGCGGCCGTGGGCGGACCGGTGCGCGCCGGCGGCGTGGGACTGATGGCTGCGTGCGACCTCGTCGTCGTGCGCAGCGACGTCACCTTCGCCTTCACCGAGGTCCGCATCGGGGTGGCCCCTGCGATCATCAGCGTGCCGATCCTCGCTCGCTGCGGGTGGAGCAAGCTCGCCGGGCCGTTCCTCACGGGTGAGACCTTCGATGCGCCCGCCGCCCGCGACATGGGACTCGTCACCCACATCGCCGACGACGTGGCCGAGACGGTCGACCGACTCGTCGCCGGCATCCTCGCCGGCGCGCCCGGTGCGGTGGCCGAGACCAAGCGCGTGCTCCGCCAAGCGCATCCCGACATGGCGACGATGACGGCCCTCAGCGAGTCGCTCTTCCGAGGGCCCGAAGCAGCCGAGGGAATGCGAGCCTTCGCCGAGAAACGGCCGCCGTCGTGGGCACTGGCAGCGAGCCAGGAGGAAGGCTGACGATGGCAGTGCTCCCCGATCGCATCCTCGAGTCCGGCGAGGAGTACCGGACCAACCGCGAGTCGCTGCTGCGCCAACTGGCCGCGCACGACGAACAGCTCGCCCTCGTCAACCAGGGAGGCGGGGCGAAGTACATCGAACGCCATCGAGCCCGCGGCAAGATGCTGGTGCGAGAGCGCATCGAGGCGCTGCTCGATCCAGGCAGCCCGTTCCTCGAGCTGTCACCCCTGGCCGCATATGGCAGCCAGTTCCCGGTGGGGGCCGGCACGGTGGCGGGGATCGGCTTCGTCGAGGGCGTCGAATGCATGATCACCGGCAGCGACCCCACGATGCGCGGCGGAGCGAGCAACCCGTACACGCTCAAGAAGAACCTGCGGACGAACGAGATCATCCGCGAGAACCGACTGCCCACCATCTCCCTCACCGAATCCGGCGGCGCCGACCTGCCGACGCAGAGCGAGATCTTCATCCCCGGCGGCCGCGGTTTCCGCGACATCACCAACGCGTCGGCGGCCGGCATTCCCCAGATCTCCCTGGTCTTCGGCAACTCGACCGCGGGCGGGGCGTACGTGCCAGGGATGAGCGACTACGTGGTGATGATCAAGGAGCGCTCCAAGGTCTTCCTCGGCGGGCCACCGCTGGTGAAGATGGCCACCGGCGAGGACAGCGACGACGAGAGCCTCGGCGGCGCGGAGATGCACGCCCGGATCAGCGGCCTCGCCGACTACTTCGCGCTCGACGAGCTCGACGCCATCCGCCTCGGCCGCCAGATCGTCAAGCGCCTCAATCACCGCAAGCTCGGCCCCCCACCACGTGGCGCCGGTCGGCCACCTCGGCTCGACCCCGAGCAGCTCCTGGGCATCCCGTCGGCCGATCCGAAGGTGCCCTTCGACCCGCGCGACGTGATCGCCCGGGTGGTCGACGACAGTGACTTCGACGAGTTCAAGCCGCTGTACGGCACCTCGCTCGTCACCGGCTGGGCCGAACTGCACGGCTACCCGATCGGCATCCTGGCCAACCACCGCGGCGTGCTGTTCAGCGAGGAGAGCGAGAAGGCGGCGCAGTTCATCCAACTCGCCAACCAGATCGACACTCCCCTGCTGTTCCTCCAGAACACCACCGGCTACATGGTGGGCAAGGAGTTCGAGCAGCGCGGCATCATCAAGGACGGCGCCAAGATGATCAACGCCGTGTCCAACAGCCGGGTGCCCCACCTCACGCTCAACATGGCCGCGTCGTACGGGGCGGGCAACTACGGCATGTGCGGTCGGGCGTACGGCCCTCGATTCCTGTTCGCGTGGCCGAACGCCAAGAGCGCGGTGATGGGTCCCGCCCAGTTGGCCGGCGTGATGAGCATCGTCGCCCGCCAGTCCGCCGAGAGCATGGGCAAGCCGTTCGACGAAGAGGCCGACGCCAACCTCCGTCAGCTGGTGGAGGAGCAGATCGAACGTGAATCGCTGGCGATGTTCATGAGCGGCAAGGTGTACGACGACGGGATCATCGACCCGCGCGACACCAGAACCGTGCTGGGGCTGTGCCTGGGCGTCATCCACAACCAACCGATCGAGGGCACCCGTGGCTACGGCGTGTTCCGGATGTGATCACCATGACCACGCCGACATCCATCCACACCCTCCTCATCGCCAACCGCGGCGAGATCGCCCGGCGCATCATCCGCACCTGCCGGGACATGGCGATCTCGCCCGTCGTGGTGTTCAGCGACGCCGACGAGGACGCGCCGTTCGTGCGCGAGGCCGACGATGCCGTGCGGTTGCCCGGGAACACCGCCGCCGAGACCTACCTGCAGGGTGACCTCATCGTCGCCGCGGCCCTGCGCCTTGGCGCCGACGCCGTGCACCCGGGCTACGGCTTCCTCTCCGAGAACGCCGCGTTCGCCCAGTCCGTGCTCGATGCCGGGCTCCTCTGGGTCGGCCCCCCACCGTCGGCGATCGCCGCGATGGGTTCCAAGATCGAGGCGAAGCGCCTGGTCAGGGAGCACGGCGTCCCCGTCGCCCCGGACAACACGGTGGAGACGCTCGACGAGGTCGGGCTTCCCGCCCTGGTGAAGGCGTCGGCCGGCGGTGGCGGCCGCGGCATGCGCATCGTGCGCGCCGCCGACGAACTCGCCGACGCCATCGCCTCCGCCGAGCGTGAGGCGTTGGCCTCCTTCGGTGACTCGACCGTGTTCGTGGAGCGCTACGTCGAGTCTGCACGTCATGTCGAGGTGCAGGTCTTCGCCGACCTGCGTGGCAACGTCGTCGCCCTCGGTGAGCGCGACTGCACGCTGCAACGGCGTCATCAGAAGGTTCTCGAGGAAGCCCCGTCACCGGCGGTCGGCCCTGACCTGCGGCGACGGATGTTCGACGCGGCCGTGGCCGCGGCCTCCGCCGTCGGGTACGTGGGCGCCGGCACCGTGGAGTTCCTCCTGGATCGGGAGGGCCGGTTCTCGTTCCTGGAGATGAACACACGGCTCCAGGTGGAACATCCGGTGACCGAAATGGTCACGGGACTCGATCTGGTCGACCTCCAGTTGAGGGTCACCCAGGGCGAGTCGCTCCCCCCGGCGCTGCTCGACGGGATCGAGTCGCACGGTCACGCGATCGAGGTGCGCCTGTGCACCGAGGACCCCTACCGGTCGTATCTGCCCAGCTCAGGGACATTCCACACCGTCGAGTTCCCGCCGATGGCCGGCGTACGGCTCGACACCGCGATCGAGAGCGGCTCCGTCGTGTCGCCGTTCTACGACTCGATGGTCGCCAAGGTCATCGCCCACGGAGCCACCCGGGCCGAGGCGGCCCGGCGACTGAAGGTCGCCTTGGAGCGCGCCGACCTCTGCGGACCCGTGACCAACCGGGAACTGCTCATCGACCTGCTCGACCGCCTGGTCGACCTCGACGACGAGGTCGACACGGGTTGGCTCGATCGCCAGACCCTCGGCGACGGTCCGCAGCCCACTCCCCTGCAGATCGCCGCCGGTGCCCTGGCCGTCGTGCGGCACCTCACCGCCGACAGCCCGTTCCCGATCGGCTGGCGCAACAACCCGTCGCAGATCCACACCCAGGCGGTGGGCGACCACGTCGTCGGCTACCGCTTCGATCGCTTCGACCGTCTCACCGAACTCGAGGTCGACGGCGAGAAGGTCGATCTCGACCACGCCACGCTCGACGCGCTCGAGCGAATCGACACCCGGGTCGTGGACTCGAGGGACACCGTCTCTGTGTTCGTGCAGCACGGTCGGTTCGCCTTCGACGTGCCGCCCCGATTCGAGTCACCCGACGACGCGGGTCGTGCCGGGAGCACGGTCGCCCCGATGCCCGGCAAGGTCGTCCGTGTGCTGGTCCGGGTCGGCGATGCCGTCGCGGCCGGCCAGCCGCTGCTCACCATCGAGGCGATGAAGATGGAGCATCAGGTCGTGGCACCCGCGGCGGGCACGGTGGCCGAGGTGTTCGTCGAGGCGGGCCAGCAACTCGACGGCGGCCAGCCCCTCGTCAAGGTCGACCCCGCATGAACCGTCCGGTCCGCATCGCCAACTGCAGCGGCTTCTTCGGCGATCGCATCTCCGCGGCGAAGGAGATGGTCGACGGTGGTCCGATCGACGTGCTCACCGGCGACTGGCTCGCCGAACTCACGATGCTGATCCTGCACAAGCAGCGGGCACGCAACGCCGAACTCGGGTATGCGAGCACGTTCCTCACCCAGATGGAACAGGTACTCGCCACGTGCGCGGAGCGCGGCATCAAGGTGGTCACGAACGCGGGAGGGCTCAACCCCGCCGGCTGCGCGGAGAAGGTGCGCCAGATCGCCGACCGCCTGGGGCTGCAGATCAAGGTGGCCCACCTCGAGGGCGACGACCTGATGGACCGGGTGGACGGCCTCCGCCCGCACCTCACCAACCTCGACACGGGTGCGCCGCTCGTGGGCGATCCCATCACGGCGAACGCCTACCTCGGCGGGTGGGGCATCGCGGCAGCGCTGCGGGCCGGCGCCGACGTCGTCGTCTGCCCGCGTGTGACCGACGCCGCGCTCGTCGTCGGCCCGGCGGCGTGGTGGCACGACTGGGCACTCGACGACTGGGACCGCCTCGCCGGGGCCGTGGTCGCCGGCCATGTCATCGAGTGCGGCGCTCAGGCCACGGGCGGCAACTACACCTTCTTCGACGAGATCCCCGACCCGACACTCGCTCCCGGGTTCCCCCTCGCCGAGGTCGCCGACGACGGCTCGAGCGTGATCACGAAGCATCCCGGAACCGGCGGGGTGGTCAACGTCGGGACCGTCACCGCCCAGCTGCTCTACGAGATCGGTCCGGAGGCGTACCCCAATCCCGACGTGGTGGCTCACTTCGGGTCCATCCACCTCGCGCAGGACGGGCCCGATCGCGTTCGCATCAGCGGCGTCACCGGGTCGCCGGCGCCGCCGACGACGAAGGTCTGCATCAACCTCGAGGGTGGGTTCCGCAACCGGATGTCGTTCGTGCTCACCGGGCTTCGCCAGCCGGAGAAGGCCGCCTGGATCGAGACGGCTCTGTTCTCCCGGCTCGGCGGAAAGGAGCGCTTCGACGGGGTCGATGTCCGCTTCGTGCCGGCGCCGAGCGACGCGCCGACCCAGGAACAGGCGTCGGGACGGCTGCACGTCACCGTGAAGAGCCACGACGACCGACTGGTCGGGCGGGCGTTCAGCGCAGCCTGCATCGAGATGGCACTGGCCAACTACCCGGGCTTCTTCGCGACCGGTGCACCGGGTGACGCCCAGGCGTTCGGCGTGTACTGGCCTGCACTCGTGCCCGCCGCCGATGTCGACCAACGCCTCGTCCTCTGGGATGGCACCACCCACCCTGTTCCGAGTGCCACGCAACCGGTCGGAGTGTCTGCCGACCATGCCAGTGCCAGCTCGTATCCCGGGACGCGAGTACCCACTCGGATGGAGCCGAGGGGGCCGCGTCGCGGTGAGGCACTCGGGGAGTACTTCGGGGCCCGCAGCGGGGACAAGGGCGGCAACGCCAACGTCGGCATCTGGGCCGTCGACGACGAGGGCTACGCCTGGCTCGACGAGCACCTCACGCCCGACACGATCCGCCGACTGCTCCCCGAAGCGGCCGAGCTCGAGGTGCGTCGCTACGACCTGCCCAACCTCCGAGCGCTCAACTTCGTGATCGTCGGCCTGCTCGGCGAGGGCGTGGCGAGCAGCACGGCGTTCGACGCGCAGGCGAAGGGCTTGGGCGAATATCTCCTCAGCAGGGTGTGGCCGGACTAAACCTGGCGTCGGACGTCACCGTCTGAGATCCGTGACGCTCATCTGCACCGACGGCGCGCGGACATGGCGACCCGCCCTCGGGTGAGCCGCGCTACGCGAGCAGTCGGTAGCCGATGCCTCTCGCGGTGACGATGAGCTTGGGATCGTCGGGCTGGTCCTCGATCTTCACCCGCAACCGGCGCACGTGGGCGTCGACCAGCCTGCTGTCGCCGAGGTACTCGTAGCCCCACACCCGTTCGAGCAGCTGGTCGCGCGACAGCACCACGTTGGCGTGATCGGCGAACTCGCACAGCAGCCGGTACTCGGTCTTGGTGAGGTTGAGCTCGACGCCTGCCTTGAGCACCACGCCCTGCTGGCGGCGCAGTTCGATGTCGCCGAATCGAGCGGCGGACGTGCTGCTGGTGGTGGTCGCCTCGTGGAGGTGCACTCGGCGCAGGGCGGCCCGGATCCGGGCAGCCAACTCCTTGGGCACGACGGGCTTGGTGACGTAGTCGTCGGCGCCCGCCTCGAGCCCGGCGACCAGGTCGTAGGTGTCGGTCTGGGCCGTGACGATGATGATCGGCACGAGGCTCTTGCTGCGCAACTGGCGGCACACGTCGAAGCCCGACAGGTCGGGAAGGCGCAGGTCGAGGAGCACCAGATCGGGCTCGCGTTCCTGGAACAGCGACAGGCCCGTGCGGCCGTCGGGTGCCTCGCGGACCTCGTACCCTTCGTCCTCGAGTGCCAGCGTGAGCGCCACCCGGATGGCGTCGTCGTCCTCGATGAAGAGCAGAGAGTTCACGCCCTCCACTCTGGCAGGCGCATCAGGCGGAACGCACCACCACCCGCCGAGACCGACACTTCGCTCGAATTCTGTTACAGAAATCGCACACAGCGAGCGTCGTCCCGTCACACAGGCCGACCACGATGCTCAGTGTTCACGCTGCTCTGGTGGGGTACCTTCCTCCCCCTGGTGCCTCACCGGCAGCGGTGTGAACGTAGCGGGCAGAGTCAGGCGGATACTCGCCACAACCCACCAAGCACGGAGGTTGCGACATGCTGGCACCGACGCTCACCGCTCACACCGACCTTCACCGGCATCATGTCGCCGTGTCCGTGTCGGGTCCGCTGACCAGTCCGGATCACGGCGCCGCCCTCCACGAGGCGTGTCTGCCGCTCCCGATGTCGTACGGGCTCCTCGTCAACCTCAGCGCCGTCACGGTCATCACCGACACCGGCATGCGGGCGCTGCGAGAACTGGCTCTCACCGTGCGCAACAGTGGCCACCAGATCGCCTTCGTCTGCAGCGAACTCATCCTGCGCGCCGAACTGATCCTGGCCGATCTCGACACCCTGGCACCGGTGTTGCAGGCCGAGGAGCAGGCGTTCCCGCTCGTCGGCTTCGCCGCCTGACCCGTCTCGCGAGCGCGGCCGGGGCGGCAGATGCGCCACACTGGTGGCGATGAGTCCGCCGCGTCGACGCCGAACCCTGCGCCTGCGCACTCGGGTCACGCTGTTCTTCTCCCTCACGGCACTCGCGGCCAGCCTCGGGCTGGCGGTCGTGACGTACGCCGTCGCCCGCTCGTTCCTCATCGACCAGCGCCAACAGACCGCACAGACGCAGGCGTTCGCGAACGCCTCCACCGTCAAGGGTCTGCTGCGCACGGACCAGCGCGTCGACATCCTCGACCTGCCCACCGAGACCGGCGGCTTCCCGCTCCTGTTGATCGACAACGTCCCCTACGCCGACCCGCGCTTCCCCCTCGACGCCTTCCCCGTCGAGCTGCGCCTGGTGGTGGCACAGGGCGGTAGCGCCCAGCAACGGTTCGAGTACGACAACAAGCCGTACGTGGCGGTCGGCGTCAACATGCCCGCCGTCGATGCCCAGTACCTCGAGGCCTTCCCGATGGAGAGCACCCAGCGCAACCTCCGTGCCATCGCCACCGCGCTGTTGGTCGGCTCCGGCGTCACGATGCTCCTGGCCGGATTCCTCGGCTGGTCGGCGAGCCGTCGACTGCTGCGCCCGCTGTCGCGTGTCGCCACTGCGGCCGGCGAGATCGCATCCGGTGGCCTCGACGTCCGCATGGTGCCCGAGAACGACCCCGACCTCGATCGTCTGGCCAGCTCGTTCAACGACATGGCCGATGCCGTCCAGACCCGACTGGAGCGCGAGGCGCGGTTCGCGAGCGACGTCAGCCACGAGCTGCGCTCCCCCATCACCGCCCTCACGGCCGCGGTCGAGGTGTTGGACGGGCGCCGCACCGACCTGCCCGACCGCACCCAGCAGGCCCTCGACGTCGTCGTCAGCCAGGTGCGCCGCTTCGACCACATGGTGATGGACCTACTGGAGCTGTCGCGCATCGACGCCGGCTCCACGGAGCTGCACCGCGAGGAGGTCGACGTTCGAGAGCTCGTGCCGCGCATCGCACAGCGCTACGCGTTCGACAGCGTCCCCATCGAGTTCGACGATCGGCTGCCCCGCTTGGTCCGCATCGACAAGCTGCGCTTCGAACGCATCCTGGCCAACCTCCTGGAGAACGCTCGCGAGCACGCGGGTGGTCCGGTGCGGGTGTCGCTCGACGCGCAGGGCAGGCATGGAATGGTGCTCTGCGTCGACGACGCCGGACCCGGAGTCGCTCGCGGTGAGCGATCGCGGATCTTCGAGCGGTTCGCCCGGGGCAGCGCCGCTCGGCATCGGGTGGGCACCGGTCTCGGGCTGTCGTTGGTCGCCGAGCACGCACATGCACATGGCGGCGAGGCGTGGGTGGAGGACCGGCCCGGCGGCGGCGCACGGTTCAAGGCGAGCTTCCAGGAGGTCATGTGATGCGGACCCGACTCGTGATCATCGCCGCGGCGCTGGCGTTCGGCGTCGTGGCCTGCAGCGTGGTCGACAGCGGCAAGGTCAGTCGCCTCGATCCGCCCGGCGACCTGGGCGACACGTTGGCGCCAACCACCACCGCCGCACCCACGACGACCCAACTGGTGACGACGACCAGTGGGCTGGAGACGACCACCACCGGCGTCCAGACCGAGCAGGTTCGGCTCTACTTCATCGCCAGCGGCCAGCTCACCTACGTCAGCCAGCCGCTCCCCGCGCCCGTCGCGCTGCCGGTCATCATCGCCGCCCTGCAGAGTGGCCCACAGGGCGACCTGCAGCCGGCATTGCGCACTGCCGTCCCGGAAGGCGTCGAGATCCGTGTCTTCCCCAATGGTGCGGGTGTCGCGTCGGTCGAGTTGCCGGAGGGGTTCTTCAACGACGTCGCCGTCGCGGATCAGCGGTTGGTGATCGGCCAGATCGTGCTGACCCTCACCGACAGCCGCGGCATCGGGCAGGTGCAGTTCAACCAGGTCGTGCCCAAGCCGTCGGGCGAGAACATCCAGCCGGGGCAACTCCTCACCCGCCTCGACTACGAGCCGCTGCTGGACCCGAGCACGGTCATCAACGACCCTGCCAGCTCCACCACGACGACGACCCTCCTGCCCTGACCACGCTCGGCGATAGGGTGATCCGCCTCATGCGCAGCGGTTTCATCACACTGGTCGGCCGACCGAACGTCGGCAAGAGCACCCTCGTGAACGCCATGTGCGGACGCAAGGTCAGCATCGTCAGCGACAAGCCGCAGACCACCCGCACCCGCGTTCGTGGCATCCTCACGACCGACGAGGCGCAGCTGATCTTCGTCGACACGCCCGGGCTGCACAAGCCGGTCACGGCGCTCGGCGAGCGGGTCAACGCGACCGCCCTCGACAGCGTCAACGACGTCGATGTCGTGTGCCTCGTGGTCGATGCCACCAAGCCGTTCGGCAGCGGCGACCAGTGGGTCGCGGGGCACCTCGATCTCGAGGACGTCATCGTGATCGTCAACAAGATCGACGCCGTCAAGCAGGACGCCGTGCTGTCGCAGCTCATCCAGGCCGGCAAGCTCAACGCGGCCCAGTACTTCCCGGTCTCGGCCAAGACCGGCGACGGCATCCCCGAGCTCGTCGCACACCTGTCGTCGCTGATGCCCGAAGGCCCGCTGTACTTCCCCGACGACACCGTGAGCGACCAGCCCGAAGAACTGTGGGTCGCCGAGCTCGTCCGCGAGCAGCTCCTCGCGGTCACTCGCGACGAGCTGCCCTACAGCATCGCCACCCGGGTCACCGAGTGGGAATGGCCGCGGATCCGCGTCGAGATCATCGTCGAGCGCGACAGCCAGAAGGGCATGGTCATCGGCAAGGGCGGCTCCGTGCTCAAAGAGGTCGGCAAGCGTGCTCGCGCCCAGCTGCCCGAGGGTGCGTTCCTCGAGCTGTTCGTGAAGGTCGACAAGGACTGGCAGCGCAAGCCCGACCGGGTCGAGCGCCTGGGCTACTGATGCCCGCGCCGGCCGCCGACATCCACGTCGACGCCGCGCTGGTCCGGCGTCTGCTGCGCGAGCAGCGACCCGACCTGGCCGACCGACGAGTCCACGTCGTGGCCAACGGCTGGGACAACGTGGTCGTGCGCATCGGCGACGACCGCATGGCGCGGCTCCCGCGCCGGGAGGCGGCCGCCGAGCTCATCGTGAACGAGCAACGCTGGCTCCCCGAGCTGGCACCCCACCTGCCCCTGATGGTCCCGGTGCCCGAGTTCGTCGGCGCTCCCTCCGCGACCTTCCCGTGGACATGGACCATCGGGCCCTGGCTGCAGGGGCAGTCGGCCGCCGAGGCACCGCCCACCGACCAGGCCGCGACCGCAACGGTGCTCGGGGCGTTCGTGTTGGCGATGCACCAGCCCGCGCCACCGGACGCACCGACGAACCCGGTCCGGGGCGTGGCGCTCGCCGCTCGGGCCGCGGCCGTGGGCAGCCGAACCGAGGCGCTCTCGGCGGTCATCGACACCACCCGCACACGTGCCACGTGGGAGCGACTCCTGACCACACCCGCGTGGGACGGCGAAGCGCTCTGGCTGCACGGCGACCTGCATCCTTCGAACATGCTCACGCTCGACGGGCGGCTGTCGGCCGTCATCGACTTCGGCGACCTCACGTCGGGCGACCCCGCCACCGACCTCGCCGTCGCCTGGATGATGTTCGACGCCTCGCATCGAGCGGTCTTCCGCGCGGCCATCGGCGTCGACGACCACACGTGGCAGCGGGCCGCCGGGTGGGCGCTGAACCTGTCGCTCGCCTACCTCACCGGCGACGACTCCACGTCGATGCCCGCCATCGGCCGCGCCACCCTCGCCGAGGTCCTCGCCGAGTTCGGGTGACGTACGCTCGGCGCATGGCCGCCGTCGTCCGAGCTCTGCACCGCTCATCGGAGTACACGTTCACGAAGGAGCCGGCCGCCTCGGTCGAGCTCGTCGCCGGGCTGGGCGTCGCCGGCGACGTGCACGCCGGAGCGACGGTGCGGCACCGGAGCCGCATCGAGCGCGACCCCACACAGCCGAACCTGCGCCAGGTCCACCTGATGGACGGCGAGATGCTGGACATGCTGGCGAGCGAAGGGTTCGCCGTCGGCCCGGGTCGACTCGGCGAGAACATCACGACCACGGGCCTCGACGTCCTCGCGCTCCCCACGGGCACGCTCCTGCGCATCGGCCCCGACGCGCTGCTCGGCCTCACGGGAATCCGCAATCCGTGCGCGCAGATCGAGTCACGGTTCCCCGGCCTGTTGAAGCGGATGGTCCACCGCGACGCCGACGGCGAGCTCACCCGCCTGACGGGAGCGATGGCGGTGGTGCTCCAGGCGGGCACGATCCGGGTCGACGACCCGATCGTCGTCCAGCGACCGCCGGGTGCGCCCCAACCACTGCAGCTCGTCTGAGCGCTACACCTGGCTGGAGCGACCGGCCCAGAACGGCGCTCGCAGCTCACGCTTGAGAACCTTGCCGCTGCCGGTCTTGGGCAGCTCGTCGATGAAGGTGACACCGCGCGGCACCTTGTAGCTGGCGAGGCGTTCGCGGGCGAACGCCATCACGCCCTCCGCATCGAGCGAACCACCCTCCCGAACGACCACCACGGCATGCACCGTCTCGCCCCACTCCTCGCTCGGCGTGCCGAACACCGCCACCTCGAGCACGTCGGGATGGTGCTCCAGCGCGGCCTCGATCTCTGCGGGGTAGATGTTCATACCGCCCGAGATGATCATGTCCTTCTTGCGGTCGCAGATGTAGATGTAGCCCTCGTCGTCGCGGTAGGCGATGTCGCCGACCGTCTGATACCCGTGCTTGCTGTCGGCCACGAACTTGTCGTGCTGCTTGTAGTAGTCGTTGAACACGCTGGGGCTCTTCACGAAGAGCTCCCCCGTGTGCTCGGGACCGACTCCGGTGACCTCGTTGCCGTCGTCGTCGAACAACTTGACCTCGACCATCGGCGCCGGCTTCCCGCACGAGCCCGGCTTGCGCAGTTGGTCCTCGGGTCGCAGGATGCAGTTGACGCCGAGCTCGGTGCTCCCGTACACCTCGAACAACGAGTCGGCAGGGAAGTACGCGAGGTACATCTGCTTGAGCGCGAAGCTCCACGGGGCGGCGTTGGCGATCATCCGCTTCATCGACGAGACGTCGTACTTCGACTTCACCTCGTCCGGCAGGTTGCAGATCATCCTGATCGGAGTGGGAGCGCTGAACGTCGACGTGACCTTGTACTTCTCCACGAGGCGCAGCCAGTCCTCCGGATTGAACTTCCGCTGCAGGACCACCGTCTGACCCAGCACCTGCGCGATCCCCATGAATCCGCCGGGGCCCGAGTGGTAGAGCGGGCCCGTCGGCACGTAGACGTCGTCGGGCGTGTACCCGACGAACGCCATCATCGCAGCACCCTGCGCAGCGCCCTGGGAACCGCGACGGAGCGCGCCCTTGGGCTTTCCGGTGGTGCCGCTGGTGTAGATCATCGTCGATCCGGCCTCGGTGGACGCCGGGATGTCGGGTTCGTCGGTGGACGCCGCGTCCATCAACGAGTCGACGGCCACCATCGCGTCGGGTACGTCACCGTCGAAGACGAGGTACTGCTGCACCTTGGGCAGTTCGCCACGGATGCGCGTGAACATCGGTGCGAACTCCGCGTCCACGTACACCACCGTGGCGTCGGAGTGGTCGGTGACGTAGGCCGCCTCCTCGTCACTCAGCCGATAGTTGAGCGGCACCGCCGTGACACCGAGCTTGCGGGCCGCGTTGATCATCAGGACGAGCCCGATCGAGTTCTGACCGCACCACACCACCTTCGCGTCGCCCGGCGTGACACCGAGCTCCAGCAGCACGTTGGCCAGCTGGTTGGAGCGGGCGTTCAACTCGCCGAACGTCAGCGAACGCACCGTCCCGTCAGGACGATCGTCGACCATCGCCAGCTTGTCGGGCTGCGTGATCGAGTAGGTGGTGAGAAAGTCGGCCATGAGCGTGCTCCTGACGAGTCGGGCGGTGTTCCGTGCGAGGCGAAGCGGATACAGCGCGGCCCGAAGGAGCCGGTCCCCTGGCTGTGCATCCCCCACGGCTTCACCGTAGAGCATCGATCGGTGCCATGCTGGAGTCATGGCACCTCGCATCATCAACGGCAGCGCAGAACTCAAGTCGGTCATCGGCGAGCACCTCGGCTACTCCGAGTGGATGGAGATCTCGCAGGAACGGGTGAACCAGTTCGCCGATGCGACCGGTGATCACCAGTGGATCCACATCGACGTCGAGCGCGCCAAGAAGGAGAGCCCGTTCGGCGGCCCGATCGCCCACGGCTACCTCACGCTCTCGCTGGCGCCGGTGCTGCTGCCCCAGGTCGTCATCTCGACGGGGTTCAAGATGGGCGTCAACTACGGCTGCAACAAGGTGCGCTTCATGTCGCCGGTCCCCGTCGGCGCCAAGCTGCGCCTCGGGGTCAAGCTGCTGGCGGTCGACGACATCGCCGGCGGCGTGCAGAGCACCTACGAGCTCACGTTCGAGACCGAGGGCGCCACCAAGCCCAGTTGCGTCGCCGAGGTCATCTTCCGCAGCTACGAGTGATCTCCGATCGAGTGCCTCGTCCACCGACGACACTGCACGTCGGATGCCCGATGTGGGCGCAACGCGCATGGGTCGGCCGCCAGCTTCCCACCGACACACCGACCGGCCGCGAGCTGTTCGCGTACAGCCGGCTCCTCAACGCAGTCGAGGGCAACACCACGTTCTACGCACTGCCGCCGGCGGCCACGGTCGCGAAGTGGGCCGAGCTCGCGCATCCCGACTTCCGCTTCGTGTTCAAGGTCCCTCGCACGATCACCCACGACCAGCGGTTGCGCGACACCGACGACGAGCTCGCCGTGTTCGTCGCGCTCCTCGCACCGCTCGGGGAACTCGTCGGCGGCTTCACCCTGCAGCTGCCACCGTCGTTCGGTCCCGACGAGCTGCCCGCGCTGGAGCGCACGCTGCGAACGGTGCCCACCGACTGGCGTTGGTCCGTCGAGGTCCGCCACCACGAGTTCTACGGAGGCGACGGACGTCGGGCCCTGCGCGAGATCCTCTGGCGGCACGGCGCCGAGTGGGTGCTGCTGGACACCACGGCGCTGTTCCACCGCACACCGATCAGCGAGGACGGGCGCGAGGAGTGGCGCACCAAGCCACGTGTGCCACTGATGATCGAGCCCCTCACCGATCGGCCGGTGGTGCGCTTCATCGGTTCCGACCATCCCGAGCTCACCGACCTCGGGCTGCATCGGTGGGAGACCATCGTCGCCGAATGGCTCGACGAGGGCCGGACACCGACCGTGTTCGTCCACACCCCCGACAACCTCCGCAGTCCCGACCTCGCCCGCGGATTCCACGACCACCTCGTCGCCGCGGTGCCCGGCCTCAGCGGGCTTCCCGAGCCGTTGCCCGTCGACAGTGCCGAGCAGGGCTCGCTGTTCTGAGGTCGGTCATTCGCTCGGGAGATCGGGCCGGAGGTCGCCACTGATCACCGCGTGCTGGGTCTGCGCATAGGCGTCGGTGACGACGCCGAGACCGTCGGCAACACGGTTCACATAGGCGAAGTACGCGGTCACCTGGTTCACGTCGAGGATGTCGCGATCGGTGAGTCCGTGTGCACGCATGTCGTCGAGATCCGTTTCGACCATCTCGCCGGGGGTTCGGGTGAGCTTGACCGCGTAGTCGAGCATCGCCCGCTGACGGGGCGTGACGTCGGCGGTGGAGTGGTCGAGCTCCAAGGCGCGCGCCTGCTCCGGGTTCTTCGTGAGGCGGACCAGACCGGCCGCGTGGTGGGCCACTCAATAGTGGCAGTGGTTGATCGACGAGACGACGACGCCGATCATCTCCCGCTCCGGCCGGGTGATGGCGGAGCGCCCGTACATCACCGTGCGATAGAGGTCGACGTGGGCCCGCAGGGTCTCGGGATGCAGGCTGTGCACCTTGAGGATGTTGTCGACGAGGTGGTGCTCGCGGTCCCATTCCTTCTCGTACAACTCGCGCAGCAACCCCTCTGCGTCACCTTCCGGGATCATCTCGATCCACGCGGCTCGATCAGCGTCCATCAGCGGAAGTTGGGCATCACTTCGGCCGCGAACAGTTCCATCGTCTCGGTGCTCGGGTAGTCGGGACACCAGGGGATGAAGCCGGTGCAGCCGAGATCGAGATAGGTCTGGATCTTCTCGCACACCTGCTCGGGGGTGCCGACCAGGTTGCCCTCACGCCAGTTCTCGGCGGGCTCGCCCCACATGCTCTTGGTGCCCGCGGCGAGGACCTCGGCCTCGGTGGAGCGGATGAACACCTCCGGCGACCACGTCTTGCGGATCGTGTCCTCGTCACGACCCACCGCTGCGCAGTGGCCCTTGAGGATCTCGCGCTTGCGAGCCCATTCGTCGGGCTTGCCGCCGAAGTTGCTGCAGTCGGCGAAGCGAGCGACGACCCGCAGCGTCAACTGCTCGCCGCCACCGCCGATCCAGATCGGCGGGTGCGGAGACTGCAACGGCTTGGGATCACAATGGGCTCGCGACATCGAGTAGTAGGTGCCCTCGAAGGAGGTCTCCGGCTCGGTCCACATGCTGCGCACGATCTGCACCGATTCACGCAACATGCCGATGCGATCCTTCGGGCGAGGGAACTCGAAGCCGTAGCCCTTGTACTCGTTCTCGTACCAGCCGGCACCGATGCCCCAGTCGAGGCGTCCGCCGCTGATGACGTCGATGGTGCTGGTGATCTTGGCGAGCACCGAGGGCTGCCGATAGCTGTTGCAGCCCACCATCTGACCGAGCCGAACCCTCGACGTGCGTTGGCTGATCGCGGCCATCGTCGTCCAGCACTCGAAGACGGCCTCGTGCGCCGGCCGCGGGACGTTGTGGAAGTGGTCGTAGACCCAGATCGAGTCGTATCCGAGCTCCTCGGCCCGTACGGCGATGTCGACCGCCGTCTGCCACTTCGCCTCGGCTCCGTCGATGGACGACAGCTCCATCTTCCACCCCTGTGGCATGAACATGCCGAACACGTTCTTCGCGAGGTCGCGGGTGTCGGTGGCGGGGCCGGTCGGAATGCTCATGCGGACGACTGTACCCGGTGGCGGATTTC
Organism: uncultured Acidimicrobiaceae bacterium; assembly: GCA_963720695.1. Taxonomy (GTDB): domain Bacteria; phylum Actinomycetota; class Acidimicrobiia; order Acidimicrobiales; family Ilumatobacteraceae; genus UBA668. The sequence goes on from CAVRGG010000004.1 coordinate 236,318, forward strand.
GCGGCTGATGACGAGCGCCCCTGGAGCGGTGGCTAGGTTTCCGGCCCATGACGGCTCAGTTCTCCGTCGCCGAGGTCCACGAGGCCATCGCCGCGACCCGCCCCGACGAGGTGTGCCTGGTGTTCCGCGATCGTCGCCTCACGTGGGCCGATCTCACCGAGCGGACCCGCCGCTTGGCCAACCACCTCCTGACCGCGGGGCTGGGCTGCCACGTCGAGCGCGACGGGCTGCAGGGGCACGAGAGCGGCCAGGACCACCTCGCGATCTACCTGCACAACGGCAACGAGTACCTCGAGGCGATGCTCGGCAGTTTCAAGGCGCGAGTGGCCCCGTTCAACGTGAACTACCGCTACGTCGCCGAGGAGCTGCGCTACCTCCTCAACGACTCCAGGGCGACCGCGATCGTGGTCCACAGCCAGTTCGCGCCGACGCTCGCCGAGGTGCTCCCCGATCTCCCCGACCTGCGCGTGATCCTGCAGGTCGCCGACGACTCGGGCAACGGGCTCCTGCCCGGCGCGGTGTGGTACGAGGATGCGTTGGCCGAGGCGTCGGCCGCTCGACCCGACGTCGAGTGGAGCCCCGACGACCTCTACATCCTCTACACCGGCGGCACGACCGGCATGCCCAAGGGGGTGCTGTGGCGCAATGGTGACGCCAACATCGAGTGCTTCGGCGGGAGCGCCGCCACCGAGATCGACGGCGTGGTGGCCGAGGCGACCGGTGGGCTGAAGGCACTCCTCGCTCCGCCCTTCATGCACGGCGCTGGCCACTGGATGAGCTTCCGGACCTGGAACGTCGGCGGCACGGTGTACGTGCAGCAGGTGCCCGATCGACTCGACCCCCACGACGTGTGGAGCCTCGTCGAGCGCGAACAGCTCAACTTCCTCCTGATCGTCGGCGACGCCTTCGGCAGGCCGCTGCTCGACCAGCTCGACCGCGAGTCGTACGACCTGTCCAGCCTGACCGTGCTGCTCTCGGGCGGGGCGCCGCTGAGCGCGAACCTGAAGGAGGAGTTCCTCCAACACCTGCCGACGCTGATGATCGTCGACGGGCTGGGTTCCTCCGAGGCCGGTGGCCAGCTGTCCCACGTCTCGGCAGGGAGCGGCGCCACCACGGGCACCTTCCCGATCAGCCCGGGGAACCACGTGCTCAGCGACGACCTCACCCGCGTGCTCGAGGCGGGTGATCCGGAGATCGGCTGGCTCGCGAAGAGCGGACGACTGGCGCTCGGCTATCTCGGCGATGCCGCCAAGACGGCTCGCACCTATCCGACGATCGACGGCATCCGGTATGCCGTACCCGGCGACCGAGCCCGACTCCGCGCCGACGGCATCATCGAACTGCACGGCCGCGACTCGGTCACCATCAACTCCGGAGGCGAGAAGATCTTCGCCGAGGAGGTCGAGGCCGCGATCAAGGCCCATCCGGCGGTGTACGACTGCGTCGTTGCCGGTCGTCCGAGCGAACGCTGGGGCAACGAAGTCGTCGCCGTCGTCCGCGTCCGTGACGGGTACCAGGTCACCGAGGACGAGCTCCGTCGCGAAGCAGAACGCCACATCGCCAGGTACAAGCTGCCCAAGGCGGTCGTGTTCGTCGCGGAGATCGTGCGGTCACCGGCGGGCAAGGCCGACTACCGGTGGGCGAAGCAGACCGCGATCAACGCCGACTGATCGCCGGCGCGCCGGTCACCACACCGGGTCGATGGGGGTCATCGTGCCGAAGTGCTGTTCGAGCATCTCCGCCGCGGACAGGCAGGTGAGGTCGGCGAAGCGCCGGCCGATGAGTTGCGCACCGACGGGCATCCCGCCGGCCATCCCGACCGGGACGACCGCTGCGGGGAGGCCGAGCAGGTTGGCGGGCACGACAGGGCGAAGGAGCTCGAGCACTTCCACCGCAGCCTGCGCAGAGACGACGTCGGCGCCGAGTTCGAAGGGCGGCTGCGCCCACGTCGGCAGCAGCAGCACGTCGTACTCCGTGAGGAACGAATGCCACTCGCGGTCGACGGCGTTGCGTTCGTTGAACTTCAGCATCAGGCTCGGCACGTCGAGCTGCGGGAACAGTTCGGCGCCGAAGCTCAAGAACCGCTGGCCGGCCTCGCCCATCACCAGGTTGAGCAACGGCAGGTTGGCGTGCACTTCCTGGAGGAGGATCTGCGCCCAGAGCTCCACTGCCCGTTCGAACGATCCCGGTCCGGCTTCGGTGACCTCGGCGCCGGCTTCGGAGAATGCGTCGGCCGCACCGCGGATGGCAGCGATCACCTCGGGATGGGTCGACCCGCCGGGAGGGTCGGCGAGCACGGCGACTCGCAACGCACGACCCTCCGCGCGATCGGACAGGGTGACCGGCAGCGCCCGCGGGTCGCGGTCGTGGGGCCCCGCGATGGCGAGGAGTCCGGCGCGGACGTCGGCGACGTGGCGCGCCATGGGCCCGTCGGTGAGCATGATCTGCCCCGCGATGCCGGGGTCCTCTGGCGGGATCACGGTGGCCGAGGGCACCACTCCGGTGGTCGGCTTGATCGACGTGATGCCGCAGCAGGTGGCCGGGTTGCGCAGCGAGCCGCCGATGTCGTTGCCGAAACCCAGCGGACTCATGCCCGAGGCGAGCGCCGACCCCTCGCCGCCGCTCGACCCGCCGGCGGTCCGGGTGGCGTTCCACGGGTTGTGGGTGACGCCGTGCAGGGAGCTCTCCGTCGTCACTCGCAGACCGAAGTCCGGCAGGTTGGTGCGACCGATCGGAATCGCGCCCGCGGCGCGGACTCGTTCCACGAGGGGCGCGTCGCTGCTCGCGATCGCCTCGGCCAGTGCCACCACGGCCTGGGTCGTCGGCGTGCCCTCGAGGTCGATGTTCTCCTTGACGGTGACGGGCACACCGTGCAGTACACCGAGCGTCGAGCCGGAGGCGACTGCCCGGTCGGCAGCATCGGCGGCGGCGAGCGCCGTCTCGTCGAGACGACGCACCACTGCGTTCAGCCGCGGATTGACGTCGTCGATGCGGGCCAGATGGGCCTCGACCACTTCGCGACTCGAGACCTCACGAGTCGCGATCAGCCCGGCCAGTTCGAGCGCACCCTTGCGCCACAGTTCGTTGCTCATGCCGCGATGGTGTCACAGCGCACACCCGCGCACCGTGGTCGCGGGAGTACCCGTTGGCGCCCGATGTCTCGTAGCCTGACCGCCGATGACCGATCGCAGCTGGGACACCGAGCAACTGCCCGAGGGCGAGGAGAAGGTGCAGGCCGTCCGTCAGATGTTCGACGCCATCGCACCGCGCTACGACCTCGTCAACCGGATCATGACCTTCCGGCTCGACGTGCGGTGGCGCAAGAAGGCGGTACGACTGCTGGCCCTTCCGCCGCGGAGCACCGTGATCGATCTCGCATCGGGCACGGGCGACCTCTGCATCGACCTCCAGAAGGCCGGCGCCCAGCCGATCTCGTTCGATCTCAGTTACGGGATGCTCGCCGCCGACCGCAGCGGCAGCCCGCGAGTGCAGGCCGACATCCTCCGGCTTCCGCTGCCGGACCACTCGGTCGACGGAGCGACGTGCGGATTCGCACTCCGGAACCTGCGCGAGCTTCCCGCCTTCTTCGCGGAACTGGCCCGGGTGGTCCGGCCAGGAGGACGCATCGCACTGCTCGATGTCGGCATCCCCCACAATCGAATCGTCCGCTTCGGCAACAACATCTACTTCGGCAAGGTGGTACCCAAGATCGGAGCGATGCTCAGCGACGGGGCCGCCTACCGCTACCTGCCCAAGAGCGTCGCCTATCTCCCGCCGGCACCGGAGATGGTGGCCATGCTTCGCGACGCCGGCTTCCTCGACGCCGAGCATCATCAGCTGTCCGGTGGCCTGACGCAGCTGATGGTCGGCACCCGAGCCTGACCATGCGAGCACACACCCGTCCCCTGGTCGACGACGTCGACCTCAACGATGTCGCCCGCGGCGACGGCTACCTCTTCGTGCGCGACGGCGTCGGACTGGCCGGGCGCGGGGTCGCGGCCCGCGTCCCGCTCGCGGAGGTGCCGGACGCGCTCGCGGCGATCGAGCACGTCGACGAGGTCGGCGGCGTCCACCCGGCCGCTCTGGGCGTGGTCCCGTTCGAGCCCGGCTCGAGCTGCAGTCTCGTCATCCCCGCGGTCCTCGTCGGCAAGGCGGCCGACGGGCGCCGTTGGATCACCACCATCGACGACGCCGAAGAAACGCTTCGTCTCGTCTCCCGTCCCGCCTCGCGGGCCCAACAGTTCACCGTCGGCCCGCTGACGCCGGTCGATCGTTATCTGGCTGCCGTCACCACTGCCCGCGATGCCGTTCGGGGCGGTGCGCTCACCAAGGCGGTGATCGCCCGGGAGGTCGAGGTCACCAGCCCCGACGCGATCGATGTGCACGCGGTCCTGCTCCGCTTGAAGGCGATGTTCGGACGCAGCCACCGCTACTCGATCGACGGCTTCATCGGTGCGTCCCCCGAGCTGCTGATCGCGGTCGACGGCAACGAGGTCCGATCGCACCCGCTCGCAGGGACCACTCCGCGAACGGGCGATCCCGACACCGACCGGTTGGCGGCCACCGAGTTGCTGGCGAGCGAGAAGAACCAGATCGAGCACCGCGTGGTCATCGACATGATCCACGACACGCTGCTGCCGTGGTGCAGCTACCTCGACTGGGAGCCGGAGCCGAGCATCGTCACCGTTGCCAACGTCCAGCACCTCGGCACGGCGATGGAGGGCCACCTCAGCGACCCCCGACCGAACGTGTTGGACCTCGTACGGGCGTTGTCCCCCACCCCGGCCCTGGGAGGCTTTCCCAGAGCGGAGGCGCTCGCGCTGATCGCCGAGGCGGAGGGGTTCGTGCGCGGCAAGTACGGCGGCGCGGTCGGCTGGGTCGACGCGGCGGGCAACGGCACGTGGGCGGTCGCGATCCGATGCGCCGAGCTGTCCCCGGATCGACGTCGAGCCCGGCTGGTCGCCGGTGGCGGCATCGTCGCCGACAGCGACCCGGCGAGCGAACTGGCCGAGACGCAGGCCAAGTTGCAAGCGATGCTCAGCGCCATCGTCCGGCCCTGATCACCGATCCGTCAGGGCAGCGCAGCGGCGACGGCAGCGTTGATCTCGTCGTGCACCTGCACGTTGCGATCACGGTCGGTCACGACGTGCACGACCGTTGCCTCGCGATCCTCGATGCCGGCGAGCAGATCGCTCACCGACTCGACCGTCCGCGCGCCGAGGCCGTGGGCGCGTGCGAGGCCGACGAGGTCGGTGCCGTGCGGCGTGCCGAACAGCTGCTCGAAGCGCTCCGTGGTGAGTGAGGTCCGCTGTGGCAGGAACGAGAAGATCCCGCCCCCGTCGTTGTCGATCACCACGATCGTCAGCGGCAGTTGCCGTGCGGCGAGCGACGTGAGTGACGACTGGTCGTGGCAGTAGGCGACATCGCCGAGCAGCACGACCGTCGGCTCGTCGCTGCCGATGGCGACACCGATGCCCGTGGCGATGACTCCGTCGATGCCGTTGGCACCGCGGTTCGAATGCACCACGGCGGTCCCTGGGCCACCGAACCACTCCACGTCGCGGACCGGCATCGACGACGCCAGCACCAGCCGCCGCGAGGCAGCCGCCACCGCTCTCGCCACCGCGGGCTCGCTGAGCTCACCTTCCACGGCCAGGGCGATCGCCGCCTGTGCCGACGTCTCCGCCCGGAGCCACTCGGCGGACCACGACGCATCGACGACCCCGTCCACCAACGGCACGATCGCTTCGCAGACGGTGGACACCTCGCCGTACACGCGCTCGTCGATCATGCCCAGCGGGTCGATGGTCCGACCCTGGGCGTGGATCTGCACGTGGACCGCACCCGCGCCCTGCAACCACTGACCGAGGACCTTCGACGCCGGCGGCTCCCCGAGGTGCAGGACCGCCTGCGGGACATGGGACGCTGCGAACGGGGCGTGGCGAACGAGCGCATCGAAGGCACACACCGCCTGTGGTAGGTGCCGGCATCCGGACCGTGCGTCGGCGAGGATCGGCCAGCCGAGCACATCTGCGAGCGCTGCGACCGCGTCGGGGTCGTCGACGCCTCGACCGGCGACGATGAGTCCACGCGGATGACGGATCAGATCGGCGAGTTCGTCCATCGACAGCCTGGTCATGAACCACACTTCGTCGTCCGCGCCCTCGATCGTCGGCGGCTCCGCAGGGAGTGGCCCGACCTCGCCGACCAACGGTTCACGGAACGGGAGGTTCATGTGCACCGGCCCCGCATCGACGCCGGTGGCCGCGAGCCAGGCATCGACCGCGATGTCGCGCCAGGTGTGGCTCATCTCGGCCTCGGCGACGTCGGTCTGCACGAACTGGCGCACCGTGTCGCCGTACAACTCGACCTGGTCGATCGTCTGCGGTGCGCCGATGCCCTGCAGCTCCGGTGGCCGATCCGCGGTGAGCACGAGCATCGGCACGCCCGACAGGTCGGCTTCCACGACCGCTGCATGGAAGTGGGTGGCGGCCGTCCCGCTCGTGCACAGCAGCGCCGCCGGATGCCCGGTGGACAGCCCGATGCCGAGCGCGGCGAACGACGCACTGCGCTCGTCGTGGAACACGTGCACCGTCAGGTCGTCGCGAGCGGCGAGCGCGAGCGCCATCGGCGTGCTGCGCGACCCCGGCGCGACGACCGCGTGGCGGAGTCCCATCGTGACCCACTGGTCGACGAGCGTCGCGCAGAAGGTGACCTGTACGTCGGCCGGCGTCATGTCGGCCACGATACGGGCGTATCCTCGGCCTCGTGCTACCGACCGTGAGCGTGGAGATCTGGTCCGATGTGGTCTGCCCGTGGTGCTACATCGGAAAGCGACGGTTCGAGAAGGCCGTGGCCATGCTGGCCGACGAGGCCGACATCGAGATCGTCTACCGACCGTACCAACTGGACCCCAACGCGTCGCCCGGGGCGGGCACGCCCGTGATCGACGGGTACGCGCGCAAGTTCGGCGGGCCGGAGCGAGCGGCGCAGATCATCGATCACGTCTCCACGCGTCGCGGCCGGCGAGGGGCTCGATTTCCGCATGGATCGGGCACTCCGCGCGAACACCCTGCTGGCCCATCGCCTGCTGTGGCTGTCCGCCGCGACCGGCCATCAAGTCGCCCTCAAGGAGCGCCTGCTGAAGGCCTACTTCACCGACGGACTCGACATCGGGGATCCCGATGTGTTGGCCGGGTGTGCTGCCGACGTCGGCATGCCCGCCGACAGGGTGCGCGCCTTCCTCGACAGCGACGACGGGTTGGCCGAGGTGCGCGCCGAGCTCGCCTTCGCGGCCGAGGCCGAGATCACCGCAGTCCCGACGTTCGTCATCGACGGCCGCTGGTCGGTCCCCGGCGCCCAGGATCCCGAGACGTTCGTGAACGTCATTCGACGACTGCTCGAGCGCCGTGGCGACTGACCCCGAGTGGCGGTCGTTGACCGGCCGACTGGCGGCGCAGGTGCTCGGGCCCGACGACGCACCGCGCATCGTCTTCCTCCACGGCTTCACCCAGACCTCGAACTCCTGGAAGCCCGTGGCGGAGCGATTCGCGATGGGCGGCTATCAGACGATGCTGCTCGACCTCCCCGGCCACGGGGGGTCGGCCACCGTTCGGGCCGACCTGCGACGGACGGCCGACATGATCACCACGCTGGGGGGCAAGGCGGTGTACGTCGGCTACAGCCTCGGCGGGCGAGCCGCGCTCCACGCGGCGCTGATGTACCCGAACGTCGTGCAGCGGCTGGTGGTCATCGGCGCCAATCCCGGGATCGACGGCGAGGACGAGCGCGCCCGGCGCCGCGACGACGACGATGCGCTGATCGAGCGGCTGGAGTCCATCGGCGTGGAGGCATTCCTGAAGGAATGGATCGCGCTGCCCCTGTTCGGCGACCTTCACCTCTCCGATGCCGAGTTCGCCGACCGGGCGACGAACACCGTCGAAGGGCTGGCGAACAGCCTGCGCCTGGCGGGCACCGGGGCGCAGGGATCACTCTGGCCGCGGCTCAGGGAGCTGAACATGCCCGTGCTGGCGATGGCAGGCGCCGACGACCGCAAGTTCGCCCCGATCGCCCAGCAGATCGCCGCGATGGTGCCCCGTGGCTCCGCCGTGCTCATTCCGCACGCTGCCCACTCCGCACATCTGCAACAACCCGACGCGGTCGTCGCTGCGATCGCCGAGTGGATCGCCGACAAGGCGCACTAGGCGGAGAGCGCGATCCCCAACGCTGTCAACAGCCCGGTGACCAACTGCACCTTGCCAGTACCACCCAGGACGGGGATCAGTGCTCGTCCGGATGCTCCGGCCCGGATGGCCTTCAGTGCCGGCACTGCAACGATGACGCCGGCGAGCCCGATGGCCGCCGCCGGTCGACCCGTGAGCGACATCACCACGACGAGCACGAACGCCGCGCCCAGCAGTGCGACGTAGAACCAGCGGGTCCTCGCGTCCCCGAGGCGGACTGCGAGAGTCCGCTTGCCCACCTCCCGATCGGTGGGAATGTCGCGCAGGTTGTTCACGACCAGCAGCGCGCAGGCCAAGCAGCCCGCCACCACGCCTGCCAGCCAGGCCACCGCCGTGATCCGCTCGCACACGACGAACGTGGTACCCGCTGTTGCGACGAGGCCGAAGAAGACGAACACGAAGACCTCCCCCAGGCCCAGGTAGCCGTACGGCTTGGGCCCGCCGGTGTAGAACCAGCCGGCCAGGATCGCTGCGGCCCCCACGACGAGCAGCCACCAACTCGTCGCGATGGCGAGCACCAGACCCGCAACGGCGGCGAGACCGAAGGCCAGGAACGCCGCCCGCTTCACGGCCGAGGGCGTGGCCAGCCCGCCGGCGACGAGACGAGTCGGTCCCACGCGGACCTCGTCGGTGCCTCGCACGCCGTCGCTGTAGTCGTTGGCGTAGTTGACCCCGACCTGCAGCGCCAGCGACACGACGAGCGCGAGCGCGGCACGCCACCACACGGCGCCCGCTTCACCGACCGCCGCTGCGGTGCCGAGCGCGACGGGGACGACCGCCGCAGGGAGGGTTCGAGGACGGGCGCCGATCAGCCAACGATGCATCGTTGCCATTCTCGCTGAATACGCTCGACTCCGTGCCACATCTCGTCGCCGTCGACCTTCCGGGAGGACCCGAGTTCGTGGCGACGCTCCTGCGCGAGTGGGATGCTGGGAACGCGGTGATGCCCGTCGATCGCCGACTGCCGGCGACCGCCAGGGCGACCGTGATGGACGCACTGCAACCCGATCGACTCGTCGACGGCGACGGTCGCCACGCACGACCTGGCCGTGGCGTCGACGAGGGTGACGCCCTGGTGGTGGCGACCAGCGGCTCGACCGGCGTTCCCAAGGGCGTCGTGCTGACCCACCGCGCCGTACAGGCGAGTGCCGAGGCGACCTCGGCACACCTCGGTATCACCAGCTCCGACACATGGCTCGCCTGCCTGCCGCTCGCCCACGTCGGCGGGCTGTCCGTCGTCACCCGAGCCTTGGCCACGGGCACGGGCCTCATCGTGCACGACGGATTCGACGCCGGCGCCGTCACCGCCGCGGCGCGAGACGGCGCGACGGCGGTGTCGCTCGTCGCCACCGCGATGCGCAGGATCGATCCCACGCTCTTTCGCGTGATCGTCCTCGGCGGTGCTCGCCCACCGGCAGACCGCCCCGCGAACACACATGCGACCTATGGGCTCACCGAGACCGGAAGCGGGGTCGTCTACGACGGCCGTCCGCTCGCGGGCGTCGAGGTCCGCATCGAGCCCGACGGCGAGATCCTGCTCCGCGGCCCGATGCTGCTGCGCGCCTACCGAGACGACACCACTCCCCTCGACGGCGAGGGGTGGCTGCACACCGGGGACCTCGGCCGATGGCTGCCCGACGGGCGGCTGCACGTGGAGGGCCGCCGCGGCGACCTCATCATCACCGGCGGCGAGAACGTGTGGCCCGACGCTGTCGAGCTGGCGATCGGCACCCACCCCGGGGTCACCGAAGTGGCCGTGGCCGGCGTTCCCGACGACGAGTGGGGCCAGCGCGTGGTCGCCTGGGTCGTGCCCTCGACCGATTCCGAGGCGAGCCCGCCGACACTGGCGTCGATCCGGCGACACGTCGCCGAGCGCCTCCCGATGTTCTGCGCCCCGAAGGAACTTCACCTGGTCCGGGCGTTGCCCCGAACGTCGCTCGGAAAGGTCCAGCGTCACCTCCTGACGGCACCATCACCGAACTAAGGTGCCCGAGATGGATGCTTCGCCGCGGGGGTCGCGGCTCGGCCTGGATGGCCGGGTCGCATTGGTGACCGGCGCGGGTTCCGGCATCGGCAAGGCGATCACCGAACGGTTCGTCGCCGAGGGCGCCACCGTCGTCGCCGCCGACATCGATCGCGCGTCCGTCGAAGCCTTGGCCGACGTGCACGGATCCAACGTGGTGCCGGTGCTGTGCGACGTCACGTCGGAGACGTCCGTGGCCGACGCGTGCTCGAAGGCGCTCGAGCTCGGCGGGTTGGACATCGCGGTCGCGAACGCCGGACGGGGCGGGTTCGCGCCGATCGTCGAACACCCGCTCGACGAGTGGAAGTCGATCATCGACCTGTGCCTCACCGGGGTGTTCCTCACGGTCAAGCATGCAGCCGCGGCGATGCGCGACGGCGGCAGCATCATCACCATCGCGTCGCTGAACGCCACCCAGCCGTCGGCGGGAATGAGCGCCTACTGCACCGCGAAGGCGGGCGTGGTGATGTTCACCAAGGTCGCCGCGATGGAACTCGGCGCCCGACGGATTCGCGTCAATGCCATCGCCCCCGGGCTGGTCGAGACGAACGCCACCAGCGGCTTCTTCATGGTTCCGGGTGTCATCGAGGAGTTCGTCGACAACACGACGCTCGGGCGCTTCGGCCAACCCGACGACATCGCCGCGATGGCGGCGTTCCTCGCCAACGACGAGTCGTCGTTCGCCAGTGGCAGCGTGTTCGCGGTCGATGGTGGTGCGGCCACGAAGCGGTATCCGGATCTCCCGTCCGCCTTCGCCCGGTTCGCCGCTCCCACACGGTGAGTACCGCCCCGACTCCCCGCCTGCCCGCTGCCTACTGGCGGCTCTGGACCGCCAGCGCGATCTCCAACGTCGGCGACGGCGTCCTCATCGCCGCCCTTCCTCTGCTCGCCGCCCGTGTCACCGACAGCCGCGTGTCGGTCAGCCTCATCTCCACCTTCTTCGCCATCCCCTGGCTGCTGTTCGCGCTGCCCGCCGGCGCCCTCATCGATCGCGCCGACCGGCGGCGGGTGCTGGTCACCGCCGACATGTTCCGCGGGGCCCTCATCGCCGGGGTCGCCGTCGTCGCCGCGTTCTCCGATGTGCAGATCTGGATGCTCTGGATCCTCGCCTTCGGGTTGGGCGTCGGCGAGGTGTTCTTCGACTCGACCTCGCAGACGATCCTGCCCGCCATCGTGCCGAGCGAGCAGTTGCAGCGGGCGAACGGGCTGCGGTACTCCGTGGAGATCACCGGGAACACCTTCGTCGGCGCTCCCCTCGGCAGCGTGCTCTTCGCCGCCGCGGTGTGGCTGCCGTTCGGTGTGGACGCGGCGAGCTTCGTGGCCGCGGCGACCCTCGCGGCGACGCTGCGCGGTTCGTTCAAGCCCGTCGGCCAGGAGTCGCCCCAGGGTTGGCGGCGCGAGATCCGCACGGGCTTCCGGTGGATGTGGCGCAGCCCGCTGCTGCGCAACCTCGCACTCTCGCTCGGTCTGACCAACCTCGCGTTCGCCGCCTGCGAGTCGACCTTCGTGTTGTTCGCCACCGAGGAGCTCGGCGTGAGCGACCGCATGTTCGGCGGCCTCATCGCGATCGTCGGCCTCGGCAGCGTGCTGGCCGGGCTGGCCGGTGGGTGGCTGGTCGCCAAGGTGGGCCGCCGGTTCGCGATCCTGGTGGCGGCGTTCACCCCCGTCGTCACGATGCTCGCCATCGGCACGGTGCCCGTCACCTGGTGGGTGGTGCTGATGACCACCGTGCAGGCGGTGATGATCACCATCTGGAGCATCATCGCCGTCACCCTGCGCCAGCAGATCGTGCCCGACCATCTCTTCGGTCGGGTGAACAGCGTCTACCGCTGGTTCACCTGGGGGTCGATGCCGGTCGGCGCCCTGCTCGGTGGGCTCATCGCCTCACGGTTCGGGCTGCGTGCCCCCTACTTCTTCGGTGCGGCGACGATGTTCCTCGCCTACCTGCTGATCGTCGCCCAACTGCGCGAGCGCAACATCCAGGCGGCGATCGAAGCGAACACACCGCCGCCACTGGTCACCCTCGATCCGACGCCGCTCGCCATCGACCGCCATCCGCTCGACGTGATCCTCGACGAGTTGCTCTGACGCGACGACCGAGTGGTCAGTCCCCGGTGTGCATGCTCGCGATGTCGTCCGCCTCGAGCGTCACCTTCACTCTTCGGATGCGCCGGCCGTCGATCTCTGCGGCGCTGAATCGCCATCCCTCACGAACCAGTGACTCACCCTCGTCGGGCACGTGCTCGAGGGTGCCGAACAGGAATCCCGCCACCGTGTCCCAGTCGTCGTCGGGGATCTCGGTGCCGAGCAGGTCGTTGAGGTCGTCGATCGACATGCCACCGTCGACGAGGTAGTTGCCGTCGGCGAGGCGCAGCACCTCGGCCTCCTCCTCGTCGTGCTCGTCGACGATCTCGCCGACGAGCTCCTCGAGGCAGTCCTCCAGCGTGATGAGCCCGGCGAGCGCGCCGTACTCGTCGGCGACGAGCGCGAGGTGGAACTTCTCCGCCTGCATCTCCCGCATCAGCCGGTTGACGGGCTTGTTCTCGGGCACGAACCGCACCGGACGGATGAGCTCGGTGACCGGTTGGTCGCCACCACCGGCCCGCTCGATGCGCACGAGGTCCTTCACGAACGCCAGCCCGAGGACGTCGTCGGCGCCCTCGTCGTCGTTCACGACGGGCACGCGGCTGTAGCCGTGCTCGAGCGCCAGGTCGAGGCCCTCGGTGATCGTGGCCGTGTGGGGCAGCGTGACGATGTCGGGTCGGGGCACCATCACCTCGCGGGCGATCGTGTCGCCGAACTCGATGATGCTCTCGATGAGCTCGCGTTCCTCTTCCTCGATGACCTCGTCCTCGGCGGCGGTCTCGACGATGCCGAGGAGCTCGGATTCGGACACGAACGGCCCCTGCTCGAGGCCCTTGCCCTTGACGATCACGTTGGTCAGCTTGATGAGCAGACGCGAGATCCACTGCAGCGGCGGGAACGCGACCAGCACGGATGTCGGTCGGGCGGAGAACAGCGCCGCACGCTGCGGGTACAGCACCGCGTAGGTCTTGGGCACCGCTTCGGCGAGCACGAAGAACACGACGACGTTGAGCACGACGCCGACCGCCACACCGGCAGCGCCGAACAGCCTGCCGGCGACGATCGTGGTGAGCGTCGCCTGGACGATCTGACAGATGTTCACGGTGAGCAGCAGCGGGTTGACCCACCGTTCGGGCTCGTCGACGAGCCGCTTGAGCGCCTTGCCGGACTTGAGTCCCTTGTCGGCGAGCGAGCTCGCCCTCGGGCGCGTCATTCGCGACAGGCTCATCTCGGCGACCGAGAGGAAGATCAGCATGATCAGCAGGAAGAACGTGGCGATCACCATCAACAGGTCGACGGTGTTGAAGCCGGCTGCGATCATTCGGGCTGCTCCTGGCGGAACGCGGCGGGCGCTGGGCCGCTCCAATGGTGCGCCTCCAACAGCGCGAGCTCGCGAGCTCGCATCGTTGCCAGAGCGTCGGGTACGTCGTGGTCGTACCCCAGCACGTGGAGCACGCCGTGCACCACGAGCAATGCCATCTCGTCGTCGAGGGTGCCCGCGTGCTCGGGCGCCTGTCGTTGGGCCACTTCCGGGCAGATCACGACGTCGCCGAGCAGCAGCGGCATGTCCCCGAGATCAGGCGGCGAGCGGTCCGGGCCACGGTTGGGTGGCTGGTTGTGCAACACGATCTCGGCCTCCGCGGCGTCGATCGGGAATGCCAGTACATCCGTGGAGCCTTCCTTGGCCATGTAATCGACGTTCAGTTCGGTGATCTCCGCTTCGCTGACGAACAGCAGTGACAGTTCGGCCAGCCCTCGCACGCCCTCGTCGTGCAACACCAGCGTCGCCAATTTCTGCCACCGGTCGAGGTCGACCGGGACGGCGGTCTGCTCATCGGCGCAGAAGACCTGCGGCTCGCCATCACCTCCGACGCGCCGCGGGCGCGTCGAGTCGTGGTCGTGACGGGTCAGGCACGGGCAGTCCCCTTCGAGGACCCTGCGGCCTGCGCGTCTCCGGCCTTCTCGTAGGCCGCGACGATGTCGGCCACGATCTTGTGGCGCACGACGTCGCCCGCACCGAGATGGACGAACTCGAGGCCCTCGATACCAGTGAGCGTGCGCTCCAGACCGAGCAGTCCGCTGCGGCCGTCGGGCACGTCGATCTGGGTGGTGTCGCCGGTGACGACCACCTTCGATCCGAAGCCGATGCGGGTGAGGAACATCTTCATCTGCTCGGGCGTGGCGTTCTGCGCCTCGTCGAGGATGATGAAGCTGTTGTTGAGCGTGCGGCCACGCATGAACGCGAGTGGCGCGACCTCGACCATCTGGCGTTCGAGCAGCTTCTGGGCGCCCTCGGGCTCGATCATGTCGTACAGCGCGTCGTACAACGGCCGCAGGTAGGGATCGATCTTGGCCATCAGGTCGCCGGGCAGGAAGCCGAGACGCTCACCGGCCTCGACCGCAGGCCGGGTGAGGATGATGCGCTGGACCTGCTTGCTCTGCAGCGCCTGCACCGCCATCGCCACCGCCAACCAACTCTTGCCGGTTCCGGCAGGGCCGAGCCCGAAGGTGATGACGTTGTTGCGGATGACGTCGATGTACCGCTTCTGCCCCGCGGTCTTGGGGCGGATCGGTTTGCCCTTCGCTCCCCGCATGATGTCGTCGGTGAGCACCCGACTGGGTTGCTCGTTCTGGCGCATCATCTCGATGCTCCGTCGAATCGCCGACTCGTCGAGGTGCTGACCCTGCTGCAGGAGCACGACCAGTTCCTCGCACAGGCGACCGGCCTGCTCCGCCTGCGCCCCGGCGAGGTGGATCTCGTTGCCCCTCGCCACCACGGTGCACTCGGGGAACGCCTGCTCGATGAGCCGCAAGTGGGCGTCGCGTTGGCCCACCAGAGCGGACATGAGGTGCGCGCCGGGCACGATGACGGAGTACGGCTGTGCGAGTTGCGTCATGCGGTGCGGCCCGAACCTGGACTCATTCTTCCCTACGGTAGCGGAGGAGGTCAGGCGACCGGCGCGTCCGAGCGCAGCTGGCGGGCCTGGTCGTCGGCAGCCAAGGCGGGGGCGAAATCCACGGCGTAGTAGTGCTGGGTCTCCAGGTGGTGGACCGGGGCTCCGCCGACCAGGCTCTTGGCGAGGCGCGACATCATCTCGGCGAGCCCGCCACCCGGTCGTTGGTTGACCGCGGGTGTGTCGAACACGAGCAGGACCCCTTCGGACGCCTCGAGTGCAAGGCCCTCGCGGGCGAGGCGGACGATGGCGCCCTTGGCGACATGGGAGGGGTGGACCACCAGCCACATGATGTAGTGGACCGCCCCGCGTCGCATATGGTCGGGGTAGTGATGCTCGAAATACGCCCGACTCAGGTAGCGCGTGTTCCCGATCTCGGTGGCCACCAGCGACATCCCCACGGGGGTGGCGTCGTCCCACAGCACCCAGAGACGGTTGGAGGGGTCGGCGATCGATTCCTCGAACTCGCTCTTGTACAGCATCTCCCTGGTCACGGCTTCCTCGGCCATGCCCTGGTAGGCGATCTCGTAGAGATGCCAGAGCTTGTCCACCAGGACCATGTCGACGACGTGGGTGTGACGAGTGACGAACATGCGCAGCACCCCCTTTCGATCGGACCTGCATCAGTCGGACGCGGCGCGCGCAAGGAACTACCCCTTGCGCGAAAGTGCTTGTCGCGACGTATCATATGTTCACGTTGTTTCCCGCGGGTGGATGGTCCCATGCACGCGCGGGAGGGAGGCTCATGAAGCGGGCATCGGCGCTCCTAACTTGGTGGTACCTGGCACTCGGCGGCATTGTGACCGCCGTGGCCATCGCCGCGCCCGGTGGCACCACCCGGGAAGTGCTGTACCTGCTGGCCTGCGTCCAGGTCGGACCGGTGCTCGTGTACGCCTGCCGCCGCAACGGCGTGTCGAACCAGTTGGCCGGTCTCCTGCTCGCCGTCGGGCTGCTCTACGCCGGCGCCCAACTGATCTCGGGCGACTCGCCGGCCTACTCGAATCCGGTTGCGACGATGATGGGATTGGCGGCGACCGGCTGCATCATCGCCGGGTTGGTGGTCCTGCTCCAGCGACGCGGCGCCACGCTCGGCGACGGCCTCATCGGTGACGGCCTGATCGTCGGTCTCGGTGCGTGGGTGATCAGTTGGGCGGCGCTCGTCCAGCCGATCTCGAGCGCGACGGGCCGCACCGCCTGGAGCACCGTGCTCTACGGGATGTACCAGCCCACCGCGTCCGTGGTCGCCTTCCTGGTGATCATCGTGCTGCTCAGCCACACGAACCGACCGGTGTCGATGTGGCTGCTCGCGGCTGCGCTCGGGCTCAACATGCTCGGCGACCTGACGTACGCGCTCATGGATGCCGGCCACCTCGGCTCCGGATTCGAGCGCATCGGGCTGCCGATGTACATCGCCGCATACTTCCTCGTCGGCGCGGCGTTCCTGCATCCCAGCATCGTCACCGTCAGCCAGCCCCAGCCGCCGGCGAAGCGCCAGGTGCTCGGGCGGTTGATCGTCACCACGTCCTCGCTCGTCTTCCCGGTGATCGTGCTCGCGGGCACGTCGCCGAACGACGCCACCGACAAGATCGTCCGGTCGCTGTCAGCGGTGATCCTCGCCGCAGTGGTGACGCTGCGCGTCGCCCAAGCGGTGCGCGCCAACAACGCCGCGCAGGCCGAACTGATCCACGGCGCCCAGACCGACCCGCTCACCGGTCTCCCGAACCGCAGCGTGCTGCTCCAGCAGATCAACGATCTGTTGCGCGGGCTCGTGGAGCCAGGATCAGCACCCGACACTGTTCTTCGTCGACCTCGACCGGTTCAAGAACATCAACGACTCGCTGGGCCATGCCGCCGGCGACGAGGTCCTGGTCATGGTCGCCCGTCGCTTGATGAACGCCGTGCCCGACGGTGCCACGGTCGCCCGTCTCTCCGGCGACGAGTACGTCGTTCTCGACCCCGCTGCCAAGTCGCAGGGGGCGTCGATGGCCCTCGCCGAGCGACTGCTGGCGGTGTTCCGCGAGCCCCTGGCGCTGAGCCAGGGCGACGTGTTCGCCACCGCCAGCATCGGTGTCGCCGCGATCAGCGCCACGTCCGCCACCTCCGCCGAGGACCTCGTGCGCCACGCCGACACCGCGATGTATCGCGCGAAGGACGCCGGCAGGAACTGCATGGCGGTCTACGACGAGTCGATGCACGAACGGGTCGCCCACCGCCTGGCCGTCGAGACCGCGCTGTACCGCGCACTCGACCGCCGCGAGCTGCGCCTGTTCCACCAGCCGATCCTCGACCTGCAGTCGGGCGACGTCGAGGGGTTCGAGGCGCTCATGCGTTGGCAGCAGGCCGACGGCACCATCGTGTCCCCCGCTGAGTTCATCCCCATCGCCGAGGACACCGGCACCATCGTGCCCATCGGTTCGTGGGCACTGTTGGAGGCGCTCACCCAGCTCCGCCGTTGGATCGACGACGGCGTCTGCAGCCCGACCGCGACGATGTCGGTCAACGTGTCCCCTCGCCAGCTCAGCGACACCAACTTCCCGGCGATCGTGAGCGAGGCGCTGACGCGCTCGGGCGTCTCCCCTCAGCTGCTGTGGCTGGAGGTCACCGAGAGCGTGATGATCACCGAGCCCGAGTTGGCCCTCGCGACCCTGCGTCGGCTTCGGTCCCTCGGTGTGCGGGTGGCGCTCGACGACTTCGGGACGGGCTACTCGTCGCTCTCCCTGCTGCAGAAGTTCCCGTTGCAGCGGATCAAGATCGACCGGGCGTTCGTGCACGGCGTCGCCGACAACCCGAACGACCGGAGCCTCGTGCGCACGATCGTCGCCATGGGCCGCTCCCTCGGCCTCGACATGGTCGCCGAGGGTGTCGAGAGCGTGCACCAGCTCCAGGTGCTCAGCGATCTCGGCTGCATGAAGGCCCAGGGCTTCTTGATCAGCCACCCCGTGCCGGCCGACGCCATGCGCAGCACGGTGGCTGCGCTCGAGCGGTTGGGTCAGTTCCCCGGCCTGCGCTCGAACGTGACGCCCGCCCCGGTCACCTGACCGTTGTCGGCGCAGCCGTCACTTCTGCAGCCACGACCGGAACTTGCCGAGCGACGACGTCGGCGGCGTGGCGTGGGCATGAGCCTTCGTCGACGCCTTGCCGAGGTCCTTGCGTTCGTGACAGCTGCAGCGCTGCGACTTGGGCACGTCACCGAGCACCATCTCGACATGAGCGCCGCACCCGGCCCAGCTCGGCTTCCCACAGGACTTGCACGTCGTCTTTCTGCACATACCCCCCAGGGTATCACCCCATCGGTCCGAGTGCCACACTCCGGATGCGAGTGGCAGCCGATCGGGACGGGTGCGCCGGCGCCACCGGAGTGGGTACTCGCACCCCGTGGTGCGAGTACCCACTCGGAGCCTCAGGCGTCGGACCGAGCGCCCACGGCGACCGCGGCTGTCGCCGCGGCCGGCGCGGTCGCCGACGGGTCGATCCCGAGTCGCTGGATCAGCGTTGCCGCCAGCCCGTCGATGCTCGACCCGCCTCCGGTGACCAGGACGTTCGGCATCACGTCGATGCCGCCCTCGGCGATGGCGTTGATCGCCGCCACGATCGCCGTGGCGGCGGCGCCCAGCGCATCCTTCTGCGCCTCGAAGCCCTCGGCCCTGGCCAGACCGAGCGCTTCGGCCGCCTTCGCCTCGGCGAGACCGACGGCCTCGGCGCGGCTGGCTTCCGCGGCACCCACGGCTTGCACCTTGGATGCCTCGGCCCGACCGATGTTCTCGATCCGGCTGGCGTCGGCGCGACCCATCACCTCCACCTTCGTGGCCTCGGCGCGAGCCGTGGTCTCCACGTAGGCCGCCTCACCCCGTGCGGACTCCGCACGCGCTTCGGCGCCGTTGTGATTGATCTCGATGCTGACCTGCGAGCTCGCCAACTGACCTTGCATGTCGGCGGTCCCGCGTGCCTTCTCGACCTCGATGCGGGCGTGCTGTGCCTCACGCTGCTCGTGGAACGTGGCCTTCTCCTGCTTCGCGATCTCTCGCTCGGTCAGGACCTGGACCAGCTCCACGGGGAAGATGACGTCCTGGATGTAGACGCCGCGGGTCTCGACGTCGTAGGACGCCAGGTACCGCGTGACCGCTTCCAGAGCGGCCTCCTGCACCTCGTCGCGGGTCTCGATGAAGCGCACCGCCTCCAGACGCTGGAGGGTGTTGCGGAAGTGGTTGCCCACCGCCGACTGCAGCACCTCGTTGACGAGGTTCTGCATGGTGCCCACCATCGAGATGACCTTCGGCGCCTTCGTGTCGCTCACGTGGATCTGCACCTGCAGATCGATCGAGAACACGAAGCCCTCGCGGCTCTTGCCCTCGATCGGGCTGAGCGACGAGTCGAGGTTGTGGGCCTGGCTCGATGCGCTCGCCCAGTTGAGGGTGAGGATCGAGGTGGGCACGATCTCGGCCGCGTAGATGCGGGGGTTGATGGGGTACTTCCCCGTGCGCAACGGCTCCTGCCAGATGCCGCGACGACCGGGCTGCACGATCGACCCGAACTTGAACTCGGCGCCGCTGGTGTCGAGTGTGGGCAGACCCACGAAGCTCTTCACCACCGCCACCTCGCCCTGACGGACGACGAGCATCGGCACCATCTCCACGCGAACGAGGAAGGGGTTCAGCAGATACGCGCCGTAGAGGAGCGGGTCGTGCTGGAGACCGATGCGGCCACCGTGCGTCATGAACGCCTGGAAGTCCTGGTAGTTGTTGTGCAGCTCGTTCTTGCGGCCGAGCAGCGTGTCGATGATCTCCGCGTCGGTCGCACCCGACGCCTCCATCACCTGCACGTCCTCGAACCCGCCCAGGCGGCTGGCGATGTCGCCGGCCGGGAGGGGCTCGCCCTCGAGGGCGGTGACGATGCCCACCATGTCGGTCGCCCCGTTGGGGGCGATGACGGTGACCTCGAGCTGATCCGGCGTGAGGCCGAACACCTCGGGGGTGATGCCGCCGTACTGGCGCACGGACGCCTGCAACTCGCTGGACACCGGGGCGCCGTAGACACGGCTGGCGGTGATCACCAGGAACGCCGCAGGATGCAGCGGCACCAGCGTGCCCGGAGGCAGCACCGGACGCTGCACGCCCTTCTGCCCGCCGTGGGCGAGGAACGCAGCGAGGTCGCTGAAGTTGCCGAACTCACTGCGGTACTCCCCGCTCTTGGCGCCGATCTTCAGGGCCTCGCCCACTTGGGCGATGACGACTCCGATCTCGCCGGCGGGGACCTGCACCCAAGGGTGCTTGCTGACGCTGTTGATGGGCCACAGCTTGAACCGGAGTCCCGGCATCAGCAGTTGGGCCTGGAAGCCGGCTTCCCCACGCATCGCGACGGGGTTGCCGTCATCGAGGCTGCGACGGGCGAGCCGCTTGTTGACGAGTCCGATCTCCGACGGACCGATGCTGTGGAGCGACCGGGTCGCGACGAGCACGACGAGGAGAACCACAGCGATGACGCAGACAAGGAGAACGATGCCAATGGTCGACACCGTCCACCCCCTTTCTCTTGGGTAGGTGAACTTGGTGCCGACCAGACTTCCCGGCGCTCCGACAGGCGAATATGTAGTGAACCTGTCTGGTACTTGTTCTACGCCTGCGCGGACCTCCCGTCAAGGAAATCTCGGGGGCTACCTCGTTCGATGCAGCTCACCCGTGAGGTGCAACTGGTGCGACTCCCCCACGGCGGCCATGTGCAACTCGTACTTGATCACTCCCCCGCGCAGTCGCAACGACCGGCTGACCGAGTCCACTCGCTTGGCCGTCGGGGTCAGACCGACCAGCGTCGAGTGGAACTCGAGGTCGAGCCCGCCGTCGACCACCGCAACGGTGCCTGCGTGCACCTCGGTGATCCCGGTCGGCGACACGATCACCCACTCCGGCGTGCCCTGTGACCAGCGCACGAATCCGGTCTCGGTGTGCATCGCCTGCTCGGTGTTGGGACGGTTGGTGCGTTGGAGATAGCCGAGGAACGGCTTCTCGCCGCCGTCGGTGAAGAGCACGTCCTCGTGATAGGTGAAGGTCTCGATGGTCGGATAGATGCCCGTGCCCAGCCCGGTCCAGCGGCCGACCATCAACGCCAGGGGGCCGATGCGATCGTCGAAGGTCGTCATCGCCGGCCACCCACCAGCTGCTCACGGATGGTCTGACGATCCCAGTAGACGCGCTCACGGACGATGCGGTCGCCGTCGAACTCGAAGATCGCGATCATCGGGCACTCGAAGCTGCGGCCGTCGGGACGGTTGACCGGCGTCCCACGGAGGATGAACTCGGCGATCACCGCGTCGTCGGTGGTGTGGAGCGCGACCAGCTCGTTGCGTTGATCCGGTGTCGCCGCCCTGCTCGACCGGTAGTACTCGCGCACGGCTTCCTCCCCCTCGAACACGTCACCGGTCGGCACGAGCTCGTAGCGGGGATGGGCGAACGTGCCGATGGTGACGTCGAAATCGTGGGTGTTCTCCGACTCCATGTGCTCGCGCACGACGGCTTCTCGGGTTCGACGGAGTTCGTCGGTGATGCTCATTGCGGTCCTCGTGGAAGTGCAGTGGGGCCGACGGCCCGGTGGTCACCGTAGACGAGCCGAGCCGTCGACGGCAGCGCTGCAGTGATGCAGGAGCCATTGCCCGCCGTGGTCGCGCTCGTAGAGCCGGATCTGCCACGCCACCGGCGCCGTGATGTCGACGGTTCGCGCCGCCAGGTCGGCGAGCCGGCGGTGGTCGGCAGCCGGGAACCCGTAGGCGAGGCTCAGGTGCAGATCGGACTTCACGCGGATGTCGTCGACGCGGGTCGATGAGCCGGCCACGGCGTCGGCGAAGCGTGTTCCGGTCTCGCGCAGCCAGGGCGAGGTCACCAGCAACGCGTGGAAGTCGTCGCGCAGCATCATCCGCTCGATCGTGACCGGAGGACCGCCCGCCCCCGCCCCCGCCCCCGGCGCCGGCTCTGCGTGCGCGGCGTAGAACTCGGCGTGGTCCGGACTCGTCGTGGAAGAAGCCGGTCAGCGTCACGTGCGGCATGAACGCGTGGGCCTCGTTCCGGCCGCACAGATCCTCCGCGGCGCGGAAGTACTCGTCGAGCTGGTCGGCGAGCGCACCGACGGGACAGGCGTAGAGGATGAACTCGGTGATCATCCGTCGCGCAGCCCGACGGCATCCGCCCGCCAGAACGCGTCGGGGTACACGAGCGCCCCGGTCATCCACGGCTCGTAGCCGGGCAGCGGCCGCACCATGAACGCGCGAGCGGGGATCCGCACCGACGGCGCCGTGAAGCCCAGGGTGCCGGCTTCGAGGAACCCGAACTGCGGGTAGTAGCTGGGATGGCCCTCGAGGAACACGAGCGGTTCGGAGCGCCGCTCGAGCACCTCGAAGCTGTCACGGATGAGGCGGCCGCCGATGCCGGAACGCTGCAGATCAGGGCGCACGCCGATCGGGCTGAGCAGCAGCACGTCGACCAGTCGGCCCGGTGCATCGAGGAACGCGTGGGAGTACAGCACGTGACCGACGATCTCGCCGGCGCGCTCGGCGACGAAGGACAGTTCGTCCTCCCAGCACCACGACGCTCGAAGGAGATCGAGCAACGGTCCGATCTGCGGGTCGCCGTCGAAGGCGTCGATCGACAGGGCGCGGACGGTGTCGAACTCGGCAGGGAGCATGGGGCGGACAACGATGTCGTCGGAGGTCACCGGCCGAGCGTAGAGGTCGGCTCCGGGACGCACCGCATGAAATCCTCTACGGTTGCCGGCGATGCAGATCACCGAACCGAGCCGGCAGATCGACGTGATCCACGAGACCGATGTCCTGGTGGTCGGGTCGGGGCCGGCGGGCCTCTCGGCGGCGCTCGCCGCCGCCCGCGCCGGTGTCGAGGTGTCCCTCGTCGAACGGTTCGGATGCTTCGGCGGCAACATCACCGCCGTCGGGGTGGAGGGCATGGCCTGGTACCGCCACGAGGCCACTGTCGAGGCGAACGGCCTGGCGCGCGAGTTCGAGGAGCGCGCGTACGCCATGGGCGCCGCTGTCCCGGAGAGCCAGTCGCAGTCGTACGAGATCGACGCGGAGGGCTTCAAGGTGGTGGCCGACGTCCTGGTGCAGGAGGCCGGCATCCACCCGATGCTGCACCGCACGTTCTCGATGCCGATCATGGACGGCGACCGGGTCATCGGCGTCATCACCGAATCCAAGGCCGGCCGCGAGGCGATCCTCGCTCGGCGCGTCATCGATGCGTCGGGCGATGCGGACGTCGCCCATCGTGCCGGCGCGGTGACCCACCTCGCACCGAAGGAGCAGCTGATGGCCGCGTCGGTGATGTTCCATCTCGCCGGCGTCGACAAGTCGGCGTTCCTGCGAGGCGTGCGCGACGACCCGCAGACGTACCGCGACTGGGCGGGCAACGGCGAGTGGGACATCGAGACCTCCGGCAAGGAGGACGACATGTACTCACCGTTCCTCCACAAGCCGTTCGCGAAGGCACTGGCGGACGGGATCATCCCCGCCGACCTGACGACGATCGCCGGCACCTGGGGGGCGATCCACGACTCGGGCGAACTGACGTACATGAACCTCGTCCACCTGGCCGGTCTCGACGGCACCGATCCCGACGACCTCACGATCGGCGAGATGGAGGGTCGGCGGCAGGCCATGCACGCGCTCGCCGCACTCCGTCACTCGACGCCGGGTTGCGAGCACGCACGACTGCGCAACTTCGGCATGACCCTCGGCGTGCGCGACACCCGCAAGATCGACGCCGTCTACAACATGACCGAGCACGACGTGCGCGAGCAGGGTCGCTTCGAGGACAGCATCGGCATCTTCCCCGAGTTCATCGACGGGTACGGGATCCTGATCCTTCCGACCACTGGCCGCTACTTCCAACTCCCGATCCGCAACCTGCTGCCCAAGGGCGTCCGCAACCTGATCGTCGCCGGCCGTTCCTGCGGAGGTGATCGGGTGTCCCACGCATCGACGCGCAACATGGCCTGCTGCGCGGTCCTCGGGCAGGGTGCCGGTGTGGCGGCGGCGCGGTCGTTGCACGACGGGCGCGACGTCGAGGACGTGGACATCACGTCGGTGCAGCAGGAGTTGGAACGTCAGGGCGTGCGACTGCACTGACGCCCCGGCGCCGAACCGTGGCCGACCGGCTTCTGGTCCGGATCATTTCCGGCTTGCGGGAAGGATCCTGACCGGAAGCGGCCGCGGGAAGAATCCTGACCAGAATCCGATCAGGGGCCGGTGAAGACTCGACCCTTGGCGACGTGGTCGGCGTCGAGGCCGGCGCGCCGGTCCGACTCGCGGTTCTTGACCTCGGCGCGGGCGACCACCTGGTGGTGCACCTCGTCGGGTCCGTCGGCGAGGCGCAGCGTGCGCTGGCTGTGGTACATGTCGGCGAGCGGGAACCACTGCGAGATGCCGGCGGCACCGTGCATCTGGATGACCTCGTCGATGATGTCGCAGCACTTCTCGGGCACCATCGCCTTGACCGCGCTCACCCAGACGCGGGCCTCGGCGTTGCCGAGGGTGTCCATCGCCTTCGCGCCGCGCAGGACCATGAGGCGCATTGCCTCCACCTCGATCCGGGCCCGCGACAGCACCTCCATGTTCTTGCCGAGGTTGATCAGCTTCTTGCCGAAGCCCTCACGGGACACACCACGGTCGACGGCCATCTCGATGGCCCGCTCGGCGACACCGATGGAGCGCATGCAGTGGTGGATGCGGCCGGGCCCGAGGCGCAGCTGCGAGATCTCGAAGCCCTTGCCCTCACCCCACAGGACGTTCGACTTCGGCACGCGCACGTCGTGGAAGCGGATGTGCATGTGACCGTGCGGCGCGTCGTCGGAGCCGAAGACCTGCATCGGCTCGACGATCTCGACACCGGGCGTGTCCTTCGGGACCAGGATCTGCGACTGCTGCTTGTAGGTGTCGGCATCGGGGTTGGTGCGGACCATGACGATCATGATCTTGCAGCGGGGGTCGCCGGCGCCGGAGGCATAGAACTTCTCGCCGTTGATCACCCATTCCTCGCCGTCGAGGACGGCTGTGGTCTGGATCTGCTTGGCGTCCGAGCTCATCACGCCCGGCTCGGTCATCACGTAGGCGGAGCGGATCTCACCGTTCAACAGCGGTTCGAGCCACTGCGCCTTCTGTTCGGGCGTGCCGACCCGCTCGAGCACCTCCATGTTGCCGGTGTCGGGTGCAGAGCAATTGAGGCACTCCGAGGCGAGCCGGTTCCTGCCGAGCTCTGCCGCGATGTAGGCGTAGTCGAGGTTGCTCAGACCTTCCCCGGTCTCGGCGTTGGGCAGGAAGAAGTTCCACAGTCCCTGTGACTTGGCCTTCGCCTTCACCGTGTCGAGCAGCTCGAGCTGGCCCGGCGCCCAGCTCCAGCGATCGGCCCGCCCTTCGCCCAGCCGGTGGAACTCCTCGGTGATCGGGTCGACCTCGTCGCGGATGAAGGCCTTGACCGCCTCGTACAGCGGTCGGACTCCCTCCGACATCCGCAGGTCGAAGTCGTCCATGCTCGCACTCTTCAGCGCACCACCGGTCATGAGAGGTCCTCCTGTTGCCCAACGTCTGGCGTCGGTTGGACCGTAGCCGCGTCGCCGCGGTGGGTCACGACCCGAGAACGGCCGCCCTCAGAGGTGGTAGGCCTCGGTGTGGCCGTCGATACCGATCGCCTGGCCGGAGATCATCGACGACGCAGGCGAGGCAAGGAACAGGCACAGCTCGGCGATCTCACGCGGCTCGACGAACCGCTTGATGGACTGTCCACCGAGGTACTCGGCCTGCACGACCGCAGCGTCGACACCTCTCGTCGTCGCCTCGGCGGCGATCACGGCGTCCATGCGCGCCCCCGCGACCGAGCCGGGGCAGATCGCGTTGCAGCGCACGCCGTGCGGCCCGAGCTCCACGGCGAGCGATTTGGTGAGCCCGATCACGGCCCACTTGGCCGCCGCGTACGGCGTGCGCATGCCGTAGCCGTACACACCGGCCATCGACGACATGTTGATGATCGAGCCACTCCCCTGCGCCTTCATCACCGGCGCCACGCGGCGCGCGGTGAGGTACTGCGTGTCGAGTCCGACGGCGAGACAGGACCGCCATTCGTCCGGTGTCACGTCCTCGACGAAGGCAGTGGGACCCTTCGTGCCCGCGTTGTTGACGAGCACATCGACGCCACCGAGCTCGTCGATCGCGGACACCAGCCACGCATCGACCGCCTCACCATCGGTCAGATCGACACGCGGTCGCGGTGATCGACGGCGACGACGCACGGCATGACGCCAGTGCCTCCTCGTCGACATCGCACAGATGCACCCGCGCACCCTGGGCCACGAACGCGTCGACCACGACCCGGCCGATGCCGCCGGCCGCGGCGGTGATGACCACCCGCTGACCGGTCACTGTCCGGGCTCCGCCGCAGTGCCGACGACGACGTGCTCGCCGACGAACATCCGGACACGGTCGCGAACGTGGGCCATCGAGTCCGCCGCGACCTGACGCCCGATCTCGGTGGCATACGCCGCGTCGAAGGCGGCCCGGTCGTCGAACCAGAGCTCTGACACCCCGTCGACGTCGTCGGGGTTCCCGGTGCCACGGTCCTCACCGAGGTTGAAGACGAGCCGGCGCACGCCAGGGAGACGGGCGGCGAGCGGCGCATGCTCCTCGAGCCACCAGGTGCGGAACTCGTCGTGCGTCATGTCGTCGCGGCGCCGGAGGAGGATGATCGCCTTGAAGGTCATCCCTTGGCTCCGATCCGGTGCAGGGGTCGACCGCCCACCCCGAGTCCGAGCACTGCCATGACCTCGCCGTGGCCCGGCGCGTCGTCGACCGAGATCGCGATGGCGTCCATGTCGTCGAAGGCCCAGATGTCGTCGCAGTTGGTCAACGGCACGGTGACTCGCGTGCCGGGCCCGCCCATCAGCTTCGTCGACGGGATGATCGCCGGACCTCGGCCCAACGCGGCACGGATGGGCGCTCCGAAGCGCGGATGGATGAGCGCCGCCGCGTGCTCGATCTCCCCACCACCACCCACCACGGCCGCCTTCCCGTAGGAGCTCACGTCGGCCGCCGGGACGCCGAGGGCCGCGAGCGCCTCGACGACCAGGAGCTCGCCCAGCCCCGCGCCCAGCGCCACCAGTTCGTCGAGATCCTCGACGAACCGGTCGGCACAGGGGTTGACCATGATGACAGCGGTGGCGACCTTGCGATGCAGCCCGGCGACGGGACGCCCCGCCTCGTTCCGGACCGTCTCGACGACGGAGACCACCTTGCGTACTTGGAGTTCCACGCCAGCGAACGTAGCCGAGTCACACCTGACCGTCAGAGGAGGCGGACGAGTGCCGTGAGGCCGACGGCGACGATCAGGGCACGCAGCCACCTGGGGTCCAGCCGACGGCCGAACTTCGCGCCGAGCTGGCCGCCGATGGTGGAGCCGACGGCGATCACCCCGACCACCTTCCAGTCGATCTCGGTGCTCAGCACGAACACGATCGACGCGACGGCGTTGACGCTCAGCGCCAGCACGTTCTTGGCGGCGTTCAGGCGCTGCAGGTCGTCGTCGAGGAAGATCCCCAGCACGGCGATGAGGATGATCCCCTGCGCGGCGCCGAAGTAGCCGCCGTACACCCCGGTGGCACAGACGATCGCCAGGAGACCCGGTGTGACGTCACCGTGGCTCCCCCCACCTCGTTGCCGCCGAGCGGCGACTCGGCGTGACACCGTCGGTTGCAGGATCACGAGGACCAACGCGATCGCGATCAGCACGATCACGACGCGCTTGAACACGCCCGGCGGCAGGACCAGCAACAGCGTCGATCCGGTCAGGCCCCCGAGGACCGATGCGGGCACCAGCTTCTGCAACCGGGATCGCTGTCCGGCCAGCTCTCGGCGGTAGCCGTAGGCGCCCGACATCGACCCCGGCACGAGTCCGATGTTGTTCGACACATTGGCCAGCAGTGGCGGGTAGCCGAGCGCGACCAGCGTGGGGAAGGTGATGAGCGATCCGGATCCGACGACGGTGTTGATGGTGCCGGCGCCGATACCGGCGAGGAGGATGGCGACGAAGTGCGCGAAGGACATCGCCATCACCCGACCGGCGACGTCCGACGGTCGGACCACCAACGAACCGTGCGGATGGCGAGCGCGGCGTAGATGATCGGGTCGACGCCGATTCGGAAGCGCGCCTGCTCGCCCAGCTCGAACAGAACGGACACCGCACACGTGAACAGGTAGACGAACCCGACGAGCAGACCGAGCAGGTCCACTCGATCGATCGTGCGACGACGACGCCACCGTCCGAGTGAGCCCACGAGCCACACGACGAGGGCCGCGAACGCCACGATCGGCGCGATGGACAACGGTCGGTTCACGAGGGAGGCGTAGAACCTCGAGTTCCACCCACTCGTGTCGACGTGAAGGATCGGCAGCGAGGCACTCGCGCCGACGGCCATCCACCGATCGGCAGGACTGGAGGTCGACGGGTACTCGGTGAACCAGGCGCGCAACGACGCCACCCGAGCGTGGAGCCAGATCCCCGGGCGCGCCATGATCAGCGAACGCGCATCCCGCCCAGCCTGGTCGAAGACGTCGACGAAGCAGCGGTAGTTGTAGTTCGGGACGGAGATCTCCGACCCGTCGAACGGCGACACCATCGTCTCGGCGGCGTACTCGGCGTCGAGCAGGCTGCGCCCAGATGCGTCACACGGCGGCATCGAGGCCCGGTAGTACCGGTAGGCGCTGAACGGCGGCACCGTTGCGACATCGGAGATCTCGCCGTTCGCCGCAAGGCGATCGAGATCATCCTGCGGCACTGCCAGTTGCACGGACCGAAGCAGGTTCATGCCCTCCCAGGAGGCGAGCGACGGGGAATCGACGAGCGCCATGTTCTTCGCGACGAGCACGACGACGATCAGCATCGGCACGCCGACGATGGCGCCGATCGTCCGGTACGGCACCCGACGGCGGGCCATCCACGCGAATCCGAGCAGCACACCGACGAGCCAGATCGGGTGGTACAGCGAGCGTGTGAGCACGAGCATCGTCACGATGGCGGACGCCCGCAGGAGACCCGTTCGATCCAGACGGCCATCCCTGCCGAGAACGACGTTGATCGCTGCCAGCAGCAAGAGCGCACACGGCAGTTCGTAGCGAAGCGCGAAGACGTCGTGGAACGTGCTGGGCAACAACCCGACCCCGAGCCCGACGCAGAACGACGCGCGATCGGAGAGTCCGCACAGCAACGCGAGGCGGGCGACGAGGACAGCGATCCCGACGCCGATGCACACCATCAGCATCTGCAGCGAGAGTCCGTCGGGGAACGGGGACCACCGTGCGGTCAGTCCGATGGCAAGGTTCCAGACCGGCGGCTGCACGTGCACCAGCAGCGACGTTCGGATCGGTCGCGCCGACAGCAGGTCGTACGGGGCGATCTGCCACCCACCGTGCGCGAACGCAGTACTGAATCGCTGGCCGGCGATGACGAAACCGAGGTAGACCACCAACCACGCTCCGGCGACCCGGCCGTACACCGCGGCGGCCGGACGCTCCAGCGCGGCTCGCACTCCGTTCGTCAGCCGTCGCCACATTCGGCCGAGGCTACTGATCAGCCGACGCCGAGCTGCGTGAAGGCGACGCCCTTGAGGCGCTTGTAATCGACCTTCCCGTTCGGCGCGCGGCCGATGGTGTCGACGACGACGAGGTGGCGCGGCGCCTTGTAGTGGGCGAGGTGCGACTTGACGTGCTCGGCGAGATCGTGGAGTTGCGGTGTGGCGCCGTCGGCGGGCTCGACGACCACGCAGATGGTCTCGCCGAAACGCTCGTCGGGGATGCCGACGGCCACGGCGTCGCGCACCGACGGGTGTTGCTTGACGGCTTCCTCGATCTCCTCGGGGAAGACCTTCTCGCCGCCGGTGTTGATGCACACCGAGCCTCGGCCCAGCAGCGCGAGCGTGCCGTCGTCGTTGACCTCGGCCCAGTCCCCCGGCACCGTCCAACGCTGCCCCTCGAACGTGCGAAACGTCTGCGCCGTCTTCGCCTCGTCCTTGTAGTAGCCGAGCGGGATGAAGCCGCTCACGGCGACGAGGCCGCGCTCGCCGGAACCGGGGGCGACGCGCCGACCGTCCTCGGTGAACACCGCGCAGGAGGGACCGATCTGGAACCTGGCGGTCTGGCTGGTACCGCCTGAGGTGGACACGGACGCCCCCATCCCCACCGCCTCGGACGATCCGAAGGAATCGAACAGGGCCGCCTGGGGCATGTGCCGCAGGAGCCCTTCCTTGTTGTCGTGCGACCACATCACCCCCGACGACGACATCATCACGACGCTGGACAGGTCGTAGCGCCCGGGCTCGGCGTCGAGCCGCTCGAGGATCGGGCCGGCGAACGCCTGACCGACGATGATGACCGAGCTGACCCCGTTGCGCTCGATCTCCGACAGCAGCTCGTCGACGTCGAAGTGACGCGACGGCAGCGTGACCACGCAGCCACCGAGGTTCATCGCGATCAGGCTGGAGAACTGCCCGGTGCCGTGCATCAACGGGCAGGCCGACAGCAGGACGCGTCCTGGCTCGTCGGGTGAGAGCCGGCTCACGATCTCGTCGATGGAGTCCGCCGGGGGCACGCCGAGCACCACGTTGCCGCCGGCGCCGAGCACGTTGAACAGGTCGTCCTGACGCCACATCACACCCTTGGGCATGCCGGTGGTGCCTCCGGTGTAGAGCAACAGGAGGTCGTCGCCGCTGCGACCCCACGGACCGCGTACAGGGCCGTCGACCGCGATCGTGACCACCGACTCGTAGTCGACCGCCCACGACGGCACGGGGGCCGTGCCATCGGCGACGCAGTACCACCTGCGCACCTTGGGCAGATCGTGGCGCACCTGCTCGACGAGATCGACGAACGCGGCGTGGAACACGACGGCTTCGGCGTCGGCGTTGTCGAACAGGTAGAGGATCTCGTCGTGCCCGTAGCGGTAGTTCGTGTTGACCGGCGCGAAGCCGCCTTTGAACGCGGCGACGTAGGTCTCGAGGTACTCCGGTCCGTTGTAGAGGTAGGCGGCGACCTTGCTCTGGTGCCCGAGTCCGGCGGCGAGCATGTCGGCCGCGAGGGCATCGGCCCTGGCGTCGAACGCTGCCCAGGAGATGCGCCGATCCCCCTGCACCTGGCACGGGTGATCCGGCACGGTCGCGGCGACCGCCTCGTAGACATCCGCAAAGTTCCACTCGGTCACGCGACTCCCCCTTCGTTGCCGGCCCTCAGCATGGCAGTGGACGACCGCGCTCGTCCCACCGGACGCGAACGAGGGGCCCCGTGACCGGGACCCCTCGAACCGACCTGGAGGCGACGATGGGAATCGAACCCATGTGGAGGGCTTTGCAGGCCCTTGCCTCAGCCACTCGGCCACGTCGCCATCCGCCGTGGGTCTCCCCTGCGGCGCCTGCACGATAGCGGGGTCGCCCCGAGGTCGCACCGCCGGTTCGGACGGGGCGGTCGGTTCAGGAGGCCGCGAACGCGGGGCGGCTGAAGACCTCACGCACCATCGGCTCGAAGTGCTCGAGCGGCAGGGTGTCGTAGTCGGGATCGAACGAGGCCTGGTCCCAACGGTCGCAGAATCGGTCGCAGCTGTCGAACCACGGGTGGTCGCGATACGCATCGCGGGCGTCGGGGTCGACCCCGAGATGCTCCCCGTAGTACTTCTGCTGGAACACCCCGTGCATGTTGACCACCCACGTCACCTCCTCGCGCACATAGGGCCGGAGGATGGCTGCGGCGAGCTGCGAGTGGTTCTCCGGCGCGAGCGCGTCACCGATGTCGTGGACCAGCGCGGCCACGATCCAGTCGACGTCAGCACCGTCACGCTCCGCCCGAGTCGCGGATTGCAGCGAGTGCTCGAGACGAGTCACCCGATACCCGTCGAGGCCACCTTCGAGCAGGCGGAGGTTGGCGAGGATGCGGTCGGGGAGCTCCGCGATGTAGGCCCGCTCGAACCCGTGCAGGAACTCGTACTCCTCCTTCGTGCCGTCGGCCATCCGCACGAACTGCACCTGGTCCATCACAGCACCTCCGGTCGCTTGAGCATTCGATAGCGGCTGCGCGGCGCGTCGCCGTCGATGTAGCAGCCCTGCAGATGACGCCGGCCCTCGTGCGGGTCGAAGCCGGTCCGACCGTGGAGCACCCGCGAGTTGTCGAACATCTCCACTTCGCCCGGCTGGAGCACGAACCTGACCTCGAACTCCGGATCACTGAGCAGCTCCGACAGCCGGCGACGTGCCCTCTGGTAGGCACGTGTCTCGGCCGGCGACATCACCGGGAGGTAGTCCAGCCGGGGGCTGTAGGCGAGGCCGGTGACCTGCCCGGCGTGGTCGCGCATCACGACCGGTCGCACGTAGCGCAGATCGTCGGTGGCGTCGAGGAAGCGGAACTGCACCTGCACGGTGGCCAACAACTCGAAGCCCTCGGGGTCGTCCTGGCGCAACTGATCCGTGACCGCGATGGCGTCCACCAACGTGGACAGTCCGCCGCTGGTCTCGTTGACGAGGCAGTGCAGGAGCTGGATGCCCGGCGTCGGATCGCGGTACGGGTTGTCCGTGTGCGGGCCGAGCGGCACTGCCGTGTAGGCGAGGTCGTTGGGGTTGGGGATGGAACGCACGTCGAACAGGCGACCCCAGTTGGTGTCGCGCACGATGCCGAACCGCTCGGCCACGGTGAGCACCGCACCAGGCTCGGTCGGCACGCCGGCGACGACGATCGTGCCTCTCGCGAGAAAGTCGGCGAGCGCATCGCGCAGCGCCTTGGGTTCGGAGCGCACGGCGTCCCAGTCGTGGAGTTGCGGGCGACCGGCGTCGGCGCGCCACGGCATCGGCGCCGGGATGCCGTCGGGCGTGTCGAGGGTCCGAGCGAGATCCGCGAACGCGAACGTGTCGTCGTGACCGTCGCTGAACCGAACGTGGACGGCGTCGCCCATCACCTCGGCGGCCTCGATCGAGAGGTCGGGAGACCACCGATGAGGATCGACCAATCGCTGTTGCGTCCCCACATCCATCTGGTCCGGGGCCTGCGATCGCTCGCGGAGCCAAAGGGGCGGAAGCACTCGGCTGCCGGTGGCGTCGTGGAGCACGACCTCGACGCCCTGAGGGTTGATGTCGACGCTGATCATCACGGCTCAGATCGTACGAGATCGAGGGGTCTACCCTGCAGCCATGACCGATGATTCCGGCGACCTCGCCCTCGTCCGGCAGCACGTCGCGACGCTGTGCGAGCGCTTCGACGACGACTACTGGGCCGCGTGCGACACCGAGCACCGCTTCCCGTGGGACTTCTATCGGGCGATGGCGGCCGGCGGGTGGATCGGCATCTCCATCCCCGAGGCCCACGGCGGCGGAGGCCGAGGCATCACCGAGGCCGCTGCCGTGCTCCAGACGGTGGCGGCGTCGGGTGCTGCGATGAACGGCGCCTCGGCGATCCACATGAGCATCTTCGGGATGCAACCCGTCATCCGCCACGGCTCGGAGGCGATGAAGGCGGCCTACCTGCCCGGCGTCGCCGACGGCAGCATCCATGTCGCCTTCGGCGTGACCGAACCCGATGCCGGGACCGACACGACCCGCATCACCACCAGAGCCGTCCGCGACGGCGACAGGTACGTCATCAACGGTCGCAAGGTCTGGACCTCGAAAGCGCTCGAGGCCGATCGAATCCTGTTGCTGACCCGGACGACACCGCTCGAGGAGTGCGCCAAGCCGACTCAGGGGATGACCCTGTTCCTCGTCGACCGGCATGCGCCAGGGGTCGGCGCGGTGCCGATCGCAGAAGATGGGCCGCAACGCCGTCGCGTCGTGTGAGACCACCTACGACGACGTCGACGTCCCGGTCACCGATCGCGTCGGCGAGGAGGGCCGGGGGTTCCAGTACCTGATCGACGGCCTCAACGCCGAGCGGGTCCTCATCGCCGCCGAGGCCATCGGCATCGGTCACGCCGCGCTGCGGCGAGCGGTCGCCTATGCGAAGGAACGAGTGGTCTTCGGCCGACCCATCGGACAGAACCAGGCGATCGCGTTCCCCCTCGCCGAGGCGCACGCCCGCCTGCGCGCTGCCGAACTCATGGTCGGCGAGGCGGCCCGGCTGGTCGATGCCGGGCTGCCGTGCGGCGAGGAGGCCAACATCGCCAAGTTCCTCGCCGCGGAGGCCGGCTACTTCGCCGCCGATCGGGCGGTGCAGACGCTCGGTGGGTTCGGCTACGCGAGCGAGTACCACGTCGAGCGGTACTTCCGTGAGGCCCGGCTGATGCGCATCGCCCCGATCAGCCAAGAACTGATCCTCAGCTACGTGTCCGAGCACGTCCTCGGCCTCCCCCGCGGCTACTGACCCATAACCGACTTGAGGTTTCTGGCGTCACCAGGTGACGCCAGAAACCTCACGTCTTGGAGGGCGCGCCCGGGGGCGAGCCGTCAGTCCTCCGCGAGTGCGGCCCGGAGGCACTGGTGCACCCAGTACACGCCGCGCTCTTCGACGGTTGCGAGGACACCGTCGGCATCGACGCCGGCATCGTGCGAACGCTGCACCGCCGTACAGATGTCGACGTCCTGGAGGTGCACGAGACGGTGCGCTGCGACCTGGGCCTCGACGGTCGCGGGCTCCGCGGTCGGGTGGGCGTACAGGCGACGGTGGACGAGGGTGCGGTTCGCGGCGAGCGGCTCCATCCACATCGCCAGCGCCGCGTCGGGGAACACGTTGAGCATCAGGTTGGGCCAGACACTCAGGTAGCTCCCCACGTCGTACGGCATCGTCGGAGTGGCGCCGGCGATGGCATCCCACCCTGGTTCGCCCGGGAGCAGCGTCGCCAGGCGGCGTCCCACGTCGTCGGTCGCATGCAACGGACGATCCCACGCGTAGAGCACCGGCCCGTCGCTCACCATCGGGTAGTCGTGGCTCGATGAGTTGTCGATCTCCGGGTGGACGAACGGCGTGTGGTAGTTCTCGCTGTAGTTCTCGAGGAGCACCTTCCAGTTGAACGGTCGCTCGTGGGACTCGCTCAGCACGACGTGCATCGACTCGACCGGGTAACCACGCGCCGCGTCGGCGAGCGGACCAAGGTCGAGCGGCGGCGCGTCGACATGCGCGTTGACGAACACCCACCGCCTCCAGCTCCCGATGCGGAGCGGGCGCAGCGACACGTCGCCCGGCTCGAAGTCGTCCGGTGCACCGACGCCCTGTGCGCGTGCCAGCGATCCGTCGAGCCGGTACAGCCAGGCGTGGTACGGGCAACTGATCGCGGCGCCGGCGCCCTCGTCACCCACCTCGCACAGCGGAGCAGCACGGTGGCGGCAGACGTTCACGAACGCGCGCAACACACCGGTCCGATCGCGCACCAGCAGGACCGGAAGGCCGGCGACCGTGATCGCCCGCCATGCCCCCGCGCTCGGCATCTCGGCCTCGTCGCCGACGCAGATCCAGTCCCGGCGCCACACACGATCGACCTCGCGCTCGAAGTGCGATGCGGCGCCGTACCACGCTGCGGGCAGGGTGCGCGCGGAGCGGATTCCCGCCGGATCGCCGATCATCCGAACCCGTGCTTCCATCACACCCTCCTCCCCCCACCCCGATTGTTTGTTATTCTGACTCATGAGTCAATCAACTCCTTGGGGGACACATGACCACATCACGACGGCAGTTTCTGGCACGATCCGCGCAGATGGGGGTGTTGCTCGGCGCAGGGGTGCCGCTGCTCCAGTCCTGCGGCAAGGATTCGACCTCGTCGGACCGCAAGGTCACCAAGGCGATCGCTGATGGCCTCACGCCGGAGAAGGGTCCGCTGCGGATCGTCAACTACGCCGACTACGTGAACCCGGACGTCATCGCCGACTTCGAGAACGAGTTCGGTGTGAAGGTGGAGATCTCCACGTTCGACACCGACAGCGAGGTCATCGCCAAGCTCGCCTCCGGCGCGCTCAAGGCGGACCTCGACCACTCGGTGGCCAACGACACGATCGGCAACATGATCAACGGCGGGCTCCTCCAGCCGCTCAACAAGAGCTACATCACCAACGCGTCCAACATCGTCTCCGCGTTCAACGACCCGTGGTACGACAAGGGCGCCACGTACTCGATGCCGTACACCTTCTTCGGTACGGGCATCGGCTTCCGAGCCGACCGGATCGACCCGGCCAAGGTCGCCGAGCAGGGCTGGGACACCATCTGGGACGCGACCGACTTCAAGGGCGAGGTCTCCGTGCTCGACTCGGACCGCGAGGCGCTCGGCATGGCGATGCTGCGCAACGGCGTCCTCGACGTGAACAGCAAGGACCAGAAGGTGATCGACCAGGCACTGGCGGACCTGCTGCAGCTCATCGACCTCGTCAACGTCAAGGTCAACATCGAGGGGTACAAGGACATCCCGGAGGGCTCCACCACGATCGCCCAGACGTGGAGCGCCGACCTCATCACGGGCGCCGCGGGCTACCTGCCCGAGGGAGTCACGGCCGACGTGCTCGGCTTCTGGCACCCGCCGGCCGGCGAGTACGTCGTGACCAACGACTCGATGTCGGTGTTGGCCAACGCCGAGAACCCCGTGCTCGCCCACCTCTACATCAACTACCTGCTCGACAACGACGTCGCAGAGAAGAACTTCAGCTGGCTCGGCTATCTGCCGGCACTGACCAAGTTCGACGCCGACTACGTCATCAACGCCGGCTACGTCCCCGAGAACCTGCGTAACTGCGTGCCGACCAAGGAAGAGATCGACAAGGGCCTCTACTACGCCCCGCTGGATCCGGACACCAAGGCGAAGTACGAGGAGGCCTGGTCGAAGTTCACGGCCGGAGGCTGAGTCGTGGCCCTTGCGGTCAGGTCACCGGCGCGACGTCGCAACGTGGTGTGGGCCTCGTTCGCCGCGCCCGGTGTCGCGTGGCTGATCGTCTTCTTCGTCGTGTCGGTGTATGCGGTGATGGCCGTGGCCTTCGGCACCGTCGACCCGATCCTTCGCACCACCATCCCGACGTGGAACCCGCTGCAATGGGACTTCGCGGCGATGGGCAAGGTGCTCGATCGCGTCTTCGGCGGCGATCTCGGCCACGTGTTCGTGCGGACGTTCGCCTTCGTCGGGCTCTCACTGCTCGGCTGCATCGTCATCGGCTACCCGGTCGCCTATTACGTGGCGCGCAAGGCGCAACGCTCACGCAGGTTGCTGCTCGCGGCGCTCGTGTTGCCGTTCTGGATCAGCTACCTCATGCGGATGTTGGCGTGGACGAACCTGCTGCAGATCGACGGCTACGTCAACGACGTGCTGCGCTGGCTGCACCTGCAGAGCGAGCCCCGCAACTGGCTCGACGGTGACTGGTACACGGTGGTGATCGGACTCATCTACGGCTACATCCCGTTCTTCATCCTCCCGCTGTACTCCGCGCTCGAACGGCTCGACGGCAGGCTCATCGAGGCCGGGCGCGACCTGGGGGCGAACGCGTTCCACACGTTCGTGAGAGTGACGCTGCCGTTGTCCGTGCCCGGGTTGATGGCGGCGAGCGTGATCACCATCCTGCCGATGTTCGGCGACTACTACACGAACACCTATCTCACGAGCGGGTCACCGAAGACGGAGATGGTCGGCAACCAGATCGAGTACTACCTACGCGGCTCCAGCCAGCCCCAGACCGGCGCCTCGCTCGTGCTGATCCTCATGGCCTTCCTGTTCGTGCTGATGGTGTACTACCTGGTCACCACGATCCGTCAACAGCGGGCGGCCGAACGATGAACCCCTTCCGCCGCCGCAACGGCAAGGCGCCCGTGCTCGCCATGCTCACCTGGGTCTACGTGCTGTGGTCGCTGTTGCCCGTGCTCGTCGCCGTTCGGATCTCGCTCAACTCCGGCAAGAGCCGCTCCACGTTCCAGTCGCCGTCGTTCCGCTGGTACTGGGGCGATCCGGTGGCGTCGGTGTGGCACGACGACGCCCTCCACATCGCGTTGTCCAACACGCTGAAGCTGGCCGTGATGTGCATGCTCATCGCGACACCGATCGGGGTGGCGATGGCCATCGGACTGCACCGGTGGAAGGGCAAGCTCTCCAATGCCGCCAACGGCCTGATGCTGGTGCCCATCGTGACGCCGGAGATCGTGTTCGGCGTCGCGCTCTTCCTCGTGTTCACACAGGTCTACGTCGGCACCCCCGACGGCCTCACCCGCCAACTGCTCGGCCACATCACCTTCACCATGTCGTTCGTCGTCGTCATCGTGCGTGGCCGGCTGGCGGCCATCGGCGCCCAGTACGAGGAAGCCGCCCGCGACCTCGGCGCGACCCGTCTGCAGGCGATCCGGCTCGTGCTCCTGCCGATGCTGGCGCCGGCGATCTTCGCCGCCGTGATGGTCACGTTCGCCACGTCGGTCGACGACTTCGTCATCTCGTCGTTCCTGTCCACCGGCGCCTCCACGGAGACGGTGCCGATCAAGATCTACTCGGGCGCGAGGGCTGGGAGCACCCCGGCACTCAACGCACTGGCGACCGTCATGCTCGTGGTGACACTCGCCGCCGTCGGCCTGGCGGCGCTCGCGATGCGCGCCATGAGTCGCAAGGGCGGCGACGCCGCCGACATGGCTTCAGCGGGCGGTCTCGCCGGCCTCACCGGATGAGGCCGACGCTCGACGCCGACGTCGTGGTGGTCGGCGCCGGGTTCAGCGGGCTGAGCGCCGCGACCGCCCTCGAAGCAGCGGGGCGTTCGGTGCTCGTGCTCGAGGCGCGCGATCGCGTGGGCGGCAAGGTGGACAGCGTGGTCGACGCGACCGGACGGCGCGTCGACACCGGCGGACAGTTCATCGCCGACGAGATGCACGCCGTCCTGCAGCTCGTCCGCGACGCGGGCATGGCAGTGTCCGACCATCGACACCCTGGTCTCGCTGCGACCGCACCGGTCGGACACGACCTCGACTGGGAGGCGGCCGAGCTCGCCTACGAGTCGCTCCGCGGACGGACGGACATCGACCCTTCGCAGTGGCTGCGCGAGTGGATCGACGATTCGCCGCTCTCCGACGGCGCCAGGACCGCGCTGCGTTCGATGGTGGACGGCCACATGTGCATCGATCATCGGGCGCTCGGGGTGGCGCACGTGTTCGACCAGCTCCGTCGAACTCCCCCGCTCGCCACCGAGCTTCAGTACAGCGTGGACCCTGGCATGCACACGCTGGCCGAACGTCTCGCCGACTCACTGACGGGCGCGGTGCACACCGACGAGCCGGTTCGGACGGTGTCACATCGAGACGACCTCATCGAGGTCACCACCTCCGGGGCCGCGTACCTCACGCGCCACGTCGTGGTCGCGGTGCCGCCATCGGCGATCGGCACCATTGCGTTCTCGCCACCGCTGCCCGCCGAGTTGACCGCGGCCGCAGCGGCGTTCGTCGCGGGAGACGTCACCAAGATCGTGCTGCGGTACACCGAGCCGTTCTGGCGACGGGCCGGTCTCGACGGCACGATCCGGTTCTGCGAGCCGGCCGGGCTGTACGTCGCCGATGCGACGGTCGGTACCGCCGCCGCGCTCGTCGTCTTCGTCGGCGGCCCGCTCGCGGCGACATGGCGGACCCTCGGCCGCCGGCGCGTATCGACGGTGCTGTCCCATCTCGAACCGATCCTCGGCGCGCCCGTTCGCAACACGCTCGATGTGATCGTCCGCGACTGGGCACCCGACGTCTTCGGAGGTGGTGGCTACGCGCAGTTCGTGACCGGCGTGGGGCGACCGAGCCAGATCGCACGACTCCGCGACTCGCCCCCGGGGACGACGTTCGCCGCGACGGAACTGGCGGAGGTCTTCCCCGGCTACGTCGAGGGAGCGATCCACGCCGGCAGAGCCGCTGCGGCCGAGGCACTCATCCAACTGGCCCATCCGCGATCTGACAGAGTGAGGCCATGACCATGACAGCCCCCGGAGCCACGCCCCGTTTCGTCAGGGCCGACGGGCCCGACAAGGTGACGGGCAGCGGACGGTACACCGCCGATCTCACGCTCACCGGAGCCCTCGCCGCGAAGTTCAAGTACGCCGACGTGAGCCACGCCCGCATCGTGTCGCTCGACGTCTCGGCAGCGCGAGCACTGCCCGGTGTCTTCGCCGTGCTCACCGCCGACGACGTCCCCGATGTGCGCTTCGGCCCGTTCGTGCAGGACCGCACACTGTTCGCACGCGACGTCGTGCGCTTCGAGGGCGAGATCCTCGCCGCGGTCGCCGCCGTCGACGTACCGACGGCCCAGCGGGCGATCAACGCGATCGTCGTCGAGTACGAGCCGCTCCCGATCGTCAACGACATCGAGGACGCTCTCACCGAGGACGCGCCACTGGTGCACGACGACTGGTCGAACTACGGCGCGGCCGGTCCCCTGGTCCGCTTCCGCAACGACGCGTCGTTCGCCTCGATCGCCAAGGGCGACGTCGATGCGGGTCTCGCCGAGGCCGACACCGTCGTGCGCAGTCGGTACGTGGCCGACGGCTGCCACGCCGCCCCGATCGAGCCGCGGGCGGTGGTCGCCCAGTGGGAAGGCAACAAGGTCACCATCTGGACGAGCACGCAGGTGCCCTTCGATGCGCGCGCCGGGGTCTGCGAGACGCTCGAACTTCCCGCCAACCGGGTTCGGATCATCGTGCCGCACCTCGGCGGTGGGTTCGGCGGGAAGTGCGGGTTCCACTACGAAGCCCACATCGCCGCTCTGGCGCGAGTGGCCAAGCGACCGGTGCGCCTCGTCTTCAGCCGCCGCGAGGAGTTCCTCGCCCCGGACCGACGGCGCGAAGGCATGGTGATCGACATCGAGACCGGCGTGAAGCACGACGGCACCATCACCGCCCGCAAGGTGTGGCTGGCGATCGACAACGGCGCGTACACCGCCGACGCCGGGTTCTTCAGCCAGCTCGCGGCGATGCACACCCTCGGGCCGTACCGCATCGACAACGTGCTCGCCGAGGCCCACCTCGTCTACACCAACCATCAACCGTCGGGGTCCGTGCGGGCACCCACCGCGCCCCAGGCGTGCTGGGCGCTCGAGTCCCACACCGACGAGGTGGCCGCCGC
The DNA here is from genome assembly GCA_963720695.1 of uncultured Acidimicrobiaceae bacterium. GTDB lineage: Bacteria > Actinomycetota > Acidimicrobiia > Acidimicrobiales > Ilumatobacteraceae > UBA668. Next base: position 277,664 of record CAVRGG010000004.1, read on the forward strand.
GATCGGGATGGACCCCGTCGCCTTCCGCCTGCACAACGCGGTCACCACCGGCGACGTCGGCCCGGCCGGCCAGACCTACGGCGAGATCGGCCTCCACGCCTGCATCACGGCAGCTGCTGCTGCCGCGGGCTACGGGGATCGGCTTCCCGACGACGAGGCGATCGGCGTCGCGATCGGGTGGTGGCCGAGCTTCTCGGTGCCGTCGGGTGCCTACGTCAAGATCGATGGCGACGGCAGCGGCCAGATCATCACCGGCGCGCAGGAGTGTGGCACGGGCGCGGTGATGACCCTTCGCCAGCTCGCCGCCGACGAGGTGGGGTTGCGCGCCGAGGACTTCGAGCTGGTGTATCAGGACACCAGCGTCGCCCCGTACGACATGGGCGCCACGGGCTCGCAGACCCTCTTCAACAACGGGCGCGCCGTCGTCGCCGCGGCCGCCCAGGTCGCCGAGCAGTTGCGCACACTCGCCGCCGAGCATCTGGAGGCGGATGCCCGCGACATCGTGCTCGCCGACGGCGTGGCCTCCGTCGCCGGCACACCCACGGCGTCGGTGTCCATCGCCGAACTCGCCGGTATCGCCGCCGGCGGCGAGCTCCTCATCGGTCATGGTTCGGGCGCCCCTCCGGCGCCTCCGCCCACCGTCGGAGCGACGTGCGTGGGCGACCTCGGCATGGCCGCGTGGGTCGCGCCTGCAGTTCTCCTGCCACGCCGTGCGGGTCAAGCTCGACCGCGACACCGGCGTCGCGCGGGTGCTGCACGTCAGCGCCGCGCACGACTCCGGCACGATCATCAACCCGATGGGCGCGCAGGGCCAGGTGGAGGGCGCCGTGCTGATGGGCATCGGGCAGGCGCTCACCGAGGGAACCCGGTACGACGACCAGGCCAAGCAGCGCAACGCCGCCCTCCTCGAGTACAAGCTGCAGACGTGCGCCGATGCGCCGGTGATCGACATCCACTTCGTCGAGATCAACACGCCCGATGCCGGACCACGCGGTGCGAAGGGGCTCGCCGAGGCGCCGAACGTGGCCACGCCGGCGGCGATCTCCAACGCACTCGCCAAGCTCATCGGTCACCCGGTGCGCCAACTGCCGATGACCGCCGAGCGCGTCTGGGACGAGCTGCACCACTCGGGGGTCTCGTCGTGAGCTTCCTGATCGCCGCCGATCTGCAGTCGGCGCTCGACGCCGTCGCTGCGGGCGCCCGCCCGGTCGCCGGCGGCAGCGACCTCGTCGTCGGCGCTCGCCACGGGAAGGCGCCACTGCCCGCCGACCTCGTCGCCATCGATCGCATCGACGAGCTCAAGGTCGTCGCCTTCGACGAGTGGGGCGCCCACATCGGTGCGCTCGTCAACCACCACACGATCGAGACCCATCCCGACCTCGCAGCCAGGTATGCCGGACTCTCCGACAGCAGCGCGCTGGTGGGCTCGCCGTCCACACGGAACGTCGGCACGCTCGGCGGCAACGTGATGAACGCCTCGCCGGCGATGGACACCGGCGCGCCGTTGGTCGTCCTCGGTGCCGAGGTCGAGCTGCGTTCCGTCGAGCGCACCCGCCGTGTCACCGTGGCCGAGCTGTGGGTCGGTCCCGGCCGGACGAGCGCGGCCGCCGACGAGCTCTGCGTCGCGATCCATGTCCCCGCACCTGCCGAACGCAGCAACAGCGCCTATCTGCGACTCGAATACCGCCGGGCGATGGAGATCGCTGTGGTCGGTGCGGCCGCCTCGGTCACACTCTCCGACGACGGTTCGATCACGTCGGTTCGCGTCGCGCTCACCGCGGTCGCGCCGACCATCATCGAGGTCACCGGCCTCTCGGGCGGCACCATCGACGAGGTGGCCCAGGCCGCGGCCGCAGCTGCCGCCGAACAGGCACGACCCATCAGCGACGTCCGCGCCTCGGACCGCTACCGCCGCCACACCGTCGGCGTGATGGCCGAACGCGCCGTGCGGGCGGCCGCCCGCCGAGCCGGCGGCGAGATCATCTCCATTCCCCTCAACCGCGCCATCGGCATCGGAGCATCCTCATGAGCGACCAGATGGTCAGCATCGTCCTCACCGTGAACGACGTGGCCTACCCCGTCACCATCGAGCAAGGTCGCAACCTGCTCAGTGTCATCCGCACCGAAGTCGGGCTCACCGGCACGAAGGAGGGCTGCGACGACTGCGAGTGCGGCGCCTGCATGGTGCTGCTCGACGGTCAACCCGTCAACTCGTGCAGCTACCTCGCGGCGCAAGCGCAGGGCCGCTCGATCACCACCGTCGAGGGGTTGATGACCGGCGACGAGATGCACCCGCTGCAACGCAACATCCTCGACGAGGGCGGCGTGCAATGCGGCTTCTGCACCCCGGGGATGCTGCTGTCGGCGACGGCGCTGCTGGACCGCACGCCCTCGCCCACCGACGAGGAGATCCGGATCGGATTGTCGGGGAACCTGTGCCGCTGCACGGGCTACGCCAAGATCGTCGCCGCCGTTCGGCGGACGGCGGAGGAACGTCTGGCCTGATCGATCCGGCGATGCTCAGGTCTCGAACCTGGCCATCACATCGAGTGCGATGCGCTCGCCGAACTCCTGCAGGTCGTCGTCCATCCGGTTCGGCCAGGTGCTCTGGTGGGCGATCACGGTGCCGGTGCTGCGGTCCACGAACACGTGCTGGCCGTTGATGCCGTGGGCCGCGTACCTGCCCTTGGCCGCATCCATGACCCACCAGCAGTCGTGGTAGTAGGCGTCGGGATGATGCGGATCGCCACCGTCGCCGGCCCGGAAGTGCTCCTTGAGCAACTCGTCGTCGCACAGGATCCGGTCGATCCAGGCGGAGGGAACCACCTGCTCGCCGTCCACCGTGCCTCGTTCGAGGTGGAGCAGTCCGAAGCGGGCCAGATCGCGAGCGGTGCAGCAGATCCCGCCCTCCACGGTGGGGAAGCCGGCGGCATCGACGATGATCTCCGCATCGCGCTCGGCACCGATCCGGCTCCAGATCCTCTCCGAGAACAGGTCGGCGAAGCGGCGTCCGCTCGCGGACTCCGCCACCCAGGCGAGCACGTCGGTGATGATGCTGCGGTACTCGAAGCGGTCGCCGTGCGTGCCCTGCGGGGGGAGGGCCACGATCCACGCGGCCGTGTCGGGCGGCAGGTCCGCTCGACGATGGGTGGTGTAGCCGGAGACCTGCTCGATCAGGCGTCCCGGCGACTCCGGGTCGTCGTAGTCGGACTCGTCGAAGGCGACACCCGCCGACATGTCGAGCAGGTGCTGGACGGTGGCCCCCTCCCACGCCGTGCCGCAGAGCTCGGGCACGTAGACGTGGGCGAACTCCTGCGGCCGGACGAGACCCTCGCCCACGAGTACGCCGATGAGCGTCGAGGTGAACGACTTCGACACCGACATCAGGAGGTGGGAGTCGTCCCACCGCACCCCCTCGGCGTACCACTCGTGGACGATCTCCCCGTCGTGGGTGACCACGAACGCGTCCGTGTACACGGCCTCCAAGGCCTCGGCCAGCAGGTACGCCTCGTCGGCGAAGACCGACACCAGGTCGTGGAGGCCGCCCTCGCGTCGGGGCAACGGACGGACCGGTCCGTCGCCTCGACCGATCCGGGCGGTGCGAGTCAATTCGCGCACGTGCCGGAAACCCCAGCGGTTGAACGGAGCGTCGATCCAGTTGTCGCTGTCGACCCCGGCACGGCGAGCCGGCTCGGGCCGAATTCGGGCCACGGGCGTCTTCATCTCCTCAGCATGACAGGTGTACGATCGCCGCGATTGACCGGTGATTCAGGAAACGGCCAACGCCCGAAGGGACAGCAATGAATTGGGATGTGTTCATCACCTGCGCGATCACCGGGTCCGGGGAGACGACCCACAAGAGTCCGCACGTGCCGGTGACACCGGAACAGATCGCAACCTCCGCGATCGATGCCGCCAAGGCCGGCGCGGCGGTCGTGCACATCCACGTGCGCGACCCTGAGACCGGCAAGGGCAGCCGCAACACCGACTACTACGCGGAGGTCGTCGAGCGGGTTCGTGCCGCCGACGTCGACGTGGTGGTCAACCTCACCGCGGGAATGGGCGGCGACATGGTGCTCGGTGGCGACGAGCAGGTCCTGCCACTCAACCCGTCCGGCACCGACATGGTCGGCGCCACGGAACGACTCGATCACGTGCGACGCATCCTTCCGGAGATCTGCACGCTCGACTGCGGCACGATGAACTTCGCGTCCGGCGGCGACTACATCATGGTCAACACACCCGGCGTGCTGCGCTCGATGGCCAAGCAGGTCCAGGAGCTGGGCGTGCGTCCTGAACTGGAGGTCTTCGACACCGGCCATCTGGTGCAGGTCAAGGAGATGATCCGCGACGGTCTGCTCGACGACCCGGTGATGATCCAGCTCTGCATGGGCATCGCCTACGGCGCACCCGACGACCCCACCACGTTCATGGCGATGGTGAACAACCTGCCCAACGACTGCGTGTTCTCCGGCTTCTCGATCTCGCGCATGCAGCTGCCGTTCGTGGCGATGGCCGCGTTGGCGGGTGGCAACGTCCGCGTCGGCCTCGAGGACAACCTCTACGCCGGCCCGGGACAGTTGGCGACCAACGCGATGCTGGTCGAGCGGGCCCGCACCATCCTCGAGAACATGAACGTGCGTGTGATGAGCGCACAGGCCGTTCGCGACAAGCTGAAGCTGGTGAAGCACTGACATGAGCCCGATCCCTGGTCTCGGCACCATCGGCCTGCTGGGCGGCGGTGTCATCGGTGGTGGGTGGGCAGCCCGTTTCCTGCTCAACGGGGTCGACGTCAAGATGTACGACCCCGATCCCGAGGCGCCGCGCAAGGTCGAAGAGGTCCTCGCCAACGCCCGCAGGGCGACCACGCGACTCGTCATGCCCGCGCTGCCGGCGGAAGGGACGCTGACGTTCGTCGACAGCCCCGAGGAGGCCGCGACCGGTGTCGACTTCCTGCAGGAGAGCGCGCCCGAGCGACTGGAGCTCAAGCAGATGTTGCTGCAACGCGCCAGTACGGCGGCCGGGCCCGAGGTGGTGTTCGGTTCGAGCACGTCGGGGCTGCTGCCCACGCAGATGCAGGCCGCCATGACGCATCCCGAACGGCTCGTGGTCGGTCACCCGTTCAACCCGGTGTACCTGCTCCCGCTCGTCGAGGTGGTCGGCGGCGACCAGACGTCGACGCGTGCCAAGGAACGCGCGGCCGAGGTCTACGACGCCATCGGGATGCACCCGCTGCTGTTGCACAAGGAGGTCGACGGGTTCGTTGCCGACCGGCTTCTGGAGGCGCTCTGGCGCGAGGCACTGTGGCTGATCAACGACGGCGTGGCCACTGCCGAGGAGATCGACGACGCCATCCGCTTCGGCGCAGGGCTGCGATGGAGCTTCATGGGTACGTTCCTCATCTATCGGATCGCCGGCGGCGAGGCGGGCATGCGTCACTTCATGGCGCAGTTCGGACCCACCTTGAAGTGGCCCTGGACGAAGTTGATGGACGTCCCGGAGCTCACCGACGAGTTGCTCGAGACCCTCGTCGCGCAGAGCGACGCACAGGCCGGTGCCGCCACCATCCGCGAGTTGGAAGTCCTGCGCGACGACTGTCTCGTCGCGGTGATGCAAGGACTCCGCACCGTCGACTACGGCGCCGGCAAGGTCCTCGACCGATACGAGCGTCGCCTCTTCGAGCGCATGGATCACGCCGTCGGCGAGGTCGATGTCACCGCACCGATGCGGCTGCACGAGGTACGGGTGCCGGCCGAATGGGTCGATTACAACGGCCACATGAACGACAGCCGGTACATGCAACTGTCCAGCGAGTCCGTCGATCGACTGCTCCGGGTGATCGGCGTCGACGAGGCCTACCTCGCAGGCGGTCACAGCTGGTTCACCGTGGAGAGCCACCTCAACTACCTCGCTCAGGCACGCGCCGGTGACCACCTCTACGTGACGGTGCAGCTCATCTCGCACGACGCCAAGCGCATGCGCGTGTTCACCACGATGCACCGGGCGGACGACTCGAGCGCGGTGGCCACCGCAGAGCACATGCTGCTCCACGTGGACACCACGATCGACAAGGCGGTCGCCGCGGCGCCGGACATGGTCGCTGCGCTCGACCGCATCGGTGCGCACCACGCGCTGCTTCCCCAGCCCTCCCAGGCCGGCCGGGCGGTGGGACAGGGCCGCTGACTCAGTACCCCGGCGGGACCTCGAAGCCGTACCAGTCACGCTCGAGCAATTGAGCGAAGTGGAGTGTGGTGCGGTCCTCCAGGTACGGCCCGATGGCCTGCAGTCCGAGCGGCAGTCCTGCCTCGTTGAGTCCGGCGGGGAACGCCGTGGCCGGCTGTCCGGCGTAGACGGCCCACATCGGATACACGATGTTGTGCATGTAGGGCACCTCGATGCCGTCGACCGAGAGCACTCTCGCCCGCTGGTCACCGAACGCGTGAGGGAAGGCTGCGTCGAGCGCCGTGGGGCAGATCACCACGTCCCAGTGCTCGAAGAACGCCCTCCACGCCGCCCGAGCGCGTTCGCGCCGGTTCAGCAGCTTGAGCAGGCCGTGCGCGTCGAGCGTCATCCCGCGACCATGCGGAACGAACAGCGGGTCCCCACTGTCGAGGAGCCGCTGCCCGGCGTCGGCACGCTCCTCAGGATCCATCCCCTGCGACGTGATGAGGCTCAGCAGGGTCAGGTAGTCGGAGAGGTAGGCGACCTCGTCGATCAGCGGCATCGCGAGCCCGACCGTCGCGCCCGCACGACCGAGGAACGAGGCCAACTCATCGACCTTTGCAGCCATCTCCGCGGATGGCGAGGCGAGGGTGCTGGGCGGCATGACGGCAACCCGGAAGTCTTCGAGGGCCCGGTGCCTGGCCGGCGGAGGGTCGAACCGCCAGCCGGCGTCCTCGCCCTCCTCCGGACCGGCGACGACGTCGAAGAGCAACTCGAGGTCGAACGCGCTGCGAGCCAGGGGGCCCTGCACGCCCATCAACGCTGCCGGGTTGACACGGTCGGCCAACGGAAACGCGCCGGCCCTCGGGACCGCTGTCTCCGATGGGCGATGGCCGTACACCCCGCAGTAGGCGGCCGGCACCCGAATGGATCCACCGATGTCACTCCCGATCTCCAACGGCGTCATCCCGGCGGCGAGTGCCGCCGCGCCGCCCCCGGTGCTTCCCCCCGGCGTGCGACCGAGATCCCACGGATTGTTGGTGGTGCCGTAGACCGGGCTGTTCGCCTGCCAGTCACCGACCGCGACCGGGATGTTCGTCTTGCCGAGAAGGCACGCTCCCTCCTCGAACACGCGACGGGCGATGGGCCCGTCGTGGTCCGGGCGGTGGTCGGCGAACGCCACGATGCCGGCCGACTGTGGCAGCCCCGCGACCTGGGTGGACTCCTTGAGCGTCATCGGCAGACCGAGCAGCGCGCCGTGCTGGCCGGCCATTCGCGAGGCGTCGGCGCGCAGCGCGGCCTCACGGGCGAGTTCGGCCGTGGGCACGGCAATGGCATTGAGCGGTCCGTCGCGTTCGGCGATCCGGGCGAGGTGCATCTCGGTCAGCTCCACCGAACTGATCGCGCGCTCGTCGAGCGCCGCGATCATCTGGGTCGCCGTGCTGTAGGGGTGAACGGAGTCGGCCATGGTCGACTATCGCGTCGACCATGTCAGGGGCCGGCCCTCGCCACGCAACATCACCGCGGCCGGCTGCACCCGAAGTCGATGCGGGGACAACCGGAGCACACCGAACGCTGCGACCTCCGGTGACGTCCACGGAGGGATGATCGACGGGTCGTAGCCCACGGGTGCCGGGCCATGCAGGAAGCGATCCCAGCCCGCTCGGCGCTCCTCGGCGCCCGATTCCCATGCCGCGGAGCAATCGGCGGTGCACGTGTCGTGCGACGGGGACCAGTAGGTGATCGAGACCGCGGGATGTGCGGCGAGGTGCGCCGCCTTCGGCGACAGCGGACTGGTCGCGATCCATCCGGTGAGTTGTGCTCCGTCCCACTCCCAGATCGGGTGCAGCACTCGGGTGCGGGGTCGTCCCGCAGGATCGATGGTGGCGACCACCGACCACACGATCGAGTGGGCCATGGCGACGAACTGGGGGGCGATCTCGGTCAGCGCATCCATGTCCCCATCATCGCGTACGTTTCAGAGGGCTGGAATCGAAGCCCGGCCCCAGCAACCGCGCAGCCTCGGCCAACCACACCCGTTCGACGCGCTCGCGGGTGACGCCCTTCGCCTTCACCGCCAGCAGCGGCGCCCACCCATCGAGCAACCCGGCGAGGATGAACATCGTCTCGTCGGGGTCCGAATCGATGAACTCGCCGTTCTCCTGTCCTTCACGCACCACACCCCGCAGCGCCGCTCGCCAGCGCCGATCGATGCGGTCGCGCTCGGCAGCAGCCGACTTGTCGCGGAGCGCCAACACGCACAGCTCCATCCAGAGTTTCCAGTCGTAATGGTGCAGCATCGCCTCGATCAGCACGCGCAGCCGTTCGGAGGCAGAGTTCTTGTGCTCGGCCTTCACGGTGAAGCGGTCGTGGAACTCCTGCTCGCGGAGTCGCAACGCCTCGGCGAGCAGACCGTCCTTGCCGTCGAACCAGTACAGGATGGCCGCAGGGCTCGTGCCCGCCGTCTTGGCGATGTCGATCACCCGCGTGTTCGCGTAGCCACGTTCCGACAGCACCTCCGCCGCAGCGGACAAGATCTGCGCCTTGCGAACATGGTCGAGTCGGGGTCTCGGCATCGGTGAGGTCCAATCCTGAATGTATATTTAGTCTATGTCGCACGTCGCCGTGGTGGGTGAGGGTTCCCGCGCCGCCGAATGGATCACTCGGTACCTGGCGTCGGGCCTCGACGTCGTGGTGGTCGATGATTCCACAGTTCGCGGCAGCGTCGCCGACATGTGGCCCGCATCCGATCGGCTCGGCCTCTTTCCCGGAGCGTCGCTCGCCCGCCTGCGCTGCGGGACTCCTGCCGATGTGCGCACCGCTCGCGTCGTCCACGTGGTCGATGCCGCGATTCCCGACGGCATCACCGGCCTGCTCGCCACCGACGACACCGCGCTCGGATGCTCGCCTGCACACCTCGTGCCGCTCGTGCGCGTCGGCGGTCCACAGGCCGCCGAGCTCGCGGAGTTCTTCCAGTCGATCGGGATGGCGCCGGTCTCCGCCGACGTCCCGGCGCACGAGGCATGGCAACTCGGTGAGGGACTGGTGGAGCTCACCGACGGCGACCCCGACGCACTCATCGCGGTGATGCGCGCGCTCCGTCCCTCGGGCCGCGCCGCCGGCGCGGCAATGGCCCGCCACGAGGCGGCGCGCTTCGCCTCGGCGGGCATCCGTCGGTGGCGCGAGGGCGATGTCGTACCTGCACCCCTCGCGCTCTATCGCACCCCGGTGGAGCCCGAGTGGGTCGACTACAACGGCCACATGACCGAATCGGCGTATCTCACGGCTGCCGGTTGGGCGAGCGACGCTCTGTTCCGATACATCGGCGACGACGAGGAGTACCGGGCGGCCGGGCACAGCTTCTTCACCGTCGAGACGCACATCCACTACGTGCGCGAGGTTGCCGAGCACGAGCCGATCGAGTTCCTGACGCAGGTCCTGGGCGTCGATGCCAAGCGGGTCCACCTCGTCCACTCGATGATGCACGGGGTCGATGGCGGCCTCCTCTGCACGGCGGAACAGATGCTGGTCCACGTCGACATGCGCGCCGGGAGGTCAGCGCCGATCCTGCCCGACGTCGCGGCGGCACTCCAGGCCATCGCTGCCGCCCACTCGGTCCTCCCCGTCCCACCTCAGGTCGGCAGCGTCATGCGCCTTCCCGTCCGCACCGTCTGACCGACACCCGCACCACCTCCAGGAGACACCCGATGGATTTCGAACTGTCCGACGAGCACCGGATGATCGTCGACACCGTGCGCGCCTTCACCGAGAAGGAACTGTTCCCGCACGAGGCGGTCGTCGAGCAACTCGGCGACGTGCCCCACGACCTGCTCCAGCAGATCAAGCAGAAGTCGATCGATGCAGGGCTGTACGCCGCGAACATGCCCGCCGAACTCGGTGGCGGTGGGCTCGACAGCTTCGGGGTCACCCTGGTCGACCGCGAGTTCGGCGCGGCGTCGTACGCCCTGCACTACATCGTCGCCCGGCCGTCGAACATCCTGCGCGCCTGTACCGGCGATCAGATCGAGCAGTACCTGCTGCCCACCATCCGCGGCGAGCGGGTGGACTGCATGGCGATGAGTGAACCCGACGCCGGCAGCGACGTGCGCGGCATGAAGTGCACGGCTGTGCGCGACGGCGACGACTACGTCATCAACGGTGTGAAGCACTTCATCAGTCACGCGGATCATGCCGACTACGTGATCCTGTTCGCGGCCAGTGGTGAGGAGCAGACCTCACGTGGACCGAAGAAGCTCATCACCGGGTTCCTCGTCGACTTCGACACACCAGGGTGCGAGGTCGTGCCCGGGTACAACTGCGTCTCCAACCGCGGCTATCACAACCTCATCATCAACTTCGACAACTGCCGGGTGCCAGCCTCGAGCATCCTCGGAGAGGAGCACCGCGGCTTCGACGCAGCCAACGAGTGGCTCGGATCGACTCGCCTCCAGGTGGCCGCGGTGTGTGTGGGGCGCGCCCGGCGCGCGCTCGGCATCGCCACCGAGTGGGCAGCGACCCGCGAACAGTTCGGCCAGCAGATCGGCAAGTTCCAGGGCGTCTCGTTCAAGCTCGCCGACATGGCGACCCGACTCGAGGCCGCCGAACTGCTCACACTGCGGGCCGCGTGGAAGGACACCCTCGGAACGGCCACCGACACCGACATGGCGATGGCGAAGGTGTTCGCCAGCGAGATGTGTCAGTTCGTCACCGATGAGGCCATCCAGATCCTCGGAGGCATGGGACTCATGGACGAACTGCCGCTGGAGCGCATGTGGCGCGACACGCGCGTCGACCGCATCTGGGACGGCACGAGCGAGATCCAGCGGCACATCATCTCGCGGGCCATGCTCCGCCCCTACGGTGCCTGACACATGAGCCCTCGCCCAACCCCAGATCTGCAGCGCTTGCTCGCACCGCGCTCGATCGCCGTGCTCGGCGGTGCGCCGGCGGATCGGGTGGTCCGACAGTGCCGCAAGCTCGGTTTCGAGGGCGACATCTGGCCCGTCCACCCCACGCGGACCGACGTCGGAGGGATCCCGTGCCTTCGAACGCTCGCCGACCTCCCCGGCGTGCCGGATGCGGTGTTCCTCGGTGTGAACCGGCACGCCACCATCGAGGCGATGCGGACGCTGGCCGCGATGGGGGCCGGCGGTGCGGTGTGCTACGGCTCGGGGTTCGCCGAGTCGGGCGACGACCATCTGCAGGAAGAGCTCCTCGCGGCAGCGGCCGGGATGCCGTTCTTCGGACCCAACTGCTACGGCTTCGTCAACACCTTCGACCGTGTCGCTCTCTGGCCCGACGAGCACGGCATGGCGCGCCATGAGCGTGGGGCGGCGATCATCTCCCAGAGCGGCAACGTCGCCGTGAACCTCACCTTTCAACAGCGCGGCCTGCGGCTGGGCAGCATGATCACGGTGGGCAACCAGGCGAACCTCGGCACCGAGGACGCGATCGCGGCGCTCCTCGACGACGATCGGATCTCGGCGATCGGGCTGTTCCTCGAAGCCGTGCGCGATCCGCAGCAGTTCGCCGCCGTCGCCCGGACCGCGGCCGAGCGCCGAGTGCCGATCGTGGCGTTGCAGACAGGGCGCTCGGCGACGGGCTCGCTGATCGCCACGTCGCACACCGGGTCGATGTCCGGCCGTGCCGATGCCTACGACGCGCTGTTCGATCGCTACGGCGTACCGACCGTGACGACGCCGGCGGAGCTCCTGGAAACGCTCACGCTCCTCGACTCCGGCGGTCCGGTCGGTGGCCGTCGCATCGTCTCGCTGAGTTGTTCCGGCGGTGAGGCCTCCCTCGTCGCCGACCGGAGCGAGGCGACGAACCTACGATTCGAGCCGTTCTCCGATGAGCACCGCGGACGGATCGAGGCGACACTGACCGAGCTCGTCTCGGTGAGCAACCCGCTCGACTACCACACCTTCATGTGGGGCGATCGGGCGGCGATGGCGGCGACGTTCACCGCCGTGATGGCCGGTCCCCAGGATGCGACCATGCTCGTGCTCGACGCACCGCCCTCCGCCGACAACGACCCGACTGCGTGGTACACCGCGGCGGACGCACTGGCGGATGCGGCGGACGCCACCGGAGGGCGGGCCGTCGTCGTCGCGACACTGGCCGAGTGCATCAACGAGGAGTTCCGCACGCACATCGCCGGACGCGGGCTCACCCCCCTGCTCGGCCTCACCGAGGCGCTGGTGGCGATCGATGCCGCAGCCGAGGCGGGCACTGCCGCCAGCCGCCTGACGGCCGCCGTCCACTCGCCCGTCACCGCCTCCGGGACCACCCTGCTCATCGACGAGGCCGGAGCGAAGCAGCGACTCGCTCACGCCGGCGTCGCCGTGCCGAAGGGTGTCGTGGTCGGCACCGAGGGCGTCGCCGACGCAGCCGACGGGATCGGCTACCCGATCACCCTCAAGGCGCTGGGCCATGCCCACAAGAGCGAGGCGGGCGCTGTCCGCGTGGGTTTGTCGGACCGCGACGCAGTGGTCGCGGCCGCGGCGTCCATGCCGGCCACCTCGGCCGGTTTTCTCGTCGAGAGCACCGTCACCGACGTGGTCGCCGAGGTCCTGGTGACGATCCGCCGCGACCCTCCGGTGGGCTGGCTCGTCACGCTCGGACACGGCGGCGTGCTGACCGAGCTCTGGGGCGACGTCGTCCATCTGCTCGCGCCGGTCACCGTGCCCGAGGTGATCGAGGCGCTCGGACGGCTGCGCAGCGCCCCGTTGCTGTACGGCTTCCGTGGCCGTCCCGCGGCCGACGTGGAGGCACTCGCCGAACTCGTGGTGCGTGCCGTCGACGCGGTCGTCGGCACCGACGTGGTCGAACTGGAACTCAACCCCGTGCTCGTCGGACGCACGGGAGCCACCGCAGTCGACGCGCTGCTGATCGTGGAGGATGCCTTCTCATGACCCACCCCGGCTTCCACGTCGAGATCGCCGACGGCATCGCCCTCGTGACGGTCGACCGACCGAAGGCAAACGCCATCGACTCGGCAACGAGTCGGGCACTCGGCGAGGTCTTCCTCGGCTTCGAGCACGACCCTTCCGTTCGCGTCGCGATCATGACCGGTGCGGGCGAGCGGTTCTTCAGCGCCGGATGGGACCTCGGGGCGGCAGGCGAGGGCGAGGCGTTCGACAGCGACTACGGCGTGGGCGGCTTCGGCGGCTTCCCCGATCTGCCGGCCAGGCGCACCCCGGTGATCGCCGCCGTCAACGGCATGGCGGTCGGCGGCGGTTTCGAGATCGCCATGTCCGCCGATCTGATCGTGGCCGCAGACCACGCCCAGTTCTTCCTGCCCGAGGCCACGCTCGGCATCCTTCCCGACGTCGGAAGCGTTCGACTTCCCCGACTCATCCCCCCGCACCTCGCCCGCGAAGTCCTGCTCGCGGGCCGCCGGCTCACGGCCGCCGAGTGCCTCCAGCACGGTCTGGTGAACCAGGTCACTCCCGGGAGCGATCTGATCGACGCGGCGCGGGCGCTCGCCGAACGGGTGAAGGCTGCCGCTCCCCTCAGCGTCGCCGCGATCCTCGACATCGGCCGCCGCACGGCGCAGATGGACCCGATCGCGGCGATGGCGGCGATCAAGGACTTCGAGAGCTACCGGTCGGCGATCGATTCCGAGGATGCCCAGGAAGGCACCCGGGCGTTCAACGAGCGCCGCCCCCCGTCGTGGAACGGTCGTTGACACGGCACGGTCGATGACGCGGCCCGGTCGTTGACGCCGGCGCTGCGAGGGGCTTCTGGGTCGGATTCTTCCCGGACTCCGGGAACAATCCGACCCAGAACCCGGCGCGAGAACATCGCTGCCCAGAAACCGAGGTGGCGTACCGCCCACGTGGGGTGTCAGGCGTCGGGGTGGAGGCCGAGCCCGACGGGGACGTCCTCGTAGTCGACGGTCCAGACGCGAGCGGACCACTGGTCGTCGACGCGGCTGCTGCGCCACCCGAGCAGGCGCTGTGCGGCGGCCGGGAGGTGACGGACGTCGTCCCAGCTGGTTCCGAGTGGGCCTGCCTCCTCGGGGGTGAGCCAGCCGAGCACGAACGACAGGTGGAGTCCGTACCGGAACTGGTCGGCAGTGGCGTTGGCGCCACCTCCGTGGATGACGCGGCCGGTGTAGATCATGCCGCTGCCCGCAGGCATCACCGCCTGGCAGATCTCGTCGGGGGTGGGAACCCGGTCGTAGTCCTCCCAACGATGGCTCCCCGGCACCACGCGGGTCGCTCCCACCTCTGCCGTGAACTCGGTGATGGCGTACATGCAGCTGAGCGTGACGTCGAAGCCATCGGGGCGGCACAGCATCGCCGGCCAGTTGGCCGCGTCACGATGCAACCACTGCGCCTTCTCCCCCGGCCCGAGGATCATCATCTGCCCGGTGTTCATCCAGTAGTCCTGGCCGTGGGGCAAGAGCACCTCGTCGGCCACCGACAGGTAGAACGGATCGGTCAGGATGTCGATGAACGCCGGGCTGCGATGCGCGAGCCGGGTGAACCGAGTGGTGTGCTCTCCCCAGAACTTCCTCACCACCGCGTTGTCGGCCACGCTTCCCGGCGCTCGGCCGGACGCGTGGGCGATCATGTCGTCGCGAAAAGCCTCCAACGTGCCCGGTGTCAACATGTCGCGCACGATCACCGCACCGTCCGCGTCGAGCGCCGCCATCACGGCCGCGACACCGTCGTCCTTGGTCACTTCCTGCAGGCGCGGCATCAGTTGTAACTGCCCACTGCGAAGATCTCCGAGGAGTCATCTCCCATGCGGGCCAGCTCGGACGCGAGCGTGCGGACGTTCTCCACGTAGCGCGCCCCATCGTCGTCGGAATGGGCGACGCTCAGGGTCCACGACTCGCTCTTGCCCCACGGTGGCAGGAAGACGCCGCCATTGTGCTGGATGAGGAAGTGGAGGTGGCTGATGCCGGTGGAGATGCGGAGGAACTCGCGGTAGTTCGTCGCCGGCTGCTCGCTGAAGGCGACCGAGCCCTTGAAGCCGTACACCGAGCCGCACGCCGGTTGGCCCGCGGCGCGGAGCGCGGCCACCGACTCGTCGAGCATCGTGCGACCGATCGCCTCGGCACGGGCGTAGGTCTCGGGCGTGAGCACCTCGTACAGCGTCGCGCGGGCCGCCGCCATCGTGAGGGGGTTGCCGTTGAACGTGCCGATCTGGTCGTAGCGGCCGTCGGTGATCGCCGACATCACCTCCTCGGTCCCGCCGATGGCCCCACAGGGCAGGCCCCCACCGAGCGCCTTGGCGAGGCACACGATGTCAGGTGTCACGCCCGACATGGCGGTGACACCGCCCGGATGCACCACGAGACCGGTCTTCACCTCGTCGAACGCCAACAGCACGCCGTGGTCCCTGGTGAGCTGCCGCACCCCTTCGAGGTACCCGGGCTTGGGCGTGATGATGCCCGCGTTCATCATCATCGGTTCCATGATCATGCCCGCGATCTCGCCACGGTGACGATCGAGCACGCGCTCCAACGCGTCGAGGTCGTTGAACGGCACGATGCGCAACAGGTCCGCCATCGGCTGGGCGACCCCTGGGCCGGCCACGCGAGCAGGATCGTCGACCGGCCCGAGTTGTGCCTCGGAGCGGAAGATCGACACCATGGCCGAGTCGTGATGACCGTGGTAGGTGCCCTCGATCTTCACGACCAGTTGCTTGCCGGAGATGGCCCGCATGAGGTGGAACGCATCCATCGTGGTCTCGGTCCCCGAGTTGTTGAACCGCCACTGGGGCAGGCCGAACCGGGACGCCAGCGCCTCGGCGACGTACACCGCATCCTCGGTGGGCTGGGCGAAGTGGGTTCCCTTCGCGACTCGTTCCTGCACGGCGCGTACCACCGCAGGGTTGGCGTGGCCGACGACATTGACGCCGTAGCCACCATGCATGTCGACGTACTTGGTGCCGTCGACGTCCCAGACGTACGCGCCCTCGCCACGGTCGACCCACACCGGCAACGGCCGTGAGCTGGCCCAACTCGAGCACACACCGCCCGGCATCACCTGCTGCCCACGCTCCCAGAGGTGCCGCGAGCCGGACATCCGGGCCTGGAACCGATCCTCCTCACGCGTGATCAGATCATCCAGCGACGAACCGTTCGATCGACTCATGGCCCAACTGTAGCCCACTTGTCTGATCGGTCGTTCAGGGTTCGCTACACTGCGGGGAACACCGGAAACGGAGCGCAGCAATGCCGAACCACACGCACACCCTCACGAGGTCCGACTATCTCAGCGACGAGATCTGGCACATCGAACGGGAGCGCATCTTCCACCACGGATGGTTCCTCGCCGGGCACGGGTCTGCGCTCGAGCGCGGCAACCGAACCGTCATCGATGTCGCCGGCGAGAGCGTCCTGATCACCCGCGACCTCGACGACGAACTGCACGCCTTCGCCAACGTGTGCCGTCACCGCGGCGCCCGGCTGTGCGACGCCCACACCGACAGCGGTCAGGGTTCACTCATGTGCCCGTATCACGCGTGGACCTACGCACTCGACGGTCGTCTCATCGCCACGCCGCACCTCGACAACGACGAGATCGACAAGAGCACCCTCCCGTTGTGGCAGTACCACGTGCGGAGCTGGCAGGGCTTCGTGTTCGTCAGCCTGTCCAAGGATCCGCCCGAGTTCGATTCCTGGCTGGCGACCAACGCCGCCGAGCTCATCGCGCTCGAGCGATACGAGTTCGGCGCGCTGAAGATCGCGGCGAGCACGACGTGCGACATCCATGCCAACTGGAAGATCGTGATGGAGAACTACCAGGAGTGCCTCCACTGCACCCGGGTCCATCCCGAGCTCGTGGAGCTGGTGCCCACCTACCGGTCGGGCTGGGTCACCGACCCGAGCCGTCCCGACGGAGGCGTCGGCCTGTCACACGGCACCAGCTTCGCCTCGGGTCCGGTCGACCTGCCCGTGCTTCCCGGCCTCAGCGACCTCGATGCGCACTCCTACTACGGCGGCACGATCTTCCCGAACGGCTTCATCGACGTCACCGGCACCAGTGCGATCGTGTCGACGCTGTTCCCCAAGGGGCCGAACCTCACCTCGATGACGATGGAGTTCCTGTTCTCCCCGGAGACCATCGCCGCACCTGGCTTCGATCCCACGCCCGTCGTCGAGTTCAACGACCTCGTCGCCGCCCAGGACAACGGCGTGTGCGAGCGGGTGCAGCAGGGCGTCGCCTCGATGGCGTTCGACCATGGAGTGCTGTCCCCCAAGGACGAACTCGTCGTGCACTTCATGCAGCACTACCTGACGGCGCGTGGCTCCGTCGACTGACCGATTCAGTTCGGGAGCACCCGTACCGAGTCGGGGCTCATCTCGATTCCCACCTCGACCCCCTCGCGCAGGTCGGGCCCGGAGGCGCCGTTCGCCACCATCGCCTGCAGCGAATGGTCGCCCGCGGCGACGTGCACATGGGTGAGTGCGCCCGCGAACACGACGTTGTCGATCCGGCCGCGCACCATGGCGTGCTCTGGCGGGACCAGCCGTAGCCGCTCCGGCCGGATCACGACGTAGCAGTTGCCGAAGGCGCCGTTGGTCGGGGTGATGACCCGTTGGCCGAGCACATCGACCCCCGACTCGTCCGCCACCGCGGGGAGCAGGTTGGCCAAGCCCAGGAAGTCGGCGACGTAGGTGTTGGCCGGCCGGTCGTACACCTCTCGCGGCGTGCCGACCTGCTCGATCACGCCCGAGTTCATCACGGCCAACCGATCGCTCATCGTCAGCGCTTCCTCCTGGTCGTGGGTGACGTAGACGAAGGTGATGCCGACCTCACGATGCAGCGCCCGGAGCTCCACCTGCAGCACGCGCCGCAGCTTGGCATCGAGCGCGCCGAGCGGCTCGTCGAGGAGCAGCACCTTGGGTCGCAGGACGAGCGACCGGGCGAGGGCCACCCGCTGCTGCTGACCACCCGACAACTGGTGCGGACGACGGGCCTCGAAACCGGTGAGGCGGACCAGTTCGAGTGCCTCGGCGACTCGACGCTTCGCCTCCGCCTTGGAGGCGTCCTGGAACCGCAGCCCGAACGCCACGTTGTCCTCCACCGAACGGTTCGGGAAGAGCGCGTAGTTCTGGAAGACGGTGTTGACCGGCCGCTTCTCCGGGGGCACACCGCGCACGTCGACGCCGTCGATGTGCACCGAACCGTGTTCGATGTCCTCGAACCCGCCGATCAGGCGCAGTGTCGTCGTCTTGCCGCAACCCGACGGACCGAGGAGCGAGAAGAACTCACCCGGCTCGATGACGAGATCGATGCTGTCGAGGACCTTCAGGGAGCCGTACCACTTCGAGAGCGACGACAGCTCGATTCGACCGCCTCCGTCGCCACGATGTGCCTCCATACGCTCCCCCAACTCCGACGACGATCCGACCAGCGACCGCTCGACTGACCGGCTGTTCAGGAAACACTAACCGATCGCGCCCGCACTAGTTTGCCCTCATGCAGAGCCACGACATCGAGTACGAACACGACGGAGTGAAGTGCGTCGGCCACATGGCCGAGCCCGACGGCGACGACGTCCGACCGGCGATCCTCGTCTGCCACGAGGGCCCTGGCATGACGGATCACGTCCGCGAACGCGCCCGTCGCCTGGCGGAGGAGTTCGGGTACCTCGCGTTCGCACTGGATTACTGGGGCGGCGGGCAACCGATCCCGATGGACGACGTGATGCCCCGGCTCGGCGAGATGATGAGCAATCCCGCCATCACCCGCGCCAAGGCACAGGCGGGCCTCGACGTGCTGCTCGCCCATCCTCGTGCGGACCACACGAAGGTCGGAGCGATGGGCTACTGCTTCGGAGGCACGATGTCGCTCGAACTCGGCCGAGGCGGCGCCGACGTCCACGCGATCGTCGGCTTCCACAGCGGGCTGGCGACGCCGGCGCCCGCGGATGCGTCCAACATCAGTGGCAAGGTGCTGGTCTGCATCGGCGTCGACGACCCCATCATCCCCGCCGCCCAACGAGCCGACTTCGAGGCCGAGATGAACGCAGGCGGCGTCGATTGGCAGATGATCCTCTACAGCGGCGCCGGCCACAGCTTCACCAACCGGCTGGCCGACGGGCGTCGCCCCGGATTCGAGTATCACGAGCTCAGCGACCTCCGCTCATGGCGAGCGATGCGCCAACACTTCCTCGAGGTCTTCGGCAGCTGATCCTCGGCTTCTGGGCAGCATCCTTCCCACCCAGGTTTCTGGTCCGGATCCTTCCCGGAGTCCGGGAAGGATCCGGACCAGGAGCCGGCGCTCGAGGGGTCAGGACTCGGCGACACCCTTGGGTGCGCGCTGGTTCATGAAGCCGAACATGTACCCGGCGACCCGACGCATCTGGATCTCCTCGGCGCCTTCGGTGATCCGATACCGGCGGTGGTGGCGATAGATGTGCTCGAAGGGCTTGTGCCGCGAGTAGCCGAGACCGCCGTGGACCTGCATCGCCCGGTCAGCGGCCTCACAGCACAACCGGTTCGCCCAGTAGTTGCACATCGACACCTTGTCGCTCTGGCTGAAGGCGCCGTACTTGTCCATCATCCATGCCGTCTTGTGGATGAGAGCCCGCAGCATCTCGCATTGCGTCTGCAGCTCGACGAGCGGGAACTGGATGGCCTGGTTGCTGGCCAGTGCTTTGCCGAAGGGCCGGCGCTCTTTGGCGTACTTCACCGATTCGTCGATGCAGAACTGGGCTGCGCCGAGCGACGACGCCGCCTGGCGGATGCGGTTCTCGTTGAAGAAGTGCTGCACCACCTGGAGCCCGCGGCCCTCGCCCCCGAACACGGCGGACGCCGGCACGCGCACGTCGGTGAGCCGGATGTGTGCGTGATCGGTGGGCATGTTGAACGTCCAGAGATACTCGAGCACCTCGAAGCCCGGGCTCGCCGTCGGCACCAGGAACGCGGTGATGCCGTCGCCGTCACCCGCCTTGCCACTCGTGCGAGCCATGATCATGTCGTACTGCGCCTTGTGGATGCCGGTGTTCCACGTCTTCTCGCCGTTGATGACCCATTCGTCGCCGTCGCGCACAGCCGTGGTGCCCATGTGGGTCGCGTCGCTGCCGTGGTCCGGTTCGGTGATCCCGAACGCAAAGCCGCGCCGACCCTCGGCGAGGTCCTCGATCCACTCCGCCTTCTGCTCGTCCGTGCCGTACGCGATCATCAGCAACAGCCCGACGTTGTTGCCGACGATGGAGTGCTCGTTCTGCAGATCGTTGTGCAGTCCGAGACCGCGACGAGCGAAGTGCTCACGGATCACCGCCATGCCGAGGTTGGTGCCGTCACGACCGCCGAACTCCTTCGGGAGCGGGTACCGGTAGAAGCCGGCGTCGTCGGCGAGTCGCTTCGCGCGGTGCAACAACTGCTCCCACTCCTCGTTGGGCAGCCCCTGATTGTCCCAGTCCGTGCGAGCGTCCTCACGTCGATGATCGAAGAAGCGCTCGTTGTCGTCCTGTTGCTGCAGCGGCTCGATGACGTTGACGATGAACGCGTCGAGTTCGGCGAGCAGTTCGAGCAGGTCGGGAGGCAGGTCGAAATCCATGGCGCGAGCATTCACCCTCGGGGTCCGTCCGAGCGAAGCGAAGGACCGGAGGAGGTGTCACAATGGGCCGATGGCCGCAACCTTCACACGCATGGACGAGTCGACCGCCGAGCAATGGGCAGTGATCGGTGAGCAGACGAGTCGCAACCAGGGTCGGGTCGCCGACCGCATCCTGATGCTGCTGCGTTCGCTCGCCGACATCACCGACGGCTTCGCCACCGACCAGCTCACGCACTGCCTGCAGACCGCCACGCTGGCCGAGCGCGCCGGCGCCGACCCGGAGGTCGTCGTGGGATCGTTGTGCCACGACATCGGCAAGGCCATCAGCGTGCCCAATCACGGCCCCATCGCCGCCGAAATGCTGCGGCCCTACGTGCGCCCCGACGTGTTCAAGATGCTCTACCACCACCAGGACTTCCAGGGCCGGCACTACTACGGCTACTTCGGCATGCCGACCGACCTTCGCGAGCAATACCGCGACGAGTCGTGGTTCGCACTCTGCGAGGAGTTCACCGACGACTGGGACCAGGTCGCGTTCGACCCCGATGGACCCACCGAGCCGCTGGAGCACTTCGAGCCGCTCGTCCGCGAGATCTTCGCCACCCCGCGCTACCGCTGATGCCCGCCGCCCCGGCGAGCACGACGGTGGTGCCCCTCGGCGCCGCCCAGACCGTCACGGGTAGCAAGTTCCTCGTCGAACACGGCGGCGCCCGGGTCTTGTTCGACGCCGGCATGTTCCAAGGACTCAAAGAGCTACGCGAGCGAAACTGGGCCGCCTTTCCCGTGGCGCCCGTGACGCTCGACGCGGTGGTGATCAGCCACGCCCACCTCGATCATTGTGGCTACCTTCCGCGGCTGGTCAAGGCAGGTTTCCGTGGCGCGGTGCACGTGACCCACGACACCGGTCGACTGATGTCGGTGGTGCTCCCCGACAGTGCGCGGCTGCAGGAGGAGGAGGCGCGATTCGCCAACCGCTCCGGCTACTCGCGGCATCATCCGGCGTTGGCGCTGTACACCGAGGACGACGCGTGGACCGCCCTCGACCAGCTGCGGCCACAACCCTTCGACGCCACGGTGGAGGTGGCAAAGGGCGTCCGCGTCACGTTGCGGCCGGCCGGACACATCCTTGGCTCGTCGACTGTCCACGTCGAACTCGATGGCGGCCCGACACTGCAGTTCAGCGGGGACCTCGGGCGTCCCAGTCACCCGCTCCTGGTCCCACCCGCACCGGTCGGCGAATGCGACTACTTGTTCGTCGAGTCGACCTACGGCGATCGGCTGCACCACGACACGCACTCCCACGAGGCACTCGCCGAGGTGATCGGGCAGACGGTTCGACGCGGCGGGAAGATCATCATCCCCGCCTTCGCTGTCGACAGAACCGAAGTTCTGCTGTATCACCTCCGTCAGATCGCGGACGCCGGAGACCTTCCCCGCGTCCCCATCTACGTGGACAGCCCGATGGCCTTGGCCGGGCTGAAGATCTATCGCGACGCGTTCGAGCAGAGTGCGGCAGATGTCCGTCCCGAGCTGCACGACGCCGGCGAGCTGTTCGATCTCCCCGATCTGCACGAGGTGCACGACACGGAGGGCTCGAAGGCTGTCTCGCGACTGGCCGGTCCGGCGATCATCATCGCCGGTGCAGGGATGGCGTCCGGCGGGCGAGTCGTGCATCACCTGACCCGCTTCCTGCCGGATGCGCGCAACAGCGTCGTCCTCGTCGGCTTCCAGGCTGCGGGAACCCGTGGGCGACAGCTGCTCGACGGTGCGACCAGCGTCAAGATCCACGGTCAGTACGTGAGCGTGAAGGCGCGCGTCCAAGATCTCACCGGCTTCTCGGTGCACGCTGACGCCGACGAGCTCGTTGCGTGGGTGGGCAGCGCCACACCCCCGCCGGACACGGTGTTCGTCGTCCACGGGGAGCCGTCTGCCTCGGATGCCCTCCGGCATCGCATCGAACGCGAGCTGGAGTGGACGGCCGTGGTACCCCTCCACGGCGCGCCGATACCGCTGCGTCCGTGACGCGCCGGATCACTCGTCGGCAGCGACCAGGGTCAGCACCACCGCGAGGCCCCCTCCGGGCGCGTCGGCGAGGGTCAGTGATCCGCCACATCCCCTCGCGAGCGCATCGGCGATCGCGAGGCCGAGGCCCGTCCCGGGAGTGCTCGACGCACCTCGCCAGAACCTGCGGGTGGCCTTGGCCTTGTCGCTGTCGCTGAGGCCCGGCCCCTGATCGGCGACGACGAGACGGGCGAGCGAGCCATCCCGCTCGATCGCGACCGTGACCATCGCTCCGGAGGGAGACACCGACACGGCGTTGTCGAGCGCGTTGTCGAGAATCTGCTCGATGGCGCCGACGGTGGCACGGACCAGCACCGTCGAGGCGGCGCCCGACAGCGCGAGGGTGACGCCGCTCATCTCGGCCACGGCGCTCCACGTGTCCACCCGCTCGGCCGTGAGGTGCGCCAGGTCGACGATCGTCGTCTCCAGACGCTGGTCGG
Organism: uncultured Acidimicrobiaceae bacterium; assembly: GCA_963720695.1. Classification (GTDB taxonomy): domain Bacteria; phylum Actinomycetota; class Acidimicrobiia; order Acidimicrobiales; family Ilumatobacteraceae; genus UBA668. The sequence goes on from CAVRGG010000004.1 coordinate 300,855, forward strand.
CGCGGGCGAGCTGCAGCAGATCGGTGACCAGCGCGGCGAGGCGGCTGGTCTCGTCGATCGCCGACTCGATGTCGGCCGCCTCGATGTCCGAGCCGGACGCGGCGAGCCGCGCCTGCACGTTCTCCAGCCGGAGCCGGAGCGCGGTGAGCGGCGTGCGCAGCTGGTGGGACGCGTCGGCGACGAACGAGCGCTGCTCGTCGAGCAGCTCGGCGAGCCGCTCCGCCATGTGCGACATGGTGTCGGAGAGCTCACGCAGCTCCGTGGGGCCACCGCTCACCCCGTCACGGGCGACGAGGTCCCCCGACGCGAAGCGAGCCGCATCGCGCTGAAGACGCCGGATCGGCTGCGTCACCGACCGGGCGATCGCCCAACCGACCAGCGCGATGACACCCAGCACGACCAGTGCGACCGCGACCAGGCTGAACCAGAACCGGTGCACGTCGCGGTCCACGAGGCTCGTGTCCAACGTGACTCGCACCGCGCCGTGCACCGTCCCGCTCGAGGACACCGGAAGTGCGACGAACACCAGGTCCGCGCCGAGGGTCGACGAATGACGTTTCCCCGAGGAACGCTGACCATCGAGCGCGGTGACGATCTCGGGGCGGGTGGAGAAGTCGCGAGGAACCGCGTCCTGCGTGTCGACGAGGGAGATGCCGCGCGAGTCGACGACCACCACTCGTGCCCCGGTCTTGGTGTCGTAGGAGTTCGCCGCGTACGGGTCGAGGGGGCGACCCGCTTCCAGGTCGTCCTCGTAGATGGCCGCGATCACGGTCGCGTCACGCTCGAGGCCCGTGGTGAACCGGTCGAGCTCGCGCTGCGAGTAGAAGACCGCGAGGGGGATCTCCAGCAGCAGGAGCACCACGAGCGTGACCGTGAGGTAACTGAGCAGGAGTCTTCGAGTCACGACACCTCGCCGGTGACGAGTCGGTAGCCCACGGAGCGCACGGTCTCGATCAACTCCGGCCGCAACTTCTTGCGCAGGGAGGCGACGTGCACGTCGAGCGTCTTGGTCGAACCCCACCAGTGCTCGTCCCACACATCGTGGATCAGCTGCTCGCGGCTGCGCACTGCACCCGGATCGGCAGCGAGGCACGCCAGCAGGTCGTACTCCTTCGGTGTCAGGCTCACCGGTGCGCCCTCGAACGTGACGGCGTGCGTGCGCTGGTCGATCACGATGGATCCCACCTCGACCGTGGTCGACACGAGCGGCTGGCCTCCCCCTGCGCTGCGACGCAACACCGCTCGGATGCGGGCGACGAGCTCGCGGAAGCCGAACGGCTTGACGACGTAGTCGTCCGCGCCGAGTTCCAACAGGATGACCCGGTCGATCTCCTCACCACGTGCGGTCACCACGATGATCGGCACGGGCCCACGAGCCCGGAGCTGCTGGCAGACGACGCTGCCCTCCAGGTCGGGCAGACCGAGATCCAGCAGCACGAGGTCCACCGGCCCGGCGGCGAGCGCTGCCGCACCGCTGGACGCCACCGTCACGGTGAAGCCCTCTCGGGTGAGCCCTTCCGCGAGCGGGACCGAGATCGACGGGTCGTCCTCGACGAGCAGCAGTTGCACGGGAGCAGCCTCGCACCTCGCGGGCCGCCGGCCCTACTGCCTTAACCAAACCTTTGCCTCGGGCTGGCCCGGCGCTGTCGGGTCCCGTCGTACCGTCACGGTCATGGAAACAGACAAGTCATCGGGATGGTTCACCGGCCGCAATCGACTGGTCACCATCGCATCGATCGCCGCCGTCGGCATCACCGGCGCCATCGCAGTGGGCGCCAACGTCGGCATTCTCAATGCGAGCAACAACACCAACGTCGGCCAGGTCAGTGCCGCGGGTGATCTCCTTCCCCCGACGACACAGGTCGTCGACGTCTACCTCGACCCCACCACGACGACCACCGCGGTCGAGGTGGCCGGCGGCCAGGAGTTCGCGGTGGACACCGCAGGGACGGCAACCGTCTCCGCGACGTCCTCGTCGATCCGGCTCGACAGCGTGGCCCCTGCGGTCGGATGGAACTGGAGCATGGTGCAGCCGAATCCCTCGCAGCTGACCGTGACCTTCACCAACGGCACCCGCACCTTGCAGTTCACGGCGACGGCGGCCCCCGACGGCACGATCAGCGCCAACGTGAACGAACCGATCGTCGTCGCGAGTCCCGCACCGAGCACCGGCGGCGGTGGCCACGAGTCCCACGAGTACGAAGGAGGTGGCGACGATGACTGACCTCACCCCCGAGGCGGCCCAGCTCGCCCGAGTCGCTCAGTTGCAACGCCAGCGTGGCGGACGGACGGCGACGACATCCGCACCGGCATCAGCACCGGCAGCGAGGACCGCCGGCCGCCGGAAGCCGGCGACGGGTTCGAAGATCGCTGCGGCGGGCTTCGGCACCGCCGCCATGTTCGGCCTCGTGGGAGCAATGGCACTCGCCCAGCACCCCACCTCCACACCGGCCCCTCCCCCGGCCACCCAGCCGGCGCCGGTGGTGGTCGTCATCCATCAGAACGGCACCGCGACACCGATCGCCGGGAACGGCACGAGCTCGGCCGTCGCGGCGGCAGCGGCCGCTCCCGGGACCACCGCTGCGCCGCCGATCGCGCTCACGGCACAACCGGTGGTCCAGCAAGCCGCGCCGTCGGCTGCCCCGGTGGTGAAGTCCCGTGGCAGCAAGTGATCGAACGGCGGAACACCTCGGGCGGGTGATGGGCAGCGAGCTCCACATCGTCACCGTCGGCGGCGATCGGGACCTCGGCGCCTCCGCGCACGTGCTGCTCGCTGAGCTGGAGGAGCGGTGGAGCAGGTTCCTCACCACCAGCGACATCACCCACATCAACCTCGCCGACGGTGCACCCGTCGATGTCGCCGACTCGACCCTCACCCTGGTGGCCACCATGCAGGCAGCGCACGCCCTCACCGATGGCGCGTACGATCCCACGATCCTTCCGGTGCTCGTGGCCAACGGCTACGGCGCCAGTCGACACGACGCGACGCGCCGCACGCTCCTGCCGACGGCGGCATCGATCGGATGCGTCACCGACGTCCGAGTCGACACCGTCGAGCGGACGGTCACAGCACCCGCCGGGCTCACCCTGGACGCTGGAGGCATCGGAAAGGGCCTGGCCGCCGACCTGACCGTGACCTGGTTGCTCGACAACGGAGCGACGGGTGCGCTTGTCAGCATCGGCGGCGACATGTCGATGGCGGGCGTGAGTCCCGACGACGACGGATGGTCGGTGGCCGTCGAACACGACGACAGTGCCGAACGACCGCTGTGCACTCTTGCCGTGAGCGGTGGCGGCGTCGCCACCTCCAGCACGAGGACGCGGCGGTGGACCACTGTCGATGGCGACCGTCACCACGTCATCGACCCCTACACCCGCTCGGAGTCCGCCACCGACCTCGCCGCCGTCACCGTCGTGGCCGGCACGGGATGGGCGGCGGAGGCGCACGCGACCGCGGCGATGTTGTGCGGGAGCGCCGGCGTCGCCGCGTACCTCGCTCGCCACGCGCTGATGGGGATCGCGACAACCCTCGACGGGCGGCTCGTCACGACCGACGGCCTGTCGTGGATCGCCACCGAAGCGGGCGTCCGACCGTGAACTCGCAGTTCTGGTGGTACGTCACCCGGTCCAGCGGCGCGATCGCATGGCTGATGCTCACGGCGTCGGTGATCTGGGGCGTGATCCTGTCGACGAAGGCATTCCCGGAGCAACGGCGACCCGCCTGGCTGCTCGACCTGCATCGTTGGCTCGGCGGCCTCACGGTCTCGTTCGTGCTGATCCATCTCGCATCGCTCGTCGCCGACAGCTACACGAGCTTCGGACTCGCCGATCTCCTGGTGCCGTACGCCTCGACATGGAAGCCGGGCGCTGTTGCGCTCGGCGTCGTCGCGATGTGGTTGCTCGTCGCGGTCGAGCTCACCTCACTGGCGATGAAGCATCTGCCGAAGAAGGTCTGGCGGGCCGTGCACCTCAGCAGCTACGCCGTGTTCTGGCTGACCAGCCTGCACGCCGCATACGCCGGCAGCGACCGCACCACACTGCTCTATCGATCGACGGCGATTGCCTCGATCCTCGCCGTCGCGTGGGCCCTGATGTACCGGATCTCGAATCGGCGGTCGCTGCGAACCACCGGCTAGGTTCCCCGTCCATGCCCGCTGCGCGCCGCATCGAGGACGTGCTCGTCGAGACCATGCTGCTCGCCTCCGCGGCTCCGGCCACCATCTCCGATCTGGCGGCCGCCTCCAGACGTCGTGTCCTGCAGCGCGACGAGGTCCTCTTCATCGCCGGCACGCGTGCCACCACCGTGTGCGTCGTGGCAACGGGCACGCTGCGCGTGTTCGCCACGTCGGCCGCCGGCAACGAGTCGACCCTGGCGGTCATTCACGCCGGGGAGCTGGTCGGCGAGCTCGGGGTGCTCGACGACGTGCCCCGATCCGCGTCCATCGGTGCGATCCGTCGATCCGACGTCATCGAGATCCCGGCGCACGCATTCCGCAGCGCCTACGACAACGACCCCGCGATCGCGCGCCGACTGGTCACGTTGCTGTCGAATCGAATGCGTGCGGTCAACGACGGCTTCGCCGACCTGACGTATCTCGACCTGGGCGGCAGGGTGGCGAAGTACCTCCTCGGCGAGTCGATGCGCCAGAAGGGCAGCACCATCACCCTTGCGCTCACCCAGGCCGATCTCGGCCGGCTGCTGGGCGGGGCCCGTCAGTCCGTCAACCAGGTCCTCCAGGCCCTCGAGCGCTCGGGAATGGTCGAGCTCGACGGCCATCGCAAGGTGCGCATCGTCGACGAGGAAGCCCTCCGCGACCGCGCCTCGTCCGGCTCGGGCAAGGTTTTCTGACCTTCTTCGGAAATTGTCAGCTGGCTGACATCGCGGCTCTCGCCGATCCGTCAAGATGCACCTCATCGACACGGGCCGCTGGGCTCAGCACGAAGGGGACAGCAGATGAGCGCACAGAACAACGAAGTCAACCGGACGATCGACGGCGACAGCGCCGAGGGTCACATTCGGATGAGGAACGTCGAGGAGGCCACCGAGGTCGCCGAGGCAGAAGGTCACGTCCGGGCCAGGCTCGACGAGGAAGAGGAAGCCCGCCGTCAGGCGATCCGGCAGATCCACTCGCTCGACGACGAGGCCGAGGGTCACCGCCGCATGCCGTGACGGTGTGAACCGAGCGGGCGGTCGAGGAAGGGTCCGGCGGCGGGCCGGCCCTTCTTCGCACACAGAGACAGCTATCAGCAACTAGGGGGCGAACGAGACGGAAGCGTTCGTCGCCAGTTGCGCGAGCACGGTCTTGGCCTGCCATGGGTTGATGCCCGGGTGGGTCGCCACGATCCGGGCGAGGTGACCCGCGATCACCGGAGCGGCGAAGGAGTTGCCGGTGGTCCGGATCGTCGAACCTCCGAGCCACGCGACGTCGACATCGATCCCCGCGGCACCCCACTCGGCGGGCCCGGCCGGGTTGCACCACACACGCTCACGGTCCGTGCCAGGTGCGCATGCCACCGAGAACACCCCGGCCAGCTCGCTGGGGATCGTTCGCTTGCGCTCGTTGTTCATCGCCGACACCAGCAGCACGCGGTGGTAGGTCGCCATGTCGACGAGCTCCCAGAAGGTCTCGGCCCACCGTTCGCTGGCCGTCGACATGCTGAGGTTGATGATCTGCACCCCCTGTTCGATGCACCACTCCACACCGTGGGCGAAGGCGCCGGCACTCCCCTTGAGGTTCTCGCCGAGCACTCGCACCGACACGAGTTCCACCTCGGGGGCGAGTTGACGGACGATGCCGGCGCAGGCGGTGCCGTGGCCGAAGAGGTCATCGTGTCGGCCCTCGGTGAATCGGATGCCCGACTCGGTCGAGTCGTCACGGTCGACGGCGACGTATCGCTCCACGTGCCGAACCGCTTCGTGGTCGGCGTCGACCCCGCTGTCGACGATGGCCACACGTACGCCGCGGCCGGTCCGGTCGCCGTAGGCCCAGTCCGTCGTCAGAGCAGCGGGGAACCGCAACGACGGCCCGGCGCCGGGACCACCCTCTGCGTGAAACGGCTCCGACCATGCCGGAAGGATGGAATCGTGAGGGGTCACCAGCGACGCCTCGGTGACGCCAACTGCACGGTCTCGCGCACCACTCGCCCGATCGCCTGACGGGTGGCAGGCGGGAGCAGGCGGACGTCGGCGAGCAGCGCGGCGAACTCGAGCGTGGCGTCGTCGGGCTCGTCGAGTCCGGCGGCCAACCTTCGCAAGCGCAGGGCCGAGCGATCCCTCGCCGGCGGCGACTGCGTCGGCGAGCGCTCGCACGAGGAGCGGCCCGAGACGGCCCAGCGTCCCCGCGAGCGCCAACAGCGGCGCCGCGACGCGACCGGTTGCGGACGCCAAGGCCAGCGGATCGCCCGTTCCGGACCCTCGATCGAGCACCGAGACGACCCCGAGCACCGCGTCGTCGTCATCGACCACCGGCACGACGAGGAGCGACGTCGGAAGGAAGCCCACGCGCTCAGCGACATCACGCGCGAACCTCGGATCGGCCAGCACCTCGTCCACCACCAGCGACTGTCCGGTCCGGGCGACGTAGCCGGCGATCCCGCGGTTGGAGGCGAGACGCAAGCCGGTGACGTTGGCGGCACCGCTGCCGTCCGCAGCGTCGTAGGAGAGGTCGTCGCCGTCGACTCGTGCAATGGACACGCTCGCCGCGCCCGTCGCCATCCGGAGCAGCGCGCACAGGTCGACGAGTTGTCGGCGTTGATCGACGGGCGCCAGGACGGGGCCGAGCGCGTCCGCGACGGCGGCGAGTTGGCGGGTGAGATTTCCTGGCGATGCCATGGTGGACATTGTGGTGCGCCGAAGCGTCTACGTTGTGCCAACCGCGGGACGGGACCCCGGGGGATCGGAACGGGCGCAATGGGCGGAGTCGGCGAACACCTACGCGAATCGAAAGATGCCGTCGCGTCCGTGTTCAGGAATCCGTCGCTGCGACGATTGAACCTCGCCCTCGCCGGGTCGGTCATCGGTGACTGGGCCTTCGCCGTCGCGCTGTCCGTGTACGCCTATCAGCGAGGTGGCCCGACGACCCTCGGCGCGCTCAGCGTGGTGCGGTACGTCTCCATGCTGCTGCTCGCTCCGTGGGTGTCGGTCGTGGCGGACCGACTCGACCGTCGGCGGGTGATGGTCACCGCCGACGTCGTCAGGGCCGTGTCGGTCGCGGCGACCGCGGTCGTGGTGCTGGCCGATGGTCCGGCGCTCGCCGTGTACGCGTTGTCGATCGTCACGGCCTGGGTCGGGCTCGCGTTCCGGCCGGCACAGGCGGCGCTGCTCCCGACGCTCGCATCGACGCCGAGTGAGCTCACCGCAGCCAACGCGACCTCCAACACCATCCACAGTGTGGGCTTCTTCGCTGGGCCTGCGGTCGCAGGCGCGCTCCTCGCCTTCGCCGACATCGGGCTCGTCTTCGTCTTCGATGCGATGACGTTCGTCTGGTCGGCGGCACTCGTGCTCAGAATCCACGCGCAGCTCACGGACGAGGAGCCCGCAGGAGCGCACGACGAGTCAGGAGACGACGAGGATGATCCCGGTCTGTTCGACGGGATGGGTGCCGGCTATCGGGCCATCTTCCAGCACCGGGACCTTCGTCTGCTCGTCGGGCTCTACACCGCCCAGACGGTCGTCGCCGGCGCCTCTGCGGTGTACGAGGTGGCGATCGCGCTCGACCTCCTCGGGCTTCGAGAGAGTGGCGTCGGCGTGCTGAACGCCGCGCTGGGCATCGGCGGCATCCTCGGTGGGGCGTTGGCACTCGTGCTCTCGCGCAGGGGCAAGCTCGCCCGTGACTTCGGGATCGGCGTCACGCTGTGGGCGGCTCCCTTGTTGCTCGTGGCCGCCTGGCCGACGCTGCCGTCGGCGCTGCTGGCCATGGCACTCATCGGACTCGGCAACTCGATCGTCGACGTCAACGCCGAGACGATCATCCAACGTCTGGTCCCTGACGACGTGCTCGGCCGTGTCTTCGGTGCCCTCGACAGCGCCACCATCGCCGGCATGGCACTCGGGTCGCTGGCGATGCCGCTCATGATCGAGACCGTGGGGCTGCGCACCGGACTCGTCATCATCGGAGTCGCAGTCACCGCGATCGTGCTCGTGGCCACGCGCGGTCTCTCTCGGATCGATCGAGTCGCGCTTGCTCCGGACGGTCTCCACACACTGCGCAGCGTGCCGATGCTGGCCATGCTGCCCGAACGAACCCTCGAGCGACTGGCGCGCGAGTCGGTGGAGGTACGGGTCGTCGCCGGCACCGACATCTTCCACGAGGGTGATGCGGGCGACCGCTTCTACGTCATCGAGCAGGGCACGGCCGACGTCGTCCAGCGAGGGCGTCTGGTCGCCTCGCTCAACGACGGTGGATCGTTCGGAGAGATCGCGCTCCTGCGCGACGTCCCGCGTCAGGCAACCGTCGTCGCCACCAGCGATCTCGTGCTCCGGGCGATCGACCGTCGCCACTTCATCCCCGCGGTCACCGGCCACAACGAAGCGAACGACCAGGCCGAGCTGACGATCTCGCGAATGTTGACGGGCTCCTAGCACGTGTGACCAATTTCGAGCCCGGCGCACAGCACATAGCGACAGCTCTGCACGGGGAGGGGTTCGCTGCGCAATGATCGGGTTGTGGAACGAGAAGTGCCGTGAGGCCGGCGACGCCCTGACGAGAACCACGCGTGATCGGAGTGTCGATCTTTGTCCAGGCGCTCCTCGAGGTGCTGATTCTCGCGATGATGATGCTGTACGTGCGCGGGGCATTGTGGTGATGCGGGCGATCATCGACGTGGAAGCTGACGACCGAATGTCGGACAACACGCGCGAGTTGGGCCGCCCGACCGACACAGGCGCAGCGGCCACGAGGGCAAATTGCACGAAGTGGAGCCCCGTGTCCAGCGGGCAGAGCGGCCGTTCCGGGCGATGCCGCGCTGTGGAAGTGATCAACTCTCGTCGACGAGCTCGATGTCGATGTGGGTCATGAAGGTTGCGTTGAGCCGCCCGAGCATGAGCATCAGTCTCGGCGGAAGGACGATCCCGATGCGTTCAGCGTCGATGAATCGACGAAACGGCCCGTCAAGGTCGAACGTGACCTTGAGCGCGTCCGCCTCCTCCTCTGTCTCGATGAGCGGTGCGTAGTACACCCCGCCGAGGGAGAGCGAGATCGAGCACCCGTTCTGGACGCATTCCGCGAAGTGAGCCTCATGCGGTCCGAGCGTGTCGAGCGCTCGTGCGAAGAGTCCTTCGAGGTCTGGGGACGTCCAGGGTTCGCTCGTCCAATCCCAGCCTGCTTCGGCGCGGGTTCGGCCTGCTCGCACTGAGCCTGATCGGAAGGACTGACTCGGTTCGACCCCCGTCGCGTTCGTGAGAGCGTCGGGGTCCAATGCGGCCCCACGTACGAAGAACCAGAGATGCAGGTCCACGGGTGAGCTGATGGAGGACATTTCGGCGGGCGCCGTCACACTCCGAGTCTGTCTGATTCTGCGCGCCCTCATGGCAGGCCTGCGCTACTTGAACAAGATGGCAAGCGAGTCGTCATGAACGGCTGGCTCGTCTGGTCGATCGGTCCACCGCCAGGTGACGTGCCCACCATCGCAGCGCACGACCCGCTGGCAGATGCGCTGGCCATCATCGGGTCGACTACACAGCGCGAGAGACATCCGATTGATGCTGCTTCCACAGACCGGGCAGGTCTCGCTCACCAGCGCAGATTGCCGCACACGACGAAGCTTGTCCAGTGCACCTATCAAGAGTTCGGTGCGGGGTCAGGTCTACTCTGCTGCAATGTTCTGTCCGCGCTGCGGTGAGCCGATGATTGAAGTGGATGGGCAGGTCACGTGCGCGGCCGGAGGGATGGACCTCTCGGTCATGATGCAGAGGATGCTGGCGGAGTACTGCGACCGCGATCCATCGTCGCAGGACACGCGACCGACGCGGACGAGGTGGGGTGAAAGGTGGCACTGCGCGCTCGATGGAACGCTCATGTCTGCGCCCGATTTTTTGCTTCCGATGTGCCCGACGTGCGAGCGCATCTTCACTAGCAGCATCGTGTATCAGCTCATCGAGGTCCACCAACACAGCTAGCGCCGAATGCGCGATAGGTCGCGCTCGCTCGACGGTGGATTCGGGACAGACTCGGAGCGTGGAACGCGGCAACGGACGACGTCGGTCAGGTGGCTTCATGCTTGCCTGTCTGCTTCTTGCGTGTCTTCTTGCAGTTGCCACGGTTGGTGTGCTTGCCGCGCTGATGGTTGATGTCGTGGTGATACCGAGGGTGGCCGAAGAGCGGTGCGTGGCGTTCGGGGCGACCGCCGCTGCCCTCGGCGTCGAGGACGGCGCCGAGGTGCAACCAGACAGCGGAGATTGCGCGGCCATGGGGTGTGTCGACTCGGTACGACGGGCCGAGCGGCTGTTGCTGGACGACTACCGCAAGGTCGTCCACCACCGCGTCAACTGCTGAGCGCGGACGTGGCCGCACACACATCGCCGTTCTGAGCGTTGGACGAGCAGGAGGGCGTGCACCAAGATGCGAGGCGTGAAGTCCAGAATGCAGCGAGAGACCTTGCGAGCACTGCTTACTCCACTGCTGATTCGTCGAGAGACTGACCCAGGGCTTTCAACGGTCGACCGATGGCTCGCCGAGCACGACCGAGGCACGGATGGCGTTACATCAGTGCACCGATCAGGGAGCCGTGTCCTGGTCCTGGCAGGACCGACTTCGGGATATGACATGGCTTGGTACGTGTGGAAGGCCCCGCTCGCCCCGCCGTCGGGTGCGCCGCCCGCCTGTGTCGTGCTGAGCGGTTACGTCCGACCATCGCTGCCGATGTACTTCTGGCTGTCGTTGCCGCTGGGGTTCTTCGCGTTTGCTCCGGCGGTAGCTACCGCGCTGACGACGCCAACGGAGCGATTGATGTTGCTTGCTCTCATGGTCGCTGTGCTGCTGATCTTCTGGGGTCCGCTATTCACGTCGAACGCAAGCCGGAAGCGTGCGGCAGTGATCCGACTTGTCGGCGACCTCCTGCCGCCGCCCTCGTAGGGTGCCGCTCCCGCGCGCCGAACTGCCGGTGTGTGCGCTCTGGTCAAGCCAATCGAGGGCCGGGAGATAGGACACGCTCCTAGCGCACGACGCGGCGGTGCGCCGGACCTCGTGGTCCGGCGCACCGACGTTGGGGGGAGGAAGTTGGTGAGGGTCAGGCAGCGGCGAGACCTTGGACGCCTGCCGGCACGGCCACCTCACCTGCTGCAGTCAACGAACCGTTGCCCGCAACCAGGTGACGGGCGATGACGTGCGAGCCACCCGCCAGGGTGAACAGGCTGCCGTCGACCGACACCATGTCGATCGGGCCGGCACCCGGCGTCGCGGCCACGGCCTGGACGAGCGTGAGCGATCCGTCGTGGCCGATGCGATAGCTGCTGATCGTGCCACTGCCGGCGTTGGTGGTGAACGCATACTTGCCGTTCCCCGACAGTGCGACCCAGCACGCAGCGGTCTGCGTGGTGGCCGCCTCCGTGGTCACCGGAGCCAGCGAGCCGTTCTTGGCGAACGAGTAACTCGACAGCGACGACGCGCCTGCCGCTCCGCCCGCAGCGTTGGACACGATCACGTGGTTGCGGCGGTCGATGGCGAATCCGAACGGCGTGGCACCTGCGGACGGGTTCGCGATCGCCGCGCCGGCAACACCCCGCCGGTCGACGCGGAACACGTCGATGGTGTTGGTGGCCTTCTCGGTCACCACCAGTCGCGTCCCGGTCGTGTCGAAGGACACCTGCGCGCCGCCGGCGCCGCTCAGCGCCCGGGTGGATCCGGGGATCGGTACGAGGCGATCGTCGTGGAGTCGGAAGCCGCTCACGTCACCCGAGGTCGCGTTGAGCACGTAGACGACATCATCATGGACGGTGATGCTCGTCGGCCCGGCGCCGCCCGAGGCCTCGACGTCGGCGAGGTGCAGTGAACCGTCGCGGCCGATCTCGAAGAGGGAGACGTCGTTGGAACCGGCGTTGACCGCGAGGAGGTGATGATCCTCGACGACGACAGCTCCCTGCGAGCCGAGGCTCGCGCCGGAGCCGTTGCCGCCGGTCGGGTAGCTGCCCACCTGGGCCAGCGAGCCGCCGACCTCCTGGAAGGCGAGGACCGAGTTGGCCCCGGCAACGTTGGTCTCGGTGTAGATGGTGGTTCGGGCGCCGCGGTCGGCGGATGCGGTCGATGCCAGCGACAGCGCGGCGAGGGAGCCGAGCACTGCGGCGACGATCGTGGATCGGCGGATGAGAGGGGACATCGGGATACTCCTGTGAGTGGGATGGGCGGGGATGCCGATGGCGACTCTGACGACTCGGTGCAGGCTTGTACATGGCTTCGGACCCGAGTTTCGGGGAAGTTTCGCGTCGCGCATCTCCCCGTTCTCGAACGTCCCACGGATGTGACCATCGACCACGATGCATTAGTTTCCTGAGGCGCCGCGCGGCCCGCGCGACGGCACACGGGGAGTCGACATGTCAGCCGATGCGATCAAGATCTTCATCTCCTACGCGCACGAGGACGAAGACCTCCAACAGAAGCTCCGCAAGCACCTCGACATCCTCGGCCTCGACGTCTGGGTCGACCGTGAGATCCGCCCCGGCACCGAGTGGAACGCGGACATCGACCGCGAGCTGGAGGCGGCAGACATCATCCTCCTGCTGCTCAGCGTGGACTTCCTCTCGTCGGACTTCGTCCGCAAGATCGAGATCCCGCGTGCCCTGGAGCGCCACGAGCTCGGTGTCTCCCGTGTCGTGCCGGTGCTGCTGCGCACCGTGTCGTGGGACCACCTGCCGCTCGCCGCCCTCCAAGCCATCCCGTCCGACGAGCGCTGGGTCACGGGAACAGGTGCGTGGAACAGCCTCGACGAGGCCATCACCCACGTCGCCAAGGCGGTCAGCGAGATCGCGCGTGATCTCGAGGGCACCAAGCAGGAGCGCCTCGCCGCGCAGCTGCGCGCCGAGGAGGACCGGCGGGCCACGGAGCAGAAGGCTGCCGACGACTACCGACGCGAAGTCGCCGAGGCGCTGTCGGACGGCCGCATCTCGGCCATCGAGAAGGAGACCCTCGAAGAGGCTCGGGAACGCCTCGGTCTCGACGCGGCGCTGGCGCGCGAGATCGAGGACGGCGAGCTGCATCCCTACAACGAGCGCGAGCAGAACCGAGCGAGGTACGCCGCGTCGGTGCGCACTGCGATCCTGGAGGGCGGCTTCCCCCTCACGCCCGAGTTCCTCGACGAGCTACGCAAGCGCCAGGCGAAACTGGGCCTCCAGGACGAGGACATCGTCGGCGTGGCGGACGAGGTGGCGGTGGCGGTCGCCGCCGAGGTGGAGGCCGAGCGAGCGGCCGCGGCCGCTGCCGCGGCTGCGCCACCTCCGGTTTCCCCCGGCACGGCGACCGCTCCGAATGGGCCGGCACCCGCGTCGTACGAGGCCGTCGTGTTGCCCCGCGCGCATTCCAGCTGCATCCGAAGTCTCGCCTTCTCCCCCGACGGCGCGTTGCTCGCTGCAGCGAGTGACGACCGGACCGCATCCGTGTACGACCTCGAGAGCGGTGAGGTCGTCGGCAACATCGGCGGTCACAACGGCTTCGTCCAGTGCGTCGCCTTCTCCCCCGATGGCACGATGCTGGCGACCGCCGGAGCCGACAAGGTCGTGCACATCTGGGATGCGTCCGGCGAGCGGATCGGCTCGCTGGAGGGACACAGCAAGGGAGTGCAGTCCGTCGCCTTCTCCGCGGACGGATCTCGGATCATCACCGGCAGCGACGACAAGACCGTCGGCGTGTGGGACGCGGAGAGCTTCGAGAACATCGCCGTCCTCTCCGGCCACGAGAAGGGTGTGCTCGCGGTGGCCTGCAGCCCCGACGGTTCGAGCTTCGCCAGCGCCGGTGGCGACAAGATGGTCGTCGTCTGGGACGCCGAGGCGCTGACGGGAACAGCGCTGAACGGCCACGACGGGCCGATCCGCGGACTCGCCTACTCCCACGACGGCACGGCCCTGGCGTCCGCGTCCGACGATGCCACGGTGCGGCTCTGGGACATGTCCGACGGATCGAGCGTGTCGCTCACGGGCTACAAGAACTGGGTGCGGGCACTTGCCTTCTCCCCCGATGACTCACTGCTCGCCACGGGCGACGACGACAAGAGCGTCACCGTGTGGGATCTCCCGACCGGCGACAGCATCGATCTCGCGAGCCACACCGATGGCGTGTTCGCGGTGGCGTGGTCCCCGAGCGGGGTCCTCGCCAGCGGTGGCGGCGGCATGGTCATGCGAGGCGACAACCAGGTTCGCTTGTGGTTCCCTGCTGACGACTGAGACGCTGAAACAGGCGGAAACAGGGGCTCCCGACATCCTTTGCTGAACGGCCGTTCCGTCATCGTCTACCCTTTGCGGCGACACGAACAAGGGAGCCCGCCATGGCACGTCGACACCGAAGGTCCGCCCTCCTCCTCACTGCGGCGCTCGCGCTCTCCATCGCTGCTTGCGGGAGCGACGGGACCTCGTCGAGCACGGCGGGAACCGACGGCGCCGGGTCGACTCCTGCCGCCGCCTCGGGCGGCGAGCTGGTCGTCGCGCTGGCGACACAACCGTCCGCCATCGACCCGATCAATGCCCCCTCGGTGGTCGAGAGCAACGTGGCATGGCAGATGTTCGACAGCCTCGTGTGGGTCAACGACGAGGGCCAGATCGAGCCGGCGCTCGCCACGTCGTGGGATGTGTCCGACGACGGCACCGTGTACACCTTCCACCTCCGCGACGGCGTCACGTTCCACGATGGAGAGGTCTTCAACGCCGATGCCGTGAAGTTCACATGGGAGGCCGGCAAGAACCCGGAGAACGCATACTTCGACGCGTTCGAGCTGGCGTCTGACGTCCAGGTGATCGACGAGTCGACGGTTGCCATCACCTCCGCCGAGCCCAACTCGCTGTTCCTGATCCAGATCGGGTACGGCTGGCCGATGCTGCCGCCCGAGTACTACACGAAGGTCGGCCTCGATGGATTCGCCAAGGCGCCGGTGGGCACGGGCCCGTTCCAGCTCACCGAGTGGGTCCAGGGCGACCGGATCGTGCTCGACAAGTTCAAGGACTACTGGCGAACCGGTTACCCCAAGCTCGACCGGGTCACCTTCCGCCCGATCACGGAATCGTCGACCCGCGCCGCCGCGATCCGTACCGGCGACGTCGACATCGTCCAACGGCTGAGCCCGACCGATGAGCTCTCGATCAAGGATGCACCCGGGGTGAACGTGATCGAGTACGCCAACAACCGCGTGTACTACATCGCGTTCAACAACTTGACGTCCGGCAAGGACGGACCGACGGCCGATGTCAAGGTCCGCCAGGCGATGAACTACGCCATCGACAAGACCTCGATCATCAACGCACTCTTCGAGGGCAAGGGCAACCCGTCGTCCGCGCTCCTGACGGCAGGCGACGTGGGGTACGACTCGGCCGTCACGGCGTACCCGTTCGACCCCGACAAGGCACGATCCCTGCTGGCAGAAGCCGGATTCCCCGATGGCTTCGACATCGACATGAGCTGCCCGTCCGACGCCTACACGAACTTCGTGGAAGTGTGCGAGGCGGTCGTGGCACAACTGAAGGACGTCGGCATCAACGCGAAGCTCGACGTGATGGAGTCCGGCGCGTTCTGGGACCTGGAGGCCAACAAGCAGTTGCCGCCGTTGTTCGGTGACAGCTGGTCCGCGAACAGCAACGAGGCCAGTGCCTACGATCGGCTCTTCGGTGCCCTGGGTGGCGAAGGAGCGAGCTACTCCACGTGGTCGGATCCGACGATCGATGATCTGCTCGGACAGGTCCGCACCACCCTCGACGACGCGGAACGGGCGGCGGTCTTCACCAAGATCCATCACCAGTTGCACGACGACCCGCCGTTCATCTACCTGTACGAGCCGGTGACCATCGAGGCGACCACCAGCCGGGTGCTCAACTACAAGCCGCGCAACGCAGAGGACTTCTGGCTGTGGGCGGTCGAGGTTGCGGCCTGACCACGAAGTGATCTGACCACCATGTCGGCGTATCTCCGACGGCGCGTGATCCAGTCGTTCCTGATGGTGATCGGGTTGCTCGTGATCGTGTTCTTCCTGGTCCGGCTCTCGGGCGACCCGGTCAGCCTTCTCGCACCGCGAGACGCGACCCCCGCCCAGCGCGACGCCATCCGCCACGCGTACGGGCTCGATCGCTCACTCCTCGTCCAGTTCGTGGACTTCATGCGCCATGCGTTCCAGCTCGACTTCGGCACGTCCATCCGGTACAAGCAGCCGGTCACCACCATCGCCCTCGAACGCATGCCGGCCACGATCGAGCTCGGCATCGCAGCGCTGTTCATCGCGATCGTCATCGGGATCCCTCTCGGTGTGCTCGCCGGCGTCCGCGCAGGCAGCAAGACCGATGGGGCCGTGCGTGGATTCGCGCTGTTCGGCCAGACGATTCCCGACTTCTGGCTGGCGCTGGTGTTGATCCTCGTGTTCGCCGTCAACCGTCGCTGGTTCCCACCCTTCGGCCGCGAGACCATGCAGATCTGGTTCCTCACAGTGCCCAACGAGTCCATCGTGCTCCCGGCCGTGGCGCTGAGCCTGTTCCCGATGGCCCAACTCCTGCGCTTCACCCGGTCGGCGGTGCTCGAGATCGTCAGCGAGGACTACGTACGCATCGCCCGCAGCAAGGGCATCCCGACACTGCTGATCTACCGTCGCCACATTCTGCGGAACGCGTTGATCCCGCTCATCAGCGTGCTGAGCCTGCAGGTCGGGGCACTCCTCAGCGGGTCGTTGTACATCGAGGCGGTGTTTGCGTGGCCCGGGGCCGGCGGGCTGCTCGCGGAGGCGGTCGGGAACCGCGACTTCCCGCTCGTACAGGGTCTGGCGTTCCTCGGTGGGCTGATCACCATCGTGTTCTCGCTGTTGTCCGACGTCCTCTACAGCGTCGCCGATCCCCGCATCCGCCTCGGAGCCGTCAGATGACCGAGATCGCACCCGACCCCGCTCACGAGATCGAGGAGCGCTCACCACGTCGCCGCTCCGACGTCCTCACATCGCTGCTGCGGTCACCAGCGGGGATGATCGGCGCCACGATCACGCTGGCACTGGTGATCCTCGCGGTCTTCGCGCCGTGGATCGCCCCGCACGACCCACTCGCCCAGAACCTGAGCGCCGCCCATCTGCCACCCGTCTGGCGCGACGGCGGGAGTTGGAGCAACGTCTTCGGCACCGACATCCTCGGCCGTGATCTGCTGAGCCGAATCATCTACGGCACCCGGGTGTCGTTGTTGGTCGCGGTCGGCGGTGCGACCATCGCGGCAACGCTCGGCATGGCGCTCGGCCTCGTCGGCGGCTACTTCGGCGGTCGCATCGACCGATTGATCGTCGGACTCACCGACCTGCTGCTCTCGGTCCCGTACATCCTGTTGGTCGTGGTCATCGCCGCCGTTGTCGGCAAGAGCCTCGTCAACGTGGTGCTCATCTTCGGATTCACCGACATTCCCATCTTCGTCCGGGTCACCCGCGGCGAGGTGCTCAAACTCAGCGAGAGCACGTTCGTCGAAGCGGCCCGATCCGTAGGTGTCCCGCGTCGGAAGATCCTCTGGTCACACCTGCTCCCCAATCTCGTCGGACCGTTGGGCACACTCGCGACGTTCGAGATGTCGTCGATGATCCTCTATGAGGCGGGCCTCGGGTTCCTCGGTTTGTCGGTCCCACCGAGCACTCCCAGCTGGGGCAACATGATCAACGCTGGTCGCGGATCGCTCGAGGCATACCCGTGGATGTCGATCACCCCTGGGGTGGCGATCATCATCGCCGGGCTCGGGCTCAACCTGCTCGGCGACTGGTTCCGTGACGCACTCGATCCTCGGACGCGACGGGCGCGGCGATGACCACCTCCGCTTCCGGCGCCTCGGCGGCTCCCCTCCTCGACGTGCGCCACCTCAGCGTGGCCTTCCGCTCACACCACGGTTCGGCCCATGCGGTGCAGGACGTCTCGTTCAGCGTGGCTCGGGGAGAGACGCTGGCGATCGTGGGCGAGAGCGGAAGCGGGAAGTCGGTCACCATGCTGGCCCTGCTCCGGCTGCTCGCCGAACCTCCCGCGGAGATCCTCGGCGGAACCGCGACGTTCAGCACCGGCGACGCAACGATCGACATGTTCGACACGAAGGCCTCCCGCGCGGGCAGGATCCGTGGTCGAGAGGTCGGCTACATCGCACAGGATCCGCTCACGTCGCTCAACCCCACCGTGACGATCGGCGCACAGTTGTCCGAAGGGATGAAGTACCACCTCGGTCTCTCCCAGACCGAGGCCCGGCGACGGGCGATCGGCCTGCTCGACCGCGTCGGCATTCCCGACGCCGCGACCCGCCTCGGCTCGTACCCCCACGAGTTGTCGGGCGGCATGCGCCAACGAGTCATGATCGCGATCGCGATCAGCTGCGATCCGAAGCTGCTCATCGCCGACGAGCCGACCACCGCCCTCGACGTGACCGTCCAGGCGCAGATCATCGACCTGGTGAAGGAACTCCGCGACGAACTCGGGCTTGCGGTGATCTGGATCACCCACGACCTCGGCGTGGTCGCGGGCTTGGCCGACCGGGTCGCAGTGATGTACGCGGGGCGCATCCTCGAAACGTCACCGGTCCGGGAACTGTTCGCCAGCCCTCTGCATCCGTACTCCGCCGGGCTCCTCACGGCCGTGCCACGCATCGGCCTTCGACGACCGCGCCTCGACAGCATTCCGGGCATGCCACCGGAACTGGCCGGGGTCACACAGGAGTGCTCGTTCGCACCACGATGCGCCCACGCGTTCGACCGCTGCCGGAGCGAGCGACCCGTCGAGGTGTCACCCTCGCCCGGGCGGCACGTGGTGTGCTTCTACGACCTCGAGCGAGGAGCTCCCCGCGATGGTTGAGGCAACCCCGGAGTCGCCGCTGCTGCGGGTGATGGATCTCACCAAGCACTTCCCCAACTCCCGACGAGGGGGTCCTCCCGTGCGCGCCGTCGATGGGGTCAGCTTCGACCTCGCCGCCCGCGAGACGTTGGGACTGGTGGGCGAGAGCGGCTGCGGCAAGTCGACCACGGGACGTCTGGTGCTGCACCTGCACCGTCCGACATCCGGGTCGGTCTGGCTCGGCGACACCGAGCTGTCGACGCTCAGCGAGGAGGAGCTCCGCAAGATCCGGCCACGGATGCAAATGGTGTTCCAGGACTCCTATGCGTCGTTGAATCCGCGCCACTCGGTCGGCCGGATCATCGCCGAGCCGCTGCTGGTTCACACCGGGGCGAGTCGTGCCGACGCCGCCAAGCGCGTCAGCGAGCTGCTCGACCTCGTCGGCCTTCGAGCGACGGCGGCGAGCCGCTTTCCTCACGAGTTCTCGGGTGGACAACGCCAACGCATCAACATCGCACGAGCATTGGCGCTGCATCCCGACCTGATCGTGTGCGACGAGCCGATCTCCGCGCTCGACGTCTCCATCCAAGCACAGGTCATCAACCTGCTCTCCGATCTGCAACACGAGTTCGGCCTCGCCTATCTCTTCGTGGCTCACGATCTGTCGATGGTGGAGCACATCGCCGACAGGGTCGCGGTGATGTACCTCGGACACATCGTGGAGCTGACGACCAACGCTCGCCTCTTCGGCTCACCGGCGCATCCGTACACCAAGGCGCTGTTGTCAGCCGTCCCCATTCCGGACCCCGTCGCAGAACAGGCACGACGACGGATCCCGCTCCAGGGTGAAGTGCCGAGTCCCAGCACTCCGCCGCCGGGTTGCGTGTTCTCGACACGATGCCAACACGTCGTCGACCGATGTCGTACCGAAGCTCCGCTGTTGAGGACCGTGTCCGAGGGACACGAGGTGGCGTGTCACCTCGCGTGACGCGCGGGAACCCCGACCTCGGCAACGATCTCGTAGCTGTCGTCTCCGAAGAGGCGCACCACGAGCGCGACATCGGGCACTCCGGCACACACGAACGCCGCCCTGGACCGATGCCCCGGTGTGGTGGCGGGCGATGGTCCCGTTCTCCAGATCCGGATCCGTTCCCACGTAGATGCCCACCCAATCGAACTTGCGCCCGGGCGCAGCGGACCAGCGGATCTCGAGATCCGACCCGTCACGCATCGCCGTGATCGAGGGTGCCGTACCGGGCTCGAGCACGTGGAAGGCGGCGCGGCCCAGTTCGTCGTCGCCGCTCGTCAACAGCACCTCGTACGGTCCTGCGGGCAGTGTGGCCGTGCCGAAGTACACCACGCCGAAGTGCTCCACCTCCATGGGCGCCAGCCACATCAGGGTCGCGTCCGGACCGGTGCCGGCCGGCAACACCCGGAGTCGGTCGCTGCGCGAACCACCCGGCGCGTGGAACCGCACGGCCAGGCGGTCGCCACGTTCGATCCTGGCGGATGACACTCCGACGAACGCAGGTGGCCGCACGGCTCGGAGCAGCACCGTGGACACGACGCCCAGATGATCCGAGGGCCAGGGGGTGACTGCGATGTCGACGTCGGGTTCGCCGGCGGGACCCACGATGCGGCTGTCGACGATGGACTCGACGTTGGCGGCCCACACGAAGTCGATCCGGTCGGGCATCGCGTCGTCGTCCACACGCGGATGTGGGAAGCCGTACGTCCACGTGACGCCCGGGCGATCGGGTCGGGCGTGCCGGTACGTGTCGATCAGGCCCATCCCCGCGGCGGCCACGCTCACCGGCCAGGGCACCGAGGTCATGCGGTGCCCCGCTGCGCCGATGCCCCAATCGGTGTGGGATGGCGCATTGAAATCGCCGGTGACGAGGAGCGGAATGCCGAGTCCCAGCACCCGACGCCACGCGGGCATCGACGACTCGAACGCGGCGAGACGGAGCGAACGCTCCAACTCGACGACCTCCTCCACACTCATGCCGTCGCGGAGCTCGTACGGACCGTAGGGATCACTGGGAAGGTGAATGTTCGCCAGCGCGACCACCAGGTCGGGTGCGACGTGCACGTAGACGTAGCGACCATCCGCATCCGAGGGCTCGACGAGTGGGCGCTGCGAGATCACCTGGTGGCGCTCGTCGACGTGTGCCCAACCGAGCAACGCAGCGAGCCGTGGAGCATTGGCGGTCGCTTCCTGCAACCCGACCACGTCCGCTCCGGTCAGCGCGATCGCCTCTGCCACCCGACCGAGGTCGATCGCCTCCCCACCGATCGCAATGTTGAACGACAGCACGCGAAGTGCCACGAGACCTGTCCGTACATCGATGTCCACAGGCCGTTCGTAGCACCTCCGAGCAGCCGCCTGCGAGCACCGTGGACGCGGCGACGGAGTCGCGCCAAAATGTCGCGCGCACTCACCCGACTCCACTCATCCCGATAGGAGGACGATGACATCGTCGACGATCACCACCCAGTCTCCCCTGGCGACGCCGAAGGAGGGTCGGGTCGAGTCAGGGCCCACCGCAGCGGAGCTGTTGTTGCCGGTCGTGAACGCGATCACCGAGGAGGTTCCCCACGTCAACTTCGTGTTCTGGGACGGCTCGGCCATCCGGCCCGAGGGGGCGACCGGGACCGTTCGTTTCAACTCGCCCGATGCCGTCCGCAGGGTGATCTGGATGCCCAACGAGCTGGGCCTCGGGCGGGCCTTCGTCGCCGGCGACATCGACGTCGAGGGCGACATCTTCGACACCATCGCCGCCTTGCGCGACGCGCGTCCGGCAACACACCTCGACGGCGTGCGGGCCCTGCCGTCGGCGATCGCCGCAGCGCGTCGGGCCGGAGTGCTCGGCACGCCGCTGCCCCCACCACCCGAGGAGGCCAAGCTGAGCGGATGGCGGCACTCGCTGCGCCGCGACTCCAAGGCGATCACGCATCACTACGACGTCGGCAACGAGTTCTACCGACTCGTGCTCGGTCCGAGCATGACGTATTCGTGCGCGCGATTCGTCGACGCCGATCGCTCGTTGGAGGAGGCACAGGCGGCCAAGCACGAGCTGATCTGCCGGAAGCTCGACCTGCACCACCGCCCCGGGATGCGGCTGCTCGACGTGGGGTGCGGGTGGGGCTCGATGGCCATCCACGCGGCCACGCACCACGACGCGTCGGTGGTCGGCATCACGATCAGCCACGAGCAGGCCGAGTACGCACGCGCTCGTGTCGCCGAGGCCGGGGTCGACGATCGGGTCGAGATCCGACTGCAGGACTATCGCGAGCTCGCCGGGGAGCAGTTCGATGCGATCTCGTCGGTGGGCATGTCCGAGCATGTCGGCCACGGCAAGATCGACGACTACTTCACCATCCTGCACTCGGTGCTCGCGCCTCAGGGCAGGCTGCTCAACCACGCGATCTCGTCGGTCGGCGGCTCCAAGATGGGCCCCACCTCGTTCGTGGGTCGCTACGTGTTCCCCGACGGTGAACTGATCGACGTGGGCCGAGTCGTGCTGTCGATGCAACGTGCGGGCTTCGAGGTACGCGACGTCGAGTCGCTCAGAGAGCACTACGCGCTCACGCTGCGAGCGTGGGTCGCGAACCTGGAAGCCAACTGGGAGCGAGCGGTCGAGCTCGTCGGGCGCCCGAGGGCGAAGGTCTGGCGGCTGTACATGGCCGGATCCGCCATCGGGTTCGAGGACGGCGGCATCTCGCTGCACCAGGTCCTCGGCGTCTCGCCCTCGGCGACCGGTGCGTCGGCGATGGCGCCGACCAGGACCGACTGGGGCTGAGCCACCTCCGGCCGATCAGCCTTGGGCGATCAGCGTCGGAGCACAGCGTCGACTTCCTCCGGTCGAAGGGCGCCCGAGTAGAGGAAGCCTTGACCGACCGCACAGCCCAGTTCCCGCAGGACCGCCGCCTGCTCCGCGCGTTCGATGCCCTCGGCGATCACATCGATGCCCAACCGCTGGGCCAGTGCGACGATCCCGTCGACCAGCCGGTGCACCCGCTCGTCGACCGCGACGTCGGCCACGAAGCAGCCGTCGATCTTGATCGCATCGACGCGTAGGTCGCGAAGCGCCGCGAGGGACGCGTAGCCGGTGCCGAAATCGTCGATCGCCAGACCGACCCCCTGATCGTGGAGCGTCTGGAGATTGAAGGCGGTCACCGGGGTCGTGGCGAGGACTGCGGACTCGGTCAACTCCAGGCACAGCAACCCAGGGTCGAGGCCGGTGGCCTCCAGTGCCGAGGCGACCAGCACGAGCAGGTTCGGATCCGCGACCTCGCGCGCCGAGAGGTTCACGCGAAGCATGATCGGCCGGGCATCGGGCGCGCTGTTCCAGCGAGCCGCCTGCCGGCACGCCTCGAGGAGCACCCACTCCCCCAGGTCCGTGATCAGCCCCGACTCGGCAGCCGCGTCGATGAACCGAGCGGCCGTGAACATCTCGCCGGAAGGATGGTGCCAGCGCACCAGGGCCTCCATCGCCACCACCTCGCCGGTCGCGAGGTCGACTTCGGGCTGGTACCAGACGGCGAACTCGCCACGCTCCATCGCCGGACGGAGCATCCGCTCGACGGCAAGTCGGGAGGCGATCGCGGTCCGCAGGTCGTCGTTGAACAACGAGGCCCGGTCGCGACCCGACTGCTTGGCGACGTAGAGCGCCGTGTCGGCCTCCCGCAGCAGATCGACGGGCGTGGCGGTGTCCCGGGACACGGCGATCCCGATGCTGGCCGTCGAGTAGACGACGGCGTGGCGCAGCTGCATGGGCGATCGGAACACCGCGAGGATCCGGTCGGCCTGACGGACCGGCTCGGCGACGTCGTCGACATCTCGCATCACCACGACGAACTCGTCGCCACCGAGCCGAGCAACGAGATCACCGGCCCGCACGATCGACTCCAAGCGCCCGGCGGTGGCGACGATCACCTCGTCACCGGTGGCGTGACCGTGCGAGTCGTTGATGTTCTTGAATCGATCGAGATCGATCATCAGGACCGCGGTGGCGCGGCCGGATCGCTGTCCTGCTGCCAACGCCCGATCGAGGTCGTCGAGGAGGGCCCGCCGGTTGACGAGGCCGGTCAGGGGGTCGTGCGACGCGCGCGCGTCGAGAGCATGTCCTCGGTGGTCCTGCGAGCGGTGATGTCGCGGTTGTCGGAGACCACTTCGACGATGACGCCGGCGTCTCCGAACACCGGCGAGAGGCTCGCCTCGAGCCAGCGAGGACCGCCGATGGTGTCGACGCGGCTCTCGATGGTACGCGGGACGCCGTCGCGGAACACGCGGAGGACAGCGGCCTCGTGTTCCGCGGCGGCGTCGTCGGTGTACCCCATCTCGGCGAACGAGTTCCCGATCCACTGCTCGGCGGCAACGCCCGACATCCGAACCACGGCGTCGTTGACGTACCGGATGCGGAGCTGTCGGTCGAAGGTCAAGATGGCATCACGCGATGCGTCGAGGATGGAGCGGAGGCGACGAGCTGATCGCTCGCCCTCGGCCGCTCCACCCTCGAACATGATCCTTCTTCCTCTTCAGTCATCCCGACATGCCAGCCCTGCTCGGGCGTGCGTCGCCGTCAGAGGCGCCGCCGGCCCAGGGCCAACATCACGGACCCGAACCCCACCAGCGACATCCCTGTCACCAGCATCACACCCTGGTGCGGACTCGCACCCGTGCTCGGCAGACTCTCCCCCGCGGCGTCGACCGCCGTGGTCGTCGGACCGTCACTCTCGACGGCTGTGGTGGTCGGACCGTCACTGTCGACAAGGGTGGTCGTCGTGGCCGGATCGGTCACGACGGGTTCCGTCGTCGGAGGTTCCGTCGTGGGCGGTTCCGTCGTCGGGCGGTTCCGTCGTGGGCGGTTCCGTCGTCGGGTGGTTCCGTCGTCGGCGGCTCTGTCGTCGGTGGTTCCGTCGTGGGCGGTTCCGTCGTCGTCGTCGGCACCGGTTGGCAGTCGTGGTGCCAGAGCAGCTGTCCCGCAGCCGTCCAGTTGAGACCGCCGGTCACGTCGCGCACCGGGGGAATGATGTCGCCCCATGTCACTCCGGCGCCCTTGGCTCCGGGGTACCAGACCGGACCGGTGTGGTGACTGTGGTCGTTCGCACCCGCTCCATCGACCGCGCTGGTGTCCACCGACATGGTCGTGTACGGGTTCGTCTCCGAATTGGTCGCGTGACAGATCGTCACCTTGTTGCCGTGTCCGTTCGCGTCGGCACTGCCACCGATGACCATCGATCCCAGCACCAGCGCAACACCGCCGAGGAACACCGCCACGCCACTTCGTCGCTGCATGTTCATGACGACCTCCGCTTCTCTCGAGACCCACCTGAAGGGTACGACCGAGATCACTCAGAGTGATATGGACCAAAGTCCCTACTTTGTGATTTCTTGCACATTCCGGCCATTTCACCACCTTGTGTCCATGTGAATTGACACAGCGTGATGTTTCCGTCAACGGAAACCGTCCTGCGAGGCCGAGTCGACCACTCTTCGCGGTTTCGGACGCGATGGGATGCCCGCCGGTCGGGTCAGGCGATCGGGTCAGGCGGCGCGGGGCTCCCAGCGGAAGCGACGGATCGCGACCGCCAGCGCGAGCACTCCCCACAGCAGCATCATCCCGGTGTGGTAGGCGCTCACCCCGGAGCCCGTGGCGAACGGGTTGAACACGGCCACCATCTGCTGGACGAGATGCCGAATCGGGAACACCGCCGCGATCCGACCCGGTACGGAGTCGTTGCTGATCGTGCCGAACGTGCCGGAGATGAACGCCAACGGGAACAGGAGGAAGTTGATCACCGCCGGTGCGGCATCCTCGTTCGGCACCAGCGTGGACACCAGCACCCCGACCGCACTGAAGCAGAAGGCCCCGGCGGCGATCGTGACGAGGAGCCCGACGACACGGTGAGGGAAGGTGACGCCGTAGGCGATGACGCCGAGTGCGATCGTGAGCGAGGTGAGGATCAGCGCGACCGTCACGACGTTCAGCACGATGCCGCCGAGATAGTCGATCGGCGCCAACGGTGTGCCGCGGGTGCGCTTGAGGATGCCGTTCTCGCGCCGGACACAGATCGTGAACGCGAGGTTGGTGTAGCAGGCGGAGATGATCCCGAACGACACGATGGCGGGGACGTAGTACTGCGCGAACTTGACGACGCCACCCTCCACGTCGATCTGGCCGTTGCCATTGATCGCCGTGAAGATCACCAGGAACATCAGCGGGAAGGCGAACGTGAAACTGGCCGCCACCGGATTGCGCCAGAACATGACCTGTTCCCACCTGGCCTGGCGGGTCGCGGCTCGCACGTTCACGGATCCACCTCTGCGGCGGACTCGGTGAGCGCGACGTACACGTCCTCCAGGGTCGGCCGGGTGACGGTGAGTCCCCGGAGCTCGACACCCACGTCGAGTGCCCACGACGTCAGCCGGTGCAGCACTCCGGTGGGTGCATCGGTGACGATCTGGGCCCACCCACTCGCATCGAGCTCGACCGTCACCGGGAGCGACGACGGGTCGATGCCCGCAGGCAGGGTGAAGCGGATTCGCGCCTCCGCCT
Organism: uncultured Acidimicrobiaceae bacterium; assembly: GCA_963720695.1. GTDB lineage: Bacteria > Actinomycetota > Acidimicrobiia > Acidimicrobiales > Ilumatobacteraceae > UBA668. The sequence goes on from CAVRGG010000004.1 coordinate 327,369, forward strand.
CCGATCGTCCGCCGAGCGACTCGGGCGTGCCCTGAGCCACGACTCGCCCGGCCGCGATCACGATCACCCGATCGGCGAGCGCCTGCGCCTCGTCGAGGTAGTGGGTGGTGAGCACGATCGTCTTGCCGAGCCCGGCGAGGTTCTCGACCACGACCCATGCCTGTCGACGGGCGCTCGGGTCGAACCCCGTCGTCGGCTCGTCCAAGAACAGCACCTCCGGGTCGCCGATGAGGCCGAGCGCGAGATCGAGGCGGCGCTGTTGACCACCCGACAGCGTCTTCACCCGGCTGCGCGCCTTCTCCTCGAGTCCGACGAGCTCGATCACCTCTCCCACCGGTCGCGGGGCTGTGTAGTACCCGGCGTGCATGGTCAGCACCTCGGCGACCGTGAGATACGGATCGATGCCGCACGACTGCAACACGATGCCGATTCGCTGGCGGAAGTCCGTGCCACCGTCCGCGGGATCGACGCCGAGCACCGAGACGCGACCACCATCACGACGGCGGTAACCCTCGAGGATCTCGACGGTCGACGTCTTGCCCGCACCATTCGGTCCGACGATCGCCACCACCTCGCCGCGGTCGACCGTGAACGACACCTCGCGCACGGCGTGCACCTCGCCGTAGGACTTCCGCAGTGCTTCCACCTCGATCACCGAACATTCACTCACCTCCTCGTCGCCCCGTCGATCCTCGCAGGATTGTCGCACCCCGTGTGTGAGAATGTGCCCCATGCGCGCGTCCACCTTGGTCATCGGTTTCCTCGTCGTCGTCCTCGTCGCGGCGGGCATCGCCTTCGCACTCGAATATGCGACCGATTCCATCCTGTTGATGATCATCGTCTTCAGCGTGCTGGTGATCGCCGGCGGCGTGGGCCTGGTCAAGCTGTACCTGCGTCAGGACGACCTCAACTACTGAGGCGCGCCCGCCTGACGATGCGGTGAGCGTCGTCGACGATGGTGCTGAGCACTTTGCCGCGCTGCGGCGTCTGCGTCGTGGTGTATGCCGTACAGATGGGCTCGAAAGCCGGACCCGTGGGGAGTGACCCGACCGAGGTCGTCGTGGCCTTCGAGCGCGCCCACGGGCAGGCCCTGTTCGGCTTCGCTCGCCGGCTGGACGTCTCCGATGCCCACGCCGCCGACGTGGTCCAAGAGGCGCTCCTGCGATTGTTCGACGCTCTGAGTCACAGGGAGGCGATCCGGGACACCAGGGCATGGACGTTCCACGTCGCCTACAGGCTCGCGATGGACGACCACCGACGTACCACCCGCAACCTGAAGCTGGTCGACCGCCTGCGCCCGAATCCGGCGGTTCTTTCCGACGCAAGCGACGACATCGCGAGCCGAGAAGTGTGGGCCGAGGTGGATCGTCTCCCCGAGCGCCAGCGAGCGGTGCTCTACCTGCGCTACCGCGCAGACCTCGACTTCGACGCTGTGGGCGCGGTGCTCAGCATCACTGCGAGCGCGGCCAGGAGCCATTGCACCCAGGCGCTCGGACGCCTTCGGACGGCGCTGGCCGGCGAAGCCATCGAGGAGGCGACGACATGAGGAAGAGCCGGATCGAGGCGATCCTCCGCTCCGTTCCACCCGACGAACCACGCTACGAGCTCGGCATCGCTGCCCGGCTCGCTCGGCGCGTCCCGACGACACCCGACGACGAGGCACCGTTCGAGGTCGTGCCCTTCGTCGCCGACCATCGGCACCGCTCGGCATACCTGGCTGCCTCGGTCGCGGTGACCGTGGTCGTCGTCATCGGACTTCTGACACTTGCCCGACCGACCTCGACGCCCACCGTCGACACGCTCCCCACGACGAGCACCGCCTCGCCCACCGCCACCTCGACGTTGTACGACCGTTGGATCGCTGAGCCGAGCGCCCTCGCAAGCGGCGGCGCGGCGATCGTCGAGATCGACGCCGACCAGGTGTTGCTCCTTCACACGGGTGACGACCACAACCCCACCGCATTCGGTTCGACCGTCGACCTCGACGGCGAGCAGTTGGTGCTCACGCTCATCTCCACCGATCGCGGCTGCCAGAAAGGAGCCGTCGGGCATTATCGATTCACGCTGTCGAGCGATGGTGCTCGGCTCACGCTCACTGCCCTCGACGACGAGTGTGCGGCGCGCACCGTCATCTCAGGCTCCTACACGCACACCGCGTGCCCGCGGGTCGCGGATGACTGCCTGGGCACCGTGCCCGCGGGCGCGTACGCCACGGTGTCCTTCGATCCCTTCGGTACGCACACCTATGGTCAGCTCCGATACACGCTGCCGGACGGCTGGTCGGTCACCGCCGACTCCACGGCACACCTGCAGCTGCGCCCCGTCGACGAACGTGCCGGGATGCGCATCGACGTCTGGGCCGACCCCGTGGTCACCTCGTGTGCGGACGCGGCCGAGCGATCCACTGCGATCGTCGCCGGCTCGGCGGTCGACGTACTCACGGTCGACGGGAAGACCGCGTGCCCGGCCGGCGTGCTCGTCGCCAGTCCCACGGCCGCCACACCGTGGTCGGCGGCGATCCAGAGGGGCCAGCGAATGCTCGTCTTCCTCGTCGACCTCGAGGGTGGCCACCGGGCAGCGATCACCGTCGTCGACGACGCCACGCACTTCGAGTCGGATGTTGCGATAGCGGAGACGCTCATCGCGTCGTTCGTGTTCGCCGCGGGTTCGTCCTGAGCGTTTCGGCGACGCCGGACGTCGGTAGCGACATGGGCAACACGAACAGAGTGATCAAGCTGATGACGGGTCCAGTGCTGGTGCTGGCATTGGTGGCCTGCTCGAGCGACAGCGGCTCCGAGGCGACCTCCGTACCGTCGACATCCACGTCCGGATCGGTGCCAGCGGTGCAGGTGCCCGAGCAGCTGCGCGACCGGTGGTACGGGCCGCCGCGTGAACTCGGCAATCTCGGCACTGGCAAGGCCGCCGCCTACCTCGACTTCGACGTCGACAAGGTCACGTTGGAGACAGGCAACGCCGACAACCCCGCCGCGTTCGCGTCGGGCGTCGCCGCCGCAGGACCTGATCGGCTCACACTCACGCTGTACAGCGACACGCTCGAGTGCCACGAGGGCGACGTCGGCCACTACACCTGGAGCGTGTCGACGAAGGGCACCACGCTGACACTCACGGCAGCCGACGACGCCTGCGCTGCCCGCGCCGACGCGATCACGGGCGGGTGGTGGTTCACCGGATGCAACGACCCCACCCGCAACTGCCTCGGCGCCGCAGAGGCCGGGACGTACGCCACCAATCGCTGGAACCCGTTCGACGGCTTCACGTACGGCGAGCTGACGTTCGCGCTCCCCGACGACACGTGGGCCGTGTCGAACGACACCCAAGCGGCGTTCTTCCTCGAACCAGCAGACCGGTATCCCGGCGCGTCCGACGTGTCCCCGCTCCTCGCGGCCTGGGCCGACGTGGCGGCGGGCACAACGCCGGACGGAGCCTGCAGCTTCGAGGCGAACCTTGAGCCCGGCCTCGGCGCGGCGAACATCGCCGACTACATCGAGAGTCTCGCGAGCCTTGACGTCGAACGGTCGCAGATCGAGGTGGGTGGCCTGCCGGCAGAGCAGCTCGACGTCCAGATCGTCCCAGGCGGAGCAACCTGCACCGACGGCGGGACGCGGTTCGTGGTGCTCACGGCCTCACGTGACGGTGTCCCTGACCACGACGCCTACGGTGTCGCCGCCGGGCAGCGGATGCGAGTGATCCTGGTGGACGTGGCTCCGGAACGCACCGTAGCCATCTACATCGACGACCTGCACCCAGATCGGGGCATGCCCGAGCTCGACGCGGCGGGGAACGACCTCAGCTTCGGGCCCCTCGCCGAAGTCCTGATGCCGATCATCGAGTCGTTCCAGTTCCACGCGACGCCACCCGACGTCGGACCCAGCCCGGCCTGATCGCCGCCGGCGCAGCTGGCCCGGAACGACGAGAGGGGCCCACCGAAGTGGACCCCTCACCGACGTGTCACATGGAGCGGACGACGAGATTCGAACTCGCGACCCTCACCTTGGCAAGGTGATGCTCTACCAGCTGAGCCACGTCCGCAATGCGGGTGCAATCTAGCGAGCGCACACCGAGTGTGACAACGCCGATTCGGTTTCCGATGCCCCCGACGCAGGTCAGGAGCGCTGATCGGCGGGCCGCAGATCGACCCGGAGGACGAGGAATCCGTCCTCGACCGTGCCGACCGCGTCGCCGATGATCGCGAAGTCCAGGAAGTCGGTCTGAGCCTGCTTCACGAACAGGGCTCGCTCCTCGCCGGCCACCGGCGGCAACGGTCGTTGCTTGACCGCCGCGGCCCGTTCGCGGAATCGGGTGAGCATCGCATCGACGTCGAGAGCATCAGCCATGGCGACCACCGTAGCTAGTCGGCGCTGTTGGTGCGCAGCAACGGGTCGATCGAGCGGTCCCCCACGACCACACCGTCGGTCTCGTCCGCCTCGACACCCTCCGCCTCGACGACACCCTCCGCCTCGACGACACCCTCCGCCTCGAGGACACCCTCCGCCTCGACGACCTCGGATTCCTCGACGACCTCCGCCTCGACGACTTCTCCCTCGACGACCTCGGGCTCGACGTCGCCCTCAGCTGGGCTCGACGAGGTCGTCGAACTGCGGCGGCGCAGCGTTCACGGCAGCCTTGAGGTCGACAGGATTGCGCCGGCTCTCGTCGTCGGGATCACGCAGTGCGCCCTCGGGACGAGCCTTCTCCAGCCGCATGTTCCGATCGGTGAAGTCGCCCTTCCACCACTTGCGCGATCCCATCGCCTCCAAGGGGCCGAGTGCGGGGTGCTCGACCTTCGCCGTACGCCACCACACCAACGTGCCGATCGCCAGGACGACCGCCAGGAGCACCAACCCACCCGCGGCGAGGTAGATGATGCGAGCGTTCTTCGGATCCGTGAAACGTCCCTCTGCGAACAGTGCAGCTGCGATCACGCCGGCACCCTCGCCTCGTTCGACACGTCCATGTTCACGACCTGATCCACCACGCTCACGGGCACCAGTGTCGCACGTGGACACCGCCGACGACACGCGACGACGTGCGGAACCGTGCAGGATCGGCCAAGCTGTTCGGCGTGGACTTCGTCTGGTTCGTTCTTTTCGCCGCGCTGATCGCTGCGATGCTGTGGGGCTCGTACAAGATCGAGCCGCACTACGCGTCCAAGGACGGCACCCGCTTCATGTGCAACGCCCAGGAGCTCGCCGACGGCGAGGCGCTCAGCCGTCAGAAGGAAACACGGGTGACGGTGATGCACGACGGCTCGCTGCACTGCAGCCAGAAGCACATGCTGCGGCGCAATGCCTCGCTGTGGACCTTGGTCGGCAAGTCGGCGGATCCGCCTCGCGGCGTCGAGGTGTACCTCGCCCAGCAACTCACCGATGGACACGCCCTTCCGGGCCAACTGGCGTTGCGACTCCCCAAGAAGAGCCGTGTGGTCCCCGTGCTCGACCAGATCCTGGCCGACCGCGAGCTCAAGCAGTCGCGCCGTGCTCCAGGAACGCCTTCACCGGCGGACCGACCTGATCCAGATTGATCAAGAACCCATCGTGGCCGTGGGGAGAGTCGATCTCCACGTAGTCGGACTTCGTGCCGATCGACAGCAGCAGATCGTGGATCTGGCGCTGCTGATAGGTCGGATACAGGATGTCGCTGGAGATGCCCATCACCAGCGCGGGTGAACTGATCCGGGCCATCGCCGCCGCGAGACCCGAGCGGCCGCGACCGACGTCGTGCAGATCCATCGCCTTGCCGATGATCAGGTAGCTGTTCGTGTCGAAGCGGCGAACCAGCTTGTCGCCGTGGTAATCGAGGTAGCGCTCGACCTCGAAGCGCTGCCACAGGTCGAGGCCGTCGCGCAGCGTCGATCCGTCGGCGAGCTCGCGCCCGAAACGATCGGTGAACACGTTGTCGCTTCGGAACGTGACCTGGGCGACCATCCGAGCCGTCGCCAGACCTTCCCACGGCCCCTCACCCTCGGGCGCGTCGTAGTAGTCGCCGCCGCGCCACTTGGGGTCCATCCGAATCGCTCGTCGTCCGATGGCACCCCAGGCGATCTGCTGTGCGCTGGCCTGCGTGCAGGTCGCGATCGGCACGATCGACCCGACGCGCTGCGGGAACGTGATCGCCCACTCCAGGACCTGCATGCCACCCATCGACCCACCCACGACGGCGTGCCACCGGTCGATGCCGAGGTGGTCGGCGAGGCGGGCCTGGGCGCGCACCATGTCGCGAATGGTGACCACCGGGAACCTGCTGCCGTAGGGAAGCCCGTCGTCGGGATGCGGCGATGCCGGCCCCGTGGACCCCTGGCACCCACCCAACACGTTGGAGCACACCACGTACCAGCGGTCGGTGTCGATGGCGAGGCCCGGCCCCACCGCACCCTCCCACCAGCCCGGGGCGGGATGACCCGTCTCCGCCGGCCCGGTCGCGTGGCTGTCGCCGGTCCACGCGTGACAGAGCAGGACCGCGTTGCTGCGGTCCGGTGCCAGCGTCCCCCAGGTCTCGTAGGCGAGCGTGACGTCGTGCAGGGTGCTGCCGCCGTCGATGGCGAACGGACGATCCGGCGCGAAGCGATGGAAGCGACGGCTCCCGGAGGGGTGACCCGGCATCCATGCGCCCGTCGCAGGATGCGGGCGGGTTGGTCGATATGACCCGGTCATCGGTTCCTCCTTCGTCGCAGTCGTGGTGATGCACGCTGGACGAGGGAAGCATTTGTTGCCGGACCGGAGTCTGGCCACATCCCCACCGAGGTGGGAAGGCACCGTGGGGCTTCCTCCCCGGTTGCCGGAACCCGTCCCATGCCAACTGGCCGCAGGAGAAGGGGTCACTCGTGATGCGTGTTCCGCAGCACGATAGCAACGATCACGGGGCGAAACGCTGCTCCGTTTCGTAGTGGCCGTCGAGGTCCACCAGTCGGCCGAACTCACCGAAATCGACGAGGCGGTCGAGGTGGTCGCGCAGGCTCCCCTCTTCGCGGAGCAGTGCGAGCGACGTCTGGACCGCACGGACCATCGTGAACAGCGCCGACAGCGGCGACACCACGAGCATGAAGCCGAGGTCGGCGAGCTCGTGCTGGGTGAGCAGTGGTGTTCGCCCGGTCTCGACCATGTTCGCGACGAGCGTGATGTCGGGCAGCGCGGTGGCGATCTGCTCGAGTTCGGCGATGGTCTCGGGTGCCTCCACGAAAAGTGCGTCGACACCGGTGTCGCGCGCCATCTTCGCCCGTTCGATCGCCTCGTCGAGCCCTACCGCGGCGCGGGCATCGGTGCGAGCCGTGATGTGCAGATCGGACGCGGCGTGGACGGCGGCGCGCAGCTTGGCCAGCCACTCGCCACGCTCGACCACCTGCTTGCCCGCCATGTGCCCGCACCGCTTCGGCCAGACCTGGTCCTCGAGGAACATGCCCGAGGCCCCCGCCTGCTCCCACAGTTCGACGGTACGGATGGTGTTCAGCGGGTTGCCGTACCCGGTGTCGGCGTCCACGACGACGTCGAGGCCCTTGTTCGCATTGCACACCCGCCGGGCGACCTCGGCCATCTCGACCTGGGTGAGATACCCGAAGTCGGGGAGGCCGAGCAGCGTGCCGCTGACGCAGTAGCCGCTCAGGAACACCGTGCCGAAGCCCGCCTCGCCGGCCAGTCGGGCCGAGAGTGCGTCCCACACACCCGGCATCAGGACCGATTCGGATGCCGACAGTCGTCCCCGCAGCGTGGATCCACTCATGGCCGCAGCGTAGCCACGCCCCTCGCGCGGCGGCTCGACCACCTGACTGGCCGGACAACCTGACTGATCCACCGATCAACTCGGCTGATCCATCAGCGAGTAGACGGCCGACGGATCCGACGAGAAGATGTCGGGCAATGGGCGTCTGCTACCTCACTCCGAAGGCCCGGGTCGTGCTCACCGGCATCGCCGGTCACGGCTCGGTCGCCACCGACACCATCGCCGCCGGCGAGGTCGTGGCCGCGTTCGGTGGCCGCTGCATCTCCCGCGACGAGCTCGACCTGCTGCCGGTCGAGCAGCAGCAGCGGAGCATCCAGATCGAGGACCAGCTCTACCTCGCCGGTGCGTCCGACCCGGAGCCTGCCGACTTCATCAACCACTCCTGCGACCCGTCGTGCGGGCTCAGCGGCAACACCGTGCTCGTCGCACGCCGCGCGATCCACGCCGGCGAGCCGATCACGTACGACTACGCGATGAGCGACGGCAGCGACTACGACGAGTTCGAGTGCGTCTGCGGCGCGGCGGATTGCCGGGGCAAGGTCACCGGGCTCGACTGGATGCTGCCCGAGTTGCAGCTCCGCTACCGCGGGTCGTTCAGCCCGTACCTGGCCGCGCGCATCGCCTCGCTCGTGGTCGTCGGCGCCGAGCGGCGCGCGTTCGCGCTCTGACAGGGCCTTGCGCCTCTTGCCCGGAGGCACCCGAGCCGGGCTAACTTGACCACATGCGAGTGCTGGTGGTGGGCGCAGGGGGCGTGGGATCCTCCATCGCCTCCATCGCGGCACGTCGCGACGTGTTCGAGCAGATCGTGGTCGCCGATGTCGACGCAGGTCGGGCCACACGTGCGGCCGCTCACACCGCCAGCGAGCGGGTGATCGGCACCAGGGTCGACGCGAGCGACCGGATCGACCTCGTCGAGTTGGCCCGGACCTCGCGGGCCGACGTCATCGTCAACGCCTGCGACCCCAGGTTCAACCCGCCGATCTTCGACGCCGCGTTCGAGGCCGGTTGCCACTACCTCGACATGGCGATGCACATGTCCACGCCCCACCCCACCGACCCGTACCGACTCCCGGGAGTGATGCTCGGCGATGCCCAGTTCGCGGCCTCGGACGCGTGGGAGGAGCGCGATCTGCTGGCTCTCGTGGGGATGGGCGTGGAGCCCGGCTTCAGCGACGTCGTCGCCCGCTACGCGGCAGATCACCTCTTCCAACGGATCGACGAGATCGGGGTGCGAGATGGTGCCGACCTCGTCATCGACGGCATCGGATTCGCCCCCACGTTCAGCATCTGGACCACCATCGAGGAGTGCCTGAACCCACCGATCGTCTACGAACGCGACCGAGGCTGGTTCACCACCGAGCCCTTCAGCGAGAAGGAGCGATTCGAGTTCCCCGAGGGCATCGGCACGCTCAGCTGCGTCAACGTCGAGCACGAGGAAGTGCTGCTGATGCCCCGATGGATCGACGTCGGTCGGGTCACGTTCAAGTACGGCCTCGGCGACGAGTTCATCGAGGTGCTCAAGACCCTCCACCTGCTCGGTCTCGACTCGACTCGCCCGGTCACGGTGCGCGGGGTGGAGGTGTCGCCGCGAGACGTCGTGGCCGCCGTGCTGCCGAACCCCGCGGAGCTCGGCGACCGGATGCGCGGCCGCACCTGTGCAGGCTCGCTGGTCACCGGCATCGGACTCGACGGAGCGCCCCGGCGCACGTACCTCTACCAGATCGTCGACAACGAGTGGACGATGCGCGAGTTCGGCCACCAGGCCGTGGTGTGGCAGACGGCGGTGCACCCCGTGGTCGCCCTGGAGATGCTCGCGACCGGCGAGTGGAAGGGTGAGGGCGTGAAGGGTCCCGAGGCGTTCCGCGCTGATCCGTTCCTCGCTCTGCTCGATGAGCACGGCGCACCGTGGGCGATGGAGGAACGACCGGTGGAGGACGAGTCGTGACGGCGCTGCGCAAGTCCGACGTCGAGCGGATGATGGCCGACTACGACCGCGATCCGGTGGAGGCGCTGACCACTGCGTTGCGCATCGCGCTCGATCGGCCCGACGCCGGTTGGACCGATCTCGTCAGCGCCGCCGGCTACGGCTGTGCGCGACGGATCCGCCTGCAGGCCCAGGAGACCGCTGCGCTCGACGAGCTCGCTGCCGAGCTCAACGAGCTCCGCGCCGTGTCGCCCGACCGCTGACAGCGGCGATCAGTCGAGACGGCCGACGACCGGCTGGGCGAGCACGACGCGCCGGTCGAATCCCGGCTCGGTCGGCAGGAAACCGTTGCGGTCCGGCCACAACAGCTGCACGGCGTCGAACGCCGCACCGCGCCGCCATGCGACCGCGGTGCCCAGCAGGGCGCGGATCGTGTCGGGATCGATGGGGGCGAACACACATCGAAGGTCACCGTCGAACAGCCCGGTCAGCTCGGTGGCGAGCGGGATCTCCGTGCCGCCGCGGAGGAGCTCGGCGATCATGTCGAACAACCCCCTCGCGGCCGATGGGGTGAGACCGAACACCACGACCTCGGGGAACCCGAACGCCTCGGGATAGCCGATGGTGTACACGTAGCCCGCGAACGGCGGGTCGGTGTCGGTGCGAGCCGCGACCGGTTCCATCGCCCAGCCGTGCGTCTCGATCATCCACTCGATCTTCTCCGCATGGGGGATGTGGAAGTCGGGCAGCTCCATCTCAGATGAGACCCTCGCTGCCGGCGTCGAGCGCGTGACGCACGTGCCGGGTGGCCATCGCCGCGAACATGGCCTCGCTGCGGTCGCTCGATCCGACGACCTGGGAGGCCACCACCGCCATGATCACCCCCGCATAGGCATCTCGGCAGTAGTGACGCCAGAACTCGTCCTCGTCGACGTGCACGTCGTAGTGCTCCAGCGCGGCGAGGTAGTCGGCGAGCACCGAGCGCTCGATGTCGCGGCGCACCTCCGGCAGCGGGCCGGCACCCATGAAGTAGCTGACGTCGCCGCTCGCGCTGCCGTGACCGGGCGTCTGCCAGTCCACGACCGCCACCGGGTAGCCGCCGCGCTCGGAGGCGAACATCAAGTTGTCGAGCCGGTAGTCGCCGTGCGTCACCGTGTCGGGCAGGTCGCGGCCGCCGACCCACGCCGGGATCCGCTCGCCGAACCGTTCCACGAGTTCGACGCCCTCGGTGTCGAGGTACTTCGTGTACGTCGCGAGAAAGCCGGGCAGCATCATCGTCCAGATCATCTGCAACCCGTCGGCGTCACCGTCGCTGCGACGCTGGAGGAACTCGTGCTCGCGCAGGGTCTCATCGCCCCACCTGGGGCCGTGCAGGCGGGCGAGCTCGACCACGGAACGACGAGCCAGATCTGGCGAACACCCCGTGATCTGGTTGCCCTGCTCGCACGGCGACAGATCCTCCAGGAGCAGCACGAAGTCGCCGTCCTGTTCGTGCCACTCCCCGTGGAAGCACTGGGGGACGCGGATGTCGACCGTCTTCGCGATGTGCTCGTAGAACTTCACCTCGCGCTCGTAGTTCCGCAGCGCGATTCCCGTCGCCCGGCTGGTCGGGTCGGGCGACGGCAACTTGGCGATCAGCGAGGTGGGCAGGTCGCTGTCGGCCGGCACCTGCAACGAGTAGCGGATGTTCATGCCCACGAGCCCGTCGCCGATGCGCTGGTCACCGACGATCGCGACGTCGGCTCCGAGGATGCCGCTGAGCCAATCGGAGGTGATCATGTCGGGTTCCATCGAGGTCCGACCGTAGCCCTGCGCCGCGCCGTCTGGCACAGTTGGCGACATGAGCGACGAGCTGGCGGGACACATCGAGCGCCTCGACCGCGACGGCTACACGGTGGTGCTCGACGCGTTCGACGTCACGTTCGCGGAGCGCGTGCACGCCGACATCGACCGCCTCGAACATGAGTTGTCGATCACCATGGGCGGCAACGGTTTCGAGGGTCGGGCGACGACGCGGGTCTACAACCTGCTCGCGCTCGGCGAGCTGTACCAGCAGGTGCCGGTGCACCCGGTGGTGCTGCCCCTCATGCACCACCTCCTCGGTGAGGGGTGTCTCGTCAGCAGCCTGTCCTCGATCACGATCCACCCCGGTGAGGTCGCGCAGCCGATCCACGCCGACGATCAGGTCATCCCGATCCCCAAGCCGCACCGGGCGGTCACCGCCAACAGCATGTGGGCGATCACCGACTTCACGGAGGCGAACGGGGCGACTCGGATCATCCCCGGGTCCCATCTGGCCGATCACTCGCCCACCTACGGCCAGCACTACGAGAGCGCCTGCGCAGAGATGCCCAGAGGGGCGATCCTCGTCTGGGACGGCGGGCTCTGGCACGGCGGAGGTGCGAACACCACCACCGAGCGCCGCCGCGGGCTGGCGATGAACTACTGCGCCGGGTGGGTGCGCCAGCAGGAGAACCAGCAACTCGGCATCCCACTCGATCTCGTGCGCACGTTCGAACCCGCGCTGCAGGAGCTGTGCGGGTTCGGCGTGTTTCGGGGACTGATCGGGCACATCGACCGCCAGTCCCCTGCCCAGCGGCTGCTCGATCCGGACAGCGCCATCACCATGCTGTGGGACCGAACCTGACGGGGTGAGCGGGCGATCCCTCCGCTACCGTCGAGCGGGCATGTACAGGTTCTTGCTGACGCCGAAGTGGATCGGGTTCCACGTGCTGTGCATCGCCGTCATCGCCGGCATGGTCTGGGCCGGCTTCTGGCAGCTCGGCCGCTACCAGGACCGTCAGGACTTCAAGCGCGAGGTCCAGCAACGCACCGACGCACCCATCGAGCCGTACGCCAGTGTGATGCAGGACGCGAACCCTGCCGACGTCGAGTGGCGACGGGTCGAGGCCACCGGGACGTACGTGCCGGACACGGCCTTCGAGGTGGTCAACGTCAGCCAGGACGGCAGCTCCGGCCACGACGCAGTGAACGGCCTGCTGCTGGCCGACGGCTCGGTGTTGATCGTCAACCGCGGGTTCGTCGCCGGCGCCACTCCGCTGCCGGATGCCCCGTCCGGCGAGGTGACCGTGGTCGGCCGCATCCGCACCACGCAGCGCGCCTCGACCGGGCAGAGCAGCGACGACGGGTCACAGCAGCTCACCCAGATCCGCCGGGTCGACCTGGGAGCGCTCAGCCAGCAGTTCGACCAGCCGGTGGAGCCGGTGTTCCTCGACATGCTCGAGTCGAGCCCGCCCGAGCCCGCCTCGATCGCGCCGGTGGCGTTCCCCGATCTCGACGGCGGTCCACCCCACCTGAGCTACACCATCCAGTGGTTCATCTTCAGCATCGCCGTGGCCGCCGGCTGGGTGCTCGCCGTGCGCAAGAGCGTCAACGAGCGCAAGGGCAAGCCGAAGAAGCGCAAGCTCCCCCCGATCGCCGAGCACTACGCCAGCTAGGTCGCGGCCGTCTCCGCCCTCACCCATCGCAGGCCCGAAACCATGCCGCACGGGCATGGTTTTGTCCCTGCGATGGCGGGGGCCGCGCGCGAGACTGCCGCGATGTCCACCGTCACGCTCTACGACCGGTCGGCCAGATCGAGCTCGACCTGATCGCCGCGTCCGAGTGGCGTGCGTTTCCCCCGCGACTCGATTGGCAACCGATCTTCTATCCCGTGCTCACGGAGGAATACGCGACCTTCATCGCACGGGAGTGGAACACGAAGGACGCCGGCAACGGCGGGGTCGGCTACGTCACCCGATTCGAGGTCGATGCCGAATACCTGAAGGGCTTCGACACACACGAAGTCGGCGGCCGCGAGTCTCGAAGAATCGATGAGAGCGCCGCGTGCACCAAACACACGACGAGCGCGACGGGGACCATCGCCAGGCCCGCGACGGGCGCCACCAGCAGAAGCAGCGCGTCCGCTGCGACGACCGCAGCAACCACACTGCGCCGTCGCCCCCGCCGCCGAGTCTCGGCAGCGACTGCGTCGTTCACCATCTGTGGTGTGCGGCGCCCGCCGACGTGCGTGGCGTCGGTGTTCACGTCCTAGAGCCTGCCACCGAAACCCGACCCTTTCGGCAGATCGGGACGCGAGTCATGCAACCGGCCGACCGACGTACTTCAGGTACACGCCGTTTCCGAAGCTGGCCGTGAGCGCCACCCAGCGATCGACACCGACGATCTCGTAGATCTTCGTGCCCGACGGCAGCGAACCCTCGCCATCTTGCAGCACGACGGTCTCACACCGGTCGAGCGCCGCCGGGTACACGCTGACTACACCGACCACGGACCCGAGATCGGCCATCGTTACCACGTCGTCGAAACGTTGGTTCTCGTACTCGATGTCACCCAGACGAAAGCGAGGGACCGGCTCGCACGAAACCACGGTGCTGGCGGTGATCGCCGGCGGAGTGGGCCGCGGCTGAACGGCTCCGCCCGAGGAACCACACGCGGACGCGATCACCGCCACCGCGGCCAACGTGCAGACCCGGCGGCACGTATGCGCCGCCAGCGATCGTGCGGCGTACGAAGCGTCGCCCATGGGGGCGAACTTTGCCCGAAGTGGACGCCTCTGTCCAGAGAGGCACAGCGTCAGAAGTACCCGGTCAGTTCTTGGCGTCGGGTCTCGGTGCCCAGGTCCAATCGTTGAGAGAGGTCGATGTCGCCGAAGCGAACCGCTGGGCGAAGAGGGCGAGTCGGCGAGGTCGTGGTTGGTGACGGTCATCACCGTCCGGAGTTCGAGACCGGTGACCGCTGCGGCGATGGCGATGTCGTCAGCGGGATCGAGGTATCCGACACGAACACCCCACGGACAGCCCGCGATTGACAGACCCATTCTGACTGGGCACTATGCGCTAGGGGGCCGAGCGCAAGCCATGACCGTCGTCCCGGAAGCGCACCCGTGTACCTGCCAAATGAGGAGACTTTCCGTGGGCATTGCCTTTCAGATGTACGCAGTCGAGCCATCCAAGCTGGACTCGCTGCGGCGGGACGCCGAGGGCGCGTTCGACTTCCTGAGGGATCACTACACCGAGGACATTCCGGGTGAGTGCGTTTACCTCGACAAGGCGGGCATGGGCATCATGGAATCCTTCGGCCTCCTTCGCGAAGAAGCAGTGCCGCCAGCTGCGTGGATCTTTGGAGCGGAGGAGATGGATCTCGGCGAGGCCCCCGCACCGTTCCTGACGGCGGATCAGGTCGCACAAGTCGCCGCGTGGATTGTGACCGTCACGGACGACGAGTTTCGAACAATCGCCGGTTTCAACGAGATGGACACAGACGTGGACTACCTAGCGCACCACTTCGCCAAGCTCCGCGAGTTCTACCGCGACGCAGCGGCGAACGGCAGTGCCACGTTCACGTATATCTCGGGCTGACGGCGCGTCAGTAGTCGGCCAGAGCCCTTGATATCGCGCGCTGGACAGCGCGCTTGCGATCAGTCAGGCTGCTCCTTCCGGCAAGTGCCGGAAGGAGAGAGCACCATTTCCGTCGACGTTGTCATCAACGCGACCAAGCTCGGACCGTGGCGGCCGAAACCTCTCACCGGGCGACGCGTATGGACCGGCCCGCCTCGGCACCGCCGGGTCACGGGTGGGGGACGAAGCCCTCGAGTTCGGCCATGCGCCGGAACTGTTCCACCACGTTCGGGGTGACGTAGCCGGGGTCCAACGATCGGTACGCGGTGTCGACGTTGACGCTGATCCGACCGAACTCGCTCCAACCACGAAACTCCGGTTTCGCCCCGATCTCGGCGGCGATCTCCCTCGCCGCTTCCCAGGCGTCGATGCCCGCGGCGTGACGAGCGGTGGCCTCCGCGTCGACGAAGGCGAGGTAATCGCGCACCTCGGCGATGCCCCGCTTGTCGGTGAGCGGCCCGTGACCGGGCACCACCGTCTCGATGTCCATCCCCAGCATCAGGTCGCACGCGGCCACCCAGTTCGACAGCGGACCGGCCCACACGATCGGCGTCCCGCCGATGAAGAGGATGTCGCCGGTGTACACCGTCTTCGCGTCGGGCACGAAGGCGATCGTGTCGCCCTTGGTGTGCGCGGGACCGACTTCGATCAGCTCCACCGACCGTCCACCGACCTCGAGGTCGAGCCGGCCCTCGAAGGTGCGCGTGGGCATGGTGACGTTGATGCCATCGAACTGGAACGCGCCGAAGAAGTGCCGGAACAGATCCCCCACCTCACCCTCCGCCGCGTTCAGCGCCGCCAGCATCGCCGGCGGCACCTCGGTCATCTCGTGCGCAGTGGCCGCCGAGGCGACGATCTCGGCGCCATGGACCAGTTCGTTGCCGTAGCAGTGGTCGCCGTTGGCGTGGGTGTTGACCAGCGTCCCGATCGGCGCCGAACTCGTGACCGCTTCCATCGACTCCAGCATCGAGGCCGTCAACGGGAGATCGAAGAGCGTGTCGACGAGCAACGACACCCCGTCGCCCACCACCAGTCCGGCGTTGCTCCAGCCCCAACTGCCGTCGGGCTGGAGGTAGGCGAAGCACGAGTCGCCGAGGTCGTGGAGTCCCTTGGTGTACATGGCCTGTTCCTAGCACGCCACCGAGTGCGTACAGTGAAGGTCGTGAGTGAACTCGGAACGCGCAGGCTGGGCCGTACGGAGCACCGCTCGACGCTGGCGATCCTTGGTGGCGCCGCGTTCTGGGGCACCACGCCGGAGGTCACCGAGGAGAAGTTCCACCTCGCGATCGAGGCCGGGGTCAACCACCTCGACATCGCCCCTTCGTACGGTCACGCCGAACTCGTCGTCGGACCCCTCGTGCCGGCCGTGCGCTCGAAGCTGTTCATCGGCGAGAAGTCCAACCGCAGCAACCCCGACGGCGTGCGAGCGCAGATGGAGACGTCGCTGCAGCGCCTCGGATGCGATGCGTTCGACCTCTATCAGGTCCACGGTGTCACCGATCTCGCCGAACTCGACCGACGCTCGGGTGCGTTCGAGGCGATCCTGCGAGCGCGGGATGAAGGACTGTGTCGGTTCGTGGGTATCACCGGACACGACTTCGGCACGGCGGCAGCACAGCTCGAGGCCGTTCGCCGCTACGACCTCGACACCGTGATGCTCCCCGTCTATGCCGGTGCACTCGCCAACCCGGAGTACTCGCTCGACCTGTCCGCCCTGCTCGACGAGGCGGCCCGTCGCGACGTCGGCGTGATGGCGATCAAGTCGGGGGCGCATCAACCCTGGGGCGATCGAGCGCCGACCAGCACCACCTGGTACGAACCGTTCACCGATGCCGATCGTCTGGCCCGCGGCGTCCGATTCACGCTCGACACGCCCGGCGTGCACGCGTTCTGCACCTCCGGGGATGTGGACGTCATGCCGCTCCAGCTCCGCGCTGCGGCCGCGTACACACCGATGTCGGTCGAGGAACGGCACGCGCTGCTCGACGACGCCGCCGGGTGGCCCACCATCTTCCCGCTCACCGAACACGCGAAGGGTTGAGGACGATCATCGTGCGACAGCTCAACGGCATCGACGTCAGCTTTCTCAACATGGAGACGCCGACCACGTACGGCCATGTGAGCTCGCTGAACTTCTACGACCCGACCGGCGCGCCCGGTGGCGCAGGTCTGGAGGCCACGAAGGAGATGATCCTCGAACGCATCGACCAGCTCGCCCCGTTCCGTCGGCGCCTGGTCGATGTGCCACTCGGGCTGGACCTGCCGTACTGGATCGAGGACCCGGACTTCGACATCGACTTCCACGTCCGCCACCACGCCGTTCCCCCGCCGGGCAATGCCCAACAGGTGGCGGAGGCCGTCAGCCGCATCATCGCCCGTCCGCTCGACCGCACGCGGCCGCTGTGGGAGCTCTACGTCATCGAGGGCGTCGACAACGGGCGACTCATCGCCCAACTCACCAAGGTGCACCACGCTGCCGTCGACGGCGCCGCCGGTGCGATGATGCTCGCGGCCATCCTCGACACCGACCCCGACGCCCGCCCGACGGGCAGCCCCGCCCCGTGGGAACCGGAGCTCGTGCCGACCGATGAGGAGATGCTGCGCATCACCGCGATCGAGTATCTGCGCCGCCCGGAGAAGATGATCCGCCTCGGCGTACGCGCCACCCGTGAGCTTGCCGCGGCCACCCGACTGGGCGGGATGCGGGCCATGGCCGACCTCGCCGCGCAGCCGATGCCCGGGCCGATCGGGAGGATGATGCGCCAGCGGCTGAGGGCGCAGTACGGCACCGACGTCGACCGTCCGCCTGCGTTGCCGCCGACTCAGGCACCACGGACACCGTGGAACCGCCCGATCACCCCGCACCGTCGCTTCGCCTACACGTCCGTGTCGCTCGACGACGCCAAGACGGTTCGCCGCGCATTCGGCTGCACCTTCAACGACGTGGTGATGGCCGTCTGCTCGGGCACGTTGCGCCGCTACCTCCTGCTGCACGGCTGCCTACCCGAGGACAGCCTCGTGGCGATGGTGCCGGTCAGCGTCCGCAGCGGCAACGAGGACGACAGCTACCAGAACCGCGTGTCGGCACTGCTCGCCGACCTCGCCACCAACGAGCCGGACCCGCTCAAGCGAATTCGGCGCGTCCAGGAGAGCATGACCGCAGCGAAAGGCAGCTTCGCGGCCATCCCCGCCGAGGCGCTGCAGGACTTCACCCAGTTCGCCCCACCTGCCGTCGCTGCGCGCGCCATGCGCATGTACAGCCGGCTGCGCATCGCCGACCGGATGAACCCGCCGTTCAACATCGTCATCAGCAACGTGCCCGGACCACAGATGCCGCTGTACTCCGCCGGCGCTCGGCTGGAGCACTTCTATCCGGTCAGCACGCTCGTCGACGGCCAGGGCCTCAACATGACCGTGCAGAGCTACAACGGCAACCTCGACTTCGGATTCGTCGCGGATCGCGAGTTGGTGCCCGACGTGTGGATCCTCACCGACCTGCTCCACACCGAGATGGCCGAACTCGTCGCCATCGCCAACGCAGCCATCGCCCCCTTACTGCCCCCGAACGGAGTGGTGCCGGCCGGGGCGGCTCCCGCCACGACGGTCACGACGAAGAAGGCGCCCACCCAGAAAGCCCCGGCCAAGAAGGTCACGGCGACCAAGCCGGCGGTACCGAAGTCCGGCGTCAAACGGGTGCAGATGCCGGCTCGCCGGCCCTGATCCCGGCCACGAACGTCGCCGCGATGCGCTCGGCGATCATCACCGTCGGCAGATGCGTGTTGGCCCGAGGGACCCGCGGCATCACCGACGCGTCGCAGACGAACAACCCGGCATGCCCGTGGACTCGACAGGTCGCATCGACCACCGACTCGGAATCCGCCACGTCGCCCATTCGACACGTGCTGGTGGCATGCACGTAGTCACCGACGACCTCGCGCAGCGTCGACTCGGAGAGGTCGTACGGCAGGATCTCGGCGATCGCGGCGAACGGGGCTCGATGCACGATCTGCTCCGTCCGACGGGCCGCCTGGAGCAGCCCCTCGATGTCGCGCTCGTCGGACAACATCCGGAACTCGACCGTGGGGTCGATTCGGGGGTCGTCGTCCGCCAAGGTGACCCGGCCCCGCGACTCGACGCGCATGAGTGCGCCCAGCACCACCCCGAGGCCGGGCACCGAGGGATCGGCCTCGTTCATCGACATCACCTGCAGGTCGTGGACGCTTCGATGCGTGGCGCGCACCATCGCGGTGACCACCGGTGCGTGAGGTGAGGCCGCGTATCCCTTGTGGAGCTGCAGCGTGATCGGGAACGAGGGATGGTCCTGCAGACCCTGTCCGATGGCGGGCAGGTCGACGCCGCTGCGCAGCAGCACCGCCGGGGAGTGCACGGCACCGGCGCTGACGAAGACCGATCCGGCCTCGATCTCGTGCCCGTCGGCGAGTCGCACGCCCACCGCACGCCGCCCGTCCAGGAGGACGCGATCGACGAGGGTGTCCCCCCGGATCGACAGGTTCCCGCGATGGCGAGCGGGCTCGAGGTAGACGTCGTTGACGGATGCTCGACCTCCCTGGGCATCCCGAGTGAGCATCACCGCCTCCGCCTCCGGATCGGCCGCGCGCAACGCAGCGCCCACCGCGCCGAACTCGTCGGCCGCCGGCGGATGGAGGGGGATCGCCACCCTCGTGAACCACGGCGCGACATCGCTCCACGCCCAACCGCGACAGCCGAGGTCGCGTTCCCATTCGTCGTAGTCGTCAGGCTCACCCGGTAGGGCGATCATCGCATTGACCAGCGACGATCCCCCGACCCCGCGGCCTCGCACGTACGGCCGAGGTGATTGGCCCGCGCTGCGCACGGCCATGAGGCTCGGCCAGGTCAGTCCGGGCTCGGACATGGCACGGAGAAACGACGCACCCGCCACCGACGCGGGTGTGCGGCCGAGTGTGAAGTCCGGCCCACTCTCGAGGAGGAGCACGGTGAGGGATTCGACTTCGCTGATCCTCGCCGCGAGCACGGCACCCGCGGATCCGGCGCCCACCACGACGACGTCGAACCGCTCGGTCACCGGTCAGTCCGTCGCGGTGTGGGCCGGCAGCCCGGCCAGGTGAGCGCTGTCGTTGTAGCGGACGAGTCGCCATGTGTTCCTCGACACCAGCAGCAACTCGGTGATGGACGTGTTGACGGTGTGGATCTCGAACGTGCCCATGGCCGGAGCCTTGAGCGCGAGGCGCAGCACCGCGTCGACCACGCCGCCGTGGCAGGCCACGACGATGGTCTTGCCCTCGTGCGCATCGACGGTTCGTCGCACGGCGTTGCCGACACGGAACTGGAACGCTGCCACCGTTTCGCCACCCGGGAACGAGGTGGCGAAGGGATCCTGCGAATCCCATCCGGCCGAGGCATCGCGGTACCGCTCGGTGAACTGGTCGTAGCTCAGCCCGTCGCATTCGGGCCCGGGATCGTGTTCCCCGAACCCGTCGTCACGATCGATCGTGAGGTTGCCGAGTGCGGGGGCGAGGATCTGGGCGGTCTCGAACGCCCGTGGATACTGGCTGGCGATCAACACGTCGGCGGCGAACTCGGGGTTCGCCGACCACCGATCACGCAGCCGCTCGGCCTGCAGGCGGCCCAGCGCGGACAGTCCGTTGCAGGTGCGGGGACCACCGATCATCCGGTCGACGCTGACGTTCGATTCTCCATGACGGACGAGCACGAGACGGGTCACGGTCCTCGACCTTATCGGGAGGGTGGTCGCGGCTTACTTTTCGTTCGCGATCGGTGGAGGGGACGGGGTCCGTGGCCTAGCTTCCACGCGGTGGCCTCCGGAGTGCGATTGACGATTCGCAGCAAGGGAGCCGACCCGCGATCGGCGGGCCTCGTCGCCGACGCACATGCGTTGGGGCTCACGTCGGTGACCGCGATCGACGTTGCCGAGGTCGTGTTCTTCGAGAGCGAGCTCCCCGCCGACCGTCGCGAGGAACTGGAAGCGGTCCTCGTCCACCCGCTCCTCCAGGACGCGACCTGGGACGTCCCTGACCACGGCATCGAGACGGCCCTGCTGCCCGGCGTCACCGACCCTGCAGCCGCTGCCGTCGAGCTGGCGATGCGGACGGTGGGCCTCCCCGCGGTCGGTGTCGCCACCGGGAAGCACTTCGACGTGCGCGGCGAACTCTCCGCTGGTGACCTCGCATCGATCGCTCGGCGCCTGCTCGCCAACCAGGTGATCGAACGCTGGGCTCCTGCCCCCATCGAGGCCCACTTCATCGACGCCGATGCGACGGCGGACCGCACCGTCGATCACGTGGCGATCCGCGACCTCGACGACGAGGCGCTGCAGGCGCTCAGCCGCGAGCGGGGGCTGTCGCTGGATCTCGCCGAGTTGCACGCCATCGCCGCTCACTACCGCGGCGTCGGCCGCGAGCCCACCGACGTCGAACTGGAGACGCTCGCCCAGACCTGGAGCGAGCACTGCTCGCACAAGACGTTCCGGGCCTCGATCACCACGGACGACGGTACGTCGATCACCCCGCTGCTTCGCCAACTGCGCGACACCACCGATGCGATCGACGCGCCGTTCGTGCGCAGCTCGTTCGTGGGCAACGCCGGCATCGTGTCGTACGTGGCCGGGACCACCATCGCGGTCAAGGCGGAGACGCACAACCATCCGTCCGCCATCGAACCCTTCGGCGGCGCCAACACCGGCGTCGGCGGCGTGATCCGCGACGTGATGGGAGCCGCCCATCATCCGATCGCGATCACCGACATCCTCTGCTTCGGTCCCACCGACCTGTCCGCCGACGAGCTCCCCGAGGGGGTGCTGCACCCTCGCCTCGTCGAGAGCGGGGTGATCGCCGGCGTCGCCGACTACGGCAACAAGATCGGGCTGCCCACGGTCGCCGGCGCCGTGCTGTACGACCCCGGTTACGTGGCCAATCCCCTCGTCTACGCCGGATGCATCGGCGTCGCGTCCGAGACCGAGCCGCTGCCCGGACCCCAACCCGGCGACCTCGTCGTCGTCATCGGCGGGCGCACCGGCCGCGACGGGCTGCGAGGCGCGACCTTCAGCAGCGCCACCATGGACGCGACGACCGGCGACGTGGCCGGTGCGAGCGTGCAGATCGGCGATCCGATCATCGAGAAGCTCGTGATCGACGCGATGGCCGAGTGCCACGGGCTGTACACGGCCATCACCGACTGCGGCGCCGGCGGCCTGTCGAGCGCGGTCGGCGAGATGGCCGAGGGCGTGGGCGCCGACGTCGACGTGACCCTTGCCCCGCTGAAGTATCCCGGTCTCAGGCCGTGGGAGATCTGGCTCAGCGAGGCCCAGGAGCGCATGGTGTTCGCCGTGCCGCCGGCGACCTGGCAGGCCATGCACGACGTGTGCGCCCGCCACGGTGTCGAGGCGACGTCACTCGGCACGTTCACCGGCGACGGGCTCCTTCGCGTACGGGCGGGCGACGTGACGGTGCTCGAACTCGACACGGCCTTCCTCCACGACGGTCGGCCCCAGCGGTCGATGACCGCACAGCTGCCGTCCCCTCGCCGCGGTGAGGCCGAGGCGCCCGTGTGCGACGACCCCGCGGCGACGCTCCTCGCCCTGCTGGCCCACCCGAACATCGCGTCCAAGGAACGGGTCATCCGCCGCTACGACCACGAGATCAGGGGCGCCACCGCCGTTCGTCCGCTCGTGGGCGCCGAACGCGACGGTCACGCCGACGGGGTCGTCCTCGCCGCCCCCGCCGACGAGCACGGACTCGCCATCGGGATCGGCGTCAACCCATGGATGGGGCTCGCCGACGCCGAGTACATGGCTCGTGCCGTCGTCGACGAGGCGATCCGCAACGTCGTCGCCGTCGGCGCCGACCCCGACCGTGTGGTGCTGCTCGACAACTTCAGCTGGGGCGATCCCCGCCGACCCTCCACCCTGGGTGAGTTGGTGATGGCGGTGCAGGGTTGCTGCGACGCCGCGTCTGCGCACGCGGCACCGTTCGTGAGCGGCAAGGACTCGCTGAACAACGAGTACCTCGGCAGCGACGGTCAGCGTCACGCGGTGCCACCCACGCTCGTGATCACGGCCATCGCCCACGTCCCCGAGGCCGCGCACGTGGTCACACCCGACCTGAAGCTCCCCGGCAGTGTCCTGGTCCAGGTCGGCGACACCCGCGTCGAGTTCGCGGGCAGCCATTACGAGCTCCTCCACGGTGACACCGACGGCGTGGTTCCCGCGCCCGTCGACAGCGCACCGGCTCGCTACCGCGGCCTGCACGACGCGCTGCGCACCGGCCGGGTGCTGTCGTGCCACGACCTCAGCGAGGGTGGCCTCGCCGTCGGCCTCGCCGAGATGGCGATCGCCGGTCGCCTCGGCGTCCTCGTCGATCAACTCCCTCACCGCGACCGCACGACGGCGCTGTTCAGCGAGAGCAATCCGCGATTCGTCTGCGAACTGATGCCCGACGACCTCGCCTGGTTCATCGACTGCGTCGGCGAACCGATCACGGTGCTGGGCGAAGTCACCGGCGCCGAGTTCCAGATGCCGGGCTGGAGCGTCCCGCTCGACGACCTGCGCCGTGCATTCGCCGGAGGACCGACGTGACCCGGCCCACCGCGATCGTGCTCGCCGCACCCGGCACCAACCGCGACCACGACGTGTCGTACGCGCTGCAGTTGGCGGGGGCGACGCCACGCATCGTCCTGCTCGCCGAACTGCTGGCGGAGCCGGATGTGCTCCGACAGGCGCAGATGCTCGTGATCGCCGGTGGGTTCAGCTACGCCGATGCGCTCGGCGCCGGACGGATGTGGTCGCTGGAGTTGTCGCACGGCATCGGTGACGCACTCACGGGTTTCGTCGCCGAGGCCAAGCCGGTCATCGGCATCTGCAACGGGTTCCAGGTCCTGACCGGCACCGGACTCCTCCCGGGCGCGCTCGGCCACAACGCCAGTGGACACTTCCAGTGCGAATGGGTTCGTCTCGACGCGCCCCGCGGGGCACTGCATCTGGACCCACGACCTCGACCCATTCGAGTGCCCGATCGCCCACGGGGAGGGCCGCTACGTGCACCCCGATCCCGCTGCTCTCGCCGCCGCGGGCCAGGTCGCGTTGCGCTATGCGGGACACAATCCCAACGGGTCGGTCGCCGACATCGCGGGCGTGTGCGACCCCACCGGGGTGGTGTTGGGGTTGATGCCCCACCCGGAGAACCACGTGATCCATCGCCAGACCGCCCGCCGCGGGTTGCAGCCCTCACCAGGGCTGGGTCTGGCGCTCTTCGAGCGAGGCGTACGGTACGCCCAGGAGCGATGAACGACCGATGACCGACCCCTTCCTCGACGTGGACCTGCCGCTGGCCGACCGCCGCGACGGGAAGGTCCGCGTGTCGTACGCGTACGTCACCCCCGACCACGACCTGGAGCGGCGGCTGTTCGTCAC
Source organism: uncultured Acidimicrobiaceae bacterium (assembly GCA_963720695.1). GTDB lineage: Bacteria > Actinomycetota > Acidimicrobiia > Acidimicrobiales > Ilumatobacteraceae > UBA668. The sequence goes on from CAVRGG010000004.1 coordinate 351,874, forward strand.
CACCGACCGGCTCTCGGCGTTCGACCGCATCATCGCCGGCGTGCCCTACAAGGGCCAGGTGCTGAACCAGTTGGCCGCGTGGTGGTTCGCCCACACCGCGGACATCGTCGCCAACCACGTGCTGTCGGTCCCCGACCCCAACGTGTTGATCGCCCGTGCCGCGCAGCCACTGCCCGTCGAAGTCATCGTGCGCGGCTACATCACCGGCGTCACCTCCACCTCGCTGTGGCAGCAGTACGCCGACGGTGCCCGAGAGATCTACGGGCATCGCTTCCCCGACGGTCTGCGCAAGAACACGCCGCTCTCGACGCCGTTGGTCACGCCGACGACGAAGGGCAACGAGGGCGTCCACGACGTGCCGCTCACCGTCGCCGAGGTGGCCCAGCAGGGGCTGGTCGAGCACCGTCTCTGGGGGCTCGTCGTCGAGACCGCGCTCGCCCTGTTCCAGCGCGGTCAGCAGGTGGCGGCGGCCGCCGGGCTGATCCTCGCCGACACCAAGTACGAGTTCGGGATCGCCCCCGACGGCGCGCTGCTGCTCATCGACGAGATGCACACGCCTGACTCGTCGCGCTACTGGATCACGGACACCTACGACGAGCGTGTCGCCGCCGGCGAGGAACCCGAGAGCCTCGACAAGGAGGTCGTCCGCCGGGCGTTGCTCGCCGCCGGATACCGGGGCGACGGGCCGCCACCCGAGCTCTCCGCCGAGGTGTGGTCCGAGACGACTCGCCGCTACATCCACGCCTTCGAGCGCCTCACCGGCACCACGTTCGAACCCGGCGCCTATCCCGTGCAGCCACGAATCCTGGAGAACCTCCGCAATGTTTCCTGACACCGATCACGAGTGCTACGACGACGCACCGCACGAGGAGTGCGGCGTGTTCGGCGCATCGACACCCCACGGTGAGGGCCTCGGCCAGCTCGCCTTCTTCGGGTTGTTCGCGTTGCAACATCGCGGCCAGGAGGCCGCCGGCATCGCGATCAGCGACGGCTCCCGGGTCCGGGTGCACAAGGACAGCGGGCTGGTCTCGAACGTCTTCACCCCGGCCACGATGAGCGGGCTCACCGGCTACCACGCCATCGGCCACACCCGCTACAGCACCACCGGCGGCAACTCGCTCAAGAACATCCAGCCCTTCGTCGTCGAGACGATGCACGGCCCACTCGCCGTCGCCCACAACGGCAACCTGGTCAACGCCTCGGCCTTGCGCGACGAGTTGTTGTCGCGGGGCTTCGGACTCACCGCGACCAGCGACACCGAGGTCGTCACGCTCATGCTCGCCGCAGCCGGCGGTCGCACCTGGGAGGATCGCATCGAGCGCACCCTGCCCGCCTGGAAGGGCGCGTTCTCGCTGGTGATGCTCGTCAGCGACCGGGTCATCGCCGTGCGCGACCCGTGGGGGTTCCGGCCCATGCACGTCGGCCGCCTCCCCCAGGGCGGCTACGCCGTCGCCTCCGAGACCTGCGCGCTCAACACGCTCGGGTGCGTGGAGATCGACGAGGTCAACCCGGGCGAGATCGTCACCCTCCAGGGCGCGGAGATCCATCGCCGTCAGGCGCTCACGCCGGCCGCGACACCCGCCCGCTGTGCCTTCGAGTTCGTGTACTTCAGCCGCCCCGACAGCGTGTGGGCGGGCCACAACGTGCACCACGTCCGCCAGCGGCTCGGTGAGCAACTGGCGATGGAGTCCGGTGTCGAGGCCGACGTGGTCATCCCGGTGCCCGACAGCTCCATCCCCGCGGCCATCGGCTACAGCCGCCAGAGCGGCATCCCCCACAACGACGGCCTCATCAAGAACCGCTACATCGGGCGCACGTTCATCGAGCCCACCCAGGACCTCCGTGAGCGGGGCGTCGCACTGAAGTTCAACGCGCTCACCGAGAACCTCGCCGGCAAGCGGGTGGTCATGATCGACGACTCCCTCGTGCGCGGGACCACGGCTGGTCCACTGGTCAAGCTGCTGCGCGACGCGGGCGCCACGGAGGTGCACGTGCGCATCACCTGTCCTCCCATCACGCATGCGTGTCACTTCGGGGTCGACATGGGCCACGACGGCGACCTGATGGCCGCCCGCCTCACCGTCGACGAGATCCGCGATCTCATCGGCGCCGACTCACTGCACTTCCTGTCGCAGGAGGGGATGATGGTGGCGATCGAACCGCAGAGCGACGGAGCGAGCACGGGCTACTGCATCGGGTGCTTCACCGGGAACTATCCGATGCCGGTCAACGAGGCACCACCCAAGTTGAGCTTCGAAGGTGCGTTGGCATGAGGGTGCTGGTCATCGGTTCCGGTGGTCGGGAGGCGGCGATCTCTGGCCGCATGCACCCGGTTCGGTCACGACACACGGATCGCTGCCGCGCTGCCCGCTCCGATCGACGCCGATCTCGTCATCGTCGGGCCGGAGGCCGCCTTGGTGGCGGGTGTGGCCGACGACTGCATGGACGCCGGGGTCCCGTGCTTCGGGCCGAGCGCGGGGCTGGCGAAGCTGGAGGGCTCCAAGGGGTTCACCCGCACGTTGGCGCACAGCCTCGGCATCCCCTCGCCGGAGTTCCACCTCTCGTCCTCACCGGAGGAGGCGATCGCCTGGTGGCACACGTTCGGGCGACCGGTGGTCGTCAAGCTCGACGGGCTCGCCGCCGGCAAGGGCGTGATCGTCCCCGAGGGTGCCGAGGCCACCGAGGCAGCCATCCGCGAGTTGGCCGAGCAGGGCCCGATCGTGCTCGAGGAGCGCCTCACCGGACCCGAGTGCAGCCTGATGGCGTTGTGCGACGGCAAGGTCGCTCGCCCGCTGCCGATCGCGCAGGACCACAAGCGCATCGGCGAGGGCGACACCGGCCCGAACACCGGCGGGATGGGCGCCTACGCCCCCGCGCCGATCCCCTACGACCCCGACGAGCTCACGGCCCGGTTCGTGCAACCGGTGCTCGACCACTTCGCCGATGTCGGCACGCCGTACATCGGAGTCCTCTACGCCGGGCTGATGCTCACTGCGCAGGGACCTCGCCTGCTCGAGTTCAACTGCCGCTTCGGCGATCCCGAGGCGCAGGCCGTGCTCCCGCTGCTCACCGACGATCTGGCCGACGTCGCGCTCGCCTGTTGCAACGGCGCGCTCGGGGACCGGCGGCTCGGCTTCGCGGGAGCTTCCTGCACCGTCGTCGCCGCGGCACCGGGCTATCCGGCAGCGCCGATCACCGGCGGCTCCATCGAGTTCGGCGGCTCCGGTCACGACGCACCCTCGGACACGTCGCTGCTGTTCCTCGCCGGGACCGACGGCCACGTGGTCACCGGCGGCCGCGTCCTCGCCGTCACCGGGCTCGGTGCCGACCTCGCCGAGGCCCGGAGCAATGCGTACGGGCGGATGTCGACGATCCAGTTCGACGGCATGCAGGTTCGCCGCGACATCGGGTGGCGTTCGATCGGCGCAACCCTGGAGTCGTACGCGGCCGCAGGCGTCGACATCGACGAGGGCACCCGCGCCGTCGAGCAGATGAAGGCGGCCGTCGAGCGCACCCACGGCGACGCGGTCCTACGTGGCGTCGGCTCGTTCGGCGGCGTCTTCAGCGCGGCGGCCATCAAGGCGATGGACGATCCGCTGCTGGTGGCCAGCACCGACGGCGTGGGAACCAAGGTCGAGCTCGCCGCTCGTCTCGGTCGCTATCGGGGTGTGGGGGCCGACATCGTCAACCACTGCATCGACGACGTCCTCGTCCAGGGCGCCCGCCCGCTGTTCTTCCTCGACTACGTCGCCAGCAGCAAGCTGCACGCCGAGCACGTCGCCGAGGTCGTCACGGGGATGGCCGAGGCGTGCGAGGTCGCCGGCTGTGCCCTGCTCGGCGGCGAGACCGCCGAGATGCCCGGGGTGTATGCCGAGGGCGCGTTCGACATCGCCGGCACGTTGGTCGGGGTCGTCGATCGGGCGAACCTGCTGCCGAGCGGACCACTGTCGCCCGGCGACGTCCTGCTCGGGGTGGCGTCCAACGGTCCGCACACCAACGGCTACTCGCTGCTCCGCAAGCTGTTCGACTGGCTGCCGATGGACGCCACCCCACCCGGCTTCGACGCTCCGCTCGGCGAGACGCTGCTGCGGTCACACCGGAACTACCTCCCCGTGCTCGACAAGGTGCTGCAGACCTCCAGGGTGAAGGCGCTCGCCCACATCACCGGGGGCGGTCTTCCGGAGAACCTCCCGCGGGTGCTCCCCGCCGGCGTCGACGCCGAGATCGAGCTCGGGTCGTGGCCGGTGCCGCCCCTGTTCCGGCTCGTCCGCGAGATCGCGGTGAGCATGCCCACCGACGAGCTGTACCGGACGCTCAACATGGGCATCGGCATGGTGATCGTGTGCAGCCCGGAGCACGCCGACGACGTGCAGCACCTCATCGACGAACCGACCTGGCGGATCGGCACGCTCGTGTCTGCCTCGGGTCCCGGACGCGAGGTGCACCTGCGATGAACCGTCGACTCGTCGTGCTCGCATCCGGCAACGGCTCGAATCTGCAGGCGATCATCGATGCGTGCGCATCAGGTGACCTTCCCGCCGAGGTCGCAGCCGTCGTCAGCGACGCGCCCCATGCCCGTGCCCTGGAACGGGCGGATGCTGCCGGCATCCCGGCCGTCCACATCGGCCGCCGACCCGGGGAGACCCGAGCCGACTACGACGCTCGCCTGGCCGAGGTGGTCACCGGCTTCGACCCGCAGTGGGTCGTCCTGGCCGGCTGGATGAGGATCCTCACCATGAACTTCCTCGGCTGGTTCCCGAACATGGTGGTCAACCTGCACCCCGCCTTGCCGGGCGAGTTCCCCGGGACCCACGCCATCGAGCGCGCCTACGAAGAGTCCCGTTCCGGCACGCGCACCACCACCGGTGTGATGGTGCACCTCGTCCCCGACGAGGGGGTCGACGCGGGCCCGGTGCTCGCCACCGAGGCCATCGACATCCTGCCCACCGACACGCTCGACTCGCTCGAAGCTCGCGTGCACGCCACCGAGCACCGGTTGCTCGTGGCGACGCTGGGCACACTCTGCACCACCCCTCTTCCCGATACCGTCCCCCACACGGCTACACACGGAGCATCCAGATGAGCAACGACGACCTGTTCGACCGATTCGAAGCACTCACGTTCGACGATGTGGTGATCGTGCCCGGGTACAGCGATGTCCTGCCCGACACCGCCGACACCAGCGCACAGTTCGCCGCCGACATCGTGTTGCAGGTGCCCATCGTCTCCGCGGCGATGGACAAGGTCACCGAGGCCCGGATGGCGATCGCCATGGCCCGCGAGGGCGGCATCGGCGTCATCCACCGCAACCTGTCCGTCGCCGACCAGGCCGCCGAGGTCCAGAAGGTGAAGCGCAGTCAGAGCGGGATGATCACCGATCCGGTGACCCTGCCCCCGACGGCCACGCTGGCCGACGCCGAGGCGTTGATGAGCCGTTTCAAGTTCAGCGGAATGCCCATCACCGACCCCGACGGCCGGCTCGTGGGCATCCTCACCAACCGCGACATGCGCTTCTGCAAGAACAGCGACTACAGCCGGCTCGTGACCGAGTTCATGACCAGCGACGGCCTCGTCACCGCCCGCGAAGGGACGACGCTGGAGGAGGCCAAGAGCACCTTGCAGCGGCACCGCATCGAGAAGCTGCCGCTCGTCGACGACGACGGCGTGCTGACCGGCCTGATCACGGTGAAGGACATCCTCAAGTCCCAGGAGTTCCCCAACGCCACACGCGACGGCGGCGGACGGCTGCGCTGCGCGGCGGCCGTCGGGGTCGGCTCTGATCTGGAGGAGCGCGTCGAGGCGCTCGTGGCCCAAGGCGTCGACGCCGTCGCGCTCGACACCGCGCACGGCCACTCCGCGGGCGTGATCAAGGCGATCGAGCGCATCCTGTCGTCGTGGCCCGATCTGCCGGTCGTGGCCGGCAACGTCGTCACCGAGGACGGCGTGGACGCACTGGCCAAGGCCGGTGCGGCAGCGATCAAGGTCGGCGTCGGCGCCGGCAGCATCTGCACCACCCGCGTCGTCAGCGGCGCCGGCATGCCGCAGCTGTCGGCGATCTACTTCGCCGCCCAGCACGCCCGCCGGCGCGGCATCCCCGTCATCGGCGACGGTGGTATCACCTACTCCGGCGACGTCGTCAAGGCGATCGCCGCCGGGGCCGACACCGTGATGCTTGGCTCACTGCTCGCCGGTACCGACGAGGCGCCCGGTGAGCTCGAGCTGTTCGAGGGCCGTCGCTACAAGAGCTACCGGGGCATGGGCTCGCTCGGGGCGATGCAGGGCCTCGGCGCCGACCGGTACGCGACCGCCCAGTCGCAGGTCGCCGGGCAGACCCGCAAGCTGGTGCCCGAGGGCATCGAGGGCCGGGTGCCGTACGCGGGCACGATCGGCGACGTGCTGTACCAGCTGGTGGGCGGGCTGCGCAGCGGCATGGGGTACGCAGGTGCGGCCACCCTGCCGACGCTGCGGTCGTCGACCCGCTTCATGCGAGTCACCACCGCCGGTCGCAACGAGAGCCATCCCCACGACGTGACGATCACCAAGGAAGCCCCCAACTACCAGCGCAGCTGATCCAGGGGCCGGGGTGGGCCAGGCCGGGACCGGCCGGGTCAGGCGAGCTTCTCGACGAAGCCTTCGAGCTGGCGCAGGTTGCGACACTCGTAGACGCCGTCGGTGTGGGTGCCGTAGTCGCCGACGATCGAGTCGCCGGTGTTCCAGTAGCTCTTGGGTTCGGGGTTCAACCAGTACACGTGGCGTGCCTTCTGGCGGATCTCCTTGACGACCCACGCCTGGCTGGCGTGGTAGTTGTTCCGAGCGTCGCCGAGCAGGAGCACGGTGGTCTTGGGGCCGACGTCCTTGCCGTAGCGCTCCCAGAAGACCTCGAACGCGTGGCCGTAATCACTGTGGCCGTCGACCCACACGACATCGGCCTCGGTGTTGACGCGATGGATCGCGTTGGCGATGTCCTCCTCGCCGCGGAAGTAGTCGGTGACCTCGTCGATGCCGTCGATGAACACGAACGAACGGACCTTCGAGAACTGACCCTGGATCGCGTACACGAGCATCAGGGTGAAGCGAGCGAACGCGGCGACCGACCCCGAGATGTCGGCGATGACCATCAGCTCGGGCTTGGCCGGACGCGGGTACTTGAACTTGGGCTCCGCGGGCACACCGCCATAGCTGAGGCTGTGGCGGACGGTGTTGCGGAAGTCGAGCGGTCCTTTGCGACCGTGGCGACGCTTGCGGGCGAGCCGCGCAGCGAGCTTGCGGGTGAGGGGCTGCAGCGCCTTCTTCAGGTTCTGCATCTCGTCGCGTGAGGCGTGCATGAACTCGACGTCCTCGGGAAGCGGCTTGCGCAACGTCTTCGCCATCGCTTCGGCCCCACGGTCGGCGACGAGGCGGCGACGGATCTCGGCCTCGATCTCCTTCTTGAACTGCTCGATGCGGTCGTTGTACTCGTCCTGCTCGAGTCGTTCCTCGAGCGCGGTGAGCTCGCCACCGACCTCTTCGCGGCTCTTGTCCATCAGTCGCTCGAGCATGCCCTCGAGGTCGAGGTTGCGCAGCGTGCGATAGAGGTAGTACGTCCCGCCGACGGGCCGACCCGGCTCCATGCCGGCGAAGCGCTGCACGGCCTGACGGGCCAGCGCTCGCATCATCGCCTGATCACCGTTCATCAGCGCGTTCATCAGCATCTCGGCGAGTTCCTCGGGCGTGAGCCCGTCGAGGCTGCCGCCCTTGCCCTCGCCCTGGCGCATCTGCTCCTGCATCTCGCGCCACATCTCGTCGATGTCGGTCTCACCCTCGGAGATCTGATACTCCGGGCCGCGGAGGCTGAAGTACACCTCGAACACGGTTTCGAACGCACGCCAGTGGGCGTTGTTCTTGACCATGGTCGCGCCGAGCGCGTACTTGAACGCCTCCCGGTCCTCGATGGGGATGTGCTGGACCGCCTCCATCGCGTCGAGGTTCTCGGTGAGCGACACCGGCAACCCCGCGTTGCGAAGTTCGGTGACGAACCCGGCGAGCAGATCGAGCATCGTCGCGCCTACTTGTCGATCGACAGTTCTTTGGCCGCCTTGGCGATGTCGGTCTGGTACTTCAGGAGGATGTGCAGCGTTTCCTTGGCCTGCTGGGCATCGATGCTGTCGATCCCGAGCAGCACGAGCGTGCGCGCCCAGTCGATGGTCTCGCTGACACTCGGCGCCTTCTTGAGATCGAGCTGGCGGATGCTGCGCACGATGCGAGCGATCTGATCGGCGAGGTTCTCCGACACCCCGGGAACACGCGTGAGCACGATCTCCTTCTCACGTTCCATGTTGGGGTAGTCGACGTGCAGGTAGAGGCAGCGCCGCTTCAGCGCTTCGCTGAGCTCGCGGGTGTTGTTGGAGGTGAGGAACACCATCGGGATCTGGGTGGCGGTGAGCGTGCCCAGCTCCGGGATCGACACCTGGTACTCGGAGAGGATCTCGAGCAGCAGCGCCTCGGTCTCGACCTCGACACGATCGACCTCGTCGATGAGCAGCACGACCGGATCCGGGGCGGTGATGGCCTCGAGCAGCGGACGGGTGAGGAGGAACTCGTCGCTGAAGATGTCGTCGTGCACGTCCGACCACGAGTCGCTGTTCTTGTCGGCCTGGATGCGCAGCAGTTGCTTCTTGTAGTTCCACTCGTAGAGCGCCTTGCTCTCGTCGAGGCCCTCGTAGCACTGCAGGCGGATGAGCCGCGAACCGGTCATCTCGGCGACGCTCTTGGCGAGCTGGGTCTTGCCCGTTCCGGCCGGCCCTTCGACGAGGACCGGCTTGTCGAGCCGGTCGGCAAGAAAGGCGACACCGGCGATCCCGTCGTCGGCCAGATAGTTGACGTCCTTCAGCCCATCGCGGACCTGTTGGACGCTCTCGAAACGATGAGCCATGCCTCGCACCCTACTGGCCGCCTTGACCGCCCGGTCAATCGAAGCGTCACGCGGCGGGCCACCGGAAGGTCCGTTCCAGGCACCCGGAGATCTGGTCTATTGTCCGACGCAATCTCCCGCGTCGGGCGGGATTCGTCGGAGGCTCATCAACCATGAAGCGTGCTCTCGTCACCGGACTGGCGCTGCTGTCCACTCTCAGCCTGGCGGCGGTTGCCACGGCTCAAGAGCCAGCACCACCATCCACCCCCTTGCGAACGGTCGGGCGGTTCCAGCAGCTCCCGGTCCCCACGACGGCCAAGATCTCCAACCTGGCCAGCCATGCCGATCCCAACAAGGTCGTGTCGGCAACCGTGGTCCTCCAGGCCGACTCGGTGAGCGCCGCGCAGACCCGGGCGGAGCGCTTCAACCAGCGATTCGACCGCGCCTCCACCGAACGCCAGGTCCGCGCCTCGCAGGAGTCCGCCAAGCCCGGCCTTCGCGCCGCTGGGGCGAAGCTGCAGAGCAGCACCAGCACCGTGCTCAACGCCTTCACCGTGCAGGCCAAGGTGAAGGACCTGCCGGCGATCGCGGCGGTGCCCGGCGTCGCCAGCGTCCACGTGTCGCGCGCCATCCAGCGCTTCAACGGCGTGTCGGACCTCTACACCGGTGCAGCCGACGTCTGGGACAGCCTGGGCTACACGGGCGCCGGGATGAAGATCGCCGTCATCGATGACGGCATCGACTACTACCACGCCGACTTCGGCGGCAGCGGCGATCCGGCCGACTACGCCGCCGACGACTCCACCGTCATCGAGCCCGGCACGTTCCCCACCGCCAAGGTCGTGGGCGGCTACGACTTCGTCGGTGACCACTACGACGCCAACCCGGACCAGCCCGGCGAGACCGACGTGCCCGCACCGGACCCCGATCCGCTCGCATGCGGTGAGCACGGCACCCACGTGTCGGGCACCGCGGCCGGCCAGGGCGTCCTGTCCGACGGCACCACCTACACCGGGCCCTACGACAGCACCACGCTCGCCGATCACACGTTCAACGTCGCTCCGGGCTCCGCACCCGAGGCCTCGATCCTGATCTACAAGGTCTTCGGTTGTGACGGCAGCGTCAACGACGACGTGCTGCTCGGCGCCATCGACATGGCCGTCGCCAACGGCGCCAGCGTCATCAACATGTCGCTCGGCTCCGACTGGGGCACCGCCGACGAGCCGCTCGCCGTGGCCATCGACAACGCCACCCAGATGGGTGTGCTCTCGGTCGTGTCGGCCGGCAACGCCGGTCCGAACGCCTACCTCGTCGGCGGCCCGTCGACGGCGAACACGGCGCTGTCCGTCGCCGCCATCGACGCCTCGTCGACCACGCTGCCCGGCGTCGCCATCACCGGCGACGTGAACCTGTCGGCGCAGAACTCCAACGCCTACGACTACAGCACGGGTTCGGTCACGGGCACCACCGTCGACGTCGGCCTCGGCTGTGACGTCGCCGACTACGCCACTGCGGTCGGCAAGATCGCCGTCGCCCACCGTGGCGTGTGCGACCGTGTCGCCCGCGCCATCAACGGCACCACCGCCGGCGCTCTCGCCGTGATCTTCGTCAACAACGCCGACGGGTACCCGCCCGTCGAAGGAGCGATCCCCGGCGGCACGATTCCCTTCGTCGGCGTCCCGATCTCGCAGGGCGGCGCGTTCGCCGACGGCCTGTCGATCACGCTGTCGGCCAGCAGCCCCATCCCGAACCCGGCGTACTCCAACTTCGCCAGCTTCACCTCCAACGGACCGCGCCAGGACAGCGCACCCAAGCCCGACATCTCGGCGCCCGGTGTGAACATCCTGTCGGCGTTCGTGGGCAGCGGCACGGAAGGCACGTTGCTGTCGGGCACCTCGATGGCGGCACCGCACACTGCGGGCATCGCCGTGCTCGTCCGCCAGGCCCACCCCGGTTGGGGCCCCATCGCCGTCAAGGGCGCGATGATGTCCACCGCTGATCCCACCGGCGTCGGCGACTACGACACCGTTCGTGGTGGCACCGGCCTGGTGACCGCACCGGCGGCGGTCGACTCGGTGGCGTACTTCTCCACGAGCGACGGCAGCAACAACCTGGCGTTCGGCTTCCGCCAACTGACGGGCAGCTACGACGCATCGCGCAGCATCACCATCACCAACACCTCGACATCGTCGATCACCTACGACCTGTCGACGCAACTCGACGACCTCGGGCTCACCGGCTTCTCGGCCAAGGTCAGCCCGTCGTCGGTGAGGGTGCCGGCGGGGTCTTCGCGCAACGTGACGCTCAACCTGAAGATCAAGGATCCGCAGAACCTCCCCGAGGCAGCGGCCGATGCGTATGGCGAACTGCCCAGCATCAACGGCCTCCTGCTGGCGACGCCTCGTGGGAGCGCCACCGGCGTCCACACGCTGCGTGCTCCGGTCCTGCTCGTGCCCTACGGGGTGAGCGACATCCAGGCCACCGGCATGCGCAGCAAGGTCCGCACCGACGGACGGGCACCCGTGGTCAGCTCGATCCGGATGAAGAACTCCGGCGTGCACTACGGCACGTACGACACGTACCAGTGGATCACCACCGATCGCTCCGGCGACAACGGTGACGCCACCGTGCCCGACGTGCGCGACGTCGGTGTCCAGCAGTTCCCGATCAGCGCCACCGACGACCTGATGGTCATGGCGATCAGCACCAACAACCGGTTCACCACGTTCGCGACCGCCGAGTTCGACGTGTACGCCGACGTCGACGGCGACGGCAATCCCGACTACGTGATCGTCGGCGTCGACAACGGTCTGTTCACCGCCGGTGCACCCGACGGTCAGTTCACCTCGTTCGTGCTCGACCTGAGCACGTTCGACGTGACCGACGTGTGGACTGCCTTCGCCCCCGCCAACGGTTCCGTGGTGGAGATGCCCTGGCTCGCCAGCGACCTCGGTGCGACCGGTCCGGTCACGTTCTGGGTGGAGGCCTACACGGTCCTCACCAACAAGGCGCCCGACCTCGTCGCCCCCGGCGTGTACGACCCGACCAACCCTGCGGTGAGCATGGGTGACTTCGACTACGTCGACGCCAAGTCGTCCACGGTGATCCCCACCTCGGTCGACGTCACGGCGGCCCGGGCACAGGGTGCACTCGGGTGGCTCGTGGTGTCGGTCGACGATGCGGCGGGCTCCCGCGAGGCCGACCGCGTGCCGCTGCGGGCCGACGGAGACCGCTGACCTCGACGTCGGTCGATGGGGGTGAGCCACACTCGCCCCCATCGACCGCTGGTCGCCGAGTACCCTCTCCGGCATCGCCGTGAGCAGCCTCTTCAAGTCCAATCTGGCGGTTGCCACGGGCACCGCGATGTCGCGCATCACCGGCGTGGTCCGCGTGGCGGTCCTCGGCGCAGTGCTGGGCACGCCCAGTGCCGTCGCCGACGCCTACGACCTCGCCAACGGCACGCCGAACATGATCTACGAGCTCCTGCTCGGAGGCGTGCTCAGCTCCAGCCTGGTCCCGTTGTTCACCCGGCTCCACGAGGAACGCGACGACGAAGGCACGAGCGCCGTCATCACCGTCTCCGTGCTGGTGATGGGAGCCATCACCGTCGCGGCGACGCTCGCCGCGCCACTCGTGTTCCGCCTGTACTCGCTGCTCGTCTCCACCGCCGTCGACGCCTCGGAGTATCGCCACGTCGGCACGATCCTCGCTCGGATCTTCCTCGTCCAGATCTTCTTCTACGGCCTCAACGCGCTCGCCTCCGCCCTCCTCAACGCGCGTCGCCGGTTCTTCGCCGCGGCGTGGGTCCCGACGCTCTCCAACATCGTCATCATCGCCTCGCTCCTGCTCGTGCCGCGTGTCACCGACGGTGCGGTGCCCACGCTGCAGGACGTGCTCGACAACTCCCGACTGCGCTGGCTGCTCGGTGGCGGGGCCACCATCGGGATCGCGGTGATGGCCGTCGCCCTGCTCCCCGCGCTCGCCGCGGCGAAGGTCCGCCTTCGGTTCAAGCCGGACTTCCATCATCCGGCGGTGCGGACGTTGCGCAACCTCTCGGGCTGGGCGCTCGGCTACGTCGTCGCCAACCAGATCGCGATCATCGTGATCCGCAACCTCCTCCGCGGCGGCGACGGGTCGGTCTTCGCGTACTCCCGTGCCTATCTGTGGTTCGTGCTCCCGCACGGGCTCCTGGCCGTCTCGATCGCGACGACGTTCCTGCCCGAGATGAGCAGCGCCATCACCCGCAAGGATCGACCCGCCCTGATCGACCGCACCTCACTCGGCATCCGGTTGATCGCGTTCGTGACGATGCCCGCTGGCTTCGGACTGTTCGTGCTCCGACGATCCATCATCGGAGCGGCCTTCGAGCACGGCAACGTGTCCGCGGCCGACGCACTGCAGACCTCCCGCGTGCTCGGAGGGTTCGCGCTCGGTCTCGTCGGCTTCTCGGTGTACCTGTTCGTGCTGCGCCTGTTCTACGCACACCACGACGCCCGCACACCGTTCGTGATCAACGTGTTCGAGAACGGCATCAACATCGTCCTCGCCCTGCTGCTCGTCGATCGGTACGGACTGCTCGGCCTCGGCCTGTCGTTCGCGCTCGCGTACCTCGTCTGCTCGCTGTGGGCGATGCAGATCGCGTCCTACAAGGTGCCGGGTTTCCCGCTCCGGACTCTGCTCATCGGCTTGGCGCGCATGCTGCTGGCATCGGTCGTGATGGCCGAAGCCGTCTGGGCGGTGGCACACATCGTCGGCGCCAACTCCGGGCCGGGTTCGGTGCTGCGCGTCGTCACCGGCACCGTCCTCGGTGCCGTCGTCTACGTGGCGATGCTCGCCGTGCTCGGCGCCCCCGAACTCGACCAGCTCCGTCGCCGCTTCTCGAAGTCCTGATCTCCCGACCGGGCGACTAGGGAGCGACCAGGACCAGCAGGTCGTCGCGATGGATCGCCTCGTGGGCGACGTCGGAGGGAAGATCGCTCGTGCGGCGACCCTTGATCCCTCGCACCACGTCGCTGTCGCTCAACGCGATGCCGCGGGCGATCGTGTCGCCCTGCAGGTCGCGCACGTCGACCACGTCGCCCGCGTCGAACGCTCCGACCACGTCGACGATGCCGGCGGGCAGCAGCGACGTGCCCCGTTCGAGCAGGGCCCGACGGGCACCGTCGTCGACGATCAGCGCACCTTCCACGTTCGTCGCGAAGCCGATCCACAGCTTGCGGGCGGGCAGGTTGCGGGCACTGGGCAGGAACGTCGTGCCGACGGCGACACCGTTCACCGCGTCGAGCAGCACGTCGGGCCGGGCTGCGTCGGCGATCACGGCTCGCACGCCCGCCCACGACGCCATCCGTGCCGCAGAGAGCTTGGAGGCCATTCCGCCGCTGCCGCGCATGCTGCCCGACGCCGTCGCCGCGACCGACAGCAGCGGATCGTCCGCCGCCACCACGTCGACGAGGGTGGCGGCCGCATCGGTACGAGGATCCGAGGTGTACAGACCGGCCATGTCGGTGAGCAGCACGAGCAGGTCCGCCCCGACGTTGTGGGCGACGAGCGTCGCGATGCGGTCGTTGTCGCCGAATCGGATCTCGTCCTTGGCGATCGCGTCGTTCTCGTTGACGATCGGGATGCAACCGAGCTCCATCAGCCGGACGAGCGTCTGACGGGCGTGGAGGTACTGGCGCCGGTCGACGAAGTCGTGGGGCACGAGCAGCACCTGAGCGGCGACCAGGTCGATGCCGGGCGAGTGACCGGTTGTAGGTCTCCATCAGCCGGCTCTGTCCCGCGGCCGAGATGGCCTGCAGCGTCGGCATGTCGGTGGGTCGAGCGGTGAGCCCCAGCGCGGCGACCCCTGCCGAGACGGCGCCGGAGCTGACCAGGATGACCTCATGGCCGCCGGCGCGCAGCGCAGCGAGCTGGTCCGACATCGCGTCGATGACGGCGAGGTCGATGACCCCGAGCTGATCCGTGAGGGACGACGTGCCGATCTTGGCCACGACGCGCACGGTCAGGCCTCCTCTTGGTACTCGAAGCTGAAGCTGGCGATCCAGACGATGTCGCCGTCGCGCGCACCCGCACGGGCGAGCATCTTGGGGACACCCAATCGCTTCAGCTGGTAGTCGATGTACGACAGCGCCTCGGGCGTGGTGACGTCGTTGAGCGCGACCACGCGCTCGACCTGCCGGCCGACCAGGCGGTACTCGTGGTCGTCGAGCCGCTCGACCCGGGCGCCGTCCTGTTCGGGCCGGATGATGACCAGGCCCTCGTTGGCGGGTTGCTCCTGACGGGCCTGGAACACCAACTCGGAGAGCGTGCTGACCAGTTCACGCACACCCTGGTGGGTGATCGACGAGACGACCGCGCCGTCCCAGTCGAAGATGGCGCTGTCGCTCTTGGTGCCCACGACCACCCGCGGACGCTCGAGCAGTTCGGGCTGGTACTCCCCCAGCTCGTGCAGCAGGATGCGTTGCTGTTCGTACGGGTCGGGCCCCTCGATGTCCTCGAGGTCGACCATCACGCACAGCACTCTCGCCCGTTCGATGTGCTTGAGGAACTTGTGGCCGAGGCCCTTTCCTTCGCTGGCACCCTCGATGAGGCCGGGAATGTCGGCAACGACGAACTCGGTGAGGCCCGGCATCCGGACGACTCCGAGGTTCGGTTCGAGCGTGGTGAACGGGTAGTTGGCGATCTTCGGCTTGGCCGCGCTGATGACGCTGATCAGCGTGCTCTTGCCGACGTTGGGGAAGCCGACCAAGGCCACGTCGGCCATCAGCTTGAGCTCCAGCTTGAGCCACTGCTCCTCGCCGTGCTCGCCCTGTTCGGCGAAGGTGGGTGCGCGGCGGCGGTTGGAGGCGAACTTGGCGTTGCCGCGACCACCGCGGCCGCCCGCCGCGGAGAGCCAGCGGTCGCCGTGGTTCGCCAGGTCGGCGAGCAGCTCGCCGGTGTACAGGTCGCTCACCACGGTGCCCTCGGGCACGTGGACGATCAGTTCCTTGCCGCGTTTGCCGTGCTGGTCCTTCCCCATGCCATGAACGCCGTTCTCGGCACGGCGGTGGGGATGGTCTCGGAACGCGAGCAGCGACGCGACGTTGCGGTCGGCCACGAGCCAGACGTCGCCGCCCTTGCCACCGTCGCCGCCGTTGGGTCCACCGAACGCCTCGGGACCTTCTCGACGGAACGACACACAGCCGGCACCACCATCGCCGGCTCGTACGTTCAGTTGCGCTTCATCGACGAACCCGCTCATAGGACCCCATGAGGCTACCGTCAGCCGTGCTCACCGGTGGGCTGGGTACGCTGACCAGGATGACCGGAATGGACGAGCGAGCCGAACGTTGGGCCGCCACCATGGCCGGCCACCGTGCCCCCGCAGGCGTCCATCTCGCCCACGCCGACTCATGGGCGGGCAGTGGCAGCAAGCTCCTCCTGCCCGCGCACCGCGCGAGAGGAACGCGAGGCCGAGGGCCTGGCGACGCTCGCCACCCACAGCCACGGCGCGGGCACCAGGGCGGTCGAGGAGGAACCCGATCCGTGGCGCACCTGCTTCGAGCGCGACCGCGACCGAATCCTTCACGCGGCGGCGTTCCGGCGGCTGGCGGGCAAGACCCAGGTGTTCGTGTTCCCCGACGACCACCAGCGCACCCGTCTCACCCACGCGCTCGAGGTCGCGCAGGTCGCCGTGTCGGTGGCCCGGGCCCTGGGACTGAACGTGTCGCTCACCGAAGCCATCGCGCTCGGGCACGACTGCGGTCACGGGCCCGGCGGGCACGCCAGCGAGGACGCCCTCAGCCCGTTCGTCCCCGGCGGGTTCGATCACGCCACCTGGGGAGCCGACGTCACCCTCACCTCGCTGAACCTGTGTGCCGAGACGCTCGACGGCGTGCGCAACCACTCGTGGAGCCGCCCCGCACCTGGCACCCCCGAGGGCGAGGTGGTGAGCTGGGCCGACCGCATCGCCTACGTCTGCCACGACTTCGAGGACGCCGTCGCCACCGGCGTCGTCACCCCCGACATGCTGCCGGCCCTCGTCCGCGAGCGGTGCGGCGAGACGCGCCGAGAGCAGCTCGGCGCCTTCATCCGCGGCATGATCGATGCTGCCGCCGAGGCGGGTCGGATCGGGATGACCGCCCCGCTGGCCGAGGCGCTGGCCGCGTTCCGCCGGTTCAACTACGACCACATCTACCTCCGACCCGAGTCGCAGGCCCAGGCGGCCGCCGTCATCACCATGTTGCGAGCGCTCGTCGAGCACTTCGCGGCCAAGCCCGGCGAGCTGGCCGACGGCAACGACGACGGCTCCACGTTCGATGCCGGAAGCCCCGAGGCGCTCCACGCTGCCGTGACCTACGTCGGTGGGATGACCGACCGGTTCGCCTGCCGCCAGGCGGTCGCGCTGCTCGGCTGGCCACTCGACCGCCTCCCCCGCGGCATCGACACCGTGCCGTAGAACGACACGAGCCCTGAACGACACGAGCCCTGAACGACACGGCCCTGAACGACACGGGAAACGACACGAGCCCGGCGCCTGTGCGGCGGCCGGGCTCGGGTGCGAGTGCGGGTGTGTCAGGCGGTCGCGGCGACCGGCTCGATGTCGATGACCCGGCGACCCTTGCGGGTACCGAACTTCACCGCACCGTCGGTGAGGGCGAACAGCGTGTCGTCGCCACCGATGCCGACGTTGCGACCCGGGTGGAACCGGGTGCCACGCTGGCGGACGAGGATGGCACCGGCCGTGACCGTGGTGCCACCGAAGGCCTTCACGCCGAGGCGCTGTGCGTTGGAATCGCGGCCGTTCCGGGTGGAGCCGCCGCCCTTTGTCTTCGACATGCTGGTCAGCCCTTCTTGATGGAGGTGATTTCGATGACGTGGTACTGCTGACGGTGGCCGTAGCGGCGGCGCTGGTTGGTGCGCCGCTTGTACGTGAAACCATCGATCTTGGGGCCCTTGGCCCATCCGACCACCTTGGCGGTGACGGAAGCGCCCTTGAGCTGGTCGGGGGTGGCGAGAACGGACTCGCCGTCGACCACGAGGACGGGGGTGAGGGAAACTTCGGCACCCTGCTCGGCATCGAGCAATTCGACGTGGACCTGCTGGCCCTCTTCGACGCGTGCCTGTTTCCCACCGGAAGCGATCACTGCATACATAGCCCTGCGATCCTAGCGGAGAAGGACCGTCGCTCCCACCCTGCCAGGGATCATTCCAGCAGCGCCCGATCGATCACGAGGCCACGGCCCTCGCAGTTCGGGCACTGGTCGGCGAAATTCACCAACAACCCCTCACCGATGCGCTTGCGGGTCATCTCCACCAGGCCCAACTCGCTGATGTCGAACACCTGCGTGCGGGTCTTGTCGCGGGCGAGCGCGTTGCGGAAGGCATCGACCACCTTGCGGCGGTTCTCCTTGATCTCCATGTCGATGAAGTCGATGACGACGATGCCGCCGATGTCACGCAGGCGCAGTTGCTTGGCGACCTCCTCGGCCGCCTCGAGGTTGTTGCGGTACACCGTCTCCTCGAGGTTGGAGGTGCCGACGTTCTTGCCCGTGTTGACGTCGATGACGGTGAGCGCCTCGGTGTGCTCGATGATGAGCGACCCGCCGCTCGGCAGCCACACCTTGCGATCGAGCGCCTTGTGCAGCTGCTCGTGGATGTGGAACCGCTCGTACATCGGCAGGCCCTCTTCGGCCGCGTCGTAGAACTCGACGCGGTCGGCGAGCTCGGGGTTGAAGGCTCCCACGTAGTCGTGGACGTCGTCGAACAGGCGCTGGTCGTCGATGACCACGCCCCGGTACTCGGCGTTGAACTCCTCACGGATGACACGCACGGCGAGTTCGGGCTCGCGGTACAGCAGCGCCGGGCCCTGCGACTTCTTCGCCTTGGCCTCGATCGTGTTCCACTGATCCAGCAGGCGCGTCATGTCGGCGCGCAGTTCGTGCTCGGTCGCGTTCTCGGCGGCGGTGCGCACGATCAGGCCGTGCTCGGCGGGCTTCACCCGATCGAGGATGTTGCGCAGCCGCTTGCGGACATCGTCGGGCAGGCGCTTGGAGATGCCGTAGGTCTTGGAGTTGGGGATGAGGACGACGAAGCGACCCGGGAGCGAGACCTCCTGGGTGAGCCGAGCCCCCTTCGCGCCGATCGGGTTCTTCGTGACCTGACAGACGATCAGTTGCTTGGACTTGAGCATCTGCTCGATGCGCGGCTGGTTGTTCTTCTCGACGATGTCCTCGGCGTCGTACTGCACGTCGCCGCGGTACAGCACGGCGTTCTTGGGAGTGCCGATGTCGACGAACGCGGCCTCCATACCGGGCAGGACGTTCTGCACCTTGCCCACGTAGATGTTGCCGTGGATCTGGCTGATGTCGTCGGCCGGGCGGCTGACGTAGTGCTCGATGAGGTTG
The DNA here is from genome assembly GCA_963720695.1 of uncultured Acidimicrobiaceae bacterium. GTDB lineage: Bacteria > Actinomycetota > Acidimicrobiia > Acidimicrobiales > Ilumatobacteraceae > UBA668. The sequence goes on from CAVRGG010000004.1 coordinate 371,149, forward strand.
CGCCCTTCGAGCACTGCGACCTGAGTGAGCGTGGGGCGCACCTGGACGCACATGAGATACCGACCGATGGGCCGTCCGTTGCGCTCCTTGCCGCGCCGCCGTTCGAGCACATCGGGATCCATCGCGACTTCGGCGCCTGGCTGGCGGCCGCCTCCGCCGGAGCTGCCGTTCCCCGATCCACCACCTCGACCCTTGCCGCCGCGACGACGCTTGCGGCGCTGGCTGTCGGTCTCACCGCGCAGTTCGGCGCCGTTGCCGTCGTTGCCGCGACCGCCCGCGTTCGCGGCAGCGCCCTTGTTCGACTTGGCGCGGTCACCCTTGCCGGCGCCGCGCTGGCCCGCCGACGGTGCAGCGGAGGGTGCGGCCGGCGCCGGACGGGTGTCGCCGATCTGCGGCTTGCGCACCAGCGCCCTGTCCGCAGCTTCGGCGCTGGGACGGTTCTCGCTCATCCGTTCGGGAAGCTCGGGATGATCGTCGGTGGCGTCGCCCTGGTCGTTGTCGTCGGGCTGTCGTCGAGGTTGTCGTTGTCGTTGTCGTCGAGATCGTCGTCGAGATCGTCGACGTCGGTGCCGCCGTCAGCACGAACGGGCTTCTTGCGGCCCTTGCCGCCGCGCGACCCGCGACGGCGCTTGCGGGCGGCGGTGCTGACCGACGGGTCGCCGATGGTCTCGGTACCGTCCGCGGTCTCAGCGCCTTCCGGTCGCGATGGCGACGGGTTCGGTGGCGGTGGGCTGCACGTCGGGCGTGTCGAGTTCCGAATTGTCCATGAGTGATGGGGTCCCTTCTCATGCGCGCTCCGTCGGAGCACGCGTCGCGAACGGCGGTGCGGGGATGATCTCCCGGCGCACGCCATCGCGTTCGATCCATTGCTGTGTGCGCAGCACTCTCGCCGCCGTGTCGACGGGGTCGAGTGCAGGGAACATCGCGGCGACGAGTTCCGTCGGTCGCAGTCCCCGTCCGTTGGTGGCCAACATCGCGCACAGATGTGGCCGAGGATCGTCGACGGAGGTACCCGTCGACAGATCGAGAATGGCAGGACGCACGTCGTCGGTGCTGGTCTGCCCTTTGCGCTCGCGCTCCACCGGGAGCGTCGTTGCGCCGAGGGTCGCGTCGATCGCGTCACGGACCTGGTCGGCGTCCACACCGTGCAGCGTCAACTCCCAACTGCAGGCGACCACGTCCTCCTGCAGCGACGGGCTGCTCCCCGCCTCGCGGGGCACGACGTGGGTGACCTCGTAGCCCGCAGGCAACGCGTCGGTGAACCGATCGCACAGTTCGAGCAGATCCGGGTCGGCACCTTCGGCGAGCTCCATGTCGAGGTACTCGGCCAGGCTCTCGGCCCCGGTGGGCAGGGCGAGTCCGAACGACATCCGCGGGCGCGGGGTGAATCCGGCCGAGTACGCGAGCGGGACACCGGCCTTGCGCACGGCGCGCTCCCAGTGGCGGGCGGTGTCGCGGTGGCTCGTGAACCTGATCTTGCCGAGCTTGGAATGACGGACGCGCACCTTCATGCGTCGGCCCCCTGCGGCTGGGGTCGCCGGGGCAGCAACGCGACCGGCACCTCTCCGCCGCGGGACAGATCCTGACCCGTGCCCTGGCTGCCGCCGGCGGGCGGGACGGCGGAGGCGACGACGTGCTCGATGCCGTACCCGGTGCACACCCCGCAGTCGTAGCAGGGGGTCCAACGGCAGTCCTCGAGCCCGTGCTCGGCGAGCGCCGCCTTCCAGTCGAGCCAGAGGAAATCCTTGTGGAGGCCTGCCGACAGGTGATCCCACGGCAGCACCTCGTGCTCCTCGCGGTGACGGTTGACGTACCACTCGATCGACAGACCCTCGGCGGCCATCGCCTCCTCCCAGCGGGCGAGGCGGAAGAACTCACTCCACTCCTGGAAGACGCCGCCCGCTCGCCACACCCGCTCCATGACCGCGCCGATCCGACGGTCACCACGGGCGGCGATGCCTTCGGCGAGGGTGGCGGCGGGATCGTGCCACTTGACGTTGACGCCTTTGGCCCGATGGCTCGCGTCGCGCACCAGCTGGACCTTGCGACGCAGCTCGTCGGTGGTGTTCTGGCCGAACCACTGGAACGGGGTGTGGGGCTTGGGGACGAAGCCGCCGAGGCTGACGGTGACGCTCGCCCGGTTGGTGTGTCGGCGGCCGATCTGCACACAGTTGCGGGCGAGGTCGACGATGCCGAGGGTGTCGGCGTCGGTTTCGGTGGGCAGGCCCGTCAGGAAGTACAGCTTGGCTCGGTGCCACCCCTGCGAGAAGGCCGACTCGACGGCGCCGTAGAGGTCTTCCTCCGTGATGAGCTTGTTGATGACCTGGCGCAGGCGCCAGCTCCCGGCTTCGGGGGCGAACGTCAGCCCGGAGCGGCGTCCGCCCGCCACCTGGCCGGCGAGGCCGACCGTGAAGGCGTCGACACGCAGCGACGGCAGGCTGATCGAGATCGCCTCGGACGTGCCGCAGCCGACCGGGTTGATCGCTTGGGCGACCTGTTCGATGCCGCTGAAATCGGCGGTCGACAGTGACGTGAGGCTGACCTCGTCGTAGCCGGTGCTGCGCAGCCCACTCTGGATCATCGTGCGCACCTGCTCGGCGGGCCGTTCGCGCACCGGGCGGGTGATCATGCCCGCCTGGCAGAAGCGGCATCCCCTCGTGCAGCCGCGGAAGACCTCGACCGCCAGTCGATCGTGGACCACCTCGGTGAGCGGCGCCAGCGGGCGCTTCGGATACGGCCACTGGCCGAGGTCGGCGACGGTGCGTTTGTGCACGACGGAGGGCACGTCGGGGTACCGGGGCGTGACGCCGCGCAGGGCCGGCCCGTCGTACTCCACCTCGTACATCGACGGCACGTAGACCCCGGGGACCTTCGACAGCTCGCGCAGCACGCCCTCTCGGCTGCCGGGAGTGCGTCCGGAGGCCTTCCAGTCGCGCACGACCTCGGTGATCTCGCCGATCACCTCCTCGCCCTCTCCGAGCACCACCAGGTCGACGTAGTCGGCCAGCGGCTCGGGGTTGAAGGCGCAGTGCCCGCCGAGCACGACGAGCGGGTGGTGGGGCTCACGCTCGCAGGACCGCACGGGCATCCCTGCCAGATCGATCATGTTCAGGACGTTCGTGTAGACGAGTTCGGCGGCCAGACCGAACGCGAGCAGGTCGAAATCGTCCGCGCCGCGGTGCGTGTCGACCGAGAACAGCGGGACGCCGTGGGACCGCATCAGGGCTTCGAGGTCGTGCCAGGGCGCGTACGTGCGCTCGGCCACTGCGTCGTCACGTTCGTTGAGGATTTCGTAGAGGATCTGGAGCCCCTGGTTGGGCAAGCCGATTTCGTACGTATCGGGGTAGGCGAGCAGCCAGGAAACCTTGCCCGGTTCGTGCCGGGGAGTCGTGGCGCCGTCCTCGCATCCGATGTAACGGGCAGGCTTTTGTACCCGGGCCAGGAGCGGTTCGATCCGCGCCCAGAGAGAGGTCATGTGGCCAGGAGTCTACCCGAGGGTCACCTGAGGGACAGGTATGGGGGCGGCCGCCATCACATTCAGAGATGAGACCGCCACGCTGGGTCAGCGTCAGCGATAGCGACGCATGTGGACGCTCTGCACCAGGCCCATCAGTGCGAAGAACGTGACGACGCCCGAGCCGCCATAGCTGATGAACGGCAGCGGGAGTCCCGTGATCGGCATCACGCCGATGGTCATGGCGATGTTCTGGAACACCTGCCAGAGGAGCATGGCGAAGACGCCGGCGCACAGGTACGTCCCGAGGAGATCACGCGACAGGTGCGCGATGCGCCAGATCCGCAGCAACACGAGGGCGTACAGGCCGATGACCACGCTGCACCCGATCAGCCCGAACTGCTCACCGACCGCCGAGAACGGGAAGTCGGCCCACTGCACCGGGATGTCGCGCTTGGCATTGGTGATCGGCCCCTGCAGCCAGCCCTTGCCGGTGATGCCACCCGTCGCGAGCGCCCGGATCGCGTTGCGGCCCTGGTACAGGACGTCCTGCAGGGCGGGGTCGGTGGAGTTCTGGTGGAAGAACGCGGTGAACCGGCGCAACTGGTACTCGTTGACCAGGCGGGTGAGCACGGCTGCGCCGACGGTGGCGACCGACAGCACCGAGATCATCAGGATGTAGCGGGCCTTGGCACCGGCGACGAGCATGATCCCCATCGCCATGGCGATCAGCACCGACGCCGAACCGAGGTCGGGCTGGATGATGATCAGGGTCGCCGGGGCGCCGACCAGCATCAGGCCGATGATGAAGCGGTGGTACGGCAGTTCGTCGCTGCGGTCCTCGGCGAGATACGCAGCGACGGTGAGCAGCGTCGTGAACTTGGCGAACTCTGCAGGCTGCAGGTTCAGCGGCCCGAGGTCGAAGCTGAGCACCGTCTGGTTGCCCTTGACGTTGAGCATGTTCATCAACGTGATCAGCGTGAGCAGCATCAGAGTGACGCCGTAGAGGAATCGGGAGTGATCCTTCCACCAGTCGTAGTCGACCGCCATCACGATCACCATCGTGACGGCCGCGCCGATCAGGAACACCTCCTGTCGGGTGACGAACAGGTAGGGGTCGTTGAACTTGGTGTGCGACGCGGAGTAGATGACCAACAACCCGATCACCGACAGCGCACCCTGCGCGAACAGCAGGACGTAGTCGATGTTGCGGCTCGGCGCCGAGGGGCTGGCGTGGATGTTGCCGAGGCCCGAATCGGGCTTGCGTTGGATGAAGCTCAGCGCCACGCGACCACCTCAGTCACGCAGACCGGCGGACCCGCCGAGGCAACTGGCGTCGGCGAGTTGCTTGGGCGGCGCGGGGACGGTGCTGTTCAGGTCGAGCGGGTCGCTGACCAGCACGGGGTCCATGACGACCTGCTTGTCGATGGCGAGCCACATGCACTTGGTGACCGGAGCCGCGGCCTTGGATCCGTACCCGCTCTTCTCCAGGTACGCCACCACCGTGTAGGGCAGCGACGAGTCGAGGCTGAACGAGCCGAACGCCGAGGAGTCGTTCCACGGCAGGCTCGCCGCGCCCTGCGCCGTGCCGGTCTTGCCGGCGATGTCGACCGGGAAGTTCTTGAAGAGGGTCTCTCCCGTGGTGGCGTGGTAGTAGCCTTCGGGAAGGTGACCCCTCGACCTCGGATCACTCGGTGCACACCTTCGATGATCGGGTCGTAGATCTCCGGCGGCATCTCCAGTTGGTCGCGCACGTTGGGCTTCTCGAAGCTCTGCACAAGGGTGCCGGCGGCGAGGTCGGCAACGGCCGGACCTGCATCGGGGGTGAGCGGCGCGTAGATCGCTTTCACGATCGTCGGCGTCAGCAGGAACCCGCCGTTCGCCAGCGTCGAGTACGCGTTGGTGAGCTGCAGCGGAGTGGCGGCCATGAGACCTTGACCGATGGCAACCTGCACGTTGTCGCCCACGACGAGTCGCGGCACTTCGCCCTTGGCGAGGACACCCTTGTCGACCAGGGCCTTCTTGACGTTGTCGTCGGGGATCCGACCCTTCCATTCGAAGGGCAGCTGGATGCCGCTCTTGGTCCCGAACCCGAAGCGCTCGAGGTTGGTCTTCAGCAGGCTCTCCTGGTTCGGCAGGCTCTCGCTGAGCTCCCAGAAGCGCTCGCCGAGCGAATAGAAGAACGAGTCGCTGGACACCGCCAACGCATCGGCGACGGTGACCGGGCCGTACGTGCTGGGCAGGTTCGTGTTCTTGTTGGTCGCGTTCTTGAAGATGCAGCGGGCCTCGCCGCCGTTCTGCTGGCAGTTCTCGGGCGGGATCGAGTGCAGCGTGTAGGTGCCCTCGTCCTGGAAGATGTAGTTCTTGTCGATGATGCCCGCGTGCATCGCCGACCAGGCGACGAACGGTTTGATCGTCGACCCGAGGTTGTAGTTGCCCTGCACCGCTCGGTTGACGAGGATCGACTGGTCGGGGTCGATCGGCGACCCGTCGGCGTTGGTGCTCGGGAACAACTGCTTGTACTTCGTGCCGGTGATGCCCGACTCCATCCACCGGTTGTCGAAGGTGGGGTAGCTCGCCATCGCCAGGATCTGCCCGTTGGTGTAGTTCTCCACCACGACCGAGCCCGCTGGAGCCTTGTGCTGCACCCACTCGGGGTACTCCTGGCGGGTGCCGTCGGGAAGGATCTTGGCGTACACGCGTGTCTTGAAGTTCGTTGCCCGGTCGAGCGGGTTGTGCGGCGCCGAGTCGGCCTGCTTCAGGTCCTCAGCCAGGTTGCGCCGGTTCTTCAACTCGGTCTCGAGCGCCTGTTCGGCGTACTGCTGCACATCGAGGTCGATGCTCAACTGGATGTCGAATCCGGCGACCGGTTCGACTCGCTGGTCGACGAGCTCGCGCACGATGCTGCCCGACGCGTCGACCTCGTACACGCGCTTGCCCCACTGGCCGTGCAACTCTCGCTCCATGCTGAGCTCGACACCGAACTGCCCGACCCGTTCGTTGCGCTTGTAGCCCTGCGCGAGATAGCTGTCGAGGTTGCCCTTGTTGATCGCGCCCATGTAGCCCACGACGTGTGCGGCCAGGGGTGCGTACGGGTAGACGCGCTTGTACTGCTCGACCACGTCGACGCCGGGGTAGTCCTCGCTGCGCTCCTTGAGGAAGTTCACCGTCGGCTCGTCGACGTCCTCCTTCAGCGGTAGCGGCAGCAACGCATCGAACTGCTGCTTCTGCGTGCACGGCTTGGGGACCTTGTAGCACGGGTCGTACCGGCGCATGAGGTCGTCGACGGGCGTCTTCAGCGGACCGGAGAGACGGTCGAACAGCGCCTTGCGGTTCTTCAGGCTCTTCACCACGGCCCAGTCGACGGTGACCGTGAGGATCCGCTGGTTGTCGGCGAGGACGCGCCCCTGGGCATCGAAGATGCGTCCGCGCTCGGCGGGGAAGTAGACCTCGCGGGTCTTCGACGCGGTGACCTTGGCCTGGTAGTAGTCGCTCTTGACGCTCTGCAGGAACCACAGGCGCGACCCGAGCAGACCGATCAGGAGGAGCGAGACCGTCGCCAGTACGCCCAGCCGGGCGGATCGCTTGTCAACGGCCATGGCGACATTCTTGTCGATTCGATGACGAAACGGGGCGCGCGCCCATGCGGTCGCGCCTCACTCCAGCATTGCCTTCCACTTCTTGCGACGGACGCCCATCATCCACCGGCCGACCGGCATCAACAGCGGGCACATCAACGCGCAGAACGCGGCGACGATGGGCACGGTCAGGGCGATGTCGCGAGTGATCCAGCCGCTCTCGCCGGTGATCACTTCGGCCACGGGGATCGCCGCCTCTCCCACCGCAGCACCGAAGAACGCGAAGATCGACGCCAGCCACCACTGCGGGTCCGGGGTGAAGGTGTGCACGTAGCCGGCGGTCATGCCCGCCACGCCGTACGCCATCGCCATCAGGCCGAGCGGCGTGTTCCCGCTGGCGTCGTACAGCAGCCCGAGCACGAACCCGGCGACCGCGCCACGGTCCGCTCCGCCACCCGCTCCGGCCGCCACGACGAGTGCCAACACGAACTGCAACTTCACGTCGTGGACCGGGTGCGCAGCGAACACGACTCGTTGGATGGACAGGGCGATCAGCCCGACCGGTACCAGCCGAATCAGCGGTCCGAAGACGACGTTGCGCACAGATCACTTACCGACGGCGTCTTGATTCGGCACATAGAGCACCACGGCGACGAAGTTCAGTCGCCGCAGGCTCGCGTTCGGCGTGACCTCGACCAGTGCGCTGCTGCTGCCGGTCTGCCGCTCGATGTTGGTGATGATGCCGATCGGGATGCCCTGGGGAGCCAGGCCGTTGTTGCCGCCGGCGGTGTCGACGATCGCGCCGACCTTCACGCTCGTGACCGACGACGTGGTGTCGACGAAGCGGAGCCAGAGCGGCTTGTCGGCACCCTGCCCCTGCAGCGTGCCGGTCTCGCGGACGACTTCGAGCAGGGTCGTGGTGGTCGTGTTGGCGGGGGTGCTGGTCGTCGAGCTCTGCCCGGTGTCGGCGGGAGCGAGCGTGGTGGTCGTCGCCGGGACCGTGGTGGTCGTGGTCGTGCTGGTGAGATCGCTGACGGGGATCCCGGACAGCGTGGTGCTCTCCGTGGGCGGCGCGACCGTGCCTTCGTCCGGCGTCGACAGCACCTGCGCGGAGATCGAGAACTCGGGGTCCGTGATGAGCAGCACGATGCTGCGCGTGGGGAAGACCTTGGTGATCCGCCCGACGAGCCCCGCACCGTCGGTGACGGGCATGCCCACCGCCACGCCCTGGCGCGACCCGACGTTGATCTCGACCGTGTTCTGGAAGTTGCTCGGCGAGTCGCCCACCACCTGCGCGGCGACGGTGTCGTACTGGAACTTCGACGCCAGCTGGTTCACCTTGAGCAACTCGCGGTACTCGAGGATGGCCGAGCGTGCCTCCACGTCGTTGCCCTTCATGTGCTCGATCTGATCACGCAGCGCATCGCGCTCGGACTGCACGTTGTCGTAGTTGCTGATGCCGTACCAGACGCGTTCGATCGGCAGCGAGATCGCCTTGGTGGCGGTGTCGACAGGCTGCAGGACACGCGCGAAAGACACCACGGGCACGGTCGATGACCGGGTTGCCGCGCTTGTCGAGGGTGATCAGGAGCATGCAGGTGAGCACGACGAGCAGCAACACCCTTCGGCGACTCAACGAGAGAAACATGGGAAGGACCGCCGCGGCTTAGTCGTCGCCGCCGAGCGACATGAGCCCCCGCATCGCGTCGATGTTCTCCAACGCGCGGCCGGAGCCGATGACCACGCTGAACAGCGGGTCGCGCGGCGATGTTGATGGGCATGCCGGTCTCGTGCGACAGCCGGCGGTCGAGGCCGGCGAGCAGTGCGCCGCCACCGGTGATCATGATGCCTTGCTCCATGATGTCGGCGGCGAGTTCGGGCGGTGTGCGGTCGAGCGTTGCTTTCACGGCATCGACAATGGCAGACACCGGCTCGGAAAGGGATTCACGAACCTGTTCGGTGGTGAGCGGAATCGTGCGCGGGAGACCGCTGATCAGGTCGCGGCCGCGGATGTCGGCGGTGAGCTCCTCGTCGAGCGGCCATGCCGAGCCCATGTGGATCTTGATCTCCTCCGCGGTGCGGTCGCCGATGGCGAGGGAGAACTCCTTCTTCACGTACTGCAGGACGGCTTCGTCGAGCTCGTCGCCGGCGACCCGCACGGACTGCGCCGTGACGATGCCGCCCAGCGAGATGACGGCCACCTCGGTGGTGCCACCGCCGATGTCGACGATCATGTTGCCGCTCGGTTCGTGGACGGGCATGTCGGCACCGATCGCGGCAGCCATCGGCTCCTCGATGATGTGGACGGGCTTGCGGGCACCGGCGTACTCGGCGGCATCCTGCACGGCACGCTGCTCGACACCCGTGATGCCCGACGGCACGCAGATGACCATCCGCGGCTTGCTCCAGCGGCTGGCGTGCACCTTCTGGATGAAGTAGCGCAGCATCTTCTCGCACACCTCGAAGTCGGCGATCACGCCGTCCTTGAGGGGCCGGATGGTCTTGATCCGACCGGGCGTGCGACCCATCATCCGCTTGGCCTCGAGGCCCACGGCGACGGGCCGACCGTCGGTGATGTCGATGGCGACGACCGACGGTTCGTTGAGCACGACGCCCTGGCCACGCGCGTAGATCAACGTGTTCGCCGTGCCGAGGTCGATCGCGAGGTCACGACCGAGCGCAAGCGGATTGCTTCTCGCCATCACCATTCTCCGATACACGAACACGACACGATGCGCCAGTGTAGCGGCACCGGAGTTTGTTACAGATTCGGGAAGAAAATGCCGATCTCGCGAGTCGCCGATTCGAGCGAATCACTGCCGTGCACGAGGTTCTCGGTGAACAGGATGCCCAGGTCACCACGGATCGTGCCCGGCGCTGCCTTGCGCGGGTTGGTCGCGCCCATCAGGCCGCGGACGACCTCCCAGGTGTCCTCGGGACCCTCGACCACCATCGCCACGACCGGGCCACGGCTCATGAACTCGACGAGGTCGGCGTAGAAGCCCTTGCCCACGTGCTCCTCGTAGTGGCGGGCGAGCGTGTCGGCGTCGAGCGTGCGCAGATCGAGGGCGACGATCGTGAGGTGCTTCTGCTCGAAGCGGGTGAGGATCTGGCCCACGAGGCCACGCTCCACGGCGTCGGGCTTGAGGAGGACGAGAGTACGGTCGGACATGGCGGCCCAGGCTACCGGGCACCTCGCCGGTCAGGCAGCGGTCAGGTCAGGCAACGCGGCGAAGGTGCGGGCGTGCCGAACCGACGATGTAGAGCGAGCCGGTGACGAGGATCGCGTCGTCCGATTCGGCGTTCGCCAAGGCGCGATCGATGGCGGCCTCCACCGTGTCGAGTTGCACCACGTGCTCGCACCCCATCTCTCGCGCCGCCTCGGTCAACTCGTTCGCGGGAAGGCCCCGAGGCGTGGGAGCCGTGCACGTGTACACGGTGTCGAACTCGTCGGCGCGCAACGCCGACAGCATCTCGCGAGGGTCCCGCCCCTTCAGGAAGCCGACGACGAGCAGCCGCCGGCCGGCGGGGTCGAAGTCCTCGAAGAACACGGTGGCGCACGAGTCGGCGCCGGGCGGGTTGTGGGCGCCGTCGACGATCACCAGCGGCTGGTGCCCGAGCACCTCGAAGCGCCCCGGCATGGTCACCTGGGCGAACCCCTCGGTGACGATGTCGCCCGGGACCGGTGCGGCGAAGAACGCCTCGACCGCGGTGAGGGCGACGGCGGCGTTGTCGCACTGGTGACGACCGTGCAACGGAACGAAGACGTCGGGGTAGATCGTGGTGGGCGTGCGCAGATCCATCACCCGGCCACCGATCGCGAGCTGGTTCTCGAGCACCTCGAAGTCGAGGCCGCGTACGAGGTTGGTGGCCCCACCCGCCTCGGTGAAGATGCGCACCAGTTCGGGATCGGTCTCGCCGATCACGACGGCACTCCCCGGCTTGACGATGCCCGACTTCTCGCGGGCGATGTCGGCCAGCGTCGGCCCCGCGAACTCGGTGTGGTCGCTCCCGATGTTGGTGACCACGGCCACCTGCGATTCGCACACGTTGGTGGCGTCCCACCGTCCGAGCAGTCCGACCTCGATCACCGCGACGTCGACGGCAACATCGGCGAACCAGCGATACGCGGCGGCGGTGACCGCCTCGAAGTAGGAGGGTCGCACGCCGGTGAGCACCTCGAGATCGGCGACCGCCGCGATCTGCTCGGCGAAGTCGTCGTCGGAGATCGGCTCGCAGTTGAGGCTGATGCGTTCGTTCAGGCGTTCCAGGTGCGGGCTGGTGTAGGTGCCGACCGTGAGCCCGTGCGCCATGAGGAGACGGGTGATCATCTGCGTCGTGGAACCCTTGCCGTTGGTGCCCGTGATGTGGATCACCGGGTAGGCGAGCTGCGGATCACCCATCGCACCGACGAGCGCGCGCATGCGGTCGAGCGTGGGTGACTCGATGCGGCCGGTCTTGTCGTAACTGGCGTGCGCGTCGAGGTACTCGAGTGCGTCGTGGTAGGTCATCATGTTGCCCGAGCGGCGCGGCCGCAGTGACTCAACTCGCCTGGCGACGCGGCCGTTTGGTGACGGGCTCGCGAGGGGTGAGCGTGGGGATGACCTTGGTGGCCACCGTCTCCGCATCGATGATGACGCTGCCCACGTCGGACCGACCGGGCAACTCGTACATCGTGTTGAGCAGCACCTCTTCCAGGATCGCCCGCAGCCCGCGGGCACCCGTGCCCCGCAACAGCGCCTGCTCCGCGATCGCGTCGAGCGCTTCCCGGGTGAAGTCGAGGTCGACCTCCTCGAACTCGAACATCTTGCGGTACTGCTTGACCAGAGAGTTCTTGGGCTCGGTGAGGATCTTGACGAGCGCATCGTTGTCGAGGCTGCGCACCGCGCCCACCATCGGGAGCCGGCCGATGAACTCGGGGATCATGCCGAACTTCAGCAGGTCCTCGGGCCGCACCTGGACGAACAGCTCGCCCGGATCGCGGTCGGACTTGCTGCGCACCACACCGTTGAAGCCCATGCCCCGGTGACCGATGCGGCTCTCGATGATCTGGTCGAGCCCGGCGAAGGCACCACCGCAGATGAACAGGATGTTGGTCGTGTCGATCTGGATGAATTCCTGATGGGGGTGCTTGCGACCGCCCTGGGGCGGCACCGAGGCGACCGTGCCCTCGAGGATCTTCAGCAGCGCCTGCTGCACGCCCTCACCCGACACGTCGCGGGTGATCGACGGGTTCTCGCTCTTGCGGGCGATCTTGTCGATCTCGTCGATGTAGATGATGCCGGTCTCGGCCTTCTTCACATCGAAGTCGGCGGCCTGGATCAGCTTGAGGAGGATGTTCTCGACGTCCTCGCCGACGTACCCGGCTTCGGTGAGCGCAGTGGCATCGGCGACGGCGAACGGCACGTTGAGGAGTCGGGCCAGCGTCTGGGCGAGGTGGGTCTTCCCGCACCCCGTGGGCCCGAGCAGCAGGATGTTGCTCTTGGCCAGTTCGATCTCGTCTCGCCGGCCGACGGCGGTGCCCTGCTGGTACTGGATCCGGCGGTAGTGGTTGTACACCGCGACGGAGAGGATCTTCTTCGCGTCGTCCTGGCCGACCACGTAGTCGTCGAGGAAGGTGCGGATCTCGCGTGGGGTGGGCAGCTCGTCGAAGCGCAACTCACCGGTGTCGGTGAGCTCCTCCTCGATGATCTCGTTGCACAGGTCGATGCACTCGTCGCAGATGTAGACACCCGGACCGGCGATCAGCTTCTTGACCTGCTTCTGCGACTTGCCGCAGAACGAGCACTTCAGCAGCTCCCCGGTGTCACCGAATTTCGCCACTGCGGTCTCCTCTGAACGTGCCCTCTGGGACGGACGGGTGTCGAATCGACGTGATCAGCGGATCGGACCGGAGCGGTCGACCATGTCTCGCGACGAGATGACATCGTCGATGATGCCATACGCGAGGGCCTCGGATGCTTCCATCACGAAGTCGCGGTCGGTGTCGGTGTGGATCCGCTCGAGGGTCTGACCCGTGTGAGCAGCCAACATCTCCTCCAGGAGGTCGCGCATGCGGAGGATCTCCTTGGCGGCCAGCTCGAGGTCGGTGACCTGTCCGTAGCCGACCTGCCCGTACGGCTGGTGGAGCAGGATGCGGCTGTGCGGCAGGGCGAGGCGCTTGCCCTTGGTGCCGGCGGCGAGCAGCACGGCCGCGGCGGACGCCGCCTGGCCGAGGCAGATCGTGGCGATGTCGTTCTTGATGAACTGCATCGTGTCGTAGATGGCGAACAGCGCGGTGATGTCACCGCCGGGGCTGTTGATGTAGATGCTGATGTCCTTGTCGGGGTTCTCGCTCTCGAGATACACCAACTTGGCGCACGTGAGGCTGGCCGACGCGTCGTCGATCGGGGTGTCGAGCCAGATGATGTTGTCGCGCAGCAGGCGGCTGTAGAGGTCGTAGCTGCGCTCGCCGCGGCTGGTCGTCTCGACCACGCCGGGGATCTGATATCCCGACATCATCGGCCGGGAGGGGTTCACGTCGTTCACGTCGGTGTCCTCAGTGCTCGTGATCATGGTCGTGGTGGTCGTGATCATGGTCGTGGTCGTGGTGGTCGTGGTCGTGGTCGTGGTGGTCGTGGTCGTGGTCGTGGCGCTCGCCGGTGAGCAGATCGCGGTCGATCGCCGCGCCGGACTCGTCGACCACTTCCGCGTGCTCGAGCAGCCAGTCCAGCGCCTTGGTCTTGCGGATCTGCGACTTCAGGTCGGTCACGGCGTCGTTCTTCTCGTACGCCTTGCGGACCTCGCTGGCCTTCTGCCCGACCTGCAGTGCGATGCGGGCGTACTCGGCGTTCACGTCGTCGTCGTCGACCTCGATGCCCTCGGCGGTGGCGACGGCGCGCAGCGCCAGGTCGACCTTGACCGCCTTCTCGGACTGCACCTTGAGTGCCTCGACGAAGGAGTTCGCGTCCTGACCGGTTGCCTGCAGCCACTGGTCGATGCTGATGCCCTGGGCCTGGAACTGCTGCACCGTGTTCTGCACGCGGGCCTGCAGGTCGCCCTGGACCATGCTGTCCGGCGCCGGCGCGTCGACCAGTTCGGCGAGCGCGGTGGTGGTGCGGTCGATGAACTGGTTGCGGGCCTGGTTCAGCTTGGTGGCACCGATCCGCTCGGCCACGGACTCGCGCCATGCGGCGACGGTGTCGAACTCACCGAGGTTCTCCGAGACCCACTCGTCGGTGAGCTCGGGCAACTGCATCTCCTGGACATTGGTGACGGTGACCTCGAAGTCGGCCGGCTCGTCCATGCCCGTCGGGTTGGCGGTGAACGCCAGCTCGGTGCCCTTGGTGGTTCCGACGAGCTGCTCGTCGAAGCCCTCGGCGACCCAGCCCTTGCCGATCTCGTACAGCCAGTCCTCGGTGTTGAGCCCGGGAACGGGCTCGCCGTCGCGCGCCGCGGCGAGCGTGAGGGTGACGTGATCGCCGGTGACGGCGGGACGGTCGACGTCGACGAGGCTGCCCTGGCGACGGCGCTCGGCCTCGATGGCTTCCTCGATCTCCGCCTCGGTGGCCGTGGGGCTCGGCAGCTCCACACGAAGCCCGCCGTAGCCGGGCACGGTGATGACCGGGCGAACCTCGCACACCGCGTCGAACTCGACCGGACCCGATTCCTCACCGGAGGTGATCTGCACCTCGGGAGTGGCGATCAGGTCGATGTCGTGTTCGCGCACGGCGTCGGCGAGGTACGAGGGGATCGAGTCGCGGAGCGCCTCTTCGCGGGCAGCGGCCAGACCGATGCGGGCTTCGAGCACCTTGCGCGGCACCTTGCCGGCGCGGAACCCGGGAAGGCGGGCTTCGCGGCCGATCTTGCGGAACGCCTGGTCGATGTCGCGGTCGAACTCGTCCTCCGCGATCACCACCGACAGCTTGACGAGCTCGCGCGGCGTGCGGCTGGGGGTGTCGGTTCCCTCGGTCTCGGCGCCGTCGGCGTCGAGGGGTGCGAGGGTGTCAGAGGCAGGTGAGATCGTACTTTTCACAGAGCGTCGACTCTACCGGGGCCGTCAGGGTTCGTGCCGATTGGCCCACCGGGCCGTCGAATCGGGCAGAATGCGCACATGACGTTCTGGAAGCCGCACGCCTTGGCCAAGCCGCACGCCGACCAACTCGATCTCCGCATCGGTGATCGCGTGCAGAACACCGTCGATCTCGAGGGTGTGCCTGCCGGCACGGGTGGCAAGGTCCTGCTGGCCAACGGCTTCAACTGGCAGCGATACCGAGTGCTGTTCACCAACGGCGCAGAGCTGGGCGATCTCGATCATCGCAACATCGAACCGACCGGCCGTACGGCCAAGCGACTGGCCAAAGCGGCCAAGCGACCGTGACCCATCCCTGGTGAGGGGTCTCTTTCGATGACCGACTGATCCAGAACGGCGACGGCTCCGAACTGCCGCCGTGAACCACACCATCGCTCGCTCGACATCCGGCCTCGCCGTGAGGGTCGGTGCGGCGGTGGCCGTGGCCGCCGGTGGCCTCGTGCACCTCCAGCTCTACTTCGACGGCTACCGGTCGACGCCGGACGCCAACCTCGGACGGTCGTTCGTCGTCAACGGCGTCGCGTCGCTCGTCATCGCGATCGCCCTGCTCGCTCGCCCCACGGTCCTCGTGCGCCTCGCCGGTCTCGGGCTGTCGTTGGGCACGTTCCTCGCCTTCGCCCTCAGCCGCACCGACCGCGGCGTGTTCGGGTTCACCGAGCACGGCTTCCAACCCTCCCCCCAAGCGATGATCGCCGTCGCCGTCGAACTCGCGGCGACGGCGCTCATCGTGGTCACCTTCGTCCCGGCCATCGGCGCCGGGAGCCAGATCCCCACTCGAGGGGTGGCCACGGCGGCGCTCGCGTTGGCGGGCGCCGCCGTGGTGCTGAGCCTGCTGTGGGCACAGGATTCGACGGTCACCGCGGCGGACTCCTCCCCCGGCTCGCACGCGGTGACCGTCGTGGACTTCTCGTTCCAACCGTCGAGCATCTCGGTGCCCGTCGGCTCCACGGTGACGTGGACCAACGAGGACGCGTTCGCCCACTCGGTGGTCGCCACCGGCGGCCCGGACGCGACGTTCCGGAGTGATCCCTTGGCCACCGGCCAGACCTATTCGCACACCTTCGACGCCCCAGGTACGTACACCTACATCTGCGGCATCCACCCATCGATGGCCGGTTCGGTCGTCGTCACCGAGTAGCACCCCGCTGCTCCTCAACCCACCAAACCCTGAAGAGGAGACCACCGTGGAGATCAGTGAGCGGTCCTTGCGCGCCCTCGTGGCAGCAACGGACGACCAACACCGAGCGGGCATGAACTCGCTCCCCAACGACATCAGAGCACTCCACCACGAGACCAGGCGTTTCCGCCGTGCGCTCGCAGACGGAGACGCCGGCGTCGCCGCGTTCGCGGAGAGCGTGGAGCTCACGGCCGTCGCGGCCTACACAGCGGCCGCGAAGAGCGGCCTCGTCACCACGAAGGCCGTGCTCGATGCGGTCACCGTCTTCAGCGGTCACCACACCGAGCACGCTGCTGCGTTCGGAGCCGCAGCCGGGAGCGCCGCGACCGGCACGCTGAACCAGGGTCTGCTCGACGCGCTCTCTCCGGGCCTTGCCGCTGCCAAGAGCGAGATGGACGTCCTCAAACTCGCCTACGACCTCGAGAACGCCGCCGCCGCGACCTACCTGTTCGCGCTCGGTGCACTCGAGTCCACCGCCGCCCTCCAGCTCACCGCCTCGATCCTCCCCGTCGAGGCCCAGCACGCGGTGGTCATCGGCCAGATCATCGGGGCCGATCCGGCCACGATGCTCCCCTCCTTCGAGACCGAGACCGGTTTCGTCGATCCGTCCAAGTACCCCGTCGGCTGAACCCCGCGACCACGAAAGCAGATGACCATGAACCACGATCACATCCGTCGCGTCGCCCGAGACAGTGAACTGCAGCAGCGCGAGGCCATGCCCGAGTTCGAGCGAGCGCTCACCCGCTTCCTCGACCGCGAGTCCCGTACCGAGGAGGAGACCTCCGCCGTGCTCCTCAACGGGCTGTCGCGTCGCTCGCTGTTCCGCATCGGTGGCGTGACCATCGCCGGCGCGGCACTCCTCGCCGCCTGCGGCAGCGATGGCAAGAGCGCCACGACCACGTTGGCGACCACCTCACCCACCACCGTTCCCGGGACGACCGGCAGCACCATGCCGGGAACCGACACCACCATGATGACGACGTCGGACGACATCGTCTGGCTGCGCACCGCGTCGTCGTTGGAGAACCTCGCCGTCGCCGCCTACCAGCTCGGCATCGACTCCGGTCTGGTCACCACGTCTGCGGTCGCCGACGCGGCGAAGTTGTTCCAGGGGCATCACCAGGAGCACAGCCAGTTCTTCCAGGCCGCGACCAAGAACCTCGGAGGAGATCCCTACACCGAGGCCAACAGTGTCGTGCTCGCCTCGTTGCAACCGACCATCGACGCATTGAAGGACGAGCAGGGCGTGCTGATGCTGGCGCTCACCCTCGAGCGGGCGGCGGCGGCCACGTATCAGTCCGGCGTGGGCAACCTGATGGATCTCACGTTGAACAAGGCACTGATGAGCGTCGGCGGCGTCGAGGCTCGCCAT
Source organism: uncultured Acidimicrobiaceae bacterium (assembly GCA_963720695.1). Lineage (GTDB taxonomy): Bacteria > Actinomycetota > Acidimicrobiia > Acidimicrobiales > Ilumatobacteraceae > UBA668. Next base: position 388,801 of record CAVRGG010000004.1, read on the forward strand.
GCGGCGGTCCTGGCGGGTGTGCTCGCCGAGTCGCCGGTGCCGCGCTCGTTCGGCACCACAGAGGGTGCAGTTCCTGTCGGCACGGGTGTCTGACACGCCCTGACGGCGCACGAGGTGGCGGGGCCGGGCACGAGGGTCATGGGTGTGGCAATGTCTGCACCCATGACCCTCACGTCCCTCCGCCATCGGTTCCCCGGCGCCCAGAACGAATGGGCCCGTTTCGACGGGCCCGCCGGCACGCAGGTGGTCGACACTGCGATCACGGCGATGACCGACTGGTTGAGCGACGGGTCCAACGGATGCGGCGGCGGCTACTTCGAGGCAGCGCATCGAGCCGACGAACTCCTGGAGCGCACTCGCCGGACGGTCGGCGCGCTGTTCCATGCTGATCCCGCCGGGGTGTGCTTCGGCCCCAACATGACCTCGATCACGTTCGCGGTCTCTCGGGCCATCGGTGTCACGCTCCGCCCCGGCGATCGCATCGTGGGCACCCGACTCGACCACGACGCCAACATCACCCCGTGGCAACGGGCCGTCGACCAGGCGGGCGCGGAGTACGTCCTGGCTCCCTTCGATGCCGCGACGGGCACCCTGCCGCCCGAGCACGTCATCGGCCTGATCGACGAGCGCACCAAGTGGGTGACGCTGCCGGGCGCCAGCAACCTGCTCGGGACCGCTCCCGACCTCCGACCGATCATCGAGGCGGCCCACGCCGTCGGCGCCCGCGTGTACGTCGACGCGGTCGCCCTCGCCCCGCACCGCGCGATCGACATCGCCGCCCTCGGATGCGACGCCATCGTCAGCTCGCCGTACAAGTGGTACGCACCGCACTCGGGAGTGCTCTGGATGGAGCCGTCGCTGCTGCAATCCCTGCCGGTGTTCAAGGTTCGACCCGCGTACGACGAGGGACCTCGTCGGCTCGAGACGGGGATGCCCAACTTCGAGGCGATCGCCGGCATCGAGGCGGCCGCGCGATTCCTGATGGAGGAGGGCATGGAACACCTCGAGTCCGCCGAGCGCGAGCTCTTCGCTCCCCTCCTGCAGGGTCTCCAGGACATGAAGGGCGTCACGGTCTGGGGCGTGCAGGGCCTCGAAGGGCGGACTCCGACGGCCGCCTTCACGGTGGAGGGTCATTCGCCCGCCGAGGTCGCTGCCGCGCTCGCCGCCGACAGGATCGCGGTGTGGGACGGGCACAACTACGCGGTCGAGGTCGTCGATCAGCTCGGACTGGCCGACACGGGGGGCGTGGTGCGCGCGGGCATCTCGCGGTACCTCGAGCCCGACGACGTGCAGCGACTGCTGCGTTCCGTGGAGCGGCTCGCTGCGCACCCCGGCCGCGGGTGACGCCGGCGCAATCCGGGACTTTGGTCCCAACCCAGGTGACCTTCCTGCCCTACTGACGGCTGAGGCCCCCAACCAAGCTGGCTCGCATGAGCAAGGATGATGACCGGTCAGTTCTCAGTTGGCTCGCATTCGTGGCGGCGATCGCCGCGCTGTGCGTCGCCGTCTTCGGCCTCCGCGATGGCAGCTCGTCATCGTCGAGCGCTGCAGGCTCGGGTGGAGGCGCGGTCGCCACACCCACCGTCCAGGTGGTGATGAAGGACTTCGGCTTCGAACCGGCCAACGTCACCATCCCGACCACCGGCGCGATCATCCACTTGATGAACGGTGGCGCGGTCACCCACAACTTCCAGGTGGCCGAGCTCGGGCTGAAGAGCAACGACGTCGCTCCGGGCGCCTCGGTCGACATGACCATCTCGGCCACGGCCGCCGGCACGTACAAGGTGATCTGCCCGCAACCCGGTCACGAGGGTGCCGGCATGGTCGGCTCGCTCGTCGTCAGCGACACCGCCGGAGGCACCGGCACCGGTGAGTCCGCCGGGTCGGGTGAGACGGGTCACGGCGGCGGTGCCACGTCGGCATCGGAGATGGACGCGAAGATGCTCGCTGCAGCCCAGCAGTATCCCGCCAAGACCGCCGGCCACGGTGGCGACCTGATGCCGTACACGACCGACCCCGACGGCACCAAGGTGTTCCGCATCGAGGCCAAGGTCGTCGACTGGGAGGTCGAGCAGGGCAAGTTCGTCCAGGCGTGGACGTACAACGGCGTCGTGCCGGGGCAGGAGATCCACGTGGTCTCGGGCGACAAGGTGCGCATCATCCTCACCAACAACCTCCCCGACAGCACGTCCCTTCACTTCCACGGCATCCAGGTGCCCAACGTGATGGACGGCGTCGACCCCTACACCGAGTCGCCGACGAAGCCCGGCGGACAGCACATCTACGAGTTCGTGGCCAAGGGCCCTGCGGTGGGCATCTACCACTCCCACCACAACGCGCAGGAGCAGATCCCCAACGGCATGTTCGGTGCCTTCACGATCGACGAGATGCCGATCCCCCAGAAGCTCATCGACAAGGGCTACGACCCCGCCAAGATCGCCGGTCCGCCGATCAACATGGTCCTCAACGACGCCGGGGCGATCGGCCTCAGCCTGAACGGCAAGAGCTTCCCGTCGACCCAGCCGTACACGTTGCGGGTCGGGCAGATCATGATCGTCAACTACATGAACGAGGGTCTGCTCTCCCACCCGATGCACCTGCACCAGCCGATGGGATGGATCATCGCCAAGGACGGCGTCCCGATGGACGAGCCGCTCCCGACGGACACCGTGCTGGTCGCACCCGGCGAGCGATACACGGTCGCCTACATGGGCATGGAGCCCGGCGTGTGGGCATGGCACTGCCACATCCTCACCCACGCAGAGACCCCCGACGGCATGCGGTACATGGTGACCGCACTGATCGTGGAGCGCTGACGACGTGATGGTCCGCTCCCCGCGACTGATCGTCGGCGTGGACGGCACCGAGGGTTCTGTGGAGGCCCTGCGGTGGGCTGCGCACGAAGCAGCCCGCCGCGACTGGCCGCTCCACGTGATGACCTGTGCCGAACTGCCCGTCGCGGTGGAAGCCGGACTGATCGGGGCCGGTCCGCTCACCGGCTCGGCGATGGAAGGCATCGTCACCGAACAGGAGCACGTCAACCAGGCCGCGGTCAACCTCGCCCGTTCCTTCGGCCTCGACGTCGAGGTCACCGGAGAGACGGTGCTGGGGGCACCCGCCTACGCACTGGTCGGCGGATCGCAGCCCGATGACATCATCGTCATCGGCGCGACCTCGCACCCGGGGCGGCTCACCGACATGCTCGGCTCCGTCGCGTCGGTGGTCGCCCATCGGGCGAAGGGTGCCGTGGTCGTCGTCCATGGCACCGAGCGACGCGACGCCGCGGTCGGACGGATCGCCGTGGGCATCGATGGCTCCGGCGGGAGCGACGCCGCGCTGCAGTGGGCCGCGGACGCTGCGGTGCGCAGCAACGCCGAGATCGTGCTCGTCCACGGATGGACCTACCCCTATCACGGAGGTCGCAGCGGGACTGCCGAACCCAGGAACGACATGCGGGTGGACGCCATGCGGACGCTCGACGCCAGCGCACAGAAGGTGAAGGCACTGGCACCGTCGCTGCGTTGCCACTCGATCATCAGCGAGCAGAGCCCGGCCAAGGCGATCATCGACGCCGGCAAGGACGCCGATCTGGTCGTGGTCGGCTCTCGCGGTCACGGGGGGTTCGCTGCCCTGCTGTTGGGCTCGGTGAGTCGCACCGTGCTCCAGCACTCGACGGTGCCGGTCGTCATCGTCCGCCACGACGCCTGACGCCGACCAACCCGGCGCCTGCCCCGCTAGCATCGGGAAAAAGCCGGGGAGTGGCGCAGCGGTAGCGTTCCTGCTTTGGGAGCAGGAGGTCGGGAGTTCGAATCTCCTCTCCCCGACCATCGTGTTGATCAGGGCTTTCGCGGTCCGCCGATCGCATGGAGGACCTTGTCCTCTGGGTTCAGGACCCTCACGCGCCGATCAGTGGGTGGAGAGGGACCCACACGACGGCCAGGAGGCCGAATGCCAACGCGACCAGATCCGGTGAGCGACATGCGCCACGAGGTCGCGCCACACACCGTGCAGATCGTCGACGCGTGGGAGGCGGGGCCGCTCGTGGGTCCCGAGCGTCTCCGCCGACTGGCACCGTTCGCCATCACATCGAGTCTGTGCGTGATCGTCGCCGCGCCGGCTGCCTCATGGGCGCGTCCGCAACTGCTCATCGCCGGTTGCGTGGGCATCGCGCTCAGCATCGTGATGGCGGCGGTCGTCCCGTGGGGACGGCTCCCTCGACGAGCGCAGATCGTCCCGCCCGTCATCTCCGTCATCGCGACGCTCCTGCTGGTCGATGCGGCGGGGACGGACTTCAGTTCGGGGTTCGTCACGATGAGCGTGCTGCCGCTGGTGTGGCTGGCGATCTTCGAGCGTCGGTGGGCAGTGATCTCGATCGGCACGACGACCGGACTGGTCCTCTGGTGGGTGCTGCGAACAGGCCACGACCCGCTCGCACCTCGCGTGGACATCTCGGTCATCGTCTTCGTGTTCTGTGCCGTGGGTATGGGCGTCACGCTGCACAGCCTCGTGGCCGACGCACGCCGGGCCGCACGGGCACTCGGAATGCAACGAGCAGCGTTCGAGAAGACCGCCATGATGCTCGACGTGCTCCCGGAGCACGTCTCGCTCTATCGCGCACGTGACCACATCATCGAGTACTGCAACATCGCCTGGGCAGATCAGTACGGAACGTTGCCGGTGTTGGCGGTCGGCCACCCGCTCGAACACTTCCTCTCCGACGACGAGATCGTCGGCCTCACCTCGCAGCTGGCGCGTCTCGGACCCGCCAACCCCGTGCTCGAGGACGTCGCCCCACGCACGGTTGCGCACGACGCGCAGCAGTGGCTCCATTGGATCGATCGGTACCTGGACGGAGATGACGGCGTCGAGATCCTGTCGATCGGCCGTGACGTCACCGCCCATCACATCGCGGAGGCGAAGCTGGCGGCGAGCGAGGCCAGCTATCGGGACCTGGCGAACAACTCGGCCGACGTCGTCTGGCACTTCACCCTCGAGCCGACACCGCACTTCGACTACATGAGCCCGTCGGTCGATCACATCCTCGGCTATCCGCCGTCGTACTTCCTCGAGGACTTCAGCCGGATGCTCGATGTCCTCGACGAGCCGAGCAAGACCATGATCGCTCGCGCGCTCGTCGGGGAGCGGATGGTGGGTCGATTCGACTTCCGCTATCGCCACGCCGACGGATCGATCGTCATCGGCGAGACACGGACGAGTCGAGTGCGAGACGGCCTCCAGGGCGTCAGTCGCGACGTCACCGAACTTCGCGAGTTGCAGGCGAGCGTCGCCGCGCTCGGCCTCCGCGACCCGCTCACCGGTTTGGCGAACCGGCGCCTGCTCGATGAGTTGCTCGACGCCGACCTGGCCCGTACCGAACGCGACGGTCTGACCCTCGCCATCGCCTTCCTCGATCTCGACGGGTTCAAGGAGGTCAACGACACCCACGGTCACAGCGCAGGCGACGATGTGCTCCGAGAGACCGCTCGACGCCTGCTCGCCGTGGTTCGCAGCGCCGACATCGTGGCCCGCGTCGGCGGCGACGAGTTCGTCATCGTCTTCGAGCTCGACGGCTCGAACATGCAGCTGTTCATCGACCGCATCGACGAGACGCTCGCCGCGCCGTTCGAGATCGGTGACACCATCCGCATGTACTGCCCGGCCAGCATCGGGGTCGCCACCACCGATGGGGTCGGCTACGACCGAGTCGCGCTCCTCGCCGAAGCCGACCGCGCGATGTACGAGGCGAAGCGGGCTCACGTCTGAGCGGCACGCCATGGGGTCAGACCCACACCGCCTCGTGCGACTCCGGGTCGAAGAAGTGGAGGTTCTCCGCGGTGACGGCGATGGTCGCGACCTCGCCGACTCGTGCCCGCGACCGCGGACTGAAACGGCCGACCGAGTTGGCGGACCCCGTCACCCGCGCTTCCTGCGCAGCGTCCGGGTCGCCGGCGTCGACACACGTCGCGTCGAGTGAGAAGTGCACCATGATCTCGGACCCGAGCGACTCGACCAGGAGCACGGGGGCGTGGAGCACCCGCTCCGCAGGCGCGTCCGGGGCCAATGCGGCATCGGCGAAGTCCTCCGGCCGCACCCCGACCACCACGTCACGCCCTGCGTAACGGCGCAGCGCCGGTCGCGCTGCCAGTGACTCCGGCGCGACCATGAGGCGCTGTGAACCCAGCTCGAGCGTGCCGGCATCGCCGTCGAGCTCGAACCGACACAGGTAGAGGTTCATCGACGGGGAGCCGATGAACGCGGCGACGAACACGTTCGCCGGGTGGTCATAGAGGTTCTGCGGCGTATCGACCTGCTGGAGGAAGCCGTCCTTCAGCACGGCGACCCGATCGCCCATCGTCATGGCCTCCACCTGATCGTGGGTGACGTAGATGGTCGTGACGCCGAGCGTCCGCTGGAGGGCGGCGATCTCGGCGCGCATCTGGACCCGCAGCTTGGCGTCGAGGTTGGACAGGGGTTCGTCCATCAGGAACGCGGCCGGCTGCCGCACGATGGCGCGACCCATCGCCACCCGTTGCCGCTGTCCCCCAGACAGCTGACCCGGCTTTCGGTCCAGGAACTGCGTGAGCTCCAGCACCTCGGCCGCCTTGTGCACCCGGGCGGCGACCTCGGACTTGGGCAGCTTCGCCAACTTCAGTGCGAAGCCGATGTTCTGCTGCACCGTCATGTGCGGATAGAGCGCGTAGTTCTGGAACACCATGGCGATGTCGCGGTCCTTGGGTGGGACCTGGTTGACGACCCTCTCACCGATGCGCAGGGTGCCGCTCGTGATCGTCTCCAGACCCGCGACCATCCGCAGCGCGGTCGACTTCCCGCATCCCGACGGCCCGACCAACACGAGGAACTCTCCATTCTCGATGGAGATGCTGAGGTCGTGGATCGCGGCGAATCCGTTGTCGTACACCTTGTCGATGTGTTCGAGGACGACGGACGACATCTGTTGCTCCTTCGGCTCCGTGGAGCCCGCGCTAGTGGTTGATCTCGGTGATCACGGTCGTGGCAATGGCCCGCACGGCCGCCATCGGGGCATCCCCGCCGACGACGACCGTCCCTGCCGGGACGTGGTCCTGCGACGACGATCCGACGAAGAACTCGATGACTCCGGGCTCCACGACGTAGGTCAGACCGAGACCGGTGAACCCCAGAGCGGCGACCGGGACACTGAACGTCAGCCGGGCACGCGAACCCGGATCGAGCGTGACCCGCTCGAACGCGACGAGCTCACGCACCGGGCGGGTGACGCTCGCGACCGGGTCACAGGCGTACAGCTGGACGACCTCGTCGGCCCGTCGGCTGCCGACGTTGCGCACCACCACGTCGATGTCGACGACGTCGTCGAGGCCGACCGCAGTGGTGGGGAGCACACCCTCCGGCGCGATCTCGAACTCGGAGTAGGTGAGCCCGAAGCCGAAGGGGTACAGCGGCTCGTTCGACTCGTCGACGTACGCGCCCTTCCAGTGCGAGCGCCCGCCCGACACCTTGTGCGCGTAGTAGATCGGGATCTGACCCGACGTTCGCGGATAGGTGATCGGCAGCTTCCCGCCCGGAGAGATGGCCCCGACGAGCGCCGCGGCGATCGCCGTCCCACCCTGCTCGCCCGGCAACCACGACATCAAGACGGCTGCGGCCGCACCATGGACCTCGGGCGAGCCCACCGGGCGACCGGCGATCAGGACGAGCACGACAGGAGTACCCGTGGCCGCCACGGCGTGCACCAACTCCTCCTGCACCCCGGTCAGGCGGAGCGAGGCGACGTCGCGGCTCTCGCCGGTCGTGCAGTCCTCGGTCAGGCCCGATCGCTCACCCATCACCATCACGGCCACGTCACTCCGTGCGGCGGCCTCGACCGCCGCCGCGAATCCCCCGCGATCGTCGCCGGTGATCGAGCAACCCTCGGCGTAGGTGACGGTCGCCTCCGGCAGCGCCGAGATCAGGGCATCGTGCACGGTGTGGACATACGCCAGATCGGCGTCCGCCTCGATGTGCACCCCCCGGTCGATCGGCATCGCGAACACGTTGCGACCGGACTTGAGCACCTCGATGAGCGATTCGAGGTGCGTCGCGTAGCTGTAGTCGCCGAGCATCTGACGGGGGTTCGCTGCATTGGGACCGATGAGTGCGATCGACGTGACCTCGGCCGAGAGGGGCAGCACGCCGTCGTTGCGGAGCAGCACGAGGCTCTCGCCGGCGATGTCGCGGGACAGTTCGATCTGCGACGGTGACCGCGAGTGATCGCCGACGCGGGCGATGTCGACGTACGGCTGCTCGAACAGGCCGAGACGGAGCTTCGACTCCAGCACGCGGCGCACCGACGTGTCGACGTCGGCCATGGCGATCGCGCCACGCTGCACCGCATCGGCGAGCGCCTCGCCGTAGCACTCCGTGCTCGGCAGCTCGACGTCGATCCCCGCGCTCAACGCGGCGACAGCTGCGGCCTCCCAGCCCTCGACGACATGGTGGTAGTCGGCGATCTGCTTGATCGCGAAGTAGTCCGACACCACCGTCCCGTCGAAGCCCCACTCGTCACGCAGGAGATCGGTCAACAGCCACCGGCTCGCCGCGCAAGGGACCCCGTCGAGCTCGTGGTACGCGTTCATCACCGAGGCCAGCCCGACCTCACGCACGGCCACCTCGAACGGCCGCAGGTACACGTCGCTCAACTCTCGCGGCGGGAGGTGGGCAGGCGCCCAGTTCAACCCGCCTTCGGACGCGCCGTAGCCGACGAGATGCTTCGCCGTCGCGATCACGCCGTTGCTGAGGTCGGCGCCGTCCGCGCAGCCCTGCAACCCGGCGACGAAGCTCATCCCCATCCGCGACACGAGCAACGGGTCCTCGCCGTAGGTCTCCTCGAGGCGGCCCCATCGAGGGTCACGGCACACGTCGAGCACCGGCGAGAGGCCCTGATGGGCGCCGATCGCCCGCATCTGGCGACGCACGGCGTCGGCCAGTCGGTGGTTCAGCTCCGGCCTGAACGTCGCCGCAACACCCAACGCCTGGGGGAAGACAGTGGCTTCGCGGGCCATCAGGCCGGAGCAGATCTCTTCGTGGATGATCGCCGGGATGCCGAGCCGAGTCGCTTCCACGAGGTGTCGTTGGAGGTCGTTCGCGAGTCGTGCCGCCGCGGCGGCGGTGTAGCTGCTCGCCCCGCAGACCCGGGTGACGTGACCGATGCCCGCGGCGAGCAACGGTGTGGCGCGAGCCGTGTCGAATCCCTGGTCGCCGGCCACCTGGAACACCCACACACTGCCGAGCTGCGCGAGCTTCTCGTCGAGGGTCATCCTGCCCAGGAGATCCGCGGCGCGTTCCGCGGGCGACAGGGAGGGATCGCGGTACGCGGGGGTGGAAGCGGTCAACGACATGGAGCAATCCGTTCTGAGTTCATTCGCGCACCGCTCCCGCGGTGAGACCGCCGATGATCTGTCGCTCGGCGATCGCGTAGAAGCCGAGCGCCGGGATCATCGAGAGCGTGGTGTACGCGAGCACGCGGGCGAAGTCGGTGGTGTACTGCGACGAGATGTTGTTGACCCCGATCGGCAGGGTGTGCTGCGCGGGGTCGATCAACACCAGCAGCGGCAGCAGGAACGAGTTCCAGCTGGTGACGATGGTGAGCACGGCGATCGTGCTGAGAACCGGCCGAGACAGCGGCAACATCACCGACCAGTAGAACCGGAACGATCCACAGCCGTCGATGGCCGCCGCATCCTGGATCTCCTGGGGGATCGCACGGAAGAAGGGCCGCATGATCACGATCGCGAGCGGCAGACCGAATGCGGCCTGCGGCAAGGCGACCCCGAGCGGGTTGGAGAGCAACCCCGTCTGGCGCAGTGTGATGAACAGCGGAAGGATGGCGACCGCCGCGGGGAACAGCAGTCCCAGGGTGAACAGCCCGTAGATGAGCTCACGCCCCCTGAACGAGTACCGCGAGATCACGAAGGCCGCCATCGATGCGGCCGGCAGCACCACCGCCACGGTCACCAGAGCGATGAACGTGCTGTTCCACACTTCTCGCCAGAACGTTCCCGACTTCAGGATGCTCGTGTAGTTGGAGAACACCCACGGGTCGGGCAACCCGACCGGCTTCGCGACGAGTTGCTTGTTGGTCCGGAACCCGCCCAAGATCGAGAACGTCAGCGGAAGGATGATGATGCCGAGCACCACCATCGCGACGACGTACAGCGCGACGCGATCCGGTCGCCAGCGTCGCGCCGGCGTTTCGAGGGGCAGCGTGGGCTCAGCCAACGAGACCGGTCCCCCGCAGATCGCGCCGCAGCGCGAAGCGCTGGTAGAGCAGTGCCACGACGAGTGACAGTCCGAAGATCACGATCGACACCGCGCTCGCGTACCCGAACAGACTCTTGCGGAACTGGTCGTAGAGGAAGGTCGCCATGGTCGACGAGGCTCCGATCGGCCCGCCCTTCGTGGTCACCCAGACCAGGTCGAACAACTGCAGTGCCCCGATGATCGACAGGAACACCGACACCCGGATCGTCGGACCCAGCAGCGGCAGGGTCACGTAGCGGAACCGCTGCCACGCCGTCGCCCCGTCGATCTCGGCCGCCTCGCCGAGCTCCTTGGGGATCTGCTGCAGTCCGGCGAGCATGAGCACCATGTGGAAGCCGAAGTACTTCCAGGAGATCACGAAGAAGAGCGAGTAGAGCACGATCTTCGGATCCGAGAGCCAACCCTGTGTGTGATCGGCGAGGCCGAACCAACCCATCGTCTGGTCGAGCAGCCCTCGCGGCCGGAGGATCTGCCGCCACACCACGCCCGTGACGACCTCCGACAGCACGTACGGCGCGAAGAACAGCGTCCGCAGGAGGGCCCTGCCCTTGATCGCGGAGTTGAGCAGCAGTGCCAGCCCCAAGGCGAAGGGGATCTGGAGCCCCACCGAGAGGACGACGATGATGAGGTTGTGCCGCAGGGCGGCACGGAAGTTCTTGTCCCCGAACGCCCGGCGGAAGTTGTCGAGTCCGATGAAGTGGTCGAGCTTCTCGAGGCCGTTCCAGTCGTAGAGGCTGTACCGGGTGCTCTCCGCGATCGGGTACAGCACGAACAACGTGTACAGCAGCAGCGCCGGCGCGAGAAAGGCGACGATCATCGGCCACGGCATGCGTTGCAGACCTGGCTGGGCGGTGCGCCGCCGGGTCGCGGAACTGGGGACGGGTGTGCTCATGCGGGAGTCATCCATTCGAGGTCCGGGTCGGTGGGCGGCACCGTAGCGCCGCCCACCGATCCGGCTGGGATGTCGTCGGTGACGTCAGCCCTTGGCCACGGCGGTGATCGCCGCAGCGGCATCCTCGGGCGAGGTGGCTCCCGCGAACAGCAGCGCCGTCTGGTCGTTGACGGCGCTGCCGACCTCGGCAGAGAAGAACTGGTCGAGGTACAGCTGCATGAACGTGGCGCTGTTGAGGCCGTCGAGCACGGCGATCATGTTGGGATCGGTCACCGCGTCCTTCGCCTCGCCGTTGACCGGCAGGCCGCTGTTCTTGGCCCAGGTGCGCTGGTTCTCCGCGTTGGTGATGAACGACAGGAAGTCCACCGCCTCCGGCGGGGCGTCCTTGCCGACCGCGAAGCCATCTGCTCCGCCGAACGCATCGGTCGGCAGACCCGAGCCGCCGTCGACGCTCGGGAACGGGAACCAACCGAGCTGGAAGGGAAGGTCCTCGTCGGGCTTGAGACCCGCCTGGGTCTTGAACGCCCCGGGCGCCCACTGGCCCATCAGATCCATGGCCGCGCCGCCGGTCGCCATCGTGCCCGACTCACCGTCGGGAGCATCCCAACCTGCGCCCAGGAAGCCTTCCTGGAACGGGTCCATCGCGACGAGCTCTGCGACCTTCTTGCCCGCGTCGATCACGTTCGGCACGCTGAAGTTGTTGTCGGCCGCGATCTGGTTCATCGCGTCGGCACCACCCAGGCGGACCATCAGGTACGAGTACCAGAAGTGGGCCGGCCACTTGTCGCCGGCACCCACGGCGATCGGGGTGATCCCGGCGTCCTTGAGCTTCTGCACGTCGCTGAGCAGTTCGTCCCACGTGGCCGGTGGAGCGGTGATCGCGGCCTGGGCGAAGAGATCCTTGTTGTACCAGAACCCGACCATGCCGGCGTTGAAGGGAATGCCGTACTGCTTGCCGTCGACCTGGTACAGCTTCGCGGCGCCCTCGCTGAGATCACCGATGAACGACGATGACTCGGCGGTGATGTCCTTGACGACGCCGGCAGCCACCTGGTCGCGGAGTCCACCGCCGCCCCATGACTGGAACAGATCGGGGACGTCGCCGGCCTGGATGTTGGTCTGCAACGCGGCCTTGAACGCCTCGTTCTCCATGACCGTGATCTTGATCTTCACGTTCGGATGATCGGCCATGTAGGCGTCGGCCATGGCCTGCCAGTCGGCCTTGCCGGGATCGTTGTTCTGGATGTGCCACCAGGTGATCTCGACGGAGTCGCCCGATGCCGCCGTCGTCTCGGGAGCGCCCTCGGTGGTGGGTGCCTTGGTCTCGTCGGGCGCGTTCGTGGACGCCGTGTCCCCGCCGTCGCTGCCGCAGGCGGCAACGACGAACGCCATGCTCACGAGGGCGGCGAACGCTCGCCGCCCCCTACGGGTGTTGCTGGTCTTCATGTGGTCCCCCTCGGTTGGAAGTTGGATGTGTGCTGGATCTTGTAAACGATTTCAACAGGTGCGATGCAAACACCGCGTCGTCCCCCGCTCACGAGACGTCGCGTCCCGGCGGTGTCGTGGAGCCACGCACCACGAGCGTGGCGGGAAGCGTGGTGAGCCCCACCGGTGCGGAGCCGGGTTGCTCGATCATGCCGATCAGCGCCCGCACCGCGGCATGGCCGAGGCCCTGGATCGATTGATCGACCGTGGTCAACGGTGGCACGGTGAGCGCCGACTCGGGCACGTTGTCGAACCCGATCACCGACAGGTCCGACGGCACCGCGAGGCCCATCTCGTTGGCGGTGCGCATGGTCTGGATCGCGGAGGAGTCGTTCGCGGCGAAGATCGCGGTGGGTCGGTCGGGCAACGAGAGCAGCTCTCGCGCCGGCCCGCCCGCGGTGGACTCCTTGAAGCCGCCGTCACGCACGAGATCCGGATCGAAGTCGAGACCCGCCTCCTCGAGGCCGGCCCGGTAGCCCTTCTCCCGCAAGCGCGCCGACTCCAGGTCGCTGCGGCCTCCGAGGAAGCCGATGCGGCGGTGTCCCAGCTCGATCAGGTGACGCGTCGCGGCGAGAGCACCCTCGAAGTTCTGCGAGGAGAACGTGGGGAACGCCGAGGCGCCGGTGTGAGGGTCGACGGCCACGACGGGTTGCCCGCTCGGTACGTTCGTGACCGTCGGCGTCACCAGGACCGTGCCATCGGTGAGGGTCCCGCTGAGGCGCGACATGTAGCGGCGCTCCCATCCGACGTGGCTCCCTCCCTGACCGCCGCAGTACACGACCAACTCGTAGTCGGTGTCACGCAACGCGTTGGCCGCGCCCTTGAGGACCTCGGCGCTGAACGGCTCGATGTCGGTGACGAGGACGCCGATGACGTTCGTTCGCTGTGAGCGCAGACTGCGGGCGACGAGGCTGGACTCGTAACCCAACTCGTCGATGACCGCACGAACCCGCGCCAGGGTCGCCGGGGCGACGCCGTAGCGGTCGTTCATGACCCGCGACACGGTGGCGATGGACACCCCTGCGCGAGCGGCGACGTCGCCGATGGTGATGCGCTCGGACAGGTCGCCCTGCTCCAGGCGTGTTGCGTCGTCCATCATCCGATCCGCCCCGTAATCGTTGTCGAGAACGTTTCCAACGTAGGAGTGCGCGGACGGCGCCGTCAAGATGCTCATTCGGCCCGACCTCCCCCTGCTCTCACCTGGCCCCCGCCAGTGTCCGAGTGCTCGGACTGTGTTCGATGTGTCGGCAGCGGGACCATACGTCAGATACGCTGCGCTGTCAATGGGACCGACCACCGAACCGTCGTCGCACCGTGCCGTACCGGCGCTGCACCGCGGACTCGACATCCTCGAGGCACTGCTCGACGAGCCGCAGTGGACCGCCCCGGAACTCGGCCGGCAGCTCGGGCTCCCGCGCAGCACGATCCACGACCTGATCACCGCGCTGGTGCAGCGCGGGTACCTCGTGCCCGCCGACGGACATCCCGTCCGGTTCCGTCTGGGCGCGCGCCTGGCCCAACTCGGCGCCGCGTTCGGGAGCCAACTCGATCTCGTACGCGAGGCCACTCCGCTGGTGGAGCGCATCGCCGCGAGATGCGAGGAGACGGTGAACCTGGCGATCCTCGACGGCACCCACGTGATCTATCTGGTCAAGGTCGACAGCATCCATCCGATCCGAATGGTGTCGGCGGTGGGCCGGCGCCTCCCGGCACACTGCACCAGCCTCGGCAAGGCGATGCTCGCCGACCTCCCCCTCGAGCAGTTCCGCGAGCTGTACCCCGATCGGGTCCCTCTGGAGGCGATGACCCCCTTCAGCATCACGACCGCGGCAGCATTGCGCATCCGCCTCGCCGAGGTGCGCGCCAGCGGCATTGCGTTCGACGATCGAGAGTCGGACGAGGGCATGTGGTGCGTGGGCGCACCCGTGCGCGATCACGCCGGCGCAGTGGTCGCCGGCCTCAGCATCTCGACACCGATGATGCGACGGACGCCCGAGCACGACGCCGAGTGGGTGCACCTCGTTCGAGAAGGCGCCGCGGAGCTCTCGTCCCGACTCGGGTACGGGACGGCGGCGTGACCGCGTCCGCCGTCACCGACGTCGTTCGCACCGGCACGGGCCTGCTCGTCGGCCGCGACGGCGAGTACCGGTCGTGTCCGGCCGATGCGTCGATCGATCGGCTCCTCGCTGCCGCGGACCCGATCGCCGCGGCCAACGGTTGGTTCGACCTCGGCGCCCCCTGCGCGTCACCCGTCGACACCGACCTGCTCGCTCCGATCGGCAGCCAGGAGGTCTGGGCCGCAGGCGTGACCTACCTGCGTAGCCGCGTCGCACGCGTCGCGGAGTCCCGCCAGGCGGGCGGCGACACGTTCTACGACCTCGTCTACGACGCAGCGCGACCCGAGCTGTTCCTCAAGGCGACCGCGCCACGCGTCGTCGGTCACGGCGGGCGGGTGCGGATACGTCGGGACTCGACGTGGAACGTGCCCGAGCCCGAGCTCACGCTGGTCATCTCGTCGGGTGGACGCATCGTCGGGTACACGATCGGCAACGACATGTCGAGCCGATCGATCGAAGGCGAGAACCCGCTCTACCTCCCACAGGCCAAGCTGTACGCGGCGTCCGCCGCGCTCGGCCCACGGCTCGTGCTCAGCGAGGAGCCACCCGCACCGGGCACGATCATCCGGATGACCATCGACCGCAACGGCATCACGGTGTTCGACGGCGACACCACGGTCGACCAGATCAAGCGACCGCTGGAGGAACTCGTCGAGTACCTGTTCCGCGACAACGACTTCCCGGCGGGTGTGTTCCTCATGACGGGCACCGGCATCGTGCCGCCCGATGCATTCACACTGGCACTCGACGACGAGGTCAGGATCTCCATCGACGGCGTCGGCACGCTGGTGAACCATGTCGCCGTCGGTGACTGACGACCTGCTCGACTCGGGCGACGAGTCCCTGTACACGGTGGCCACCACCACCGCCGGACCCGCAGGTTCATTGCCCCTCGACGCCGAGCGCCTCACCTCGATGTCGAGCGGCGAGCTGTTCGGCTGGACTCAGAACGTGGCCATGGGTCTGCATCCTTCACGCCTCACGAACCGCGAGTTCCTCGTGCTGTCCACGCTCGGCGGCCTTCGTGGCGCCGATGGGGAGGCGGTCGCGCTCGGCTACCACACGGGACACTGGGAGCTCGGCCTCCTGGTCGATGCCGCGGCGCGGGAGCTCACCCGGATCGGGACCACGCCGTTCGCCGGACACGTGAGCGACCCCTGCGACGGCCGCAGCAACGGGACCCCGGCGATGCTGGACTCGCTCCCCTACCGCAACGACGCGGCGATCGTCCTGCGGCGGTTGATCAGGTCGTTGCCCGGACGCGCCGGGGTGCTGGGTGTCGCCACGTGCGACAAGGGTCTGCCGGCGATGATGATGGCGCTGGCGGGCGCGCCGGAGGTGCCGTCGGTGGTCGTACCCGGCGGGGTCACCCTGCTCGCCCACGACAGCGAGGACACGGCGAGGGTGCAGTCGCTCTCGGCCCGCTTCGCACGCGGGGAGATCACCCTGGAGCACGCCGCCGTGATGGGCTGCAGGGCGTGCGGGTCGGCGGGCGGCGGCTGCCAGTTCATGGGGACGGCGGCGACCTCCCAGGTCGTCGCCGAGGCGCTCGGCTGGACGCTGCCGCACAGCGCGCTGCACCCGTCCGGCTCGACGCTGTGGCTCGACATGGCTCGACGGTCCGCGCGGGCACTGGTCGGGCTGGCCGAGCGTGGGCGGCGACACGGAGACATGGTGAGCGACGACGCCGTCCACAACGCGATGGTGGTGCACGCGGCCGTTGGCGGCTCGACGAACCTCTATCTGCATCTCCCCGCGATCGCCCACGCCGCCGGCCTCACCCGGCCCGGCGTCGAGCAATGGATCGCAGTGAACCGCAGCATCCCTCGCATCGTCGACGCGCTTCCGAACGGGCCGAAGAACTTCGCGACCGTCCACGTCTTCCTTGCCGGGGGCGTCCCCGAGGTGATGCTCCAGCTCGCCCGTCGCGGCCTGCTCCACCTCGACGTCCCCACGGTCACCGGACGATCGCTCGGGGACAACCTCGCGTGGTGGGAGACCAGCCCGCGTCGCGCCCGCCTTCGCGCGCGACTGCACGACCTGGACGGGATCGATCCCGACGAGGTGATCCGCCCCGAGCACGATCTGCCTGGCACCGTCACGATCCTCTCCGGCAACCTCGCGCCCGGTGGGGCGATCGTGAAGAGCACGGCCATCGACCCCGTCCTCCTCGATGGTGCAGGGACCTACCACGCCACAGGAACGGCACGAGTGTTCACCAGCGAGTCGGACGCGATCGACGCGATCAAGACCCGGGCGATCCGTCCCGGCGACGTGATGGTGCTGATCGGCGTCGGTCCGTCGTTCGGGATGCCCGAGACCTATCAGGTCACCGCAGCGCTCAAGCACATCGACGACGGCGGCCTGATCCCGCTCGTCACCGACGGTCGGTTCTCCGGTGTCTCGACGGGGCCGTGCATCGGTCACGTCACGCCGGAGGCCAGCGCTGGAGGCCCGATCGGCCGTGTGCGAGATGGCGACGTCCTCCGCATCACGATCGACACGGTCGGGGTCTCCGGCACCGTCGACGTGGTCTCCTCGGCCGGCTCGGGCTCCTTCGACGAGCGCCCGATCCATCCGCTCCTGGCCGCTCGAGCGGAGGCGCTGCCCGACGACACTCGACTGTGGGCCGCGCTCCAATCGCTCAGCGGAGGCAGTTGGGGCGGTTGTGTCTACGACCTCGACGCGATCCTCGACGCACTGCGACCCGACTGAGCTCAGGCACGCCCGCCCCGCACCGAGACGCGCAGCGCATACACCGACGTCGTCGCCGTCATGAACAGCGTGCGACCGTCGCGGCCCCCGAATTCGAGGTTGGCGCACGCCTCGGGCAGCGACACCACACCGAGCGGCGCGCCGCCGGCCGTGCAGCAGAACACGCCGGAACCGCATCCGATCCAGAGCCTTCCGCCGTCGTCGATGCGGATGCCGTCGAAGATCCCCGCGGGCGCGTCGGCGAGCACCTCTCCGCCGGTGCACCGGCCGTCCACCACCTCGAATCGACGAACGTGACGCGGTCCGTCTGGGTGGTGCGTGCGGCCGCTGTCCACCACGTACAGCACGGATTCGTCTCGTGAGAACGCGAGGCCGTTCGGCTGCACCATGTCGGTGATGACCGCGTCGACATTCCCGTCCAGGTCCACGCGATAGACGTGGCAGCCGCCCACCTCGCTCACCGCGGGGTAGCCCTCGTCGAACCCGTCGATCCCGTACGTCGGGTCGCTGAACCACACCGAGCCGTCGCTGTGCGCCACCACGTCGTTGGGGCTGTTGAGTCGGCGACCGTGCCAGTTGTCGGCCACGACCACCTCCGTACCGCCCTCGGTGCGCACGACCCGCCGCGTGCCGTGCTCACACGTGACGAGCCGTCCCGCGCCGTCGACCGTGTTGCCATTGGAGAAGTTGGAGGGCTGCCGCACCAACGCGAGGTGACCCATCTCGTCACAGCGCAGCAGGCGATTGCGGCGGACATCGCTGAACACCAGGCACTGTTCACGGGACAACCACACCGGACCTTCCGCCCAGAGACAGCCCTCGACGAGGCGCAACAACGGGGCGCCCGGCTCGACGAGGTCGGCGAAGGACCGGTCGAAGATCTCGTACCGGGCGGGGGCGGAGGTGAGCGCCATGACTCAGCGACGGGGAAACGTGCCGGCGGCGACGATGGTGGTGCTGAGCTCCTTGCCGAGCGCCGCCAGCCAGATCGCGTCGTCGTCGCCGAGCAGCGCCCAGGGGGCGGCCGCCAGGTCGTCGGTGCGACGCTCCACACCATCGCGGTGCGTCTGACCCACCGGCGTCAACGATCCGTCGGCGGCGAGCCATCCACGGGCCTGGAGGCCACGGTGGGCGGCGGACCATGCCGCATCGCTCCATCCCCTGGTCCCCTTCAGCACGGCCGGTGGGACAGCGCCGGTGGCCCCGTGCAGCAGCAGGGCTTCGATCCCGGACACACCCTCGGTCGTGAGCGCGGCCACGTGACCGTCACCGCGGAACTCGCGCAGCAGCGTGATGCCGAACCACAGTGACAGGTGCGGATCGGACGGCCACTGCTGCGCAAGGTGACCGGCGAAGAGTGGTCGACCCTCAGGTGGGCATGCATCGATGACGCCGCGCAGCATCTCCGCGGCCTTCGCGATGTCGTCGTCGAGCAGGCGTGCGCCGAAGATGCGTCGGAGGGCGCCGTCGACCGCGTCGAGCCGAGCCTCCCACAGGGCGGCGGCGGTGGTGCGTGTCCACACCTCGGGGACGACGGGGTGGATCATCGCCGGGTCGAAGTTGTAGAAGGTGGCCACGACGACCTGGCCGGGTACCGGACCCATCGCTGCCGAACGCGAGCCGAAGTACCCCATCATCCCGGCATCGAGACCGAGCGCGGTGTAGCGCTCGTCGGCCTCGGGCACGAAGTAGATGAGGCCGTGGTACGGCTCGAGCCGCTGCCACAGGAATCTGGCCGTGGACTGCACGGGTGTCAGTCGACGTCGCCGACGGCGTCGCGGATCATGCCGTGGAACACGCCGAGCGGGTACTCCCACTTCGGGCTCAGCAGACCCGTGTCGTAGTTGCCGGCGTCGAGGTTGCGTTGCACGTGCTCGCACATGCGGGCGTCCTCGTCGGCGACCTCCTCGCTGAACTTGACGATGTCCTCGACGCCCTCGGCGTCGTCGGCGAAGAAGTACTCGAAGATGAGATCGCTGTGCGTGTGCCCGCGTGGCAACCACCGCTCGACGGCGAAGCCGCCGGGGAAGACGTCGAACGCGAACGTCGGCCAGAAGTAGCCGAAGACACTGAACGTGCTCTCGTCGCGAGGCGGCATCGTGTGGATGTTCCAGCGCGGGTCACCCTTGAAGATGACCTTGTAGTTGAGCGCGTCTGCGTCGCGGCTCATCGCCGGGTGCGTGGTGGGCAGGTGATAGCCCTCGAGGAAGTTGTCGCCGTAGGTCTTCCAGTTGCACGCGACGTGACGGACGCTCTTGCTGTGGAACCGATAGGTCTCGAGCGGAACCTGCTCGACCTCCTTGGGGAACTCGGCCAACCACTCGTGCAGTGGGGCGACCGTGGGGTCGAGACACACGAACACCATGCCTCGCCAGGACGCGACCTGGATCGTGGTGAGATCCATGTCGGGCGGTGCGTCGGCGCCGAAGTCGCGTGCGCTGAGCAGCTTGCCCTCGGCGTTGAACGCCCACCCGTGGTACTTGCACACCAGGTTCTTGGTGCAGCCCTCACCGTCGAACACGAGCGGCCCGGCGCGGTGGGGACACAGGTTGTAGAACGCACGCAGCGTGCCGTCGTCGTTGCGACGGATGAAGATCGGCCAGCCGGCGAGGTTCTCGGTGACGTAGTCGCCGGTGTTGCGCAACTGGTGGTCGTAGGCGATGTGCACCCAGTTGCTGCCGAAGATCGGCCAACGCTCCCGCTGCCAGATGTCGGGGTCGTTGTACCAACGCGCGGGAAGGGTGCGAGCGAGTTCCATCTGCGACGATCCTACCGCGGTGACTTCCACCGGTGGCCGCGGACGGACGCCGACCGGGCGGTCGTGCAGGCTGGTCACTGGGGCGGCGGCGGGTTCTGCACGACCCGCAGTTGCTCGAGCGCGACGAGGTCGCGGATCTGCTTCTGCATCCCGTCGGGCGACCCGTCGAGGAACAGGACGTTGCCCTTGCCGTTCTCGGCCATGTGGCGGATGCTCTCGGTCCACATCGAGAACAGGATCAGCGTCGAGTCCACGTCGCGAGCGGCCTGTGCGAGACCGCGGGCGACCTCTTCACGGAACAGGGCGACGCCTTGGCCCCGCAGCTGGGCAGCCGTGCGCTCGGCTTCGGCCTCGATGCGCACCGCGGTACCCATCGCCTCGGCTTCCTTGGTCTTGCGGATCAGCAGTGCGTCGCCCTCGTTGGTGGCCGCCGCCTTGAGGTTGTTGCTGGCGACGACCTGTGCCATCGAGGTGGTGATCGCCTGGTCGAAGGTGATGTCGTTGAGCTGGAGGTCGATGAGGTGGTAGCCCCAGGTCTCGATCACGTGGTCGAGGTTCTCCTTCACCTCCGACACGATCTCGCCGCGGAGGGCGAGGATCTCGGCCTGGCGCTTGGTGGCGACGAACCCGCGCGTGCTGCCCTCCACGGACCTGACGAGCGCGGTGAGGAAGTCCTTCTCGCTGACGAACTTGAAGGCGATGTTCTTGATCGTCTCCTCGCTCTCGCTGATCGCGCTGTAGACCATCATCGCCGTGAAGTAGACGTTGGCCTGGTCCTGGGTGATCGCCTGGAACTGCAGCTCGACGGCGCGGTTCTGGATGCTGATCCGCCGGTACACCTTCTCCACGAAGGGGAAGACGACGTTCAGTCCGGGCCGCAGGGTGCGGTGGTACTTCCCGAAGATGGTGGTGACCGCCACGTTGCCCTGCTGCACTTGGCGCAGGCCGACGAGGATGATCAGCAGGACGATGGCAGCGATGACGATGCCGACGATGACGCCTGAACTCATGTGATGCCTCCAGAAGGGGTCGCTCGGAGTGTACGCCCGAGACCCTCAGTCGTCGCCGAACGCCACCCCGAGTTCGCGGCCGGCCAACAGCGTGTCGCAGTCCATCGGCACCGTGCGCAGCGCGCCGACGGCGGACGCGAGCGTCACGTATTCGACGTTCGGTTCGTTGAGGGCGACCATCACGCCGTTGCACCCCTCGTCGAGCGCTCGCACCGCGGCAGCGCCGAACCTGCTGCCGAGGAGGCGATCCGTCGCCGTGGGAGTGCCACCACGCACGAGGTGACCGAGCACGACCGTCCGGGCCTCCTTGCCGGTCAGGCGAGTGATCTCGGTGGCCACCTGCGCGCCCATCCCGCCGAGGCGTTCCGCATGGTCGGACGCCCCCTCGACGATCGACCGTTGGAGGTCGGTCGACATCGCCCCTTCGGCGACGACGACGATCGTGTAGTGGGCTCCGTTCGCCTCACGGCGCCTGATGGCGGCGGCGACCGACTCGTACGAGAACGGGATCTCGGGGATGAGGATCACGTGCGCGCCACTGGCGACGCCGGCGTAGAGCGCGATCCAACCGGCGTAGCGCCCCATGACCTCGACCACGAACACTCTGCTGTGCGACGCGGCCGTGGTGAACAGTCGATCGATCGACTCGGTGGCGATCTCGACGGCGGTGTTGAACCCGAAGGTGACCAACGTCTGATCGAGGTCGTTGTCGATGGTCTTGGGCACGCCGATGACGCGAAGACCCTGCTCGTAGAGACGCTGCGCGATCGACAGCGAACCGTCCCCGCCGATGGTGATGAGCGCATCGATGCCGGCGTCCCGGAACATGCCCACGAGCGCCTCGGATCGGTCCTCGTAGACGACGGAGCCGTCGGGCATCTGGACCGGGTAGTGACACGGGTTGCCGCGGTTGGTGCTGCCCAGGATGGTGCCGCCGAGATGGCCGATCCCGCGCACGTTCGCCGCCTCGAGCGGAATGATGCCGCTGCCGCCGGGGTACTGGTCGGGGAACATCAGGCCGTTGAACCCGTCGCGAATTCCCACCACGTCCCATCCGCGTCGGCGCGCTGCGAACGTGGCCGCGCGGATCACCGCGTTCAGACCCGGCGCATCACCGCCACCTGTGGAGAGTGCGATCCGCATACGTGCTGGTCTACCACTTCAGGACCACGGTCAGGGTGAAGCCAGGAACTCGATCACCTCGGGCCAGGCGGCGCGGTCCTGCCAGAGGAAGCCGTGACCACCCTGATAGCCGCGCAACTCGCTGCCGCGGATGCGCGAGGCGATCGCCCGGCTGTTCTCGGGCGGCGCGAGGGCATCGAACTCGCCGTAGGCGACCATGGTCGGCGCAGCGATCGCATCCAGGCGGTCCCACACGTCGTGACCGCGTCGGGCCTCGAGTTGCAGCGCCTCGCCACGCTCCTGCTCCGCGGTGCGCGGCACCGCTCTCGCCGCCGCGGCCATGTCGACGAGCATCTGGTCGAAGGGATGCTCGGCGAGGAAGGCGTCGTCATAGCGCCGGTCGGCCAGGCGCCGGCGGAGCGGTTCCTGCTCCTCGGGCGCCAACGTGGCGACCGTGTGCAACGGATAGCTGGACCCACCGGCCCCGCCGGCCGACGTGCACAGCAGCGCCAGCCGCTCCACCCGATCCGGCCAGGTGACGGCGAACTCCTGGGCGACCATGCCGCCGAAGCTGATGCCGAAGACCCTCGCCGTCGGCCACCCCACGTGATCGAGCAGGGCGGCGGCGTCGGCGGCGTAGTCCGCCATCGTCGGCGTGCGATCGGGGACGGTGGTCAGCCCGAGCCCGCGTTGGTCATGGATGAGCACCTCGAACGACGGCACGAGACGCTTGAGCATCGGTGCCGCGCCGGCGATCGTGGCGCCCGATCCGTTGAACACCAGCACCCTCGGCCCCTCGCCCTCGAGGAGGTAGTGGATCCGGATCCCGTTGAGGTCTGCGATGGGCACGGACGAAGTCTGCCCGATTGCCTAGGGTGACCACGATGAGCTGGGTGCCGGTGATCGACCTCCACCACGCCGAGGCGGCCGCCGCGGTGGCCGACGCGTGCGAGCGAGTGGGCTTCCTCACCGTGGTCGGACATGACGTCCCCGAGCCCGTCCTCGACGGCGCCTGGACGTCCGCGCAGCGGTTCTTCGACCTCCCCCTCGATCGCAAGATGCGCGTCGCCATGCCGCGCCCGGGCTATCCGTACGGCTACTCGCCGATCGCCGGGGAGACCCTCGCCGCATCGCTCGGCGCTCGGTCGCACCCCGATCTCAAGGAGAGCTTCGCGATCGGCCCGGTCGACCCCCCGACGCATGCGTTCCACGACCCGGACGAGGAGTTCGCGTGGTCACCGAACCTGTGGCCCGACGACGTCGTGGGGATGCGCGACTCGTGGGAGACGTACTTCCGGTCGATGTCGGATCTCGCCGCCCGGCTGATGCGCATCATGGCCGACGCGCTCGGGCTGCCCGGTGATCACTTCGACACGATGATCGACCGCCACACGAGCGCGATGCGCGCCCTCAACTACCCACCTCACGCCGACCATGCCGAGGTGCCACTGGAGGGCCAGGTCGGCGCGAGCGCCCATACCGACTACGGCACGCTCACGATCCTCCTCGCCGACACCAGCCAGCGCGGCCTGCAGGTGCAGGACGCCCACGGCGAATGGCACGACGCGGTACCGGTGCCCGGTTCACTCGTCGTCAACCTCGGCGACGCGATGGCCCGTTGGACCAACGACCGGTGGCGATCGACGATGCACCGCGTGGTCGTTCCGGCGGCCCGTCGCCAGTCGATCGCGTTCTTCCACAACGCGAATTGGGACGCGGTCATCGAGTGCCTCCCCTCGTGCCTCGGACCAGGTGAGAGGCCGCGCTACGCACCGATCGAGGCTGGACCGCACCTGATGCAGAAGTTCCGGTCGACGGTGAATCTCACGACCTGAGAATTTTCATAAATCCTTCAAGAATGCGCCGGACGGGGCCGATGGAGTCTCTCGATACCGTCAAGAACGTCGGTGTCACGGCTCAATCCGAAGGACACCGACACGCTCATGTCACGCTCGCTGCTGCGCCAAGGCCTGGCCATCGTCATCGCTGCGGCGTCCATCATCGTGGTCGCCCCCGTGACCGAGGTGTTCGCCGCGCCGGTTCCCTCGGTCGGCATCAGTCCCGCCCCGCTGGCGGGGATGGTGGGCGAGCCGGTGACGTTCTCGTTGACGTTCGACAACACCTCCGCGATCGACGTCGGCTACGGGCCCTACGTCGATCTGCTGCTGCCGATCGGCGGCGCCGACGGGAACGACGGCGTCAGTTTCACCTCCGCGACGTACCTCGGCGCCCCGATGGCGCCGCGCCTCACCACGACGTGCACGGGAACCAACGTCACCCATCCCCTGACCGGACTCTCGGTCGCCTGTCCCAGCGGCAGGCAGTTGATCGTCCTGCAGCTCCCGTTCGGCTCCTTCACGGCGAGTCAGCCACCGGCTCCCATCCAGGTCACCGCGGCGGTGAGCGACCTCGCCGACGTGGGCACTGCCTTGACGGTCACAGCGACACCCGGGTTCGCGTATGGCACGTCCGCCGTGGGCAACACGCCCATCATCGGCACGGCGTCCTCGACGACCTTCACGCCGCAGGTGGTCAGGTTCACCAAGACCTACATCGGGCCTGAGAACGAGACCGCGACCGGGCCGAACTATCCCCGCCGGTTCCGACTGTCCGTCGATGTCGCCACGGGACAGCAGGTGAACAACCTCGCGATCACCGATCTCCTCCCGCCCGAGTACGCGTTCGTCGCGGTCACCGCCATCGGGCCGGCCGGAGCAGCGAGCACTCAGACGCCGACGGTCGGCTCCCCTGCCCTCACCCCGAACAACGACCTCGTTCGCACGTGGACCGGGCCGATCACCGGCACCGCCGCGGCCGAGGACCTCTTCGTCGAGTTCGAGTACTTCATCCCCGATCTGGACGCACACGGTGCCCCGGTGGTCGACCACCCGTCGGGTGACGACCACGTCACTCGCAACGACGGCAAGGTCAGCGGCACCGTGCACCCCAAGGACGTGCGCGACCCGGACGCGCCGTTCACCATCGATCCCAACGTGCTTTCCGGAACGAACGTCGACGACGTGCAGATGACGGCCAAGTCGATCGCGATCCAGAAGTCGGTCGCCATTCAGACCGACACCGGCGCGTCGGGGGCTTCACCCGGCGACGTGCTCCAGTACACGCTGACCGGACAGGTCAGCGACTACTTCACGTTCGCGGGGGTCACACTCGCCGATGTGCTCGGTGACGGGCAGTCCTACGTCGCCGGGTACACCCCCACCTTGGTCGTCACGGAGAACGGCTCGTCGACAACGACGACCATGGCCGGCAACGTCTCCGTCGACGAGTCCACGCGGACGACATGCGGTGATGGCACCACCGCCCTCGGGTTCGACGTCAGCAACGCCTACTCCGCGAGCGGCGCCCTCGACGGCGCCGGCGGCATCCTCACCGGTGGCCGTGTCGGAGCGGCGACCGGCCCCGCGACGTTCTCCATCACCTATCGCGCGACCATCGACGACCGTTACACCTGCGCGCCGAGCCCCGACGACGCGCTCGACCCCAACGACCACGTCGACAACACGGTCCTGGTCACCGGCGAGGTGTACGACAACCTCACCCAGGCACCGCAGACCGTTCGCATGTACGAGAGCGACGGCAGCGGGACGAGCGTCACCATCCGGAATGCGACACTGTCGAAGTCGATCTATGCGCGCAACGGCGTCATCGGTGGCGCGAACGGGAGTCCCGCGCAGTTCGCCGCGGGCGATGCCATCACGTACCGGCTGCACTTCGACATGCCATCGACCGACATCACGGCACTGACGCTGTCGGACTACCTGCCGTTGCCGGTCCTCGCTGCGACCGCGCTCACCAAGACGGCAGGTGTGTGCACGACGCCGGCGATCGGGGAATGGTGCTATGGGCCCGCAGACGCGTTTCACGCGCTTCCCGCGGCACCGACACCGACGGTCGCGGCCGACAGCGTCGGCAACAGCATCACCTGGGCCTACGGAACCTACGACGACCCATTGAACCAACCGACGACGATCGAGTTGCTGTTCACGCTTCGAGTCTCCGACTCTCCGTTCCGCGACGGACTGTTCCTCACCAACCAGGTCCAGGCGACCTACAACAACAGCTTCGGTGTGCAGCAGACCACACCCGCGATCGTGCAGATCGAGCTCACCGAACCGACTCTGCGGATCCTGAAGGGCGCGGTGGACTCCGACAGCCCCAACGAGACCTACAGCGGCACACGCAACCCCACCGGGGTGACCTTCTCGGGTGTCGGCAGCACGTGCCCGGGGTTCAGTCCGTCCTCGCTCACTTCGGCGAAGCTCAACAACGCCCCGAACGCCAACGTCAGCCGCGTCGACGCAGACGACATCGTCCGGTTCGCCATCGTCGTGGAGAACACGGGTCGTGGCCTCAACGGAGCCTTCGACGTCACCGTCAGCGACACGATGCCGGCCGGCTTCTCCATCCCGGCGTCGGGCCTCAAGTTGTGCGTCACCGACGGACTCGGCAACGCGATGAGCCACACCGACACCGGCTTCTTCACCGGCAGCCCGACCTCGGGCCCCGACACCGGCACGATCACGCTGAACGATGGTCCGACGATGGGCGCGCTCACCCCGGACAACGCACTCCACTCGGCGGGAACCAACCTCGCCGTGATCAGCTACGAACTGCAGCTCGAGCCGGCGACGCGTGTGCAGACGGTGTTCACCAACACCGCGGCGGTGAGTCACTTCGCGTCGACCGAGGGCGGACCGGACTTCACGCCACTCCTCCCTGCGGTCAGCAAGACCGACATCGCGACCGCCACGAGTCGCACCCCGTCGGTCGCGAAGGTGCTCACCTCCACCAACCAGGCGCACACGTCGGGGAACACCGTCGTGATCGGCGAGATCGCGACCTACACCGTGACGATCACCATGCCCGAAGGGGAAGCTGCGAACGCCCGCTTGGTGGACACGCTGCCGACAGGGCTCGCACTGGTCAGCGTCGACTCGATCACCGCCTCGGCCGCGTTGACGTCCTCGGTCGGTTCCATGGCGACGATCCTCTCCACGACGCAGGCTGCGCTGGCAGCACCTGGGCGACCCCTGACCGTGTCGTTCGGGACGCTCACGAACAGCGACACCGATGACAACGCGGCGGAGACGATCGTGATCGTCTATCGGGCCGTCGTGCTCGACGTCGCCGGCAATCAGCTCGCCACGGCGTTGAACAACTCGGCGAGGTTCAGCTACACGGGTGGCAACTCCAACACGGCGACCGCCGGATTGGTCGTTGCCGAACCGGCCCTCGACGTGACCAAGTCGGTGTCACCGTCGAACGCCGACGCCGGCGACACGGTGACCTACACCCTGCTCGTGCACCACACCGCAGCGTCCAACGCGACCGCATTCGACGTCGCGCTGTCCGACCTCGTCCCCGCCGGCGTCAACTACGTCCCTTCCTCGCTCACGTTCTCGGGCACTGCGCCGACCACCCTCTCCGACACCGCCGCTCCGACGATCACCGCCTCGTGGGTCTCGTTCGCCGTCGGGGCATCGACCACGATCACCTTCCAGGCGACGCTCCCCTTGGGTGCCACGGCTCCGTCGAGCATCACGAACACGGCCGACCTCACCTGGACGAGCCTTCCCACTGGCGGCGACCCGACCTCGCCCTACAACGTCGACGGGCGCGAGCGCACGGGCGCCGGGGGCGTCGACGACTACGCCGACTCCGGTGCCGCCACCGTCTCCATCACCCCCGCAGCTGTCGTGAAGTCGCTGGTGACCACGAGTGCTGCACACACGACGGCCGCGGACGTCACCATCGGTGAGACCACCACGTTCGACATCCTCGCCACGCTTCCGGAAGGATCGATCCCCAGCGGCTTCACCGTCACCGACCTCCTGCCGAGCGGCCTGCGCTACGTGCCTGGTTCGGCGCAGGTGATCACCGCTGCCGGCGGTGGGAGCCCCGCCTCCTCGCTGGCCACCGACTTCAACGGAACCCTGCCGGTACCGGCGATCACCGGTGGAGCGAGCGACGGCGACGACGTCGTGCTCACCTTCGGCGCAACGACCGTGGTCGCGAACAACGACTCGTCCGACAACTCGTTCGTGGTGCGACTCACCGCGGTCGTCAGTGACATTCCGGCGAACGTCGGCACGTTGCCTGGTCAGACCAAGCTCGACAACGTCGCCCGGGTGCAGCTCGTGAGCGGGACCGCGGTCGACTCCAACGTGGTTCGGGTCGCAGTCGTCGAACCGCACCTCGACATCGTGAAGTCCGTGTCGCCGACGGCGGCCTCCCAGGGCGACCCCGTCACGGTGACCTTCACGGTCGAGAACAACGGCCTCGCCGATGCGTTCGACGTGTCGGTCCAGGATGTGCTGGATGCCGCCTACGACCCCGCCACCGTTGCCGAGGTGACGACACCGGCCGGCTTCACGTACTCGAGAAGCGGCAGCACCGTCAGCTACTCCGGCGGCTCGCTGGCCACCGGAAGTTCGATCTCGTTCGTGATCACGGTCGATCTGGTCGCATCGCTGGCTGCCGGAACGTCGGTGCCGAACACCGCGACCGTGACGGACGCGACCACGCTGCCGGGCACCGTGACGGGCGAGCGCAACGAGCCCGATGCGGCATCGACGGCGATCCTCAACGTCGTCGGCCCCGACCTGAACCTGTCGAAGGACGACGGCATCACCACCGTCGTCCCCGGGCAGGACACGACCTACCAGCTGATCGTCACCAACACCGGCGGATTCCAGGCAACCGGTGTGCACATCGACGACGTGCTACCTCCCGGCACGTCGCTCGTCTCGATCGGCGGTGCACGGTGCTCCGACGGCGGAGCAGCGCCGCTCGGCGCCCGCCGCATCCTCATCAGCGGCGTCATCGCCGCGGCCGGCGATTCGGTGACGTGCACGCTCACCCTCCACATCACGGCTCCCGCCGCAGCCGGCACGGCGGGATACCTCAACAGCGCCACGGTCGTCGACGACGGTGTCAACGGACCTGACCCGACACCCGAGAACAACGTCAACGACGACGCTGACACGCTGGTCGGACACCACCCCGATCTGCGAGTCACGAAGAACGACGGCGTCCAGACCCGAGCACCCGGCGAGACCTACACCTACACGATCGACGTGTCCAACCACGGCAACATCGGCGCCACCAACGTGAAGGTGACCGACACCCTCCCGGCAGGCCTCGCCTTCGTGTCGTGCTCGTCGACGTCGGGCACCGTCCTCATGGCGTGCACCGAGTCCGGCGGGGTGGTCACCATCACGTACGCGGGCCTCGCGGGTGCCGGCGGAAGTGCGTCGTTCCAGATCACGGTGCAGGTCGACAACCCCGTTGCTGCCGCGATCGACCAACTCGTGAACGACGTCTCCGTGGTCGATGACGGCGCCAACGGCACCGACGCGAACCTGGCGGACAACGTCGACAGCGACACCGACAACCTCGATGCCGCACCTGATCTGGTCATCCTCAAGTCGGTCTCGGCCAGCGAGGCAACACCGGGTGACGTGCTGTCGTACTCGCTCCAGATCTCGAACGCCGGTCTGCAGGACGCGACCGGCACCACCGTCACCGACGTGGCACCGGCGGGCCTCACCATCGAGTGCAGTTCGGCGTCACCGGCAGCCACGTCCTGCGACGGGAGCACCATCGTCTGGGGTCCGGGACTCGGCACATCCGGCTCGACGACCGGTGGCACCTTCTACTCGGGAACGTCTCGGACGCTCACCTATGACGCCTCCGTCGACGACCCGGCGGCCGCGGGCGCGAACCAGTTGGAGAACACGGCCGGGGTGGCAGACGACGGCGCCAACGGCATCGACCCCACGCCGGAGAACAACATCGACACCGCGGTCGTCGGTCTCGTCGGAGTCGCCCCCGACCTGTCCGTCACCAAATCCGACGGCGTCACCACCGTGCAGCCGGCCGACCTCCTGACGTACACGATCAACGCGACGAACTCGGGCAACATCGGTGCCAGCTCGGTCGTCATCACCGACACGCTTCCCGCAGAGCTGGTCTTCGTGTCGTGTCCCGTCACCCCGGTGACGTGCGACGCGTCGGCCCTGCCCGTCATCACGTGGACCCTGCCCGTCCTCGCCGGTGGAGGGACGGTGGCGACGGTCAGCTACGACGCCACCGTCGTCGATCCTCTTCCGGCCGACGTCGAGTCCTACGACAACCTCGTCACCGTCACCGACGACGGCACGAACGGACCCGACCCGACACCCGCGGACAACGAGTACACCGACACCGACGTCGTGACGGCCGCACCGGACCTCGACATCGTGAAGAACGACGGGATCCAGTCACGAAGCCCCGGCGACGAGTACGACTACACGCTCACCGTGCACAACAAGGGCGACCAGGACGCGACCGGGGTCTCCGTCATCGACACGCTTCCGGCGGAGCTGGCGTTCGTCTCGTGCCCGGACACGCCGGTGAGCTGCGCGGCATCCGGTGAGGACACAGGCGGCACCGTCACGTGGATCCTCGGCAGTGTCGGAGGGTCGACCACGACGAGTCTCACCGTGCACGTGCGGGTGGCCGACGGCGTGGCGGCCAACGTCTCGCAGATCCACAACTCGGCTGCCGTCGCCGACGACGGGACCAACGGACCGGACCCGACGCCGGCCGACAACATCGACACCGACAACGACACGCTCTCCGTCGCCCCGGACATGGCGATCTCCAAGACCGACGGCGTCACCTCGGTGCGGCCGGGCGACACGCTCACCTACTCGATCAGCGTGCGCAACAACGGCGCCCAGGCCGCGACCGGCGTCATCGTGCACGACGTGCTCCCCGCCGGCGTGACCTTCGTGTCGTGCTCGGGCGGTTGCGACAGTTCGGCGCTGCCGACGCTCACCTGGACCGACCTGATGGAATCCACCCCGGGGAGCGTCAGCGACCCGACAGGGTTCGATCCGGACGGCAGCCGCGTTCTCACCGTCACGGTGACCGTCGACGACCCGGCGGCATCCGGCATCGACTCGATCGTCAATGACGTCGACGTGGCCGACGACGGAGCGAACGGCCCCGACCCGACGCCTCTCGACAACATCGCGTCCGACACCGACATCCTCGACGTGACTCCGGATCTCGTGGTCACCAAGGACGACGGGGTCGCTGCCGTCTCGGGCGGGGACACCGTCGACTACACCATCACCGTCACCAACACCGGCCGACAGGATGCGCAGGGCGTCACCGTCACCGACACGCTCCCGACCGGACTCTCGGTCGTGTCGTGCAGCCTCGGGTGCGACCAGAGCAGCGCGCCGGTCGTCGTCTGGACCGTCGGAGCGCTCGGCGCCGGGCAGACCGTGGTCCTGCACCTCGTCGCGACCGTGGACATCCCCGTCGTCGACGGCACGACGGGCTTCCTCAACACGGTGACCGCAGTCGACGACGGCACCAACGGACCGGACCCCACACCGGACGACAACACCGCGACCGACCTCGACACCTACGGCGTCGACCTCGCAGTGACCAAGTCCGACGGCATCACCGACGCGGTGCCCGGTGAGGTCGTGGACTACACGATCACCGTGACCAATCTCGGCCCGTCCTCCATCTCGTCCTTCACACTGCTGGACACACTGCCCAGCGAGCTCCTCGATGTCACGTTCACGCCCTCGACCGGCGCCTACGACCACATCGCCGGGTTGTGGACGGGTGTCGACCCCTTTGGCCAGGGCGACGTCGTCACACTGCACGTCCGGGGCACCGTCGACGCCGCTGCCACCGGTCAACTGGTGAACACCGTGACCGTTGAAACACCCCCCGGCTTTCCCGATCCGCATCCCGACGACAACGTCGCCACGGACATCGACACCCTGACGCCCCATGCGACGCTGCTGTTGCAGAAGGACCTGATGACCCCCCTCGTCACGGGCAGCTCGGCGACGTACCGGATGACGGTCACCAACTCGGGGCCTTCCATGGCATCGGACGTCTCGGTGACGGATCCGCTGCCCGCGTCGTTGACGCCGACCAGCGCTGCCGGCGTCGGTTGGACATGCACGGTGATCGGACAGACGGTCGGCTGTTCGCTCGACATGCCGCTCGCCCCCGGCGGCTCGGCATCGTTCGAGGTCGTTGCGACCGTGCACGCAGGGCCTGGCAGCTCGGTCGTGAACACAGCGACCGCGGTGTCGTCGACCCCGACTCCTGGTGGAGGGGTGGCCGGAGCGTTCGACTCGGCCACCGGCTCGGTCGATCCATCCCTGCCGGCGACGGGCGGCACGATCGGCATGCTCTGGCGCGGGCTCCAGATGCTCGTCCTCGGCTTCGGGCTGTTGCTGTTGCGCCGGACTCGACCCCGTAGGATGTGAGGACCTTCGCGGGTGTAGCTCAATGGTAGAGCTCCAGCCTTCCAAGCTGGCTATGCGGGTTCGATTCCCGTCACCCGCTCCGATTGGGGCGCCTCGCACTCGAACGTCCACGAGATCATCGTCTGACGGCTCGGATCGACGCCTCCGGCGGCCTCGTACGCCCGCAATGCCGCGATGTTGTCCTCGTCGGTGAGCACCCACATGCCGGTGCAACCCAGGGAGCGCGCCTTCTCGGCGAGCGCTCGCACCAACGCACGACCGACACCGCGACCCTGTGCCGCCTCGTCGACGCCCAGCTCGTAGAGGAACATCTCCGTCCCCTTGTCGGGATGGGTCATCTCCACACCAGTCACGAACCCGACCGCCGTCTCACCGTCGTACGCCACGAGCAAGTGGTGTCCGGCGTCGTCGAGGAACCTGTGCGTGGCATCGACAAGCGCCTCGTCGTCGAACAGGTGCGACAGCGCAATGACCGACTCGACATCGGAGTCCGAGAGATCGCGGATGACCATGTGCGGAGCTTGACGGAGCCCGCTCCGCCTGTCCACCCCACCCGACCAATCGAAACTCTCGCGAAACTCTGGAGGCGGGGTGAGCGCTCCGGCAGGGAAGTCCGTACCGTCGGGTCGCATGTCGCCCCTCGCCCCTCACGCTCGACGCCTCGCGACGGTCCTCGTCGTGTCGCTCGCAGCATCGTGCTCGTCATCGGGCGCCACCTCGTCGACGACCGATCCGCCCGCCGACACCACCGCACTCGTCGCCCGCATCGACGAGATCGACGCGGCCATCGCCGCGTGGGGATCGGCGACCGACATCGCGGCGGCGCACGCCGCTGCTGAGGCCGCCCGCAACCTCGTCGTCGGTGCACACGGCCCGCACTACGGCGACGCGGACGGTGACGGTCAGATCGGCGGCACCGCCCAGGAGGGTCTGCTCCCCGGACTCGACGGCTCGGCGGGTCTCGCGGATCCATCGATCGGCCCGTGTCTCGACCGCGATGTGCTCGGCGGGTCGTGGTCCGATCCGGCGGCGAGATGGAACGAGCTGGATGCCGCCATCGCAGCATGGACGCCGACCAACAACACCTTCCCGGCGCTCGCCAGCCACCCTCAACGAATCGTCGGATGGGCGAGTCTGACACTCGCCACGGACGATCTCGCCACGGCCCTCGAGTACGCCGGGCATGCGCACCTTCACATCGACGTCGCTTCGAGCGCGGTGGCGGACTGCTGACCATCGGCGGGTGTGGCAGCCTTGCTCGATGCCAGGCGATCTCGAGCTCGATGGACAAGTCCTGCGGATCATGGACGAGATCGGCCTCTCGGGCGCTGTGCGCATCGACCTCGACGGCACCACCGTGGCGTGCACGGCGAGAGGTTTCGCCCACCGCGGCCTCTCGGTTCCCTGCACGCCCTCGCACCAGTTCGCCACCGCCAGCGGAGCGAAGGGGTTCACCGCGCTGGTCGTGATGACGATGGTGGAGCGGGGCGAGCTCGCACTCGACACCCCCGCACGCTCGTTGCTCGGCGACGATCTCCCGCTGATCGACGACCGCGTCACCGTCGAGCACCTCCTCACTCATCGGTCGGGCATCGGTGACTACTTCGACGAGGACGTCGTCGACGATCCGCTCGCCTACGTCCTGTCCGTGCCGCCACACCGACTGCTGACCACCGAGGACTACCTCCAGGTGCTCGACGGCCATCCGTCGAAGTTCGCTCCGGGCGAGCGGTTCTCGTACTCCAACGGCGCGTTCGTCGTCCTCGCACTCCTCGCCGAGCGGGCGACGGGAGTGCCGTTCCATCAGCTGGTCGAGGAGCGGGTGTGTGCGCCCGCGGGGATGACCGACACCGCGTTCCTCCGCTCCGACGAACTCCCCGGCAGCGCCGCGCTCGGCTACCTCGAGCCGGACGGGCTACGCACCAACATCCTGCATCTGCCGCTACGCGGCAACGGCGATGGCGGCATCTACACCACCGCGGCCGACATGCTCGCGTTGTGGGACGCGCTGTTCTCCGGGCTCATCGTGTCGCCGACCACACTCGCCGAGATCACCCGACCCCACGTCGACGTCCCCGAGGATCGGATGCAGTACGGGCTGGGCTTCTGGCTCGATCCCGAACACGACGCGATCGAGCTCCACGGCTTCGACGCGGGCGTGGGCTTCGTCTCGGTCCGCGCCCTCGACGGTCGGTGGACGGTCACCATCCTGGCCAACCAGATACGCGTTGCGTGGCCCACACGCGAGCGGGTGCTGGCGCTCCTTGTTCGGTGACCGTTGGGCAACGCGCGGATGAACAGTTGGTGACGGCCGTCCCGGGTGGCCTCCTCGAACGCGAGACTGCCCTCATGGTCGAGATCAACTTCTTCCGCAACGCGCCCAACGCTCGTGCACTCGCGGCCGGCGAGATCCTCTTCGAGCAGGGCGAGACCGGTGATGTCATGTTCGCGCTCATCGAGGGCCAGCTCGAGCTGAGCGTCAACGGACGCGTCGTGGACTCGGTGTCTCCCGGTGGCATCGTCGGCGAGCTCGCCCTCATCGACACGTCGCCGCGCAGCGCCACGGCCCGAGCGAAGGTCGCGAGTCGGGTGGTGCCGGTCGACAAGAAGCAGTTCACCTTCCTGGTCCAGGAGCATCCGACGTTCGCGCTGCTGGTGATGGAGATCATGGCAGAGCGCCTTCGCCGGACGAACGCAGCGGTCACCGCCGGGGAGGCATGACCGCCTCGGCGTCGACGCCCATGCGCTCGAGCACCTTCACGGCGGGCTGGACGAGCTGATCACGCTCGTCGTCGATGAGGTCGTCGAGCCGGGCGAGCTCCAGCGCCGCGAGGGCGGACTCCCATTCGACGCCGCCCTTGTCCGCGACCACGCGGGCCCGATCGAGCAACGCCCGAGCCTCGTCGAGCGCACCATGGCGGGCGGCGAGGGTGCCGGCCATTCGAAGTGCCAGCGCCTCCACCGGCGGCCCGCCCTCCGCGGCGCGCTCCCCCAGCTCGTCCAGCACTGCCGACGCCTCCGCATAGCGGCCGGCGAACACCAACGCCTCCGCCAGGCGGGCCTCGGTCTCGGCGAGGAACGGCCCGTGCGAGAGCGCGACGAACCGCTCCTGCGCATCGCGGAGCAGGCTCACGCCCTCATCGGCCCGACCCGAGCGGGCGAGCGTGCGACCGAGGGTGTTGGTGGCCGCGGCGACCCCCATCGCATAACCACTCGCTCTCCAGATGCGCCGCGCCTCGCGCAGATAGGTCTCGGCCTCGGCATAGCGACCCTGTTCGGCGCGCACCTCGGCCAGGTTGTGGCCGCACTGCGCCATGCCGACCACGTCGCCGGCTCGGCGGCGAGCGTCACGGCTCTGCTCGAAGAAGGCACCCGACTCGTCCCACTTGCCGGCGACCAGCGCGTCGACGCCACGGTTGTTGAGCACCGAGGCCAGACCGGCGAAGTCGCCGAGCTCTTCGTAGATGGGCTGGGCCAGCGCGCGATAGTGCAACGCCGCGTCGTCGCCGAGTTCGGAGAGCGCCCAGTCGAGCAGGTAGTACGAGTGCGCTTCGGTCGCCCGATCGCCCGCGGCCAATGCATGTGGCAGCGCCCGCTGGCACCACGACACGCACCGGCGGTACCGCTGTTGCCAGATGAGCGTGCTGGCACAGGCCATCTCGAGGCGCGAGCGCTCCGCATCGAAGATCGACGCCGTGTGGTCGTCGGCGGCATCGAGCGCCGCCAACCCGCGGCGGTACCACGGCATCGCCGCGGCGTGTCGTCCGAGTTGCTCGCGGAGCTTGCCCTCCTTGCGGCACAACCGAGCGAGCGCGAGCGAATCGTCACCGAGCATCTTGCGCGCCCCGCGGAGGCCTTCCTTCGCCAGGTCGTACCGGCCGGCGAGCATGGCCACGTCGGCCAGTGCCTCGTAGGTCTCGGCCAACTCGGCCGGCGCCACCCGAGCGCCGGCCCGAGCGTTGTCGATCGCCCGATCCAGGAAGGCCGTCGCCTCCACGGTCGCGTAGTTGTCGCGTGCCCGTGTTCCGGCCAGTTGGTTGTACTGCCAGGCCAAGTCGTGGTCGCCGGAACCGTCGAAGTGCAGCGCCAGCAGGCCCAGGCGCGCATCGTCGGGCTCGCCGCGTGGGACGAGTGCCCGACCGATACGAAGATGCAGATCGCGACGGCGACGGAAGGGAAGGCTCGCGTAGGCGACGCGGCGGACGAGGTCGTGACTGAACCTCAACTCGCCCTGGTCGACGATGACGAAGTCGGCCAGGCGCTTCCATGGCACGGGGCTGGGGAACGCGTGGCCGAGCGTGAGATCGAACAGCGCGGGCGAGAACCGGTCCCCGAGCACCGCGGCGTGCCGTAGCAGGGTCCGGTCGTTCGGCGCGAGCCGGTCGATACGGGCGGCCACGAGATCCTCGAGCGTGGGGGGAATGGCATCGAGAGAACCGAGCTCGCGGCGAGCGTGCGCCAGTTCGAGCAGATACAGCGGGTTGCCGCGAGCACGAGCGATCAATTCGATCAACTCGCTGTGGGGGATCTCCGCGTCGTCGGTGAGCACCGCCGCCAGATCCTGCGCGAACGAGTCGGCGAGCGGGGCCAGCTCGAGCACCACCGCATCGAAGCCCAGACGAGCGTCGAGCCCTTGCATCCGATCGCGCGTCGTCAGACAGCTCAACCACGGCAGGGCAGCCACTCCCTGCAGTGCACGCGCGACCAGCGCCGACGATGCCTCGTCCATCCACATCGCATCCTCGACCACGAGGAGGAGCGGATGATCGAACGCCCGATGCAGAACGACGGCGGCCGCCTGGCGAAGGATGCCGGCGCGATAGTCGGGACCGAGCTCGTCGACCTCCCGGGTCGGCGGAACCTCGGCGTCGAGGGCGATGGCGAGGAGCGGGGCGAACGCCAGCCACTCCGGCGCCCGCTCGCTCAACCACTCGATCAAGGTGGCACCGGCCGGCTCGGGATCGGTGTCGAGCGGGATCCCGAGCGCCGTGCGCAACAGGACGCGCGCGACGAAGTAAGGACGATCCGCAGCGAACGGCTCACACGTCAGGCGGACCACTCGCGTCGGCGCGGCCGTGGCGATCAACTCACGGACCAACCTCGACTTTCCGAGGCCGGCCTCGCCGAGTACTTGGACACAGGACCCGTCGCCCTCCACGGCCCTGGCCAGCGCACTCTGGAGCATCTCCATCTCGGCGGCGCGGCCGACGAAGCCGACATCACCCATCACTTGGCGCTCGCGTCCCTCGATGCGACGACCGATCACCGACGCGTGCTGCGGGTGCCGCTTGCCCTTCACGAGGAACGGCTCGAGGGCGGTCGCCTCGAACGGCGTCGACGAGTGCTCCAGCGTGACCTGGCTGGCCACCATCTGGTCGGCGGACGCCTTCGCCATCAGCCGGGCGGAGAGGTTCACCGCATCGCCCATCACGGTGTACACGCGGCGCCACGGCGCTCCGACCTCTCCGGCGAACACATGGCCGGTGTTGACGCCGACGCGCACGGGCAGCCCGATCTGGGCGTCGATGAGGGCTCGCCCGACCGCCAGCATCCTTCCCTCGCCGTCCTCCACCGCCTCGGGCACACCGGCGGTCAGGATGAGCTTGACACCCCCTCCCGCGACATCGGTCGCCAGCAGGCACACCTCGTGACGGTCTGCGGCTTCGGTCGTGACGGCCAGCAGTCGGTCGAGGACGTCGGCGACGACATCGGCACCCTCGTCGCGCAGGAGTGCGTCGACCCCGCCGACATGCACGAACGCGACGGTGGTGTGTCGATGCTCCGCTCCGTGGTCACCGGCGAGCAGGCGCCGCCCCACCGCTCGAGGGACGAACTCGCCGAGAAGATCGGCATCGAGCAGCGCGCGCGGCCCGATCGCCGTCGCCGCGGGCGACCCGATGTCGCCGATCCTGCGCAGGAGCACTCCGTCGGCCTTCGGCGCACCGAGCCATCGCGGGTCCAGGAGCGCGGCGGTCGCCGGACTGATGAGAATTTCGCCGGCATCCGCGGCCGATTCCATTGAAGTGACGGTGGTCGCGTGTGTTCCGAGTACGAACAATTCACGCTGTGTTCTTCCCGCCAGGACAAACAAGAACGGACCGCTGTGCACACCCATCGAGATCCGCAGCACGACCCGACCGCGATCGGTGACGACCGCCCCGCGCGCCTTGAGCGCGGCCCGCATCCCGAACGCCGCGCGGCAGGCCCGCGCTGCGTGATCGTCGCCGTGGAAGAAGAGGAACAGCGCGTCGCCACCGAACTTGACCAGGTCACCTCCCTCGTCGCGAGCCACGCCGAGCAGCGACTCGAACGTGCCGTTCAGGAGATGGGTGAGCTCCTCGGCGCCGGCCTTGCCGAGCTCGGCGAGTTGCTCGGACAACTTCGTGAAGCCGGAGATGTCGGCGAAGACGAACGTGCCATCCGTCTGCCATTGGTCAGCGGTACGCACCCGGAGTAGTTGGTCCGGCACGAACGGTGCGATCAGCGACGACATTGAGGTGAATTATGCCGGATATGTCGGCCAGCCGATTGACGGAAGTTTGCCGTTCCGGCGATGCTGACAACTCAACGGGCACGGCGGCTGGAGACGGAACGGTCGGCGCGTTGTCAGCGAGATCCGAAAGGTCCCCCAACATGAGCCGCAGCCTGAAGATGTTCGGCGTCGCCATCCTCGTCGCCGCCACCTCGACCACGAGCGTGGTCACGACATCTGCCAGCGGATCGGGCGGCTCCGGCGGGCCGTCGGTGACGCCCACCATCGTCAACTCGGCCATCAGCTGCACGCAGCTCACCCCGGCGCTGCCCTTCGAGCTCTCCGTCACCAGGCTCCGCGCCAAGACCTACGCGTTGCCGGGCGCCGGCGGCGGCACGGTCAGCATCGCACCCAACGACGACGAGAAGGTCAGCTGGTCCTCGACCTATCCGCTCGACGCCGTCATCGTCTACGGCGGCGGCAAGTCCAACGTGTACCGCTACAACAACGCGCTCGTCGGACCGTTACCTCTCGGCGCCGAACCCGAAGAAGCTCAGCGATCTTCCCGATATCGATGCCATCTGGTTCTGCCACGACGGGCTGAACGGCGTCAGCCTCACCGCCGGAGCCACCACCGTGAAGGCAGCCCGCGGCGTGTCGCTCGCCGACATCCCGGTGACCGCGCTCGATGCCGGTGGCCCCGAGGTGCTCCAGCAGTTGGCGGGGAGCCCGCTGCTCAAGTCGAGCCCCGCGCTCAAGTCGTCGCCGCTGCTCAAGTCCAGCCCCGCACTCAAGTCGAGCCCGGCGCTCAAGTCCTCACCTCCACTCCGTTCCTCGCCGCTGCTGAAGTCGAGCCCCGCACTGCGCTCCTCGCCGCTCCTGCGGTCCTCACCCCTGCTGCGTTCCTCGCCCCTGCTCAAGTCCAGTCCGGCACTGAAGTCGTCGGCGCTCGACACGCCCTTGTCGGCCCTCGTGCTCGACGTCCTCGATGCGTCCGGCAACGCAGTGACGTGGGAGCAGGTGCTCGCCGGTACGCCCTACGACAACTGGCCGATCAACACCGTGACCTTCACGCAGGTCGTGGACCTGATCCAGGGTGCGACCGACACGACCGGTGACGGCATCATCGACTACCCGGGCGGCATCGGCCTCATCGCCGACGCGTCCATCTTCGACATCGACTCCTCGGGGGTGATGATCGGGCGGCTGAGCGTGCTCTCGCTCCTGCTCGCCGGCACCACGCTCGACGACCTCTCCTTCGCGGCGGGCCACTCGATCGACTGGTGCGGGCTCTCCAAGCCGTTCACCGGCAACGTGTGCCTCGTCGCCCCGCAGGGTTCCAGCACCGTCTATCCCGACGCGACGCTGCTCGAACTGTCGCTCTACGGCGTGCCGTCCAGCATCGTGCCGGTGAGCGACATCCAGATGAGCCTCCTCGCGCAGCGACTCGCCGCCCAGCCGGAGCCGAAGTCGCCGCTCGCCGGACTCGTCACGGCGAGCAACCCGCTCTGCGTCAGCGGCACGCTCGGCCAGTGCCTCGCCGCGGTCATCACGCCTGCCGACTTCCCGTGGGAAGATCTCCCGCTCGGTCAGCTGGATCTCCCGCAGTACGCCCTCGGTGAGCGCCTTCCGATCACCGCCAAGTTCAGCGTCGGCTCCCTCGCCGGCACCGTGGCGGTGAAGCTGCCGACGGGGTTCGTGTTCGACACGATCCAGGGCGCGACCGCCTGCTCCAGCGGCACCTGCACCGCCGTGCTCCCCTCTTCGATCGGCACTGCCGACCCGCAGGTGGTGACGTTCGACTCCACCTCGTTGCCCACGGGTCTGGTCGAGCTGAGCATGTTCGCCGCACCCAAGGGCATGATGACCGGCGACCCCGGCCAGCCCAACCGCGCCGCGGGCAAGACCTCGGTCACCCTCACGTTCGGCACGACCGTCTTCACCGCGTCGACCCCGGGGGTCACCGTGGTCGATCCGTGGCCGGCCAACACCGTGCCCACGGTGAACCCCGACACGTTCTACTTCGGCACGGTCGCGCAGGACGCCATCAACTCCTACGCGGTCGAACTGCCGAGCACCCAGGTCGGGTCGTGGCTGTCGGTGCGACTCAGCGCACTCACTCCCGGCCTCGACGGTGACCTGACCCTCTACGCCCCCAGCGCCGCTCCGGCGTTGAAGTCGTCGCCGCTGCTCAAGTCCTCGGCGGTCCTCGGGTCGAGCGCGCAACCCGTCACCGACACCGGCGCCAATGGTGGTGGAGCCCTCGCCCCCGAGACGCTGCAGGACGTGCCCACCGCGCCGACCGATCCGAACTTCCCGCTGTTGAAGGGTGTCTCGGCGAACCGCGGCACCACCGACGAGATCCAGTCGATCGTCCAGGCCTCCAGCACGTCGAGCACCTCGTACCGCATCCAGGTGAGCGCCTACGGCACGTCCTCGGGCTCGTACGCGCTGCGCGTCCTGGCCACGCCGTCCGGCATCGCCGCCTGCCCGGCGAAGACCTTCGCCGGCACCGTCGCGACACCGGTGCACGTCACCGGCGTCACCACACCGCACGGTCTGATCGTCTACAACACCACCACGACGACCGCGGCATTGCTCGGCACCAACGCCGACTCCGCCACGACCCACACCCTGTACGGGTTGGCGAAGGCCAACGGTTCGTGGCTGCTGCCGGTCACCCCTGCGGCGGCCGACTCGTGGACCACCCCGCAGACCGGCTCGCAGTTCGACTGCGCACCGGTGGCCGCCAATGCCACCGTGCAGGCGATCGCCGACGCGGTCAAGGCGCAGAAGACCGGCCCGCTCGGTGCCCTCGACTCCCTCGTGATCGTCGGCGGCGACGACAAGCTGCCGTTCTACCGTGTCCCCGACACCACGTCGCTCTCCAACGAGATCGAGCACAGTGACGCGGTCGGCACCGACAACCCGATCTCGGCATCGCAGCGCGGTCGGTTCTTCCTCTCCGACGACCCGTACGTGACCCTCGACCCGATCGCCTGGCTCGACCGCAGCTTCTACGTGCCCGACCTCGCGGTCGGTCGCCTCGTGGAGAGCGACAGCGAGATCGCCGGCCAGATCGCCGAATACCAGGCCGCCAGCGGCCAGCTCACCGCCTCCACGGCGCTCGTCACCGGCTACGACTTCCTCGCCGACGGGTCCGCCCAGGTGGTCGACACGTTGGCAGGCACCGGAGTGAACGTCGACCCGCTGATCGATCAGCCGAAGGTGAGCGGTTCGGCTGCATGGACCGCGCTGCAGGTGCAGACGGCCCTCGAACGCGATCCCGACATCGCCGTCCTCAACGCCCACTTCTCCCAGTACCAACTCCTGTCGTCGAAGGGCGATGCCACGCAGACGAACGACATCCTCGACCTGGTCCCCGGCGGCGTCTCGCCCGACCTGCCGAGCGGCATCCTCAGCGGATCCATCCTGTTCAGTGCGGGCTGCCACGCGGGCATGAGCGTCCCCGACGCCTACGCCACCGACAACGGCACCTACCCGCTGCTCAGCGGCTCGTCGGCCGGCATCCCCAACGACTGGGCACAGGCCCTGTCGAACCGCGGCGCCAACGTCTGGATCGCCAACACCGGCTTCGGTTACGGATCCGTGGGCGACGTGGCACTG
This sequence comes from uncultured Acidimicrobiaceae bacterium, assembly GCA_963720695.1. Classification (GTDB taxonomy): domain Bacteria; phylum Actinomycetota; class Acidimicrobiia; order Acidimicrobiales; family Ilumatobacteraceae; genus UBA668. Next base: position 431,602 of record CAVRGG010000004.1, read on the forward strand.
TCGGAGCGGCTCATGTCGCTGTACGCCAAGTACCTCGTCGACCCGGCGACGTCGAGTGCCGGCCAGGCACTCGTGCTGGCCAAGCAGGAGTACTTCGCGACCCAGGGCGTCTACGGCTCCTACGACGAGAAGGCGCTCCAGCAGGTCGTGTTCTACGGCATCCCGACCTTCGGGGTCGACCTCGGTGCTCCCGCCGCCGGCCTCCAGCAGGCCGCGCTCGCCGCCCCGGTCACCGGACCCGGGCTGACCCCCGTCGACGGCACGGGCGGGCTGCCCGCCGCTGCGCCGATCGGCACCTGGGCCTTCGATCCCACAGCCCGCGTCGACGCCTCGGGCAACACCGCCTACACCGTCGACGGCGAGACCCTCGTCGTCAGCGGTTACCCGATCGCGCCACGCACGAGCGTCGACGTCACGTCGACCGTCCCGGGCCGCACCGCCCGCGGCGCGGCGATCGAGTCGATGCAGACCACGCTCGTGCCGAACGTGACCCCGCAGATCGCCCGGGCGACCAGCGACCTGGCGAGCAACGAGCCACCGCAGCGTCCGGCCACCGTCGTCTTCCCGACCGCGTTCCAGACCATCGGCGGCAACGCGCAGCATCAGCGACTGGTCGTCTTCCCCGGCCAGTTCTCCGACGTGGATCCCACGCCCGGCGCGGATGCCGGCACCGAACTGCTGCTCGACAGCGCAGCCTTCACCGTCTACTACGCCACCACGGGTCCCAACGGAACCGCCGGTGACGTCACCCGCCCGTTCATCGCCGAGACCACCGCCGCCGCCGGCGACGTGAACGGTCAGCCCGGAGTCGTGCTGTTCCGAGTGAAGGCCGACGACCCCGCCGGTGTCGCCGACACCCGCACGCCCACCGGTGTGCGGCGCGTGCTCGTCCAGTACGACGACACCGCAGGCGTCAACAACGCCCACCAGTGGAAGGCCGTCGAGCTCCACCAGGACTCCGCCGGCGTCTGGGTCGGCGCGTTGGCCACCACCAAGACCGACGGCCGCTACTTCGTGCAGGCCTTCGACGGCGCCGGCAACCAGTCCATCAGCCAGTTCAAGGGCAACTTCTACCAGGCGGAGGGCACCTCGCCGCAAGCGGTCGCCGTGGTCACCACCGGCGTCCTCAGCGGCACCGGCTGGTACACCACCGACGTCGGCGTGGGCCTCTACATCGACGGCGCACCGGCCTCGGCGGCGGACAACTACACCTACGCCTTCGACGGTGTCGCCCAGGGCATCTACTCGGCGCCCTTCGACGTGCCCGAGGGCGTCACCAGCGTCACGTTCGCACCGCCGGTGGGCAGTGACACACCCATCCCGCCGCCGCTGGTGGTCAACAAGGACACGGTCGCCCCCGAGGTCAGCCTCAGCCCGTCGATCTCCGTGATCGCCGCGGGCACGCCCGTGCCCACCCCGGACTGCACGGCCGTCGACCCGCAGCCCGGCTCGGACACGACCGGCTGCGACATCCTCGCCCCCACCACGGTCACCGTCGACAACCACTCGTACTCACTCACCAACGCCTCGGCCACCGACACCAGCGGCAACACGTCGCCGGTCGTCTCGCAGACCGCGGTGATCGTGTCGGGCACCGACAACGGCGATGGCACCTTCAGCGGCGACAACGGCGTCACCGTGATCGCCGGTGGAGCGCTCGCCCCGCAGGTCACCTTCGAGGTCGACGACGTGCCCGTACCTGGCACGGTCGGCAACAACGGCCTCACCCGGTCGCTGTCGATCACGGCTCCGGGGAGTCACAAGGTCGTCGTGACACTGCCGTCGGACGGATCCGGTGACCCGCCGTCGATCGTCTTCACCACGATCGTCAGCGACACCATTCCTCCGGACCTCGTCCTGCCGACGGTCGATCCCGTCGAGGCCACCGGCCCCGACGGCGCCACCGTGTCGTTCACCGCGACGGCCACCGACAACACGGACGGGCCGCTGCCCGTGACCTGTGACCCGGCGTCGGGTTCGGTGTTCCCGATCGGGACCACCGTGGTGGTGTGCGATGCCGAGGACGCCGGGCACAACATCACATCCGGATCCTTCGAGGTCACCGTGCAGGACACGACGGCACCGAGCCTCAGCCGTGCCGGCCAACCTCGACGAAGGAGGCCACCGGCCCGTCCGGAGCCCCGGTCACCTTCACCGTCACCGCCGACGACATCGCCGACCCGACACCGACCGTCGACTGCGCCCCCGCGTCGGGCACCACGTTCCCGCTCGGCGACACCGTCGTGTCCTGCACGGCCACGGACGCCGCGGGCAACAGCACGGACTCGTCGTTCACCGTGACCGTGAAGGACACGACGGCACCCCTGTTCGGGGCGACGCCCAACATCGGACCGATCGAGGGCAACACCCTGGGCGGCGCGACCGTGTTCTACGCCGTGCCCACGGCCACGGATGCCGTCGACGGCGACCCGGTGGTGACGTGCAGCCCGGCCCCGGGCTCGAAGTTCCTGATCGCCACCACCACCGTCACCTGCCACGCCAGTGACGAGTCGGGCAACACCTCGACGCGCAGCTTCACCGTCAAGGTGGTCGACACCACCCCGCCGAAGCTGACCGTGCCCACGAGCGTCACCACGGGAGCGACCACCGCCACCGGGGCCACCGTGACGTACTCGACATCGGCCGTCGACATCGTCGACGGACCGGTCGTGCCGGTCTGTGCCCCCGCCAGCGGGACCGCCTTCGACTTCGGGGCCACCACCGTGACGTGCACCGCGAAGGATTCGAGGGGCAACACGGCCACGGCGTCGTTCGTCGTCACCGTACGCGTCGACTGGAGCTACGAGGGTTTCGACAAGCACATCGAAATGGGCAAGCGAGACAAGTACGGACTCAACACGGTCGTCAACAAGGTCTCGGCGAACCGCGTCGTGACATTCCGCTGGTCCGTGGAGGACGAGCGGACCGATCGTGAGCTCAAGGACCCGAGCCAGGTCGAGATGGTGTTCATGACCTACGCCGAGTTCCGAGTGATGTTCAACACGCTGCCCGGGCGGCAACCGTTGCCCAACAGCAACGTGTGTTCCGGTCGAACCACCACGAACACGGCCACCAACAACGGCAACTCCACCGACATCAAGATCACCGGCGGCGACTTCAACGTCGGCATCCGGGTGCCGAGCAAGCCCACCTCGGGATGGAACTGCTACGTCGGCTGGACGCGGGTGATCGGTGACCCCAGCCCGGGCATCGTCAGCCTGTTCACCTTGACCTGATCGACATCGCTGCAACGTGGTGGCACCGCCACCACGTTGCAGTCACACACACGAACTACGGTGCGACCGATGTCGTTCCACTTCGCCAGCCGCACCAAGGGACTCCGCTCGTCGGCCATCCGCGACCTGCTGAAGGTCACCGAGATGGACGACATGCTCTCCCTCGCCGGCGGCCTTCCGACGCCCGACAGCTTCCCCCTCGCGGATCTGCGCCGCGAGGCCGATCGGCTGCTGGGCGAATACGGTCCCCGCGTGGTGCAGTACTCGGCGACCGACGGTGTGCTCGACCTTCGCCGCTGGATCGCCGATCACTACTCGGTCGAACTGGGCCGGCCGGTCGCCGTCGACGGCGAGATCGTCGTCACCCACGGTTCGCAGCAGGCGCTCGATCTCCTGGCCAAGGTGCTCATCGATCCGGGCGACGTCGTGGTCACCGAGTCACCGGCGTACCTCGGCGCCGTGCAGTCGTTGGAACTGTTCGAGCCGCGCTTCGAGGTGATCCCCGGCGACGAGCACGGCATGTGCGTGGAGTTGCTCGCCGAGCGACTCCGGGCGGGAGTGCGTCCCAAGCTCATCTACGTCGTGCCCAACTTCCACAACCCCTCCGGGGCCACCATGTCCATCGACCGTCGGCGCCTCCTCGGCGAACTCGCCGACGAGTACGAACTGCTGATCGTCGAGGACGACCCGTACGGGGCGATCCGCTTCGCCGGTGAGGCGCTCCCACCCGTCGCCAGCTTCACGGATCGCGTGGTCTACCTCAGCACGTTCTCCAAGATCGTCGCCCCGGGCTTCCGGGTCGGCTGGATGATCGGTCCTCCCGAGGTGATGGCGTGGGTGGCCCGCGCCAAGCAGGCCGCCGACCTGCACACCTCCACCTTCGCCCAGCAACTGCTCGCCAACCTGGTCGAGCAGCCCGGTTGGCTGGAGGAGCAGAAGGCGCGGATCGTGCCCATGTACCGGTCGAGGTGCACGGCGCTCGCGGACGCACTCGAGGACTCGTTGGGCGATCGCATCCGGTTCCACCGACCCGAGGGCGGGATGTTCCTGTGGACCGAGTTCGTCGACGTCCCCGACACGACCGAGTTGCTCCGCCACGCCGTCGAGCACGGCGTGGCCTTCGTGCCGGGCAACGCGTTCACGATCGACCAGCAACCCGACGCGAAGGCACGGTTCTCGTACTCCACGCTCTCGCCGAACGACCTCGGCCAGGCTGTGCACCGCCTCGCTCGGGCAGTGGGAGCGCTCGATCTCGTGTCGTAGTGTCGGCGGCATGAAGACCGCCATCACCGACATGCTCGGCATCGACGTGCCGATCCTCGCGTTCACGCACTGCCGCGACGTGGTCGCGGCCGTCACCAAGGCCGGTGGCATGGGGGTGCTCGGCGCGGTCGCCCACTCCCCCGCACAGCTCGAGATCGACCTCGCCTGGATCGAGGCCGAGATCGGCGACCGGCCCTACGGTGTCGATCTCATCGTGCCCGCGAAGTACGCCGGCTCCGACGAGGGCGGGCTGACCCTGAAGGACATCCGCGACCTCATCCCCGAGGAGCACCGGCGCTTCGTCGACGAGCTGCTCCGCAAGTACGACGTGCCGCCGCTGCCCGAGGACGACGAGGGCACCAGCAGGGTCGTCGGCGACCTCAGCGGCACCGCCGCTCCCTTCTCGGCCAACCAGGCCGAGCCGCTGCTGGACATCACGCTGGCCCATCGGCCGTCGCTCGTCGTCAACGCACTCGGCCCGCCGCCCCCGCACATGATCGAGCGCGTCAAGGAGGAGGGCAGGCTCGTCGGAGCGCTCGCGGGGAAGGCGCAGCACGCCCAGCGCCACGTCAACGCGGGTGTCGACATCATCATCGCCCAGGGCGCGGAGGCCGGCGGCCACACGGGCGAGGTGGGCACGATGGTGCTCATCCCCGAGATCGTCGACGCCGTCGCACCCGTGCCGGTCCTCGGCGCGGGCGGCATCGGCCGCGGTCGCCAGATGGCGGCGGCGATGGCGTTGGGCGCACAGGGTGTGTGGTGCGGTTCGGTGTGGCTCACCACCGAGGAAGCCGAGACCCACCCGGTCGTGAAGCAGAAGTTCCTCGCCGCGTCGTCGAGCGACACGCTGCGTTCCCGGTCACTCACCGGCAAGCCGGCTCGCCAACTTCGTTCGGCATGGACCGACGAGTGGGACGACCCCGCCAACCCGCGCCCGCTGGGCATGCCACTGCAGCCGATCCTCGTGGCCGAGGCCCGTGCCCGCATCGACCGCGCGGCCTATCGGTCCGGCAGCGGCGCCGAGCAACTCGCCAACTACTTCGTCGGCCAGATCGTGGGCAGCATGAACGTGTCGAAGCCTGCAGCGCAGGTCGTCTTCGACATGATCGACGAGTTCATCGAGTCGGTGCAGGGACTGGCCCGGCAGCTCGAGGTCTGAGCCGTCGCCGCAGGGTCAGCTGCGAGCGGCCGAGTAGCGCTGCCACGTCCCGGCCTCGAAGTCGTACAGCTTGCAGGCCCGAGCGGTGCGGAGGTACTCGCGCATCGACAGGCGGGACGAGCGCACGGTCTCCGGGTAGGCCTCGGCGATCGCCGCGGCCGCGGCCGGCAGCTGGTGGAACGGAATGCGAGCGTCCACGTGGTGGGGCACGTGCACGAAGATGTTGTGGAACCACAGTCGGTTGACCAGGCGCGGGACCCGCAGGATCGTGGTGGATTCCATCTGACCACGGAACTGCGACCACTCCTTGCGCGGCCACCAGCGGATGTCGGGCGCGACGTGGTGGACGTAGACCGTCCACCCGATGATGTGGACGAAGAGCAGGAACGGCACGACGTACAACTTCACCGGCAACCAGACAGCATCGACCCACCCGCCGGTGAGTGCACCGAAGGTGACCGTGCCGCCGAGCACGAGCGCGATGGCCGCGGTGAGCGTGATCTTGTCGCGCACGATGGCGTCGTGGCGCTTGCCGGGAGCGTTGAAGCGCCACATCTTCTGCCACCACACGGTGCGCAGGAAGTAGGCGCCCGAACCGAGCGACGACCACTCGAAGCGGTGGCGCAGCTTGCCCATCGGCCCCAACGCCCGGTACTCGGCGACCGTGAGCGGATGCCACACGAAATCGAAGCCCTGACGCGTCGTGTAGCCGTGGTGGATCCGGTTGTGACCCAGATCCCATGCCGCCTCGACGTGGACGCTGGGCGCCATGCACGCCTGGGCGATCAGGCGGTTGGCCGTGCGCGAGTCCAGCAGTGCACCGTGCGAGGCGTCGTGGCCGAGCACGAACAGACCCGAGACCGCCAGGCCGGCGAGGATCCACAGCGGCACGACGAGCCACCACGAGGTCACGAAGGCCAGGGCGACGACCGGCACCACCCAGAGCAGCACCGCCTGGATCAACGCCCAGGTGGCCCGCTTTGCCGACCGCTGGTAACAGGCGGGCGGGATGATCGCGCGCACGTCGTTCAGCGACTCGGTACGGGTGACAGTGGGGACAGCGACCTCGGTCATTACGACCACCCTACCCCAGCCGACCTACCAGTAGGTAGGCGAGCCGGAAATGACCCTCTCACCAGTCGGTGGAGCGGTAGTCCTTGAGGAACTGACCCCAGACGTGGACGCCGGAGTTGTGTCCGTCGATGATCGGGTCGACGATGCGAGCCGCCCCGTCGACGATGTCGAGCGGGGGGTGGAAGTGGTGCTGTGCGGTCTTGCGCTGTGCGATGTGCAGCGGATCCTCGTCGCTCACCCAGCCCGTGTCGACGCTGTTCATGTGGATGCCGTCTGCGTGATAGTCGGCCGCGGAGGTGCGGGTCATCATGTTCAGCGCGGCCTTGGCCATGTTGGTGTGGGGATGCCGGGTGGTCTTCATCCGTCGGTAGAACTGCCCCTCCACCGCCGACACGTTGACGATGTGCTTGTCACGCTCGGGCGTGCGCAGCATCAGCGGCTTCAGACGAGCGTTCAGCACGAAGGGCGCGACCGCGTTGACCAACTGGGTCTCGAGGAGTTCGACGGAGCTGACCTCGGCGAGCGTGAGTCGCCACGAGTTGCGGTCGCGCAGGTCGACCTGCTGCATGTCCTGATCGAGCCTGCCCTGCGGGAACAGGTGGGCGCGGTCCGCGGATTCCTCGGGGAGCAGCGGCGCCTGCGAGAGCCTGGCCGCGTGCGTGAGCCCGACGGCGTCGATCGGCATCGGCGCCGGCGACGGCCCGTCACCGGACTGGAGCATGTCGTAGCCGCGCAGACCCTCGTAGGCACCGAGCAGGCGCTGCGCGCTCGCCGGCATGTCGGCCAGGGCGGCGCCCTCGAGCGCCATCATGTGGCGGTAGAACTCCGGGGGCCGGCGCACCGTCTGGCACGCGTTGTTGACGATGAAGTCGAGCCGATCGCGGGTGTCGAGGAGGTGCTGGCAGAACGCCTCGACGCTGGGCGTGTGGCGCAGGTCGAGGCCGAAGATCTCCAGTCGGTCGCCCCAGTCGGCGAAGTCGGGCTCGGCGGCGTACCGCACGGCCGAGTCACGCGGAAAGCGGGTCGTGACGATGAGGTGCGCGCCGGCACGGAGCAGCTTGATGCCGGCCTGGTAGCCGATCTTCACCCTGCCACCGGTCAGCAGCGCCACCCGCCCGCGCAGGTCGGCGGTCTCGCTGCGTTTGGCGTAGTTGAACTCGGCACACTCGGGGCACATCTGGTCGTAGAAGAAGTGGATCTGCGAGTAGTCCCGCTTGCAGACGTAGCAGTGCTGCGGTTCCACCGCCTCTCGCTGCTCGATGTTGTCGTCGATGTTGTCGTCGATGTCGTCCGTCGGGGCGATCGCCGGCGGGAACACGTTGGGGGTCACGAACACCGGCTTGGCCCGCAGCGACCGGATCCCGGTCTCGGCGAGGGTGCTCTGGTGCCGCAGTGCTCGTTCGCTCTTCTCCTGGCGGCGCTGGGCCTTGATCTGGCGCCGACGCTCGCGCACATCGGGCTCGTACACATCGCCGGCCGCATTGAGCAGTCGGGTGCGCTCGTCCAGCGGCAGATCCGACAGGATCGAGCGGTCGGCGATCACCGCTTCGAGCGCTTCGGTGGCCGCCCGGAGGCGGTCCAGAAGGTCGTTGGGCTCGCCAGGTTCGGACACGGCACTTGAGGGTACGGCGTCAGATGCCCTCGGCGGCATCGAGACCGGCTTGGTCGATCTCCTGGCCAGCCGCCAGCCGGGCGAACACCTCGGGAGGCTCCCGCCACGGGTCGGGCAGCGTTCCGGCCTCGGCGTCGCGGATCGCCGCCCACACCCGCTGGCTCGTGCACGGCAGGTCGATGTGGCGCACCCCGAGATGCGCCACCGCATCGATGATCGCGTTCTGCACCGCAGGGGTGCTGCCGATGGTGCTCGCCTCGCCGATGCCCTTCGCCCCGAGCGGGTTGAGCGGTGTGGGCGTCTCGGTGCTGTGGACCTCGAACGAGGGGAACTCGGCAGCCGACGGGATGCCGTAGTCCATGAAGTTGCCGGTGAGCGGGTTGCCGTCGGTGTCGTAGCACACCTGCTCGTACATCGTCTGGCTGATGCCGGCGGCGACCCCACCGTGCTGTTGCCCTTCGACCAGCAGCGGGTTGAGCACCGTCCCGCAGTCGTCGACTGCAATGTGGCGCAGCAGCGTGACCTTGCCGGTGTCGCGGTCCACCTCGACCACCGAGATGTGCGCGCCGAACGGGAACGTCGCCTCGCCCTGGTCGAAGTCGAGCTGGGCGGCGAGTCCGAGGGTGCCGTCGGCATGATCGACGGCATCAGGTTCGGCCGCGGCGGCAACCGCCAGCTCGCCCCAGGTGAGTGCGCTCGCGGGGACACCGGCGACGCCGATGGTGCCGGTGTCGGTGTCGACCACGACGTCGGCCGGGTCGGCCTCGAGGAGTCGGGCGGCGAGGTCGCGGGCCTTCTGCACCACCGCCTCGGTGGCCCGATGGACGGCCGACCCGCCGAGCTGCAACGAACGTGAACCACCCGTGCCGCCGCCCGTGCGAACCACGTCGGTGTCGCTCTGCACCAACCGGATCCGGTCGACGGGGATGCCGGTCTGGGCGCTGACGATCATCGCGAACGCGGTCTGGTGGCCCTGGCCGTGCGCCGACGTTCCGGCCATCATCGTCGCGCTGCCGTCGGCGTGGACTTCCACTGCTCCGTACTCCGACGCGCCGCCGCCGGCGGTGATCTCCACGTACGCCGCCACCCCGATGCCGAGCAGCATGCGGTCGCCACGGGCGCGTCGCTCGGCCTGCTCCTGGCGCAACTGCGCGTAGCCCGCCAACCGCGCGGCCTCGTCGAGCGGCGTGCGATACCTGCCGGTGTCGTAGGTGACACCGGTGAGCGTCCTGAACGGGAAGATGTCATCGCCGAGCAGGTTCTTGTGACGGAGCTCGATCGGATCCATCCCGAGGGTGAGCGCCGCGTGGTCGACGGCGCGCTCGAGCAGCGCCGTGGCCTCCGGACGACCTGCCCCGCGATAGGCGCCGGTCGGTGTCGTGTTGGTGGTGGCCACCGCGATGTCGAACTGGATCGCCGGGAACGCGTAGGTGCCGTTCGACATCCGGCGTGTGCCCGCGGGCAGGAAGGCACCGAGGCCGGGATACGCCCCGCCGTCACCCACCAGTCGTACACGCAACCCCGTGAACGTGCCGTCGTTGCGGCACCCGAGTTCGACGTACTGGATCTGGGCGCGGCTGTGGGCGAGCGCGAGCATGTCCTCGCTGCGCGTCGCCATCCACTGGACCGGGCGGCCGAATCTCATCGCCGCGACCGCGACCACCACCTGCTCGGGGTACAGACCGGCCTTGCCGCCGAACCCTCCACCGACGTGAGGGGTGATCACGCGGATCTGCGAGCGGTCCATCTTCAGCGCTCGCGACAGCAACTGGTGGAGCAGGTGCGGCATCTGCGTCGCGCCGTAGAACGTGAGCCGTCCGTCGTCACCGACGACTGCCGCAGCGCTGTGGGGCTCCATCGGGGCGACGGCGACGCGCTGGTTGACGTACCTGCCACGCACGACGACGTCGGCGTCGTCGAAGATGCCGGCGTCGACGGGATCGGTGGTGGAGATGGCGATGTTGTCGCCGTGGTCGGGGAACAACACGACCGCGCCCTGGGCGAGCGCGTCCTCCGGGTCGACCACCACCGGCAATGGCTCGTAGTCGACCAGCACCAGATCGGCGGCGTCCTTCGCCTCCGTCTCGGACGTCGCCACGACGGCCGCCACCGCCTCGCCCACGAAGCGCACGGTGTCGATCGCGAGAGGTGGACGAGCGAAGTCGTCGTGGACCTTGACCATGCCGTGGTGCGGCTCGACGCCGAGATCGGCGGCGGTGAGGACGGCGACCACGCCGGGCATCGCCAAGGCCTCGTCGACGTCGATCGAGCCGAGTCGTGCGTGCGCCATCTCGGACCGCACGAACACGACGTGCAGCGGGTCGGGGAGGTCGAGGTCGTACACGTACCGGCCCGCCCCGACGAGCAGTTCGGGGTCTTCCGTGCGCAGGACGCGTGTACCGAGGATCGAGCCAGCCATTCGTCGAAGTTACCCCGCAACAGTTGTCAGTCAGACTGACAACTGTTACGTTCGCTGCCATGAAGATCACGCTGCTCGGCACCGGAAGCCCGCTCCCCGACGCCCGAAGGGCGGGACCCTCCACACTGGTCCGGACCGAGGGCACGTGCATCCTCGTCGATTGCGGCCGCGGCGTGCTGATGCGGCTCACCGCCGCAGGTGTGCTCCCGCCGATGCTCCACGCCGTGTTGGTCACGCACCTGCACAGCGACCACATCACCGACCTCAACGACGTGATCACCACCCATTGGATCATGAGCCCTCAGGGCGCCCCACTCCACATCTACGGCCCACCGCGGATGCAGGAGGTCGTCGACGCGATCCTCGCCTCGCTGGCACCCGACCTGCAGTACCGACTCGACCACCACGCCGACCTCACCTGGACGCCCGACGTCCGCGTCACCGAGGTCTCCCCCGGCGATGCGTTCACGGTGGGCTCCGCCACGGTCACCGTCGGCGCCACCGACCACCGCCCGGTCGAGCCGACGGTGGCGTACCGCATCGAGGACGACGGCACCAGCGCCGTCCTCGGCGGCGACGGCGTGCCATGCGACGCACTCGACGCATTGTGCCTCGGAGCCACCGCCTACGTGCAGACGGTCATCCGCGACGATCTCGTCCGGATGGTGCCGGTCCAGCGCCTGCAGGACATCCTCGACTACCACTCATCGGTGGAGCAGGCGGCACAGACGGCCAGCCGCGCGGGCGTCCGCACGCTCGTGCTCACCCACTACGTCCCGTCGATGCAGCCCGGCCAGGAGGACGAGTGGCGCGCACGTGCCGCTGCGCACTTCACGGGCGAGATCGTGCTCGGCGACGACCTCACCTTCGTCGAGGTCTGAGCGATCAGAACAGTTGCTCGCAGCCGGTGCCGGCGAGCAGGGCGTCGACAGCGGCCCGCTCGTCGGTCGACAGTGCCGCATACCGATCGCGCATCCAGCGCAGGCACTTTCCCTGATACGGGAAGGCGGCCTGCCGATACTCCCGCCCGTCGATCTCGCACACCACCTCTTCGACTCCCGCGTCGAGCGCGGCGCCGTTGGCCAGCATGAACGGCGCGTACGTGCGACCGATCTCGCCGAGCAGCAGGCGTGTCGTGTCGGGAAGTTCGTCGCGACCGCACCACCCCAGGTCGCCGTCGACGTCCCACCAGGACAGGTCGTCGAGCCAGTCGACCCACACCATCACCCGCGGCGCTTCCTCGATGGCGAGCTGCATCGAGTCCGGCTCCCAGTGCACGAGCTGCGACAGTTGTCCGAACAGACCGAGGTCGCCACGGCCCGGGCGAGATCCGCACAGGAAGTCGTGCGACTCGAGGTGCGCCTGCAGCAGGTGCAGGAGACGTCGATAGCTGTCCTCGACGACCGGCCGGTTGGCGTCGGTGGAACCGACGAGCGCGGTTCGACCCACCTGGCGGTCCGTGATGAATCGCTTGGCCGCGACGTGTTGGCGTTCCGCCATGTGGAGTTCCTGATTCAGCGGCAGCAATGACGAGGCCTTGTCGATCGCCGCCGGATACCGATGGTGCCAGCGGTAGTGGTACATCGCCTTGGTCACCCATTCGTCGGCGTAGTCCTCGACGAGTGCGTCGACGAACGCGACCACCGCGTCCGGCGGCACGAGGCTGCGCTCCTCATACATCGTCTCGAGCCGGTCGATCTGCGGACTGGAGTCGACCATCGCCGTCGTGTAGGCGCCATCGGCGTCGGGGAACGCGATGGCCGGGATGATCGCGACGGGCACCGCCGGGAAGCCGACGTCCCATCGCGACCCGCGCAGCACCCACCTGAAGGGAATGCGCCGGTACCGCAGCACGGCGCGCATCTTCAGCGAGTACGGCGAGCCGTAGACCCCGGCGAGCAGCAACGGATGTGTCATCACACCACCTCCACATGGGCGACCGTCGTGAAGGAGCACACGTACAGATCGCGACCGAAACCGACACTCGCGAAGAGCACGGACTGCACGGGGCTCCCGTAGTCGGCGCGGGTGATCTCCGTGCCGGTCTCGATGTCGACCACCACGATCTGGTCCGCCTGGCGAGCGGCGTCGTGGTCGAACAGCACGAGCTCGCCGGTGTCGGCGAACCGGATCGGGTGTGCCGCATGGTTCATCGATCTGGACCACAGCGGTGTCGTGGCACCGTCTGCGTCGAACCGGAACGCGGCCACCACCCCGTTGCCGCTGTCGTACCCCACGGCGATCCGGCGCTCCGGGTCGATCGCGGGCGGATTGGCGATCAGCCCGCCGGGAAGCCCGCAGATCTCCGTGAGCGACACCGCGCCGTCGACCAGGCCCACCCGCACGAGGTGCAGGGGTGCCACGGCATCGCCCACCCCGCGGAAGGTCCCCGCGTACCGTTCGGAGCCGGCACCGTTGTCGAGGAACCACGCCGCTCCCGCGTCGAGCACCGCGTCCCAGCCGTAGGTCTGCCCGGCGATCGTGCGGTACATCGGCCGAAAGGCGTCGTCGAGGGTGATGACGATCCCGTCCCACGTCAGGCGCATGAGGCTGGAGTCTCCCACCACGTAGATGTCGTTGCCATCGGCACTGATCCGCGCGATCGAGGGTTCGGGGAGCGTCGCCCGCGCCACGATGCCGAGTCCGTCCGGCTCGAGCACCAGCAGCTCCGACGGCCCCAACGCGTCACCGTCGGGGTGTCCCGGTCGGATGCCGGCGAAGTCCTTCGTCGCGAGGTGGCCGTCGGGCAGGACGACGAAGCTGTTGTACGGCCGATCGCGTGGCAGCGTCGCCGAGGCCAGCACCTCGAGCGTCGGGCTCAACCGGTGCGCGTGGCGGCCGAACACGACGTACAGCGAGCCGTTCGCATGCGCGGCGATCCCGCCGGGCCAGGTCTGTCCGCCGGGCAGGTCGGGCGACCGCCGCACGATCTCCACCGTGTCGGGGTCGATCTGCTCCACCCAGGAGATCGCATCGTCGCCGCCGGTGTGACACAGCAGGTACACCTCGCCGGGATCCCGCAGCACGACCATGGTCGAGGCGATCGACATGCGCGCCGTGACGCGGAGGGACTCGTGCGCACCGATGGCCGGCCCGGGTCGTGTCCTCGCGATCTGGCGGCGGCGTGGGCCACCGTCCTCGGCCGGCCACGGGCTCGGCCAGAGGCCGGGATGCACCTGCTCAGTCACATCGGCAACCTAACAGTTGACAGTTCTACTGTCACTAGTTGAGCACGCTCGCGCCCTGTTCGGCCGAATCCCCGGTAGCGTTGCCCACGCAGTTGTGCCGAATCCGGTGCACTGCGGTCGAGTGCAGCGCAGTAGCGCACGGTTCTCCCGTACGGGAGTTGTTCGCCTCAGAGGCGAGTGGCCATGCATCAACGGCCCCCCTCCGAACACGAAAGCACCGATGAACACCTCCACCCCCTCCTCGTCCGACCGCGCGCGCCGGAACAACCGACCGCGCCCCCAGCGGGACCATTCCCGCCCCGCACCGACCGGCCGCATCGAGCACGCCATCCAGGAGACCGTGATGAACGGTGTCGAAGTGGCCCCGGTCGACACCACCTTCGAGGCCCTCGGCGTCCCCGCTGCGATCATCGGCTCCCTCGCCGCCCGTGGCGTCACGGCCCCGTTCCCGATCCAGGCCGCCACCCTCCCCGATTCGCTCGCCGGTCGCGACCTCCTCGGCCGTGGCCGCACCGGGAGCGGCAAGACCATCGCCTTCGCGATCCCCACCGTGGCCGCCCTCGCCGCCTCGACCACGAAGCGTCAGCCCGGCCGCCCCCGTGCACTCGTCCTCGTCCCCACCCGCGAGCTGGCCAACCAGGTGAGCGAATCCATCGCCCCGCTGGCCACCGCCATGGGGCTGCGAGTCGCCACCGTCTTCGGCGGCGTCGGCCAGGGCCCGCAGGTTCACGCCCTCAAGGCCGGCGTCGACATCATGGTCGCCTGCCCGGGCCGCCTCGAGGACCTCATCCAGCAGCGGCACTGCTCGCTCGCCAACGTCGAGGTCACCGTGCTCGACGAGGCCGATCACATGGCGGACCTCGGCTTCCTCCCGGTCGTTCGGCGCCTGATGGACGCCACGCCCACCACCGGGCAGCGCCTGCTCTTCTCCGCCACGCTCGACAACGGTGTCGACATCCTGGTCAAGCGGTACCTGGTCGACCCGGTCGTCCACTCCGTCGACCCGGCCGTCGCCCCGGTGAGCACGATGACCCACCACGTGTTCGCCGTCGCCCAGGTCGACAAGCCCAACGTGGTCCGCGAGCTCGCCGCCGGTCGCGATCGGTCGCTGCTGTTCACCCGCACCAAGCACGGTGCGAAGAAGCTCGCCAAGCAGCTGACGATGTCGGGCATCCCGGCCGTCGAACTGCACGGCAACCTCTCCCAGAACGCTCGTGAGCGCAACCTCGAATCGTTCGCCGCCGGCACGACGAAGGTGCTCGTCGCCACCGACATCGCCGCTCGTGGCATCCACGTGGACGACATCGCGCTGGTCGTGCACGTCGATCCCCCGGCCGAACACAAGGCGTACCTGCACCGCAGCGGCCGTACCGCCCGCGCCGGCTCGGAGGGCATCGTGGTCACGATCATGACGCCCGATCAGGTCGGCGACGTCAAGGCGCTCGCCCGCGCGGCGAAGATCGAGCCGATCATCACCCGCGTGGCCCCCGGCCACAGTGCGATCGGCAACCTCGTCGGAGAGGCCGCCGCGCACATCCGCCCGCCGGCCGAAGCCCGCACCCAGCCGCAACAGCAGCAGCGTCGGTCACCGCGTCAGGGTGCCGCACCAGCGTCCCGCAACCGCGGTCGGGCCCCTCGCGGCCGCCGCTGACGCGACGGCTAGGGTCGCCTCGTGCGACCTCCCTCGCCACTTCGAACCGCCGGCGAACTGCTGGCAGGGCTCGAACCATTCCGGCTCGCATGGCAGGCGCCGGCGCTGCGTCGGCTGCCGCGAGGTGACGGCGCGCCGGTGATCCTGGTGCCCGGTCTGGGCGCCACCGACGCGTCGATGCTCCCGCTGCGCTCGTTCCTCCAACAACTCGGTCATGATGCGCGGCCGAGTCGCGTCGGGCGGATGACCGGCGACGTGCATGGCATCCATCCCCGGATCGCCACGTTGGCCGTTCGGGTCCGTGACGAGACCGGGCGAACACCGGCGCTCGTCGGCTGGAGCATCGGCGGCGTCGTCTCGAGGGAGGTCGCCCGCGATCATCCCGCGCTCGTGCGCCGGGTCATCACCTTCGGCACGCCGGTCATCGGAGGGCCTGCCTACAGCGTCGTCTCACGCCGGTACTCGGCCGAGGTGATTGCCGAGGTGCGGCGACGTGTCGACGAACGCAACCTGGTCCCGATCCGGGTGCCCATCACCGCGATGTGGAGCAGGCGCGACGGCATTGTCGCGCCGGGCGCGTGCATCGACCACTTCTCACCGGACGTGGAGAACATCGAGGTCGACAGCACCCACTTGGGGATGGGCCTGGACCCCGACGTCTGGTCGGTGGTCGCTCGCCGCTTGGCGATCTGACCGCCACTCGCCACCGACGAGCCGTGAGGCTCAGCCGATGTCGAGTTGGGCGATCAGTTCGCGCTTTGCGGTTTCGAAGTCTTCGAACTCCATCGCTTCGTCGTCGAAGCGTTGGTGCAGGCGCGCCAGGTCGGCAAGGACGTCGTCCTGAGGACGACGGATCGAGGAGCCCGGCTCGTCGGTCGGCTCATCGACGAGGTCGATGGCACCGCCCTGACGGCGTTCCCGCTTGATCGCTTGCTTTTCCTGACGCGCCTTTTCGCGATCGCGTTTGGCACGCCCCGCACTACTGCCCATGTCGAGCTCCTCGGGAGCCCGACTCGGCGGGAATCAGAGGGGCCTGACGTTCTGCGCCTCTTCGCCCTTCCGACCGGGGGCGACGTCGAACTCGACTGCCTGACCCTCGGTGAGGGACTTGTAACCACTGCCCTGGATCTGGGAGAAGTGCACGAACACATCGTCGCCCTGCTCACGGGAGATGAAGCCGAAGCCCTTTTCTGCATTGAAGAACTTCACGGTACCGGTGGCCATTTTGGGCCCTGCCTTTTTCGACGTGGATCCGCCGTAAGAGGAGAACCCGGATTGAGACGGCCACCCTACCTGCTCCAACTGCCGACGAGGCGCGACATCTTGGAACGAGCGTCGGTACCTCCGAGTCCGCCGCGGAGGAGCCGCGATGCTAGAAGCTGATCATGACGAACGATCTGGACATCACCCTCGAGCAAGCAGGGCAGGCGTTTCTCACCGGCGCCACCTTCACCGACGAGAGCTTCTTCCACGCGGTCACCACCAAGCTGCGCCACGAGGACCCGGTCCACTGGGTGGAGCATCCCGACTTCAACCCGTTCTACGTCCTCACCAAGCACGCCGACATCCTCGACGTCGAGCTGCACCCCACCGAGTTCCTCAACGCACCGCGGGCCATCCTCGGCAACAAGGAGTCGGACTCGATGCGCGAGATGCAGGGCCACCTGGTGAAGTCGCTCGTGCAGATGGACGACCCCGAGCACCGCCTGCACCGCAACCTCACCTCCGATTGGTTCCTGCCGAAGAACCTGGCGAAGCTCGACGCCCGTCTCGCCGAGCTCGCCCAGCGCTCGGTCGACCAGATGATCGCCAAGGGTGGCGAATGCGACTTCGCCGCGGACATCGCGATGCAGTTCCCGTTGTACGTGATCCTCGCCATCCTCGGCCTGCCCGAGAGCGACTACCCGCGCATGCTGCGTCTGACCCAGGAGCTGTTCGGTGCCGAGGACGACGACTTCAAGCGCGACGACGACGTCCTCGCCGGCATCATCCAGACGGTCGCCGATTTCGTCAACTACTTCGACGGCATCACTGCCGAGCGCCAGGCCCGACCGACCGACGATCTCTCGTCGGTCATCGCCAACGGGATCATCGACGGCAATCCGATCGGCCACAAGGAGCAGCTCGGCTACTACATCATCGCCGCCACGGCCGGCCACGACACGACGTCCAACTCGATGTCGGGCGGGCTGCTCGCGCTGTTGCAGCATCCGGATCAGTTGGCTCGTCTGCAGGCCGATCCGAGCCTGCTCGGCACCGCCGTCGACGAGATGATCCGCTGGACCAGCCCGGTCAAGCACTTCATGCGCACGGCGACGGTCGACTACGACATCCGCGGCACCACGGTGAAGGCCGGCCAGGACGTCCTGCTGTCGTACTGGTCGGCGAATCGCGACGAGGACGTGTTCACCGATCCGTTCTCCTTCGACGTCGGCCGCACCCCGAACAAGCACCTCGCCTTCGGCTTCGGCGTGCACTACTGCCTCGGCGCGATGCTCGCCCGGATGGAGCTGAAGGCGCTCTACAGCGCCATCCTCCCGAGGTTGCGCACCATCGAACTCGCCGGTGAACCGGAGCTGGTCAAGAGCACGTTCGTCAGCGGGCTCAAGCGGTTGCCCATCCGCTACGAGATGGTCTGAGGGTCAATCGGGGCTGATCCCGCTCGCATCACAGCACCACGCCCACAGGCGCTCGCGGCGCTCTGGTGTGTCGCTCGCTCGCGTGTTGGGCAGCTTGTGGATGTGTCGCGGCGAACGGTCGAGCCAGAACGTGCCCGACGAGGTGCGCGGCACGCCGTCGTCGGCGGCGAGCCACACCAACGTGTCGGCCCCCTGCTCGGGTGAGCGCAGCAGCGGCCCGACGACCTTGCGGAACGTGGGCAGCGACTCGCGTACGCCGGGGGTGTCGGCCCAGCCGGGATGCATGGCGTGGAACACGACGTCGGTCGCGGGGATCCGCTCGGCCCACATCTCGTTCAGCGTCACCTGCGCCCGCTTCGCCCGTGCGTACTGCTCGGAGCCCTTGTAGTCCGAGCCCATCTGCAGGTCGGTCACCGTCAGCGGGGCGGCGTACATCCCGCCCGACGACATCGTGATCACCCTGCCGGGCCCGGCCTCGGCAAGGCGGTCCACCAGCAACGACGTGAGCAGGAACGGACCGACGACCTGACTGGCGACGGTCATCTCGAGGCCCGATGGAGCGGTGCGCCGATCGGCGGTCAGAGCGCCCGCATTGTGCACGAGCACGTCGAGCCGGTCGTATCGATCCTGCACCTCGGCGGCCACCCGGCGAACGTCGTCGAGGTCAGCCATGTCGGCGATGAGGACCCCCAGGTCGTCGCGCCCCGTCCGCTCGGCGAGGTCAGCTCGTACCCGCTCGGTCTTGGCCGCGTCGCGCCCGAGCAGGACCACCGTCGCACCGCATCGAGCCAACTGCTCCGAGGCGACCAGGCCGAGGCCCGAGGTCGCACCGGTGACGAGCATGACCCGCCCATCGAGCCGGTAGGACGACAGCGGTGTCCAGTGCTCCAGCCGCGATCGGACGTCGTAGCCGACCCGGGTGAAGCTGGTGACCACCGGCGCCTCGAGCGCCGCGTCGACGATCGATCGAACGCTCATGCCGGCACGTCGACGCCGTCGAGTTCGCGGCGCAACCCTGCCGCTGCCCGACCGCCGATGCGACCGAAGGCGAGGCCGAGGATCGGCGCCGCGATCTTCGCGATCCCCTTGAGTTGCAGGTCGGCGTCATAGGTGACGACGCAACCGCCGGGCTCGGCGTCCACGGTGACTCGATCGGTGGAGACCAGCGAGGAGCTCTCGGCGACGACCAGCAACTCCGTGTGGGGCAGATACTCGACGGTGCGGTAGCGCAGCGTGGTGCCGCTCACGGTGACGTCGAAGGTGGCATCGAGCCCACCGCCGTCACCGTCGACCTGCACGACCTTCTTCACGCCGGGATCCCATGCGGCGAAGTTGCGCAGGTCCGCCATGTAGGCGAACACGTCCTCGGCGGAACGGGCGGTACGGACCTTGGTGACGTAACGAGCCATGACATCTCCTGCAGGTGGCGAACGTGATTTAGCCCTAAGTCTACGGCGGCCGTTCGCGAGTACGGTTGGGTCGATGCAACCGACACCTCGCGACATGTGGGAGCAGCGCTACCAGCGCGACGACTACTACTACGGCACCGATCCCAACGAGTTCCTCGCAGCCAGCGCCGACATGCTCCCCCGCGGCGACGTCCTGTGCCTCGCCGAGGGTGAGGGGCGGAACTCGACCTGGCTCGCCGAGCAGGGCTTCACCGTCTCGAGTGTCGATCTCACCGAATCAGGCAGCGAGAAGACACGGCGACTCGCCGAGTCGCGTGGCGTGACGGTCGACGTGCACACCGGCGATCTGGCGACCTGGGACCTGGGCAAGGATCGATGGGACGCCATCGTGTCGATCTTCGCCCACACTCCCCTTCCGATCCGGCTGTCGCTGCATCGCCGCGTCGTCGCCGCCCTCCGACCGGGAGGCGTGCTGCTGCTGGAGGCGTACACCCCGGACCAGATCGGCCGTGGCACCGGTGGCCCTCAGCACCCGGACATGACCATGACGCTCGCCGGGCTACGAGACGAGCTCGCCGGCCTCGAGGAGCTCCACGGTCAGGAGTTCGTGCGCACCATCGTCGAAGGACCCGGCCACACCGGCGAGGGTGCCGTCGTGCAGTACATCGCCCGCAAGCCGAGCTAGTCCTTCGCCGCCCACGGCGGCGGGGCGCCGGTCTCGAGCTCGATGACGCGGGCCTTGGCGACCTTCCACGCCTCATCCGCCGCCACGGCGCTCGTGCCGTCGCGCTTGGCAGCACGAACCGCCTCGATGGCACGCTCGAGGTCGCGGCGGGCCGTCGCCAGCGCCTCCGCATGCGCGGCGACTTCCGCATCGTGGCGCGCCTTGGCCTCCTGCTCGAGGCGGGTTCGCTCGCGCGCTGCCTTGTCGCGCCGTTCGGACTCTCGCAGGGCCGCGGCGAACTGCTCGGCGGGGTCGACCCGCTCGACGCTGGGCGCGCCAGTGGTCGCGCCGACAGGCGGCGGGTTGGTCCGGGAACGGCGACGGCTGGGCATCACCGGCAGTCTGCCCGAACGGGGAGGGTGTGTGTCAACGCTGCCTACAGTGGCGCCATGCCCTCACCGATCGAACTGCGCAGCGACAACGCGGCCGGCGTCGCGCCGGAGATCCTGTCCGCGCTCGCCGCGGCCAACGAAGGATCGGCGCTCGCGTACGGTGGTGACCCCTGGAGCGGTCGGCTCCGCGACCTCGTCGCCGAGGTGTTCGAGCATCCCGACGTCGCCGTCTTCCCGGTCGCCAGCGGCACCGCGGCGAACGCGCTGGCGCTCTCCGCACTGTGCCCACCGTGGGGCAGCGTGCTCTGCCACGAGACCGCTCACATCCTGCGCAGCGAGTGTGGTGCGACGTCGATGTTCGGCGGGGGCGCGGTGCTCCGCGGCCTGCCCGGCGACGGCCACGTGTTGCACCCCGAATCGTTGCGCGGCGCGTTCAGGGCCACCAACTGGGGCGACCCGCACCACTCGCAGCCCTCGGTGCTGTCGTTCACCTGCCCCACGGACTACGGCACGCTGTACACACCCGACGACGTGCGCGCGTTGGCCGACATCGCCCGCGAGCGACAGCTCCGGGTGCACCTCGACGGCGCTCGTATCGCCAACGCACTCGACGCACTCGGCTGCGCACCGGCGGACCTCACGTGGCGGGCAGGGATCGACGTGTTCTCGCTGGGAGCGATCAAGAACGGTGTCGCGACCACCGACGCGGTCGTCAGCTTCGACCCAGCGATCAGCGAGGAGCTGATGTATCGCGTGAAGCGCGCCGGCCACGTGTCGAGCAAGATGCGGTTCCAGGCCGCGCAGCTCATCGCCTATCTCACCGATGGGCTCTGGCTCCGGCTCGCCCACCAGGCGAACGCGGCGATGACCGAGCTGGCAAACGGCCTGCGTGCCCGCGGGCTCGAGCTCCTCGCCGATCCACAGGTGAACATGGTGTTCGTACGAGTCGACGACGAGACCGAGGAGCGGCTCGCCGGCCGCGATCTGCTGTTCTACGGGATGGGCGACGGCGTGATCCGATTCGTCACCAGTTGGCAGACCACACCCGACGACGTCACCGAGATCCTGCACCGGGTGGACGAAGCACTCAGTCCTCGCTGAACTGCACGGCGTGGCGCTCGGCGATGTGCGGGGCGATCAGCGTCTGCACCACCGCGCGGTGCTCGGGATGCTGGTCGTAGACGAGGTAGTCCTCGACCGAGTCGAACAATGCGGCCACGGCGAAGTCGCAGTTGGCATCGACGACGCCGATGTCGGGTCCGCAGTGATAGGCGATGAGCTCGGGGATCATCGCCGGCAGCCGTTCCAGGGCCGCCACCGTGGCCTGGACGTGATCGGGACCGACCCCGTCCTTCCATCGCAACAACACCACGTGTCGGATCATGACGCCCCCTTCGCTGACCAGTGGAGCGTACCCAAACCCGGCGGGCAGGCCGTCAGACGAAGCGCGCCCACTCGTCGAGCGGCATCCGCTCGGATCGCAGGTCGTTCACCGGCGCATCGGGGTTGCGATGACCGATCGCCACCCCGCAGAACAGCATCTCGTGCTCGGGCGCGCCGACGAACGATCGGACCGCTGCGTTGCGGACCGACCAGTACTCCTGGGCGCACGTCGACAGGCCACGCTCCACGGCGAGCAGCATGAAGGTCTGCAGGAACATGCCGAGGTCGGACCACTGCGGCGGGCCCATCTGGCGGTCGACGAAGCAGAACAACGCGGCCGGCGCCCCGAAGAAGTCCCCGTTCCTCGCGAACTGCTGGAGCCGGCCCTCGCGGTTCTCGCGTTCGATGCCGAGGAGCGCGTACATCTGCTCGCCGACGGTGAACCGATTCGTCCGGTACGGCTCGGTGATCTTCGGCGGGTAGATGTCGTACTCGAGCGCGTCGATGGGTGGCTGCGACGGCAGGTACTCGCGGAACCGAGCCATCGACTCGCCGTTGATGACATAGATCCTCCACGGTTGCACGTTGCCGCCGCTCGGTGCCCTCGACGCGTCGATCAACAGCGACCGCAGGAGGTCGTCGTCGACCGGCTCGGGGAGGAAGTCCCTGATGGAGGAGCGGAGGTGCACTGCGTCGACGACGTCCATCCGGCGACGCTAGTGGCAGCGCCGGTCGGGAACTCAGCCGTGGAGGCGCAACTCGCGCAGGCCGCGGATGACGAAGTTCGGTTGGTACTCGGGTGGGGCGACGAGCGTCAGCTCGGGGAAGCGGTCGGCGAGCCCGGCGACCGACACCTCGATCTCCTGGCGGGCGAGCGGCGCGCCCACGCAGAAGTGGATGCCGCCGCCGAACCCGATGTGCGCGGTGTCGCCGCGGCCGATGTCGAACCGATCCGGGTTCGGGAACCGCCTCGGGTCGCGTTCTGCGGCCCCGAAGAGCATCGCCACCTCCTCCCCCACCTCGAGACGATGGCCGGCGATCTCGACGCCGTCGTCGAGCACCCACCGTTCGAAGAGCTGCAGCGGCGAGTCCCAGCGGAGCATCTCCTCCACCGCGGACTTCGCGGCCACCTCGCCATCGACCACCCGACGCCATTCGGCGGGGTGCAGCATCAGCGCCCGCATGCCGTTGCCCAACGTGTTCACCGTCGCCTCGTGCCCCGCTTCGAGCAGCACCATGGTCGTCGACACGATCTCGTCCTCGGTGAGGGTGTCGCCTTCGTCCTCGACGGCCACGAGGCCGGAGACGAGCTGCCCGTCTGGATGACGGCGCTTGTCGGCGATCAGTGCCTTCGTGTACTCGATGTACTCACGAGCGGCGGTGTTGGCGGCCTCGCGCACGTCGTCGGTGGTCGACAGCTCGTACATCTTCACGATCGCGTGGGACCAGTCCAGGAGCAGTTGCGTGTCGGCGCGTGGCACGCCGAGCATCGAGCAGATGACGGCCACCGAGTACGGCATCGCGTAGTCGCGGAGCAGCTCGAACTCACCCATCTCCCGACAGCGATCGAGCAGTTCGGTGGAGAAGCCCTCGATGACCGGACGGAGCGAGGCGACCGCTCGCGGGGTGAACACCTTGGCCACCAGTCGACGGATCCGGGTGTGGTCGGGCGGCTCCAGACACAGCAGCGACCACTGCTCGTGCTGGTGGAACGACGACCATCGGGGATCAGGCTCCGGCAACCCGACCTCCGCGTGCGTGTAGCGATGCGTGTAGGCGCGTCCGAGGCGTCGATCGCGGAGCGTCTCCTGCACATCGGAGAACCTGGTGAGGGTCCACTGCCCGGTCACCGGATTGCGGAAGCCGGCAGTGGCCTCGCGGAGCTCGTTCAACACCGGGTACGGATCGGCGAGGAAGGCGGGATCCGCCACGTCGAAGCGGGCGATGATGTCGTCGAGGCTCACGCCCGCAACGGTAACCGCCTGCCGCTCAGCCCACCTTCCGCCAGACGGAGACGTGTGACTCGCTCTCCTCGGTGAACGGCTCGCGGCGCCAACCTCCCCAGCGTTCACGGAGCTCCATCCCGGCCAGCCGGGCCATGAGGTCGAGCTCCGCAGGCCACACGTAGCGGAAGGGAACGGCATGGCGTCGAAGTCGGTCGCCGTCCATCGAGTAGTGGTGGGAGACGAGGGTCTGGTCGACGACGTGGTACTCGTCGACGCTGAAACGGGTGGGACCCAACTCGTAGACGCGCATGTTCTCGCCAGGTGGAAGGAGTCGAAGGATCGGCACGAAGACCTCGATCACGAAGTGACCGCCCGGCTCGAGATGCCGTGCCACGTTCTGGAAGCAGGCGACCTGCTCGTCCTGCGCGGTGAGGTTCGTGATCGTGTTGAACACGAGGATACGCGAGCCGGAACGTGCGGTCGACCGTAGCTCGTCGCGAAGTCGCCCATCGTCACACCGATGTCGGCGCCGCCCTCCTTTGCACGCAGCTCGGCGACCATCTCGGGTGACAGGTCGATGCCGTGCACCGGCACCCCACGACTCGCCAGCGGCAGGGCGATCCGGCCCGTTCCGATGCCGAGTTCGAGCGCAGCACCGTCACCAGCCAGCGCCGCGAGGAAGTCCACCGTGGCATCGACGACCGCTGGCGCGAACATCTCGCGCTCGGTGGCGTCGTAGCCGGGCGCCACACCGGCGCCGAAGTGGTTCTCGCGCATCTGCGCATCCTGCCAGTGTCAGAGCAGTTGACGCAGCCGACTTTCGATGTCCTCGCGGTTGATGTAGCCACCACACATCCGTCGCAGGCCCGTGTAGGCGGCTCGGCCGTGCAGCACTCGCCAGTTGTCGAACAGCATCGCCTCGCCAGGTGCGAGCACGTGGCGCCATTGCATCGCCGGTTCGTTGGCGATCTCGTCGAACAGACGGAGCGCGTCGTAGAAGTCGACCATGTCGTGCTCGTCGAGCAGGAACGGTGCCCGGTCGTAGTTGTTGAACGACACCTGGACGAGCCGGCCGGTGTGATCGTGGCGGAAGACCGGCCGAGCTGCGGTGAGGTGCGCGCCGTCGCCGAGGTACTGACCGGGGACCGCAACACTGCACAGCACCTCGAACAGGTCCGGTGCTTCGGCCTCGATGCGACGGGCGATCGCGAAGCCGTCGACCATGGTGCTCTCGCCGCCGGTGCCGACGAACTCCAGGCAGTGCAGCAGCTGGCAGCCCGGCGCGTCGTGGCTGTAGGTGCCGTCGGTGTGGCCCCGCAGTTCGAGCGTCGTGTACGCCGTGTCGGCCTTGCTCATGTCGGCCTGGAACTCCCAGAAGCCGCCGAAGATGGTCTCCCTGATGTAGGCCACGCGCCGTAGCAGCGCCTCGCTCGCCTCGGCCGTCGTCGGGGTTCCTTCGACGAGACAGAACCCGTACTGCAAGGTCCTCCCCAACCACTGCGCGAGGCCCGCATCGGTCGACATCACGGCGTCGTAGGCAACGGTCGGCGTGACGAGGGACGACGCGTTCCACAAGGTCACCGGGAGGTCGATCGCCGCCCTCGCGACCCGCGGGTGTCGGAAGGTCGCCAGGAAGTCGACGGGCAGGCGCGAGACCGGCTCCAGGACGTCCCAGGTGACCTCCAGGACGTCCCCGACGACCTCGTGCGCGCTCCCCCTCAGACCCCGCGGGACTCGGGCCGTGAACAGCTGCCGCTGTTGGGTGACGGGGTGCATGGTGTCGTCGTCGTGAGCGTGGTCACGCAGCCACAGCCACGGGAACCGGCTGACGACGCCGTCGCTCCAGGTGACCTCCAGCGACACGTCCGTGGGGTGCATCGACGCGATCATGACCATCCGCTGAATGGTAGTTCAGGCTTCCTTGGATCCCAGCGTGAACACGATGGCCGTCGCGTCGCCCACAGCGACCTGCGCACCCTGCCACTCCACCAGATCGCCGACACCCGCCGCCGTGTCGCCATCGACCTCGATCGCACCACGGACGATGTGGACGAGGGTCGTCCCATCCCGCTCCCCGATCGTGACGGCACCTGCGACCTCGGCGATGGCCATCGCTGCGTCGAACGCCTCGCGTCGCCACATCAGATTGAGGTCGGCCGTCGGCCCGCCCACCAGATGCGCGGTCACCGGACGCTCGCCACCGAAGCGACAGGCATCGAGCGGCGCCCGCAGCGACACCACTTCCCCGGAGTCCTCGAACCGGAGGTCCATGCCGGCGCCCGACAACAGCACGATGAGGCGATCACAGCCCGGGAACTCCGAGAACGGCCCGTCGGTCGCGACCTCGGCCACCGAGACGCGCCAGTCGAAGGCCTCCCCGTGGGGAGGGACACGCACCAACTCGGTCGTGGTGCCCCCGCCGTTGCGCCACGGCATCACCAACGCCACATCGCGGCGATG
Organism: uncultured Acidimicrobiaceae bacterium; assembly: GCA_963720695.1. Taxonomy (GTDB): domain Bacteria; phylum Actinomycetota; class Acidimicrobiia; order Acidimicrobiales; family Ilumatobacteraceae; genus UBA668. The sequence continues at coordinate 458,097 of CAVRGG010000004.1, forward strand.
CACGACGCGATCGACCGCGACCACGGTCACTCCTCGATGGTGATGGCTCGCTCTGGGCAGTTGCCCTCGGCGCGGCGGGCCTTCGCCTCCAGTTCGACGGGGATGTCCCCCTCGATGAGCACCACGGCGTTGCCGTAGTCGTCGGCCCCGAACACTTCCGGCGCGGCGATCGCACAACTCTGATGCCCATGGCAGGCGTCGGCGTCGACTCGTACTCTCATGAACAGTCTCCTTCGGACAACTCCTGGACACTGTTGTCCAGACGTGGGCTCAACCCATCACCGTGCCGCTGGTCGCGGTCTTCGCCCGCCGACGGGAGAACGAGCCGAGATCGATCGTGCGCCCGGTGCGATCGCCGGCGAACTGCACCGGGTCGAGGTCATGGTCACGCCCGGCGGCCTCGGCGTCGACGATGGCCGCCATGAACCTGCCGGCGAGCGGTGCGTTCTTGAACTGGTTCCCGCTGGTGCCGCACGCCATGAAGAAGCCCGGCAGATCGGACTTGTCGTAGATCGGCACCCAGTCGTCGGCCACGTCGTACAGCGCGGCGAGCCCCACGGGGCGATGCGGCACACCGAACTCGGGCACCCGTCTCGCGGCTCGCATCATCGCCACCTCGAACTGCTCGACGGTGGGGTACTCGTCGTAGTGGTCGGGGTCGTCGACCCAGTGCAACTCGTCGCATTCGGGCTCGGTGCCTCCGAGCAGCCACGTGCCGCCGATCTGGGGGCGGATGTACTGCCCGATGTCGAGGTCCGCCACCGCAGGGAAGCCGTCTTCGAGCCGCAGCCCGTCGGGCGCGGCGACCGAGAACACCTCCTGGCGCAGCGGGCGGTTGCTGATCCGCATGCCGTCGGCGACGCCGGCGAGGCGGTTGAGCCCGGACGAATGTGGCCCGCCCACGTTCACCACGACCGGTGCGAGCACGCTCGATCCGTCGGCGAGCGTGACACCAGCGACCCGATCGCCATCGCGTTCGATGGCGACGACCTCCCGTTGGAAGAGGAACCGTGCGCCATGGTGCCGGGCAGCGTGGGCGAGGTTGTGCGCGGACAGCATCGGATCGTCGATGAACCCCGATTCGGGCTCGAAGATCGCGGTCATCTCCGTCGTCGCATCGTCGGCGAAGGCCGGGTCGTCGATGCGCTTGGGCGGGTAGAACGCACCGACGTCGACGCCGGGGAACCGACGATGCAACTCGCCGGAGTCGAGGAACTCGTACGCGATCCCGACCTCGTCCCACAACTGCTCGATGCGGGACGTGTTGTTGCCAGGCGTGTGGAAGATCAGCATCCCCGTCCGCACGAACCTGGCCATGCCGTCGGGATCCACCGTGCCGAGGTGGCCCGCCCAGTCGGTCCACAACGCCGCCGACTCCCACGCCGTCAGCACCGCGTCGATCGTGGAGTAGCTGAAACGGATGATCGACGAGGACGAACTGGTGGAACCGGCACCGGGTGCAGGACCCTTGTCGACGACCACCACGGATCGGCCACCACGTGCGAGCTCGAGTGCCACGGACGAACCGATGACACCGGCTCCGATGACGATCGCATCCGCACGCTCGGTCATGGCTCAGCCGACCGCAGCGCCGAACAGCTTGCCGACCAGCATGGTGACCACCATGGCCGCCGCCCCTCCGAGCACCACACGCGTGATGGGCCTGGCCGGCGGTGCGCCGCCGAGGCGCGCCCCGGTGTAGCCGAGGACCACCAGCGACATCAGCGCAACGGTGAGAATCGCTCCGATCCGGAACGAGGCGGAGGCGAAGGATGCGGCGAGCATCGGGATGCCGCCGCCGATGCTGAACGCGGCAGCGGAGCTCCATGCCGCCTGGAAGGGCTTGGCGAGCTCGTCGGTGGAGATGCCGAGCTCGTCGCGCAGGTGCGACCCGAGCGCGTCGTGTTCGGTCAGCTGGACCGCGACCTGGCGGGCGAGCGCCGGTTCGAGCCCCTTGGCCCGATAGATCCCGGTGAGCTCGTCGAGCTCGTGGTCCGCCTGGTGTTCGAGCTCCCACTTCTCCTTGGCGATGTCGCTGTGCTCGGTGTCTCGCTGCGACGACACCGAGACGTACTCGCCGAGCGCCATCGACACCGCGCCGGCGACCAACCCTGCCATACCGGCGGTGAGGATCGCGGAGCGGGACGAATCCGCGGCGGCCACGCCCAACAACAGCGCTGCCGTGGAGATGATGCCATCGTTGGCACCGAGCACCATCGCCCGCAGCCAGCCCGCGCGATGACCGAAGTGACCTTCGCTGTGACGCATGTGGGCAGCCTACCGAGCGGTCCCAGGGACCCAGCTGTGGATCACCCGGTAGTAGTTGGAGCGTTCGTAGACCTGTGGATCGGGCACGTTCTCCCGACTCACGCTGCCCCGGAGCTCGGCGACGGTCGCGTAGTCGCGGTCCACCATCCAGTCGCGGATGAACCGTTCGATCACCCGGAGGTGCTCGGGCCCGTGACGGAGCAGCGCACTCGTCGACATCACGACATCGGCGCCGGCGAGGAGGAGCTTCAGTGCGTCCGCGCCGTCGTGGACGCCGGAGCTGGCGGCCAGCGAGCAGCCCACCGCAGCGCGCAGGTTGGCGATCCAGTGCAGCGGGAGACGACTCTCCGACGAGTTGCTGAGCTGCAGCCGCGGCACCACCTCGAGCGTCTCGAGGTCGATGTCGGGCTGGTACAGCCGGTTGAACATCACGAGTCCGTCCGCGCCGGCACGTTCCAGTTGCACGGCGAGGTTGCCCAGCGCCGTGAACCACGGGCTCAGCTTCACCGCGAGCGGGATCGAGATCTCCGCCTTCACCGCCTCGACCAGTTCGACGTAGCGACGCTCGACGTCGGCGGCCGTGATCGACGGATCCACGACCACGTCGTACACGTTGAGCTCGATCGCATCGGCGCCGGCATCGGCGAGGTGCTTCGCGTAACGCACCCACCCGCCGGGGCTGGTGCCGTTGAGGCTGGCGATCACCGGGATGGTCAGACGTTCGCGGGCGGCTTCCACACGGCCCAGGTAACGAGCCGGACCGACGTCGGGCAGATCGAGCTCCGGGAGATAGCTGAGCGCCTCGCCGAACTGGTCGGTGCCGTTCTCCAGCGCGAACGTCACGGCGAACGCCTCGTTCTCGATCTCCTCCTCGAAGAGCGAGGGGAGCACGATCGCTGCGGCGCCGGCCTCCTCGAGGCGGCTCCACATCGAAGGATCACCCGTGAGCGGGCCGGCCGAGGCGACGAGCGGGCTCTTCAGGGTGAGCCCGAGGTACGTGGTGGTGAGGTCGGTCACTGCTCTTCCTCGCTGTCGGCGATCGTGGTGTCACCCGCGTGTCCGGGTGCGGATCGATGGACCCCGGCCAGCTGCTGGTAGTACTCCCAGCGGCCGTTCACATCGGTCTGGGAGAGCTCGACGAGCTCCTTGGCCCGCTCGGGGTTGGAGCGGGCGAGCATGGCGAAGCGCGCCTCGCTGCCGGCGAAGTCGGAGAAGGGCACCGATGGCTCCGCGCTGTCCATCTGGAACGGCTGCGCACCCTCCTCGGTGGAGGGCCGGTAGCGGTACAGCGGCCAGTGTCCGCTTTGCACGGCGAGCTTCTGCTGGGTCATCGACTTGCTCATGTCGAAGCCGTGGGCGATGCAGGTGCTGTAGGCGATCACCAGTGACACACCCGGCCAGGCGTCCGCCTCGAGGAGCGCCTTGACGGTCTGCACGTCGCTCGCACCGAGTGCGATGCGAGCCACGTAGACGTCGCCGTAGGTCATGGCCTCCATGCCCAGGTCCTTCTTGACGTTGCCCTTGCCGCCGGCCGCGAACTTGGCGACGGCGCCACGCGGTGTCGCCTTGGAGGACTGGCCGCCGGTGTTGGAGTAGACCTCGGTGTCGAGCACGAGGATGTTCACGTTGCGGCCGCTGCCGAGCACGTGATCGAGGCCGCCGGCACCGATGTCGTAGGCCCAGCCGTCACCGCCCACGATCCACACGCTTTTGCGGACGAGCGTGCCGGCGAGGTCGTCGAGCCGTCGAGCGTCGACGTGGTCGATGCCGCGCAATGCCTCGCGGAGCGTCGCCACACGCGCTCGCTGCTCGCGGATCGCGATCTCACCCGCGTCGTCCACGCCCTCCACGAGGGCGGCGAGCGCGGCGTCGTCGAGCGCGCCGGCGAGCATCGGGCGCAGCCGCTCGAGCAGCACCACTGCCGTCCGTCGTTGCGCCTCGAACCCCAGACGGATGCCGAGGCCGAACTCGGCGTTGTCCTCGAAGAGGCTGTTGGCCCACGCCGGTCCCCGACCCTCGGCGTTCACCGAGTACGGGGTGGTGGGCAGGTTGCCGCCGTAGATGCTGCTGCAACCGGTCGCGTTGGCGATCAAGGTGTGATCGCCGAACAGCTGGGTGAGCAGCTTCAGGTAGGGCGTCTCGCCACACCCGGAGCATGCGCCTGAGAACTCGAACAGCGGCTCGCGCAACTGGCTGGTCTTCACGCTGGCCGGATCCCACTGGGCCGGGTCGGCGCTCTCGACGTGCAAGAACGCATCCCACGCGATCCGCTCCTCGTCGAGGTGCTCGCCGATGGGCTGCATGTTGATGCTCTTGCGCTTGACCGAGGTCTTGTCGTGCGCCGGGCAGGCCTGCACGCAGACCCCGCATCCGGTGCAGTCGTCGGGAGCGACCTGGATGGTGAGTTGCATCCCCGGCACCTCACGGCTGCGGAACGACTTGGTCTTCAGGTCGCCGGCCTCGGCGAGCGCCGACGGCTCGTAGACCTTCATCCGGATCGCCGCATGGGGGCAGACGATGGCGCACTTGCCGCAGTCGATGCACAGGTCCGGCTCCCAGATCGGGATCTCGGGGGCGATGGTCCGCTTCTCCCACTTCGACGTGCCGGTCACGAAGGCCCCATCGGGCGGCAGCGCGCTCACCGGGAGCAGGTCGCCCTCGCCGGCCAGCATCCGAGCGGTGACCCGCTGGACGAAGTCGGGAGCATCGACACTCACGGTCGCACGCCGGTGGCGAGTCGAGGTGACCGCATCGGGCACGGTCAGCTCGTGGAGGTTGGCCAGCGACTGGTCGACGGCGGCGATGTTGCGCTCCACGATGACCTCACCGCGAGCGCCGTACGAGTGCTGGATCGCCTTCTTCAACTCGGCCAGCGCCTCCTCGGTGGGGAGCACACCCGAGAGGGCGAAGAAGCACGCCTGCATCACCGTGTTGATCCGGCCGCCGAGACCGGCAGCGCGAGCCACCGTGGCGGCGTCGATCGCGAAGAGACGGACGCGCTTGGCGACCATCTGCTCCTGGACCTCGGCGGGCAGCCTGTCCCACGCTTCCTCGACGGCGTACGGCGAGTTGAGCAGCACGGTCGCTCCTGGTGCGGCCAGCGACAGGACGTCGAGTTGCTCGAGCAGGCTCCACTGGTGGACGCCCACGAACGTCGCCTCGTCGACGAGGTAACTGCTGTCGATCGGCGAGTCGTCGACACGCACGTGACTGATCGTGGTGCTCCCGGACTTCTTCGAGTCGTACACGAAGTAGGCCTGCACGCTCATGTCCGTGTTGGCACCGATGATCTTCGCCGTGTTCTTGTTCGCGCCGACCGTGCCGTCGGAGCCGAGCCCGTAGAACACCGCTCGCACCTTGGCATGGTCGGTGCGGAACGTGGGATCCCACGGGATGCTGGTGTGGCTGACGTCGTCGTGGATGCCGATCGTGAACGGATTGCGCGGCGCGTCGAGTGCCGCCTCGTCGAAGACCGCCTTCACCATCGCCGGCGTGAACTCCTTGCTGCTCAGGCCGTAGCGCCCACCGATCACGCGTGGACGCTGACTGCCGGCCCACGCGTCCGCGTCGCTGTGCCACATCGACGCGATGACGTCGAGGTGCAGTGGCTCGAACGGCGCGCCCGGCTCCTTGCAACGATCGAGCACGATCACGGTACGCGTCGACGGGGGCAGCGCCGCCAGCAGCTGTGCCGTCGGGAACGGGCGGTACAGGCGCAGGACGAGGAGTCCGACGCGCTCCCCCGCCTCGTTCATCGCATCGACCGCTTCGCGGGCAGCACCGGCGCCGGAACCCATGATGACGATCACCCGGTCCGCGTCGGGGGCGCCGTGGTACTCGGCCAGGCGGTAGTGACGGCCGGTGAGCGCGCCGAGGCGATCCATCGACTCCTGCACGGCGTCGGGCACCGCGGCATGGAACGGCGTGCACGCTTCGCGCGCCTGGAAGAAGACGTCGGGGTTCTGGGCGCTGCCACGCAGCACGGGATGGTCGGGATCGAGCCCACGGAGCCGATGCTCGCTGATGCGGGCGTCGGAGATCAGCGACCGGATCACGTCGGCCGACGGGACCTGCACGGTGTTCAGTTCGTGACTGGTGCGGAAGCCGTCGAAGAAGTGCATGAACGGCACCCGAGTCTCCAGCGTGGCGGCGTGCGCCACGACGGCGAGGTCGGCGGCCTCCTGCACCCCGGCGGCACACAACATCGCGAAGCCGGTGCTGCGAGCCGACATCACGTCGCTGTGGTCACCGAAGATGCTCAGCGCATGGGTGGCCACCGATCGGGCGGCGACGTGGATGACGGCGGGCGTGAGCTCACCGGCGATCTTGAACATCTCGGGCAGCATCAGGAGCAGACCCTGGCTGGCGGTGAACGTGGTGGCGAGCGCGCCGCGAAGCACGGCGCCGTGCAACGCACCGGCGGCACCTGCCTCGCTCTGCATCTCGATCACCTCGGGGACGGCGCCCCACAGGTTCACGTGACCGCGAGCACTCCATTCGTCGGCGTGCTCGCCCATCGGCGAGGCGGGGGTGATGGGGTAGATGGCGATGACCTCGGAAAGGAGGTGGGCCACTTCGGCGACGGCCTCGTTGGCGTCGACGACCTCACGGCGCGGCGGCGCCGGCGTTGCGGAATCGGGGTTCACACCTGCACCATACGAACGACCCCTCGGGGTCACCAGGGCCTTTCGACACCGATGGCGGTGCGGGACGAAGGACCCTGTTCGCCCTCGGTCGCGCGCGCCACCATGGCCGCGGAGGCGTGTGATGCCCGACCGTACGTACCTCAGCCAGAACGACACCATCATGTGGATGGTCGAGGCCGACCCGCTGCTGCGCAGCACGATCATGGGGGTGGTGATCCTCGACGGGCCGCCCGACTGGGAGGTCCTCGTCGAGCGCGTGGAGCACGTCACGCACCAGGTCCCGGCGCTGCGGGAGAAGGTGGTCGCGGTGCCGCTGCACCCCACCACGCTGCGCTGGGTGCACGACCACGACTTCGATCTCCGCTACCACCTGCGCCACATCCGAATGCCCGAACACAGCGGGGTGCAGGACGTCCTGGACTGGGCGCGGACCGAGGCGATGAGCGGGTTCGACGCGGCCCGGCCGCTGTGGGAGTTCACCGTCGTCGACGGGCTCGACCGCGATCGGTCGGCGCTGGTGATGAAGGCCCACCACGTCGTCACGGACGGGATCGGTGCGGTGCAGCTGGCCGCCCACCTGTTCGACTTCGAGCCGGACCCGCCGCGGCACGAGCCGCCACCGCACGAGGCGTTCCACCACGCGACCAGTGCGACGCTGCTGCGCGACGTGGTTCTCCACGACGTCGCCGGGGCACTCGAGTTCACCCGTCACCAGTTGGGTTCGATGGTGCCGAACCTGCTCCACGCGGTGCGCCACCCCCAGCATGCCGCCGGCGAAGTCGTGGAGACCGCTCGATCGGTCGGGCGCCTCATCGCCCCGGCGACCACACCACGCTCGCCGGTCATGGTGGGACGCATGCTCTCGTCCAACTACCGGGTTCTCGAGGTGTCCGTCGACGGGCTGCGTGCCGCATCGAAGGCAGCCGGTGGCCGGCTGAACGACGGGTTCCTGGCCGGCATCACCGCCGGGCTCGACCGCTACCACGCCCATCACGGGCACTCGGTGGACGAGCTGCGCGTGGCGATGCCGATCAGCCAGCGAGGCGAAGAGCATCACGAGGGCGGCAACCACGTGAGCGTGATGCGCTTCACCGTCCCGGTGGTCGCCGAGGACGCGACCGCACGCATCGCCGCGCTGCACGCCGTGGTCGAGAAGGTCCGCGGCGAGCGATCCCTGGACCACACCGAGACCGTCGCCGGCTTCCTCAACCTGATGCCCCGCGGCGTCGTCGGGGCGATGCTCAAGGGCGTGGACTTCCTGGCGAGCAACGTCCCGGGCGTGCCCGTCCCGATGTGGCTCGTCGGGCGACGGGTCGAGCGCTTCTTCCCGTTCGGCCCGACTGCCGGCTCGGCGGTGAACATCACCCTGATGTCCTACGACGGCACGTGCTGCATCGGGGTCAACACCGACGCCGCAGCCGTGCCCGACCCCGACGTGCTCGTGGACTGCCTACGCGCGGGGTTCGCCGAGGTCTGCCACCTCGCCCATTGAACCCGGCCGGGGCGCCGCGGCGGAGGCCTCGGCCCGCGCCAGCCGCTGCAGGACCGGCGCCATGTGGGCCCGAGCCGCGGTCCAGCGCATGGCGGCGACATCGGCCAGCAGCACCTCGGGACCGACGGCGAACGAGGTCGCCACGGAGGCCAGCCGGCCGGGGACGGATGCCCACTCGGCGAGCATCCGCTCGCGTTCCCGAGCGGCCGCCTCCAGGCTGCGCCTCGCGGCGGCGAGCTCCGCGGGGTCGGCCGACACGGCCTCGACGTGGTCCTGCTGCATCCCGAGCAGGGCCGACAGCCGGCGGCACGCCACCAGGTCGTCCTCGTCCATGTCCCTCAGGCTACGCGAATGCGACCCCGGCCGCCCCGGGCTGCGCGGCTACCGTCGTCGTCATGCCCAAGGCGTTCCTGCACCCGTTTGCCAAGCCCACCCGAGACTCGTTCATCCGCATCGTGCGCGGCGAGGGGGCACTGCTCTGGGACGCCGACGGGCGTGAGCTCGTCGACGGGATGGCGAGCCTGTGGTACTGCGCCATCGGCCACGGCCGCCGTGAGATGGCCGACGCGATCGCGGCCCAGGTCTCCACCCTGGAGGCCTACTCGTGCTTCGACCCGTTCACCACGGATCCCGCCGAGGAGCTCGCCGAACTGCTCCGCACGATCGGCCCGATGCCCGATGCCAGGGTCTTCTTCACCGGCTCGGGCAGCGAGTCCATCGACACCGTGATGAAGCTCGCCCGCATTGCCCACGTGCAAGCGGGCCAGGGTCACCGCAAGCTGATCATCTCCCGGGTGCGCGGGTACCACGGCACGGCCTACGGCGGCACCAGCGCGCAGGGCATCGCGCCGAACCGGGAGCACTTCGGGCCGTTCGTGGACGAGGTGGTCCAGGTGCCCGCGGACGACATCGAGGCGCTCGCCGGTCTGATGGCAGAGCGCGGCAACGACGTGGCCGCCGTGATCGTCGAGCCGGTCCAGGGCGCGGGCGGCATCCACCCGCCCGCGGACGGGTACCTGGAGCATGTGCGTCGGCTCTGCGACCAGCACGGCGCCTACCTGATCTTCGACGAGGTGATCACCGGCTACGGGCGTCTCGGCTCGTGGTTCGCCGCCCATCACTACGGCGTGCAGCCGGACTTCGTCACGTTCGCGAAGGCCGTGACGTCGGGCTACCAGCCGCTCGGGGGCGTGTTCGTCGGCGCCGCTCCGACCTCGGCGCTGGAGGCAGATCCGGCGTTCTTCCTCCGTCACGGCTTCACCTACTCGGGTCACGCCACGGCCTGCGCTGCAGGCCTCAAGAACCTCGAGATCATCGAACGCGAGGGCCTCGTCGCACGAGCCACCCACGTGGGCGACCGACTCTCCGCCGGCCTGCGCTCGCTCGCCGCCGATGGCGTCATCGATCACGCACGTGGCGCCGGGGCGATGTGGGCCGCCGGCCTGCGTGCCGACCAGAACGCGATGGTGCTGCGCGACCACATGTACGAGCACGGCGGCGTGGTGTGCCGCGCCCTCAACGCCGACTCGTTGCTGTTCTGCCCGCCACTGGTCACCACCGACGAGCAGATCGACCGCATCGTCGACGCAGTCGCAGCTGCGGCGGGCCTCGGCAGCTGAGCTCGACGGCCTCGCCACGCCACGGCCGCGGCGCGTGTGATTACATCGGGTGATGGCAAACGATCCAACGGGTGCTCTCGACGGCCAGCACGTGCTCGTCACCGGCGGTGCGAGCGGTATCGGCAAGGCGTGCGCAGCGCGCTACCGCGCCGAAGGCGCGACGGTGCACGTCGCCGACCTTCGCCCGCAGTCCAGCGACGAGATCCAGCTCGACGTGAGCGATCCCGCCGCGTGGGCGGCGCTCGTCGCCGCGTTGCCGCCCCTCGACGTCGTCCACCTGAACGCCGGCATCGTCACGCCGGGGCGCTCACCGCGCGACGAGCCCACCGCACCGCTGGCCGACGTCACCGACGAGGCGTACCGCGCCATCCTGGGCGTCAACCTCGACGGCGTCTTCTTCGGTGCCCGTGCCGTGCTGCCGGGCATGGTCGAGCGCGGCAGCGGCCACGTGCTGGTCACCGCCTCGATGGCCGGACTCGGCGGGATGGCCGGTGACATCGCGTACACGACCACGAAGCACGCGGTCGTCGGCATGGTCCGCTCCCTCGGTGCCACGCTCCAGCAGTCGGGCCACGACGGCGTCTGCGTCAGCTCGCTGTGCCCCGGCTTCGTCGACACCCCGCTGGTCCCGACCGAAGCGCAGGCGTTCATCAAGGAGATGGGCATGCCCGTGATCGACCCGTCGCAGGTCGCCGAGGCGGCCATGCAGGCCCTCGCCGCTCGGGCCAACGGCTCGCAGTGGGTCGTGTGGGGCGACACGATCACCCAGTACACGCCGTCCTCGCCCATCGAGCTCGCATGAGCGAGGCGGTCTTCAACCCGTTCGATCCCGCGTTCCGGGCGAACCCGTACCCGTTCTACGAGCGGCTGCGCGAGGCCGATCCCGTCCACACCTCACCATTCGGGTTCACCGTGCTCACCCGCTACGACGACGTGGCACGCACGTTGCGCGGCAGCGAGTTCGCTCGCGACATCGAGGCCCACGTGAACGAGCAGCCCGACGACCCGCGGGCGGCACGCCGCGATCGCCTTCGCGAGCGGCGCGACGACGGATCGGCGGCGAAGAGCATCCTCAACCTCGATCCGCCGGACCACACCCGCCTCCGCCGGTTGGTGTCCCTGGCGTTCACGCCGTCGGCGATCGATCGCCTCCGCCCTCGCGTGCAGCAGCTCGTCGACGACGTCCTCGACCGCGCCGCCGAGCGCGGCGAGATGGAGCTGGTCGAGGAGCTCGCGTTCCCGGTTCCCTTCCAGGTCATCAGCGACCTGCTCGATCTCCCCACCGATCGCAGCGACGACGTACGCGCCTGGTCGCAAACGCTCACGGCCTCGCTGGAGCCGACCGCCGACGAGGCTCAGCACGACGCGGCCGAGGCCGCCGCGATCCTCATGGGCGGCTATTTGTCGGAGGTCATCGAGCACCGCCGCCGGCACCTCGGCGACGACCTCCTCTCCGCGCTCATCCAGGCCGAGGAGGCCGGGGACCGCCTCAACGCGGCCGAGCTGCTCTCGTTCGTCATCCTCCTGTACGTCGCGGGTCACGAGACGACCGTGAACCTGATCGGCAACGGCACGCTGGCGCTGCTGCGCCACCCGGACCAGTTGCGCCGTTGGGCGGATGATCCGTCACTCGACACGATGGCCGTCGACGAGTTGCTCCGCTTCGACGGACCGGTCCAGCAGACGGTCCGCGTCCCGATGGTCGATGTCACCTACCAGGCTGCCGACGGCAGCGATGTGGTCGTGCCGAAGGGCACGCTCGTGATGACCGTGCTGGGTTCAGCGAGCCACGACCCCACGGTGTTCGACCGGCCGGAGACGCTGTGGCTCGAGCGCCCGAACTCGAATCGCCACCTCGGGTTCGCGGCCGGGGTCCACTACTGCCTCGGCGCCTCCCTGGCGAAGCTCGAAGCGGGCGTCGCGATCACCTCCTTGATCCGTCGCTTCCCGAACGTCCAACTCTCCGGAGACCCTGGCTGGCGCGACCGCCTCACCATCCGCGGGGTGGACCACCTGCCGCTGTCGCTGGGCTGAGTCGGGCGACGACGTTCAGGACAGCTCGATCGCCTGGACGACCTCGGCGAGGGTGGCATGGTCGGTTCCTGCGTGCTCGCCGGTCAGCTCCACCACCACGGCCACGTCGCCGACGACGCCCGCCGCGCGATCGGTGCGCAGGCCGAGACTCGCCGGCTGCACCCAGGTCCACGCCGAGGTCGCCACGCTGACCCCCTGGTAGCCCTTGGGCAGACCCGTGATCTGCTCAGCGGTGTCGAGCCCCGGGGTCTGCAGGATCTGCTTGGCGAGGGTGAGCGCCGCGTCGGAGGATCCCATCCGGAACAGCGTGACCCGGAGCCCGCCGGCATCGGGCGTCGACCACGCGCGACTCCAGCTGTCGAGTGCACCGGGGATCTGCGACAGGTCACCCACCGGAGCGTCGTCCACCTGTGTGCTCCCCGGCAGCAGTTCGGCGGGGAGCGCCGTGGCCAGCGATCCGACCGGGCCCTCGTTCCACACGATCGTCGACGCCGCGATATCGGCCTGCACACCCGGCGACCCTTCCTGCATGCTGCCGCACAGGCGTTGCTGTCCGCCCTCGGTGATGACGGCGACGGCGACGAGCGACGACTCACCCGCCGGGTCGAGCAAGGAGAACGCCACCTGCGCATCCGGCCGGGTGCCGTACAGGCTGCCGAGGGTCACCGGGTCGATCAGCTTCAGCGTGCCGGTGGTGAGATGGCCGCCTGCGGCCGTGCGCAGCAGGTCGACCTCGGTGCGAAACCGATCGATGACGGAGTCGGGGACGCGACCCTTCTCGCAGCGCATGGCATTCGCCGCCGCGATGTCGCCCGAGTCCAATGCCTCGACGTAGAGGTTGACCACCGGCGGGATCTCTCGGGTCGCCGCCGTCGTGCTCGACTCGACGGTGGATGCGACGGTGGACGAGGCGGCAGTGGACGGCGCGGCGACGTCGCTCCCGCTGCTGCTGCACGCGGCGAGCAGCAGCACGCTGAGCAACACGCCGCCTCCTCGCATCACGACGTGCTCAATCGTTCGCAAGAAGATGGATGAGGCTGCTCGTGTCCCAGCGCTTGCCACCGCGGGCGACGACCTGAGCGTAGAACTGGTCCACGAGCGCCGTCACCGGCAAGCGGGCACCGTTCCGGTTCGCCTCGTCGAGCACGATCCCCAGGTCCTTGCGCATCCACTCCACCGCGAAGCCGAAGTCGAACTCACCCTTCACCATCGTGCGGCCCCGGTTCTCCAACTGCCAGCTCTGGGCGGCGCCGTACTTGATCACCTCGGTGACCTGCTCCGGGTCGAGCCCGGCGCGCATGGCGAAGTTGAGGCCCTCGGACAGACCCTGCACGATCCCGGCGATCAGGATCTGGTTGACCATCTTCGTCAGCTGTCCCGCTCCTGCCGGACCCATCAGCGCACTCGCCTTCGCGTAGACGCCCATCACGGGCTTGGAGAGTTCGTAGAACGCCTCGTCGTCGGCCCCGCACATGATCGTGAGCTGACCGTTCTCCGCACCGGCTTGACCGCCCGAGACCGGCGCGTCGACGAATCCCACGCCGAACTCGGCGCACGCCTCGGCGAGCTCCTTGGCGACCTCGGCCGACGCGGTCGTGTGGTCGACGAGCACCGCCCCGGCCTCCGCCCCGGCCAGCGCTCCCTCTGGTCCGTAGACGACGTCGCGGACGTCGTTGTCGTTGCCGACGCACATGAACACGAACTCCGCGCCCTCTGCCGCCTCGCGTGGCGTGGGGGCGGCACGGTTCCCGTACAGCGCGACCCATGCGAGCGCCTTCTCGGGAGTGCGGTTGTAGACGGTGACCTGATGCCCGGCAGCGGCGAGGTGGCGCGCCATCGGCGCACCCATCACGCCCAGCCCGAGAAATGCGACGGAACTCATGGGGACAGTCTTGCCGGTCACGAGCGCACGAGTGTGACGCCCGGCGGCGTGACGTCACTCCGGTGTGACGTAGGCAGAGGTGATCCCGCCGTCGATGATGAGCGACTGCCCTGTCATCCAGCTGCTCTCGTCGCTGGCGAGGAAGAGTGCTCCGTTGGCGATCTCGATCGGCTCACCGAAGCGACCCATCGGGATGTGCACCAGTCGGCGAGTGCGCTTGGCGTCGTCACTGAGGAACTTGGCCAACAGCGGCGTCATGATCGGCCCTGGGCACAGCGCGTTGCACCGGATCCCCTGGCGGGCATAGATCACGGCGATCTCGCGCGTCATCGCGAGCACGGCGCCCTTCGACGCGGTGTAGGCGATCTGGGGTGTCGCAGCGCCCATGTGGGCGACGAACGACGCCACGTTGACGATCGAGCCACCTCCGCTCGACTGCATCGCCGGGATCGCGTATTTGCAGCCGAGCAGCGACCCCAGGACGTTGATGTCCATCGTCTTCTGATAGGTCTCGACGCTCGTGGTGACAGGGTTGTCGTCGTCGCCGAGCATCACGCCGGCGTTGTTGTAGAGCACGTGCAGGCCGCCGTACGTCTCCACCGCGAACTCCACAGCGTTGCGCACCGACGCCTCATCGGTCACGTCACAACGCACGAAGCTCGCCTCTCCCCCGGCGGCGTCGATCGCTTCGACGGCGTCATCCCCGTCGGTGATGTCGGCGATCACCACCTTGGCACCTTCGGCTGCGAAACGCTCCGCACCCACACGACCCAGACCTGACGATGCACCGGTGATGAGGGCGACCTTGCCCGCGAGACGACTCATGGCGCGTCACCGTAGTGGACGCGCCAGACTGGGGACCCAATGACCGACACACCGTCCTCCACCCGCTGGCGAGCACTCTCCTGGAACATCAGGGGGGCCAAGCACCCGAACCTCGAACTCGTCGCCGAGGTGATCGAGGGCTACGTCCCGGATGTCGTCACCCTCCAGGAGATCCAGCGTCGCCAGGCCCGCAAACTCGGCAGGCGCCTCGGCTGGCACCATCGCTGGGCGCGCAAGCACTACCCGCTGACGCCGATCGTCTGGTGGCGCGCCGAGGGCATCGCGATCCTGTCGCCCGAACCGATGACGCACGTCGTGCACACCACGATCTCGCCCGGCATCAGCACCTGGATCTTCCGCCACCGCGTGCTGCTCGCGGCAACGGTCACGAGCGATCGAGCGGCCCTGCGCATGTACGCCACCCATCTGGCTTCCGACGACTCGGATGCCCGCATCGCCCAGGCGCGGCGGATCGTGGAGTTCGTCGTCCAGGACGCGGCGCCGGTCGCCGTCGTGGCCGGCGACCTGAACACGCATCCCGACGACTCGAGCGAGGTGCTGCGCGAGTTCCGTGCCGTTGGTCTTGTCGACCCGGACGGCTCATGCACCAACCCGTCGATCGCTCCGTACCAGCGACTCGACCACGTGCTCATCCCCGAGCGCGCGGTGCTGACCGACCAGCACACTCCCGACGGCGGCGAGCGGTGGGCGCAGATCAGCGACCACCTCCCTGTGCTCGTCGAGTTCGACGTGGGTCAGATCCGCTCCCAGTAGCGGCGCAACTCCCAGTCCGTCACGGACTGGTTGAAGGCCTGCCACTCCGCCTTTGCGGTGGTGAGGATGTGGTGATGGACCTCGTCGCCGAAGCATTCGCGGGCGATGGAGCTGTTCTCCCACAGGTCGATCGCGTCGACGAGGCTCCACGGGATGCGAGGGATGTCGGGCGACTCGTACCCGTTGCCCGCGAACGGCTCGCCCAGGGGAAGTTGGTGACGGATGCCGTACAGCCCGCCTGCGAGCGTGCCCGCAAAGGCGAAGTAGCTGTTGGCATCGCTGCCGGGAATGCGGCACTCGACGCGGGTGCCCTTGCCGTGGCCGACCTTGCGGAATCCGAGGGTGCGGTTGTCGAGTCCCCACCCGATACCGGTCGGCGCCCAGGATCCGGGCTGGAACCGCTTGTAGCTGTTGATCGTGGGGGCCCACAAAAGGCTGAACTCGCGAGCGGTGGCGATCTGTCCGGCGAGGTAGCTCTGGAACGTGGCGCTCATCCCGTGCTCGCGGTGGTGATCGTCGAACACCGCCGTTGCTCCGTCGGGGGTCCACAGGCTCGAGTGGATGTGGCACGACGAGCCGGTGTCGGCGAAGTCGTACTTGGCCATGAACGTGATCGAACGACCGTGGGCGTGCGCGATCTCCTTGGCGGCCAACTTGTAGACGCTGTTGCGATCGGCCATCTCCACCGCGGTGGTGTAGTCGAGGTTGATCTCGTGCTGACCTCTGCCGGCCTCGCCCTTGCTGAACTCGACCGGCACCCCAGCGCCCTCGAGCCCACGACGGATGGCACCGAG
The DNA here is from genome assembly GCA_963720695.1 of uncultured Acidimicrobiaceae bacterium. GTDB lineage: Bacteria > Actinomycetota > Acidimicrobiia > Acidimicrobiales > Ilumatobacteraceae > UBA668. Next base: position 474,431 of record CAVRGG010000004.1, read on the forward strand.
GATGTACTCGTCCTTGGTCGTCTGCAGGATGTGGTAGTCCTCGACCCACGGTGAGTGCGGGCGCAGGTCGCGGTAGCCCTTGTCGTGCGCCTCGTCGTAGGTGTCCTTGAACAGGAAGAACTCGATCTCGCTGGCCACCATCGGCAGGTAGCCCATCTCGGCGGCCGCCTCGACCTGCCGCCGCAGCACCGTGCGCGGAGCCACCTCCACCAGTTCGCCGGTGCCCACGTCGAACAGATCACACATGATCATGGCGGTCTTCTCGACCCAGGGGATCAGTCGGATCGTGCCCCAGTCGGCCTTGGCGAGCATGTCGCCGTAGCCCTGCTCGTAGCTCGTGAACCGATACCCGGGGACCGGGTTGTTGTCCATGTCGCACGCGATCAGGTAGTCGCAGTTCTCGGTACCGGCGTCGGCCACGCTCTGCAGGAAGAACCGCCCGGTGGTGCGCTTGCCCACCAACCTCCCCTGCAGATCGGGGAAGACCATCAGGACGGTGTCGATCTCACCCCCGCGGATGAGCTGCTCGAGATCGTCGCGAGTGACGTGTCCGGACATGGTGGTCACGCCTTCTTCTTCGCCGGCTCTTTCGGTGGCTTGAGCACGCCCTTGGCCAAGGCCTCGTCGAGATACTTCTCGGCGTCCTCCGCGCTGACCTTCAACGCCGGCGCGATCTCGCTGATGAGGTTGATCCGGGCCCTGTCGTACATCGTTCGCTCGGCCGCGGACAGCGATGCGTCGCGGTTGCGGGCGGCGAGGTTCCTCACCACCTCGGCGACCTGGTACACGTCGCCGCTCTTCAACTTCTCCTGGTGGTTCTTGAACCGCCGGCTCCAGTTGGAGGGCACACGCGGGTCGGGCTTGCTGAGCACCGCCACGAGGTCTTCGAGTTCGTCGGCACTCACCGGCGGGCGGACACCGACCTCTTCGGCCTTGAGCACCGGAACCGAGAGCGTCATCTCGTTGATGACCGTCTTCAGGATCAGGTATTCCTGGAGCGCCCCGAAGGCCTCCATCTTCTTCGTCCCTTGCACGATGCATGCGCCGTGCTGGGGATAGATCACGGTGTCGCCCTTTTTGAACTTCACTTCGACCTCTCGAATCGGGGAGTCGGCGCCCTACAGGACCCTCCCAGGGTAGGCCGTGATCGATGATTTCCCTACGCCCGCGGGCGGGGAAGATGCTCAGATGCGGCGTTCCTCGGCAGTGGGTGGGCCACCCACTGCGGAGCGGAGGATGGCCACCACCGCTGCGATCCGCTGCGGGTCGTCCTCGAGCTGCGCGCGCACCGTGGAGAGCACCAGAGAGAACATCACCGTCTCGATGCCGGTGGCCATCACCGCGGGATCCACGTCGTAGCGCACGAGGCCGGACTGCTGGCGAGCACGGAGCCGTTCGGTGAGGATCTGCGTGGTGCCGGCGAACAACGAATGCTGCAGGATCAACTGCAGATCGGCCGGCGTGCCCTCCACCATGACGCGGCGAGTGAGCGGGTGTTGCTGCAGACCGTTGACGAGTCCGGCCATCAGCTCCAGCAACGGACTGTCCGAGGCGAAGGCGCGCTCGCGGATCTCTGCTTCGATCGAGTCGAGATCAGCGTTGACGGCCGCGATCCAGAACGCATCCTTGTCCTCGAAGTACGCGTAGGCGGCGGCGGGCGTGAGACCCGCGTCGCGGCTCAGCTGGCTGACCGACGTGGCGCGGAAGCCCTCTGCGCCGAAGCGGCTGACGGCGGCACGAAGCAACCGATCTCGGGTGCGCTGACCCTTGGTGAGGGTCTGACGGGGGTTGGTCGCGAGAGCCACTGCGGCCACCTTACTGAGTGAACGGTCCGTTGTCACCGTGGGGCGTCGATCTGTCACTGTGTGCCTCCGGTAGGACTCGAACCTACAACCGACGGGGTAGAAACCCGGTGCTCTCTCCATTGAGCTACGGAGGCGTGGCCGCCCGACGAGAGCCTACGGGATGAGCAGTGCGCGTCGCAGGAGGTCGAGCGCCGTGATGACACTCATCTGCCGCATCTGATCGCGCTGTCCCGGCAAACGAACCGTGCGCGTCGTCACCTGTTCGCCGATGGCGATGCCGACGCACAGCGTGCCGACCGGCATGCCGTCCTGTTCGCTGGGGCCGGCGACACCGGTGAGCGACAGCGCCACGTCGGCGCTGAGCACGCGCTGTGCGCCACGGGCCATGGCGGCCGCCGCGGCTTCGCTCACGACCGGTCCCTCGGGCACGCCCAGCAGATCGAACTTCACGTCGCTGGCGTAGCTGACGATCGAGCCGCGGAAGACCTCGCTGGCGCCCGGCACGTTGGTGATCCTCCCGGCCACGAGACCGCCGGTGACCGACTCGGCGAGTCCCAGCGTGAGGCCACGGTCGCGCAACAGCTGCAGCACGACCGACTCCATCGTGTCGTCGTCGACGCCGAAGACGATGTCGGCGACGAGCGTACGCACCTCGGCATCCCACGTGTCGAGCAGCGCTGCGGCGTCGGCGGTGGTGGCCGCCTTGGCGGTGAGCCGGACCTTGAGGCCCTCCCAGCCGCTGGCGAGGAACGCCAAGGTGGGATTGCCCACCGCGTCGAGGCGGGCGATCACCGGGTCGAGTCGCTCGTTGAGTCCGCTCTCGCTCTCCCCCCAGGTGCGCAGTGTGCGGCTGACGATCACGCTCGCCTCGCCGGCGCGGGCGAGGAGATCGGGCAGCACGGCGCGCTGCACCATGTCCTTCATCTCGTGCGGCACACCTGGCACCGCGTAGATCACCTTGTCGACGCCGTCGATCACGACTGGGCACACGAGTCCGGGAGCGGTTCCCCGCGTCTGGGGAATGATCGTCGCGCCCTCCGGCACGAGCGCCTGGCGAAGGTTGTTCTCCGGCATCCGTCGGCCCCGCGACGCGAACATCTCGCGGATGACATCGCCGATGGCCTCGTCGGGCACGAGCGCGACACCCATCACCGCGGCGATGGCCTCGCGGGTGAGGTCGTCGTGCGTGGGGCCGAGCCCGCCGCACATGATCACGGCGTCGGCGTCGGCCAGCATGCGACGAAGGACGGTCTCGACCCGACCGAGGTTGTCGCCGACCTTCACCTGCAAGAGCGAGTCGATGCCGACGGTCGCGAACTGCTCGCCGATCCATTGGCTGTTCGTATCGGTGATCTGACCCAGCAGCAGCTCGGTCCCGACCGCGAGGACATCACATCGCATCGGGGCTCACAGCGTCGCGTCGGCGTGGTTGGTGAGGACCGGCTCGGAACGCATCGCTCGATAGACGTACTGGCCGCCGCTGATCAGCGCCAGCGCCACGGAGATCCAGAGCAATCCGTTCCACAACCACTTCGCGTCGAGCGCCGTGGGCGGCATGATCGCGAACCCGACCGCCAGCTGCTGCACGAACGTCTTCCACTTGGCGATCTTGCTGGCGGGCACGCTGATGCCCTTCGCGCCGACGAACGTGCGGTACAGACTGATCAGCAGTTCGCGCCCGGCGATGATGACGACCGGCACGATCCAGAAGGTCTCGTTGGACACCAGGATGGCCATCGCGCCGAGCACCAGCACCTTGTCGGCAAGCGGGTCGAGGAAGGCGCCGAGGTTCGTCGCGCCGTGACGACGGGCGAGGTAACCATCGATGCCGTCGCTCGCGCAGAGCACGAACCACAACCCGAACGCTGCCCACGTGCCACCCGGGTGATCGGGGATGAGCACCAGCATGAACGGGGCGATGAGCACGCGCGCCACCGTGACGAGGTTCGCCCAGGTCTTGATGGCGCTCGGGTCGACGGGCATCAGACCGAGTCTGCCACGCGATCAGGGCCCATGGCATCGACCACCCGCACCTCGTGGAACGCACCGACGGCGAGCGACGCCGGCACCTCGATGATGCCGTCGATCTCGGGCGCTTCGCGCGTGCTGCGCGCCTCGCCGGGCTGGTCGACGAGCACGGTGACCGTGGACCCGAGCGTGGCGTCGCTGCGGCCGGCGGTGATCTCGTCCTGCATCTCGCGCAGCTCGGCGAGCCGCTCGTGCATGAGATGGCTGTCGACCGCGCCGTCGAGCTCCATCGCGTACGTCCCGTCTTCGGGGCTGTAGGCGAAGAAGCCACACCAGTCGAGCTGTGCGGCTTCGACGAACGCCAGCAACTGGTCGTGATCCTGCTCGGTCTCACCGGGATACCCGACGATGAAGTTGCTGCGGAACGCCGCATCGGGTTCCCGGGCACGGATGTCCTCGATCCGGCGCAGGAAGCGATCGCCGTCACCCCAACGGCGCATCCGCCGCAGCAGCGGCTTGCTGACGTGCTGCAGGGAGAGGTCGAAGTAGGGCACGCCGGTGGCGCAGATGGCGTCGATCAGCTCGTCGGTGAGATCACTCGGGTACAGGTACAGCAATCGCGTCCACGGAACCATCGCACTCACGGCCTTCACCAACGGCACGATCGACCCTGCTCCGAGCTCGTCGGGGCGGTCCTTGCCGTAGCTGGCGAGGTCCTGGGCGACGAGCACGATCTCCTGCGCCTCGAGCTGCTCGACCTCCCCGAGGATCGACGCGATGTCGCGGCTGCGCTGAGGACCGCGGAACGACGGGATCGCGCAGAACCCGCAGGAGCGGTCGCATCCCTCGGCGATCTTGATGTAGGCCCACGGCGACGACGACTTCGGCCGCGGCAGGTTCAACAGATCGAGCGTGGGAATCGGTGCCGACGACACCGGGATCGACTTCTTGCCGGGCTTGGTCAAGAGGTTCACGGGCACACCGAATCCTGCGACCTGGTCGACTTCGGGCAAGGCCTCGGCGAGCTCGGATCCGTAGCGTTCCGCCATGCATCCGGTGACGACCAGGCGAGCCCCGTCCTTGCGCTGCTCCTCGAGCGACAGGATCATGTCGATCGACTCCTTGCGAGCCTCGTCGATGAACGCGCACGTGTTGACCACGACCAGATCCGCGGCCGACGGATCGTCGGTGGACGACATGCCGTCAGCGAGCAGGGTGCCGATCAGCTTGTCGCTGTCGACCTGGTTCTTGGGACAGCCCAAGGTCTCGACGTAGAAGCGCTGACCCATGGGTTGGCAGGTTACCGACCCCTAGAGGTAGTTGAGCCGAAGGCCGCGGTGCGGCCAGCGCATGTGCAGCAGCCGGCCGGTGCCCGAGCACGTGATGTACGCGTCGCGATACTCGCCGCTGCCGTCTCGGTCCCCGAAGCAGATGTTCGTGGTCAGCAGGTCGCCGGTCGCGATGTGCGACACCGATCCGTCCGTCGGCGAGATCACCGAGATGCCACCGTTGATCAGCGTCGCGACGCACACGTTGCCCTCGCCGTCGACCGCCAGCGAGTCGAACAGCTGGTACCCCTCGAGACCCGCGACGATCGCCGTCAGGTCCAGTGGCGCCGGCGGAACCGCCACGCCGGGTTCGCTGATCGCGCGGCGGAACACGCGACCGGTGGTGGTCTCGGCCCAGTAGACCGTGTTGCCGTCGGGCGACAGGCCGATCCCGTTGGGACCTTCCACCGGGAACGCCTGCTCGCTGATGAAGCTGCCGTCCGCCTTCGCGTAGTAGATCGCCGTCAGGTCGCTGGTTCGGGCGTGGTGGTCGCGGATGCCGTGGTCCGTGAACCAGAACCCGCCGTGGGCGTCGAAGACCAAGTCGTTCGGCGCCCGCAACGGGTGGCCATCGCATTCGGTGTAGAGGTCGGTGACCTCGCCGGTGGCGAGGTCGACCCGCTGGATACGACCGCCGATGTAGCGCTCCGGGTCGAACGCACCCGGCAGCAGCAGACCACCGAGGTCGACCGGCGTGAAGCACCCGCCGTTGTTGCACAGGTACAGCGCGCCGTCGGGGCCGATCGCGGCCCCGTTGGGTCCGCCGACGATCTCCGCCACCGTCTCCTTGGAGCCGTCGGGATGGACGCGGGTGATCCGGGGGCCGAACATCTCGACCAGGATCACGGTGCCGTCAGGCATCGCGATCGGTCCTTCGGGGAAGCGGAGGCCGGAGGTGATCTCGGTGAACTCGGTCATCCGGCCATCGTGCCAGTGCGCCACGGCCTGCGACGAGGCGTGCAACATCGCGTCCGTCGTTCAGGACAGCGTGACCTCCACCACGTTGATCGGCTCGCCGTCCTTCGGCGAGTACTCGAAGACCCGGAGCACCACCGGCCCGACCGTGCCGTTCGGCAGCGGTTCGAGCGTGTGGTCGAACGTGCCCCACGTGCCGGTGCCCGACGTGGCCATCGTGTAGCCCTCGAGCAGCAGCGTCCCGTCGGGTGTCAGCACCTGATAGTTGATGCCGGCCTCGAACGTGTTGGACATGCCGCGAATGGTGATGGGTTGGACGAGCGGGAAGCCCGGCAACGGGCGCTCGAGGACGATCAGCGGCGCAGTCTGGTCGGCGAAGTCGAGGCGGCCGACGCCGTTGACGTCGAGCCCCTCACCGCCGAGCATCTCGATCGGCTGCCCATCGAGCCGGAAGTACACGGTCTCGATCCCGTCGAACTGGGTGACGGTGAACACCACCTGGGAGACGCGCAGCATCATCGACAGGCTGCCGCCGCCGGTCTCGAACGCAGCCGAGAGGTCGACCGTCGCCGCGTTCCCCTCGACGACGACACCGTGCAGTGTCGTGCCTTCGGGGATGACGGTGACGATGCCGGCCGCGGCCTCGTCCGCCGTCGGGGCCTCGAGCAGGGCGGTGACGGCCGCGGTGGGATCGGCGACGGTCACCGACCGGCCGGCGACGAAGAGCCGCTCGTTCTGGACGAAGAACACCTCGACGGGCACGGTGGTCTCGGGCACCGTCGTGTCGGGCACGGTGGTCTCGGGCACGGTCGTGTCGGGCACGGTCGTCTCGACGGCGGTGGTCTCGGGAACCGTGACTGGTGGTGACCGGTGCCGAGGTCGGCGACGAGATCTTCGTGTCGCTTCCGCAGCTCGTGGCGGCCAGTAGTGCGCCGATGGCGAGGAATCGGATGACGTACTTCATGACGCACCTCCTCACCCACCATGGTGCGCCTTCTCGTCAACGATTGCGATGTGCCTCTTGCAACAGCTCGAACTCCTCGACGGTCATGTGCACCTCGCGGGCCTTGGATCCCTCGCTGGGTCCGACCACGCCACGCTCCTCGAGCAGGTCCATGATCCGCCCGGCGCGGGCGAAGCCCACCTTCAGCTTGCGCTGCAGCATCGAGGTGCTGCCCAGCTGGCTGCGCACCACGAGCTCCATGGCCTGGCGCATGAGGGCCTCGTCCTCGTCGTCGTCGGCACCGTTCCCTCCGAAGTTGCCGGCGCCGAGCATCCCGTCACCCTCGTCGCCCTCGACGCCGGAGACGTACTCGACCTCGGGTGCCTGCCGGCGCCAGTGGGCGACGATCTTGCGCACCTCTTCCTCGCTGACGAAGCTGCCCTGGATACGTTGCGAGTGACTCGAGTTGCCGGGCAGCAGGAGCATGTCGCCCTTGCCCACGAGCTTCTCCGCACCGGGCTGATCGAGGATGACCCGGCTGTCGGTGAGCGACGACACCGCGAACGCCATGCGAGCCGGGATGTTGGCCTTGATGACACCGGTGATGACGTTGACGCTGGGTCGCTGGGTGGCGACGATGAGGTGGATGCCCGACCGCACGAGCCTTCTGGGCGATGCGGGTGATGCTCTCCTCCACGTCGCGTGCGGCGACCATCATCAGGTCGTTGAGCTCGTCGACGACCACGACGATGTACGGCAGCCGCTCGTACTTGGGCTCTTCACCCTCCTCCAGGACGATGATCTCGCCGTGGGCGTCGCGGTGCAGATCGCCGCGGTCGTAGGCGGCGTTGTAGCCGAGGATGTCGCGGAAGCCGACCTCGAACAGCACGTCGTAGCGACGCTCCATCTCCTTGACGGCCCACCCGAGCGCGTTGGCCGCCTTCTTCGGGTTGGTCACGGGCGCGGTGAGCAGGTGCGGCAGCTTGTTGTACTGGCCCATCTCGACCTGCTTCGGGTCGATGAGGATCAGGCGCACCTGGTCGGGTGTGGTCCGCATGAGCAGCGAGGTGATGATGCAGTTGATCCCGCTCGACTTGCCGGCACCGGTGGCGCCGGCGATGAGCAGGTGCGGGGTCGTCGCGAGGTTGAGGAAGATGGAGCGCCCGGCGATGTCCTTGCCGATGGCGACGTCGAGCGGGTTGCTCGCCGTCTTGGCCTCCGCCGACGTCATGATGTCGCCGAGGCTGACCAACTGGCGGGTGTGGTTCGGTACCTCGACACCGATGGCCGAGCGTCCGGGGATGGGAGCCAGGATGCGGACGTCGGTGGCCGCCATGGCGTAGGCGATGTCGCGGTTGAGGCTCGTGATGCGAGCGACCTTCACGCCGGCCCCGAGCTCGAGCTCGAAGCGGGTGACCGTGGGCCCGACGGTCATGCCGACCAACTTGGTCTCCACGCCGTGGGAACCCAGCGAGTCGACGAGGGTTCGGCCCCGCGCCTCCACCTCGGACTTGTTGATGGCCTGGGCGGTGCTGCGGGTGAGGTAGTTGAGCGGCGGGAGCGACCACTGACCCTTCTGCGCACCCGGGCCGAGTTCCAGCTCGGCCTGTTCGCCGGGACCCGCGTCGGGGATCGGGATCGGCTTCGGCGAGCGGAGCCGCTTGGGCTTGGGCGCCTCCTCGACGTACTCGTCGTCCTGGGCGAAATCGTAGATCTGTGGTGCGTCGAGCTCGCCGGTGGGTTCGTGGTCGCTCTTCAGGCTGGAGATGTCGCCGAAGACCTTGCGGATCTTGCGACCGAGCGGGAGCCCCACCGCTGCCAGCCCTGCGCCGACGTTGGAGAACGCGGTCTTCACGGACATGCCCGTGATGAGGAGCACACCGCCGAGGAACATGGCGGCGAGCACGACGATGGCACCGGCGTCGGCGAGCAGGCTGCGCAACGGCTCGCCGACCAACGCACCGAGCCACCCACCGGCGCGTCCGAGCGTGTCGAAGCCGCCCGAGATCTCCTTGGGCCCCCGGACCACGTGCAGGACGCCGAGGACCGCGAGGAACGACAGCCCCCAGCCGATCGTGAGGCGGAAGCGGTGGGCGCTCTCCCCCTTCTTCACCAGGGCGGCGCCTCCACCGACGAGCGCGATCGGGACGACGAAGCGGCCCACGCCGGTGAACCATCCGACGAACGTCTCGGTGCCCCGCCCGAGCGGGCCGGCGAGGTTGAGGTAGATGCCGAGGCCGATCAGGATGCCGAGGCCGATGAGACCGAGGCCGAGGAACTCGTCCTCACGACCGTCGACGGCCTCGCGGAGCTCGGCGGAGGCCTGATCGCGACGGCGACCGGACGCGGGGGCGCGACCCTGCGAGGCGGCCGATTTCGACCGCTGGTTGCGCTGACCCTGTGTCGCCATCTGATGCACGGTACCAAGGGGGCGCGCGCCGCACCGCGCATCACTGCACGGGATCGACCGACTTCACCGCTCCGTCGGGCCCCACCAGGATGTCGAGACCCCCACCACACAGGGCCGATGTGAGCACGCCGTACTGCACATTGCCCTTGCCGTCGCCATTGACGTAGAAGCTCTCCAGGATCGCCTGGGGGATCTGCTCACGAATGGTCGACAGCACCGTGTCGGGGTCGAAGTCGAGGTCCGCTTTGCCGAAGGTGCCCCCGGAGGCCGCCTGTCCCTCCGTCGATGTCAGCTCACCGTCCACGTACACCCAGGGCTGGGCGATCGCGCCGTCGTTGAGTGCGACGAACAGGTTCACGACCCGTGCGGTGGCGTTCACCTCGAAGAACTGCTGTGGTCCCCCCAGCTTGGCTTCGAGGGCGTCGATGGCCGTCGGGATCGTGGCCACCTGCGGAAGGTCCGCGTCGGCCTGGGCGGTGCCGTTCGGCGCGCAGATCGTCACCGGAGTGGACGTCTCTGGAGTGCTCGATCCGTCGCTGCAACCCACCGCCGCCACGACCAGGGCGACGACGAACCACGCGTGGCGACCATTGGCGACCATGACGGCACTCTTCCCTTCGTTCGACGGACGCCGAAGGCTATGTCGGAGCGCCGGTCGCGACCAATCGGGTCCGCGACCGATCAGGCCGCGACCAGGTGTGCTTCGATCTCGTGCTGCCAACCGACTGCCGTGCCGTCGACTCGGAACACCGACCAGCGCCCCGTGGGCCCCCGAACCGTGGCGAAACCTCGGGACTTCCAGGCGTTGTGGCGGTCGCACAACGGCGCTCCGTTGCCCGCCGACGTGGGACCTCGCTGGTGGTACGGGACCGTGTGGTCGGCCTCGCACTGCGACGCCGGCCGATCACAACCTGGCCACAGGCACTGCCGTTCGGACAGCAGCACCGCCTCGCGCAGCGGTCCCGTGAAGAGTCGCTTGCGACGCCCGAAATCGAGCACGACACCGTCCCCGCCGAGCACGATCCGCCTCACGTGGCCGACCATGGCCGCGGCGAGCACGTCGCTCGGATGGAGGACGACGCCACGGTCCGACTCGCATCGGCGATCCGCGACCGAAGTCGGGCTCAGCGGTTCGGGGTGAGCGCCCGCCGCCAGCGCGACCTGGTGCTCGAACGTGGCCTGGTCGACCACGATGTTGACGACCACCTCGCCGCCGGTCGCATCGGAACCCGCTGCGGCCCGGAAGACGCTGACCAACGCATCGAAGCGGCGCTGCGCCGGCGTGCGCTCCATCATCGACGAGGTCATCCGCTCGCCGAACCGATCGACCCCTGCTGCCCACTCCTGTTGCCACTCGTGCGTGGTGAACCGATCGAGGATCTCCTGGAGCTGGACGCCGTGAGCGGCCGAACCGGCGGCATCGAGGAACATGCGATCGCCCGACAGGCTGAGGCTCGCCCGCCGATCGCGATGCGCCCGGTCGCGGTCGTGCTCGGCACCGTCGGCATCGGCCAACTGCTCCCACCGGCGGAGCAGGGTGATGAAGGCGTCGTGGTCGAGGTCGCGGGCGTGCTGCACGAGCAGCGCTTCGGAGTCGGCGAGATGCTCACGAACCCGTGGATTGACCACGACGGCCGCCAGCGCATGCATCTGGGCAACCCCGATCTCGCCTGCGCGCGCCGACACACCGAAGGACGGCAGCAACTCGAAGGCACGGCCAAGGCGCGCCATCCGCGCCGCCTCGACCGACGACCAGTTGCACGACGCCCTCCCCCACGTGCGCACCGACCGGTGCCCGTCGGCCACGAACGCCCCCGATCGATCGACCGCGCCGGCGAACGTTGCCGCCATTGCCTCGCCACGCCGTCGCTCGATGTCGAGCTGCATCGCCCACGCGCCGATCTCAGCCGGCGACATCTCGACCGGCGACACATCGAGGACCTGTTCGGTGGTGGGCACTCCGCACGAAGTCATGCGACCATCGTCGCAAAGGGGTGTGACAGAGTTCCGCCGCTCGGACGGAACCCCATGCTCGGTGGCGGATCTTCGTCTCTTGCGGCATCGTACGTGCAGTGGATCGCCGTGATGAGGAGCTGTACGAGAAATACGCCGACGAGCTGATCCGATTCGCCACGACGCTCGTGGGCCCGTCCCGCGCCGAGGATGTCGTCGCCGACGCAGTGGTTCGAGCCATGACGTCGCCGGCATGGGTGAGCGTCAGCGCACCCAAGGCCTATCTGTTCCGCTCCGTGCTGAACGAGGCGAAGATGCTCGGCCGCGGCAACGGCCGACGGGTACGCCGCGAGCGCCTCGTCGCTGGCGCCGAGACCACTGACGCCGTGACGATCAGCATCGAAGTGCGCGAAGCAATGGCTCAGCTCTCGATGCGAGAACGATCAGTGCTGTACCTCGCGTACTGGCACGACCTCCCGATCGACGAGATCGCCGAGACGCTTGGGATCTCCAAGCGGAGCACCGAGCGATCCCTGACCGATGCCCGTCGAACACTCGAGGAGCGACTCGCATGAACGAACCTCCCTGGTCCCCTGAAGTCGCCCGAGCGATGCACGAGTTCGCGAACGCCGCGCCGATTCCACCGCCGGCATCCCGCGTGGGCGAGCGTCGGACGCCGACGCGCCGGCGTCCGATCGCGGCCTCGCTCATCGCCGCGGCGATTGCTCTCGCAGGAATCGTCGGCACGATTGCGTTCGTCACCCGAGACAGTGGCACCAAGGTCGGCACGACCGACTTCACGGTGCGCCACGAGCAATACGCGGTCAGCCTGACAGCGCAACTCGAATGCGACACCCCCATCGACTCAGCGGGCGCGTTCGACACGATGACGATCGACACCTGGTCCGACCGCGCCGGTCGTCAATGGCGCAGTCAGGTGACGTACCCCGACGGCACCACCCACGACACGATCGTTCGAGGGAGCATCATCTATCCGGTCGAGCAGTTCGAACGAGGCGACCGTCGCGACCGGTCGATGGGGTGCGTCGGCCCGGACGCCGAACCGTTCACCCTGGCGGCAGCCGACTCGTCATTCTTCACGCTCACGCTCACCCCCGAGCTCGCGCCCGACGAACTCCCCTACGTCCGTCTCTACAACCAGGTCGGCGCTCTGGTGGACGTCAACGGAACCGACAGCCGAGGGCGGGCGGCCCGCGAATGGGAGCTACGCACCGCCGGCTCCGCTGGGTATGGAAACAACGCGAACCTGCCCCTTCAGCAGGTCACCCGCTGGTTCGTCGACCCGACAGACGGCACGACCGTCAACGAGCGGACATTCACCAATACGGTCGAGACGATGGGTACAGCAACACTCACGGAGACCCTGGTGGTGGCCGAAGACATCGCAGCGACGTCCGAGCTCTTCTCCACGGCCGGACATCGAGCACTCGGCGGAACTCGCCGACCGGACCCGCCGAGCACGGGCCCGGAGATGTCCGCGCCCGCAAGCCAGACCACTGTGGCCACCACACCATCCTCCTCGGACGGCGACTGTGCGGGGGCCGATCTCGACGTCGCTCACGAGCCACCCCTGTGGCGGCAGCCGAACAACGCGACGTGGTTCCGGACCGGTTGCGTCGTCCGCATCGACGTGATCACCGATCGTCCGGGGCCGGACCACTGTGGCTGGGGCACCGCTCGGGTCATCATCGTCGGACAGCCACTCGGAAGCCGCTTCACCACCGACCCCATCCAATATGTCCGCGACCCGGCCAATGCGTTCGGCTCGGGTCTCGACGCCGGGTACGACGGCAACGCCACCCTCCCCGAGCGTGCGGTCGACACCGGCTATCGCACCGACACCGAACAGCTCTGGATCGTCCCCGGTGACGATCGGTTCATCTACCTCGTTGCGGGACGGTCGGACCGAGCGCTGGCCCAAGGGAGCGACTCCGCTGTGCAGCTGATGACAGGGTTCCGCCGCTCGGACGGAACCCCTACGCCTCCATCACGACGGGGACGATCATCGGACGACGCTTGGTGCGTTCGTTGACGAACTTCCCGGCAGCGCGGCGGACGTCGCGTTCGAGCGACTCGACATCCCTGACGCCTGACGCGAGCGCCTTCTCCACCGTCTCGGCGACGCGGTCGCACGCCTCGTCGAGGAGATCCTCCGCCTCGGGGGCGTAGACCCAGCCGCGGGTGATGATCTCGGGCCCGACGAGCACCTTGCCGGTCTCGATGTCGACGGTGACCACCACGACCACGACGCCTTCCTCGGCCAACACCTTGCGATCGCGCAACACACCCTGGCCCACGTCGCCGACGATGCCGTCGACGTAGAGGTAGCCCGCGGGGACCCGTCCGACGGCGGAGAGTCCGTCGTCGTCGAGTTGCAGCACGTCGCCGTCCTCGCAGACCAGCACGTGATCGTGCGGCACGCCCATCAGGTAGCCGAGCTTGGCGTTGGCGACCATGTGGCGGTACTCGCCATGGATCGGCACGAAGTACTCCGGGTTCGTGATCGACAGGTAGGTCTTGATCTCGTCGGCCTGTGCGTGGCCGGTGGCATGCACGTCGGCGACGCCGGAGTGGATGACCTCCACGCCCGCGCGGAGCAGGTCGTCGATGACCCTGTTGACGGCGCCCTCGTTGCCGGGGATGGCGTGGCTGGACAGCACCACGGTGTCGTGGTCACCCGCCTTGACCCACTTGCTCTCACCACGGGCGAGCAGCGCGAGCGCCGACATCGGCTCGCCCTGCGAGCCGGTCGAGACGATGCACACCTGACCGGGCGGGTACTTGTCCGCCTCCTCGATGTCGATGAGCGACGCATCGGGAATGCTCAACACGCCGAGGTCGCGACCGAGACGGACGTTCTTCTTCATGCTCAGACCGAGTGTGGCCACGACGCGCCCGTTGGCGATCGCTGCGTCGGCGATCTGCTGGATGCGGTGCAGGTGGCTGGCGAAGCTGGCGGTGATGATCCGCCGGCCCTTCTGGTCGGCGAACACGCTCCGCAACACCGAGCCGACGCTGGTCTCGCTGGGCGAATGACCGTGCTCCTCGGCGTTGGTGCTGTCGGCGAGCAGCAGCCGGATGCCGTCGTTGCTGGCGATGGCACCGATCCGCCCGAGGTCGGTGCGGCGACCGTCGACCGGTGTGAGGTCGAGCTTGAAGTCGCCGGTGTGGAGGATGACACCCTGGGGCGTGTGCAAGCAGATGGCGTGCGCGTGCGGCACGGAGTGCGTGACGGGGATGAACTCGACGTCGAACGGGCCGATCATCAACCGCTGGCCGTCCTTGACGACGTTCATCTCCGTGCGACCGAGGAGACCGGCTTCCTCGATGCGGTTGCGGGCGAGGCCCAGCGTGACCGCCGAGCCATAGATCGGAAAGCTCAGGTCGCGCAGCAGGTACTGCAGCGCTCCGACGTGATCCTCGTGGCCGTGGGTGGCGACGAGACCGACGATGCGATCGGCCTGCTCTCGCAGCCAGGTGAAGTCGGGCAGCACGAGGTCGATGCCGTGCATGTCGGCGTCGGGGAACATCAGCCCGCAGTCGATGAGCAGGATCCGTCGGTCGTCGCCCACCCCCTGTTCGATGGCCATGCAGTTGCGACCGATCTCGCCGAGACCGCCGAGGAACACGACGCGTACGGGGGTGGCCATCAGTTACTGCGCGGGGCGTTGGGGGAAAGCATCCCGCCAGCGTTGCAGGTTTGCGAGCACCTCGGGCACTCGGTCCTCCACGAATGCCGGCGCCGGCCCCATCGGCAGGCGGGCCTGCCCGACGCGAAAGCCCAGGTGGCGCATGACGGCCTTGGTGGGAATGGGGTTGGGAGCGTCGTCGCCGGTCTCGAAGGCGAAGCTCTCCAACATGCGCGAGTTGACCAGGCGCGCCGCCACGACGTCGCCCTTCTCCCACAGGTCGAACATCTCCTGGTGATCGGGAGCGGTCCAGTGGGTGGCCACACCGACCACGCCGACGATGCCACTGGCGAGCAGCGGCAGGGTCATGCCGTCGTCACCGCTGTAGACCTCGAATCCCTCCGGCGCGCTGGAGATGAGCGAGGCGGTCTCTCCGGGGTTCCCGGCAGCGTCCTTGAGCGCGACCACGTTCGGCACCTCCCGCGCCAGACGCAGCAGCACGGCGGTGCTGATCTTGCGGCCGGTGCGCACCGGGATGTCGTAGATCATCTGCGGCAACGGCGTGGCCGCGGCCATCGCCCGCAGATGCGCCTCGATGCCCGCCTGCGACGGTCGGTTGTAGTACGGGCAGAGCGCGAGGATGCCGGCCGCGCCGAGCGCGGTGGCCTCCTTGGTGAGGTGGACCGAGTGGGCGGTGTCGTTGGTGCCCGAGCCGGCGATGACCGGGATGGTGACCGCCTCGATGACCGCAGCGAACAGACTCAGCCGTTCGTCGTCGGTCAGGGTGGGCGACTCGCCGGTGGTGCCCGACACCACCAGGCCGTCGTGGCCCTGGTCCTGGAGCCACCGGGCCAGACGCACGGCCTCGTCGAGGTCGAGTGCGCCGTGGTCGTCGAAGGGCGTGACCATCGCCGAGAGAACTCTGCCGAAGCGTGCCATCAGAACGATCCTTCCGCTGCGCGATCGATGCCTTGGGTGAGGATGAGGTCTTCGTGGAGCTCCATCCACACATCGTGGTAGCTGCCACACATCACGCCGGTGAACATTTTCGTTTCGCCCTCGACCACTTTCAGGCACGTCCGTGCCAGGCGTGGTCCGTACGGCTGCAGCCGGGCCAGCACCTCACCCATGCGCGCCACGACCGGTGCGGCGGCGGCATCGAGCCCGACCAACCGGTCGATCACTGCACCGTCGTAGTCGGCGTCGGTGTGGTCGTTGGGCTGACCGGCGCGCAGCTGCCAATCGCCGCAGAGCGCCTTGAACTCCTCGTTGAGGGAGATGAAGGTGCGGTACGGCTCGTAGAGCAGTTCGCTCATGTGCCCGCCACCGACGTCCTCGGTGAGGGCGATGTGATGTTCCTCGCGGCCCACGGTGGTGAGCTGCCACAGCTCGCGAGCCTCGCGGAACTGCGCCCACTCGCGCTCGAGCAGGGCCTGCAGGTGGTC
Organism: uncultured Acidimicrobiaceae bacterium; assembly: GCA_963720695.1. Lineage (GTDB taxonomy): Bacteria > Actinomycetota > Acidimicrobiia > Acidimicrobiales > Ilumatobacteraceae > UBA668. Next base: position 490,848 of record CAVRGG010000004.1, read on the forward strand.
CTCCACGAGTGTCAGTGGGAGGTCGGCGACCTCGGCGATCACCTCCGCTTTGGCGAACCCCTTGATGCGCAGGGCGTGAAAGGTGCGGAAGAACGGGTCGGATGCGTTCGACATCGCGGCCCAGCGTAGTGCAGTCGAACGGCTGGTCAGCTGCCCGCGGCGGGCAGCTCTTGGCCGATCTCGAACGCGCTGTACTCCTCGCCCGTGTCGGCCCAGTCCTCGAACTGGATGACGCCCATCTCCTCGAAGCGCCGGCGCAGCCACTGGTCGTTGCGCTCGAGCAGACCGAGCTTCTTGCAGTTCGGCACGATCTTGCTGAACAGCATGCTCTGGAAGATGATCCGGGTCGGGTCGGCGAGCACCAACGGAAGGATGTCCTTCACGTTGACGCCCATGCGCTCCCACACCTCCTGCGACATGAAGCGGTCGCGCATGCGGATCGCGGCCTCGAACGCGAACTCCTGGCGCTCCTTCATCTCGGCATCGGTCATCTGGTCGTAGCACTCCTTCAGCGACAGCACACCGAAGGCGACGTGGCGGGCTTCGTCGCTCATGACGTAGCGCAGCAGCTGCTTCAGCAACGGCTCGGTGGTCATCTGCTGCTGGAAGCCGAACGCGGCGAGGGCGAGTCCCTCGACCATGATCTGCATGCCGAGGTAGGTCATGTCCCAGCGGCTGTCGTTGATGATGTCGTCGAGCAGCATCCGCAGGTGGATGTTGATCTGGTATTCCCCACCGAGCTTCTCGGCGAGGTAACGGGCGAACACCTCGACGTGGCGGGCCTCGTCGACCACCTGCGTGCTCGCGTAGAGCTTGGCGTCGTACCACGGCACGGTCTCGACGATCTTGGCGGTGCAGATCAGCGCGCCCTGCTCGCCGTGCATGAACTGGCTGAGGCTCCAGTTCTTGCTCTCGATGTTGAACTCGAGCCACTTCTTGTCGTCCCACTTCTCCACCGGCGTGCCGATGAACGTGGCCGGGTCGAGCCCCGTGCCGATGAGCTCGCGCTCCTCGATGGCGCACTTCTCGACGTCGACGTCGAGGTGCCAGGGCAGGTCGGTGGTGGCGTTCCACTGACCGGTCTTGGCCTTCTCGTAGAGCTTGCGCAATGCCGGGCGCTGCAGCGAGTAGTCCCAGCTGAAGATGGTGTCGGCGTTGTTCTTCACCACGTGCTCGACCTCGTTGGGGTCGGCGTTGGGGATGGCGAGGATGGCGTCGATGTCGTTGATCTCGGCGCGCCCGATGATGTCTTCGGTGCTGTTGTGGGTGACGGTCATGGAACTAGCTCCTGGTGAGTGCGGCGGTGGTGAGAGAGGCCTGGAAGCCCGGAAGGATGAAGGTGGAGATGAAAGCTCGTGCGGACTCGGCGTCGCCGAGGTCCACGTGGTCGGAGGGGGCGAGGAAGTAGCTGATGACGAGGCGCGAGAGCAGCTCGACCAACCGGGCCGACTGGCGTCGGGGCAGGTACTCGTCGACGAGCGGGACGAGGAAGACGGTGGCGACGCGGATGATCCGCGGCAGGCCGTCGACGGTGAGCTGACCGAGCGCCTCGCCGGGCTCGGACGCGAGCATCGACGCCAGGTCCTGATCCGTGCGCAGCTCGTGGGTGGCGGCGACGACCGTGCGCACGAGGAGCTCCTCGATGTCGCTGGTGCCGTGGATGTGGCCGGCAAGACGGGTGAAGAAGTCCTCGAGCTCGCGGACCCGCAGCGCCTCGAAGAGCACGTCCTTGCCGCCGGGGAACATCCGATACAGCGTCGCCCGCGACACCCCCGACTCGGAGGCGATGTCGTCGATGGTGACCTTGGCGACACCCCAACGCTGCACGCACGACTTGGCCGCATCGAGCACTCGCGCCTCCATGGGCGCGACCACGGACAAGGGGTTCGGGGACATCACCTGAGACAGTAAGACGGTTTCTGTCTCACCGTCAAGGGTTCGCCGCCGATATCTGGGATATCCTGCACGAACCCCAGCGTGAACAGCTGCCGGGTCACCCGCCACCCCAGGCACCACCACCCAAGGAGTTCCCCACCATGAAGCGCACGATCCTCGCGTTCGCCGCGATGGGCGCCGTCCTGCTCGCCGCCTGCGGCAGCGACAGCACCTCGTCCGACACGGCCGCACCCACCACGATGGGTTCGGAGACCACCATGGCCCCCGACACCACCATGGCGTCCGACACGACCATGGCCGGCGGCGACGCCAAGTCCTGCGCCGAGGGCAAGACCCTCGAGGCCGGCACGCTGACCATCGCAACCGGCGATCCCGCCTTCCCGCCCTACGTCATCGACGACAAGCCCGAGTCCGGTCAGGGCTTCGAGGCCGCACTCGCGCTGGCGGTCGCCAAGGAACTCGGCTTCGAGGGCGACGCCGTCAAGTGGGTCCGCACCTCCTTCGACACCGCCGTCGCCGGCAGCGACACCAACTTCGACTTCAACCTGCAGCAGTTCACGATCAACGCCGATCGCGAGAAGGTCGTGTCGTTCAGCGACCCGTACTACACCGCGAACCAGGCCGTGCTCGGCTACGCCGACGGTCCCGGCAAGGACGTCAAGACCGTCGCCGACCTGAAGAAGCTCAAGCTCGGCGCGGCGGCCGGCACGACCAGCCTGCAGTTCATCACCGACGTCATCAAGCCCGACGTCGAGCCCTTCGCGTTCAACAGCAACGCCGATGCGAAGACCGCACTCGACAACAAGCAGATCGACGCGATCATCACCGACCTGCCCACCGGCCTCTACATCTCGGCGGTCGAGATCGAGGGCACCAAGGTGTTCGGTCAGTTCCCCATCGATGCGAGCGGCTCGGCCGACCAGTGGGGCCTGCTGTTCGTGAAGGACAACCCGCTCGTCTCGTGCGCCAACATGGCGCTCGCCAACCTCACCGCGTCGGGCGAGCTCGAGAGCATCACCCAGCAGTGGATGGGCGACTACGTCGAGGCACCCACGCTCCCGGAGAGCTGAGCCTCTAACCTCATCAGTCATGACCGATGTCGAGGGCGCCGACCGCGTGTCGGCGCCCTCGCGCGTCACCCGTCGGGAAGCGTGGTTGCGCCGCCAACGCCGGCACGCGTTGCTCGTCGCTGCCGTCTCCACCGTCGTCACCTTCGGACTGCTCACCTGGCTCGTCACCACCTCAAGCGGGTGGCCGAAGGTGAAGACGATCTTCTTCAACGGCGAGCGCTTCCGGCAGGACTTCCCCGAGATCCTCGGCTACCTGTGGGTCGACGTGAAGCTGTTCCTGCAGTGCGCTCCACTGATCCTCATCTGGGGGCTCGTGATCGCACTGTGCCGCAACACGCGCAACCCGGCACTGTTCCCGCTGCGGGCCTTCGCCGCCGTCTACACCGACTTCTTCCGCGGCGTGCCGATCATCCTCACGATCTACCTCGTCGGGTTCGGCATCCCCAAGCTCGGCCTGCTGCACGGCGAGTTCCACGTGCTGTGGTTCGGTGGCAGCTGGAACTCCCCGTACCTGTGGGGTCCCGTCGCGCTCGTCCTCGCCTACTCGGCCTACGTCGCCGAGGTCTTCCGCTCGGGCATCGAGGGCGTGCACGAGAGCCAGCGCGCGGGCGCCCGCTCGCTCGGCCTGTCGCACGGCCAGACCATGCGCCACGTGGTGGTCCCCCAGGCTGCACGCCGTGTCGTGCCGCCGCTGATGAACGACTTCCTGTCGCTGCAGAAGGACGTCGCCCTGTTGAGCGTGCTCGGCATCATCGAAGTGTTCCGCCGGGCGACCTCGATCAAGGACCTGACCGCCAACTTCACTCCCCTGGTCGCCGCGGCGCTGATCTTCCTCGCCCTGACGATCCCCGAGACACGACTGGTCGACTGGTACTCGGCGCGCCAACGCAAGCGCACCAGCGGGTCGGTGGTCACATGAGCCCCAAGCTCAGCATCCGCGACGTGCGCAAGTCGTTCGGCTCGAAGCACGAGCGCAAGGTCGTGCTCGACCAGGTGTCGCTCGACGTGGGCGAGCACGAGGTGGTGTGCCTCATCGGCGCCAGCGGATCGGGCAAGAGCACACTGCTGCGGTGCATCAACCTGCTGGAGCCGATCGACGACGGGGCGATCCTGCTCGACGGTGTCGACATCAGCGAGCCGGGCCTCGACGCCGACCCGATCCGCCGACGGATCGGGATGGTGTTCCAGAGCTACAACCTGTTCCCACACATGAGCGTGCTCAAGAACGTCACCCTCGGCCCCACCAAGGTCCTCGGCCACGACAAGACGGGCGCGCAGGAGGAGGCGCTCGAACTGCTCGGCCGGTTCGGCCTCGCGGACAAGGCGACCGCGTACCCCGATCAGCTCTCCGGCGGGCAGCAGCAGCGAGTCGCCATCGTGCGCACGCTGGCGATGCGGCCCGAACTGATGCTGCTCGACGAGGTCACCGCGGCGCTCGATCCCGTGCTCGTCGGCGAGGTCCTCAACGTCATCCGCGACATGCGCACGGAAGGAATGACCATGGTGCTGGCCACGCACGAGATGGGCTTCGCGCGAGAGATCAGCGACATGGTGTGCTTCCTCAAGGACGGCGTCATCCTCGAGAGCGGACCACCCGGCCGGTTGTTCACGGCACCCACGCAACCCGAGACCCACGAGTTCCTCGAGCGCGTCATCGCCTCCGGGCGCCTCTAGTCGACCTCGGCCGGCGTCAGCCGGTCTTGCGGCCGCTGGTGACGCCGCACACGACCCGGCGATGCAGGCACAGCCGCACCTCGCTGTCGAGCTTGTCCTGGTTCCACCCGTTCATGAAGTCCGCATGCCCCGTCGTCAGTCCTCCGCTGGCCAGCTGCAGGCCGGCGGTGGAGCCCCAGACCGGGTACTCGACGCTGAACTGCAGCTGGGTGATCGGCACCGGATGGCTGGCCGGGCACACGCCCCGCGCGCTGTACGCGACGTGGGCGTGATGATCGTCGCTGTCGAGGTGCTCGCCGTCCCAGCAGTCGGGGAACGTGACCAGGAGCCGCAGATCGCGGCCCTCCACGCACTCCGGCGGCAACACGTCGCGTTCGCTGCCCGCGCCGCAGCTCCACGCGACGATCGACACCGGCTGCTCCGTCGTCGCTCCCGAGTTGCCGGCCACCATCACCAGCCCGGCCGGGAACGGCTGCACGATCGTCGGGTCCACGTCGACGCCGGGTCGGTAGTACGCCGTGCTCTTCACCGGCACCAGCATCTCCCCGTCGCGCAGCAGCGCCGGCGCCCAGTAGGCGGCGGTGTCGAGCTGCTGGTCGCACGTCGTCGTGCCACCCACGAGCGCCGACGGTGTGGTCTCGGCGTCCACGTGCTCGTTGCCGAAGAAGACGTGCAGGTGACTGAACCCGGGCTGGCCGGGGAACACGATCGGATCGTCCATGGCGGCGTGGCTGTAGGCGCACTCCACGAGGAACTGCGGCACCGCCCCCTGGGGACCAGCCACCGGTCGGTCGGGCTGGCCCAGCGAGGTGACGTCGGTGTGGACATGGACGTGCGCGGTGACCGAGGGAGCACCTCGGTCACCGTCGCTGCAGCCACCGATCAGCGTGACCGTCGCCGCCAGGACGAGCCAGCGTTGCAGGCGCACGTGTCCGTCAGGCCGGCTTGGTCGGGACCACGATCGCGGCGAGGTCCACCGTGAACGGCACGTCGGTCGCCGGATGTGCCGGTGCCGTCGCGGCATCGGGCATCTGCTCCTGAGGCTGCAGGTCGGGCAGGGGCGCCGTCTTCCAGTCCACCGACGGCGGGTGGGTCTCTCCCAGCCAGTTGGCGATCGGGTACTCCCCCGCGGTCCAGTCACCGCTGCCGGTCGCGTCGCACGGGGCGAGCGTCTCCAGCTCGTAGGGCAGCGTCGAGGTGAACGTGTTGCCGGAGAAGCAGTTGCCCAGGGTCGACACGTCGGTGCCCGCCGAGGCGACCAGAAGATCGGCCACGCGGTTGTCGCTGAGCACGTTGTCGACGACGCGGTTCTGCTGCGCGTCCCACAGGATCGGGCCACCCGGGTCCGTCGGCACCATCTGCTTCTGCTCCGAGCACGGCGTGCTCCACTCGTCCGGCGTCGGCACCTCGTCGTTGGGATCATCCTCGAGGAACGGGACCGCGCCGATGCCGCTCTTGTCGTGGTCGTACACGAGGTTGCGCTCGATGTCGTTCTTCACCCCACCGGCGACCAGGATGCCGTTGCCCATGGCCAGCAACGCGACGTCGATCGCCGGCGTGTCGGCCTGGTTGTTGGAGTACACGAGGTTGCCCACGATCGTGGTCTCGCGGTTCGGGTAGCACAGCTCGTACGAGCCGCTGTTCGGCACGATCCCGGCGCGGTTGAAGCGGAACGTCGAATTGACGATCAGCAGATTGCCGCCCGAGTTCGTGCCCGAGTACCCGAGACCGTTGTGCTCGCTCACCGCGTGGTCCAGCACCGCGTTGCACGGATAGCACTCGCCGATGTACACGCCGGCATCGGGACTGCCCGCGGCGTAGATGTGATCGATCTGGCCGTTGACCGAGTCGAACGCGTAGACGCCGTAGTCACCCGTTCGATACGTGGTCAGGTACGAGCCGCGGTAGCCGTCGACGCCGGTCCAGAAGAAGCCGTTGTGGGTGTAGTTCATCGCCGTCATGTTCTCGACCGCGACCCCCTTGGCCCCGAGGATGCGCACCCCGTTGTCGAGCCGGAAGTCGCCGTCGAGCACGACGCTGTTGCGGTCGAGACCACGGATGGTGAGCTCGTCCGTCTCCACCTGGACCGCCTCCTTGTAGGTGCCGGGACCCACCAGGATGAGCGCGCCGGGCGATGCCGCGTCGACCGCTGCCTGGATGGTGTCGTAGTCGTCGGGCACGTGGAGGACCTCGTCCGCGGGGACGGTCGTCTCCGGTGGCTGCGTCGTCGTCACCGCGGTCGTCGTGACCGCGGCCGTGGTGGCCGGCGTGGTCGAGGACTCTGCTCCCTTGCTCCCGCACGCGGCGACGAGCATGGAGGCGGCGGCCAGTGCGGCCAGGAATCGACGTTGCATCGGGTGAACCCTTCTGTTGGTCACGGTGCGGTCACCGTGATCGTGCCGAACATGCCGGCTCTCGGACTTCCATGGATGGTGCAGTAGTAGACGTAGGTGCCGGGCCGGTCGAACACGCGCGAGTAGCTGTCCTTCGGTTGGAACCGATCCTCGTGGACGCCCCAGGACACGGCGTCGGGGTCGTCCGCGGGCACGATGTTGTGCGGGTTGCGGCCGTTGTTGGTGAACACGATCTCAGTGCCCGCGGCGATCGTGACCGCCTGAGGCACGAAGTTGTTGTCGATCGCGACCACCGCCGAACGCTCACCGTTCGCGGGGTAGGTCACCTCGCTGGTCGGGATCGGCGCCACCGTGGTGGTGGGCCTGCTCAGGCTGTCGTTCGGATCGGCGCCACACGCGACGACCACCACCATGAGCGCGCCAATCGCGATGCCGTTGATCGAACGCACGTGTCTCCTCCCCATGCCCGGCCCCTCGCCGGGCGGCACCTAGTGTGCGACGAGTGAGTGACGACGTCCAAATCGAAGTGCCGGCGCCGCCGCCCCCACCTCCCACCGCTCCCATCTGGCTGGTCGCGTTCGTGGGGCTGGTGATCTGCACCAACATCGCCGCTGCGAGTTGGGCGGCACTCGAGGTGGACCACCCCGCGAAGCTGCTGATGCTCTCCTCACGCAATCGATACCTGGTGCTCACCGTGCCGTCGGACATCTCGCCGTTCACGTGGGCCTTGGTCGGCACGCTCCGGATCCTCGTCGCCGCCGTGGTGTGCCACATGATCGGTCGCTGCTACGGCGACCGGGCCCTGCGATGGTTCTGGCGCTTCCTCGGCATGCCGCAGACGCAGGTCGCGAAGTTCGAGCAGCAGGTGGCACGCGCCGAGTGGATCGTCGTCCCGTTCTTCGTCGGCAGCAACATCGTGTGGGCGCTGACCGGGGCCGCGGGCACGAGCTGGAAGCGCCTGGCGCCGATGTTCGCCGTCGGTGTGGCGGCCCGCCTGGCGTTGCTGTGGTGGCTGGCCAAGGCGTTCGAGGGCACACTGCGCGACGTGATCGACTGGACGAACCGCTACCAGTGGTGGATCGTCATCGCATCGGTGGCCGTCGTGGTCCTGGCCAATGTCCGCAATTTCCGACAGGGCCGGTGACGAGGGCCATTCTCGGCCGTGCTAGAACCGTCCGCATGGCAACCACCGCACTCGGGGGCAACCCCGTCCACACCGTCGGCGACCTCCCCTCGGTCGGCGCTCCCAGCCCGTCGTTCGCGATCACGAAGGGTGACCTCAGCGAGGTCTCCCCGGCAGACTTCGCAGGCAAGCGAGTCGTGCTCAACATCTTCCCCAGCATCGACACGGCCACGTGTGCCACGAGTGTCCGCAAGTTCAACGAACTGGCGTCAAGCCTCGAGAACACGGTCGTGCTGTGCGTGTCGGCCGACCTGCCGTTCGCCCAGGGACGCTTCTGTGGCGCCGAGGGCCTCTCCAACGTCGTCACCGCATCGACGTTCCGGAGCGATTTCGGCACGGCATACGGCGTGACCCTCGCCGACGGCAAACTGGCCGGGCTGCTCGCCCGCTCCGTCGTCGTGCTCGACGAGCACGGCACCGTCGTGCACAGCCAGCTGGTTCCCGAGATCGCTCAGGAGCCGGACTACGACGCCGCGATCGAGTCGCTCGGTTAGACGCCCAGCAAGGGGTCGAGCGACAGCGTCAGTCCCGGGTACTCGGCGATCCGTTTGCAGGCCAGCACCACGCCCGGCATGAAGCTGGCGCGGTCGTAGCTGTCCTGACGGATCGTCAGCGTCTGCCCCTGCGCGCCCAGGATCACCTGCTGGTGCGCGACCATCCCGCGCATGCGGACCGAATGCAGGTGGATGCCTCCCGGTCCGACCCCACCTCGGCTTCCCGGGTAGATCTCGTACTCGGTCGGGTCGGCGGCCCACTCCTGCGAGGCGGCCGCCATCCGCTCGGCGGTGACCTTCGCCGTCCCCGATGGGGCGTCGATCTTGCGGTCGTGGTGCAACTCGATGATCTCGGCGGTGTCGAAGTAGGGCGCTGCCAGCTCTGCGAAGCGCATCATCAGCACCGCGCTGATCGCGAAGTTGGCGGCGATGATGCAGTTGCTGCCGCTGAACTCGCTGCGGAACAGGTCGACGTCGTCGGGCGTGAAGCCGGTGGTGCCGACCACTGCGTGCATCCCGTGCATCGCCAGCCACGGCAACGTCACCCGGGCCGCGGCGACGTTGGAGAAGTCGACGACCACCTCGCAGCCGGCGTCGGCCAGTGCTCTGAGCTCTGCCGCGATCTCGACGCCCTCCACCAGGCGCCCGGCGGAGTGCGGATCGACGGCGGCGACCAACTCGAGCGCATCGTCGGCGGCGATCGCCTCGCACACCGTGGCTCCCATCCGACCACCTGCACCCACCACACCCACACGAATCCGGCTCATGCCGACGACGGTACTCGCTGCCCGCGGCTCAGGCGTCGGTGGCATTCGGGCCGACGGTGACCACGACCGGGTCACCGGTGAGGACGTCGGCGATGACCGACTGCACCGCCGCCTGGTCGACGGCTGCCCACCGCGCCACCTGTTCGTCGATCGGGCGTACCGAACCGGTGGTGATCAGTTGGCCCGCCGTGCGCGCCATGCGTGCACCGGTGTCCTCGAGACCGAGCTCGAACGCCCCGGTGAGGTAGCCGACAGCGATGTCCAGCTCCTCGTCGGTGATCCCTTCGGTGCCCAGTCGCCGGAGCTCGCTCAACAGCAGGGCCTGGACCTCGTCGGCATGCTCGGGCTGCGTGCCCGCATACAGCTGGAACACGCCGGCGTCGGCGTAGGCGGCGACGCCTGAGTAGACCGCGTAGGCCAGGCCGCGCCGTTCGCGGATCTCCTCGAACAGGCGGCTCGACATGCCTCCCCCGAGCACGTGGTTGACCACGTCGAGCGCCTCGCGCCGCGAGTCGCCACGGGCGAGCGCGCGGCCGCCCATCACGATGTGGACCTGCTCGCTCTCGTCGGCCAGCGAGACGCTGTCGCCCATCCCGCTCGGCGCGCCACGCGTGGGACGGTCGCCGCCGGGCGCGACACCCGAGAAGGCTTGCTCGATGTGGGCCAGCAACTCATCGTGCTCGAGCGGGCCGGCCGCCGCCACCACCATCGTGCCGGCCCGGTAGTGCTGGGCGAAGAACTCGCGCACGTCGTCGGGAGTGATGGCCTCGACGTGCTCTCGATCGCCCGCCGGGTCGCGTCCGAGCGCGTGGTCGGCGAACATGCGCTCGGCGAACACCCGGTGGGCGACGTCGTCGGGCGAGTCGTCGTCCATCGCCAACTCCTCGAGGATCACCTGGCGCTCGCCGTGCACATCGCTGTCACGAAGCGCGGGTCGGGTCAGCACGTCGCCGAGCAACTCGATCCCGAACGCCGCGTGTCGAGCGGGGAGCCGGCAGTAGTACGCCGTGTACTCCTTGGAGGTGAACGCATTGAAGTCGCCACCCCGCCGATCCACGCCGCGGGACAACTCCTGAGCGGATCGGGTCTCGGTGCCCTTGAACAGCAGGTGCTCCAAGAAGTGACTCACACCGCTCAGCGTTTCGGGCTCGTCACGCGAGCCGACGCCGACCCAGACGCCAGTGGCCACCGACAGCGTGCTGGGCACGCGTTCGGTGGCCACCGTCAGGCCTGAGTCGAGTTGGGTGATACGAAGATCGGTCACCGTGCGAGGCCGTCAGCGATGACGACGCCGGCCGCCACGATCGCCGCGCTCTTCGCGGTCGCCGCCACCGGCATTGCCACCGGTCTCGCCGCCGGGACCGAGGTCACCGAGTTCACCGGCGAGCTCGGCGTCGAACGCGTCGTCGAACGACACGGCCACCGCACCTTCGACGGCCGGAGCCGCCGAGCGGGGCGCACGCTCGCCGCGGTCACGATCGCGACCACCGCGATCACCACGGTCGCCGCGATCACCACGGTCGCCGCGGTCCGAGCGCTCCCGCGAGGGAGCGGACGAGCCTGCCCCTTCGGGGATGACCGGGTCCCACGAGTCACCGGGGGTGAGGCTGACCTTGCCCTTCTCGTCGATCTCCTCGACGATGACCTCGATCTCCTGACCGAGGGTGAGCACGTCTTCCACGTTGTTGATCCGCTTGCCCTTGCCGAGCTTGCTGATGTGGACCAGGCCGTCGCGGCCGGGAAGGATGTTGACGAACGCACCGAACTTGGTGATGTTCACCACGCGACCCTGGTAGGTGGCACCGACGTCGGCCATGGGCGGCGACACGATGGCGAGGATGCGAGCCTTCGCGTCCTCCATGCGCCACGCCTCGACCGCACCGATGGTGACGATGCCCTGGGCGCCGTCGTCGTCGACGGCGATGTCGGCACCGGTCTCCTGGGTGATCGTGTTGATGACCTTGCCCTTGGGCCCGATGACCTCGCCGATCTTGTCCATCGGGATGTGGATCGTGATGATCTTCGGCGCCGTGGCGGCCACTTCCGGCCGGGGCTCGGCGATGCAGGCGTTCATGTTGGCGAGGATCTCGGTACGAGCTTCCTTCGCCTGGTTGAGCGCGGCGGCCAGCACGTCGGCAGGGATGCCGTCGATCTTGGTGTCGAGCTGCAGGGCCGTGATCGCGTCGGCGGTACCGGCGACCTTGAAGTCCATGTCGCCGAACGCATCCTCGGCACCGAGGATGTCGGTGAGGGTGGTGTACTTGCCTTCGGCGAACACGAGGCCCATGGCGATACCGGCCACGGGGGCCTTGATCGGCACACCGGCGTCCATGAGGGCCAGCGAGCCCGAGCACACCGACGCCATCGACGTCGAGCCGTTGGAGGCGAGCACCTCGGCCACGAGCCGGAGCGTGTAGTTGAAGTTGTCGAGACCCGGCAGCACGGGGAGCAGCGCACGGGCGGCGAGCGCACCGTGGCCGATCTCACGACGCTTGGGCGAGCCCACGCGACCCGTCTCACCGTTGGCCCACGGGGCCATGTTGTAGTGGAACAGGAAGTACTTGTTGGTCTCCGGCCCGAGGGTGTCGAGCAACTGGTTCATGCGGGGCATGGCCATCGTGACGACGTTCATCACCTGGGTCTCGCCACGCTGGAAGAGGCCGGTGCCGTGGGCGGTGGGCAGCACGCCCACTTCGCTGCTGAGCGGACGGAGGTCGCGGGGACCACGACCGTCGATGCGCAGACCCTCGTCGACGATCCGCTTGCGGACGAGCTTCTTGGTGAGGCTGCGCACCGCTTCTTTGACCTCGCGCTCGCGACCGGCGAACTCGCTGCCTTCGCCACAGAGCTTGGCGATGGCGTCGGCGGCCACGGCGTCGGTGGCGGCGTTGCGATCGGCCTTGAGGGCGATGGCGACGGCCTTGGACAGCTCAGGCGTGGCGATGGGCTCGACCGCGGCGAACACCTCGGGGGCGTAGTCGACGGTGACGCTGTACTCCATCGGCACGATCGGACCGTGTGCGGCGACGACACCGGCGACGAGCTCGCGCTGCAGCGCGATGCTCTCCTTGATCCAGGTCTTGCTCGCCTCGAGGCCACCGGCGAGGGCGGTCTCGTCGACCTTCGGGGCGCCGTCGGCGTAGTAGTCGAAGCTCTTGGTGGTGCCACCGGCCTCCACCATCATGATGGCGACGTCGCCGCTGTCGAGCTGGCGCCCGGCGACGACGAGCTCGAACGTGCTGGCCTGGCCCTCTTCGTAGGTCGGGTGGGGGATCCACTCGCCGGTCTGGCTGTAGGCGACGCGCACGGCGCCGATCGGGCCGTCGAAGGGGATGCCGCTGATCATCAGCGACGCCGACGCGGCGTTGATCGAGAGCACGTCGTGCGGGTTCTCCATGTCGGCACCGATGATGGTGAGCACGACCTGGGTCTCGTTGCGGAAGCCCTCGGGGAACGCGGGACGCAGCGGCCGGTCGGTGAGCCGGCAGGTGAGGATCGCGTCCTCGGTGGGACGACCCTCGCGACGGAAGAACGAGCCCGGGATCTTGCCCGCGGCGTACGCACGCTCTTCGACGTCGATGGTCAGGGGGAAGAAGTCCGCACCGGGGCGGGCTTCCTTGGCAGCGTTGGCAGTTGCCAACACCGTGGTACGGCCCAGGGTCGCGACCACGGCACCCTGGCTCTGCTGAGCCAGCTTGCCGGTTTCGAACGACAGGGTCTTGTCGGTACCGGAAACGGCACTCGACACTCGGATGGCATCTGCCATGACGAGCTCCTTTCATGCCGCGTCGCGCGTTCGCACGGGCTTTCGGAGCGGAGGTCGGTTCCCAGTCGCCAACACCGACGCGCTGCCCGGAGGGGCATCGGTACTCGCGACTGACAACCGATCCAGAGGTTCCGCTCGGTTGGTATGTCGCGATCAGCCTACCAGCACTGATGCCCGCCGGTGCGGACAGGGGCGACGCCGGTCAGCGACGCAGGCCGTTGGCGGCGACGATGGCGCGGTAACGCTCGACGTCGATGTTCTTCACGTAGTCGAGCATGCGCCGACGGCGGCCGACCAGCTTGAGGAGGCCACGACGGCTGTGGTGGTCCTTCTTGTGGGTCTTGAAGTGCTCGGTGAGGTGGTTGATGCGTGCGGTGAGCAGCGCGATCTGCACCTCGGGCGAACCGGTGTCGGTGTCGCTGAGCTTGTGCGCGTCGATGGTTTCGATCTTCGGCGGCAGCATGATGCCTTCCCTTCCTGTGGAGGTCGCCCGCCGGCTGACGGCCGGGGAGCATCGCGTCGGAGGTTTCGCCCCGACGGACGCAGCAAGACTAGCGGCTCACGACCGGGGAAACCTCCCGACGGCGAGGACACCCCTCCTACACTCACTGCGATGAGCCGGATCGTGGTGCGCGACCTCACCAAGGACTACGGCGAGTTGGCCGTCGTCGCTCCGCTCACCCTCGACATCGACTCCGGCAGCTTCGTGAGCATCATCGGCCCGTCGGGGTGCGGCAAGACGACGCTCATGCGCATCATCGCCGGCCTCGAGCCCGCGACCAGCGGTTCGGTCGAGGTCGACGGTGCGCTCCCCTCCGTCGCGCGAGCGAACAAGCGGGTGGCGATGGTGCCCCAGCAACCCGGCCTGCTGCCGTGGCGCACCGTCGAGGCGAACGCTCGGCTCCTCCTCGACGTCAACCGAGGCGCCAATCCGCCGGCGGCCACCGATCCGCTCGACCTGCTCCACGAGGTCGGCCTGGGCGACTTCCTCGGCTCCTACCCCCACGAACTGTCCGGCGGCATGCAGCAGCGGGTCGCCCTCGTGCGGGCACTGGCGTTGCACGCGCCGCTCGTGGTGATGGACGAACCGTTTGCCGCGCTCGACGAGATCACGCGGGCCGAGATGAGGATGATGCTCACCCGCCTGGTCGAAGGCCGGGGAGCGACGGTCGTCTTCATCACCCACAGCATCCCCGAGGCCGTCGCCCTCAGCGATCGCGTGCTCGTGAGCAGCGCCAGACCCGGCCGCGTCGTGGCGGACATCGAGATCGACCTTCCTCGTCCCCGCCCCGACGACGTCGAGGACGACGCACACTTCGTCGAGCTCTGCGCTCAGGTCCGCCACGCCCTCCACGGTGGCCGAGCATGAATCGCCGCGTGTTCGCCCCGGTGGTGGGCATCGTCGCCTTCCTCGGGCTGTGGGAGCTGCTCGTCCGCGTGAACGACGTGCGTCCGTTCATCCTCCGCGCCCCGTCGCGCATCGTGCGTTACCTGGGCGCCCACGCGGGTGACTACGCGTGGGCCACGTGGGTCACCGCGTACCACGCCTTCGGAGGGCTCGTCATCGCGCTCGCGGTCGCGCTCCTCGTCGGCTCGCTCATGGCCGCGTCGTCGTTCATGGAGAGCGCCACCCAGCCGGTCCTGATCCTGCTCCAGGTCACGCCGTTCGTCGCCTACATCGGTTCGGTGGTGCTGTGGCTCGGGTCGGGCACGCCGCCGGTGCTGTTCATCACCGGACTGGTGTGCATGCCCGCGTTCGCGTTCGCCACGGTCGACGGGATGCGCGGTGCCGATCCGGCCGCACGCGAACTGCTCGCCTCGGTCGACGCCACCAGGCTCGAAGTGCTGTGGCGGCTGCGGCTGCCCTCGGCGATGCCGTCGCTGTTCACGGCCGCCCGCTACAACGTGGGGCTCGCGCTGATCGCGGCGTACCTCGTGGAGGGCGGGAACTTCGCCAACCAGGGTCTGGGCTCGATCGGCAAGCGGGCTGCCGCGCTCAACGAGGGCGACGCGCTGTGGGCGGCCGTGTTCGCCATGGCCCTGCTCGGCACGGTGTTCCTGGTGCTCATCTCGGTCCTGCAGCGGATCGTCCTGCGCTGGCACGTCTCGCAACGGCCGCCACGGCCGAACTGGAACTGAGCGGATACCGTTCACGGCGATGGCCGAGCCCGACACGCCGAACGACGACACGCCGAACCTGGACGACCTGCGCACCCGCATCGACCAGCTCGACGCAGCACTGATCGCGATCGTGTCCGAGCGTCTGGCTGTGTGTCGCGAGGTCGCGGCGGTCAAACAGCACTCGGACACTCCCGTGATCCAACCCGCCCGCGTGCGCGACGTCGTCACCTCTCGGCGTCGCCAGGCGATCGAGGCGGGCGTCGACGCCGACTTCGCCGAACAGCTCTTCCGGGTCCTGCTCACCGAGACGCACCGCATCGAGGTCGCCGGGCACCGACCCGACCCTGCACCCGACAAGCAGGCAGCCGGTGCCGGCGGATCTGGCCTGGACACGGTCGTCAGCCGGGTCGACCACGTCGTGGTCGCCGTGCCCGACCTCGACGCGGCCACGACGTCACTGGTCCGGCGGTTCGGATTCCACGAGACGCCGCTGGCCGATCCGCACTCGGGGATGGCCGCGCTGTCCGCGGGCGGGGTCACGTTCGTGCTCGTCAGTCCCGACGCGTCGCCGGCCGTCGCCCGCTACGTCGCCGAACACGGTGGCGGCGTGCAGCACGTGGCCCTCGAGGTGCTCAACGCCGGGTACGCACGAGCGTGCCTGGCCGAGGGCGGGGCGCCGCTGCTCACCGAGGTGGTCGTCGACGCCGACGGCCACGAGCAGTTCTTCGCCGCCGACGACCCCGACACCGGCGTGCAGTTCGGGTTCATCTCGCGTACGGGCCACCGGGTCGGCGTGGGCGCATCCAACGTGCTGGCGCTCTTCGAAGCGCTCGACGCTGCCGGGGCATCGCCGGATGTCGCTGAGTAGGCTGACTCGACGTCCCCTGCCGTGACGTCCGACCATCAAAGGACACTCCATGTCGCGTCGACGTTACGTCGCACTGCTTCTCGCCGCCCTCCCCCTCGTCGCCGCCTGCAGCGGTGACGACTCCACGACGATCGGCAGCCCCGACCCGACGGTGCCCCCGACGGCCATCGGCGATTCGGTGCCCGGCGACTCCATCCCGCCGGTGCTCGACGTGGCCGCCGGCAAGCCGTTCCCGGCGGATCGGTGCGAGGCCAACAAGGCGGCCGGGACCATCACCTACCTGTCGAGCTTCGACTTCTCTGCGTCCGCATCGATCGTCGACGTGCTCGTCGCCGCCTCGAAGGGTTACTACAAGGACCTGTGCCTCGACGTGGAGCTCAAGCCGAGCTTCTCCGCCGACAACTATCCACTGATCGCGGCCGACGACGCCCAGTTCAGCTCCGGTGGGTCCTTCAGCGAGGTCGTCGACTTCGCCGGTGCCAACGACGCCGGCTACGTCGCGCTCGCCGTCGAGGGCCGCACGGGCATCGACGCGCTCATCACCAAGCAGGGCGAGGTGCCCACCCTCGCATCACTGAAGGGCAAGAAGATCGGGGTGAAGGGCAAGATCACCCCGTCGGTGAAGGCGATGCTCGCGAACGCCGGGTTGGAGGAGGGGACCGACTACGAGACCGTGCTGCTCGACGGGTACGACCCAGCGGTGCACATCGAGGTACCCGACATCGTCGGGTTCCCCGGCTACAAGAGCAACGAGCCCAAGCAGCTCGAGCGAGACGGCATCCCGTTCAAGCTGTACGACCCGAGCGATTACGGGATCCCCGGCAGCTTCGGCGTGATCTACACGAACAGCACCTTCCTGGAGGAGTTCCCGACCGCCGCCCAGGACTTCATGCGAGCGACGATGCGCGGTCTCGCCGACGCCGTCGCCGACCCCGAGGCCGCCGCCCAGGTCGCGGTCGACGCGATCAACGGCAACGGCAACGCACTCTTCCTGTCCCCCGAGGGCGAACAGGCGCGATGGGCGGTCGAGTCGAAGCTCGTCAGCCTGTCGGTGACGCCCACGCAGCCGCTCGGGATGCCGATCGTGTCCGAACTCCACACCGAGGTCGAGGCGTACGCCGCGGTCGGGCTGTGGGACGGCGTTCCTCCCGACATCAGCACGATGGTCGAGACGTCGGTCCTCGAGGGGATCTACGACGACACCGGCACGGTGATCTGGCCGGCGTGAGGTCGGGATCGCTCAGCCGGCGAGCACGCCGCGGGCGTGATCGACGTCGTTCTTCAGCTGGCTGATGAGGGCGTCGATGCCGTCGAACTTGCGCTCGCTGCGCAGGAATGCGGCGAACTGCACGCGCGCCCGCTCGCCGTACAGGTCCCCGTTGAAGTCGATGAGGTGCGCCTCGAGCAGTGAGTGATCGGCGTGCTCGTAGAACGTGGGCCGCCTTCCGAGGTTGATCGCACAGGCATGACGGGTCCCGTCGGGTCGCAGGTACCAGCCGGCGTACACCCCGTCGGAGGGCAGGCAGGTTGCGTTGGGGACCTCGACGTTGGCCGTCGGAAAGCCGAGCAGCCGGCCCCGCTGATCGCCGTGCACCACGACACCGCGGGCCTCGAACAAACGGCCGAGCATCTCCGCGGCCAACTCGACCTGGCCACCCGCCATCGCCCGGCGGATCGCCGTCGAGCTGAGTGATTCGTCCGGGCCGTCCGTGCGTGGCACGAGCGCCATCGGATACACCTCGAAGTCGGCGACGGCACCGAGCTCGCGCAACGTGGTCACGTTGCCTTCCCGACCGCGGCCGAAGTGGAAGTCCTCCCCCACCACGACTGCGGACGTCGCGAGCAGGTCGACCAGCACGCGGCGGGCGAAGCTCATCGGATCCTCCTGCGACTGCGCCTCGTCGAAGCGCACCAGGACCGTGGCGTCGACACCGGTCGCCTCCAGCAGCTCCAACTTCTGGTCGAGGTCGGTGAGGAGGCGAGGCGCGCTCTCCGGCCGCACGATCGACGCAGGATGACGATCGAAGGTGATGACGGCGGAGTGCGCACCGGATGCCGCGGCGCGACGCCGAACTTCGGCGATCACCGCCTGGTGCCCGCGATGGACCCCGTCGTACGCGCCGATGGTGACCACCGTGCGCTCGCCCGGCCAGGGCGCTGCGGACAGATCGGTGATGACGTGCACGGGCAGGAACGCTAGCGCCGGGCCGTCATCGGGCCACCACCGCCGGGCCTCACGCCAGGACGACCGACGGCTTCGCGAACTGCTCGTCGCGGGCCTCGTACATGGCGAGCAATGCACCGTCGGGGCCGAGAACGGCCCACGGCCCGTCGCCCTCGAGACCGTTCAGCGCCCGATCCAACTGGCGCCCGTTCCCGACGAGCGCGGCCACGTCGGCGGAGACCGACACGTGCGGGTAGTCGCGGACGGCATCGGGCAGCGAGAGCAACTCGACGGCGTCGGGGGCCGCAGCACCATCGGCCGTGAAACCACCGACGGCGGTTCGCCGCAGCCCACGCAGATGTGCCCCGCCGCCGCACCAACGCCCGAGATCGTCGGCGAGCGTCCGGATGTACGTGCCCTTGGAGCACTGCACCTCGATGTCGTACACCAGCGGATCGGCGGTCGGCGCGATCTCGAAGCGGTGCACCGTGACCGGCCGCGGCTCGCGCTCGATCTCCACCCCTTCGCGGGCCAGCTCGTGGAGGCGTCGGCCGTCGACTCGGACCGCGCTGACCATCGGAGGGATCTGCAGGATGGGCCCGACGAGGTGCTCGGCGACCGCGGCACGAACCACCTCCGGGTCGAGGCCGGCCATGTCGAACGTGCCGGTGACCACCCCCGTGGAGTCGAGCGAGTCCGTGGTGGTACCGAACACCACCTGTCCGGTGTAGGTCTTGCCGAGATCGGTGAGGAACCGCAGGATGCGGGTCGCGCGGCCGACGCCGACCAGGAGGACGCCCGTGGCATCGGGATCGAGCGTTCCCGCGTGGCCGACCTGGCGCTCGCCGAAGCGGCGACGCAGCATGCCCACCACATCGTGGCTGGTGACGCCGGCGGGCTTGTCGACCACGGCCAGGCCGTGCGTGGTGGCAGGCTTACGCCTCGCCATCGGCGTCCTGGTCGGCCGGCGACGGAGGCCGCTCGGGCAGCGTGTCCTTGTCGTGCAGGATCCGCTCGATCCGCTCCGCCGCGCGAATGGCGTCGTCGGGCCTGAACGTGAGGATCGGCGTCTTCTTGGCCCGCACCTGGCGTCCGACGGAGCCCTGGATCCGCACCCGGTGGGCAGCGAGTGCTTCCACGATCTCCTCGTCACCGTCCTCACCCGCGAGCGAGTCGTAGAACACGGTGGCCCGGTTCATCTCCGAATCCACATCGATGGCGGTGATCGTGACGAGCGAGAGACGCTCGTCGTCGATACGGATGAGCTCCTCGGCGATCACCTCGCGCAGCGACTCGTTGAGTCGCGCGGTGCGGGGATAGCGGTGAGTGGAGGGTGCGGCGGTTCGCCGTGGCTTGGTCATGTCGACCACGTCCTTTCTTCGGAGGGCACCGGTCAGTCGAAGCTGAGCGTGGCACGGTTCGAGCGCTTGAGCTCGGCCACGCCGGTGGTGGTGGCGATGAGCTCGATGGCATCCCACAGGCGCACGGCCTCGGCGCCTCGGGGAATGGTGGAGATGACGGGGCCGAAGAAGCTGCCCTCGTCGGACTGGCCGGGCTTGAAGGTGATGATGGGCGTCCCGACATCGCGTCCGGTGCGGCTGAACGCCAACTCGGTCTCTGCTCGAACGAAGTCGTCGTGCGAGTCCTGCAGCGCCTCGCCGGCGAGCTCGGTGGGCAGACCGGCCGAGGCGAGCATCAGGCTCATGAACGCCACCGGGTCGGCGTTGATCTCAGGCCGGCGCCGCTCGTTGTGGAACGCCGTGCCCAGCGCTGTGTAGAGCCGGCCGACCGCCTCGTTGCCGTGCTGCAACCGGACCTCGTCGCACACCCGATGGGCGAACAGGCCGGCCATGTGGCCCGCCCGATAGCTCGGGGTGTACCAGTCCGCCGTCAGCTCCTCGTTGATCATCTTGAGCGAGATGAAGCGCCACGCGACGTCGTAGTTCCGCTGCTGCTGCACTTCGACGACCCAGCGCGACGTGACCCATGCCCATGGGCAGACGGGGTCGAAGAAGAACTCGAGATCGGCCATCCCCCGACCCTACCGGGGGTCGGGGGGCGCCGCGATCAGACGCGAGCGATCTCGCGTTCCTCGAAGGTCTCGATGAGATCGCCGGGCTTGAGGTCCTGGAAGTCGCTCAGGCCGATACCGCATTCGAAGCCCTCGCGGACCTCGCGGGCATCTTCCTTGAACCGTTTGAGCGACTGGATGGAGCCCTTCCAGATGATCGTGCCGTCGCGCAGGAAGCGGACCTTGGACCCGCGGGCGATGGTGCCGCTGCGCACGTAGCAACCAGCGATGGCACCGATGCGCGGGACCCGGAAGATCTCGCGCACTTCGGCTTCACCCGTGATGACCTCTTCGAACTCGGGGGCGAGCATGCCGACCATGGCACGCTCGATGTCCTCGAGCAGCTTGTAGATGATCTCGTAGGTCCGGATCTCGACGCCTTCGGTCTCGGCGAGCTCGCGGGCCTTGCGGTCCGGTCGCACGTTGAACCCGATGAGCGTGGCGTTGGAGATGGCGGCGATGTTGATGTCGTTCTCCGAGATCGCACCGACGGCCCGGTGCACGAAGGCCAACTTGACCTCGTCGCGCTCCAACCGCCGCAGCGATTCGGTGACGGCTTCGAGCGAACCCTGCACGTCGGCCTTGATGACCAGGTTCAGCGTGGCGACCTCGCCGGACTGGATCTGGCTGAAGATGTCCTCGAGCTTCACGCCACGCTGCACCCGCGCGTCGCCGCGCTGGTTCTTCAGCTTCTGGCGCTGCTCACGAGCCTCGGCGACCGTACGAGCGGTCTTCTCGGTCTCCGACGACCGGAACTCGTCGCCGGCGTTCGGCACGCTCTGCAGTCCGAGGACCTGCACCGGGGTGCTCGGACCGGCGGACTTGATCTGCTGACCCTTGTCGTCGATGAGGGCACGCACGCGACCCCAGGCGGCACCGGCGACGATCGGATCGCCGACCTTGAGCTCACCCTTGTCGACGAGGATCGTTGCCACCGGGCCGCGACCGACATCGAGGTTCGCCTCGAGGACGACGCCCTTCGCCCGGCCGCTCGGGTTGGCGGTGAGCTCCTCGAGCTCGGCGACGACGAGCAACTGCTCGAGCATCTCCTCCACACCGATGTTCTCCGAGGCGGCCATCTCGACGACGATGGTGTCGCCACCCCACGACTCGGGCACGAGCTCCTGCTCGGCGAGCTGGGCGTACACCCGCTGCGGGTCGGCGTTCTCCTTGTCGATCTTGTTGAGCGCGACCACGATCGGCACCTCGGCGGCCTTGGCGTGGTTGATCGCCTCGATCGTCTGCGGCATGACGCCGTCGTCGGCGGCGACCATGAGCACCACGATGTCGGTGACCTGGGCGCCTCGGGCACGCATCTTGGTGAACGCGGCGTGACCAGGCGTGTCGAGGAACGTGATCTTGCGACCGTCCTTCTCCACCTGATAGGCGCCGATGTGCTGGGTGATGCCGCCCGCTTCGCCCGACACGACGTTGGCGTGGCGGATCTTGTCGAGCAGCGTGGTCTTGCCGTGGTCGACGTGGCCCATCACGGTGATGACCGGCGGGCGCCATTCCTGCAGCGTCTCGTCGTCGTCGTCACTGTCGTCGAACAGCGCCTGGAGCTCCATCTCCTCCTGCTGGCCGGCTTCCACCAGCAACAGGTCGGCACCGACCTCGAGGGCGAACAGCTCCATCTGCTCGTCGGTGAGGGTCATCGTGGCGGTGACCATCTCGCCGTTCTGCAGCAGGAAGCGGATGACGTCGGCTGCCGTGCGGTTCAGCTTCGGCGCGAACTCCTGGGCCGACACGCCACGTTCCACGATGATGGTGCCCTCGGGCACCGGCGCGTGGTTCGGCGTGTAGCTGGAGTTGTAGTTCGGCTGCAACTCGTCGAAGTCGCGACGACGACGAGCACGGCTCTTCTTGCGCGGGGCGCGGCGCTGGCCATTGGGCCGCGGACCGCCGCCACCACCGGGACGCGGACCGCTGCCCGGACCGCCGCCACCACCGGGACCACCGGGGCCGCCACCGGGACGAGGGCCACCGAAGCCGCCGCCGGGGCGGGGACCGCCGAAACCGGGACGAGCACCCGGAGCACCAGGACGGGCGCCGGGGCCACCTGGGCCACCGGGACGAGCGGTGTAGCTGCCGGGACGCGAGCCGGGCGCGCCGGGACGAGCGCCACCGGGGGCGCGCAGCCCACCGGGCGGCGGCGGGATCGGCTTGCCGGACGCGGACATCGGGCGGCCGGCGGGCGGCGGCGGGATGGGCTTGCCCGACGACGAGGCGGGCCGGGCCGGCGGAGGACCGGCCGGACGCGCCGGAGGCGGGCCAGCGGGCCGGGCGGGCGCAGCGGGTGCCTGCGCCGCAGGAGCGGCCGGCGGCCGCGACGGCGGCATGCCGGGCGGCGGGGAACCGGCCGGACGCGACGAGGTGACGCGAGGTGCGTCGCCCGGCATCGGACGGCTGCTGGTGATACGGGCCTGCGGAGCCGGCTCGACAGGAGCGTCGACCTCGGCCTGCACCGGTGCGGCTTCGACGGCGGGCGCCTCGGCCACGGAAGCGGGCGACGAGACGGGTGCCTCCTCGACGACGGTAGGTGCCTCGACCGGCGCCTCCACAGGTGCCGGCGCGGGAGCGACCTCGGCCTCGGCCGGCGGTGCATCGACCTTGGCTGCGGGCTCGGCGGCGACCTCGGTCGCGTCGGCAGCCGGCGTGGCGTCCGCCGCAGGTGCCGCGGTCTTCTTGGCCGCCGCCTTCTTCGCGGGGGCCTTCTTGGCTGCCGACTTCTTCGCCGGCTTGACCTCTTCGGGTTGCTCGGGACGGGTCAACCCGTCTCGCTCGGCGCGACGACGGAGACGATCGGCCTGCGCTTCGATGAGCGTGCTGGAGTGACTCTTCACCCCGACGCCCATCACATCGCAGAGGCTCATCATCTCTGCATTCGTCATCCCGAGCTCTTTGGCGAGCTCGTGCACCCGTAAGTTCTTTGCCAAACCGTTGTCAGCCTTTCGTAGGCACCGACTCGTCGGGGCTGGCCCCGGCGTTCGGTAATTCTTCCATGTTGGTGATAACGCCTTCGAATGCGTTCTGCAACGCACTCAACGCGGTGGCGGGAACTGCCCGCCGCCATGCACGCTCGAACGCCTTGCGGCGGATCGCGGTGTGCAAGCAGGTCTCCGAGCACAACCAGGCACCTCGGCCCGGGGCGACTCGGCTGACGGCGGGACCGTCGGGACCGAGCACGCACCGCACCATGTCGTGCTGCGGCCGCCGCTGGCGGCAGCCCACACAGGTGCGCAGTGGTACTGCGATGACCTTCACGTCGACCTCAGGCGTTGTCACCACCTTCTTCCACTGTGTCGGCGGCGTCCGCCGTCTCCGCTGCGACGTCTGCCTCGACGACTTCAACCGTCCCCGCCTCCGCGGCGCCGGCCTCGGCAGCCTGTTCGTTCCACTGGTCCTGGGTGAGCACCGTGCCGTCGGCGGCGTGCCACTCCATCGCGCCGGTCTCGACGTTCTGGACCCACTCGCCCTCTTCGTAATCACCCTCGTCGTCGAGTCCGTCGACCGGTTGGGTCTCGCCGCGGATGTCGATGCGCACGCCGGTGAGGCGGGCGGCGAGGCGGGCGTTCTGGCCCTCCTTGCCGATGGCGAGGCTGAGCTGGTGGTCGGGCACGATCACGTCGGCCTGGGTGCCGTCCTCGCTGAGGATGACGTCCTTCACCTTGGCCGGCGAGAGGGCCTTGGCGACGAAGTCGGCGATGTCCTCGCTGAAGGGCACGATGTCGATCTTCTCGCCGCGCAGTTCGTTGACGACCATGCGGACGCGGCCGCCACGGGCACCGACGCAGGCGCCGACCGGGTCGACGTTGTGGTCGTTGCTCCACACGGCGATCTTGGTGCGGTGGCCTGGCTCGCGGGCGCAGGCCTTGATCTCGACGATGCCGTCGGCGATCTCGGGCACCTCGAGCTCGAAGAGGCGCTTGATGAGGCCCGGGTGCGTGCGGCTGACCACGATCTGGGGGCCCTTGGCGGTCTTGCGGACCTCGACGATGTAGGCCTTGACCCGATCGCCCGGGACCGGACGCTCGAAGGGGACCTGCTCGGCCTTGGGCAGCAGGCTCTCGACGCGACCGAGGTCGAGCAAGGTGTAGCGGTCGTCGGCCTGCTGGATGATGCCGGTGACGATGTCGCCCTCGCGGTTCGCGTACTCCTCGAACTTGCGGTCGCGCTCCGCCTCACGGATCTTCTGGCTCATCACCTGCCGGAAGGTCTGGGCGGCGATGCGACCCATCTCCTCCTTGCGGGGCGTGTCGTCACGTTCGTTGACCCAGTTGCCGTCCTCGTCGACGTCGAACGCGGTGAAGCTGAACTCCATCGAGTTGGGGTCGACGGACACGACCACTTCGTCGGCAGCGCCGGGGCGGCGCTTGTACGCCAGGGCGAGCGCGTCGGCCAGGACCTGGAGCAGGGCATCGACGGAAATGTTCTTCTCGTTGGCCAGCATCTTGACGGCTTCGGACATGTCGAGATTGCTCATCAGGCCTCCTTCTCGCTAACGGGCGCCGCGTGTTGGGCGGCGGAACGGCTCTCGGCTCGGCGTTCACGGCTGGTGGAGGACGCCGACTTCTTGGCGCCCGCCTTTCCACCGCTCTTCGACTTCGACTTGGTGCCGGGAGTGGCGGCAGGGCCTTTGGCCTTCTTGGCCTCGGGACTGCCGGGCTTGGGGGTGGGACCCCACAGGAACACCGTGCGAGCACGGTCGATCTGGGCGTAGGGGACGACTCGTTCCGGGAACGTGCCGTCGGCATCGGGCGTTTCGAGCCGGACGGTGCACTCGGTCTCGTCGGCGGCGATCAGGACACCCTGCACACGACGGTCGGCGCTGCCGGTGTCGCGGAGGCGGATGGCCACCGTCTTGCCCACTTCGCGCTGGAAGTGGGCGGGGAGCCGCAAGTGGCGTTCCAGGCCGGGGCTGGTGACCTCGAGCGTGTAGTGACCGGGCATCGGATCGTCGTGGTCGAACTCACGAGAGATCAGCCGGGTCGCGAGGGCGATGTTCTCGAGGTTCACGCCGCTCTCGCTCCCG
The DNA here is from genome assembly GCA_963720695.1 of uncultured Acidimicrobiaceae bacterium. Classification (GTDB taxonomy): domain Bacteria; phylum Actinomycetota; class Acidimicrobiia; order Acidimicrobiales; family Ilumatobacteraceae; genus UBA668. Next base: position 516,308 of record CAVRGG010000004.1, read on the forward strand.
GGGGGCGTGTCGATCGTGACTCGGAGGACGCCACCGCGAAACTCCAGGTCGTAGAGGTCGAGATGGAGGTCGGCGATGATCGGCGCCACGAGCGCGCGGACGCGTTGCATCGTGGTGTTGTCGCTCATGTTCACCTCCATCGTCAGTACCGGCACGAGTGCCCATCAGTAAAGAAGGCGTGGACTCGTAAGAGCCCACGCCTTCGGTTCGTCGAACTTCAAAGACCCGTCGAGTATAGCGGGCGGCCGGTAGTGTTCGGCCTGCGTTCGCCCCGCGGCGACCGCACCGAGTCCACCGATCCCCCTGCCCAGCCCCACTCGAGAAGGTGCCCACCGTGCTGCGAATGTCGACGTTGTTCCTCCGCACGCTTCGCGAGGACCCCGCCGATGCCGAGGTGGCCAGCCATCGCCTGCTGGTCCGGGGCGGGTACATCCGCCGGGCCGCGCCGGGCGGGTTCACGTGGCTGCCGCTGGGGTGGATCGTCTACCGCAACGTCGAGCGCATCGTCCGCGAGGAGATGGACCGGGAGGGCTTCCAGGAAGTCCACTTCCCCGCCCTGCTCCCCCGCGAGCCCTACGAGCTCACCGGTCGCTGGACCGAGTACGGCGACAACGTCTTCCGGGTGAAGGATCGCAAGGGCGCCGACTTCATGCTGGCCCCCACCCACGAGGAGATGTTCACGCTCCTGGTGAAGGACCTGTACAGCAGCTACAAGGACCTCCCGCTGGTGCTCTACCAGATCCAGAACAAGTTCCGCGACGAGGCCCGGCCGCGTGCCGGCCTGCTGCGCACCCGCGAGTTCGCGATGAAGGACAGCTACAGCTTCGACATCGACGAGGAGGGGCTGGAGCGCAGCTATCAGAAGCACCGCGCCGCCTACCAGCGCACGTTCGAGCGGCTCGGCCTGCCCTACGTCATCGTGTCGGCGATGAGCGGGGCGATGGGGGGCTCGGCGAGCGAGGAGTTCCTGGCCCCGATGGCCATCGGCGAGGACACCTACGTCCGCTGCACCAACTGCGACTACTCGGCCAACACCGAGGCCGTGCAGGTCGCGCCGCCCGCTGCGATCCCCTTCGACGCCACGCCGGCGGCGAAGGTGGTCGACACCCCCGACACCCCCACCATCCAGACCCTGGTGGACCTGTTCAACGCCCGTCCCGACCTGCGCCGCGAGACGGGTGAGTGGACGGCGGCCGACACGCTGAAGAACCTGGTCGTCAAGCTCCGTCACCCCGATGGCACGGTGACGGCACTCGCGATCGGCGTGCCCGGCGACCGCGAGGTCGACATGAAGCGGCTCGAGGCGCAGGTGACCCCGGCCGAGATCGAACCGTTCGGCGAGGACGACTTCGCGGCCAACCCGCACCTGGCCAAGGGCTACATCGGCCCCGGTGCGCTCGGGGAGGACAAGCCGGCGGGCATCCGGTTCCTGGTCGACCCGCGCATCGTCGACGGCACGGCGTGGATCACGGGTGCGGACGAGAAGGGCCGCCACGTGATGCACCTGGTGGCTGGTCGCGACTTCGTCGCCGACGGTGTCATCGACGCCGCCGAGGTCCACCCCGGCGATCCGTGCCCCCGGTGCGGCGGGTCGCTCGAGATGGCCCGTGGCGTCGAGATCGGCCACATCTTCCAGCTGGGCCGCAAGTACGCCGACGCACTCGGCCTCACCGTGCTCGACGAGCACGGCAAGACCCGGGTCGTCACGATGGGCTCGTACGGCATCGGCGTCTCCCGCGCGGTGGCCGCCATCGCCGAGCTCAACTGCGACGACAAGGGCCTCGTCTGGCCGGCGGAGGTCTCCCCCGCCGACGTGCACATCGTCGCCACCGGCAAGGCCTCGGATCCTCAGCTCCCTGCGGCCGAGCTGCTCGCCGAAGCGTGCGAGGCCGCGGGGCTGCGGGTGCTGTTCGACGACCGCGCCGGCGTGTCGCCCGGGGTGAAGTTCAACGACGCCGAGCTCCTCGGCATCCCCACCATCGTCGTCGTCGGCCGCGGTCTCGCCGACGGGCTGGTCGAGGTCAAGGATCGTCGCAGCGGCGAGCGTCGCGACGTCGCGCTGACCGACGTGGTCGCGTCACTCCGCGCCTGACCGGCGCGTCCCCTAGCCCGACAGCCCGGGCACCCGCGTGCACGCGCTGGGGCCACCGAGCGCCTTCTCCAGTGCGGCCAGATCGGCAGGCGACGCCTGACGGCAGGCGAGGCCGGGATCGAAGTCCGGGACCTCCACCATGCCGGAGGGGCCGGCCATCACGAACGAGCGCCCGTCCGGGCGGAACGCGACCTGGCCCCATTCGCCGTCGGCGATGGGATCGAGGCTGACGCCACCGATCTGGGAGTCGGTCTTGCGGCGGAACGACCACATCGGCAACGCCGTGACCACTTGCACCCGTCGTGGCGCGGCGAGGTCGGTGACCTCCCAGACGACGGTCCCCGTCTGGCTGCTCGCCACCAGACGACGGCCGTCGGGGCTGAAGGCAAGCCCGGTGATCGCGGTGGACCCGGAGACGAACGACGTCGGGGTCTGCGTGGCGAGGTCGGTGGTCGGGCCGCTCCAGGGCCAGAGCTCGACGATGCCGTCGGTCGAGCCGAGCGCCAACCTGCTGCCGTCGGGGGAGAACCGGATGCCGGCCGCGGTGTCGGGCCGCAGCGACCGCGAGGCCCCTGAGGTCGCGTCGATCCAGTACACCTCGCCGCGGTCGAAGAGATCGACCGCGGCGACCAGGCCAGAGCCGTCGGGGGCCCAGGTGAGCAGCGATTCGGCGAGCACGTCGTTGCCGAGCTCGATGGTGCGTTCGGGCTGCCAGGTGGCGGTGGAGACGAATGTGACCGTGCCGGCGCCGCCCAGCGCCAGGGTGCGGCCGTCGGGTGAGAAGTCGACGGCGTACGTGTCGGGAAAGGTGGCCAGCGTCGCTCCGTCCGCGACCCTCCGGACGACGAACCCGTACGTCCCGTCGGGCAGGTTCGAGGACGCGACGACGACCGCCCCGGTGCTGTCGAGGGTGGTGACGCCGAACCGCACGCCGTCGTACCGGTCGACGGGTGGAGCGGACGACAGCGGGCCGCGCACGACCAGCGGGACGCCGTCGATCGTCGACGAGATCGCGACGGTGGTGCCGTCGGCCGACATCGAGAGGGTGTCGGCGGGCAGCGCGACGTCGACACGGCGCGGGATCAGCTGGAACTGTTCGACCCCGCGGAAGGAGGCGACGTCGAGCCGATCGGGGCCACCCCAGAGCAGCTGCAGCGGCTGGGCGGTGGAGATCGTCGCCACCCGCCGCGTCGACGACAGGTCCCACACCACGACGGGCTGGTCGAACCCGTCTCCCTCGGCGATGGCCGCGAGGTAGCGCCCGTCGGGCGACACGGCGAAGCTGCCCGGGACCGTCGGCTCGGCATCGCTGAGAGGGTCGAGCCCGAGCATCTGGGTCGGCGACGGCGTGGCGACCCGGAGCAGCATGTCGCCGGTGTCGCTCACCGGCGCGAGGTCGGTGCTCGCCACGTCCTCGGTGCCGTCGGTCGGCGCCAGGAACGGCTGGGCGCGTTCGAGCACGAGGCCGCCGGGCAACGCGCCCATCGAACGCACGACGAGCTCGCTGCCGTACAGGTCCTCGCCGGCCCCGCCCGCGGCCGACCAGCGGTACACGTGGCCGTCGGCCGAGCGCCCGAACACGAGGCCGCCGCCGACGGTGACCAGCTCGAAGATGTCGACACCTGCCGGGACGGTGCCGCGCATGGTCACCGCACCACCGTCGACGGGCTGCCCGATCACGTCACCGGTGTCCACGTCGATCCCGAAAAGGGTGCCCGTGGAGGCGTCGAACGCCACGGGCTCGCGGACGGGCGTGGCGCCGATCTCGGGCGCCAGGAACACGTCGGTGAACGGGATCCGCTTGCCCACCGGTGCCATGAGGCGCATCTCCTCCTCGAACGACACGGGCGACTCGATCGGCGAGCCGGTGGCGGCATCCCACCAGTCGGGCGGCGCCTGCGAGCCGTCGGCCGCGACCGTTCCCTTCAGTCCATCGAACGTGGCGATGGCGTGCTCGTCCGCGTACACCAGGCCCGAGATCGACGACGACGCCAACCGCGCGCCCACTTGACGGACCGTCGACCCGGCGGCGTTGCGCAGCGTCACCCCGAGCGCGGTGCGCGCCTCGGGCACGTCGATCTGCTCGGTGGCGCCGTTGGGGTAGTTCGCCTCGACGGCGATCAGCGTCGCGACGACGGGGTCGTCGGCCATCGTGTCGAGCGCCAGCGCGGCCAACTCCCGCGAACGAGCCTGCGCCGCGTTCGATTCCGCCGCGGCGCGCTGAGCGACGGCCTCGTTGCGTTGATCCCGCGCCTCGCTGCGTTGCTGCACGGCGACGACGGTCGCGATCAGCGCACTGACCGTGAGCGTCGCCAACCCGATCTCCGCACCGCGGCGCAGGCGCCGCGCGATCCTGAACTGGCGCACGTCCTCGCCGACGAGTTCGTCCTTGGTCGTGCCGTGCATCGGCGCCGCGAGTTGGGCGACTCCTTCACGAAAGCGCGAGCTGTGCAGGTCGAGATGCGTGGCGTGCTTGGCCCAGGTCAGGTCGAGATACAGGGGCTCGTCGGTGAACACGCCCTGCAGCGCCGGATGCACGGCGTTGCTCTGCGGGGTGAACCCGCCGTCGTCGGCCCACTCCCACACGCCGCCAGTGACCACCGGGAGGATCCGCTCCCGGGCGTCCGGGCGTGAGGCGAGCCAGTACTCGATCTCCTTGCCGACCCACTCCGACGCCGCCGATTCCGGTGATGCGAGCAGCACGAACCACTGCGCCGTGTCGAGCGCGGCAGTGATCGATCCCCACAGGTGCGGGGTCACCGACAGGCCCGTCTGGTCGCGGAAGACCTCGAGGGCGCGCCGGCGGTTCCACGGTTTCGCCAGTTGCTGCAGACCCTGTTGCAACGCCGGAGCGAGCGTGCCGTCCGCGGCGTGGCTGTAGGAGATGAACGCGTCGAACCCCGCCACGGCCGCACCGTATCGCGGCTCGTCGCGGGCGGTTTGACGACTCGGCTAGTTTCGTCAGACATGTCGGGAGAGGACAGCACTCGCATCGGCCTCGCCATCGAGTCCGGCAACACCGACCAGCTCGACCGCGCCGTCAACGAGGTGCTGTCGGCGGCTCGCCGCGACCACGACGGTACCGAGGCCATCGCCGGCGTGGCGGCGCTCATGGCGAACCGCCGGTTCGACGCGATGCTCAAACTCGCCGATGGGGCCGCTCGCGTCTCGGCGCCCGAGCAGTCGTGGAAGCTCTGGCCGCAGGCGGTCCAGGCGCTCATCGAGCTCGGCGCCACCAACACCGCCGAGCGACTCGTCAAGCAGCTGCTGCAGCACGACGAGCCCGAGGCCGCACCGGCCAGGGGCGAGCTGTCGGCGCTGCTCGGCCGCCTCACCAAGACCGAGTACGTGTCGAGCGGCCACGACGACGACCTCGTCTCGGCGGCGCGGGCCTACGTCGACGCCTACCACGCGGGTGCCGACCCGTTGTGGGCCGGCGTGAACGCGATCGCGTTGCGCGCGGCGATGGCCCGCAAGGGGATCGCCGACGACATCGTCGACGGCCCCGATGTCAACCAGTTGCTCGCCCTCGCCGCCACTGCGCCGGTGCCACGGTCGGCGTGGGCCATCGCCACCGAGTTGGAGCTGCGGCTCGCCCGGGGCGAGAAGGACGCGATGACCTCGCTGCTCACCCAGCTGTTCGACGCGCACGATGCGAGCGGGTTCGTGTTCAGCAGCCTCGCCCGCCAGCTCGACGAGATCTGGGAGCTCGATCCCACCGAGCCGGTGATGGTGATGCTCGGCGAGCGCACACTGGCGAGCGGGCGGGGCGAGGTGGTCCTCCCCCGCGACCCCAACAGCTACGAGCGCATGTTCGGCACCGAGTTCCCGATCCCGGTCGAGGTGTACAAGGAAGGCCTGATCCGGGCGAGCTCGGTGGGCAGCCTGTTACTGAACGGCACGTTCCCCGCCGGCACTGCGTTCGCGATGCGCGGCGAGGACCTCCACACCTCGCTGGCCGGACGCATCGTGCTCGTCACCAACGAGCACGTCGTCCCCGACCCGTCGATCAAGGGCAGCATCCACGCCAGCGAGCTGACCGCCAACTTCAGCCTGGTCGCCGGTCCCGATGGCGCGGCGTTGTCGTTCGGTGGCCTGAGGACGGTGTTCCGCTCGCCGCGCACGGAACTGGACGTCGCCGTGCTCGTCACCGACGACCCCAAGGTGCAGCAGCTCACGGGCCTCGACGTGGCAACGACGCTGCCCCCGGTCAGGGACGGCGCATACGTGTACGTCATCGGTCACCCCGGAGGAGGTGGGTTGCAACTGTCGATCCGGGGCAACGACCTCATCGACCAGGACGGGGTGAAGTTGCACTACAAGGCACCGACCGCCAAGGGCAGTTCGGGCAGTCCCGTGTTCGACCTCGTGTGGAACCTGATCGGGGTGCACCACATGAGCTCCACCGACCTCAAGGCGCTCAACGGCGAGCGCGGCACCTACCCCGGCAACGAGGGCAACTCGATCGCGGCCGTGCGCGCCGCGCTCGCCCAGTACCCCGGCGAGCTCCCACCTCTGGAACAGTGAGCGTCCCATGAGCATCCTGACCGACCGCAAGGTCTCCGCCCGCCGCGTGAAGGCGATCGTCTTCGTGCCGATGGACGACGCATTGCGCAACCACCTCGTGACCCTCGCCTACGTCGACATGGGCAAGGAGATGGGCGAGCTGCTCGGCGTCGACGACGCGAACTGGACGAGCCTCGCCGTCTGGCCGTCCTTCACGGTCGGGGAGACGATCCGCGCCAGTGACGACCCGCTCGGGCTCAAGCGGCTCATGGGTGCCGCCACCAGTGATCCGCTCGGGCTCGCCCGCACCGAGGCGACGGGCCGGATGATGCGCGGCGGTCGAGTGCTGAACCGAAGCCTCGCCGCCGGCAACCGCGGTGTGTTCTTCGAGATCGGCCTCTGCTGGGCCGACTTCCTGTCGACGTTCGGCGGGAAGCAGTTCACCGACGACGAACTGCTGGTCGAGTTCCAGAAGTTCCGTGAACGAGTCGACCGGGTCCCGCTGCCCCCGGGGAAGCTGTGGCCCGACGGCAACCGCGAGCAGTTGAAGAAAGGATTCGCCGCCTACCTGGAAGCGATGGCGTCCGAGGATCCGAAACGGCGCGCGGAGTACATCCTGCTCGGCAACATCTGCATGGGCGACCACGAGCAGCGTCGGCTGCAGGGCTGGCTCGACCTGTCCTTGCTGAACCCCGTGCGCACCGTCACGAAGCCGTTCCGTCGTGTGGCCCCCGACCAGATCATCGGCCTCATCGAGAGCGGCTGGTCCTTCGCGATGACCCGCAAGGTGTTCGTCGTGAAGATGAACAACGAGACCATCCGAGTGGGCCGACCCGTACCACCGGCGAGTGGGAACCACCAGTACCCGGAGCCGCTCGATTCGCTCGACGACCCCGAGGTCAGCGCGGAGTTCGACCGGGTCGTCGGCGGCGGCGGAGGGGCGAAGGACGGCGCGCACCACTGGAACGACATCGACGACCGGATGAGCTTCATCGCCTCGCTGTTCCGGGCGCGCCAGCGTGCCGGTCTGGTGGGTGTCAGCCCCTACACCCCCGAGCAGGAGGCGCAGATCTGGGAGGCGGCTGCTGCGATCGACGCCCTCGACGACAAGTACCAGTTCGAAGGGCCGCTGCTGTTCCCGAAGGCGGAGACGGCGCCGTGGCCACCGGAGGTCATCCGCGATCTGATCGATCGGCTCGACGCCGGCCGCCAACAGTGCGACCCACCCATCGACGAGCGGGTCGAGCAGTTCTATCGCACGTCGGGCATCCCTCGAGCGGACCGGCACTTCACCGATGTGATGATGGAGATCGCCAACCCGAACGCGCCACAGGACGGCCCGATCCACGAGTTCCTCAACCAGGAACCCGTGCTGCCGCCGTGGGCCGACCTGGACCGGATCAAGAACGCACAGGCGTTCTTCGCCACGTTCCGGCCGTCGGTGCACGCCTCGCTGTTCTTCGGCTCGATGTTCCTCGGGTACGCCGCCGCGAACGGGGTGCAGGTGCTCGCGCTGGTCAGCGATCTGACCAACTCACCCGAGCGACGCATCTGGGAGTCGACCCGCTTCGTGGAGGACATCTGCACCACCCCGTTCTGGGAGCGTGACAGCGCCGGCTGGAAGTCGTTGCGCGGCGTGCGGACCTTTCACGCGTCGATGCGGTCCACCATCGAGTCCGGCAGCCAGCACATCAAGTCGGTCGCCGAGTACGAGACGGACCGCGTGTGGGACCCCTCGTGGGGTCGGCCGATCAACCAGGAGGACATGTTCGGCTATTGCCTCACCATGGCCGTGCCGACCATCGAGAACCTCGACCGCATGGGCACCGCGATCGAACCGCAGCAGGCACTCGACTGGCTCCACATGTGGAACGTGCTGGGCGTCCTGATGGGCGTCGAGGAGTCGTTCCCGACCAGTCCCGTCGACCCCTCGCGCGACCTCGACCTCGACGAGGCCCGCTACGCGCTCGACATCATCCTCTCCCGCAACGTCGGTCCCACACCGCAGGGGCGGCAGTTGACCGCCAGCCTGCTCGACCAGATGGGGTGGTTCCCCGGTCCGATGCGCTGGGTGGCGAGGTCCTTCATCCGCTCTTCGATCGGCGACCAGAACGCTGACATGCTCGGCGTCCCCAAGCCCGGGCTGCTCGAGCCTGCGTTGGCCGGTACGCAGAACGTGTTCCGGACGCTGCGCCAGAACGACCGGTATGCCCAACAGTCGCGACATCTCACCGAATGGCTCGGTCGCGAGTTCTTGAAGTGGTGGGGCAAGCAGTACAAGGACACGCCTCCCTATCGGCAGGGCGGCGTCGCTGCGGTGGCGGAGCGGGCTCCTGATCCGGCCACCCGTCAGCCCCGCGAGGTGTCGATCACGATCGATTCACTCGGCGATCTGCCTCCGGACGTGACCGCCGCGATCGCTGCGGTCGAGGACGTCGACGTCGTCGAGCAGGCTCGCCCCGACGCCGGCGGCGACGACGAGTACGAGAGCCTCGGCATCCAGACCCTGATGCAGGGCACGGCACTCGCCGGGCCGGCGGTCGGCGCGCTCGTCACCGCCGTGCGCAATGCGACCAAGGACGTGCCCACCGTGCGTCAGGTCACGTTGGTCATCGACGGACGTCGCGTGCCCTTGAGCTCCCTGTCCGACGCCGAAGTCGAGGCACTGCTCCCGGAGCTCTCGGCCTGACCGATGATGATGATCACTGCGCCATGGCGGCGTGCAGTCGCTCGCGGGCGAAGCGCACCGCCTCGGACTGATCGAACGTGACCGCGAGGGCAGCCCAGCGTTGCATCTGCTCGGCGCCCACGTGCTCCTCGATCGCGCTCATCACCATCGCCAGATCCGCCTGATCCTCCGGCAGCTGCGGCTGGCGGAGTTGGGCCGCACCCGCAGCCCGTTCGAGGACGACCGCGGCGCGTTCGTCGCCCCGTTCGCCCAGGCAGAGCGCTGCCTGCTCGATGGTCGACCAGAGGTGAGAGCGATGGCCGGCGCGCTCCCAGGTGTCGAGCAGTTCCTCGGCCATCGTGATCGCATCGACGGCGGCCCCACGACGGCGACGAAGCGACACCAGCCGCGAGGCACACATCGCTGCGATCCAGTGATTGTCGACGGAGCGGGCGCGCTCGAGCGCATCGTCGAGCAACGCCTCCGCGAGCTCGCGATCGACGAGCTCGGTGGCGACTCCCCGGCTGAACATCGCCCAGGCGATCGTCGAAGGGTTGCCGGACTGCCGCGCGATCTCCAGCGCCCTTCCGGAGAGTTCCAGCGCCGGCTCGGTCCGACCCCCGAAGCTCTGGCCGAGCGACCGCAACACGTCGGCATTCGCCTGCCAGTAGGCGGAATCCGACGCACGCGAGAGCTCGAGGACCTCGCCCATCCACCGGCGCATGTCGATCGGTGCACCGCCGTACTCTGCAGAGTTCATCACGGCGAGGCGAACGGGCAGGGTGGCCGCGACCCCGAGTTCCTGCTCGGCGCGCAGCGAGGCCTCGGCGTACATGGCGGTCTTCTGCGGGCTCTCGCGAACCCAGCCTCCGAGGGCGACGACTCCCAGGACCAGCGGCAGCAACGGGTGATCGGGCGGCGCGGCAGATGCGGCGTGTTCGCCCCAGTCGAAGATCTCGGACCGCATCCGCATGAACGCGAAGTCCCACAGTGCGGACACGATGCGCAGTGCGGCGTCGGCGTTGCCGTCGGCGATCGCACGGTGCTGGGCGGCGCGCAGGTTCTCGAAGTCCAGCTGCAACTGCACCACGAACCGCGCTTCGTCCGGACCACGGAGGCGGTCGGCCGCGACCTCGGCGACGCTGACGTAGTGGCTCGTGAACGACGCTCGCAACTCTCCACGGGCCTCGTCGGAGAGGTGCGATTCGGCGTACAGCCGCACCGGTTCCAGCAAACGGAAGCGGGTCCGATCCATCCGCGTCTCGGACACCATCAACGATCGGTCGACCAGCCCGCGCAGGGCTGCCAGCACGGTGGCGCTGTCGGCGGACGGGGCCGCCACGGCAGCGAACGCATCGCGGTCGAAGGACCCTGCGAACACCGAACTGCGCAGGAACGCCTCGCGGAGCACGGGGTCGAGACGGTCGAAGGTGAGATCGAGCGCGCCATGGACCGAGCGATGGCGTCCGCCGCTGCGCCCCGTTCCCGGGAGATCGCCGACCCTCACTGCGTCGACGATGTCGAGCAGTCCGAGCGAGGCGGCATTCGATGCCGCGATCTCGATCGCGAGCGGGACACCGGCGACCGCCTCGCAGACCTCCCGCACGAGGGCGATGGTGCGAGGGTCGTCGGCAAGGTGCGCGCCGACGGCTCGGGCACGGTCCATGAACAGGGCGACTCCGTCGTCGGTCTCGCCCGACGCATCGAAGGGCTGCAGCAGGGTGACGTACTCGCCCGCCACCGCGAGCGGCTCGCGACTGGTGGCCAGCAGTCGACAACGGGGCGCATGTTGCGAGATCGCGAGGGCGAGCTCTCCGACCGCCATGGGCTCGTCCTCACAGTTGTCGAGCACGAGCAGCAGTTCCTTGTCGTGCAGCCATTCGACGACGCTCTCCTCGGCACTGCGCAACGTGCGCCGTTCGACGCCGAGCACCTTGCCGAGTGCGGCGCCGACCTGGGACGCAGGTACGCCGGCGAGCTCGCACATCGCCACTCCGTCGGCGAACCGTTCGGCGACGCGACCTGCCACCTCCACGGCGAGACGGGTCTTGCCGACGCCGGCAACGCCGGCCAGCGTGACCAGACGATGGGCTCGCAGTTCTGCCTCGATCTGCTCGCCCTCCCTCGCGCGCCCCACGAACGTGGTGAGCGACTGCGGAATGGCGGGAATCGGACGGGCGGTCTCCCGCAGGCTGTCGAAGCGTCCGGGCAGACCGTCGGCGACGACGGAATAGACCCGGATCGGGTCGGAGATGTCGCGGAGGCGGTGCATCCCGAGGTCGAGGAACTCGACCTGTTCGCGCGTGCCGTGCTGGGCATCCGAATGCGCCGGTCCGGACACGACCAACTGACCGCCGTGCGCCAACGAATGCAACCGCGACGCCACGTTGAGGGCCCATCCCTGATAGTCGCCGGGCCGCTCGACCACGGAGCCCGTGTGCACTCCCATGCGCACCCTGAGGACATCGGGGCCGTTCCAGACCGTGGTGTGGATGGCGCGCTGCGCCATGATCCCCGCGTCGACGGCCGGCCCGGCCGCGTCGAACACCGCGACCACCCCGTCGCCCGTGTTGGCCACCACCCGGCCACCTTCCGCGGCGACGATCTCCACGAGCAGGGCGTTGTGTCGATCGATCGTGTCCAGCATCGAGTCGGGGAACTCGTCCCACAGCCGGCTACTGCCCTCGATGTCGGTGAACAAAAACGACCGACGAACGGTGGACGGCGAATCTGACATCGCTGGTCACCGTAGTTGAATGAGCGCTGACCCATCGACGGCTGCGGGGACGTCGCCGCTCGTCGATCGCGCACCTCGGGACCTTTTGCCCTGTTCGGGCGACGCCCCGACAGGTGGGATGTGTTGCATGAAGCTGCTGCTCATCGAGTCCACACCCGGCAACGCCACGGCGATCGAATCCGACCTCGTCGCCGATGGTCACGAAGTGCTCACCTGCACCGACGAACACGGAGGTCCGTGTCGAGGTGTCGGCCACCATCGCGACTGCCCGATGGAGCAGCACATCGACATGGCGATCGTCGCTCGCGACCCGGAGGCCGAGCGCTCCTTGGCGGAGATGGGTTCGGTCTGCGCCACGCTCCACCGCGTGCCGGTCGTCGAGGTCGATCCGACCGACGTGATCGACGACATGCCCAGCGTGGCCGTCGCCAACGCGTTGGCGACTCGGCGGGTCGAGGCGGGGTACGCCACAGCGATCCGCCAGGAGTTGGGACACATCGCCGCGATCGTCGACGTGCGTCGCGAGACCAACCTGATCCACGTGACGGTGCAGGTACCTGCCAGCGAGGCCACCGGCGCGAAGATCTCCGCCGTCGCGGACCGTGCCCGCCACGCCGTGCGCGAGCACGACCCGTTCGTCAACGGGATCGACGTCGCCGTGGTGACGTACCCCGATCCCGTCGACTGAAAGGTCGGTGGGTGTGGTCAGGAGAACCTGGCGAGCCCCTGATCGATGACGACACGGTCCCCGACCGAGGTCGTGAACACGGCCTCGCCGTCGCCCGTGCGCCACATCCGCACGGTGAGCGCGTCGCCGGGCAGCACCGGCGACGAGAAGCGCCCCTCCACGTGCTGGAAGCGGGCCACGTCGTTCGCACAGAGCTCGGACAGCAGCGCCCGGCCCGTGAAGCCGTAGCTGCACAGCCCGTGCAGGATCGGTCGATCGAAGCCGCCGAGTGCGGCGAACGACGGATCGGTGTGCAGCGGGTTCCGATCGCCGGAGAGGCGATAGACGAACGCCTGATCCGGACTGGTCTGCAGCGTGACCTCGTGATCGGGAGCCCGATCGGTCGGTGGTTCGTTCTGCGGGCCGGAGGGACCCCGGTCGCCGCCCCATCCGCCCTCACCGCGGATGAACACCGAGGAGCGGGTGTTCCACAGCGGCTCACCGGAGGCGAGCTTCACCTCGTTCTCCATGACCACGACCGCGGCCTTGCCCTTGTCGTACATCGCCACGACCCTGTCCTGCGTGGTCGCCTCCGCCTCGACCGGGATCGGCCGGTGCAGCGTGATCGCCTGCGAGCCGTGGACCAGCAACGCGAAGTTGAACGAGCCGATCTTGCTCATCGCGCTGGCGCCGGGGGACGCAGTGCCGGACCCGGCGACCACGGCGAACGTCGGGAACACGACCTGGGGCGTGTTCTGCGTGTTCTCGGTGGTGAACGCGAGATCGGCCTGGCCGGCTCCGATGCCGACCGCATAGAGGAGGGCGTCCTTGGACGTCCAGGAAATCGTCCGGACGTCTCCGGTGCTGCCGACTGCTGCTGGGTTCAGGGCCATCTCAGGCTCCCTTCTGCGGCCAGCCGCCAGGCTCGCCGTTCATGCCGCTGTTGGGGCGGGCCGCGGACAACAGCTCGGCCACGATCGGACCGAGCTTGGTGGGGTCTTCCTCGGGTGCGTGGCGGGGTCCGCGGACCCAGCCCTCGGCGATGGCCAGCGTCTGGCCGCTCGCCTCGAAGACACGGCCGGTGACGCCCGCGGACTCCTCCGACGCCAGCCAGGTGACGATCGGTGCGATCCATCGCGGCGAGCGAGCCTCGCGTTCCTCGTCGGTCTCGGGCGCCGGGCCGAGACCCTCGGTCATCCGGGTCAGCGCGACCGGAGCCACCGCGTTCACCGTGGCACCGTAGCGACTCAGTTCGAGTGCGGCGATCTGGGTGAAGGCGGCGATGCCGGCCTTCGCCGCGCCGTAGTTGGTCTGGCCCGGGTTGCCGTAGATGCCGCTGACGGATGTGGTGTTGATGATGCGGCCCGACACCGGCTTGCCGGCCTTGCTCTGCTCACGCCAGTAGGCGGCGGCCCAACGGCTCGGACCGAACGTGCCCTTGAGGTGGACGGCGATGACCGCGTCCCACTCCTCCTCGGTCATGTTGACCAGCACACGATCGCGCAGGATCCCGGCGTTGTTGACCACGACGTGCAGATCCCCGAACGTCTCGATCGCAGTGTTGATGAGCCGCTGCGCGCCTTCCCACGATGCGACGTTGTCGCCGTTGGCGACCGCCTCGCCGCCCATTCCCTTGATCTCCTCGACGACCTGCTCGGCCGGCGACAGGTCACCACCGGAACCGTCGACGTTGCCGCCGAGGTCGTTGACGACCACCTTCGCGCCGGCCGACGCCAGGCTCAGCGCATGCTCGCGACCGATGCCACGGCCCGCGCCGGTCACGATGGCCACGCGGCCCTCACACAGCTTGCTCATCTGCACTCCTCACCACGAGTTCGTGGGATCGACGATCCCCCAGTCGCCCGCATCATAAGGTGGACGACGTGTGTGACTCCCAGCCGACGAGACGCGAACTGCTGATCGGCGCCGCGTTGGCGACTCCCGCCCTCGCCCTCGCCACCGCGCTCGGATCCGGTGTCGGCCGGAGCGCCGCAGCCACCCTGCCGGCAGCTCCGCCTGTCGAGGTGATGCCGGGCTTGTCGATCTATCCGCGCGCCGCCTGGGGCAGCAGCCTGCCTCCGAAGGGTCCGATCGTCCGGGAGGACCCGCGCTTCTTGCTGGTCCACCACACCGCGTCGACCAACGCCTACACCGATCCGATCTCGGTGATCCGGACCACCTACTACTGGCACACGAGCAACGACCCCACGAAGGGGTGGCCCGACGTCGCGTACGAGTTCTTCGTCGGCAAGGACGGCGACGTGTGGGAGGGTCGTGCGGGAGCGCTCGCCGGACCCGTGGTGGCCAGCGCGACCGGCGGCAACCAGGGCTGGGCCCAACTCGTCTGCCTGCTCGGCGACTTCACCAGCGTCCAGCCCACGGCCGCGGCGCAGGCGTCACTGATCAAGGTGCTCGCGTGGCTCGCCGATCGATATCAGATCGACACCACACCGGGCGCGACCACCTCGTTCTATTCGCGGGGCTCACAGCGGTGGCCCGCGGGCGCCGTCGTCACCAGCACGACGATCGCCCCTCACCGTGACATGTCGTACACGGGCTGCCCCGGCGACGCCTTCGCTCCGCACGTCGCCGCGCTGCAAGCACCGGTGCAGGCCCAGCGCGATGCGTGGTCGGGCATCATCAAGCCGGCCGTGCGCCTCGGTCCCGCATCCCCCTAGCCTTTGGAGCCGTGCCGACCGACGCTCCTCTCCTCGTGGACGTGCTGGTCGTCGGCGGCGGTCCGGCGGGTAGCACCGCCGCCACGTTCTTGGCACGCGGCGGGCGGTCGGTGATGCTGATCGACAAGGCGCGATTCCCGCGTGACAAGTGCTGCGGCGACGGACTGACCACGCTCGCTCTGCGCGAACTCGAACTCGTGGGGCTGCGGCCCGATCATGTGCCCAACTGGCGGACCGTCACGGACGCGTGGCTGCGTTCTCCGTCCGGCCGGGAGGTTCGCCTGCCGATGCCCACGGACGGGATCTTCGCGGCCACGACCCCCCGCCGCGAGCTCGACGCAGCGCTGCTCCAACTCGCTCGCGACGCGGGGACCGACGTGCGCGACGGCCACGCCCTCGTCAACGTGCACCACGACGCCGATGGGGTTCGAGCCGAGGTCGAGGGGATCGGCGTCGTCGAGGCCCGGTTCGTCGTCGCGGCCGACGGCATGTGGTCGCCCACCCGCAAGGCGATGGGGCTCGCCGAGCCCGGCTACCTCGGGGAGTGGCACGCCGTGCGCCAGTACGCACGCAACGTCACGGGACCCGCGTCCGATCGTCTGTACGTGTGGTTCGAGCCCGACCTGCTCCCCGGGTACGCATGGAGCTTCCCGTTGCCCGACGGTCGGGCCAACATCGGGTTCGGCGTGATGCGCGATGGCAGCCGCACGGGTGCCGAGATGAAAGCCGACTGGGCGGGACTGCTGGATCGGCCGCACATCCGCGAGGCGCTCGGCGCCGACGTCGAACTCGAGGGTCGCCACACGGCCTGGCCGATCCCGGCCGGCGTCGACCGCGCCGTCCTCACCGCCGGCCGCACCCTGTTCGTCGGCGATGCCGCCCGCGTCACCGACGTGATGACCGGCGAGGGCATCGGGCAGGCCGTGCTCACCGGTCGTCTCGCGGCGGAGGCGGTGCTGAGGGGTGGATCCGTCGCGGAGGTGGTCGCCGAGTACCGGCGCACGGTTCGCCGGCACCTCCTGGCCGATCACCGGATGTCGAAGTCACTGAACGTGTTGCTCGCCCGCCCACTGCTCGCCCGTGGTGCCGTCAGGGTCGTCGGCTTCAACGACTGGACGCGCCGCAACTTCACCCGCTGGATGTTCGAGGACGAGCCCCGCGCCGTCGCGCTCACCCCGCGCCGCTGGCACCGCCGCTTCCTGCGCCGCCCCGGCCCCTACCGCTGACCCCCAACCGGCCCGTCCGAGTGGCACGCACTCGGACGAGTGTCGAGCGTGGGGCGGAGGGTACGGTTCGGCCATGGCACTGCGGACCCGACTCACCGAACTTCTCGACATCGAGCACCCGATCATGCTCGCCGGCATGGGCGGCGTCAGCTATCACCGCCTCGTCGCAGCCGTCAGCGAGGCGGGCGGCATCGGCACGCTCGGCGCGAGCACCATGGGACCCGACGAACTCCCCGACGAGATGTCGAAGGTCAGGGCACTCACCGACAAGCCGTTCGGCGTCGACCTGCTGACCGCGATGCCCGGGCAGGTCGAGCGGGGCATCCAGAGCGTCATCGACGGAGGCGCACGGATCTTCGTCGCCGGGCTCGGCGTCCCACGCGAGGCCATCGACCTCCTGCACTCCAAGAACATCCTCGTGGGCAGCATGTGCGGCAAGGTGCGCCATGCGGTCAGCGCGGTGACCAGCGGCGTGGACTTCGTCGTCGCCCAGGGCACCGAGGGCGGCGGCCACACCGGCACCGTCGCCACGCTGGCGCTCGTGCCCCAGGTCGTCGACGCCGTCGGCGACAGAGTGCCCGTCGTCGCCGCCGGCGGGCTGTTCGACGGACGTGGGCTCGCCGCCGCGCTGATGCTCGGCGCCGATGGGGTGTGGATCGGCACGCGCTTCATCGCCACACCCGAGGCACGCGCCGTCAACGGGTACAAGGACGCGCTCCTCGCCAGCCGCGAGGACGACACGGTCATCAGTCGCGCCTACACCGGCAAGACCTGTCGGGTCGTGCGCAACGACTGGACGAACCACTACGACCAACATCCCGAAGAACTGGCGAAGTTCCCCGAGCAGGCCATCGCCTCCACCCGCGCCGGGGTGAACCACCTCGGGCACCCCGAGGGCACCGAGGTCGACGTGCGCCGCGAGTTCATGCCCTGCGGGCAAGGCGTCGGTGCGATCGACGAGTTGATCCCCGCCGGGCAACTGGTGCAGATGATGATGGCCGAGGCCGAACGCTCGCTCGATCGCATCACGGCGGTGCGGCGATGAGCGACGCAACCGACGCCGCGGTGATCACCGACCACGTCGACCGGGTGTGGGCCGACGACATCCTCCCCACTCTCATGGAGTACATCGCGATCCCCTGCGTGTCCGTGCACTTCGACCCGCAGTGGCGTGAGCACGGCCACCTCGACAGGGCGATCGAGCTCATCCGCGACTGGTGCGCGGCACGCACCATCGCCGGACTGACGGTGGAGGTGGTCGAACTTCCCGGAAGGACCCCGGTGATCATCGCCGAGGTCCCCGCGTTCAGCCCGCCCGGAACGCCTCTCCCGCCGTATGCGAACGAGACCGTGCTGCTGTACGGCCACTGCGACAAGCAGCCGGAGATGTCCGGCTGGCGCGAGGACCTCGGTCCGTGGAAGCCGGTCCTGGAGGGCGACCGCCTCTACGGCCGCGGCGGCGCCGACGACGGCTATGCCGCGTTCGCCTCGTTGCTCGCCATCGAGACCGCACAGCTGGCCGGGCTCGCGCACGCCCGCTGCATCGTGCTCATCGAGGCCAGCGAGGAGAGCGGCAGCCCCGACCTGCCGGTGTACATCGAGGCCATGAAGGACCGGATCGGCTCCCCCACTCTGGTCGTCTGCCTCGACTCGGGCTGCCTCGACAACCGTCGTCTGTGGGTGACCACCTCGCTGCGCGGACTGGTGGCGGGGACGCTCCGCGTCGACATCCTCCGCGAGGGCGTCCACTCCGGCGAGGCGAGCGGGGTGGTCCCCTCCACGTTCCGGATCATCCGCCAGTTGCTCGACCGCATCGAGGACAGCGAGACCGGCCGCGTCCTGCTACCCCGGCTCCACGTCGACATCCCTGCGGACCGCCGCGCCCAGATCGAGGAGACGGCGAGCGAGTTCCACATCGGCGACCACTTCCCGTGGGTCCACGGCGCGCAGCCGATGGAGACCGAACCGGCCGAGCAACTGCTCGCGCAGACCTGGCGCCCCGCGATCAGCTACATCGGCAGCCAGGGGATGCCCGACATCGAGAAGGCCGGCAACGTGCTCCGCCCGCACACCTCGATGCAGGTCAGCGTTCGCCTGCCGCCCACCTGTGACCCTGCGGTCGCGCTGGAGGAGGTGGAGTCGGCATTGACCGCCGATCCGCCCTACGGCGCTCAGGTGCAGTTCCTCGACGGGCATGCCGGTCCTGGGTGGAACGCACCCGAGTTCGCTCCATGGCTCGACAACGCGCTCACCGATGCCTCGCTGCACACGTTCGGCGAGCCGCACCGCGCGTTCGGCGAGGGTGGGTCGATCCCCTTCATGGGCATGCTCGGCGAACGTTTCCCGGAGGCCCAGTTCGTGGTCACCGGAGCGCTCGGCCCGGGTTCCAACGCACACGGTCCGAACGAGTTCCTCGACGTACCGACCGCGCGGAAGGTCACGGCCTGCATCACGCACCTGTTGCACGCCCACGCCACCCGCTGATGCTGCAGCTCCTCCGGTCCAACCGCGACCTGCGCGCCCTGTTCCTCGCCCAGGTCGTGTCGTTCATGGGTGACTGGTTCACGTTCGTCGCCCTCGCCGGGCTGATCAAGGATGCAACGGGCAGCGAGTTCCTCGTCTCGTTGGCGTACGTGTCGTTCTCGCTGCCCGCCTTCCTCGCCTCACCGATCGCCGGCCCGGTGGTGGACCGCTTCGACCGCCGCCGATTGCTGCTCGTCGTCTCCGCGCTGCAGGCCGTCGCCGCACTCGGCCTGCTCACCGGTTCGACCGCGCACGTGTGGCCGCTGTTCGTGTTCCAGGGGACGATCAGTGCGCTCGCCGCGTTCGTCAAGCCCGCCATCGACGCCGGCGTGCCGAACCTCGCCCGCGATCCCGAGGAGTTGCGCAAGGCGAACGCCCTCTTCGGCAGCACCTGGGGTGTGATGCTCGCAGTCGGCGCCGCGGTCGGTGGGGTGTTCAGCCAAGCGTTCGGGCGTCAGGCCGCCTTCCTCGCCGATGCCATCTCGTTCGCGCTGGCACTCGCGCTCTTCTCGATGATCCGTCGCCCGATGCAGGAGCCGGTGCACGCGCACCGACCGGCCATGAACGTCATCGCCGACATGACCGAAGCCGGCCGCTACGCACGCAAGGACCGGGTGGTGCTCTCACTGCTGGCGAGCAAGGCCACGTTCGCCATCGGCGCCGGCACGGTGAGCCTGCTGCCGATCCTGGCCACCGAGGTCTTCCGCTGGGGAGATGGCGGCACCGGCATGCTGCTCGGCGCGCGCGGTCTGGGTGCCGGGTTGGGGCCGATCGTGGCCGCTCGATTCGCGCGCGGCGAACTCTCACGGGTGCTCAAGGTGTGCGGGGTGGCCGGGCTGCTGTTCAGCATCTTCTACCTGGGCGCGGCGTGGTCACCGGTGATCTACGTCGCGGCTGCGGCCGTCGCGGTCGCACACCTCGGCGGCGGGTCCCAGTGGACCCTCAGCACCTACGGTCTGCAGCTCCGCTCACCCGACGCGATCCGCGGGCGGGTCATGGCGGGCGACTACGCCATCGTCACCTTGGTGATGAGCATCAGCAGCTTGCTCGCCGGATTGATGGCCGAGGCCGCAGGCGTCCAATGGACGATCACCGTGTTCGCCCTCGCCGCGGGAGTCGCCAGCGTCGCCTACATCGCCCTCACTCGCAGCACGGTCGCCCATCTGGTGGAACAGGAAGCCGTCGGCGAGCGGACGCGGGCGGTCGACGTCTGACCGGACAACGCCTCAGTCGAGAGGCATCGGGATGCCGGGCATGGTCGTCGCCGTTCCCGGCGGCGTGATGCCGTTGACCTGAGGGAAGCACATGCCCCCTGCCAACGAGAGGTCCTGGCAGATGACCGCCCTGGCGATCCGCCACGTGCCGTCGATGCGGTAGGCGACGCCGAACCGATTCGTGAAGTCGCTGATGTCGCTGTGGATGTCGTACATGAACCACGCCTCGTCGGGCGACACGAACACGAGGTCGGTCATCGTGTGCACGGCCGTCTTGGCCGTGTCGGCGAATCCACCGGCGTAGACCTGATCGATGGCGTCCTTCACCCCGGTGGTGTCGTCGAGCACCTGGTCTCCCTTGTCCTCGAACGGGATGTCGCTGTTCCACAGGAGATCGAACGTGTCGCGGACCTGCTGCTCGGCCGCGGCGGGGTCCTTGGGCTGCTCTCCGGCGGCGGGCAGCTCCGGCGGAGGCGGGTTGCACCCCTTCTGCCACGCGAGGTCACCGTCGCGGGGAAGCTCGTTCCACGCCACCACGTGCTCTCCGGCCGCGGTGGTGAGCGTGATGCTGAACTTTCCGCTCGGCGCGCCCGGGGTCGCCAGCGCCGCCCAGCCGTTGGCGGGCACCGCCGAGTCCGACGAGTTGTCGTCCCAGGTGACCGACACCGCGCTCACGTCGTCGGCGAGCTGCAGGACGAGCGCACGGAACGGCGTGCCCTCCGCGTAGCCGGAGGAGAACAGCGTCACCGAAAGACCGTCGCGAGGCTCGGTGTAGCGGGATCCGTTGCTCACCCCGATCGCGTCCTTGTAGGTCATCGTGAGGCGGAATCCGCCGATCGGCGAGCACCATCCCGGGGGCTGCCATCCGCCGGGAACCGAGGGCTGCGGGCCGGGGAACGGAGCGATCACCACATCCGCCGCCGGCGCGATGGTCGCGAAATCGACACCGCCACCCATGTTCCAGTCGCCGCTGTTGTGGAGCGTGAGGTGGATCCCGGTGTCGGTGATCCGCTGGTAGAGCTTGTCCAGCTTGGGACCCATGTAGTCGCTGCCATAGTCGGGAAAGCCGTCGGGCGCAGGCCCGTTGACGGCGACCCCGTTGGGTACATCGACCTCGGTGACCGGCACGTCCAGGGTCGTGGTGCTCGCCTGCCCGGCCGCCGTCGGTGACGAGCTCGACCGCCCGACGAACCACGTGATCGTGCCGGCGATCGCCACCAGGAGACCGCCGACCACGAACCACTTGCCGCGCCGCGACGGTGCGTCGTCGAGTTCCTCAGGGTCCACCCGGTCGATCTGCATGATGTCGCGCCTCCCTGCCCCACTGTCGCGCACCGCTGACCTCCGATGCGACGCGGGTTAGACGAACGACACCGTCGAGTCGGTTCCCACGTGCACGGCATCGGCGGCGCGTTTCGCGTGGTAGCTGCTGCGCGTGAGCGGGCTCGCCTCCACGTGTCCGATGCCGAGGCGTTCGCCGAGCGCCTTCCAACGGTCGAACTCGTCGGGCTCGACCCACCGGGCGACAGGAAGGTGATGCGAGGTGGGGCGCAGGTACTGGCCGATGGTGACGACATCGACACCGACGGCGGCGAGATCCGCAAGCAGACCGTCGACCTCGGCCACGGACTCGCCGAGACCCACCATCAGCCCGGACTTCACCCGCAGCCCCGCCGCCTTCGCGCGGGCGAGGACCGCCAGGCTGCGTGCGTACCCAGCGGAGGGGCGCACCGCCCGCTGCAGGCGGGCGACCGTCTCGACGTTGTGGTTGACGACGTCGGGACGAACCTCCAACAGCAGATCCAGCGACGTGTCGTCGCCCTTCGCGTCGCTCACGAGCGTCTCGACCATGGTGCCCGGCCGCGCTGCGCGGATCGCGCGGACACAGGCCGCCACGTGGGCCATGCCACCGTCGATGAGATCATCTCGGGCCACCATCGTCAGGACGGCGTGCTGCAGATCCATCTCCGCGATGGCCCGAGCCACGCGGGTGGGCTCGTCGGCCGCCGGGGCGAGTGGCTTGTTCGTGTCCACCAGGCAGAACCCGCAGGCTCTCGTACAACGCTCGCCGAGCACCATGAACGTGGCCGTTCGGTCGGCCCAGCATTCACTGAGGTTGGGGCACCCGGCCTCCTCGCACACGGTGACGAGGCCGTGGTCGCGCACGGTCTTCTTCAGCGACAGCACGTCGGTGCCGAGGTGCACCTTCGGGCGCAGCCACTCCGGCTTGCGGGTGGCGATCGTGAGCCCTTCGGAGACGCCGGCCTGCTGGAGCCGCGCTGCGGCGCGCACCAGACCGTGGTCGCCGGAGGTGCGCACCGGCGCCCCCGGACCCTCGCCCCGCGAGAACGGCGCGAGGTCGTCGGGGCGGTGTCGCCACGCGACGTCCTGGCGTTCGACCGGTGCCGTCGCCCCACATCTCGGCGGCACGACGCGCGACGATGTCGACGACGGTCGCGAGATCGCAGTCGACGCCCTCCTCGGCGAGGGAGGTGACCGGCTTGTCGGCGATGCCGCACGGCACGATGTAGTCGCGCATGTAGCGCATGTCGGTGCGCACGTTGAGGGCGAAGCCGTGCATCGTGCGACCGTGGGCGAGCCGGACGCCGATCGCGCAGATCTTGCGCGGCGAGGGACCACTGACCCCGACCCACACACCGGGATACTCGTCGAGGCAGCCGACGTCGTCGACACCCAACTCCTGCAGCGTGCCGACGACGAGCCGCTGGATCGCGCAGACGTGATCGCTCGCACCGAGGGAGTTGGGCACGTTGACGATGGGATAGCCCACCAGCTGACCGGGCCCGTGATAGGTGACGTCGCCACCGCGCTTGACCGCGACGAGTTCGGCATCGACCGAGGCCGGCTCGACCAGCACGTTCACGCTGAGGTCAGCACGCGGGCCGTGGGTGAACACGTGGGGATGTTCGAGCAGCAGCAGGCGGTCGTCGGTGCCGTGCTCGAACATCGACTGCTGCAGCGCGAGCGCCTCGCGGTACGGGACCCGTCCCAGCCAACGCACATGGAGCGGCCCGGCAGGGGTCATGGGATCTAGAGCTCCTGCGACCAGTCGCGAGTCTCCAGCAGCTGCTTCACCTTGACCAGGAAACCCGCCGCGTACGCGCCGTCGAAGGCGCGGTGGTCCCAGCTCATGGCCAGGTTGCCGACCGGATGGATGGCGATGGCCTCGCCACCGTCGGGCAGACGCGGCCACGACCGGCTTGCGCACGATCGCATCGGTGGAGAGGATCGCGACCTGCGGCTGATTGATGATCGGCATCGTGAGCACGCTGCCGGCCGAGCCGTTGTTGCTGATCGTGAACGTGCCGCCGGAGATCTCGTCGGGGCTCAACTTGCGGGTGCGGGCCCGGTTGGCGAGGTCGTTGATCTCCTGGGCGATGGCGCGCAGGCGCTTGGTCTCCGCGGACCGCACGACCGGAACGAGGAGTCCTTGGAACTCGAGGTCGACGGCGATGCCGATGTCGACGAAGTGGTGCACCACCAGTTCGTCCTCACCGACGCTCGCGTTGAGGTGGGGGAACTCGGCCAGCGCGTCGACGACCGCTCGGGTGATGAACGGCAGGTAGGTGAGGCTGAAACCCTCGCCGGCCTTGAACTCGGCCTTGACCGTGTTGCGGGTCGCGTCGACGTTGGCGTAGTCGACTTCGACCACGCTGAACGCGTGTGGGCTGACGCCCTTGCTCATCACCATGTGGCTGCCGGTGAGCTTGCGGATCTTGCTGAGGCCCACCGACGAATCCCGCTCTCCGGAGTGGACCGCGGGGACCGGTGCCGGCGCGGTGGCGACCGGAGCGGCAGGAGCCGCGGTCGGAGCAGCCGGGGCCGGCGCCGGCGCGGGCGCTGGGCGCGCTGGGCGCGGCCGGGGTCGGAGAGAGGCTCAACGTGTCGATGTGGTCGAGCACGTCGTCGCGGGTGATCCGGCCACCAGGGCCCGTGCCGACGAGGTCGTCGGGTGAGATGCCGTGTTCGGCGACGAGGCGACGCACCACCGGCGACAGCAACCGGTTGTCGCCCGACAGGCTCTCCGGCGACACTGCGGCGCTGGCCGGCTGCGGGGTGGGGGCTGGGGCGGCGGCAGGGGCCGGCGAGGGAGCCGCAGCCGCGACCGGGGCGGGCGCCGGGGCGGGCGCGGGCGCGGCCTCGACGACCGGCTCGGGGGCCGGTGCCGGCGCGACGGGCTCGGGGGCGGGCGCTGCAGCGGCGGGCTCGGGCTCGGGTGCCGGGGCCGGCGCGGGAGCACCCGCGGCATCACCGACCACTGCGAGCACGGCGCCGACGGGAACCGTGTCGCCCTCGGCGGCGCGGATCTCGAGCACGACACCCGACACCGGCGACGGCACCTCGGTGTCGACCTTGTCGGTGCTGACCTCGAAGAGCGCCTCGTCGGCAGCAATGGTGTCGCCGACCTTCTTGAACCATCGGGTGATGGTGCCCTCCGTGACGGTCTCGCCCAGTTGCGGCAGCGTGACATCGGCCATGCGGGTGATCTCCTTCTGACTTCGGTTCGGTAGGACGTTCGGTTCGGGGTTCAGGCGTTCAGGCTGCGGCCGGTGAGCGACAGCATCGATTCGCCGAACAGTTCGGTGAGGCTCGGGTGGGGCTGGATGAACTCGGCGACCTCGGCCACGCTCGCTTCCCAGTTGACCGCAAGGTAGCCGCCGCTGAGCTGCTCGGTGACCCAAGGGCCCACCATGTGCACCCCCAGCACCTGGCCGGCGGAGCCATCGGCGTTCTTCTTGGCGATGATCTTGACCAGACCGTCGAGCTCACCGAGGATCTGCGCGCGGCTGTTGGAGCGGAACTGGTGCTTGGCGACGACGACGTCGTACCCCGCCTCGCGAGCCGCTTCCTCACCGGGGCCGGCGAAGGCGACCTCGGGATGGCAGTAGATCGCCCACGGCACCCGGTCGTAGCGAATCGGCATCGGCTGCTCACCGAGCAGGTGCTTGGTGACCAGGATCGCCTCGGCGTAGCCGACGTGGGCCAACGCTGGCGTGTTGATCAGGTCGCCGATGGCGTAGACGCCGGGCTCACCCGTCTGGCAGTACTCGTCGACCGTGACGAACCCGCGCTGGTCGATGGTGACGGCGGTGCCCTCGAGGCCCAGCTGATCGGCGAAGGGACGCCGACCGATGCTGACGACGACGGCATCGACCTCGAGGTTCTCGACGTCACCGTCGGCGGCACCGAAGTGCACGGTGGTGCCACCGGATCCGTTCGGTGTGTGACCCAGGACCTTCACGCCGGTGCGGATGTCGATGTTCTTCTTCTTGAAGCTCCGCACCACCACGTTGGCCACGTCGACATCGAGGCCGGGGAGGATCTTGGGGAGTCCTTCGAGGATGGAGACCTGCGATCCCAGATCGGCGAACGTGCTGGCGAACTCGCATCCGATCGCACCGCCACCGATGACGGCCACACGTGCCGGAAGGCGATCGAGCATGAGCACCTCGTCGCTGGTCATCACCGGGCCCGAGGGCTCGAAGCCGGGAATCGTCCGCGGCACGGAGCCGGCGGCGAGCACCACGTTCGTCCCCTGCAACGTCGACGTCGTGCCGTCGGGGTGGCTCACGGTGACGACCCGGTTCGGGCCGAGCGTGCCCGTCCCGTCGAGGACCGTGATCTTCTTCGACTTCATGAACCCGGCGAGACCCTTGACGATCCCGTCGACGAGCTTCTGCTTGCGGGCCTGGGCGGCACCGAAGTTGACGACCGGCGCGCTGGACTCGATACCGAACTCCGCGGCGTGGGCCACGTGGCGATGCACAGCGGCGGTCTCCAGGAACGCCTTGGCCGGGATGCACCCCCGGTTGAGGCAGGTTCCGCCGAGCGTCTCCTTTTCCACCACCGCGACCTTGAGGCCGGCCGACGTGGCGTACAGCGCCGCTCCGTAGCCTCCCGGGCCGCCACCGATCACGACGAGATCGAACTGCTCTTCCATCGATGCGTGCTCCACTTCCGTTTGCGGTGCCGATGATCTGAGAGGTCAACGGTACCGGCTCACGGAGCGCCCCGCAGCAGGTGGTGGCGATTACACCAGTTTCCAGCGGGCCTTCTGCTCGGCGCGCTGGAACAGCAACTGGCGGCTCTTCCCGGTGACGTCCGACGTGTCGAAGGTGAGCGTGCACGTGACGGGGGCCACGGTGAATCCGGTGCATGCATCGCTGCCCGACGGTGCGTCGACGGCCGCCAGCGGCGCACTGGGGGTGACGAGTGTGAGCCCGTCGACGCCGCGGGGATCGTCGACTCCGGCCAGCGTGACGGTGACCACCGCCGCGCCGTCGGCCTCCTCGAACGACAGCACCCGCACGGTCGCGTCGCCCGCGGTGCCCGTGTCACCGAGGGCCAACGGCGGGTCGGTGTGCTGGTTGGAGAGTCGCAACAACTGGACGCCGCCCGCCAACAGAATGGCGAGGCCGCAGCCCACGGCCAGGAGGAGCAGCGTGCGGGTCTTCATGGCGGTGACAGGCTAGAGCCGATAGCGTGGTTCGCATGCGCCGTTCCATGGCCCTCGCGGGCTTCGTGGCCGTCCTGCTCACCTCGTGCGGCAGCAGCGGCGCCCTCACCTCGGGCGCGACGGACTCACCGAC
The DNA here is from genome assembly GCA_963720695.1 of uncultured Acidimicrobiaceae bacterium. Taxonomy (GTDB): domain Bacteria; phylum Actinomycetota; class Acidimicrobiia; order Acidimicrobiales; family Ilumatobacteraceae; genus UBA668. The sequence goes on from CAVRGG010000004.1 coordinate 543,230, forward strand.
GACCGCACCGTCGACGGTCGGCTCGTCCCCGGTCACCTCGCCGTCGGGCAGCGCGCCCTCGGGCGGGGCCACGGAGGCACCGGAGCCGCTGCGGTTCAGCGCAGCTGCGGTCGGTGGCGGACAGATCGACTTCACCTCGTTCGCGGGCACCACGGTCGCCCTGTGGTTCTGGGCACCCACTTGAAGCACCTGCAACCACGAAGCCCCCTCGGTCGAGGCGGCAAGCTCCCGCTGGCATGGCAAGGTCCAGTTCGTCGGTGTCGCCTGGTACGGCGACGACGACGCGTTCCAGGAGTTCGTCGACCGCCACGGGCTGACCTTTCCACAGGTCAGCGACGACCCCGGTGACGTCTACTCCCGCTTCGGGGTGCCCTCCCAACCGGCGCTCGTGGTGATCTCACCGTCGGGCGAGGTGCAGCAGCTCTTCGGCGCGGTCGACGAAGCCGTACTCGACGACGTCCTCACCAGGGCCACCGCATAGCATCTCGGGCATGGGACTCCGTGACCTCGCCAAGCGACTGAAGACCTCTGTCGCCGAGCTCGACGACGAGCGGCTGCAGGACCGATTCTCGGGCCTCCAGCTCACTCAGTTGGGCGATCTGGCGCCGCGGATCCCTGCCCGCATCGGCGGCGAGATCACCCGCACCCGCATCGCGCCGCGATCCGGTGTGGCGGCGTTCGAGATCACCATCGCCGACGGCTCGGGCACCGCGGTTGCGGTCTTCACCGGCCGCCGCTACGTGGCGGGTCTCGAGCACAACCGGGCCGTGTTGCTCGAAGGGGTCGCCCGGGCCGAGCGCGGCCGGCTGGTGATGCTCAACCCGGCGTACACCCTCCTGCCGCGCTGACCCCCAGCGTCAGCCGACGAGCAGGGCACGCACGGCGTCTTCGCTCTCGCTCGTCACGAGCACGAGCACCTCGTCGCCGAGACGCAGGATCGTGTCGCCGCGGGGCACGACCACCTTCTCCTCGCGGAGGATGGCCACCACGGTCGTGTCCCGCGGGAAGCCCAACTCGGCGATCTCACGGTCGGCGGCAGGCGAGCCCTCGGCGAGGGTGACCTCGGCCAGCTTGGCGCGACCGCCCTCGAAGGACAGCAGGCGGACGAACGATCCGACGCTGACGGCCTCCTGCACGAGTCCGGTGATGAGGTGCGGCGTGCTCACCGAGACGTCGACCCCCCACGACTCGTTGAACATCCACTCGTTCTTGGGGTTGTTGACCCGAGCGACGACCCGCGGCACGGCGAACTCCTGCTTGGCGAGCAGCGAGACCACGAGATTGTCCTCGTCGTCGCCGGTGACCGCCGCCATGACGTCGGCGGTCTCCAGACCGGCGTGCTTCAGGGCGTCGATGTCGCAGGCGTCGCCCTTGAACCACACAGCGCCCTCGATGGTGTCGTCGTGTCGGCTGACGACGTCGACGTCGCTGTCGACGATGGTGACGTGGTGCCCGGTGCCGACGAGCTGTTCGGCGATGAAGCGGCCGACGCTGCCGCCACCGGCGATGACGATGTTCATGTGATGCGCTCCTAGTGAACGTTGCCGGCGGTGGGGGCCGCGGTGAGGGAATCGAGGCGGCCGAGCGAGTCCGCGCTCACTGCGAGGTAGACGATGTCGCCCTCTTGGGCGACGAGGGTCGGGGTGGGAAGGATGGCGGACCCGAGGCGGCTGACCGCCACCACGCGGACGCCGTCCTCCTCCAGTTCGAGCACGAGATGGCCGGCCCATGGCCGTCCGAGCGAGCGCTCGACGAGGGACACCTTCGCACTGGGGTCGACCCACTCGACGGCGGAGGCCTCGGGGATGAGACGCCGCAGCACCCGCTCGGTGGTCCACAACGCCGGAGCGACGGTGGCGATGCCGAGGCGCTGATAGATCGCGGCGCGGCGCGGGTCGTAGATGCGGGCCACGACGCGCTCGATGCCGAACGTCTCCCGGGCGACTCGGGCGACGAGGATGTTCGAGTTGTCACCGTTGGTGACGGCCGCCAAGGCCTCGGCGCGCTCGATACCGGCGTCGGACCAGGAGGTCACGGTCGAATCCGATGCCGGCGAAGGTCTCTCCGGGAAAGCCCGGGCCGAGTCGTTCGAACGAGCTCGCTCGGCGGTCGACGACGGACACGGTGTTTCCCTCGTCGACCAGATTCCGGGCGAGCGAGGAACCGACCCTGCCACACCCGACGATCACGACATGCACGATGTTGTCCTCCTCGCCGCCGGGCGCACGCGACCGCGAGCTGCTCAGGGCATTGCCGCTTCGCACTGTAACTGGACATAGGCTCCCGAGCACATATGTTCCAATCGCTCAAGCGGCTCGTGATCGGCCGTCCCATCGCCACTGCCGACGAAGGTCACCAGCGGCTCAGCAAGAAGATCGCACTCCCCGTCTTCGCCAGCGACGCCATCTCGTCCACCGCATACGCCACCGACGAAATCCTCGTCGTGCTGCTCGGCGGGGCCGGGATCGGCTACGCCGCCTTCACCAAGCTGGTCCCGCTGTCGATCGTCGTCGCCGTGCTGCTGGTGATCGTCATCACGAGCTACCGCCAGACCATCCACGCCTACCCGAGCGGGGGCGGCAGCTACATCGTGAGCAAGGAGAACCTCGGGGCGGTCCCGTCGCTCATCGCCGGCTCCTCGCTGCTCGTCGACTACATCCTCACGGTCGCCGTGTCCGTGGCGGGCGGCGTGCTCGCCATTCGCTCTGCCTTCGGGTTCAGCACGCAGTGGACGGTGCCGATCTGTCTCGCTGTGCGTGTTGCTGATGACGCTCGCCAACCTCCGCGGGCTGAAGGAGTCCGGCGCACTCTTCGCCCCGCCCACCTACATCTACGTCGTCTCGTTGATCGCGCTCATCGTCGTCGGGCTCGTGCGGGTCTTCATCCTCAAGAACATCGACCCCATCGATCCGGCCAAGGTCAGCGAGGAGGCGGTCGAGCTCTCCAAGGGCACCAAGTCGCTCGGGTTGATGATGCTGCTGCGTGCGTTCTCGTCGGGTGCGGTCGCGCTGTCCGGTGTGGAGGCCGTCTCCAACGGCGTGCCGGCGTTCAAGAAGCCGGAGGCGAAGAACGCAGCAGCGACCATCGTCGTCATGGGCACGATCCTCGGCTCGTGCTTCCTCGGCATCTCCGTGCTCGCCTCGCACCTCAAGCCCATTCGCGGCGACGCCGATCCCACCGGCATCGCGCTCATGGCCCAGCAGGTGTACGGCGGCAAGGGACTGTTGTTCTGGATCATGCAGATCTCGACGTTCGCCATCTTGATCCTCGCCGCCAACACCGCCTACGCCGACTTCCCCCGTCTGTCGAGCATCGTCGCCAAGGACGGCTACCTGCCGCACCAGTTCGCCAACCGGGGTGACCGGCTCGTCTACTCGAACGGCGTCATCTTCCTCGCCGCCGTGGCCAGCCTGCTGATCATCGTCTTCAAGGGCCAGATCTCCTCGCTGATCCCGCTGTACGCGTTCGGCGTGTTCACCGGGTTCACCCTCAGCCAGTCGGGCATGGTGGTGCACCACCGCAGGCTGAAAGAACCGCGATGGCGACTGAGCCTCACGATCAACGCCATCGGCGCGTTCACCACCGGTCTGATCGCACTGATCGTGGTGGTCTCCAAGTTCACCGAGGGTGCGTGGATCCCCGCGGCCTTGATCCCGATCATGGTGCTCGGCTTCTATTCGATCGGCAAGCACTACCACCACGTGAAGGACTCGCTCGCCGTACCCCCGGGGTACAAGGCGAAGCGGCACACCCACTACGTCGTGGTCCTCGTCGGCAAGGTCAACCGAGGGGTCCTCGACGCCATCGCCTACGCCCGGAGCCTGGCGCCGGAACGCATCATCGCCCTGTCGGTCGTGCAGGATCCCGACGAGGAGCGCCGACTGCACGAGCAGTGGGACGAGTACGACATCGCGATCGAACTGCACACGGTCTCGTCGCAGTATCGAGAGCTCACCCGACCGGTCTTCCAGTTCCTCGACGAGATCGACCAGGAGCGCGACGACGACATCATCACCGTCGTCATCCCGGAGTCCGTCACCAAGGTGAGCAGCCAGTGGCTGCACAACCAATCGGCGCTCGCCCTCAAGGCGCGGCTGCTCTACCGCCCCCACACGGTCGTGGTGTCGGTGCCCGTGCACGTCGACTGACGTCGGGGTCAAATCCGCGCAGGCCACGACAGACGGGGACTCGCGGGCATACCCTGCCACCATGCGAGTCATCATCTCCGGCGCCAGCGGACTCATCGGCAGTGCGCTGTCCACCGAGCTGACCGAGCACGGCCACGAGGTCGTCGCGCTCGTCCGGCGGCCGGCACGCGGCCCGAACGAGATTCGCTGGGACCCCGCCGCGGGAGATCTGGCGGCCGAATCACTCGCCGGCGCCGACGCCGTCGTCCACCTCGCCGGGGCGGGCATCGGCGACCACCGCTGGACCGACGAGTACAAGAAGGTCATCCTCGACAGCCGGGTGTCGTCGACGACGTTGCTGGCCGAGCGCATCGCCGAGTGCTCGCAGCGACCCCCGGTGTTGCTGAGCGGCTCGGCGATCGGGATCTACGGCGCGAGCGACGGTCGCGACCTCGACGAGACCTCACCCACGGGCGAGGGCTTCCTCGCCGACGTCTGCCGCCAGTGGGAGGCCGCCGCGGCGCCCGCCGCAGCAGCGGGTACCCGGGTCGCGTTCCTTCGCACCGGCATCGTCCTCACTGGTCGCGGTGGCGCGTTGAAGAAGATGCTGCCGCTGTTCAAGGTCGGCCTCGGCGGCAAGTTCGGCAAGGGCGACCAGTGGCAGAGCTGGATCGCACTCGCCGACGAAGTCGGGGCGATCGAGCACCTGCTGACGCACGAGGTGAGCGGTCCGGTGAACCTCACCGCGCCGACGCCGGTCACCAGCGCCGAGTTCGCGAACACCCTCGGCGACGTGCTGCACCGCCCGTCGTTCCTGCCCGTGCCGTCGTTCGGGCCGAAGCTGCTCCTGGGCGGAGAGCTCGCCGACGCGCTGTTGTTCACCGGGCAGAAGGTGCTCCCCCGTGTGCTGCAGGCGTCGGGCTACACGTTCCGCCACGACACGTTGACGTCAGCGATCAAGGCCGCCCTGGCCTGAATCACTGATCCGCGGTGTCCAGCTGCGGCCAGCGGGCGAGTGCGTCCTCGAGATCGAGGCGACGGGTCCCGAGCGTGCCGTCCCATTCCGACCGAGGTGTCGCCCACATCACTTCGAACTCGATGCCGTCGGGGTCCTTGGCGTAGAGGCTCTTGCTCACCCCGTGGTCGCTCTCGCCCACCAGCGCACCCGCCTCGAGCAGTCGGGCGCGGAGTGCGGCGAGATCCTCGATGGTGTGCACCTGCCAGGCGAGGTGGTACAGCCCCACGGTCTGCTGGCCGGCGGGGCGATCGCCCACGCTGAACAGCCCGAGATCGTGGTCGTTGTCGGACCCGTCGGCCCGGAGGAAGAATGCCTGGTCACCCATGCTCGCCTGCACGGTGAAGCCGAGTACCTCGGTGTAGAACGCCGCGGACGCCTTCGCGTCACGCACGTACAGCACCGCGTGGTTGAGTCGCTTGATGGTCATTGCTTCCTCCTGGCCGTCGGGCCGACGTGGAGCGGGTCTGCTCAGCTCTTCAGTGCTTCGATCTCGAGGACGATCTTCACACGGTCTCCGACCACGAATCCACCGGTCTCGAGTGCAACGTTCCACTCCAGCCCGAAGTCCTTGCGGCTGATCTCGGTCTCCGCGGTGAAGCCGGCCTTGGTGTTGTTCCACGGATCGACGGCGACGCCGTCGAAGTCGAGCGCGAAATCGACCGACTTGGTGACGCCCTTGATCGTGAGGTCACCGTGCAGCACGAACGCACCGCCCTTGGCCTCGATGCCCGTGCTGACCAGGGTCCACGTGGGGAACTGCTCGACGTCGAAGAAGTCGGCGCCCTTGAGGTGGCCGTCGCGACCCTCGTCGCGAGTGTCGATCGACGCCGCCTGCACGGTGGCCTCGACCTTCGAGTCGAGCGGGTTCTCGGCGACGGTGATGGTGCCCGAGAACTCCGTGAACTGGCCGCGGACCTTGGCGACCATGAGGTGGCGGGCGGTGAAGCCGACGGTCGAGTGGCCGACGTCGACGGTCCAGGTGCCGGGCGTGAGTGCGCCGAGGACGCCGGTGGAATCGAGTGCGCTGGACATGGGGGATGCTCCTTGTTGGGAAGGTACTTGCGTGTACAACGAACTCTATCCCTAGATCTTTTGCATCGCAACTATTCCTTCTCGCAACTCACTCGGTAGCCTCGACTGCATGGAACCGAGATGGCTCACCGAGGGCGAACAGCAGTCGTGGCGCAACTACGTCATGACCGCACACGACCTCGCGGCGGCGTTGGAAGCCGACCTCGCTCCCCACGGGCTCACCATGGGTGACTACGAGGTACTGGTGTGGTTGTCCGAAGCGGAGGAGAACCGCATGCGGATGTGCGATCTGGCCGGCGCGCTGCAGCTCTCACCGAGTGGGCTCACCCGTCGGTTGGATGGCATGGTCAAGCAGGGCTGGGTCGAGCGCGCCTCCTGCGCCAGTGATCGGCGCGTGATGTGGGCACACCTCACCGCGGCCGGACGGGCGAAGATGGAAGCCGCCGCACCGGCGCACGTCGAGAGTGTTCGCCGTCACGTGCTCGAGCCCCTCGGGGTCGACGGGTTCGACCAGTTCGGCGTGCTCTTCGGTCGTATCCGCGAGCACCTGCAGCACCTCGAACCCACACCCACATGACACTCGAGCTGCCCGAGGGATTCCATGCCTACGTCACGAACGTCGGCGTGAAGGATCAGACCGACGACTTCACCCTCGTCGCCTCCGACCGACCGTGCGTCGCGGCGGGCGTCTTCACGAAGAGCTCGTTCGCCGGGCCGAGTGTCGTGGTCAGCAGGCGCAACGTCGCCAACGGCTCGGCACGTGCCATGGTCGTGATCTCCAAGAACGCCAACGTCGCCACCGGTGCGCAGGGGATGGCCGACGCCGAGGAGGTGGTCGACGGCGTCGCTCGCGCCGTCGGGTGCGCTCCCGACGAGGTCCTCATCGCCTCCACCGGTGTGATCGGCCGCCCCTATCCCATCGACCGCATCCGAGAGGGCATGGCCCTCGTCCCCACCCCGCTGCCGTCACGCGACGCCGATGCTGTGGCGAGGGGCATCATGACCACCGACACGGTTCCGAAGACGGCCAGTGCCCGCGCCGGCAAGGCGACCGTCGTCGGCGTGGCAAAGGGCGTCGGCATGATCGAGCCCGACATGGCCACGATGATCGCGATGGTGTTCACCGACGCCGAGATCGGCCGCTCCGATCTCGACACCGTGTTCCGTGCAGTGGTCGACCGCACGTTCAACTGCGTGTCGGTCGACACCGACACCTCGACGAGCGACACCGCCATCATCCTCGCCAACGGTGCGAGCGGTGCGGTCGACCTCGAGGACTTCCACGCCGCGCTCTCCTCCGTGTGCGAGTCGCTGTCCAAGCAGATCGTCCGCGATGGCGAAGGGGCCACCACACTGATCCAGGTCGACGTCGACGGTGCGGGCAGCGCGGACCAGGCCAAGCGAGTGGCCAAGGCCATCGTCAACTCGCCGCTGGTCAAGACCGCGGTGCACGGCGCCGACCCCAACTGGGGCCGGGTCGCGATGGCAGTCGGCAAGAGCACCACCGAGGCGGAGGTCGACCAGTCCAAGGTGGTCATCCGATTCGGCGACCAGGAGGTCTACCCCGCCACGCTGACGGCGCACGAACTCGCCGCACTCGCCACCTACATGAAGGGCGACGAGGTCCGCATCCACGTCGCCCTGGGCACGGGCGGCACGGGCGCGGCCACGGTGTGGGGCTGCGACCTCACCGATGGTTACGTGCGCATCAACGCCGACTACACCACCTGACGCGCCGCCGCGGTGCGTCGATGCACTCCTCACCGACGCACCGCTGGACGCATCGTCATCCTTGGGCGAGGCGTGTCGACAGCTTGTCGATGGCCTGCTGGATGATCGCGGACCTCGTCGATGCCGTGAACGCCGATGCGGTCGAGTGAACTTCCACCACTCCCCGACCCGACCGGGCGAACGTGCACACGCAGGTGTCGGGAAGGTCGGAGCCACCCATCGTGACCGTGCCGACCAGTGACTTCACGCTGGACTGGTCGGCGGTGAAGGTGAGATCGGGCGGCGTGTCGTTCTCGTAGGTGGCAGACGTTGCTCCGATCGGCATCGCAGGGACCGCCACGTCGTTGAATTTCGCCCAGCAGGCGTCGAAGCCCGGGGACTGCACCGCATCGAGCATCGCGGTCGCTGCGGCCTCCGTGGGGAAGACGACCACGTAGGTGAACAGCACGTCGGGTCCCTTGGTGAGTGCGGCTGACTGCCCCACGCCATGATCTGCCCCGCCGGCGAACACGAGGTCCACATACGGTGCGCACTCCGGCACGGTCGCCGCCATCTCGGCCGAGTTCGGGAACGACATCTGCTCGCTCGCGTCGCCCCACCCGTTGCCCAGGTCCGCGGGCGTCAGCAACGCGTCGGCCACCACTGCGGCATCGCCGATCAGTGCCACCGTCGTCGGCGCGTTCGAGGAGTCCGCCGCTGGTGACGTCGTCGTCGATGTGGTCGCCGAGGCCTGGTCGTCGCCGCAGCCAGCCAGGGTGAACGAAGCCACGGCGGTGATCGCCGCAAGGACCGGCAGACGAGCCCGGGTGTGCCGACCACGAGAAACTGCACTGCAGAGATCCATCAATCCATCCTCCCAAGGTGTCCGGCCCGAGACATCGGTCCCGGCGTCCGGTGGTAGGTCCTCAGTGTTGCTGTTCGGCGGAGGTCCCGCATCGGGACAGACCCTCTGCCGAACGGCGCGAACGCGATGGGCGACTAGGGTCATCCCTGATGCGCTCGGCCGAGGAGGGCAGGGAGACTGGCAGCATGCGAGCGCCGTCCCGTTCCACGCGAGTCACGGGCGTCTACCTGGCGATGGTCGCCGGCATCACCGCAGTCGCCGCCGCGCTCCTCATGCGCGCCCACCTCCCCGACGTGTTCCCCTTTCCGGATCCCGCCGCGGCAACCACGCTGCGGTGGGCCGCCGTGGGAGTCGCCGGACTCGCGGGCGCTGCGGCAACGGCGTGGGTCTCGACACGGGCGCCGGCAAGTCCTCTCGGGCCCACGATGGGCGCGGCCACGCTGCTCGGCTCGCTGGCCGTGCTCGGTCAGTACTGGCCGAACGCCGTCGGCCCGTGGCTCACCGTCGTGTCGAGGCCCCTCGCCACCGCGCTCCTCATGCTCGCAGTGCTGAGCTGGCCGACAGGGAGACTCGAGGACCAGTGGGCGCCCATCGTTCACCGATGCCTCGTGGTGTACGTCGCAGCCTCGGTCGCCACGCATTTCATCGGCTTTCAGCCGCCCCGATGGACCGACGTCTCCGTCGTCCTACCCTCCGTCGGAGGGCCTGCCGACGCAGCGCTGGCGGCGACGACTTCGACGGTGTTGCTGGACGTCGCCGTGCCGGTCGCGTTCGTCCTCGCCGTCGCCAATCGCCACGCCCAGCTTCCGCGGTCCATCAGAGTTTCGCGCCAGGCCAGACTGGGGGCTGCGGTGGTGCTGGCCCTCAGCTCCGCGTGGTCGGCGGCCGTCGATCTCCTCACCGTTCCTGCCGCCGAGATCGGGCTTCGTTCGACGACGTTCGCGACCACACGCGACCTGGTCGAGGACTGTCATGTCGGGATCGTGGTGGTCCTGCTCGCCCTCGCAGATCGACGCCGCCGCGACCGCGTTGCCACGATGCGCATGAGCGGCCGGGTCGACGTACCGGGTGAGAATTCAGCGTCGATCCGCGCCCAGTTGGAGACCATCCTCGACGACCCGACCGTGGTGTGGTGGATCGAGCCGGCAGACGCACTCGCGCCCGTCGCTGATGGACGGTCTCGAATCGAGATCCTCGATGCCCCGCACGGGCGACGCGTCGCGGTGATCGAACACGCGGCCGGTGGAACCTCCGGCCCCGCTCGTGCGGCGGCCGTCGCTGCGGTGGAGGCCACCATCGCACGGGTCGTGGGCTCGCAGCGGGCCGCTGAGCGAACCCTCGTCGTGCGAGTCGTGCAGCGCCGGCTGGTCGAGGCGCACGACGTCGCCCGCGAGCGCCTCGAACGAGACCTGCACGACGGAGCCCAGCAGCCGCTCATCGCCCTGGCGCTACAGGCGGGTCTGGTCGCTCGACGTGAAGACGCAGGAGCCGACACCGTCCACGACCGAGCTGAGCTGCTGCAGGGCGTGCAAGAGTCGTGCGATCGGATTCGCCGGGTCATCGAGGAGGGACCGGCTGCAGCCGTCGGGCACGGACTCGTCGACGGACTGCGCGCCCTCGCCGACACCATCCCGGTACTCACCGAACTCGACGTCGACGGCGACGTGCCCGCCGCCCACCCCGCAGCGACCACCCTGTGGTACCTCGCTTCCGAAGCGGTGGCCAACTGCCTCAAGCACGCACGGCCGACGAAGATCACGATTCGACTGACTGCGTCGGACGACACGGCGCGTCTCGAGGTGCGCGACGACGGCATCGGAGGAGTCGGAAGACCACCGACAGCGCTCGGGACTCGGGCGGTCGGGAGTCCGTCGGAAGTGACGGTGGAGAGCCGTGCCGGCGCTGGTACCACCGTCCACGTCACGATCGACCTGACCTCGGAACAGGTGGCCACGACCGAACAGGTGGCCACGACATGAGCCTCAGTCGCTTCGATGTCGGGGTGGGCACGGTCGTCGTCGCGCTCGGAGCCCTCTGGAGCGCCAGTCGGAACCCCGCGGTGTTCGTCGACCCGATCGCGGGGCTCGACGAGTTGCGCGGTGTGGGACTCCTCATGGTCGCCACGGCGACTCTGCTGCTGCTGGCCTGGACGACCCGCCGCCTCCGCGTCGGCCCCGCTGCGGCGTGGGCCGTCCTCGCCGCCCTCTGCACCGTCGGCGCGGGCTGGCGCCGGCTTCCCTCCTCCTCGTGGGTCACCGAAGTGGCGATCGTGGGATGGTTGCTCGCGCCGATCGGGCTCGTTCTCGCCGCCGGCGCGATGGACGGACCACCGCGCCGGCGACCACTGGTGGTCTGGGCTGCGGGAGTCGCAGCCGCCGTCCTCGCGGTCGCTGCGGCCATCGACGATGACGGCCAGGGGCTGGGCGGGGCGATGGGCGAGGGTGCGGGCCGTACGGCATCCGTGTCGACCCGCGTCGTGCTCGCGCTCCACACGGCGTCGCTGGTGGTGCTCGTCGCCGCCGTGGCATTCGGCTCGTTGCGCCACCACAGGGCAGTCCGCGGCACGTGGTCGGTCTCGATGTGCCTGACGGCGCTGGCGGTGGCATGCGCCGCCGAGCGATGCGTCCACCTGCTGCCGTCGACGGTGACCACCGATCAACTGCATCTCACGTACCGACCCTGGGCAACGCTGGTCGTGCTCAACCTGCCGCCGCTGGCGACCGTTTCCGTCGCACTGGCGCTGTGCCGAGCCGTCCTGATCCAGCCCTACCGCCCCGGCGATGGCGCTCGCGGTGCCGTGGTGATGCGCAACGAGGACCCGGTCGATGCACTCCGTCGGGACCTCGCGTCCTGGCTCGGTGACCCGACGCTCGAGATCGCCTATCCGGTGGAGGGAGGGTGGGTGACCGCCCAGGGCAGGAAGGTGACTCAGGGTGACGGCCGCGGTGAGACGCTGGTGGCGATCGACGGGGTGCCGGTCGGACTGATCATGCACGACCCGCTTCTCGCAGAAGACGAGGGTCTCGTCGCGACGGCCGCAGTCCTCGCCGCCGAGGCACTCAGTGCCAACCAGATCCTGGCCGTCGGCACGGCGGGTCTGGCGGAGGAGCAGCGCGTCACATCACGTCTGCTGCAGGTCGACGACGTCGAGCGCGAAGCCTTGCTCCGTCAACTGGAATGCGGCCCGTTCGAGGCGTTGCGGAGCGCGGCGGCTGCGTTGCGGTTCGGGGCTCCGGTTCGCGTCGTCGTGCCGATCCTGCAGGATGCGACAGCCGATGTCCGCAACCTGTCGCACGGCCTGCACCCACCCGATCTTCAGCAGTTCGGTCTGTCGGCCGTGCTCGCCAACCGGTCCGGCGTGCCGTCCAGGCGGCTGCCGCCGAGCGTGGAGCTCACGGTGTTCGCTGCCGCCAGGGACGACCCGTCGTGCACGCTCGAGGACCGTGGCACGATGGTGGTCGTGCATCGATCGAATGCCGATCTCGACCAGAGCGTCGCCGACCGGGTTGACGCACTCGGAGGCCAGGTCGACGGCACCCGCGTCATCATCCCGGTGGAACTCGGCTGATGCCGACCGTGACAGCGCTCGCCCTCCGTGGCACGGTGGTGGAGCTCGACGGTGCCACAGCGATGCGGGCGGCAACGCAGGTGCTTCGGCGCCCCGATGGCGCGGTGTACGCCTTCGGCGGAGCGAGCGAGGCCCTCGACGCTGCGATCGCAGCGCAACGTGATGCGACCGGCATGGGCATCGCACCACCGTCGATCGGAATCGACCTCGGCGATGTGCGCGAGATCGATGGCCAGTTCGACACGCAGGCGGCGGTGTTCGCCGTCGCGAACGGCCTCGCAGAGTCGACCGAGCCGGCCACCATCCTGGTCTCTCACATCGTTCGGTTGGTGGCGGCGGCGAGACTCGACCTCGTCTTCGACCCGCCGCCGGGGGCCGAGGCCGATGATGCATGGAGGCTGGTCTGGACGAGAGGGCAGCCGGATCCCGCACCGCGGGTCATCGTTGCCGAGGACGTACCGCTCCTCCGAGCCGGCATCGTCGCCTTGCTCCGAGAGGAGGGATTCGATGTCGTCGGCGACGTCGGCGACGCCGATGCACTCGTCGATGCCGCTCGTCGAGCGCGCCCGGATCTCGTCATCACCGACGTCCGTATGCCGACCCGGGAGGTGGGTGACGGGATCGACGCGGCGACCCTGCTCCGGTCGGAGCAGCCAGACCTGGCGGTCCTCGTCCTCAGCCAGCACATCGAGCTACGCGCCGCGGCGGCACTCATCGAACATCACGATGGTGCGATCGGCTACGTCCTCAAGGAACGGGTGAGTCACCTGGACGACTTCATCGCAGCATGCCGAGAGGTGGTCTCGGGCGGGGTCGTCGTCGATCCCCTCGTCACGGAGCGGCTGATGCGGCCAGGGGGGCCGAACGACCCACTGACGCGGCTCACCGAACGTGAACGCGAGGTGCTGGAACTGATGGCGCAGGGAAGATCGAACGTCGCCATTGCGGGGGCCCTGTCGTGCTCCCCGAAGACATTGGAGACTCACATCCGATCGATCTTCCTCAAGCTCGATCTCGCGGAGGACCGCCTCGACCATCGTCGAGTGAGCGCAGTCGTTCGCTATCTGGAATCCCGGCACTGACGGCCGAGCCGCGACCTCAGGTCACTTCGGTGGCATCCGAATCCCGCCGTCGACCCGGATGGTCTCCGCGTTCATGTAGCTGTTGCAGATGCACTCCACGACCATCGAGGCCAGTTCGCTCTGCGAGCCGAGCCGCTGCGGGAACAGCACGCCCTTCTGCAGGTTCGACTTGAACGCCTCACTGGCGTCGCCTTCGCCGTAGATCGGCGTGTCGATGAGGCCCGGAGCGACCGTGTTGACGCGGATGCCCACGGCAGCGAGGTCGCGGGCGATCGGCAGCGTCATGCCGACGACGCCGCCCTTCGACGCCGAATAGGACGCCTGGCCGATCTGTCCGTCGAACGCAGCCACGGACGCGATGTTGACGATCGCCCCTCGCTCGCCGTATTCGAGCGGCTCGGTGGTGCTCATCGCCGTTGCCGCGATGCGGATGCAGTCGAAGCTGCCGATGAGGTTGATGGCGATGACCTTCTTGAACGCATCGAGGTTCGCCGCGGAGTCGTAGCTGCCGTCCTTGCCGACCGTGCGCTGCGCCCAGCCGATGCCGGCCGAGTTCACCAGCACGCGCAGCGGGCCCATGCTCTTGGCCATCTCGACGGCGTTGATGATGTCGTCGGTCTTGGTCACGTCGACCTTGCAGAAGGCGCCACCGATTTCCTTGGCGAGCTCGTTGCCCTTGTCCTCCTGCAGGTCGGCCACCACGACCTTGGCGCCCTTCGACGCGAGAAGACGTGCGGAGGCGGCCCCGATTCCCGAGGCGCCACCGGTGACGATTGCGCTGACTCCATTGATGTCCATGGGCGCCGACGATAGGCGGGCGCGGGACGACAGCACCAAGCGGACGGGCGACTACGGTGCCGGGCATGCCCGGACCACTCGACGGCTTCACGGTGATCGAGACCTGCCAGATGGTCGCCGGTCCGATGGCGGCGATGCTGTGCGCCGACCTCGGCGCCGAGGTGGTGAAGGTCGAGCAACCCAAGGGCGGCGACCGGATGCGTCTCCTGGGGCACCGCGTGGGGAGCATCGGCGCGTTGTGGGCCAACGTGAACCGAGGAAAGCGAAGCGCGGTGTTCGACCTCCAGCGACCGGAGGGCGTCGCCCTCCTGCGCGAGCTCGTCGCCGGCGCGGACGTCTTCGTCCAGAACTTCCGACCAGGCGTCGCGGCGCGGCTCGGCATCGACGAGCCGACCCTGAGGGATGTGAACGCCGACCTGATCTACGTCTCGGTCAGCGGGTTCGGCGACAGCGGCCCGTACATCGATCAGAAGAGCTACGACTACGTCATCCAGGCGCTGTCGGGCATGGCCGCGCTGCAGGCCGGCAACAGCGCCGAGCCGGCCCTCATCCGCAACATCGTCGTCGACAAGGTGACCGCGTTGACGGCGACCCAAGCGATCCTCGCCGCGCTGCTGGCCCGCGAGCGCGGCGCGGGAGGTCAGCACATCCGCCTGTCGATGATCGACACTGCGCTGGCGTTCCTGTGGCCCGATGGCATGATGCAGCACTCGCTGCTCGCCGACGACGGCCGGGTGACACCCGGCCCGCACATGGCCGACGGCTATCTGGTGCGCCGCACTGCCGACTCGTTCCTCGCCCTGCTGGCGGTCTCGAACTCGCAGTTTCCCGGTCTCTGCGCGGCGTTGGGGACCACGGAGTGGTTGACCGACCCACGGTTCGCGACGCTCGCCGACCGGGAGGCCAACGCCGGCGTGCTCAGCGAACTGATCGGTGTCGAAGTGGCCAAGCACCCGGGGCGAGCGCTCGTCGACGCCCTCCATCGTGAGGACGTCCCGTGCGCGCTCGTCAACCCGGTCGGCGAGGTGCACCTCGATCCGCAGGTGCGACACAACGGCGTGCTCGTCGAACACGACCGGCCATGGCTCGGTCCGGTCCGTGAGCCGCTGCCGCCCGCGCAGTTCTCCGCGACACCGACCTCACTCGGCCGACATGCACCGAAGCTCGACGAGCACACCGACGAGATCCTGGCCGAACTCGGCCACGACCCCGAGCAGATCGCCCAGCTGCGAGCGGCGGGCGTGGTGGGCGCTCAGACGTCGAAGAGCCGATCCTGACTCGGGGGCTGCGTCGGCGTCTCGTCGCGGTCCGCGGCGAACGGGCCCTGCGCGGCCGCCACCGCCAACCGATCGACGATGTCGTTCATCGCGTTGCCGGAGTGGCCCTTCACCCAACGGAACTGTGGCTGACGCTCGAGCACGAGCGCGACCAACGGCTTCCACAGGTCGACGTTCGCCACCGGCTCCTTCTTCGAGTTGCGCCATCCGTTGCGTTGCCACTTCACGTACCAGTGGTCTCGGAAACAGTTGACGACGTAGGTCGAGTCGCTGACGATGGTGACCTCGCCCTCGTTGGCACGCAGCGCTTCCAGCACCGCGGTGACCTCCATCCGCTGGTTCGTGGTGTGTGGCGCTCCTCCGCTGCCGTGGACCGAGCCGTCGGGGGCGATCGCCCACGCCCAGCCGCCCGGACCCGGGTTGCCCTGGCACGCACCGTCGGTGAAGATCTCGATCACGAGAGCGCCGCCCGCAGCAGTGCCTGACCGAGGAAGTCGGTGGCGATGCGCTCTGAGGCCGCCGGCGTCCAGTGCACGCTGTCGGGTCGGGCGTCGAAGTTGCCTGCGAGATCGGTCGAGGCCACCCATCCCGCGAGGTCGATCACACGAACTCCCGGACGCGTCGAGGCGATCTCGGCGATCACGCGGTGGAGCACGTCGTGGCGTGCGGGCTGGGCCTGCTGGTCCTCGCCACCGGCGATCGACGGGAGCGGCACCGGCTCGTCGATCCACACCACCCTCGGCACCAGCGTGAGCATCGTGTCCGTGAACTCGCTCAACGACGCCAACATCGCAGCCTCCATCTCCGGGTCGGTGGGCGACAGCGTCGGCCCGTCCTTGGTCAACTGCCGATCGAGCACGTCCCACACCGTCGTCATCAGCATCACCACATCGGGATGCAGTTCGGCGACCTTGGCGGGAACGGCCTTGCTGACGTACTCGCCACACGTCGCCGTGACGTCACGCGGACCGAACGTGAGATCCTGGTAGCCGCCGAGCATGAGCCCGCATCCGGGACCCGCGGCGACCTCGACCTGGGCGAGATCCGGATGTGCCGCAGCCCACGCCACGACACCTGCGCCGGTGGCCTCCGCCGTCGAATCGCCGACGATCACGATCCGCACGGGCCGAGGTGGCACCACGGCGACCGATGTGGTGGTCGCCGGCAGCGTCGAGGTCGTGGCGACCGCAACGGTGTCGGGGACGGTGTCCGGCGCGGGCACGGTGGTGACCGGCACGAGCGGCGCGACGGATCCGGTGTCGATGGAGACCGCCTCGGCGTCGGTGGTGTCCACGCCGTAGTACTTCGTGACGCCGGGGACCAGGATGACCATCGACGCGACGAGCGCAGTCCCGGCCAGCGCGCCGATCAATGTGCGCCGCGGGACGAACCACACGTTCCGGCGGACCGGTCGCTCGATCAGGAAGTAGGACGCCGTGGCGACGGCGCCGGTGATGGCCCACTTCAGCGCCAGGTCGACGGCGAGCGGCAGATCCCAGCCCTGTCGGTCGATCAGCACGTAGACGGGCCAGTGATAGAGGTAGACGCCGTAGCTCACCTTGCCGAGCGCGACGAGCGGCTTCACCGACAGCATCGACCGCGCCGGTCCGGCCGCCTGCAGTCCGTAGATCGTGAGGGCGCTGACCGCCCCGACGAGCGGAAGTGCACCCTGGTAGGCCGGGCCGTGGCCGTCGGGGAACACCACGAAGCCCACCGCGAGGAGGCCGAGCCCGATCGGCGCGAGCGCGGCCGCGCGCGCTGCCACCGGGCGGACAGCCACCAGGCACGCCACGAATGCGCCGAACAGGATCTCGCTGCTGCGTGCGGGTGTCGCCCAGTACGCCGCGTTCGGACCCCACACCCTGGCGATGACGGGCGCGGCGACCGCACTGATCGCGACGAGCACCCCGACCACGTGGAGCGGCGTGACGCCACGCCGGGCGCACCACCAGACGATGCCGAGGAACAGCAGCGGCCAGATCCAGTAGAACTGCTCCTCGATCGCCAGCGACCAGTAGTGGTCGAGAGGCCGGCGAAAGCCCGCCTGGGCCGCGTTGAGGTCCGCATAGCTCTCGCCGCTGCCGAGCTTGACCCAGTTGAACACCTGCAGCAGCGCGCCGAGCGCGTCACGGCGCAGGCGGGTCACCCCGGAGAATGCGCCTGCCCACGCGAGCAGGCACACGGCCGCGATGCAGACGAGGCTCGCCGGGAGCAACCGCCGGGCCCGGCGCGTGTAGAACGCGCGGGCGTCGACCGATCCGGTGGCGGCGTGCTCGGTGAGCAGCAGTGACGTGATGAGGAACCCGCTCAGCGTGAAGAACACCGACACG
Organism: uncultured Acidimicrobiaceae bacterium; assembly: GCA_963720695.1. Lineage (GTDB taxonomy): Bacteria > Actinomycetota > Acidimicrobiia > Acidimicrobiales > Ilumatobacteraceae > UBA668. Next base: position 561,037 of record CAVRGG010000004.1, read on the forward strand.
CCGAGATAGCCACCGCTCATCCACCCGAGCCCGCCGTGGAACAGCAGCACAGCAGCGACCGCGACGGCACGAACGCCGTCCAGCGCCGGCTGATATTCGATCGTCGTGCGCCTCACCGGGGCGATGGTAGAGGGCCGCGTGGCGATTCGCCCGGCATCAGCCGGTGACGATGGGCAGCCCGGCGGCTTCCCAGTCCTGCAGGCCGCCGAGGTCGTACAACTGGCTGAACCCGGCGTCGGTCATCGCCTGCGCCGCCAGTGCGCTGCGCCGGCCGGAGTGGCAGTAGACGGCGTAGGTCGCGGCACGATCCAACGGCGCGATCTGCGCGCTGAACTGACCGCCCTCGAGGTCGAAGTTGATCGCGCCCTCGATGTGGCCGGCCGCGAACTCCTCCGGCGTGCGGACGTCGATCAACGTCAGCGTCGGGCCCATCACACCGATCAGCGCGGCCCCCTCCTGAGGGCTGAGCACCACGGCCGGAGCGCCGACCGGCGCAGCCGTGGTGGGCGCCACGGTGGTGGCGGCGGTCGAAGCGCCGTCGCTCCCGCACCCCACGGCGACGACGGACAGCAGGGCGACGGCGAGCGCCGCGATGCGATGGGACGACCGATGATGCGACATGCGCATCAGGCTAGTACCCCATGGGGTATGTGCCACACCCTCTTCGTGAGTGGTGGGTCGCTCATGGAAGACTGCCTCGATGCGGACGCGTCGGATCCTCGCGGCCATGGTGGCCCTGTCGGCGTCGATGTCCGTGGTCGGCACCGCCACTCCGGCCTTCGCGGCACCCGCAGGCTGCGTGGCCGACAACAAGGGCCTCGTCCTGGCGTGCGACCACTTCGTGGCCACGCCCGGCCTCCGCGGCTCGATCGGGCTCGTGGGCGATTCGGTGTTCCTCGGGTCCTCGCCTGGCATGAGCTACCCGAGCCTGCCCCTGCTGCTCAACGTCAACGGCTGGGGACCGATCCGGATGACGACCTCGCTCGGCATGCGCACCAACACGGCGACCTCCACGCTCGACACCTGGAAGGCGCAAGGGTTCTCGCCCGACTACGTCGCCGTCAACCTTGGCGCGAACCACTTCGGCGACTGCACCCCGGCAACCGTCGCCGCCTGCAAGACGCGCATCGACGCGCTGCTCGACCGGATCGCGCTCGACCTCCCCGACGCCGTCGTGTGGTGGGGGAAGATCAACTACGAGCAGTACGGCAGAGGGACGGGCTACAGCGCCGGCATGCTCGGCTGGAACGCCGCGCTCGACCAGGCGGCGGCGCAGCGCTCCGGCAGGCTGGTGATCTGGGACTGGCCCACCGCGCTGCTGACCTCGAACCCGGCCATCGCCACCGATGCGTTCGGCATCCATCCGTCCTCGGGCGCCGAGTACGTGAAACGCAGCACACTCATCACCTACCACCTCAATGCCTTCATGCCCGCCCACTTCGCCGGACCGGCGGTCGCCCTGCCGGCCACCAGCGGAGCGCCGCTGGACTACTCCCCCATCCCTCCGACCACGCTCTACGACACCGGCGCGGTCGACGTCGACCCACTCGCGGCAGGCGTCGAACGCGACATCGACCTGAGCGGCGACCCCAGCCTGCCCGCCGGCGCGCAAGGCCTGGCGGTCACGGTCACGGCCAGCAATCCCACGGCAGGCGGATTCCTCCGTCTCTTCCCGTGCGGCGAGACACAACCGACCACCAGCAACCTCAACTTCTCCCCCGGTCCGGCTCGCAGCGCGCAGGCGTTGGTCCGACTCAGCTCGACGGGTCACCTGTGCGTGCTCGCCAACGTCGGCACCGATGTGTCGATCTCCGCACAGGGCGCGTTCGTGCCCGCAGGGAGCGGCGACACGTTCGTGCCGAGCACTCCTGCCCGGGCGATCGACACGCGGGTGCTGCCTGCGACTCGAGCGGCGACGGTCACCGTCCCGGTCCCGTCGGCGGATGCCGTGTCGATCTCGGTGACGGTGGCCGGGACCTCGGCCGGCGGCACGGCGACGGTCTACGAGTGCGGTCAGGCCGTGCCCGAGTTGCCCAACCTGACGTTCGGTCCGAGTGAGGTGATCGGCATCGCCGCGTTCGTCGCGGTCTCGGCGTCGAACACGATCTGCGTGCAGGTGAACACCGGTGACACCGTCTACGCGGACGTCATCGTCGACGTGACGGGCACGTTCCAATCCTCCGCGACCGGCCTTCGGTTCCAACCGGCCGGAGCGACGCGCCTGCTCGACACACGCAGCGCGGTCGGTGGCTGGTGGGGTCGGCACGTGAAGAGCCAGACGATCTCGGTGACCAGCGCCCCTCCCGGCGCGCTCGCGGTCACCGGCACGATCGCGATGATCCGTCCGATGCTCACCGGCCACATCCGCGCGTACACGTGCGGCCAGCCGCTGCCGCTGACCTCGGCCGTCAACGCCCCCGGCGGCCTGGTGGCGGCGAACACGGTGACGGTCGGGATCAACGGCACGCAGCGATCGATCTGCCTCTTCGCCTCGCAGAACACGAACACGACCTTCGACGTCGTGGGCTGGTGGGTGGCAACCGCATGATCCGGCGCAGTTCCCGATGGGCCGTCGTCGCTGCGCTGTCGATCGGCATGCTCGCAGCGCCGGCCCCGGGTGCCGCTGCACCGCCGCGGCCCGAGGAGACGCCTGCCGCGCTGCGACTGTTCATGGTCAGCGACTCGGTCGGACTCGGCGCCGTGAGCGCACTCCGTCAGGCCTTCGCCGGGTGGCAGGTCACCATCACGGGCGAACCAGGGCTCTTCACCGAGCAACTGACGACCAAGTACGTCCAGCCCCAGCCCCTGTCGGTGTTCGGCGACTCGGCGATCGTGGCGACCGGCTACAACTACCCGTACTGGGATCCGCCTCGTTTCGCCCGTTCCGTCGACCAGATGGTCGCGGCGCTGCTGGCCAAGGGCGTCCAGCGGGTGTTCTGGGTGACGTTCCGCGAGATCAAGCCGCAGTGGTACTCCGGCTGGAACTCGCTGTCGGCGGCCTACAAGACCCTCTACAGCGCCTACCCGTCGGCGAACGACCAGCTCCGGGCCGCACTCGGACGCCACCCGGAGATGTCGCTCATCGATTGGGCGTCGATCGCCGACCAGACCGGACTCACCTACGACGCGATCCACCTCAACCCGACCGGCGCATCCAAGTACGCATACCTCGCGGCCAACACCGTCTACACCGCGTCGTCGCGGCAGGCCGGGGCCACGATCACCGAGCTCACGGTCGCCGGACAGCACGGCGTCCCGGCCGACGCCATCGCCGTGTCGCTGAACCTCACCGAGGTGAACCCGCGGACGACGGGCTTCGTCACGGCATACCCCTGCGGGGGCGAGCGGCCGATCGTGAGCAACCTCAACTACCGCGCCGCACAGACGGTCGGGAGCGCCGCGGTCGTGCCCATCGGGGTCGACGGGAAGGTGTGCGTGTTCCAGTCCACCCCCGGGCACGTCGTCGTGGATCTCAACGGCGCGTTCGGCGCCGACTCCACGTTCGCGGCGATCACCCCCCAGCGCGCGATCGACACGAGGGAGACCGCAGTGCCCCTCGCCGGGCAGGTCACGACGGTGCATCTCGGCTCGCTCGCCGGCGTGCCGGCGGCGCCGTTCACCGCGGTGCTCTCGCTCACCACGCTCGCCGGCGCGAGTGGCGACGCACGCGTCTTCACCTGTGGGACCACTCCACCGGCCTCCCCGTCACGGTCCTACGACATCGGCTTCGTCCAGAACCTGGCCCAGTTCGTGGCGACGGATGCGAACGGCGATGTCTGTGTCACCACGTCGGGCAGCGCCCACGTCATCGTCGACCTGTTCGGCGCGTTTCCCGCCGAGGCGGACATTCACCCGATCACCGCCCAACGCATCGTCGACACGAGGATCGCCGGCGGCGTGCTGTCCCCCGGAGTGCCGCGAACGCTGCAGATCACGGGCAGTGCCGGCGTGCCCGGCAACCCCATGCCCACCGGCGCGCTGTTGACGATCACGCTCGTCGCACCGGTGAGCAACGGCTTCGCCACGGCCTACCCGTGCGCGGCGGGAGCCCCGCCGACCGCCGTGCTGAACGTGCTGCCGAACCACTCCCAGACGAACAGCGTGGTCGCGGGCGTCGATGCCGTGGGCACGGTGTGCGTGATGAGCAACATCAGCACCCAGCTCGTCGTCGACATCTCCGGATGGACCGGCACGGTGTTCGCGACGATCGCCCCGGCGCGCCTGTTCGACTCCCGGTCGTGACCTCGGCCGAGTTGCGCCAACCGCGGGTTACCCATCGGTAGCGGTGGCAGACTGCACGTCATGATCTTCGACGGTTACGTCAATCAGCTCCCCGACACCGATCCCGACGAAACCCTGGAATGGCTCGACAGCCTCGATGCCGTCATCGATGTCCACGGCAAGACCCGCGCTCGCTTCCTGTTGAGCAAGTTGCTGGAACGCGCCCGCGAGGCCCAGGTCAGCTTCCCGGCCACGGTGAGCACGCCCTACGTCAACACGATTCCGCGCGAGGCGGAGCCCTGGTTCCCGGGCGACGACTACATCGAGCGTCGCATCCGCCGCTTCGTCCGCTGGAACGCAGCGATGACCGTGGTGCGGGCGAACAAGCACGCCGACGGCATCGGAGGCCACCTCAGCACGTTCGCCAGCTCCGCCAGCCTCTACGAGATCGGCTTCAACCACTTCTTCCGCGGCAAGGACGACGGCACGGCCGGCGACCACGTCTACATCCAGGGTCACGCTGCGCCCGGTGTCTACGCCCGCGCCTTCTTGGAGCACCGCCTCGAGGTCGAGGATCTCGAGCACTTCCGCCGCGAGATCGGCCGCGAGGGCAAAGGTCTCAGCAGCTACCCGCACCCGCGGCTGATGCCGGACTTCTGGGAGTTCCCGACGGTGTCGATGGGCCTCGGCCCGCTGACCGCCCTCTACCACGCCCGCTTCAACCGCTACCTGCTCAACCGCGAGCTCGACGACACCAGCCAGAGCCGCGTCTGGGCGTTCCTCGGCGACGGCGAGTGCGACGAGCCCGAGACGCTCGGCGCCCTGTCGCTGGCCAGCCGCGAGAAGCTCGACAACCTGGTGTTCGTCGTCAACTGCAACCTGCAGCGGCTCGACGGGCCCGTCCGCGGCAACGGCAAGATCATCCAGGAGCTCGAAGCCGTCTTCCGCGGCGCCGGCTGGAACGTGATCAAGGTCATCTGGGGTTCACGGTGGGACGAGCTGCTCGCCAAGGACAAGGACGGCGTCCTCCTCAACCAGATGAACAACACCGTCGACGGCGAGTTCCAGCGCTACGGCGTGGAGAACGGCGGCTACATCCGCGACCACTTCTTCGGGCCGGACCCCCGCCTGCGCCAGATGGTCGCCCATCTCTCGGACCCCGAGTTGCAGAGCCTTCCTCGCGGCGGCCACGACTACCGCAAGTTGTACGCGGCCTACAAGGCGGCCGTCGAGAACCTCGGTTCCGGTGCCCCCACGGTGATCCTGTGCAAGACGATCAAGGGCTGGACCCTCGGTCCCGAGATCGAGGGCCGCAACGCGACCCACCAGATCAAGAAGATGAACAAGGAACAGCTGATGGTCCTGCGCGATCGGCTGGATCTGCACGACGAGATCCCCGACGACGCGTTCGACGACGACAAGCTGCCGTACTTCCGCCCGGCGGAGGACAGCATCGAGTACCAGTACATGATGGAGCGCCGCCGCGCGTTGGGCGGCTCGATCCCCAAGCGGATCGTGCGACCGCGGCGCCCGTTCCAGCTGCCGACGGACCACACCTTCGAGGAGCTCCGCAAGGGCTCGGGCGAACAGGCCGTCAGCACCACCATGGGGTTCACCCGGTTGCTGCGCAACCTGTGCCGCGACGAGAAGATCGGCCAGTACGTGGTGCCGATCATCCCCGACGAGGGCCGCACCTTCGGGATGGACTCGCTGTTCCCGGCGCTCAAGATCTACGCCTCCCAGGGTCAGAAGTACGAGCCCGTCGACCACGAGATGCTGCTCAGTTACGCCGAGTCGGCGAAGGGGCAGATCCTCGAGGAGGGCATCACCGAGGCCGGCGCGATGTCGAGCTTCATCGCCGCAGGTACCGCCTACGCCACCCGGGGTGTGCCCACCATCCCCTTCTACACCTTCTACTCCATGTTCGGCTTCCAGCGTGTGGGAGACCTCATCTGGCAAGCGGCCGATGCACGGACGAGGGGCTTCCTGCTCGGCGCGACGGCCGGACGCACCACGCTCCTCGGCGAGGGTCTGCAACACCAGGACGGGCACTCGCTCGTGCTGGCCAGCACCGTGCCGCCGTGCCAGGCGTACGACCCGGCGTTCGCCTACGAGGTGGCTGCGATCGTGCAGGCCGGCATCGATCGGATGTACTCACCGGACAGCACCGATCCGGACGTCTTCTACTACCTCACCCTCTACAACGAGAACTACCAGATGCCCGCCATGCCCGAGGACCTCGACCCGGCGCACATCCTGCGTGGGCTGTATCGCTGGGCGGGGATGCCCGAGGGCGCCGAGCGCCAGGCCACCCTGCTGTTCAGCGGCTCGGCGAACGGCGCGGCGCGAGCGGCGGCGCAGGAGTTGATGGAGCACCACGGCATCGGGGTCGAACTGTGGTCGGCGACGTCGTACAAGGCCTTGCGCGACGATGCCCTCGCGGCGGAACGCTGGAACCGGCTCAACCCCGGCCAGTCGCCGCGGATCCCGGTCGTCAGCGAACTGCTCGGCGAGGCGCCAGGGCCGATCGTCGCCGTCAGCGACTTCATGAAGATCGTGCCCGAACAGGTCGCACGCTTCCTCCCCGGTCGCACGTTCGTGCCCCTGGGCACCGACGGCATGGGGCGCAGCGACACACGCGAAGCCCTGCGCGACTTCTTCGAGGTCGATGCCGCACACGTGGTGGTGGCGGTGCTCAGCGCGTTGCTCGCCGACGGCAAGGCCGAACCGGCCGAGGTGTACAAAGCGATGGAACGTCACGGCATCTCACCGGACGCGATCGATCCCGCCCACGCACCCTGATCTCGTGAGCAGGGGGTCGACCGTTACACTCGCTGCGTGCCCCAACAGATCCTGATCACCGGCGGAGCTGGATTCATCGGCACCCGGGTCGCAGCTCGACTGCTGGCCCAGGGGCACGAGGTCGTCCTCGCCGACAACTTCCATCCGCAGGTGCACACGCCCCTCCACCACGCCGACATCCCCGCCGACGCGGTGGTCCTGCCCTTCGATGTCACCCATCGTCCCAGCTGGGATGCACTGCTGCATCGCCTGCGCCCCCAGGTGATCATCCATCTCGCCGCCGAGACGGGCACCGGCCAATCCCTCGCCGAGGCCACTCGCCACTCGTCGACCAACGTCGTGGGCACGACCCAGATGACCGATGCGCTGCTCGCCGCCGGTGCGGTGCCCGAGCACATCGTGCTGGCCTCGTCGCGCGCCGTCTACGGCGACGGCGAGTGGGCGGACGCGAACGGCACCTTCGCCCCCGAGCCGCGCACACACGAGGAGCTGCTCGCCCAGCAGTGGGATCCTGTGCGACCGGGTGGGGGCAGGGCGACACCGCTGCCGAGCACCGCGGCCAGCACCTCCCCGAGGCCCGGCAACGTCTATGCCGCCACCAAGCTCGCCCAGGAACACGTGCTGGGCGCGTGGTGTGCCGCCACCGGCAGCGCACTGAGCGTGCTGCGCCTGCAGAACGTGTACGGCCCCGGCCAGTCGCTCGGCAACAGCTACACCGGTGTGCTCACCCTGTTCGCCCGGCTCGCCGCCGATCATCAGCAGATCGACGTCTATGAGGACGGCGAGATGCTGCGCGACTTCGTGTTCGTCGACGACGTCGCCACTGCGATCACCACGGCTGCCACGAAGGCTCCGTCCCGCGGCCGCCGCACGGTCGACATCGGTTCCGGCCAGGGCGACACGCTGCTCGCGGTCGCCCAGCGCATCGCCGCCCTGCGCGGTGCGCCGGAGCCGGCGATCAGCGGACGATTCCGCGACGGCGACGTTCGTGCCGCGTACTGCTCCATCGACGCGGCGAGAGCGGACCTCGGCTACGAGCCCGCGTGGACGCTCGAGCGCGGGCTGCCGGCCTTGCTCGAGTGGGCGGCCACCGCATGAGCCGCCTCACCGCTGCACTGTTCGTTCGCGACGCGTCGTATCAGTTCCTTTCCACCGTCCGATCGATGCTGGCCGCCGAGGGCGTCGAGCACGTGCTGGTCGGTTCGCCCGAGGCCGACCTCCTGCCGCCGCTGCAGATCGACCAGCGGGTCGAAGTCATCGAGATCGACAGCGCGGCAGCGCTCGTCAACATCGCCAGCGATCGCTGGGACCTGCCCGTCGCGGCCTGCGACGAACCGGTCCTCGTGTCGGCCGATGCGTTCGGACCTGCCTTGGAGCTCATCGAACACGACCTGCGCGCGGCGGTGATCTGCTACTGGTCGAACGCCGGTGGCTGTCTCAGCTTTCCCACCCGCAACGTCGGCAGCTCCCATCAGATCGAGAACCTCGACGAGACCGGCATCACACGGCGGCTCCGAGACCGAGGCCCCGCGACCAGAGGCGTGCCGGTCCCCGTCGCCCGCGGGCCGCTCACCGTCATCGGGCGGGCGGGCATCACCGCCGCCGGTGGTCTGATCGCCAGCCCCTTCGACGCCCTCGACGTGTCGGTCGCCGAATTCGGGCTGCGCGTTTCGAGGCGCGGGTTCGTCACCGCGCTCGATGCCACCACCTTTGCGCTGCGCCCGTTCGACCTCGCCCCGCACCCGGTGGACCTTCTCGAACACGCAGACGTGAAGAAGTGGTTGGGGCTCCGTCACCCGTTCTACTCGGCGCTCTACGACCGTGATCGCGTCGATCCGGAGTCGGCGCTCGGCATCGCCCACTCGTTGGCGCGCGCCAAGGTGCTGGGCCTCACCGTGCTCATCGACGGCAGCTGCCTCGGCCCGCTCGAGATGGGCACACAGGTGAACCTGATCAACCTGGTCCGCGCTCTTGCGGATCGCGACGACGTTCGCGAGGTCGTCGTGTCGATGCCCGGCGATGTGCCGGCGTATGCGGTCACCGCGCTGGGGAGTCGCAAGATCCGCCACGTGCGCAACGCCCACGGAGAGTTCCCGAACGGTGTTCGCGGCGACGTGGTGCACCGGCCGTTTCAGCCCGATGCCCCGCTGCCGTTCGCGAACTGGCGCAAGGCGGCCCCACGCGTGTGCGTCACGCTGCAGGACCTGATCGCCTATCGCAACGGCTCGTACCACCCCGACGGAGCGAGCTGGCTGAGGTACCGCCACCACCTGTCCACGGCCGCGTGGCAGTCCGACATGGTGATGACCATCAGCCGCGATGTCGCCGAGTGCGTGCGCGACGAACAGCTCCGCATCGACGCCGACCGCCTGTGGCCGATCGCCCTCGGCACCGACCACCTCAGCGGCGACGAACCGATGCGCCCTCCCACCGTGGCGCTGCAGCACGGCCTCGCCGCCCGCGAGTTCCTGTTCGTGCTCGGCACCAACTACTCGCACAAGAATCGCGATCTCGCGGTGCAGGCATGGAACGAGCTCCGCGCCCGAGGGCACGACCTCGCGTTGGTGCTCGTCGGCGCCGCGGTCCCCTATGGCAGCTCCCGCCACTACGAGGCGGCGGCATTCGCCACCGACGAGCAAGCCATCGTGCTGCCCGACGTCACCTCCGAGGAGCGCAACTGGCTGCTGCGGCACTCGGTCGCGGTCGTGTACCCGACCAGCGCGGAGGGCTTCGGCTTCGTCCCGTTCGAGGCCGCCCGGTTCGGCACACCCACCGTCACCGTCGGCTTCGGACCGCTCTCCGAGGTCAGCCCCGACTCCACCACGACCGCCCGCTCGTGGTCGCCGGAGCACTTCGCCGATGCGATCGAAGCGCTGCTCGTCAGCCCCGAGCAACGGGCCGCCGCAGTACGCCAGACCCTGGCCGCCGGCACCGAATTCACCTGGTCAGCGACGGCCGCGGTCCTTGTCGGTGCGTACCGTGCGACACTAGGCTTGCCGGCGCGGTCGTGACGCAGCAAGAGGCCGGTCACCGAGGTGCCCCGGCACCCGCCGAAACGCCCTCGAGGAGTCCGATGAAGAACCCCAACACGCCCGAACGCCTCACGGCCGACACGATCGACCGAGTGTCGCTCGAGCAGGCGCTCATCGACGTCGAGGTCGCCAACGCGCGGGTCGTCGACCTCACCGAGCGGCTCACCGAGTCGGCCGAGGAGATCCAGCGCCTGCGCTCCGAGATCGAGCGTTCGCGCTCGGCCACCGCCTCCCTGGTGAGCAAGTTCACACTGCTGCGCACGCCCAACAGCACGCTTCGCCGGCTGGCACGGGCCGTGCTGCCGCTCGGCGTGCGACAGAAGCTCATTCGGTACATCCGCTGATGCGGCCCCGCGTCCTCATCGCGATCACCGTCTACAACGGGCGCGACTTCGTCCCGCGAGCGCTGCATTCGCTCGCCCACCTCGACCGCGACGTCGCCGACATCGACGTCCTCGTCCTCGACGACCACAGCCCCGAGCCTGGCTGGAGCGAGGACCTCGGCGCGCTGTGCGCGGAGCTCGGGTTCCTCCACTACCGCACGCCGCGCAACCTCGGCATCCCCCGCAACGTCAGCCTCGGGCTGCTCGCCGCGATCGAGGGCGAGTACGACCACGTGATCGTCTCCAACTCCGACGTCGTCTACAGCCGCCAGGCCGTGTCGCAACTGGTGCGGGCGGCGTCCACGGATCCCAGGATCGGCTCGGTCACGTCGTGGAGCACGAACGTGTCGGTGTACTCATTGCCCAACACCGACCCCGACGCACACCTTGCGTCCCAGGACCGGGCCGATTGGGTCGGTGGCGTGCTCGGGCAACGCTTCGGGCAGCGGGTCCTCGACATCCCGGCCGGCATCTCGTTCGCGATCCTCATCCCCACCCGCGTGATCAAGGACGTGGGCGTGATGGACCCGGTCTTCGGGCGTGGCTACTGCGAGGAGACCGACTGGTCGCTGCGCAGCCTGGCTGCCGGCTACCGCATCACCCTCGGCCTCGGAGCGTTCGTGTACCACGAAGGCGGCGGCTCCAACGTCGCTGCCGGGCTGGTGAGCACCGGCCAGACCACGGTGCCCAAGAACGAGCGCATCATCGACATGCGCTACCCCGAGTTCCGTACACAGGTCGGCGACTTCCTCGCCACCGGAGCGCTGGAGCGCTCGTGGGCCGAGGCTCGCGAAGCGCTCGTCGGCGATGCTGCGACCTCGCTGGGGTACAGCGTCACCGTCGGCTGGCTGCCCCCGACCGTCGATCAGAGCCGGCCCCACGTCCACGTCACCCCGGACCCGGCCACGTTGCGGGCGACGGCGTCGTTCGCCGGCTTCGAACGCCCACTCCATCTGGGCCCCGACACGCCCGCCGCCGACCTCGTGCGCGCGCTCGGCGTGGCGCCCACCGAACTCAATCTCCTCGACCGCGGCTCCGTCGCGGCTGACTTCAACGATGCGTTCAGCGACACCGCCGTCGTGCACCGCCGTCAGCCGTATCCCAGTCGAGTCTGATTCCGAACCGAAAGCGTGCCTCGAATGGCGAACACCCCTCTGGTCTCCTGGGCTCCGAATGCCGAAGACATCGTCCTCTGGCGAGCACTCGGGCATCGCACCCCCGGTTACTTCGTCGACGTCGGCGCCTGCCATCCCGTCGACGACAGCATCACCAAGTTGTTCTCCCTCGAGGGGTGGCGAGGCATCAACATCGAACCGCAGCCCTATCTGGTGGCGATGCTCGAGCAGGACCGCCCGATGGACGTCAACCTCGGCGTCGGCATCGGCGACGTCCCCGGGGAGCTCGAGCTCTACGTCGTCGAGCAGGACCAGCAGCGCACCACGTTCTCCGCATCGCTCGCCCAGGGCTACCGCGAGCAGGGCCGGTGGGTCACCACGCACACGGTGCCGGTGATGACCCTCGACCAGATCCTCGAGCAGCACCCGCTGCCGCGCATCGACTTCCTCAAGATCGACGCCGAGGGCTTCGAGGACAAGGTCATCGCCGGGCTCGACCTCCAGCAGCACCGGCCGACGGTGATCCTCGCCGAGCAGGGCACGCACCAGCACTACGACTTCCCCGAGACGCTTGCCGCGGCCGGCTACCTGCCCATGGTCTTCGACGGCGTCAACCGCTTCTTCCTCGCCGAGGAGGCCGCCGACGAGATCGGCGATCGACTCTCGTACCCCGCCTGTGTGCTCGACCGGTACGTGCCACGCGAGGTCAGCCGTCTGCAGCAGCACATCGCCGCCATGGAGCAGTCCGAGAGCTGGAAGATCGGCAACGCCATCGTCCGCCCGGCCCGCAAGGTGCGCGATTTCGTCGACGCGCGACGCCACAAGAACGGGACCGGCCCCCGTTGATCGTCGTCGACCTGCTCGAGACACGCGAGCTGCTCTGGAACTTCACCCTGCGCGAGCTGCGCACCCGGTACAAACGGTCGATGCTCGGCTGGATGTGGTCGCTGCTCAACCCGTTGGGCATCATGCTCGTCTACACGCTCGTGTTCGGCGTGATCCTCACCGTCCACCCGCCGATCGGCAATCCGAGCCACCTCGACAGCTTCCCGCTCTACCTGATGTGCGCGCTGCTGCCATGGGCGTTCTTCTCCACGAGCGTCACGACGTCGATGGCCAACCTCATCGGCAACGCCGGCCTGGTCCGCAAGGTGTGGTTCCCCCGCGAGCATCTCGTGCTCGCGACCGTCGGTGCGCTGGTGGTCTCCCTGGGCATCGAGATCTCGCTGCTGATGATCGCAATGCTCATCGTCGGCAACATGGTGCTGCCGTGGATCCCGGTGCTGCTGCTCGTGCTGATCATGCTCGCGATGTTCACAGCCGGTCTGTCGTTGTTCCTCTCCGCGGCCAACGTGTACTTCCGCGATCTCACCCACATCTGGGGCATCGCCATCCAGATGTGGTTCTACGCCACTCCGATCGTCTACCCGGCGACGTTGGTGCCGGAGAAGTACCGGTTCGTGTACGGCCTCAACCCGATGACCCGCTTCGTCACCGCGGTGCGCAACCTGGCCTACGACCTGCGCATGCCCACCACCGAGACGATGGTCTACCTGGGCGTCGTCAGCATCGCCACCTTCCTGCTCGGCCTGATCCTGTTCCGCAAGATGTCACGCCGTTTCGCCGAGGAACTCTGATGGCCGATCCCGTCATCACGATCGACCACGTGTCGAAGAAGTTCCGCCTGTATCACGAGCGGCACCAGTCCTTGAAGGCCGCCGTGATCAACGGCAGGCGCAGCCGCTACGAGGAGTTCTGGGCGCTCGAGGACGTCAGTTGCGAAGTGTTCGCCGGGCAGTCGTTCGGCATCATCGGCTCCAACGGGTCCGGCAAGAGCACGCTCCTGAAGTGCCTCACGGGCATCCTCACGCCCGACAAGGGCTCGCTCGCGATCCACGGCACGACCTCGGCGCTGTTGGAGCTCGGCGCGGGGTTCCACCCCGAACTGTCCGGCCGGGAGAACATCTACCTCAACGGCGCGATCCTCGGGATGGGCAAGAAGCTGATCGACAAGCGCTTCGAGAGCATCGTCGACTTCTCGGGCCTGGAGCGGTTCATCGACCAGCCGCTCAAGAACTACTCGTCGGGCATGTACGCCAAGCTGGGCTTCTCGGTGGCCATCCACGCCGAGCCGGAGATCCTCATCGTCGACGAGGTGCTGTCGGTGGGCGACGAGGCGTTCCGCCACAAGTCGAGCGACAAGATCACCGCCATGCGCGAGGCGGGTGCCACCATCGTCTTCGTCTCCCACGGTCTCAGCCAGGTGCGGACGCTGTGCGATCGTGTGATGTGGTTGGAGAAGGGCGTGGTGCGCGAGATCGGCGCCGCCAACGACGTGCTCGCCGACTACGTCGAGTCCGCCACGGAGGTGCCGAGCGCCAACCCCCACGGCGCCCGCTGGGGAACCGGTGAGATCAAGTTCAGCTCGATCGAGATGTTCGACCGCGCCGGGCACAGCATCACCCGCCTGTCGACGGGCGACGGTGTCGAGTTCCGGCTCCGCTACGTCACCACCGAGCCGGTACCCAAGCCGGTGGTGTCCTTCGCGCTGTTCACGAACGACGGGTTCGAGGTGTCCGCCCCGACGACGATGGAGCACGACGCAACGCCCGAGGTCCTCGACGGCGTCGGCGAGATCACCGTGGCCATCGACCAGTTGCCGCTGCACGAGGGCACCTACGACCTGAGCGTGGCGCTGCATCCCACCGATCTCTCCAAGCCGTACGACCTCTGGCACAAGCCGTTCAGGTTCGAGGTCGTCAGCGCCGCCAACCGCGAACGGCGGGGACTCATCACGCTCTACCCGAAGTGGTCGTTCGGTCCGATCAAGACCGCCGTTCCGTGGGCGGACGTGGAGTCGTCGTGAGCTCGTCCACCATCACCGTCGAGACCACGCGGTCCACGGCGGGATGGATGCCAGGGGTGGAGGCACTCCGAGGCATCGCCGCCCTGATGGTCGTGCTGCACCACTCGTGGTCGCTGTCGAGCCAACCGCGGTTCCCCGGTTACTGGGTCCTCGAAGGGTTCGGGTCGTACGGCGTCAACATCTTCTTCGTGCTCTCCGCATTCCTGCTCAGCCCGCACTTCTGGCGGCCGAACTGGAAGCTGCGCGACTTCTGGATACGGCGGGCGTTCCGGATCTACCCCGCGTACGCGTTCAACGTGATCGTGCTGTTCCTGTTCTTCGTCCCCCCGAGCACGCTGCTCAGTCGGACGGGCGTGAAGCAGGTCGCCGCGAACCTCACGTTCACCCACTACCTGTGGCCGGGCACCGCGAGTTCGTTCTTCGCCAACGGGGCGCTGTGGACGCTCACCATCGAGATGCTCCTGTACCTCGCGTTGCCGATCATGGCAGTGATGGTCGCCCGCGCCCCGGTCGCTGCGACGCTGTTCCTCATCGCCATCGGCACCGCCTGGCGCATTCGTCGTGGGCGTCGCCGGCGACGGGTTGCGCGAGTTCTACTTCGGCACGAGCCAGCAGGTGCCGCTCGGGATCCAGTCGCTGTTCGTCGCCCGCCAGTTCATCGGGTTCGTCCCGCTGTTCGCGGTCGGCATCGCCGCCCGTTGGTACTTCGACCGTCACCTCCGCGGCCGCATGGACGGATTCCGATTCCAACCGAATCTCTGGATGCTCGCGGTCCTGTTGTTGCCCGGCACCCTGATGTTGGTCTTCGTGGAGAAGGCATCCCAGTACACGCATTGGGCGTGGTTCAGCACGTTCGATCTCTTCACCGCGATCGCCGTCGTGCCGGTCATGTGGCTGGCCGCTGCGGCGTGGCCGCCACCGAATCGTGCCGACCGGGTCGGTGAGTGGCTGGGGCGCGGTCCTACGGCATCTACCTCTGGCACTTCCCGCTGATCCTCGTGTTCTACGAACGAGGCACCGCATTCGCCGCGCCCGATCTCACGTGGTGGCCACTGCGCCTCGTGTTGGTCCTGTGCGTGACCCTGCTGTTCGCGTCCTTCAGCTACACGCAGCTGGAGCGCCCTGCACAGGACATCGGGCGACGGCTGACCCGTCGGCCGGCACCGTGAGCGGCCCGACACCGCCTCGCGTCACCGCGGTCGTCGTCGCGTACGGCGCCCCCCAGGCCCGTCTCGAGGCCTGCCTCGGCTCGCTCGTGGCGTCCCACGACGTCGACCTCGAGGTCGTGGTCGTCGACAACGGGTCACCCGACGGCGGCGCCGCGGTGCGGGCCGCATCGTCGGCGTGGCCCAACGTCACCGCGGTGTGCTCGGATCGCAACGGAGGGTTCGCGGCCGGGGTCAACCTCGGGCTGCAGCGACGCCGGGCCGGCGATGCGGTGTGGCTCCTCAACGACGACGCGACGGTGGCCCCGAACGCGATCTCGACCTGCCTCACGATGCTGCGGTCCCACGGGGCGTCGTGCATCGCGGTCGCCCCGAAGATGATGTTGGCGGACGAGCCCGATCGGATCGATGCGGTCGGCACGGTCCTGCGACCGAACGGTGAGGCGTTCAACGCCGGCATCGGTCAGCCCGACCTCGGCCAGTACGCCGACGGTGAGGTGGTGTTCGGCCCCTGCTTCGGCGCCGCGCTCGTTTCGCTCCGACGCGTTCGACGACGACGTCGTCGGACTCCTCGACGAGCGCTACTTCCTCTACTACGAGGACATCGACTGGAACATCCGGGCGTTCCACCGTGGACTCGTGACCGTGGCCGCGACGGACGCCGTCGTCTGGCACCAGCACGCGACGTCCACCCGACGACTCGGCGAGGGACGGCGCTACTCCATCGTGCAGCGCAACCTCCTGCTGTGCGTCACCAAGAACTTCCCCGTCGGTGCCGTGCTGCGGATCTGGCTCCAGCGGGCAGTGGTGCACGGCAAAGGCCTGGTCACCGGGCCGTATCGCGGTGCCCGTGTCCGAGCCATGTCGTCGGCGTCGATCCGTGTGCCGGGTGCACTTCGGGCGAGGCGCTCGGCACGCCGCGGACCGAGGCTCGACGATCCGGCGATGTTCCACTTCGCCGAGGGCCAGGTGCCGTACTTCGATGCGGCGACCTACCGCTCGAGCGACGCCGCCGGTGCCGACGAGGCCGCCCGCCGTCGGCGGTGACCGGTCAGGTCGAGGGGAACAGCGGCGTCAGCGCCTGCGGTGCGGCGTCGTTCATCCAAGCGACGTCGAGTGCCCAGCGCCGCAGGTCGCGCCAGCGGGCATCGGACCAGTTCGTGGTCGCGGCGAGCAGAGACGCGGCGTGCTCGGGTGAGGTGTACCGCAGCGAGGCGAGGTCGAACTCTCCCCCGTCGCGGTCGGAGGTGATCAGTGGGATGCACCCGGCAGCGGCGGCTGCGGCGAGGGACCCGACTGCGGCGATCGGACCGTCGAGCCACCACGGTCGTTCGGGATGGAGGCTGAACGCGGCGGCTCGGATGACCTGCCGGGCGTCGTCGGGTCCCACGGTTCGGACGATCTCGATGTTGTCGGCCGTCGCAGCAGCCTCGACGAACGCCGCGAGGCGCCGGCTGCGGCCCGACTCGGGGACCGTGACGACGAATCGGAATGCGGGCGACAGGGCAGCGATGCGCAGGACATCGCCGAGGCCGGCCCGCACGTGCCCGTGTGCCGCGACCGCGACCAGCCGACGATCCTTCTCGACGCCGTCCCACAGGCCGACAGCATCGGGCGAGAACAGCCCACGGACCTCGAGGACCCGGCCGGCCAGGCCGGGCGCGTGGGTGCCGGGAGGCACCAGGACCTGACGGACGGTGGGTTCCAGGGCGAGCCGATCGAGGAGGCCGGCGTGCGCCGCCGGTCGATGGACCCGGACCACCGACGTGGCGCCGGTGGCCACGACGTCGTCGAGGTAGCGCGACGCGAGCGCCGCCGTGGAGAAGTGCACCATGTCGGCCGAGTGCTCGCGCACGGCATCGGCGAGCGCACCGCATCGGACCGTGACGGCGACCAGAGTGCGACCGACGCCCCGAGTGCACGGAGGCCGGCGACTTCATCCGCACCGACGGCCGGTGTCCCGCCGTGCTGTGCGGGCGTGACCCACAGCACCCTCACACCCTCGGCCGGACGCCCGCGCCACTTCGACCGGATGGCATACCAACTCGGGCCGATCGGACGGGTGGTCGAGATGCGTTCGTTCTCGCGATCGTCGTAGATGCAACCGACGTGCCGGAGATGCACGGCGGGAACGTGCTCGGTGAGCCGCGCCACGTAGTCCCAGTCCACCAACCGCTCGATGGCCGGGTCGAACCCGCCCTGCTGCTCGTACAGCGCCCTGCGATGGACGAGCACGTTGAGGTCGATGAAGCACTCGTCGAGCAGCGCCGCGCGGTCGTAGGGCTGCGACCGGGCATCGACGACCCCGCCGGCGCGCTCGATGAGCATCGCCGCATAGGTCGCGTGGACATCGGGATCGGTGAACGAGTGGACGGACGCGGCAAGGTGCCATGGCGTCCACTGATTGTCGGCATCCAAGAACGCGTACAGCGCACCGACGCCCTCGGCGAGACCCTCGTTGCGGGCGCCGCACACCCCACGACGCTCGATGGCGACGAGGCGGAAGCGAGGGTCGGCCGACACTGCCGAGAACCCGTCGGCGACTCGTGGGTCGCCACCGTCGTTGATGACGATGCATTCGAAGCGCGTGTAGGTCTGGGCGGCGATGGATCGCAGGGCCCGCGCCAACAACGGCGCGGCGCCGTGGGCCGGGACCACGATCGACACCAGCGGCCCGTCGGCGGGCGGAGGTGGCAGGTCGGGCGAGCCGGCGGCGACGCCCGCCAGCCGCGAGGCGGCCTCGGAGGTGGCGACGGCCCGCGCCACCGGTGCCCGGAGCTCGTGCACGCGGGACGCGACATCGGCGATCTGGTGCTGCACGTCCTGATGCTGCATGGTCCACACGGGGACGAGCTCATCGAGACGACGCTGGAGGGCGATGACGAGCTCCTGCAGTTCCTGGTTCTGGGCACTGCCCCAGGAACCGATCCAGGCAGACACCCGACGCTTCATCCTCGCCATCACCGCGGCAGGCTAGCGCGGGGGACTCGTCAGCCGAGGTGAGCGGCCACGACGGTCGCGAGATGTGCGGCGACATCGCCGGGCAGGGCGTGTGAGGCATCCAGGGGCGTCCCGACGACCCGCCCGAGAGGGGTCGCGAGGTGGGCCCCACGTCCGCCGTGGACGGCGACCCACGCGGCAATGGCCGCATGGGGTGCCCCTGCGAAACCCGGCGACGCCACCCAGTCCGCCGCGGCACGCGACACGTCGCCGCGCACGAGCATCACCCGTCCGAGGTGCTGGCCGGCCCGAAGGCGCCATGTCTCCCAGGGCCAGACACCCTCCAGCGTCGGCTCACCATCGCCGTCGACACCACAAACGACGCCCGTGACGAGCTCATGGTCGTCGTCCAGCACCTCCCGCATCCGCGCGAGTGCCCCGTCGAAGAGCTGTGTTCCGGGCGGGGCGATCAGCACGTCCTTGCGACCGAGCAGGCGCGGGCGGCGGAGCTCATCGGCGGGACGAGTCGCCGCCACCTCGATCCTCGGACCCCAGAGCGGCTCGGCTCGCGTCCGCCCGGGCAGGCGCGCGGGAGGCGGCGCGCCGAGCAGGCGGGACGCGGTGTCCACCAACGCGGCGACACCCTCGGAGAGCGGCCGCCGGCGGAGTTGGTCGTACGCGGCCTCGCGCAGTTCGGCGAGACGGGCGTCATCGTGCACCAGCCGATCGAGTCGTCGCGACAGCTCGGCGGGCTCGAACGACTCGAAGTGCACACCGTCGAGATACGGGGCCGCATTCACCGACGTCTCGGTGAGGAACGGCGTCCCGCAGTGCGCCGCCTCACTGAAGCGGAGCCACTCGAAGTAGCGCTCGTCGCTCTGGTGGATGTTCACCAGCAGGCGGGTCTGTGCGAGCAGTGAACGCTTGTCCTCGCCGGCGACGAAGGCCGGCCCGGTGCCACGGTTCGGAGCGCTGTTGTCCGACACGAGCAGGCGCGCGCCTTCGCGACCGAGCGACTCCGCCGCCGTGGCGAGCACCGCCAGTCGACGCGGACGCTTGTTCCCCATGTACAGCACACGAGGTGGGCCAGACGGCGCGGGCCCGGCGCGATAACGATCCCACGACCGCGTGTAACCGAACGGCAGGTGCGCCGCGTGCACGCCACGAGCTCGATACGCCTCGACGGCAGAGGCGCTGAAGTCGAGCACCGCGCCGAGCCGCCCGCCCAGTTCCGCGTTCTGGGCGAAGAACGGTTGATGGGGCTGCTCGGCGGAGATGCCGATCGTCCGTGCCGCCACGACCGCGTCCTCGACGAACGCTGCGCCTTCCAAGGCGACGTACTCGTGCTGGGGGATCAGGACGAACACGTCGTGGTCCTCCACCACGTGCTCCCCCGGCTCGGAGATCCGGATCGCCGCCGCCCCGGCCGCGGCGAGCTCGGAGAGCAGCACCTCGACGATCTCCCCGAAGAACGCGTTCTGGTAGGGCGACAGCACGAACACGAGGCGGGGGGTGACCATCGGGATGATCTTGCCAGACCCACCTAGACTCGACGCCGATGGCTCGGCCGAGTGGGTACCTCGCCGCTCGCTGCGGCCTTGCGATGCTCGTCGTGCTCGGGGCGTGCTCGACGTCGACCTCGGCGAACACGACCACCACGAACACCGCCACGAACACGACCGCGGCCACGACCACGTCGATCAGCTTCGGCGACGACCCACCCACGGTCGTGGTGTTCGGCGATTCGCAGTCCGCGGGCACCTGGCTGCCCGAGCCGGCGCTGCAGAGCTGGCCCGCCCTGCTGGGCGAGCGGATCTGCCCGGCCCAGACGTGCGTGGAGAACCGAGCCACCGGCGGCCAGCCACTGACCCTCACCTCGACGTCCCACGTCCCGATCGAGGTCGAGGCGCCGGACTCCATCGATCCCGCCGATCCCCCCGACGTGGTGATCGTGATGGCCGGGCAGGTCGATCTCGTCTCCAGCGACGATGTCGAGGCGATCGGCGATGCCTACCGCCGGCTCGACGCGGCGCTCCGCGCCGAGGGCGTCGGGCAGGTGGTGTTCATGACGCTGCTCCCCTACGACCCGACGACCTACTCCAACCCGGAATGGCTGCCGGTCATCGAGCCGCGCCGCGCGGCCATCAACGACCGGCTCCGCGCCGACTGGGCGGCCAAGGGTCAGCTCTACGACATCGAGCCGGTGGTGACCACTCCGGGCACGCACGACCTTCGCCCCGACTACGCCAACAAGGACGGCAACCATCCGTCGATCACGGGTGCCGCCGCCATCGCCGACGACTTTCCGCTCGCGCTGCTCACCTCCTCGCGATGATCCGCCCTCGGTAGGCTGCTGCCCAATGAGCCGCATCGCCATCGTCGGTACCGGGTATGTCGGTCTCACCTGTGGAGCGTGCTTCGCGCACCTCGGTCACGACGTGGTGTGCGTCGACGTCGATGCCGCGAAGGTGGAACAGCTCCGGGCCGGGCGGATACCGATCGTCGAGCAAGGCCTCGAGGAGCTCGTGGCGACCGGGCTCCGCGACGGCAACCTGCGCTTCGCGCTCGGGGCGCAAGGAGCGGTGGACGACCGCGAGTTCGTGTTCCTGTGTGTGGCGACGCCCCAGGGCGACGACGGGTCGGCCGACCTGAGCTACGTGCAGGTCGCCGCCGCCCAGATCGGCCCACTCCTCGCACCGGGCGCGATCGTCGTCAACAAGTCCACCGTCCCCGTCGGGTCCTCCGGGCTCGTGGGGAACGTGCTCCGACGTCCTGACGTGGCCGTGGTCAGCAACCCGGAGTTCCTCCGCGAGGGCACCGCCGTCCACGATTTCCTGCACCCCGACCGTGTGGTCGTCGGCTGCGTCGACGAGGCAGCGGGAACAGCCGTCGCCGGTCTCTACGCCGACATCGACGCACCCGTGGTGATCACCGACCCCGAGTCCGCCGAGACGATCAAGTACGCGGCCAACGCATTCCTCGCCACCAAGCTCAGCTTCGTCAATGCCATCGCCTCGGTGTGCGAGGGCGTCGGCGCCGACATCTTCGACGTGCTGGAGGGCATGGGCCTCGATCGTCGCATCGGCCCCGACTTCATGCACCCCGGGCCGGGCTGGGGCGGCTCCTGCTTCCCGAAGGACACGCGGGCGCTCCAGCGCATCGCCCGCGACGCCGGCTATCCCTTCGACCTCCTCGACGCCGCGGTCGCGGCCAACGAGGGCCAGTTCGCCCGGACCGCCGACAAGGTTCGGGTCGCGGCCGGCGGCTTCCTCCAGGGCGTCGACGTCGCCGTGTGGGGCCTCGCGTTCAAGGCCGGCACCGACGACCTGCGTGACTCGCCGTCGTTGGCGGTGATCGCGCTGCTCCTCGCCGACGGCGCGCGCGTGACGGCGTTCGACCCCGCCGTCCTGCCCGGCGCGCCGGGGCTACCCGCCGCCGTCGAGGTCGTGACCGATCCCTACGAGGCCGCACGCGGCGCACAGGTGCTCGTCGTGCTCACCGAGTGGCCAGAGTTCCGCCACCCCGCCCCCGAGAAGGTCGGTGATCTGATGTCGGCCCGAGCGGTCGTCGACGCCCGGAACGTCCTCGACCGTATGGCGTGGCGTGCCGCCGGGTTCGTCCACACCGGCGTGGGCTACCGATGAGTCATCACCTCGTCGCCGGTGGGGGCGGCTTCATCGGTTCTCACCTCTGCGACGCGCTGCTGGAGCGCGGCGACCGCGTCACCGCAGTCGACAACTTCTGCACGGGTCGTCGCGCCAACATCGCCCATCTCGCCGGACACGCGCGCTTCCACCTCGTGGAGCACGACATCACGCGGCCGCTGCCGACGGAGCTCGTCGACACCCGGTTCGACACCGTGCTCAACTTCGCCAGCCCGGCCTCCCCACTCGACTTCCGCACCATGCAGCTCGAGATCCTCGCCGTCGGTTCGACGGGGACCCGCCACCTGCTCGACCTCGCCACCGAGCAGGGCGCTCGCAGCTTCCTCGCCTCGACGAGCGAGGTGTATGGCGACCCCCTCGTCCACCCTCAGCCGGAGACGTACTGGGGCAACGTCGACCCGATCGGCCCGCGCAGTTGCTACGACGAGGCGAAGCGCTTCGGTGAAGCGCTCACCATGGCGTATCACCACCGACGCGGCACCGACATCCGCATCGTGCGCATCTTCAACACCTACGGCGAACGGATGCGACCCGACGACGGTCGAGTGGTCAACACCTTCATCACCCAAGCCCTCCGCGGCGAGCCGATCACGATCTTCGGCGACGGCACCCAGACACGCAGCTTCTGCCACGTCAGCGATGAGGTGCGGGGACTGCTCCACGTGCTCGACGGCGACCGCATCGGACCGATCAACGTCGGCAATCCGATGGAGACGTCGATGCTCGAACTGGCCGAGCTGGTCGTCGAGCTCACGGGCAGCAACAGCCCGATCACCCTCGTCCCGTTGCCGAGCGAACGCGGCGGAGACCCCCTGCAGCGCCGGCCCGACCTGTCGTTGATCTCGGCAGCGTACGGATGGTCCCCGACGACGAGCCTGCGCGACGGCGTCGAACGAATGCTGGAGTGGTTCAAGGAGCACGAGTCCATCGTCGGGTGATGTGGGGCATCACCCGCGGGGACGCTCACCGGACCCACGGGTAGGCTCGGCCACATGAGCGTGCTCGTCACCGGCGGGGCCGGGTACATCGGCTCCCACACCGTCCGCCGCCTTCGTGCACTGGGCCGCGAGGTGGTCGTGCTCGACACCCTCGAGTTCGGCCATGCAGAGGCCGTCATCGATGCCGAGTTGGTGCAGGGCGACATCCGCGATGCGGAACTCGTGACGGCGTTGTGCGCTCGTCGTCAGGTCGACCAGGTGGTGCACTTCGCCGCCTACAAGAGCGTGGGCGAGTCCATGACGCAGCCTGCTCGCTACTGGCACAACAACGTCGACGGGACGGTCGATCTGGTCGAGGCGCTCCTCGCCGCGGGTGTGCGCGACATCGTGTTCTCCAGCAGCTGCTCGGTCAACGGCACTCCGAGCGAGGTCCCCCTGCGCGAGGACGCACCGATCCACCCCGAGAGCGTCTACGCCGAGACGAAGGCGATGGTCGAGCGGATCCTCGGATGGTACGGCGTCACTCACGGGGTGCGCTCCGTCAACCTGCGCTACTTCAACGCGGCCGGTGCCAGCTCCGACGGCGTGATCGGCGAGGACTGGACGTACTCGCAGAACCTGGTGCCCCTCGTGATGAAGGCCGTGCTCGGCAAGCGCCCACCCCTCGACGTGTTCGGCGACGACTACCCCACCCCGGACGGCACCTGCATCCGCGATTACATCCACGTGGAGGATCTCGCCGAGGCGCACGTGCTCGCGCTCGACCACCTGACCCGGGGAGGATCGAGCGTGGCGCTCAACGTGGGCACCGGCGTCGGGACCAGCGTGCTGGAGGTGATCCGTGCGGCCGAACGGATCACCGGTCGCGAGGTGCCGTACCGCGTCACCGGTCGCCGTCCGGGTGACCCCACCGCCACGTTCGCCGATCCGACCAAGATCGAGGCCACGCTCGGTTGGCACGCCCGTCACGGACTCGACGACATCATCCGGTCCGCCTGGAACTGGCACTCGGCGCACGCCGACGCCTGATCACTGGTCGGCGATCGCCCGTTGCCGATCCAGCCAACCGAGCAGGATGGCGATGGCACGCGGATCGTGGCGGAGCCGATGGCCGGCCCCGTTGATCAGCCGGAGTTCAGCGGCACCGTGCGCCTCGGCGAGCTGACGGGCATCGGCCGTGGGCACGCTCTCGTCGTCGTCGCCATGCATCACGAGCAGTGGGCGAGGCGCGCACCGACGAGCCGCGTCGGTGGGCCGGAACCGACGGAACTCGCGAGCCCACTCGTCGAAGTTGCGAGGGAATCCGGGAGTACGGATCGCCCCGATCTCCCGAGCATGCTCGAGGAGTCGCCGGGGTTGGGCGGCCCAGTCGTCGAAGTCGGCTCTGGGGCTGAGCAGCGCCGCACCGCGCACACGCGGATCGTCCGCCGCGACGCAGGTCGCGATGGATCCGCCGGTGTTGGTGCCCACCAGCCAGACGCTGGACGGGCTCGTCTCCTCGATGAGGTGACTGATCGCCGCCCGCAGGTCGTCGATCCAGCCCTGCAACGAGAAGTCACCTTCGCTGGTCCCGCACCCGCGGAACGTGAAGGTCATCGCGACCCAACCGAGTTCGTTGGCGACGCGGTCGATCAACTCGGGGAACGTGCCGGCGCTCTGACGGGCGTCGAGCGGACCGATCGGGAATCCGTGACACAGGATCAGACCGGGCAACGGACCCGGCCGGCCCGCAGGTCGAGCGAGGTACCGAGCGAGCGTGAGAGAGCCCGACTGGAAGCTGCCGTTCACGGCTCGGATCACGCCCTGGGCTTGCGATGGCGACGAGACATCCCCGGCTCCGCCAACGAATACCCACGGTTGCGGGCCTCGGCGAGCGTGTCCGGCCCGAAGCTGAGCCCGACGTCGCTGGCCACGATGTCGTCGATGACCGACGCATCGGACCACGAGTCGAGGTCGTACACGAGTTGCGTGCGCTTGTCGCCGAGAAATCGGGAGTGCTCGAAGCGGGACGGCCGTTCCATGTGCGATGACGCTACTCGGCCATGAGTGCACGCGCGAAGAACGGCGCGTATCGTGGCGGCGTGTCGCCGACCGTCCGAATCCAACTCGTGCTGTACCAGAACGAGTTCGACTCGCTCCGCCGAACGATCACCGCAGTGCGCGCCTGCGTCGCCCACGCCCGTTCCTCGGACCGGATCTCGGATGCGATCGTCGCCATCGGTGACTGTTCACCGACCCCTGCCCTCACGTCGGAACAGATCGAGGAACTGCGCGTGTTGGTGGCCCCGTCCGGCGCCACCCTCACGCATCGCTTCTTCGACGCCAACCTCGGGTCGGCGGGGGGATCGAACGCGCTCGCGGCCGACGGCCGCGAGCCGCTCATCTGGATCCTCAACCCCGACACCTATCCGTCACCGACGTGCCTGTCCCTGTTGGTCGACGCCGCGCAGGAACCCGGCGTCGCCGCAGCCGAGGCCCGCCAACTCCCCATCGAACATCCGAAGTCGTACGACCCGCTCACCGGCGACGCGACCTGGATCACCGGCGCCTGCATCGTGGCCAACCGAGCGGCGTTCGACGCGGTGGGTGGGTTCGATGATCGCCACTTCCCGTTGTACTGCGACGACGTCGACCTGTCATGGAGATGGCGGCTGGCGGGCTTCACGCTACGTACCGTGCCTCGCGCCACGGTGTTCCACGACAAGCGACCCGGACCGGACGGTCGTCCCGCCGGTAGCGAGGTCGAGATCGAGTCCAGTGCCCTCGCTCGCCTGAAGTTGGCACGCCGCTTCGGTCGCCCCGACGCAGAGCAGCGTGACCATGCCGCCTTCGCGGCCAGCCCGCTCGAAGCGCTCCGCAGAGCCGCATCGCGCTACGACGAACTCCTTGCCGCGGGCGACCTGCCCGACCCCCTCCCCGGCGCCGAGGCGGTCGCCGCGATCGACGAGAAGTACTACGGCCCCCACCGGTTCCGGTACGACCAGTGAAGTACGAGTTCGAGTACCGGCCCGACACGCCGTACGGACACATGGTCCAACTGCTGCGCGACCACGTGGAACCCGGCGCCGTCATCGACCTCGGGTGCGGCAACGCCGCCATCGCCGAACCCCTGATCGAGCTCGGGTTCAGCTACATCGGCATCGACGTCGACCCGACCGCACTGACGATCCTCACCGAACGCGGCCTGGAAGTGCACCACGTCGACCTCACCGACACCTCCGGGCTGGCCGACACCATCGAACGAATCGCAGCCGGTCGCCACGTGGTCGCGATCACCGCACTCGACGTGATCGAACACCTCAACCGGCCGCTGGCGACACTCGACGCGATCCGCACCGCGATGGGTGCCATCGGCTCCACGTGGCTCGGCGTGTCCATCCCCAACGTCACCCACCGTGACCTGGCAGCGAAGTTGGTCGCCGGCCGTTGGGACGTCACCCCCACCGGTCTGCTCGACGAAACCCACGTCAGCCTGTACTCCGCGCATCGCCTGGCCGCCGACATGACTGCAGCCGGCTTCGCGGCCGGCCCGCACGACGACTTCGAGATGCTGCACAGCGACCAGTCGTTCCCCGCCGACCTCACCACGCTCTCGCACGCGACACCTCTCGGTCGGCTGCTGCGTCACGTCCGTGCCGGCGCAGACGATCACGCCACCACCAACCAGTTCGTGCGACTGTTCACCACCGTCGACGTTCCCGAGCGCGGCCCGGACGCCCGAGGAGCCGAGGGTGCCGGCGACACGTTCCTGACGGTGATGGTCCGCACCAGGGGCACGCGGGCGACCCTGGCGGACACGCTGCTGTGTCTCGCCGGCCAGACGGTCGACGACTTCGAGGTCCTCCTCCTCGTCGACACCACGGACGACGATGCCCACCGACATGCGATCGCACAGCTCGAACCCTTCGACACGACGTTTCGGGACCGAGTCACCGTCGAGCGTCTCGACGACGGCAATCGAGTGGCGGGGCTGAACCGCGGGGTGGAACTGGCACGTGGCCGGTACCTCGTGGCGCTCGACGACGACGACCTCGTCTTCGCCAACTGGGTGGAGGCGTTCGCCGACACGGTGGCGCACGCCGGCGGCGCGATCGTCCGTTCAGGCTGCGTCGTCCAGAGGGTCGTCCGTTCCACTGGCACGGTGTCCGACGTGGAGCCGGTGTCGGGGTTCTCACTCCCCTACGCCGAGACCTTCGACTTCATCGACCACCTCCGCAGCAGCCAGACCCCCCTGCATTCGACGGCGTTCCCGATCCAGGTCTTCCGCTCGCTCGGCATCCGCTACAACCCGGTGCTGCCGGTCTACGAAGACCTCGACGTCCTCCTTCGCGCCGCCGCCTGGTGCGGCGTCATCGAGACCGGGGAGATCACCGCCATCTACCGTCGCTGGGACGATGCGGAGGCGACCATCCACGCGGTCCCGTGGCGGGAGTGGGAGATCGCCAAGCACCGCATCCTGCACGACCTCGATCGCGAACCGCTCCTGCTCCCCGAGGGCAGCGCCAGTCGCCTCTTCAACATGAACCACGAGCTGCACGTCCAGCGCGAGCGCGCCGAGGCCGCCGAAGCCGCTGTCGCGGCGATGCAGCGCTCGCGGTTCTGGCGGGCCACCGCACCGCTGCGCGCGGTGGCTCGTCTCGTTCGACCACGCTCGTAGACTTCGCCTCCATGGCGGCACTCGAGCGGATCGGATTCCTGCACCTGCCGAAGGCCGCCGGCACCTCCCTCACCAACGCGCTTCGGGTCGCAGTGGCCGACCCCGTGCCGTTCACTCCGGTGATGGACCGCACGCTGTTCGGGGATTTCGACCGCTTCGACGAGATGGCGGAGCGCATCCAGCGGATGATCTACCTCGGCGATGGCAGCGACCTCGGGTCGCACACTCTGGTCGCAGGGCACCTCTCGCGCACGACGCTGTGCGCCACCCTCACGCCGTCGCAGGTCTTCACCGTGCTGCGTGAGCCGCGAGTCCGGCTGCTGTCGCAGTACTTCTACTGGCGTTCACTCGGCCAGGCCGAACGCGACGCCTATCTCCCGTGGGACACCTTCGACCGTGCCGCTCGCATGACGCTGCCCGAGTTCCTCACGTCGCCGTCGCTCGCCGCCGTCACCGACAACCTGCTGACGCGGATGCTGCTCGTCCCGAACAACCACGTCCTCCCCGAGCGCTTCCTCGCCGACATCGGCCATCTCTCCCGGCGCCGGGTGCAGCGGCGAGCCTCGACGCTGCTCGCCGACCTGGGGTGTGCCGTGCCGTTGGAGGTCGGCGACCGTCTCGCGCCGATCCTCAGCGCATGGTGCGGCCGACCCATCGAGCTGCTCCACCTCAACCGCACCGAACGCTCGGCCGACACCCGGCCCGACGAGTGGCTGACGCCCGAGGTGGAGGCGATGCTCGCGGCCCGTACCTCGATCGACCGGAGCCTGTACCGCTGGGCGTGCGAGCGACACGGTCTCGATCCGGCCGCCACCGAGGCCGCTGCCTGGACCGGCTATCTGGACTCGATGGCCGGCGGCTGACCGGGCTCGTCCTCGACGGTGACCGCGGCGTCGTGCGCCTGTGGGCCGACCGCACCGATCGCTTCGAAGTACGCCAGGTGTGCCTCGACGACGTTGACCGCGTCGATGTCGTCGAGGATCTCGACCTCGTTGCGCTCGGCCTCCCCGAGCAGGTAGCCCACGACCGTGTCCTCGCGGATCACGACCGGCTCGGAGATGTCCTGGCGGCGATCGATGACGTTGCTCGGCTGGAGGCCCTTGCTGTGCAACCACTGCATGTGGAACCTCAGCAGCATCTCCAGTTCGTCGGGCGTCAACCTCGCCTGGCTGGCCTCGGGTAGGTACTCGGCGACGAACTCGAGCGCCTCCTCGGGGATGTACACCGATCGGGGCGCCACTGCGTCGAGGCGATGCGCCTCGCGACCGATGACGACGGCCGCGATCACGAACACGAGCACGGCCGTGACGAGGACGTAGAGCAGCACGGTCGTGGACACGGCCGTCACCCTACCGGCCGTCCGAAAACGCGGAACGGCCCGGGGCAGGTCGCCCCGGGCCGGTCCAGCAGACGCAGTGTCAGATGCCGATGCGCTGCGCGAGCAGCTCGCGGTGGTACGTGGGATCGCCGAACAGCAGCTCGCTGCTCTTGGCCCGCTTGAAGTACAGGTGGGCGGGGTGCTCCCAGGTGAAGCCGATGCCACCGTGGATCTGGATGTTCTCGGCCGTGGCGTGGAAGTAGGCCTCGCTGCAGTAGGCCTTCGCGAGCGACGCGACCGACGGCAGCTCGTCGTTCATCTCCGCGGCGCACCACATGCCGTAGTAGGCCGCGCTCTTGGCCGACTCGACCTCGAGCAGCATGTCGGCGCACTTGTGCTTGATGGCCTGGAAGGAGCCGATGGGCCGGCCGAACTGGACGCGGACCTTGGCGTACTCGACTGCCATCTCGAGCACCTTCTGCGCGCCGCCGACCTGCTCGGCGGCGAGGCCGACGGCGGCGAGGTCGAGGACGGTGTTGAGCACGTCCCAACCCTGGCCCTCGGCGCCCAGCAGCGTCGCCGGGGTACCGGCGAACTCGAGCTTGGCCTGCTTGCGGGTCTGGTCCATGGTGCTCAGCGGCGTGCGGGTGAGACCCGCTGCGTCGCCGGCGACGGTGAACAGGCTGACGCCGCCGGGCGTGCGAGCGGCGACGATGATCAGGTTCGCGGTGTGACCGTCGAGCACGAACATCTTCGTGCCGGTGAGCGTCCAGTCGGTGCCCGACCCGGACGCCTGCATCGTGATGCCGGCCTCGTCCCACTTGCCGCTGGGCTCGGTGAAGGCGAGGGTGGCGATGGTCTCGCCGGCGGCGATGCCGGGCAGGTGCGCCTTCTTGGCGGCGTCGTCACCGGAGTGGATCAAGGTGTTGGCGGCGAGCACGACGGTGCTGAAGAACGGGGCGCACAGCAGAGCGCGACCCATCTCCTCGAGCACGATGCCGAGCTCGACGTAGCTGTAGCCGCTGCCGCCGAACTCCTCGGGGACGATCAGGCCCTGCAGGCCCATCTGCTCACCCATCTGGCTCCAGACGGCGGCGTCGAAGCCGGCCTCGGTCTCCATCTGCTCGCGCACGGCGGCCTCGGGGCTCTTGGCGTCGAGGAACTGACGCACGGTCTTGCGCAGTTCTTCCTGTTCTTCGGTGAAGGCAAAGTTCATGGACCGGAGTCTGTCGACCGCGTTCCGATGGTCGCAACTCGTGATGTGTACACTTGTGTACGCATGAGAGACGAGGCGACATGATCGGCGTGCGCGACCTTCGGGCCGACCTCACCGCTCAGGTCCGTCGCGCCGGCTCCGGGCAGCGGGTGGTCGTGTCCATCGGCGGACGAGCCGTCGCCCAGCTCGGCCCGATCGAGGCAGAGCAGGGCCAGACCGTGCTCGCCGACCTCGTGGCCGCAGGTGCCATCGTCGCCCCTCGGCGCATCGATGCCGCACGCCTCGCGCCCCCGGTGCCCGTCTGGAGCGGCGTGCGCCTGGACCGCGCGCTGAAGGAGCTCCGCGGGTGAGCGTGTTCTTCGACACCAGTGCGGCCGTGGCGTTGCACATCGAGTCGCCGCTGCGACGCATCGCCGTGGACTCGCTGGGCGATCCGACGTGCGTCAGCGCGATCGCCCTCACCGAAGCATTGGCCCTGATCGCCAAGTTGACCGACGAGCCGGTGGTGCAAGCAGACCTCGAGGACGCGCTGCGACTCCAATGGGATCGCTATGCCGTCGTCCCGGTCGACCAGCGCTGCCTCGACCGTGCCGCACAGCTGCTCCGGGATCAACCGCTGCGGTTGGCCGACGCCCTGCAGCTCGCTGCCGCCGATCGGCTGCCACGGCCCATCACGTTCGTGACCTTCGATCCGTCGCAGATCCCTGTCGCGCTGTCGCTCGGGTTCGACGTCGTGAGCACCTGAGCCGCACGCGAGTCAGGCGACGCAGAACTCGTTGCCCTCCGGGTCGAGCATCACGATGTGATCCAACACCCCGTCGAAGGAGTCCTCTCGGACGACGACGGCACCGGCGGCGAGCAGCTCGGCGGCCTTGGCCCGCATCAGTCGCTCGTGCACGTCGGCGTCGATCCGCTCCTCCCCCGCCACTCGAATGTCGATGTGCATGCGGTTCTTGGCGATCTTGCCCTCAGGCACCCTGAGAAACCCGATGGCCGGCCCGTTCCCTTCGGGGTCGATCAACGAGGCACCGTCGTCGAAGTCGTAGCCCGGCTCTGCGACGTAACCCAGGGCCAGCGCCCAGAACGAGGCGAGGCGTTGCGGGTCGAGGGCGTCGCAGCCGAGCGTCCAGTGCATCAGTCACGGGCGAGCCCCGATCACGCGACGCACAGGCAGAACGGGTGACCGGCGGGGTCGAGCATCACCCGGAACGTCGTGCCGGGTTGGAACGAGTGCACCGAGGCGCCGAGCGCTGCGGCCGCGCGCTCGGCCGTGTCGAGGTCCTCGACGATCACGTCGAGGTGCATCTGCTGGGGCACCGACTGGTCGGGCCAGTTCGGTGCCCGGTAGTCGTCCACGCGTTGGAACGAGATGCACTGCCCCGGCGCTCGGATCTCGGCCCAGGACCCGTCGTCGTTCTCCTGGACCGTCCAGTCGAGCAGCGCGCCGTAGAAGCGGGCGAGTGCGGCAGGGTCGGGGCAGTCGATGACGAATCCGGGGAACTGGGCGATGGCCATGTACGGATCGTAGGCGGGGGCCGCGCTAGGGATGATCGAACTGGGTGAAGTGCAACAACACGCCGGATGGGTCCCACGCGTAGGTCACCGTCGCGCCCCAGTCCTGGACAGCAGGCGGGGCGACCCTGGCACCGTCGAACCGACCGCCGGCGAGCGCCGCCGAGATGCGCTCGAACCAGGCGGCGGCATCCGCCACGACGATGGTGATCATGAAGTTCTCAGCCCACTGCTGCACGTAGAAGTTCTGCAACATGAACCGGTGGCCGGCGAGCTCCATCAACGCCAGGCCGTCATCGTCGGTCCAGACCGTCGACCAGCCCAGCGCCTCGTAGAAGCGTCGAGAGCACGCGAAGTCCTTGGCGGGCACGAACGCCCGCACGTCGTCGACCGAGTATCGGTCGTCGAGAGAGTCCTGCTCATCCATCGGCCCATGGTGGCCCAGCAGCGTGGTGCTGTCCACCAGGTGGTCGGGTCGGCGGCGCACCGCGCGGTTGGCTGGTTCGCTCTCGGCCGTCGCTCCAGCTGACGTGCAGTTCGCCATCGGGGAGCAGCTTCAGATGCAGGTCCAGCTGGTGGACGAGGTGGTGGTGCCGGCTGCACAGCAGGACGAGGTTGCCATAGTCCGTCGCACCACCCCGGCGCCAGTAGCGGATGTGGTGCGCATCGCAGTGCCGCACCGGTCGGCGACAGCCTGGGAATCGGCAGCCGCCGTCGCGTGCCGCGATCTGACGGAACAGCCTCCGGGGCACCACGTAGCGGCTGCGACCGAACGACAGCGGCGTCTGGTTCGCGTCGCGCACCACCGCGTGCAGCACACAGTCGCAGAGGTAGGTGTCGACACACGCAGGACTCATCAGCCGCTGGTCGCCGTCGTGCACACCCTCGGGTCGGTCATCGAGCGACGAGGCGTGCACCGACACGCTCACGTGCGGGTGGTGCCGAGCGCTGCCCGACGCGTCGTGATGCCGGTTGTAGAACGCGGCGATGTCGAACAAGGCGTCGCCGTTGCGCTCCTGCACCGTGCGCTGCTCGTCGGCGCCGTCGTACGTGCCGGCAGTGCGGATCGCCTGCTCGAGCTCCGTGGCGGCCGCGTCGTCCAGCGTGAAGCGGCCCAGGAGCGCTCCGTCGTCGGCTCGGGTGAGCGTGAGCGAGCGCTCGGGCTCGACCGGAGGCTCGGCGTCGTCGAGCAGAGCCTCGGCGCGCTGACGCCAGAGCGTGCACGCCGTACGAGTGGCCGCGGCGTCGAGCGAGGCGAGCTGACCGACCAACATCGACTGGTGATCGGCGAGCAGCGGCTCGAACGCCGGCCGATGCAGGCGTTGCAGCTCGCCCAGCTGCGAGGACGACAGGGTGCCGGTGACCGCTGCCTCCGCCACGGCGGCGAAGCGGTCGAGCAGGCGTGCCCGACGAACCCATACCCCGGCGTCGCGGTCCGACAGGCGGCAACGGTCGCGCAACCAGGCAGCCATCGACACCGATCCGTCCGCGGCCCAGTCACCTCGTTGCTGCACGTGAGCCACGGCCAGCGCGAGTGTCGCCGCCCGCCGCTCGTGCTCGGCGAGCGCGTCCGCGAGCTCGCCCGGGCTGAGCAGGATCTGCTCCGCGAGGTCGTCGAGCACCGAGATCATGCGGCATATCGTACACCAGTTCGATAGCTCCTTGACCGACGGAAACCCTTGTTCCATATGGCTCTTCCCGATCGAAGGGGGCGGTCCCATCGACGACGGTGATGACCTGACCGACATCGCGGCTATGCATGCACCATGGCGCCCACTCCGCAGCTCACGCTCCGCGATCGGCGCGCCCTGCGTGCCGCCATGCACGACGAGCTGGACCGGCTCGACGGGCAGATCACGTCGCTGCGGGCGAGCTTCGACGACATCGTCGCCGGCGCCGAACTTGACGAGCACGGACGACGAGCACGATCCGGAGGGCGCCACGATCGCGTTCGAACGCTCGCAGGTGAGCTCATTGCTCCGTCAGGCGATCGACGACCGATCAGCGATACGGGCGATGCTCGAGCGCGTCGACGAACCCGGCTACGGGACATGCGAGCATTGCCATGGCTTCATCGGCGTCGAGCGGCTCATGGCGCTCCCCGCCGCATCACGGTGTGTGGACTGCGCGCGCTGAACCTCAGCCGTTGGTGTGGACGATGTACACGTTGCAGGGCGCCTGCTTCGCGACATCGAGACCGATCGTGCCGAGCACGCGGGCCGCGCTCTGCACACGCTTGTTGCCGACCACGATGATCGACGCGTTCAGCCGCTCCGCCTCGTCGCACAGGGCGGTGGCCGGATCGTGCGCCACGACTGCGTGCGTCGCTGACCCGCCGTTGGGGAGCTCGCCCTTGAGCGAACGCAGGAAGTCCTCGGCGATGCTGAGGTCGTCGATGACGACGGTCTCGCCGCCGGTGTTGATCGAGGTCGCGGGCCGGCGCTTCATCGCCATCACGAGGTGGAGCGGACGACCCAACGCCTGGGCCAGGTGCGCGGCCTCGAAGGCTGCCGTTCGCGCGGTCTTGCTCTCATCGACACCCACCACGATTTCGTCCACGACGCACTCCCCGTTTCGGCTCTGGTTCGTCGGACTGTAGTGCGCGCCGATGCCATCGGTGAGCGGGTCCGTCGCTCAGGAGACGAGCAAGCCGATGGTGACGAAGTGACAGGCGCCCGCCGCCACGGTGAAGGTGTGCCAGATCTCGTGATACCCGAACGTGCGGGGCCACGGGTCCGGGCGCTCGCGAACCAGGACCGGGATTCCGACCGTGTAGAGCAACCCGCCGGCGAACAACATCGCCAACTCCACGCCCGTCATCGCGTGCATCATCTCCGGCAGCGCGATGACGACGATCCAACCGAGGATGGGATACAACGCGTACTCGAGCAGTCGCATGCGCTCGAACGCGAACTGCTTGAGGATGATGCCCAGCGCCGCGCCTGCCCAGACGACGCACAGCATCGGGAGGCCCCACGCGGTCGGGAGGCCGAGCAGACAGATCGGCGTGTAGCTGCCTGCGATGAGCACGAAGATCATCGAGTGATCCATCCGCTGCATGATCTCCTGCGTCCGCGGGTTGCGGGCGAGGCGGTGATAACCCGCCGACGTACCGAAGCCGAGGAGCAGGCTCGCCATGTAGATCGATGCTCCGACACGGGCCGAGGCGGAGTGGGCGAACACGATCAGCAGGATCCCTGCAGGGATCGCGGCGAAGAACGCGGCGACGTGCATCCACCCACGCCACGAGGGGCGCTCGTCAGCGGGGGTGATGGACGACGACGTCATACCAGCACCCTACGGCCGTTCCGGTGCCGGCGCCGGTCAGGGCGCCGGTAGTTTCCCCGACCTGCGTCAGAGCGGGGCGGCCAGGTCCATCGTCCAGTAGACGACGCCCTTGGCGTTGCTGATCGCACCGATCCCGATGTGCACGAACCTGGCGTTGAGGATGTTCGCCTTGTGGCCCGCGCTGTTCATCCACGCGCCCATCACGAGGGTGCAGTTCGCCTGACCCGCGGCGACGTTCTCGCCGTAGGTGCTCCAGGAGTACCCGACGTTGTGGAGCCGCACGCCACCGTTGGTGCCGTTGGCGCTGAGGTGGGTCATCGTGGAGATGCTCGCCTGGTACCGCGAGTGGGTCTCGGCGGCGTAGGTGAGCTTCAGATCGACCGTGACCGGGCCGATGCCGCGAGCGGCACGCTCGGCGTTGACCATCCGCACGCACTCGGCGGAGTAGTCGAGCCGGGTCAGGGCAGGCGGTGCCGGCGCGGGCGCCGCGGCAGGCGCGCACTGCTTCACGAAGCCGGTGGCACCGAAGAGACCGAGGACGAGGGTGACGCCGTAGGCGCCCAGGGTTCGAGGGACTCGCATGGGTTCAGATTCCATTCCAGAGTGCCCGCTGGTGGATCGAGACAACCGATGGTGACGAGCACTGCACGACATGTTCTCGTCACGATCGAAACCCAACTGTAACACTATGGATGGGCGATCGGCGGCATCCGCACGCTGTCCGCCAGCCCTGTGCACGCCTCCGCGACCATCTCGGCGACCCGGATCGTGCGACGATCATGCAGGTAGGGACCCACGATCTGGACACCCACGGGCAGTCCCGACGGCGTGAAACCGACCGGTGTCGAGGTGCTCGGCAGGTACGCCGCGCCCACGATCGCAGGCCACCCCTCCATCTCGTAGTACGGACGGACCACCCCGTTCACGGTGATCACCCGATCGCTCCAGATGCCGTCCTGGAGATGTTCGAACGCCGGCAGCATCGTGACCGGGCAGAGCACCACGTCGACGCGGGCGAACACCTCGGCCCACGCGGCTCGCAGCTGGGCGCGTCGGCGGTCCATGAACAGCCACTCCCGATGCGTGGGTCCTCGGTCGTCCTCGTCGCTGACCGACACCGCCGCGCCGATCAGCCGTGCTCCGTTCCTCCACGCCGCGCCGACATCGAGCGCGGGACGCGCCTGGGTGTCGATGACGGCGCCGGCGAGCGCGAGTCGATCCACCGCCTGCTGCAGCACGTCGAGCATCGTCGAGTCGATCGGCAGGTCGGGATCGTCGAGCCACACGCCCACTCGCAGACCACGCAGCGATGACAACGGCGCATCCGGGAGGTCCAGTCGCCACGCCGGTGCGCGATCGGGCGTCGGTCCGGCGAGCACGTCGAGCAGCAGGCGAAGGTCGCCCGCGCTCCGCGCGATCGGACCGAACGTGTTGACGTCGCTCTCGGTCGTACCGCCGTTGGGCTCGTCGAGGTAGCCCAGCGTCGGAATGACGCCGAAGCTCGGCTTGTGGCCGAACACACCGCAGAACGCCGACGGCACGCGCACCGATCCGCCGATGTCGGTGCCCAGCTCGAAACTGGTCATCCCACACGCGACCGCGGCTGCGGCACCACCCGACGAGCCACCGGGGGTCCGCTGCAGATCCCACGGGTTGTTGGTCGTGCCGAACATCGAGTTGAAGCTCTGCCAGTCCCCGGACCACTCCGGCAGGTTCGTCTTGCCGAACACCACGGCCCCTGCCGACTTCAGCGCGGTCACCGCCGTCGCGTCCTCGGTCGGCACGTGATCACGCAGGGCGGTGGCACCCCCGGTGGAGCGCAGACCTGCCGTGGCGATCGCGTCCTTGATCGTGATCGGCAGGCCGTGCAGTGGCCCCCAGGTTTCGCCGCGGGCGGTGGCATCGTCGGCCTCGTGTGCGCGGCGACGCGCCCGGTGCACGTCCAGGGTGCACACCGCGTTGATCGCCGGGTTCACCCGCTCGATCCGGTCCAGGCACAGCTCGAGCAGTTCCGCGCTGCCCAGCCGACGGTCGGCGATCGCTCGCGCCTGCTCGGTCGCACTCCACAGGGTGGGGTCGGGTCCGGGCATCACTGGCCCTCGTCGATCACCGGCGCCCCGAGCGAGTCGACGATCACGTCGACACCCAACCCTGGACCGGTCGGTGGGCGCAGCAGACCTCCGTCGGTGGGAGGGAGCCCGGTCGCGTTGGAGACGGTGACCCAGTGGTGGAAGTCGACGGTGTGGGCGCGTCGCGCCGAGGGCGTGCTGATCGAGAGGTGCGCCATCGCCGCGGTGTCGATGTCGGCACCGCCGGTGTCCTCGACGGTGACCATCAGGCCGAGCGCGACGGCCGTGTCGCGGATGCGATGCGCGGCGGTGACGCCGCCGACGCGAGCGATCTTGACCGTCACCCCGTCGATGCCGTCGGCCGCCGCAGTGGCCACGTCGGCCACGGTCACGATGGACTCGTCGAGCACCATCGGCCGTGCGGCGTGTGGTCGCAGCAGGGCGCATTCGCGCGCCGTCGCACACGGTTGCTCGAGCACGTAGGCGAGGTCGGCGGTGGCTGCGAGGAATCGCCGGGCATCGGACATGGACCACCCGCCGTTGGCATCGCAGTAGATCTGTGTACCGGGCACGGCCGCCAGCACCGCCCGCAGTCCGGCCGCATCCTCGTCGGGAGTGCCGCCCACCTTCACCTGCAGGCGCCGGTAACCGCGTTCGAGGTAGGCCGCTGCCGCGGTCGCCATGGTCTCGGGTGCCGCCCGCCCGATCGAGCGATACAGCGTCGTGCCTTCGCCGTCGGCGCCACCCAGCAGATCGTGCAGCGGCAGGTCGGCGGCGCGAGCGAGGACGTCCCACGCCGCCATGTCGAAGGCGGACTTCGCATACGGATGCCCTTTGAGCGTGGCGTCCAGCGTTCGTGCGACGGCGGCGGGAGCGGACCCCAGCAGCGAACCGGCCAGCAGGGGCGCAGCGGCGAAGGCTCCATCGGCGAAGGCGGGGTCGTACATCGTGCCGAGCGGACTCATCTCGCCCCATCCGACGATGCCGCGGTCGGTGACGAGCCGCACGACGAGACTGTCGAACCCTTCGTCGACGCGGCCACCGGACAGCACGTAGGGACCGTCCGCGAACGGCTGAGCCTGGCGGAAGCAGGTGACACGGCAGATCTTCACGGCGCCACCGTATCCCGCACGACCGATACCCTGCCGGGGGTGTCGCCGCTCCTCACCGCCGCCAGGAGGTGGTGGCACTACCTCGCGTCGGCGCTGCTCACGGTGGCGCTTCGGCTCCCCGGCATGGTGAACGGCCTGCCGTACGTCCGGCACCCGGACGAGCCGGTGAACTACCTCGTGACGAACCGGATGGTCGCCGGGCCGAGCCTGCTCCCGCACTTCTACGACTACCCATCGCTCCAGTACGCGATCCAGAGCGCGGCGCACGCCTCGTTGCTGTGGCTGGGCCGCCTGTTCGGTGTGTGGCACTCCAGCGCCGACCTCGGCATGATCGGCCCCACCGGATTCGGCAACAGCAAGGCGATGAGCACGAGTGCCTGGCTCGTCGCGCGAGGCGTCACCGTGACGGTGTCGGTCGTCGGAGTGGTCGCCGTCGTCCACATCGCCACTCGCCTGTGCCGATCGCGGCGATGGGCGTTCCTCGCCGGACTGTTCGCTGCCGTGAGTGGCATCGGGGTGGCCAGCGGGTTCACGATGACCCCGGACGCGTTGGCAGGAACCACCGCCACGCTCACGCTCGCCTGCCTCGCATCGCTCCTCGCCGACGGACGGACGGCCACCACACGACCGTGGGTCGTCGTCACTGGGATCTGCCTCGGACTCGCCGTCGGCTCGAAGTACAACAACGTGCTGCTCGTGGGCGTCGTGCTGCTCGCCGTCGCGCTCACCGATCGATCGATCCGACCCACACTTCGACAGACCGCCGTGGTCATGGCGATCGGAGCGGGCGTGTTCGTGGTCACCACGCCCGCCGTCGTGTTCGATCGGGTCGCCTTCCTCGACTCGGTCAGAGGGGTGTTGCGTCACTACTCCGTCGGCCACTTCGGGTCGGAGGGCGACTCGCTCTCGTTCAACCTGACGGCCCTGTGGCACAGCGAGGCGGTGGCGCTCGTGTTCGCCGGCGCCGCCGTCGCACTGCGACCGAGGCGTGCCGTGGTGATGCTGGCCACGTGGGTCGTCGCCTACACGCTCGTGATCAGCAAGGCCCAGGTGCACTTCGCCCGCAACCTCACCCCGGTACTCGGCGCGGTCGCGGTGCTCGGCGGTGTCGGTGCCCAACAGGTGTGGATCGCCGTTCGCACCCAGTGGATCGCGAGGGACCACACGCACGTGCGCCGCACCGTCGTGACCGTGGCGCTCCTCGCTGCGCTCGCCCCCGTCGTCGCCGTGCAGGCTCGGCGGGCGGGGCACGACCTCCGCGTGCAGCTCACGGACTACCAGGGTGACGCGAGGCGATGGCTCGAACGAACCGTGCCGCCGGGCTCCAACGCGCTCCTCGAGGCGTACTCACCATGGCTCGACCTCGACACGTACGACGTGACCCAGATGTGGTTCATCTTCGGCGCGTCCGCGCAACAACTCGACGCCGCGGACGTCGCCGTCGTCACCTCGTCGGGATCCGGCCGATTCCTCCACGACCCCACCCGCTATCCGGATCAGATCGCAGCACTGCGTTCCGTCACCGACCGCGCCTGCGACACGCGGTCCTTCAGCGACGGGTTCGGGTACACGGTCGACGTGTTCTTCCTCCGCTGCGATTCGTGATCGGGCGTGCCACGACGGCCGTTAGGTTGAGGACATGACGACGCTGCACTGGGCCGACAGCCGGATGGAGATCCACCGAGTGGTGGTCGGGTCCTACGCCAACAACGTGTTCGTGCTCCGCTGCCGCGAGACCGGCGAAGCCGTGCTCATCGATGCGGCGAACGAGCACGAGCTGCTGCTCGAACTGTGCCAGGGCCTCGGGGTGCGGCGGGTGCTGGAGACGCACGGCCACTGGGATCACATCCAGGCGGTGCCTCAGATCCGCGAGGCGGGGTACGAGGTGGGCATCAACAGCAGCGATGCCGCGATGTTGAAGGACGTCGGCTACGACGTGTTCATCGACGACCACGAGGTGATCGAGGTCGGACGGCTGCGACTGCACGCGATCCACAACCCCGGCCACACGCCCGGCTCGGTGAGCTTCCTCGTCGACGGTGCTCCGCTGCTGTTCAGCGGCGACACGCTGTTCCCCGGTGGACCCGGCAACACCTCGTTCGACGGTGGCAACTTCGCCACCATCATCGACTCGATCGACAACAAGCTGTTCACCCTTCCGGCGAACACCATCGTGATGCCCGGCCACGGAGTGAGCACCACCATCGCCGCCGAGCGACCGCACCTCCAGGAGTGGGTGGCGCGTGGCTGGTGAGGCCCTGCCCTACCACGAGCGCCCCGCCGACCACTCCCCGGTCCACACCGACGAGCTCCCCGACACGCCCACCCGCGACCGCAACATCGTGGCCGGCGCCTGGGTGGAGGCACCGGACGAACTGATCCACCTGGGCGACGACCTCGCCGGCAGGCCCGAGGCCGAGTACAAGCGTCGCATCGGGCGCTGGTTGCTCTGGCGCGCCGGGCCGGCGGTCGGCGACGCCCGGTACTGGGCGGCCGACGTCGACGACCTGACGCGCACGTTCACGTATCGCCTGCGCCCCGAGCAGGACGGCTCGAACGGCGAGGGCACGGGGCCGAGCGGAGAGGTGTCGCGGCGGTTCCGCGCCTGGAAGGAAGACCTCCTCGGTCGCAGCCAGTAGCCCTCGGGTCCGCAGCCGGTCGCGGGCGTACACTGGCAGCGATGTCTGGAATGGTTCCTGCGGCCCTGCCGGTCTTCCACGAGACCGAGCGCATCCGCCCCGACGGGCGGCCCACACCGGCGTTCCGCGAGCGCCTCCGCCGGATCCCCTCGTACCGGAACCTCGGCTCGGTGATCTTCCTCTACG
Source organism: uncultured Acidimicrobiaceae bacterium (assembly GCA_963720695.1). Taxonomy (GTDB): domain Bacteria; phylum Actinomycetota; class Acidimicrobiia; order Acidimicrobiales; family Ilumatobacteraceae; genus UBA668. The sequence goes on from CAVRGG010000004.1 coordinate 602,162, forward strand.
TCCAGACAGCCGCCATCGTCTGGGCCAGCGTGCGATTCGCACCGTGGGTGTGGCCCGTCAGCTTCCTCCTCATGGGACGAGCCTTCGCCCAATACGCGTCGCTGATGCACGAGGCCGCACACCGACTGCTGTTCGCCGACAAGCGTGCCAACGACCTCGTCGGCCGGTGGCTGCTCGGCTATCCCACCTTCACCTCGACCGACGCCTACCGGCGGGTCCACATGGCCCACCATCGCGACGAGTTCGGACCCGACGAACCCGACATCCCGTTGTACACCGGCTATCCCGTCGGCCACGCGAGCTTCCGGCGCAAGCTCTGGCGTGACGCGACAGGACGGACCGGCATCAAGCTCATGCGCGGGCTCCTGTCCAACGCCCGCTCGAAGGATCCCCGCTCGCGCAGAACGTTCTGGAAGATCATGCTCGTGCAGGCCGTCCTGCTCGGCGCGGCGATCGCCAGCGGTCACTGGTGGCTGTATCCGTTGCTGTGGCTGGCGCCGTACCTCACCGTCTGGCGCGTCATCAATCGTCTGCGGTCGGTCGCCGAGCACGGCGGCATGCAGCGGTCCTCGGATCGCCGCGAGAGCACGCACTCGGTCCGCCAGCATCCCCTCGCCCGCTTCTTCCTGGTGCCGTACCGAATCGGCTGGCACCTCGCCCACCACGTCGATTCCGGGGTGCCGTTCCGCAACCTCCCCCTCCTTCACGAGGCGCTGCGGGAGGCGTCCTACGTGGACGCGTCGTTCGAGTATCCGTCGTATCCCGCGATCTGGCGGGCACTCCAGGCGGAACCGACGGCGACGATGCTGCCGGCGACCTAGTCTTTCGGGGCCGAAGTACTTCCGACCCGAGGAACGAGCCCATGGCCCCGTCGATGCACGAATGGGACGACGACACCAATCTGTTCGCCCACTCCGTGATCGGCTATGCGATCGAGCGATTGCGACTGCCCAAGGATCCGCACTGGGGCGCGCATCCCGCCGACGAACTCGCCGGCGAACTCGCGCACGCGGTGACGCCCGAGGGCGTGGGTGGTCTGGAGGCCCTACGACTGTTCCGCGACGTGCTGATGCCGGCGTGTCGCCCGATGGACGACCCGATGAACCTCGCGTACGTCCCCACCGCCCCATCGATCGCCGCCACGATGTTCGATCTGGTCGTGAGTGCGTCCTCGATCTTCGGTGGCAACTGGGAGGCCGGTGCCGGCGCCATCGCCGCCGAGAACCAGGCCCTGCGATGGCTGGCGGATCTCGCGGGCTTCCCGCCGACGGCGGGGGGCGTGTTCGTCTCGGGAGGATCCGCCGCCAACCTCAGCGCACTGGTGACGGCGCGCGAGGTGTTCGTCGAGCGGAACGGACGTCCGGCCCGGTTCGCGATCGCGGTCACCGACGAGGTGCACGCGTCCGTGCGAGCCGCAGCCAAGGTGATGGACGTCGATGTCGTCGGGGTGCCCGCCGACGATGCTGGTCGCATGACCGGGCCGGCCCTGGAAGCGGCCCTCACCGCCCATGAGACGCCACCCCATGAGACGGCCGGCGACGATCCGGCTCGCGTCTTCGCCGTCATCGCCACCGGTGGCACCACGAATGCCGGCGCGATCGACGATCTCGACGCGATCGCCGACATCTGCGAGGCACGCGGCCTGTGGCTGCACGTCGATGGGGCGTACGGCCTGGCGGCGCTGTGCAGTGCGATCGCTCGTGATCGGTTCCACGGCATCGAACGCGCCGACAGCTTCGGGGTCGACCCGCACAAATGGCTCTTCGCCCCGTACGACTGCGCCGCCCTCGTCTACCGCGACCCGCGTCCGGCGGCGGCCACCCACGCGCAACACGGCGCGTACCTGGACGCCGTCGATCGTGGCGAGTGGAACCCGAGCGACTACGCGTACCACCTGTCGCGCCGTGCCCGGGGGCTTCCGCTGTGGTTCAGCCTCGCCACCTACGGCACCGCTGCCTACACCGCGGCGGTCGACTCCGCCATCCGCACCGCCAGAGGCTTCGCCGACGATGTGCAGCGCCGACCGGGCTTCACGCTGCTGCTGGAACCCGAACTGTCGGTGGTGGTGTTCGCCGTGGACGGTTGGACCCGAGACGACTACCTGCGATGGAGCAAGGATCGGGCTCGCGAAGGGGTCGCGCTCGTCGTCCCCACCACCTGGAAGGGGGCGTCGTGCCTCCGGATCTGCGTGGTCCACCCGGCGACCGAGCCCTCCGCACTCGCCGGATTGCTCGACGATCTGGCACGAACATCCCGGTGAACGGGGTTTCCACTACGGCCATAGTGGAAATACACTGGGCTCCGTGAGTGAGCTCTTCCGGATCGACAACCTGCACGCCCGTCCTGTGACCGACGACGGGGTCGCACCCGACATCCTGCAGGGCCTGTCGCTCACCGTGAACGCCGGCGAGGTGCACGCGATCATGGGGCCCAACGGCTCCGGCAAGAGCACGCTGGCCAGCACCCTGCTCGCCAGCCCCGAGTACGAGGTCACCGAGGGGCGCATCTGGTTCCAGGGCGACGACGTCACCACCTGGCCGACCGATGTGCGGGCGAAGGCGGGCATCTTCCTCGCCTTCCAGTACCCGCAGGAGATCCCCGGCGTGTCGGTCATCCAGTTCCTCCGCCAAGCGTTGTCGGCTCGCAAGGGCATCGACCTGTCGGTGCTCGAACTGCGCCTGGCCACCATGGACTGGATGAAGCGGTTGGGCATGGACTCCACGTTCGTCGACCGCTACCTCAACGAGGGCTTCTCCGGCGGCGAGAAGAAGCGCAACGAGGTGATGCAGATGGCCATCCTCGAGCCCGAGCTGGCGATCCTCGACGAGACGGATTCTGGGCTCGACATCGATGCGCTGCGCATCGTGGCCAAGGGGATTCGCGAGATCCGTGTCGACCGGCCCACAATGGGCGTCGTGCTGATCACCCACTATCAGCGACTGCTCGACGAACTGCAGCCCGACCACGTCCACATCATGGTCAACGGCCGCATCGTGGCGAGCGGTGGCATGGAGCTCGCTGCCCAGCTCGAACGCGACGGGTACGAGGCATTCCGTTGACCCACTCGTCGCTCGATGTCGCTGCCGTCAAGCAGCAGTTCCCATTGCTCCAGCGCGAGCTGAACGGCGGCCCGATCCACTACCTCGACTCCGCCAACACGGCACAGAAGCCGCAGGTGGTCATCGACGCGATGAGCACGTTCATGGAGCAGTCGTACGCGCCGATCAACCGCAGCGCGTACGCGTTGGCGGCCGAGGCCACCGATGCGTTCGAAGGTGCTCGATCCAAGGTGCGCTCGTTCATCAACGCCCGGCGAGATCACGAGCTCATCTTCACCAAGAACGCCACGGAGTCGCTGAACCTGGTCGTGTACTCGTGGGGCCGGGCCAACCTGCAGCGCGGCGACGTGGTGGTGCTCACCCAGATGGAGCATCACGCCAACATCGTGCCGTGGCACATGCTCGTGCAGGAACGGGGCGTCGAGCTCCGATGGGTGCCGCTCACCGACGACGGTCAGCTCGACCTGTCCACGTTGCCGCAGTTGCTCGACGGCGCCAAGGTGTTCAGCTTCACCGCGATGAGCAACGTGCTCGGCACGATCACGCCGGTCCAGCAGCTCTGCTCGGCTGCACACGCGGCCGGTGCGATCGCCATCGTCGACGGGTGCCAGTACGTGCCGCACAACGTCACCGACGTGCAGGCGTGGGGCGCCGACTTCCTCGCGTTCAGCAGCCACAAGCTCTGCGGGCCGTCCGGCATCGGCGTGCTGTGGGGTCGCGAGGAGTTGCTGGAGGCGATGCCCCCGTTCCTCGGCGGCGGCAACATGATCGCCGACGTGCGCTACGACGGCTTCAGCTGTGCCGAGCTGCCGGCGAAGTTCGAGGCGGGCACGCCCCCGATCACCGAGGCCGTCGGGCTCGGCGCCGCCATCGACTTCCTCCAGGAACTGGGCATGGCCAACGTCCGCCAGCACGAGATCGACATCGCCAGCTACGCGCTCCGCTCGCTGACCGAACGGTTCGGCGACGAGATCCAGCTCCACGGACCCACCAACGTCGAGGTCCGCGGCGCGACGTTCAGCTTCGGCTTCCGCGACATCCATCCCCACGACCTGAGCCAGGTGCTCGACCAGCGCAACGTGTGCATCCGCGCCGGTCACCACTGCGCCAAGCCGCTGATGCGGCTGCTCGGCGTCAATGCCACGGCGCGGGCGAGCTTCTACGTGTACAACGACACCCACGACGTCGACGTGTTGGCAGACGCGCTCGACAGCGCCACCGATATCTTCGGCTTCTGAGGAGGACCGTCACATGCCTGGCCTGGAAGACCTGTACCGCGAGATCATCCTCGATCACCACCGCAACCCCCGCAACCGCGGCGAGTTGCCGCCGCCGGCACCGCACGCCGTGGGGCACAACCCGCTGTGCGGCGACGAGATCGACGTGTACCTCGAGGTGGCCGACGGCGTGATCACCGACGTGAAGGTCGGGGGTCAGGGATGCAGCATTTCGCAGAGCTCCGCGTCGATGATGAGCCAGGCCGTGAAGGGCAAGCCCGTCGACGAGGTGCGAGCACTCGTGCGGCGATTCAAGGGCATGATGAGCATCCCCGACGCCGATGGCAATCCCATCGAGCCCGATCCCTCGGTGAAGCTCGGCGACCTCGAGGCGCTGCAGGGCGTGGTCAAGTTCCCGGTCCGCATCAAGTGCGCCACGCTGGCGTGGAACACGCTGCTCGACGCGCTCGAGCAGTCGAGCCACTCAGCCGGCTGACGACGCCCCGTACCGCACCCGGCGGTACACCCGCATCCCGCGCTCGCCGAGCAGCTTCTTCACGGTGTTGCGCCACCCCGACGAGGGCGCGGGCGGTAGCTGCCGGTGCAGGGGTGGAGGCGGCGGCCTGGGCGGCAGCGCGTTCGGCGTGCCACTGCAGCCGGATGCCCTCGAGCACCGGCGAGAGCGACCCCGGCGCCAGCGTCGCCAGCGGGCTGGCCGCCGGTTCCTCCGCGGCGACGACACGCTCGGGGGCGCCGAGGAGCGCTCGTTGCATCGTGGCCCGGCGATGGAAGCGCTCCCGCTCGCCGGGGGACCACGCGGGCTTGCGCATCACGAGGATGCTGTCCTGCCAGTTGCCGCGACCCCAGTCGGTGAACACGTCGACCACGTCGAACTCGATGTACGCGGCGATGGCGCGGAACCCGTCGGTGTAGAACCGCCAGCAGTCGACCGGGAAGCGGTGCTCGAAGCCGTTGGACGGGGCGATGAGGGCGGTGACGGCGCCGGGCTTCATCACTCGGCCGATCTCGAACGCGGTCCCCCAGAAGTACTCGATGTGCTCGAGTGCCTGACCGGAGATCACCAGGTCGTAGCTGTCATCGGGGATCTCGGCCCAGTCGTAGGAGCTGGCCACGGCGATGTCGACGTTGATGCCGGGCTCCACGTCCATGCCGTCGTAGCGCCAGGCGGGCCGATCGAACAGAGACCGGTAGGTCTGCTGGGTGGCATCGACGAGTTGGCTGCCGACGTCGAGGATGCGCAGCGGCGTCTCGGTGTGGTCGGCCAGGTACACCTCGACGAAGCGCTGCATCTTCTCGAACGAGGTGTCGTGCATGGGGGCATGCTAGTGGTCCGAATAGCGTCGGCCCCGGTGAGCCGGGCAGGATCAACCGCATGAATCCGGACTTCGACGACATCACACCGCACCCCGATGGCATCGACCCGGTTCAGCAGTTGATCCACGAGCGCGCCTACATCGTGCGGGCGTATCGCAAGGACGACTCGACGCTGTTGCTCCGCGGGGCGGTGCGCGACCAGAAGCCGCCGGGCCTCTACGTGCCGGGCGATCCCGAGCCGCTGACGGTGCACCACATGATCGTCGACCTGCACATCTCGGTGCCGTCACTCGAGATCCTGGAGGCCGAGGTCGTGATGGAGATGCATCCGCACGAGAGCTGCCCGCGGATCGAGGACCACTACCACAACCTCGTCGGGCTGTCGATCGCCCGCGGCTTCACGCACAAGGTCCGTGAGCTGTTCGGAGGGCCACGCGGTTGCACTCACACGACCGCGCTCCTGCAGGCGATGGCACCCGTCGCCGTGCAGTCGCTGTGGTCGTTCCGGATGGCGTCGGCCCAGACGGAACCGGGTGGCCCGGACTTCTCGACCCCCGACGCCCGGATGCGGGCGATGTCGATGAACCTCAACACCTGCCACATCTGGGCAGAGGACGGGGACCAGGTGCAGGGCATCCTCGCCGGCGAGCCGATGGAGGTGCCGGTGTGGATCAAGCGGCGCTACGCCGAACTGGGCCTCGACGCGTCGACCTGGCGCAATCAGGGCTAGCCGGACTTCTGGGGCAGCCACACGATCCAGCCGTCGGCCACCTCGGCTTCCGTGTGGTGGGCCAGCGCCCGCGACCGTCCGTCGTTCGGACCGAAGTGGAGGCACACGCCGGCGCTCACGGGATCGGGGCCGTAGGTGCGTGACGGGTTCTGCACATCGGTGTCCATGATCCGAATTCCCGCCTCACGCAGTGCGAGCCACAACGGATAGCGGAACAGGAAGTCACCCGACAACCCGATCGTGTGGCACCCGATGGACTCGGCCGCGGCGATCAAGCCCTCCACCGGCTCGACATCGGGCTCGCCCATCGCTGCTCGCATCGAGGTCGCCCAGCCGTCACCGCGTGGGACGTCTCTCCAGGCCTCGACACCGGGCAGCGGCCGGTGGACGTTGCGGGCCAGGATCCAGCCGGTCTGCGCGGTGACGAGCGCGGCGGCGAGACCGATGGCGACGAACCGTCCGGGTCGACGGAGCCGATCCGCGATCCTGATCCAGAGCGACTGAAGGCCTCCGAAGACGATCAACAGGACGACGGCGTCGAGCAACAACCACGTCGGCAACAAGAACCGCGAGTTGGCGTAGTACTGCCACGGCGAGAACGCAGCGGCGAAGCACAACGCGACCATGGCGCAGACCACGATCCGCACGGCGTCCGACACTCGACGGCGACGCGCCAACGACACGCCGCCGGCGATCAACACACCCAGCAGCGCCCCGACGAACAGGTGGAGCTGCAGCGGTGACGATTGCCAGTCCTCGTTGCCGTCCAGCCCGCCGGGTTCGAACGGGTCGCTCGTCGGAGTGAGGTTGTTGACCTCGGCGACGACGCGGTCGCCGCAGACCTCGGCGATCGAACGCAGCGTCCGCTGCTCGAACTCCGACACCGGCGACAGCAGAGCGGCGAGCACGTTCGGCGTGGATGGATCGACCCGCGATTCCCACGCCAACGACATCGAGGTGCGACAGATCGCGTCGGAGGGTCCGGGGCGTTCGCCGAGCACGAGCTTGCCGCCCGGACCGGTCAGCGAATCGAACACCGTGAGGTTCGTGATCGAGGTCTGCACGAACGGGAGCGAGAGCACCACCGCCACCGCTGCCAGGAGCGCGACGACCGGCCGGTGCAGCCGTTGCCGGGGGCCGAGCAGTGGGCCTTCTCGACGATCTCGCCACCACCGGACACCGGTCCAGATCATCAGCAGCGCGACGAAGACCACACATTGGATGAGCAGGTTCGACTTGACGGCCAAGACGCCGGCACCGCCGAACGCGCACAGCAACGCACCGGTCGCGACGTTCGCCGTGTCGAGGGGGCGAACGGCGACGTACACCGCGCCTCGCATCATCATCAGGCAGAAGGCTGTCGCGACGAGGTCGTTGCGGGTACTCGACGACTGCATGAGCAGCATCGGCGAACACATCACCGTCGCCAAGGTCACGAGTGCGGCCGTGGCTCTGGTGGTCGAACCCCGGCGAGTGCGGAGATCGAGGATCACCTGCCCGATCATGGTCACGCAGGCGAGGAAGCCGGCGAACTGAACGACCCCCAGGTATCGGAGCCCGCGGTCGCCGGTCAGCAACCACCATCCGTACGCAAGGTACGTGTACCCCCACGGTGTCTCGAGGGGCGGGCTTCGGTGGGACGCGAACGGTGCCACCGAGCCGGTGTCGATGAGGTGCGCCAGCTTCGGCAGGTGGTACGCCATCGAGTCGTAACCGGTGGGCGAGTAGAGGATCACCTGCGTCACGATCAACGCCGTCACGACACCGAGGCCGACGAGGCCCGCGACCAGTCCCGCGTGTGGCGGCCGGGTCGGGCGCGGATCGAGCCTCCGGTCGCCGACGAGACGGTCCGCGGCCAGCCCCGTCACGACATTGGACACGACGAGCGCAGCGCCGGATCGAATGGGATGGTCGAGCCACGACATCCACGCCAGCACCGACAGGGCGCCGACGTTGATGCTCACGACGGACGCTGCGGCCAACGTCCGCCGCGCGCCCAGCCCAGCCATCGCGACCAGAGCGACCATCCGAAGGTACGCCAGGGCGACCGAGCCGACGATCAGCGCCGAGAGGACGACTCTTCCAGCGAATGCCACCGAACTCACAGTACGCCGCCCGAGCGGCTGCGAGACTGGCGCGATGTCGTCATCATCGTCCGTGACCGTGCTCGATGGAGGAATGGGCCGCGAACTCCTTCGGATCGGGGCGCCCTTCCGTCAACCGGAGTGGTCGGCGCTCGCTCTCACCGACGGACCCGAGCGGGTGGTCGAAGCTCACCGCAACTTCATCGAGTCAGGCGCGGAGGTGATCACCACCAACAGCTACGCAGTGGTGCCGTTCCACATCGGCGAGGAACGGTTCGCCGCCGAGGCGACGGCGCTGGCGGACGTCGCCGGCAGGATGGCTCGCGTCGCCGCGGATGCGGCACCGCGACCGATTCGTGTCGCCGGGTCCCTCCCGCCACTCTTCGGCTCCTATCAGCCTGAGCTGTTCGACGCCGCTCGGGCACCCGAACTGATCGACCCGCTGGTCGCCGGCCTCGCCGAGCACGTCGATGTCTGGCTGGGTGAGACACTCGGTTCGATCGTCGAGGCGACGACGGTACGAGCGGCGCTGGAGCGCGCCGGGTCGACGCTGCCGCTGTGGATCTCCTACACACTCGACGACCACCGGGACGGGGTGCTGCGCTCGGGTGAGCGAGTCGTCGACGCCGTCACGGCCGCGATCGACCTGGGCGCCTCGGTGGTCGCGTTCAACTGTTCGCAGGCGGAGACCATCACCAGTGCGATTCGCGTCGCCGCCCGACGCGGTGGTGCCGAGTTCGGCGGCTATGCGAACCGGTTCTCCGAGTCACACAGCGAAGGCGGTCAGGCGAACGCCCAACTGGCCCGCTTCCGCGACGACCTCGATCCCGACGAGTACTGCGAGTTCGTCGCGCGGCTGGCTCGACGACGGTGCAACGATCGTGGGTGGCTGCTGTGGCATGGAGCCGGCGCACATCGCCCGCATCGCGGCGTTGGTCGCCTCCCGCTGACGCTCACCGGCGACGGCGCAGCTCCACGTCGGCCCAGATCGCCGACATGTCGACCACGTCGATCTTCAGGTGACGATGCCCGAACTTCATCGTCCCGAGAAAGGTCTCTGCTTCCGTGCGCGCCATCGCCGCTGCGGACCCGGCAGGGTCGTCGCCACCGACACGAAGCTCGTAGCGGAGGTTGAAGAAGTCGATGCGCGCGTCGTAGGTGAAGGTGCCTTCGGCCGTGTAGCCGGACTTGAAGATGTCGTGCTCAGCCTGCGCGCCGACGAGGTACCGGCGCGCTTGGTCGCTGAGCTCGTGGAACTGGCCGCGCACGGTCACCCGGAAGACGCGCTGTTGCTCGTCGGTGGCGCTCATCCGTGCTCCGGACATCTCGAGATGTCGGGCGTGCCGAACCGGCTCGGGCACAGCGCGGGATGGATCGGCGAGAACTTGCCGAGCCGGTTCTCGAACCCGGGAACCGGCCAGGCATGGAGCATCCACAGATCGCCGCCGGCGAGGTAGGTGCCCGCGCACGACTGTGGCCCTGTGGCCTCCTCGCGATCGACCCACCCGTTCACCACGCAGAGCCCGGTGTGCTGATGCCAGTGATCGTTCGGTCCGGCGAATCCCTCGGGCTCGGCGGGTGACTGCACCCAGTACGAGTAGCCGACGAGGCGGGCCGGTGTCGCTCGCTCGTCGAACAGGAGCATCGAGGGGTGCGCCGGATCGAAGGGCTTGGCGATCTGCGACCACAGCACCCAGTGCGTGCCGACGCCCGGGCTGGGCACGGCCGCACGGACGTAGCCGAGCGCGGTCGCCTTCGCGATCGAGTCGAAGTTGGGCACCGACGCCACCGCCTCGACCCACTGATTGGCGAACGTGGCCGCGTCGCCGGTGAACAGCGGCACCTCCACCGTCTTCCCCGGAGTCGAGTGACCGTGCGAATGCTCGGAGTGCGGCGTGTCGGCTCCGCTCTGGCCGAGTTCCACGATGGCCTGTTCCTCGGAAGGGCGGATGCGCGTCGGATCGGTGGGTGTGAGCGCACCGATGCGAACGGCCACCGGCTGAGTCGTCGGGCTGGTGTGCCCCGAGGCGCCGCACGCGGCGAGCGTCCAGAGGCACAACGCACCGGTGGTCATCGCGACCCGGATTCGCATCGCCACACAGTAATCACCCCTCGGGCGTCCCGAGTCGCGGCTCAGGTTTCAGGGCCCATGACCGCCAGCAGCATGAACGCAACGCCGGCCCACCCCGTCCCCACCCCGTCCCCACCCCGTCCCCACCCCGTCGCCCAGCCCTCCCCCACCCCCTTCCGACCCCCTTCCCACCCTCTTCCCTCCAGCGGCTCACGTCATCCGCCGAGGCAGGAAATCTGCCTCCAGCAATGTCGTGAACCGGCGAAACATAGGATCGGCGCGTGAGACGTGTGGGGCTGCTGGCGGGGATGTCGTGGGAATCGTCGATCGAGTACGAACGGATCATCAACCGTGAGGTGCAGCGCCGCGTCGGCGGGGTGGCATCCGCCGACCTCATCGTCCGCTCGTTCAACTTCGCCGACATCGAGGCATTGCAGGCATCGGGCCGGTGGGACGACGCGGGTCGGATGCTGGCCGAGGCGGCCACCTATCTCGAAGTCGGTGGTGCGGAAGCGATCGTGCTCTGCACCAACACGATGCATTCGGTCGCACCGGCGATCGAGGCGGCGATCACCGTGCCACTGCTCCACATCGCCGACGCCACGGCCGACGCCGTTCGAGCGACAGGCATCGAGCGGGTCGCGCTCCTCGGGACCCGCTACACGATGGAGCAACCGTTCTACGCGGGTCGTCTCCGTGACCGGCACCACCTCGACGTGATGATCCCCTCCGCCGCCGAGCGGACGCTCATCCACGACGTGATCTACGAGGAGCTCGTCCGCGGGATCGTCCGCGAGGAGTCCAAGGCCGAGTACGTGCGCATCGTCGACCGACTCGTCGAGGAGGGCGCGCAGGGCGTCATCGCCGGCTGCACCGAGATCGAACTGCTGCTGGACCAGGCCGACATCGCCGTGCCGCTGTTCCCCACGGCGCGGCTCCACGCACTCGCCGCGGTCGACTTCGCTCTCGGGTGAGGACCGTCACCTCGTTTCCCCGTCGCATCTGGTCAGGGATCGTTGCGGCATCCGGGAAGATTCCTGTCCAGAACGTGGCTCGGGACGATTCCTGCCCAGAAGCCGATACCTCAGCCGCGCTTCAGGTCGGTGACCAGACCCTCGCTGGCCTCGACCAACTTGTGGGGCTCGATGCCGAACACGTCGTGCCAGGTGCCGGCGGCGGCCCACACCTCGTCGTACTGCAGCAGGTCGGGGTCGATGAAGACGCGCAGGTGCGTGGTGTGGCCGAACGGCGGCACGCCACCGATCGGGAAGCCGGTGGCGGCTCGCACCGCGTCGGCATCGACCCGGGCGCACGTGGCGCCGCCGGCCGCGTGGGCGAGCTTCGACTCGTCGAGTTGGTTGGCGCCGCTGACATAGGCCAGCACCAGCTCGCCGTCGACGCCGAAGATGAGACTCTTCACGATCTGACCGACCTGCACGCCGATCGCGTTCGCAGCATCGACGGCCGTCTTGGCACCCTCGGGGAAACGACGCGGCTGGATCTCGAGCCCGCGGGCGCGGCCGGCCTCGATCACTCGGGTGACGTTGGGATGCACGTCGCTCATCCGGCGATCACTCCGTCGATCCGGGCCGCGAGCCGACGGTCGAGGTCGGTGACGGTGCTGCCCTCGCTGTGGGTGGTGAGCACCAGGGTGACCTTGTTCCACGAGATGCTCATGTCGGGATGGTGATCCATCTCCTCGGCGAGGGCCGCGACCCTTGTGAGGAACGCGAACGCCTCGGCGAAATCGGTGAACGTCGCGTCCAAGCGCAGCGCTCCGGGAGTCTCCTGCCAGCTCATGCCTGCAGCCTGCCACACCGTCATGTTGGGCGCTCCCCCGCCATCCGGTACGGTGGCGGGTGAAGGGGAGTATCCCTCCGCACCAGTGTCGTCATCACGGTCCTCGTACCCGGCGCTGGTGGGCCGACCGGCCGGGAAAGACCTTCGGCAGACGTTCGTCGTTGACCGAAGGAGTCGATCCGTGCCCGTTCCCCCCTCAGAACCCCATCGCCTGCAGCCCACCGAGGTGGCAGCGATGCTCGATGTCGACCCCACCGTCGGCCTCTCGTCGACCGAGGTCGCGCGCCGACGGGCCGAACACGGGCCCAACGAACTGAGTGCACCGGCGCCGGTGCCCACCTGGCGACGGTTCGCAGCCCAGTTCCGAGACACACTCATCCTGATCCTGCTCGGCGCGGCCGTGGTCGCCTTCGCGGTCTCCGGCGAGCTGAAGACACCGCTGATCGTCATCGTGGTCGTGCTGTTCAACGCGATCATCGGCGTCGCTCAGGAGCACCGCGCGGAACAGTCGCTGGCAGCGCTCCGCAACATGCTCGTGACCCACGCGCGTGTCCGCCGTGATGGCGGACTGCAGAACGTGGCCACCGCGGACCTCGTGCCCGGCGACATCGTCGCCGTGGAGGCCGGCGACCGGATCCCTGCCGACGGCCGTCTTCTCGTCGCCTCCAATCTCGAGATCGACGAGGCGACCCTCACCGGCGAGAGCAGCCCCGTGGAGAAGTCGACGGAGGCGACCGACCGCGACGGCGTGGCACTGGGCGACCGAGTCGGCACCGCGCACATGAACACCACCGTCACGCGCGGGCGCGCCGAGCTGGTGGTGACGGCGACCGGCATGGACACAGAGATCGGCCACATCGCCGGGCTGCTCCGATCCACCGACCAGGAGCGCACGCCGCTCCAACACCAACTCGACGGCCTCGCCCACAGCCTCGCTCTCCTGGCGGGAGCCATCGTCGTCGCCGTGTTCGTGATCGGTCTCGTCCGGGGTGAGGCCGTGGGTGACCTCCTGCTCACCGCGGTCGCCCTCGCCGTGGCCGCCATTCCCGAGGGCCTGCCGGCGGTCACGGCCGTCACACTTGCGCTCGGCGTCGCGTCGATGGCCCGGCAGCACGCCATCGTCAAGCGACTGGCGTCCGTGGAGACGCTGGGATGCACGAGCGTCATCTGCAGCGACAAGACGGGCACCCTCACGCTCAACGAGATGACGGCCGTCGAACTCGTGGTCCAACTCCGCCCGCATCTCGTGACGGGCACCGGCTACGGACCCGAGGGCACCATCGAGCTCGTCGAGGACGACCGGCCCAACTCGCTCGACGCAGCACTGACGGCCATGGCCTTGTGCAACGATTCCGACGTTCGTGCCGTCGACGACGGATGGGACCTCGTCGGCGACCCGACGGAGGGGGCGCTGGTGGTGCTGGCCGGGAAAGGGGGCCTCGATGTGGCGGCGGTGCGCGCCGAGTCACCCCGCCTCGCCGAGGTGCCCTTCGATTCGGCCGACAAGTTCATGGCGACGGCACACGAGAGCGTGCGCGACTCGGGCGAACGCCATGTCCGGATCCTCGTGAAGGGCGCTCCCGATGTCCTGTTCGCCCGCTCGACGCTGGCCATCGGCCTCGAGGGCGCTGCGGAGCCGATGGCGCTGCACCGCGATGCCTTGCTCGCCCACAACCAACGGCTCGGCGAACAGGGTCTCCGCGTGCTCGCCGTGGCCCAACGAGAGATCGAGCTGGATGCCTGGAGCGAGTTCGTCGACACCGAGGGCGACCCACGTGAACTCGTCACCGATCTCACCCTGCTGGCGCTGGCCGCCATCGTCGACCCGCCGCGCGACGAGGCCCGAGACGCCATCGCCACCGCCCACCGCGCCGGCATCGAGGTGAAGATGATCACCGGCGACCACGCGGCCACCGCCGCCGCGATCGGTGCCGACCTCGGGCTCCGCGGGACCGCGATCACGGGCGCCGACCTCGACGCGATGGACGACGACGAGCTCGCCGAACGGATCGGCGGCATCGGCGTGTTCGCGAGGGTCGCACCCGAGCACAAGCTGCGACTGATCACTGCTCTGCAGCGACGAGGCGATGTGGTCGCGATGACGGGCGACGGCGTCAACGACGCTCCGGCGCTGAAGAAGGCCGACATGGGCATCGCCATGGGCATCACCGGCACCGAGGTCAGCAAAGAGGCTGCGACCATGGTTCTCACCGACGACAACTTCTCGACGATCGTCACAGCCGTGGCCCTGGGCCGAAACATCTACGCGAACATCGTGAAGTTCGTCCGGTTCCAGCTGAGCACGACGCTCGGGTTCGCGGTCCTGTTCCTGTTGGCGGCTGCGTTCGACATCGCCGGCGGCAAGCCCTTCACGGCCGTCGCGATCCTGTGGGTCAACATCATCATGGACGGGCCGCCGGCGATGGCGCTCGGCGTCGATCCCGCCGACGGCGACGTCATGCAGCACGACCCTCGCCCCCGCGAGGAGCGCATCCTCACCAGAAGCCGGTGGTTCGCGGTGGGACTCTCAGCGACCGTGATGGCACTGGGCACGCTGGCGATGCTGGCGTGGGCCGACGGCGGAGCTGTCCGCGCCGGTACTCCGACGGTCGCGGGAACGATGGCCTTCAACACGTTCGTGTTGTTCCAGTTCTTCAACATCCTCAACGCCCGTCACGACACCCACACCGTGTTCCGGCGCGGCACCCTCGCCAACCGGTGGTTGTGGGCTTCATTGGCCACCGTCGTCACCCTGCAGTTGGCCGTGACGCACATCGGACCGATGCAGCGCCTCTTCGACGCCACCTCCATCACCGGCGTGCAGTGGCTGTGGTGCGTGGCCGTCGCCAGTCTCGTGTTGTGGGCGGAGGAACTCCGCAAGGCGATCGTGCGCCTCAGGCTCCGTCAGAGCGCGAAGAGGTCGTCGTACGACCCGCCCGCCGCCGCGGTGTCGCCGGTCTCGTCGGTCTCGTCGGTGTCGCCGGTGAACGCCTCGTAGCCGTCGATCTCGAGTTGGTCGGCCAACTCCGGCCCGCCGGACGGCGACGATGCGGCCCTTGACCAGGATGTGCACCCGATCCGGGTGCAGCTCGGCGAGCAGGCGGTTGTAGTGCGTGATCGCCAGCACGCCGAGGTTGCTGTCGTGCGTGGCCGCCTCGACGCGGCGTGCGCAGTCGCGCAGCGCATCGATGTCGAGACCGGAGTCGAGCTCGTCGAGGATGGCGAACTTCGGCTCGAGCAGCGCGAGCTGCACCGTCTCGTTGCGCTTCTTCTCGCCGCCCGAGAGGTCGACGTTCAGCGAACGGTCGAGCAGGGCGAGCGGGAAGCTGATCCGTTCGGCTTCGGCCACGACCGCGTCGTGCAGACCATCGGTGCTGCGACCCCGCGCGGTGTACGCCTCGGCGAGCATCTCGGTGAGCCCGACGCCGGGAACTTCGCTCGGGTACTGCAGGACCAGGTGGACACCGGCCTGTGCTCGCTGCCACGTGGGCATGGCCAACAGGTCGACGCCGTCGAGCAGGACCTCTCCGGCCTGCACCTCGTAGCCGGGCTTGCCCATCACCACGGCGGACAGGGTGCTCTTGCCGGCCCCGTTGGGCCCCATCACGGCGTGCACTTCGCCCGAACGAACCACCAGGTCGATGCCGTTGAGGATCTGCTTGCCGGCCACCGAGGCGACCAGGCCCTTGATCTCGAGGGTGCTCACGAGGTTGCTCCGTTCGTGACGAGTTCGATGTGGATGTGGACGGCACCGTCGACCACCGAAGCGACGTACACCGGCACCGGTTGGGTCGCCGGGAGCGTCGTCGGCTCGCCGGTGAGGAGACTGAAGGTGCTGCCGTGCTTCCAGCACTCGAGCTCCTTCTCGTCGCACCAGACATCTCCCTCGCTGAGCGAGACGTCGGCATGGCTGCAGGTGTCGCCGATGGCGTAGACGTCGTCGCCGATGCGGACCACGGCGACCGGACGGCCGTCGACCACGAAGCGGGTGGCGCTGCCCGGAGCGAGATCGTCGAGTTGGCAGACGGCGGTGCTCATGACTCGCGCCGTTCGAGCTTCTCGGTGACACGAGCGCGCAGGCCGTCGCGCAACGACCCCACGGGCAGGGCGGCGAGCACGTCGTCGAAGAAGCCGAGCACCACGAGTCGCTCGGCGACCTGGGGCGGGATACCTCGGCTCTCGAGATAGAACCGCTGGTCCTCGTCGACCGGGCCGACCGTGCTGGCGTGGCTGCACTTCACGTCGTTGGTGCGGATGTCGAGGTTGGGCACGCTCTCGGCCCACGCGCCCTCGCTGAGCGTCAGGTTCCGGTTGGTCTGGAACGCGACCGAGCCCTTGGCCTCCTCGCGGATGCGGATCAACCCGGTGTACACGCTCTTCGCCGTGTCCTGCACGGCGCCCTTGAACAACAGGTCGCTGTAGGTCTTGGGCGCGACGTGGTCCTGCAGGGTGCGGAAGTCGTGCATCTGGTGGCCGTCCGCGTAGTAGAGCGCGATCTGCTTCGTGGTGGCCCCTTGGCCGACCACTCGGGCGTCGGTGCGCACTCGGGCGTAGTCGCCGCCGAGCGCGACGGTGGCCAGCAGCGTGGTGGAGTCGCGGTCACCGGTGGCCTGCTGATGGCCCAACTGCCACACGGTGTCGGCCAGCAGGTTGAGCCCGAGGTAGTTCACCCGCGCCGCCTGCGACACGTGCAACACGAGGCGGGGGACGATCAGGGCACGGACGCCGGGGTCGCTCTCGAAGCGCTCGACGACCGTGAATTCGGAGTCGGCACCGGCGTGGACGACGAGCCGGGGAAAGACGGCGGCACCATCGCCGCGGACGTGGTGGGTCACCATGATCGGCTCGGTGAGCACCCTGCCCGCCGGCACGTGGATCTCGGTGGTCTGGGCATGCGCGGCGCTGAGCTCGTCGAACACGTCGTGCACGTCCATCGACGCGACCAGTTCGGCAGTGCGCACCGGATCCGTGGTGAGACCGTCGGCACCCGTCACGGTGGTGTGCAGCGGCGCCACCTGGAAGGCGGACAGATCGAGCTCGGCGATGCGGCTGTAACGCCACACCTCGGACTCGTTGGAGGGGAGTTGCGCCGAGGTCAGTCGGCCTGCGGCGTCGAGAAGGGTCGCGGACACGGCCGAAATTCTACTACGCGGATAGTGCTAATCACCCAGGTGGCTTGCGGCGACGGAAGATGCGCTTCCAACCCGACTGGGATGCCCTCGCCTGCTCGGCCTCGACATCAGCACGCACCTGCGGCCCGACCTGGCTGAGGAACTCCTCGGCCTCGTCGAGCAGCGCGGCCGCCGTTCCGTCGTCGAGCCCGGGCGGCTCCTCGGGCGTCCGAGGACTCACCATCGACCCGTAGGTCCAGCCGATGTCCATGCGGATCTCGAACTTCGGGCACTGCGCCGGACAGCGCCATGGTGCCTCCGGAGCCAGGTCGAGATCGCACTTGCGGACCGTCTCCCCGTTCGGATAGGTACGGCTCTCGAAGTGCTTGCACTCCTGACGCATCGGCATGCGTCCATTCTGCCCGGTCGTGTGCCGTTCAGGCCTTCACCGCTCGCCAGTGACCCGCTCCCAACTCACGAGAGGCGGTCACCACGCAGAGCGCCCTCCACACCTCGACCTCGTGGTCGAGAAACGCGACACCGACCTCGGCCTCGAGGCGATCCCGCAAAGGACCGTCGAGCTCTTCCAGTTCGGCCTGCGTCTTGTCGCGCAACCACGGAGTGCGATCGACGTACGTGACCGATGCGAAGCCCGCGGCACGCAGCGCCGCGAAATAGACGTCCGGTGACGCGAGCCCGAAGCCCAGACCCTCGATCTCCTCGTAGGCGACGAGCTCCGGCGTCGGCGGGAGGTCGTCGCCCTTCATCCAGTCGCTCGCCGCGAACACACCGCCTGGCGAGAGCACTCGATGGACGTCGCGTGCCAGCGCGTGCTTGTCGGGGATGTGGACGATCGCGTCCTTGCTGAACACGACATCGAAGGATCCGTCCTCGAACGGGAGCGGCCCGGGCTCGACGGAACGAAACGTGACGGACTCGGACATTCCAGCCTCGCTGGCCAACACATTGGCCTTCTCGACCACACCAGGCTCGACGTCGACGCCCAC
The DNA here is from genome assembly GCA_963720695.1 of uncultured Acidimicrobiaceae bacterium. Classification (GTDB taxonomy): domain Bacteria; phylum Actinomycetota; class Acidimicrobiia; order Acidimicrobiales; family Ilumatobacteraceae; genus UBA668. Next base: position 620,576 of record CAVRGG010000004.1, read on the forward strand.
GATGGACGCCGGCCCGAAGTGCTCGTGGATGAACCTCGCACACCCGCCGGTGCCGCACCCCAGGTCGAGGACCCGCGCGCCGCGCAGGTCGAGGCCGTCCAGCACCATCGCCGTCTCGTCGTTGCCGCCGGGCGACAGGTACCCGTCACCCCAGAGGGCCTCGAGCAGGGCCACCAGCTTGTCGTCGTACTCCTGGGTCTGTTCCACGGGTACGAGTCTTGCCGCGAAATCACCGGCGGGAACGCAGTGACCCCGGCACTGTTACAAGCAGCCCGGGGTCGTGACCGAAACCTGTGGAGATCCCGGCAGGTGCACCCTATCCGGGGATTCGTGCCGGCCTCAGCCGACGCTGCCTTCCATCTGCAGCTCGATCAGGCGGCTCCACTCCACCGCGTACTCCATCGGGAGCGTGCGGGTGATGGGCTCGATGAACCCGTTGACGACCATGCCCATCGCCTGCTCCTGCGAGAGCCCGCGGCTCATGAGGTAGAAGAGCTGCTCGTCGGCGATCTTGGAGACCGTCGCCTCGTGGCCGATCTGCGCGTCGCGCTCACCGACCTCCATGTACGGGTAGGTGCGGCTCTCGCTCTGCTCGTCGAGGATCAGGGCGTCGCACTGCACGTGGCTCTTGCAGCCGTACGCACCCTCGTCGACGCGCACCAGGCCGCGGTAGGTGGTGATGCCGCCGTCCTTGCTGATGCTCTTGGAGACGATCTTGCTCGAGGTCTCCGGCGCGGCGTGCACCATCTTGGCGCCGGCGTCCTGGTGCTGGCCGGGGCCGGCGTAGGCGACGCTGAGCACTTCGCCGGTGGCCTTCGGGCCGACCAGGTACACGCTCGGGTACTTCATCGTCAGCTTGGAGCCGATGTTGCCGTCGATCCACTCCATGTGGCCCTCGGCCTCCACACGCGCCCGCTTGGTGACGAGGTTGTAGACGTTCGGTGACCAGTTCTGGATCGTGGTGTAGGTGACTCGCGCCGACGGCTTGACCACGATCTCGACGACGGCCGAGTGCAGCGAGTTGTTGGTGTACACCGGGGCCGAGCAGCCCTCGATGTAGTGCACCTGGCTGCCCTCGTCGGCGATGATCAGCGTGCGCTCGAACTGGCCGGCGTTCTCACTGTTGATCCGGAAGTACGCCTGCAGCGGCATCTCGCAGTTGACGCCCGGCGGCACGTAGATGAACGAGCCACCCGACCACACCGCCGAGTTGAGCGCGGAGAACTTGTTGTCGCCGGGCGGGATGACCGTCCCGAAGTACTGCTTCACGAGTTCGGGGTACTCGCGCAGCGCGGTGTCCATGTCGCAGAACAGGATCCCCTGCTGCTCGAGGTCCTCACGGTTGCGGTGGAAGACCACCTCGCTCTCGTACTGCGCGGTGACCCCGGCGAGGTACTTGCGCTCCGCCTCGGGAATGCCCAACTTCTCGTACGTGGCCTTCATCTGCTCGGGCAGGTCGTCCCACTCGCTGACCTGATCCGTGGCCGGCTTGAGGTAGTAGAAGATGTCCTGGAAGTCGATGTCGGGCATGTTCACCGCGAACCACTCGGCCATCGGCTTGCGGTCGAACAGGTTGAGGCTGCGCTGGCGGAACTTCGACATCCACGAGGGCTCGCCCTTCCACCAGCTGATCTGGTCGACGACTCCCTGGTTCAGGCCCTTCACCGGCTTGAACGCGTACTCCACATCGCTGTCGCTCCAACCGAGGTTGTACTTGCTGAGATCGAGGTCGAAGGACGTCATCGCATGGTCCGATCTGCTGGGGGGTGCGCCGGGGAGGTCGCAGGAATTAGCACTACGTACATAGTAACAATTCCCTCCGGCGATGCCCACCCCACCACGGGGACCGGCGGAATCGTCACACGGCGGCGAGGCGTGCCGGAACGGTCTTGTGCCACGGGGTGCCGGCGATCCAGTCGCGATCCCCCGCCGAGGTCAGTTCGTTGGGCGCCACACCGGTGCGGGTGAGCCCGTCGGCGTCGGGCTCGTCGAGGCCCATGCCGTTGGGGAGCGAGACGTGGCCGGGCTGCATCATCTCCGACACCTCCACCGTCACCTGCGCACTGCCCCTCGGCGTGGTCAGCAGCGCACGACCTCCGTCGACCAGGCCGACGGCTGCCGCGTCGACCGGACTGACCCGCAGCGCACCCTGCCCGTCGCGCTTGCGCCAGGACGGGTCGCGGATGATGGTGTTGGCGGTGAACGAGCGACGCTCACCGGCGCTGAGCACCAGCGGGAACTGTTCGGTGGTGATCGACGGATCGTCGGCGAGGGTTTCCAGCTCCTCGACCAACTCCGGGATGAACACGTCGATGCGTCCGCTCTCGGTGATCACTCGGGGCCACACGTCGTCCCATTCGTCGACGGTGAACGACACACCGTGGGGGCTCTCGACGATGGCGTCGAAGAGCGCTTCACCCAGCTCCAAGCCCTCACCGGTGAAGCCTGCCCGGCGCACCGACGACTCGAAGCCGAGCGCGCAACGATGGGCGGCTCCCCAGAGGATCGCTGCTGACGCCGCGCCGTGAGGCAGGGTCGGGCCGAGCGTGCGGTAGAGCACCACCGGCGCCAACGCCCCGAGGTGCGGCTGAGCCGTGGTGGCCTCGAAGAACGCGGCGGCAAAGGCCCCCCGGCCCTGCGTGGCCGCGGCGCGCAACGGCGCGAGGTCGTCGTCGGTCAACGCGCCGAGCGCCTCGACGAGTCGAGCATGGATCTCGGGCTCGGGCAGCGGACCCTCCGGCGCGGCCACGACGGGTCGACGGAGGTGGAACACGTTGTGGGGGAAGTCGAAGTTGAAGAACGTGGCCTCCCACTTCTCGAACTGGCTCGGCGCCGGCAGTACGTAGTCCGCCAGCCGCGCGGTCTCGGTGAGCGACACGTCGATCACCACCAACAACTCGAGCGCGCCGAGGGCCTCGCGCATGCGTTGGCTGTCGGCGAGCGAGTGGGCCGGGTTCCCACTCTCGACGAGCATCGCCCGATATCTCGCCGGATGATCGGTGAGGATCTCCTCGGGGATGACGTTGCACGGCACGAGGCCGCTGATGATCCTGGCGCCGGCGACCGGCGAGGTCCTGGCCGCAGCCTTCGGCCCCTCACCGCGCACCAGCGACACGAGCGACGTGCCCAGGTACTGCGCACCGGGCTTGGCGAAGTTGCCGGTGAGCACCCACAGGAGCTTCTCGAGCCAGCTGTTCATCGTGGAGTGCCGGTTCATCTGGATCCCGAGGTCTTCGAAGAACGCGACGCTGTCGGCGGATGCGATCCGTCGCGCTGCCGAGCGAAGGAGCATCTCGTCGACACCGCAGCGGGCGGCGAACTCGCCGATGTCGATCGCAGCGAACCGAGGTGCGAGCTCGGTCCACCCGTCCACGTGGTCGGCCACCCACGAGTCGTGCACCAGCCGCTCCTGCACCAGCACCGCCACCATGGCGCTCAGGCAGAACGCGTCGGTGCCGGGCTTCACCTGGAGGTGGAAATCGGCCAGCTCTGCGGTCTCGGTGCGCCGTGGATCGATGACCACCATCGAGCGTGCCGGATCGTTGGCGATCTCCTTGAGGACCGTTCGTGCTCGGGCGATGCCGTGGCTCTGCCACGGGTTCTTGCCCACGAACACCGCGACCTCGCAGTGCTCGAAGTCAGCACGCACCCCGCCGCCGAACATCTTGCCGTTCACCCAGAACTCGCCGGTCTTCTCCTGCGACAGCGCGTTGGCTCGATACCTGCCACCGAGCGCCCGCATGGTGGCACCGCTGTAGGCGCCGCCGAGATGGTTGCCCTGTCCCCCGCCGCCGTAATAGAAGATCGTCTCACCGCCGTGGGTGTCGCGCACTGCGGCGAATCTCGCGGCGACCTCGGCGATCGCGGTGTCCCAGGAGATCTCCTCGAACGAGCCGTCCGGCCGGCGCCGCAAGGGAGCGGTGAGGCGTTCGGTCCCGTTCTGGTAGTGATCGAGCCGCAGTGCCTTCTCGCAGGTGTAGCCCTGCGACGCGGGATGGGCCTTGTCGCCACGGATCCGCTCGAACGTCGCATCGTCGGCACCGAGGCGGACCTCGATGCCACAGTTGCACTCACACAGGATGCAGGCAGATGGGTGCCACACGGGGTCGACGGGGGCGGTGTCGGTCATGGCCGAACACTACGACAGTCCGTTGCGTCAGACAACGGACGGATCGGGTGACATCGGTCGCCACCCCGGGCCGACGTTGGCCCGCACGTCGTCGATGCCCATCGGCTCGCCGCACTCGCTGCACACCACCTGCGCATTGCCGTGCCTGCCGCATCGGTGCTTGAGCAGCAACGGCGGACCTTCGGGTGCGGCCCACCGGTCGCCCCACGCCATCAGCGCCGCGATCACCGGGAACAGATCGCGTCCCTGCTCGGTCAGGAGGTACTCGTACCGCTCGGGGTGGTCCATGTACTTCACCCGTTCGACGATGTCGTGCTCGACGAGCGTGTTGAGACGGTCGCTGAGGATGTTGCGGGCGATGCCGAGATCGGCCTGGATCTCCTCGAAGCGACACTGCCCGAGCATGATCTCCCGCACGATGAGCAGCGTCCACCATTCGCCGACGATGTCGAGGGTCCGGGCGACCGAACAGTTCATGTGGCCCACGCTGCTGCGTTTCACGCTGCCAGGGTAATCCACCCGACGTCGCGACGCGAAGGGCCGTTCGGCCCGGATTTCCTGCGAATCGGAGATGTTGCCGGCGGGGTGAACCTGAATATGATCTCGGAATGCTCCGCCGATGGCTGTCGACACCGTGGCCACGACCGCATTGGCGGCCCTGGCGCTCACCCCGCTCGTCGTGCTCGGCGGTGCCTCCACCGCCCACGCGGCCGGCGACGGGCTCTCGTACACGAGCACCACCACCTACACGGTCGACGCCGTGTCGGGCGTGGTCCACGTGCTCGCCGAGATCCAACTCCGCAACACCATCCCCGACAAGCGCGACGGTCTCTACATCTCGCGGCGGTACTTCACCGGCTTCTCGCTGCCGGTGCCCGTCGGATCGATCAACGCCGCAGCGACCACGGCGAAGGGCAGCGCCCTCCGGCTCCAGCCTCGGCTGATCGCGGGCGACAGTGCCTTCTTCCTGTTCGACGTCGATCTGGCCAGCAACCTCTTCTACGGCCAGACCGCTCGTGTCAACGTGGCCTACGACATCACCGGGCTGCCGCCCCGGAGCGACAATCCGTCCCGCGTCAACGCCGCGTACGCCGCCTTCGACGCGTTCGGGATCGGCGACGACGGCCAGGTCACCGTCCGCGTCGTGGTGCCCGACGGATTCCAGATCGATGTCTTCGGCGACGACGCCGCCGTCACCCACGAGAACGGCAACACCGTCTACACAGCCACCAACATCCCGAACCCGAACGAGTTCGACATCTTCGTCTCCGCGCGCAATGACGCCGGGCTCACCTCATCGCCCGTCGACACCAAGGACGGCGACCACTTCGACCTTCGATCCTGGCCCGGCGACACCGAATGGCAGCAGTTCGTCACCAGCCAGATCGACGACGGCGTGCCGGAGCTCGCAACCCTCATCGGCCAACCATGGCCCATCGCCGACAAGGTCGAGGTGCGCGAGGCCTACACGCCCTATCTGTACGGCTACGCCGGTTGGTTCAGTGCCGTCGACAAGGAGATCGAGATCGGCGAGGACCTCGATCAGGAAGTGGTGCTCCACGAGTTGTCGCACGCGTGGTTCAACGACTCGTGGTTCACCGACCGCTGGTTGAGCGAGGGCTTCGCCCAGGTGTACTCCAACAAGGCGATCGCGGCGCTCGGCGGCACCGCGAGCAAGCCCGAGATCGTCGTCCCGACGGATCCCGGAAAGGTGACGCTCAACTCCTGGGGCGACCCGAACTTCGTCGACGGCGCCGACAAGGTGGAGGCCTACGGCTACAACACCTCGTTCAGCGTGGTCGAGCGGATCGTCGACGGCATCGACGACGATGCCATGCGCACGATCTTCGCTGCGGTCGACGCGAACACCATTCCGTACCTCGGCAACGCCGATCCCGAGTCGTCCGGGGGCAGCGCGGACTGGCGCCGCTTCCTGGATCTGGCCGAGGAGATCGGCGGATCGACGAACGCGACCGACCTCTTCCGCCAGTACGTCGTCACCGACGACCAGGCGGCGATGCTCGACGAGCGTTCGGCCGCCCGCGACAAGTACCACCAACTGGTCGACGACGGTGGCGAGTGGGCCCCGCCGGTCGTCGTCCGCCGCCGCATGACCACATGGAGCTTCACCGACGCCGCCCAGCTCATCAACGACAGCGAGGACGTCCTCGCCCTCCGCGACGAACTGACGACCAAGGCGGGCACGCTGGGCACCTCGTACCCCGACACGTACCAGGCCGATTACGAGGGGTCCACCGCCAACCTCGACGACGTGAGCGCGGAGATCCAGAAGGAGATCGACACGGCCGACGCGGTGTTGGCCGCCGTCGACGCCGACGCCGCGGACGACGGGCTCTTCGGCTCCGTCGGACTGGTCGGCACCGATCTCCCCGCGCTGCTCGACGAGGCGAAGACCGCCTTTTCCAAGGGCGACCACGACACGGCTCGAGCCGACGCGCAGAAGGTCATCGACACCATCGACAAGGCTCCCGACGTCGGCAAGGAGCGGTCGCTGCTGGCCCTCGGGGGCCTCGTCCTGTTGATCGGTCTGATCGTGCTCGCCATCGTGCTCGTCAAGCGGCGCCGGCGGCGGAAGACGGCCGAACTCGATGCGCTCGGGGCGGAGCAGGCACCCGAATCGACCGAATCGGCAGCATCGACCGAGTCACCTTCTGACGAGGCCACGATCGTCGAGCCGGCCGACGCGACGCCTGTCGAGTGGGTCGACGAACTTTCGGACGGGGCGCGCACGGACGACCCGACGTTCTAGGCGAGCAGGCCGATCCCGGTGTCGGTGCCCAGCAGCGCTTCGGGTTCGAGTTGCAACCATGTCAGGCAGTCGGCGTAGAGCGCCCGCGGATCGACGACCGGCCGCACGTCGCCGTCGAGCAGGTCACCGAGGTCGACCGAGCCGTACATGCCGCCACGCACCCCGTTGCCCAGGGCGAGCGTCAGCCCGCCCGCTCCGTGGTCGCATCCGGCGCTCCCGTTCTCGGCCGCCCGGCGGCCGAACTCGCTCGTCGTCACGACCAGGACGTCGTCGGCGAGACCGGCCGCGGCGATCGCGTCCTGGAACGCGACGAGACCGTCCGCGAGGTCCTGCAAGAGGCCGGCGTGCACCGTGAGTTGCTGCGAGTGGGTGTCGAAACCTCCGGCGCTGACCACCACGATCTGGGTTCCCACATCACCGGCCAACATCTGCGCGGCGACGGCGAGACCACCGGCGATCGTGGCGCCGCCTTCGCGCTCGGGAAGATCATCCGAGCTCACCGGAGCTCCCGACAGCGCGGCGAAGTCGACGACGGCGTCGACCGCCCGACCGTACGCGTGGCGTGCCGCTCCGACGAGTCCTTCTCCGTCGCCGCTCATCGCCCTGACCCAGCCCGGGTCGACACCGGCGAAGCGGAACGAGCCCGGTGAGGAGATCACCGTCGGCTGTGCGTTCACGCCCGACAGCAACGGCGCCGACCCACCGACCGCAGAAGCGAACAGAGGAGACGGTTCGGTCGCGAGCCCGTCGAGCGCGCGGCCGAGCCAGCCCGCCCCGGCGAGGTCGTCGGCGCGCCACCACCGCGCCATCGACACGAAGTGTGAACGGTTCGGGTCCTCGAACCCGATGCCCTGCACGATGGCCAGGCGGCCGTCCTCCCACAACGACGACAGGCCGGCCAGGCTCGGGTGCAGCGACGCGTCGACGACACCCTTCAGCGCCACACGGTCGGATTCCGGGATCCCGATGGTGGGCCGCAGGTCCATGTACCGACCGTCGGCCGGTGGCATCGTGTTCAGCAGGTCGTTGCCGCCGTTGAGTTGCACGATCACCAATCGCTTCCCGCCGAACACACTGCTCGACGGCACCGATGACGTGGCGCCCGGCACGGTCGAGACGGTCGACGTCGGCATGAGCACAGTGGTCGAGGTGCTCGCCGGGCGGCCAGAGGCGCCCCGGTCGCATGCGCCGAGGCCGACCACCACCACGGCGCCGGCACCGGCCCGGAAGAACTGTCGACGGGAGAGGAAGGGATCGTTCATCGGTGACCTCACGCGATCAGGAACTCGGGAGTGGCGAGCGCGATCGCGAGTCGATCGCGACCGGCCGGGGCGGAACGCAGGGCATCGGCGGAAGGTCCGGCAAAGCCCGTGCTGGGGAGACCGAGAGCGTCGGCCAACACGGAGACGTCGTCGTGCTCGGCTGCGGCGAGCACCTCCCCGGCTGGGGTCGCGTCAGCGACGACCGAGGCGAGGTTCAGCCGCGCGACCAGGCTGCTGGCGGCGAACCACGCCGTGCCACCTGGCCAACCGGCGACGTTGGGCGGCAGCATCGGGAGCTGACCAGCTTCCTGCAGCAGCCCCACGGTGTCACGCAGTGCGGCCGCCGAACCGGTGACCCGCACTGCGCCCACCAGCCAGGGCACGGGGGCGAGGACCACCGGCGCCGACGCCCCGTTGAGGCCCTCGAGCACGACGGCACGAACGAGCGAGCGAACGTCGAAGTCGGCGTCGGCGAATGCGGCGGCGAGTCGGTCGATCACGTCGAAGGGTGCCGTGCCGAGGAACTCCTCGGCGAAGAGGTTCGCCACGAAGCGGGGCAGCTGCGGGTGCGCCGTCAACGCCGCGATCACACCGTCGAGGTCGTGGACGCCGTCCGACCCGAGATAGTGCTGCGGTGAGTCGTCGTGCAGGCGAGGCGCGAAGCGCACGTCGCCCTCCTTGCGGAGGGTCCAACCGGTGAGCGCAAGGGCTCCTGCCTTGACGTCGGCCTCGGTGTAGGCACCCTCGCCGAGCGTGAACAGCTCCATCAACTCGCGGGCGTAGTTCTCGTTCGGTGCTCGGCCCGTCGACGTGCGCAGGTCGAGATAGACGAGCATCGCCGGATCGATGGTGACGGCACGGACCAGCGCGTCGAAGGCCCCGAGGCCGAGCGAGCGGAACAGCCGGATCTGGTCGACCATCAGCCGTGCCACCCGGACCTTGTCGATCGCACTCACGAAGTGGCCGTGCCACAGCCACGCCATCCGATCGACGAGCGGTTGCTCGGTGACGGTCATCGTGTGGACCCACTGGGCGACGGCGTACTTGCGGGATTGGCGGTCCCGCGGGTCGTATGGCAGCAACGAGTCGTCCCACGGATCGTCGGCGGGTGGCGCACCGAGTCCCGCCGGATCGAGCAGTCGATCGAGCTCGGCCAGTGGTCCGCGCGCCACGGCCGCGCGGAGCAGGTCCGGTGGCAGCCCGAACCCGACGCGTCGGTGCAGCCACGCAACAGCATCACGATCGTTCATGGACACGATCCTCACCCACGGATGTGAACGAAGTGTGAGCGGTCACGCGACTCGTGCGGGGTCGCTGCTGCGCGCTTCTGCGACGACGGCAGCGGCCGGGGCGAGCACCACCGCACTCACGACGAGCGACGCGGGCACCGACCAGACCCCCGCCACGACGCCGAGGCCGGGACCGACGGTGACCTGACCGACCGCGTCACACTGCGAGAAGGCGGACAGCACGGTGGCACGCTGCGCCTTGGGGGTGAGTGGCACGATCCACGACGCGAACAGCTTCTGGCGCACACTGCGCACCCGATCGATCGCGACCACCATGACCGCCGCGACGACGAACGAGCCTGTCACCGCGAAAACCACCAGCGCCACCACCTGGGCCAGGATGAGGGCGACCAGCCAACGTTGCATGGACGGGCCGCGGCGGGCCACGCGGCGCTCCATCCACCACGCGATCCCCACGCCGACCAGCGAACTGATCGTGAACAGCACCGCCATCGTCACCAGCGGCCCGTGGCGACCCAGGCCGGGAACACCGACGCCTTCCAGCAGGTGCCGCTCACGGAAGCGGTCGTACGCCTCGCTCGATCCGCCGGCGACGGCCAGAACGACCGCGAGGAGGACGAGCGTACGGCTCCGGCGGATCACGCCCGCACCGGCCCGCACCGTCGTCGTGAAGCGAGCCCAGGTGGTTCGCGCGGTCGGGAGCAGCGGGAGCGAAGTGGTCCTCGACCATCGCGATGAGCAGGAAGGCGACCAGACCGAGCTGCACTCCTGCGGCGAGGAGCAATGGCAGGCGCAGGCTCACCGTCGCGAGCAGGAACGAGGCGGGCACGGCGACCACGGCCGCGATCGTCGACCAGCGGCTCGCCCGGAAGAAGACCTGGGCCAGTGTGGCCTCGTCGGGCTCACCCAGCTCCCCTGCCATCCACGCCTCGGTCGCCCCGCTCGTGAAGGTGTACGCGACACCCCACAGCACCTGGGCCACCAGGACCCCGACGAAGGACGCGAAGGCCGCCTCGACGACGAACGCGATCCCCATGCCGGCATGACCGACGATCACCGACAGCCGTCGACTGAAGAGATCGGCCACGGCGCCGGTGGGGATCTCCGCCAGGAAGACCGCGGCCTCCATCGCGGTGCCGACGAAGACGAGCTGGAACGGCGTGAGCCCGGCGATCGTGAACCGATAGATGTTGGTGATGGTGAACGCGAGCGTGCCGGCGAAGGCGGCGGTGGCGGCGAGTTGGACGTAGACGTGTTCCGGTCGGCGCACCGGCAGACCCTAGGCAGCGTTGGCCCGCCCGAGTTCGATGAATATGCACTCGCCGGGACAGGCGAGTGCGGCGTCGATGACCGCTTGCTGGTGGCGCGGGTCGACCGCCGCCAGGCTGCCGGGACCGCCGGGGTCGTTGAGGACCGCGCCGTCCTGGGCGACGTACGCGATGCCGTCCTCCAGCTGCACGAACACGTCGTGGCAGTGGTCGATGCACAGTCCGTCTCCCGTGCACAGATCCTGATCGATCCACACGCGCATGACGGCGACGCTACCGGCCTCCTGTCGGACGCGCTCGGTCGTGCCGGTACTCTCATGCTCCGTGCAGCCCCCCGAAGCCAAGCAGGTCCCACACGTCTGGTCGCGCCCCACCGGCCCCGCCCCGGATCCCTGGGCCTGGTTGCGCGACCGCGACGACCCGGACACCGTGGCCTACCTCGAGGCCGAGAACCGGTGGTCCGACGCATGGTTCGCCGAGCACAGCCGCCTCGTCGAGACCATCTTCGGCGAGATCAAAGCTCGGGTGCAGGAGACCGACCTGTCGGCACCGGTGTGCAAGGACGAATGGTGGTACGTCACCCGGACCGTGGAGGGCGCCAGCTACCCGATCCACTGTCGCGGCCGCTCGGCAGAGACGGCGACCGAGCAGGTGCTGCTCGACGAGAACGCGGAGGCAGGCGACCTCGAGTACTTCTCGGTGAACGCGTTCGACGTGAACCCGCAGCACACCGTGCTCGCCTGGAGCAGCGACACCGACGGCAGCGAGCAGTACACGATGCGCTTCCGCGACCTCGCCGGCGGTGGCGGTGACCTCCCCGACGAACTCGTCGGCACCACGTGGGGCGGGACGGCCTGGGCCGCCGACGGTCAGACGCTGTTCTACGTGACGGCCGACGAGCAGATGCGTCCGTTCTGCGTCTGGCGCCACCGGCTCGGCACACCGCAGTCGACCGACGTCAAGGTGTACCAGGAGGACGACGAGCGCTTCTACGTCTACGTCGATCTCAGTCGCAGCGGCGAGTGGATCATCATCGACACTGCGAGCAAGATCAGCAGCGAGGTCCGGCTCGTGCCGGCGGCCGATCCCACCGCCGACGCCATGCTCGTGAGGGCGCGAGAGCTCGACCACGAGTACGGCCTCGAGCACTGGGGTGACCGCTGGGTGGTGCTCACCAACCTGGACGCCACGGACTTCCGGGTGCTCACCGCTCCCCTCGATGCTCCTGGCGATTGGACCGAACTGGTGCCGCACGTGGCGGGCCGTCGGATCATGTCGGTGGAGGCGTTCGCCGACCACCTCGTGCTCCACGAGTGGAGCGACGCCCAACCTCGTCTCCGGGTGCTGTTCCGCGACGGCACGGAGCGCGTCGTGGACATCAGCGACGACCCGCACGACGTCGAACTCGATGCCAATCCGGAGTGGACGGCGACCACCGTCCGTTACGTGACGCAGTCGTTGGTCTCGCCGGCATCGGTCTACGAGGAGGACGTGCGCACCGGCCGGCGGACTCTGCTCAAGCAGACACCGGTGCCCGGTGTGGACCTGTCCGAGTACGCCACGGAGCGACTGTGGGCCACGGCCGACGACGGCACACGGGTACCAGTCGACATCGTCCGCCGACGCGATCTCCAACCGGATGGAACGGCTCCGTTGCTGGTGTACGGCTACGGCAGCTACGAGTCGTCGATGCCGCCCTGGTTCAGCGTGGCTCGAGTCTCCGCGCTCGACCGCGGCGCCGTGTGGGCGCTCGTGCACCCCCGAGGGGGCGGCGAGCTCGGCCGAGAGTGGTACCTGCAGGGCAAGCTGGACCACAAGCGCAACACGTTCACCGACACGATCGCGTCGATCGAGCACCTCGTCGCGCACGGGTGGGCCGACCCGGACCGTGTGTCCATCCGCGGCGGGAGCGCCGGCGGGCTGCTCGTCGGCGCGTGCATCACGATGCGGCCCGACCTCTTCCGCGCTGCGGTCGCGGAGGTGCCCTTCGTCGACGTCGTCACGACGATGGCGGATCCCTCCCTCCCACTCACCATCACCGAGTGGGAGGAGTGGGGCGACCCGCGCGAGGAGCCCATGGCCAGCTACATGCTCGGCTATTCGCCCTACGACCACACCGTCGCGGCCGACTATCCGGCGCTCTACATCACGGCCGGTCTCAACGATCCTCGGGTGAGCTATCACGAGCCCGCGAAGTGGATCGCCAAGATGCGAGCGGTCCGCACCAACGACGCCACGCTGATCATGCGCTGCGAGATGGGCGCGGGTCACGGAGGTCCGAGTGGCCGCTACGAGACGTGGCGGGACGAGGCCCGCATCCTCACGTTCCTGCTCGAAGAGCTGACCTGACTCAGAGCACCGCGGCGAGGATGGCGATGCCGATGAGCACCGCATTGCGCACGAGGTCCCATCGGCCGATCGGCTTCGAGCTCAACGATCCGAAGCACGCGCACGGCGGGCGTCTGCCCTGGGCGAGGCGGATGGAGAGCAACGTCGTGAACGACACGAGCAGCGCGACCGCACACCACGCGACCACGTGCCGGCCGACCTGAGCCACCAGCAGCGCGGCGAGCACGATCTCGACGTAGGGCAGCGGTCCGGCGGCCCACGGCACCCCGAGCTCCTCGGCCTGCGTCCGCCACCGGCGCGGCGTCGCGAGCTTGGCGACTCCGGACACCACGAGCACGGCTCCGACCACCGCCGCCGCGATGGCGCCGACGGTGCCGCTCGACATGCTCAGCCGAGCTCGATGGTGAGGCCTTCGTACGCGGCCACCACCTCGAGTTTCGACTCGTCACCGAACGTCACGGCGCAGCGGTGCAGTTCGTCGATCGCATCGTCGGACCTCGTCGGGTCGTGATGGAAGAGCGCGAGCGTGCCCACATCGCAGTGCTTGGCCAACCAGACGGCGTAGTCGATCGTGCAATGACCCCAGTTGTTCTTCAACGGGAACTCGTGGGTGGTGTACTGCGAATCGTGGATCAGCAGGTCGACACCCTGCACCAGGTCCTGAGCGCCGGCCGTGAGCGAGTACGAACCGTCGTGGGGCTGCTGGTGATCGCTGAGGTACGCCACCGAGTGGCCGTGCCATTCGATGCGGAACCCGAGCGTGGGGCCGAGGTGCGGGACGAGACGTGACCGGACACTGATGCCGCCGACCTGGAAGTCGTCGTCGGCGAGGTCGTGGTAACGGACCGTGCCGGCGAACTGCTCGATCGTGACGGGGAACACCGGGGGGCAGATCATCTCCTCGAACACCTGCGCGAGCGACCGGCCGTCGTCCTGGCGCGGTGCGTAGATGTCGAGCTCGGAGCCCGGTCGGAGCAACGGGGTGAAGAACGGCAGTCCCTGCGTGTGGTCCCAGTGCAGATGGCTCAGCAGGCACGTCCCACGGAACGAGCCGTCGTGCGGCAGTGTCTTGCCGAAGTACCGGGCGCCGGTGCCCAGGTCGAAGAACAGCGGATCCTCCCCGGGGACGCGGACAGCAACGCACGACGTGTTCCCGCCGTACCTGTTGGTGTCTTCGCCATGGCATGGCGTGGAACCACGCACACCGTAGAACGTGACCTGCATCGCGCTGTGTTCCCCGATGCGGTCACGTTACGGGCAAAACCTCAGACGGGCAAACACCTCGTGTACGTGACCATCGGCACGGACGAGTACCTTGCCGTCATGAACGGTTTCACCGAGGGCAAGGTGTCGGCGAACGGCGTGGACTTCGCCTTCCTGGAAGTCGGCACCGGGCCGCTGGCACTGTGCGTCCACGGCTTCCCCGACACGGCGCACACGTGGCGGCACCTGATGCCCGAGCTCGCGGCGGCCGGATATCGCGCCGTCGCCCCGTTCCAGCGTGGGTACGCCCCCACCTCGGTGCCTGCCGACGGGCGCTACCAGACCGGCGCCCTGGCCACCGATCTGCACGAGCTGCACACGGCCCTCGGCGGCGACGAACGGGCGGTCATCATCGGACACGACTGGGGCGCTCCGGCCACCTACGGCGCGGCCGTGCTCGCCCCCGAACGATGGAGCAAGGTCGTCGGGCTCGCCGTGCCGCCCGGGCCCGCGTTCGTCATGTCACTGATGTCCAACCTCGTCCAGCTCAAGCGCAGCTGGTACATGTTCTTCTTCCAGTCCCCGTTCTCGGACATGATCGTGCCGGCCAACGACATGGCCTACATCGACATGCTCTGGGAGGACTGGTCGCCGGGCTTCGACGCCTCCACCGATCTGCCGCTGGTCAAGGCGGCCCTGGCCGACCCGGCCAACCTCACCGCTGCGCTCGGCTACTACCGGGCCGCGCTGGGCGACGGCTACAAGGACCCGGCCCTCGACGCGGCGCAGGCCGCCGTCGGCGAGGTACCCACCCAGCCCACGCTGTACCTCCACGGCCGAGACGACGGCGGGATCGGTGCCGAGGTCGCCGAACTGGCCGCGTCGATGTCGCCGCCGAACGTGTCGACCGTGATCATCGACCACGCAGGGCACTTCCTCCAGCTCGAGCAACCGGCGCAGGTCAACGCTCGCATCATGGAGTTCCTGGCGTGACCCGCGCGAACGCCCCGGTCCTGCCCGACGGGCTGGTGGTGTTCGTCAAGCGCGAGTGCGAGTGCTGCCGGATGGTGGCACCGCTCCTGGCGGACTTCCCGGTCACCGTGTACACCCAGGACGACCCCGACTTCCCCGCCGAGGTCGCCGCGCATCACGACGCCGACCTGTCGGTGAGCTGGCACCACGAGATCGAGACGGTGCCCACGTTGATCCGAGTCGTCGACGGCGTCGAGGTCGAGCGCACGGTCGGCTGGCTGCGCAGCGACTGGCAGCGCATCGTCGGCGATGACGGGCTCGGCGAACAGCTGCCGGTGATGCGTCCCGGATGTGGCTCGATGTCGGTCGACCCTGATCGCGCCGACCACCTCGCAGCCGAGTTCGAAGGCCACCGCCTCCGGTCGCGCCGACTCGAGTTCGCCGACCTCGACGACGAGATGGAGGCCATGTTCGACCGCGGCTTCACCGACGGACTGCCCGTCGTGCCTCCCACCGAGGCGCGCGTGCTGCGCATGTTGGAGGGCACCCATCGGGAGCCCGACGAGATCGTCGCCATCGTGCCGCCCGACCTCGTACCGGTCACGGTCGAGAAGGTCGCGATCAATGCAGTGATGGCCGGCTGTGCGCCCGAGTACCTGCCGTGGGTCCTGGCCGCCGTCGAGGCGGTCTGCACCGACGAGTTCAACATCCACGGCGTGCTCGCCACCACCATGCCGGTCGGTCCGGTGATCATCTGCAACGGCCCCGGCACCAGGGCGATCGGGATGAACAGCGAAGGCAACGCCTTGGGACAGGGGAACCGGGCCAACCTCACCATCGGGCGCGCCGTCCAGCTCGTCGTGCGGAACGTGGGCGGGGGCCGACCCGGGGAGGTCGACCGGGCCACGCACGGCAACCCCGGCAAGATCAGCTTCTGCTTCGCCGAGCGCGAGCACGACTCGCCGTTCACCTCGCTGTCCGTCAGCCGCGGGTTCGAGCCGTCTGCCGACACGGTGACGGTGTTCGCCGGCGAGGGTCCGCGCTGCATCGTCGACCAGAAGGCGCGCACCGCCACCGAGCTCGCCAACACGTTCGCTGCCTGCCTGCGCACGCTGCACAACCCGAAGCTGGTGCTCGGATTCGACACCGTGCTGGTCGTCGGGCCGGAACATGCACGGGTGTTCCGCGACGACGGCTGGGATCGTGATCGCCTCCTCGCCGAGCTGCACTCGCGGCTGCTGTCGCCCGGCAGCGAGTTGGTGTGGGGCGCCGGCGGCATCGCCGACGGTGTGCCCGAGCACCTTCGCGACACCACGCTGCCCAAGTTCCGGCCCGACGGGATCCTGCTCGTCCACGCCGGTGGCGGTGCCGGCCTGTTCTCCGCGATGATCGGCGGGTGGGCCAACGGCGCCGTCGGCTCGCAGCCCGTCACCCACGCCGTCACCACTCCGTCAACCACGCCGTCGCCCACCACGAACCCACGGGGGTCGCATCATGACCAAGATCCTGCTCGATCCCACCGGAGAGCGCTCGGTGCCGCACCGCGAGCGGCTGCCCCGTCCCACCGCGCTCGACGGCCAGGTGATCGGCCTGCTCGACATCAGCAAGCCGCGCGGCGACGTCTTCCTCGACCGGCTCGAGGCACGCCTCCAGGAGAGCGGTGCCACGGTCCGCCGATACAAGAAGCCGACGTTCACCAAGCCGGCACCCGTCGATCTGCGCCAGGAGATCGCCACTCAGTGCACGCTGGTCATCGAGGCGCTCGCCGATTGAGGCAGTTGCACGTCGTGCAGTGTGCACGACATCGTGGATCTGGAGCGTCGGGGCCTCCCCGGCGTCTTCGTCGCATCGGCGGAGTTCGTCGACGCGGCCGTGGCGCAATCCACGGCGCTCGGGTTCCCGGATGTCGCGCGGGTGTTCACCCCGCACCCCATCCAGGACCGCACCGACGATGAGATGCGCTCGTACGCCGATGCGGCCTACGATGCCATCGTCGCGTCGATCACCCACTGACCGCCGCACCCTTCCCCGATGAAGCGACGATTGCTGGCTTCCCTCACCGTGTTGGTGGCCACCGCTGCGCCTCTCGTTCCCGCAGCGGGCGCACCGATGGCGGCCGCGGTGTCGTGCACGGTGACGACCCGGCTGTCGCCGGGCGCCGTCAACGCGGAGGTCCCCTGCCTCGAGCAGCGACTGATCGAGCTCGGGTTCGCCGGCATCGGGACGCCGGACACGGTGTACAGCGGTGCGTCGATCACGGCCGTCGCCTACTTCCAGCAGACGCGCGGCCTGTACCCCGACGGCATCGTCACCTCGATCACCGGACGGCAACTCGGACTGCGGGGCCCGCTTCCCACCGCACCGGGCACCGCCAAGGTGACGGTCATCGGCGACTCGACCTCGGCGGCGATGCGCTGGTACGACGAGGCGAACAACGTGTCGACGATCTACGACGTGATGGGCACCTCGTACGACCTCCAGTGGTCGGTGGAGAGCTGCCGGAGATTGGTGAACACGAGCTGCGTCGGCCGGGTGGACCCGGGCACCGGACATCAGTGGCGCCCCGTCAGCGTGCTCCCTCTCATGCGCACCACGCTCGCCGGGCATCTCGGCCAGGCGCTGGTGATCATGGCCGGCTACGACGACACCTCGATCACGAGCGCCATCCCCCAGATCATGGCGGAGGCGAAGGCTCAGCGGGTGGCGAAGGTGTTCTGGCTCACCTATCGAACCACGAACTCCTACGGGTACGGCGGCTACTACAACGCGCACAATGCCGCGCTCATGTCGGCGAGGGCGCAGCATCCGAACCTCGTCGTGCTGGACTGGAACACCTACACCCATCAGCAGTCGGCAGCCACGCAGAGCTCGTGGTTCGAGTCCGACGGGATCCACATGACCAGAGTCGGTGGCACCGCGTTGGCGCAGTACCTCACGGCGGCGATCGACGCCGCGGACGTGCGCGAGTGCGTCGCAGCCAATGCGCTCGCAGGAGCACCCGACCCCGGGAGCGGCACCCCGAACACGCCGCCCACGGGTGACACCGGCTTCGCGCCGCTCACGCCCACCCGCGTCCTCGACACCCGAGAGGAGTCACTCGGCGGTGGGCACGGCAAGTTGGGAGCCGGCCGCACCGTCACGATCGACCTCTCGACGGTCCTGCCACCGACCGCGGCGGCCGCCGCCGTCAGCGTTGCCGCGGTGGACCCGTGCGGACCTGGCTTCCTCAGCGTGTTCGCATGCGGGGTCCGGCCGAACACGGCGAACGTCAACTTCGCTGCCGGACGCACGACCACGGGTCTGGCCATCAGCCTCCTGTCGTCGCGTCGCGTCTGTGTCTATTCGTCGTCGGCCGTCGACGTCGTCGTCGACGTCGTGGGGGCGTTCACCCCGTCCGGCAGCCTTTTCCACCCGATCACACCGAGCCGATGGGTCGACACGCGCGGCAACGCCGCGCTGTTGCCGATCGTCGGCCCGCTGTCGGGTGGAACGCAGATGGACGTACCCATTGCCGGCCGCGGAGGCGTCCCCGCCGATGCCACGGCCGCCTGGCTCAACCTCACCGCGATCGCCCCGACCGCCGTGGGCACGGGACTGCTGGCCTACCCGGGTCCCTGCGGCAGCCCGCCGCTCGCGGCCACCGTGATCGCGTTCCCGGGACGGGCCGCATCCACCGGCTCGTTGGTCGGGCTCGGCAGCAACGGTGGCGTGTGCGTGCGAGCGTTCGGGAGCTCCGCGTTCGTGGTGATCGACGTCGCCGGCTGGTTCGGGGGCGGCGGGCCGGGCGGGCTCGCCTTCCACGGCACGGTGCCGACGCGCCTCATCGACACTCGGGTCGGCGCGCAACCGGCGGCGGGTTCCATCACCCCGGTCACTGCCGCTCTCGACCACGGTCTACAACGTCGCCGCGATCGGGAGTGCCGGCTTCGGATTCCTCAGCGCGAAGCCGTGCGGAGCGAACGACCTCAGCGCCCTGTTGAACACGGCCCCGGCCGAGAACGTGGCGAACATCGGCGCGGTGGCTCCCGGCGCCGGCGGCCAGGTGTGCATCAGCCCCTCTGTGGCCAGCCACTTCGCGATCGACGTGGTCGGCACGTTCGACCCCGTCCCCGGGTGACCCCGGCTTCTGGTCCGGATCCTCCCCACCCGCGGTTCTGGTTCGGATCGTTCCCGGGTCCCGGGAACGATCCGGACCAGATGCCGACGGATTCCGGCGTCCCGCGGCCGCGGGTGGGTCAGGGGAGGGAGAGGCGATCGCCGCGGCGGACCACGAGGCGATCATCGACGAGAGACTGCACGAGCCGAGCCGACCTCACCGGCTCGACGCCCATCACCACGGGCGCGTCGGCGGCGACGACCTCACCTGCGCCGAGTGCCTTCATCAACCGACCGCGTGCCTGGCGGTCGCTGCCGTCGAAGCGCGCCTGGGTGCGGCTGACCCCCGCGGAGCCCACCGCCGGGTCGGCGCCCCGGCCCCGCCACGCGCACTGCTGCTCCAACGGACACTGCGCGCAGGCCGGCGACACGGGCCGGCAGAGCACCGCCCCCAGGTCCATCAAGCACTGGTTCCACTCCCATGCCCGGCCCCTCGGGAGCGCATCGTCGGCGAGACGCTGCACCTCCTTCGCAGTCAGCGCACGTCCGGCGACACGAGCGTGGACCCGGGCGATGTTCGTGTCGACCACGGCCACGTCGAGTTCGAAGGCGAACGCCATCACCGCCCGCGCGGTGTACTGCCCGACGCCGGGGAGCGCGAGCAGCGTCTCCAGCGACGACGGGAACGCGCCCAGCCGTTCCACCTCGACGGCGGCATCGTGCAGCCGGCGCGCCCGCCGCGGATAGCCGAGTCCCTGCCACAGCCGCAGCACGTCACCGACGGGCGAGGCCGCGCACGCAGCGGTGGTGGGAAACTCCTCGAGGAACGCCAGCCACTTCGGGATCACGCGGGCGACCTGGGTCTGCTGGAGCATGACCTCGCTGACCAGCACGCTCCACGGGTCGCGAGTGGTGCGCCAGGGCAGGTCGCGCAGGCGCGGCAGTCCCCAGGCGAGCACCGGGTCGGGACTCAGTCCCAGGCCGTGTCCCCGTCGTACGGGCGAGCCCTGCTCGGCGCGAACTCGCGCTTCCACACCATCACCCGTCGACGGAAGTAGCACACTTCCTTGCCATCCTGGTTGAAGCCCTTGGTCTCCACCGTGACGATGCCCCGGTCGGGCTTGCTCTTGCTCTCCTGCACATCGAGCACCCGCGTCTCGGCGTGGATCGTGTCGCCGTGGAACGTCGGGAACTTGTGCTGCAGCGTCTCCACCTCGAGGTTGGCGATGGCCGCGCCGCTGACATCGGGCACGCTCATCCCGAGCACCAGCGAGTACACCAGATTGCCCACCACCACGTTGCGGCCCTGCACGCTCTGGGCGGCGAACCAGTCGTTCGTGTGCAACGGGTGATGGTTCATCGTGATCATGCAGAAGAGGTGGTCGTCGTACTCGGTGATGGTCTTGCCGGGCCAGTGCTTGTACACGTCGCCGACGACGAAGTCCTCGAGGTGACGGCCGAACGGACGCTCATGGGTGGTCATGGGCCGAACGCTAGTCAGCCGTCGGGGTCCTCGGCATGTTCGTCGGCCCGAGGATCGATGGGCGCCTCGACCGTCGGATCGGTCGCGCCGGGTGGGACATCCGTGGGCAGGTCGTCGGGGTATCCCGGAAGCTCGTCGCCGGGAAGTCGACGCCGGCGCCCGAACCGTGCGGCGAAGTCGAGCGCACTTTCGCGGTTCGTCTCGGTCTCCGCAGCGAGCTCGCGAAGGCCCTGCAGCCGATCGCGCTTCTTGATGCTCCAGGGCCCGACGCGCAAGGTGGCGTAGAGCGCGCCGCCGAGCAGGATCGGGAACCAGTACTGCGCGATCCGGTACGTCAGCACGCCGAGCGTCGCGTTGGCGCGGGTGAGGCCGAACCCGACCAACGTCGGGATGTAGATGCCTTCCACGATGCCGAGTCCACCCGGCGTCACCGGTATCACCGCGAAGACGTTGGCGAGACCGAAGGCGATGATCAGTGCATCCGGATCCACCGACGAGCCGAACGCGCGCAGGAACACCCACAGCGACGCGGCGTCGAGCAGCCAGTTGGCGGCGGCCCAGGCGGCGACCCGCAGCATCAGTTGACGATCGGCGGCGAGGTCTTCCAGCCGACCTCCGACCTGGCGCACGGCTGCTCCCGCCCGGTCCTCGTTGAGCCCGAACTTGCGGGCGATCCAACGGAGCACCCGCTCGGCGCGCCCCTGACCCTCCATCAGACCGAACACGAGCGCCGCCGCCGTGCCCATGATGATGATGCCGAAGATCGCAGCCGTGCCGTACAGCTTGTTGACGCCTCGGATCGGGATCGAGACGATGAGGCCGACCCACAGGATCACGTTGAGCATCACCGCCGACCCGAGGCCCGCCGTGGCGAGTGCGAAGCCGGCATCGGCGCCGGCGACTCCCGACAGCGTCATCAGCCGGTACCCCAGCGCCGAGCCTGCCGCGCTGCCGCCGGGCACGATGCTGCTCAACGCCTTGGTGCTCATCTGGATGCGGAACAGGCGCATCTTGGAGATCACCTTCCGTCCGTCGCCGAGGGCGGCCATCGTCAACATCGTGTACGCGAAGAGCGCGGCGAGCTGGAGGACGAGGCCGGCGGCGAGCAGTGCGGGGTTCACACTGCTCAGCTCCGAGGCGGCCTTGCGCATCCCGGGGATGAGGGGAAGCACGAAGAACCAGAGGACCACCGCGACGGCGAGGACCTTCAGCGTGAGACGGAGCGGCCGTACCCGACGGGGTCGCGGCGGGCCGCCCGTGTCGTCGAGCGACACACGGGGCAACTCACCGGTGAGGGGGCCCACGGGTTCCAATGCCACCCCATATTGCTAGTCGATTCGACCGGGGGCTGTGCGTCTCTGCAGGCTCACCTCATGCTGAGGCGGCGGCGAACAGCATCCTCAGCTGGTCGTTGAGGATCCCTCGATCGTCGGCGGGGCACTTGCCGAGGTGCACCACCACCAGCGCGCGGTCGGGGACGACCACGGTGTACTGCCCCTCGTATCCATGGCACCCGAAGCTGCCGGGAAGATCCGGCCACAGCCACCACTGCGCCCCGTAGTCGAAGGCGCCCTCGGGGTCGTGGGCGCTGAACGTGCGCGCGTGGTCGCGCCATCCCACGGGCAGGACTCGCGTCCCGTCGGCGGCAACACCGTCGTTGCGATACAGCTCTCCGAAACGGGCGAAGTCGCGAGCCGTGGCGTACACGTAGCTGGAGCCGACGAAGGTCCCCGCGGTGTCGAACTTCGGGATCGCCGAGCTCATGCCGGCCGGCCCGAAGAGACGTTCGGCCAGGAACTCCTCCATCCCCGCCCGGCCGCCACCGACCTCGTCGCCGACGATCCGGGCGATGATGTTGGTGGTGCCGCTGGAGTAGTTCCAGACGGCGCCCGGCTCGTGGACGAGCGGCAGGCCCGCGGCATACGCGGCCATGTCGTCGCTGCCCGAGCCGTACAGCATCTCGATGCAGTTGCTCACCGAATCGTCGACGTAGTCCTCGACGAAGAGCAGCCCGGACCGCATCTCGAGGAGGTGCTGCAGGGTGATGCCCGCTTTGTCGGTGCCGACCCATTCGGCCACCGGGGCCGGCGCATCGAGCCGGAGCCTCCCTTCGCCCACGAGGATCCCGACCGCTGCGTGGGTGATGCTCTTGGCCATGCTCCACGAGATCAGTGTCGTGTCGGCAGTGACGGGTCCTCCGGGACCGAACAGGGTGTCGGGCTGCGTGCCGTAGCGCTCGAACACCACCTCACCCTCCTGCATCACGACCAGCGCGAGGCTGAGTCCGTGTGCGGCGCCGGGGGCGAAGAGCGTGTCGGCGACCCCGCCGACGGCCGAGAGATCAAGGGTGGGCATGCGGCCAGAAGGTAACACCCGTCGCGGTACGGTCACCCCGATGGCCGACCACACGACCCCGCTGCCCGATCGGGTGCGAGCCGCGCTCACCACGTACCTGGAGCTCGCCGACTCGACCCACCCGGGATTGGTCGAGGGGTTGTACGTGGTCGGCTCGGGTGCCCTGGGCGATTGGGTGGACGGCGCGAGCGACATCGACGTGATCGCGGTGACCGCGGAACCGGCGACCGATGAGGACTACGGGAGCCTCCGCACGATCCATGCGCTGCTCACCGAGGTCCAACCGCGTCCCTTCGTCGATGGGCCGTACGTGGCCTGGGGCGACCTCGTCGTCGAACCGGCCACCGGACTCCATCGCCCGTGGACGCTCAACGGCGAACTGCACCACGACGCCGACTGCTTCGAGATCAGCCCGGTCACCTGGTACACACTGGCGACCTACGGCGTGCCCCTGCGGGGCCCTACGCCGTCGACACTCGGCATCCCCGTCGACGTCGAGGCTCGGATCCGGTTCGTGGTGGACAACCTCCAGTCGTACTGGGCCGAGGTCGCGAGCGACGTCGCCGCGGCCTGCGAGTTGCAACCCGATCGCGCATTCGACGCACCGTCGTTCGTGTGGTGCACGCTCGGCGCGCTCCGGCTGCACTACACCGCGTTCACCGGCGACGTGACGTCCAAACGCGGCGCCGGTGAGTACGGCCTCACCGTTGCGCCGGAACGCTTTCACGACGTGCTGCGCGCGGCGCTGACGATGCGGGCGGCCGGCGAGGTCGGTGAGGTGTCGATGCCGATGATGGCCGCCTCGGCCGCGCTCGTGCAGTGGGTCGTGGAGGACGTGTCGGCCGCGGATTGACCAGAGGGCGCAGGCGGCGCGTCAAGCTTCCCGACGCCCGCGCTAAGAACGCATCAAGGCCATCGCAGGAGCGCCGCAGCAGCCGTATGACTGCCTCATGCCGCTCCTCGCACTCATCGGAACCATCGCGCTCCTCGCGCTGATCGCGTACACCATCCTGGCGCTCGTCGCCCCCAAACGGCCGAGGGGATCGGCATGAGCGACGTACTGATGCTTGCCCTCACCGCTGCCTGCTTCGCCGTGTGCGTCGCGTACGTCTCGTTGTGCGATCGCATCATCGGGCCCGATCCCGTCCGGCCCGAGGGCGCCGACGGCGTCACCGAGGAGGACCGCGCATGATCGCCGCCGGCATCGACAACGTGATCGGTCTCGTCCTCGCCGTCGCGGCCGCGGTGTACCTCGTGGTCGTGCTCATCTCGCCGGAGCGCTTCTGATGAGCGCCGCAGGTTGGTTCCAGCTCGTCGCGCTCGTCGTCGTGCTGGCCGTCACCGTCGCGCCGCTCGGCCGGTACCTCGCGCACGTGTACTCGTCGACGTCGGACTCCCGCGTGGAGCGCGTGATCTACCGGTGGTGCCGCGTGGATCCGCGCCGGGAGCAGCGTTGGAACGTGTACGCCTCGTCGCTGCTCGCGTTCAGCGTGGTCGGCTTCGTGATGGTGTACGCGATCCAGCGCCTGCAGAGTCACCTGCCGCTGAACCCCACCGGTGTGGGCGACGTGTCCCCGCAGGGCGCGTTCAGCGTCGCCGTCAGCTTCGTCACCAACACCAACTGGCAGTGGTACTCGGGTGAGCTGACGATGAGCCACCTCACGCAGATGCTGGGCCTGACCGTTCAGAACTTCGTGTCCGCTGCCGCCGGCATGGCGATCGCCATCGCGCTGATCCGCGGCATCGCCCGGCGCAACGCGACGACGCTCGGCAACTTCTGGGTCGACATGGTGCGCACCGTCACCCGGGTGCTGCTGCCGCTGTCGCTGGTGATGGCCGTCGCGCTCATGTCCCAGGGCGTGATCCAGAACTTCCACGGATCGACGACCGCGACACCGATCGACTCGGCGGTGACCCACCAGGTCGCCCAGCAGATCCCGGGTGGCCCGGTTGCGTCGCAGGAGGCGATCAAGCAGCTCGGCACGAACGGCGGCGGCTTCTTCAACGCCAACTCCGCGCACCCGTTCGAGAACCCGAACGGGGTCTCCGGCTTCGTCGAGTTGTGGGCGATCCTCGCCCTGCCGTTCGCGCTCGCCATCGCCTACGGGCACCTCGTGGGATCGAGGCGGCAGGCACGGACGCTGCTGTTGGTGATGGCCGCGATCTGGCTCGCGTTCTCGGTCCTCACCGTGTTCGCGGAACAGGGCGGCAACCGCCATCTCGACGCGCTCGGCGTCGACCAGTCCGTGTCGAGCATCCAGGCCGGCGGCAACACCGAGGGCAAGGACATCCGGTTCGGTCCCGCCACGTGCGGCGTCTGGGCGGCCAGCACGACCGGCACCTCGAACGGGTCCGTCGACTGCATGCACGACAGCTTCACGCCGCTCGGCGGCATGGTGCCGATGCTCCACATGATGTTGGGCGAGGTGTCACCGGGCGGCGTCGGTGTCGGCCTCATGGGCGTCTTGATGTACGCGCTGCTCGCGGTGTTCATCGCCGGGCTGATGGTGGGCAGGACACCGGAGTACCTGGGCAAGAAGATCCAGGCCGCGGAGATGAAGCTCGTCGTGCTCTACCTGATCGCGATGCCGGTGGCGCTGCTCGGCCTCGCCGCCGCGAGCACGCTGATCGGCTCGGCGAAGGCGAGCCTCACCGACACCGGCGCGCACGGCCTGAGCGCGCTGCTCTACAACTTCTCGTCGGCGGCCAACAACAACGGCTCCGCGTTCGCGTCGATGAACGCCGGCACCGACTGGTACACGATCACGCAGGGCATCGCGATGCTCGTCGGACGCTTCTTCCTCATCATCCCCGCCCTCGCCATCGGCGGCTCGCTCGCTCGCAAGCAGCGGGTGCCGGCGACCGCGGGCACCTTCCCCACCGACACTCCCCTGTTCGCCGGTCTGCTCGTCGGTGTCGTCGCGATCATCGCCGGCCTGACGTTCTTCCCGGCCCTCGCCCTCGGTCCGATCATGGAGCACCTCACGCGATGAGCACCGTCATGTCCAGCGTCTCCACCCCGCGACCGCCCAAGGTCCGCATGCGGCCCGCCGGCGCCCTGTTCGATCCCGCCATCGTGCGGGGGGCGCTCGCCGACAGCATTCGCAAGCTCGATCCGCGATCACTCGCCCGCAACCCGGTGATGTTCGTCGTCGAGATCGGATCGGTGCTCACCACCCTGCTGTTCCTGCGCGACCTGCGCTCGTCGACCGCCGCCGAGAACTGGTTCGCCGGCCTCGTCGCGGCGTGGCTGTGGTTCACGGTGCTCTTCGCCAACTTCGCCGAGGCGATGGCCGAGGGTCGCGGCAAGGCGCAGGCGGCCTCGCTGCGCGCCACCCGGGCGGAGACGACTGCCCGAGTGCGCCTCGGCGACGGGAGCGTGGTGGAGAAGGCGTCCGCGCTGTTGGATCTCGACGACCTCTGCGTCGTCACCGCCGGGGAGACGATCCCCGGCGACGGCGATGTGGTGGAGGGCATCGCCACGGTGGACGAGAGCGCGATCACGGGCGAGAGCGCACCGGTGGTGCGCGAGTCCGGCGGCGATCGCAGCGCCGTCACCGGCGGCACGCGGGTCCTGAGCGACGAGATCGTGGTGCGCATCACGGCTCGTCCCGGTGAGAGCTTCCTCGACCGGATGATCTCGCTGGTGGAGGGCGCCGACCGGCAGAAGACCCCCAACGAGATCGCCCTGAGCATCCTCCTCGCCGGGTTGACGATCGTGTTCCTCCTCGCCGTGGTGACCCTCCAACCGTTCGCGATCTACTCCGGCGCCGAACAGTCGGTCATCGTCCTCGTCGCGCTGCTGGTGTGCCTGATCCCGACCACGATCGGCGGGCTGCTGTCGGCGATCGGCATTGCCGGCATGGATCGGCTGGTGCAACGCAACGTGCTGGCGATGAGCGGGCGCGCGGTGGAAGCCGCGGGCGACGTGAGCACGCTGCTGCTCGACAAGACCGGCACGATCACCTACGGCTCGCGTCAAGCAGCGGAGTTCATCCCCGTGCACGGTGTCACCGAGGTCGAGGTCGCGGAGGCGGCACTGGCGTCCAGCCTCGCCGACGAGACACCCGAGGGGAGATCGATCGTCGCCCTGGCGATGGACGCGTTCGGTCTCGTCCCTCCCGACGACGCCGACGCGGAGATGGTGCCGTTCACCGCGCAGACCCGGATGAGCGGCATGGACTTCCCCGCCACCGCCGGAGGCACGAAGCGCTCGGTCCGCAAAGGGGCCGGAGACTCGGTGCGCCGCTTCGTCGTCGACCACGGAGGTGAGGTCCCGCTGGAGCTCGGTCCGATCGTCGACGGTGTCTCGCGCGACGGGGCGACGCCGCTCGTGGTCATCGACGGGTTGCAGGTGCTCGGCGTGATCCGGCTCAAGGACACCGTCAAGCCCGGGATGGCCGAACGCTTCGACCAACTGCGGGCGATGGGGATCCGCACGGTGATGATCACCGGCGACAACCCGCTGACCGCCGCCGCGATCGCGGCCGAGGCGGGCGTGGACGACTTCCTCGCCGAGGCGACGCCGGAGGACAAGATGGCCCTCATCCGGCGCGAGCAGGCGGGCGGCAGCCTCGTCGCGATGACCGGCGACGGCACCAACGACGCTCCCGCCCTCGCGCAAGCGGACGTCGGCGTGGCCATGAACACCGGCACCCAGGCCGCCAAGGAGGCCGGCAACATGGTCGACCTCGACAGCAACCCCACCAAGCTCATCGAGATCGTCGAGATCGGCAAGCAACTGCTGATCACGCGTGGCTCGCTGACCACGTTCTCGATCGCCAACGACGTCGCCAAGTACTTCGCCATCATCCCGGCGATGTTCTCCGGCGTGCTGCCCGCACTGGGAGCGCTCAACGTGATGGGGCTCGCCACGCCGCGCTCGGCGATCCTGTCGGCGGTGATCTTCAACGCCCTCGTCATCGTCGGGCTGATCCCCCTCGCGCTGCGAGGTGTCCGGTTCCGGTCCGAGGCTGCCGCTGCGGTCCTGCGACGCAACCTCGTCGTGTTCGGTCTCGGTGGCATCGTCACCCCGTTCGCGTGCATCAAACTCATCGACCTCGTCGTGTCCGCATTGGGGGTGAAGTGATGCGCGCGTTCGTCCGTCAGCTCCGCCCGGCGTTGCTCGCGCTGCTGGTGATGACCGTCGCCTGCGGTGTGGTCTACCCACTGGTCGTCGCCGGGCTGGGGCGTGTCGCGTTCGGCGACAAGGTCGAGGGCTCGCTCGTGCGCCGCGACGGTGTCGTCGTCGGCTCGCGCCTGATCGGCCAGCAGTTCGCCTCCGAGGGCTACTTCCATCCCCGGCCTTCCGCTGCCGGCCAGGGCTACGACGCCGGCGCGTCATCGGGGTCGAACCTCGGGCCCGGTTCGGACGTGCTGCTCGACGCGGTGGCCCAGCGGGTCGGCGCGTACAGGGAGGAGAACGGGCTGGGGCCGGACGTGCCGGTGCCGGTCGACGCCGTCACGGCCTCCGCGAGCGGACTCGATCCTCACATCAGCGTCGCCAACGCCCGGCTCCAGGCCCGACGCGTCGCCACCGCTCGCGGCATGGACGCCTCGGTCGTGCTCGACCTCATCGCTCGCCACACCGACGCCCGACCGCTGCTGATCCTGGGGGACCCCGGCGTGAACGTGCTCGAGCTGAATCTCGCCCTGGACGACTGGGCTCACGATCATGTACCATCTGGTACATGATCACTGACTCCAGCATCGAGATCGAGGCCCCGGCCGGCCTCGTCTGGGACGTCTTCGTCGACGTCGAGAAGTGGCCGGAATGGACCGAGTCCGTACGCCAGGTCGTCGCCCTCGACGGCAGCGACCTCGCCATCGGGCGACGCTTCAAGATCAGCCAACCCCGCATGCCCACGCTCGTGTGGACCGTCACCGACCTCGACCCGGGCCGTTCATGGACCTGGCGGCAGACGTCGCCGGGCGGCACCACGACGGCGACACACGTCGTCACGGCAGAGGGCGACGCTCGCACGCTCGTGCAGCAACGCATCGAGCAGCGCGGCCCGATCGGGGTGCTGGTCGGGCGCATGATGCGCGGCCTCACCCGGCGCTACCTCGACATGGAGGGCCAGGGGCTGAAGGCGCGCAGCGAGGCGCGGTGCCGCCGCGATGGCGCCACCCGTTGACCACCGCCGGCGCGCCGAGCTCCTCGACGACCTGATCCAGGCGTTCGCCGACGGCGGCATCGGCGGCCGATCGTTGCGCGACATCGCCGAAACGGTGGGCACCAGCCACCGCATGCTGATCCACCACTTCGGGACGCGCGACGCGATGCTGCTGGCGATCGTGGACGAGGTCGAACGGCGCCAGGCGGCGAGGATCCGCGACCTGCCGGCGTCGCTCGACCGATCGTTCGCGATCACCTGGGAGGACATCCGGCGTCCGGAGATGTGGCCCTTCGAGCGCCTCTTCTTCGAGTGCTACGCACGTGGGGCACAGGGTGAGGAGCCGTTCCGGGCGATGCTCCCCGGTGCGGTCGACGGGTGGTTGGCCGAGGTCGCCGACGCCACCGGGGGGCGAGCCGATCCGGCGCTGACCCGGCTCTTCCTCGGCGTCGCCCGCGGCCTGCTGCTCGACCTCGTCGCCACCGGAGACCGCGAGGGGGTGGACGCGGCCGCGGCATGCTTCGAGGAGTTGCTCCGGCGTCTCCCCCGCACCGCGGGCGCGCCGAAAAATTGATGCGGTCCTAACGCCCTCCCCTCTCGCGTCGACATCCGGTGGTGCAGACTGTCCACGTGGCCCGTGGCACACTGCGCATCTACCTCGGCGCCGCGCCCGGCGTCGGCAAGACGTACGCCATGCTCAACGAGGGCCGGCGTCGGGCCGAGCGCGGCAACGACGTCGTGGTCGGCTACATCGAGACACACGGCAGGGCGAAGACCGCGCAGCAGCTCGGCGACCTCCCCGTGATCCCCCGCCGCACGGTCCAGTACCGGGGCACCACGCTCGAGGAGCTCGACCTCGACGCCGTCCTGGCCCGCAAGCCGGCGGTGGTGCTCGTCGACGAGCTCGCCCACACGAACGCCCCTGGCGTACGCCATCCGAAGCGCTGGCAGGACGTCGACGACCTCCTCGCTGCGGGCATCGACGTCATCTCGACCGTGAACGTGCAGCACCTCGAGTCGCTCAACGACGTCGTCGAGCGGATCACCGGCGTCGCGCAGCGCGAGACCGTGCCTGACGAGTTCGTGCGCCACGCCGACCAGATCGAGCTCGTCGACATGAGCCCGGAGGCGCTGCGGCGCCGGATGGCGCACGGCAACGTCTACCCCGCGGAGAAGGTCGACGCCGCGCTGAGCAACTACTTCCGACCCGGCAACCTCGGTGCGCTCCGGGAGCTGGCGCTGCTGTGGGTCGCGGACCGCGTCGAGGACACGCTGCAGGAGTACCTCGACGCCAACGGGATCACCGACACCTGGGAGACCCGGGAGCGCGTGGTCGTGGCACTCACCGGCATGGCCGGCGGGGAGCACCTCATCCGCCGCGCCGCCCGCATGGCCGGCCGCCTCCGCGGCGAGCTGCTGGGAGTGCACGTGGCGAGCGCCGACGGCCTGTCGACGGGCACCGGGACCGATCTCGAGCGTCATCGCGCCCTCCTCGTCGAGCTGGGCGGCACCTACCGGGAGGTGGTCGGCGACGACGTCGCCGCGGCGCTCGCCGCGTTCGCGGAGGCCGAACAGGCCACCCAGATCGTCCTGGGCAGCACGCGCCGGTCTCGATGGTCCGAACTCGTGCGCGGTTCGCTGGCCGCGGAGGTGCAGCGCCGGCTGCCGACGACGGACCTGCACATCATCTCCGCCGAGGATGGCGACGGCCGCGCTCGTGTGCCGCTCCCCCGTCGACACCGCGAGATCAGCGCGGTGCCGCGCCGTCGTGAGGCCGTCGCGTGGGCCATGTGTGTCGTGCTCCTCCCGCTCCTCACCCTGCTCCTCGTCTCGCTGCGCCCGCACCTCAACCTCAGCAGCGCCCTGCTCGTCAACCTGGGACTCGTGCTCGTGATCTCGGCGGTCGGCGGCATCCGCCCGGGAGTGGCTGCGTCGATCGTCGCGTCCGCGCTCACCAATTGGTTCCTCACGCCGCCGTTGCACACCTGGACCATCGCCAAGGCGGACAATGTGATCGCGCTCGGTGTGTTCGTCGCGGTCGCCATCGGGGTGAGCCTCCTGGTCGACCGCACGGCACGGCAAGCGCGCGAGGCTCGCCGGGCGCGGGCCGACGCGACTGCGTTGGCCAGGTCGACCGGTTCGATCATCGCCGCCGCCGACCCGCTGCCCGATCTCGTCGACCAGTTGCGGACGCTCTTCGGGCTCGACGCCGTCTCGGTGCTCGACCGGTCCGGCGACGGGTGGAAGCTCAACACCTCCGCGGGGATCGATCCGCCCACGGATCCATCCGCCGGCACCGCGATCGCGCTCGACGACGAGGCGAGCGTGCAACTGGTGATGCGGGGCCCGGCGATCACCGGGGACGACCTGGGGGTCCTCCGGGCCTTCACCGACCAGCTGTCGCTCGGCCTCGAGGCCCGGCAGCTGCGTCTCGACGCCGTGGCGATGGAGACGCTGGCCGAGACCAACGCCCTGCGCACGGCCCTCCTCCAGGCCGTCTCGCACGACCTGCGCACACCGCTCGCCTCGATCAAGGCCTCAGTCACCGGGCTGATGGCCGACGACGTGGGCTTCACACCCGCCGACAGCCAGAGCCTGCTCGACACGATCAACACCTCCGTCGACCGTCTCGACCGGGTCATCGCCAACCTGCTCGACATGAGCCGGCTCCAGGCGGGAGCGACGAGTGCGGCCCTCGTGCCCACCGCACTCGAGGAGGTCGTCGCGGCCGCGCTCTCCACGCTGGCCGTCAGCAGCGGTCAGATCCGCCTGGACGTCAGCGAGGAGCTCCCTCTGGTGCTCACCGATCCGGCGTTGCTGGAGCGGGCGGTGGCGAACCTCGTCTCCAACGCCGTGGCGTGGGCGCCGTCCGATGAACCGGTCCGGATCGAAGGCGCCGCGATCGCCGGGCAGGTGCACCTGCGGATCATCGACCGCGGGCCAGGCATCCCCGTCGCCGAGCGAGAGCGGGTCTTCCAACCGTTCCAACGGCTCGGCGACCGGGCGAGCGACGCCGGCGTCGGACTGGGCCTTGCGATCGCGAAGGGGTTCGTCGAGCTGACCGGAGCACGCCTCGATCTGGACGACACGCCCGGCGGCGGCAGCACGTTCACGATCCAGTTGCCCGTCGCCGAGACCGGATCGATGCCGTCATGACCCGCATCCTCGTCGTCGACGACGAGCTCCAGATCCGCAAGGCGTTGAGCGTCAACCTCACCGCGCGCGGCTACGAGGTCGACACCGCGGCGAGCGGCGAGGAGGCCTTGGCGAAGGCGGCCGCCCGGCATCCCGATCTCGTCCTGCTCGACATCGGGTTGCCGGGCATCGACGGCGTGGCCGTGGTCGACGGGCTGCGCGGATGGACCCGGGTCCCGATCATCATGCTCTCGGTGCGCGACAGCGAGGCCGACAAGGTCCGCGCGCTCGACGCGGGCGCCGACGACTACGTGACCAAGCCGTTCGGGATCAACGAGGTGCTGGCGCGGCTGCGGGCTGCGTTGCGCCGCTACCAGCCGGCGCCCGAGGAGCCCGTCGTCACCACCGAGTGGTTCGTCGTCGATCTCACGCAACGCACGGCGACCCTGGCGGACGGCGCGCACGTGCATCTCACGCCGACGGAATGGGCGATCGTCGAGGCACTGGTCCGGCACCCCGGGCGGCTGATCACGCAACGCCAACTGCTGCAGCAGGTCTGGGGCCCACAGTACGAGCGAGAGACCAACTACCTACGGGTCCATCTCGCCGCCATCCGCAAGAAGCTCGAACCCGAACCGGGTCGGCCGCGCTACTTCGTCACCGATCCTGGGATCGGCTACCGGTTCGAGCCCGATCAGACGTGACCGCGACCCCAGAGGATCGCGATGACCATGATCATCGCGATCGGGATGGCGACGGCTATCCAACTGATTGATGCGACCATGTCTCGTTCCCTACCCGTGCTCACGCGAATTCAAACAAAGGCGCCGAGCAGCGCTCGGTCGCCCGCCCGCATGCCCGTGCCCCGATCTGCACGACCCGGCGAGACCCGGCCCTTCTTGTGAGTACAAGAATGCGAATTCACGTTCTTGGGCTCACGAGAATTCGAGGGCGCCGGCGGGGTCCAGCTCAGTAGGCCGCGTCGTACAGGGTGCTGGCGATGATCGCCAGATCACCCGGCAATTCGCAGGGCCCGTACACCGCCCGTCGAGTTCACTGGCAGCCGAAGGCGGTTGGCGTCGCGTCGAACCGAATCTCGGTCGCATCGATTGTCACCTGCACGTTGTCGTCTCCGGTCAGGCTCATTCGTCCGGGCAGCGTCTCCGTGTCCACACCACCCACACTGAGGAACGCCGCCTCATCGAGGTCGACATCGACACTCCACCACCCAGCGTCGAAGTCAGTCTCCAACGCAAGACGATGACGCGAGCCCTCACAGTTCGCTCGCACGACCGACTCGCAAGGCATCGGTTGAGTACGAAGAGACAGTGTCACTGGCACCCCGTCACCAACAGCAACTTTCGAAGACGTTGCTGGTGGACCCTCGCAGTGCAGATCGTTGCGACAGGAAACCGCGAGAGCGGCGAGTCCCACGGCTACCAAGAGACGCTGCACGACAACTGATCGCATCCGATCCTCCCGTCAAGCTGTCTGCGGTCAACCGCCGTTGGAGCACGCCTCGTAGTCCTGCCACAGCGGATCGTTGCTCGCGCGCAACGAGTCGACCGAGGTGTTCGCGGGAGCGACCAGCACACATCCGACGAACGCACTGCTCTCGTGCCGCGTCCGCCAACCGGACCGATAGGTGACGGTGACATGCGACAGCCGATACACGCCTGGCGTCGAGGACCGCACGGTGGCGATGATCCACGTCGCACTCGACGTGTCGTGGCTGACGTGGGCGCCGTCCACCGGCGTCACCGGCCACGTGGGGGCGAGCGGACCGTGCCAAGTGCCGAAGCCCGAACTCGCGCTCGCTTGGTAGACCGTCCACTCGACCGTCGCGGCTGGCGAGACCTGACCGCTCACACTCTGCAACCGAGCACCACCGCCATCAGCCGACAACGGGAAACCGAACGAGGCATCCTCACCCACTGCCACCACCGTGCCGACACGGTTCCCGGACGTACCGATGAACGTGCCCCCTGCCAGCCACCACACACTCAACGACAACGCGAGCACCGCCACCACGACGAGGCGCACGAGGCGCGGGCGCCGGGATGCCGACGAGGAGACCGCATCGATCCGAGTGTCGACGGTGGAAGTCATCACGCGCCCATCGTGACGGAGCACGATGACAATGTCCAGCGACGGGGACAGCCACGCACCAGCTCACTGACGACGTCGTCGCCACTCGGCTCGATCGAGCTCGTACTCGACCTCTCCGAGTTCGGTTCCGGGAAGCGGGTCATCGACGTCGAGGAGGAAGGTGCGGCAATGGTGGAGTCCGAGTCGCTCCATGACCGACCGCGAGCGCACGTTGACCGCCATGGTCTGAGCGAACACACGCTCGGCGCCGCGCTCGAAGAGCCGATCCACGAGTGCTCGTGCGGCCTCGGTCGCACAGCCACGACCCCAGGCAGACCGGCGGAACCGCCAGCCGATCTCGAACTCGTCACCGGAGGTGGTCGGGCTGGCCCCAACCCAACCCAGAAACTCGCCGCCCTCCCGGGCACAGACGATCCAGCGATGGCCGACAGCCGCCGCGACTTCGTCGGCTGTCTCCGCAGCGGTACTCGCTCGCCCGGTGATGTACTTCATCACCTCCTCGTCACTGTTGAGCTCGACGAGCAGCGCTCCATCGTCCTTGCTCATCGGCGTGAGCACGAGTCGATCGGTGGTGAGGTCCTGCAGCACAGGAAGAAGGGGACGTGCAGCGTCAGGAACGCAGGATCGGGATCTGACCGGTGACGCCGCCCGCAGGCGTACCGTCGCGGTCGAGCCACTTGTGCGGCGTCTCGGCCGCCGGCGACGACACGATCGCGATGGCCTCGTCGACGGTTCGAGCGCGCTGGGCCAACATGCGGTGCGACGGTCGCACGAAGCCGGCGTCGACCGCCCGATCCATCCACGCCAGGAGCGGCGCCCAGAACCCGTCGATGTCGAGCAGCACCACCGGCTTGGACACGAGGCCCAACTGGTTCCAGGTGAGCATCTCGGCGCACTCGTCGACCGTGCCGAACCCACCGGGCAACACGATGAAGCCATCGGCCAGTTCACTGAGCCGGGCCTTGCGGGCGTGCATGGTCTCGACGACTTCGAGACGGGTGAGCCCACGATGGGCCACCTCGGCGCGCACCAGTTGTTCGGTGATGACGCCGATCACCTCACCGCCGGCCTCCATGGCCGCATCGGCAGCGATCCCCATCAGACCCACGCTGCCACCGCCGTACACCAGGCCGATGCCACGGTTCGCACACGCCAGCCCGAGATGACGGGCGGCATCGGTGAACTCGGTCATGTTCCCGGTGTTCGAGCCGCAGTAGACACACAAACGCATTCGGACAGCCTGCCACAGGCTGTCAAGTTCTCCTCCCGGGGATTCGATCGCCGTTTCTCACATCGACGTGACCAGGGGTAACGTCGGCCGCATGAGCGCCTCCCAGCCCGTTCCCGATCTCACCGCTGCGGCCGAGGTGATCGACCTCGCAGGATCCGTGGTGGGCACGGCCGTCCGCCACTTGGCCGCCAACGGCGGACCGGATCAGCATCAGGTGCTCGCCTACGACCTCGCACACGCCGCCGCCCAGGTCGAGACCGCGCGCGCCCTGCTCGACTACGGCGCCAAGGGCGACACCGAAGCCCGCATCACCTGCGCCTTCACGGCCGACATGGCGCACGATCTCATCACCCGCCTCATCGGCCGGGAGGCGTCCTGGGGCCTGGAGCAGGCGCCGATGCGCAGCGCCCACGGCTTCCTCGACACGTTCCGTGCTCCGGAGTTCATCGCGTCGCTGGCACAGACCCCCGGGCCGCGTCACCTCGACGCCGACTTCGAGATGGTCGCCGACACCTTCCGGTCCTTCGCCGAGAAAGTCATCAAGCCCCACGCCGAGCACGTGCACCGCCACAACGACGACGTCCCCGAGGAGATCGTCAAGGGTCTGGCCGAGATGGGCGCGTTCGGGCTCAGTGTGCCCGCCGAGTACGGCGGCTACAGCGAGGGCGGCGACGGCGAGTACATCGGCATGGTCGTCGCCACCGAGGAGCTCAGCCGAGGTTCGCTCGGCATCGGCGGGTCGCTGATCACCCGGCCCGAGATCCTCACCCGAGCGCTCGTGAAGGGCGGCACCGAGGCCCAGAAACAGGAGTGGCTCCCCAAGCTCGCCACGGCAGAAGTCATGCCGGCGGTCGCCGTCACCGAGCCCGACTTCGGCAGCGACGTCGCCAACATCAAGGTCACCGCCACACCGGCCGAGGGGCTCGACGGGGCACCGGGGTACAACATCACCGGCGTGAAGACGTGGTGCACCTTCGGCGCCCGCGCCGACGTGCTCGCACTGCTGGCCCGCACGGACCCCGACCGGACCAAGACCTATCGAGGGTTGAGCCTGTTCATCGTGCCCAAGCCGCGCGGCGAGGGTCACGGCTTCCAGTTCGAGCAGCCGACGGGCGGCACGATGGAGGGCCGCGCGATCGACACGATCGGGTACCGCGGCATGCACAGCTACGAGGTGGCGCTCGACGAGTGGTGGGTCCCTGCCGCCAATCTGGTCGGTGAAGAGGGTGGCCTCGGCAAGGGGTTCTTCATGCAGATGGCGGGCTTCGAGAACGGCCGACTGCAGACGGCGGCCCGCGCCGTCGGCGTGATGCAGGCCGCCTACGAGGCAGCGCTCGACTACGCCCAGAACCGCAACGTGTTCGGCTCCAACATCATGGAGTACGAGTTGACCCAGGTGAAGTTGGGCCGGATGGCCGTGCTCATCCAGGCCGGGCGCCAGTTCGCCTACTCCGTGTCGCGGCTGATGGCCAAGGGTGAGGGCACGATGGAGGCGGCGATGGTGAAGGCCTACGTCTGCAAGGCGGCCGAGTGGGTCACCCGGGAGGCGATGCAGATCCACGGCGGGATGGGTTACGCGGAGGAGTTCTCCGTGTCCCGCCTGTTCGTCGATGCCCGCGTGCTCAGCATCTTCGAAGGTGCCGACGAGACGCTGTGCCTCAAGGTGATCGCACGCCGCCTCTGCGACAACGCCCGCGCCTGACCTGAACCGACCGTCTCAGTCCTCGAGGCGGTGCACCGACACGGCGTAGTCGCCGTCGTCGAAGGGGTCTCGCTCCCAGGTCGCGAAGCGGTCGACCAGGGAAAGTCCGGCAACGCTGCAGTCGGCGTCGTACTGCTCGAGGGTGACCGCGTCGTGGCGTTGCTCGAGACCGAACCCGGCCACCAGCAGCCCGCCGGGCTCGAGGTGATCGGCAAGGTTGAACACGATCGCCCCCCGTTGATCGGGCCGGCAGTACAGCATCACGTTGCCCGGCATCGCCACGACCGAGAACCGGCGAGCAAGTCGCATGACCGCGAGATCCGCGTGATGCCAGGCGATGTCCGGCGCGTCGTGCCGGGCGTACGCGAGCAGGTCGTCGTCGAGGTCGGCGCCCTCCACATCGATGCCGCGCCGTGCGAGCTCGATGGCGACCCGTCCCATGCCGCAACCGGCGTCGAGCACGCTGGTCGGGTGGTACGAGGCGATGAAGTCCGCCTCGCCGTGGGGCGCGACCCCGCGCTGCTCGAGCTTGACCCACCGCTGGTGGTACTCGGCGAGGTCGATGTCACTGCGCCACTTCGCCCAGCGGGCACTCACGTGTTCACCGCCCGGATCGCGACTCGTGGTCATCTCACCAACTCCTCCAGCGACGTGATGCGATCGAAGTCGGCCCCGACATGGTCGTCGTGCGGGTCGAGCAGGATCGGGTACAGGCCCGCGGCGCGGGCACCACCGACATCCATGGTGACAGAGTCGCCGACGTACGCGATGCGCCGGCGGTCGAACTCGGTGAAGTGCGGCAGCGCGAAGTCGAAGATGCGTGGGTCGGGCTTGGCGACGCCGACGAGGTGGCTGTCCACCACCACTCGCATCGGCGTCAGCGGGCCGTCGCCCTCCTGGCAGATCCCGCTGCGCACCAGCACCCGAGCGATCTGACCGCTGGCGTTGCTGACCACCCCCATCGGCATCCCCTGCGCATGGAGGGCCACGACCGCCCGGATGCTCTCGGGGATCGGCCAGCGCCACGTCCAGGCGTTGCGAGTGCGCTCCAGCACCGCGGCCGCCCACTCCACCTCGTCCTCGGGCACGCCGATCGACCGCACGTACGCCTCGTTGTAGTCGTGCCAGAACTGCTCCTGCGCGCCGGTGGCGCTCTTGGCCGCCATCCCCAGGTAGTGGGCCCGACGGTGGGCGGCGATCGACGGGTCGCCCCCGTGATAGGCGAGCAGCGGCCCGAGCACGGTCGGATCAGGGAGCAGGAACACACCACCGGCGTCGAAGAGGATTGCGTCGAAATTCGGGAGCGCCATCGCGCCAACCTAACCTTGCGGTGTGCGCAGCCCCCGTGACTTCTTCAAGCCGCTCGCCGTCGGTGCTCCCGAGCCCGTGCGTGAGATCCCGTTCCGCCCCAGCCGGGTGATCCACTTCTTCCCGCCGCAGAACGAGAAGCTCGTCGCCAAGCTGCCCGACA
Organism: uncultured Acidimicrobiaceae bacterium; assembly: GCA_963720695.1. GTDB lineage: Bacteria > Actinomycetota > Acidimicrobiia > Acidimicrobiales > Ilumatobacteraceae > UBA668. Next base: position 659,476 of record CAVRGG010000004.1, read on the forward strand.
TCATCCCCACCGTCGACATCCTCCTCGGCAACCTCGAGGACGCGATCCCGATGGCCGACAAGGAAGCCGCCCGTGCGGGACTGGTCAAGGTCGGCAAGACCGTCGACATGGGGTCCACCCAGCTGTGGACCCGGGTCAACAGCCTGGACTCGCCGTGGGGCCTCGACGATCTCACGACGCTGGTCACCGAGATCGGCGACAAGCTCGACGTCATCATGATCCCGAAGGTGGAAGGTCCCGAGGACATCCACTACGTCGACCGGCTGCTGGCCCAGCTGGAGGCCAAGGCCGGGCTGCGGCGCCCGCTGCTCGTGCACGCCATCCTCGAGACCGCCCGCGGCGTCGCCAACATCGAAGAGATCTGCGCCGCCTCCCCGCGGATGCAGGGCCTGTCGCTCGGGCCGGCCGACCTCGCCGCCAACCGGCGGATGAAGACCACCCGAGTCGGTGGCGGCCATCCCGACTACCTCGTGCGCGCCGACCCCCCGATCGGCGCCGATGGGCCTCAGTACGACGCCCCTCGCGCCACCCACCAGCAGGACCTGTGGCACTACACGATCGCCCGCATGGTCGATGCCTGCGTCACGTTCGGGCTGCTCCCCTTCTACGGCCCCTTCGGCGACATCAAGGACACCGTCGCCTGCGAGGACCAGTTCCGCAACGCGTACCTCCTCGGCTGCGTCGGCGCCTGGAGCCTGCACCCCGCCCAGGTCGAGATCGCCAAGCGCGTGTTCAGCCCCCGGCCCGACGACGTCCGTCAGGCGCAGCGGGTGATCGACGCGATGGGCGACGGCACCGGGGCGATCATGCTCGACGGCAAGATGGAGGACGACGCATCGGTGAAGCAGTGCCATGTCGTCGTCGAGCTCGCCCGCCAGTTGGCCGCCCGTGACCCCGAACTCGCCGCCGCCTACGGATTCTGAAGGAACTGCCATGACCGATCTGCGTCCCCGCCGTTCCGTGCTGTACATGCCCGCGGCCAACGAACGAGCCCTCGAGAAGGCCAAGACCATCCCGGCCGACGCGATCATCTTCGACCTCGAGGACGCCGTCGCACCCGACGCGAAGGAGGCGGCCCGTGTCGAACGCGGTCGCCGCAGCGTCGTCCGGCGAGTACGGCACCCGCGAGCTCACGATCCGCTGCAACGGCCTCGACACGCCGTGGGGCGTCGACGATCTCGCCGCTGCGGCACAGAGCGGTGCGTCGGCAGTGGTGATCCCCAAGGTCGGATCGGTCGAGTACCTCGACGACATCGCCGCCCGGCTCGACGCTGCGGGGGCTCGCGCCGAGATGAAGATCTGGGCGATGATCGAGACACCCACCGCCGTGTTCGACATCCGTGCCCTCGCCGCCCACTGGCGTGTCGCGGTGCTCGTGATGGGCACCAACGATCTCGCCCGCGAGCTGCGTTCCTCGCTCGCGGCCGCGGCCCGGCACCCGCTCGTCCCTCACCTGGCGACGGCGCTCGCCGGTGCCCGCGAGGCGGGCAAGGTCATCCTCGACGGCGTCTACAACGACGTGAAGGATCTCGACGGGTTCCGCGCCGAGTGCGTCCAGGGATTCGAGATGGGCTTCGACGGCAAGACGCTCATCCATCCCGGGCAGGTCGACATCTGCAACGAGGTGTGGGCGCCGTCCGCGGAGGACATCGAGACCGCCCGCGGCATGATCGCCGCCTTCGACGAGGCCGTCGCCGCCGGCAAGGGCGTCGTCACCTACAACGGCCGGATGATCGAGAACCTGCACGTGGCGAACGCCCAGCGAGTGCTCGCGGTGGCCGACGCGATCGCATCATTGGGCTGACGCGGCGGAGGGGCGCCTCGGAGAGGTGCCCCTCGCTCGGAGCCCTTGTTGATCTGCAGATTGGTCGGTCTGCGTTTCCGCTTGGGAAGGTGGCTCTGCCAAAAGCATGCACCCGCGATGCTCGAAAGGCAAGCCCTCTCACCACCGGTTCTTCGCGAGCTCGAGCGTGAGCGCGGGAGTGTCAGAGCGTGGAGCGGAACAGGGCGAGCGTGCGCTCGAACGATTCCGCCGAGGCGGCCGCGTCGTAGACCTCGGGCCGATCGTCGTTGAAGAACGCGTGGTGCGTGCCGGGGTGGATGTGCATCGTCGCGTCCTTGCCGAGCTCCTTGAGCTGTGCCTCGAGCGCCCGGGTGGCGTCGGGGCCGGCGAAATCGTCGTGCTCGGCGTACTCGCCGACGATGGTGGCCGAGATCGCCGCCCAGTCGGGTTGCGCGGTCGGCCACGGGATGACGCCGTAGTACGGCGCCACAGCGGCCACCGCGTCGGGCCGCTGCGACGCGACGACGAGTGCCAGTCCACCGCCCATGCAGTACCCGACCACGCCGATCTTGGACCGACCGGAACGCTCGCAGAGCAGGTCGACCGCACCGCTCAGGTCCTTGCCGGCCTGCTCGAGGTTCATCGCCATCATCAGCTTCCCGGCGCCATCGGGCTCGGTGGTGGACTCACCGTGGTAGAGATCCGGGGCGAGCGCGGTGAACCCGGCCTCGGCGAAGCGGTCGACCACGTTCTTGATGTGGGGGACCAGTCCCCACCACTCCTGGATGACCAGCACACCGGGACCGGACCCGGCGAGGTAGCCGTCGCAGGTGTGACCGTTGCTCTTGAACGTGACCATGTCTCCCATGCCCCGAACGTAGCGCACGCTGCCCGGATCATCTTTGTACGGACACAAAGTGACGTCTGTACGCCATCGGATGTGACAACTACGATGGCGCGATGAGCTCGCTCGACACCCACCCCGCCGACGCCTTCGCCAACGATCGTGCGCACGTCTTCCACTCGTGGAGCGCGCAGGGTGCACTGCACCCCCTCGTGGTCACCCGCGCTCAGGGCAGCTACTTCTGGAGCGAGGACGGCACCCGCTACCTCGACTTGTCCAGCCAGTTGATGAACGTCAACATCGGCCACCAGCACCCCAAGCTGGTGGCAGCGATCAAGGAGCAGGCCGACAGCCTGTGCACCATCGCCCCGTTCCACGCCAACGATGCACGGGGCGAGGCCGCCCGGCTCATCACCGAGGTCGCCGCCACCAACCTGCCCGACAGCGACCTCAACATGGTGTTCTTCACCAACGGTGGCGCCGAGGCGACCGAGAACGCGGTGCGCATGGCGCGGCTGCACACCGGGCGCCACAAGATCCTCAACCACTACCGCAGCTACCACGGCGCCACCAACGGCGCCATCACCCTCACCGGCGACCCGCGCCGCTGGCCGAGCGAGCCGGGCATGCCCGGCGTGGTCAAGTTCTGGGGCCCGTACCCGTATCGCTCTGCGTTCCACTCCGACAGCGCCGAGCAGGAGTGCGAGCGGGCGCTGCAGCACCTCGACGACACCCTGATGGTCGAAGGGGCGCACACCGTGGCGGCCATCCTCATCGAGACCGTCGTGGGGACCAACGGCATCCTGGTCCCGCCCGACGGCTACCTCGCCGGCATCCGCGAGCGCTGCGACCGGCACGGCATCATGATGATCTGCGACGAGGTGATGGCCGGGTTCGGTCGCTGCGGCGAATGGTTCGCGTTCCAGAAGTGGGGCGTCCAACCCGACCTCGTCGCGTTCGCGAAGGGCGTCAACTCCGGGTACGTCCCCCTCGGTGGTGTCGTCATCAGCGACAAGGTCTCGGCGACGTTCCGCGACCGCGCCTACCCCGGCGGCCTCACCTACTCGGGGCACCCGCTCGCCTGCGCGTCCGCGGTCGCCAGCATCAACATCTTCAAGGAGGAGGGCATCATCGAGCACGCCCGGTCGCTCGGCGCCGACGTCCTCGGGCCGGGTCTCGAGAAGCTCAAGGCCAATCACCCGAGCGTGGGCGACGTCCGCGGCCTCGGTGTGTTCTGGGCGCTGGAGCTCGTCAAGGACCGCAGCACCCGAGAGCCGATGGTGCCGTTCAACGCAGCGGGACCCGATGCCAAGCCGATGACCGAGTTGCTCGCCGCGTGCAAGGCCAAGGGCGTGTGGCCGTTCACCCACTTCAACCGCCTCCATGTCACTCCGCCGTGCAACAGCCGGCCGGAGGATCTCGAGGAGGGTCTCGCCGTGCTCGACGAAGCGCTCACCATCACCGACCAGTACTACACGGGCTGATCCGGAACCCTCGCGCGCCCCTCTGGCACGCTGCCCCGATGGTCACTCCACAGCAACTCGACGATCGCCTCCGCCAACTCGTCGACGCCCTCTTCGACCACGGTTGGCAACCCGCCGACGTGGCCCACCTCGCCCGGCGCACCGGCACCCAGCGCACCGCGCGGCTGATCTCGGGCTACATCGCTCAGCACGCACGGCGCACCGACGCACCGACCCGCGCTCCCCACGAGTGGCTCGCCCAACTTCGAGAGCTCGAGCTCTACGAGCCTGCCACGGGCACCATCATCGGGGGCCACGGCGAGGTCCTCGTGCGGTGGGGTCGCGCCGAACGACTCGAGGCCGACGAGGTGCGCGATGCCGCCATCGATGTCATCACCGCGCTGGCCAAGGCGCCGGCGGTCAGCGTCCTCATCCCCCCGCCGGCGGCATGGGGTGCCAGCAACCGTGGCCGGCTCCCGACCGTCGACGTCAGTGGCGTCGACGCCAGAGCGCTCACCCTCATCCGCGCCCTGCTCGCCAAGGCCGAGGCCACCACGTTCGATGCCGAGGCCGAGTCCTTCACCGCCAAGGCGCAGGAACTGATGACCCGCCACTCGATCGATGCTGCCGTGCTCGCCGCCCACAGCACCGCTCCGGGGAGCCACGCCGGCATCGCGTCACGACGTGTCCACATCGACAACCCCTATGCCGACGAGAAGGCGACGCTGTTGGGCGGCATCGCCCGGGTGAACAGCGCCCGGTGCGTCTGGTCGCCCACCGCCGGCTTCGCCACCATGATGGGCTTTCCCGTCGACCTTCAGCTCACCGACGTGCTGTTCACCTCGCTGCTCGTGCAGGCCACCCATGCGTCGGCCGCCGCGACCGCGCACGACACGCGGCTGCGGACCCCGTCGTTCCGCCGCGCGTTTCTGGTCTCGTTCGCCGACCGCGTCACCGAGCGGCTCGAGACCACACGGGCGAGCGTCACCCACGCTGCCGAGGTCGACTACGGCTCCGCACTCGCTCCCGTACTCGCGAACCGCGACGACGCGGTGGAGCAGGCGTATCGCGAGGCGTTCCCGAACGTCACCTTCCGGCCCAGCCGTCGCTACAACGCCCGCGGGTGGTACGCCGGGCGCGACGCGGCGGACCGAGCCGACCTCGGCGCCGGCGCGGCGATCACCCCCGGCTGAGGCGCCGAAGGCGTCGGTTTCTGGGCCGAGATCTTCCCATCACGGCTTCTGGTCCGGATCCTTCTCGGAATCCGGGAACATCGCTGACCAGCGTCAGCCGACCTGCCAGGTGCCGTTCGAGCGGAGCAGGGAGTGGAGGTCCCCGGGACCCTTCTTCTCCGACGCCTGTGCGAGTTGGGCACCGACCATCGCGCCGTAGTCGCCGCGCTCGATGCTGCGGAACACACCGAAGGGGGTGGCCGAGTGATCGTCGTGCGACAGACGGGCGAGCGCGAACGCCAGACCCGGATCGTCGCGGTGCGCGTCGTGCACGAGGATCGCGTCCTCGCCGACCTCGGCAACTTCCATGATGCGCAGCAGGCCGTCCGAGCCCATCACGACGCCCTTGTGCCCGTCGACGCCGAATCGGATCGGCTCACCGTGCTTGAGGTCGATCATCATCTCGAGTCGTGCGTTGCGGCTCGTGATGTCGTCGAAGGCCCCGTCGTTGAACACGTTGCAGTTCTGGAAGATCTCGACGAACGATGCGCCGTTGTGCGCGTGAGCCTGTCGGAACACTTCCATCATGTGCTTGCGGTCCAGGTCGTGGGTGCGAGCCACGAACGATGCCTCGGCGCCGAGGGCGACGCTCAGCGGGTTGAACGGGTGGTCGATGGAGCCCATCGGTGTGCTCTTGGTGACCTTGCCCTGCTCGCTCGTGGGCGAGTACTGGCCCTTCGTGAGGCCGTAGATCCGGTTGTTGAACAGCAGGATCGTGAGGTTCACGTTGCGACGCAGCGCATGGATCAGGTGGTTGCCCCCGATCGAGAGGGCGTCGCCGTCACCGGTGATCACCCACACGTCGAGGTCCGGCCGGGCGACCGCCACACCGGTGGCCACCGCCGGGGCTCGCCCGTGGATGCTGTGCATGCCGTAGGTGTTCATGTAGTACGGGAACCGGCTGGAGCAGCCGATGCCGCTGATGAACACCGTGTTCTCCGGGGCGATGCCCAGATCCGGCATCAGCTGCTGGACGGCCTGCATGATGCCGTAGTCGCCGCAGCCTGGGCACCAGCGAACCTCCTGGTCGCTCATCCAGTCCTTCTTGGTGGTGAGCGGGACGATGGTGTCGGTCATGACAACGCCTCCGTGATGGCAGCTTCGATTTCGGCAGCGGTGAAGGGCAGGCCCTGCACCTTGGTGATGGGTTTCGCGTCGACGAGGTAGTCGGCCCGCACGAGTCGGCACAGCTGGCCCATGTTGAGCTCGGGCACCAGCACGGTCTTGAACCGCTTGAGCAGCTCGCCGAGGTTCGGTGGCATCGGGTTGACGTGGGTCAGGTGGATCCAGGCCAACTTCGTGCCGGCCCGGCGCGTCCGCTGCACGGCGGCGTCGATGGCGGCCCAGGTGGAACCCCACCCGAGGATGCACACGTCGGCATCCTCATCGCCGACGATCGTCGCGAGCGGGATGTCGTTGGCGATGCCCGCGATCTTCGCCGCCCGCAGGTGCACCATCGAGCGAGTGGTTGGCCGGCGCATAGCTGATGTTGCCCGAACCGTCCTCCTTCTCGATGCCGCCGACACGGTGCATCAGCCCGGGCGTGCCGGGGATGGCCCAGGGCCGGGCGAGGGTGTCCTTGTCACGCAGGTAGGGCCAGTACTCCGTCGAGCCGTCGGCGGCGATGTGGTTCTTCTCGGTCGTGAACGGCACCGAGATGTCGGGCAAGGTGCTCGGGTCGGGCAGCAACCACGGCTCGCTGCCGTTGGCCAGGTACCCGTCACTGAGCAGGATGACCGGGGTGCGGTACTTCAGTGCGATGCGGGCGGCCTCGATGGCGGCGTGGAAGCAGTTCGAAGGGCTGTAGGCGGCCACGATCGGCAGCGGCGCTTCACCGTGACGACCGAACATGGCGATGTTGAGATCCGCCGCCTCGGTCTTGGTGGGCAGCCCCGTCGAGGGTCCGCCGCGCTGGATGTCGACGATGAGCAGGGGCAGTTCGAGCGAGAACGCGAGGCTGATGGTCTCGCTCTTCAACGCCAGTCCGGGACCGCTCGTGGTGGTGACCCCGAGGTGCCCGGCGAACGCCGAACCCAACGCCATGCCGGCGGCGGCGATCTCGTCCTCGGCCTGCACCGTGCGCACCCCGAAGTGCTTGTGCTTGGACAGCTCGTGAAGGATGTCGCTGGCCGGGGTGATCGGGTAGCTGCCGAGGAACACCGGCAGTTTGGCGAGCTGGCCGGCGGCGACGAGGCCCCAGGCCAACGCGGTGTTGCCGCTGATGTTGGTGTACTCACCCGCGGGAAGTTTCGCAGGCTTGACCTCGTAGGGGTGGTCGAAGAGCTCGGTGGTCTCGCCGAAGGCGAACCCGGCGCGGAACGCGGCGAGGTTGCTCTCCTTGACGAGATCCTTGAACTTGCCCTCGATCCAGTCGATCGTCGGCTGACGCGGCCGCGAGTACAGCCACGACACCAACCCGAGCGCGAAGAAGTTCTTGGAGCGCTCCGAGTCGCGGGGCTTCACGCCGAGCGGTTCGGTGGCCTTCTGGGTCAGCGAGGTCATCGGCACCTCGACCACCCGGTACTCCGACAGGAAGTCGTCGTGCAACGGGTTGTGGTCGTAGCCGGCCTTGGCGAGGTCGCGCTCTTCGAACGCGTCGGTGTTGATGATCAGCAGACCGTTCTGCTCGAGTCGATGCAGATCGGCCCGGAGCGCTGCGGGGTTCATGACCACCAGCACGTTGGGCGAGTCACCCGGCGTGGTGATGTCGTGGTCCGAGATGTGGACCTGGAAACTCGAGACGCCGTTGACCGTGCCCGCTGGGGCTCGGATCTCGGCCGGATAGTCGGGGAACGTCGACAGATCGTTGCCGAACAGAGCACTCGCCGACGTGAAACGGTCGCCCGTGAGCTGCATCCCATCGCCCGAATCGCCCGCGAATCGGACGACGACGTGCGAGATCTGCTCCGCCTGCTTGCCGTGACGTTCTTCGGTGTCCGTCATTGGCCACCTCCATGTGTGGGGACGGCACCGTTGCCAGTCCGCGTTGGCACCCTATCTCCCCACCCTCGATGTCAACGAGACACCCGCAAGTGCCGCGACCAACCCGACGAGCGCGAGCGGGCCGAGCCGCTCGCCGAACAGCACCGCACCCTCGATCGTGCTGAGCGCCGGAGTGAGGAAGAACAGGCTGCTCACCTTGGCCGCTGCGTGTCGTTGCAGCAGCCACAACATGATCAGCACCGCCGCGATCGAGAGCACGACCACGGCCCACGCGAGGGCGAACATCGAGCGGGCAGTGACCGAGAAGTCGAACCGTTCGTGGACCCCGGCACCGACGGCGAGCACGCACGCCGAGGCCGCGTACTGCACGACGGTCCCCCTGATGAGGGGCATCGCCGATCCGCGGCGGCGCTGCACCAGCGTGCCCACGCACATCCCGAGCACGCTGACGCCGGCTGCGATGAGAGCCCCGGTGGAGATGTCGTGGGAGGTGCCGCGCATGTGGTCGAGAACCACGACGACGACGCCTGCGAACCCGAGTCCGACGCCGACCCACTGCCAGGCCTTGAGCCGCTCGCCCAGGACGATCCGCGCGAAGACCGAGGTGATCACCGGATGGAGACCGGCGATCAGCGCGCCAATGCCGGCGGGCATGCCCCAACTGATGGCCAGGAACACCCCGCCGAGGTAGACCGCATGCATCCCGAGGCCGGACACGGCTGCCCAGCGGGCGGAGGTGCGGCTGATCGTCGGCGCACCCGTGACCTGCGCGTAGATCATGAGCGCCACTGCGGCGATCGCGAGCCGGATCGCCAGGAACGTGAGCGGGCCCGCGTCGTCGGTGGCGTAGCGAGCGACGACGAAGCCGGTGCTCCAGAGCACCACGAACACGAACGGCGCTGCCGTGACGAACGGCGACGCGGCGCGAGAAGGGCGGGCCGCCGGAGCGACCCGCCCTTCGTCGGCTGGAACGACCTGATCGGTCAGGCGCCACCCTCTGTCAGGGTGACGTCGATCGGCGCGAACGATGAGCCGGTCACGTCGACGCCGTCAGCGGTGAGCTGCTTGATGGCCTCGTTCACGATGTCGTTGGTCCACGACTCGGGATCCGGAGCCTTGGTGAGCACGGTCTGTCCGTCGAGGTTCTTCGTGCCGCTGGCGATCTCCACCGTGCGGTCCCATGCAGCGGTGTCGATGACCCCGACGCCGCCCGTTGCCGGCCAGATGAGCTTGTTGACCTCGTTCATCTGCCACAGCTGGTGGGTGGCCCCGAGCTTGGAGCCCTTGGACACCACGATGTCGGCGCACGCCTGGGCGTTGTCACGGCAGTAGGCCCAACCCTGCAGCGAGGCCTTCACGAACGCGACGGCTTCACCGCAGTAGGCGGGATCGCTGAGACGGGTCTGGTCGGCCCAGATCGCGTCCTGCAGCATGCCCACGCCCTCGTCCTCGTAGGAGACGACGTTGAGGTCCTCGGGCTGGTACAGCTTCCCGGTGTCGGGGTTCACGGCCTCCAGCACCTGCGCGTACTCGTTGTACGTCATGGCCTCGGCCGCGTCGATCGAGCCGTCGAGCAGACCGTTCATGTCGAAGTTCTGCTGGAGCAGGGTGACGTCGGACGCGGGATCGAGCCCGGCCTTGGACAGCGCGGCGAAGATCTCGTACTCGTTGCCGAAGCCCCAGTTGCCGATGTTCTTGCCCTTGAAGTCCGCAGCCGAGGTGATGCCCTTGTCCTTGAAGCTCACCTGCAGGGTGCCGCTGCGCTGGAACACCTGGGCGATGTCGGTCACCTGTGCGCCGGCCTCACGCTCGGCGAGCGCCTTGGGCACCCACGAGATGGCGAAGTCGACCGCGCCCGAGGCGAGCGTCTTCTGCGGCGGGATGTCCACGCCACCCTCGACGATCTCGACGTCGAGACCGGCGTCGCTGAAGAAGCCCTGGTCGACGGCGGCGAAGTAGCCGGCGAACTGCGCCTGGGTGACCCACTGCAACTGCAGCTTCACCTTGGCGCCGCTGGGCGCGGTGCACTTCGAGACATCGACGGCCAGACCGCCACCGCTCTCCATCGGCGTGGTGTCGCCGGTGGTGACCGCAGTGGTGTCACCCGTCGATGGTGCGGTGGTGGCGATCGTGATGGCGGTGGTCGAGTCGCTCGAGCTGTCGCTGCCGCAGGCAGCGACGATGATGCTCGAGAGACTGACGACCGCAGCAAGTGTGACTGCACGTCCGTGTCGCATTGATTTCCTCCCCTTGTTGATGTTGCTGGTGATGTTGCTGGTGATGTTGGTGTGGGTCTTGCTGGTGGTCACCTGGTGCTGGCTCGTCGCCGCCACGGGACGACGAGGTACTCCAGGAGAATGGCGCCGACGAAGAGCAGCAGGCCGACGAGTGCGCCGCCGAGGACGTACGCGAAGCCCAGTGCCTTGTTGGATCCGCTGAGGGTGCCGGAGATCTTGCTGCCCAGGCCGTCCTGGGTGCCGCCGAAGTACTCCGACACGAGGGCGATGATCAGCGCGAGCGGTGCCGCGGTGCGAACACCGGTGAAGAAGAACGGCATCGTGTTGGGGAGCCGCACCTTGCGCAGCGTCTCGAAGGGCGTCGCCGCGTACGAGCGCATCAACTCCATCTGGGTGGCGTCGTTCTGGCGCAGTCCCTTGGCAACCTGCACGAAGACGACGAAGAAGACCGCGATGGTGACCATCAGTCGACGAGGGATCTGACTGCTGAGCGCGAACATGTTGTTGAGGACACCGACGATCACCACTGCGGGGATCGCGGCGAGCGTGACGGCGAGCGGATTGACCAACTCGTTGACGAACCTGAAGCGATTGGTGAGCACGGCCAGCACGAACCCGAGCACCGAGCCGAGCACGAGACCGACCAGCGAGTTCATGCCCGTGACCTTGCACGCCCGCCACACGAGGTGGAAGTCGTGCACGAACGAATGCCAGATCGCGGACGGTCGCGGGATCACGAAGGGCTGCACGTGGCTGTGGATGATCCACGCCTGCCATGCGACGAGGAACGCGGCACCGAACACCACCGGCGGGAGGATCACCGCCGCCGCGCTGCGAAGGCGCGCCGCGTACCTCATCGATCCTCGATCCCGCGGGCGACGGCGATGTCGTCGTCGGACTCCAACCCGCGCAACGCCTCGCGCACCTCGGTGACCTTCTCGAAGAAGCCGGTTGCTTCGCGCGTGAGCTCGGTGCGATCGCGGCCGAGCGACACATCGACGATCGACGTGATGCGACCGGGCCGCGGCGACATCACGACGACGCGATCGGCGAGGTACACCGCTTCGGGGATGCTGTGCGTCACGAACACCACGGTCGTGGCGGTGTCGTTGCAGATCCGCAGCAACTCCGCCTGCATGTGCTCGCGGGTCATCTCGTCGAGCGCGCCGAACGGCTCGTCCATGAGCAGGAGCTTGGGGTGCGAGGCGAGCGCGCGTGCGATCGCCACACGCTGCTGCATGCCACCCGAGAGCTGCCACGGCATGTGCGTGGCGAAGTCGCTGAGCTTCACCAGCTGCAGCATCTCCTCGGCGCGAGCACGCCGGCGGGCCTTGTCCCAACCCTTGAGCTCCAGCGGGAGCTCGACGTTGCGCGACACGTTGCGCCACTCGAACAGACCGCTCTGCTGGAACGCCATGCCGTAGTCCTGGTCGACGCGGGCCTGGTGCGCCGACTTGCCGTTGACCACCAGCGTGCCCGACGACGGCTGGAGGAGATCGGCGATCAATCGCAACAGGGTGCTCTTGCCGCAGCCGGAGGGACCGATCAGCGAGATGAACTCGCCGGGCTGCACGGTGAGATGGATGTCGGCGAGCGCGTCGACCTGGTTGGGCCTGCCCTCGTTGAACACCTTGTTGACGGCGGAGACGACCACCGCGGGCGACGGGTCGAGGGAAGGGGATGACATCGACGGCTCCATCACGCGGCCTCGGGTGGACGGTTGCGCATCAGGACACGGTCGATGCCGACGACCACGAGCGCCATCACCAGGCCCAGCGCGGCGGCTCCGAACACGGCGGTGAACAACTTGGGCGGATCCGAGGTGGCCTCCTGCCCGTAGGAGAGGATCAAGCGGCCGACGCCGAACCTGACGCCGAGTGAGATCTCCGAGACCGTGACGCCCACGACCGCTGCTGCCCCGGCGAGCCGGAGCGCCGGAGCGATGTAGGGCACCGCCGACGGGAACCGCAGCTTCCAGAGCGTCCGCCACCATCCGGCCGCGTACGAGTCCATGAGTTCCATCGGCGCCGAGGCCGTGCTCTGCAGACCTCTCAGGGTGCCCATGGCAACCGGGAAGAAGGCGAGGAAGACCCCGAGCAGCACGGCGGCGAGCCAGGTCTTGGCCGCGAGCTCGCGGCTGTTGTAGGCCATCAAGGACATGATGAGGGGTGCCAGCACGATGATCGGCACGGTCTGACTGATCACCAGGTACGGCATGAGTGCGCGCTCGATCACCTTGAATCGGGCCATGAACACCGCCAGCACGATGCCGAGGAGCGAGCCGAACACGAACGCGGCGAGCGCCGACCGGAACGAGTACCACGTCGCTCGGAGCACCACCACGAGAATCGTCTCATCCCCGCCACGCACCTCCGGCTTCGTGTAGCGCGTGAACATGTCCCAGATGTGCGGCATCGCCCGGTCTCCGGTACGAGCGAGCAGACGCACTCCGAAGATCTCGCCACCCTTCTCCGGGCCGAGCGCCTTGTAGCCCTCCCACATCACGGCGACGAGCGCGAAGGCGAGCGGGAACATCATCACGCGACGAATGCTCGATCGCCGCCCCGATGCGGTGGTGTTGTCGGCTGCCGTCACGAACGAGCCTTCACGTGCTCCGCGAGCGCGGGCAGCACCTTCTCGCCGTACACCTGCAGGGTGTGATCCTTGTCGTCGTGCTGGAGGTAGATCGCGAACTGGTCGACACCGAGATCCTTCAGCTGACGCATCCGCTCGATGTGGGTCTCGACCGGCCCGACGATGCAGAACCGGTCGACGATCTCGTCCGGCACGAACTGGGTATGGCTGTTGCCTGCCTGACCGTGCTCGTTGTAGTCGTAACCCTGCCGGCCCTTGATGTAGTCGGTGAGCGCCTGGGGAACCATGGCCGTGTCGCTCCCGTAGCGGGCGACGATGTCGGCCACGTGGTTCCCCACCATGCCACCGAACCACCGCACCTGCTCGCGACCGTAGGCCAACCCCTCCGGGGTGCCGTCGGTGACGTAGGCGGGCGCGGCGACGCAGATGGTGATGTCGTCGGGATCTCGTCCGGCCGCCGCGGCGGCACTGCGCACGGCGTTGATCGTCCACTCGGCGATGGAGAGATCCGCGAGCTGGAGGATGAATCCGTCGCCGACCTCGCCGGTGAGCGCCAGTGCCTTGGGGCCGTAGGCGGCGACCCAGACCTCGAGCTCGCTCTTGCCGGCCCACGGGAAGCGGATCTCGTTGCCCTTGTACGCCACGCCTCGACCGTTGGCGAGCTCACGGATGACGTGGATGCTTTCGCGCAGGGTCGCCAACGTCGTCGGGGCGCCGTTGGTGACCCGCACCGCGGAGTCGCCGCGACCGATCCCACAGACGGTGCGGTTGCCGAACATCTCGTTGAGCGTCGCGTAGACGCTCGCAGTCACGGTCCAGTCGCGCGTGGCCGGGTTGGTGACCATCGGGCCCACCGTGACGTTGCGCGTCTCGGCGAGGATCTGGCTGTAGATCACGTACGGCTCCTGCCACAGGATGTGGCTGTCGAACGTCCAGACGTGCGAGAACCCGAGCGACTCCGCGCGCTTGGCAAGATCGATCACGCGCCGCGACGGCGGCGTGGTCTGTAGGACGACTCCAAGTTCCACGGCTGCATTCTCCCCTGTAGAACGGCGTCCCCCGTCCCCCGGGTGTGAACGCCGCGTGACGACTTTCGTTCAGCGGTTCTGGGGAAATCCCAGATCGACGGAGCTGGTGCGCGGGTCCGGCCAACGACTGGTCACGACCTTGCTACGTGTGTAGAAGTTGATGCCCTCGGGACCGTACATGTGGGTGTCGCCGAACAGGCTCGCCTTCCAGCCTCCGAAGCTGTAGTAGCTCACGGGGACGGGGATCGGCACGTTGATGCCGACCATGCCGACCTGGACGTCGAACTCGAACTGCCTCGCCGCGCCGCCGTCACGGGTGAAGATCGCCGTGCCGTTCCCGAACTGGTTGGCGTTGATCAGGGCCAAGCCGTCGTCGTAGCCGTGCACCCGGGTGACGGTGAGGACGGGACCGAAGATCTCGTCGTCGTAGCACTTCATCCCGGGCTTGGCGTGGTCGATGAGGCTCGGGTTGAGGAAGAAGCCGTCGGTCCGCACATCGGTGGTGCCGTCGACGACGAGGGTCGCGCCCTCACCGGCTGCGCCCTGGACGTAGCCCTTGACCTTGTCGCGGTGCTCGCCGGTGATGAGCGGCCCCATCTCGTTGCCGTCCTCGCTCGCAGGACCGACCTTGATGCCGGGGATTCGATCCTTGATCTTGCCGACGAGTTGGTCGGCGATGGCCTCGCTGGCGAGCACCACCGAGATGGCCATGCACCGCTCGCCGGCGGACCCGTACGCCGCGCTCACCGCGGCATCGGCGGCCATGTCGAGGTCGGCGTCGGCGAGCACGAGCATGTGGTTCTTCGCCCCACCGAGCGCCTGCACCCGCTTGCCGTTCTTGGTGCCCGTCTCGTAGATGTACCGCGCGATCGGCGTGGAGCCGACGAAGCTCACCGCCTGGATGTCGGGGTGGTCGAGCAGACGGTCGACCGCGACCTTGTCGCCGTTGATCACGTTGAACGTGCCGTCGGGGAGGCCCGCCTGCTTGAGCAACTCGGCGATGAACATGCTCGCCGACGGGTCCTTCTCGCTCGGCTTGAGCACGAAGGTGTTCCCGCACGCGAGGGCGTTGGCGAACATCCACATCGGCACCATCGCAGGGAAGTTGAAGGGGGTGATGCCGGCCACCACACCCAACGGCTGCTTGATGCTGTAGACGTCGACTCCGGTGCTCGCCTGCTCGCTGTAGCCACCCTTCAACAGGTTCGGGATGCCGCAGGCGAACTCGATGTTCTCCAGGCCACGGGCGACCTCGCCGAGCGCGTCGCCGAGCACCTTGCCGTGCTCCTTGGTGAGCAGCGTCGCGATCTCCTTGCGATTCGCGTCGACCAGCTCACGCATCCGGAACATCACCTCGGCACGCCGCGACAGGTTGGTGGAGCGCCACGCGGGGAATGCCGCCTTGGCGACGGCGACGGCGTGATCCACTTCCTCGACGGATGCGAAGTCGACGGCCGCCTGTTGCTGTCCGGTGGCCGGGTCGAAGACGACGCCGGAGCGCCCGGACGTGCTCTCGACGACCTTGCCGTCGATCCAATGGGAAATGCGATTCATGGTGTGCTGCTCTCGTGATCGAAAGGGGTGGAGGAGTCGTCAGACCAGGTACTGCGACAGGCCGCGCTTGATGTACTGGCCGTGTCCCTTGCGTCCGACGAAGGTGTCGTTCTGGATGACCATGGTGCCGCGGGACATGACGGTGTCGACCTTGCCGTCGATCACCCAGCCCTCCCACGCCGAGTGGTCCATGTTCATGTGGTGCTTGTCGTTGATGCCGATCTTGGTCTGCTTGTTCGGATCCCAGATCACGATGTCGGCATCGGCGCCGGGGGCGATGACGCCCTTCCGCGGGTACATGCCGAACATGCGAGCCGGCGTGGTGCAGCAGGTCTCGACCCAGCGCTCGAGCGAGATCTCGCCGTTGACCACGCCCTGGTACAGCAGCTCCATCCGGTGCTCGACACCACCGATCCCGTTGGGGATCGCAGCGAAGTTGCCCAGGCCGAGCTCCTTCTGGTCCTTCATGCAGAACGGGCAGTGATCCGTGCTGACGATCGCCAGCTCGTTCATCCGCAGGCCCTTCCACAGATCGCCCTGGTGACCGTGCCCCATCTGGCCGATGTAGTCGGGGTCATGGTCCTTGGAGCGCACGGGCGTGCTGCACACCCACTTCGCTCCCTCGAAGCCGGGCTTGCCGAGCGTCTCCTCGAGCGTGAGGTAGAGGTACTGCGGGCAGGTCTCGGCGAACACGTTGCGACCGTGGTGGCGGGCCGCAGCCACTTCGTTGAGCGCGTCGCCGGCGCTCATGTGCACGATGTACAGCGGCACGTTGCCGGCGACGTGACTGAGGACGATGGCGCGGTGCGTGGCCTCGGCTTCGAGCGGCGACGGTCGGGTGTAGCTGTGGTAGCGCGGGTCCGTGTCGCCCCGAGCGAGCGCCTGCTGCACCAGCACGTCGATGGCGATGCCGTTCTCGGCGTGCATCAGGATCATGGCGCCGCACTCGGCCGCGGTCTGCATCGCTCGCAGGATCTGGCCGTCGTCGCTGTAGAACACGCCGGGATACGCCATGAACAGCTTGAAGCTGCTGATGCCCTCGTGCTCGACGAGGTACTGCATGTCCTTGAGCGACTGCTCGTCGACGCCGCCGATGATCTGGTGGAAGCCGTAGTCGATGCTGCAGTTGCCGTCGGCCTTGCGGTGCCACTCGGCGAGGCCTTCGTGCACGTTCTCGCCGTAGCGCTGCACTGCCATGTCGACGATGGTGGTCGTGCCGCCCCACGCAGCGGCGTTGCTGCCGGTCTCGAAGGTGTCGCTCGCGAACGTGCCGCCGAAGGGCAGCTCCATGTGCGTGTGGACGTCGATGCCACCGGGGATGACGTACTTGCCCGCGGCGTCGATGACCGAGGTCATGCCCTCCTCGGTGAAGTAGCCGGGACCGCCGACGGCGGTGATGGTGTCGTCGGTGATCAGCACGTCCTGGGCGATGGTGCCGGTGGTCGAGACGACCTTGCCGTTCTTGATGAGCGTGGTTGCCATGGGATCCCCTCGGTTCGGTCGGACGGTCAGCGGGCGACGAGCTCGTCGTACGCGTCGGGTCGGCGATCACGGTAGAACGCCCAGCGATCGCGCACGGTTCGGATCATGTCGAGGTCGAGGTCGCGCACGATCAGCTCGGGCTTGTACGGATCACCCACCTCACCGACGAACTTGCCTTCCGGATCCACGAAGTAGCTCTGGCCGTAGAAGTCGTTGTCGCCGAGTTCTTCGATGCCGACGCGGTTGATCGCACCGACGTAGTAGATGTTGGCCACGGCCGACGCCGGCTGCTCGAGTCGCCACAGGTACTCGCTCAGCCCGCGACTCGTGGCCGACGGGTTGAACACGATCTCCGCACCGTTGAGGCCGAGGGCGCGCCAGCCCTCCGGGAAGTGCCGGTCGTAGCAGATGTAGACGCCGACCTTGCCGACCGCGGTGTCGAACACCGGGTAACCGCCCGTGCCGGGCGTGAAGTAGTACTTCTCCCAGAAGCCCTTGGTCTGGGGGATGTGCTGCTTGCGGTACTTGCCGAGGTAGGTGCCGTCGGCGTCGATCACGGCCGCGGTGTTGAAGTACAGGCCACTCTGGACGATCTCGTACATCGGCAGCACGAGCACCATGCCGGTCTCCTTGGCGATGGCCTGGAAGCGCTTGGTGGTGGGACCGTCGGGAATCGGTTCGGTGTAGGCGTAGTACTCGGCCTCCTGCACCTGGCAGAAGTACGGGCCGTAGAACAGTTCCTGGAAGCACATCACCTGCGCTCCCTGGGCTTTTGCCTCGTGCACGGCGGCCTCGTGCTTGTCGAGCATCGCGTCCTTGGTGCCGGGCCAGTCCGTCTGCAGAAGTGCTGCTCTCACGATGTGTGCCATGGCGCGGACTCTAATGTGACACCCCGAGGCGCACAATAGTTGTATTGTTACCGGACAATGAACCACACGTTCGGCCACGACCTCTCCTCGGAGATCCAGGACCGCAGCGCACGGGGCATCGCCGCCGCCGTCGGCCGACTGATCACGAGTGGTGCGCTGCCCGTCGGTGAACGGCTGCCGACCGTGCGCGAACTGGCCACCTCGTTGGGGGTGTCGCCCACCACCGTGAGCGAGGCGTGGCAGACCCTGGCCGCTGTCGGGGCCATCGACGCCCGCGGCCGCCAGGGCACGTTCGTGCGCGAGCGGACCGGTCCGGTCACGCCCCGCCGGTATCGCCGGGTGACCGAGGGACCGGGCCACTTCGCCCTCGATCTGTCGACCGGCACCCCGGACCCGGCGCTGCTCCCCGACCTCGGCCCGGTCATCGCCCGAGTCAATCGCCAGTCGTTGACGTCGAGCTACCTCGACCACCCCGTACTACCCGAGCTCGAGGCGCGGCTGCGCGGCGAGTGGCCCTTCCCCGCCGAAGAGCTCACCGTGGTCGACGGAGCGATGGACGCACTCGACCGCGTGGCCACCGTCGTCGTCCGCCTCGGCGATCGGGTGGTCGTGGAGCATCCGACGTTCCCTCCCCTCCTCGACCTGCTCGACCTCCTCGGCGCGGACGTGATCGGCGTGCCCCTCGACGAGCACGGGATGCGCGTGGATGCGCTCACCGACGCGCTCGCGTCGGGCGTGCGCGCGGTGTTCCTGCAACCCCGCGCCCAGAACCCGACCGGGATCACCTTGACCGCTCGTCGGGCGAAGCAGCTCGCCACGGCGCTCGCCCGCAGCGACGCCGTCGTCATCGAGGACGACCACTCGGGCGACATCGCCAGCGGCGCGCTCGTCAGCCTCGGAACCCACCTGCCACAGCGAACGGTGCACATCCGCAGTTACTCCAAGAGCCACGGCCCCGATCTGCGCCTCGCCGCCGTGGGCGGCGCCGGCGACGTCGTCAGCGCGGTCGCCAACCGTCGCCTGCTCGGACCGGGCTGGAGCAGCCGGATCCTGCAGGCGGTTCTCCTCGAGATGCTCGACCATCCCGACACGGTGGCCGCTGTCGACGCAGCCCGCGAGGAGTACGCGGCGCGGCGCACCGCCGTCACGGACGTTCTCGCCGCTGCCGGCGTGGCGTTCACGGGGACCGATGGCATCAACCTGTGGATGCAGGTCGCCGACGAACGGTCGTCGCTGCTGACCCTCGCCGCGCAGGGCATCGGCGCCGCGCCGGGCGAGCCGTTCATGGTCCGGCCCGACGACCCGTCGCTGCGGGTCACGGTCGGCCTCATCGATCACGACGTCGAGTTCGTCGCCAAGGTGCTCGCCGACGCTGCGGGCAACCTCCCCACTCGCGCCGGCCAACGCTGACCTTCACGCCGGTCAGGCCGTCGTCCCCCCGTTACGCATCCCCCGGTCCTCGTTCCGTCGCTCCCCGTTCGGTCGCCTCCGTTCTCGCAAGTACCAGAACGTGAATTCACGTTCTTGTACCGCGAGAACGAGGCCGGCCGGCGCGACGGCGGGCGACGGCCGGCGGGGGCGGGACACTGGTCAGGCGGGCGGCGATGCCTTCACACCACGCTGATTGACCGCGCCGCGCAGGCCCACGCAGCCCACGCAGCCGATGCAGTCGACGCAGTCCACACACGCGACGCACGCCACACAACGGGTGCAGCGGACACAGGCGATGGTCGCGACGCACATCCGGATGCCCACGCCCAGCAGCGTCAGGACGCTCCAGGCGACGAGCGCACTCCCCGCTGTGCCGGCGCTCCCGACGACCATCGCGCTGCCCGAGGTGGCGACGCTGCCGGCAACGGCGACGCTGCCCGCGGTGGACACGCTGCCGGCCACGGCGACGCTGCCCGCGGTGGCCGCGCTACCTGCCACGGCCACGCTGCCGGCGGTGGCGGTGCTCCCCGCGACGGCGGTGTTCCTCGGCGATGACCGTCGACGTCGATCAGGTCGGTGCATACGCCCAGTGTCGCGCGACCTACGTCGGTCGCGTGCCGAGCAGTTCGTGCGCCAACGGGCACTCCACCAGCAGCGTCGCCGTCTCGATCGGCATCACGCCACGCTCGGTGGCCAGGTGCGAGGCGAGGCCAAGTGGCACCACGTCCGCCTCTGCGGCCCACGGCACGCGAACATCGGCGACCCGCTGGACCATCGAGGCGAACGCCGCATCGGGCAGGCAGCGGCCACGACCGACCACGGCCCACACCGGCACCTCACTGCAGTACGCCACCGACGCCGCGGCACGCGACCCTCGGGTCGCCATCAACTCCGAAGTGGATGCAGCGGTCCCCTCGATCAGGACCAGGTCGCTGGCGAGCACCGCGGCGGCCACACCACCTGGCTCGACCACCTCGGCGACCACGTCGGAGCGATCGAGGCGACGAACGAACGAGGCGCCCTGGTCGTCGGCGTCGACCGCGAGCACGGTGAGGTCGCCACGGCGGAGGGCGGCCTCGCCGGCGAGATCGGGCCAGCCGATCACGCACACGGTCGCGTCCTCGGGCAACTCGTCGACCAGCCAGTCGGGCGTGGGGTCGAGCTCGATCGCCCCCGCCAACTCGCGGGCCGTGCTCCCCGCGTCGGTCGACGTCAGCATGTGCGCGCACAGCCACCACAGCGGACCGGACGTCGGATGCCGCTCCACGATCCGTCGGCAACTGACGACGAGTCCTGCCGGGTCGAGGCCGAGGCCGCGCAGCGCCGACGCGGTCTCGCCCACCAGGACCCGTTGGTCGGCCCCGCTGGAACGGGCCAGATACCGAAGGCGCTCGATGGGATGCACGAACCGAACCTACCGCTCGACGGACGACCGTGCCCCGGCGAGGTGGGTCGCGACCGGCGCCGCGCGCTACCGTTCAGCCTCGTGGCTAGCACCGTTGCCCTCGACATCCCCCTCACCACGATCGCCGGTGAAGAACGCCCGCTGCACGAGTGGCTGACCACGTTCCACCTCGCCAGCGTCGTCCTGGATCCGTACACCAAC
This sequence comes from uncultured Acidimicrobiaceae bacterium, assembly GCA_963720695.1. Lineage (GTDB taxonomy): Bacteria > Actinomycetota > Acidimicrobiia > Acidimicrobiales > Ilumatobacteraceae > UBA668. Next base: position 680,543 of record CAVRGG010000004.1, read on the forward strand.
GAGAGCTCGTGGATCCTCAAGACCGCGACCCGGGTGCTCGACTCGTTCCGCGGGGCCGACGTGCGCGTGAACCTCGTCCTCACCTGCACCGCCGACGAGGCCAAGCAGTTCCTCGGGCCGCTCGTCGACGAGTTCCTGGTCTTCTGCGACCCGAGCCGCGCGTTCGTCCGTGGCATCGGCGTCGGCACGCTGCCGGCGCTCGTGTTCGTGCAGGGCAACGGCAACGTCGCATCCGCGGAGGGTTGGGACCCCCACGAGTGGCACCGCGTGGCGAAGATCATCGCCGACAACACCGCCTGGCTGCCGCCCAACATCCCGGCCGCCGGCGACCCGTCGCCGTTCCACGGCACGCCCGCGCTGGGCTGAGCCGAGGTGCCCTTCGAGCCGCCGGATCTTCCGGTCCTCGAGGCACTGCCCGCCGTCGTCGACGGTCTGCGCGATCACACGTCCGCGATCCTCGTCGCGCCACCCGGCGCGGGCAAGACCACGCTCGCGCCGTTGATGCTGCTCGACGAGGCCTGGCTGGGGACGCAGCGCATCGTCATGCTCGAGCCACGTCGACTCGCCACCCGCGCCGCCGCGCAGCGGATGGCCTCGCTGCTCGGCGAGCGAGTGGGCGACACCGTCGGCTACCAGACCCGCGACGAGCGCCACATCGGCCCGCACACGCGCATCGAGGTCGTGACCGAGGGTGTGTTGACCCGTCGGCTGCAGCACGACGCCACGCTCGACGGGTACGGGCTGGTGATCTTCGACGAGGTCCACGAACGCAACCTGCCCACCGATCTCGGCCTCGCGCTCGCGCTCGACGCGCGGGACACCCTGCGACCGGATCTGCCGCGTGCTGGCCATGTCGGCGACACCCGACACCAAGGGCCTGCTGGCGGTGCTCGGTCCCGACACACCGGTGGCGCACAGCGACGGCAGGCTGCATCCCGTGGAGATGGTGTGGGCGCCGATGGGCAAGCGGCGACCGCGTGCCGGAGGCGATGGCGGGCGCTCGATCCAGCGGGCCGTGCGCGAGCAGACCGGTGACGTGCTGGTGTTCCTGCCCGGCATCGGCGAGATCCGCAGGGTGCAGTCACTGCTGCACGGGACCCTGCCCGACCACGTCGACGTCCATCCGCTCGCGGGCGCGCTCACGCCTGGCCGAACAGGACCACGCCCTCGCCCCATCGCCACCCGGGCGGCGGCGGGTGGTGCTGAGCACCGACATCGCCGAGTCGTCGCTCACCGTGGATGGCGTGCGCGTGGTCGTGGATGCCGGCCTCGCCCGCGTGCCGCGCTTCGACCAGCGAACCGGAATGAGCCGGCTCACCACGGTCGCCACCAGTCGGGCGTCGGCCGACCAGCGAGCCGGGCGAGCCGGCCGAACCGAGCCCGGCGTCGCGTACCGCCTGTGGAGCAAGCTCGAGCACACCACACGACGAGCCCACCTCGAGGCAGAGATCACGCAGGTCGATCTCACCGGGTTCGCACTGGAGCTCGCCGCGTGGGGAACTCCTGTGGACGAGTTGCGCTGGGCGGACAGGCCGCCGTCGCGGACGCTGCAGCAGGGAGTCGAACTGCTCGAGCGGCTGGGCGCGCTCGACCCGAACGGTCGCCCCACCGAACGCGGCCGGCGGATGCTGTCGTTGCCGTTGCACCCACGGCTCGCCTGCATGGTCGATGCCGCGCCACCGATCGACCACGGCCTCGCGTGTGTCGTCGCCGCGCTGCTCGACGAGCGAGACATCTTCCGCGGCCGCCCCGACGATCTTCCCGCAGACCTGGCGCTGCGCGTCGCGGTGATCGGGGGCCAGCACCACGACCTCGCCGATCGACGCGACGTCCGCAGGGTGTTGGAGCGTTCGAGCGATCTCGCACGACGGGCGGGCGTCAGCTTCGACATCGACGCCATCCGCGTCGACCACTGCGGATCCGTGTTGGCGCACGCCTATCCCGATCGAGTCGCGGTGCGCCGCAGCCAGCCCGGACAGTTCCAGATGCGCACGGGATCGTCGGCGTGGACACCACCCACCGACCCGCTCGCCAACGAACGGTTCGTGGTCGCCGCGGATCTCGACGGCAAGCGGGACAACGCCCGCATCCGCATCGGTGCCGCACTCGACACGCAGGAACTGATCACCGCGCTGGCCGACCAGATCGAGACGCGGGAGAGCCTGGTGTGGGACAAGCAGCGCGACGATCTCGTGCAGCGGATCGAGACCCGGCTCGGTGGGATGCTCCTCGACGAGCAGGTGCGCGCCGCACCGCCGGGCGACGAGACCGTCATCGCGTTGCTCGACCGGGTGCGCACCACCCGTCTCGCCGCGCTGCCCTGGACCGAACGCACGGTTGCCCTTCGACACCGCGTCGCGTTCCTCCGCCGTACCTTCGGTGAGGAGTGGCCGGACTGGAGCGACAAGGCGCTGATCGCCGACCTCGACGAATGGCTCGCGCCGTTCCTGCAGCACGCCACCGGCGCCGCCGATCTCGCCCGGCTCGACACCGAGATGCTCCTCACCGCCCGGCTCGACTGGGACGCCTCGAGCCGGCTGGCCGAGCTCGCACCCGCCACGCTGGAGACGGCCAACGGCCGCACGGTCGTCATCGACTACGAGCGCGACGTGCCGACGGCGAGCGTGCGCGTGCAGGACCTGTTCGGCACCCGCACGCATCCCACCGTCGCCGATGGGCAGGTCGCGATCGCACTGGAGCTGTTGTCCCCGGCGGACCGGCCGGTGCAGATCACCCGCGACCTGCCGGGTTTCTGGGCGGGCACATGGGCCGACGTCCGCAAGGACATGGCCGGCCGCTACCCCAAGCACCAGTGGCCCGACGACCCCGCCAACGCCACCCCCAAGCGGCTCAAGTGACGGCCCGCCCGGATCTGGAGTGACGGCGACTCGACTCCGAGCGATGACTCACATAGTGTCCCGCTCCATGCAGGTGGGACGGCGGGGAGCACGCATCGGGTTGGTGGTCGCACTCGGTGTGGTCGGGATCGTGGTGCCGGCGACGGCGCGAGCCGCGACGCCGATCGCGCCCGTGACCGATCGCGGCCTGACGCCGCCGGTCGGTGCCCACATCTCCATCGACGACGCGTCGGCCACACCGCCCGCCCTTCCTCAGCCGCGCCTCGACTCGGTGATGACAGCCAGGGCGCGAGCATCGGTGACGACCGTGACCGTCGAGATCGAAGGTACGGACGCCGCGATCGCCGCGGCAGTCGCGGCGGCCGGTGGCACGCTCGGCCGCGGAGGCGGGGGGCTGTTCCTCGCCACCGTGAGGTCGGATCGGCTCCCGGCGCTGGCCGGCACCGACGGCATCACACAGGTGCGCCAGCCGGTCGAGGTCGCGAGCGCGCACGTCGACGTGCCCAGCGTGGAGCGCGGACCCATCGTGTCTCGCAACTGGCAGGCATCGCGGCCGTGGCACGATGCCGGCTACACGGGTGCGGGCAGCAAGGTCGGCGTGGTCGGCCTGTTCGACCTCACCGTGCTGGCCAATCAGATCGCCACCGGCGAGATTCCCGATGTCCCGTCCGGCAATCGCATCTGCGTGTCGAGCGGCGCCACGTGTCCCTTCGGCACCCCCGGCGCAACCTTCGGCAATTCGCTCGCCGAGATCATCTCCGACGGTGCCCCGGATGCCTCGCTGTACCTGGCCGAGTTGGGTTCTCGCGGCGACTACTACTCGGTGATCGACTGGATGGCGTCGAACGGCGTCACGATCCTGTTGAACCCCATCATCTGGACCTACGACGGGCCGGGCAACGGGACTGGCCCGTCGGCGGCGATCATCAACTACGCGGTGTCCAAGGGCATCGCGTGGTTCAACACCGGTGGTGAGATGGCGAGGGCGGTGAACCCGGACTTCACGACGTACGCCGGCACCTACTACCGCTCCTACTGGAACGACACCGACAACGACCGATGGATGAACTTCAACGGCGCCGACGAGTCGATGGGGGTCTACTGCGGGATGCTGCTCGGCCTCCGGTGGAGCGACTGGGGTGCGACCCGCACCGACTACGACCTCTACATCTCCGACTACAACCCGAGCAACGGTGTGAACGCGACGAAGGTGCTGCTGTCGGGTGCCGACCAGTCGTTGCCCGGGGCGCAGCCGCTCGAAGGCACGAGTGGCACCCGGCTGTGCAACACCAATCCGGCCAACGGTCCCGTGTACGACACCAACAAGGACGGCTTCGTCAGCCTGTGGGTGAAGTACGAACCGACCCGGTCCACCGGCAACCCGCCCGCGTACGACATCATCGAGATCGGCACGTACTACGGGTGGCTCGAGTACCAGACCGATCCGGGCAGCGTGGGCATCGCATTCGCCGACTCCGCCAACCCCGGCATGCTCACGGTCTCCGGTCTGCGCGGCCAGGTGTTGATGGACTTCCCGAACGGCAGCTACGGACCCACCAACGACGGCCGGACCAAGCCCGACATGGTGTCGTGGCCGTGCACGGACACCTCAGTCGACGGGTCGTCCTCATCATCCTGCTCGACGTCCGGATACTTCGGCTCCGACGCTGCGGCAGCGGCGGTGGCCGGCTGGGCCGCGCTCACCAAACCGGTGATCGGCCTCGACACGCCGGCCGTGATGGCGCGCTATCTGCGCGACCAGGGCACCAACCTGTACGGCGTCCCGATCGCCCCGACGCAGATGGTCGGCTACGGCATGGCCACGCTGCCGGCCGTCCCACCCACGTACCAGGCGACGAACTTCACCGCCATCTCCCCGACGAGAGTCATCGAGTCCCGCGGCGCGCCGTACGCCACCATCGGGATGCCGGCGCACCGACTGATCGGTGGCGAGACGGTGCACTACAACGTCGGGAGCCAGTTCGGGTCGGCCACGTCACTGCTCCTCAACGTGACCATGGTCAACGTGTCCAAACCTGGCTTCATCTCGGTGTACCCCGCGGGCTGGGCGGCGCCCGGACAAGTGGCGACGCTCAACGCCGACATGGTCGGCCAGACGCGATCCAACACGGTCATCGTCCCCATCGGCGACCAGGGCTACATCGACATCTTCGCCAACGTCCCGACCGATGTCGTGATCGACGTCCTGGGCGTGTTCGCCGCGGATCCCGAGACGGGCTACGGGAGCCTGGTCAACGTGAGCCCGACCAGGCTGGTCGACACGCGCACCTGTGTCGGCGTCCAGAACTGCACGGGGCAACCGGTGCAGGCGGGCACCTGGACCGACATCGACGTCCGCGGGTTCTCGGACCCCGGCTGGCCGGCGGTGGTGATCCCCGACAACGCGTCTGCGGTCGCGCTCTCGGTCACCGCCGACACCCCGAGTGGTCGCGGGTTCATGGCGGTCGTGCCGGGCAACTCGGCGGCGACGACCTCGTCGAACCTCAACTTCGAGTCCGGCCAATCGGGCACTGCGCTCACGTTCGTCAAGATCGACGGCGGAGCCAACGGTGTCGTGCGGGTCCTCATGAACCGCACCGCGCACCTGCAGGTCGACATCCTCGGATGGTTCACCGGGCCGCTCGGGTACACCGAGCCCGCAGGCCAGTTCGTGCCCGTGCGACCGTTCCGACTGCTCGACTCTCGCGAACCGACCGCCAGCGCACCCCCGCCGCCCGCCGCCGGGCAGGTGGTGCCGGTGAACGCCGTTGCGGCCGGCGTGCCGACGTCCGCCGGTTCGGTGTTCGTCAACAACGTCGCCGTCCAGGCGGCGGCAGCGGGAGAAGTGCAGGTCGCCGACACCGCACAACCCCAGCCACCGGGCTTCCGAAACCTGACGGTCGGAGCGGCCAACCAAACGCGAGCCACCTCGACCATCACCAGGCTCGCCGACGGTACGTTCACGATGACCGGCACGATGACGGCGCACTACGTGAGCGACATCGCCGGCTACTTCGTCGGCGCGACGTTGAGTCCGCTTCCGCCCGGCCAGACCCACCCTGCGACGGGTGCTGCGCTGTCGAGGGACCCCGTGAGCTTGGTCTCGTGGTCGCACGATTACAACTCGATGTCGGACGACGGCCGCTTCGTGCTCGGCACCGGCGACGCGTCCCCGTCCGGCATGCGCCTCTATGACGCGACGACGGACTCGACGACCACCATCCTGCCGCTGACGACCAACGGAGTCCTCAGCGGCAATGGGTCCACCGTGGCGTACGACGGTTATTCCCAGGCGGTCGGGGCGTCCCCACAGGTGTGGGCCTACGACGTCGCGACGGCGATCAGCCAGAAGGTGTCGATCGACGACTCCACCGGTGACTTCGTCGACGGCACATACGCGACGCTGGGTGGTGTCTCCTCGTCAGGCACGCTGATCGCCTTCATGTCGACGGCGGTTCTGGCGCCCGGCGGCACAGCGGGTCTCCCCAACATCTATGTCCGAAATCTGACGACCCAGACCAACAAACTGGTCGGTATCGCGGGTCAGTACCTCGCCGTGTTGAAGATTTCCAGCGACGGCTCGACCGTCGCATGGACCGAAGTCCCACCCGGGATGCCTCCCCAACTCATGGTCTACAAGGTCGCCTCGGCGACCGGGGTGTCGTGGCCGTTGCCGTCGGCGATGGTGACCAACCTCGACCTCGACGGCTCAGGTTCGGTCGCGTTGGTCAGTTCGTTCACCAACGGCAGTCCGTGCCTTTCGCAGCCCGTGACCCTGACCCGTGTGAACACGGCCACGGGAACCGCGACCACGATCCCCGTTCCCTCCGCTGCCACGACGTGTTCGACGCGCTCCATTCAGCTCAGCGACGACGGCGCCACGATCATGATCCAGCGGATGGCCCCGTACCTCAGCGTCGCGAACGGAGGGGGCGCCATCTTCCTCCTCGGGATGGACGGCAGCGTCATCGAACGTGTCGACCGCACGTGGAACGGCTACGCCCCGCGTTACCCGTCGATCGCCGCCGTGATGTCGCCGAACGGTGAATTCGTCGCATACACCAACGGCAGCGACAACATCCTCGTCACCCCCAACCCCGATGCGACGGTCTACATCTTCGCCCGCCATCCCACATGAGAACGGTTACCCCCATGCGATCCTTTCGACGCGACCTCCGGGTCGGTCTGGTGGCGGCGATCGCCGTGGCCGGCGTGGTCGTCCCGACATCCACTGCGCTCGGTTCAGCGAGCCCGACCGCCGTCGAGCGGGGACTGACCCCGCCGGTCGGCGTGCAGGGCGCCGTCGAGACCGCGAGTGCCACGGCCGGCCCTGCGGCCGCACCACAGCCTCGGCTCGACGCGGCGCTCGCCGAGCGGTCCCGCGGCCGCGGCGTCGCTCCGATCACGGTCGAGATCTCCGGCGAGGACAGCGCGATCGTCGGCGCTGTCGCTGCGGCCGGCGGATCGCTGGGCCGCGGCGGAGGGGGTCTCTACCTCGCCACCGTCTCGACGGATCGGCTCGCCGCGCTCGCCGGCACCGAAGGCGTCACCCGGGTTCGAGCGCCTGCCGATGCCCACGCCTCACACGTCGAGCTGCCGCGGGTGGAGCGGGGCCCGATCACCCCGACGGATCTCGGGCTGATGGCGTGGACCAGCGTCGGGTACACCGGCGTCGGCAGCAAGGTCGGCATCATCGACGCGTTCGACACGACCGCGCTCGCGACCGAGATCGCCAGCGGCGAGCTCCCGGCGATCCCCGCGGGAAATCGGTACTGCGTGTCCGCGGGTGCCACCTGCCCGTTCGGATCACCCGGTGCGACCTACGGCAACTCGTTGGCCGAGATCGTCGCCGACAACGCACCGGGAGCACAACTCTACCTCGCCGAGCTCGGCACGCGGCCGGACTACTACAACGTCATCGACTGGATGGCCACCAACGGCGTGCACATCATCCTCAACCCGATCGAGTGGACCTACGACGGTCCCGGCAACGGCACGGGTCCCTCGGCCGCCATCGTCAACTATGCGGTCACCAAGGGCATCGCCTGGTTCAACACCTCCGGCGAGATGGCGCACGCTCCCGGCTACACCAAGTTCGCCGGCACCTACTACCGGAGCTACTGGAACGACCCCAACAACAACCGGTGGATGAACTTCAACGGCACGGACGAATCACTGTCGGTGTACTGCGGCATGTTGCTCGGGCTGCGGTGGAGCGACTGGGGCGCGACACGCACCGACTACGACCTCTACATCAGTGACTACAACGGCGCCACCGGGGTCAGCGCCCCTCGACCGGCGGTGCCGCAGTACGGGAACAACCAAGCGCTCGCCGGGGCCCAGCCGCTCGAAGCCACCGACGGTGTCCGGCTGTGCAACACCGACCCGACGAAGGGCCCGGTCTACGACACCAACAAGGACGGCCTGGTCAGCCTGTGGGTGAAGTACGAGCCGACCCGTTCCAGCGGCAACCCGCCCGCCTACGACATCATCGAGATCGGGACCTACTACGGCTGGCTGGAATACTCCTCCGACGCCGGGAGTGCGGGCATCCCGTTCGCCGACTCCGCGAACGCCGGCATGCTCACCGTCGGCGGAGCGCCGCTCGGCACACCTGATCTCCCGCAGAGCAGCTTCGGGCCGACGAACGACGGCCGCCAGAAGCCCGACGTGGTCTCCTCGATGTGCGAGCCGACCTCACTGGCCGGGTACGCGATCGACGGCTGCGAGACCCAGGGCTACTTCGGCGCGGACGCGGCTGCGGCGAAGCTCGCCGGGTACGCCGCCGTTGCCCGACCGGTGATCGGGCTCGCCACACCGGCGCAGATCGCGGCGCTACACGCGGGACCTCGGGCTGAATCACCAGGTGTTCTCCGGGCCTCCGATCTCGCAGCAGTACGGCTACGGAAACGCCACTCTCCCGGGGTACCCCACCCCGTACCAGGCATCCCAGTACGTGGCATCCGCACCGGTCAGATTGATCGACACGAGACCTTCACCGACCGGCCCGATCGGCGTGCCCACCGCGCATCGGATGGGTGCCGGCGAGACCATTCGTTACACCTCGCAATGGGCCGCCCGTGCGTTCGTCCTCAGCGTCACCGCCGTCAACGCCTCCAGGCCCGGATTCGTCGCCGCATACCCATCGGGTTGGGCGGCGCCCGGCCAGATCGCGTCGCTCAACGTCGACGTCATCGGCCAGACCCGGAGCAACCTGGTCGTGGTCCCCCTCGTGAACGGCTCCTTCGACATCCACGCGTCGATGGAGACCGACGTCGTCGTCGACCTGGTCGGTGGGTTCGTCGGCCCTGGTACCGGTAGCGCCAGCGGCAACTTCGTCTCTGTGCAGCCCTCGCGCATCGTGGACTCGCGTACCTGTCTCGGGCTGTCGCCCTGTGGCGGCGCGCCGTTGCCCGCGGGAGTCTGGACCGATGTCCAGCTCAGCGGGATCGCCGACGCCGGTGACCCTCGCTCCGTCATTCCCTCGAACGCGATGGCCGTCGCCCTCTCGGTGACCGTCGACTCGCCGGCACTCCGAGGCTTCCTGTCCGTCGTCCCGGGCGGCACCACCGTCCCGAGCACCTCCAGCCTCAACTTCGAGGCCGGCCAGACGGCGACGTCGTTGGTGTTCGTCTCGATCGACGGCCCCGCCAACGGGATCGCTCGCTTCCTCGCGAACCGTTCGGCGCACCTGCAGGTGGACATCCTCGGGTGGTTCACCGGGCCGCCGGTGAAGGTCGGCGGGGGCGGCGAGCGGGAGGGCCTCTTCGTCCCGATGCGCCCGACTCGGCTGATCGACACACGCCCACCGACGTACGGGACGCCACCCGTACCGGGCCAGGTGGTCGCGGTGAACACGGCCGCCGCCGGCGTCCCCGAAGGCTCCGCCGTGATCGTCAACGACGTCGCCGTCCAGTCTGGCGGCCCGGGCCAGGTGCAGATCGCGGCGACGGCCCAACCCCAGCCACCGTCGTTCCGCAACCTCACCATCGCCGTGCCGTACCAGACCAGGGCTGCCTCCACCATCACCCGCACCGCGGCCGGGGGGTTCACGCTCACCGGCACGATGACGTCGAACTACACGAGCGACATCGCCGGATACTTCCAGGGCCCGACCCCTCAACCGTTGGCGGTGGACCAGACGGTGCGACTCACCGCCATTCCGGCCTTGTTCGACATGGCGAACCTCGACGTGTCCGAGGACGGCCGTTACGTGCTGATCGACGACCCGCACACCGGCAACGGATCGGTGAAGCTGTGGGATCGGACCACGGGTGTGGCGACGGACATCCTGCCGGAGGTGCTCACGTCGGTGGCCCACGGCAACTTCACGCTCACCGGTGACGGTGAGGAAGTGCTGTTCTCATGGCAGAACTATCCCGTGACGGGCGTCAATCGGCAGGTCTGGTCGTACAACATCGCCAGTGGCCAGTACACGATCATCTCGGTGGACGGCAATGGCCAGTTCGGCACCGATGGAGACTCCGCGACCCGAGGCGTCTCCACCGACGGATCCGTCGTTCTCATGTCGTCGAACGCGTCACTGTCACCCGCTGACACCGTGCCGGGGTCGCCGAACTGGTACATCCGCGACCGCCTCCACAACACCACGACCCTGGTGCCCATCCCCGCGGTGACGTCGGTCTACCCCATGCTCTCCTCCGACGGATCCACCGTCGTATGGGGCGAGGCGACCGGCACCGCGGGAACGACAGCACTGCGCTCCTACAAGGTCGCCACGGGGACGACCACCACGCTCGTCGTGCCGGAGATCTTCGATTTCTCGATGCAGATCTCGGCGGATGCGACGACCGCGCTGATCCAGGTGCCTCGCTCGAGTTCCTACGAGTTCGACCTGTACATGATGAACGTCGCCACTGGAGCACGCACCAAGGTGCCGATGCCGCTGGATTCCGAGGCGTTCTACGCGGTCGCCCGCCTGAGCGGTGACGGCAACTCGATCGTCGCGACCATCTCGCCACAGTCGCTCTATCGCATCAGCACCTCCGGAGTGATCCTCGAGCGGATCGACCGCGGCTACACCGGCTATCTGCCCAACGCCAACACCGAGACACGATGGACGATGTCGTCGAACGGTCGACACGTGCTGTTCAGCTCCCAGGCCACCAACCTGGTGCCCGGCCCTGTCGTCTCGCCAGCGGTGTACCTGCACGATCAGAACGCGACCTGAGCCGTTGGGAACCGGATTGTCGTCGGGCGTAGCCTGAACGCATGGCTGCATCCCCCGAGTTCGAGTTCACCGAGCTGTTCCCACTGAGCCACGACGAGACGCCGTTCCGGCTCGTCACGACCGAAGGCGTCAGCACCGTCGACACTCCACTCGGCCCGATGCTGAAGGTCGACCCGGCGGCGATCACCCGCCTCACCCAGGAGGCGATGCGCGACATCGCCCACTTCCTGCGCCCCGGCCACCTGCAGCAACTGCGCAACGTGCTCGACGATCCCGAGGCCAGCGACAACGACCGCTTCGTCGCGCTCGACCTGTTGAAGAACGCCGCCATCTCCGCCGGCGGCGTGCTGCCGATGTGCCAGGACACCGGCACCGCGATCATCAAGGGCAAGAAGGGCCAGATGGTGATCACGGCCGACGACGACCACATCGGCGGCGACGAACGGGCCATCGCCCTCGGCGTGTTCAACACGTACCAGACCAGCAACCTGCGTTACAGCCAGATGGCGCCGCTCACCATGTACGACGAGGTCAACACGGGCAACAACCTTCCCGCCGAGATCAAGATCAGCGCCGTCGACGGCGACGAGTACCGGTTCCTGTTCATGGCCAAGGGCGGCGGTAGCGCCAACAAGAGCTACCTGTTCCAGGAGACCAAGGCGCTGCTCAACGAGAAGACGCTGCTGCCCTGGCTGTTCGAGAAGATGAAGACGCTCGGCACCGCCGCGTGCCCGCCGTACCACCTCGCCGTGGTCATCGGTGGCACGAGCGCCGAGCTGGCGGTGGAGACGGCCAAGCTCGCCAGTGCCCGCTACCTCGACGGGCTGCCCACCGAGGGCAGTGCGCTCGGTCACGCGTTCCGCGACCTCGAACTGGAGCAGAAGGTGCTGAAGCTCTCGCAGGAGACCGGCATCGGCGCCCAGTTCGGCGGCAAGTACTTCTGCCACGACGTGCGCATCATCCGCCTCCCCCGCCACGGCGCGTCCTGCCCGGTCGGCATGGCCGTCAGCTGCAGTGCCGACCGCCAGGCGATCGGCAAGATCACCCGCGACGGTGTGTTCCTCGAGCAGCTCGAGACCGACCCGGCCCGCTTCCTGCCCGACGTCACCCACGACGACCTCGCCGACAGCCAGGTCGTGCACATCGATCTCAACCGTCCGATGGACGAGGTCCGCGCCGAGCTCAGCAAGTACCCGGTGAAAACGCGGGTGATGCTCACCGGTCCGATGGTGGTCGCCCGCGACATCGCCCACGCCAAGATCAAGGCCCGCCTCGATGCCGGCGAGCCGATGCCGCAGTACCTCAAGGACTACTGCGTCTACTACGCCGGTCCGGCGAAGACCCCGACCGGCATGGCCAGCGGCTCCTTCGGCCCGACGACGGCCGGCCGGATGGACAGCTACGTCGACGAGTTCCAAGCGGCAGGCGGGAGCTTCGTCATGCTCGCCAAGGGCAATCGCAGCAAGCAGGTCACCGACGCGTGCAAGGCGCACGGCGGGTTCTACCTGGGCAGCATCGGCGGCCCCGCGGCCCGTCTCGCCCAGGACTGCATCACGAAGGTCGAGGTGCTGGAGATGCCCGAACTCGGCATGGAAGCAGTCTGGAAGATCGAGGTCCAGGACTTCCCCGCGTTCATCGTCGTCGACGACAAGGGCAACGACTTCTTCGCCCTCGTCGACCGGCCGTACGGCGGCACGCCGGTCCAGCTGCGCTGAGCAGCACGACAGCGAGGACGGCTGCGGTCAGACGCCGCAGTCGTCCTCCACCCGCGTTCGCAGTCGGGTGTACTCGGGGCGTTGCACCCCGAGGCGGGCGTAGACGAGGACAGCGTCGGAGCCCTGCTCGACGACGCCCTTCGCGACGCACTCGGCGTCGGCCGCGGCCAGGCCCTCCTGGGTGAACACGGTCGTGAGGCGGGTCTGGAAGCGATCCCGGTCGAGCACGAAGACCTGTTCGGCGCGGGCCACGACGGTGTTGACGTCGTCGGTGAACCCGCAGCGCGAGCGGTTCTTCGGCACGGTGAGGTCGACGAGGTAGTCGATCACGATCTGATCGACGCACTCACTGTGCAGGAACGCTGTGTGGCCCGCGCCCTGCCACCTGACCGACACCGCATCACCGAGTGCCTCGGCCATCTGCGGGGCGAGGAAGCCCGGCGTCGCAGGATCGCCGTCGGTGCCGATCACGACGATCGGGGTCGCGACCTCGACGGGGGTGATCGGGGGCAGCGGTTCGTTGGTCTCGGGCCAGCCCTGACACCCGTCCACCGCGAACTCACCATGGCGCCCCGCGAAGTCCGCGCAGTAGATCGCGACGTTGGCCTCGGTGAGGTTGTCGAAGGAGTTCTCCTGCCGCGGGTAGCCCGCCTCGAGGAAGCTCCCGAGCGCGGCGAGGGTGCTCGCGTCGCCGTCGGCGGCATCGGCCAGCCCGACGGCGAGCGGCGACCAGAGATCGGTGTTGTACATCGAGGAGGTGATGATCCCGTCCACCTGGGACGCCGTCACCCGCGGGTCCCAGTCGTCGAAGTACTTCAGGCTGGCATCGCTCACGGTCCCGTACAGATCATCGAGCAAGCCGCCACTGTCGGGGCCGGCGGGGCATGCCCGAGTGGCGTCGCACAGGTCGAGGAACACGCCCTCCGTGCCGCCGAAGTCCTGGACGCCGTAGAACGGTGTGCCGTAGGAGCCGACCGCCGTCCCGTCGATGTTGTACTCGCCGGCCTGCGGGTCGACGCTGCCGTCGAGCACCGCCGCCCGGATCCGGTCGGGGAACAGGTCCGCGTACACGGCGCCCAGTGCGGTCCCGTAACTGAACCCGAGATACGTGAGCAGGTCGTCGCCGAGCGCCTTGCGAAGCTGCTCCATGTCGCGGGCTGCGTTCTGCGTGCCGACGTAGGGCAGCAACGCACCGCTGTGAGCGAGACAGGTGCGCAGCACGACGCGGAACGAACGGCCGAGGTCACCGCAGTCGACCGCGGTCGACCGGCCGACCCCGCGCGGGTCGAAGCCCACGAGGTCGAAGCGGTCCACCAACGCGGTGGGGAACTGCCCGGCGTATCCCCATGCGAGGTCGACACCGGAACCTCCAGGGCCACCAGGGTTCAACACGAGCGAACCGATCCGTTGCGACGGGTCAGCGGCGGGGAGCCGGGTGACGGCGATCGACAAACTCCCGCCATCGGCGATGCGCCGGTAGTCGAGCGGCACGTCGATGGTGCCGCACTGCCACGGGTCGGGCTGGTCGTCGCACGTGGTCCACTCGACCGGATCGATGTCGGGCATCTCGATGACCGGCGGCGGCGGGTCGGCGCGATCGAACGACGTGGGCAGCGCCGCGCTACGGGTGACGTGAACGCCAGGGCTGCCGGTGCACGCGGCGATGAGGACCGCCGCGATCACGAAGGCACCTGACGGTGCGCGCCCTTTCATGGTCCCGCTCAGGCTAGGGGCTCAGAGCTCTCCGGCGAGGTCGCCCAGACGCAACTCACCGTCGCGCGTCTGCCCACCGCGCTCCATGAACGCAGCCATCGCCGCTCGTGCGCTCGGTTCGCCGAGCGTGGCCGCGAACGCCGCTCCCTCGGCGAGCAGATCTGCGACGACCTCCTTCTCGGCTCGCAGCACCGCGGCCTTCGCCGCCGCCACTGCGTGTGGAGGAAAGCCGGCGATGCGCCGGGCCAAGCGGTCCACGAACGGCCACAGCTCGTCGGGCGGAAGGGCACGATTGATCCAGCCCCACCGCTCGGCCAGGTCCGCGGGTACGTCGTCGCACCCCAAGACGGCCTCCAGTGCCCGCGACCGACCCATCAGCCGACTGAGGCGAACGGTGCCGCTGCCACCCGGGATGATGCCCAACGCGACCTCGGGCTGGCTGAACACCGCGCGACCGAGCGCGGCGAAGCGCATGTCGCAGCTCAAGGTCAGTTCGCTCCCGCCGCCACCGACGCGCCCCTCGACGACGGCGATCGTCGCCTTGGGCATGGTCCGGAACGCCTCGCACATCGCGTGGAAGTCGTTCAGCTCGGTCGACGGCGGGGCGTCGGTGGGGAGCATCTGGATCAAGGTGACGTCGAAATGGGCGATGAAGAACTCGGGGTTCGCCGATCGCAACACCACGACGCGCACCTCGTCGTCGCCCGCCAATCGCTTCGCCATCTCCACCATCGCGCCGTACAGCGACAGGTCGAACAGGTTGATCGGCGGATGGTCGATGGTGACGGTGGCGACACCGCCGTCGATCGACAGCGACAGCGGTCCGCTCACAGCCAGTGCGCGAGCACCGAGGCGGTGCGCTGCATCTCCTCGGGGTCGGTGGCGAAGATGCCGGCGTTGAAGTCGGTGACGCCGATCGACTCGAGCTCGGCGACCTGATCGCGCACCTCGGCCTCGGTGCCCACGAGCGCCAGCCCGCCCGGCCCGTCGACACCCTCGCGGTTCATCATCGTCTTGTAGCTGGGGAGCGTGTCGTAGACGGCGAAGATCTGTGCGGCGCGGGCGCGGGCCGCGTCGACGTCGTCGGTGACGCAGATCGGCAGCGCGCAGACCACCCTCGGTTCGGGCCGCCCTGCGTCGGCCGCCGCCTGGCGCAGCGTGGGAATGGTCAGCTCGGCCAGCGTCTTGGGACCCACGCACCACGTGCTCGTGCCGTCGGTCATCGAGCCGGTGACCCGCAACATCTGCGGTCCGAGGGCGGCGACCACGACCGACGGGCGGCTGCTCCCGACCGCACGCGATCGCACCCTGCACGCGGAACTCCTCACCCTCGAACTTCACCGGCTGACCCTCCAACAGAGGCATCAGCACCGACAGGTACTCGCGCAGGTGACGCACCGGCTTGGAGTACGACAGGCCCCACATCGACTCGACGACGATCTGGTGGGAGAGGCCGATCCCGAGGCAGAAGCCGCCGTCGCCGCGGCTGTTGATCGCGGCCTGGGTGCTGAGGGCTTGCTGTGCCATCACCCACGGGTGACGAGGGTAGGTGGGCACCACGGCGGTGCCCAGTTCGATGCCGGGCACCTCCCGGCCGACGATGGCCAGCGCGGTCATCGCATCGTGACCGAAGATCTGCGAGGACCAGAACGTGTGCGCGCCCATGTCCTTGGCCCGCTGCGCCTCCGCGACCACGTCGTCGAGCGTTCCACCATTGATTGCCGTACTACCGATTCCGATGCGCATGCGTCGGAACCTACACCGGCACCGCTCCCCCGTGATCAGGCGAGCGACACGAGCTCCAGCCAGCCCTCGTTGAAGTAGTCGACCTGACCGTCGGGCATCAGCAGCACCTTGGTGGGTGCCAGCCGCTCGACGAACTCGGTGTCGTGGCTGACGAACACGATGGAGCCCTTCCATCCGCTCAGCGCGCCGGCCACCGACTCGCGACTCGGCGGGTCGAGGTTGTTGGTGGGCTCGTCGAGCAACAGCAGGTTGTTGCGCCCCACCATCAGCATGGCCAGCGCCAGCTTCGTCTTCTCGCCGCCCGACAGCGTGCCGCTCGGCTGGTACACCTTGTCGCCGCTGAGTCCCATCATCCCCAGCAGCGCTCGCAACTGCGTCTCGGTGTAGATCATCCCCGGCGGCACCTCGGCGCGAATGTTGTCGAGCAGTGACTGGTCCGTGCGGAGGTTGTCGTGCTCCTGCGCGTAGTAGCCGGCGTGGACCTCGTGACCGAAGCGGAAGTCGCCCAGGTTGGCGGTGGACTCGCCGGCGAGGATGCGCAGCAGGCTGGTCTTGCCGGCACCGTTGAGGCCGAGGACGAGCAACCGCTCGCCACGACCGAGATCGAAGTTGACGTCCTCGAAGATCGGCGGCCCGCCGTAGGCCTTCGACAACCGGGTGGCCGTGAGCACGGTGCCGCCACACGGGGGCGGGTCGGGGAAGCGGACCCGGATGGTGCGGTCGCCGGGTCCGGCTTCCACACGCTGCGACTCCAGGCGGGCGATCTGCTTCTCCTTGCTGTGCGCCATCGCCGCCTTGGTGGCCTTCGCACCGAAGCGGTCGACCACGGCCTGCAGGCGAGCGATCTCCTTGGACTGCAGCATCGCCACCTTGGAGAGGCGCTCCTCGTCCTTGGCCCTGGCCGTCTTGTACTGGCTGTAGGTGCCCTTGTACTCGTAGACCGTGCCGAGGCTGTCCTCGTGAGGACGGTCGAGGTGGATGACGCGGGTGATCGCCTCGTCGAGCAGTTCGAGGTCGTGGCTGATGACGAGGAGGGCGCCGCGGTACTTGCGCATGAAGTCGAGCAACCACGTCTTGGCGTCGACGTCGAGGTGGTTGGTGGGCTCGTCGAGCAGCAGCAGGTCGCTGCCGGCGAAGAGGATGCGCGAGAGCTCGACGCGGCGACGCTCGCCACCGCTGAGCACGCCGATCGGGAGGTCCATGCGGTCCACGGGCAGCCCGAGGCCGGCCATGATGCTGCGGGCCTCGCTCTCGGCGGCGTACCCGCCGGAGCTGGCGAAGTCGTCCTGGGCGCGGCTGTAGCGGGCCACGTTGCGCTCGTTGGGATCGGCCTCCATGGCGACCCGCAGCTTCTCGATGCGGTCGAGTTGCTCGTCGATCGCCCGACCGCTGAGCACGTGCTGCACGGCGGGCCGGGTGTCGAGCACACCGTCGATCCGCGGATCCTGGGACAGGTAGCCGAACCCGCCCTTGCGCATGATCTTCCCCGCGGCCGGCTCGAGCTCCCCACCGAGGGTCTTGAACGTGGTGGTCTTGCCGGCACCGTTGCGGCCCACGAGGCCCACCTTGTCCTTGGGCATGATGGTGAAGGAGACGTCCTCGACCAGGAGTCGTCCGCCCACCTCCACCGAAAGCCCGTGTACCTGCAACATGAGCGTCCAGCGTGGCGGAGGAAGCCCGCGTCCGCAACGTGACGTCTACGATGCGGGCATGCAGGCCACGTCGACCGCCCCCGCCATGTGGTGGCAGCGAGCAGCGCCCCTGGCATGCGGCTGCGCAATGGCGGGCGCCGCTGCGCTGGTCGCGCTCAACGACCCGTCGGCCGCGAACAGCCGATTCCCCAGCTGTGCGTTCCACGCCACGACCGGTCTCTGGTGCCCGGGGTGTGGGCTCACCAGGGGATTTCACCAGCTCCTCACCGGTCACCCGGTCGCAGCACTCGGCTACAACCTGTTCGTGCCGCTGGTCCTGGTGGCCGTGGTCGGGTCGTGGTGGACGTGGTTGCGCAGCAGCTGGGGCCACGAGACACGCCCCTGGCCGGCGTGGGTGCGCCCGTTCGCGTCAGGGGTCATGCCGGCGGTGCTGCTCGTGTACACCGTCCTGCGCAACATCCCGGTCGCGCCGCTGCGCGCCCTCGCCCCCTGAGCTCAGGTCCCCGGGGGGACGGTCCCGGGGTCAGCGGTGGTCTGCGTCGACGCCACGGTCGTGCTGGTGGTCGTCGGCTTCTTCACAGTGGTCTGCGTGGATCTCTTGACCGTCGTGGTGGTGCTGCCGTTGACGGAACCGTTCGAGTCGTCCTTGTAGCTGGTGTCGAGGCACTTGCCCGGCTGCTCGGGCGCCTCGCCGAGCGCCAGCGCGATGTTCTCGGCCAGTGCTTGCCGTCCGGAGTTGGTCAGGTGCAGCCCGTCTCCGCCGGTCAGGCTCGGATCGTCCGCCGTCGTGGCGGCCCAATCGACGATCAGCACGTTGGGGTACTTGTCCGCCATCTCATGGATGACCTCGTTCACCTGTTGCCGCGAGGGGGTGAACTCGGTGACGGTCAGCAGCACGACGGGGTTCGGCGAGAGGCGGGTGACCATGTGCTCCAGACCCTTGCGGTACGCCTCCTGGTTCCCGTCGTAGTTGTTGCCGAGCAGGATCACGCTCGCGTCCCAGCCAGCACTCAGCCTCGTGTCGAGCACCTTGTTGCCGAAGTCGATGAACCGACTGGTCTCGGCGTCGAGCTCCACCTGCCAGCCCAACGGCACCAGCGCCTTGCACGTGTCGTCGGTGTATCGACGCGAGGTGCTGGCCATGACCGAGTCGCCGATCAGGATCACCCGATTGCCGTTCGTCTTGGCGCCGATCTGGTCCTCCGGGGAGAGCGTGGTGGTGGTTCGCCGCACCGTCGTGGCGGAGCCGTCAGAACCGCTGGGCACGATCGAGGACGGCAGCTCACCGATCGGAAGGGTCGCAGGCGGTGTCGTCCCGGTGGACGCAGCGGTCGTCCCGCAGGCCGTTGCCAACGCGACGGCACAGAGGAGGAGGGTCACGCGCCGGAAGAACATCAGGTGCTCTATTCGACCGATCGGGGAGGCCAGTTGCAAGTCACCCCCCGAACGGGTGAGTGTCAGTTGCGTGCGCGCAGGGCGTCCCTGATCTCGGTGAGCAGCTCGACCTCGGTGGGGCCGGCGACCTCGTCCTTGGGGCGGCGGATCTTGTTGTACGCCTTGATGATCATGAACAGCACGAGGCCCGTGATCACGAGCGTGATGATCGCGGTCAGCAGCTTTCCGAACTCGAGATAGGTCCCGTCGGCCACCACCGTGGTGCCGTCCGGGCCCAGCTTGGGCGTGTCGTTCAGCTTGATCCGGAAGACGTCGTTGAACGACGGCTTGTTGAAGATCGCGGCGATGAGGTTCATCATGACGTCCTCGGTGAAGGTCTTGATGACCGCGCCCACCGCGGCACCCAGGATGACCGCGACGGCCAGTTCGATCATGTTGCCGCCGACGATGAAGTCCTTGAACTCCTTGACGAAGTTCTTCATGGCGCGTTCCCTTCCGTTCTCGTTGATGCCCGTTCGACCCGCCAGTACAGCATGCCCGGCGCCACAGCCGGGTCATTAGGCTCCAGACGGTGTACGACCTCGTCATCGTCGGAATGGGTTCCGCAGGTATCACGGCTGCACGGTTCGCGTCCCGACTGGACCTGAAGGTGGCGGTCGTCGAGCGGGGTCAGATCGGCGGCGACAGCCTCTGGACCGGCTCGGTGCCGTCCAAGGCGCTCCTCGCCGCCGCCAAGACCGCGCAGGTCATGCGGACCGCCGATCGGTTCGGCATCGACTCGGTCGAGCCCGAGATCGACCGTGCCCGGGTGTGGCGACGCATTCGCGCCGTCCGCGCCGAGATCGCGTCCGCCGACAACGACCCGGCCGGATATCGAGACGTCGGCGTCGACGTCGTCATCGGAGAGGCGACGGTGACGAGCGGCACCGAGGTCGTCGTCGCCGGCGACGACGGGTTGTCGCACACGCTCGCGACTCGCTTCGTCCTCATCTGCACCGGGAGTCATCCGACCATCCCGACCATCGCGGGGCTCACCCCTCGCGGAATTCTCACCAGCGACACGCTCTTCGAGCTCGACGAACCCCCGTCGTCGATCGCCGTCATCGGTGGCGGACCGATGGGCACGGAGATGGCGCAGGCCCTCCGACGACTGGGCATCGAGGTCACGCTCTTCCAACGGGCGCGTTCGCTCCTGCCCCGCGAGGAGCCGACGTTGGTGGAGCGACTCACCCGGCGACTGATCGACGAGGGTGTCATCGTCCATTGCACCGCCGACGTCCGCCGCCTCGAACCCACCTACCCCGGCACTCTCGTGCATGCGGTGGTCGGCGACGCCGGTGTCGATGTCGCGGTTCCGGTCGAGGGTGTGTTGCTCGCGGCTGGGCGCTCACCCAACGTCGACGGGCTGGGCCTCGCCGAGTTGGGCATCACCCTCGCGCCGAACGGCATCGTCACCGACGAGCGCGGGCGAACGACGATCCGCACGATCTACGCGGTGGGCGATGTGGCCGGCCGCCGCATGCTGGCCAACACCGCTGGACTCGGTGCCGTGGTCGCCGTTCGTGACATGTTCTTCCCCGGTCGAGGTGCTGCCGACGCCGAGGTCCCGTGGTGCACGTTCACCGACCCCGAGTTGGCCCACGTCGGCCTCACCGTGCGTGAAGCCGAGGACCTGCACGGCACGGACACCGACGTGTGGCGATTCGAGTTCTCCGACAACGACCGCGCCCGCGCCGACGACGCGACCGAGGGCGGCATCGTGGTCGTCACCGCCAAGGGAAAGATCGTCGGTGCCCACGTGCTCGCACCGGCCGCGGGTGAGCTCATCCATGAACTGGCGTTGGCGGTCAACCGCCAACTCCGCGTCGATGAGCTCGCCGAACTGGCGCACGTCTACCCGACGCTGTCGTCGGGTATCGGACAACTGGCGACGGAAGCGGCGTACGAGAAGGCCCATCGCCTCCGTTGGTTGATGAAGCGCCGCTGAGGCGGGCGCCCAGATCAGCTGAACGCGGCGTCCGGTTCGGCGATCGCGTCGTCGCAGGCGGTGGGCTCGGCGAGCTCGGCGGCGCGGACCTCGTCGGCGGGGGAACGTTGCTCGCCGGTGCGCCACGCGTCGAGGTACTGCATCGGCCAGACCTTGCCGCGACGGACCTTCCACTCGTTCGCGGGACACGTCCACGAGATGCCCATGTGCGTGTGACAGACCGAACGACGTGCATCACCCGTCTGCCCCATCGGCCCGAGCGGATCACCGGGGGCGACCGGTTGCCCCGCCGTCACCTCGACGGACGCGAGGTGGGCGAAGTAGTAGCGCACCCCGTCGACCCCGAGCATCGACACGTAGAAGCCCCCGCGTGGAGCCCGCGTTCACCTTCGGGTCCCATGGGTCGAAGTCGCGCACCTGCAGGATCGTGCCGTTCGTCGGGGCCACCACCGTCGCTCCGCACCCGAACACGTCGATCGCCTTGTACCCGCCGTGCGTGGTGCCATAGCTCACCGCATGACCCACGAACGGGAACGTGTACACCGGCTGGGGCACGGTGGTCGGCGGAGCAGTCGTGGCGGGAGTCGTCGTCGTGGGGATCGTGGTGGTGGCGACGGCCGTGGACGTCTCCGCGACGATCGTCGACGATGTCGCAGTGGCCGACGGCTCACCACCCGCACAGGCAGCGAGCGCCAGGCCGACGACGATCAGTGCCCCAGATCTTCCAATCGGTCGACGTCGCGCAACGACGGGAAGCTGAACCACCACACGCCGACGATAGCCATGGTGGCCACGCCACCACCGATCACGGTGGCGGGAACGCCGAACGCCTGACCGACCATGCCGCTCTCGAACGCGCCGAGCTCGTTGGAGGCACCGATGAACACGTTCTCGACCGCCATCACGCGGCCGCGCTTCTCGTCGGGCGTCACCAACGGCACGATCGAGCCACGGATGTACACGCTCACCATGTCGGCCGCGGCCAGCACGATGAGCGCCATGAACGCCACGGCGAAGCTGTGCGTGAGGCCGAGCACGACGGTGGCTGCGCCGAAGATGGCCACGACGAGCAACAGGGCACGGCCCACGCGCCGGCGGACCGGCCGGATCGCGAGCAGGATCGCCATCGCGGCTGCACCGATGCCGGGAGCCGCCCGCAACCACCCGTAGGCCACATCGCCGACGCCGAGCTGGTCCTCGGCGATGGCCGGCAGCAGCGCGACCGCGCCACCGAACAGCACCGCGAAGAGGTCGAGTGAGATCGCGGCGAACAGGATCGGGGTTCGGCGAATGAAGACGAGGCCTTCGATCGCACTGCGGAACGTGGGCTTCTCGTCGGGGTCCGCCGGCGGGAGCTCGCGTTCGAAGCGCAGGGCGGAGATGAAGAACACCGACATGAAGATGAACGTCGTCGAGGCGGTGTAGGCGACCGCCGGGTGGATCGCGTAGAGGAAGCCCGACAGCGCCGGGCCGAAGATCATCGCCCCGGTCCACGTGGCCGAGTACAACGCGATCACCTTCGGGATGCCGCCGTCGGGAGCGACCATCGGCGGCATCGTGCGCATCGCCGGCGCCATGAAGGAGCGAGCGATGCCGTAGAGGAACGCGATGACGAACAGCGGCCACACCTCGGTGGGTTCGGACATCGCGAAGAGCACCAGCGCGATCGAGGTGAGCACCTCGCCGCAGATCGCGATCATCGCGACGCGTTTGCGGTTGAAGCGGTCGGCGACCGTACCGGTGACGAGCACGAGCAGCGCCGCGGGAAGGAACTCGCACAGACCGATCCAGCCGAGGTCGGCCTCACGGCCGGTGATGTCGTAGGCCTGCTTGCCCAGCGCTGCCGCCTGGAGTGCGACGCCGGTGAACAGCACCCCGTTGGCGATGAGCAGAGAGCGGACGCTGCCGTATCGCAGCACTTGGCCGGCGGTGAAAGGGGTGGGCTCGGTGGTCTGCACAGGTCGGCTCACGCTACTGCCAAGGTGCTATGCAGCATCCATGACTTCTCTTGCCGATGACACCCGCTGGCTCGACGCGACCGACCAGGCCGCACTGGTGCGAGAGCGCCACGCCACCCCGCTCGAACTGCTCGACGCCGCCATCGAGCGCATCGAGTCGATCGACCCGGCGCTCAACGCCGTGATCATCCGCTGGTTCGACCACGCACGCGACGTGGCGGCGGGCGACCTGCCGGACGGGCCGTTCCGCGGGGTGCCGTTCCTGCTCAAGGACCTGTGGGCCCACTACGAGGGCCAGGCGCTCACCAACGGCTGCCGAGCCCTCAAGGACGCGATGCCGGTGTCGGCCACGGACACGACGCTGGTGTCGAGGTTCCGAGCCGCCGGACTCGTGACCGCGGGTCGGACGAACAGCCCCGAGTTCGGCAGCCTGCCGACCACCGAGCCGCTGGCGTGGGGCGCCACCCGCAACCCGTGGAACACCGAACATTCACCGGGCGGGTCCAGCGGCGGGTCGGCCGCGGCGGTGGCGGCCGGCATGGTGCCGATCGCCCACGCCAGCGACGGCGGCGGCAGCATCCGGATCCCCGCGTCGGCGTGTGGACTGGTCGGCCTGAAGCCGTCGCAGGGCCGCATCACCCTCGGGCCCTATCGCGACGAGAGCAACCTCGGTGTGGAACTCTGCGTCAGCCGCAGTGTGCGCGACACGGCGGCGATGCTCGACGCCGTGCACGGTCCAGGCGTGGGCGACACCATCACCGCCGCCCCGCCGCTGCGTCCGTACCTCAGCGAGGTCGGCGCGCCGCAGAGCCCGCTGCGCATCGGGCTGCTCGACCATCACCCGTACGGCCATCCCGTCGATCCGGAGTGCGCGCTCGCAGCCCGCAACACGGCGACCCTGCTCGAGGCGATGGGCCACCACGTCGAGCACGCCTTCCCGGCAACGCTGGCCAACCCTGAGTTCGGCCGACGGTTCGGCGCCATGTGGAGTACGAACATGGGGGCGTCGTTCGCTCGCATCGCCGAACAACTCGGTCGCCCGCTCACCACCGACGACGTCGAACCGGTGAACTGGATCCAGGCCGAGTTCGCCCGATCGGTGAACGGTGTCGACTACGCACTCGCCCTGAGTGCGAACGTCGAGTTCCGCCGTGCGACCCAGCAGTGGTGGGCCGACGGATGGGACCTGCTGCTGACGCCGACCCTGGGCGAGCCGCCGACGCCGATCGGCACCTTCGCCAACGACGCCGAGCAGCCGATGTCGCCGATGGTCCGAGCCGCACAGTTCGTCCCGTTCACGCCCGCGTTCAACGCCAGCGGCCAGCCTGCGATCAGCCTGCCGATGCACTGGACGCCCGACGGGCTCCCCGTGGGTGTCCAGCTCGTGGCCGCCTACGGACGCGAGGACATGCTCCTGCGGGTGGCCGCGCAGCTCGAGCTCGCCCAGCCCTGGGGGCATCGCCGTCCCAGCGTGTGATGCCTTTTCCACCGATCGCTTGACCTGACATCACGATAATGTCATGATGACATCACAGTGATGTCCGAGCGACAGCACGGAAAGGCACACATGTTCCCCGAACGCACCATCGATCTCCAGCGGACCCTCGCCGACGACCGGCGGACCCGCCTGCGCCGCGAGGCTCGCTGGACCGAGCGTCGCGCCACGCGCACCCCGGAGCGCTGAGATGCGCGTCCAACCCATCGTCACGTCGCTGCAGGCCACGTTGCGATCTCACGTGGGCCTCGGCAACGTCGAACCCGCCGTCGAGGATGCCGTCGCCCAGCTCGTCGACGCGCTCGCGCCGGCGCTCCAGCTGGCCGTCCAGCAGCTCGCCGAGCAGGCGGCCATCGAGGTCGGCGCCCAACTCCCGGAGCACAGCATCGACGTCGTGCTCGTCGACGGCGAGCCCACCCTGCGAGTCACCGATGCTCGACCTTCCGCGTCGGCGCCCCCCGCCGACGAGGACTTCGACGCCCGCATCACGCTGCGGCTGCCGCCGTCGCTGAAAGAGCTCGTCGAGCAGGCGGCGGTCAGCCAGGGCGCGTCCGTCAACAGCTGGGTGGTCGACGCGATCGACAAGGGCGCCAAGCGTGTCCGCCGCCGAGGCGGTTCGATCACCGAGGAGTTCGACCTGTGACCGCCACCCGCGCGCACCATCGCTTCACGGTCGGGGACCGAGCACGCTTCGAGGTCGAGATCGCCGCCGGCGACGTCAGAGTGCGCACCTCCCCGGGTGACACCATCACGCTGACGGTCGAGACGGCCGACTTGAGCCAGATCGACGTCGTGCAGTTGGGGGACACCGTCTCGGTACGCCACCTCGGACGCTGGGGTCGCAAGCGCCACGTGGTCGTCGTCGCCGAGATTCCCGAGCGCGCCGACGCCCGCATCACCACCGTCTCCGCGGACGCCCGCATCGACGGGCTGCTCGGCGCGACCGAGGTGCGCACCGTCTCGGGAGGGATCACGATCGAGCGGATCGATCGCGGCAAGCTCGACTCGACGTCGGGCGATGTCCGACTCGACCTGGCGCACGACGCGCTCGCGGTGTCCACGGTGTCGGGCGACGTGTCGGTGCGTGAGGTCCGCGGTCGGTTCACCGCATCGCTCACCTCGGGCGCCCTGCGCGTCGACCTGGTGGCAGGCGACCTCGACGTGTCGACCATGTCGGGCGATGTCGCCATCGGCCGATGCGAGGGCGACAACCTGAGCGTCAAGAGCGTGTCAGGCGATGTGGAGATCGGCCTCCCCTCGGGCATCCGTGTCGAACCCGACATCTCCACGCTGAGTGGCAGCACGAGGCTGCCCAAACCAGCGGCGACCGCTTCGTCGCCTGGTGCGGGCGACGCACGTCGTCGGGTTCGGTTGCGGCTGCGCACGGTGTCGGGCGACATCCGAGTGGAGCGCGCCTGACGTCGTGCCTCAGGCGCCGTCCTTCTTGGGCCGTACCTCGTCGGGGTGCGGCACGTCCACGCCCCAGCGCCGCATGCCCTCCTCGACGCGCTTGATCAACAGCTCGGCGGCAGCGACCCTCGCCCACCGCTTCTGCTCGCCGGAGATGATGTCCCACGGCGCGAGCTTGTGATGGGTGCGCTCGAACATCTCCTCGGCGGCCTGCTCGTAGTCGCGGTTCTTCTCGCGGTTGCGCCAGTCCTCCTCGGTGAGCTTCCACCGCTTCAGCGGATCCTCCGCCCGGCTCTGGAATCGCCGGAGCTGCTCCTCGTCGCTGATGTGCACGTACATCTTCACCACGATGTTGCTCTCCAGGCCGAGCGACTCCTCGAAGTCGACGATCGCCTTGTACGCACGCTTCCACTCCTCGCGGGTGCAGAAGCCCTCGATGCGCTCCACGAGCACACGGCCGTACCAGCTCCGATCGAACACGGCCATCTGCCCGAGGCCGGGCAGCTCGGTGTAGAAGCGCCACAGGAAGTGGTGGTCCTTCTCCTCGCGCGTCGGCGCGCCGTAGCTGACGACGCTGTAGTGCCGAGGGTCGAGATGGCTCACCATCGCCTTGATCGCGCCGCCTTTGCCCGCGGCGTCGGGGCCCTCCAGGATGACGAGGATTCCCGGCCCGAGCGTGCCCGGACCCATGTGCCCACCGAGCGTCAGGCGGAGCTGCAGCAGCCGGCGCTGGGCGGCGAGCAGACGCTTCTCGTACTCGTCGCGGTCGAGCCGCGGAGACAGGTCGAGCTTGTCGAGGAGGCCCATGGAGGCACAACCTAATCGGCGAGGTCAGCGA
This sequence comes from uncultured Acidimicrobiaceae bacterium, assembly GCA_963720695.1. Lineage (GTDB taxonomy): Bacteria > Actinomycetota > Acidimicrobiia > Acidimicrobiales > Ilumatobacteraceae > UBA668. Next base: position 707,501 of record CAVRGG010000004.1, read on the forward strand.
GCCGTCCAACCGCCGTCGACGATCACGCTCTGCCCCGTCATGAACGTGCTGCCGGGGCCCGCCAACAGCAGCAGCGCCGCGTCGAGCTCGTGCTCGTGACCCATGCGGGGAATGGGTGACATCGTGGCGATGAACCGCTGGCTGCCTTCGTCGTCCTCCATTCCCGCGGTCATCTCGCTGCGGAACCAACCGGGGCAGAGTGCGTTCACGCGAATGCCCTTGCGAGCCCACTGTGCAGCGAGCTCACGGGTGAGGTTCACGACAGCGCCCTTCGACGCGCAGTAGTGGGCCTGCTTCACCGGTGACGACGCCACGTGACCGAGCATGCTCGCGACGTTGACGATGCTGCCACCGCCGTTCGCGATCATCGATGGCGCGACGAGCTTGCTGAGGTGCCACAGGGCGGTCACGTTGAGCTCCATCGCCCCACGGAACGTCTCGAGCGATTCCTCTTCGACGGAGATCTTCTTCCCGACGCCTGCGTTGTTGACCAGGACGTCGATGCGCCCGAAGCGAGCGAGCGTCTCGTCCACCAGGCGCACTCGGTCGTCCTCGCGCGACAGATCGGCGGTGACGGGGAGCGACCCGGGAAGTTCTGCCGACAAAGCATCGAGGCGATCCGCGCGGCGAGCAGCAACGACGACATCTGCGCCGACCGCGTGCAGCACACGCGCGAATCGTTCACCGAGGCCCGACGACGCACCGGTGACGACGACCGTGCGACCGTCGAGGCGAAACAGATCCAAAGGGTTGCCGACCGAGTTGCTCATGGACACGATTCTGTGGCATCGACGTGCTCCGGCCGGTATCGGGTGGCGACCCTGTGGCACGATTCCTCGATGAGCACAGCGCGTCCGGTGGTCCTCGTGCACGGCGCCTGGCACGGCGCATGGTGCTTCGCCGAGCTCCAGGCGGCGCTCGACCGTCGGGGGGTACCCTCCTACGCCATCGATCTGCCCGGCCACGGCTCGTCACCGAGTGCGCTCGGAGACCTCCACGCCGACGGGCAGCACGTCGCCGACACCCTCGCCCGGCTCCCGGGCCCGACCGTGCTCGTCGGGCACAGCTACGGCGGGGCGGTGATCACGGAAGCGGCCAGCCGCCACGCGGCCATCGAACACCTCGTGTACCTCACCGCCTTCGCACTCGACCGCGACGAGAGCATCAACGGCCTGCTGCGGTCCTTGCCCCGCGCCGCCGTCGCGCTCTCCGCCGCGATCCGACCGCACGACGACGGCACGACCACACTCGACCCGACACTCGCCCGAGCCGCGCTGTACGGACAGTGCGAAGGCCCCGCCGTGGATGCCGCGATCGCGAGGCTGTCACCACAGTCGATGGTCACCTTCGCCCAATCCGTCACCGGGAGCCCTCGCGACCGGGTGCCGTCCACGTACGTGCGATGCCTTCGCGACGAGGCGGTCCACATCAGCCATCAGGACGTGATGGCCGCGCGCTGCAACGACGTCGTCACGCTCGACACCGACCACGCCCCGTACCTGTCGAGGGTCGACGACACCGCCGACGTGCTCGAGCGGATCGCACGCTCATGAAGGTCCGCATCGGATTCGGTCTGGGTGTGCGCACCAAGCTCAACGACGGCGGCTTCGCGGAGGTGGTCGACGCGCTGGAATCCTTGCGGTTCGACAGCCTCTGGCTGAGCGAACGCATCGGGGGCGATGCGCCCGATCCGCTGGTCGCGATGTCGTTCGCGGCCGGCCGCACCACACGCCTCAAGTTCGGGATGAGCGTGATGGTCCTCCCCGGGCGCAACCCGGTCGTGCTGGCCAAGGAGCTGGCCACGCTCGACCGCATGTCCAACGGCCGGTTGTTGCCGGCCTTCGGGCTCGGCGTGGCCGACCCGCACGAGCAGCAGGCGTTCGGGGTCGAGCGGGCGGAGCGGGCCAAGCGTTTCGACGAGGCGATGCACGTCCTGCGCGCGTGCTGGGCCGAGGGCAACCTCACCCATCACGGCGACTTCTTCCACTACGACGATCTGCGGGTGCTGCCCAAGCCGCGCCAGCACCACGTCGACGTCTGGCTGGGCGGCATCGCGCCGTCCGAACTTCGCCGCGTCGGCCGGCTCGCGGACGGCTGGCTCCCGAGCTTCGTGACGCCCGACGATGCCGAGCGCGGACGCTCCATCATCGAGGCGACCGCAGCCGAGCACGGCCGCCACATCGACGACGACCACTACGGCGTGCTCATCCCGTACACCGACGGCCCGGTGCCCGACTCGTTGCTCGCCGGGCTGGCGGCGAGACGGCCCGACCTCGTCGATCCATCGGTGCTCGTACCCAACGGTTGGGATGCGCTCATCGACACCATCGATCGGTTCGTGGCGGTCGGCACGACGAAGTTCGTCATCCTGCCCATCGTGGAACCGTCGTCACCGCAGGCGTGGATCGATCATCTCGAGGCCGCCGCGCCGATCGTGCTCGCGCGCCAGACCTGACGGGTCAGACCGCGGCAGCGTGGAGGCGCTCGAGCAAGCCGAGCGCGGCGGAGGCCGGGACGGGCGGGGAGAACAGGAAGCCCTGCATCGTGTCGCACCCGAGGTTGCGCAGATCGATGCGGACGGCTTCGGTCTCCACTCCTTCGGCGACGACCGTCAGGCCGAGCTGATGGCCGAGCTCGATGACCGAGGCGACGATCGCCCGGTCCTCAGCGCTCGTGGCCATCGCGAGCACGAAGCCACGATCGATCTTGAGCTCGCTCACCGGGAGGTGCCCGAGGGAACCGAGCGAGGTGTAGCCCTGCCCGAAGTCGTCGAGGCTGACTCGCACTCCGGCGGCGGACAGCTCCTCGAGCAGCAGCGTCGCTCGGACCGGATCGGCAGCGAACGATGTCTCGGTGACCTCGAGCACCAGTTGATCGGGACGGACCCCGTGGGCGGCCACTCGGTTCAGCACCCACTTGGGAAGGTCGTCGCGCAGGTTCCGCGCGGAGATGTTCACCGCCATCGAGAGGCTCGGCTGCGACTCCGACCACTCCGCGAGCTGGGCCAGCGCGGTGTCGAGCACCCAGTGCGTGAGGGGACCGATGAGGCCGGTGCTCTCGGCGATCGGGATGAAGTCGTTGGGGGGCACCATCCCTCGTGCAGGGTGCATCCAGCGCACCAGCGCTTCGAACGCGACGACGTGGCCGGACACGGTGTCGATCTTCGGCTGGTAGTGGAGCACGAGGTCGCCGGCGACGATCGCCCTGCGCAGTTCGGCGATGACACCGAGACGTTGCGGATCGAACTCGTCGATGCCGGGGTGGTAGCGGACGATGGCGGCCCGGGCCGTCTTGGCCGCATAGAGCGCGAGATCGGCACGCTGCACGAGCGAGTCCGCCGTGTCGGCGTCGCCCGGCCACATCGCATAGCCCATGCACGCCTCGATGGACACCGCGACGCCGGCGAGCTCGACCTCGTGCTCGACGGCCTCCTGGAGACGGCGAAGGATCTGCTCGACGGTCTCGGCGCGGGCACCCGGCAGCACGACACCGAACTCGTCACCGCCGAGCCGAGCCAGGGTGTCCCCCGGACGGAGCACCGAGGACAGCCGCGACGCGACGATGCGCAGCAGCTCGTCGCCGTTGCGATGCCCGAGCGTGTCGTTGACCTCCTTGAAGCGGTCGAGATCGACCACCGCGAGGGCGACGTCGTTCCCCAGCCGACCCGCAGCGGCCAGCGCGGCGTTGACGCGATCCGCGTACAGCACGCGTCCGGGCAGGCCGGTGAGCGAGTCGTGCAGTGCCATCTGTTCGGCACGCTCGCTCTGCCGACGGATCCGCATGTTGACCGAGAACACGATCGCGCCGAGCACCACCCACAGCGCGCCGAGTCCGAGGACGACGGTGAACATCAGTCGGTCGATCGACTCCTGTCGGTCGTTGGCGATCTGGGTGTACGGCAGGTACAGCTCGGCGACGCCGACGACGTCGACGGGGTGGTTCGGAGCGTGAAGTGCGACGAACGCCCTCACCGCTTCCACACCCTGGGAGGGCTCACCGTCGAACGCATCCAGCGCCACCCGGGTCACGCCGAGCACGACGCCGTCGGTGACCGCCTGCTGCACTCCTGCGACCACCATCGGCGGACCGGCCGGGGCATCCGGGTTGGCCGCGTCGAACACGATCCGGCCGTCGTTGTCACGCAGGCGCAGCAGCAGCAGCGTGTCGTTGCGCAGCAGGTTGACGGTGGTCATCTCGATGTTGCGCCGCTCCTGGGACGTCATCCCCAGCGCGAGCTCCTGCCCGCGCAGGAACGGCTCGATGGTCGAGGACACGATCGACCCCGCCTGCGCCTGCGCCTGGTGCAGCGCGGAGCGATCGATCTCGTGGGCGAAGGTCTGTGACAGCACCACGCCGAGCCAGACCACCGGTACGAGCGTGGCGGCCGCATACGCGGTGAAACGCCGAAGGCCGCGCCAGCCAGTGCTGTCCATAGATCTTCGATATCGGCACAACTTGAGCTTTCTTGAGAAATTTCAGACGTTCAAGAAAACCTCAATCCGTGGTTGAGTCACCGCTATAAGTGCCGATGAGGAGTACGGTACTAGTAGAGCCCAGCGCAAGGAGACTGCCATGAAGGGCCGCAACGATCAGACCACCAAGATCGGACGGCGCCTCATCGTCGTCGTCGCGATGCTCCTGCTCGCGGTGAGTGCCGTACCCGCCACTCAGGCGAGCGCGGACGGCCACGGCAACGAGCACAGCTCCAAGCCGACGACGGTCGAGCTCCCGCTGGGTTCGATGTATCACGTGGTCGACCAGATCGGCGCTCGCGCCATGTGGGCACACGGTTACACCGGCGAAGGCGTCAACGTGGCGCTCATCGACACCGGCTTCGCCCCGGTCCCCGAACTGCTCGACGAGGGCAAGATCGTCGCCGCCGTCGACCTCTCGGCCGAGGCCGGCGTGCCCGAAGCCCGCTACGTCGACAACTACGGCCACGGCACCCACATGGCCGGCATCATCGCCGGCAGCACCCCTGGCGCTGATCCCGCAGCCGCGAAGCAGCACCCCGAGTGGTTCATGGGTGTCGCCCCCGACGCCGGCATCGTCTCGGTCAAGGTCGGCGACAACACCGGCGGCACCGACATCTCACAGGTCATCGCCGGCGTCGACTGGGTCACCGACCACGCCGCGGAACTCGACATCAAGGTGCTCAACCTCTCCTACGCCAGCGGTTCGGATCTGCCCTACACCACCGACCCGCTGACCTTCGCGCTCGAGCGTGCCTGGCATGCGGGTATCGTCGTCGTGGTGGCAGCGGGGAACGACGGACGCAACTCGCACGTGTTGTCGAGCCCGGCTGTCGACCCGTACGTGATCGCGGTCGGCGCCGTCGAGGCCAAGTCCGACACCTCGTTCAAGGTCCCGACCTGGGCATCGAGTGGCGACGGCGTCCGCAATCCGGACCTCGCCGCACCGGGCGCGCACATCGACAGCCTGCGGGCACCGCTCAGCCGGGTCGACATCGAGCATCCTGAGGGCTACGTCAGCGAGACGCTCTTCCGTGGCAGCGGGTCCTCGCAGGCCGCAGCCGTCGTCACCGGCGCCGCGGCGCTGCTCCTCGACGCCCGGCCCGGGCTCACCCCCGACCAGGTCAAGGCGATGCTGGTGGCCAACACCGTCAACGCCAGCCCTCGCAACCCCATCTTCTCCGGCGCCGGCGTCATCCAGGTCGACGAGGCCGCTCGGATGCGAGCCCCCCGGACCACGCAGCACTGGCCGGCATCGGACGGCAGCGGTTCGCTCGAAGCGGCTCGCGGCGACATCCACCTCGTCGTGAATGGCGTGCCGGTGGTGGGCGAGGTCACGGCCATCGGCTCGGTGTGGGAGGGCACCCGCTGGACCGGCACCCGCTGGACCGACGGCACCTGGGACGGCACCCGCTGGACCGACGGCACCTGGATGGGCACGCGCTGGACCGACGGCACCTGGAGCGGTACTCGCTGGACCGGCACCCGTTGGACCGACTCGCTCTGGAACGGCACCCGCTGGACCGGGACCCGTTGGACCGGCACTCGCTGGACCGCTGATGCGTGGAGTGGCGACTCCTGGACCGGCACCCGCTGGACCGGCACCCGCTGGACCGATGACTCGTGGGCCGGCGCCACCTGGGACGGCACCCGCTGGACCGGTACTCGTTGGACCGGCACCCGCTGGACCGGCACCCGCTGGACCGGCACTCGCTGGACCGGCACCCGTTGGACGACGGCCCTTTGGTCGGATGGCCTTTGGGAATGAACGCCGAGCGACGCATCGTTGCGCGCATCTGCGGTCTCGCGTTCCTCCTCGGAGTAGCAGCGGCGATCACCCTTGCAACCCTCCCCAGCAGTGAGGCCATTCGCCCCTCTGCATGGTGGATGGTGCCGGTGATCGCCGCTGGCTATGCCCTGGCAGAACGCACGGTCTTCCACTTCGAGTTCCGCCGGGAGGCGATCTCGTTCTCCATCTCCGAAGTCCCCACGGTCTTCGCGCTCGTGTATCTCGCCCCGGGGCCGGCGGTCGCCGCGCGCCTGGTCGGCAGCCTGGCGATCATTGCCTTCCAGTGGCGCTCGAAGTGGTACAAGCACCTGTTCAACGCCGCGCTGTTCGCCCTGGAGCTCGGCATCGCCTACCAGCTCACGCAGCGCGTGTATCTCCACACCACGTCGCCGACCGTTCTGCTGTTCGCCCTCGCGATCAACTTCGCCGTGGCGTTCCTCGTCGGATCGATCCTGGTGTCGATCGCGATCTCGATGATCGAGGGCGGCTTCAAGGAGCGCCTCATCGGCGAACTCCGCGTGTCGGGCTGGGTGCTGCCGCTGAACGCGCTCGTGGCGGCGGCCGTCGTCGCGCCGACGCTCATCTCGCCGTGGCTCGTCATCATCTCGGTCGTACCGCTCATCGCCCTGTGGGCGGTCATGCACGGCTACGGCAACCTCGAGCAACGCTTCCGCGATCTCGACGCGCTGCACGGGTTCGTCCGCAAGGTCGGCCCCTCGCTCGATCTGGCCGAGCTCGCCACGACGGCGGCGACGGAATCCGCGGCGCGCCTGCGCGCGAAACGGGCCGGCATCGTGATCTTCGACGAGACCAGCGGCAATCATCGGCACGACGTCGGCGATCCCCTGCCGCGTCTGCCGCACAGCGCACTCGACGCCGAATGGGCTGTCGTGTTCTCTGCGCGCGAAGCCCGACTGCTCGACGAGACGGAGTCCACCGAATGGGGACTCGGTGAGCTCGCTCGCGTCGGCGAGGTGATGGTCGCCCCGATCACCGACGGAACCGACGTCCTCGGGCTCATCGCGCTGGCGGGCCGCGACGGTGCCGAGGAGCGCTTCCGGCCCGACGACGTCGCCCGGCTGGCGACGATGGCGGACCAGCTCGCGCCGAGCCTGCGCAAAGCGATGCTGCACGAGAAGATCGAGTTCGAAGCGCGCCACGACGCCCTCACCGCACTCCCCAACCGGTCGTCGTTCGAGCGGGTCGTCGAGTCGGCGATCCACGCGATCGACGAGGGTGCCCCGGAGGTCGACAGCGACGACGAGCTGCACGTCGTGCTGATGATGGACCTCGACCGGTTCAAGGAGGTCAACGACACGCTGGGCCACCACGCCGGTGACGGACTGCTCGTCGAGTTCTCGCACCGGTTGCGTGAACTGCTGCGGCCCGACGACGTGCTCGCCCGCCTTGCGGGCGATGAGTTCGCCGTGCTGTGCAAGCGCACCGTGGACGACATGCACCAGCTCGCCGGGTCGTTGGTGAACGAAGCCCGCCGCCCGTTCTCCATCGACGGCTTGGAAGTCGTCGTGACCATGAGCGTGGGCGTGGCGCCGATGATCGGTGATGTGAAGGACGCGAGCACGATGCTGCGCCGGGCCGACATCGCCATGTACACGGCCAAGAACCAGCACACCGGCTACGAGCTGTATCGCGACGAGATCGACCGTCGCACCCCGGCGCGTCTGTCGATGTTGGGTGACCTGCGCAACGCGCTCGAGCACCACGACCTCACGGTCCACCTGCAGCCCAAGCTCGACCTCGCCACCGGCGTCGTCATCGGCGTGGAGGCGTTGGCCCGGTGGTCACACGCACAGCGCGGCTACGTCTCCCCCGAGGACTTCGTCCACGTCGCCGAGGAGACCGGCCTCATCAAGCAGCTCACGGACCTCGTGCTCGAGTCGTCGATCGAACAGCTGTCCCGCCTTCGAACGTACGGTCACCACCTCGGGCTCGCGGTCAACCTGTCCACGCACGACCTGCTCGACGAGTTGCTCGCCGATCGCGTCCTTCGCCGCCTCGAGCAGTACGACGTCGATCCGGCGCTGTTGACGTTGGAGATCACCGAGTCGTCGCTCCTCATCGACGCGCCACGTGCGCGCTCGACCATCGATCGCCTCAACCGCTCCGGCATCCGCCTGTCGGTCGACGACTTCGGGACCGGCTACTCCTCGCTCAGCTACCTCCGTCGCCTTCCCGTGAGCGAGCTGAAGATCGACCGCAGCTTCGTCTCCAACCTGCTGCTCGAGGATCAGGACGAGGTCATCGTCAAGTCGATCATCGACCTCGGGCACAACCTGGGCATGCAGGTCGTCGCCGAGGGTGTCGAGACCGACGAGATCATGAACCGCCTACGCGGCTTCGGCTGCGACGTCGCCCAGGGCTTCGGCATCTGCAGGCCGATCCCCTTCGATCAGTTCGTCACGTGGCTCGGCGCCACCGGCCACCCGAGCCGTCGGCGCGATCCGCTGCGTCCTGGCGAGTGGATCGACGATCCGATCGACAACTGAGCCTCAGGTCGGCGCCGCTCAGCGGCGGAGTGAGAACGCGGCCAGCGCAGCACGCACCTTCGTCGCCGGTCCGGCGTAGCTCGCAGACAGCTTGGCTTTCGGGTCGTGACGTGCATCGAGCAGCGCGCTCACGCTGGTGCGGATGGTGACGTCGGCGTCGCCGGTGACCGATTCGAAGCGCGTCGTGAGACCATCGAGCACGACGTCGGTGGCATCGTTCGCGGTTCTGCCGAGCACCAGTCTGATCCGCAGTGACTCCTCGACCCGCTGCCGCCACGGGACCAGGAGCGCGTTGGCGATACGACGGGCGTCCATCGTCGCCGCCGGTTCGCCGTCGAGGTGCTGCACACCGAACCGGGCCAGCGACCGCAGCACCGGGCCGACGCTGCGGCCGTGCTCGGTGAGCCGATAGACGGTGCGCGCCGCAGGTGGCGCCAACTCGACGGTGGTCACCATGCCGGCGGCCTCGAGGGAACGAAGCCGGTCGGTGAGCAGGCTCGGCGCGACACCCGGCAGGGCGGTGCGCAGGTCGGTGAAGCGCTGGTCGCCCAGCATCAGTTCGCGACAGATGAGGAGCACCCACCGATCGCCGATGAGATCGAGCCCGACGGCGATCGGGCACCACTGTCCGTAGGTGCGTTCTGCTGTCGCCACGACGTGTCCCTTCCGGTTGTCCCCTGTTAGTATCTTTTTTATACCACTCGGTACTGATTCTACTCACGAGGAGCCCTATGAACACGTCACGTCCCAGGAACCCGTGGGTGGTGCTCACCGCCACCAGTCTCGCGGTGTTCGCCGTCTTCCTCGACACCACCATCCTCTTCGTCGCGTTTCCGTCGATCAGCCGGGACTTCGCCTCGGTGTCGCCGTCGGACCTGTCCTGGGTGCTGAACGCCTACACGATCGTGTTCGCGGCGCTGCTCATCCCGGCCGGGCGGATGGCAGACCGCATCGGGCGGAGGCGGACGTTCCTCGGCGCCGTGGTGGTGTTCACCATCGCATCGATGGCGTGTGGGATCGCGCCGACCGTCCCGTTGCTCGTGCTCGCCCGGATCGTGCAGGCCGTCGGAGCCGCTGCGCTCGTGCCGGCGTCGCTTGCGCTCGTGTTGCAGACGTTCCCGCGCGAGAAGGTCCCCGTCGCCGTCGCGATCTGGGGAGCGATCGGCGCCGTCGCCGGCGCAGCGGGTCCGACCCTCGGCGCACTCGTCGTCGAGCACCTCGGCTGGCGGTGGGCGTTCTTCATCAACCTGCCCGTCGGCATCATCAGCTTCACGCTGGCCCGACGGGTGCTGCCCGAGTGGCGCGAGGAGCACCCCGGTCCGCTGCCCGACCCGATGGGCGTCGTCCTCCTGGCCGGTGGGCTGGCCGCCATTGCGTACGCGATCGTGCAGACCAACGACTGGGGCTGGACGAGCACGGCGTTCCTCACGACGCTCGCCGCCGGTGCGTTGCTGGTGGGTGCGTTCGTGTGGCGGTGCGCTCGCGTCGAGCACCCCGTCCTCGACCTCGCCCTGTTCGAATCTCGCGCCTTTCGTTGGGCGAACGGCGCACTGCTCGTGTTCGCGATCGGCTTCAACGCGATGTTCCTCGGCAACGTGCTGTTCCTCACGAGGGTGTGGCAGTACAGCATCCTGCGCGCAGGGTTCGCGATCGCGGTGGGGCCGTTGATCGTCGCCGTGACGTCACCATTCCTCGGCAAGCTCGCGGGACGCGTCGGGCAGCGGCGACTGCTGATCCCCGGCGGTCTGGTGTGGGCGGCCGGCGGCGTGTTCCTCATCAGTCGGGCCACGGTTGCCCCGGACTACCTGGGGACCTACCTCCCCGCGGTCGGGATGACCGGGCTCGGCGTCGCGCTCTGCCTGCCGCAGCTGTCGTCGGTCGCCGTGCAGGGCCTGCCGCCCGCCAGGTTCGGATCGGGATCCGCGGTGACCCAGGCCGTCCGCAACCTCGGCGGCACGTTGGGCGTCGCCTTCGTCGTCGCCTTCACGACCGGGTTGACCCCACAGACCGCGCTCGACGGGTTCCACCGGGTGTGGCTGCTGCTCGTCGGGTCCGGCGTCGCCGTCAGCCTGTGCTCGATCCGCCTCCCCCGCCCCGCCCGAGCCACGGCCGACCCCAACTGGGCAGGGATCTTCCCGGATGCCGGGAAGATCCCTGCCCAGGAGCCCCTCTGAGAGGACCACGGCGGGTCGGGCCGGCGACGCGACGAACCCCTTGGCCACGAGCACTCGGCTCCGACCAAGGGGTTCGGCATTTGGCAGCCCCAACGGGATTCGAACCCGTGCCGCCACCTTGAGAGGGTGGTGTCCTAGGCCACTAGACGATGGGGCCAAACTCGCCCTCCGGCGGACCGGGTGGCTGGTTGGGGAGCAAGGAATCGAACCCTGAATAACAGAACCAGAATCTGCTGTGTTGCCTGTTACACCACTCCCCATCGGGTTTCCCCGAAGGCGGAACGATCCTAGCAAGGCACCCCGCGAACTCCCACCGTGAATCTCAGCCGGTGATCGACAGCAATCGGTCGAAGCCGATGATCCGCCCGACCGACACGCCGCCGGCCTCCTTCACCTCGTGCCAGAACGCCGTGGCGCCGCGGACCGGACTCGTGCGAGTCGGCGACACGTACGCCGTCAACCCGAGCTCCTGGCTCACCAGGCGGATCCTCAGCGAGTGGTACGGGTCGCTCACGAGCAGCACCCGGTGGAGACCCTGGGCCTCGAGCAGGTCGCGGGCGGCGGCGAGCGAGTCGTACGACGTGGAGCCTCCGACCTGCTCGATCGCGTCGGCGGGCACGCCGCGGGCAGTGAGGTAGTTCGCCGATGCCTGGGCCTCGGTGAAACGGTCGCCTGGGCGGTTGCCGCCGGTCGTGATGACGAGCGGCGCGTAGCCCCGGCCCCACAGCTCGACGACGTGGTCGAGACGCGCCGCGAGTTGCGGCGAGGGGCGACCGTCGTACTGCGCGGCGCCCATGACGACGATCGCGTCGACCGGCCTCGCCTGATCGCTGGTACCGGTGCGGTGCACCAGCCACAGGTTCACGACGTAGTAGCCCGCAGCGAGAGCGACCACCATCGCCACGCCGAGCAGCACGCGCCGACGCCGGCTCGTCGCCCGGGGACGCGCCGGTTCGGGCAGATCGGCGTCGAACGTCTCGTCCGCTGCAGGATCCGGGGCGGCGGCGTCGATCACGCGTCCATCCCGATCAGCCGAGTGTGGCCATCGCGGCGCGCAGCCGGCGGAGCGTCTCGTGCCGGCCCAACTGCTCCAACGACTCGAACAGCGGCGGCCCCACGGTTCGGCCCGTGACGGCCACCCGGATCGGCGCCTGCGCCTTGCCGGGCTTCATCTCGTGAGCGAGGGCCACCGCCTCGAGCACCGCCTTGAGCGGCTCGGCGCCCCAGTGCGCGAGCAGCTCGTACGCGTCGAGCGTGTCACGCAGGACGGAGACCGACTCCGGTGCGGCAGTCACCTTCGCCCACGCGTCGGCGTCGATCACGGGATCCGCCAGGAACAGGAAATCGACCACGCCCGCGGCATCGGCGAGCGTGACGCATCGAGGTTGGATGACCGGCGCCATCGCGAGGAACACCGACTCCTCGAAGCGGTCCGCAGGGAACGGCGCGTCGGGAGCGAACAGCCACGGCCGGCACGCATCGAGGAACTGCCGCGGGGTGAGCGCACGGATGTACTCGCCGTTGAACGCGGCGAGCTTCTTGAGATCGAAGAACGCCGACGAGTGGTTCACGTCCTCGAGACGGAAGTCGGCCTCCATGTGCGCCCAGGGCTGGATCTCGGTGTCGCCCTTCGGAGCCCACCCGAGCGTCATCAGGTAGTTCACCATCGCATCGGAGAGGTAGCCCTCGTCGCGATACATCTCGAGCGCCACCTTGTCGCGCCGCTTCGAGAGCTTCTTGCGTGCCTCGTTGACGAGCACCGGCACGTGGGCCCACACCGGAGCCTCGTGGCCGAGGGCTTCCCAGATCATCTGCTGCTTGGGGGTGTTCGGCAGGTGCTCCTCGGCGCGCACGACGTGGGTGATCGCCATCGCGGCATCGTCGACGACGTTCGCCAGCAAGAACATCGGGCTGCCGTTGCCGCGCAGGAGGACGAAGTCCTCGATGAGCGCGTTGTCGAACTCGACGTCGCCGCGCACCAGGTCGTGGACCACGGTGACCCCAGAGGGGACGCGGAACCGAAGTGCGTGTCCGGGACCCGGACCCAGGCCCCGGTCGCGGGACCACCCCTGATAACCCTGCGATCCTTCCGCCTTGTTGCGGGCCTCGATGTCGGCACCGGTCATGTCGCAGTAGTAGGCGTGGCCGGCGGCGAACAACTGCTCCGCAGCAGCCACGTGCTGGTCGGCGTACTCGCTCTGGAAGTAGGGACCCTCGAAGTGGGGGTCATCGGCGTGGATGCCGATCCATGCCAGTGCGTCGATGATGCCCTGCGTCCACTCGGGCCGATTGCGCTCGGCGTCGGTGTCCTCGATGCGGAGCACGAACGTACCGTCCTGGCTGTGGGCGAGCGCCCAGTTCCACAGGGCCGTGCGGGCGCCGCCGACGTGGAAGAAGCCCGTGGGCGAGGGCGCGAAGCGGAAGCGAGGACCGGTCATGACCCTCCGAGGCTATCTGGGCGGCCTCACGCGAGCAGGGCGAGCGTGCGCAGTTGGCGCACCGCGACCGTGAGCGTGGTGAGGTCGTGTGCATCGACGCGGCGAAGGTCGGTGAAGATCGCCACCGAGGTACCGATCAATCGCTCGTTCCGGTCGAACCAGTCCGCGACGGTGCCCACCGCCAGTGCATCGGTGGTGAGCTCCGACAGCGCCGTGACGAGGTCGTCGCGCAGCGCGGCCCGCGCCTGGGTCTGCCAGCGAGTGCTGCGCGGAAGGCTCCCGACGGCCTCCCACAGCCATGCCACGTCGAGGCGTTCGAACATCTGCCAGTAGGCCGACGCGACCTGACCCAACGGGCGCGAGGTGTGGGCGGCGAGATCGATGACGTCGAATCCGGTGTGCAGCAACGGCCACAGCACGCTGCGCTGAGCGAGGTCCTCGGGCACCCCGGCCGCCAACCGGCCCGCCTCGGTGGCGAACGCCGCCTCGCGCATGCGGCCGTGGAGGTGACCCTCCAGTGACACGGCCAGCTCGCCGATGCCGGCTCGGAACTCCGCCACCGCAGCACCGATGTCGAGCGGCAGGGCGCGATGGCGCATGAGCCAGAGCGTGGCGCGCTCGGACATCGACCGCAGTTCGAGGAACAACTGCATCTGGACGTCGACCTTGACGAGGCCGGTCAGGGCTTCCACGCGGTGCCACAGCGTCTGCATGTCGAGGATGTCACGAGCCGCGACCCACGCCCGCGTGGTGTCGACCACGCTCATGCCCGTCTCCTCGGAGATGCGATGATCGAAGGAGATGCCCGACAGGTTGGACATCTGGTTGCCGACGCGAGTCGCGATGATCTCTCGACGGAGGCGATGGTCGTGGATCTCGTCCGCGAACTCGTCGCGCAGCCGGGTCGGGAAGTACTCGACCAGCTCGGGCAGCAGGTACGGATCGTCGGGCAACTCGCTCTGGGTGATCTCGGAGATGTTGGCGCTCTTGGTGTAGGCGAGCAGGACCGAGAACTCGGGTGTGGTCAGACCCGTGCCCGACGCCTGGCGCTCGGCGATCTGGCGGTCGGTGGGCAGGAACTCGAGGGCACGGTTCAACCAGCCTTCGGTCTCGAGCAGGTTCAGGTAGCGGCTGTGCACGTTGACCATCGGCAGCGCCTGCCGGCGGGCGATGGCCAGCGCGAGCGTCTGGGCCCGATTGTCGTCGAGCACGAGCTGACCGACCTCGTCGGTCATGCTGGCGAGCACCTCGTTGCGCTGCTCCACCGTGAGCGTGCCCTTGTGCACGGCGGCGCCGAGCAGGATCTTGATGTTGACCTCGTGGTCGCTGCAGTCCACGCCGGCCGAGTTGTCGATGGCGTCGGTGTTGATCAGCCCGCCGGCAAGGGCGTACTCGACACGGCCGCGCTGGGTGAACCCGAGGTTGCCGCCCTCCCCCACCATCCGGCACCGCAGCTCGGCGCCGTTCACCCGCAGGGCATCGTTGGCCCGGTCGCCGACGTCGGCATGGCTCTCGGTCGTCGCTTTGACATAGGTACCGATGCCGCCGTTCCACAGCAGGTCGACCGGCGCCCGCAGGATCGCCGACATGAGATCACTCGGGGTGAACGAGATGCGATCGGTGCCCAACCGCTTGCGCGCCGGTTCACTGAGCTGGATCGTCTTGAGCGTGCGCGGGAAGATCGC
This sequence comes from uncultured Acidimicrobiaceae bacterium, assembly GCA_963720695.1. GTDB lineage: Bacteria > Actinomycetota > Acidimicrobiia > Acidimicrobiales > Ilumatobacteraceae > UBA668. The sequence goes on from CAVRGG010000004.1 coordinate 722,566, forward strand.
TCCACCGGGTGACAGCAGCGAGGTGTCGTAGTCCGCCCAACTCGACCGGGGCAGCTCGAACAACCGCCGACGCTCGACGAACGACACCGCCGGATCCGGGTCGGGGTCGATGAAGATGTGGCGGTGGTCGAACGCGGCGACCAGCTTGATGTGGGGTGAACGCAACATCCCGTTGCCGAAGACGTCACCACTCATGTCGCCCACGCCGACGGCCGTGAGCTCGTCCCGCTCGACGTCCTTGCCCAGCGTCGCCGCGTGACGGCGCACGCTCTCCCAGGCGCCGCGCGCGGTGATCCCCATCGCCTTGTGGTCGTAGCCGACGCTGCCGCCGGAGGCGAACGCGTCGTCGAGCCAGAAGCCGTAGTCGTGGGCGATCCCGTTGGCGATGTCGCTGAACGTGGCCGTGCCCTTGTCGGCGGCGACCACCAGATAGGGATCGTCAGCGTCGTAGCGCACCGTCGACGGAGGCGGCACCACTTCGCCGCCGAGGATGTTGTCGGTGAGGTCGAGCAGACCGGCGATGAACAGGCGATAGCAGGCGACGCCCTCGGCGCGCAGCGCGTCGGGAGTGGCGGGCGGCCGCTTGAGGACGAAGCCGCCCTTCGCGCCGGTGGGCACGATGACCGCGTTCTTCACGATCTGCGCCTTCACCAGACCGAGGATCTCCGTGCGGAAGTCCTCCCGGCGGTCGCTCCAGCGGATGCCGCCGCGCGCGATGCGGCCGTTGCGCAGGTGCAGACCCTCCACGCGCGGCGAGCACACCCAGATCTCGAACATCGGCCGCGGGAGCGGCAGATCGGGCACCTTGGACGTGTCGAACTTGACGGCGATGACGTCGCGGTGGCCCGCGTTCGGACCCGGGCGGTAGGCGTTGGTCCGTACCGTCGCGTCGATCAGCGCCAGCAACGCCCGCAGCGTGCGGTCGTCGTCGAGGCTGGGCACGGCGTCGAGTGCGTCAATCACCGCGGCGCGGGCGCCGTCGACCACCTCGGCGTCGGGTCGATCGCCCTCAGGGTCGAATCGCAGACGGAACAGGTCGACGAGCTCGGCGGCGATGCGGTGATGCCTGGCGAGGGTGGACTCGATGTACTGCTGGCTGAACGGGAAGCCGATCTGGCGCAGGTAGCGCGAGTAGGTCCGCAGGATCTCGACCTGACGCGCGGTCAGGCCGGCGAGCAGCACCAGACGATTGAGCCCGTCGACCTCGACGGTGTTGGTGAACTCGGCGACGAACGCTCGTTGCACCTCGGCGCGCACCTCGTCGGAGAGCTCGATGTCGGGAGGGAGCTCCACGCCGACGTCGTGCAACCACACGCCGTACTCGCCGATCGCGAAGTGGAACGCCCGCTCGTCGATCGCTCGGAAACCCAACTGGTCCAGGAGCGGCAGGAGGTCGGCGATCGGGACGGCGGAACCGCAGTGATAGACCCGGAACCGCCACTCGTGCGCGGCGGCTTCGGTGAAGTGCATCATCGATGTCGCGACCGTGTCGCCGTCAGCACCGGCGGCCAGCCGGTCGACGATGGGAAGGTCGATCGCGGCGCTGTTGGGCCAGTTGAGCTCGTCGTACCCGGCAGGGATCACGGGAAGCAGCCGCGCCATGAGGTTGTCGGCGGCCGGGCCCCCGAGATCGGTGAGCAACGCTTCGCGTACGGCCGCCGACCATTCGTCAGCCACCTCTCCGGGTGCGAATCTGATGCCCACTGGAACCGTTCCTTCCCGACGACGCTGTCGTGATGTACGTGCGATCAGTGTGCCACAGGGGCAGCCTGGGGAGCCGCCGGGCCACGAGGGCTACATTCGCGCCATGAAGCAGATCAACGTCCTGGGCGAGGAACTGCAACCCTGCTCGCTCGATCCCGTCACCGGCTACTACCGCACTGGGTGTTGCGAGAACCGGGGCGACGATCCGGGTCTTCACGTCGTGTGCATCGTGTGCACCGACGAGTTCCTCGCCTACTCCGCGACCGTCGGGAACGACCTCAGCACCCCGATGCCCCAGTACGGGTTCGCGGGGTTGAAGGCCGGCGACCAGTGGTGCCTGTGCGCCAGCCGGTGGCAGGAGGCACTGGAGGCCGGCAACGCCCCTCAGGTCCGCCTCGCCGGCACCCATGTCTCCGCGTTGGAGTTCAGCTCGCTGGCCGACCTGCGTGCGCACGCCGTGGACGCCGTCGGATGAGCGTCAAGGTCGACATCGACGGCCCGGTCTACGTGGTCACCATCGACCGGCCCGAGGTCCGCAACGCCGTCGACGGGCCGACGGCGGCGCTCCTCGCCACTGCGTTCCGTGAGTTCGAGGCCGACGACTCCGTGTCGGTCGCCGTGCTCACCGGCGCCAATGGCACGTTCTGTGCTGGTGCCGATCTCAAGGGGATCAGCGACGGTCGGGGCAACCGCGTCGAGCGCGACGTGACACTGGACGGGCCGATGGGCCCCACGCGGATGCAGCTGTCCAAGCCGGTCATCGCTGCGGTCGAAGGATTCGCGGTCGCGGGCGGGCTGGAGCTGGCGGTCTGGTGCGACTTGCGGGTCGCCGCCAGCGACGCCACGTTCGGCGTGTACTGCCGACGCTGGGGTGTGCCGCTCATCGACGGCGGCACGATCCGCCTGCCGCGCCTCATCGGCCAGAGCCATGCACTCGACCTCATCCTCACGGGGCGAGGGGTCACTGGCGAGGAAGCGGTACGGATGGGTCTCGTCAACCGATCGGTCGCACCGGGCACGGCGTTGACCGCCGCGATCGGGCTCGCCCACGAGATCGCCGCGCTCCCCCAGGGCTGCCTCCGCAACGACCGTCGCAGCGCGCTCGACCAGTGGTCGCTCCCCTTGCACGAAGCCCTCGCTCACGAGACCGACCTCGGGTTGGCCACGATCGCCAGCGGGGAGACGCTCCAGGGAGCAGCCCGGTTCGCCGCAGGCGAGGGCCGCCACGGCCAGCGGGCAGCGGAACCCACGTGAGGGGTGTTCCGCTCGTCAACCTCGAACGCTGGATCGACGGCTCCGATCGGACCGGCGTGGCGCGCTCGGTCGATCGTGCGCTCAGCGACGTCGGCTTCTTCCTCGTCGCCGGGCATGGCGTCCCCGAGGCGCTGATCACGCGCACCCGCCAGCACTACCGGGACTTCTTCCACCTGACCGCCGAGCAGAAGTCCACCGTCCGCATGCCGACCCTGGGCATGGCCGGCTGGGCGCCGATGGGCATGGAGGCGAACGGGTACTCGTTCGGGCACGAGACCCCGCCCGACATGAAGGAGAGCTATCGCCTCGGCGCACACGCCCTCCCCGGACGAGTCGCGTTGCGCGGCGACAACGTCTGGCCCGACACACCGCCTGGCTTCCAGGACACGGTCATGGAGTACATGGCCGCTGTCGATCGTCTGCACATGGAGCTGCTCCGGGTCTGCGCCGCGGCGGCGGGACTCGACGACGAGGGCTACTTCGCCGACCGTGCGACTCGCAACGACAACACGCTCAACGTCAACTGGTACCCACCGCTGGACCACGTGGGGCAGCCGGCGCAGGGTCAGTACCGGATCGGGCCGCACACCGACTTCGGCAGCATCACGGTCCTGCACCGCGAGCCGGGCACCTCGGCACTCGAAGTACAACTGCCCGACGGCGAATGGGTGGCGGCACCGATCGTCGACGCGACGTTCACCGTCAACGCAGGTGACATGCTGGCGCACTGGTCCGGAGGGCGATGGCGGTCGGCGATCCACCGCATGCTCCCGCCCGTCGGTGATGCGGTCCACCAGGAACTGCTGTCGCTGGTCTACTTCTGCGAACCGGACCCCGACACGATCGTCACCCCGCTTCGAGGTGACGCGCCTCCTGTCCTGGCGGGCGACTACCTGCGCGCCAAGATCGCCGCGATCACCATGACGCCCGAGCGCTGAGTACCCTTGCCCGGGTGCAGCCGGCCGCCGATCTCGTGACACCGCCCAAGCCGCTGCTGCGCGGCTGGACCCACGCCGTGTCGTTCCCGATCATGCTGGTGATGGGGCTGGCGATGATCCTGCTCGCCAACGCGACCATGCCCTCCCGGCTGCTGCTCGGCGTGTACGTGGCCGGCACCGCCACCATGTTCGGCGTGTCGGCGATGTACCACAGGGGGCGGTGGTCCCCACCGGTGAAGCTGCGCATGCAGAAGCTCGACCGCTCGGCGATCTTCCTCGCCATCGCCGGCGGCTACACACCGATCGCCGTCGTCTGCCTCGACGGGTGGGTGCTCGCCGCCGTGCTCGCCACGGCGTGGACCGGTGCGGCCGTGGGCATGGCCCTCCAGTGGATCCCGCAGGTGCCTCGGTCGTTGCGGGGAGCCAGCTACATCGTCGTCAGCTGGATCGCGATCTTCACGTTCCCGCAACTGGCACGAGGTCTGGGTGCCACCGGCTTCGCGCTCGTCCTCGCAGGGGGCGTCTGCTACACGATCGGAGCGATCGCACTGGCCACTCGGTGGCCCGACCCCTGGCCCCGAGTGTTCGGGTTCCACGAGGTGTTCCACGCGTTCACGGTGGTGGCGTCTGCACTCCAGTTCGCTGCGATCGCGGCGTTCGTCGTGCCACAGCTGTGACGGCGCGCGCCGCGAGCGACGCGCCTCGAGCGCCTCGGCTCGCTGCGGTCGCGGCCATGGGACGCGACGACCTGCTCGACGACCTCGAGTGGTCGGACGTCGAGGTCCGCCACGACTTCACCGACGAGAACCTCGAGTCGCTCCAGGCGAGAGGGCTCGTGTGCGAGGCCGCCCAGTTCACCGGTGCCGATCTGTCCTCGGCGCGCATCGTCGACGCCCGCTTCGATCGCTGCGAGTTGTCGGGCGCGCGGCTCGACGAGGCGGCACTCACCCGCGTGGAGTTCCGCGACTGCCGCATGTCGGGGGTCCAGATGGGCGCCACCCGGCTGGCCGACGTCCGCTTCGTCCGGTGCCGACTGGATGGCGCCAATCTGCGGCTGGCGGTCGGCGAACGGGTGTGGTTCGAGGAGTGCATCCTGACCGGAGCAGAGTTCCGCGGCGCTGCGGTCTCGGCTGCCCGCTTCGACCGCTGTGAGCTAGGTGCCGCCGACTTCGCCGGAGCGAAGATTCCCGACGCCCGCCTGGTCGGCTCACGCCTCGACGGTCTGGTCGGCGTCGACGGTCTGCAACGCCCGGTGATCGACTCGTCCCAGGTGCTGTCGCTGGCCTGGACCCTGATGGCGGTGCACGGGGTGGTCGTGGACGACGCCGACGCCGACCGCGACCATGACGCCGATGGTGACGGCGACCACCGCTGAGGCGGGTCAGGCGTTCGGGTTGACGAGCCGATTCACCTCACCGGCGATCGCCAGTGAGAAGCGCAGCGCACCCGACGAGTAGATCGAGCAGGGGTTCTCGCCGACGATCGGACAGAAGTGCACACCGTCGCCGCGCACCCTGATCTGCCCGTCCGGTTGGCAGTTCTGATCGAAGGACGTGCACGGCAGGTGGTCGGTGTACTGACCGTCGGGCGTCTCCACCGAGGCACCGGCGTCGACGTAGGTCACGAAGTTCCACGTCGCTGCGAAGTCCTGGAAGGCCGCATTGATGCCATCGGCGCGGTCGTCCTGCCCCGTCGTCGGCGCCCGGCGGGGCTGGCCGACGAGGACCACACGGGCCCCCTTCTGGCGGGCCATGTCGATGAGGGTGGCGACGTCGGCGCGGTAGCGATCGATGAGCGGTTGGTGCGACAGGAAACCGCCTTGGCCATCGGACATGCACGGCGTCAGCGAGTTGCCCGAGAACGTGATGACCACCACGCTCGTGGGCCCGGCGGGCATGTCGTCATCGAGCCAGTCGCACGGTGCGGTGCCTCCGAAGTAGCTGCGCACCGACGTGAGCGGCTCGGTGAGCATGGCGATCATGGCGGCGGTCTCCTGGGCGAGCGAGTCGCCGACCAGCACGAGGTGGTCGATCACGGGGCTCGGCTCGATCCAGTTCGCAGGCTCCATGACGACCGTGGTGGTCGTCACGGGTACGACCGGCGGCGCAGGCACCGGCGTCGGGGCAGGCACCGGACGGCTCGGGGCGGTCGTCGTCGGTGAGAGCGAGACGGTCACCACCTGCGAGGCCGGACGGGTGATCACCGTGGTCGAGGACCGTCCCGGCTCGATCACCAGGCCGACGACCAGGACGGCACCGGCGAGCGACCACATCGCCTGCCGGGGAAGGTGGTGGTGGGTGGCCGGCCGGACGTGATGCACATCGTCATCGTGCGTGCCGGCTGTCACCCGGATGTCACCACGGCCGGTTGCTACGGTGACGCACCGGCACGGCAACCGTGACACGTCAAGGACGGGCACACGATGCAACTGCGGATTCTGGGGCAGGTCAGGATCGTCGACGACGATGGTGTCGAGGCCGCCCTGCGCCCGCAGCTGCGACGGCTCGCCGCGATGCTGGCGGTGGTCGAAGGTGCCACGCTGTCCACCGATCAGATCGCGGAACGCCTCACCGGCGGCCGGGTCGAGAGCTCCGCGGTCCGCACCGCCGTGTCGCGGCTACGGGCCGTCCTCGGTCCGAGGCTGGAGACGACTGCGGCGGGCTACCGGCTCCTGCTGACCGACGAGGAACTCGACGCGCGTTGGTTCGACGTACTGCGCGCTCGCGCCGCTGGTGCCGAGGCCGGGGACGCGATCGCGTCGCTCTCCGAGGCGATGGAGCTGTGGCGTGGTGCGGCCCTGGCCGACTTCGCCGACGAACCATGGGCCTCGGCACCCGCAGCCCGCCTCGACCACGCGCGTTCGGCCGTGCTCGAGGACCTCGCCGAAGCCCTGATCGGCCAGGATCGGCTCCACGACGCCGTCGAACTGCTGGAGCGCCACCGGGCCACGGAGTCGTACCGCGAGCGGCCGGTCGAGTTGCTGATGGAGGCGCTCGCCGCATCCGGTCGTACGACGGAGGCCCTGCGCGCCTACCAGCGCTTCCGGACCGTGCTGCGTGACGACATCGGGATCGAGCCGTCGCAGGCGCTGCGCGACCTCGAACGGCGACTGCTCACCGATGACGGTGTGCCACCGCGCCCGGCTGCGTCGGGCGACGGTCGAGCGGTGCCGGGCAACCTGTCCGCGCCGGTGGACTCACTCATCGGGCGTCGCGACGACGCGGCCCGAGTCGTCACTCAGCTGGACGCGTCGCGTCTCGTCACGCTGACCGGGGTCGGCGGGGTCGGCAAGAGCCGGCTCGCGATGGAGGTGGCATGGGGTACCCGCACGCGACACCCCGACGGTGTCTGGCTCGTCGAGCTGGCGCCGGTCTCCGACGCGGGGGCGGTCGTGCACGTCATCGCCGGCACCGTCGGCGCCCGCTCGGAACCGGGGTCGGGACGACTCGACGCCGTCGTCGCCGAGCTCGGTCAGCGGCACGTGCTGCTCGTGGTCGACAACTGCGAGCACGTGCGGATCGTCGCCGGCGAGGTCGTGGCAGAGCTGATCGGCCGCTGCCCCCACCTGACCGTGCTGGCCACCAGCCGGGAGCCGTTGCGCCTGCCGGGTGAGCAGGTCGTCCCAGTGACGCCGCTCGACGACATCGACGGTGCCGACCTGTTCTGCGCGAGGGCCACCGAGGTGGATGACGGGTTCGTGGCCGACGCGGCGGTGCGCCGCGCCATCACCGAGATCTGCCACCGGCTCGACGGGGTGCCGTTGGCGATCGAGCTCGCCGCTGCGAGGACCCGCACGCTCACCCCCGCCGAATTGCTCGCCCGCCTGGAGGACAGCTTCCGGCTCCTGCATGCGGGTCCGGAGCGGGTCGAGCGGCACCGCACGATGGATGCCGCCATCGACTGGTCCGTGCAGAGCCTCGACGACGAGGAGCGGCGCGTCTGGCAACGCCTGTCGGTGTTCGCCGGCGGGTTCGACCTGACCGCGGCGGAGGTGGTGTGCGGGTTCGGCGTGCTGGACGGCGCGGTGGTCGTCGACCTGCTCGGCTCGCTGGTCGACAAGTCCATGGTCGCCGTGGACCGGCGGAGCAGTGCGACCAGGTATCGCCTCTTGGAGACCCTGCGCGAGTTCGCCCATCGCCTCCTCCACGGGCTGTCCGATGACGACGCCGACGAGGTCGACACGCTGCACGAGCGGCACTGCGCGCACTACGGCCAGGTGGCGCGCCAGATCTTCACCCTGAACCGGGATCAGCACTTCGGCGAGGCGTCGTCGTTGCTCGAGGCCGAGTGGGACAACATGCGAGCCGCCGTCGCGTGGGCGGTCGAGATGGACCGGCCGTTGCTGGCGGCGGAGATCATCCGCGACCTGGAGAGCGGCATGGAGACGTTCCGGGTCGAGCACGCCCAGTGGGTGTCCATCGTGCGGCCGATGATCCCCACCGAACACCCCCTCGCGGGTTGGTTGTGCTGCATCGACGTCCAGTGGTCGCTCGTGCTCGGCAACCCCGCCGAGGCACTCGCACTGGCCGCAGCAGGCCTGGCCACCGACTTCGGTGGGCAGTTCGACAGCCGGCGGTTCCTCCTCAGCAGGATCGCCGAGGCGGAGGTCATGTGCGGCCGCCCCGAGGCCGGGTACGCGGCCGCGCTGGAGGCGCTCGCCGGGGCCGACGACGACCCGCTGCTCGGCCTGTACCTGGGTGCGGCGTGCCGGGCGGGGTGGGTCGCCGAGCCGACGGCGGTGGCGGGCTACGCGGACCGGCTCGCAGGGGTGGCTGCACGGAACGGTCGTTGGGACGATCGCGCCCGCGCGTCGCACGCAGCCGGCATCGCGGCCCTGGTCGACGACGACCCGCGTCGTGCGCTCGGATGTTTCCGCCGTGGCCTGCAGGAGGCGCAGGGCATCGTCGGACTGATGGGAGAGGCCCTGCAGGCGATCGCCACGGCCACGGCGCTGCTCGGTGGTCACGACGTCGAGCCCGCGTTCGTCGACGCCCTCACGTTCCTGTCCGACAACAGCAACTGGATGTACACCTGGACCACGCTCGAGCAGCTGGCCATCCACTGGGTGCACACCGGCAACGACGACGCCGCTGCGGTCGTCCTCGGCCACCTGCGGGCGAACGGCCGCGGCGACGGGGTGGCCCGCGAGGCCCGCCGCTGGGCCGACGGGGTCGTCGATGCGCGAGCCGAGCTGCACGCCGCCGTGACCGGCGGCGCGAGGATGACCAGCACCGCGATCGTCGACTTCGCGCTCGATCAGCTCAGCGGGCGCTGAGCCCGACCGGCTTCTGGTCAGCGATCTGCCCGACCGGCTTCTGGTCAGCGATGTTCTCGGATCCCGGGAACATCACTGACCAGTTGCGGCCGATCCGAGCTCAGTCACCGGCGTCGAGGAGTCGTTCGATCTCGTCCATCGTGGCCCGTTGCTGAGCGAGGAGCTCGCGCAGCCGGTCGGACGACGTGTCGGAGCCGGCGTCGACCTGTTCGGGAGTGTCGGCCGCCCTCGCCCTGCGATCCGACAGGAAGATGTTCGCCAGGAACCCGGTGAAGGTGCCGAAGATGCCGACCCCGACGACGATGATCATCGCCCCGATGATCCGCCCGGCGACGGACACCGGATAGCGATCGCCGTAGCCGACGGTCGAGATCGTGACGAGCACGTACCAGACGGCGTCGCCCGCCGAGACGATGTTGGCCTGAGCCTGGTGCTGCTCGACACGCAGGATCGCCAGGCTGCCGAACTCCAGGACGAGGATGCCCAGCAGCAACAACGTCAGCAGCGCGCTCTCGGCGCGGTCGTCGACGATGGAGCGCAGCACCCGGCGAGCGCCGTAGGTGCGGACGAGCTCGACCACGCGGATCAACCTGAACAGGCGGAAGACCTTGAGATGCGGGATCGGCAGGCTCGCGAGGAGATCCGCCCAGCCGAACTGACGGAAGAAGTACTCCCGCTTCGACTCGGCGGAGAACAGCCGGTAGAGGAAGTCGACGAGGAAGATGACGCTGAGTACCAGGTTCATCATCGCCAGGACGACGTCGAGGTGGTGATCGTCGATCACCGCCAGCAGCACCAGGTTGACGATCGACAGCACCGAGAGCAGCCCGATGAAGATCTCGTAGCTGCTGCTGTCGAGCGGTCGCGGTCGGTGATCCCGGATGGCCATCGCGATTGTCTAGCCGAATCGCTTCTGCGACCGTGAGTTACTCACGACAGTTGGTTGCCGATCCGTTGGATCTCGTCGATCTCGCCGGGCGCCTGTTCCCACGGCAGCCCGATGGCGTCCTTGCCGGGCTGGTCCTTGAACCGCGGGATGACGTGCAGGTGGAAGTGGAACACGCTCTGCCATGCTTCCGCTCCGCTGCAGTTCAGGAGGTTGACACCGTCTGACCCAAGCCGGTCCCGAGCTCGTGTGGCGATCTCTTGCGCGAGGTGGACGCACGCCGCAAGGTCTTCGCCGGTGATGTCGAGCAGGTCGGTCGAGTGCGTTCGCGGCACGACAAGGGCATGGCCGCGGGTGACGGGGTTGATGTCCATGAATGCGATCGCCCTGTCCGTCTGGGCGATCGTCGTCGACGGGACCGCACCGGCGACGATTCGACAGAAGATGCAGTCAGGGTCGGCGTGCACCAACGGCACATTACTGATGCGTCGGCCATCAACTGCCGGGCGGCCGCCGAATCGCCACTCGCCCGGTGTCTCGGACAGCCGTGCTCGTGAGCAGCGACTCGGACCGACCACGGCTGCCGACCCGATCAGCCGCGATCAGTAGGGTCGAGCCACGATGAACGTCGACGACCCGGCGCCGAGGCCCTACGTCGTGGTCATCTCCGGCGCCCCCGGCTCCGGGAAGACCACCCTCGGTTGGGAGCTGTCGCGCCGTTTGCATGTTCCGTTCATCAGCAGGGACGACATCAAGACGGGACTGCACGTCACACATCGAAGCGACGACCCCCACGAGGTCTGGCGGTTTGCGCAGGTCGCATTCGACACGTTCTTCGCAGCAGTGACCCACTTCGTCAGTGCGGGAGTCAGCGTGGTGATCGAGGCCGCCTTCCACGCCGAGCATGCGCCGGCTGATCTGGAACGCATTGGCCGGCATGCGACGCTCATCCACATCGCGCTCGACACGCCGACCCAGGTGTCACTTCGCCGGTATCGAGCACGTGCTGTGGAGGGGAGCCGCCACCCTGCTCACAACGACCTGCACTTCGCCGCTCAGATGGAGTCCGGTGCAAAGGACGTGTCGGTCTACGAACTCGACCTCGATGTGCCGTCACTTCGAGTCGACGCCACGGACGGCTGGTCTCCGTCCCTTGCCGAGATCGCCGACTTCGTCGACACGCATCGCTGACCGGCCGACGGAGCGCTAGCTGCACAGCTTCTTCGCGATCACCCATGCGTTGGATCTGGTTGGTGCCCTTGTCGATCTGGGTGGTAATTCCAGGTCGTCCAGCCAGCGTCCACGAGTTGCGGATCGACCGAGCCAGGGCCGGGCACGGACCTCACCGCGGTCGGTGTCATCGAATGCCGACGAGATCAAGTACGACATCGAGGCCCCGTTGCCGGAAGCTCGGCGGAGGCGGAACGATGAGGCATGTGATCCCGACGGCTGCGGCCGCACCGTCATGGCTGGCGCGATCCCCCACCATCAGAACACGGTCGGGCTGCTCACCGAAGAACTCGAGCGCCGCAAGGAAGATGTCAGGACTTGGTTTCTGCACACCGAGCTCAAATGAGAGGCACCAGTGATCGATGAGATCCCCGATCCCGTGACCATCCGCATGAGTTCGTAGGTCGACATGAATGTCGCTGACCACGCCGACGCGGACGCCGCTCGCCTTCAACTCGGTCAGCACGCCGCCGACGTCCGGGTAGATCGGATGAAAGCCCGCCGACCCGAGCAGCCGATACATGGAATCAGCCAGGCCACGATCGAGTCCCGCATGCTCGGCGATCAGATCCTTGTAGGCACGGTGAGCCTCGGCTGACGTGTCCTCGATCAACGCCGCAGCCTTGACTTCGTCGACCACCTCGGCGGCCGAGATCCGCTCGCAGATGCCACGAACGACCTCTGGTGACGATGGGCGGCCGATCAGCTCGAGGGCCAGCGCGACGTGCTCGAACAGCGTCGGATAGTGAGCCAGTGTCAGCATCCAGTCGAACAGAACGATGTCGAATCGCCGTCGTGGTCCATCCAATTCGGTCGATGCCATCTGGTGTTCCGCTACGCAGACAACAGGTAGGTGCGGCGCATGGCCCCGGCGTGCTCGAGCGTGTCGCCGGGCAGGAACTCGAGGTGCACTTTCACACCCGTCGGCCGCTCCGTCAGCGACGCGACACGGGCGCACTTCGGGTCCTCCGCGTCGCCCGTGATGACGCTCGCACCCTCGACGATGCGCTCGGGATGGACAGCGTCGTCGAGGAAGGTCCACGGCAGACCTGTGTGATCGATCTGCGTGGGATCGCACGGGATGTCGATACCTACCGGAACGCTCATGATGGCCACCTCCCACGGCGCTTGTACGGATTCGCTTCCGACCGAACCCCGCCAGCAACGCCTCGGCCCGACGATACTCGGCGCTCCCGAGCAGCAGATCGTGGTGGGGTGCGTCATACGGCGGGAGGAGACCGATGCCAGCACATCGCACCGTGCGACGGTCGACGCGGCGAACGTAGTTCTCGACGACAGAGCGCCGGCGCCATCGACGGTGAGGATGACACTCTCCGAAGACATGGACTGTCCCTCGTACGAGTACTCACGAGCCCGGCGAAGGCAGTGCTCGACGGTCTTGTCCCTCGAGTCAACTGGCACCAGATGGCACGAAACCCTTACAGGGCGAGCTTCTTGGCGATCACCATGCGCTGGATCTCGTTGGTGCCCTCGTGGATCTGGGTGGTCTGGCGCGACCGTCCGTCTTGTGTTGCATCGTGCTGCACGGTGAGGCTGAGCGACGACGACAGTCCGTCGCGTCTTGGGCCGTGTTGGCGTGTCTCGTCCAGTACTAGGGATGAAACTGGGGGTGAGCACCTCCGGGGCCGGTGTTCAGAGGCCTCGAACTCGGCGCGCGTCAGTGATTCACGCGATTATGTGCGGACGCGAGCAGTTGCATATTGCGCACAGAGCGGGCATTATCCGGGTGATCCTGTCAAGGGGTGTTGGCGGAGGAGCTGGTCGAAGAGGTCGGCTCTGGTGGGCTGGTGGTGTTCGCGGGCGTGGTCTCGTTGGCGTAGCAGGACGGGGTGGAACTCGAGGCTGGTGCTGAAGTGGGCGCAGGTCTCGCAGATCGATTCGTAGCGGCAGTCGAGCAGGGCGGGTCGTTCGCAGTAGCCGTTGGCGAGCATGCGGTGGTGTTCGGCGCGGAGCAGCCGCATTGCGGGGTCCTCGACGTCGGGGGCGAGATCGTCGGTGTCGTAGAGGGCTTCGACGTTGGCGGTGACGCGGTCGTATTCGGCTGCGACGGTGCGGTTGGCGATGCGTGCGTAGCGGCGGGTCATGTCCAGGGATCGGTGGCCGAGCAGCGCGGCGATCGCGTCGAGGGACATGCCACGGTTGATGGCTTGGGTGGCCAGGGTGTGGCGGAAGCGGTGCGGGTGGAGGTGGCCGATCCCGGCGTGGCGGGCGATGGTGTTGCACATCCGGGTGACGGTGTGGCGGCTGATCGGCTCACCGTGTTTGGTCAGCAGGCGGCCGCTGGTCCCGGTGGGGGTAGTCGTCTTCCAGGTGGTGATCAGCTCGACGAGTTGTGGGTGCAGTGGGACATAGCGGTCGTTGCGGAGTTTGCCGATCGGGATGCGCAGCCAGTGGGTGTCACCGATGCGGACCATCGCGTCGGCTTCGAGCCCGCAGAGCTCGGAGACGCGCATGCCGGTGCGGGCGAGGAGCTCGAGCGTGAGGCGGCGCAGCGGGTCGGTGTCGGCGTGCACGGCGCGCATCAGTTGGGTGAACTCTCCGTCGTCGAGGAACCGTGGCAGCGGTTCGTCTTCGCGTGGGAGATCCCCGAGGAACATCGGCACTCGTGGTGGGGCGTCGGGCCAGTCCCATTCGCTGATCCGGGTGAAGAACATGCGCAGCATCGACAGGCAGCGGCGAACGGTCGCGGTCTTGGGTGGTGACCCGTTTCGTGTTGGGACGGTGACGAGATCGATCTTGAAGGCTTCGATGTGTCGGCGGGTGACGTCACGCACGCGCGACGATCTCGGAGTGGTTGTCGTGGAGGAAGCGGGCGAAGCGGAACAGATCCGCGTTGACCGCGTCGATCGTCGCGGGTCGCAACGACACGGCGATCTGGTCCAGGTAGTTGCTGATCGTGGCCGTGAGCACGGGTGCGTGAGCGTGCAGGTGTTCCCACCCGGCACGCACCCGCGGTGGCTCGCACGCGACGTCGATGGCGTGGGCGGCGGTCATCGCCCGCCTCCACGCAGCTGCGCGTCGATCGCTTCGCTGGCCCGCCGATACTCGGTGGCGAGCCAATCGTCAGCGAGGTGGAGGTAGATGCGGGTCGTCTCGATCGAGGCGTGGCCGGCTTGGGCTTGGATCGCTTCCAGCGACATGCCGGCCTCGCGGAGCCGGGTGAAACAGGTGTGTCGCAGCTCGTGACACGACGCGTGGGTGAGCCCAGCCCTGCCGCGTGCGCCTTGCATGATCTGATCGAGCCCGTCGACGCTCAGCGGCCCACCGCGATGGGGTCCTTTCAACACCACGAACACCCGATCGGTGGTCGCTTCGACGGGTCGTTCCTGATCGAGATAGCGGGCAACGGTCGTGAAGAACTGTGCCGACATCGGGATCAGTCGCTGATGTCCACCCTTGCCCTCGACGATGAACACCTGCCGGTCACCGATGCGCAGATCGGCGAGCCGCAACCCGAGGACCTCGCAACGGCGCAACCCGCCGAGCACCATCGCTTCGACCATCGCCCGATCACGATCGGTTCGCAACACCGCCCGCAGCCTGGTGACCTCGTCAACAGACAACACCCGCGGCAACGTCCGCGGGGTCCGCAACAACGGCACCCCACGCCGGCCACGCGCCAGTTCCCGGCGTGTCGACAGACCACGCGGCACCGGGTTCGATCGCACACCCGGTGTCTCGCACGCGACCAGGAACGCGTAAAGGCCCGACACGCTCGACAGGCGCCGCTGCACCGTGCGCGCCGACAACCCCGCCGACCCGTGCAACTCGACGACCTTGCCGCTCACCCCGCGCTGGGCGCGAATGAACGCGAACACATCCGCCGCCCGCACCGCATCGACCGGCTTGGCGACCACCGAGAAGAAGATCTGCAGATCGAACGCCGTTGCCCGCACGGTGTTCGGCCGGCATCGGCCAGCAACGAACTCCAGATAGCGATCCAGCACCTCGACCCCCAACGCGTAGCCCACAACCCCAGGCACACGCGCCACCACCGGCGCAGCTCCCACGACCACCTCCAACCCCTCGTCGAAAGAAGAAGCCTCGCCGCGCTGGACAATTGAACATGTTCGGTGGTTCGTGTGGTCCTGGGAGATGCGCGGAAGTTACTGGCTTTGGCCTTTGCCTCCGCCGGGCGCACTCGTGTTCTACGCTCAGTGGCCGGCCTTCGGGGTTGAGGACGTCGAAGCGACCATCGACACGACCGAACTTCGCTGAAAGAAGCCTCGAGGCCGCGGCCCGCTCGCGGCCGGACGTCCCGTAACCACGGACCGACACTGCCCGCCCAGATCTGCCGATATCGCGCACCCCGCTGGCTGCGAATCCGCACATATCAGCGAGCAGAACCACACCGGCTCGCCGGCAGTGCGTCATTACGCGAACTATCGAGCCTGCGGTCACTGGGTTGACACCGTGTGCTGTCGGAGCATCGGGATCGGCCGCTCGCCTCACGCAGTCAGAAGATGTGACCTGCGCATGGCCTCGACGTACTCGAGCGGATCTCCCTGGAGGATCTCGAGGTGCACCTGGAGGCTGCTCGGTCGCTCGGTGAGCGAGGCAACGCGTGCGAACGCAGGATCCTCGGCGTCGCCGGTGACGATGATCGCGCCCTCCAGGATCCGCTCCGGGTGCGCCGCTTCGGCGAGGATCGTCCACGGCATGATCGAGCTGGGTGGGGCCGACGAGCGCTAGCTGAACAGCTTCTTCGCGATCACCATGCGCTGGATCTGGTTGGTGCCCTCGTAGATCTGGGTGGTCTGGCACGATCGTCCGTCTGGTGCTGGGATGTGCTGCGCAGTGCCGCTGACCTGCAACGACAGTCCGTCGCGTGTTGGGCGGTGTTGTCGTGTGTCGTCCAGTACTAGGGATGAAACTAGGGGTGGCGGGCACCACGGCGCCCGTCGACGGGCCCCGCACTTCGCCGAGCCAGCGGGTTGCCGCGATTATGTGCCGGCGGCCGCAGTTGCATAATGCACCCAGAGCGGGCATTCTGCTCGCCGATGCGGTTGGAACTTCGCGAGTCTCAGCGGCGTCGAAAGTCCATGCGTGTCCCGTCCGTCGTCTGTGCCCTGGTGCTGTTGGCAGGGTGTTCATCGGGGCACACACCCCAAAGCACCACGACATCGAACATTCCCCATCCTGCGGGCGCCTCGGACGTGGTGATCCAACTGGACGGATACCAGTTTGGAGGCGTGCCAGACGAGTTTGTCGTCGGACCAGAACTCGTTGTGTACGGCGACGGGTCGGTGTATGCGGAACTCCCCGACAGTGTGAAGAACGGAGTGGCGCAGTTCCGGTTGCTGCAGGGTCATCTCGACGAAGCCATGATCCAGCGCTTGCTGTCGCGTGCTGAGGAGTTGCCGTCGGACTCGCCAGTCGGCGTCGCGGTCACCGACAACCCTGCGCGACCAATGATTGTCGGCACGCACACCTGGGAGATCAACGACCGGTCCATCGAACCATTTGCGACTTACCTCAACGAGTTGCAATCCGCTGTGGCGGCGGGCGCGAGTGAGCCATGGCGTCCAGCACGCTGGATAGATCGTCCCTACCCCGGCTTCACCTGCTCGGTAGTGGAGCAAAGTGAGGTAGAGCCGTGGTACAACGCACCCGTCTACCCCCACCTCCTCGATCAGTACCCACTCGGCCAGTTCGACTGCTGACCCCGTGCAGACCGCCGCTAAGCACCGTCCGCAAGTACGCGATCATTGACCCGTGACCGTTGACCTTTCTGATGTGGCCACGCCGGGACGAGGCCGTTGCACAGCCGGCGCGATCGTGGTCTCCGTTGCCGCGCTGGTATCAGGTTCGCTGGCGTGGCTGCTCGCGCTCGTCGCTGAGGGCACGCCTGCCGAGGAGTACGAGTCAGGAAGCAGGTTCGCGGCATCGGCACTCCTCGTCACTTCCGTCGTGCTCACCGTCCTGGCCGCACTCGTCGGCTACTGGCTCGCATGGACGTCCCGACGTCGAGGTCGGCTTGGCTTCTCGGTGATGGTTGGGCTCACGCCATGCCTGTTGGCCGTCGCCCTCGTTCCATGGTTGTGGAATCGATAGCGCATAGCTGCCGATAGGCGTGAACACCCGTGAGAGGATGAGGCCGTGACCGGCGGACAGAAGGCAGTGACCTCCATCGCTCTGGGAGCGGGTCTGGCAGTTGTTGCGTCAGCAGTCGCGGCGCGGTTGAACGGTCCGGCCGATGGTGGCTGGTTCATGTACTCGCCCAACTCGACGAGCCTCTACAGCGCCTCGTCCAGCGGGAGTACGGTCCGCACGGCAGCCGTCTGGCTCGCAGCAGTCGCCCTCTGGTTCGGAGTGTCCTGGCGACTCTTCCGGTCGGACAAGTAGCGCAGACCTGCCGTTCTGTCGCTGGACAATGGACGCTGCATCCGACACTCTGATCGGGTGTCCGAGGGCCCGCTGAACCAATCACAACAACCGCAACGACGGCCTCGCATGGGGCCGTGCAGATGAGTCGGGCAGCCGTATTGCTGGCCAGTGGCGTCGTGCTCGTGACTGCGTCCGCGTTTGGCCGGCGCAGTGTGCGTCGGGCGAATGAAGTGCCTCCGATGGCTCGCCGACTTGGCCAACGCGGTTCTGTCGAGGATTGGCGGGCGGGCAACGATCGCGCTGCCACCGCGATGGCTTGGGCGGGAGTGGTGATGCTCGTCGCTGGCATCGTGGTGGGGCTCGCCGAGGTCCTTGGTTGACATCTGAGCGCCGGGCGCGACTCTCTCGGTCCGTCCCTATCTGCCGTTCTGCGTGCTGGGCCGGAGTGGAAGACTGTCACCGTGGAGGACCCTTTGCGCGTTGCCGACCTGCCGCAGCCGGCGCTGACGAGGGACAACCTGGTGGAGCAGTTGTTCGTCGCGTTGCCTGGTCAGCGCGAACGGTTTGATGCCGAGTCATGGCAGTACGAGCAGCCGGATGGCACATACGGCTACTACGGGGTTGTCGAGGAATACCTGACGAGGGGCTGCATCGTTCCTGCAATCACCGGGGGCGACGACAGCGACCTCGCACCGGCGTGCCGTTTCGTCGAGCGAATGCTCGCCTCCGATGACGACGAAGTTGCAGGTGCGGCCGCGATCTCCGTCGGGGAGCCGCTCGGGTTGACGGAGGTCGGTCTGGCGAGGGCGCTGTTCGCTGCCGACAGCGTGACACGGCCGGTGAAGGAACTCGTGTGGCCGTTCGCGTGTGGGGCACGAGACACCCCTGACGAATGGCGCTCTGGGCGGCGGCCGTTCTCGTGAGGTGACCACACCTATCTGCCGTTCTGCCCGCCGGTTCCCTTCATTATCTCGACGATTCGGCGCGGACCGACCGGTGGGTAAGGATGGGCCAGTGCAATCTGGATCGCGCATCGGCCGCAAGGGTCTGGCCGTGCTCGTCGTCGCTTCCGGGTGGGCGTTCGGTCGGCGACGAGGACGCAGCGTGATTGACAGCGACTCGGATAGCCATGGTGACGACCCGCACGGTAGTCCCGGCAGCGCGGACCTGATTTCCCCCTACGGGCGAGGAAAGCCGAGTGCTCGACGCTGCGCACGGCGAGCCTCCGCCAAGGGCCAGACCGGGCTGGTTGTGCACTGCCTCGATCTCGGGAACACTGCCCTCGGGGTTGTCATGGACCCTCGATGGCACGAGGTGCGTGTTCGGATCGACAACGCCGAGACCATGAAGTTCTCGCTGTTCTCAGCTCGCCCAAGATTCGTGAGCCGGTCCGTCGGTGATCACGTCTCTATATCCGTTCTCAACGAGGACCCCCCGCTACGCGTCCGAGTTGCTATCGAGCGGCTGCCAGTCATCGTGGAAATCCACCCTCGGCTCACTGTGCAGTACACCGCGCCGGTCGAACCATCGATCCGAGTCTGCTACTCAAGCGAGAAGCGCTGACCGGCAGTCGGCTCCCGCCCAGATCTGCCGATATCGCGCACCTCGTCGAGGGCCGAGCCCGCACATATCGGCGAGCAGATCGACGCGACCGGCGGTCATGCAGGACTCGGACGTTCTGCGACTCAGGGAAGTGAGTGCTCGTCGACCAGGTCTGCGGTCACGCGCAACACCATGGAGCCAACCGAGTGATCGATCTGGACCACTTCGGCCGGAGCAACCCCCCAATTGTCGTCGCCGACCACGACCGTCGCACCCACCTCGAGCGCCACATCATGCACGGCCCTACGGGCGGTCGCACGAATCAGCTCGATTGAAGTCAACGGTGAGCTAACGGCTCATGCCGCCCGGCCTCAGCCGGCGGGCGCGTGATCGAGGAGGTGGCGGTTCTTGCTGATCGGGCCAGGAAGGATCGCGAAGTGGACCTGCCCGTCATCATCGACGGCGAGCACGCGCACCACGGCGACGGCCTGCGAGTTGCCGGCGAGCAGCATGCGGCCAGGCGCCACCCGCGACGGGTTGCGTGCGTCGCTCAGCAGGGACCAGCCGTTGCCGTCGTCGTCTTGTGCATTCAGGTCGGCCCGCAGGTCGATTTCGAGATCCATTCCGGGCCTCCCTTCGTCACGCCCGTTGTGCATGTCACGACTCATGATACGGGTTCACGACTGTGCGGTGATCGCAGCCGACCAGGCGATCGAGCCCTTCGTCGAGGTCGTCCACATCGATGGTGTGGTGAAGCGGATTGCGGCCGCTGGGGACGAGGACGAGTCCGGCGGCGCGGATCGAACCCACCGTCATCAGCGTGAGCGACTCGAAGCGAACGAGCGGTGACGTCTGCACGAGCTCGTCCACGCTCACCCCGTCAGCGGCGAAGACCGAGATTGCGTAGACGCCGTAGACCGAATGCGCACGCCGGGCGTCCTCGGCAAGCAGTTCGCGCCGCAGCTCCCCACCGCGAACGACCACGACCGTGTCATCACTGAGCTCACCCGAGGGTCGGATGTAGCGCTGCTTCACGTCTCCTCCAATGCACTCGCCAGGGTGGCTGCCACCCCGGCGTCGGCGCCGTCCAGGGCGTGGGCGTAGGTTCGCAGTGTCATCGCCGGATTGGCATGTCCCAACCTGCCGGCCACGGTGCGGATGTCGTGACCGCGACCGATCGCTTCCGTGGCCGACCAGTGGCGCAGGTCGTGCAGGCGCCACCGTGTCTCGATTCCTGCGTCACGGCGGGCGAGGCGCCACCAGGCGGTCAGGCGCTCCGGGTTCAGCGGCCGCTCCCCCGCCTGCAGCATCCACGGGCCGTAGCGCTCACGCTCCCTGCGGAGCACCTCGATGGCCGCCACCGTCCGTTCGTCGAGGCGCACGACCCGCTGGTTGCCGGTCTTCGTGGCCGCATCGAGGAGCGCGGGCACCTGTCTGTCACTCACCGAACCGGTTCGCTCGATCGCGATGCTGGAGTCGATGGTCAGCCGGTCGCCGTCGAGATCGCGATAGACGAGTGCACAGAGCTCGGAGCGGCGGGCGCCGGTGATCGCCGCCAGGCGGAAGGCGAGGCCGGCTGCCGGGTCGAGTCGCTCGCCGGCCTCGATCACGGCTCGTACGTCGGCTGCGGTCATGGCGGCCCGCGGCTTGGTCGTGCGCCGGCCCAGGGTGGCCAGTGCGGCCACGTTGGTGGTGACCCAACCCCAGCGGGCCGCCTGCGACAGCGAGGCCCGCAGCACCAGGTGCTGGTTCCGCAGTGACGACTCCCCCACGCCCGCGGCACGCAAGCGGGTGTGCCAGCGATCCACGTCGGCGACGGTCAGCCGGGCGAGCTGTATTCGGGCGATCTTGTCCGCCTTCACCAGCGAGGCCCGGCTGGTCTGATCGCGCACCGTGGAAGCCGCCCACGTGGGCGTGTGTGTGTCGATCCACGCCTCCAGCGCATCGGCCACCGTTCGCCCGTCGGCCGCCGCAGGAGGCGCCACGGTCAGCTCGGCGGCCGCTCGCTGCGCATCACGCTTGGTGCCGCGCACCGTGCGCGACACCTGCTTCGGCCGACCGCCGTCGTCGTTGCCGACGAACACGCGCACCTCCCACACACCCGGTTTGCGCTGACGGATCGTCGCCATGCCCTGCGATGATAGCGACTAGGGATGCCACTAGGGAAGGACCGAAAACTCGGCAACACAGGGCAACACCAGTGGGATCGAAAAGGCTAGCTGAACAGCTTCTTCGCGATCACCATGCGTTGGATCTGGTTGGTGCCCTCGTAGATCTGGGTGATCTTCGCGTCGCGCATCATCCGCTCGACCGGGAACTCGCTGGTGTAGCCGTAGCCGCCCAGGAACTGCACACAGTCGGTCGTCACCTGCATGGCGACGTCGCTGGCGAAGCACTTCGCCATCGCCCCGGCCATCGACAGCTCGCCAAGGGGATCCCCCTCGTCCGCGATCGCGCACGCTCGATAGACGAGACCGCGAGCCGCCTCGATTCGCATCGCACAATCGGCCGCCATCCACTGCAGGCCCTGGTTGTCCGACAGCGGCCTGCCGAAGGTGCGCCGATCCTTCATGTAACCGACGGAGTAGTCGAGCGCCCCTTGCGCGACCCCGACCGCCTGGGCGCCGATGGTCGGACGGCTGCGGTCGAGCGTGTGCATCGCGATCGGGAAGCCCTCGCCGACGTCGCCGATCCGATTGCGGTCGGGCACGCGCACCTCGTCGAGCCGGATCACACCGGTCGGCGAACCCTTGATGCCGAGCTTGTGCTCGAGCTTGTCGACCTGCACGCCCCACGCCGGCCTCCACGAGGAACGCGGTGATGCCCTTGTGGCGATCATCGGACGTGCGGGCGAACACGGTGTAGAGGTCGCTGATCCCGGCGTTGGTGATCCAGCACTTGGTCCCCGAGATGACCCAGTCGTCGCCGTCGCGATGCGCCTTCGTGGTCATCGAGGCGACATCGCTCCCCGCATCGGGTTCACTCAGCGCATAGCTGCACTGACTCTCACCGGTGCAGATCCGCGGGAGGTAGGTCGACTTCAGTTCGTGGCTGCCGAAGTTGATCACCGGCAGCATCCCCAACTTCGAGATCAGGAACGACAAGCTCGTCGACACGCAGACCCGGGAGAGCTCCTCGGCGACGATCGCTTGATCGACGATCGATGCACCGGCGCCTCCGTACTCGACGGGGTAGCTCAACGAGGTGAGCTCCATCGACTTCAAGGCCTCGAAGTTCTCCCAGGAGAACTCGGCGTCGCGATCCACAGCGGCCGCGTTCGGGGCGATCTTGTCCTCGCAGAACTGCCGCACGACCCTGCGGAACTCGTGCTGCTCGTCCGTGAGGGTGATGGGCTGCCGCTCGCTGCCGCTCACAGCCCGACGAGCTCCTGCCACTGAGCGGGGTATGCCGCGGCGACCTGAGCCGGGGTCATCCGCAGCGTGGCCGCGGGCACCATGTCGACGAGTCGGCGAGCTTCGGTGTAGTGATGGCCGTGTCCGAGGCCGGCGAACAGGGGCAGTCGGGCCGCCACCAACGCGGCAGGCGGCGCTGCGTCGAGAAAGCCGAAGATCGTGAACGCGATGGTGAAGTCGTGCACGACCGGGGCCCTGCTGAACATCGACGCCCGTCGCAGGCCCACTCCGATGCAGCCCTTCAGCACATCGACGGCATGCTCGCCCGGCTGCAAGTGGAGGCGATCGGCGAACCCATTGGCGATCTTGATGCCGAAACCCTGGTCAGGGCCCTGATAGCCGAGCTGATCACCGCTGGGCTGGAAACCTTCGAGGTCACCGGGCCGGGTCGGCGTCCACGAGTCGGGGACCACCTCGGGCGAGGAGTAGGCACGAGCATCGTCGAGCGCGGGTGTGGGAGCGAACTTCGGAGCAGCCATAGCCTGCTCAGTCTGGCATTCAGGCGGCCGCGTGCAACAGCCCGTACACGAGGCCCTCTTCGAGGGCACGCCACGACGCCTCGATGATGTTGCTGCTGACACCGATCGTGGTCCAGCTGCGCTCACCGTTGGTGAAGTCGATGAGCACCCGCGTGATGGCACCCGTGGCGGTGGCTCCGTCGAGGATGCGGACCTTGTAGTCCGTGAGATGGACCCGATCCAGCTGCGGGAACGCGTCGCCGAGCGACGACCTCAGCGCGGTGTCGATGGCGTTCACCGGGCCGTTGCCTTCCGCGGTGTGCACCTGACGGTGCTCACCGACCCATGCCTTGACCGTGGCTTCGGTGGTGAACTCGCCGTTCGGGAGTTCATCGGTGATCACACGCATGCTCTCCACGCGGAAGAACTTCTGCTCCCACCCTGCCGCCCGCCGCATGAGCAGTTCGAGCGAGGCATCGGCCGCCTCGAAGTGGTAGCCCTCGTGCTCGAGGCGCTTGAGGTCGTCGATGACCTGGTTGACCGCCGGGCCGTCCATCGGGAGACCGAGCTCCTCGGCCTTCATCTCGATGGTGGCACGCCCGGCCATCTCGCTGACGACGAAGCGGGTTCCGTTACCGACGAGCTCCGGATCGACGTGCTCGTACGCGTCCTTTGCCCGCTTGATCGCACTCACATGGAGGCCGGCCTTGTGGGCGAACGCCGACGACCCGACGTACGGCGCCTGCGGGTTCAGTGGCCGGTTGAGCACCTCGGCGACGTGGTTGCTGACCGCCGTCAGGCGCTCGATGCGGCCCTCTGGCAGGCAAGGCATGCCCAGCTTGAGCTGCAGGTTGGGGATCACCGTGGTGAGGTTGCAGTTGCCCGTGCGCTCCCCGAGTCCGTTGAGCGTGCCCTGCACGTGGCGAGCGCCGGCGAGCACGGCCGCCATCGAGTTGGCCACCGCGCAGCCGGTGTCGTCGTGACAGTGGATGCCGATGATCGCGTCGGTGCCGACGTGGCGTCGGACATCGGCCACGATCGCGGACACCTCGTGGGGCAGCGACCCGCCGTTGGTGTCGCAGAGCACGAGATGGCTCGCCCCTTTCACCACGGCCGCCTCGATCGCCCGCAGGCTGAACTCGGGGTTGCGCTTGTAGCCGTCGAAGAAGTGCTCGAGGTCGACCATCACCATCCGCCCCGCACCGTGCAGGAACTCGACGGAATCGGCGATCATCGCCGCGCCCTCGTCGAGCGTCGTCTGCAGCGCCTCCAACACGTGATAGTCCCAGCTCTTGGCGACGATGCACACGGCGGCCGTGTTGGCGTCGAGGAGGTTGCGCAGCGTGGCGTCGTCGTCGACCTTGCCACGGGGCCGGCGGGTGCTCCCGAACGCGACCATGGTCGAGGTCGTGAGTCGGAGCTCGGTGGCGGCGCGAGCGAAGAACTCGACGTCCTTCGGGTTGGCGCCCGGCCAGCCGCCCTCGATGAAGTGGACGCCGAGATGGTCGAGCTGCTCCGCGATGCGCAGCTTGTCGTCGACCGTCGCCGACACGCCTTCCACCTGGAGGCCGTCGCGCAGGGTCGTGTCGAACACCTCGACCGGCTGGTGCCGGAGTCCGCCGAGTTCGTCCTGGTTCGTGTTCACGTGGGGATCGCCTTTCCGGAGAAATGAAAGAGCCGCCCGAAGGGGCGGCTCGGTGCGCACATCGGCATGGGGCCGAGGTGCGCTAGCAAATGATGATGATCGCAGATGCGTTGGTGCAGAGGTCGCGCGACGTCACGGGCGTCATTCAACCCGCGAATCGCGGCCGCGTCAACGTCTTGCCTGTGCACAACCTGTGTGCGAACGGTGGATGAACAAGAAACTTCTGGGGGTAACCGGGTTTCTCTGTGGTTAACCCTGTGAGTTCGAAAAAAGCCTCTTGACCTGGGGAAACGGCGGGTGCAGAGTGTGCTCCGTACCGGCAAGCGCAACGCCAACCGGAACCCGAGGAACGGTGCCGAGGAACCGAAGCAGCCAGCAATGGCGGTGGAGGGGAGTCGGAGGGCCAACCGGGTTCACGAGGTGGAAAGCGGAGTTGGTCGGAGGATGATCCTGATCCGAGCTGCGAACCTTCGGGGGAGCCAGTGAGGGGCTGGGGAGGCCAGTCGGGCAACCGAGGACGCCGAGCCGGCGGTCGGGGCGTCGGAGCTGTCAGCCGGGCAACCGGAGGGTGGCGCTGCGCAACGGCTTCACGTCGGAGGACGAACCGGGCAACCGGGGAGGACGAGGACAAAAGGGATCGCCCGCCAGAGCGCAAGCTCTGACGGGCGATGACATTGGTCGAGCGGAAGGCTAACGCCCCAAGATCGATCGATGGTGGATCACCCTCCATCCAGGAGTCGCCCCGGGCGGCGCGCGGACCTCGGTCCGCAGCGCAGCCCGGGGCGCTTCGCTTTTCCCTGCGCGACGAGCCGGAGTCGGGTCGGCGATAGGGTCGCAGGGATGTCCTCGCAGACTCGCATGCTCGACCGGGCCGGGCGCCTGGCGGACGAGCCCGTGGTCGATGCGATCTTCATCGTGCGCCGCAAGCCCTGGCACTGGCCCGCCGTCGCGGTCGGCGCCCTCGTCGGGTTCCTGATCGGGTTCGCCGCCACCGGTCAACCCGGGTTCTTCGCGTTCGCGGGTGCGCTCGTCGGATTCGGTCTGGGCATGAACATCGGCACGGACTTCCGGTTCATCGCCCGGACGCCCACCCGCGTGCTGCTCCTCGACTCGAGCCGGGTCATCGCCAAGCCGACTCACCTCGTGGCGGCCGTCCCTCCCGACGCGGTCATCGCCACGCCACGCATCGTCTCCGCCGACCTGAGCATCGACGGCGAGCACCACGTCATGGCACGACACCAGATCCCACGTCTCGAGCGGATGCTGCTCGCCTGAGGGCGGCGCCGACCAGAACGTCCGACGACGACGTCCGACGACGACGTCCGACGACGAGCTCGTCAGACGGCGAGTTCGCACCAATCGACGTAGCGAGCGTCCTGGCCACGCACCGCAGCGGCGTAGACCTCGGCGATGGCCTTCGTGGCCGGACCGGGGCACGGCACGACCCGATCGTCGACCGAGTTCACCGAGCTCACCTCTGCCGCAGTACCGCACACGAAGATCTCGTCGGCGATGTACAGGTCACTGCGAGCGATGTTGCCGACCTGGACGTCGAGACCGAGATCCCCCGCGATCCGCGACACCGAACTCTGCGTGATGCCCTCGAGTGCACCGGCCGACAGCGGCGGGGTGAACAACGTGCCGTGACGCGACACGAAGATGTTCTCGCCCGTGCACTCGGCGACGAGTCCGTTGGGGGCGAGCATGATCGCCTCGTCGTACCCGGCGCGCAGCGCCTCCACCTTGGCGAGTGAGCTGTTGACGTAGTTCCCCACCGTCTTGGCCGCCGGCGGCATCGTGTTGTGGTCGTGACGGGTCCACGAGGAGATCTTCATCCGCACACCCTTGGCCACGGCGTCGTCGCCGAGGTAGGCGCCCCACGGCCAGCAGGCGATGGCGACATCGACACGGCAGGGCAACGTGTTCAGGCCCATCTCGCCATAGCCGTAGAACGCGATCGGACGGATGTAGCAGCTCGGCAATCCGGTGCTGGCGACGGTGTCCTTGGTGGCCTGGACCAGCTCGTCGACCGTGTACGGGAGCTCCATCCCCAGGATCTTCGCCGAGTCGTGCAGGCGCTTGATGTGGTCCGTGAGCCGGAACACCGCCGGCCCACCGGCGGTCTCGTAGGCCCGGATGCCCTCGAAGACGCCGGTGCCGTAGTGCAGGGTGTGGGTGAGGACGTGGATCTGGGCCTTGTCCCAGTCGACGAGCTCGCCGTTCATCCAGATCTTGGGGGTGGTGGTGATCGGCATCAGTGCCCTTTCGGAAGGTCGACGAACTGTACCGGCGCGGCGCAAACGGCTCCGGACCCGAGGTTCGAAGGGATCAGGGTGCCACAGCAGCGGCGAGTTGGGAACCGATCTCCCTGGTGGTGCCGCCAACAGGCTCGGCGCACGCGGCCCGAATGCGATCGGCGGCGGCGGATTCACCCAGGAAGTCGAGCATCAGGGCGGCGGAGAGGACCGCCGCGGTGGGATTGGCCTTGCCCGTGCCGACGATGTCAGGGGCGGATCCGTGCACGGGCTCGAACATGCTCGGGCCGGTGCGGGCCGGGTTGAGGTTGGCCGACGAGGCCAGGCCGATGCCACCGCTCACCGCTCCGCCGAGGTCGGTGAGGATGTCGCCGAACAAGTTGTCGGTGACGATCACGTCGTAGCGGTGCGGGTCCTGCACGAAGTAGATGCACGCCGCGTCGACGTGGTTGTACGCAGTGGTCACCTCCGGGTACTCGGCTGCGACGTCGTTGAACGCCCGCTGCCAGAGGTCCCCCGAGAACGTGAGCACGTTGGTCTTGTGCACCAGCGTGAGGTGCTTGCGACGCGTCATCGCCAGCTCGAACGCGTAGCGGATGGCCCGCTCGGCACCCATCCGGGTGTTCACCGAACCCTGCGTGGCGACCTCGTGGGGCGTGCCCTTTCGCAGCAGCCCACCTTCGCCCGCGTAGGAGCCCTCGGTGTTCTCGCGGATGACGACGAAGTCGTGTGGCACCGTGCCGCCCGGCGCCGTGCCGACGAACGGCCGCTGGTTCACGTACAGATCGAGATCGAACCGCATCTTGAGGAGCAGCCCGCGCTCGATGACCCCAGGCGGCACCTCCGGCGTCCCGACCGCACCGAGCAGGATGGCATCGAAGCCGCGCAGCTCCGCGAGCACCTCGTCACTGAGGATCTCGCCGTCGCGGAGGTACCGGCTCCCGCCGAGATCGAACTCGACGGTCTCGATGTCCACACCCGCGGCGCGCACGACGTTGAGGGCTTCTCTGGTGACTTCGGGCCCGATCCCGTCGCCCCCGATGACTGCAATGCGATGTGCCATAAGGGTCCCAAACGTACCGTCCGTGACCGTCAGTCGAGCAAACGTCCGTGTCGGTGGCGCGTGTGGCTGATCGCCTGCTCACGGACCCACCGGCGAAGTTCCACCATCGCATCGGCGACCGGTTGCACCAGGTCGACCTCGACATCGAGGGCGCGGCATCCGGCGAGCTGTTCGGACGTGAGCGATCCGATCACCCGGACACGTTCGAGGCCCGCCGTGTCCGGTCGCTCCACATCGTGGCGCAGGCGTCCCATCGCGCGCAGCGCCCGGTCGACGACGGCGACGGCCGCGGGATCCGCATCGGGCGCGACGTACAGGCCGACCGCCGGGAGCGGACGGTACCGGAGCGTGTTGCGCTCGCAGGCGAGCCCCGACGGGTCGTGGTCGGCCAGGAAGTGATCACGCCAGACGCGGCCGAAGGCGTCGTCGTCGTCCTCCACCGCGTCGGGACCGAGATCCCAGGTGCCGAACGCTTCGACGTAGAACGGACCACCCGCCTTCGGTCCGCAACCCACCGACGACCGCTTCCAACCGCCGAACGGTTGGCGTTGCACGACGGCACCGGTGATGTGGCGATTGACGTAGGCGTTCCCGACCTCCACACGGTCCAGCCAGTGCGCGACCTCGTGCTCGTCGAGTGAGTGGATGCCACCGGTCAAGCCGTACTCGACACCGTTCTGCAGTTCGATGGCGTGGTCGAGATCGCGGGCGCGAACGAGCCCGAGGACCGGGCCGAAGCACTCCGTCTGGTGGAACCACGAACCCGGGGCCACGCCCAACCGGACCCCCGGCGACCAGAGGTGGCGCTCGGCATCGAGGCACCGAGGTTCGACGAGCCATCGCTCCCCCGGTTCCAGCGTCGTCAAGGCCCGCTGCAGCTTCGGCGATGGCGTCCCGACGATCGGTCCCACCATGGTGGCCAGGTCGGTGGCGACTCCGACGCGCATGCTGCCCACGGCATCCGCCAGGCGACGCAAGAAGTTCGCGTCGTCGTACACCGATGCCTCGACGATGGCCAAGCTCGCCGCCGAGCACTTCTGTCCGGCGTGACCGAACGCCGAGCGGACCAGATCCCGGATGGCGGCATCTTCGTCGGCGGCCGCCGTGATCACGAGCGCGTTCTTCCCGCTCGTCTCCCCCATCAATCGGATCGACGGCTTCCACGAGCGGAACAGTTGGGCCGTCTCCCACGCCCCGGTGAGCACGACCATGTCCACGCCGTCGTGGGTGACCAGGTGACGGCCGACCTCGTCGTCGGGGCAGGCGAGGAACTGGACGAGGTGGCGTGGGACTCCGGCCCGCCAGAGCTGCTGCACCAACTCGTGCGCCACCTCTCGAACCTCGGGTGCCGGTTTGAGGATGACCGCGTTGCCGGCGGCGAGTGCAGCCAGCACTCCACCGGCCGGGATCGCGTACGGGAAGTTCCATGGTGAGGCGACCACCACGACACCGTGTGGGGTGAACGTCCGGCCCCGTGCGACGCGGGCCTCGACGGCGTGCGTGCACCATCCGTAGTACCGGGCGAAGTCGACCGCCTCGGAGACTTCGGGGTCGCCCTCCGCGACCGTCTTGCACGCAGTCCGCGCCATGAGCGCGAGCGTGCGACCTCGACTCGTCTCCATCTCGTCGGCGATCGCCGCCAGCAGCTTGCGCCGGTCGGCGAGCGATGACAGCGCCCACTCGCCCGCCGCGTGGCGGGCGTCGGTCACGACGGCGTCGATGCCCTCGACGGAGTCCACGATCTCGAAGGTGTGGTCGCGACGCTCAGCGAACGCGTCGGCGATCCACTGCCTGTTCACCGATCTCGTCCAGTCGGTGTCCGGCGCGTTGTCGAACTCGTCGCACCCGCCCGGCTCGACGGCTCGGGTGCGGTCCTGGCGGCGACGACTGTCGGTGGCGAGCGTGCTCATCGCCTCGACCGCGGCCACGAAGCGGTCGCGCTGGTCGAACCAGTCCGCCGACCCGGGACGCAGGGTGAACAACGAGCGAAGGAAGTTGTCGGCCGAGGTGTTCTCGTCGAGCCGTCGCGACAGGTAGGCGATGCTGGCGGCGAGGTCGTCATGGCGCACGACCGGTGCGTAGAGCAGTACGTCACCCACCTGCTCGAGCAGGGCCCGGGACTGCGCAGGCGCCATCCCCTCGAGCATCTCGAACTCGAGCCGGTCGATCTCGGGGAGCCCCATCGCCCAGGCGATGTCGAACAGGTTGTGACTGGCCAGCCCGACCGTGATGGCCGACGCCCAGCGCGGGTCCAACGCCGAGGTCACCAGGCGCTTGAAGCTCGCGTCCACGTCGGCCTTGCTGGCGTAGGGCGCCTGGACCCACCCGTGCAGCTCGGACTCCACCCGCTCCATCGCCAGGTTCGCTCCCTTCACGATCCGGATCTTCAGTCGCCCACCCCCGAGCGCGCGCCTGGCCGTCGCCCACTCGCACAGCCGTGCACAGGCCTCGTGAGAGTCGGGCAGGTACGCCTGCAGCACGACGCCGGCATCGACGGATCGGAACTCCGGCTCGTCGAGCACCAGCTGCAGCGCCGCCAGCGTGAGGGGCAGATCGCGGAACTCCTCCATGTCGAGGTTGACGAACGTGCGCGGCACGGCGGACGCTGCGTCGCGATAGAGCACGCGCAGCCGGTCAGCGATACGCCGCACGGAGTCGTCGAACGCAAGCACGTCGAGGTTGGCCACCACGGCGGAGATCTTCAGCGACACGTACGACACATCGCGACGGCCGATCCGTTCGCGGACCTGTCGCATCCGCTCATCGGCCTCGCCGTCGCCGAGGATCGCCTCTCCCAGCACGTTCACGTTCAACGCGAAGCCGGCCGCCTCGCGGCGCGCCACGTGACGAGCGAATGCGGGATCGTCGGCGCTGAGGACCACGCCATTGCTCTCCCGCACGATGCGCGATCGCAGCAGCGGCATCACCACGCGAGGGAACCATCGCGACAACCACGCCCCCGCGCGGAGTTGCGCACGATCCACCGCACCGAGGGCCGTCGGGACGCCCACCTCATCGACGATCGCACGAAAGCGCGACGCGGCTCGACGGTCGTCGTCGAACCGCAGGACCTCGTCGGTCAGGGCGAACGTCAGGGAACGAAGTTGCTCGTCGTCGACCACCGCGGCCAACCGACGCTGACGTCGGCGTTCGACGAAGCTGGCTCCCTCCAACGACACGGACAGGATCCGATCGGCACGACGGATCGCGTCGTTGACGGAGGACGATGGCGCGGGATCGGTCACACCTCCACTCAACTCCCCCTGGTCTTGCATCGATCGCTCCCGGCGTCCGCCGGAGAACTACAACGCGGGCAAGATGGGGCGGTGAACCCCGTGGTCGCCGCGCTCGCCGATGTGTTCGCCGGGGTTCCCCACGTCATGTTCTGCGTGAAGGATCCCGAGGGCCGCTACCTGGCGATCAACCAGGCGTTCGCCGAGCGTGCTGGGCGCCCGGTCTCCGCGGTGCTCGGTCACACCGCGAGGGAGTTCTTCCCCGACGACCTCGCGACCACCTACGAGGCGCAGGACGCGCGCCTGCTGGCCACCGGGCAGCCCATTCGCAACGAGCTGGAGATGATCCTTCGACCCGACGGCAGCCGAGGGTGGTACGTGACCAGCAAGACCCGCCTGACCGACGGAGGTGGCTCCGTCATCGGCATCGTCGCCGTGAGCTACGACCTGCACACCAGCGAATCCGTCGACCGACACCACGCCAACCTCCAGGCGGCCATCGACGTCGCCCGGCGACGGTTTGCCGAACCGCTGAAGGTGGTGGATCTCGCCGCTGCGGCGGGACTGTCCGCCACCCAGCTCGAGCGAGCACTCCGTCGCGTGGTGGGCATGTCGCCCAAGCAACTGCTCATCCGCACCCGCATCGACGAGGCGGTTCGGCGCCTCGACGACACCGATCTCCCCCTGGCGACGATCGCCGGCGAGTGCGGGTTCTACGACCAGAGCTCGTTCACCCGCCAGTTCCAACGGGCGGTGGGGATGACGCCCGGCGCCTATCGGGCCCGCGCGGACCGCCGCTAGGCTCGGTCTCCCTATGGCGAGTCATCAACTGTCCCGTGCCGCCTTCGAACGCCTGCAGGCCGAGCACTACGACCTCAGCACCCGCGGCCGCATCGAGGTCGCGAACAAGATCGAGACCGCACGCCTCATGGGCGACCTGTCCGAGAACGGCGACTACCACGCCGCCAAGGACGAGCAGGGCCACATGGAAGGCCGCATCCGCCAGCTCGAGCATCTGATCGAGAACGCCGAGATCATCGAATCGGGCGACGACGGCTCGGTCGCCGCCGGCACCGTGGTCACCCTCATGTACGAAGGTGACACCCCCGACCTCGCGGAGCGCTATCTCGTCGGTCACCCCGAGGAGCAGGTCGAAGACCTCGACGTCGTCAGCCCCAGCTCGCCGCTGGGCGCCGCCCTGCTCGGCGCCGCGGAGGGAAGCTGGGTCGAGTACCAGGCACCCAACGGGGTCCTGCGCGTCCAGGTGCTGAAGGTGGAGCTCGCCGAGTGACGGCACCCGCCGACCGGACCGATGTGGTCGCACCTCCCCCCCTGCCGCACGGCGCGGCGTTGGAGCTCCCCGGCCGCGGCACCACGTTCGTGCGCACCATGGACGGTCCGCCCGGCGCACCCACGGTCCTGCTGTTGCACGGGTGGACCGCGACCTCCGACCTCAACTGGTTCACCTGCTACCAGCCGCTGGCGCAGCACTACCGGGTCGTCGCACTCGATCACCGCGGCCACGGACGCGGGATCCGCTCCAAGAAGACGTTCCGGCTCGAGGATTGCGCGGACGACGCCATCGCTGCGTGCGACGAGCTCGGCATCGGCCAGGTGATCCCCATCGGCTACTCGATGGGCGGCCCGATCGCCCAGCTCGTCTGGCGCCGGCACGCTGCACGCGTCGACGGGTTGGTCCTGTGCGCGACCGCGCCCTACTTCCTCACCTCTCGCGAGGAGAAGCTCGGCTTCATCGGGCTCTCGGGCATGGCCGCGCTCGCCCGACTGACGCCGGCGCAGACCCGTCAGTGGTTGACCGAGCAGTTCTACCTCCAGCGCAAGAGCGACGAATGGGAGCCGTGGGCGATCCAGGAGGCGTCGCTGCACGACTGGCGCACGGTGCTCCAGGCCGGCCGGTCGATCGGGAAGTTCAACTCTCGGGAGTGGATCGACGAGATCGACGTCCCGACCTCGGTGGTGATCACGATGCGCGATCGTGTCGTCCCCGTCCGCCGTCAGGTTCGCTTGTTCGAGGGCATTCACCGCGCGGAGGCCTTCCGCGTCGACGGTGATCACGACTCGGTCGCCGCCAACCCCGACCGGTTCGTGCCGACACTGCTCCGAGCCGTGGGCTCCGTGGTCGAACGCATCGGCCACCGCGTATGACCCGCCGCGGGTGGGCGGGCGTGGTCGCGCTCGTCACCGCAAGCGGTCTCGGCTGTGTCGCGCTCCTCCGCCGCCGATCCGGGCATCGCCTTCACACCAGCCGCACCCAGCGCAACGCCGACGTCGTTCGCCTCGGCGCGACCGTCGGAGCGAACTATGCGGGCACGGCCGCCCGCAAGTTGTTCGCGGGCACCGAGCGTCGAGTCGAGCTCGACCGTGCCCGCGAACTGAAGACCGCGGAGGCCGTGGCCGAGCGACTCGGCAACATGAAGGGTGCGCTGATGAAGCTCGGCCAGATGGCGAGCTACATCGACGAAGGGCTCCCGGCGCCGGTGCGGGCAGCGCTCGCCCAGCTGCAGTCCGACGCGCCGCCGATGAGCGGCGAGCTGGCCGCGCAGGTCATCGAGCGCGATCTCGGTGCCCGACCAGAGGTGCTGTTCGTGGAGTGGGATCCCGATCCGATCGCCTCGGCGAGCATCGGACAGGTGCACCGGGCCGTCGCTGTCGATCCGGCCACCGGGTTGGAGCGCGCCGTCGCGGTGAAGGTGCAGTATCCCGGCGTCGCCGAGGCAGTCGCCACGGATCTCAAGAACGCCGACCTGCTCGGCCTGATCCTCAAACAGGGTTTCGGCGGGCTCGATCCCGACGAGATGGTGGCCGAGATCAACGAGCGGCTCACCGAGGAGCTCGACTACCGCCTCGAGGCGACGAACCAGCAGCGCTTCGCCGACCACTATCGGGGTCACCCCTTCATCCACGTCCCTGCCGTGCTCCCGCACCTGAGCGGCGCCCACGTCATCACGAGCGAACTGGTCGCCGGAGCCACGTGGCAGGAGATGCTCGAGTGGCCCCAGGACGAGCGCGACCTCGTCGGCGAGTGCCTGTTCCGGTTCGTGTTCCGCAGCCTGTACGGCATGCACGCCTTCAACGGCGACCCGCATCCGGGCAACTACCTGTTCCACGGCGGCGGCAGGGTGACGTTCCTCGACTTCGGTCTGGTCAAGCACTTCAGCGACGACGAGATGGCCACGTTCATCGGGATGGTCAAGGCCGCCGCCCACGACCACGACGGGCCCGCGTTCCGTCGCATCCTCGAGCGGGCCGGGATGCTGCGCCCAGGATGCCCTGCACCTGACGAGGAGGTGGCCGACTACTTCAGCCAGTTCTACGAGAGCGTGCGCGAGGACAAGCCCGTCACTTGGAGCAGCGAGTACTCGAGCCGCATCGTGCGGCACACGTTCGACCGCTCCAGCCCCATCGCGCAGTACGCCACGGTGCCCAAGGCCTTCGTGTTCATCCAGCGCATCAACCTCGGTCTCTACGCCCTGCTCGGTGACCTCAGAGCGACCGGCAACTACCGACGGATCGCCGAAGAGCTGTGGCCGTTCGTGGCCGGGCCGCCGAGCACACCCATGGCCGAGGCGGAACAGGAGTGGTTGCACGCGCTGCCGCTCGACCGACCTCCCCTCGCAACACCTCCCCGCTAGCGTCTTCCCGATGCGTCGCGTCCTCGCCATCACCCTTCCATTTCTCATTGCCGTCACGGCATGCGGGGATGCCGGCTCGGCGACGCCCGAGACCACGACCGCAGGGGTCACCAGCGATCCGGTCACCAGCTCGACGTCCCCCGACAAGCCGGCGGTCTCGCTGCCGGCGCAGCTGCCCACCGATCTCGTCGTCACCGACCTGACCGAGGGCAAGGGAGCGCCGGCCGCGACCGGCGACCTGATCGTGCTCCACTACGTGGGCGTGCGCTCGGCCGACGGCGTCGAGTTCGACAACAGTTACGACAGAGGTTCCCCGTTCCAGTTCACCATCGGCAACGGCGACGTCATCGCCGGATGGGAGCAGGGACTCGTCGGCGTCAAGGCCGGAGGTCGGCGGCAACTCGACATCCCCGCCGCGCTGGCGTACGGCGATCAGGGCAAGGGCGACGTCATCCGGGGCGGCGACGCGCTGTCGTTCGTGGTCGACGTGATCGCGGTGTTGCCGCTCACCGATGCTGCCGACTCGCCGGTCATCAGCCTCTCCCCCGCCGCCAACATCCCCGAGATGGTCGCGAAGGACCTCATCGTCGGCACCGGTGCCACGCCGAAGGACGGCGACGTGTTCGCCGTCAACCTCGTCCTGTACCGGGCGGACACGGGCGAGTTGCTCAACACCACCTGGGGGACACCGACGCTCACGTTCGACTTCGGGGCCAACAGCAACACCTTCCCCGGCATCACCGGCATGGCCGACGGGATGAAGGTCGGCGGTCGTCGCCAGGCCCAGATCCCGTTCGCGACGGTCTTCGACGGGCAGGGCAGCACACAGCTCAACCTTCCGGCACAGATCGACGTCGTCATCGTGATGGACCTCGTCGCGATCTACTGATCGTTCATGCTGCGGAGCTGAGCACCACCACGTCGGGATCGTCGTCGAAGCGGGCGACGAGCGCGGTCCCCTCGGCCATCACCACCGACACCACGCGGGCGCGTCGACGGGTCGCGAACGCACCGGGACGGGCGGAGGGCCGGCCCACCGCCAGCCACCGGTGAGCGACGATGGCCCCGGCGTCGAAGTCGGCCACCCGGAGGGCGTCGTCGTGCTCGAACAACGCCGACTCGACGGCTGCATCGCGTAGGAACGTCACCCGTGCGGCCGTGGCGAGGCGCTGGTCGAGCCCGGCGGGGTCGATGACCTCCAGCCCGTACAGGCGGGGCCGGAGCAGCGGTGCATCGAGCGTCTCGTGCAGGCGCGCCTCGAACCAGTGGGCGAGGCGGAGCGGCAGGGATGCAGCGGGCGGGTCACAGGAGGGGTGCACACCCACCCTGGGCACATCAAACCGCCGCGATCGGCAAGATCTCCTTCAGCGGGCGATCGCCGCCGACACCTCTCGCGCCGCGGTCTCGACCAGGGTGCCGAAGCGCGCCGCAGGTGTCCGACTGAGGCGCTCGACCGGTCCACTGATGCTCACGGCCGCGACCACCACACCCTGACGGTCGCGCACCGCCGCGCTCACCGAGGCCACGCCTGGCTCGCGCTCCTCGACGCTCTCGGCCACGTTCGGGGCGCCGGCGGTGCCCGACAGCACCCTGCCTGCGGAGCCCAGCTCCAGCGGCAGCAGCGCCCCGATCGGCACGATCCATTGCAGCGCGTGGGTGCTGCGCAACGACACCACGCACCGGCGGGCCTCGTGTTCACGGACGTACAGCTGCACGCTCTCCCCCGTGCGATCGCGCAGCGCGGCGAGCGCCGGCGTCGCCAGTTCGGCCATCGGGAACTCCTCGGCGGCGAGGCGGCCCAACCGGATCAACTCGAAGCCGAGGCAGAAGCGGCCCTGTGCGTCACGGCGGACGAGATGGTGGGCCTCGAGCGCCACCGCCAGGCGGTGGGCCGTCGCCCGCGGGAGCGCAGTGGCCGCCTGGAGGCCCGCCAGATCCAGGGGACCGGCTGCCAACGCATGGAGGATTCCGACCCCTTTGTCCAACACGCCGACCTGAGTGACCGAAGTCTGGCCTACACTGTCCATGAACGGGAATGCTATCTCAGAAAGTGAGACGCCGATGACCAGCCCTCCGAGAACTCTGGCCCAGAAAGTCTGGGATCGCCACGTGGTGCACGCCGCGCCCGACGAGCCCGACCTGATCTACATCGACCTCCACCTCGTCCACGAGGTGACCAGCCCCCAGGCCTTCGACGGTCTCCGCCTCACCGGTCGCACGGTTCGTCGCCCCGACCTGACGGTGGCCACCGAGGACCACAACGTGCCCACGGCCAACATCGATCAGCCGATCGCCGACCCGATCTCGGCTCGCCAGGTGGAAGTGCTCCGTGAGAACACCGCCGAGTTCGGCATCGTCAACTTCCCGATGGGCGACCCCGGCCAGGGGATCGTCCACGTCATCGCACCCGAGCAGGGGCGGACCCTGCCGGGCATGACCGTGGTGTGCGGCGACAGCCACACGGCGACGCACGGCGCCTTCGGTGCGCTGGCGTTCGGCATCGGCACGAGCGAGGTCGAGCACGTCCTCGCCACCCAGACGCTGCCGCAGTCCCGCCCCAAGTGGATGGCCGTGACGGTGGAGGGCGACGCGCCGGCCGACGTCACCGCGAAGGACATCATCCTCGCCATCATCGGCCACATCGGCACCGGTGGCGGCATCGGCCACGTGATCGAATACCGCGGCGCAGCGATCCGGGCGCTCTCCATGGAGGGCCGGATGACGCTGTGCAACATGAGCATCGAGGCCGGCGCGAAGGCCGGTCTCGTGGCGCCCGACGACACGACGTTCGAGTACCTGAAGGGCCGCGAGCACGCACCGAAGGGCGATCAGTGGGATGCGGCCGTGGCCGAGTGGCGCTCGCTCGTCACCGACGACGGCGCAGTCTTCGACACCGAGGTCGTCATCGACGCGTCGACGCTGCGTCCCCAGGTCAGTTGGGGCACCAACCCCGGACAGGTGATCTCGATCGACGGCGTCGTGCCGTCACCGGACAGCGTCGACGATCCCACGGCACGCGACGCCATCACCCGAGCGCTCGAGTACATGGGCCTGGAGGGTGGCACGGCCATCCGCGACGTCAAGGTCGACACGGTCTTCATCGGATCGTGCACCAACAGTCGCATCGAGGACCTGCGGGCCGCCGCGGCTGTGATGAAGGGTCGCACGGTCACCGTGCCGCGCGTGATGGTGGTCCCAGGGAGCCACGCCGTGAAGGCGCAGGCCGAAGCCGAGGGGCTGCACGAAGTGTTTCGTGCGGCCGGCGCCGATTGGCGTGAGCCCGGCTGCAGCATGTGCCTCGCGATGAACCCCGACAAACTCGCCCAGGGCGAGCGTTCGGCCAGCACGAGCAACCGCAACTTCGAGGGCCGCCAGGGCCGTGGCGGCCGGACCCATCTCGTCTCGCCCGCCGTCGCTGCCGCAACCGCGGTGGCCGGTCACTTCGCAACTCCGGAGGATGTGTGATGAAGGCAGTTCATGTCATCTCGGGGCGCGGCGTCCCGCTCAAGCGCAGCGACGTCGACACCGATCAGATCATTCCGGCCGAGTGGCTCAAGCGGGTCGAACGCACCGGCTTCGAGAAGGGTCTGTTCGCGACCTGGCGCGACGACCGCAACTTCGTGCTCAACGACGAGCGCTACACCGGCGCGAGCGTGCTCGTGGCCGGGCCGTCGTTCGGCGTCGGGTCGTCGCGAGAGCACGCGGTGTGGGCCATCCAGCAAGGAGGCTTCGACGCTGTCGTGGCTCCGAGCTTCAGCGACATCTTCCGCAACAACTGCACGAAGAACGGGCTCGTCCCGGTCGTGGTGCCCGAGTCCGTGGTCCAGCAGATCTGGGCCGCGATCGAGGCGGATCACACCGTCGAGATCACGATCGACGTGGAGCGCCTGACGATCGAGGTCCCGGCTGCCGGCATCGTCGCCTCGTTCCCGATGGACCCGCAGACGCAGCATCGCTTCCTCGGCGGCCTCGACGACATCGGCATCACCCTCTCCCACGCCACCGAGATCGACTCGTACGAATCGTCGCGCCCCGCCTGGCTCAGCTGATCGGCCGGCTCTGCTAGACCTGTCGAGGTGATCGTCGATCTGCGCCTCGTGCAGCGCATCGAGTGGTCAGCGGCGCGCCTGGGCGAACGACAGACCGCAGCCGTCCCCGGCGGAACGTGCGAGGACTTCGACGGCGGGGCGCTGCTGGCAATGGGGGCGAATCGGTACGTGAATCGGGCGATCGGCGTCGGGCTCGGGCCGGCCGGACCCACCGACCTCCTCGATCGCGCGGAGGCCTTCTACCGCCGGCATGCGCAGCCTTCATCGCTCGAAGTGAGCCCGTGGGTGTCACAGGATCTCGTCGACGAGCTCCGTGCGCGTGGCTACTCGGTCCAGTGGTTCCGCAACGTGTACGGACGCGAGCTGCACGATCTTCCCTCGCCCGTCCACGACTTCCCGATCGAGCTGGTCGACACCCCCCGGATGGCCGAATGGCGCGGGATCCTCGGGCAGTCGGCGGCACCGGGCACGCCCGAGCGGGCGATCTCCGACGAGTTCTGCGATGCGGTGCACGAGGTGGCAGGCACCGTCGATCTCGTCGCGATCCTCGACGACCATGCGGTCGCGTGCGGGTCGCTCACCGTCGTGGACGGCGTCGGCTGGCTCGGCGGTGCCGCCACGCTCGTCGAGCATCGCGGGCGCGGTGCGCAACACGCGTTGCTCGTCGATCGGCTGCATCGCGCCCAGCGAGCCGGCTGCGACCTCGCTGCGGTCACCGCGTTGCCAGGCGGCGCGTCGGCCCGCAACCTCACTCGCGTGGGGTTTCAGCTGCTCCACACCCAAGCCGTCATGACCCGCACCGCAGCCTGACCCGTCACCCCACCCGCGGGCAGCCTCCGTCCCAGCCTGGCGCCACCCGCTCATGTCCTCCCCCATGGCGGGATTTCAGCCTCCGGCGCCATGACATGAGCGGCGACACCGGCCACGGCGGCGGTCCGGGGTGCGGGCGGACCGGGGCCCCGGGCTGGTGTGGGCCGGCCCCGGGTGGGCCTGCGGTCAGGCGGACTCGAAGAGGGGGAGGTCCTTCAGCATCGGGTTGTTGCTGAAGACCTCGATCGGCGGCGACGGCTCGAGCCGCATCGCCCGCTGCAGGATGCGGACCTGCGTGTGCTGGTTGTACTCGGCGAGCGTGACGGCCCAGCCGTCTCGACCGGCGCGGGCGGTGCGCCCGCTGCGGTGGAGGTAGTCCTTCACGTCGCCTGCGGGCTCGTAGTGGATGACCGAACCGATGTCGTCCACGTCGATGCCGCGAGCCGCGACGTCGGTGGCGACGAGCACCGCCAGCTCTCCATCGGTGAACCGCTTCAGGGCCCGCTCGCGAGCCGCCTGCGCCAGGTCGCCGTGAATGGCTGCTGCACGCACACCCAGCTCCTGGAGGTTGCGCTCGACGCGGTCGCAGGTTCGCTTGGTCTGGCAGAAGACGATGGTCTTGGCCATGCCGCTGGCGATCGCCGCGACGACCTTGTCCTTGTCCATGTGGTGGACCGCGAGGAAGAGGTGGTGCATGGTGCCCACCGTGTCGGTGGCGGCGTCGATGGCCACCTCCTCGGGATCGTTCATGTAGCGGGCGACGAGGTGCCCGACATCACCGTCGAGCGTCGCCGAGAACAGCATCGTCTGGTGCGGTGCGGTGATCTTGCGCATGATCCACTCGACCTGCGGGGTGAACCCGTCGTCGGCCATGCGATCGGCCTCGTCGAGCACCAGGATCTCGACCGCATCGAGCTGGAGCTCGTTCTCCTTCAGCAGGTCGATCAGCCGCAGCGGGGTGGCCACGACCACATCGACGCCGACGCGCAGGGCGTCGATCTGCTGTTGCCGCGAGGCACCGCCGTACACGGCGAGCACCGATCGACCGCAGGCGATCGCCACCGGCGACAGCACCTCGGCGACCTGCAACGCCAGCTCGCGAGTGGGCACGAGCACCAGCGCCGCCGGTCGGCGGGGCTCGCCCACCTTCGACAGCCGTGCCAGCAACGGCACACCGAAGGCAAGAGTCTTGCCGGACCCGGTCTTGGCGCGACCGCAGACATCGCGGCCGGTCAACGCCACCGGGATGGCCATGGTCTGGATCGCGAACGGCGTGGTGAAGCCGGCGGCGGCCAGCCCGAGGTCGACGTTCTGCGGGACGCCGAGGTCGACGAAGCCGGTGGGGACGTAGTCCTCGAGAGTGAGCGTGAGTGCCGGCGGAGGGGCGGGAGTGCGGTGCTCGGCAGGCTTGGAGGGGCGTCGGGACCGACGCGGTGCGCCCGACGGGCGTGAGTGATCAGACATGTCAGGAGCCAGGGTATCGGCCCAAGGGGCGTCCACCGGGGTACCCGAGGAGTGTGTGGACGAGCCGCATCGCAGGTGGCGCTCCCGATTGGGCAACAATGGCGCCATGAAGGTCGCACTCACCGTCAATGACTTCCTCCGCCGCGCGGAGGAGATCTACCCGCATCGCATTGCCGTCGTCGACGAGCCCGACCAGCCGGCGGCGTCGTGGGGTGAGTTCACCTACGCCGAGATGGCGGCCAAGGCCCGCGCTCAGGCGGCGGCACTGGATTCGCTCGGCATCGGTGTCGGCGAACGTGTGGCCATCGTGAGCCACAACTCGGCTCGCCTGCTCACCGCCCTGTTCGGTGTCAGCGGCTCGGGCCGCGTCCTGGTGCCGATCAACTTCCGGCTCCACGCCGAAGAGGTCCGCTACATCGTCGGTCACAGCGGTGCCCGGGTCCTGATGGTCGATCCGGAGCTGGCCGACGCGCTCGCCGACGTGGAGTGCGAGTACAAGTTCGTCATCGGCAGCGACAACGATGCCCCGTCGGTCCACGCCGACCCGCGGCCGTGGGTCTACGACGAGGACGCAACGGCGACGATCAACTACACCAGTGGAACCACCGCGCGCCCGAAGGGTGTCCAGCTCACCCACCGCAACATCTGGCTGAACGCGACGACGTTCGGCTGGCAGCTGGGGATCGACGACCGCGACGTGTACCTCCACACGCTCCCACAGTTCCACTGCAACGGGTGGGGCGTGCTGTACGCCGTCACCGGGATGGGCGCCCAGCACATCATCATCCGCAAGGTCGACGGCGCCGAGATCCTTCGTCGCGTGGAGCGGCACGGCGTCACCGTGATGTGCGGCGCCCCTGCGGTCGCCAACATGATCCTCGACGCCGCGGCCACCTGGGACGGTCCGATCCCCGGGCGCGACCGGGTGCGCATCGTGTGCGCCGGCGCCCCGCCGCCGACCAAGACGATCGAACGGATCGAGACCGAGCTCGGATGGGAGTTCATCCAGATCTACGGCCTCACCGAGACCACCCCGCTGCTGACCATGAACCGATCGCGAGCGGAGTACGACTCGCTGTCGACGAGCGAGCAAGCCGTGAAGCTCAGCCGCGCCGGCGCCCCGGCCATCGGCGTGCAGGTGCGGATCAGCCCCGACGGTGAGGTCCTGGCCCGCGGCAACCACATCATGGCCGGCTACTGGGAGCAGCCCGATGCCACGGCCGACGCCATCCATGCCGTCAAGGACGACCCCGACGGGCTCGAGTGGTTCCACACGGGCGACGGCGGCTTCATCGACGACGACCACTACGTCACGATCAGCGACCGCAAGAAGGACGTCATCATCACCGGCGGCGAGAACGTGAGCTCGATCGAGGTCGAGGATGCGATCTTCAGCCACCCCGAGGTCGCCGAAGTCGCCGTCATCGGCGTGCCCGACGAGAAGTGGGGGGAGCTCGTGATGGCGCTCGTCGTGGCCGTCGAAGGATCATCGGTGACCGAGGCGGACATCATCACCTACACCAAGAGCAAGCTCGCCGGCTACAAGTGCCCCAAGCGCATCGAGTTCCGCGACGTGCTGGCCCGCACCGCGACCGGCAAGCTGCAGAAGTTCAAGCTGCGCGAGCCCTACTGGGCCGACGTCGAACGCAAGGTGAACTGACCGCCGCTGATCGACGCGTCCGTCAGGCTGACTCTCGGATCAGTCCGACTATCAGTTGCATCAGTTCGTAGCAATGGAGTTCGCGGGGTGGTTATGGTCACCCGGCTTTCTCCATCAGCGTCGAAAGGGGCAGCAATGAACCGCATCTCCGAGCCCACCACCGTGAGCACACAGCAGGGCCGCAAGGGCATCGCCTACGACTGGCAGAGCCTGTATGCCGCCGCCGAGGCCGCCAGCCTCGACCGCGAGTTCGCCTCGCTGACTCCCGCCCTGGCCGAATGAGCCACGCACCCCAACGGGTGCTCGTCCTCGGCTGTGGTTCGGTGGCTCAGTGCACCGTGCCGCTGCTCGTCCGCGATCTCGGCATCGAGCCGGCGCGGATCACGATCGTCGACTTCGTCGACAACCGCGCACGCGTCGCCGCGACGCTGGCGCTCGGCGTCCGCTACGAGCAGGACCGGGTCACGCCCGAGAACCTCGACGAGTTCCTCGGCGCCCGCGTCGGCGAGGGCGACCTGCTGCTCGACCTCGCCTGGAACATCGACAACCCGACCGTGCTGCAGTGGTGTCGCGACCACGGGGTCCGCTATCTCAACACCAGCGTGGAGTTGTGGGACCCTTACGACGCTCTCGTCGAGACGCCCCCGCTCGACCGCACGCTGTACGTGCGCCACATGAGCCTTCGGCGCATGATCGACTCCTGGCCCCACAACAAGGGTGCGACCGCGGTCGTCGAGCACGGCGCCAACCCCGGTCTGGTGAGTCACTGGGCCAAGCAGGCGCTCGTCGAGATCGCCACGCGGATGCTTTCGGACGGGCTCGCCGGCGACCGGTCCGCCGGCCTCGAGACCGCGCTCGCCGAAGGTGCACACGCTCGACTGGCGATGCTCACCGGCACCAAGGTCATCCACATCGCCGAGCGCGACACCCAGATCACCGACGTGCCCAAGCGGCCCGGCGAGTTCGTCAACACGTGGTCGGTGGAGGGTTTCTACGAGGAGGGCGTCGCACCCGCCGAGTTGGGCTGGGGCACCCACGAGCGGCGACTGCCTCCGAACGCGATGGTCCACACGGGCGAGGGCCCGTGCAACCAGATCTGCATCGCTCGACCGGGCATGGAGACCTGGGTGCGCAGCTGGGTACCCAGCGGACAGACCCGCGGCATGGTGATCCGCCACGGCGAGGCGTTCACCATGTGCGAGCACCTCACCGTGCTCGACGAGTTCGGGAACGCGATCTACCGGCCCACGGTGCACTACGCGTACCACCCAGCCGACGCCGCCATCAACAGCGTGCTCGAACTGCGCATGCGCGGCTGGGAGATGCAGCCAGAGCAACGGATCCTCAACGACGAGATCATCTCGGGTCGCGACGAGTTGGGGGTCCTCCTCATGGGCCACCCGTACACGGCGTGGTGGACGGGCTCGCTGTTGTCGATCGACGAGGCGCGAGCCGTGCTCCCGGGCCAGAGCGCGACCACACTGCAGGTCGCCGGATCGATCATGGGCGCCGTGTCGTGGATGCTCGACCATCCGAACGAGGGCGTCTGCGTGCCCGACGATCTGCCCTGGGACGAGGTGCTGTCGGTGGCGAACCGCTACCTGGGCACGCTGCACTCCGGTCCGGCCGACTGGGATCCGGTGTCGAGCCGACGCGACCTGTTCGCGAAGTTCAGCGACGAGGCCGACCACGTCGACCACGACGATCCATGGCAGTTCACGAACTTCCTCGTCGAGTAGCGCTCCCCGGATAGCCTCGGCACTCAGCCATGGCCTCCCGCGCGCTCATCAACGAATCGATCGGCATCATCCGCGAGGCGGTCGCGGAGTTCGAGCGCCCGGTGCTCCTGTTCAGCGG
Source organism: uncultured Acidimicrobiaceae bacterium (assembly GCA_963720695.1). Taxonomy (GTDB): domain Bacteria; phylum Actinomycetota; class Acidimicrobiia; order Acidimicrobiales; family Ilumatobacteraceae; genus UBA668. The sequence goes on from CAVRGG010000004.1 coordinate 767,303, forward strand.
CGGCAAGGACTCCGTGGTGATGCTGCACCTGGCGATGGCTGCGTTCCGGCCCGCCCCGCTCCCGTTCCCGGTGATGCACATCGACACGGGCCACAACTTCGACGAGGTCATCGAGTTCCGCGACCGCATCGTCGAGCGATACGGGCTGCGGCTCGTCACGGCGTCCGTACAGGAATCCATCGACTCCGGCCGGGTCACCGACGTGAGCGGTGTGCGATCGAGTCGCAACGTGCTCCAGACGGTCACACTGCTCGACGCCATCGCCGAGCAGCGCTTCGACGTCGTCTTCGGGGGCGCCCGCCGCGACGAGGAACGGGCGCGAGCAAAGGAGCGGGTGTTCTCCCACCGGGACGAGTTCGGCCAGTGGGACCCCAAGCAGCAGCGCCCCGAGCTGTGGGGGCTGTACAACGCCCGGCACCACCGCGGCGAGCACTTCCGGGTCTTTCCGCTCAGCAACTGGACCGAGCTCGACATCTGGCGCTTCGTCCAGGAACGCGAGATCGACCTGCCATCGATCTACTACGCGCACCGTCGACGAGTCTTCCGCCGTGACGGGATGCTGATGGCGGCCTCGCCGTTCATCGAGATGATGCCCGACGAGGAGGTCTTCGAGACCACCGTGCGCTTCCGGACGGTGGGCGACGCCACGTGCACCGCAGCCATCGAGTCCGACGCGGCGACCGTCGAGGCCGTGGTGGCCGAGACGTCCGTGGCTCGCATCACCGAGCGGGGCGCCACGCGTGCCGACGACAGGATCAGCGAGGCCGGGATGGAAGACCGCAAGCGGCAGGGGTACTTCTGATGCCCGCGGCGTCCACCCTGAAGTTCGCCACGGTCGGGTCGGTCGACGACGGCAAGAGCACGCTCATCGGCCGACTGTTGCTGGACAGCAAGGCCATCTTCGACGACCAGATGGATCACATCGAGGAGGTCAGCCGACGACGCGGCAGCGACTTCACCGATCTCGCGTTGCTCACCGACGGGCTCCGGGCCGAGCGCGAGCAGGGCATCACGATCGACGTCGCCTACCGCTACTTCGCCACGCCTCGGCGCAGCTTCGTGATCGCCGACTGCCCCGGACACATCCAGTACACGCGCAACATGGTCACCGGTGCCTCCACGGTCGACCTCGCGATCGTGCTCGTCGATGCCCGTCACGGTGTGGTCGAACAGACGCGCCGGCACACGTTGCTCACCTCCCTGCTCGGCGTGCCGCACCTGGTGATCTGCGTGAACAAGATGGACCTCGTCGACTACGACGAAGCGGCGTTCCAACGCGTGATCGACGAGTTCACCGAGTTCGCCGGCAAGCTCGAGCTCCGCGACGTCACGTTCATCCCGATCAGTGCCTTGGCGGGCGACAACGTCGTCGAGCGCAGCCCGCAGATGGAGTGGTACCAGGGCACGTCGCTCCTCCACCACCTCGAGACGGTGTACACGGCGAGCGACCACAACCTCATCGACCTCCGGTTCCCGGTGCAGTACGTGATCCGCCCCCACACCACCGAGCATCACGACTTCCGCGGGTACGCGGGAACGCTCGCCGGGGGCTCCCTCCGTGTCGGCGACGAGGTGGTCGTGCTGCCGAGTGGCCTCCCGGCGACGGTTGCCGCGATCGACGGCTTCGACGGTCCGCTCACCGACGCCGACGAGGGCGACGCCGTGGTCGTACGGCTCGCCGAGCACATCGACATCTCGCGAGGCGACATGCTGTGCCGACCGAAGAACCGGCCGACCGTCACCCAGGACCTCGACGCGATGGTGTGCTGGATGGACGACCAGACCCCGCTGCGGGTGCGCGGCATGTACACCCTCAAGCACACGACGCGCAGCGTGCGGGCGATGGTCACCGACCTTCGCTACGAGCTCGACATCTCCACGCTCCATCGCACCACCGAGGCCACGACGCTCGCATTGAACTCCATCGGCCGGATCGCGCTGCGCACGACTGCTCCGCTGTTCGTCGACGACTACCACCGCAACCGCACCACCGGCAGCTTCATCCTGATCGACGAGGCGACCAACGCGACGGTGGCCGGCGGCATGATCATCGAGCGCGGCGCGTGACCCTCGACGGCGTCACCGAGGCACCGCGATCGGCGGGGTGCACCGTGTGGATCACGGGTCTGTCGGGGTCGGGCAAGACCACGCTCGCCGAGGCCGTCGCCCGCCGACTCCGTGACGCCGACGTCGCGGTGTACACGCTCGACGGCGACGTCGTGCGCACCGGCCTCAACGCCGACCTCGGGTTCTCCCGCGAGGACCGGCGGGAGAACGTTCGCCGGGTCGGCGAGGTGGCCCGCCTCTTCGCCGACGTGGGTTTCGTGGTGCTGGTGCCGCTGATCAGTCCCTACCGCGACGATCGGGACGCGGTCAGAGCCCGACACGCCGACGGAGGGCACCGGTTCTTCGAGGTGTACCTCGACGTGCCGCTCTCTGTGTGTGAGGCCCGGGACCCCAAAGGGTTGTACGCCAAGGCCCGTGCCGGCGAGCTGACCCACTTCACCGGTGTCGACGACCCGTACGAGCCACCGCTGAGAGCGGACCTCGTCCTGCAGCCCCACGACACGGCCGAGGCGGACGCAGAGCGCGTGATCGAGATGTTGCGTTGACAATCGCACGCGATGTCGGCAGACTTGCACCCGATGACTCGCACCCGTGGCCTCCTGCTTCTTACGTAGGGCAAGCGCCACATACCCGCGCTTGCCCACAGCCCCTGCCCGAACGGCCGGGGCTTCTTGCTTTTTCCAGCCGGATCTCGTCACGTCCCACTTCGCGAAAGAACCACACCAATGCCTCCGCAACCCGTCACCCCCAAGAAGATGCCCTTCGAGAAGTACCAACGCTTCCTGCCGGTCGTCCTCCACGACCGCACCTGGCCCGACCGGGTCGTCGAGCAGGCGCCGCGCTGGTGCAGCGTCGATCTCCGTGACGGCAACCAGGCGCTCATCGACCCGATGGACCCTCAGCGCAAACGGCGCATGTTCGACGCGCTGGTGAAGATGGGCTTCAAGGAGATCGAGGTCGGTTTTCCCTCGGCGAGCCAGCCCGACTTCGACTTCGTCCGCCAGCTGATCGAAGAGGACCTGATCCCCGACGACGTCACCATCCAGGTGCTCGTGCAATGTCGTCAGGAACTGATCGAGCGCACGTACGAGTGCATCAGCGGTGCCAAGCAGGCCATCGTCCACTTCTACAACTCGACCAACCCGCTCCAGCGCGAGGTCGTGTTCGGGCTGGACAAGCAGGGCATCATCGACATCGCGGTCAACGCGGCCAAGCTGTGCAAGAAGCTGGAGCAGACGGTGCCGGACACCGCGATCCGCTACGAGTACTCGCCGGAGAGCTTCACGCTCACCGAGCCCGAGTTCGCGATCGAGATCTGCCACGCGGTGATGGACGTCGTCGAGCCCACCCCGGAGCTGCCGCTGATCCTGAACCTTCCGGCGACGGTCGAGTGCTACACGCCCAACGTGTACGGCGACGTCATCGAGTGGTTCGGCCGTCACATCCGCCAGCGCGACTGCGTCGTCATCAGCCTGCACCCGCACAACGATCGTGGAACAGGCACCGCAGCGGCCGAGATGGGCATGCTGGCGGGCGCCGATCGGGTCGAAGGCACGCTGTTCGGCAACGGCGAGCGCACCGGCAACGTCGACATCGTCAACCTCGCGATCAACCTGTTCGTCAACGGGGTCGACCCCGAGCTGGACATCACCGACATCGATGCGCTGCGACGGACGGCGGAGTACTGCAACCGCCTGCCGGTGCACCCCCGGCACCCGTGGGTCGGGGATCTCGTCTACACGGCGTTCAGCGGCAGCCACCAGGACGCGATCAAGAAGGGCTTCGATGCGCTCAACCGCGCCGCTGCAGCCAACGGCGGCGAGTACGACGTCTGGGGCGTGCCCTATCTGCCCCTCGACCCGAAGCACCTCGGCCGCAGCTACGAAGCCGTGATCCGCGTCAACAGCCAGAGCGGCAAGGGTGGCGTCGCCTACGTGATGAAGGGCGAGCACGGCTTCGATCTCCCCCGTCGCCTGCAGATCGAGTTCTCCAAGACCATCCAGCACATCACCGAGGACACCGGTACCGAGATCAGCCCGTTGGTGATGTGGGACGCGTTCCAGTCCGAGTACCTGCCGAGCGAACCTCGCTGCCGATTGATCAGCCACGAACTGCGCAGCGACAGTGCCGGCGCCACGACCGAGATCACCGCACAGCTGCTCGTCGACGGCGAGCACGTCACCGTCAAGGGCGTCGGGAACGGGCCGATCGACGCGTTCGTCCACGCGCTGCGCTCCGGGGTCGGCAGCACGATCGACGTGCTCGACTACGCCGAGCACGCCATGGGGCAGGGCTCGCAGGCCACCGCCGTCGCCTACGTCGAGACCAGCGTGCAGGGCGGTGCGGTGAAATGGGGTGTCGGGTCCGATCCGAGCACCATCACGGCGGCGCTGCGCGCCGTGCTCAACGCGCACGAGCGCCAACAAGGCTGACGGCGAGCCCGAGCCGACTACGATCGGCGCATGGCACGCCGTTGGACACTTCGCCTCGCGTCCCTCGGGCTGATCGCGATCGCCGTGTGGTGGTGGCGTCAGCGGGCGGCGGCCATCGCCGTCGCGCCGACGACGACCGCGCCGGCGCCCGCCGCACCGCCACCGCCTCGCTGGATGTCGCCGGTCGACGGCGACTGTCCGGCGGGGTACCCGGTGAAGGTGAACGAGAGCTCCGGCATCATCCACGTTCCCGGGGGTCGTTTCTACGCACGGACCATTCCGGAACGGTGCTACGCCAACGCCGAGGACGCGGAGGCCGACGGCTACCGTCGCGCCAAGGCCTGAGTGATCAAGGAGATCAGCGATGAAGGTGAGTGTCGACTTCGACGTGTGTGCGAGCACCGGTGCATGCATGCAGGTGTGCCCCGAGGTGTTCGAGGTCCGCAGCGACGGCTACCTCTACGTCCTGCAGGAGTCGCCGCCCGAGGAGCTGCGCGAGAAGGTGCAGACCGCTGCCGACATGTGCCCCACCGCCGCCATCACCGTCGAAGGCTGACGTCCGGGGGCCCACCGGTCAACGGCCGGTGGAACCGTCGATCAACTCGCGGAGGATGTCGGCGTGCCCGGCGTGCCGCGCCGTCTCCTCGAGCAGGTGCATCAACACCCAGCGGAGGTTGACGGCCGGATCGGCGACGTCCGCGGTGCAGAGGTCGTCGAGCGACGAAGCCTCCACGATCGCGTCGACCGTGGCCCAGGTGGACCGGTAGATCTCGACGCTTCGCTCGAGTCCGACCGGCTCCGGAAGCGGCGTGAGCGAGGTGGCTCTGCCTGCGAATCGCTGCACCACCCACAGGTCCTCGGCGTACGACAGGTGCTCCACGAGCCAGGCCAACGTCGTGCCGCTGTCGACGAACGATCGGCGCGCCGCGATGTCGCTCAGACCGTCGACCTTGCGCACCATGGACTCTCTCTGGAACTGCAGCAGCGCGTGGAGCGTGGGTCCTTCCGGGGCCTGCGTGCGTGGCGGTCGGAGATCGGACATCGACGGCCACGATAGTGCCGTCGCAATCGTCAAGAGACCTTGCCGATTCCTGGGATGACGCCTCCACAAATCTTGACCGTTCCTTGGTTCTAGTACCTGCGGACTACGACCGATCAGAGATCCATGAGGTTCTCATTCCCGTCCTTCCCGAGGGAACCTCGACTCGCCGGGAACGAAGCACAGATGGATGGAACATGGAGCGACGTCTAGCGCTGGCAACCGCGTTCGCGGGGGCGGCAACGCTCGGGATCGGCACCGTCTGCATGGCGGCTGTCGGCGGAGTGGGAATCCTTGGTTTCGGATCCGCCGACGCGTCGAACGTGGCGAGCGTCATCACGCAGGTCGAGAACATCGACCGGATCGTGGTGATCGCGTCGGGCACGGTCCCGGACACCGAAGCACCGGCGGGGGATCCGGCCGCACCGACGCCGGCCGAGCCCGGCGCCCCGATCGCTCAACCACCGGCGACTCCTCGGGCGACGCTGCCGGGAGGCGCTCCTGCGCCCACACCGGCACCCACGGCCGGGCCGACGGACAGCCCGACTCCGACGCCAGGGCCGACGCAGTCCACACCGACGACACCGACGACGGCCAAGACGACGACCACCGACGCGCCGGTCACGACGGCCACGCCGACCACCGCCAAAGCAACCACGACGACGGCCAAGGCCACGACCACCACGGCGGCGCCGACGAGCACGCTGCCTGCGGGAGTGCCCAGGGACTGGCCCGCCGGCAAGCCCATCCCACCCAAGCCCGCGAACTGCGTGAAGGGTCAACTCGAAGACAACGGAGTGTGGAACTGTGAGCACTGACCTCGAGGCCGAGCAGGCCGCCCGAGTCGCCCGTCTGGCCCAGCGTCGCGGCGCGACGGGAGCCAAGGCGCCCGCCGCGTCGCCACCGGCCGCCCCACCGGCGGCGCCGTACGCCACGGTGGCGCCCAAGCCGCGGGTGTCGTGGGCGCCGCCCACCCATCCGTCCGCGGCACCGATGCCCGTGGTCGTCACGGCCACCGCGGCGGCTGCGCCGGAGGCTCCGCTGGTCGACAAGCAGACGAACATCACCGTCACCCGGAACCGGCGGCGTCACGCTGCCGCGGCCGGGCGGGTGCTTGCCACGGGCCTCGCGACCTCGGGGTTCTTCGGCACGATCACCGCCCTCGCTCAGGCTGACATGACCCACGATCAACAGGCGGCGGATGCGCCCGACTCGAGCGTGGTCGTGCGCACGATCCAGCGGACGATCTACGTCGACGAGTTCGGCAACCCGGTCGCGCCGCCGACGTCGTTGACCGGCGACACCGTTCCCGGTGAGGTCGTGGTCGACCCCAACGCCGATCCCAACGCGACGGTCCCTGCGGAGATCATCCTGGTGCCGGCGGAGACCCTGCCGCCGGGCGTCACCCTGGCCCCCGGTGTCACGCTCGCACCGGCCGTCACCGCCAAGCCCGTCGCGCCCGCTCCAGGACAGCCCGCACCCGCCCCCGTTCCCGGCGCGCCGGTGACGACGGCGAAGCCCGGCTCACCGGCGCCCGCACCGACGCCCACCGCTGCCCCGGCACCGACACCGACTCCCGCACCGGCGCCCGGAGTCACACAGCCGCCGGCCCCGGTGACCACCGCTGCGCCGCCCCCTCCCGTGACGACGGCGCCGCCTCCCCCTCCCCCGACCACTGCAAAGCCGGCGCCCACCACCACGGCGCCGCCGGCATGCACCGGCAGCAAGTGTCCGTGACATGACGTACACCCTCGTCGACACGCGCACGTGGCATCGCTCCGTCGCGCAGATCATGGGAACCACGGCCGAGCTGCTGTTCGAGGGCCCGGCATCGATCACGCCCCGCGCCTTCGAGCGGCTCCGCGAACTCGAACGAGCCTGGAGTCGCTTCCTCCCCGACAGCGAGCTCAATCGCCTCCACGAGCGGACCGGCGAGTGGGTCCGGGTGAGCCATGAGCTCTTCGTCGGCCTGCGCTGGTGCGCGCGGCTGCACGAGGAGACCGACGGCCGCTTCGACCCGTCCGTGCGCACCGCGCTGGAACAGTGGGGGTACGACCGCACGTTCCGGGACATCGACGAATCTCGTCCCTCACCGGCGCAGCTCACGCCGGCGCCAGGGATGCGCGGTCTGGAACTGCGCCGGGAGGACGAGGCGGTCCGGCTCGCGCCGGGGCTGCGCTTGGATCTCGGTGGTGTGGGCAAAGGTCTGGCGGCGGATCTCCTCGCGGGCGAGATGTTGGTGATGGGCGCCTCCGGCGTGTACGTCTGCCTCGGCGGCGACATCGCCGTGGCGGGCACTCCTCCCGACGAGGGATGGGACGTGCCGTTGCTGCACCCCGTCACCGACATCCCGTTCGCCTCACACCGGCTGGATGCGGGCGGCCTCGTGATGAGCACCGTCTGCATGCGCCGCTGGCAGCGCAGCGACGGTCGCACGGCACACCACCTGATCGACCCGCGCACCGGCGCGCCGGCGGACACCGATGTGCTCGCCGTGGCGGTTGCTGCGATGAGCGCGGCCCGGGCCGAGGCCCTCGCCAAGGCGGCGCTCGTCGCCGGCGCCACCCTCGGCGCGCGCCTGCTCGAGGACGCCGGCGTCAACGCGTGGATCCTCACCACGGACGGGGTGACTCCAGTAGGTTTCGCAGTGTGATCGCCGTCACCCAGAAACTTTCGTGGTACGTCAGCAGGGCGAGCGGGCTCATCGCATGGGCGCTCGTCGCCGCTGCCATCGTGTGGGGCGTCACGCTCTCGAGTCGCCTGGTGCGCCGCCGTGGCATCCCGGCGTGGCTGCTCGACCTCCACCGCTACCTCGGCACCCTCGCGCTCGTGTTCACCGTGGTGCACCTCATCGGGCTGGTCGCCGACAACTTCGTCTACTTCGGGTGGAAGGAGCTGTTCGTGCCGATGGGCACGAAGTGGAACCCTGGTGCCACTGCGTGGGGAATCGTCGCCTTCTACATGTTGATCGCCGTCCAGATCACCTCGTGGATGATGCGCAAGATGCCACGCAAGATCTGGCACTCGGTGCACCTGCTGAGCTTCCCCCTGTTCATCGCCGGCACCATCCACGGCTTCCAGTCCGGCGCCGACGCCGACAACAAGATCGTGCAATGGATCGCGCTCGGGGTGATCGTGCTGGTCGTCGGCCTCACCACCTTCCGGGCCCTCACGTTCACCCCTCGCAAGAAGCGAGGCGGATCGGGCAAGACGCCCACGGCAACGTCGCGGCCCGCCGCCTCGGATGCCGACGCGGCGGCGGTCACAGCGACTCACTAACATCGGGCGCATGGCATTCCATCAGCAGCTGCGGCGCGCCTGGGCAACCTCGGCGTCCATGCTCTGCGTCGGCCTCGATCCCGACCCCGACCGGTTTCCAGCTGCCGTGCACGGCTCGGTGTTCGACTTCTGCGTGGCCATCGTCGAGGCCACTGCCTCGAGCGTGTGCGCGTTCAAGCCGCAGATCGCCCACTTCGCGGCGCTGGGCGCCGAGCCGGAACTGGAACGACTGTGTGCGCACATCCGCGACCGGCACCCCGATGTGCTGCTCGTCCTCGACGCCAAGCGGGGCGACATCGGCAGCACCGCCGAGCGCTACGCGGCCGAAGCCTTCGACCGTTACGGCGCCCACGTGGTCACGGTCAACCCGTACCTGGGCACCGACTCGGTGGAGCCGTTCCTGCGCCACCCCGACGGTGGGGTGTTCGTCCTGTGCCGGACGAGCAACCCGGGCAGCGGCGACTTCCAGTCGTTGACGTCGGGCGACGAACCCGTCTATCTCCACGTCGCTCGACGCGTCGCCGACGAGTGGAACGTCATCGGTGATTGCGGCCTCGTCGTGGGTGCCACCTATCCCGACGAGCTCGCACAGGTGCGCGCCGCGGTGGGTGACCTGCCGGTCCTGGTTCCCGGCGTCGGCGCCCAAGGTGGCGACGTCGCCGCCACCGTGGCCGCGGGCAGCGACAGCCAGGGCCTCGGCATGGTGATCAACTCGTCGCGAGCGATCCTGTACGCGTCGTCCGGCCCCGACTTCGAACAGGCCGCGGCGCACGAGGCGGCAGCGACGCAGAGATGCGATCAACGCCGCGGCGGCCACCACTGCGATCCGCTGAACTCAGCCGGCGAGCTGCGCCACCGAGATGATGCCGGGCGCACGGCGGAGCTCGGCGATGACGTCGTCGGGCACCATCGCCGTCGGAGCGATGAGCATCACCGCCGTGCCGGGCGACGCGGCTCGTCCCACGTCCATGTCGGCGATGTTGACACCGGCGACGCCGAGCAGCGTGCCGACCGTGCCGATGACGCCCGGACGATCGTCGTTCTTCACCATCAACATGTGCTCGGACGGCGGCACGTCGAAGTGGTGGTCGTCGACCATGACGATGCGCTGTTCGCTCCGGCGCCCGACGAGCGTGCCCGAGATGTTGTGCCCACCGCCGCGCAGCGTCAGGAGGTTGACGAAGTCGGCCGAGGTCGCGCACGCCGTGTCGCGGACCTCGAGACCCGCCTGCTTGGCGAGCTGCGGGGCGTTCACGAAGGTGACCTGCTCCTCGGTGACGGCACTGAAGAAGCCCTTGATCGCGGCGAGGCTGAGGATGCGGGTGTCGTAGCCGGCGATGTCACCCTCGGTGCACACCTCGAGCGAGTCGGGGGCACCCTGCACGAGCGACGCGAAGAGACGTCCGAGCGACTCCGCGAGCGGGAGGAACGGGCGCAGCGTCTCGTTGGCCTCGGCGGCGTCGACGTTGACGGCGAACGGCACGAACTCGCCCGCCAGCGCGAGCAACACCATGTCGGCGATCGTGTCGCCGGCCTTGTCCTGCGCCTCACGCGTGCTGGCGCCGAGGTGCGGTGTGACCACGATGCTGTCGAGTTCGAACAGCGGCGACGTCGTGGTCGGCTCGGTGGCGAACACATCGACCGCGGCGCCGGCGATGATGCCGTCGCGCACGCAATCGGCGAGTGCCTGCTCGTCGACGATGCCACCGCGGGCGACGTTGATGACGCGGAGCGACGGCTTCGCCTTCAACAGGAGATCGCGGTTGATGAGCCCGGTGGTCTCCTTGGTCTTGGGGAGGTGCACCGTGAGGAAGTCGGCGTCGGCCACCGCCTGGTCGAGCGGGAGGAGCTCGACCCCCATCTGCCGGGCACGTTCGGCCGACACGAACGGGTCGTACGCGACGAGCCGCATGCCGAACGCCTTGGCTCGATCCGCGACCAGCTTGCCGATCCGCCCGAGGCCGATGATGGCCAGTGTCTTGTCGGCGAGCTCCACCCCTTCCCACCTCGCTCGTTCCCAGCGACCAGCGGTGAGAGCGGCGTGCGCCTGGGGCACGTTGCGCGCCTGTGCGAGCAGCAGCGCCATGGTGTGTTCGGCGGCCGAGATGATGTTGCTCTGCGGTGCGTTGACCACCATCACCCCGCGTCTGGTGGCCGCCTCGACATCGACGTTGTCGAGGCCGATGCCGGCGCGGCCGACGACGACGAGTTCTGACCCGGCGGCGAGCACCTCGTCGGTGACCTGGGTGGCGGAGCGGATGATCAGCGCGTTCGCTCCCTGCACCACCTCGAGGAGGCGGGACAGGTCGAGCTCGACCTGCACCTCGTGTCCTGCGGCGCGGAGGCGGTCCAACCCGCCTTCGGCGATTTCCTCGGTGACCAGAATGCGTGCCATTGGCCTCCATCGTTACCGGTCACATCGCGGGATCAGAACCGGATTGACGTTCTGTTCACGCCGCGTTCGCCCCGCTTCCCTCGCGGTGCTGGCCACGGGGTACATTCGGTGCACCGTTCCGTGTGTCCCGAGGAGATCCCATGACCTATCCGTTCCTTTCCGACGAGTGGATGACCGCAGCCAAGGCCATTCGGGAGAAGTACGCCGACCAGGCGACGAAGGTCACGAGCAGCATCCGCATGAACCAGGTGATCACCGATGTGCCCTTCGGCGACGGCACCGTGAGCAGCTACCTCGACACCTCCTCCGGCGACGTCGTGATGGAACTCGGTGAACTGGAGGGTCCCGACCTGACGCTCACCACGGATTACGAGACGGCTCGCAAGGTGTTCGTCGACGGCGATCAGGCCGCCGGCATGCAGGCGTTCATGGCGGGAAAGATCAAGGTGCAGGGCGACATGATGAAGATGATGGCCATGCAGACCTCGATGCCCCAGGACGACGTCGCCAAGCAGATCGCCCAGGAGATCAAGGACATCACCGCCTGAGTCGTTTCGCGGACCCCGCCGGTCAGCGCGGTGTGCTGTGCACGAACGCGGCGGCGACACATCCGAGCGCCGCGACGACGGCACCGACCACGAAGGCCGCATGGAACGGGCCGAAGTTGTCGTGGTCGGCCGTGACGCTGACCGTGGCGAGCACCGCCGACCCCAGCACCGCGCCGAGCTGCGTGGCGAGCTGCTGCATCGCTCCCGCCACGCCGAGATCCTTCTCGTCGACGGCGTTCGCCATCAGCGAAGTGAGCGCGGGCGAGGCGATGCCGAGCCCGACGCCACTGAGCGCCGTGGCGAGGACGATGATCGGGTAGCCCGATGTGAGCCCGATCGTCGCCCACAGTGACATCGATGCGACCACGCCGAGCGCACCCACCACGCCGGCGACGCGCTCACCGACCTTGATCGTGATCATCGCAGCGAGCGGCGCAGTGATCGAGAACGCCAGGGGACGGGAGATGACGAGGTTGCCCACGGTCGCGGTGTCGAAGCCGAAGCCCCTCGGGCGACCGAGCACCTGAGGGATCAGGAAGAACCCACCCATGTAGGCGAAGTTGGTGAACAGCTGGCTGGTGACGGGAAACGCGAAGTTGCGGGTCTTGAACCACGACAGCACCACGAGGGGCGCGGCGGCCCGCTGCTCGACTGCGACGAACAGCACCAGCATCAGCACCGAGGCCAGCAGACAGCCGATCGTCGCCGCGCTCCCCCATCCCCACGATCGTCCCTGGCTGATCGCGGCGAGCAGGAGCGACGCGCCCGCGCCGAGGGTGACCGACCCCCAGACGTCGAACTTCACCCCTTCGATGCGTTCCGTTCCGGGCAACAGCCAGAGCGCGATCACGAAGCCCACGAAGCACAGCGGTGCCTGGATGGCGAAGATCGCCCGCCAACCGATCGAGTCCACGAGCGGCGCTCCGATCACCACGCCGATCACGGGCGCACCCGCGGTGACGAAGCTCCAGTAGCTCAGCGGCTTGACCCGCTCACCGGGCTCGAACACCCGGTTGATGTACGCCATCGCCGACGGCCCGCACGCAGAACCGGCCGTCGCCGAGAGGGTGCGGAACAGGATGAGGGAGGCCGCACTCCAGGCGAGCGCCGATGCGACCGCGAACACGCCGGCGAAGAAGAGCCCGCCGACGAAGATCCGCTTGTGCCCCCACAGGTCACCGGCCTTCCCGAACGCCGGTCCGACCACGCCGAAGGCGAGCATCGGCGCGGTGATCGCCCAGGTGAGGACGACCGTGTCGGTGTGGACGTCGCCGGCGATCCGCTCGAGCGAGACCACCAGCAGGGTGATCGTGAACCCGGTGGTGAAGAGCCCGCCGAGGACCACCCACAGCACGGCCCAGCGACGGTCGATACCGACCTTGCGCGCCAACTGGCGCCGCAGGACGATCGGCCACGGGACGATCCCCAGCTCGTCGACGCCGCCTGCGAGGATGGGTACGGTCGGTTCGCCGCGGGTCTGGACGTTGTCCTTGCTCGCGGTCACCGCGGCGGGCTCACGGGTGCGCGAGCGGCGCCAGCGCTTCCGCCAGCTCGCTGACCGTCCACTTCGAGTCGCGCTCGACGCCGGCACCGCGCTTCCAGCTCTCGATCATCGTGACGACACCACCTTGGACGAGGAAGGTCTCACCGGTGAACGCGCAGTCGGCCGACGCGAGATACGCGACCAGGGGCGAGATGTTCGCCGGATCCCACGGATCGAACGCCCCCTCCTGCGGCTTCATGATGTCCCCCAGGCCGGGCGTCGCCAGCGTCAAGCGCGTGCGAGCCCCGGGAGCGATGGTGTTGCTCTTCACGTTGTAACGGGAGAGCTCCTTGGCGATGATCTGGCTGAACGTGGCGATCCCGGTCTTCGCCGCGCCGTAGTTGCTCTGGCCGGGGTTCGAGAACAGCCCGGAGGTGCTGCTCGTGTGCACGATGTTGCGCGGCTTGGTGACACCCGCCTTGTGCTGCTCCCGCCAGTAGCTGGCTGCCCATCGGCTGGGGGCGAAGTGACCCTTGAGATGCACGGCGATGACGGCATCCCACTCCTGCTCGGTCATGTTGACGAGCACGCGGTCGCGAAGGATGCCCGCGTTGTTGACGAGGATGTCGAGATCTCCGAACGTCTCGACGGCTTGGTTGACGAGTCGCTGGGCACCTTCCCAGTCGGCGACGTTGTCGCCGTTGACGACGGCCTCGCCACCCATCGCACGGATCTCCTCGGCGACCTGCTGTGCGGGAGTGATGTCGGCACCGGTGCCGTCGTTGGTGCCACCGAGATCGTTGACCACGATCTTGGCGCCCTCACCTGCGAAGTACAGCGCGTGCTCGCGTCCGATGCCACGACCTGCTCCGGTGATGATCGCCACACGCCCGTCGAGAGAACCCATCTCGTGTACCTCCTGTGTCACGCCGTCGGCTCGATGCCCCTGCGGCCGAACGTTACCGAGCGAAGGGTGCGCGGGCAGAACCCGGGCAGCGGGTGGTCAGAAGAAGAACAGCTCGACGGCGGTGCCACGCGGGTAGAGGTAGCCCTCGAGCGCGAGTTTTCCGTCGACGTGGAGACCACGGAACGGTTGTGTGGTGTCGCCGTTGACGACGCCGATGGTGAACCCGGCGGCGACGAGACGAGCGCCGATCTGCGACGCGTCGAGGCCGTCGAGGTTGGGGATCGCGACGAGGTCGGGGCCTTTCGAGACCACCACGGTGACGGTGGCGCCACGCTCCACGCTCGCACCCGGCGCCGGGTCCTGGCGCAACACCGTGCCGGCAGGCACCGTGGGGCTGAATTCGTCGGGTCCTTGGGCGATGACGAGCCCCATCGACTGCAGGCTGGTCGTCGCGTCCACGAGGGTGACGTTGGTGAGATCGGGAACCGTGCGCGGCGCGGGGCCGGCGGAGGGGATGATGCGCACCGCGGTCCCCTTGGTGACCGTGCCGCCGGCGACCAGCGTCGGCGAGTCAGGCACCACCCACGACAGGACGACGCCGGATGCCACGTCCTCGCTGTACGCGGCATCGGCGACCTCGACGACGAGGCCCATGCCGTCCAGTTTCGCGGTGGCGTCCGCCACGGTCAGCCCGACGAGCTCGGGCAGGGTGCGCGGAGCAGGACCGGTGGACACGTACAGCGTGAGTGCGGAGTTCTTCTCCACGGAGGTTCCCGACACCGGATCGGTGCGGATCACCACCCCGACGGGCACGGTCTCGCTCGCCTCCTCGGCGAGCGACGCCTTGAAGTCGCCGGCGACGGCGTTGAGCGCGACGCCCTGCGCCATCCCCGCGAGGTCGGGCACGGTGCGCTTCTCGGGACGGGCGCTGTACCACGCGAGTGCACCGCCGACGGCGGCCATCACCACGAGCAGTGCGATGAACCACCTCCGCCCACCTGAGACGGTCGGCGGACGATCCGGGAAGTCGTCGTCGGGATCGGACTCGTCCGGATCGGACTGCTCCGGATCGGACTGCTGTGGATCAGGCTCGCCCGGGTCGGACTCGATCGCCACGGGCACGACGACGTCGTCGACGGGCTCGTGCTCGACCGGCGTCGACATCGCCGTCGCTGCCGCGGGGGGAGCTGCGGGGGACGACTGCAGCACCGGTGGCGGTGCATCGACGGCGGGCGTCGTCGGCGCCGGCAACGGCCCGGAATCGTCGGCCGACTTCATCACATCGGCAACGATCGGGATCGCCACCACGGCCGGCCCAGAGATCGGCTCGGGAGCCGGCCCGGCCGGCCGCACCAGGGGCCCGGTCGGCTCGACGGGCTGATCGGGACCACCCGGGTCCGCACCGAAGAGCGAGTTCACCAGGATGGGCAGTGGCGCAGGTCGTGGCAATCGCTCGGCCGCCTGCACCAGGGCACGCCCGAACTCGGCGGCGGAGTACCGATCCGCTGCGAGCGGCCTCCCCGCACGTTCCAGGACCGACGCCAGCGCGCCCATGTCGGCCGAGACCGGCATCAGCTTGTCGACCCGATTGGCGAGCGTCGCCACGGTGGAATCCCCGACGAACGGGACCGCACCGGTGACGCTCTCCAGCAACGTCAGGCACAGTGAGTAGACGTCACTCTTGGGTTCCAGGGGACCACCCACGGCTTCTTCGGGCGAGGTGTACTTGGCGAGATCGTTGATCCGGCTGGTCGGCCCGCCGGCGGCCTGCGAGAGCACTTGGGAGAGCCCGGCATCGACCACTCGGAGCCGGCGATCCTCGCCGAACACCAGCGTCCCGGGACGGATGTCGCCGTGCATGAGGCCCCGACGGTGCATGGCATCGAGCGCCTTGCAGGCATCGAGACCGACCACCAGCGCCTGCGAGGGCGCCAGCATTCGGCCCCGGTCGAGCATGTCGCGCAGGCTGCCGCCGGTGAGCTGCTCGCTGACCACGTACAGCACCTTGCGGCCGTTCCAGTCGGTGCTCCCCCATGCGTGCGCCACGGCGATGTTCGGGTGGTGGAGCGACCCGGCAAGGTCCATCGCGTCGCGGAAGGCGGCTTGCACCTCGGGCAGATCGCTGATCTCCGGATGGACCATCTTGATGACGACAGGCCGCTGCAGGTCGTCGTCGAACGCCTCGAACAGCGCTGCGTCGATCGAGCTGCCACGGCGCGGACCGAGACGGTACCGTCCCGCCACCACCCGCGAAGCGGAGGGCAACAGAGGTTGATCGTCGTCGGCCACCATGGAGAGCGTTGAACCTAGCTCCGACGCGTCGAGCGTGGCACGCGCGGTGCGAATTCGATCGGCACCGGCGAGAATGGCGCCCGTGCGACTTCGCCGCCCCCAAACCTCGATCCTGATCGTCAGCTTCATCATCGCCCTGTGCCTGGTCGGTATCGGTTACGCCCTCAACCTCGCGGTGACCGGGCGAGAGGCGCTGAAGCTGCCCGCAGTGATCGAGGACATCGACCCCGTCCCGGCCGCGGTCCGCGTGCCGTCGCAGACGTCGGTCTTCGTCGACCTCCAGAGCGGTTTCACCGGTGTGCTGGTGGTCGACGGGCTGGAACTGGAGACCGTGAACATCGAGGATCTCCAGGACAAGAACAAGCCGGGGCAGCAGATCACCCTCCCACCCACCACCATCTACGAACCCGGCAACGCGACGCTCACCTTCGATCCGAGTCAGGGCGCCGAGATCGAGGAGTTCAGCCAGGGCGAGCACACCGTCAAGGTGATCTATTGGAAGGTGATCGAGGGCCGCGCCTCAGCACGGTCGTTCACCTGGACCTTCAACGTGTTCTGACGTCATCCATCCGCTTCGGGTGCGCCGCCACCTCGTCGAACGAGCGAGAACGCGTCCATCGACCACCACGCCCACGCGACCAGCACCGGCTGGAAGAACAGGCGGTTGCGTCGGGCGGCGTCGGAGCTCAACCCGAACGCGTCGTCGCCGTCGAGGAACTGGCTGATGTTGCCGGGGAACACGGCGATGAAGAAGAGGCCGACGGCGAGGCCGAGCAGCGCGCGGTGACGACGGACGACGATCACGGCTGCACCGAGTGCGATCTCGACGATGCCCGAGAGCACGACCACGACGTTCTTGTCGATCCCCACCCAATCGGGCACCTGCGCCTGGAACTCGGTGCGAGCGAACGTGAGGTGACCGATGCCGGCGACGACGAGTGCGCCACCGAGAACGAGTCGGGCTGCCGAGCGGATACGACTCGGTCGAGTGGTCGTCATCATCGGTACGTCATCATCGGTACGTCATCATCGGTACGTCAGTCGTCGGCTTCCACGCCGAGCGCGGCGAGTCGAGCAACGTTGTCCTTCATGGTCTGCAGGACCTCCGGAGCATGCCCCTGCCACTCCCACAGCTCACCGATCACCCGCAGAGGTTCCTTCGAGCGGTACGACTTGGTGGGGTTGCCCGGGAACTTCTTGTCGGTCAGGTTCGGGTCGTCCTCGATCGGGCCGGTGGGCTGGACGAAATAGATCCTTCCGGGCCCGTCACCCACGGCGAGCTCCGCACCCCACACGGCCGCGTCGAGGGTGGCGGTCAGGTACACATGGTTCGCACTGCGGCCCGAGCCGAAGTTGGAGCGACGGCCGGGGACGATGAGGTCTCCCGCACCGAGCTGGGCGCGTGTGCCGTGCAGGTAGAACGTGGGCACGACGAACGGCTCCACGGGTGACCCGGTGTCCGGCTCGGAGCGGAGAGGTTCTGGTTGCGGCGCAGTCACGACGACGATTCTGCCTCGTCGGGGGCGTGCCGGCACGCGAGTGGGCCATATGGCATGATACGATCAGCCATATGGCAGTTCACGACGTTCCGGTCACCGCCCTCACGGAGCACGACGTGCGCGCCGGGGTACCGGTCACCACCGTCGTCTCGGTCGCCCGATCGTTGGAGCTCCCGGTGTCGGCGATCCTCGACTGGCTGAGCATCGCTCCACGCACGTGGGCGCGGCGAAAGCAGGGCGGCGTGCTCGACACGCTCGAGAGCGACCGGCTCGCCCGCCTCACCCGGCTCATCCGACGAGCCAGCAAGGTGCTCGGCGGCGTCGACGAGGGCCGCGTCTGGCTCACCACCCCCAGTCGGGCGTTCGATCGCAGGACGCCCCTCGAGGTCGCGTCGACGGAAGTCGGCGCAGAGGCGGTGTTCCAACTGCTCGGACGCATCGAACACGGCGTCTTCAGCTGACCATGCAGATCTGGCGCCTGGTCGCGGCCCGGCACGCGCTCGGCGCGATGACCGGCGAAGGCGCGGCGCGCTACGGAGGTCGTTGGAACCCACTCGGCCGCCGCATGGTCTACACGGCCGACTCGCTCGCCCTGGCCACCCTCGAGATGTCGGTGCACCTCACCGGCGGCCGGGTGAAGTACACCGCCATCCAGTTCGAGGTGCCCGACGAGTCGGTCGACGTGCTGGACCCGTCGACCTTGAAACGGGCGTGGGCCACCGACAGTCGGTCGACCGAACGGGTCGGCGAGGCGTGGGCGCTGTCCGGTCGCTCGTTCGCCCTCGCTGTTCCCAGCGCACTCGTCGACGCGCGCAGCGGCGAGCGCAACGTGCTGCTGAATCCGCTGCATGCGTCCGCGGCCACCCTGGTCGAGCTCCAACGCTTCGACGTGGTGCTCGACGAACGTCTGTGATCACGACGTGGGCGGCAGTTCCCCGGTGTCGAGCAGGGAGAGAAATCCGGATTCGTCGAGCACCGGGACACCGAGCGCCTCGGCCTTGGTGAGCTTGCTCGCTCCGGGGTCCGCACCGGCCACCACGGCGAAGGTCTTCGCACTGACGCTCCCCGGGCTCTTGCCGCCACGGTCCTTGATCGCCGCCTCCGCCTCCTCGCGGCTGAAGCCCTCCAACGAGCCGGTGACGACCACCGCCTTGCCGGCCAGCACGGGCGGGAGCACGCTCACGTCGACGCGACCGAACTCCACGCCTGCGGCGCGCAGCTTCTCCACCATCGCCCGGTTGGGCTCCCTGGCGAACCAGCGGACGATCGAGGCGGCGATCGTCGGACCGACACCATCGGTCGTCGCCAGTTCCACCTCGGACGCGTTCATGATCGCGTCGAGCGTGCCGAACCGACGGGCCAACGCCTCGCTCGCCGACGGACCGAGTCCCTTCGCCCCCAGGGCAGTGAGCACCCGCGGCAACGGCCTCGACTTCGAGCCTTCGATCGCCGCCACCAGGTTGTCGGCCTTCGTCGCCCCCCACTTGTCGAGTCCCATCAGCTGTTCGCGGGTCAGCGAGTAGACGTCCGCCGGGTCGGTCACCAGGCCGGCCTCACTGAGCTGGAGCACGGTCTGATCGCCGAGGCCTTCGATGTCCATCGCCCCGCGGGACCCGAAGTAGATGATCCGCTGATCCCGCTGGAACGGACACTCGGGCTCCACGCAGCGGGTGTCCGCCTCGCCCTCGGGTCGCACCAGTTCGGTCCTGAGCGGGCACGGGCAGAGCTTGGGGAACTCCCACGGCTGCACGTCGGGTGGACGCAGGGCGAGCACCGGGCCGACCACCTCCGGAATGACATCGCCGGCCTTGCGGACGACCACGGTGTCACCGGGGCGGACGTCCTTCAGGCGCACCTGGTCCTCGTTGTGGAGCGTCGCCATGCTCACGGTCGACCCGCCGACGAACACCGGGCGCAGCACGGCGAACGGCGTGGTGCGACCCGTGCGACCCACCGACACCTGGATGTCCTCGAGGATCGTCGTGCGTTCCTCGGGAGGGAACTTGAAGGCGATCGCCCAGCGCGGCGCCCTCGAGGTGAACCCCAGCGTCTCCCGTTGGGCGAGGTCGTCGATCTTCACCACCGCACCGTCGATCTCGTAGCCGAGATCGTGCCGGTGCTCCTCCCAGTGGCGGCAGAAGGCATCGACCGCATCGAGGTCGTGCACCACCCGGATCTCCGGGTTCACGGGGAACCCCAGCGCGGCCAGGAAGTCGAGCGTCTCGTGGTGGGACGTGAACTCGGGACCACCGACGACCTCGCCGAGCTGGTAGCTCCAGAACGCCAGCTCGCGCTCGGCGGTGACGGCCGGGTCCTTCTGGCGCAGACTGCCCGCTCCGGCGTTGCGGGGATTCACCGGCACCGGCTCGGGCTTGCGTCCGGCGGCGACCCGCACGACGTTCTCGGCCTCCTTCGCGGCCTGCAGACGCTCGAACGCGTCGATCGGCAGATACACCTCGCCGCGCACTTCCAGGACGGCCGGGGCACCGGTCAGCACCTTGGGGACCGAGGCGATCGTGGCGACGTTCGCCGTGACGTCCTCTCCCACCCTTCCGTCGCCGCGGGTCGCGGCCTGCACCAGGCGACCGCCTTCGTAACGCAGGCTCATCGCCAGACCGTCGATCTTCAACTCGCACACGAACGTCGTCGGCGCCCCGTCGAGACCCTTCGCGATGCGCTCACCCCAGGCCGACAGCTCGCTGCGATCCATCGCGTTGTCGAGGCTCGTCATCGGCTCCCGATGAGTGACGGGCGCGAACGCGGTCGAAAGGCCGCCCGCGCCGATCAGGCGCGTGGGCGAGGCGTCGTCGACCAGGTCGGGATGCTCCGACTCGAGCGTCGCCAGCTCGCGAACGAGCAGGTCGTATTCGGCGTCGCTGACCTCGGGCGCGTCGTCGGCGTAGTAGCGCTCGTTGTGATGGGCGATCTGGGCGCGCAGCTCGCGAATGCGTTCCTCGGGCGTCATGCCCACAGTGTGCCCGACGCGCTATGCGCCGAGCGCCCAGCGGCTGGCGTTCGCCTGGTCGCGCACGCGCCGACTGACCTCGGCGGCGATGCGGTGAACCCGCTCGGCCACCGCGGGCGTGTGCGACGACAGCCCGCACTCGGGGGTGATGAGCGACTGCTGACGCAACAGTGCCGGGTCGGCACCGCGCTGCACGAGTTCGCACCACAGCTGACACAACTGACGCCACGGACGTTCCGCTGAGGTGGTGATCGGCCCGCTGGTGGGCACGACGCCCCACGCGATGTACCCGCCGCGTTCCATGAACCGCACCAGATACCCGGCGGACTCGGCAACTTCCTGCCGCACGGGCAGCGACAACACCGCCGGACCAGCCGCCAGCTGCGAAGGGATGTCGCCCAACCCACAGACGTGCAAGCCCGACACCGCCGAGGTCTCGATCGCGGCGAGGGCGCCCGACACCAGATCGATCGCCGTGTCGGGCGCGATCGGGAAGCCGGGGGTCATCAGCTCGGCGAGATCCGCTTCCTCGATGAACACCAGTTGACGGCACCCCGGGAGTGCCTCGTCGACGTAGTCGATGAGATGCTCGATGCGATCTCGCACGCAACGCACGGCGGACTCGAACGCCTCGCTCATCGGTACGCCGGCTCGCATCAGCGCCATTCCGAAGGTCACAGGGCCGACGAACTGCCACTTCACCCAACCGGTTCGCCCGTGGGCGGCCTCCAGAAACGTCCGGAAACCGACGAACGCGTCGTGTTGGAAGTCGGTGACGAGGGGAGCCAACGGATCGACCTGCGCGGCGTCGACGGAGATGCTGCCGTACTGGCCGATGGTGATGCCCTGCATCCCGACCATGGCCTGGGCGATGGCACCCTCGGCCGGGCTGCGACGTGGCAGGGTGGGAATGGCGGGGAGCTCGAGGTTGGCGAGGACGAAGGCGGCCGCATCGCCGGCGTCGCGGTGGGGCAGGCCGCCGATGCCGGTGGCGATGCCACCCGGGAGGTTCACAGGGTTCATTCGGGGCCTCCTCTCCACATGTCGGCCGTATTGGATCAATCGTTCCACGACGATGCTGCTGAGAGCGAAGTGAGGAGCGGCGTGGCCGATACGTTGGCCTGATGCGTTGTCCATCGGCAAATCTGATGCGGTGCCCGTGAACGCAGCGTTGCTCTCTCCTCGCTCATCTGTGTCGACTTTGCGCGTCCTGTGGATCGGACTTTCGGTGGCGATGGGCTTCGCCCTGGCCGACACCGGTGTCGCCGCAGCGATCGCGTGGTGGGCTGCCGTTGCGCTCGGCATCGTGGCGCTGATGGTTCCGAGCGCGATCTCGCTCACCGCGCTGCGCATGATGTCGCCCGCCGCGATGGCAGCGAGTGCCGTCACCATCGTCGGTGGGCCTCACCGGGCAGCGGGTCTCCTCGCCCTCGTGCTCGCCCTGCTGACCACGCTCATCGCGTTCTCCGGCGAGACCGGTCAGGCCATGGTCCAGGGCGCCGCGTACGGCGACGAGCAACGATTCCCGCTGCGGGTTCCGGCGGCGGTCATCGTCCCGGTCGCGACGAGTTGGGTGCTGTGGTGCGCCGCGGTCGTGACGGGGGCGACGCTGCTGGCCGCTCGGTCCTGGGTCGCCGGCACCATCGTCGCTGCGATCGGCGTGGGGTTGACGTGGCTGCTGGCACCGCGCTTCCACCGACTCTCGATGCGTTGGCTGGTGCTGGTCCCGGCCGGGGTCGTCCTCCACGACGGATTCGTGCTCGGCGAAACGCTGATGGTGCAGCGCACGAACGTGGCGCTCGCGCAGCTCGCGCTCGCCGGCTCGGAGGCCGCAGACCTCACCGGACCGGCCGCCGGGCACGCGCTCGACATCGCCGTGCGCGACTCGGTCGTCGCCGTGTTCCCGAGCAGCCGCGAGCATCCCAAAGGGCGCGCCATCCACGTCCGCTCGTTTCTCGTCGCCCCGACCCGCCCGGGCCGGGCGCTGCAGGCGATGGCCGAGCGCGGCGTACCCGTCGACTGAGAGCGTCTGCCCGAGGCCGGTCAGCGGGCGATGCCACCGCCGAGGACCAGCGGTGTCGCTCGTGTCGTAGAAGACGACGCTCTGCCCTGGAGCGACCCGGCGCTGCGGCGTCGCCCAACGCACCTCGATGTCGTCGCCGCGGCTCACGATGGCGGCCGGCTGGGCGACTCCGTGCGCGCTGCACTGCACGAGCACGTCGCCGTGGCACGGAGCGTCGGCCCAGGCGAGGTCGCCGACCCGCATGACGTCGCGGTCCAACATCGACTCGTCGCCGACCTTCACCGTGGCCGCCGCATGGTCGATGTCGACGACGTAGCGCTTGGGGCCTCCGCCGGGAAGTCCGATGCCCCGACGCTGACCGAGGGTGACCATCTCCAACGCCTCCGCCTCACCGAGGGTCGAGCCGTCGACCGCGTCGACGACCGTCGCCCGCCGGAAGGGGATGCGCGAACCGAGGAACTCCGTGCGACCACCGGTGCTCGTGATGAAGCACACGTCCTGGCTGTCGGGCTTGGCGGCGGTGCGCAGGCCCAGCACTGCCGCGCGATCGCGCACCTCTGACTTCGTGAGATGTCCGATGGGGAACAGCGTCCGGGCGAGCTCGCGCTGGGGCAGCATGTGGACGACGTAGCTCTGGTCCTTCGCCGAGTCCGCTCCCCGGGCCACGAAACGACGACCGTCGCGCTCGACGATCCTGGCGTGATGGCCGGTGGCGACGGCGTCGAAGCCCAGCACGTCGGCACGCTCGCTGAGCCGGTGGAACTTGAGGTGCCGGTTGCACTCGATGCACGGGTTGGGCGTGATGCCGTCGCGATGCGCCTGCACGTAGGGCTCGACGACGTGCTCGTGGAAGTCGTCGGTGAAGTTGAACACGAGATGATCGATGCCGAGCTGCTGCGCCACTCGGCGGGCATCGTCGACATCGGCCACCGAGCAGCACCCGGTGTCGCTGTCGCCGCCCCACAGCCGCATGGTGATGCCGACGACCTCGTGGCCGTCGCGGAGCAGTTCGGCGGCGGCGACCGACGAGTCGACGCCGCCACTGAGCGCCATGAGCACCTTCACGACGCCCTCCGCAGCCTGCGCACCGCAGCGACCACCGCGTCGGCGCCGCGGTCGACGTCGTCCTCGGTGGTGGTCCGCCCCAGCGTGAGCCGCAACGCACCCAGCGCCCGCTCGCGTGGCACGCCCATCGCGGCGAGCACGTGGGAGGGCTCCATCGCTCCACTCGCACACGCCGAGGCGGCACTGGCGCAGACGCCGGCCTCGTCGAGCAGGAAGAGGAGCGACTCGTTCTCGATGCCCTCGATGCAGACGTGAGCGGAACCGGCGACCTTGTGCGCGCGGGGCACGGTCTCGTGCACATCGGGAAGTGCGGCAACCAGTGTGTCGACCAACCGGTCGCGAAGGTGCGAGAGCCGCTGCTGCTCCCCGTCGCGCTCCAGATCGGTGAGGCGGAGGGCCTCGGCGAGCGCGACGATGCCGGGCACGTTCTGCGTGCCGCTGCGACGCTCGCGCTCCTGCCCGCCGCCGACGAGCATCGGCGCGAACGACACGCCCTGCCGCGCGACCATGACCCCGACGCCCTTGGGACCGCCGAACTTGTGCGCGGACAGGGACAACAGATCGACGTGCGGCGTGATCGTGCGCAGATCGATCCAGCACGGGGCCTGGACGGCGTCGGTGTGGAGCAACGCGTCGGGCGCGAGTCGGCGAACGACGGCCGACACCGCGGCGAGGTCGTTGACGGAGCCGACCTCGTTGTTCACCGTCATCACGCTCACGACCGCCACGTTCGGCGTGGCCGCCAGCCGCTCGGTCAGGGCTTCGAGATCGACCTGGCCCGTGGCGGTGACCGGGACGACGAGACCGTGCACCTGCTCGACCGAGGCGAGCACCGCGTGGTGTTCGGCCGCCGGGCAGACAGCGGTGCCGTGATGGCGGGCGACCGTGCCGAGGATCGCGGTGTTGTCCCCCTCGGTGCCACCGCTGGTGAACACGACCTCGCCCGGCGAGCAGCCGATGACGTCGGCGACCACGTCGCGGGCTTCGTCGACCGCCTTGCGCGCCTCGCGAGCGAAGCGGTGCGAACCGGAAGGATTCGCGTACTGCTCGGACAGGTACGGCACCATCACCGCGACCGCCTCGGGGCGCATGGGCGTCGTGGCCGCATGGTCGAGGTAGGTGGTGCTGTTCACCCGCTCCAGGCTAGGACCGTTCAGCGGGGGTTCCAGGCGGCGGGCTGGTAGGCGGGGAACGTGCGGCGCTGGTATCGGGCGATGACGCACAGCAGGTACGCCTCGGGGTGCACGCCGACTCCACGCTCGTGATGCAAGGTCGCCGCGGCGCGATCGGCGAGGTCGACGGCCAGCGAGTACCTCGCGTCAGGACTGAGCTCACGGTTCCGCATCAGGAACGAACGGATGACGGTGTACTGCTCGTCGGTCATCGCCGTCGGGTCGATCGACGCGGCGAAGACCTCGTAGCCGGGCGGCACCGGGAACCACACGGCCGGCGGCAGCATCGTGCGATCGGGGTCACGGATCACGATCGTGCCGGCCATCAGATCGCCCACCCGCTGATGCCGACGGGTGCCCAGCACCATCAGTGTGCCGGTGACGCCCAGCGGCGGGAGGTAGCGGTCGACGAGTCCGCCCATCATCCGCAGCATGGCGTGGCGAAGGCGGATCGGAGCACCCTCCAGCGTGACCGCCCGAAGGCCCATCGCCCGCTTGCCGATGGTGCGGCCGCGCATGAACGTCTCGGAGATGACCGGGTAACCCATGAGGACGAACGCGACCAGGATGGCCGCTCCCGTGTTGAACCCGGTCTCGGAGAACAGCCCGAGCGCGCTCAACCCGATCGAACCCGCGAAGAGGATCCCGAGCTGGATCGCGAGGTCGATCATCCCCGCGAACACCCTCGACGACACCCCCGCCGTGTCCATCTCCAGGACGACCGCTTCGGGTGTGATGATGCCGTCCATCCGGACCGTTACCCTAGGCCGCAGTGGACATCGACGCGTTCGTGGCGGCGCACCAGGGCGCGTGGTGGCGGCTCCAGCAACTCACCGATCGGGCGCGCAAGGTGACCCAGGTGACGCCGGACGAGCTCGACGAGATGGTGCACCTCTACCAGCGCTCGGGCGCCAACCTGGCCACTGCGCGGGTGGAGTACGCAGCCGACTCGGCGCTGGTGAATCGGCTGACCCTGCTCGTCAGCGACGCTCATGGCGTGCTGTACGGCCAGCGCGACACCGAGGTCCGGCGCGGGCTCATCCAGTTCGCGACCGTGACGTTCCCCGCGGCGATCTACGCCTTGCGCCGCTACATCGCCGTGGCGACGCTGCTCACCGTGGTCCCCTGGGCCGGGTTCCAGATCTGGCTCGCCGTGTCGCCGACCGCCTTCGACGTGGCGGCCCCGGCCGCGACCGCACAGCAGTACATCGACCAGGACTTCGAGGACTACTA
The DNA here is from genome assembly GCA_963720695.1 of uncultured Acidimicrobiaceae bacterium. Taxonomy (GTDB): domain Bacteria; phylum Actinomycetota; class Acidimicrobiia; order Acidimicrobiales; family Ilumatobacteraceae; genus UBA668. The sequence continues at coordinate 793,702 of CAVRGG010000004.1, forward strand.
CAGCAACCAGCCGTCACAGAACTTCGCCACCCAGGTGTTCCTCAACAACATCCGGGTCGGCTTCCTCGCGTTCGCTGTCGGGCATGCTGCTCTGCGTCGTCACCGTCGCCACTGCTCGTGTGGAACGGCGCGAACGTGGGCAAGGCCGGGGGCCTGTTCACGCACGTGGGGCAGTGGGACAAATTCTGGGGACTGATCCTCCCCCACGGCATGCTCGAGATCTCCGCCGTCGTGGTCGCGGGCGCGGCAGGGCTGCGCATCGGGTGGGCCATCATCGACCCCGGGGACCGACCCCGCTTCAACGCGCTCGTCGACGAAGCGCGTCGCGCCGGCAGCGTGGTCGTCGGCCTGGTGGTCGCCTTCCTGCTCGCGGCGACGGTCGAGGGTTTCGTGACCGGCCGCCCGTGGCCGACCTGGGTGCGCATCGGCATCGGCGTGGGCGTGTTCACCCTCTTCTGGGGCTGGACGATCGCCTACGCGATCCGAGTGCGACGGACGGGCCGCACCGACCTCACCGCCGACGCTCCCCTCTGACCCCGACACCGGTGCGAGTGCGTCAGAGGCGGCCGCTCGCCTTGAGCTCGAGGTAGGTGTCGACGAGTTCGGTGGCGAGGCGACCCGGCGCCGCGTCGACCACCACGGCACCCGCGGCGCGAAGCCGTGCCACCGACCGCGCCCGTTGGGAGAGCTGGCCCACGGCGGCAGCCTCTCGATAGGCCTCGCTCGGCCATTCGTGCGCCGCACCACGCGCCCACTCCTGCACTGCGGGATCCTGCACCGCGGCCACCACGACCAGGTGGCGACGGGTGATGATCGGCAGTGCGGGGAGCAGCGCCTGCTCCACGACGGCCTCGACGAGATCGGTGAGCACGATGTACAGCGACCGGCGGCGGAATCGAGCAGCGGCGTATCCGAACGCGACGTCGTACGCGCTCTCGCTGTAGTCGGGCTCGAGGAGGTACATCGCCTCTGCGGCGCGACCCAGCTGGCTCTTGCCGTTGGTCGGCACGAGGATGCTGCGCACTTGGTGATCGAAGGCCAGCATGCCGACGCGGTCACCGACCTTGGTCGCAGCCTGCACGACCCCCAGCACGGCATCCATCGCGTGTTCCACTCGAGGGACCCCGCCGACGGTGCCCGCCATCACCCGACCGTTGTCGAGCAGGAGCACCACGTTCTGATTCCGTTCGGCCCGGAACTGCTTCATGATCGGCCGCTGCAGACGCACTGTCGCGGGCCAGTCGATGCGACGGAACTCGTCGTCGGGCCGATAGTCGCGCAGCTGGTCGAACTCGGTGCCGCCGCCGCTCGTCCGGATCGATCGCAGGCCGACCTCGAGCACACGAGGCACCCTGATCCTGCGCTGCACCTCCTCCCGACTCGGGTACGCCGGCATGACTCGGACACCGCCGGGCACCTGCCGGGTCGCCTGACGACTCACCATCCGCAGCGGGCCCTCCACCCTCACCGTCACCGCCGACAGGGGGAACCGACCACGACGTGCGGGCCGCAACGAGGTCCGCGATCGGAGTCGGCCGCCCGCGGCGAGTGTCGCCGACACACGTCGGCGGTGCGCCCCCAGGCTGGGCCACAGGGCATCGGTGACCGTGATCCGGCTGCTGCGTCCGCCACGGTTGTCGATCACCCAGGTCAGCTCGGCGGACTCGCCGAGCGTCAGCGACTCGGGCACCTCTCGAGTCACGTCGATGCGCGCCGGCGAGACGCACGCGAGGGTGTCGACCACGAACACCACGAGCAGGACGATCTCGACGACGACGAGCGCCGTCCAGCTGCGGCCCGGCCAGGCGAACAGCGCCAACCCCGACACCGCGATGAGCGCGGCGAACCACACCGTGGGCAGCGGGTACGCAGGCCGAGATCGCATCGCCGGGCGATCCGTCACCGTGGTGTCGGCACGGTGGCGAGGAGGCCGTCGAGCACGGCGTCGGCCGTCGTGCCCTCCAACTCGAGCTCGGGACGCACCATCACCCGATGGCGCAGACATGGCTTGGCGACCGCCTTCACCTCGTCGGGCGTCACGAACTGGCGACCACTCAGCCAGGCCCACGCCTTCGCCGCGTGGAGCAGCCAGGTGGTGCCGCGAGGCGACACCCCCAACTGCAGCGCCGGCGACTCACGGGTGGCGCGGCACAGAGCGACGAGGTACTGCTGCACCGCCGGATCCACACGGATCGCCTGGATCGCTGCCCGGCCGGCGGCCAGGTCTGCGGCACTCGCCACCGGCCGCACGCCGGAGGCGATCACGTCGTGGGGATTCATCCCCGCGTCGTGCCGTCCGACCATCAACAGCTCCTGGTCCGCGGTCGGGTACGTCATGTTCAACTTGAACAGGAATCGGTCGAGCTGGGCCTCGGGAAGCGGATAGGTGCCCTCGTACTCGATCGGGTTCTGGGTCGCGATCACGAGGAAGGGATCCGGCAGCGACCGGGTCGTCCCGTCGAAGGTCACCTGGCGCTCCTCCATCGCCTCGAGGAGCGCAGCCTGGGTCTTGGGTGGAGTGCGGTTGATCTCGTCGGCGAGCAGCAGGTTGGTGAAGACCGGCCCCTCCCGGAACCGGAACGTGATGCCATCGGCCGCCTGCGCCACCAACTGCTGACCGATCACGTCGCTCGGCATCAGGTCGGGGGTGAACTGCACGCGGGTGAACTTCATGTCGAACGCCGCGGCGAGGCTCTTGGCCAGCAGCGTCTTGGCGACACCGGGAACGCCCTCGAGGAGGATGTGGCCGTTGACGAGCAGCGCCGCGATGGCGCCGGTCAGCACGCCGTCCTGGCCGACCACCACCTTGGCCACCTCGGCGCGCACCGCCAGGACCGCGTCGAGCGGCGGTCGGGCCGAGTGCTGGGTCGGGTCAGTCATGATGGGCTCCTTCGAGGACGAGATCTCGGATCTCCTGGAGGCTGTTGCTGAGTTGCAGCAGCTCGTGATGGTCGGACACGTCGCGATGCAGCACCGCGCTGATCCGCCCGGGGGCGAGGTCGGTGCGCGCCGACACGGTGGCGTCGAGCGCTTCGATCGACGTACTGCTGGGCAACCGGAACCGCTCGCACAGGGCCCGGAAGAGATTGCCGCGCAGCAGCCAACCTGCCCGCTGCGCGTGGCGGGCGCGGTGCATGAGGCTGCCCGTCGCCACGACGAGCTCGCTGCCCGCGATGGGCACCTGCTCGGGTTCGCGAACCGGCCGGCCGGGGCGGACCGCCTTCGCAAGTGCGAACACCAGGAACGCGATGGCCAGTTGCGTCACGGCCATCCACACGCCGGGTCGAACGAGGTCGCTCAGGGTCTTGTCGCCGGTGCCGATGTCGGCCACGGTCTTGGGCGCCTCGGCCCCGAGCACGATGCTCACCCGCGAGCCGGAGGTCGGTGCCAGCAGGGCCGTCGCCAGCGCGGCGTTGTCGGCGAAGCGCAGGTACCGGTTCGTCAACAACCTGTTGTCGCCGAGTGCGACCACGATTCCTTCACCTCGGGGCCTCGCGACGGCGAAGGCCGTGGAAGTGCCGCCGAAGCAGGAGGTCTCTCCCGTGCCGACGCGGAGCTTCACGCCCGTCTCGACGTACAGCCCGCGAAGGTGCGACAGCGACCCGATGGTGCACGTGCCCGCGGGGACGTTGATCTGCTGGGAGAGGTCGTTGCCGAGCACGATGTCCGAGCCGTCGATGGTCGTGGCCGAGCGTTCGCCGGCGAGCGGGCTGTCGGGATCGGCCATCACGACGACGCCTCCCGCGTCTGCGAACGACCGCAGATCGCGGCGCTGGTCGTCGTTCAACCGGTCCTGCAGCACCAGGATCCGTCGATCGGACTCGGGCGAGGGCACCGATCGCACCACATCGACCGTCGCCCCGTACCGCTCGAGCAGCAGCACCAGACCCCTGGCTCCGTCGTCGGCGCCGCTGCGGGGATCGAAGGGCTGCGTGTGCGGTTGTGCGCGCACCAGCAGCATCATCGCGACCGCGACGAGCACGACGAGCAGCGCGCTGAAGGCCATCCGGCCACCTCCTCCGGCATCCCCGGGAGCGCCCCTGCTCATCGCCGCTCACCCGCCGTGGCGAGCACGTCGCGCTCGAGCAGCTGAAACCGGTCGTCATCGGAACGATCGACGTCGAGATGTCCGTACCAGGCACCGTCGAACAGATCGGCGGCGGCCGAGAACGACCGTCCCGCATCGGGCCGCACCCGTCGCAGCTGCGCCCGCTCCTCGCCCGTGGTCCGTCCGGGAATCTCGTCGATCAAACCCCGCCGAGCCAGGTCCGCCACCAACGCCCGGTATCGGCAGCGGAGCGCGTCGCGATACCGGCCGGCACGGCGATGTTCTTCTGCCTCGTCGCGCCAGTTGACGGGCTCGCGGGAACGGTCGACGGCCACGGCGTGGCGCTCGACGGTGTCCAGGTCGTCGTTGCGGTCCTCGCTCGTGCGCTTCCGTGACCATCCCCCGGATCTGCCGGCGACCGATCGGACGAGCAGCACCAACAGACCGATCACTGCCAAGGCGAGCAGGACCCACAGCAGCAACGAGACGAACCCGAGGTCCCAGCGGCCCCCGGAGCCGCCGCTGGGGCGAGGTGGGTTGGTCGTCACGGGCGTGCACACCTTCTGGTTCGCCGAGACGATCTTGCAGGCCTGCTCCCGCACCGCGTCGGGGTCCTGATCGACGGGACCGAGCCCGCCGTCCGGCGGCGCGGCGGCGAGCCACCACGGCGTCGAGAGTGTCATCTGCCACGAGCGGATCATCGGCGTCGACCGAAGGCGCGATCGGCGGCCATCGAGATGTCGATGCCCTCGGCGTGGACGCGGAGCTGCACGTAGAACTGCGCGGTGGCGAGCGCCGAGAACGGAACCACGACCAGCAGCGCCAGTTGTGAGGCGACGCCCTGCACGAGGTAGCCGAACGAGCCGAAGGTGATCAGCCCGGTGCTCTCGGCCAGGTAGGGCAGCTCGGAGATGAACAGGAACAGCAATCCGCCGATCAGCCCACAGGCGAGGACGAATCCGTACGCTGCGCCGAAGCGGGTACGGACCAGACGCACGGCGCGCCCGAGCGAACGAGCACCGGTTCCCTCGGTCATCAGCACCGGCACGACGACCAGCACCAACGCCGTGAACAGGGCGATCACGGGGAGCACGAAGGCGATCGCACCCGCCGCGACGGTGGGAGCGTTGACCACTCCGAGTGCGACGACGACCGCCCACCAGTGTGTGAGCACCCAGGTCAGCACCAGCCAGGGAGACCGTCGCAGCACGGCGACCACACCCTCGCGGATCGTCGGCTGACCGCCCATCTGGTAGCGGACGAGGAAGACGGCGGCGTACGCACCGATCAGGTGCGCCGTGAACGACTCGACGACGATCGCGAGGAACACCGACGTGTTCTCGACGCCGATGTAGCCGCGGTCGGCGAACAACCCGTCGAGCGAGCTGAAGTCGTTGAACGCCAGGACGGACAGGAACAGGTTCAGCGCCACCATCGGCACCATGAACACCGCAGCACCCAACAGGACCGTGCGGGCATGTTGCTGCAGGAGATGCGCACCCCCGTCGATCGAGCCCACCACGAGTCGCTCGGTGCGCCGCAGCCGGGGACGGGCCGTCGGCGCGACCATCGGATTCGAACCCACCGAGGGCACGACGCCGGGCACGGTCCGGGTCCCCGCCTCCGACTCGATCCCGGCCCACTGGCTCACGGGCGTCATTCTGGTCGAAGATGACACCATGCGCGGCTACCACGACGAGAGTTACGGCGACGGGTTCGCCGATGTCTACGACGACTGGTACGACGGGATCACCGACATCGCGGCGACGACGGAGGCTCTGCGGTCACTCGCCAAGGGCGGGCGAGTGCTCGAGCTCGGTGTCGGCACGGGCCGGCTGGCGCTCCCTCTCGCCGCCACCGGGGTCGAGGTGTGGGGCATCGACACCAGCACTGCGATGCTCGCCCGGATGGCGACCAAACCAGGCGCCGACGCCGTCCACACCATCAACGGCGACATGGTCGACGACCTGCCCGACGGACCGTTCGCGCTCGTCTTCGTGGCCTACAACACGTTCTTCGGATTGCTGTCCGACGCCCGCCAGCAGGCTTGCTTCGAGGCAGTGGCGGCGCGGCTGCCCGAGGGTGGCCGGTTCGCCATCGAGGCCTTCGTCCCCGACACCGAGGCCGACGCTGCCTCCAGCGTCACCGTCCGGTCGATCCAGGCAGATCGGGTGGTCCTCCACGTGAACATCAGCGATCCGTCCCAGCAGCGCGCCGAAGGGCATTACATCGACATCACCGAGGCAGGGGGCGTCAAGCTGCGGCCGTGGAGCATCCGGTGGGCCAGCCCCATGCAGCTCGACGGGATGGCCACACGCGCGAACATGCAGCTCACGGCCCGCTGGGAGTCCTTCGACGGCGCACCGTTCAGCTCCGAGAGCACCCGCCACGTCAGTGTCTACGAGAAGGTTCGCACCGCAAATTCCGAGCATGTCCGCGCCTGAATCCGCTCAGGGTCGTAGGCTGTTGGGGCTGTGAGCCAACTCCGACTGAACCCCCTCACGGGGCGGTGGGTCACCATCGTCGCCGACCGGGCCAAGCGCCCGTCCGATTTCGCACCGCGTGTCGCCCAGGTCGAGGCCGAGCCCGACCGTCCGTGCCCCTTCTGCCCCGGCAACGAGGAAGCCACGTTGCCGGCCCTGGAGACGCTCGACGAGGGCGGCCACTGGCGCATGCGCCTGATCCCCAACCTCTATCCCGCCTTCGATGGCGACGAGCCGTTCGCCGTGCACCACCTCGGCCCGGTCCACGTGCAGGCCGACGCCAGCGGCATCCACGAGGTCTTCGTCTACACGCCCGACCACGACGGTGGCGCCCATCTGCTGTCCGACGACGAGGCAGCTCAGATGATGCTCCTCCTCAGCAGGCGCCTCCAGCAGCACGCGGCGAGCAAGAACGTGCGCTACACGCAGGCGATCATCAACCACGGTCGCGAGGCGGGCGCATCGCTCGCCCACCCGCACGGCCAGTTGCTGGGCCTTCCGTTCGTCCCGGGCGAGATCCTCGAGGAGCAGCGAGCGTTCTCCCGGTTCGAGGGCGGCTGCATCCTCTGCGCCACCGTCGAGGCCGAGCTCGTCGACGGCACACGTGTCTTGTTCTCCACCGACGATGTCGTGTGCGTCAGCCCGTACTGGGCCGGATCACCGTACGAGCTGCTGATCATCCCCCGCAGCCACGACCTCCACCTGACCGACAGCTCCGACGCCACCCTCAAGGCGATGGGCATGGCCGTGCGCGACTCGCTCATCTCCCTGCGTGAGATCCACGGCGATGTGGCCTACAACCTGGTGTTCCACACCGCGCCGCACCACTACACGGGCGCATACCACTGGCACGTGCACCTGTTCCCGAAGCTGGTCACCACGGCCGGATTCGAGCGCGGCACCGGGGTCATGATCAACATCGTGCCGCCCGAGCTCGCCGCCGAACAGCTGCGCAAGGTCGCCATCGAAGCCTGACCCGGAATGTCCGGCATCGAGGTCAGCATCGAGATCGACGCCACGCCCGCGCAGGTGTGGGCGGTCGTCGAACCCGTCGAGGAGCACGTGCAGTGGATGCACGACGCGGTCGCGATCACGTTCACGACCGAACGAACCCGGGGCACGGGCACCGAGTTCCTGTGCGACACCAAGGTGGGTCCGTTCCGACTCGTCGACCGGATGGAGATCACGGAGTGGGTGCCGGGCGAGGTGATGGGGGTTCGCCACACCGGCCTGGTCACCGGCTCAGGACGCTTCACCCTCACCCCGATCGATCTCGGCCGGCGGACGCGGTTCACCTGGCAGGAGGAGCTGACCTTCCCGTGGTGGATGGCCGGCCCGGCGGGCGCGTGGGCCGGTGGCAAGGTCGCGCTCGCGCCGATCTGGCGTCGCAACCTGAAGAACCTGCGAGCGATCGTCGAGCAACGCTCCACCTGACCCCGGTCGAGCGCACTCCTGAGGGTTACGGCGCACCTGGTGACGCCGAAACCCTCATCTATGGGGCGAGGGGCCGATCACGTGACCGCTCGCACCAGGGCGGCGACCGTCGCGCCGATCACGATGACCAGGATCAGCGGCGCCTTGCGCCACGCGGCCACGACGGCCGCACCCACGCCTGCCGCACGCGCCCCGTCGACGCCGAGCGAGTGCCCGATGCTGAACGTGTCGTGCACGACGATGGCCGCGATCAGGGCGGCGGGGATCAGCGACAGGCAGCGCTCGAGCACCGGCGGCATGGTCCGGTCGCCGATGACGACCACTCCGAGCACCTTGAAACCGAAGGCCGTCGCGGCGAGCACGAGGACGAACGCCCAGCTCACGGCGCCACCACCTCCACCGGATCGTCAGGCGAACGGCGGGGCTCGGGCACACCGACCAGGATGCCCACGGTGGCGCACAGGATCGGCACACCGATCGGCACGAACGGCACGGTGACCAGGCACACCACTGCCCCGATGGTCGCGGCGAGCGCGCTCCGTCGATCCTTCAGCATCGGCCACAGCAGGGCGACGAACGCCGCCGGGAAGGCCGCATCGAGGCCGTAGGTCAGAGGATCGACGGCCTTTCCCAGGAGTGCGCCGATGAGCGTCCCGGTGTTCCAGAACAGGTAGACGCTGGCGCCGGTGACCCAGAACGCCGCCCGCCGATGCGCCTCGTCGGTCTGCGCTGCCGACATCGCCGTCGACTCGTCGATGGTCAACTGCGCCCCGACCAGGCGGGTGCCGAGTCGCCCGGTGAGGTGGGGGGCCATCGCCAGCCCGTAGACGGCGTTACGCGCGGCGAGGATCGCTGCTCCGCCGTACGCTGCGGCAGGTGAGCCGCCGGCGCCGATGACGCTCACCGCCGAGAACTGGGACGCGCCGGTGAAGACCAACAACGACATGGCGCAGGTCTGGGCGACGGTGGCGCCCGCACTGACGGACGCGACGCCGAAGGAGACGGCGAACACCCCGACGGCGAATCCGAGCGTCACACACGCGCTGACGACCTGCCGCATGCGCGGATCGCGAAGCGGTCGGATCACGGCCGTCGGGCACCCAACCACATCACCGACAGCGGCGGCATGTCGACGACCGCTGACGACGGCTGGCCCTGCCATGCGATCTCGTCGGTCGCCGTGAAGACGGTGCCCTCCAGGGAGTAGCCCCCGAAGCCGCTGCCACCGAACGCCGGCGAGTCGGTGTCGACGAGGAGATCCCACGCACCGGACCACGGCAATCCGACCCGGTACCCCGCCCGCGGCACCGGCGTGAAGTTGGCGATGCAGGCGATGGCGGCCCCACCGGCGTAGCCCCATCGGAGGAACGAGAACATGGAGTTGTCGGCGTCGTCGGCCTCCAGCCATTGGAAGCCGGTGACCTCTTGGTCGCGTTCGTAGATCGCGGGCCAGACGGTGCACAACCGGTTCAGTTCGGCCAGGAGATCCCGGACGCCCCGGTGCGGCGCGTGGTCGAGCAGATGCCAGGGCAGACCCGTCGATTCGGACCACTCCGTGAACGGCGCCATCTCCGCACCCATGAACAGCAAGGGCGCCCCGGGCAACGCCCACATCCAGCCGTACAGCGCTCGCAAGTTGGCGAAGCGCTGCCAATCGTCGCCGGGCATCTTGCTGAGCAGGCTGCCCTTGCCGTGGACGACCTCGTCGTGGCTGAGCGGCAGCACGAAGCGCTCGCTGAACGCATAGAGGAGACCGAACGAGAGCTCTCGGTGGTGCCACTTGCGGTGGACCGGCTCCTCGTGCATGTAGCTCAACGTGTCGTGCATCCAGCCCATGTTCCACTTGTGGCTGAACCCGAGGCCGCCGTCGGACACCGGTGCGGTGACCTGGGGCCAGGCCGTGCTCTCCTCCGCGATCACCATGGCCGACGGAGCCTCGGCACCGACCACCGACGTGAGCTCCTTGAGGAACTCGACGGCGGCCAGGTTCTCGCGCCCGCCGTACTGGTTGGGCACCCATTCGCCGGCCTTGCGGGAGTAGTCCAGGTACAGCATGCTCGCCACGGCATCCACCCGGAGTCCGTCCATGTGGAACTCGTGCAGCCAGTAGAGGGCGTTGGCGACGAGGAAGTTGCGGACCTCGGTACGGCCGTAGTTGAACACGTACGTGCCCCAGTCGGGGTGCTCACCCTGGCGAGGATCGGCGTGCTCGTACAGCGCGGTGCCGTCGAAGCGGGCCAGGCTCCAGTCGTCCTTGGGGAAGTGCGCGGGCACCCAGTCCATCAACACGCCGATACCGCGCGAGTGGAGGGTGTCGACGAGCGCCCGGAGGTCGTCCGGCGAGCCGAACCGGGCGGTCGGAGCGTAGTAACCGGTGACCTGATACCCCCACGACGGAGCGTAGGGATGCTCGGCCAGCGGCAGCATCTCCACGTGGGTGAAACCCAGCGCGCCGACATGATCGGCGAGTTGCTCACCCAGCTCTCGGTAGCCACCGGCCCCGACCCTCCACGAGCCGAGATGGACCTCGTAGATCCGCAACGGCGTGCCCAACGCGTTGGAGCGTGCCGCCATCCACTCGCCGTCGGTCCACGTGTGCCGGGGTGGGCCCGCGACACGGCTGGCGTTGGAAGGCGGCACCTCGGATTCGCGTGCCATCGGGTCGGCCTTGACCATCGTGCGGCCACCCTTCGCGACCACGGCGTACTTGTAGCAATGACCCTCGACCGCGTCCGGGCAGATGCCCGCCCAGATGCCCGAGGAGCCCTGTGGCTCGAGCCGGGTCCCGTCGCCCCAGCCGTTCCAGTCACCGATCGCGTAGACGGCCTCCGCGTTCGGTGCCCAGACCGCGAACTGCACGCCGCCGGCCGGCAGGACGTGGGCCCCGAGGAACTCCCACAGGCGGTGATGGGCCCCTTCGCCGAAGAGATGGACATCGAGATCGGACAGCAGCACACCAGGAGCGTACGACACCTGCGCACCGCGGACGCTGGTACGTTCGCTCTGTGCGAGTCCTGATGCTGTCGTGGGAGTACCCGCCACTCGTCGTCGGGGGCATCGCGGCCCACGTCGAGGGACTCGCCAGTGCGATGAGCGACGCCGGCCACGAGGTGGTCGTCTGCAGCCTCCATCACCCGAACGTTCCCGACGACGTCGCGGTCGACGGCGTCCGCGTGCTGCGTGCCGACGCAGCCCTGCCCTGGCTTCCCGACGACAGCGTGATCGCCCGGATGGCGTCTGCGAACCACCAGATCGTGGCGCTCGCCGCCCAGCTCGGGGACTGGCGACCCGACGTCATCCACGCCCACGACTGGATGACGGCGTGGGCCGGCGACACGTTGAAGACACTGTTCGACGTGCCGCTGGTGGCCACGGTCCACGCCACCGAACGCGGCCGACACGGTGGCCACCTGCCGCCTGGGCTCCCCGGTGAGATCAACTCCGTCGAGTGGTGGCTCACGTACCAGGCGAAGGAGATCATCGCCTGCTCGAAGTTCATGGTGCGAGAGGTGGCGCAGGGTTTCGAGCTTCCCGTGGAGAAGGTGCACCTGGTGCCGAACGGGGTCGACGTCGACCAGTGGCAGCTGGAGCCACCGGCTCCCGACACCCCCCGTGAACCCCTCGTCGTCGCGTGGGGACGGATCCAGTACGAGAAGGGCTTCCAGGTGCTGGCCCGAGCCATCGGCGAGTTGCGCACGCGGGTGCCGGGGATCCATTGCGTCATCGCCGGACGAGGCACCTACCTGCCCGAGCTGCAGACCCAGCTCGACATGGAGGGCGTCAGCGACATCGTCCAACTCGCCGGCTTCGTGCCGAATGCGGCGTTGCGCGATCTGCTCCAACGGGCGGCGTGCGTCGTCATCCCTTCGCTGTACGAGCCGTTCGGCATCGTCGCGCTCGAGGGCATGGCAGCCGGCGCGCCCACGATCGTCGCCCGCACCGGCGGCCTCGCCGAGATCGTCGACGGGACCGATGCCGGCGAACTGTTCGAGCCCGGCAACCATCACGAGTTGGCCGATCGCATCGACGAGGTGCTCGCCGATCCCGCACTCGCCGACCGGCTGCGCCACAACGCCGGACACCTGCTGCGACGGTCGTACACCTGGCGCGTGATCGCCGACGCGACCGTCGAGGTGTACCGCATCGCCCTCGCGCCGGAACCCTGACGACCACTCTGACCTGGGCCGACGATCCCGCCGGGCTGATGGTCTGGCGGTCGCGACTATCCTTCACCGAATGCGTTCTGTTCGCCAGTTCAATGTGATCCCTGCCGTGCCCGCTGCATTGCAAGCGCTTACAGAGGTGGCCTCGAACCTGCACTGGACCTGGGATCGCGAGACCAAGGCGCTGTTCGAGGAACTCGACCCGAACGCCTGGAAGCTGACCGGCAACGATCCCCTCCGACTCCTCGCCACCATCACCGCGACCCGTTGGGCCGAACTCGCCGCCGACGCCCACATCATCGACGCCACGGCGGCCGCGGCGGAACGACTCCGTGATGCGATCGAGTCGCCGCGCTGGTTCCAGGGCCGCACCGACTCCCCCCTCGGGCTGGTCGCCTACTTCTCCCCCGAGTTCGGCCTCTCCGAGACACTGCCCCAGTACTCGGGCGGTCTCGGTGTGCTCGCCGGCGATCACCTCAAGGCGGCCTCCGATCTCGGGCTGCCGCTCGTCGCGGTGGGCCTGCTGTATGCAGAGGGCTACTTCCGTCAGCGGCTGAACGCCGACGGGCTGCAGGAGGAGCGGTATCCGCCGCTCGATCCGCACGGTCTCGCCCTCGAACCGACCGGCGTCCAGGTGGCGATCGACATGGCCGGCGACCATGTTCGGGTCAACGTGTGGAAGGTCAAGGTCGGCCGCATCGAGCTGTACCTGCTCGACACCAACGTCGAGGGCAACTCCGACGCGGCCGCAGGCATCACCGATCGGCTCTACGGGGGCGACAACGAGCACCGTCTGCGCCAGGAGATCGTCCTCGGCATCGGCGGCGTTCGTGCGCTGCGCGCGCTGGGCCTCGACCCGCAGGTCTTCCACACGAACGAGGGCCACGCGGGCTTCCTCTCGCTGGAACGCATCCGCGAACTCGTCGAGACGGGGATCACCTTCTCCGAGGCCATCGAGGCGGTGCGAGCCGGCGGCGTCTTCACCACCCACACCCCCGTACCCGCGGGAATCGACCGGTTCCCCCGCGAGCTGATGCGCACGTACTTCGCCGACTACGCCACGTCGCTCGGCACCGACTTCGACGGCCTGATGGACGTCGGCCAACGCGACGCGGAGCCCGACGACAAGTTCAACATGGCGGTGATGGGGTTGCGGCTCGGCGGTCGCAGCAACGGCGTCGCTCAGCTGCACGGTGCCGTCAGCCGCGAGATGTTCGCCGAGCTGTGGCCCGACGTGCCGGTCGACGAAGTACCCATCGGCGCCATCACCAACGGCGTGCACGCGCACACATGGGTCGGCGATCCGATCGCGGAACTGCTCTCCCACAGCGTCGGGCCGGTGTGGGACGGCGCCGACGTGTCGTCGTGGACCGGCGTCGACAAGCTCGACCCCGAGGAGATCTGGACGGCACGGGCGAAGGGCCGGGCCGAGCTCGTCGCGTTCGTCCGCTCACGCCTGGGCGACGCGTTGCTCGACCCCAATTCGTTGACCATCGGGTTCGCTCGCCGGTTCGCCACCTACAAGCGCGCCACGCTCCTGCTGTCGCAGCCCGATCGCCTCCGGGCCATGTTGCTGTCGGCCGATCGCCCGGTGCAGTTCGTCTTCGCCGGCAAAGCCCACCCCCAGGATCAGCCGGGCAAGGACATGATCCGCGACATCGAGATCTTCGCCAGGCAGCTCGATGTCGGTCATCGATTCGTGTTCGTGCCGGACTACGACATGGCCATCGCCAGGATGATGTACCACGGGTGCGACGTCTGGCTCAACAACCCGCGGCGCCCTCTCGAAGCGTGCGGCACGAGCGGGATGAAGGCGGCGCTGAACGGTGCGCTGAACTGCAGCATCCTCGACGGCTGGTGGGACGAGTGCTTCGACGGTACGAACGGCTGGGCGATCAACTCCGCCGACGACGACCCCGACCTCGCCCGACGCGACGCACGGGAGGCGACGAGCCTGTTCGGTCTCCTCGAGCGGGAACTGGTGCCGCTGTTCTACGAGCGCACCGCGGAAGGCATCCCGGTCGGCTGGATCGATCGGGTGAAGCACAACTGGCGCACGCTCGGCCCGTTCGTGACCGCGGCTCGCATGGTCCGCGACTACACCACCCAGTTGTACGAGCCGGCGGCAGCGAGCTCACGGCACGCCCTCGCCGACCAGGCCGCGGTCGCCCGCGACCTGGCTGGATGGAAGCGACGGGTCCGCGATGCGTGGCCGGTGGTCAAGGTCGTCGACATCGAAGCCGACACGACGCCGGCACACGAGGGCGACACCCGCCACGTGCGAGCCCACGTGGAGATCGACGGCCTCGAGGCCGAATCGATCAAGGTCCAGGCGTTGCACGGCCCGATCGACTCCGAGGGCGAGTTCATCGGACCGCCGCAGATGGTCACCCTTGCCCGCACCGAGGCGGGCACCTGGGAGGCCGACTACTCGGTGGGGGAGGCCGGCCCGTATGGGATCACCGTGCGTGCCCTGCCGTCGCATCCCGACCTCATCTCCCCGGTGGAGATGGGCGCGATCGCCTGGGCGGTCTGACCCTCCACCCTCACCGGTGCACGAGACGGAGCAGTTCGGCGCCGAGGAACTCGTCCATCACTCGCAGCGCCCCGGTCGGCGACATGTGCAGACCGTCCTCGCGGATGGTGTTGTCGGTGTCGTGGGCGGCGAACCAGTCGTCGACTCGAACCACCGTCGACACATCCGGATGATCGGCCGCGACGGCGAGGAGTGTGTCGTCGTAGACCGCCAGGCCGGACGGGTCCAGCTCGCCGGTCGTGCTGCCCAGCCAGTTGGCCGCCGGAAGCGGGGGCGCGAGCCACGCGATGTGTTCGACACCGGCAGCGACCAGCTCGTCGGAGATCGTGCGATAGTCGGCCAGCATGCGCGAGGCGTAGCGGGGATCGGTGGGTCGAAGCGGACCTTCCGTGTCCGACCAGAGGCGCTCGACGTTGTCGGGCACCGTCACCATCACCACCACCAGGTCGGGCACCGTCGTCGCCAACAGCTGCGGGAGATCCTGATCCAGCACCTGATCACACCGCGCCCGGAACACCCCACCGCCGTCGCCGAACATCACCGAACCGCGCACCAGGCCGCAGCCCGGCGCGGCCAGTGACGCCAGCTGCACCTCTGCCGGACGTGCCGCCGCCCAGTCCTGCATCCCTTCGCCCAAGGCCATCGCGGTCGAGTCCCCGAGGAGCAGTACCTGGATCGGTTCCGATGGCGCCGGCGCGGTGGTCGAGCTCGCGGCGATCGAACTCGTCGGCACTCGGCTCTCGGTCGACGTCGGTGCTGGACTCGAGCCGGACGTCGGCGGCACGGTCGTGGCGAAGGTCGCCGGGACGTCGGTGGAGCCGCTGAACACGCTGTCGGGCACCGGCACCACGATCACGACGAGCAGTGCCACCATCGCCATCGCGGAGGCCATCCCGGTCGCGACGACGCGGACCGGCGACGTGCGGTTGCGGATCGGCTGCTCCAGCAGGTGGAACGAGAGCTCGGCGATCACGAGGGTGATGACGACCCAGATCGCGAACAGACCCCAGCCGCCCACACCGATGCGCCGCTCGGTGACGATCGCGATGACGGGCCAGTGGAACAAGTAGACGCCGTAGCTGATCCGACCGAGATGCACGAGCGGCTGCGCGCTGAACGCCCGTTGGAGTGGGCTCTGCGCCTGGAGTCCGACGATCAGCGCCGCCGATGCGAGGGCGAACACCCCCAGCCACCCGTGGTACGCCGGGCCGCCGTCGGCGGGCCACGTGACGCCGGCGAACACGATCGCGACGAGGCCGGCCAGCCCGAGCCATGGGAGGACTCGCCCTCGCAGCTCCCGGCCGGACACCAGCGCCGCCAGCGCCGCCCCGACGAGGATCTCGCCCATCCTCGCCGGTGTCGCCCAATAGGCCGCGTTCGGTCCCCACACATGTGCCACCACCGGGGCGGCCGCCACGAACACGACGGCCAGGCCGACCAAGGACAGGGTCGGCGGCACCCGTCGACGTACGCGCAACAGTCCGAGACAGACGAGCGGCCAGATCCAGTAGAACTGCTCCTCGATCGAGAGCGACCAGAAGTGGTCCACCGGACCCAACTGACCGGAACTGCGGGCGATGAGGTCCGCGTAGCTCGTGCCGTTGGAGAGTGCGTTCCAGTTCGCCACCTGCAGCAGGGAGGCCAGGATGTCACGGCGGACGTGCGGGAGCCCGTCGAAGGCCCCCACGGCCGCCGCCACTGCGATCCCGGTCAGGCAGAGCAGGCTCGCCGGCATCAAGCGGCGTGCACGACGGGAGAAGAACCGACCGAGCGACACACGACCGGTCCCCTGGTGCTCGGTCAGCAGCAGACCCGTGATGAGGAAGCCCGACAGCGTGAAGAACACCGACACGCCGACGTAGCCACCGGTCATCCACGACACACCACCGTGGAACAGCAGCACCATGGCCACGGCCAACCCGCGGAGCCCGTCGAGAGCGGGCTGATGGGCGCGACGCGTGGAGGTGATGTCGCCGTCACCCATCGCGTCAGTGTCCGGTGAACGCTGCGTGGCCGGGCCCGTTGGCGAGGAAGCTCTCGACACCGGCCCGGCTGTCGTCGGTGTGGAACACGAGCTCGAACAGACCGCGCTCGAGCCGCAGGCCGGCCGCCAGATCGGTGTCGATCCCCTCGTCGACGGCCCGCTTCACGAGCGCATGCGCGGCGAGGGCACCCGTGGCCACCGACGCGGCCAGCGCGAGCGCCCGAGCGTGGAGTTCTTCCGTGGCGACCACTTCGTCGGCCAGGCCGATGCGCAGCGCCTCCTCGGCCTTCACCTGGCGGCCGGTGATCATCAGTTCCTTCGCGCGGCTGACGCCCACCGTGCGGGTCAATCGCTGGGTCCCACCGCCACCCGGGATGATGCCGAGGAGGATCTCGGGCTGACCGAACACCGCTCGCTCGCCGGCGATGCGGTAGTCGCACGCGAGTGCGAGTTCGCACCCGCCGCCCAGCGCGTAGCCGGACACGGCGGCGATGACGAAGCGAGGGATCGCGGCAACGGCATCGAGTGCGCGGTGAAAGCCCTCGGTGATCGCGCGAGCTTCGCTCGGGCCACCGAACTCGCTGATGTCGGCGCCGGCAGCGAAGATGCGTTCGCCGCCGGTGATCACGACGGCGCCAGGCGGATCGGCGATCATCTCGCCGGCGGCGGTACGCAGGTCCGCGAGCAGTGCCTGCGACAGTGCGTTCACCTTCGGATTGTTCAACGTGATCACCGCGACGCCGTCGTCACGCCGGTCCACCAGCACCAGTTCACCCATGCCAGAACCCTATTCGACGCCGGTGCGGTTCAGGCCCCGACCGGGCCGAGCATCTCGTCGGCTGCCGACCACGGATCGAGTGCGCGATCGAGCACGCGCTCCTGCACCTCACTCCAGCGTTGCGGCGTGACGATCTCGCGGGCCCGCTGCTCGAGGCGACGGGCGACGATCTCGCGGAGCTCCTCGCGCAGGCGGAACGCTCGCCGCCGAGCGAGCTCCTGCGTGCCCGAGATGTGCGCACGGTGGCGCAGCACCGTGTCCCAGACCTCGACGACGCCCTTGTTCTCCACGGCGACGACGGGCAGGATCGGCGGCCGCCACGCGTCGTCGGCCAGATCGCTCAGCTCCAGCATCTGTTCGAGATCGCGCTGGGTGTCCTCGACACCCTTGCGATCCGCCTTGTTGATCACGAAGATGTCGGCGATCTCCATCAGCCCGGCCTTGTTGGCCTGGACCGAGTCACCCCATCCGGGGTTGACCACGACCACGGTGGTGTCGGCCTTGCCGGCGATCTCGACCTCGACCTGGCCCACGCCGACGGTCTCGACGAGCGTCCACGGACGGCCCACCGCGTCGAGCAACCGCACCGCCTCCGGCGTCGCCAGCGACAGACCGCCGAGGTGACCGCGCGTGGCCATCGAGCGGATGAAGACGCCTGCATCGGTGGCGTGGTCCTGCATGCGGACCCGGTCGCCCAGGATGGCGCCGCCGGTGAACGGCGAGGAGGGGTCGATGGCCAGCACGGCGACCTCGTCGCCCAGCGACCGCAGGTGACCGATGAGGGCCGAGGTGAGCGTGCTCTTGCCGGCGCCGGGTGCCCCGGTGAGGCCGACGGTGTACCCGCCGCCCGATCGCGGATACGAGCGCCGTCCGATCTCACGAGCTTCGTCGCCGCCGCGCTCCACGAGCGACAGCAGACGTGCCAGCGCGGCTCGATCACCTTCACAGGCCATCTCGAAGAGGTCGGCGACGGGGAGCGATCGTCGGTTCATACGGCGTCGACGACGTTGACGACCTCGTTGACCCCGTCGATGCGGTCGCGCATGATCCGCTCGATCCCGGCCTTGAGGGTGACGGTGCTGGTGGGACAGGTGCCGCATGCGCCGACCAGGGTGACGTAGATGATGCCCGTCGCTTCATCGACCTCGCGTAGCACGATGTCGCCACCGTCGGCCTGCAGGGCCGGGCGGATGACTTCGATCGTCTCTTCCACTAGGGCTCGCATGCGGCAACGACTTTCTCGATGGGGCGAACGACCATTGAACCAGGACCGACCTTAGGATTGCGACCCATGCGTACAGTTCGTGCACTTGCACTGATCCCCGCGTCGATGCTGCTCATCGGTGCTTGCAGCAGCGACGGGGGCACGTCCGGTGCGCCGTCGCCGACCGAGATCGCGACCACGGTCGCCGTCGATCCCGGGTCGCCGTCCACCGCCGGGTCGTCCACCGTGCCGTCCGCCGGGTCGTCCACCGTGCCGTCCAGCGCCGACGACGCGACTGCGGCAACGGCAGTCGAGGGACCGGTCCAGATCGACGTGATGGTCGGCATCGACAGCGGCCCACAACGTGTGGAGATGGTCACGCTCGGCTCCGACGTCACCCTGAACATCACCAACCCGAACGCCGACGACGAGTTCCACATCCACGTCATCGAACTCGAGCAGAGCGTGGCCGCGGGAGTGACCGCGACCTTCAATTTCGTGGCCGACGCGCCGGGGGCCTACGAAGTCGAGAGTCATGTCACGAATGACGTGCTGCTGGTCATCCAAGTAGTCTGATGGGCATGTTGGCGCACCAGGGTGGTTGGGATGAGATCCTTCTCGTGCTCGGACCGATCCTGGTGATCGCCGGTCTGCTGATGCTGGCCAAGCGGCGGGTTGCCAAGGCGCAGCCGCCCGAGGCGCCGCAACCGCCCTCCGACTGAGGTCAGGTCGCCGGCACCCGTTCGATGTCGGCGCCGAGTGCGGCGAGGCGGCCCACCAGGTCGTCGTAGCCGCGGTCCACGTGATGGACGCCGGCCACGGAGGTTTCCCCGTCGGCCGCCAAGCCCGCGACCACCAGTGCCGCTCCGGCACGGATGTCGGGAGCGCGAACGGGAGCACCGCTGAGCTGCGGTACCCCGCGCACCACGGCGTGGTGGCCGTCGGCACGGATGTCGGCACCGAGCCGTTGCAGTTCCTCGACGTATCGGAACCGACCCGGATAGAGGTTCTCGGTGACGATGCCGACGCCGTCGGCGACCGAGAGCATCGTGACGATGAGCGGCTTGTAGTCCGTCGCGATGCCCGGATACGGCAGTGTCGCGACGTCGATGCTGCGCAGTCGCCCGGCCGCCCACACCGCCAGGCTCGAGTCGGCGCCGGAGCCGATGGTGGTGATCGTCAAGCCCATGTCGTGGAAGCGACGCAGCAGCATGTCCATGTGGTCGGCGCGAGCGCCACGCAACACGACCTCTCCCCCGCTGACCGCGACCGCGGCGAGATACGTGGCGGCCTGGATCCGATCGGGGACCACCGCATGGCGGACCGCGTGCAGCGTGCCCCGTTCGACACCGTGGATGACCAGGGTCGACGTGCCGACGCCCTCGATCTGGGCACCCATCGCGACCAGGAAGTGGCACAGGTCGGTGATCTCGGGCTCTCTCGCTGCGTTGTCGATCACCGTCGTGCCCTTGGCATACACGGCGGCGGTGAGGATGTTCTCCGTGGCGCCGACGCTGGGGAACTCGAGCGTGACGTCGGCTCCGTGCAGTCGCTCGGCCGTCGCCTCCACGACACCGTGCTGTAGTTCGAACGTGGCGCCCATCGCCTCGAGGCCCTTCAGGTGCATGTCGATGGGGCGACTGCCGAAGTCGTCGCCGCCGGGCAGCGACAACGACACCCGGCCGAATCGGCCGAGCAACGGGCCGAGCACGTTGATGCTGGCACGGATGCGCTCGACCAGTTCGTACGGAGCGACCGGGCGGATGTCGCCGTCGTTGACCAGGCGCAGCTCCGACGAGGACAGCCGTTCGCTCCGGACGCCGATGGCCGCGAGCAGATCGGCCATGATCCCCACGTCGGCGATGTCGGGCACGTTCGTGAGCGTGAACTCGCCGTCGGCGAGCAGGGTCGCCGCCATCAGCTTCAGCACCGAGTTCTTGGCGCCGGGGATGGCGACCTCACCCTTGAGCGGACCGGATCGGCGAATGAGTATGCGCGCGTCGTCGTTCATGGCCCGCCAAGTATGCCGCTTCTCCACGACCCCGCACCCGCACCCGCACCCGCCCCCGCCCCGCGCCGCTCACCCGCATCCTCACCTCTCGGTTCACGTCATCCCTCATGGCTGGATTTCTGCCTCCGGACATGGCACGCCGGCCTGGCGGGAGGGGCGGAGGGCGGGCGGGTAGCCTCCGTGCGGTGCCCGGCCGCGAACACACGCTCATCTCGGTGTGGACGGACCACTCGCCGGAGGCGCAGCTCGCGGCCCAGCCACGGCACGACATCCTCACCGAGGCGCGCGCCGACGACGGATCGTTCGTGCAGGCTCACGGCCCGTTTCGCCGCTATCGCCGAACGCTCGTGGCGAGCCTCGACGATGACGCCGGCACGGTCACGGAGACGATCACCTACCGGCTGAGCATCCCCTGGTTCGGATTCCTGTTCGCACTCCCGATGCGCCACGCACTCCGTCACCGCCGACCCGACGGTGCGCCGAGCCCCTGGTGGGCGCCACCGGACCAGCTCGACGAACGTCAGGCACGGACGCTCGCCCTGCTCGCGATGGCATCGGTCGCGGCGACGTTCGCCAACGCGTTGTTCACGCAGACCGCGAACTTCGCCGCCGACACGTTCGGGATCACGAACACGGGCCAGAGCGTCGGCGGCGCGATCGTCCGACTCGGCGTGCTGTTCTCCCTGCCCTTCGCCGTGCTCGCCGACCGCCTCGGTCGCCGGCGGACGATCGTGCTCACCGCCTGGCTCGCGCCGCTGTTGTGCGCGATGGGCACCTTCGCCCCCAACTTCTGGGTGCTCGTCGCCACGCAGACCATCGGGCGGCCGATGGGGATCGCCCTGGCGATGCTCGCCGCCATCGCAGCCGCCGAGGACATGCCGCGCAACAGCCGCGCGTACGCCGTCAGCGTCCTGGCGATGTCCGCGGGCTTCGGCGCAGGTGTGGCCGTGGCCGCCCTGAAGCTGGCCGACCTCGGCAACGAGGGGTGGCGACTCGTCTACCTGCTGTCGCTGATCTGGATCCCCGTCGCCATCAGCCTGATGCGGCATCTGCTCGAGACCCGGCGCTTCGAGACCGTGCACCGCATCGCACCGCCGCTGCACCGACGGCGGCTGCTCCTGGTGGCGACCGTGGCACTCGCGTCCAACCTCTTCGTCGCGCCGGCGTCGTTCTTCCAGAATCGGTACCTCGACGACATCCGCGGCTACAGCGCGGGCGGCATCGCGCTGTTCACGCTCACCACCGGCACGCCGGCGTCGCTCGGGTTGATCCTCGGTGGGCGGGCGGCGGACCGATTCGGGCGGCGAGCCCTGATCCTCGTCGCCACGCCGATCTCCACGGCGTTCATCGTCGGGGGGTTCGCGACACACGGGACCGTGATGTGGATCTGCTCGCTCATGGGCGGGTTCAGCGCGGCGCTGGCATTTCCCGCCTATGCGGTCTACCGCGCGGAGATGTTCCCGACCGGCAACCGAGGGCGAGCGAACGGCCTCATCACCACGACGGCCCTCCTCAGCGGAAGCGTCGGCATCCTGCTGGTCGGGTATCTGCGCGATCGCGGCCTCAGCTTCGGCGAGGTCATCGGGCTCGTGGCCATCGGCCAACTCGTCGCCGCCGCGCTCGCGTTCCGCTTCTACCCCGAGACCGCCCACCTCGAGCTCGAGCAGCTCAACCCGGAGGACCCGGTGATCTCAGAGCGCTGAGATCCACGACGCGACGAGTGCTGCGATGCGGTCGTCGCAGCCCTTGAGATCGTGCCCCTTGCCGTCGAACCACTCGTGAGTGACCGGTCCCGGAATCGTTGCCGTCCACCGGGTGAGCTCCTCGGGGGTGCCGAACGCATCCTTGGTGCCGGAGATGAACAGACACGGCACGTGGATGTTCGGGAGGTGCTCGATGCGCAGCTTCTCGGGTTTGCCAGGCGGGTGCAGCGGATAGCAGATGAGGACGAGACCGCGGGCGGGCAACGGATCCTCGGCGTCGGCCACGACCATCGAGCACATCCGGCCTCCCATCGACCGGCCGCCGAGGATCAAGGACGGGTCGGTGGCGAGCAGTGGCTGGGCTTCGTCGCGCACCGCCTGCAGCAGGACCGGCGCCCGGTCGGGCGCCTTGCGACCGGCCTTCCGGTAGGGGAAATCGGCGCGCACGGTCGCCATCGGTGCGACCGCCTCCTCGATGGCGACCAGGCTGGCGTGGGTGCGCGAACTCCCGGCGCCGGGGAACAGCAGCAGCTGGGTCACGTGAGCTGTTCCAGAAGGATGCGGCGCGCCTCGCCGAGCCGCTCGATGACGTGCCCTGCCTCCGAGTCGTCGCCGCCGTGATCCGGATGAGCGGCGCGCAACCGCGAACGGAACCTCGTCATCACGTCGTTCTTGGTGACCTTCACGGTGCCCATCGGAAAGCCGAGCAGGTCGAGTGCCCACGCCCGCGGATCGCTGATGCCGACGAGGTCAGATCGGCTGACGCCGGTGATGTCGGCGACGAACGACGGCCCGATGGGGCCATGCCAGCGCATGGCTCGATGGAGCACGGGCGCGACCTGTCGACGGATGTCGGCGTTGAACCGCTCGAGCGCGTAGACCGCACCGAGCACCTGCGACAACGGCCGCCCCATGGAATGCAGGTCGAACTCGACGTGATCGGCGTCGCCCACCAGTTGATGGACGCTCGCCGCGAGGCCGTGGCGGTCGACCTGGTAGCGATGCTGCAGGCGCGGCTGCACGATGCGGTCACCGCGGGCGACCTGATCGATGAGGCGACTGAGATCGGGCCAGAGCTCGTCGTCGACGTTCGGCAGGTAGGCGGCGACCACCGCGGCCAGGAGGACACCGCCCAGTCCGGGCGCCGGATCACTGGGCAGCACGAGGTGCCCGAGCGCGACGCGGCGCGTCGGCGTGACCGGTCTCGTGTGCCAGATCTGCAGTTCGGCCAACAACATCGGTTCGTGGACCGCGTCAGATGTAGGGCCGGAGGAGATCGTGCAACTCCTCGGCGATGAGCATCGCACCCTCGTGATCCGGCACGTCCTCGTCGACCAAGGCACCCGCCAGGTCGTCGGCGAGCTCGCACGACCGCTGCCACAGCCGCACGTCGACGCCGTACGGCGGGCGAGTGGGCTCGGCCAGTTCGACCGCGGCGAGGAGCTGCTCGAGGCCGTCGGCGTCGAGCGGGTTCCGCTTGAGCCGCTCTCCGGCGAGGAAGAACGTCGTCAAGGTTTCGAAGGGCAGTCGATCTTCGTCGGCGTGAGCGTCGTCGTCGTCGGCCTCGATCTCCGCCGCCTCGCCCGCCTCGATGAGATCGAGCAATGACTCCACGACCGCCTCGTCGGAGGTGTGCACGAGCATCACGGCAGACTCCCAGCGGTGGGGGTGGCCCTGCAGGGTGAGTGCACGCTCGAGCGCATCGCGGTCGTCGCCCGGCCAGTCGGTCAGGTCGTATTCGGTGGTCGGCACGTCCTCGCCGATGTCGACAGGCTCGACCCCGGTGTCATCGCCGGGCTGGCCGAGTGGAGAGGGGTCGAGATCGGTCTCGTAGGTGATGCCCAACCGCGCCTCGACCGCGTTGATGATGCCGTCGACCTGCGACTCGACGGCCTCGGGCACGACCAGTTCGGCACCCTCCCACGCGTGCGGGATCTCTGCCTCGGCCAGGTCGGACGCGAGCTCGGCCTGCTGGTCGAACGACCACATCGCCAGGTCGTAGAGCACCTTCGTGGCATCGGGATCGTTGGGATTCCAGTCGTCGGTCACGACCGCGACGCTATCCGCACATGGTGCGCGAGGAACCCTTCAACCCGCTCATATTCGTCGAGCTGGTTCGCCGGCTGCCGGAAGCCATGACCCTCGCCGGCGTACACGTGGACCTTCACATCGCCTCCTGCGGCGCGCACCCGTTCGGCGAACACCAGGCTCTGGGCCAGTGGCACCACGGGGTCCACATCGCCGTGCAGCAGCAGCAACGGCGTCGTCGTGAATGCGTCGGTGTGGAAGGCGGGTGACCGCAACTGGGCAAGCTCGAGGTGCTCGGGGAGAGGACCCACCAACGAGTCGGTGTAATGGCGTTCGAATCGATGGCTGCGCTCGGCGAGGTCGGCGAGGTCCGTGACGGGATAGGCGACGACGGCAGCGGCCACCCGGTCGGGCGCGCGTCGCACGACGCCCAGCGCGGTGAAGCCTCCCGCAGAACCACCCATCACCACCGTGGTCGACGGCGCGCCCAGCCCGTGCGCGTGAGCCCACTCGATGACCGACACCGTGTCGGTCACATCGAGTTCGCCCCACCGTCCGCGCAGTGCCTGCTGGTAGGCGCGCCCGTGACCGGTCGAGCCCCGATGATCCGGCACCACGATGTTCCAGCCCCGGGACCGCCAGAACGCGAACCGGGGCATGAACGTGACCTGCCACTGGTCGGTGGGACCACCGTGCAACCAGACGATGAGCCCATGGGCCGAGACGTCGTCGTGTGCGGCGGCGGTCGCCCCTGCTCGGTAGATGCGCGCGTGGACGAGTCCTCGCTCGGCGGGGATCTCGGCGGGTTCGGGCTCGACGAGCTCTCCTGCCGACCATTCGCGACCCGCTCCGATGTCGACGATCGTGCGCTCCCAGGAACCGGTGTCGTACACCACGAGTTGTGTCGGGGTCACCGCCCCGCTGCGCAGCGCGGCGAGTCGATCGCCCTGCCACGACAGCTGACCGTGCACCCCTCGCCCCACTTCGTGGACACGACCGGTGGCGATCTCGACGACGCACAGGCGGCCGAACCCACGCTCGTTCCGGGTGAACGCCATGCGCGTCCCGTCGGGCGACCACGCGAAGGAGCACTGCCCTGGGCCCCAGGTGGGTCCGGCGTGCTCGAACGGCTCATCGACCAGCGGGTGTTCGTCGAGGTGGAGGTTGAGCCACCCGCGGTCGTCTCGCACGGAGACGCGACGACCATCGGGCATGCGCCGCGGTTGCTGGAGGGCGCCGACGGGAACCGTGGTCGTGCGACGACCGTCGTGGATCGACAGGGTGCGGACGACCGTGTGGTCCCACGGCATGTCGGGCACGTTCCATGCCACCCACTCCACCGATGCACCGTCCGGGGACCACGCCGGGTCCATGCAGAAGTCGTCGGTGCCGGCCTCCGACGCGTCGATCCGTCGACCCTTACCGGTGCGAAGGTCGACGAGGTGGACCTCGGCAAGGTCGATGACGTACGCGACGGACGACCCGTCGGGCGCGACGCTCGGCGAGACCGCACTGCGATCCGGGCCGTGCGCGGTGAGCCGGTGAGCCGCACCTCCGTCGAGTCCCTGCGCCCACAGGTTGCCGTCGGCCCCGACGTACACCACACCCGACGCGTCGGCAGACAGGCACCACGACCCTCCGCCCATTCCCCGAGCCGGACGGAGACCCGGCGACGTGGCCAGTCGACGTGTGGGCGCACCGTCGAGGTGGTGGACCTCGAGCCAGGCATCTCCACCCGAGCTCACCCCGACCACCACGGCGTCCGCGGCGGGCAGCAGACGCGGCTCGGACAGCTCGCGCGTCGACAGACAACGGTCCGCAGGGATGACAGTCACCGATCGAACGCTAACGCGACGCGTAATTCGTTCGACAGCCGTCGTGCGCATGTGTCACCGTGTGCCGTCCGACGTTCGAGCCGAGAGGAGGTGCCCCCATGTTGCAGTTGACCGCGATCCCCACGACCACGATCCCCGCCGCTGGCGCGCGCCACATCGGTCGCGTCTCGGCCGCCGGTTGACCCGAACGGGTCCCGACGACATCTGTTCCCCGGTTCGTGCCACCGCACGGCCAGACGCCTTCGACGCGTCACCCATTCCCACCCGCCCGACCGCACACGGTCGGCATCCCTGAAGGAGCCACTCATGTGGAATCACCCCAACCTGTACCGTCAGCTGACCCTCGACCGTCACGACCAGATCCGCCGCCAACGCGAGCGGACCCGCCTGCGTCGTGAGATTCGCAAGGATCACCAGACGGTGCATCGAATGCCATAGACCTGCAGCCCGCGCCGATCCCTGGGGTCGGCGCGGGCGGCAGGCACTACGGTGAGCGACGATGATCGCCAACTCTCAGAAGCCCGACCGCAACCTCGCCATGGAGCTCGTGCGAGTCACAGAATCGGCCGCCCTCGCCGCCTCCCGCTGGGTCGGACGAGGCGACAAGCACGGCGCCGACCGCGCCGCCGTCGATGCAATGCGAACGGTCCTCAGCACCGTTCCGATGGACGGCGTGGTCGTCATCGGCGAAGGCGAGAAGGACGAGGCGCCCATGCTGTTCAACGGCGAGATGGTCGGCGACGGCACGGCTCCGCTCACCGACGTCGCCGTGGACCCGATCGACGGCACGACACTGACGGCCCTCGGTCGTGCGAATGCGATCGCTGTGATCGCCGTCGGTGAACGAGGCACGATGTTCAATCCCGGCCCGTGCGTCTACATGCACAAGATCGCCGTCGGACCCGAGGCCTCCGGCGCGATCGACATCACCGCCAGCGCCACACAGAACCTCCGCTGGATCGCCAAGGCCAAAGGCGAGTCCGTGCGTGATCTCACGGTGGTCATCCTCGACCGCGCCCGACACACCGAACTGATCGCCGAGGTCCGTGCCACCGGCGCCCGTGTGAAGCTCATCACCGACGGCGACATCTTCGGCGCCATCGCCACCGGCTGGCCCGACGCCGGCGTCGACGTGCTGCTCGGTACCGGCGGCACCCCCGAGGGCGTCATCGCGGCCGCGGCGTTGAAGTGCATGGGCGGCGAGATCCAGGGCATGCTCGCCCCTCGCTCCGACGAGGAGCGCGACGCCGCCCTCGCACTCGGCTACGACCTGTCGGCCGTGCTCACCACCGACGACCTGGTGATGGGCGACAACTGCTTCTTCGCCGCCACCGGCGTCACCGACGGTGAGCTGCTGCGGGGCGTGCGGTACGAGCACGCCAGCGCACGCACGCAGAGCCTCGTGATGCGATCCAAGAGCGGCACCGTACGCATGGTCGACGCCCGTCACCGCATCGACAAGCTGTCCGCGTTCGCATCCGTCGACTACTGAGCCGTCACGTCAGCTGCGCTGGACGAGTCCACTCAGTCGACGCGCCAGCGCGCGGGGAGTGACCCCGGACGCCATCGCCAACCCCTTGTACATCGCACCCGGGACGCTGAGGGCGCGACCCTTGGCGACGTCGTCGAGACCGGCCAGCGCGACCTCGCGTGCTTCCATCCACACGAACGACGGATAGCTGGTCGCGTAGGACTCGGTGTTGCTCACACTCTGGAACTCGGTGCGGGTGAGTCCCGGACACAGTGAGGTGACGTGCACGCCCGTGCCGCGCATCTCCTCGTGGAGGCTCTCCCCCAGGCTGGTGACGTATGCCTTCGTGGCCGCGTAGACCGCCAGACGTGGCGCCGGCTGGAAGCTCGCGACGCTGCTCACGTTGAGGAGATAGCCGCGCCCTCGCGGCACCATCGTCCCGAGAGCGGCTCGGCTGAGGCGGGTGAGTGCGGCAACGTTGAGCTGCACCTCCTGATCGAGGCGATCGGCGTCGAGGGTGTGGAAGTCGCCGGACGTGCCGAACCCGGCGTTGTTGACGACGAGGTCGATCGGCGAGGCTTCGCTCTCCACCCGCGCCACGACTGCGGAGAGCCCCTTCTTGGTCGCCAGATCAGCGGCGAGCACCTCGATGCCGGGGAAGCGCTCGGCCAGTTCGTCGAGGCGATCACGTCGGCGGGCCACCACCACCGTGGGCACGTTCGCCTCCGCCAGGAGCTCGACCATGGCGGCACCGATCCCGCTGGATGCGCCGGTGACCAGGGCCGAAGTGAAGGGGAACGAAGTCGTCATGATCTCAGGCTACGGGCACGGTCGTTCTACGATGTCCGGGTGCGGCGACCGATCATTCCACTCGGAGTGCTGTGCGCACTGGCGATGCTCGTGGCGTGTGGCGACGGCATCGACGAACGAGGGGACATCGCCGACACCACGGTGGCCACGGCGGACACCGCCGTGACGTCCACGACCTCCGCCGCCCGTCCCCCGAGACTCTCCCCCGAGGCGCTGGCGATCCGGGTCCAGCACAGCACGGCCGACTACAGCGGATCGCACAGCGTGGTGAAGCTCTCCGACGGCTCGTGGCTGCTCTCCGGCTTCGACAACCACTCCGATCGCAGCCAGCCCGAGCGGGGGGCGTTGTGGCGCAGCGATGATCTCCACACCTGGCAGAGGACCGGCACCGACATCAGCGACCCACCAGGGCAGCAGACGATCTCGTCGCTGGTGGTCGTCGACGACACGGTCGTGGCGGTCGGCTCGGATCTGTCGGCGATCACGAGTGCCGACGACGGCGACAAGATCGACGCCGTCGCGTGGACGAGCACGGATCGCGGAGATCACTTCGATCGCGTCGTCGTGCAGCGGCACGCGCACATCTCCGGCGCCATGGTCCGCAACGGCACGATCTGGGCGTGGGGCGAGGGAATCGGAAGCGATCGCCTGAACGGGCAGATCTGGACCTCGACCGATGCCGGTGCCTCGTGGAGTGCCGTCGATCCGAAGGTGTCCCTGACCCCGGGCCGATCACCATCGGCACCAGGTCCGATCGCCGTCGTCCTCGACTGGGACGGCACCCTCGTGGCGGTGGGTGCCACCACTGCGACCGATCCTGACGGCGCGGACGTCGAGCTCACCGCGACCGATCTGTTCCAGTCGTACTCGTCCGACCCGCTCGACATCGCGATCTGGTACAGCGACGACGAGGGTGCGCACTGGCTCACCGCATCGCCGACGGGCCTCGCTGGTGTGGAGTGGGCGCAATTCGTCTCATCCGCGACCGTGGTCGGCGACGAACTCGTGATCGCAGGCGGCACGGGAGCTCCCGTCGCCGGTGGCATCGCCAGCGGCGGGGCGTTCGACGGCAAGTGGACCTCGACGATCTGGACCTGCGACCATCCCCTGCAACACTGCGAGGTCGGCATCACCCGCAGCAACCTCCTGGACTTCACCTCCAGCGCCGTGGTGACCGCAGGCGACCGAGCGGTGTTCGCCATCCGTGGCGTCGACTACCCGAGCGAGTACACGACGTCGATCGTCGGAATGTTCGACCCGGCGACGAACCTGGCGACCGCCATGGCGGTGGAAGGCGTCGTCGGTCAGGTCGAGGCGATCGTCATCGACGACGGCACGATCTACTTCTTCGGTCACAACGACGACACCAACCTGTTGCAGGTGGCGAGCGCCGAACTTCCCGCCTGACGGCGAGGCGACGAGCGGTCAGTGGGAGCCGGGAACGCCGGCCATGCCGCCGGACGCCGCCAGACGGGCATGGGCCCTACTGAGTGCGGCGACGGCCTCTGCGTCGTGCTCCTTGCGGAGGACCTCTTCGGCCTGTTCCTTGGCCGTCATCGCCCGCGAACGGTCGATCTGCTCGCCGAGCTCGGCGACGTCGGAGAGGATGCTCACGGTGTCGCCGCTGACCTGCACGAACCCGCCATGGACGGCGACGTCGAGCACGCTGCCGTCGGCCAGGGTGATGCGCGTGTGGTTCTCGGTGAGCGCGCCGAGGAAGGGGGCGTGGCCGGGCAGGAAGGCGATCTCGCCACCACCCAACGTGCGGGTGATGACCTGCGTGGCCTCACCGGAGAAGAGCATCCGCTCCGGAGAGACCAACTGCACCGTCATCGTGGCCATGATCAGGCTGCGCCTTCCTGGAGGGCCTTCGCCTTGGCGAGCACCTGCTCGACACCACCGACGTT
The DNA here is from genome assembly GCA_963720695.1 of uncultured Acidimicrobiaceae bacterium. Classification (GTDB taxonomy): domain Bacteria; phylum Actinomycetota; class Acidimicrobiia; order Acidimicrobiales; family Ilumatobacteraceae; genus UBA668. Next base: position 824,097 of record CAVRGG010000004.1, read on the forward strand.
CAAGAACGCCTGCTCGGGCACGTCATCGAGGTCACCGCGCAGGATCGCGTCGAAGCTCTCCACGGTCTCGGCGACCGGCACGGTCTCACCCGGGACGCTGGTGAACACCTCGGCCACGTAGAACGGCTGCGAGAGGAAGCGCTGGATCTTGCGGGCACGCGACACGGTGAGGCGGTCCTCGTCGGACAGCTCGTCGAGACCGAGGATGGCGATGATGTCCTGCAGCTCCTTGTAGCGCTGCAGGTTCTCCTGCACACCGCGGGCGACGTCGTAGTGACGCTGACCGACGACCTCGGGAGCGAGGATCGTGGAGGTCGACGCCAACGGGTCCACCGCCGGGTAGATGCCGAGGGCGGCCACCTGGCGGGAGAGCTCGGTGGTGGCGTCGAGGTGGGTGAACGTGGTGAACGGCGCCGGGTCGGTGTAGTCGTCGGCGGGCACGTACACGGCCTGCAGCGACGTGATCGAGCGGCCGCGGGTGGAGGTGATGCGCTCCTGCAGCTGACCCATCTCGTCGGCGAGAGTGGGCTGGTAGCCCACGGCCGACGGCATGCGGCCGAGCAGCGTGGACACCTCGGAACCCGCCTGGACGAAGCGGAAGATGTTGTCGACGAACAGCAGCACGTCGAGGTTCTGCACGTCGCGGAAGTACTCGGCCATCGTGAGCGCCGACAGGGCGACGCGCAGGCGCACGCCCGGCGGCTCGTCCATCTGGCCGAAGACCAGCGCGGCCTTCTCGTACACGCCCGACTCCTGCATCTCCAGACGCAGGTCGGTGCCTTCACGGGTGCGCTCGCCCACGCCGGCGAACACCGACACACCACCGTGGTTCTGCGCCACGCGGCGGATCATCTCGGTGATGAGCACGGTCTTGCCCACGCCGGCGCCACCGAACAGGCCGATCTTGCCACCCTGCACGTAGGGCGTGAGGAGGTCGATGACCTTGATGCCGGTCTCGAACATCTTCGCGTTCGGCTCGAGCGTGTCGAAGTCGGGGGCCGGACGGTGGATGTCCCACCGCTCGAGGCCGTCGGCGTAGCCGGGCTCGGCGTCGAGCGCATCGCCCCACACGTTCCACACGTGACCGAGCACCTTGTCGCCCACGGGCACCGAGATGCCGCGACCCGTGTTGCGCACGGGAGTGCCACGGGTCAGGCCGTCGGTGGGCTTCATGCACACGGCGCGGACGCGGCTGTCGCCGAGCTGCTGGGCGACTTCGGCGAGCACCCGGATCTCGGCACCTTCGACGGTGACGGTGAACTCGAGCGCGGTGTTGATCTCGGGGAGCGAGCCGCGGGGGAACTCGACGTCGATCACGGGGCCGGCGATGCCGACGACCCGTCCGTCCTTGCGGTCTGTGTCAGTCATGGTCATGACGGATGCTCTTTCTCAGTGTCCGGTACTGGGCGTGGATGTGGCCTCGACGAGCTGTGCGAGCTCGACGAGACGGACTTTCTTGGCGTCGCCGCCGAGGGCTTCGGCACCACTGACGATCTCCATGATCTCGGTGGTGATGCTGTCCTGGCGGGCGCGGTTCATGATGCGGCTGAGGTTCTTGATCAGTTCCTCGGCGTTGTCGGTGGCGCTCTTCATCGCTCGCTGGCGGAAGGCGTGCTCGCTCGCCGCGGCGTTGAGCAGCGCGGCATAGATGCGGGCTTCGATGTAACGGGGCAGGAGCGTGTCGAGGATGGTGCCGGGATCGGGCTCGAACTCGAAGTCGGCGGGCGTACCGTCGGCATCGATGCCCTTGCCGTCGCCGCCCTCGACCGCTTCGTGCTCGAGGGGTACGAGCGGACGCTGGACGACTTCCTGCGAACCGGCCGAGATGAAGCGGGTGTAGACCAGCTCCACCCGATCGATAACACCGGCGAGGTACTGCTCGACGACGTACTCGCCGATCTCCTTGGCCTGGGCGTAGGTGGGGTTGTCGCTGAACCCGGAGAACGTGCGGTCGATCTTGTAACCACGGAAGCGGAAGTAGCCCTCGGCCTTGCGACCCACGGCGATCACGGTGTAATCGCTGCCGCGCAGCACATCGGCCTTGATCTCGCCCTCGGCCGCACGCTGCACGCCGGCGTTGTAGCCGCCGCACAGGCCGCGATCGGCGGTGATGACCACGTACGCCGTCGTCTTCACCTCGGCGCGACCGCCGAGCAGCGGCGACTGCGAGCTGCCGCCGGCGGCGGCGAGGTCCTTGACCACCTCGGTGATCTGATCGCTGTAGGGCACGGCGGCGGCAACGCGCTGCTGTGCCTTGACGATGCGGGACGCCGCGATGAGTTCCATGGCGCGCGTGATCTTCTTCGTGGCCTGGACGCTACGAATGCGTCCACGAAGAATGCGCTCCTGACCTCCAGCCATGACTACTCCGTTGCCAGCGTCTTGTCGCTGTGCGCCTCGCCGAGCGGCTCGGCGCTCGTGGCGGTCGGATCGGCGACGCGGGCGGCGTTGGCGGCGACGAACTGCTCCTTGAACGCGGCGATGAGGTCACCGAGTTCGCCGGGCACATCGGCCTTGGGGTTGCTGCGCATCGCCGAGAGCAGACCGCCCTGGGTGCGGCGCATGTGCTCGAGGAGCTCGGCCTCGAAGCGCTTCACGTCGCTCACGGGGAGGCTGTCGAGGTAGCCCTTCGTGCCGGCGAAGACGACCACGACCTGCTCCTCGACGGGCATCGGGCTGTTGAGCGGCTGCTTGAGCAGCTCGACGAGGCGGTAGCCGCGCTCGAGCTGGGCCTTGGAGATGGCGTCGAGCTCGGAGCCGAACGTGGCGAACGCCTCGAGCTCGCGGAACTGGGCGAGGTCGAGCTTGAGCGTGCCCGACACGCTCTTCATCGACTTGATCTGAGCGGCGCCGCCCACGCGGGACACCGAAATGCCCACGTCGACCGCGGGCCGGACACCGGACTTGAACAGGTTGTCCTGCAGGTACACCTGACCGTCGGTGATGGAGATCACGTTGGTCGGGATGTACGCCGACACGTCGCCGGCCTTGGTCTCGATCACCGGCAGCGCAGTGAGCGAACCGGCACCCAGCTCGACGCTGAGCTTGGCGGCCCGCTCGAGCAACCGGCTGTGCAGGTAGAACACGTCGCCGGGGTACGCCTCGCGGCCCGGCGGGCGGCGCAGCAGCAGCGACACCTGGCGGTATGCCTCGGCCTGCTTCGACAGGTCGTCGTACACGATGAGGGCGTGCTCACCGTTCTCCATCCAGTGCTGCCCGATGGCGCAACCGGCGTAGGGGGCCAGGTACTTGAAGGGCGCCGGGTCGCTGGCCGGAGCGGCCACGACGACGGTGTACTCGAGGGCACCGTACTGGCGCAGGGTCTCCACCGTCTGGGCGACCGTGGAGCCCTTCTGACCGATGGCGACGTAGATGCACTTCACGCCGAGGCCGCGCTGGTTGATGATGGCGTCGATGGCGACGGTGGTCTTGCCGGTCTTGCGGTCGCCGATGATCAGCTGGCGCTGACCGCGGCCGATCGGGGTCATCGCGTCGACCGACTTGATGCCGGTCTGCAGCGGCTCGTGCACGGGCTGGCGGCCCATGATGCCGGGCGCCTGGATCTCGACGCGTCGCTGGATGCCGCCGACGATGTCGCCCTTGCCGTCGATCGGCTGGCCGAGTGCATTGATGACTCGGCCGAGCATGGCGTCACCGACGTTGACGCTGAGAATGCGGCCGGTGGCCTTGACGGTCTGGCCCTCCTCGATGTGATCGGCTTCGCCGAGCACGACGGCGCCGATCGACGCCTCGTCGAGGTTGAGGGCGAGGCCGACGGTGCCGTCCTCGAACTCGAGCAGCTCGTTCACGGCGCAGTCCGGCAGGCCACTGACGCGGGCGATGCCGTCGCCCACTTCGGTGACGCGACCGACGGTGCGTGCCTCCAGTGAGGGCTCGAAGCCCTCGAGGTTCTTCTTCAGCGCCGATGCGATATCGCCGGCGCTCAATGTGAGTTCAGCCATGTTCCTGGGGCTCCTAGAGGCGTGACTTCAACTGGTCGATACGGGTGCGGACGCTGCCGTCGATGACGGTGTCGCCCACGGTCGCCACGATGCCGCCGATGACACTGGGGTCGACGACGACCTTCAGGTTCACCTGCTTGCCGGTGGCGTTGATGAGGGCCGCGGTGAGGCGGTCCTGCTGGTCGCTGGTGAGCGGCACCGCGGTGCGCACCTCGGCGACCTCGAGGTTCTTGGCCGACGAAGCACGGGCGACGAGCTTGTCGATGATGGCGGGAAGGTCGCGGCCGCGACCGGAACCGACCACCATCGAGATCAGCTGGGTGGTGGTGCTGGTGGCCTTGCCGCCGAGGAGGTCCTCGACGATGGCCTGACGCTTCCCTGCGGGGATCTGCTCGTCGGTGAGCGCGGTGCGCAGCGAGTCGCTGCTCTCGAAGCTCCGGGCGAATCGGAACAGCTCGTCCTCCACCTCGTCGAGGGTGCCCTCGGCGCGAGCGATCTCGAACAGGGCTCGCGAGTAGCCCTCGATGCGGTTGTCGTCGCTCATGAGCTCGCTCCTACTCGTGCGATGAAGTTCTCGATGAGTTCCTGCTGCGTTGCCTCGTCGAGCGTGCCGGTGACCACGTGGTCGACGGCGGCGCTCGAGAGGCGAGCAATCTCGCCGCGCAGCTCGTCGCCGACGCGGCCACGGGCTGCGGCGATGTCGGCGACCGCTCGGTGCTCGAGGTCGGCGACCTCGTCGACGAGGCGGGCACGACCGTCGACCAGCAGCGACTCGGCCTGCGCCTTGGCGTCGGCGAGGATGCGAGCCCGCTCGGACTCGATGTCGCCCTTCGCCTGACGGATGCCGGCAGCCTCGGTCGCAGCGGCAGCCGTGTCGGCGGCAGCGGCGTCGAGCTCCTTCTGGATCCGCTCGGTGCGCGCATCGAGGCTCTTCTTCATCGCCGGCCATCCGAAGCGGTACAGCGCGTAGAAGATGATGCCCGAGGCGAGCGTGCCGTAGATGATCTCGGCCGTCTCCGGCCAGATCCAACTGTGCGTGACCACGTCGCCGTTGGAGTCGGTGACGATCTCCTCGCTCATGACTCGCCCGGCGCTGGCGATGATGCCCAGAACGCTCATCGTGCCATCACCTCGCTCACGACTCGCGTGATCACTTCCGGGCTCGGACGGCGACCGGTGGCCAGTTCACCGGCGAGGCCGGCGACGTCACTGACCGCGGCATGGATCTGGTCCTGGGCGGCGGCGCGCTCGGCATCGGCCTCGGCCACGGCCGCAGCGCGCTGCTGCGCCAACCGGGCGTTGACCTCGGCCAGCTTGGCCTGACGCTCTGCTTCCACGGTGTTGCGGGCGGCTTCGATCTCACGGGCTGCCTCGGCCTTGATCGCGGCGACCTGCGCTTCGTAGTCGGCCACTTCGGCGCGGGCATCGGACCGCGCCGCGTCGGCGGACTCATGCGCAGAACGGATGCCGTGATAGCGGGCATCCATGCCCTTCTTCAGCTTCGGGAAGATCCAGAACCGCATGAGCAGCGCGAACACGACGAACGAGCCTGCGCTCCACAGCAGTTCCTTGAGTTCCGGAACGATGGGGCCCGGGTCCTTGCTCACCGGCTCCGCCGCAGCGGAGACGAGGTGAACGAGCGACCCGTGGAGATGTACGACGGCGGAATGCACGTCAACTCCTTCGGATAGACGGACGAGGGTCGAGATGGTCACAGACCGATGAGGATGAAGACCACGAAGCCGATGAGGGCGAGTGCCTCGGTGAAGGCGATGCCCAGGAACATGGTGGTACGCACCATGCCGGCCGCCTCCGGCTGACGGGCCATGGCCTCGACCGACTTACCGACGAGGTAACCGATGCCGATGCCGGGGCCGATTGCTGCAAGACCGTAGGCGAAACCGGCCGAGCTGGCGGCGGCCTGTGCCTTGAGTTCCGTCGGCGTGCTGGTGCCGGCGGCAGCGATGTGGCTGAAAGCTTCCATTGTTGATTCTCTCCTGATGAGGTTCTGGCCTAGAAGGTGTGGGTTGTTGGAGACTGGACTCAGTGCTCGGGATGAGCAGCGCCGCCGATGTACACGGCGGTGAGAATGGTGAAGATGTACGCCTGCAAGAACGCCACGAGAACCTCGAAGGCGGTGAGGAACAGCAGCATGCCGAAGGGCAGGATCGCCATCGGCTTGAGCATCAGTTGCTTGGTCTCCGCGGTGATCAGCGACTGCGTGAGCAGCGCGAAGGTGACCAGCAGGATGTGACCGGCGAGCATGTTGGCGAAGAGTCGGACCGTCAGCGAGAACGGGCGGACGATGATGTTCGAGATGAACTCGATGACGCCGACGAGCGGCTTCAGCGCCACCGGCACTCCGGGGGGCCACACCGTGTTGGTGATGTACTTGACGCCCTGGTGCTTGAGCCCGACGCCGTTGTAGATCACCCACACCAGCAGTGAGAGGAACAACGGGATCGCCATGCGGGCGGTCGCCGGCATGTAGATGATCGGGATGATGCCCGGTGCATTGCAGAGGTAGATGAACACGAACAGGCTGAGCAGGAACGGCGTCCAGCCCAGACCGTCCTTGCCCATCGTCTGCATGACGATGCCGTTCTCGATGAACTCCACCGAGGTCTCGGCGACGTTGCGGATGCCCTTGGGCGCCACGCTCGCGTCCTTGCGCGCCGCGAGCAGGAACACCGTGGTGCCGATGAGGCCCGCGGCGACGGCGATGAGGGCGATCTTGTTGAACGACCCGAAGAGGTCCTGCCAGCGCAGGATGGAGTTGATCTCGGGAAAGGAGAATGATTCGGCGATCACGACAGTTCCTGTTTGGTTACGGGCGGGACGGTTTCAGGCCGGGATGAGCGAGGGACAGTGCAACGTACTTCATCTCCCAGATCAGGAGACCCAAGTGCGTCACGATGATGGTCGCTCCGAGTGCCGGGAGCGAAATCCAACTCGCATCCTTGACCAGCAGCACGGCCAGGAAGATGAGTCCGAGTCGGACGAGGTACCCGAACAGCACGGCACCCATCATGAGGCCGAGGCTGATACGGGCGGTGGTGGCGACGAGTGTGGCAGCCAGCGCGAAGTTGACGAGCACGATCGCGATCCCGTAGGCGCTGGAGTACGCACCGTGCAGTCCCCAGATGACGGCGCACACGGCGATGATCATCGGAGCGACGACGAGACCCCGACGGACCATGTCCTTGGTGACGCCGACCTCGGGTGCGGGACCCGGGAGCGACGTGGTGAACGCGGTGTCGCTCATGTCCGTCGCGCCTGTCCGACCACGGAGCGCTCGGCCTCGAGGGCCTCCATGGTGGCGGTGTAGTCGTAGTACATCTTGATGAACTGACCGACGACGGCGAAGATCACGAGACCGATCATGAACAGCGGCCGAGTGTCGAGCCACCGGTCGAGTCCGTAGCCGATGCCGAGGAACACGAGCACGACGAGCGCGAAGTCCATGCCGCGGCCCAACGTCTGGTCCGATGCGGGACCCTTCGTGGCGGCGTCGGCGGCATGCCGATGGGGCAGGACTTTCACAGGGGACGGATACCTCGAGGTGCGTGCCAGCCACCAGGTCGTGGCCGAGCTTGTGAACGCGCACACAATCTAACCGATCGGGTCACGGCCAATGCAAACCGGCGGAGAAAAGGCCGAAATTCTCGGACGTCAGTTGCGTCGGCGCCGGATCTGCGGGTGGAGCACGGTGTAGAGCACCAGCAGCAGCATCGCTCCACCGATGGGAATGTAGCTCACCCCGCTGCCGGTGAACACCGGGTAGAGCACGAAGGCCGACAGCAACGCGGTCCACGCCCACAGGATGAGGACGCTCCGGCGTTGGCCATGACCCATCTCCATCAGTCGGTGGTGGAGGTGTCCCTTGTCGGCCGACGCGAGACCCTGACGTTTCGCCGCGCGGCGGATGATCGCGAACAACGTGTCGAGGATCGGCACGCCGAGGATGAACAGCGGGATGAACAGCGGGGCGAGGAAGAAGTACGTCTGCCCCACGAACCGATCCGAGTTCGGATCCGCACGGCCGCCGACCACGCTCGTGCTCACGGCCATCAGCAGGCCGAGCAACAGCGCGCCACCGTCGCCCATGAAGATCCGCGCGGGGTTGAAGTTGTGCGGCAGGAATCCGACGCAGATGCCGACGGCGAGGATGGCGACGAGTGGCCCGATGTTCGGTGGGGTGAGCATTCCCACCTGCGGATCGGCGAGACGCTGCGCGTAGAGGAAGAACGCGCCGGCTCCGATGGCGACGATGCCCGCGGCGAGACCGTCGAGGCCGTCGATGAGGTTGATCGCCTGCGTCATCCCGAGGAGCCAGAGCACCGTCACGAGCGGGATCCAGTCGGCGCTCAAGATGTACACGTCGACGAACGGGACACGGAAGTAGAACATCGTGACGCCGCTGACGACGAGCACGATGCCGACCGCCACCGTGCCCATCACCTTCGCCGGGGCCGAGATCTCACGGATGTCGTCGATGAAGCCGACGAAGAACATCAGTGTCGCCGCGTACAGCACTCCGCGAGGTTCGGAGTTGCGGGCGAACAGCGGATCGAAGACGTCCCAGAGTCGTGCCACCCCGAACGCGGCGATGAAGCCGATGAACATGGCGATGCCGCCCACGTCGGGCGTCGCCACCCGGTGGACACGCCGCTCATCGGGCTCGACGACCCATCCGACGCGGCGGGCGACCACCCCGACCACAGGCGTGACGAGGAAGGTGGTGACCGCGGCGATCGCGCCGAGGACGAGATATTCACCAGTACCCGGCATCAATCCTGCCGGCCGGGCGCTTCTCGGAGATCGAAGCCGTGATAGCCGAACCAGCCGGCCACCACCAGCGACGCCACGGAGTAGATCGCCGGAGCCGGCGACCTCGTGAAGGCATGACGGAGCACGGACTGCATCCAGTCGAGATACGGCACGAGGGGGATGTGCCGGTCGACGCCGTAGTCGGCGAACAGCTCCATCACGAGGAATCGCTCCACGTAGTACAGCGCGAAGACGATCGTGACGGCGGTGACGACGACCGTGATCAGTGCGGCCTTTCGGCCAGGGTGACGCGCTCCGAGGTGAACCCCGCCGGCGACGGCCAGACCGATCGCCACGAGCAGGTACGCCTGCATCGAGTCGGTGCCCATCACGACGAGGAACCATGCCACCGCGGCGAGGATGCCGGCAGCGACGCCGAGCAGCACGGCGATGCGCCAGGAGCGCGCGGCACCGGTGTTGTCAGCGTCGTTGCTCACGAAGGTCCACCTTAGCGATCAGGTGTAGGCGGGAAACTTCGCACACAGCGCAGCGACGTCAACTTTGGCGGCGGCGACCGCCTCCGCGTCGTCGCGATGACGGAGGATGCGAGCGATCAACTCGGCGATCTGCGCCATCTCCGGTTCCTTCATCCCCTGCGTCGTGACCGACGGCGTGCCGATGCGGACACCGGAGGTGACGAACGGGCTCCGCGGATCGTCGGGCACGTTGTTCTTGTTGAGGGTGACGCCGCCGGCATCGAGCACCGTCTGGGCCTCCTTGCCGGTGAGGTCGGCGTCGAAGGGGCGAAGGTCGACGACCATGAGGTGGCTGTCGGTGCCACCGCTGACGAGCCGAAAGCCCTGCTGCACCAATGCCTCTGCCAACGCGTCGGCGTTGAGGAGGATCTGCTTCGCGTACTCCTTGAAGCTGGGCTGCTGCGCCTCGAAGAACGCGACCGCCTTGCCGGCGATGACGTGCTCGAGCGGACCACCCTGCCATCCAGGGAACACGGCCTTGTCGATGGCGGCGCCGTACTCGGCCTTGCTGAGGATGCAACCGCCTCGGGGGCCGCGCAGCGTCTTGTGGGTGGTGAACGTGACGATGTCCGCGTACGGCACGGGGTTCGGATAGACACCACCGGCGATGAGGCCGGCGAGGTGCGCGGCGTCGAACAGGAACATCGCGCCGACCTCGTCGGCGATCGCCTTGAACGCCTCGGGGTCGAGTCGCCGCGGGTAGCTGGTCGTGCCGGCGACGATGAGCTTGGGCCGGTGCTCGAGCGCGAGGTCGCGCACCTGGTCCATGTCGATGCGCTCGTCGCCGGGCGTCACCTTGTAGGGCACGAACCGGTACAGCTTGCCGCTCGCATTGACCGGCGACCCGTGGGTGAGGTGCCCGCCGTGATCGAGGCTGAGCCCGAGCACGGTGTCGCCGTAGTCGAGGATCGCCTGGTACGCGCACATGTTCGCGTTGGCACCGCTGTGCGGTTGCACGTTGGCGTGTTCGGCACCGAAGAGCTCCTTCACCCGCGAGATCGCCAACGACTCGATGTCGTCGACCACGGCGTTGCCGCCGTAGTACCGCTTCCCCGGGTAGCCCTCCGCGTACTTGTTGGTGAGCGCGCTGCCGACGGCTCGCATCACGGCCGGCGAGGTGAAGTTCTCGCTGGCGATCAACTGCAGGCCGGTGCACTGACGGTCGACCTCGCGGGCGATGAGGTCGAAGACCGCGGTGTCCGGGGTGGTGTCGCTGGGGAAGGGCATGGTTCAGGGCTCCGTGTGAGTGGCGGCGGATTCGTCGAGTTCGATCTGCATCAACTGCTCCACGCGACGTGCGTGGCGACCGCCTTCGAACGGGGTGGAGAGGAACAGGGCGAGGATCTCCTCGGCGAGACCGACGCCGACGACACGACCGCCCATGCTGAGCACGTTCGCGTCGTTGTGGGCACGCGCCATCCGAGCGGTGTAGAGGTCGTTGCAGAGCGCTGCGCGCACGCCGTGGACCTTGTTGGCCGCGAGCTGCTCACCCTGGCCGCTGCCACCGAGCACGATCCCGACGTCGGCGTCACCGTCGCGTACGGCGCGGCCGACCGCAGCGCAGATCGGCGGGTAGTCCACACTCTCGGTGCTGTGGGTCCCGAGGTCGAGCACATCGTGACCATCCCGTTGCAACACGCCGATGAGGTGCTGTTTGAGTTCGTAGCCGGCGTGGTCCGAGCCGATCGCGATGCGTGACATCGCAGCGAGTGTAGGTGGCGGCGCCGTGGCGGCCCAGCCGGATCGGCGGGTTCGCCGGAGGGGCGAGCTGGTTCGTACCCTGGCCGACATGTCGCTCGACCCTCGCACCCCTGTCCTCATCGGCGCCGGCCAGTTCCTGCACCGCGCCAGCGGACTCGATGATGCGCTCGACGCCTCGGCGTTGATGGTGGAGGCGATTCGAGCGGCCGCCACCGACGCGGGACTGCCCACCGTGCCGTCGCCGGACGCGATTCGCGTCGTCGGCCTGCTCAGCTGGCGCTATCACAACCCGGCGTGGGTCGTCGCCCGACAACTCGGTGTCGAACCCCGCGAGCTCGCCGTCACCACGATGGGCGGCAACAGTCCGCAGACGTTGGTCAACACCACCGCGCTCGACATCCTGCGCGGCGACGTCGACCTCGCGATCCTCACCGGAGGAGAGGCGTGGCGGACGCGCATGAGGGCACGCAAGGCCGGCGTGGAGATGTCGTGGCCGACCTCTCCGGAGGACTCGATGCCTCGCCTTCTCGGCGAGGACCTCGTCATGAACCTCGACGCCGAGCGGGATCGGGGCATCATGATGCCGGTCCAGGTGTATCCGATGTTCGAGACCGCGATCCGGGCTCGCGCCGGTCGCAGTCCTCAGGATCACCTCGCCGCGGTGAGCGAACTGTGGTCGCGATTCAGCGGCGTCGCCGCCGACAACCCCCACGCCTGGTTGCGGGAGTTCCACACGCCCGAGGAGATCCGTACGCCCGGTCCTTCCAACCGGATGATCGGGCTTCCGTACACCAAGTACATGAACTCCAACAACGACGTCGACATGGGTGCGGCGCTGATCATGTGCAGCGTCGAGAAGGCCGAAGCACTCGGCGTGCCCCGCGATCGGTGGGTCTTCCCGCACTCCGGCGCGGACTGCCACGAGCACCAGTTCATCAGCAACCGCTGGTCCTTCGCCGAGACTCCCGCGATCGAACTCGGTGGCCGCCGCACGCTCGAGCTCGCCGGCAAGTCGATCGACGACATGGCGATCGTCGACCTGTACTCGTGCTTCCCTGCCGCCGTGCAACTGGGGGCGCAGAGCCTCGGACTGTCGCTCGATGCGCAACTCACCCGAACCGGCGGGTTGTCGTTCGCGGGTGGCCCGTGGAACAACTACGTCATGCACGCCATCGCCACGGTGATGAACGACCTGCGCGAGCGTCCCGGAGAGCACGGACTGGTGTGGGCGAACGGTGGCTACACGACGAAGCACACGTTCGGCGTGTACAGCACCACCCCGCCCGCCACCGCGTTCCGCCATGCGTACCCCCAGGACGAGATCGACGCGATGCCGCGTCGAGAACTCGCTGAGCCGGCCGACGCGGCCGGGCCGGCGACGATCGAGGCGTACACGGTGATGTTCTCGCGAGACGGCGATCCGGAGACCGTGCTCGCCGCTTGCCTCCTCGCCGACGGACGTCGCGCCTGGGGCACCTCCACCGACGCCGCGCTCGCTGCCGCGGTGTGCGAGGGGGAATGGGTCGGTCGCGAGGTGCAACTCGACCCGACCGGCACGCTCCACGCCTGACCCGCCGCACCTCCACCTCCACCTCCACCTCCACCTCCCCCTCCACCTCCACCTCCCCCACCGTTCACGTCATCCCGCATGGCAGAAATCCCGCCTCCGGGGATGTCGTGAGGGAGGAGAACCCGGGGGCGAACGGGGAACAGGGATGGGGAGGGGTGGGGTCGGGGTCGGATGGTGGCCGAGTGGCATGCTGCGGGGATGACGCAGAGCCCGTTGCCGATCATCCTCGACTGCGATCCCGGCCACGACGACGCCATCGCCATCGTCGTGGCGGCCAGGCACACCGAGATCGTCGGGATCACCACGGTCGCGGGCAACGCTCCCCTCGCTGCGACCACGCGCAACGCGATCATCATCCGCGACCTGTTGGGTCTGGCGACGCCGGTCCATTCGGGCGCGGAGCGTCCGCTCATCCGGCCACCGCGGCATGCCGCGTACGTCCACGGCAAGAGCGGGATGGACGGCGCCGACCTTCCCGCGCCGAGCGGTCCGGCCGCGAGCACGGATGCGATCTCCTTCATCATCGAGTCGTGTCGCGCCCGCGAGGGCATCTGGCTGGTCCCCACCGGGCCACTCACCAACATCGCCCTCGCGCTGCGCGCCGCGCCCGACCTCGCCGGACGGATCGCCGGCATCTCGTTGATGGGCGGTGGGACGTTCGGCAACACCACAGCGGCGGCCGAATTCAACCTGTGGTGCGATCCCGAGGCGGCCGACGTGGTGTTCTCCTACGGCGGCCCGTTGATCATGGCCGGGCTGGACCTCACCCACCAGTTCCAAGCCGTGCCGCCGCGCATCGAGATGGTGCGAGCCCTACCCGGAAAGCTCGCGGCCGTGCTCGCCGACCTGCTCGACTTCTTCAGCGGCACCTACCGATCGCGCCACCACGGGATCGGCGGCGCGGCCGTCCACGACCCGTGCGCCGTGATGGCCCTCACCCATCCCGACCTGTTCCAGCGCCGGGCCGCTCATGTCGTGATCGAGACGGGTGGGCGCCACACCGACGGCATGACCGTGATCGACCTCCGCGATCTCAAGGACGTCCCCGCGTCCAACTGCGACTGGCTGACGAGCCTCGACGCCGACGCCGCGTGGGACGTCGTGGTCGAGGCCATCGGCCACTTCTCGACCTGACGATCGACGGACGATCGACCTGACGATCGGCCGGGCGGGTCGCTCCACCTCGGGCGTCGACTCCCTGCCCTCCTACGCTGCCGGACATGCGAGCAGCCGTGATGCGAGAGTGGCAACTTCGAGTCGACGACGTCCCCGATCCGGTGGCGGGCCCGGGGCAGGTGCTCACCAAGGTCCTCGCCTGTGGCATCTGCGGAAGCGACCTGCACATGCTGCAGCACGGCGCCGAGTTGCGGGCGACGATGAACGAGATCACCTCCGGCGCCGAACCGGACCCGATGTCGCCCAAGAGCTTCGAGCCCGAGCACGACACGGTGATGGGCCATGAGTTCTGCTGCGAGGTCGTCGATCTCGGGCCCGGCTGCGAGAACCTGAAGGTCGGCGACGTCATCGTCAGCATGCCGGTCGCGTTCGACGCCACCGGGCTGCACGCCGTCGGCTACTCGAACCAGTACAACGGCGGCTACGCCGAACTGATGGTGCTCAACGAGATGCTCGGGATGAAGGTCCCCGCCGGCCTGCCGGCCCACATGGCGGCGCTCACCGAACCGCTCGCCGTGGGCATCCACGCCGTCGCGAAGAGCCGCATCGCCAAGGGCGACGCGGCGATCGTGATCGGCGCCGGACCGGTCGGTCTGGCGTGCATCGCCGAACTGCGGATGCAGGGCATCGGGCCGATCGTCGTCGCCGACTTCTCCGCCAAGCGGCGCGAGCTCGCGGCGCAGTTGGGGGCCGACGAGGTGGTCGACCCGAACGTGGAGACCGCCATCGACGCCTGGAAGCGGATCGACGGACAGAAGCCGCTCGTGATCTTCGACGCGGTGGGTGTTCCCGGCATGATCGACCAGACCATGCGCGTCGCTCCCCGACACAGCCGGATCCTGATCGTCGGCGTGTGCATGCAGCACGATCGCATCTTCCCGATGCTCGGCATCGGCAAGGAGCTCACGATCCAGTTCGCGCTGGGCTACGAGCCGCACGAGTTCGCGAACTCGCTCACGGCGATCGCCGAGGGCAAGGTCGACCTCGCTCCCTGGCTCACGGGCACGGTCCCGGTCGACGGGGTCCCCCAGGCGTTCGCCGACCTCGCCAACCCCGAGGCCCACGCGAAGATCCTCGTGGTTCCGGCCCTCTGAGCGATCCGTAAGCTCTGGGCCGATGAGCGACACGTTTCCCCGCCAGTACGCCCGCACCCAGCGACTCACGCTCGGCGAACCGCGCAACATCGCGGTGTCACCCGACGGCGAGCGTGTCGTGTTCGCCCGCAGCCGCGCCGGCGACGATCCCGTGAACTGCCTCTGGGTGCTCGACGTCTCGACCGGCGACGAGCGACTCGTCGCGGATCCGCTGGCGCTCATGGGCGTCGACGACAACGACTCGCTCCCGGCGGAGGAACGGCTGCGCCGCGAGCGCACCCGTGAGGGAGCCGGTGGCATCACTGCCATTGCCACGGACGCGAACGTGACCGTGAGCGCTTTCGCGTTGTCCGGCAGGCTCTTCGTCGCGGGGTTGCTCAGCGGCCAGGCGCGCGAGTTGACGGTCGACGGACCGGTGTTCGATCCGCGTCCGGACCCGGTCGCCACCCGAGTCGCCTACGTCAGCGGGCACAGCCTCCGCATCGCCGAGCTCGACGGCACCAGCTGGGAGCTCGCCGGCGACGACCGCAACCCTGACGTCTCGTGGGGCAGTGCCGACTTCATCGCCGCCGAGGAGATGGGCCGCCAGCGCGGCTACTGGTGGAGCCCTGACGGAGCGGCGATCGCCGCATGCCGCGTCGACGTCGGGTCCGTGCCTCGCTGGTACATCGGGGATCCCGCGAACCCCGATCAGCCGGCCAACGAAGTGCGCTACCCCGCTGCGGGCAGTGCCAACCCGGACGTCACGCTCCACGTCCTGGCGCTCGACGGCGGCAGCACCGAAGTGATCTGGGATCGCGCGACCTACCCGTACCTGGCGGACGTCGCCTGGGCGAGCGGCGACCGGGTGCTGCTCACGGTCCAGTCCCGCGACCAGCGATCGCTGATGGTGTTGGGCGCCGACCCCCGCGACGGCACCACCGAGCCGCTCTTCGCCGACGGGGATCCCGCGTGGGTCGACCTGGTTCCCGGCACTCCGGCGTTCCTCACCGACGGTCAGCTGGTGATGTGCGCGGACCGCGACGGCGCGCGTCGACTGCTGATCGACGGCGTGCCGGTCACGCCGGTCGATCTCCAGGTGCGGTCGGTGGCCGGGACCCAGGGCGACGAGGTGACGTTCCTCGCCAACCCGATCGACGACGCGACGGTGCAGCACGTGTGGCGGTGGACCAGCGACGGGGAGCTGTCCTGCCTCACCGACGGCGACGGAATGCACACCGCGACCGTGGGCGGGCCCACAGTCGTCGTCCGCCGGGCGGCGCTCGACGAACCCGGTTCGATCACCCGTGTCCTCGACGGCCCCGTCATCCGCTCCGTCGCGCAGGCCCCGCTCGTCACCCCGCGGGTCAGCATCCACCGCTACACCGCCCGGTCCCTCGCCACCGCCGTGCTCCTGCCACACGGCCACGACGGGTCGCCCCTGCCCGTGCTGCTCGACCCCTACGGCGGGCCACACGCACAACGGGTCGTCCAGTCCTACAACTCCTACCTGACCTCGCAGTGGTTCGCCGACCAGGGGTTCGCCGTGGTCGTCATCGACGGTCGCGGTACGCCTGGCCGTGGCAGCGAGTGGGAGCGGGCGGTTCGTGGCGACCTCGCCACGCCCGTCATCGACGACCAGGTCGACGCGCTGCTGTCGGCCGCCGACGAACACCCGCTCGACCTGTCACGCGTGGCGATCCGGGGATGGAGCTTCGGGGGTTACCTGGCGGCGCTGGCGGTGCTGCGCCGACCCGACGTGTTCCATGCGGCCGTCGCCGGCGCGCCGGTGACCGAGTGGCGTCTCTACGACACGCACTACACCGAGCGCTACCTCGGAGACCCGACGGTCGACGACGAGGCGTATGCCCGCTCCAGCCTGCTGCCGCTCGCCGACCAGTTGACGCGCCCGCTGCTGTTGGTGCACGGACTCGCCGACGACAACGTGGTCGCGGCCCACACCCTTCAGCTCTCCAGTGCGCTGCTCGCGGCCGGCAAACCGCACGAGGTGCTGCCCCTCGTCGGCGTCACCCACATGACGTCGCAGGAGGTCGTGGCAGAGAACCTGCTGCTGCACCAGCTCGACTTCCTTCGCCGGTCGTTGGGTCTGGACCCCACCCACTAGCGTCGCGGGCACCATGCAACAGCAACTCAGGGATCTCTACACGCACCTCTCGGTGCATGCCACCGCCGACCTCGAGCACGAGGCGGCCGTGGAGCTGCTGCTGCTCGTGATGACGAGCGACCGCCACATCTCACCCGATGAACTCGAGGAGATCCGGCTCATCAGCGACGAGTCGGGGTGGGAGTCGGAGACCTTCTCGTTCGACCAGTACCTCGGATCGGCGATGGCGAAGGTCCGCGCCGCCCAGACGGACGACGCCATCGAGGCGCTGCTCGACGACATCGATGCACGCGTCGCGAACCATCTGTTGCGTGCCGCCCTGTTCAGCGCCGCCCGTGATGTCGCCGGCGTCGACCACGAGATCGTGCCCGAGGAGCAGTCGCTGCTCGGGCAGATCGCGGCGCGCTTCGGCTGATCAGCCCCGGCGGGCGACCGCGATGCGATCGTGGCCCGCGAGGTCCGGCCGCACCTCGACCCCGAGCAGGCCGGCTCCCACGAGGATGTCGATGACGGCGCCACCCTGCCCGGTGCCGATCTCGAGCACCAACCACCCACCGACGCACAACCAGTGCCGTGCATCGGCCGCCAGGATTCGGATCGCATCGAGACCGTCGGGGCCGGCATACAGCGCTCGAGCCGGCTCGTGCAGGTGGACCACGCGCTCCACCGCCGGATCACCGTCGGCGATGTAGGGCGGGTTCGACACGATCAGCCCGAACGATCCGGCGAGCTCGTCGGGCAGCGCGTCGTACCACGAGCCTTCTCCGAAGCGGGCTCCCGCCGCCGCGACACCCACGCCGGCAGCGTTGGCGCGAGCGACATCGAGCGCGTCGGCCGACACGTCGGTGAGCCACACCTCCGCACTCCCTCGCGGCAACTCGAGCAGGAGCGACAGCCCGATCGCCCCCGATCCCGTCCCGAGATCCGCGCACCTCACCGGCGACGGCACCGATCGAGCGAGTTCGATGGCCGTGTCGGCGACCAACTCGGTCTCCGGTCGGGGAATGAGCACACGAGGATCGACGAGCAGGTCGAGATGGCGGAACGACCAGTGCCCCAGCACGTACTGCAGCGGTTCTCCGGCCGCGAGTCGCGCCAGCATGAGGTCGAGATGCGCAACGGCTCGCTCGGTGGCGGGGTGGTCGAGCAGCTCGACGAACTCGTCACCGAACGCCCCGCTGGCCTCCTCGCACAACCACCGCGCCGGCGCCCGACCATGGCCGCGCGCCGTCTCGTCCCACAGTTGGCGCCAGGTGATCGTGCCGTCGACGGCCATGACCCACCTCAGTCGGTGCCGGCCAACTGCCGGGCACGTTCGTCGGACGCGAGCGCGTCGACCACCTCGTCGAGATCGCCTGCGAGCACATCCTGCAACCGGTAGACCGTGAAGCCGATCCGATGGTCGGTGAGACGGTTCTCCTTGAAGTTGTAGGTGCGGATCTTCTCCCCGCGTCCGCCACCGCCGACCTGCGAACGCCGCTCCACCGACATCGCCGCGGTCTGCTCGTCCTCGGCCAGCTTCAGCAGGCGGGCGCGCAGGACGGTCATCGCTCGCGCTCGGTTCTGGAGTTGGCTGCGCTCGTCCTGCATGGTGACGACGATTCCCGTGGGCCGGTGGGTGATGCGGACGGCGGAGTCCGTCGTGTTCACGTGCTGGCCTCCGGCGCCACTGCTGCGGTACACGTCGACGTCGAGGTCCTTGTCGTCGATCTCGACCTCGACCTCGTCGGCCTCGGGAAGCACCAGCACCGTCGCCGAGCTCGTGTGGATCCGACCCTGGCTCTCGGTGACCGGCACCCGTTGCACGCGGTGCGTGCCACCCTCGAACTTCAGCCGGCTCCAGGCGGTGTCACCGCGGATCAGCATCGTGACGAGGTTGATGCCGCCGAGGTCGCTGCGATCCTCCGACAGCACCTCGACCGACCAGCCCTTCGCCGCGGCGAACGCCCGGTACATGTCGTAGAGATCGCCGGCGAACAGGTTCGCCTCCTCGCCACCCTCGGCACCGCGGATCTCCATGATCACCGCCCTGCCGTCGTTGGGATCCTTGGGGAGCATGAGCAACCGCAGGGTCTCGGTGAGCTCGGCGAGTTCGGCCTCTGCTTCGGCGAGCTCCGCACGCAAGGGCGGTCGTTCGTCCTCGGTGGCGAGTGCGAGCAGTTCTCGCGCCGCCTCCGCGTCGGCAGTGCGGGCCTGGTAGCGGCGCACGCAGTCGACCACGGGCGTGAGGTCCTTGTAGCGGCGGGTCACCTCGCGCAGACGCGCCTGGTCGTTGCCGATCTCGGGGTCGGACAAGCTCGCCTCCAGCGAGACGAACTCGTCTTCCAGGGACTGCAATCGATCGAACACCGGTGCGTCAGGTTAGGGGGTCAGTCGACCGGAACGATGAAGGCGGGCGGGTCGAGCGTCTCGGCGAGGAGGCGTTGGACCTCGAGCGCGTCACGACGCGGCATGGCGACGATGCACGGCACGATCCCCAGCGCGAGCCGGGCGTCGACCACATACGGGATCGCGTCGAGGTCGACGCCCGTGGTGCAGACGACGACCGTGGGAGCGCCCGCAACCGTCGCCAGCGCCACACACGGCACAGGATCCTTGAGGTTCGGACGCGGGACGGGCGGTGGCACCATCGTCGCGATGGACGCACCGATCAGGTCCGGCTGGGCGATCACTCGTCGGCGGAGCAGCCGCTCCTGGGCGAGCCGGCTCAGCGGATGACCGGTGGTGTCGTGCAGGCGATGCTCGAGCACGGCTCGCACCACCTCGGCGAGCGCCTGCTCGGTGGGCCGATCGCCGTGGAGCATCTGGAACGCCTCCCGGTCGTGGGCACCGACCCCGACCTCGAGCCGGACGGCGTCGGTGAACGGGTCGTCGACCACGCGGCACACCTCGAGACCGGCGACCTCACCGGACAGCACGCCGAACTCTTCGTGCGGCTCGGCGCCCGCGGCTGCGATGACCGTCTCCCACGGGCGATGTGCCTCCGGGACGGGTGACGGCTCGGGCAGCGGTTCGGCCACCGCCGGCAGCAGCGTGCGGCCTTCGGCGTGCCACACCGAGATCGGCAGCGTGAAGCCCGCAGCCCGGCGAGCCAGCGTTCCGGTGCCCTCCTCCGCGACGAGGTGGAGCCGCGCCGCGCCTTGACGAAGCGCCCAGGCCAGCGCATGCCCCAGCGCTCTCGAAGGGCGGTCGGCGAGCAGCACCCACGCATCGCCGTCGAGCATCAGCGCGGCACCACCGGGGAAGTCGGACGGGACCATGCCTCCGGGATGGTCGTCGCCGAGGTGCTCGCGCACGAGGGCGGCGAGCTTGATCGCGTTGAGTCGGGCGAGGCGCGACGGGTCGTCCATGGCAGGCCAGGGTACGGCCCGAGAACGTCGCCTACGACGTGAAGTACCCCACGACGTCGACCACGAGATCGACCGTGCCGGCGTGGTTGTACAACTGCACCTTCCCCCCGGTCCCGACCTTCACCACGGCGAGGTTGGACACGTCGAGCCCCGCCCGCGGATTGAGGTTCGCCGCGAGCGGACGCGCCACACCGTTCGGCCACGCGACGATGAACGAGTTCGCCGACGGACCCTTGGCCGCGATGTTGAGGGCAACGGCGGACACACCCGTCGCAGGAACACCGCCGACGTTGAGCACCGTGAGCGTCGAGGTCGAGGCCGGACCGATCGGTGCCACCGCGTCCGGGGTGGTGTCCATCACCCGTGCCGCGGGCAACGGGTAGTAGCGGCCCGGCGACGTGCTCGACATGTAGCCGAGGATGTCGACGACCACGTGCGTGAGCCCGCGCAGGTTGTAGATGCTGATCTTGCCGTTGGTCCCGACTTTGGCGATGACCATGTTGGGCACGGTCACCCCCACCGGGAAGTTGAGGCTCGACGCGAGCGGACGGGACTCACCCGAGGGCCAGATCGTGAGATATCCCTGGCCGGTGGGCGTGACCGCGGTGACGTTCACCACCACCGAGTCGGCGGTGATGGGAACGTCACCGATGCCCCGCACGGTCACGTCGACGACACCGGCGGGGGTGATCGCCCCCAATCGCCCGCCGGTGCCGTCGCGAGTGTCGAGTGCCCGCAGGGGCGTGATCGATTGGAGTCGATTGGCCGCGGCGGTGCGGAAGTAGCCGACCACATCCACCACGCAGTGGGCCGCGCCGAGGTCGTTGGTGATGTTGACGCGGCCGTCGATGCCGGTCTTGACGATCACGAGGCTGCCGACCGAGCGCGACGCCGGCATGGTCACGTTGGCGACGGCAGGCTTGACGTCGCCCGTGGGCCACACGGTGAACGAACTCGACCCGAGGGCGCCGGTGGCGGTGACGTTGAGTGCGACGGCCGTGACGCCGGAGACGGGTACGCCACCGAACCCCAACGCCTTCACCTCGCCGGTGGTGCCTGCCCCGAGTGGCAGCAGACGATCGGCCGTGCGCGAGTCGTACAGCCGGGCAGGCGTGATGCCGACGTAGTCGCCGAGCACGCTGGGCGGCAACGCTCCGGTGGCGACGCCGACACCGGGGCTCTGCTTGAACAGACCGAGGTCCGGGTACGACGCCCCGAGCACCGTGCTCGCGCCGCCACCCATCCAACCGTCGAGCACCGACGCATACATCGAGCGGAAGTCGACGTTGAAGTTCATCCGGTCCCAGCGGTTCAGCCCGGCGAGACTCGGCTGGGCGCCGTACAGCCCACCCTTGACCCCCTGGCCGATCACGAAGTGGTTGTTCACCGTGCCGTGGTCGGTACCCGATGAATCGTTCGACCAGCTGGTGCGACCGAACTCGCTGTAGGTCATGATCGTCACCCGCGAACGGAAGCGATCGTCCAGCGTGGTGAAGAACGCCTGGATCGCGTGGTCCAGGTCGGTCATCAGATCGGTCAGCGCGGCGGGCTGGCTCGAGTGGGTGTCGAAGCCGTCGTACCCCGTGTCGACGACGCGCAGGCCGAGGTCGGCGTTGATGAGGCGGGCCACGACGGTCATCTTCTTCTCGAGGTCGCTCGTCGGCAGCGGGCGGTCGAAGACCGGGCCGACCTGCTGGCCGACGTCGATGACGCCCTCCATCGTGCCGGCGATCGCGTCGTGCCACGGCCCACGGCCGGCGGGGGTGGCGGCGAACTCGCGCATCGCGTTGTACATCCACAGGTCGTGTTGATCGCTGCCGCCGCCGAACCCGACGCCCCACTGCGGAATCGCGGTGCCCCGCTTGACGTCGCCGATCAGGTGCAGCGGCAACCCCTGCCCCACCGTGGCGGCGCGGAACAGATCGCTGCCGGACAGCCCGTCGAGCCATCTCCCGATCCAGCCGTTGTTGGGCAGTCCGTTGCCGGCCTTGCCGTACATCCACAGCGCCATCGAGGTGAAGTGGCTCAGGTCGGGGTTCGGGTAGCCCACACCCTGGATCACGGCCACCTCGCCCCGGTCGTAGAGCGACTTCACGTAGGGCAGGCTCGGGTGGAGGCCGACCTGGTTGTCGATCTTCAGCACCTGCGTGGCAGGAATCGCCAGCGTCCCGTGCTGCTGGTAGTACGTCGAGTTCGAGTGCGGGACCACCACGTTGAGCCCGTCGCTGCCTCCGAACTGTCCGATGAGGACGAGGATGCCGTCGTTCGCCGCCACCGGCGACGACGCCCACGCCTCACGAATTCGCCCTGGCAGCAGGTCGGGCGCGATGACCTCACCGAGCGAGCCGACCAGCACGCCGGCGCCCACTCCCCAGCCCATCAGCTGCAGGAAACGACGGCGATCCATGCCGCTCGGGTCGTCGTCGGGGACGGTCAGCAGCCGGAGTGCGTCCTGTGTGGAGATGTCGGGGTCGAGCATGGGTCGTCGTCCTTCAGGCCACGTGCATCTCGGGGGCCATCATCGCCATCGTGAGCAGGTTGGTGCTCTCCCACCAACCGACCCATGGCTCGTTGGTGCGCTGCACCGCGATGAAGTCCGACAACGCGCTGCGGGTGGTCGCGCTCAGGTCGAGGCCGAACATCGCCGCCACCAGATCGATCGCTTCGTCGGGCGTGTGGCCCTTGCTCACGTCATTGGCGTTGTTCTGACGCAGCCGCCACGTGATCCCCCGCGCGAACTCGGCTCGAGCGCCGAAGACACTCGTGTTCACCCAGTAGCCGTTGGTCTTCCAACCGGCGACGTTCGGCGGATTGAAGGGCACCTGTCCCATCCCGTCGACGTACCACTGAGGGTTCAGCGTCGCCCCGCGGAAGTTCGTGAAGTACTCGAGCGCGACCACCCAATCGACCGGCGACCGCACCAGACCCTGCATCGCCTCGGGGGTGTAGAACGCGTCGTGCACGAGCATCGCCCGCACCCACGGCTTGATCGCGAAGTCGTTGTCGAACAGCACCTGCGCCAACTCGTCGACCAGTGCGGTCGACGGTGCCTCGTGCGCGAAGTACTCCCACAGCTTCTTGGTGAGGAACTTGCAGGCGGTCAGCTTCGTGGTCAGGTTCTCCTGGAGGAGGTAGTTGATGATGTCGGGGCCGTTCCAGTTCCGGCTGACGCCCATGAACACCTTCGCCTGGGTGTCGTGCTCGCTCGCGCGGAACAGGTAGTTGTAGGTGTTCCAGTCGATCCCGTGTCCGGTCCATGCCCGACATCCAGCGGTGACGTCGTCCTCGGTGTAGTTGCCGACGCCGATGGTGAACAGCTCCATCAGTTCGCGGGCGAAGTTCTGGTTCGGCGAGGACTTCACGTTGTCGACGTTGTCGAGGTACAGCAGCATCGCCGGCTGCAACGCCATCGACTGGGTGAGCGTGCGGAAGTTGCCGAACGCGCTGTCGCGGAACAGCTTGTTCTGTGCCGTCATCAACCGGGCGCTGTTGACCTTGTCCCAGCTCGTGCAGAAGTGGCCGTGCCAGAAGAACGTCATCTTCTCCTGGATCGGCGTCGGTGAGTCGACCATGCGGTCGATCCACCACTGCACCGCGTACACCCACTGGTTGTAGCCCTCACCGTCGATGTCGTGATCGATGTAGGTCGGGATCGCGACCGGAGTCGGCGACACGTTCAGGATGTTGTCGACGGCCTGGTCGCGGGTCAACGCGGACAGCGCAGCGACGCGAGCCGGCTTGGCGACATACTCGGTGCGGCGCAGCAGATGGTCCAGTTCCGTTGCATCCATTGGTGGTGCATCGGCAGCGGGGCGGTCGCACTGGAGTCATGCCACCGGCAAGAAACCCGCAAACCGTCACCCTCGGCGAGGCGCTCCTGGCACGGCGACCAGAAGGTTCGTGCAAAACGAACACCACCCGGTCACGGGGACCGGGTGGTGGATCGATTCGGGTGACGCCGCAACGGCGTCGGGGTCACTTGGTCTTGCGCTCGCCGTAGCGCTTGTTGAAGCGCTCGACGCGGCCACCGGTGTCGACGAGCTTCTGCTTGCCCGTGAAGAAGGGGTGGCATTCGTTGCAGAGTTCGACGGTGAGGTCGCCACCGCGGGTGGACCGGGTGGTGAACGTGTTGCCGCACGAACAACGGACGGTCATGTCGGTGTAGTTCGGATGGATATCGGTCTTCATGGCGTTCTCCGAAAGAAGTAGACCTGGGAGTGTACCGGGTTCATTCCACCGCAGCACTGGCAGTTTCGAGGTGTGTGACCTGGTCGGCCGAGATCGCGGGGCCGAGGACGCCTGCCCGGCCGAACCACGTCACGGCCAGCATGCACGCCCCGCACACGGCCAGGCCGGCGCGTACACCGACGAAGGCCATCAACGGCGCGGCGAGCACGAGCCCGATGGGCCGACCCACCTGCATGAGTGCTCCGAGCAGCGCGAACACCCTGCCCTGCAACGACGGGTCCACGTCCTGCTGGAAGCGGGTGGGAAGGATCGTGTTCACCACGCCGACGCCCACACCCGCGGCGAGGAAGGTCGCTGCCCCGACGACGGCGATGGTCGTCGCTCCGGCCAGGGCGATCCCGAGGCTGGTGACCACCAAGGCCACGATCGACGCCGGGCGGATCCGGGCGACACGAG
Source organism: uncultured Acidimicrobiaceae bacterium (assembly GCA_963720695.1). GTDB lineage: Bacteria > Actinomycetota > Acidimicrobiia > Acidimicrobiales > Ilumatobacteraceae > UBA668. Next base: position 849,004 of record CAVRGG010000004.1, read on the forward strand.
GACCGAGGACGAACCCGAGCACGAGGCCGGCAGGGATGCACGCCTCGAGCAACCCGTAGCCGGTACCGCCCAGTTCGAACGGCCCGGCGGCCAGCGCCACGATCAGGATCGGCACCGGCGCGACGAACATGTTCAGGCTGCAGGCGACGACGGCGAGATCACGCAGGTTGCGGTCGCGACGCAGCAGCGACAGCCCGGCGAACACGCCGTCGTGGGGGCCGTCGGCGGCCGCCGGTGTGCGAGCCGGCATCGGCACCCGGCTGGCGAGCACGAGCAGCATCGACACCACGAACGTCGCCGCGTCGAACCAGAGGGCGCTCGCCGTGCCGAAGAGCCCGAGCAGCAGTCCGCCGAGGGCGGGTCCGAGGATGCCGGCGAGCGCCTCGTTCACGCCGACCATCGAGTTGGCCGTCGGGCGGTCGTCCGCAGGCACGAGCATCGTGATCGACGCCATGTAGGCCGGGGTGAACAGTGCCGCCGCGGATGCGGCGAGCGTCGCCACCGCCAGCACCGCAGCCGTCGACAGCGTTCCCGTCGCGGCCATCACGGCCAGCGCCCCGCTGGTGATCACCCGGACGCCGTCGGAGATCAACATCAGTCGCCGCCGCGGCATCCGGTCCACCAACCATCCGGCGAGAGGGGCAGCGACGATCGTGGGGAGGGTGGTCGCCAGGGCGACCGCGACGAGGACGAGGTTCGAACCGGTGGCTTGGCGGGCCCACCAGAGGACCGCGATGCGATGGACGCCGTCGCCGACGTTCGACACCGCCTGCCCGGTCCAGATGCGCATGAAGTCGCGATGTTGACGGATGCTCATGGGAACATGATCGAAGTAGTCTGATTCGAATGGAAGATGTTCTTTCGAATCAGCGGCGGATCGTCATCGTCCGCGACCACCTCGGCGTGGACCTCCTGCTGGACCTCAACTCGGCACGCTGCCTCGCGCCATTCATGCGCGAGGAGCAGACCCTCGGGTCAGCTGCCACGGAACTGAAGATGCCGGCGAGCACACTGGCGTACCGCGTGGGTCGCTTCCGAACGGCCGGCCTCCTCGACGTCATTTCGCACCGTGCACGCGCGGGAAAGCCGATACCCGTCTACCGGGCCACCGCCGACGAGTACCGCATCCCGTTCGACGCGATGCCAGCGGGCAGGCGTGATGAGTTCATACACGGCAGCCGTCGCTACGTGCTCGCGGAGTTCAGCGCAGCGATGGACCGAACACTGCTCTCCGAGGACTCGAGCGGCGTGCGCGTCTCCAGCCATCCGGTGCGCGGCATGGAGATCAGCTTCATGGAGACCGACGAGATGAAGTCGACCGTGACCACCGAATGGTGGGGCAAGGTGAGCCTCACCGACGACGAGGCGCTGGAGCTGCGCAATGCGCTGGAGGAGTTGGGCAAGCGGTTCGGCAATGATCAGCCGGGACCTGGCAAGAAGCCCTACATCTCGATGTTCGGTCTGGTGCCCGAGGGCCGCACACGCTGATCAGACGTTGTTCTGCTTGCCGATCTCGGTGAGGAACTCGGCGTTGGTGCGGAACTGCTTGAGACGGTCGATCAGCAACTCGAGCCCGGGGGCGGAGTTGCCGTCGGCCGCGAGACCGCTGAGGACGCGACGGAGCTTCCACACCATCTGCAGCTGCTTGCGGTCGAAGAGCAGTTCCTCGTGGCGGGTGCTCGACGCGTCGACGTCGATGGCCGGGTAGACACGGCGCTCGGCGAGACGGCGGTCCAGCCGCAGCTCCATGTTGCCGGTGCCCTTGAACTCCTCGAAGATCGCGTCGTCCATGCGGCTGTTCGTCTCCACCAGCGCCGTGGCCAAGATGGTGAGCGACCCACCCTCCTCCACGTTGCGGGCGGCACCGAAGAACTTCTTCGGCGGGTACAGCGCGCCGGCGTCGATGCCGCCGGAGAGGATGCGCCCGCTCGGCGGAGCAGCGAGGTTGTAGGCGCGGCTCAAGCGGGTGATGCCGTCGAGGATGATGACGACGTCCTTGCCCATCTCGACGAGTCGCTTGGCCCGCTCGATGGTCATCTCGGCGACGTGGGTGTGCTCCTCGCTCGGACGGTCGAACGTGCTGGAGATGACCTCACCCTTGACGGTGCGCCGCATGTCGGTGACCTCTTCGGGGCGCTCGTCGATGAGCAGCACCATGAGGATGACTTCGGGGTTGTTCTCCTCGATCGCCGTGGCGATCGTCTTCATGATCGTCGTCTTGCCGGCCTTGGGCGGCGAGACGATGATGCCGCGCTGACCCTTGCCGATCGGGGCGACGAGGTCGATGATGCGCGGCGTCATGTCGGCGGCGTTGGTGCCGTTCTCGAGCTTCAGCCGCTCGTCGGGGAACAGCGCGGTGAGGTCCTCGAACTTCGGGCGGTCACGAGCCTTGTCCGGCTCCTCGCCGTTGATCGTGTGCACCTCGAGCAACGCCGGGTTCTTCTCGTTGCGGCCCGCGGGCCGGCTGAGACCCGTGATGTGATCACCCTTGCGCAAGCCGAACTGACGGGTGAGGCGCACGGGAATGTAGGCGTCGTCGCGGCTCGGCAGGTATCCGCTGACGCGGAGGAAGCCGTAGCCCTCCTCGCGCAGATCGAGATACCCGGCGACCTCCACCGGATCGGCGCCGGAGACCTCGCCGCTTTCGCGGGGCTCACGCGATTCACGCGGTTCGCGGGGCTGCTGTTGCTGGGGCTGGTCGGGTCGATCGGCGAGCGGTTGGCCGTCGGGACCGGTGCGGTTCTTGTTGCGGCGCCGACGGCGCCTGCGGGCATTGCGGCTCTCGCCGTCACCCTCGCCGTCTCCGTCACCTCCGGCACCGTCGCCGTCGGCGTCGTCGTCGGCATCGCCGTCGTCGTCGGTCTCGGCGACCTGGGGCCCGCTGGGTGCGGGTGCAGGCGCGGGCTTCACCGCCGCCCGAGGCTTGGGCTTGGTGGCGGGGGCGGACGGGCTCAGCGGTGCGTCGATCTCGCCGGCGCGCATCAGCTCGATCTCCCAATCGGCCAGGGGCTCGCCGTCGGGGCCGAGCACGACCTCCGCCGCTTGCTCGGTGGGCTCCGGCGCACCGGCTGCGGCCGGGGCGTCCGGGCTCGCGGCCGCCGGAGCGGAGCCGTTGGACCCCGACGCGTCGCCGGAGCCGGTCGTCTCGAGGATCTTGTCGATCAGCGTGGCCTTGGAGGCACGAGCCGTCGTCTTGATGCCCAGCGCCTGGGCAATGGCAAGGAGCTGATCCTTGTCCTTCGATTCGAGCATGGATTGCTCGAGCGCTTCCGCGGCCACTGGCCACCTGCTTTCTGGAGAGGCGAGGTTGCACGGGGAGCGGCAGCGAAACGACTGACGTACCCGGCGGCCCCACCACCTGAGCGATGCGAATCCCAGCCGCGCCATCAGCCTTCGGCCGGTTGCAGCGGGGACGTCCGGGAACCCGGACCGTGCGAACTGTATCCATCGACCCCCGCCGCCGCAACGTCGTGATCGAAGGTGTCCCGTCAGCCGGCGAAGGTGGTCCGCACGAAGTCCTGGACCGTCGCGAGGTCGTTGGGCAGCCGCGTCACGTGCTCGGGCAACTCGAACAGGTCGGCCAGGTGCGCGGGCAGCGGCGGGCGGACACCCGTCGCCCGCTCGACCGCGTCGGGGAACTTCGCCGGGTGCGCGGTCGCCAGCGTGACGGTGAGACCGTCCAGGGTTCCTTGCGACTGCAGCCTCTGCACCGCTCCGACCCCGACTGCCGTGTGCGGGTCGAGCAGCATGCCGGTCTCGCGGTGGGTGCGGCCGATGACCTCGAGTGTCGCAGCGTCGTCGAGGCGTTCGGCGACGAAGGTCCCGTCGATGAACGTCGATCGCTGGTCCGACTCGATCGAGAGATGCCCCGACGAACGGAAGCGGCTCAACTGTTCGGCGGTGATCCCTCCGTCGCGCCCGTTCATCTCGAACAGCAACCGCTCGAAGTTGGACGAGACCTGGATGTCCATGCTCGGGCTCAGCGACGGCACGACCGGCGCCGCCCGCATGTCGTTGTCGTTGAAGAACCGAGTGAGGATGTCGTTGGCGTTGGAGGCCACGACCAGTCGATCGATGGGTGCGCCCATCCGCCGGGCGATCCATCCGGCGAACACGTTGCCGAAGTTGCCGCTGGGCACGCACACGTTGATCGGGGTGGCGAGCAGGTCGCAGGCGGTCGCGTAGTAGACGATCTGGGCCATCACCCGCGCCCAGTTGATGCTGTTCACCGCCGACAGCCCCATGGTGTCGCGGAACTCGACGTCGTGGAACATCGCCTTGACCATGTCCTGGCAGTCGTCGAAGGTGCCGTCGATCGCCACCACACGCACGTTCGGGGCGTCGACGGTGGTCATCTGCTTGCGCTGCACGTCGCTCGTGCGGCCGTACGGGAAGAGGATCACGATGTCCACGTTGGCGCACGACTTCACACCGTCGATCGCCGCCGAACCCGTGTCGCCACTGGTGGCGCCGACGATGGTGACCCGTTGCCCGCGAGCGCGAAGGACCTCGTCGAACATCCGACCGACCAACTGCAGGGCGACGTCCTTGAACGCGAGCGTGGGGCCGTGGAACAGCTCCTGGACGAAGTGGTCGTCCGCGAGCTGGACGAGCGGGACGACGGCAGGGTGGTCGAACGTGGCGTACGCCTCGTCGCACAGGCGACCGACGGTGGCCGGCGACAGCTCGTCGCCGACGAAGAGCTGGATGATCTGCGCCGCCCGCTGCGAGTACGTGGCTCCGGCGACCCGAGGCGGCAGCGCCGGCCACTCCGCGGGCACGTAGAGGCCGCCGTCGGACGCCAGCCCTGCGAGCAGGACGTCGGTGAAGCCGAGCTCGGGCGCGGCGCCGCGGGTGGAGACGTAGCGCACGATCAGCCGCCGATCACGCGCAGCAGGCTGCCGACCTGGCGAACGACGTCGAGATCGCGCAGCTCGCGCACGGTCGCTTGCATCGCCGACTCGAGCGCGACGTGGGTGATGAACACCAGGCGCGCATCGGGGCCGTTGCCCTCCTGCTCGGCGGCACGGATGCTGACGTCGTGGCGGGCGAAGACCCCCGTGACGGTGTGCAGCACGCCGGGTCGGTCGGCCACGTCCATGCTCAGCAGGTACTCGGCGGAGGTCTCGTCGATCGGCCGGATCTTGGCCCGCCCGAACGTGCCGAGCGAACCGTGTGTGCCGTTGGCGAGGTTGACCGCCGCGTCGATGACGTCGCCCAGGACCGCACTGGCGGTGGGGTTGCCGCCGGCGCCGCGCCCGTAGAACATCAACGAGCCCACGGCATCGCCCTCGACGAACACCGCGTTGTAGCTCTCGCGCACACTGGCCAGCGGATGCGTCGAAGGGACCATCGTCGGGTGGACCCGGACCGCGATGGCGCCGGTGTCACGATCGGCCTCGGCGATGCCGAGCAGCTTGACCACGTAGCCGAGACGGGTCGCCATCGCGATGTCGTGGGCCGACACCCGGCTGATGCCCTCGTGGTAGACGTCGCCGGCGACGACCTTGGAGCCGAACGCGATCGTGGCGATGATGGCCGCCTTCGCACCGGCGTCGAATCCCTCGACATCGGCCGTCGGGTCGCGCTCGGCGAACCCGAGCGCCTGCGCCTCGGCGAGCGCCGCCGCGTAGTCGGTGCCCTCCTCGGTCATCTTGGTGAGGATGAAGTTGGTGGTGCCGTTGATGATCCCCATCACCCGACTGATCGGCTCGCCGCGAAGGCTCTCGCGCAACGCCCGCATGACCGGGATGCCACCGGCGACGGCAGCCTCGAACAGCAGGTCGACGCCGACCTCATCGGCGGTCGCGTAGAGCTCGGTGCCGACGTTGGCGAGCAGCTCCTTGTTCGCGGTGACCACGGGCTTGCCGTGGCGCAATGCGGTGGTGATCAGCTCGCGGGCCGGCTCGATGCCCCCGATGACCTCCACCACGAGATCGATCGCCGGGTCGGCGACCATGCCCTCCGCATCGCGAGTGAGGACTCCCTCGGCCAGCGCCACCCCGCGCGGAGCGCTGAGATTGCGGACGGCGACACGCGTGACCTCGAGTCGCACCCCGGTGCGCGCTTCGATGGCCCCCGCCTGCGCGGTCACCAGTTCCACGAACGCGGCACCGACGTTGCCGCACCCCAACACACCGATCCTGATCAGCCTCGTCACGGGGTGCAGGCTACGAGTTCGGCGAGGCGAGCGGGAAACACATTGCCCGCGCCGGTTCAGGAGTAGCGGCGGCGGGCGATGAGCGATGCGGCGATGCCGGCGACGACGAGCGCGCCGCCGATGACCAGGCCCACGGTGGAGGACCCCGTCCGGGGAAGCTCGGGCGTGACACCGCCGACGATGTGGGCGGGAGCGCTCAGCGATTCGACGCGCGGGCCGGCGCAATCGATCGTGACCGCGACATCGGCCTCGGCGCCGTCGATGCGGACGGGCACGGTGATGTCGCCGTCGGCGAGTTCGGTGTAGGTCATCGCATGGGCGGACAGCGGGGCAACGGTCACCAGCGCCGCCTTGGCCGGGTCGGCGTCACCCACCACGAACTCGGCCGGGACGGTGTCGCTGTCGTTGACGAGCGTGAGGTCGAGCACACCGCGATTTGCCTGGTCGCATTCCACGTCGGTGGTGACGTAAGCGGTCCCGTCGGCCGAAGCAGGTGCGACGCCGACCACCAGCGCGCCGAGGAACAGTCCCGCAGCCGTCAACCCGCGACGAGCACGGGGACGGGCGACGCGATGACGTCCGGCGGGCGAGCCCACGACCTGCGAAACCTGGGCTGCTTCGTGCACGGTTCGTACCGTATTCGTCAATTTTCGTCACGCAAAGAGGTGGCCGGGTGAATGGTCCGAATTGCCTAAGTGCTGGTGATCGGGGTCCTCATGCACCAACTAGGTCGGATCGTTCCCGGATTCCGGGAACGATCCGGACCAGAAGCCGAGGTGGGAAGGATCACGCCCAGAAGCCGACGACGTCCGGACGCGGGTCCGGTGGGTCAGCGGGCGCGGGCGCGGCGGACGCCGGCGACGATCGCGTCGTGGTAGTGCCTCGCCAGCACCGCGCCCTCGCGGCGGACGTTGCCCGGCACGATGTCGAGGACCCGCTCGACCTTCGCGTAGCTGGGTCGACCTTCGCGATCCCAGGAGCCGGTGCCCACGGGGACCTGCGCCTCGTTGTCGTGCCGCTTCGACGTCAGCGGGACCCCGAGGAGGTGATCGCCGCGACGGCCGATGATGGCCACCGGCCGGTCCTTGCCCTGCGACGGGTCGTCCTCGTAGGGCACCCACGTCCACACGATCTCGCCGGGGTCGGGGTCACCGTCGAGGCACGGCGAGTACTCGAAGTCGAGGTCGCGGTCGTCGACGTCGCGTGCGCCGTTGTGCTTCGGTCGGGTCGTGGCACCGCCCTTGGTGGACGTCGTCCTCGTCGACGTGCCCGAGCCCGAGAACGCCTTGCGGATCGCGTCGACGATCTGGTCGATCAGTCCACGTCGCATCGCACCAGATCCTCGTAGGACTCGCGGCGGACCACGAGGCGGTGCCGGCCGTCCTGCACGAACACGACCGGAGGGCGGGTGAGCTTGTTGTAGTTGCTCGCCATGCTGTGCCCGTAGGCGCCGGTGACCGGCGTGGCCAGCAGGTCGCCGACGCGCACACCCTCGGGCAGCGCCGCGTCGAGGATGAGGACGTCGCCGCTCTCGCAGTGCTTGCCGACCAGGCCGCGCACGCTCGGGGCGGTCGGCGGTGACCGAGCGGGGCAGGAACGCCTCGTAGCCGCTGCCGTAGAGGACCGGGCGCGGGTTGTCGCTCATCCCTCCGTCGACGGAGAGGTAGGTGCGCACGCCGGGGATGTGCTTGACCGTGCCGACCTCGTACACGGTCACGGCGGCGGCGGCCACGATGCTGCGACCGGGCTCGACGCTGACCGCGCTGCGCACCCCCAGTGCCTGGCAGGCGTCGAGCAGCACGTTGCCCCACTGCGTGATCGTGGGGGCCTCCTCGCCGTCGACGTAGGCGACGCCGAGGCCACCGCCGAGGACCAGCTCGGGCAGGTCGAGCGGGATCGCGAACGTCGCCATGATCTCCGCGGCCTTGGCGAAGTTGGACGCTTCGAAGACGTTGCTGCCGATGTGGCAGTGCACACCGACCAGCTGCATCGACGGTGACCGCCGCATCCGCTCGACCGCTCGCTGTGCGTCGCCGTTGCCGAGGTTGAAGCCGAACTTGCTGTCGTCCTGCCCGGTGGCGATGAACTCGTGGGTGTGGGCGTGCACGCCGGGTGTGATCCGCGCCAGCACCTTCGGCACGGGCAGGCCCTCGGCGTGGAGCGCATCGAGGCGGTCGAGCTCGTCGAAGCTGTCGACCACCACGTGTCGCACACCGGCCGTCAGGGCCATGCGCAGTTCGGCCATGCTCTTGTTGTTGCCGTGCAGGGTCAGCGCATCCGCCGGCACACCGGCGTGCAGCGCGACGAAGAGCTCGCCCCCGCTGGCGACGTCGAGGAGCATCCCCTCCTCGTACGCGAGGCGCGCCATGGCAGAGCACAGGAACGCCTTGGTCGCGTACACCGCCCGGCCGGCACCGAACGTGCGCACCGCTTCGCGACACCGCGCCCTCAGGTGCGCCTCGTCGTAGACGAACAGCGGCGTGCCGTACTCCGCGGCGAGGTCGGCGACGACGCACCCACCGATCGCGAGCCCACCATCGGGCAGCACCGTCGCCGTGTCGGGCAGCAACGACATCGAGACCGGTCTCACGTCACATCCGCTCCGGCACGGCGATGCCGAGCAGGGCCAGGCCCTGTTGCAGGACGCGGGCCGTGAGGTCGCACAGCGCGAGGCGGCCGGCGCGTGTGTCCTCGTAGCCCTCCTTGAGGACCGGGCACGCCTCGTAGAACGCGGTGAACGCCTGGGCGAGATCGAACAGGTAGGTGCAGAGGCGGTGGGGGCTGAACTTGTCGAGCGTGTCGTGGACGACGGCGTCGAACTGCAGGAGCGCCAGCGCGAGCGCCCGCTCCTGCGGCGCGGCGAGCGACGGCAGGGTGGCGCGCACGGAGGCCCGCTCGATGCCGGCCCGACGGAAGATGCTGCAGATGCGGGCGTGCGCGTACTGCAGGTAGGGGGCCGTGTTGCCGTCGAAGGCCAACATGCGATCCCAGTCGAAGACGTAGTCCTTGATCCGGTCGCTGGACAGCTCGGCGTACCGGAGCGCGCCGACGCCGATGATCCGGGCGAGCTCGTCTCGCTCCTCGGCGGACAGCTCGGCGGACCGCTCGGCGACCGCCGCCCGCCCGCGTTCGATGGCGCCGTCGACGAGGTCGAGCAACATCTCGGGCTCGCCGCTGCGGGTCTTGAGCATCTTGCGATCCACACCGAGCACGCTGCCGAAGTTGACGTGCACCGCCCTCGCCGGGGGCACGAGCACGCCCATCATCTCGGCCGCCTTCCAGACCATCTGGAGGTGCTGGCTCTGGGGGGTGCCGACGACGTAGACCAACAGCGTCGCGTGCAGCCGCTCGACGCGGTCGATCACGCAGGTGAGGTCGCTGGTGGCGTAGTTGAACCCACCCGTGCGGGCCTGGACGATGAGCGGCAGCGGTTCGCCCTCGCGGTTGGTGAAGCCGGGGACCCACACCACCTTGGCGCCGTCGCTCTCCTCGAGGAGCCCCTGCTGCTCCAGACGGGCGAGCATGGTGGGCATGTACGGCTGATAGAAGCTCTCGCCGACGATGTCGTCACGGCGCAGCAGCACCTCGAGCCGGCCGTAGACGACGTCGAAGTAGTCGGCCGACTGGTCGACGAGCTGTTGCCACACCGCCATCGTCGCCTCGTCGTCGCGGCTCTGCAGCAGCGTGACTCGGCGGCGAGCGCGTTCCTTGAACTCGTCGTCGGCGTCGAACTTCGCGCGGGCGGCCCTGTAGAACGCGCCGGGATCGGACAGATCGATCTCACCCAGCTCGCCGCCGAGATCGTCGACGTGCTCGATCAGCATGCCGAACGGCGTGCCCCAGTCGCCGACGTGGTTCTCGCGGATGACGTGGTGACCGACGAACTCGAGCATCCGGACGAGCGCGTCGCCGATCAGCGTGGTGCGCAGGTGACCGACGTGCATCTCCTTGGCGACGTTCGGTGCGGAGTAGTCGACCACCACCGTCTCGGCGACGGCAGCGTCGCGCACGCCGAGGTGCGGATCGGCCGCGGCCTCGAGGAGCTGCTGGGCGAGGAAGGCGTCGGTGAAGGTGAGGTTGATGAACCCCGGCCCGGCGACCTCGACGTTGCTGCACAACTCGGCCAGCAGACCGGTGGCGACGGCGGCCTCCGCCACCTCGCGAGGGTTTCGGCCCAACTGCTTGGCGAGGGCCAGTGCGCCGTTGGCCTGTGCGTCGGCGCGGTCACTCGGGCGGACGACCGGGTCGATCCCCTCCGGCGCGAGCCCGGTGGCGCGGGCGAGCGCCTCGCGCAAGGGAGCGGCGATCGTGTGCAGGGGGTCGGCCATGGCTCCCAGATCGTACCGGTCGACCCCTCCGAGCCCGGAGTCCATTCGAAACGGCGCGGAGCCGACACCATCCGCCGGTCAGGTGTTGGCGAGCAACCAGGTCCGCTCGCCGATCGCGAACATCACCCCGGGGCGCATCGAACGCAGCACGTTGACGAGGTTGGCGTGGCTCAGCGACACGCATCCGGCCGTCGGCTTGCTGTTGCCGGCCGCGTCGAAGCTGAACCGATGCAGGAAGATCGCCGCCGCGTAGGGAGTCTCCCCCGGTGCATCGCCGCTGACGTTCGGTTCCATGTTGGCGCCGATCAACGCGGCGTGCTCGTAGGCGCCCGTCACGGCCGGCAGGTACTCGTCGTCGGGCCCTGGACACGCCGAGGCGGAGCGGTACACCAGGTGTCCGTAGTCGGGGTTGTTCGGGGTGGCTCCGAAGCAGTCCCCCGTGCGCACCCGCCGATACGGGCCGGCGCCGACGCCCGGGTCGGCGGAGTTGCCGAAGAAGCTGAACACCTGTCCGTCCCACGCCGTCATGGAGCCGAGCGGGAAGACACCGGCCGGCGTCGTCCCGTCACCGCTGCGCCGCTGCAGCAGCGGGCGGGTGCCGGACCGGCCGAGGCGAGCGTCGTGGCCGCGGCGCCGCACGACCAGCCCTGCGGACCGAGATCGGCCACCTGCAGCTGGCCATGGTCGCGGTCGTCGACGTGGAGATCACCACGATCACCTGCGTCACCCCCGGATGGTGGAGGCCGACCCGGAAGGCCACCTGCTGGCAGTCGCCCGCCGGCTGGGGGCCGGACGTCGCGGAACGCGGCTGCCGGTCGCGGCCGCAGCGCTGGGGCTGGGCGCCGGACGGCCACCACGGACTCGGGCACCGTCGGCCGCGCGATCGGAGTCGAAGCGGGGGCTGGCGAGCACCAGGGCACCCGACGAACAGGGCTGCACACCCGACTCGTAGCGCGATCGCTACTGGACGCAATGCGTTCCTTCGAAAGACTCCGTGCCGACCGCTGCGCCCACCTTACCCAGCCACGGGCGGCCCGCCGTGTCTCAGGCGGTCGCCCACCAGTCCACCAGGTGTGCGCGCGGCCGCGAGGGCCAGCGGCCGGTATGCAGGGTCGTCCACCGCGGCGTGCAGGCAGGCCAAGGTGTACTTGACGAGGTGGGCGTCCTCGTGGAGCGAGGCGGCGAGGGCCAGTTCGGCCACGGTCACGTCGGGCATCGGGCCCGGCTCGATCACCTCCGGGATCGCCACCTGGCCGTGGGCGGCGCGGAACCCGACCTCGAAGGTGGCGGCCACGGCGAGCGCGGTGCGGGGGCGCACGCCCGCCCCGGCGAGCGACATCACGGCCTGGGGCATCGTGAGGGCGTGGCTCCAGCCGTACGGCGCCTGGGACGGATCGTCGTGGACCATGCTCCACAGCGCGGTGCGCGTGAGCACCGCCGTCGTGCCGGGCACGTCGAAGCGCTCCGCCAGCACGGGGGCGAGCAGGCGTTCGGCGACACCGGAGTCCTGCACCTGCGACATCAACGGGAAGATGAAGTCGCTGCCGGGACGACCGAGCATCGGGGTCGCCCGCAGCGCCGAGCCGAGCAGTCGGGCGTCGCCCTCCTCCCGGATGTGCTCGTGCCAGCGCACCCGCCACTGCGGTTGCGAGGCGATCCCCCGGAGTGCACCGCGCAGCAGCGTGGCGGGCAGCGTGACCGGGAGCCTGGCCAGCAGCGAGAGCCCGATCGGGGCGTGTCCGGCGGCGGCCAGCGAGGGCACGATCGCCTCGCCGAGCCGGCCGGTCACCTCGTGCACCGACAGCTGCGGGAGGAGCGCGACCGCCAGCGCGTCGACGCGATCGAGGTCGCCGTCGGCGATCGCGGCGACGAGCGCCGTCGCCGGCCGCATCGACCGGGTCGGCCGACATCGCCAGGGGCTGCTCGACGGGGTCGCCGGCGGCGAGGTACTGGTCGGTGAGCCACTCGATCATGCCGATCGCCTCGGCCTGCCGCGACACCGGCACGTGGGCCAGGAGGCCGACACGGGCCATCAGCTCGAGGGGCGCGTGGAGGACGAACGAGTTGGCGGGCGCGGCCTTCGGCACGGAGATGACGTCGGCGGCACGGGTGATGACGGAGGCGTGTGAGGGCGCGATCGCGGACGCGTGATGGGGGGTCATGCCGGGTACTCTGCTCCTTCAAGTGCAGTTGAAGTCAAGGGGGTTCGGTGACGATCGCCCCAGCGGAGGAACGTGGGATGGACAGTCACGACCTGATCTCGATCGGCCAGCTCTCCACCCGCGCCGGGGTGGCGGCGTCCGCCCTGCGGTTCTACGAGGACCAGGGCCTGATCGGCCCGGCAGCACGAGCGCCGTCGGGCAAGCGCCGCTTCCCTCGTGACACCCTGCGCCGCGTCGCGTTCATCCGTACCGCCCAACGCGTCGGCCTGTCGCTCGAGGAGATCCGCTCGGCGCTGGCGACGTTGCCCGACGGGCGCACGCCGACGCCGGAGGACTGGAGCGCGCTGTCCACTGCGTGGCGCACCCGCCTCGACGACCAGATCCGCCTCCTCGTCGCCCTGCGCGACGACCTCGATTCGTGCATCGGTTGCGGCTGCCTCAGCCTGGAACGGTGCGCGCTCTACAACCCCGACGACGTCGCCGCCCGCCTCGGCCACGGTCCCCGGTACCTCAAGGGCAACACGCCGCGCGACGCCGGCGTCGACGTGTGAACGAGTGAGCCAAGTCGACGGCGTATCCGAGAAGGGGCCGGCGCGACTGGCAGGCACGATCGACTTCAGCAGCTCCTAGCGCACTCGTGCTCTGGCCTACCGGTCTCACGTTCCGCACTTCCGGGGACCGCCGTTACGGTCAATTCTCCTGCTCGCACCCCCACCGCTCAGCCAGCTCGCGAAGTTGACAGTCGGGTGTAAACCGACTCGGTCTACCTGGGGAAATCGCCCTAGCCAAACTCGGGCTCGACTTCAAACTGCAAGTCGAGCGCGAGTCCGTGGTCTTCTTGCTGTCGAGATGGATCACTCTGAGCCATGATTGGGCGCACTGTCCGCCTCTCAGCTGAGTGCAATCAGAAACAGGCCGATGATGACCAGCAGAAGAATGAGCAATAGCCAATGCTTCAAGTATCGATCTAGAATGCTACCGGCGGCCGTGTAGTTGTATGTCAATTGACTGATTGGCTGACCAGTCTTGGGATCGTCGGGAAGCGTTGGAGGGCGGATGATTCTAATGATGAGGAGGTTAATTAGCGGGAACAGCAGAATTAGCGCTACGAAGAGGGCCCCACGGCCAATATCAGCCATTGGGCAACGCACTCTGCACAGCGGCGACAGCATCAAATACGGGAAAGAAGAATTTAGTTGCGTTCACTGCCGCCGCGGCCTGTATGCCGGAGTAGCCGAGACCCTCTGCTGTACTCGCAGTTAGTGACGCGGGGTCGTAGTAGCGGTTGTTGAGGTAACCGCTACGACGCGAGCGACAGCACGGTCGTACCCGGTTCGCGGCCCGGCTCATGGGCACCGCGTGCTCCAGGACTGTGGTCAGGCGACCTCCAGATATCTGCGCAACGCCTCACGAATGACCTCACTCGTCGTCGTTTCGTCCGCGATGGCGCGGGCGTCGATCGCCGCCTTCAACTCCGGATCGATTCGCACCGGCACCACCTCGGCCGGGGCCGTGCCGATCATCGGCCTGCCACGTCGACGCGACTTGAGCTCCTCGACATCGAACACGTCGGTCTCCACCCTCGTAGCGATCGCGTCGATGTCTTCATCAGTCAGTACCCGCCCAGAGGCGGTCCGATGGATCTTGGGGTCACTCATCTCGTGTTTCTCCCTCCGGCAACAGCCCATAGAACGAAGCACGCAGTGGCATCGCGTGAATCACCATCATCCGCTCGTCCGCCAACTCGAGCCACACGATCTCCAACAGATTGCCGGCCAGGTCGGGCCCGATTGCCAACACCCTCGGCGGGTCGCCGTCCACATCGAGATCGACCGTGACCAATCGCCGCCCGAGCGCATGCGCGATCGCCTCCACAGCAATCCCGTGCCTGAACGCCGAGCGATGAAACTCCACACGGCTGCAACGTAATACACAAATGTAGAATGGGCAACCCCATCCGGCAAGCCCTCGTTGGCGCACCGCCCCGACGATGACCGCCGACCTGGTGACGGACGCGTTGAATATGGCGGCCTTCTCACGCAGTCACCAGTTCCGGCGCGGCGTGATCGCACACTCCGATGCCGGTTCGCAATACGTGTCGGTGAACTACACCGAACGCCTCGGAGAAATCGGTGCCCTCGCTTCCATCGGCAGCATCGGCGACAGCTACGACAACGCGCTCGCCGAAAGTGTGAACGGGCTCTACAAGACCGAGCTCATCCGCCGCCGAGGCCCGGGGCGCGACGCCGACCACGTCGAACTGGAGACCCTCGCCTGGGTCGACTGATTCAACAACCGCCGGTTGCACAGCGAACTCGGCGACACCTCACCCACCGAGTTCGAAGCCGAGCACTACGCTCGAACCGGGGGCCAACGACAAGCCCCAGCACCCGCCCGGACCTGATGCAAGGACCGGCCGGTTCAACATTCCGCACCCAGCGCGAGGCCGACGCGTACAGCTTCGGTCCGCTCAGACGTGGACGCCGCTCTTGAATCGACCCCGACGCCGCCAAGGTGACGTTGGAGGAGTACGCGGACCGCGCTGGCTCGCCGAGCGACCGCAGCTGGGAACCGGGCACCCGCGAGCTGTACGAGGGCGAGTTGCGCCTGCTCATCCTGCCGGCGCTCGGCGCGACGGAACTTCCTGAGGCGACACCGAGCCGCATCCGCACCTGGCACGCCGAGGATGATCGCAGTCGGCAAGCCGGGCACCCCGACGGTTGCCAAGTCCTGTCGACTGGTGCCCGCGACGTCCTCCACCGCGGTGGAGGACGGCATCGGACGGCTCGCAACCCGTGCGTCGTGAAGAGTGCCGCCACGGAACGCCCTGCAGAGCGTCCGGTTGCGGCGACCGATCTGCTCGACCTCACGTCGCATGAGAAGCCAGCCGGAAGTGCGTATTGAAATACTGCCCGTATTAGGTCACAAGAAATATAACCATAAGGAGAACCGCGAAGACCATGAAGACAACCCCGAAGACTGTTACGGATCTCTCGATATTGTCCGATGATCGATACTCTCTTAGATCCACCGTGCCGTGTCGCTTCAGCAATTCTGCGAGCCATTGGCGTTTCCGAACAATGATATTTCCGGCCAAGAACATCAAGGAGTAGGTCGTCACGAATAGGATTCCCAAATCCATATCCTTTCACGAAGTCTCCAACACGCAGCCATCACAGTGTAAGACCGGCCGCCAGCTAGAGGGACCTTAACATTCTCGCCCCTACCAAGGGCACGTTTGCGCAGTAAACAAGGGATGCGCCGGAACAGCTCGGATCAGAGGGCTTGAGAACCCCCGTTTGGTAGAAGCCGCAGATAGGCCGTGTAGGCGAACCAAGCATCCGGCCCGGCCGTAAAGCAGGTAGCCGGAATCCACGCGTGCTGACAGTCTGCGAAATGTGACCCGCCAAATCGAGCCACGAATGGACGGCTCGCGATGCGGGTGGGCGATCGCCGCTCAAGGCCGTCGGGAGGGGGACGTGGCGCGGGGCGCCGCGAGTTTCGCCTCCTGGTCACGTGCACGATCGCGCCGCCGGCCGGCTCGGGCACGGGTCCGCGGTACCTCAAGGGCAACACGCCCGCGGACGCCGGCGTCGACGTGTGAACGAGTTGCGGCGGCCCCGCGTTTGGTCGGTATCGTGGCGCTGTCCTTCGGGACCCCCGCCCTCGTAGCTCAGGGGATAGAGCATCGGTTTCCGGAACCGTGTGCGGGAGTTCGAATCTCTCCGAGGGCGCCATTTCCGGCGTCGGGTACATTGCAGCCCCATGCAGCAGCTGGCCGACGAGACCTCCGTCGACGACATCGACCTCCCCTCCGAGCGAGATGCGGCCGAGCCCGTGCCCGACGACTCCGGACGCACCGTCCGGCCCTGAGCGGCCGTCCTGGCGGACGTCGCTGTTCCGCCGTCCGTCCTTCGGCGGGCTCGCCCTCGCCGTGTTGTTCTGGTGGAAGTCGCTCTCGCCGAGCCTGATGCCGCGCAGCGCGGTCGCGCAGGGAATGGTCAGCGCCGTCTGCATCGGCTTCGCGCTCCTCGTCGGCACGTTCCTGGGCTACCTGATCCACCGCCTGCTGGCTCGCTTCGACGTGCGCGTCCCCGCTCCGTTGCGGCGCGGGTTGTGGATCGCTCTCGCCGCCGCGGCCGCGGTCGTCGTGCTCGTCGGACTCGCCGTCTGGACCACCTGGCAGAACGAGCACCGCGACCTGATGGGGCTCGATCACCTCTCGGGGACCTCACTGGTCCCGCTGATCGTGGCGACGATCGTGCTGACCGCCGTGCTGATCCTCATCGCCCGTGTGATCTGGCGCGGGATCCGGGCGATCGATCGCTGGGTCGCCCGCCACCTGCCTCGCACGGGTGCCACGGTGGCCACCGTGATCGTCGTCGTCCTGATCGCCCAGTGGGCGCTGGGGGCCGGCTTCGGGGCGTTCGAGAACTGGGCCCGCGACACGTTCCGCACGGTCGACGACGGCACCGAGGACGGCATCACCCAGCCCATGCAGCCCACCGTCTCGGGCAGCCCCGACTCGCTGATCCCGTGGGACACGCTCGGCCTGCAGGGCCGGACGTTCGTCGCTCGCGCCACACCGGAGGCGGAGCTGAAGAAGTTCCCGAGTGGACGCAAGGTGCTGCCCCCCATCCGGATCTACGCCGGTCTCGCCTCGGCCGACGACGCGGCCGCACGCGCCGACCTCGCGGTGCGCGACCTCGAGCGCGCCGGTGGGTTCGACCGCGCCGTGCTCGTCGTCACCACGGTCACCGGCACGGGCTGGGTCGACCCCGACGCGGCGCTCGCCATCGAGCAGCTCTACGGCGGCGACACGGCGATGATCGCGATCCAGTACTCGTTCCTGCCCAGCTGGATCTCCACGCTCGTCGACTCCGAGGTCGCCCAGGAGGCCGGGGCCGAGCTGTTCAACGCCGTGTCGCAGCGATGGTCGCAGCTCCCCGAGCAGGATCGCCCGAAGCTGGTCGTGTTCGGCCAGAGCCTCGGCTCGCTCGGCGCCGAAGCGGCGTTCGCCGGCCGTGACGACCGCACCTCGGTGGCGAACATGGTGGGACGCACCGACGGCGTGCTGTTCACCGGGCCGACCAACTCGAACACGATCTGGCAGCAGCTCGTCGGCGCCCGCAACGACGCGTCCACCGCGTGGCTCCCCGTCTACGAGGACGGCACGTCGGTGCGGTTCGCGAATCGACCCGAGGAGCTGCTCACCCCCGACGAGTCGTGGGCGTTCCCGAGGGTGCTGTACATCCAGCACCCGTCGGACCCGGTGACGTTCTGGAACTGGGAGACGATGTGGTCCGAGCCGGACTGGATCAAGGACCCCAAGGGCTACGACATCCCGGGGCGGGCATCGTGGTTCCCGTTCGTCACCTGGGCCCAGGGCGTGGCCGACCTCTCCGCGGGATTCGGCGCGAAGCCCGGATACGGCCACGACTACAGCAACGCGTTCGTCGCCGGCTGGGCGGCGGTGATCCCGCCCGACGGGTGGACGGCCGAGGACACGGTGACGTTGCAGGCGCTCCTGGCGCACGGCTGACCCCGTCGCGATGCAACCCGTCGGCACCCGCCGCGCCCTGACGGTCACGCTGGCCGTGCTCGCCGCGGCGATCGTGATCCGCTCCACGGTCGTGCCGTCGTGGGCGGACTTCTGGTTCAACGTGGCCCTGATCGGGGTGCTCGTCGGACTGGCACACTGGGCTTCGCTCACCCGACCAGAACTCGGGCTCGCGCCCGAGTCCGTCCCCGGTGGCGTCGTCGCCGGAGCGGGGGCGTTCGCGGCGGTGTCGGTCGATCATCGGCATCGGCGCCGCGCTCCCACTCACCGTGGGCCTCTTCGATGACGACCGGGTGTCGATCGGTCCCGCCGAGATGCTGGTCAAGGTGCTCGTCGTGATCCCGGTGGGCACCGTGCTCCTGGAAGAGTTCGCGTTCCGCGGTGTCGTGCTCGGACTGGCCGGCAGGATCATGACCCCGATGCGTGCGGTGGCCGCCGCCGCCCTTGCGTTCGGGTGCTGGCACATCGTGACCGCGTGGAACTCATCCGGACAGAACACGGCGCTCGCCGACGCGACCACGTCGACGGTGGGTCGGATCGGGTCGGTGCTCGGGACCGTCGTCGTCACCTCGTTGGCCGGCGCGGCCTTCGGGTGGTTGCGGGTCCGGTTCCGCAGTCTCCTCGTGCCGATCGCCGCTCACCTCGCGACCAACTCCGTCGCCTTCATGGCAGCGTGGCTCATCGCTCGCTGATCGACGGAACCGGGCACTCGTGTCCGGCGTCGAACCCGCCATGACACGACGTCTCACCCGCACGCTGATCGGCGCCGGACTCCTCCTTTCCGTTGCCGCCTGCGGCGACTCCGACACGAGCGGGGCCAGCACCATCGCCCCCGTACCGTCCATCGCCCTCGAGTACTCGGAGGTCGGCGGCTGCCAGATGATGGGACCCAACTGTGCGACCTACGTCGTGTACGACTCCGGCAAGGTCGAGGTGTTCCGCACCGGAGAGGACGCCCCTGCGGAGCTCACCGGTGAGATCCCTGCCGCAGAGGTCGCGGCGTGGCTGCAGAGCCTCGAGGCCGTGGACTTCGATGCGCTGGCGGCAGAGGTCGGGCCCGGCGAGTGCCAGTCGTGCGTCGACGGCGTGGACATCACGGCCACGATCCACGGTGCGGGCGGACCGGTGGTGCTCGACAGCACGAAGGTTCGATTCGATCCCGCCAACGGTGTGTTCGCAGGGTTGGAACGGCTGATGACCGACGTTCGTGCCGTCGGTCAGCTGAGCCTGCGCCAGCGAGGCTGAGCACGCGGCCGGCGCACTCACTCCTCGCCATGCCCCGCATGGCAGTGTGTGGGCGATGAGCACTCCACAGCCCGCGTCGCGGCACACGGTCGCCGCCCACGCGCACGCCACCGATCGGCTGCCCTTCGGCGATCGCAGCGACTTCGAGCGCGCCGCTCGCGGTCGCCTCGCCCAACTCGACCCGCCCGTCGTCGACGGGCCGGGTGGCCGGCCACTGTGGGACGTCGACTCCTTCGCCTTCCTCGACGACACCTGCCCACCCGAAGCGAACCCGAGCCTCTGGCGCCAGGCGCAGTTGAACGCCATTCACGGCCTTTTCGAAGTCGTCGACGGGATCTACCAGGTACGTGGCTACGACCTGTCCAACGTCACGTTCGTCCGCGGCACCGAAGGGTGGATCGTGATCGATCCGCTCACCGTGGCGGAGACCGCGGCTGCGGCACGGCGTCTCGTCGACTCGTGCTTCGGCGAACGTCCGATCTCTGCAGTGATCTACACCCACAGCCACATCGACCACTTCGGTGGGGTGCGGGGCATGATCACCGAGGAGGAGGTCACCAGCGGGGCCGTGCGGGTCATCGCTCCCGAAGGCTTCCTCGAGGCCGCGGTCAGCGAGAACGTGATCGCCGGGCCCGTGATGCGGCGACGGGCGACCTACATGTACGGCGTCCTTCTGCCGACCGCCGCCGACGGGCACATCGATGCCGGCCTCGGCAAGCGCACGCCCTTCGGCACGTCCGGGTTGATCGCACCGACGGACTCGATCACCGAGTCCGGCGAGATCATCAACATCGACGGCGTCGACATCGAGTTCCAGATGACCCCGGGGACCGAAGCGCCGGCGGAGATGAACTTCTACTTCCCGCAGTTCCGGGCGCTGTGCATGGCGGAGAACTGCAACGCGACGATGCACAACCTCTACACGCCGCGCGGCGCCGAGATCCGTGACGCACTGTCGTGGAGCACGTACATCGACGAAGCCCTCGACCTGTTCCTCGATCGCACCGACGTCGCCTTCGCCAGTCACCACTGGCCACGGTGGGGTACGGCGGACATCGAGCGCTGGATGGGCGGCCAGCGCGACCTCTACCGCTACCTCCACGACGAGACGATGCGCCTCGCCAACCACGGCCTCACCTCGGCAGAGATCGCCGAGGAGATCGACATCCCCGACGCGATCGGCGACGAGTGGTTCAACCGTGGCTATTACGGCACGGTGAACCACAACGTCAAGGCGGTGTACCAGAAGTACCTGGGGTGGTTCGACGGCAATCCGGCCAACCTGCATCCGCATCCGCCGGTGGCCACTGCTGCGCGCATCGTGCGTTACATGGGCGGCGCAGAGGCGATGCTCGAGAAGGCCGCCGAGGACCACGCCGCCGGCGACGACCGATGGGTGGCGCAGGTGTGCAACTGGATCGTGTTCGACGACCCCACGAACGTCGCCGCTCGCGAACTCGGTGCCGCCGCCCTGGAGCAGCTGGGCTACCAATCGGAGTCGGCCGTCTGGCGCGGCTTCTACCTCATGGGTGCGCAAGAGCTCCGGCAGGGAACGCCACAGATGAAGGGTGTCCGGCCCACCGGCACCACCGACACGCTGCGAGCGATGACGCCGCAGATGGTGCTCAACCTGTGCGCGATGAAGCTCAACGGGCCGGACGCGCGCAACGACCACCTGCAGATCGCGTTCTCGTTCACCGACGGCTGGACCACGCATCTGACCGTGGCTCACGGGGTGGTCCACTACAGCAGCAGGCGCACGGGCTCGCCCGATGTCACCGTCACCACGTCCGCGTTCGCGTTGGCGCTCGCCGCCAACGAACTGCGATCGGTCGACGAACTCGTCGCCGACGGCGAAATGGCGGTGCACGGCAACCGCGAGGCACTCGACCGCTTCCTCTCGTTGCTCGATCAGTTCGAGCTCTTCTTTCCGATCATCGAGCCGTAGGCGAGCGAACGAGCGTGGGCGTCGCCAACTGGCTTCCCGGGCTCCGCCAGGCTCGTTCCTACGAACGCGCGTGGCTCGGCCGCGACATCGTCGCCGGTCTCGTGCTCACCGGTCTGCTCGCCCCCGCAGGCATGGCCTATGCAGTCGCATCAGGGCTCCCCGCGGTCAACGGACTCTACGCATCCATCATCCCCGTCCTCGTGTACGCGATCGTCGGCCCGTCACGCATCCTCGTCCTGGGCCCCGACTCCGCACTCACGCCGCTGATCGCCGCAGCCGTGTTGCCGATCGTCGTGTCCGACCCGTCGAAAGCGGTCGCCACCGCAGGGATGCTCGCCATCATCGCCGGGGTCCTGTGCATCGGTGCCGGCCTGGCGAGGTTCGGCTTCCTCGCGGAACTGCTGTCCGCCCCTGTTCGACACGGGTACCTGCACGGCATCGCGATCACGATCATCGTCAGCCAGAGCGCGCAGATGTTCGGCTACTCGGTCTCGGGCGAGTCGATCGGGGGGCAAATGCAGGACCTCGTCCAGGGACTCCGGGACGGACTGTTCAACGGCTGGGCCTTCGGCGTGGGACTGCTGTGCCTGGCGATCATCCTCATCATGCGATGGCGGACGCCGAAGCTCCCCGCGGCGCTCGCCGCAGTGGTCGCCGGCATCGTGGTCTCGCTCGTCGCCGACCTCGAGCGACGAGGCGTTCCACTCGTGGGGGATCTGCCGCGGGGCATCCCGACCCCAGGGTGGCCGGACCTCGACTGGGCCCACACCCGGCAACTGTTCGGCGCATCGGTCGGCGTCGCGTTCGTGGCCTTCGCCGACACGAGCGTGTTGTCGCGGACGATGGCGATCCGTCGCCGGGAGCCGGTGGACAACAACCACGAGCTGGTCGCGCTCGGGGTCAGCAACGTCGCCTCGGGCCTGTTCCACGGCTTTCCGATCAGCTCGAGCAGCTCGCGCACACCGGTGGCCGAGGCGTCCGGAGCGAGGACACAGTTGACCGGCGTCGTCGCCGCCGTCGCGATGATCGTCGTCGCCGTCGGCGCGCCTGGCACGTTCCGCCACATGCCCGACGCGACGCTGGCGGCGATCGTCATGGCCGCCGCGATCTCGCTCATCGACATTCCTGCGATGGTGACGCTGTACCGAGTACGGCGCAGCGAGTTCGTCCTGGCGATCGCAGCGATGCTCGCCGTGGCGATCTTCGGGCCGATCACGGGCGCGGTCATCGCCATCTCGCTGTCGATCCTCAACTTCCTCCGGCTCGCGTGGAAGCCCTACACCGCCGAACTCGTGCGCGTCGACGGGTTGAAGGGGTACCACGATCGATCCCGGCATCCGGAGGGTCACGTCGTCCCCGGGTTGCTGCTCTACCGGTTCGACGCACCCCTGTTCTTCGCCAACGCTCGGTTCTTCGCCGACGATCTCCAGGCGAGGATCGACGCACAGGACACGCCGGTGCGTTGCGTCATCGTGACGGCCGAGCCGATCACCGATGTCGATGCGACGGCAGCGGAAATGCTGGGAGATCTGCTCGCCGATCTTCGATCCAGACACGTGGAGTTGCGCTTCGCGGAGTTGAAGGGAACGGTGCACGATCGTGTCGACCGCTACCGGATCTTCGAAGGCGACATGCCCGACCACACCGCGCGCACCACGGGACAGGCCGTGAAGGCGTACATCAGCGCCTATCACGTGCCGTGGGTGGACTGGGAGGACCGGCGCGATCGGCGCGATTCCGACGGCGGAGGGGGATCGCCATCGGACGGGTCCGTTCGGTAGGGTCTCGCCCGTGATCCGACGCATCGTCCTCGCCGTGGGTGTCCTCGTGGCCCTGGCATCCATCTCTTCGTGCACCACGTTCAGCCGCAGTGACGCTGCCGCCGAGGTCAACGGCGAGGAACTCACTCGCGCTGAACTGAACCTGCTCACCAACGGCGCGACCGACGCCACGACGGTGCGCCAGTCGATCGACGACTGGCTTCGCCTGGCCGTGATCGGCGGCGACATCTCGGGGATCACCAGTGCCGACGACCTCCAGGCCCGCCGCCAGGACGCCATCACGGCGCTGTCGGCACCCTTCCTCGCCGATGCCCGCACGAAGTACGAACTCGGTCTCGACGGCAGCCCGGTGCTGTGCCTGGGTGCCATCCCGCTCGCCCCGGGCACCGACCCCAACCAGGTCCTCGCCGAGCTGCAGGGCGGCATGAGCTGGGCCGACGCCGCCACCAAGTACTCGTCGGATCCGAGCTTCGCCCAGTCCGGTGGTCTGGTGCTGGATTCCAACGGCACGAACTGTCTCGACCCGGCCGGCTTCACCCCCGGCCTGCTGCAGGCGCTGCGCGACATCAACATCCAGATCGGGGTCCCGGCAGCCATCGACCTGTCGAACACGACGGCGCTCGTGGTGTTGCGGCCCTTCGACAGC
Source organism: uncultured Acidimicrobiaceae bacterium (assembly GCA_963720695.1). Lineage (GTDB taxonomy): Bacteria > Actinomycetota > Acidimicrobiia > Acidimicrobiales > Ilumatobacteraceae > UBA668. Next base: position 872,834 of record CAVRGG010000004.1, read on the forward strand.
CTGACGGCCACCGAGCAGTCGTCGCTCGTCGTCGACCAACTGAACGCGGAGATCAGCACGCGGCTCTCGAACACGAAGATCTACGTGAACCCCCGCTTCGGTCGGTGGGACGAGGCCACCGTGTCGGTGGTGTCACTGGGCGCGGGGTGATCCGCCCGACGATCGTCGTGGTCGGCCTCGGGCCAGGCGGCGACGAGTACGTCACGCAGCACACCCTTCAACTCATCGCCGCCATCCCCCGGCGGTACCTGCGCACGACGCGTCATCCGTCCGCGCACCTCGTGGGCGACGCCGTGTCGTTCGACGACGTGTACGAAGCGGCGGACACGTTCGCCGACGTGTACGCCGAGATCTGCGAACGTCTCGTCGCCGCGGCGATCGAGCACGGCGAGATCCTGTACGCGGTGCCCGGTTCGCCGTTGATCCTGGAGCGCACCGTGCGCAGCGTTCGCACCGATGAGCGGGTCGAGTGCATCGTCCACCCGGCGATGTCGTTCCTCGACGTCGCCTACGCGCGCCTCGGCATCGACCCCGTGGAAGCCGGGGTGACGCTCGTCGACGGTCACGAGTTCGCCACGTCGGCAGTGGGCCGCACCGGGCCACTGCTCGTCGCGCACACGCACGCCAACTGGGTGCTGAGCGACATCAAGCTCTCGGTCGAGTCGGCAACCGGCGACGAGCCGGTCGTGATCCTGCAGCGGTTGGGCACACCGGACGAAGCGGTCACGACCACCACGTGGGCAGAGCTCGATCGGACGGTCGAGGCCGACCACCTCACGTGCATCTACGTGCCCTCTCTGGGCGCGCCGGTGGGTGCCGAACTGGTGCGGTTCCACGAACTGGCGCGCACGCTGCGCGAGCAGTGCCCGTGGGACCAGGAGCAGACGCATCACTCGCTGGTGCGCTACCTGCTCGAGGAGACCTACGAGGTGGTGGACGCCCTCGAAGCGCTCGACCCCGACGACCCGGCCACGGACGACGCATTGATCGAGGAGTTGGGAGACCTCCTCTACCAGATCGAGTTCCACGCGACGATCGCCGAGCAGGAGGGCCGCTTCACCATGGCCGACGTCGCCCGCGGCGTGCACGACAAGTTGGTGCGCCGGCATCCGCACGTGTTCGGCGACGTCGTCGCCGACGACGCTCACACCGTCATCGCCAACTGGGACGCGATCAAGCGCGAGGAGAAGGGCCGCACGTCAGCCTTCGACGGCGTGCCGAGCGCGCAGCCCTCGCTGTCGTACGCGTACGCCGTGCAGCGCCGAGCGGCGAAGGTCGGATTCGACTGGCCCGACGTCGACGGTGCGCTGCCGAAGATCGCCGAGGAGGCCGCCGAGGTCCGGCTCGCTGCCGACGGAGGCGACCCCCGTCAGGTGCACGACGAAGTCGGCGATCTGCTCTTCGCCGTGGTCAACGTGGCTCGCCACCTCGGCGTCGAACCCGAGCCGGCCCTACGCGCCGCGACGCAGAAGTTCCGCGGCCGCTTCGAGGCCGTGGAGGCGCTCGCCCGTCAGCGCAGCATCGACATCGCGTCGGCGACGCTGGAGACGCTCGACGCCCTGTGGGACGAGGTCAAGACTCGGGAGTGACCGGCAGCGACGGCGGTGTCTCGAGCAGCGTCGGCGCCGCGAAGGACTGCGCAGCCGGAACCGCCGATCCGGTTGGCGGTGCCATGGGCGCAGGGAGCGGGTTCCCGGCGACAGGCGTGACGATGGGTGCCGGCGGCATCGGCATCGTCTCGTGCTCGCTGGTGACGTGGCTACGCGTCCGCTGATGTGCATCGGCATGGAGCATCTGGTGCTGCGCGAGGCGTTCGGATGTGGCGACCTGCATCGACCTCGTCGCCTCGGCAGCCATGACGACGATCACGCCGACGATCACGCCGTTCACGAGATACAGCATGGCCGTGCGGCCCAGATCGTCGCTGGGGCTCGGGACGGCGAGGTCGAGCGAACCGGTGAAGACGTGATGGACGGCGAACGCGAGCGTCACCGCGAGGTACCAACGAAGGAACGGAAGACTCGCACCGCCGACGCGCGACGAGGCCCGGGCGATCAGGCCGAACGGTGCGTACATCGCGACCGCCTGGGCCATCAGCACGAGGACCGCCACCTGGGTGCTGCGGCTCGACGAGTCCATCGAGCCGAGACCGATCAACACCAAGGGCGCCGCACCCCAGGCGACCACGGTCACGATTGCGAGTCGACGGCTGTTGCGGGCGACGTGCGAGGCGTTGCTGACGGCGAGGAACGACCAGAGGATCGTCGTGGCCGCAGCGCCGCCGGCGACGACCATCTCCATCACCCGGAGGCGTTCGAGGAGCTGGTGGAGCGACCACACCTCGTCGACGGACAGGGAAGCGCGATCTCGGTGGAGCTTCCATGCTTCGGCGACGACGACACCGGCGCCGACTTCGATGAAGGCGAGCGCGGTCAAGAAGGAGAGGACACCGGCCCTGGCGGGCCGAACGGGCAAGAGCCCAACCCTGGAGCGTTCCTGATCTGGTCCCACGGTCACCTATCGGAACTCACTGGCCGCGCTTGAGGAATTTTGCGAAGTCTTGATCGTCCTGCCGCATCATCCGCGTGCCCACGATCGCCCGGTCCATGGATGCCATCGCCTGGTACATCGTCAGCCCGTACAGGCCCTGGACGAGTTGGGCGAACACGAACGCGCCGAGGAGCACCTGTCCCTCGACGAACCGGGCGAAGAAGGCGAACACACCGGCGAGCGCCGCTGCGACCCACGGCACGATGATCAGCCTGGTGAAGTACTTGGTCGGCGCACCGACCGCTTGCGCGGCACTCCGGTACGTCGCGAGGGTGTTGAAGTACAGCAGCACGGCCAGGGCGAGAGCACACGCCTTGGCGTAGATGTCGTTCTCGCCGAGCCAGCGCTGCGAGATGCCGGCACCGACGGCCATGGCCGCCACGGCGAAGTAGGTCAGCGGGACGTACCAGGGTGACACAGCCCAGCGAGCACGCTGCGCGGCGTTCAGCGCTGCCGCGATGCCCCACCACAGCCACCCGAGCAGCATGCACAGGGCACCGCCCAGGACCACCACCGCGATCATCCGCCGGGCCTGCAGATCGGGCTCGAACTTCCCGCTGACGAGATCGGCGTGACCGTAGTGGTTGAGCAGCAGCACCACTGCGGGGAACGAGAACCACAAGAAGAAGCCGGTGACACAGATGGCCCGCGCGATGTGCGTGCTGTGAAAGTTGCCGGGCTCGATCTCCTGTTGCACGGGGGCCTCGAACGTCGCCCTGGCGATGCGGGAGATGGGCAGCACGGTCGTGGGTTCGGCCGGAGGCGGCGCGGACTTTCGTGCCTTGCGCCCCTTTGCGTTCTCCAGCTGCTCGACCGCCGCGCGTTCGAGTTCTGCCCGACGGCGCGCTTCTTCGGCTGGGTTCCAGGTGGGCCGCACCGGATGACGAGCATCGGGTGCTGCCGTCGCAATGACGTCTGGCATCGATTCGGCCATGTCTCAACATCGGCATCCTTGACCGGAACTTGAATCGGGCTGCGGTGCCGGGCGTTGAGCGTGTCGGTCCCCGAGGTGACTACCGTGGCCTCATGAGTGAGATCGTCAGCGTCATCGGCCGTGAAATCCTCGATTCGCGAGGCAACCCCACCGTCGAGGTGGACGTGTTGCTGTCGAGTGGAGCTCGAGGCAGGGCCGCGGTGCCGTCCGGCGCCTCGACCGGCGAGCACGAGGCGGTCGAGCTCCGAGACGGTGGCGATCGCTTCGGCGGCAAGGGTGTCACCACGGCCGTCGGCTACGTGAACGGCGAGATCGCCGAGACCCTCGAGGGAGTCGATGCGTTCGAGCAACGTTTCATCGACAACGAGCTCGTGATGCTCGACGGCACCGACAACAAGGCCCGTCTGGGTGCGAACGCGATTCTGGGGACCAGCCTCGCCGTCGCCAAGGCCGCCGCCGACGAGGTCGACCTGCCGCTGTGGCGATACCTCGGCGGCCCCAACGCCCATGTCCTGCCGGTGCCGATGATGAACGTGGTCAATGGCGGCGTCCACGCCGACAACTCGATCGACATGCAGGAGTTCATGATCATGCCGGTCGGGGCTCCGAGCTTCCGCGAGGCGCTGCGCTGGGGCACCGAGACGTACCACACGCTGAAGCAGGTGCTGCACGACCGCGGGTTGAGCACGGCCGTCGGCGACGAGGGTGGCTTCGCTCCCAACCTCGCCAGCAACGAGGACGCGATCCGGATCCTGGTCGAGTCGATCGAGCGGGCCGGCTACACGCCCGGCGACGACATCGCGATCGCGATGGACCCGGCGATGAGCGAGTTGTACAAGGACGGCGCCTACCACCTCGCGGGCGAGGGCAAGATCCTCAGCCCCGCCGACATGGTCACCTACTGGGAACGACTGGTGGACACGTACCCGATCGTGAGCCTCGAGGACGGCATGCACGAGGACGATTGGGACGGCTGGCAGGTCCTCACCGAGGCCGTCGGCCACAAGGTGCAGCTCGTCGGCGACGACCTCTTCGTCACCAACGTGTCGCGGTTGCAGACCGGCATCGATCGCAGGGTCGCCAACTCGATCCTCATCAAGGTCAACCAGATCGGCTCGCTGTCGGAGACGCTCGACACCGTCGACCTGGCGACCCGCCACGGCTACACCTCGGTGATGAGCCACCGCAGCGGCGAGACCGAGGACTCCACGATCGCCGATCTGGCCGTCGCCACCAACTGCGGGCAGATCAAGACCGGCGCGCCGGCCCGCAGCGACCGGGTCGCCAAGTACAACCAGCTGCTCCGCATCGAGGAGCTGCTCGGCGAGACCGCCGAGTTCCGCGGCCGCCGCGCGGTCAACGCCCACTGACCGAGCTCGCACCGCCCCGGCCCGCCCCGGGCCAGCCGACCCCCGCTCCGCGTCGTTCTTGCGCGTACCAGAACGTGAAGTCACGTTCTCGTACTCGCGAGAACGGGGGCAAGAACGCAGGCGGGGCGGGACGAGCGAGGGGCGGGACGCAAGAGCGAGGGCGGGGACGAGGGCGGGGACGAGGGCGGGGACGAGGGCGGGATCGACTGGGGGCGAGCGGGTGACACCGTTCGTGGCGGGGCCGATGCGAGAATGGTCGCGATGAGCACCGGCGGTCACAAGACCTCAGCGATCCCGCGCCCCAAGGACGCGAGCCGGGCCGCCACACGCCCGACCGACCGCCGCGACGAGACGCGCTTCGCCGACTTCACACTGCCGATCCCGGTGGAGAAGCAACTCGTCAAGGGCCGAGGGAAGCGGGGCATCATCGCGCTGGCGGCGACGGTCATCACCGCGGCGCTCGTCGCCGCGCTGTTCGTGCTGCCCGTCAAGGCATGGTTGCGCCAACGCGACGACATCGACCGCAAGCAGGTCGAACTCACCGCGCTCAACGACGCGAACGCGCAATTGGCCGACGAGGTCAGCAGGCTCGACACGCCGGAGGGGATCGAGGAAGCGGCACGCGAGGAGATCGGCTACGTCCAACGTGGCGAGATCCGGCTCACGGTGCTGCCCGCGCCCGTCGGCGCCGGTCACGATGCCCAGCGGCTGGCCGTACGACGCGATCGCCGGGATCGTCGCTGTCCGCCAGGCCGAGGCCGCTGTCACGCCACCGACACCCTGAGTGGCGTTGGTCATGCCCCTGACCTGGTCGTTGATGAATTCTTGACGGAACGGCAATCATCCGTGGATTGACCGCGCCGCGCCAAGGTTCCGAGACTCCTCGGGCGGACGGGCCATCGTGGCCGCGTCACAGGAGGAACTCGTGAGACGGAACGGTCTGATCCTTTCGGTGGTCATCGCATTGCTGCCACTCGCTTCGGCATGCGGTCCCGACAAGAACGACCACGCCGATGCGGCGGGTCCCGACACGCCTCCGGCGGCGGGAGACACCATCGACAACAAGATCACCGGCGACGTGCGCGAATACCGGGTGTCGGTGTCGGACTCCAAGGCGAAGGCCGGCGACGTGACGTACACGATCACGAACTACGGGACGATCACGCACGAGTTCCTCATCGTCAAGACCGACATCGCTCCGGGCCAGATCCCGATCGGCCCCGAGAACAAGTTCGACGAGGAGCAGGACGGCATCGACGTCGTCGACGAGATCTCCGAGTTCGAACCGGGCACCACCGGCACCGTCACGCTCCGTCTCGAACCCGGCAAGTACCAACTCGTCTGCAACATCCCCGGCCACTACGCACAAGGCATGTATGTGCCGTTCGAGGTCGTCGGGTAGGCGTCACCACCCCGAGGTTGTCTAGATTGCCGAAGACGTTCGGCGATCCTGGGGGTTCACGCGTGGCTGGCAGCATTCTCGGTAATCGGGTCCTTCGCAAGGAAGACCCCAAGTTCCTCACGACCGGCGGCGTCTACGTCGACGACCTGCAGGACCCGGCGCTCGAAGGAGCCGCCTTCGTCACCTACGTACGCTCCACGGTGGCACACGGCACGATCACCGGCATCGACGTCGAGCGCGACGCGGGAGATGCCGGGGGTCATCGCCGTGTACAGCGCGAGCCGACCTCGGCCTCGAGCCCGTGCCGAGCGACTTCAACCCGACCATCGGCCGTGGTCTGCTCGCCATCGACAAGGTCCGCTTCGTCGGCGAGCCGGTGCTCGCCATCGTCAGCGAGACGGCACGCCAGGGCGAGGATGCCGCGGAGACAGCGATCATCGACTACGACGTGCTGCCTGCGCTCATCGACGTCGAGGAGGCGATGACCAGCGCCACGCTGCTCTACGAGTCGACCGGCAGCAACGTCGTGTTCGACACCATGGTGCTCGGGATGCCCGACAACACCGGCGACGCCTTCTTCGAAGGCTGTGAGGTCGTGGTCAAGGGACGCTTCGTGAATCAGCGGGTCGCGCCGTGCCCGCTGGAGGTGCGTGGCTCCGCCGTGGCGTGGGTCGACGGCGAGGGCGGGCCGCGCCTGCACCAGTGGCTGAGCACCCAGGGCGCCCAGGGCGCCCAGGGCACGATCGCCAAGACCAACGGCATCGAGGTCTCACAGGTGAAGGTGATCACGCCCGACGTCGGCGGCGGCTTCGGCGCGAAGATCTCCTGCGACCCCGAGGAGGCGTTGCTCGGTGTGCTCGCCAAGCGGATCGGCCGGCCGCTGCGCTGGCGCGAGACCCGCAGCGAGTCGATGATGGCGCTCGGTCACGGCCGCGCACAGGTGCAGTACGTCACGCTCGGCGGCACCCGCGACGGCACCATCACCCACTACCAACTGCACGTCATCCAGGACTCGGGCTACTTCGCGGAGATGGGCACCATCCTGGCCCCGTTCATGACCCGGCCGATGTCGAGCGCGGTCTACGCCATTCCCAACATCGAATGCCGCACGACCAGCGTCGTCACCAACACCGCGGTCACCACCGCCTATCGCGGCGCCGGCCGACCCGAGGCGACCGCCGCCGCCGAGCGGGCGATGGATCTGTACGCGCTCGAGATCGGCGTCGATCCTGCCGAGCTGCGGCGCAAGAACCTGATCCCCAAGTTCATGGAGTCACACACCACCGTGGTCGGTCAGACCTACGACGTCGGCGACTACGAGACGGCACTCGACAAGGCGCTCGCCGCAGCCGGGTACACCGAGCTGCGCGCCGAGCAGGCCCGCCGCCGCGCGGCCGGCGATGTGCGGCAGCTCGGCATCGGTGTGAGCACCTACGTGGAGATCACCGGCGGCGTGGCCCCGTTCGGGGAGCACGCCAAGATCGAGGTGCTCGACGACGGAAGGGCCGTGGTCTACACCGGCACCTCGCCGCACGGCCAGGGCCACGTCACCTCGTGGAGCATGCTCGCCCACGAGCAGACCGGCATCCCGATGGACAAGATCGACGTGGTGTGGGGCGACACCGACCTGGTCCCCGAGGGCGGCGGCACCATGGGGTCGCGCTCGCTCCAGCACGGTGGCGCCGCGGTGTGGAACGCCGCGATCGAACTCGTCGACAAGGCTCGCACGTTGGCGGCCAAGCTGCTGGAGGCCGACGCGGCCGATGTGGTGCTCGACAAGGACCAGGGCGCGTTCCACGTGTCCGGCACGCCGTCGATCGCCAAGTCGTGGGCGGAGTTGGCGGTCGCCGCGCACGGCGATGCCGACCTCACCGAGGGTCTCCAGCACGCACTGTTCTTCCAGAGCGCGGCGACGTTCCCGTTCGGTTCGCACATCGCGGTCGTCGAGGTCGACACCGAGACCGGCCAGGTGCGTCACCTCCGGCACATCGCGTGCGACGACGCCGGCACGGTGCTGAACCCGATGCTGCTCGAAGGTCAGATCCACGGCGGCGTCGCCCAAGGCACGGCCCAGGCGCTGCTCGAGGAGGTCCGCTACGACAGCGACGGCAACCCCGTCACGTCGAACCTGGCCGACTACGCGTTCATCTCGGCCGCCGAGTTGCCCAGCTTCGAGGTCGTCCACATGGAGACACCGACCTTCCACAACCCGTTGGGCGCCAAGGGCATCGGCGAGAGCGGCACCATCGGCAGCACCCCGGCCGTGCAGTCTGCAGTCATCGACGCCGTCAGCCACCTCGGTGTGCGCCACATCGACATGCCCTGCACGGCGCAGCGAGTGTGGCTGGCCATCGAAGCAGCTCGGAGCTGACGCTCGGCCCGGGACAAGCGATTCGACATCGCCAGGGCACGATGGCGAGCGATTCACTCGTGCTACTGTGACGAAATGATCGATCGACAACGACTCCGCCATCTGCATGCGCAGGAGGAGGAGCGGTTCGTCTCCCTGCACCCGGCCTCGGCGGCACGTGCGACCGAAGCCGGCACGCACCTGCTGGGCGGCGTGCCGATGTCGTGGATGACGCGCTGGCCGGGTTCGTTCCCACTGTTCTTCGACACCGCCGATGGCGCAGGCTTCACGGACGTCGACGGACACCGATACATCGACTTCTGCTTGGGGGACACGGGGGCGATGACCGGCCATGCACTGCCGCAGGTGGCCGACGCGTTGCACCGGCAGGCGATGCGCGGCATCACCACGATGCTGCCCAGCACCGACAGCTCGTGGGTCGCCGCGGAGCTCGCCCGTCGATTCCGACTTCCGTTCTGGCAGATGGCGATGACGGCCACCGACGCGAACAGGTTCGTCCTCCGCTATGCGAGACACCTGACCGGCCGTCCCAAGATCCTCGTGTTCGACTGGTGCTACCACGGCACGGTCGACGAGACGCTCGCGACCATCGGGCCCGACGGCACGGCACAGGCACGGCTCGGCAACCTCGGGCCCCAGATCGATCCAGCGCTCACCACCGTGGTGGTGCCCTTCAACGACCTCGAAGCGTTGGAGACTGCGCTGTCCAAGGGCGACGTCGCCTGCGTGCTCGCCGAGCCGGCGTTGACGAACATCGGCATCGTGCTCCCCGACCCCGGGTACCACGAGGGGCTGCGGACGCTCACCCGCCGATACGGGACGCTGCTCGTCATCGACGAGACCCACACGATCTGCGTCGGACCGGGCGGGGCCACCGCTGCGTGGGGTCTCGATCCGGACTTCTTCGTCATCGGCAAGACGATCGGAGGCGGCATGCCGGCGGCGGCCTACGGGATGACCGCCGAGATCGCCGCCCGACTCGCACCGACGTTGTCAGGAGAGTCCACCGATGTCAGCGGCATCGGCGGGACGCTCACCGGCAACGCGCTCGCGCTCGCGGCCGTTCGGGCAACGCTCGAGTCCACCCTGCGCGAATGCGACTTCGCGCACATGGTGCCACTCGCCACGAAGTGGGCCGACGGTGTGCGGGCGACCATCGACGAGTTCGACCTTCCGTGGCACGTGCAGCAGCTCGGCGCCCGCGCGGAGTACTGGTTCTGCCCGCCACCGCACGACGGCGCGGCCGCAGCGGCAGGGATGGACATCGAGCTCGACGCCTTCATGCACCTCTGGGCGCTGAACCGCGGCATCCTGCTGACGCCGTTCCACAACATGGCCCTCATGTGCCCGCAGCACACCGTTGCCGATGTGGAGCGCCACACCGAGGTCTTCCGCGACGCCGTGGCAGCATTGCGCTCGTGAACCTCACCGGTCAGATCGCGCTCGTCACCGGCGCCGGCAGCCCGCACGGCATCGGCATGGCGGTGGCCCGCGCCCTCGTCGCCGACGGCGCGACGGTCGTCATCAGCAGCACGACCGATCGTGTCCACGATCGCGCCAGCGAGCTCTGCGAGGGAGGCGGATCGGCGTTCGGTGTCGTCAGTGACCTGATGATCCGTGGCGCCGGCACCGAACTCGTCGAGGAGGTGGTGCGCCGAGCCGGACGTCTCGACATCTGCGTGAACAACGCGGGGATGATCGCCGTCGGCGGCGACGTCGTCGACGCGTCGCTCGCGACGACGACGGACGAGCAATGGCACGACGGCATCGAACGGAACCTCACGACCTGTTTCGCCGTCAGCCGCGCCGCGGTGGGTGCGATGCGCAGGAGCGGATACGGACGGGTGGTCAACGTCGCCAGCACGTCGGGCGCGGTCCAGGCCTTCGTCGGCGACGTCGCCTACCACGCCGCGAAGGCGGGCATCGTCGGCCTCACACGAGCGGTCGCGCTGGAGGCGGCGGGCGCAGGGATCACCGTCAACGCCGTGGCCCCCGGATGGATCGCCACCGGCTCGCAGACGCCGGTCGAGGTGCGCGCCGGCGAGCGCACTCCGATGCTCCGATCCGGCACACCTGCCGAGGTGGCCGCCGTGATCCGCTTCCTTGCCGACCCCTCCGCGTCGTACATCACAGGCCAACTGCTCGTGGTCGACGGCGGCAACTCCCTCCCCGAGGACCGGTCATGGAACCCATGACACCCACCGTGCTGGTGACCGGCGCCGCGGGTGGCATCGGCGGTGCCGTCGCCCGCCGCTTTGCGACGGGGGGCTGGCGCGTCGCAGCGGTCGACGTTCGACCAGGGGCGTCGTCGGACCAGGTGTTGGCGATCGTCGCCGATCTGCGAGACGTCGACCAGTGTCGACGCGCCGTCAGCGACGCAGTGGCGTGGGCCGGCCGGCTCGATGCCGTCGTCAACGCTGCAGGTGTCTGGACCGAGGGCCCGGCCGAGCTCACCGAGGAGGCGGAGTTCGATCGAGTGATCGACGTGAACCTCAAGGGGCTCTACTTCGTGACGGCAGCCGCCATCGAGCACCTCGCCGCGACGAAGGGGTCGATCACCAACCTCTCCAGTGATGCCGGCATCCAGGGCAACGCCGGGGCGGCGGTGTACTGCGCGTCGAAGGGCGCCGTGTCGATCCTCACCAAGGCCCTCGCCCTCGAACTGGCGCCTCGACAGATCCGCGTGAACGCCGTCTGTCCGGGTGACGTCGACTCGCCGATGCTGGCCGGCCAGGCCTCGACCTTCGGCGGGGACGACCCCGATGGCTACCTCGCCCGGCTGCTGCACGGCTATCCGCAGGGCGCAGCAGCACGGTTCATCCGGCCCGACGAGATCGCCGAGCTCGTGTGGTTCCTCGCGCAACCGCATGCGGCCGCGATCACCGGCGCCAACATCTCCATCGATTTCGGCCTCTCGGCCGGCATCGTGTGACACTGGCACCGATGATTCCCCTCGATCCGACCGACCGCCAACTCATCGGGGCGCTGCAGAAGGACGGCCGCGCCAGCTACGCCGAGCTGGCCGAGCTCGTCGGCCTCTCCCCCGCCGCCACCCGACTTCGCGTGCAGCGGCTCCTCGACGCGGAGGTGGTGCAGGTGGTGGGCGTCACCGATCCCCTGGCCCTCGGCTACCCGGTGATGGCCGCACTCGGGGTCCGCGTCGAGCGCAACGTGCGCGCCGTCGCCGACCACATCGCCGGGATCAACGGGGTCATCTACGTCGTGTTCACGTCCGGCTCGTTCGACCTGTTGGTCGAGGTGCTGTGCGAGGACTCGGCGCGACTGCTGGCCGTGATCGACGACGAGATCCGTTCCGTGCCCGACGTGCGCAGCGTGGAGAGCTTCACCTACTTCGGCATCCACACCCACCGCTTCGTGTGGGGTACCCGGTAGCGCCTCCACGTGATGCTGGTCACATGGGGTCTGGCCGACTTGCGGGAGTTTGTTCAGCATGCTTAACATTGCGGCATGGGCGCCGCCTTTCTCATCACACTGCGCGAGGGACTCGAGATCGCTCTCGTCCTCGCGATCCTGCTCGGGTACCTGGCCAAGACGGGTCGATCCGACCGCATGGGTTCGGTCTGGCTCGGTGCCACCTTCGCCGCACTGGCCTGCACGATCGCCGGCGTCGCGGTACACCTCGCCACCGATGGGCTGACGGGCAAGGCCGAGCCGCTCGTCGAGGGCACCCTCGCCCTGTTCGCCGCCCTCGTGCTGACCTGGATGATCCTGTGGATGCGCAAGAACGCCCGATCGATGGGCGGCCATCTGCGCTCCAAGATCGACGCGGCGAGTGGCGTGGGCGCCGTCGCGTTCATCGCCTTCGTCGCCGTCGCTCGCGAGGGCTTCGAGACCGTCCTGTTCCTCCTCGGTGCCGAGACCGGCACGAACACCGGCGGGCAAGTGGTGATCGGTGGCCTCCTCGGCCTCGCCGCCGCGGCCGTCGTCGGGGTGCTCGTCTACCGCTTCGGGAAGAACATCGACCTGCGCTCCTTCTTCCGATTCACCGGCATCCTGCTGATCTTCTTCGCCGCCGGCCTCGTCGGCAAGGCGGTCCACGAGTTCGGCGAGGTGCTCGAACTCGACTCGCTGTGGTTGTTCCAGCCGGCCTTCACGATCGACTCCGGCCCCCTTGCGTCGGGCGTGCTCTTCGACTTCCTCGCAGGGCTGTTCGGCTGGTCGGCCTCGCCGGAACGGGCACGTGTGCTCGCCTACTTCGCCTACCTCGTGCCGGTGCTCTGGATGTTCCTCAAGCCCGACCAAGCGGTCCGCACGAGCGTTCCCGTGGCCGCGAACGAGCCGTCGGCCTCGGTCAGCTGATTCCGAGAAATCTGACCTAATGCCCTGATTGCCCCCCGGCCCCGGCCGATAATGAGGGTGATGACGGAATCAATCGACTTTGCTGCGCTCGTGGACGCGCTGCCGGACGCGATCGTCATCGTCGACACCGATGTCCGCCTGCACTACGTCAATCAGGCCGGCAGCGATCTGTTCGGGTGGCGTCCGCAGCACTGGCTCGGTCGCAGCCTGCTGGAACTGGTCCATCCCGACGACGTCGCGGCCGTGGTCTCGTCCACCGGCACCATGCAGGAGAAGCGAGCGGGCACGCCCGTCGAGCTGCGCGTCCGCGTTGCCGACGGGACCTGGAAGTGGGTCGAGATCCTTGGCACCAACGCGATCGACCAGCCCGGCATCAACGGTCTGCTCGTCGCCGTCCGCGATCTGACGCGACGACGGATGTGGGAGGTGGCGTCGAACGACACGGCCCGCTTCCAACAGGTCGTGCAGCACGCCCCGTCGATCACGCTGCTGCTGGATCGGGACGGCAACGTCACCAGCGCGAATGCTGCGTTCACGCGCCTCCTCGGACACGACCTCTCCCATGTGCTGGGTCGCAAGCTCGTCACGTTCTGCGACGCCCTCGGCGTCGGCGAACTCACCGCGGCGATCGAGCGGGCCGGGCTCAGCAGCCGGCCGGTCAGCTGCGAAGCGCCGATGCGAATGGTCGACCCGGATGCGGCTCCCAAGCCGATGCGCTTCGAGATCGCCAATCTGCTCGAGGACCCGGTGGTCGAGGGTCTCGTCGTCACCGCCTACGACGTCAGCGACCTCCACCTCATCCGTCGAACGCTCGAACACCTCGCGCGCCACGACGCCCTCACCGGGCTGGCCAACCGGTCGGTGCTGCTCGAACAGCTCGAGCACGTCGTCGGCGAACTGCACACCGGTGCGGTCGTGTTCATCGACCTCGACCGCTTCAAGCCGGTCAACGACCTGCTCGGCCATGAGGCCGGCGACGAGCTGCTGCGCGTGGTGAGTGAACGGCTCCGCCAGATCGTCCGACCCGGCGACCTCGTCGCCCGCGTCGGCGGCGACGAGTTCGTCGTGCTCGCGCCGTCCGTCGTCGACCGCACCACCGCTCAGACGATGTGCGAACGGATCGACGCCACCCTGTCGATGCCGTACCTGCTCACCGAAGGGCCCGTGCGCGTCACGGCCAGCGTCGGTCTGGCGATGGTCGACGCCGACGCCACCGTCACCGGCCTGCTCGCCGACGCCGATCTCGCGATGTACGAGGCCAAGGCTGCCCGCCGTGGCGAACCGGAACGCAGCGTCACCCAGCGTCAACGGAACGCCAACGAGCGGCGGCGGCTCGCCGACGATCTCGCCGCCGGACTCCAGCGGGGCGAGGTCGTCGCCTACCTGCAACCGATCGTGTCGATGGCGACTCGACAGACGACCGGGTTGGAAGCGTTGGTGCGCTGGCACCACCCGATGTTGGGCCTGCTGTCACCCGCGGCGTTCCTCGACCTGGCCGAGGACGCAGGGCTCGATCTGCTGCTCGGCGATGTCGTGCTGAGGTCGGCGTGCGAGTCGCTGTGCGACCTGGATCCCGAGGTGCGTCTCAGCGTGAACCTGTCGGTGACCCAACTCGCTGATCGAGGGCTGTGCCAGCGCGTGGCGTCCATCCTCGCCGAGTACCACGTCGAGCCCGAACGGCTGATGGTGGAGATCACCGAGCACGCCACGCTGACCCGCCGACCCGGCGGCGGTCGGGTGTCGCCCGAGCACACGCTCGAGGAGCTCCGGGCGCTCGGCGCGTCGCTGTGCCTCGACGACTTCGGCACCGGCTACTCGTCGCTCACCCACATCCGCCGCTACCCGCTCGCCGCGATCAAGATCGATCGCTCCTTCGTCGCCGGCGTGATCGACCATCCGGAGGACCGCGCGGTCATCGCGGCGATGGTCGGCATGGCGGGCGCACTCGACCTCAGGGTGGTCGGCGAGGGCGTCGAGACCGAGGAGCAACTTCGTGCCCTCAGCCAACTCGGCTGCGACATGGCACAGGGTTATCTCATCGCCCGTCCGCTGGCGCCCGATGCCGTCACGGGCTGGATGCGCGCGCACGGCAACGACTGGCGGCTCGGCCGCGACGTCACCACGGCGATCCTCTGAGCGAATCGGCCACCCGATGGTGTGGCAGTTTCAGGCGGCCGTGCAGTCACGACAACGACCACGCACGTCGAACACGTGATGGTCGACCTCGAAACCGTCCGACTCGAGCAACGCCCCGACCTCGCGATCGATGAGCCGCTCCAGTTGAGGACTCGGCGTGAAGTCGGTGACGATCCCGCATTCCGTACACACCAGATGGTGATGGTGGTGCTGTGAGAACGGCTCGGCGAGCTCGTGGCGGTCGCCACCGCCGACGCCTGCGACTCGCACCACGATGCCCGCGTCGACCAGTTCGGCCAGGTTCCGATAGACGGTCGACACCGGCACGCCGGACGTGGCGGCGACCTCGTCGGTGGTGAGCGGCCGGTCACCCGATTCGAGTACCGCCAGGACTGTGCGCCGATGGGCGGTGAGACGCAGCTCATGTGCGGCCAGGGCCTGCAGCACGGCAGCGGTCGTGCTCGACGACAACGTCGGGGAGGTGCGCTTCTCCACTCGTGCCACGGTTCGAGACTACCCCGAATTCTCATCGAACGAGAACCGTTCCCAGCGAATTGAGAACAATTCTCGTTCACGGTATGCTCGTGCCATGACCCGCTGCGTCGCGATCCCGCTCCTCGCGGCACTCGTCGCGACCGGCGTCGCCTGCAGCAACACGGGCAACGCCGACGGTCGAGTGGTGATCGCCGCGGCGTTCTACCCCATCGAGGAGATCGTGCGGAACGTGGGTGGTGATCTGGTCGATGTGGTCACGCTGGTCCCTCCCGGCCAGGAGGCGCACGAGTACGACCCCACACCCAAGCAGGTCACCCGACTCGAGCAAGCCGACGTCGCGGTGTTCCTCGGCCAGGGCTTCCAACCCAACGTCGAGAAGGCGATCGCCTCGCTGCCGTCGCGCGTGCAACGGGTCGACCTGCTCGACGACCTGACGCTGCTCCCCATCACCTCCCAACTGCCCGGGACCGATGGCGCCGCGCCGGGCGAGGAGTTGAACGGGCACGAGGACCCGCACGTGTGGCTCGATCCCGTCAACATGCAGCGCATGACTGCCAGCGTGCTCACCGCACTCCAGGCCGCCGATCCGACTCATTCGCAGACCTACGCCGCACGCGCCGAGGAGTACACGACGACCCTGCGCTCGCTCGACACCGACCTGTCGGCCGGGCTCGAGTCGTGCGCCAGCGATCTGCTGGTCACCACGCATCGAGCGTTCGGTTACCTCGCCGCCGCGTACGGGCTCACCCAAGTGGCGATCGCGGGGATCTCGCCTGCCGAGGAACCATCGGCGAAGACGCTCGAGGCAGTTGCCGCCTTTGCGAAGGCGAACCACGTCACCACCATCTTCTTCGAGGAGAACCTCCCCGACGATCTGGCCGCGACCGTGGCGAGCGAGATCGGGGCGACGACCGCTGTCCTCGACACGCTCGAGACGTTGTCGAGCGACCAACTCCGGAACGGCGCGGACTACGTCTCGGTGATGCGCGAGAACCTCACCGCACTGCAGAAGGGGCTGGGCTGCTCATGAACGAGAGCTGTTCGCTGGAGGTCCGCGACCTCGGCGTGTTCTACGGCGCGAAGCACGCGTTGCGCGACGTGTCGTTCTCGGTGGGCGCCGGCGAGTTGATCGCGGTGATCGGTCCGAACGGCGCGGGCAAGAGCACGATGTTCAAGGCGATCTGCGGCCTCGTCAACCACGAGGGTGTCGTCGAGGTGAACGGGGTGC
Organism: uncultured Acidimicrobiaceae bacterium; assembly: GCA_963720695.1. Classification (GTDB taxonomy): domain Bacteria; phylum Actinomycetota; class Acidimicrobiia; order Acidimicrobiales; family Ilumatobacteraceae; genus UBA668. Next base: position 889,640 of record CAVRGG010000004.1, read on the forward strand.
ACTGCCACGACCACACCGATCGGATGGACCTCGCCTACATCCCCCAACGCAACGACAGCGACCTGCACTTCCCGATCACCGTCGAGGAGCTGGTGCTCGCCGGTCGTCGCCGTTTCCGTCACTGGTGGCAACGTCCCTCGTCCACGGACCGCCGGGTGGCCGCCGACGCGCTGGCCCGCGTGCAGCTGTCGGGCACCGAGTCGAGTGCGCTCACCGAACTGTCGGGTGGGCAGCTGCAGCGGGCATACGTCGCCCGGGCTCTGGCGCAGGAGGCCTCCGTCGTCCTGCTCGACGAGGCGCTGAGCGGCGTCGACCAGCCCACGACCCACGAGTTGCTCGACGTGTTCGAGGACCTCGCCGCACAGGGCACCACCCTCCTGGTCGCCACCCATGACCTCGCCCTTGCACGCCGACGGTTCTCACGTTGCCTCGCAGTGAACGGCACGCTTCGCGCCGACGGACCACCCATGGTCGTCCTGTCGGCGGACGTCCTCGACGCCACGTTCGGCACCGCCGACTCGGGCAAGGGGGTCCGCGATGCACTGGCTGACTGATCCCTTCCGGGCCGAGTTCATGCAGCGAGCGTTCATCGCTGCGATCATCATCGGCGTCGTCGCACCGGTGGTCGGCACGTGGATCGTGCTGCGACGAATGGCCAACCTGGGCGACGCGATGTCGCACGGCACCCTCGCCGGCGTCGGTCTGGCGTACGCCACGGGGATCAACGTCCTGTTCGGGGCAATGGGCGCGGGTCTGCTGATGGCCGCGCTGCTGCTGATGCTGTCCTCAAATCGTCGCTTGGGTCAGGAGACGGTCATCGCGGTGCTCGGCACAGCGTTCTTCGCACTCGGCGTCGTGGTCATCTCCCGTCTCGACACCGGCGTCGAGCTCACGCACTTCCTCTTCGGCCGAGTGCTCACCGTGCAGTGGGGCGACATCTGGATCAACCTCGCGCTGGGCGGTGGCGCGGTACTCCTCGTGCTCGCCATGTTCGGTGAGCTGCGATTGGCGACCTTCGACCACGTCCAGGCCGAGCAGGTCGGCGTCCGAGTCGAACTGGTGCAGGGTGTGCTCGTCGTGCTGTTGGCCGTCGTCGTGGTGATCAGCCTTCGTGCCGTCGGCACGGTGATGTCGGTGACGATGCTCGTCACCCCTGCCGCGACGGCCCGCCTGCTGGCGCGGACGCTGCGCCAGATGACCGTGCTCGGTGTCGTGTTCGGCGTGAGCGAGGGGGTGTTCGGACTGATGCTCAGCTACCACCTCAGCTCGGCACCCGGTGCCACCATCGGTCTCGTCGCCGCAGCCGTGTTCGCCGTGACCTTCGCGATCACGCTCCCCCGCCGGATGCCACATCACCATCGACCCCTCGACTGACGCGCCCGTCTCGCCGACGTCACCCTTTCCACATCGTTCACCCGCCTCATGCCATGCCCGGAGGCGGAAAACCTGCCTCCGACCATGACCTGAACGCAGAAGGTGGAGGACGGTCGGAGGTGAGGGAGCGCCGGCTCAGGCCTCGGGGCGGAGCGCTGTGACCTCGATCTCGATCTTCATCTCGGGGGAGGCGAGGCCGACGACCATCATGGTCGCCGCGGGCAACGCCTCGGCGAAGTAGGCCCGCAGCAACGGCCAGCACGGCTCGAAGTCGGCCGCGTCGGGCAGCAGATACCGCACCCGCACGACGTCGGCCGCGCACGAGCCGGCGGCGGTGAGCGCGGCGTCGATGTTGGCCAGCGTCTGGCGTGCCTGCTCGACCACGTCGGGGCTGATCGTCATGGTCGAGTAGTCGAAGCCGGTCGTGCCGGCGACGAACACCCACCGTCCGTCGACGACCGCACGGGAGTACCCGATCTGCTGTTCGAAGGTGCTGCCCTGGCTGATCCGTGTGCGCGACATCGCGACCATTCTGCCTCCACCACAAAGTTCGACGTTCCGGTTTCACGAACAACTCGATTTGGTGCATGATGGGCGTCGCCATTGGGGGCTTCAGATCCGCAAGGGGGATCAAGGGTGAAGATTTCAGTCACCGTCAACGGTGCAGTCCACGACAGCGATGTCGAACCGCGCACGTTGCTCGTCCACTACATCCGCGAAGTGCTCGGCCTCACCGGCACCAACATCGGCTGCGACACGTCGTCGTGCGGCGCGTGCAGCGTCCACGTCAACGGCGAGGCGGTGAAGAGCTGCACGATGCTCGCCGTCCAGGCCGACGGCACCGAGATCACCACGATCGAAGGCCTCGCCACCGACGGCGAGATGCACCCGATGCAGCAGGCGTTCATGGAGAACCACGGCCTGCAATGCGGGTACTGCACCCCGGGCATGGTGATGGCGGCCACCAGCCTGCTCAAGGAGAACCCCCACCCGACCGAGGCCGAAGTCCGGCTCGGGCTGGAGGGCAACCTGTGCCGCTGCACGGGCTACCACAACATCGTCAAGTCCGTGCTCGCCGCGGCTGACAAGTAGCACCACCGAATTCACCGACGAGGTACTGGGGGTACCGAGATGACCGTCATCGATGACCGTCCGGCAGGCGTGTTGGGGACACGAATGCTGCGTCGAGAAGATCCTGCCCTGCTCACGGGCGAGGCCAAGTTCTGCAACGACCTGAACCTGCCCGGCGCGCTCCACCTCGCCGTGCTGCGCAGTCCGTACGCACACGCACGCATCCTCAGTGTCGACCTCAGCGCCGCGCAGGCGGCACCCGGAGTCGTGGCCGCCTACCGCGGCAGCGACCTCACCGAGTTGTGGGCCGCGCCGATGCCGTGCGCGTGGCCGGTGACCGCGGAGATGAAGAACCCCGCGCACTACCCGCTCGCGGTCTCGAAGGCCGCCTACGTCGGCGACGGGGTGGCCTGCGTGCTCGCCACCAGCGATGCCGCCGCGCGCGACGCGATCGAGCTGATCGACGTCCAGTACGAGCCGCTTCCTGCGGTCGTCGATCTCGAGGACTCCCTGAGCGACCGAGTGGTCATCCACGAGGAGCTCGGCACCAACGCCAGCTACACGTGGGACCTCAAGATCGAGGGCCACGAGGGGCAGGTCGACGAGGCCTTCGCGGCCGCCGCCTACTCGGTGAGCGAACGCTACGTGCAGCAGCGCCTGCTGCCGATGGCGATGGAGCCACGTGCGGTCGCCGCCGTGCCCCAGCCCTTCGGCGGCGACATGACGCTGTACAGCGCCACACAGGTGCCGCACATCCTCAAGGTGATGACCGCGCTGACGCTCGGCATCCCCGAGCAGCAGATGCGCGTCATCGCCCCGTCCGTCGGTGGCGGCTTCGGCGCCAAGCTCAACGTGTACGCCGAGGAGCTGCTGTGCGTGGCCCTGGCCCGCAAGCACAAGGTGCCGGTGCGTTGGAACGAGGAGCGCGGCGAGAACACCGTGGCCAGCATCCACGGTCGCGGCCAGATCCAGCACATCGAGCTCGCCGCCGACGGCGACGGCAAGCTCACCGCGGTGCGAGTGCGCCTGATCGGCGACATGGGTGCGTACCTCCAGCTGGTGACCCCCGGTATTCCGCTGCTGGGCGCCTTCCTCTACGCCGGGGTCTACGACCTGCCCCAGGCGTACGACTTCAGCTGCACGAGCGTGTTCACCACGCTCACACCCACCGACGCCTACCGCGGCGCCGGACGACCCGAGGCCACCTATGCGATCGAGCGGGCGATGGACGCGCTGGCCCACAAGATGGGCATCGACCCGATGGAGCTGCGTCGGCGCAACTTCATCCAGAAGGAGCAGTTCCCGTACACCGCGATGACCGGCCTGACCTACGACTCGGGCGATCACCTGAAGGCGGCGGAGATGGCCGCCGGGCTCGCCGACTACGCAGGAGTCCGCGAGCGGCAGAAGACCCAGAACGTCGCCGGCGCCACCAAGCTGCTCGGCATCGGCCAGGCGAGCTACTTCGAGATGTGCGGCCTGGCACCCTCACGGGTGCTGGCGTCGCTGAACTACTCGGCCGGTGGTTGGGAAGCCGCCACGGTGCGAGTGCTGCCGACCAACAAGATCCAGGTCGTCACCGGCACGTCGCCGCACGGCCAGGGACACGAGACGTCCTGGAGCATGATCGTCGCCGAGAAGATGGGCGTGCCCGCGGAGGACGTCGACGTCCTCCACAGCGACACGGCGATCTCGCCCCTGGGTCTCGACACGTACGGCTCCCGATCGCTCCCCGTCGGCGGCGTCGCCATCGCGATGGCGTGCGACAAGGTGATCGACAAGGCGAAGAAGATCGCCGCCCACCAACTCGAGGCCAACGAGGACGATCTCGAGTTCGCCGGTGGAGCGTTCACGGTGAAGGGCTCGCCCGACCGCACGATGCCGCTCGCCGCCATCGCCTTCGAGGCGTTCACGGCACACAACCTCCCCGACGGGCTCGAGCCGAACCTGGAGGCACAGGTCACGTACGACCCGCCCAACTTCTCCTGGCCCTTCGGCACCCACATCTGCACGGTCGAGGTCGACACCGAGACCGGACAGGTCACCGTGCTCCAGTACGTCGCCGTCGACGACTGCGGGGTGCAGGTGAACCCGCTCATCGTCGAAGGCCAGGTGCACGGCGGGGTCATCCAGGGCCTCGCGCAGGCCCTCTTCGAGGAAGCCGTGCACGACACGGAGGGCAACCTGAAGAACGCGAGCCTCGCCGAGTACCTCGTGCCGGCGGCCAGCGACGTACCGTCACTCACACTCGGTCACACCGTCACCCCATCGCCCACCAACCAGTTGGGCGTGAAGGGCATCGGCGAGGCCGGCACCATCGGCGCCGCCCCGGCGGTCATCAACGCCGTGGTCGACGCACTGAGCAGCCTGGGTGTGCACGACATGCCCATGCCCGCCAGCCCGCACAACGTCTGGAAAGCCATCCACGCCGCATCCGGCAACGCACAAGGAGCCAGCAAGTGATTCCCGCAGCATTCGACTACGTCCGGGCCGGTTCGGCAGCCGAGGCCATCAGCCTCATCGGTCAGCATGGCGACGAGGCCAAGTTCCTCGCCGGCGGCCACAGCCTGCTGCCGCTGATGAAGCTCCGGCTGGCCGCACCCAGCGTGCTCGTCGACATCGGACGGGTGAGCGATCTCAGCTACATCCGCGACGGTGGCGACCACATCGCCATCGGTGCGCTCACCCGCCACATGGACGTCGAGACCAGCGCGCTGCTCGCCGAGCACGTCCCGCTCCTCGCCCACGCCGCGGGTCACGTCGGTGATCCGCAGGTGCGCCACCGCGGCACGATCGGCGGCTCCATCGCCCACGCCGACCCGGCCAGCGACCTGCCCGCCACGACGCTCGCACTCGGTGCCACCTACGTCGCCCAAGGCCCCAACGGCACTCGCGAGATCGCCGCTGCCGACTTCTACCAGGGCTTCTTGGAGTCGGCGCTCGCGGCCGACGAGATGCTCACCGAGATCCGGGTCCCCAAGATGCAGGGCGCCGGCTGGAGCTTCCAGAAGTTCAACCGGCGTGCCCAGGACTGGGCGATCGTCGGTGTCGCCGCATGGCGTCGCAACGGGTCGTCCGGCGTCGCACTGGTCAACATGGGCAGCACCCCGATCCTCGCCACGAGCGTGTCCGGTGCCCTCTCGCAGGGAGCATCCGTCGCCGACGCGGCACAACTCGCCGCCGAGGAGGCCGAGCCGCAGAACGACCTCAACGCCAGCCCCGAGTACCGGGTGCACCTCGCGAAGGTGCTCGTGCGGCGTGCGCTGGAGGAAGCGAGCAAGTAATCCCTGACATGAACGCAGGGTGAAGGATCGGTAGCGTTGGCGTCCATGTCGACGGCTACGGAAGCACCCACGTTCGTGCCGCCGTCGACGCGCATCGGGCTGCACGAGATCGTGCCGTTCGAGTGGTTCCGCCCGGTCCGACTGGGCCTGATGATCACGTACCTCGTCGGCTACCTCTGGTGGCTGAAGAACCGCGGCCTCACCGTCGACCGGGTGTCCGTGGCGATCGCCGTGGGCATCTTTCTCGTGTGCGCGTTCGTGGGGAAGTCATGGCGCACGTGGGGCGTGCTCCTCATCGACTGCGTCGCGTACTGCGCGATGTGGGTGGCCTACGAGAAGACGCGTGGCGCGGCCGACGACGGCGTGTCCATCCTCGGTCTGTTCCGCGTGAAGTTCCCGCTGCAGGTCGAGTCGGTCCGCAACATCGATCGCTGGATGTTCTTCGGACACGATCCCAACGACGTGTTGCAGCGCCACTTCTGGGGTCGCACGATTCGGTGGTACGACGAGGTCGCGTCGGCGACCTACATGACCCACTTCGTGTTCCCGATGATCGTGATGGCCGTCCTGTGGGCGGTGAGCCATCGCCAGTGGGCGCGGTTCATGAAGCGCTTCGCGACGCTGCTCACCATCGCCTGCCTGATGTTCGTCGCGCTGCCCACCGCCCCGCCGTGGATGGTGTCGAGCCGCAAGTACCACTACCAGCTCTTCCCGGAGCTGCACCGCAACGCGGGGCGCGGCTTCTACCAGCTCGGGTTCGAGAGCTTCCGAGACGGCTACAAGCTCGCGTTGAGCAACGGCAACGGGGTCGCCGCGATGCCGTCGTTGCACGCATCGTTCGCGCTCATCGTGCCGGCGTTCTTCCTCCCGTGGATCAAGCCCCGCTGGCTCAAGGCGCTCGTCCTGCTCTTCCCGGTCATGATGCTCACCTCACTCGTGTACCTCGGCGAGCACTGGGTGATCGACGGGCTCGTGGGGTGGACGATCACCGGCTTGACGTTCTGGTTCTGGAACCGCATGGAGCGGCGCGGTCGACACACTCGCGCCGAGCGTGCCCGCGAGGCGCTCGGCCTTCGCGCCGAACCGGAGCTGGAGCCCGCGTGAGCCTCGACCCCCCGAAGGTGATGCTCGACGCGTCGTTCCTCGCCGCCATCGCCGATGCCTCGCATCCCCGCCACCGGGAGTGCGCTGCCGCATACGGCGACATGGTCGACCGCTACGAGCGCGACGAGTTGCTGCTCGTCGCCGTCAGCGATCATCTCCGCGAGATCGACCTGGGGGCCGAGCCGACGTCGCTGCAGCGGATCGGCTGGTTCGTGCACCGCCCCCACCTCGGCCCACTCGCTCCGGTGGACCCGTTGTACGTCGGCTACCAACACCGCCGCGCGGCGCGAGACACCAAGGTCGACGATCCCGAGCTGGCCATCACCCTGGTGATGTGCGAACGCCACAAGGTGCGCCGTGTCGCCACCCTGTCGGACTCCCTGGAGCAGTACGGCCTGCAGGTCGTCGACCTCACCGCGCCGCCGCCCACCATGGCGTCCGACGACGGGCACGACGACATGCCCGCCGACGACATGCTCGCCGGCGAGCTGGCCGGCGACGACGGCGTCGACGCGGCTGGCTAACCTGTCCGACGATTGGTGGTGAGAACATGTCGTTCGAACAACGCGACGACGATGCGATCCAGGAGTTCCATCTCGATGCCATTGCCGACGCCGATCCGTACCCGTATTGGTACGAGGATGCCGACGAGCCCGACAGCAACCCCACGCTGGTCCGCACCGAGAGCTGCGACCTGTGCGTCATCGGCGGTGGGTACAACGGACTCTGGACGGCGATCATCGCCAAGGAACGCGATCCCAGCCGCGACGTCGTGCTCATCGACGCCCACGAGGTCGGGTCGCAGGCGAGTGGCCGCAACGGCGGGTTCATGGAGAGCAGCCTCACCCACGGAGTCGCCAACGGCCAGGAGCGCTTCCCCAACGAGCTGCCGCTCCTGGAGGAGCTCGGCCTCAAGAACCTGAACGACATCGAGTCGGCGATCCAGCGCTACCACATCGACTGCGACTACGAACGCACCGGGGTCATCGACGTCGCCACGTCGTTCCACGCACCGAGCTACGTCGACGAACTGCGCGAGGACTTCACCCAGCTGCGGGCGCTGGGTCAGAAGGTCGAGTGGCTCGACGCGGCCGGCATGCGCGCCCAGGTCAACTCGCCGACGTATCTGGGCGGCCTGTGGCGCAAGGACCGCGCCGCGATCATCGACCCGGCCCGGCTGGCGTGGGGCCTCAAGGCAGCGGCGATGTCGTTGGGCGTGCGCATCTACGAAGACACCAAGGCGACGGCGGTGGAGAAGGACGGCGTCGGGGTGCTCGTCACCACGCCGCTCGGCCGCATCCGCGCCGGCAAGGTCGCCCTGGCCACCAACGCGGCCAAACCACTGCTCAAGCGCATCGGTCACTACATCGCACCGGTCTACGACTACTGCATGGTCACCGAGCCGCTGTCGAACGCACAGCTCGCCGAGGTCGGCTGGAAGCTGCGCCAGGGCCTGAGCGACATCAGCAACCAGTTCCACTACTACCGACTCACCGAGGACAACCGGATCCTGTGGGGTGGCTACGACGTCATCTACTACTGGCGGGGCAAGATGAATCCCGAGTTCGAGACCCGCCCCGAGACCTGGGCCAAGCTGAGCAAGCACTTCTTCGACACGTTCCCGCAGCTCGAAGGGCTGAAGTTCACCCACGCGTGGGGCGGCGTGATCGACACGTGCAGTCGGTTCTGCGTGTTCTGGGGGCGCGGCATGCAGGGTCGAGTGGCGTACTCGGTGGGCTACACGGGGCTCGGCGTGGCGGCCACGCGATTCGGCGCCGAGGTCATGCTCGACATCCTCGACGGGAAGCGGTCGAAGGCCACCGAGACCGAGTTCGTGAAGACCAAACCGATCCCGTTCCCGCCCGAGCCGTTCCGCTTCATCGGCATCCAGGCGACGCGGTACTCCCTCGACCGGGAGGACAAGTCGGGCAAGCGCAACCTGTGGCTGCGCAGCCTCGACCGCTTCGGTCTCGGCTTCGACTCCTGAAGCCTTCGGCCCCTCAACCGGCGGAGGGTCGCTGCAGCACCACGATCGAGCGGGGTGCCACCGCGTAACCGCATCGCACCCAGCGTCTCCGGCACCGCAGTGGCCAGCGCCGGCGTCCAGGCTCCCGGCTGCTGCACGTCGAAGGTGAGCGGCTCCCACCACGCGTTCACCATCACGTAGAGGTCGCCCACACACCACGCCAACGAGTGCGAGTCCCAGCCCTCGTCGATGCGAGGTCCGATGCCGTGGAACGTGAAGCCCACCATCGGCTGGCGGCGGCGCAGCGCCAGCAGACTCGTCACGAACTCGGTGAGCTCGCGCCAATCGTCGGCGCGCGACCAGTCGACCCAGGTGACGGGACCGTCGACGTCGTACGGATTGTCGTCGCCTCCCTGGGTCCGGGCGAACTCGTCGCCCATCACCCACATGGGCGTGCCGGCCGCGAGCAGCAACAGCGTGAAGTAGTTCTTCATCTGCTGCATCCGCAGCTCCGGACCGCAGTCCCACGAATGATGTCGGTCATCGGTGACCGTGGTGAGGTCGTGCATGGTCAAGCCGTCGTGCGCGGTGATGAAGTTGAGCGACCGGACCGCCCCGTCGGGACCGAACAGGTCGGGGCTGCCCTGCACCCGCTGGCGGACGGCGCGCACCATCCCTGGCTCACCGCGCAGCAGCCCGCGGACCTGGTCCCGGAAGCGGTCGTTCCACTGGAGCCAGACCGGCCAGGGCCATCCGTGGCCGAGCTGGTAGCCGCCCATGTCCCACGGCTCGGCGATGAGCGCGACGCCTCGCGAGTGCGCCCACTCCGTGATCAGCGTCACCAGACCGCCACGATCCCGGGTGAGCAGCGACGCCAGGTCGAAGCGGAAGCCGTCCACTCCGAGATCCGCATACCTGTCGAGGGCCTCGATCACCAGCTCCCGGACCCAGGGGTGACCGGGGTCGATGTCGTTCCCGCAGCCGCTGTCGTTCGCCGGACGGTCGTGCTGCATGCGATAGACGGACGGATCCATGCCTCGGAATCCGGCTGCCGTCGTCGACGGCTCGTCCTCGCCCGTGTGGTTGAACACGACGTCGATCCAGACGTGCATGCCGCGCCCGTGCGCTGCGCCGATCAGCTCGGCCAGCTCCTCCGCCGCCCTGGACGAGTCCTCTGCGTAGTTCCGATGGACCGCGCCCCACACCAGCGGCATGTACCCCCAGTAGTTGGAACGGTCGTCGAAGGGATGCACCGGCATCAGCTCGACGACGTTGGCTCCGACCGACGCCACGTGATCGAGGTGGTCGATGCAGCCCCGATACGTGCCGCCGAATCCCTTCACGTGGAGTTCGTAGACCACCGGCGACTCAGCCAGCGGAGCGCCCTGGGGGTGGACCGCCCATGCGGCGCGGTGCACGCTGCGCGGGCCGTCGTCGGTCATGACGAGGTCGTGACAACCGGGGTCGAGGAGCGGCTCCCCGTCGTCGACGGTGATCCAGTACGGCGTCCCCGCGTCGGCCTCGAACGCCGCCGTCCACCAGCCGGGTTCCGCCGGGTGGGCGGTGACGACGACGACCCCGTCCGCGGATGACACGGCGACGGCGACTCGATCGGCGGTGGGTGCGTGGAGGCGAACGGTACGCGCAGAACGCGCAGGTCGGGGGCACATCGAGCACCAGCATGGCATCCCCCTCTAACCTTCTCCGCAATGGTCACGATGCCCGCAACCCCAGCCGACGTGTCGGAAGCGCTCTCCGCCTACGGTTACATCCCCGACGACGGGCTCTCCACCTCGGTGTTCCTCGCGATGGTCCTCCAGCGGCCGCTGCTGCTCGAGGGCGAGGCCGGCGTGGGCAAGACCGAGGTCGCCAAGGTGCTCAGCCGCTGGACCACCGGCGAGCTGATCCGCCTCCAGTGCTACGAGGGCATCGACGTGTCGCAGGCGGTGTACGACTGGGACTACAGCCGCCAGCTCCTGCACCTCCGGGCCGCCGAGGCCACGGGCGAGTCGCTCGGGCTCACCACCTCCGCACTCGAGCAGCAGCTGTACCACGAGCGGTTCCTGCTCAAGCGGGCGTTGCTGCAGGCGATCGACAACCGCAACGAGACCCCACCCGTCCTGTTGATCGACGAGGTCGACCGGGCCGACGACGAGTTCGAGGCCTATCTGCTCGAGGTGCTCTCGGAGTACCAGGTCACGGTGCCGGAGCTGGGCCGTTTCGCCGCCGTGCGCCCCCCGATCGTGATCCTCACCTCCAACCGCACCCGCGACGTCCACGACGCGCTGAAGCGGCGCTGCCTGTATCACTGGGTCGAGCATCCCGACTTCGAGCGTGAGGTGCGAATCGTGCGGATGCGGGTGCCCCAAGCGCTCGACCGCCTCGCTCGACAGGTGGCCGGCGCCGTCGAGACCCTCCGCGGGCTCAACCTCTACAAGCCGCCCGGCGTGGCCGAGACGATCGACTGGGCGCAGGCGCTCTCCGCACTCGGCGTCACCGAGCTCGACGAAGCCACCGTGGCGGCCACCCTCGGCACGGTCCTCAAGTACCGCGAGGACCAGGAGCGCACCCGCCAGCACGGCATCGCCGACCTGGTGAAGCAGGCCTTCGAGCGGGGCTTCCAGCAGTCTTGAGCGCGGCCCTCGCTCCCCACACGCCGGCCGAGCGTATGGCGGTCGCGTTCGCACGGGTGCTGCGCGGTGCGGGTCTGCGGGTGCCGCTGGGGAGCGTCCTCACGTTCGTCGACGCGTTGGGGCGGCTGCGTCTCGACGAGCGCGACCAGGTCTACTGGGCGGGGCGGTCGACGCTGGTCCGGCACCCCGAGGACATCGTCATCTACGACCGCTCCTTCGACGTCTTCTGGCTCGCCGCGTCACGCGGCCAGGAGGAGGACCCCGAGGAACCGCTGCACGTGACGCTCGCCATCGACGACGACAGCGACGACGACAACAGCAACGAGAGCTCGACCGAGGGCGACGACCAGCCGGAGATCACCCTGCGTTTCTCGGCGATGGAGGTCCTGCGCCACAAGGACTTCGCCGACTACTCCGACGAGGAACTGCTCACCGCGCAGATGTTGATGAGCCAGCTCCGTTTCATCGGGCCACCACGGAGGTCGTTCCGTCAGCACCGTTCCCGGCGCGGCCGCCGCCCGGACCTCCAGGCCACCTTGCGGGCCGCACTCCGCACCGGCGGCGAGCCGATCACCCGCCACTGGCGCGAGCCCGGCGAGCGGCTGCGCCGCCTCGTCCTCCTCGTCGACGTCAGCGGATCGATGGAGCCGTACGCCCGGGCGATGTTGCGCTTCGTCCATGCGGCCGTGTCGGGGCGCCAGCGGGTCGAGGCATTCGCCATCGGGACCCGTCTCACGCGGGTGACCAGGGAGTTGAACAGCCGCGACCCCGACAAGGCGCTGTCCCAGGCCAGCACCCGCGTCCACGACTGGAGCGGTGGCACCCGCCTCGGCGAGTGCCTCCGGGTGTTCAACGACCAGTGGGGCGTGCGCGGCATGGCTCGCGGCGCGATCGTGGTCGTGCTCTCCGACGGCTGGGACCGGGGCGACCCGGCGGTGCTCGGAGAGGAGATGGAACGGCTGCAACGCGTCGCCTACCACGTGATCTGGGTCAACCCGCTGAAGGTCACCCCCGGCTATGCCCCGCTCGCCCGTGGCATGGCGGCCGCGTTGCCGTATGTTGATCACTTCGTGGAGGGACACAGCATGGCGTCCATGCAGGAGCTGGCTGCGGTCATCGCCACCGAGGCACCACGCAGGGGGCGCGGCATGAAGGAACTGCTCGACGACATCGACCGCTGGACATCCGCCGGCACCCGAGTCGCCATCGCCCGCGTCGTCGACATCGAAGGCTCGGGCCCACGCGAGCCCGGTGCGGCGATGGCCGTCAACGAGCTCGGCGAGGTCGCCGGCAGCGTCAGCGGTGGTTGTGTGGAGGGTGCCGTGGTGTCCGAGGCGCTGGCGATTCTCGCCGGGGACGCCCCGTCGCGCATCGTCACGTTCGGGTACAGCGACGACGACGCCTTCGCGGTGGGGCTCACGTGCGGGGGCACCATCCGGCTGTTCATCGAGCCCCTCGACTGGTGACGATGAGCATCTACACCACACTGCGCGAGCTGCTGCGCACCCAGCAACCCGTCGCGTTGGTGACGGTCGTGGAAGGTCCCGGCGTGGGGAGCAAGCTCCTCGTCACTCCCACCACCGACCCCATGGGGTCGCTCGGACACCCCGAGCTCGACCGCATCGCCGCCCGCGATGCCTTGGGCGAGCTCGAGGCCGGGCGCAGCGGCGTGCGCCACTACGGACCCGAGGGACAGACGACGCCGGAGGATCTGGTCGGCACACCGATGGTGAGCGCCTTCATCGAGAGCTGGGCCCCGCCGCCGCAGATGTGGATCTTCGGCGCGGTCGACTTCACGGCGGCACTCGCCAAGGTCGCCAAGGTCCTCGGCTACCAGGTGACGGTCTGCGATGCGCGCGAGATCTTCGCCACGCGGCGCCGCTTCCCGATGGCCGACGAGGTCGTGGTGTCGTGGCCGTCGCCGCTGTTCGAAGCCAAGGGCCACACCCTCGGCCTCCGCGATGCAGTGTGCATCCTCACCCACGATCCCAAGTTCGACGTTCCCGCCGTCCAGGGCGCGCTCGCCTCGAATGCCGGTTACATCGGTGTCATGGGGAGTCGGCGCACCCACGAGACCCGGATGCAACGGCTGGCCGAGGTCGGGATCACCGACCCGACGCAGCTGGCCAGGTTGCACTCGCCGATCGGCCTCGACCTCGGCGCTCGCACTCCGGAGGAGACGGCGATCTCGATCTGTGCAGAGATCATCGCCCGGCGCACCGGGCGCGTCGCGCCGTCACTGAAGGACAGCGACGGCCCGATCCACTCCTGACCGTGACCGGTCGAGGTGACTCAACCGCCGAGCGGGTTGCCGAACTTGAGCCGCTTGGTGTGGCGGCTGGACACCATGTCGACCTCGACACTGCTACCCGTGTACGGCGCGTGCACGATGGCGTTGTCGACACCGAGGTACAGCATCACGTGGCCGGGGTAGTACACGAGGTCGCCGGCCTGCGCCTGGTCGCGAGTGACCGCGGCGACCATGTGGATCTGTGAACCGCTCTGGCGTGGCAGCGCGACACCGGACTGGCTCCATGCCCAGGTGGTGAGCCCCGAGCAGTCGAACCCGACGCCGGGCTTGCTGGCGTTGTGGTGATAGGGGGTGCCCAACTGGGTGAACGCGGCCACGAGCGCCACCTGGTGGGAGATGTCGGCACGGTGCCATGCGATGAGCATCCGGGCCTGGGAGATGCCGAGGCGCTGTGCGGCCTCGGCAGCGAGGGAGTCGCGCAGGTGGCGGAAGGCGACGAGGGCCTTGCCGCTGCCGGTCTCGGCGTAGGTGTCCCAGGCGGTCAGGGCAGCGTCGGCGTAGACGGCCAGCGCATCGCGGCCGATGGCGTACGCGGGGCTGGCGGCCGTGGCCGCCGGCGCGGCCTGAGCCGTCGCGGCGAGTGAGGTGGCGCCCACCGCGAGTGCGGCGGTGAGAACAGTTGCGTGGATCGTGCGGCGAAGCGTCATGGTTGGTGACGTTTCCTCTCGATTGGTCGTCCACCGCCGAGGCGGTGACACGTTCGGACGTGAGGAGGGATAGCGGTCCTCGTTCACGGCGAAGGCACCACACGAGAGCGCCACCGCTGCTGTTCCGCCGGAGGCCGGGCACGTACGAAGTGACCGACCTGTCGTTGTAACGAAACCGACCCTAGCGTCACGGAATTGCAACAATCAACCCGCGAGGCAACATTTCGTCATCGATTCGTCATCTGACCGAGGGCTGTTCGTCATCCTCGTGAGCACACCGTCGCCGCCTAGAGTGCGCACGTGCCCCGCGTCGCCGCACTTCTCGCCGCCGGCGACGGCTCGCGCTTCCATGGACCGACGCACAAGCTGCTCGCGGCGTGGAACGGCCGGTCCGTCTGGGACCGCTCCCTCGACCACGCTCGATCGGCCGGCTTCGACCATGTGATCGTCGTCACCGGCGCGGTCGCGTTGCCGGTGCCCGAGGGCGTGGAGCACCGTCCCAACCCGCAGTGGCACCTCGGCCAGGCAACGTCGGTGATCGTCGCCATCGAGGCGGCGGCGGCACTCGGTGCGGATGCCGTCACCATCGGGCTCGCCGATCAACCCTTCGTCAGCACGAGCGCGTGGCAACAGGTCGCCGACGCCCCGCCTGACTGCCGGATCGTGATCGCCGAATACGACGGCCGGCCCGGGCCGCACCCCGTCCGCCTCGGCGCCGAGGTCTGGCCGCTCCTTCCGCGCGACGGCGACGAGGGCGCGAGATCACTGCTTCGCCTGTACCCCACGTGGGTCTGCCGAATACCATGCCTAGGCTCAGGCGCCGACATCGACACCGTGGAGGATCTGGACCGATGGAAAAGCTGCTGAACGAATTCACCGTCAATCGTTCCATCGCTCACGCCTGGGCGGTCCTCGTCGACCTGGAGCGCATCGCGCCGTGCATGCCCGGCGCCCAACTGCAGGAGATCGAGGGCGACGTCTACCGGGGTGTGGTAAAGGTGAAGCTCGGCCCCATCTCCACGCAGTTCAAGGGCCAGGCGTCCTTTCTGGAGCGCGACGACGAGCACCACCGAGCGGTCCTCAAGGGCGAGGGCCGCGACACCGGAGGCAAGGGCAACGCCGACGCACTCATCACGGCCCAACTCGAAGAGGTCTCCGCGCACGTCACCAAGTGCGTCGTCGCCACCGATCTGCGCATCAGCGGCAAGGTCGCCCAGTTCGGCCGCGGCGTGATGGGCGACGTCAGCGAGAAGCTGATGACCCAGTTCGCCAACAACCTCAACACCATGCTCGACGCCGAGGCGGACGACCCGGCCGAAGCCGCGGCCGCCGCCGCCGAAGCCACGGCTCATGCCGACGAGGTCGCCGCGGCCGCTGCAGCGGCCGAGCCGGCACCGGTCGCGTCGACCAGCGACGCACCGCCCGCGGTGCGCGCCATCCAGGGACCTGCCGCAGAGCCGATCGAGCTGTCCGGAGTGGCCGGCTCCGCAGTGCTCAAGCGCCTCATCCCCACGCTCGGCGGCCTCGTGCTCTTGCTGCTCGTGCTGCGTCGCCTGCGCAAGTGACCCGTGCACGACCACGATCTGGTCACCGAACTGCTGGGCAGGCTCCCGCAGAGTGAGTTCGAGGTGGTCGTACGCGACAGCGGCGGCGAGCCTGTGGTGCTGCGCAATGCCCCGTTCCTCCACGACGGCACGCCCATGCCCACCCGCTACTGGCTCGCCGGCCGCGAGGTCACCAAACGGGTCAGCCGACTCGAAGCCGCCGGAGGCGTCCGGCGGGCCGAAGCCGAGCTCGACCCCGACGCCATCGCCGACGCCCATCGACGGTACGCCCTCGAGCGAGACGCGGCGATCTCCGCCGACCATGTCGGCCCGCGACCGTCGGGCGGGGTCGCCGGCACCCGCACCGGCGTCAAGTGCCTGCACGCGCACTACGCCTGGTTCTTGGCCGGCGGCGACGATCCGGTCGGCCGATGGGTGGCCGACCATCTCGACGAGGTGAGCCCGTGAGCACCCTGCACGTCTCGCTCGGCGAGCGCCACTGCGACTTCCGTCTCGACGACGCCCTCTACGTGGTGCCCGTGGGTTGCGCGACGCTCACCGACGGCCTGGCCCACGACCCGCCGCGACCCGAGGAGCTCACCAACGCCATCGGACTGGTCCTCGACCACCTCGAGGACGTCACCCGAGAGCTGCCGATGGCGCAGGCCGCGGACCGGGTCGAGTTCGCCGGCCCCGGCGTGCCCGCCGTCGCCTCTGTCGATGTGGGGGGCGACGTGGAGTTGCCCTATCTGCTCGACCGCGTCGCCGCCGAGGACGTGTTCCGCACGTTGGTCACCGAGCGCCGCGACGATCGGATCAACAACCCCGGTCTCCCGCCGAGCATGGTCCACGCCGTCCTCGGCGTGGTCAGCGCCGTCGTGGCCACGATGCGCTTCCTGCAGGCCGATGCCGTGTGGCTGGTCGACGAGACCGAGACGCCGGAGCAGCGGCAGTGAGCCCCCGCGGTTCCTCCCACCCGTCGTTGCCCTCGGGCGGCGGCGCCATCCGGCTCTACGGGCAGCGGGTGATGCTGCGGCCGCTGTCGCCGGCCGACTGGCCGCAATGGGCCGACGTCCGTCACCGCAACGACCAGTGGCTCACCAAGTGGGAGCCGCTGCGGCCCGCGAACCTGCTCGACCCCACTCGGGATCGCGACGCGTTCATGTCCCGTTGCGGCGCCCGCGACCGGGACCGCCAGATGGGTGTCGCCTACGGCTTCGGGTTGTTCGTGGGGGCCGACTTCGCCGGCGAGATCAACCTCAACGGCGTCGTGCGCGGCGCCCTGCAGACCGGCACGGTGGGCTACTGGATCGACGAAGCAAAGGCCGGGAACCGCTACGTCGCCGAGGGCGTGGTCGCGCTCGCCCGCTTCGCGTTCGACCAGTTGCACCTCCACCGGCTGGAGATCTGCATCGTGCCGCGCAACACCAACTCTCGGCGGGTGATGGAGGTGCTGGCGATCCGCGAGGAAGGAGTGGCCCAGCGCTTCCTCGAGATCAACGGCGTGTGGGAGGACCACGTGCGCTACGGCATCACGGCTGAGGAGTGGCTCGAACGCCGCGACGAACTCAGCGCCGCATGGTTGTGACACCAGTCGGGGCGGATGCGAACTGCGTCAGGCTTGTTCGGCGACGAGACGCGTTGCCTGCGCCTTCGCCTTGCGCACGCTGCTGCGGCGCTTCCACTCCTTGACCTTCCAGTGACGGAGGCGCTTGGGTGAGGCGTTCTTGATCGCCTTCTCCGCGTCGTGGTGGTGGGCCGGAACCCAGGCTCTGCCGGGCTCGTGGACCTCGTCGGGCTCGTAACCGGCACTCACCTGCGCCGCAACTGACTGCAACTCGCTGTTGATGCGGTGCCGTTCGTTGTGGGCATGTGCTCGCACGTCCATCTTCGGTGGCGGAACCACGTCTTGGCTGCGATGGCGCTGGCTCATAGGTACCTCCGTGTTGTGTTCGGAATGTACGGCTGCTGCTCTCCGTGACTGCACGCTAGACCCGCGACCCGGCCCCGGGTAGAGGCTTTCGGTAACAGTTCTGCGCGCTTTTGCCCTGGTACGGGCCTTTCAGCGGGGCTTGGAGGAGATCTTGGCCTGCAGGGCCGCGATGCGTTCCGCGAACCACGGCTGGCGCGTGCTCCACACCTGCGGTGTCAGCTCGCGGTCGACGGCCTCGGGGTGAGAGCGGACGTCGGCCATGTCCTGGATCGTCTTCTTCACCTCGATGACCAGCTCTCGCGGCGCACTGGCAGCGCGGGCGGCCATCTCGTGCGCAGCGGCGAGCAGCTGGTCGTCCTCGACGCACCGGTGCACGAGGCCGACACGCTCGGCCTCCGTGCCGTCCATGACCTCGCCGAACACGACCCCGGCGAACGTGGCCTGGGGGCCGACGATGCGCCGCAGCATCCAGGTGTGGCCGCCGCCGGGGTGGATGCCGATCTGGAGGAAGCGAGTGTCGAACTTCGCCCGACGTCCGGCGAGGCGCACATCACAACCGAGCGCGAGGTTCATCCCCGCACCGACCGCGGCGCCGTTGACGGCCGCCAGGGTGGGCAGGGGGCTGCGGGCGATGCGCAAGAACCCCTCGTAGATGGTCCCGAGGCTGTCCTTGCTCGATTCGGCGAGGTTGCCCAGGTTGGCACCGGCGCAGAACGCCGGCGCGGTGCCGGTGACGACGAGCGCGCCGATCGCCTCGTCGTGCTCGATGGTGTCCATCGCGGCGATGATCTCGGCGACCATCGGTGCCGTGAGCGTGTTGCGTTCGGCGGGGTTGTTGAGCGTGAGGGTGGCGACACCGTCGGCCACATCGACGAGTACGAGCGACATGTGCGTCACCGTAGCCAACGCACTCCCCCGGGCAGCTACCGTCGTATCGACATGCTCGACCATGTGTTCACCGATGCCATCAGCGCCCTTCGTGACGCATTCGAATCCGCGTTCCTGGAGCGGCAACCGTTCGAGGAGCACTTCCAAGCCGACGTCCTGCTCGGCGACCTGACGTGGGAGACCAGCTACGGGCTGCCCGGCGAGGAGAACCCTCCGGGGGTCGTCGCCCACATCACCTTCGACTGGCCGTCGTGGAGCCAGACCGCCTACCGCCAGTGGTACGTCGAAGAGGTGCTCGATCGATTGCCGGCGATCGAGATGGAGATCGTCTTCCGTGTGCAGAACCTGGCCGAGCCGATGGATCCGGCGCGGGTGTACGCGATCGCTCCCGAGGTCAGCCCGCTGATCGGTGACGGACGGCTGGAACGGGCCGGCGTCACCGCCGAGGTGGCCTACGGCGATCAGGAGGGCGAGTTGCCCGACCATGCGATGGAGGCCACGTACGAGGGGCTCTACGAGCTCGCCGAAGCAGCCCTCGACGACGGTGCGACCACGCTGCTCGACGACCACTTCGGCGCCCTCGGCGGGTGGATCGCCGCGACCCTGGTGAAGCTGGCCGACCTGCGATAGCCGCGCCTCGCCCACGGCGCGAGCGATGTGCCATCGTCGCAGCATGTCCGACGTCGTGCTCTACGAGGTGAGCGAACGCATCGCCACCATCACCCTCAACCGGCCCGAGGCGCGCAACGCGCTCTCCAGCGAGGTGCTGCGCCTGCTCCCCCAACGGATGAAGGAGGCCGACGTCGACGAGGGCGTCGACGTGGTGATCCTCACCGGCACCGACCCCGCGTTCTGCGCGGGGCTCGACCTCAAGGAGTTGGGGTCGAGCGCCGGCAACCTCGGCGCGACCGGCGCCGACGGCGCCCCCAATCGTGACGGTGTCCGCGGGCCGTTCCCGTCGATGAGCAAGCCCGTCATCGGCGCGGTCAACGGTGTCGCGATCACGGGCGGGTTCGAGTTGGCGCTCAACTGTGACTTCCTGGTGGCCAGCGAGCACGCCAAGTTCGGCGACACCCACGCCCGCGTCGGTGTGATGCCCGGATGGGGCCTGACCGTGCTGCTGCCCCAGGCGATCGGGGTCCGCAGGGCCAGGGAGATGAGCTACACCGGCAACTTCATGCTGGCCGAGGAGGCGCTGCAGTTCGGTCTCGTGAACCACGTGGTCGCCCACGACCAGCTCATCGCGACGACCCGTCGACTGGCGCTCGACATGATCGGCAACGATCAACCCGGCGTCCGCCAGATCCGCGCCACCTACGACGAGATCACGCGCGACCACGCCGGTTGGCAGATCGAGGCGACCAACGCGGCGCGTTGGCAACGCGAGATGTTCAGCCCCGAGAAGGTCGAGGCGCGGCGGATCGCGATCCAGGAGCGCGGTCGGAAGATGTGATGACCGGGGAGGCGCTCAGCCGACGATCGGGTGAGTGATCGTGACCCGGTACTGCACCGTCATCGGGAAGTCCGAGTTGTGACAGACCATCGACAACCACGGCCACCCGAGGTGTGGCTCCTGCTCCGTCGGCACCAGCGTGACTGAGACCTCGCCCACCCCGTAGGGCAGGCGCAGATCGGTCCTCGCGTCCACCACGATCTGGGTCGGGACCACCTCGGGCACGCACACGGCGCCGGCGATCGGGACCGCGAACGCCTCGGGAACGTAGAACGCGACCGGCGAGCCCGGATCGGCCTGTCCGCTGCTGCGCACGACCATCCGGGGCATCTGCTGCGGACCCACGGCGGCCACACCGGTGAGGACCACCATCTGCAAGGGCGCCCCGTCGGCGCCCGTCACCCGGAACTGCAGCGTCGGCCGCGGGTTCGCCTGCTGCACCACGTACTCCATCGCCGACCTCCCTGTCGGGCGCGATGGTAGACCCGGCCGCGACGGTCAGATGGCGGCGCCGCGGGCGCGCAGGTCGTTCTTGACCGCCTCGGCGATGTCGAGGGCGAGGATCTCCGCGCCGGTGACGTTGAGGTGGAACCCGTCGTCGGCACGCACGTCCTTGCCCTCACCGTCTCGGGGATCGACGACGAACTCGGCCCAGCCGCCGTTGCGTCCGCTGAAGCGGAGCCACGTGTCGACGAAGACCACCTTGTCCGGACGCTTGGCGGCCTCGGCCCGGACGACCTCGTCCTGCACCTGCAGGCGGGCCGTCACATCGGGGTTGTCGTCGTTGGGGATCCCCACCCACACGAGTGTGCGGTTGCCGTCCGACAGGTAGTCCATGACCTCTCCGACCCGCTTGCCGTACTCGGCCTTCCAGTCGGCGTCGTCGGCACCCGATGCCGGCGCGTGCGCGACCGCCCAGGTCTTGTCGGCGTTGCGGAGCCCTTGCGCGTCGTTCCCTCCGAACGTGACCACGACGATGTCGGGGTTCACCCGCGGAACCACCTCGCGCATGTGCGCCGGCCAGTCGAAGAAGTCGGGCCGTGACAGCCCCGACGAGGTCTTGTAGTCGAGCTCGGTGGACACGATGCCGGTCTGGTCCATGAGCGTCTTCAGGTACGGGCCGAAGCTGCCCGCATCGGAGTCACCCAGGATCAGCAACTCGGCCGGATTCTCGGCCGTCGGAGTGGTGCGCTCCTTGACCGGCGGTTGGGTCGTGGTCGTCGGCGTGAGCGTGGTGGGGGTGACGCCGTCGTTGACCACGGTGTTGGTCGAGGGAGCGGCGGGGGTGATGGCCTTGGCGTCGTCGCCGCCGAACACGCCGCTGACGACGGTGTAGGCGCTGTAGAGCACGAACATCACGAGTCCGAGCGCGACGAGTCGCCGCACCATGTAGGTGCGCCGATCGACCCGCCGGCGCGGCGACTGAGGAGGGCGATTCCCGTACGACATCGAAACCTGCACAAGGTTACGAGGGAATGAACGATGAACCGCGGCCTTCCGCCACAGGTACACTCCGGAGCGGATATTTCATCCACAATCCCAACACTCCAAGGGGGAGACAATCATGGGCAAGAGCAAGCGCCTCGCGGCACTCGCGCTCGTCGCAACCTTCGGCGTCATGGCCGCAGCGTGCGGCAGCGACTCCAGTTCCAGCAACGACACCACGGGCGGCACGAGCGCCCCCGCCGGCCCGAAGGTCGGCGTCGCCTTCGACACCGGCGGCCGCGGTGACGGCACGTTCAACGACTCCGCAGCTCGTGGAGCCGACCAGGC
Organism: uncultured Acidimicrobiaceae bacterium; assembly: GCA_963720695.1. Taxonomy (GTDB): domain Bacteria; phylum Actinomycetota; class Acidimicrobiia; order Acidimicrobiales; family Ilumatobacteraceae; genus UBA668. The sequence continues at coordinate 911,621 of CAVRGG010000004.1, forward strand.
CAAGGCCGACATGGGTGCCACCGTCGACGAGCTCGAAGCCACCACTGCGGACGACCGCAAGCCGAACCTCGAGACCCTCACCAACAACGGTGACAACCCGGTCATCGCCGTCGGCTTCGCCTTCGGTGACGGCCTCGCCGTCGTGGCCGCTGCCAACCCGAACACCAGCTACGCGATCGTCGACGGCTTCATCGACAACGCTCCGGCCAACGTCACCTTCCTCGGCTTCGCCGAGCAGGAGGGTTCGTTCCTCGTCGGTGCCGCTGCGGCGCTGAAGAGCAAGACCGGTCACATCGGCTTCATCGGTGGCCAGGAGATCGACCTCATCAAGAAGTTCGAGGCCGGCTACACCGCTGGTGCCAAGTACATCAACCCCGACATCAAGGTCGAGGTGCAGTACCTCGGCGCCGCCGGCGACAACGCCGCGTGGGGCTCGCCCGACAAGGCCAAGGAAATCGCCAACGGCTGGTACGCCGACGGTGCTGACATCATCTACACCGCCGCCGGCGGTTCGGGTGCGGGCACCATCGAGGCTGCCGTCGAGTCGAACGCCTGGGCGATCGGCGTCGACAGCGACCAGTACCTCACCGCCACGCCGGACCAGCAGAAGCACATCCTCACCTCGATGCTGAAGCGGGTCGACACCTCGGTGTACGACACGATCAAGCAGTTCAAGGACGGCACGCTCAAGGGCGGCTTCGCGACGTACGACCTCAAGAACAACGGCGTCGACTACTCCACCTCGGGTGGCTACCTCGACGACGTGAAGGACAAGCTCGACAAGATCAAGGCCGACATCATCGCCGGCACGATCACGGTGCCGACCGCACCCTGATCGATCACGTCGATCACCACTGAGTAGGTAGGTACGAGAGCCCGGGGTCCGACCCCGGGCTCTCTGCTATAACGGGGCAGTATCCGAGAAGGGGGAGCATGGCCACCGACACTCTGGCCGTCCAGCTGAGCGGGATCGAGAAGCGCTTCCCAGGCGTCATCGCGAACCACGACGTCGATCTCAACGTCCGCGCGGGCACCATCCACGCGATCGTCGGCGAGAACGGCGCCGGCAAGTCGACGCTCATGAAGACGCTGTACGGCATGCACCAACCCGAAGCCGGCACCATCCACGTGTTCGGCGAGGAGCACGTCTTCAAGTCGCCGAGCGACGCGATCGCTGCGGGCATCGGCATGGTGCACCAGCACTTCATGCTCGCCGACAACCTGACCGTGCTGGAGAACATCGTGCTCGGCTCCGAGCCGTCGACACGAGGCATCATCAAGTACGGCGACGCCAGGTCCGCACTCGAACGCGTCATGGCCCAGTCGGGAACCCATGTCGATCTCGATGCGCCCGTCTCACAGCTCGGCGTCGGACAACGCCAGCGCGTCGAGATCCTGAAGGTGCTGTTCCGCGGCGCGAAGATCCTGATCCTCGACGAGCCCACTGCGGTGCTCGTGCCCCAGGAGGTCGACGAGCTGTTCGACAACCTCCATCGCCTCGTCGCCGAGGGCGCCACCATCATCTTCATCTCGCACAAGCTCGACGAAGTGCTCGCCGTCTCCGACGACATCACCGTGATCCGTGCCGGGACCACCGTCGCCGAGGTCAAGCCGGATGCGGTCACTCGCTCCAACCTCGCCGAGCTGATGGTGGGCAGCGAGCTTCCGTCACCGCACGGTCGCACGAGCGATGTCGGCACCGAGGTCCGCCTGCGGGTGGACAGTCTCACGGTCGCCGGCATCGGCAAGAAGGACGTCCTCGAGCACGTCTCGTTCGAGGTCCACGAGGGAGAAGTGCTCGGGATCGCCGGCGTCGAGGGCAACGGACAGTTCGAGCTGTGCGAGACCATCATCGGACTCACCAAGCCGCTGGCCGGTTCGATCGTGATCGGCGGCGACGACGTGACCCACACCAGCCCTCACGAACGACTGATCGGGGGCCTGTCCTACATTCCCTTCGACCGCCACCGCGAGGGCCTGCTGCTCGATGCGCCGCTCTGGGAGAACACCCTCCTCGGGCGAGACGCCGACGGGGAGTTCCGCAAGGGCCCCTTCGTCGACACCACGGCCGCGAGATCCGACAGCCGATCGATCATCGAGCAGTTCGACGTGCGCACACCGAGCGAGACCGTCCCGGCGTACGCGCTCTCGGGCGGCAACCAGCAGAAGCTGCTCGTCGGCCGAGAGCTCACCAGCCACCCCAAGGTGTTGCTGGCCGCCCATCCCACCCGCGGCGTCGACATCGGTGCGCAGGCCGCGATCTGGGAGAAGCTCCGTGCCGCCCGCGACGCCGGCCTCGCCGTGCTCCTCATCTCGGCCGACCTGGAGGAGCTCATCGGGCTCTCGGATCGGATCGTCGTGATGTTCGACGGACGCATCAATGCCCGACTCACACCCGCCGAGGCGACGCCGGAACTCCTCGGTACCTACATGACCGGCGGCGTCCAGGAGGTCGTGTCGTGAGCCTGCCCGTCACGAAGTCACTCGCCGACGTCCCGGACCTCGACCGCGGCGCGGCCCCAAGCCGTGGATGGTCACGCTGACCAGTTCGATCGCCGCCGTCGCGCTCGCCCTGGTGATCGCCGGTGTCATCCTGGCCATCACCGGGAAGAACCCGATCGACGCCTACACCAAGATCCTCGATGCCGGCCTGGAGAAGAACAAGCTGCTCGAGACCCTGCAGCGCGCCACGCCGTTCATGATCGCCGCGGTCGCGGTGGCCATCGGGTTCAAGATGAACCTGTTCAACATCGGCGTCGAAGGTCAGTTCCTGATAGGCATGTTCTTCGCCGCCATCGCCGGCGCCTACGTGCACCTCCCGGCGGTGCTGCACGTGACGTTCTGCCTGGTGGTCGCCATGGCCGCCGGTGCCGCGTGGGCAGGGATCGCCGCCGTGCTCAAGGTCCGGCGCGGGGTCAACGAGGTGATCTCCACGATCATGCTCAACATGATCGCTCTCAGCGTCATCGACTGGATGTTCAACGAGAAGTTCCGTTACGAGGGCCCGTCGCTCGACGTGAAGACCAAGCCGCTCCCGCCGACGGCGTGGATGCCCGACATCGTGAAGAACCGGCTCAACTCGTTCATCATCATCGCTCTGCTCGTCGTGCTCGTCTTCTGGCTGGTGGTGTTCAAGAGTCGGTTCGGCTTCCGCCTTCGCGCGTCCGGCCTCAATGCCGTCGCGGCGCGAACGGCGGGCATCAGCTCGAACCGGATGATCATCATCGCCATGCTGATGTCGGGCGCCATCGCCGGCCTCGCCGGCATGCCGTCGCTGCTCGGCGACACCCACGCCTACGGACCGACGCGGCCCGACGGGTACGGCTTCCAGGGCATCGCCGTTGCCCTGCTCGGCCGCAACAGCCCGATGGGCATCATCGTCGCGGCGCTGCTGTTCGGCTTCCTCGACTCCGTGCAGGGTCCGTTGCAGCTCACCGGCATCCCGTCGTCGATCGTCCAGGTCATCAAGGCCATCATCCTCCTCACGGTGGTCATCGTGAACGAGGTCGTCGGCCGACGTGTGGCCAAACGCACCGCTGATCGAACGGCCGCCGCCCTCGCGATCCCGACGGCGGTGGCAGCATGAGCACCATCGACATGGCACCCGAGACGCCGGCGGCCCCCACCCCGTCCAAGCGCGAGGTCCTCCGCGGCTTGAGCAAGGGAACCCGGGCCTGGATCATGGCCGGCACGTTGTTCATCCTGCTGTCGCTCACACGGGTCATCACCGACGGCGGTGACCTCACGTCGTCCCATACGGCGGGCACGACCCTACGAGTCACGATCCCTCTCCTCCTCGCGGGCCTCGCCGGTCTCTGGGCCGAACGATGCGGCATCGTCAACATCGGCATCGAGGGCATGATGATCCTCGGCACCTGGTTCGGCGGCTGGGGCGCGTGGAAGTTCGGCCCGTGGGTCGGCCTGCTCCTCGCCATCCTCGCCGGCTCGTTGGGTGGCCTCCTGCACGCCTTCGCGGTCGTGAAGTTCAACGTCAACCACATCATCTCCGGCGTGGCGATCAACCTGCTCGCGTTCGGTGGCATGCGGTATCTCAGCGAACTCGTCTACACCAAGGACGTGAAGGGTGGCGGTATCAGCCAGTCGCCGCCGCAGAAGTCACCCATCCCACGTGTGAACGTTCCCTTCCTCGCCGGCGGAGAGATCTTCGGGTGGAAGAGCCCGGACATGCTCGGCTGGCTCGAACGACACGCGTGGTTCCTCATCGGCGACCTCGCCGGCATCGCCCGCGGGTTGGTCTACAACGTGTCGTGGGCGTCGATCATCGCGCTGTGCCTGGTGCCGCTGACCGGATGGATCCTGTGGCGCACCAAGTTCGGGCTCCGAGTGCGGTCGTCGGGCGAGGCCCCTTCGGCTGCCGAGAGCCTCGGCGTCAAGGTCACGCCGCTCCGTTACTACGCGATGCTCATCAGCGGCGGCCTCGCCGGCTTCGGTGGCGGTTTCCTGGCCATCGTCTCGTCCAGCTACTACCGACAGGGGCAAACGGCGAACCGAGGCTTCATCGGCCTCGCCACCACGATCTTCGGCAACTGGCGACCCGTCGGCGTGCTCGGCGGCGCCACCCTGTTCGGCTTCGCCGAGGCGCTGCAGCTGGTCGGTCCGAGCAGCCTTCCGAAGCTGTTCCTGTTCCTGTCGATGGTCGCCGGTCTGGCGGCGATCGCCTCCATGGTCGCTCATCGACTCGTCTCGGCCGCCAGCGGGCTCATCGCCGGCTTCTTGTTCTTCCTCGTCTACTGGGAGGTCAGCAAGGTGCCCGAGCCGCTCACCAAGGCCGCTCCGTACGTGCTCACCCTCATCGTGCTGGCCACCGCCAGCCAGCGTCTGCGGCCGCCGGCACACGCCGGGCTGCCGTACCGCAGCGGCGAGGATCACTGACGGTCAGGAGCTGAGCTCCGCCACCGCCTGCACTTCGATCCCGCCGCGCGGACGTTGGGTCAGCGTGACGCGCACGGTCTTGGGTGCTGCCGTCGTCATCACCTCGGTGGCGATCTCGGCGGCGAGCGCCTCCGCGAACACGGCCCGGTCGCGGAAGCCCCACAGGTAGAGCTTGAGACTCTTGCTCTCGATGCACCACTGGTCGGGCACGTACTCGATGACCACGTGGGAGAGGTCGGGCTGCTCGGTGACGGGGCACATGGAGGCGAGCTCGTCGTTGGTGAAACGGACCGTGGTGACGTGCGCCGGCGCGGGAAACACCTCGACATGGTCGATCGCGTGGCGCACCGTGCTGCCCAGCACGGTCAATTCGGGGTGATCCATGGCCGACAGGGTAGGGCACCTGCGTGCACGCGCCTACGCTGACCCGAACCCATGAACATCCACTCTCTCCCCAAGGTCCTCCTCCACGACCATCTCGACGGCGGCCTCCGCCCGGCGACGGTGATCGAGCTCGCCGAGGAGTACGGCTACACCAACCTGCCCACCCACGACGTCGACGAGCTGGCGTCATGGTTCAACCGCGGAGCCAAGCGCAACGACCTCGTGCTGTACCTGGAGACGTTCGCCCACACGGTCGGCGTCATGCAGCATCGCGACGCCATCGAACGAGTCGCCTACGAGTGCGCGGTCGACCTCGCCGCCGACGGGGTCGTGTACGCCGAGGTGCGCATGGCGCCCGAGCTGTGCACGGAGCAGGGCCTCACGCTCGACGAAGTGGTCGAGTCGATCCTCGCCGGGTTCCGTCGTGGGTCGGAGGGTTCTCCGCTCACCATCTACCTGATCTGCTCGGCCATGCGCACCGCTGCTCGCAGCCTGGAGATCGCCGAGTTGGCGGTGCGCTGGCGCGATGCGGGATGCGTGGGGTTCGACATCGCCGGTGCCGAGGCCGGCTACCCGCCCACCCGCCACCTCGACGCGTTCCAGTTCGTGCAGCGGGAGAACTTCCACACCACCATCCACGCCGGCGAGGCGTTCGGGTTGCCGTCGATCTGGGAGGCCGTGCAGTTCTGCGGGGCCGAGCGCCTCGGCCACGGCGTCCGCATCGTCGACGACATCAGCGGACCGGAGGGCCAGGAGCAGCTCGGACGTCTCGCCGCCTTCGTGCGCGACCGCCGGATCCCGCTGGAGCTGTGCCCCACGAGCAACGTCGGTACGGGCGTGTGCGCGACCATCGCCGACCACCCGATCGGCATGTTGCGCCGCCTCCGCTTCCGGGTCACCCTCAACACCGACAACCGCCTGATGAGCGCCACCTCGATGAGTTACGAGATGGAACAGCTGCGCGACGCGTTCGGCTGGGGCCTCGACGACTTCGAATGGCTCACGATCAACGCGATGAAGAGTGCGTTCGCCTCGTTCCCCGAGCGGCTCAAGATCATCAACGGCGTCATCAAGCCGAGCTACGCGATGGCCAGGGCCCACACGCTCTGACGAGCGACGTCACCGATCTGCCACACTCGCGGTATGGCTGTTGCGCTCCACGTCGTCGACCACCCGCTGATCGCTGATTCCCTCACCCGGGTTCGTGCCACCGAGACCCCGAACGCCCTGTTCCGCCAGGAGCTCGAGCGCATCGGCACGCTCTTGATCGCCGAAGCGACGCGTGGCCTGCCCACCCACGCGGTGAAGGTGCAGACACCGCTCACCGAGACGCTGGGACGTCAGCTCACCGCGCAACCGATCGTGGTGCCGGTCCTGCGAGCCGGTCTCGGGTTCCTCCACGCGGCCCAGGAGCTGTTGCCCAACGCCGACGTCGGGTTCATCGGCGTCGCTCGCGACGAGAACACCCACATGCCCAAGCCGTACGTCAACAAGCTCCCGGAAAGCCTGGCGGGACGCCAGGTGATCGTCCTCGACCCGATGCTCGCGACCGGCGGCTCGCTGGCCCACACGTGCGAGTTGCTCGTCGAGCGCGGCGCGACGGGCACGATCATCGTCGTCTGCGTGCTGGCCGCCCCCGAAGGCATCGAACTGCTTCGCGGCGCAGGCATCGACATCGCCGTCTACACCGCCTCGCTCGACGAGCGATTGAACGACAGCGCGTTCATCGTCCCCGGTCTCGGCGACGCCGGAGATCGACAATTCGGATCTCCTGCCTGACCGCGACGGAGGAACGCATCGAGCGGCGTTGAGGAGAACATGAACGCAACCCGCCACCGACGGAACGAGAAGGAGACATTTCTCGCGTTCTACGACCAGACCTTCACCGAGGCGTATCGATACGCCGGTCGGCTCTGCGGCAGCGATCGAGCTGCTGCGGAGGATCTGGTCCAGGACGCATACATGTCGGTCCTTCGTCGGCTGAGAGCCGACCACGACCGTGATCTGACCGTCGGCTACCTCATCACCACCATCCGCCATCGACACCTCGATCGAATTCGACACGACGCTCGCGAGGAGCGTCGGCTTCGACTCGTCGCGGTCAGTCCCGAACCCGAGCCGGCGACCATGCCGTCTCAGTTGGCCGCACTCCCCGAGCGCGACCGTACGGCGCTCGTCCTGCGCTACGTCGACGACCTCCCGGTCCCCGATGTGGCCAACGCGATGGGCCTCACCGTGCATGCAACCGAATCTCTCCTGGCGCGAGCCCGCGCCCGACTTCGTGGAAAGGAAGCCCAAGATGCCTGAGATCTGGATCGACGACCACACCGGCGACGAACTGACCGCGCGTCCCGGATTCCGTGAGAGCCTGCGCGCCGAACTGGCCAAGCAGGACACCAACCAGCACCACGCACCTTGGCGAGCAGTTGCCTGGAGCACCGCCGCGGCTGCCGTGCTCGTCACCGGCGCGGTGCTGCTGACCAGGGACGACCGCAACACCGTCGTCCCCGCCGGACCGACCACCACCACACCGCCGTCGACGACGACTCCGTCGACGACGGTGCCCGACACACAGCTGTTCGACCAGATCGTCGACATCACCTGGATCGTCGACAGCGCGGACGGAAGCCCGATCGCGCTGCCCTCGCTGCCGAGCTTCACGCTCACGGGCGATGGTCAGCTGACCGGGTTCGACGGATGCAACACGTACGGGTTCGACACCACCGACAGCGGTGGCTGGACCCTGAACGGCGCCACCATCGCCCTCAGCCAGCAGATGGGGTCGACCGCTGTGCTCTGCCCGGGCATCGATGCGGTCATCCCCGTGGTCGACGGTGCGATGCTCGCCCTCGATCCGTCGGGGCAGGTGCTGACGATCGTCCAGCCGAGTGGAACCACCTACACCGCCCACCCGGCCGGAAGTGAGCCGACGCTGCCGACCCCGGACCTCGTCGTCCCGGCCACCGGTGGCCCGGACCTGTCGCCGGAGGTCGTCGCCTCGCTCGACGTCACCACCGACGACAGGTACGTACGTGCCGCGCTGCTCCCCGACCGTTTCGTGGTGCTGCCCGTCGTGGGTGTCCACTTCGACGGGACGGTGATCTCGGTCGACCGCGAGGGCAACCGACTTCCCGACACCACGTTGGACGCAGCGCCGACCGATCTGGCCGGGATCGTCCTGGGCGGCTTCGACGGCACGCTGTACGTCGAGACGTTCTCCGAGGTCGGGAACACCCAGACCACTCGGGCGTACCGTCTCGACGGGTCCGTGTGGCGGGAGGTCGACTCGTTCGTGGTCGAGGACAACAACGACGGCATCTACTCGGTGACCGACGCCGGGCTGATGCTGGGCGACACGATGGTGATCGCCACGTCATCGACGGATCCTGCGGGTGATCGAGTGTTCGTGCCCACGTACGGCATCGAGACGTTCCAGATCGCTCGGGCACAGTCGCAGGGCGCCTCCACCACGTGGACCGTCAACCAGACGCTGGACCCGGACAATCCGACGGCCATGCTGTCGCCGCAGGTCTATCGGTTCGGCGACGGTGTGCTGTTCACGAACAGCACCAGCAGCGCCGGCGGCGACTACGTGGGCATCCTCCGGCCCGGTGGTTCGAACCGTTTCGAGCGGCTCGCCGGTTGGACGCTCGCCGGCGTCGACGACACGACCGCCCTGGTCATCGATCGATCCGGGAACACGGTGCGCTTCGCCGTGATCACTGCCGCCCGGTAGGCGCAGAGCCACCCGAGTGCCGGGTCACCGCAACTGCGGTGGCCCGGCATCGTGTCGTTGAGGACTCGTGTCGTTGAGGACTCGTGTCGTGCAGGACCCGTGTCGTTGAGGACCCGTGTCGTTCAGGCGAGCGTCATGTTGGGCTCGCCGTTGGCATTGAGCCCGGTGCCCCGCACGCACGTGCCACCGCGCGACGGCGCCGCCGTTGTACGCCTGGCGGACGCAGTTGCGGATGGCCTTCTCGCCCCACCAGTTCGGGTGGATGCTCTCCTGCACGTAGTACGGCCCGAAGATGGTGCTGACCGTGCGGATCTGGTCGATCCACTCGGTGGCGTCGCTGGCGCCGGCGACGGTCCAGTTGGCCTTGCCGGACTTCTCCATCAAGTTGACGGTGTTCTCGCACAGGCGACGACCGTTGAACGAGGCGGCGAGGTCCATCACCTTCACGTTGCCCGAACCGCCGGTGGCGGATGCCGCGTTCTTCACGGAGTTGTTGATCGTGACCAGCGCGGTGTTGTTGGCCCAGTTGGCGTCAGCGTTCCAAAAGCCACATCCGCCCGTGCTCTGCCGGGTGTAGCCGGATTCGGAGTAGCGGAAGCCGCTGCTCGTCGGCACCGGCGACGGGTAGGTCTGGACGACGATCGAGTACTGCGAGGCGGAGTAGCCGGCGTTGGCCATGGCCGTCTTGACGTTGTTGATCGCGCCCACGATCGCGTTCGTCTGGTTGGTGACGTTGGTGCTGGTGAAGTTGGCCTTCACCGACGAGTCGTCGTTGCAGTAGTTCTTCCACCACGACGGCGAGGTCAGGAAGTCGACGACACAGCTCTGCACGATGTCGGCGAAGTTGAAGTTGTTGCCGCCGATGGACAGCTGGATCATCTTCACGTTGTGGGTCGCGGCGAAGTTCTGCAGCATGAGCGCCTGGCCCTGGTTGCCACCGGAGTTGTAGAAGTCGAGCCCCGGCTTGAAGTAGCCGTCGCTGCTCGTGAACGTGTTGGTCTTGGCGCCCGAGCAGGCCAAGTTGAGGCTGTTGACGCCACCGCCGATGTGGACCTCGGCCGCGGTGCTGCGATGGCAGCGGTTGATCGTCTCCGCGGTGTGTGTCGCGTTGTCGTAGTACGCGGCGGATCCGCCGGCGTCGACGCTCGACGAGCTCGAGTTGCTGTTCCCGGCCCATCGGCCGCCCTCGCCCGAGATGTAGGAGTCGCCGACGCTGACGACCCACGGACTTCCGACACCCGGCCCGTCTGCCTGAGCGGTCGAGACCCCGATCGTCGGTACGACGATGACGGTCGACAACAAGGCCAGAGCAATCCCCACTTTGCGCATGGCGGGAGACTAGTCAGCGTCAGCCGAGCAGCGTGGCCAACTGATCGAGCAGCGGCGCGGGGTCGCTGCCGATGCCCTCGCCGTACAGCTTGACCTTCGGCTCGGTGCCGCTCGGACGCACCTGCACTCGCAACGCGTCACCGAGCTGGAGGCGCAGCAGACCCGCCTCCTCGAACCACTGCACCGACGTGACCTCGTGGTCGCCGACGTGCGTCGGCGGCTCGGCGCGCAGGCGGGCGACAGCGGCGGCGGCATCGACGGGCATCATCCGGATCGACTTCTCGGCCATCACGTGACGGCCGTAGGTCGCCACGATGGCGTCGAGGCGATCCTGCAGGGTGACGCCCTCGGCAGCGGCGACGGCGGCGACCTCGGCCATCAGCACTGCGGCCGTGATGCCGTCCTTGTCGAGCGGCTGACCGCACACCAGGTACCCGAGCGCCTGCTCGTAGCCGAAGACGAACCGGTGATCGGGGTTCTGGAGCACCGTGTGCCCGATCCACTTGAAACCGGTGAACGTCTCCAGACAGGTCACACCGTTGGCGGCGGCCATCCGTCCCAACAGCGACGACGACACCAGGGTGGTGATGACGAGTCGATCGTCGCCCGTGGTGTGTCGGAGGATGTGATCGGCGAGCAGCCAGCCGATCTCGTCGCCACCCAGGCGCCGCCAGCCGCCCTCGGGCGTGGGGATCGCCGCCCCGAGGCGATCGGCATCGGGGTCGTTGGCGATCGCCACGTGCGCGCCGACGTCGGCGGCACGGGCCATCAGCAGGTCCATCGCCCCGGGTTCCTCGGGGTTCGGGAACGACACGGTCGGAAACCGCCCGTCGGGTTCCTGCTGCTGGGCGACCACGGCCGGGGCCGGCAGACCCGCACGGTCGAACGCCTCCACGAGGGTGGCGCCGCCGACGCCGTGCATCGCGGTGTACGCGACCTGGACGCCGGGGATCGACGGGCACAGGCGCACCGACGGGACGAACGCGAGGTACGCCTCGATCTCGTCGTGACCGAGCACGGTGATGAGCGGGTGGTCTTCCGGCGCGAGCTCGACCGCGGTGGGGTCGACGAGGTCGATGCACGCGGCGATGTCGACGTCGGCCGGGGGAACGATCTGCGCGCCGGTGCCCAGGTACACCTTGTACCCGTTGTCGGCGGGCGGGTTGTGCGATGCCGTCACCATCACGCCCGCCGCCGCGCCCACCTCGGTGATGTTCCACGCCAGCACGGGAGTCGGGACGACATGCGGGAAGACCATCGCCTTCACGCCCTTCGCCGCGCAGACGCGGGCGGTGTCCATTGCGAAGACGTCGCTCTTGCGCCGTGCGTCGTACCCGATGATCACGCCCTGGTCGACGGTGCCGGGCACCGTGTCGAGCAGGTAGTCGACCAGACCGGCCGCGGCCTGCTGGACGACGAGCCGGTTCATCCGCTGCGGCCCGGCACCGACTGCGGCGCGCAGGCCGGCCGTGCCGAACTGCAGTCGGCCGGTGAAGCGCTCCTCGAGGTCGGCCTCGGGGCCGGCGAGAAGCGCCTCGAGCTCGGTGCGCATGTCGGCGTCGGGCTCGGCGGCGAGCCAGGCCCGCGCGGTGGATCGAAGGGCGGCGATGTCGGTCATGGATGGATCCTCAGGGCAGGAGCGTCTTCAACTCCACGAGCGGGCGGGGGCCGACGTGGGAGATCACCTCGGCGGCGGCGATGGCACCCAGCTTCGCGCACTCGGCCAGCGAGCGGTCACGGGTGTACCCGAACAGGAAGCCGGCGGCGAAGAGGTCGCCCGCACCCGTCGTGTCGAGCACGTGCTCGACCGGCTCCGCCGGGGCGTGGACGACGTCGTCGCGGTTGATGACGACACATCCCTCCTTGCCCATGGTGACCACGGCCAGCTTGCAGTCGGCTCGGACCAGTGCGATGGCTTCGTCGAGCGACTCGGCCTCGTAGAGCGACAGCAGTTCGTCCTCGTTGCCGAACAGGATGTCGACGGAGTCGGTGACGAGGGCGCGGAAGTCGTCGCGATGGCGGCCGACGCAGAACGAGTCGCTGAGCGTCAGTGACACCTCGCGCCCGTGGGCGTGCGCCACCGAGGCGGCGTGCCGAAAGGCCTCCTTCGCGGCCGGACGGTCGTACAGGTAGCCCTCCATGTAGAGCACCTTGCCCTTGGCCACGGTCTCCTCGTGGATGTCGGACGGCTGCAGAAGGCTCGACACGCCCAGGTAGGTGTTCATCGTGCGCTGCGCGTCAGGCGTGACGACGATGATGCAGCGACCCGTGGGTGTGTCGGCCTCGGGAGCGCCGGGCCGGAACTGCACGCCAACGGCTCGAAGGTCGTGGCCGAACACGTTGCCGAGCTCGTCATCGCTGACCTTGCCGACGTACGCCGCACGGCCGCCCAACGACGCCACGCCACACATGGTGTTGGCGGCCGAGCCACCGCTCATCTCCATCGCCGTCCCCAGCGCCCGATAGAGGTACAACGCGCGGTCGGTGTCGACGAGGGTCATCGAGCCCTTCACCAACTCGTACTGGTGGATGAACCCGTCGTCGGCATGAGCGATCACATCGACGAGCGCGTTGCCCACCCCCACCACGTCGTACTCCGGGGCCACTGACACGGCCGATAACGCTACCCGTAGTTGACCGAGCGAACCCGTCTCCGGCCCCCGGATACGCTGACCGGGTGAATCCGTACCGCCTGCCCCGAGCCGTCGTCCCCCATCGATACTCACTCGCGCTGGAGCCAGATCTCGGCCACGCGACCTTTTCCGGCCACGTCATCATCGACGCCAACGTCAACGAGGCGGCGCAGCAGATCATGCTCAATGCGGCCGAGCTCGACATCGTGTCGGTGACCGTCGACGGCGTCGACGCACCGTTCGAGTTGCACGAATCCACCGAGCGGCTGATCGTCGACCACCCCGTCGCCGTGGGCACGGTGGCCCTCGAGATCGAGTTCAAGGGCATCCTCAACGACAAGCTCCGCGGCTGGTATCGCAGCACCTACAAGGACGCCGACGGAGTCGAACAGGTCATCGCCACGTCCCAGATGCAGGCCACCGACTGCCGCCGGGCCTTCCCCTGTTTCGACGAGCCCGACTTCAAGGCCGTGTTCGACATCACCTTGGTCATCGAGGCGGACCTGCTGGCCGTCTCGAACGGACCCGAGGTCGAGCGCACGACCCAGCTCAACGGCAAGGTCGCGGTGCGCTTCGCGCCGACGATGCCGATGAGCACCTACCTGGTCGCCGTGGTGGTCGGCCCGTTGGAGGCCACCGAGCCCGTGCAGGTGCCGCGGCCCGACGGGGGCACGATCCCGCTGCGCATCATCCACGTGCCCGGCAAGGGACACCTCACCGCGTTCGGCCTCGACGTCGGCAAGTTCTCACTGGAGTGGTACCAGGAGTACTACGGCATCCCGTACCCCACCGAGAAGTGCGACATGCTCGCCCTGCCCGACTTCGCCGCAGGGGCGATGGAGAACCTCGGGTGCATCACGTATCGCGAGAACCTGCTGCTGGCCGACCCGGCGACCGCCACCCAGATCGAGCTCCAGACCCTCGCCGATGTGGTCGCGCACGAGCTCGCCCACATGTGGTTCGGTGACCTCGTCACGATGAAGTGGTGGAACGGGATCTGGCTCAACGAGGCCTTCGCCACCTTCATGGAGATCGCCGCCTGCGCCGACTACCGGCCCGACTGGCTGCGCTGGACCACGTTCAGCCTCGAGCGCAGCATGGCCTTCGAGGTCGACTCGCTCGCGAACACCCGCAGCGTCGAGTTCCCGGTCGAGGCGCCGGCGGACTGCGACGGCATGTTCGACGTGCTGACCTATCAGAAGGGTGGCTCGCTGCTGCGCATGCTCGAGCAGTACCTCGGCGAGGAGCAGTTCCGACGCGGGATCAGCCACTACCTGTCGACCCACGAATACGGGAACACCGAGACCAGCGACCTGTGGGACGCGATCGAGGAGGTCAACCCCACCGCTCCGGTGCGCAAGCTGATGGACAGCTGGATCTGGCAGCCCGGCTACCCGCTCGTCGCCGCGCGCCTCGACGGGAGCACGCTCGTGCTCAGCCAGCAGCGCTTCGCCTACGGCGACACCGAGGACCCGACGCTGTTCGTCGTACCGGTGCACCTGCGCATCGACGGCGAGGATTCGAAGGTGCTGCTCGACGGGTTCGAGCTGCGCGTGCCGCTGCCCTCGCCCGACAGCGCCGTCGTGGTGAACGCCGGCGGGCACGGCTTCATGCGCGTCGCCTACGACACGTCGCTGCGCAGCCGCCTCGTCGGTGCCGAGCTCGACTCACTGACCATCATCGACCGCTACAACATGGTCGACGACGCGTGGAACGAAGTCGTCGCCGGTCGCCTCGCCGCCGCCGACTTCCTCGCCTTCGTCGAAGGCTTCGGGGCCACGCGAGACCTCGCCGTGTGGCAGGCGATGGCCATCGGCCTGCGCGGCGTCGGGCGGCTCGTCGAGGGCGAGGCGTACGAGGCGTTCCAGCGTCGGGTCGCTGCGCTCGTGCGTCCGGCCCTGGACGACGTCGGCCCCGACCCCGTCGCCGGCGAGAGTGATCTGGTCGCCAAGCTCCGCGGTCTGTTGCTCGGCCTCGCCGCCGTCCTCGGGGGCGACACCGCCGCACAGAGCCGGTGTCGAGCGATCGTCGACGGGGCGTCCACCGATCCTGAACTGATCGCCGCCGCGACCAACGCCGTCGCCGCGGACGGCACCGACGCCGACTACGAGCGGTTCCTCGACGGATTCCGCACCGCCGCCACCCCACAGGAGCAGCTGCGCTGCCTCTACGCGTTGGCCGAGTTCCCCGAGCAGGCCCAGATCGAACGGACCATCGAGTTCGCGTTCTCGGGCGAGGTCAGGTCGCAGAACGCACCGTTCCTGCTCAACCGCTGCATCTCCAACCGGTGGCACGGCGAGATGGCGTGGGACGCGGTACGGCGGCGGTGGAACGAGGCGAACGATCTCTTCCCCAACAACACCATCGTGCGGATGATCGACCCGGTGAAGCTGCTCACCCGCCCGGAGGTCACCGCCGATGTGCAGAGCTTCTTCTCCGAGCACCCCATCGTGCAGGCGACCAAGACGCTCGATCAGATCCTCGAGCGCCAGCGCGTGAACGCGGCGATGTTCGAGCGCGAGGCCGACCGGCTCCCCGCCGCACTCGGGGACTGAGGTGTACCTGCCGGCGGCCTTCGCGGCCGACGACGAGTGGGCGTGTTCGGTGATCGATCGGTTCCCGCTCGCGCAGATCGTCGTGTCCACCGACGACGGGCTCGTCGCAGGGCCGGTCCCGATGGTCCGTCGTGGTGAGTCGCTCGTCGGTCACGTCGCGCGGCCCGAACGCGCTGTGGCACCACCCTGGCGCCGCGCTCGCGATCTTCAGCGGCGCCGACACCTACATCTCGCCGAGTTGGTTTCCCGGCAAGGCCGAGCACGGCAAGGTCGTACCGACCTGGAACTACGAAACCGTCCACGCCCACGGCACCCTGGTGATCCACGACGACCAGGCATGGAAGCGAGCGCTGGTCGAACTGCTGACCACCACCTTCGAGGATCCGTTGCCGACGCCGTGGAACGTCGGCGATGCGCCCTCCGACTTCATCGAGAACGCGCTGCGCGGCATCGTCGGCATCGAACTGGTCGACGTCCGCATCGAGGCGAAGCGGAAGATGAGCCAGAACCGGGCCGCAGCCGATCGTGACGGAGCCATCGCCGCGCTCGAGGAGGGTGACGCCCGCCAGCGTGACGTCGCTCGCTCCATGCGAGACTCTGCGCCATGAGCACCGTCACCGTGGATCGAATCGCCGGCGCGCTGGGCGCGGAGCTCCACGGACTCGACCTGACCCGTGAGCTGACCCAGGGCGAGCTCGACCTGCTCCGCGAGGCGTTGCTCGGGCACAAGGTCGTCTTCCTGCGCGACCAGCCGTACGCCACCGAGCATCTCGAGCGCCTCACCGTGCAACTCGGCGGTCACGGCCACACCCCGTTCCTCGAGTCGATGGAGGGTCACCCTGGCGTCGTCAAGGTCGTCCGTGAGGCCGACGAGGGAGGCTTCAACTTCGGGGGGCAATGGCACAGCGACTGGAGCTTCCAGCCCGAGCCGCCGGCGTTCACGTTGCTGTGGTCGGTGGAGGTCCCACCGCACGGCGGCGACACGATGTGGTGCAACCAGGAGATGGCACTCGACACGCTCAGCGACGGGTTGCGGGTGACGCTCGACGAGCTCGACGCGGTGCACTCCGCCGGCTGGGCGTACTCGGCGAACGGCGTCCTGGCTCGATCGGCCAAGGGCCGCTCGATGCAGATCAACACCTCCGACGACGCACTGCTCGAGCAGGTGCACCCGGCCGTCACGGTGCACCCCGAGACGGGCCGATCGGCGCTGTTCGTGAACCCCACCTACACGGTTCGCTTCGCCGGTTGGTCGGCCGCGGACAGCGCGCCGTTGCTGCAGCACCTGTACCAGCACGCCACCCGCGACGCCTTCACGTGCCGGTTCCGCTGGACGCCGAACACGCTCGCCATCTGGGACAACCGCTGCACGCAGCACAACGCACTCAACGACTACCAGGGCCACCGACGCGAGTTGCACCGCACCACGGTCGCGGGCACCGCACCCACCCGCTGACCAGCCAGCCGCGGAGATGAGGTTTCTGGCGTCACCAGGTGCGCCAGAAACCTCACGACACGTCGTCGACCGACGGATGTGAGGCAGACTGACCGGCCAGGAGGTGACGAGCATGCGCAAGGTGGTCGTGTACGAGCTGTTGTCCCTCGACGGTGTCGCCCAGGATCCCGACGAGTTCTTCGGCTGGGACGACGTGATGGACGTCAACCTGGGGGAGGTCATTGCCACGCAGGACAGCGTCATCCTCGGCCGGCGCAGCTACGACGAGTGGGCCGGGTACTGGCCCGGCAGCGACCTCGAGCCCTTCGCGACGTTCATCAACTCGGTCGACAAGCACGTGGCCACCTCCTCACCGCTCGACCGGGCGTGGACCAACTCGACGGTGATCGACGGAGACCTGATCGGGTTCGTGCAGGACCTCCGGCAACGCTCCGGAGGCGACATCGGCGTGCACGCCAGCATCTCGGTCGCTCAGTCATTGCTCGCCGCGGGCGTCGTCGACGAGCTCAGGCTGGTGATCGCCCCGGCGATCGCCGGACGCGGGCGAAGGCTGCTCGACGGTGTCCCTGCGCACCGGCTCGAGGCGGTTGAGGTCGCCACCTCGCCGACGGGCCACCTGCTCGCCACGTACCGAGTCCTCGGTCCGTCGGACGTCGGCACAACCCCGGAGGCGATCTGACGTCGCCCCGGCGTCAGGAGGAGCGATGAGATGAGAGCACTTCGATACTCGATCAACGTCACGCTCGACGGCTGCTGCCATCACGAGGCAGGGCTCCCTCCGGACGAGGAGTCGATGCGCTACTGGACCTCGTCGATGGAACGAGCCGGCGCCGTGCTGTTCGGCCGGGTCACCTACGAGATGATGGAGTCGGCGTGGCGGCGACCGTCCACGGGCACGTGGCCCGACTGGATGGGTGAATGGGAGATCCCGTTCGCCGAGGCCATCGACCGAGCGAAGAAGTACGTCGTGTCGAGCACCCTGACCGAAGTCGATTGGAACGCCGAACTGGTGAAGGGCGACGTGGGGAAGGCGGTCCAGCAGCTCAAGCAGGAGCCGGGCGACGACCTCTTCGTGGGCGGCGTGACCCTCCCCCTGGCGTTGGCCGATCTGGGGCTGATCGACGAGTACGAGTTCGTCGTGCAACCGGTCCTGGCCGGGCACGGCCCGACCTTGCTCGCCGGTCTGCGCGACCGCATCCAGCTCGAACTGGTGGATCGCCATGAGTTCCGATCGGGCGCGGTCGCCCTGCGCTACAAGCCACGCGCGACTTGAGGGTTACGCCGTCACCTGGTGGCGGCGTAACCCTCGAGAATGGCGCCGGGCGGTGCCGCCACCTCACGCTCGGAGGGCGGAGGGCAACGGGGCGGACGACACGAAGTGCAGCACCTGCACGGCGCGAGTCATGGCCACGTAGAGCAGACGAGCACCGCGCTCGCTGCCGTCGAAGATCTCGTGGGGGTTCACCACCACGACGCCGTCGAACTCCAGACCCTTCACCGCCTCGGCATGGAAGAGCGGCACGTCGTCGTGCCCGAGATCGTGCACGCGATCGACGGCGTGCAGGCCCACCGCCTCGAGTGCATCGGCGATGGTCGGGAACAACGGCTCGGGGGCGACCACCCCGCTGTTGTGATGGCGGTGTCGCACGGACTGGACTTCTTCGGCGACGGCGGCCCCGAGCGAACCGGCGTCGACCATGCGCAGCGTCGGCGCCACCCCGTCGGCGCGCACGCTTCGGCTCGCCTGGGTGGTGACCCCGGTGAACGGCAGCAGCCGGTTGGCGACGTCGAGGATCGGCGCCGGGACGCGATAGCCGATGGTGAGGTGCGCGACCTCCGCGGCGTCCGCCCGCAACAGCCGAAGCGCCTCGTCCCAGTCCTGCTGGCCCGCGGGCGTGGTGCTCTGGGCCAGGTCGCCGAGGATGGTCATCGATCCGGCGGGGCTGCGGCGGCCGATGCAGCGCAGCGCGACCGCGCTGTGATCCTGGGCTTCGTCGACGACGACGTGTCCGTAGGTGAACGGCGTGCCCACCAACAACGAGTTCGCCTCGTCGACGAGGTACTGATCGGCGACCGTCCATCTTCTGCGCTTGCCGCCCGGGCCCGGGAGCAGTTGGTCGACCAGCTTGATCGGTTGCTGGGTCGGCCACGCTTTGGTGAGCGCCGCCCGCAGCGCCGGGGCCTTCTCCCACACGTCGTCGCGGTCGTAGCGCCGCATCATGTCGCGCTGCACCATGCCCTTGAGCGAGTCACGACGCTTGTTGACCGGAGCGTTGGCGTCGAGCGCCTGAGAGAACCACTCCGCGACCTCGTCGCGCGTGACGGTGATCGTGCGCGATCCGAGCGGAATGCGAAGGTCGTCGTCGGGGACCTTCACGTGCTGGACGGAGGCGGCCTCCAGCCTGGCCAGCATCTCCTCGCTGCCCTTCGAGCGACGGGTGTCGGTGTCGTCGACCCCGGTGATCTCCACCTTCGGGACGCACAGGTCGAGCGCCGTCCGTTGCTGCACGCTGCGCTCGCCCAACGACGGGAGCACGTTGCCGATGTAGTCCAGGAACACCCGGTTCGGACCGACCACGAGCACACCGTCGCGCACCAGGCGGCGGCGATGTTCGAACAGCAGGTACGCGGCGCGGTGCAGCCCCACGGCGGTCTTCCCGGTGCCCGGGCCTCCCTGCACGACGAGCACCTGGTCCAGCGGGGCGCGGATGACGACGTCCTGCTCGGCCTGGATGGTGGCCACGATCTCGCGCATGGCGCCGGTGCGCGCCGCGCCGATCTCGGCCAGCACCGGGTCGGGGATACCCGATCCGGAGGTGTCGTGATCGGGGTCGTCGAGCTGCTCGTCGAGGTAGGCGGTGAGCTCGCCATCGGCGAGGGTGAAACGACGACGGTGCGCCAGACCGAACGGATCGGCGTGCGTCGCTCGGTAGAAGGGTGCGGCGATCGGCGCCCGCCAATCGACCACGACCGGCTCGTGACGGTCGTCCTCGATGTGCCGCCGACCGATGTACCAGCGGTCCGGCGCAGACCTTGGCGACGCGGTCTCGGGCGACGCCGCTTCCGTGATCCGTCCGAAGAACTCGCCCGCCCCCGGCGTACGCAGGTCTTCGAGCGCCTCGGCGACGGTGACCTCGATGTACTCCTTGGTGATCTCGTCGGCGGACGCGTCGGGATCGAGCCGCTCGAACCGTTCGATCATCCGATCACGGGACGCACGCGAGAACCGCAGGTGCTCCTGCTCGGCCCCGAGCTCGGGGAACAGTTCGGACGACGGGTGGGTGCTCACAGGGTCCGCCAACTTAGCGCCGTTTGACAGGACCGGTTTCTGAGCCAACAATCAGGCGATGGGACCGGACGACGCCCGCCGCCGGCAGTTGCGGCTGGCGCTCTCGATGAACGGTGGCGTCAGCCTCGCCGTGTGGATCGGTGGCGCGGTCGCCGAGATCGACGAGCTCCGTCGGGGCGTCGGGTTCTGGGGCGATCTGCTCGTCGAAGCGGGGTACCAGCGTGAGGCTCGCGTCGACGTGATGGCCGGTGCGAGCGCGGGTGGCCTGAACGCCGTGATGCTCGCCGAGGCGATCCAGTCCGACCGGCCCTTCGACAAGTTCTTCCCGCTGTGGCTCGAGGCAGCCGACATCGACGAGCTGGTGAAGCCGCCGTCGAAGGCGAGATCGTTCGACGAGCGAGCCGTGCTCGACGGTCAGTACTTCCTCCGCCAACTGCACGACGCGCTCCGAGTCGCGCGGGAATACCGCAGCGGCGATCCGAGCACGCACGACCTCGCCGTGTTCGCGAGCGCGACCCTCGTGCGCGCCAACCCACTCTCCTTCCGCGACGTGCCCGGCGCACCGATCCTCGAATCTCGCAGCGATGCGTACTTCCACGTCGCCAAGCGCGGCACGGCGGCCCGCGGTCTCGACGGCTTCGCCGACGATGCGCTCGACACCGGCACGATCGACAGCCTGACCGGGTTGGCGATGATCGGGCGAGCCACGTCGAGCTTGCCCGGGCTGTTCGAGCCCGTCGCGTTCCACCGCGACACGTTCGGGAGTCGGCTCGTCGGCGCGTTCCGGGACGACCGGCCGAGTGCCGAGATCATGGACGGTGGTGTCGTCGACAACGTGCCGATCGCTCGTGCGATCCGGGCGATCTACCACATGCCCGCGGTCGGTCGGGTGCGCCGTGTCCTGCTCTACCTGCATCCCGATCCAGGTGGCGGAGGTCCGCCGGCACCCGATCCGAGCAACGTGATCCAGGTCGCACGTTCGTTCTCCGGCAAACGCTCCGAGACGATCCGCGAGGACATCGAGTTGCTGCGGACCCACAACGACGCCGTCCGTCGCCGCGACACCCAGGCCAGAGTCCTGCTCGAACAACTGCTCCGAGGGGTGGTCAGCAGCGCCGAGGCGACGTCAGGGCTCACCCGAGCGATCACCGCGTCGATGCTGCTGCGGGCTGCCGTGGAGCCATCCGCCGAACTGCAGTGGCACGCGCCTCATCACCCGCGCGTGGCACCCCTGCTGGACACACCCGACGCGGTCGCCAAGGACGAACTCGCCGCTGCGCTGCGGGATGCGGTCAACGGCAACCAACACGTCCTCGTCGCCGAGCGGAGCCACCGCACCGTCGTCGCCCTGCAGCGCGTGCTCCGGATGGCACAGGACGAGGTGCCGACGATCGAGGTGGGCGACGCACTCGACGCGCTCAACCATCTCCAACTGCTGTGCCACCTGGTGACCAGCTACCAGTTGGCGTGCATGCTCGTCGGGCCGAGCGAGACGTCCGACCAGCCGATCGAGCGCCTGCTCGCATCGAGCACGCAACTGGCCTCGCTCACCGTGTCCGCAGGGCTCGACGACGCGACGTGGCACGGGCTCGCTTCGTGGTGGCTCCCGGATCCTGTGGAGGGCGGCCGAAGCCTCCCGGCGGAGATGGAGGCGATGCTCGCCGCGGCGATCGGTCTGCTCCCGTCGCCGGCCGGAGTGGGCCTCGGCTGCCGCATCCTGAGATGGATCGGCGAGCGCCCGGACCCGTTCATCGCGGCGGGCGACCTCGCACACGCTCTCCTGCCGCTGGGCGCGGAACCCGTCGCCAGCGATCAGCACATCGACTTCATCCGCATCGCCGGCAACGTGACCACCGAGGTCTCCACCAGGTTCCTCGGTGACGACCCCCACCGGTACGGCGACCGCATCGCCGGCAAGCAACTGCACCACCTCGGCGCGTTCTTCGACCGCCAATGGCGTGCGAACGACCTGCGATGGGGTCGACTCGACAGCGTGCCGGCCCTCGTCGACACCGTGCTCGACGACGATGCCTTGGCCGAACTGCGCACGAGCTCGCTACTGCCGGTCGAGGTGCGTTCAGCCTCTCGCGACGACGTCCGCACGTGGCTGGTCGACCGGCGGCAGGGCGAACTGCTCGCCGAGTACGCGAAGGAGGAGTCCTTCGAGACGTGGGCCGCGCGGGACCGTCGACTGGCCTCCCTGCTCGGCGGCCGCCCGCTCACCAGCACGGCGATCCGGGGCACCATCACGGCGACACGAGTGGCCTCCGTCCGACAGTCGCGACTGGTGCGGATCGCGGTCGTCCTGCTGCGACCCGTGCTGCTCGCCGTCGCCGGACTCGCCCTCGCAGGGCGGTGGGCCGCCGCGTCGCTCGCCTGGACGTTCTGCGTGCTGGCCGCCCTGCGGGCCGACACGACCGCTCACCGCGCCGTGTGGTGGGCAGGCGGTGCCGTGCTCTGCCTGGCCGTGATGCTCCTCGTGGAGACCAAGATCAAACCGGTGCGCACATGGCCCCGAACCGGTCCCCCGTACCTGGTCGCACTCGCCGGGCTCGCAGTCGGCCCGTTGCTCAACCTCGACAGCGAGTGGCGCCGGCACTCGGTGCCCCTGCTCGGTGTGAGCTGGGTGTGGTTCCTGCAGGCGCTCGCCGCGGCCGTGGCTGCAGCGACGCTCTTCTTCTGGATGAAGTGGTATGCGTGCGCGCTCCTCACGGCGATCGTCTTCGCCTGGTACGGCTGGTTCGCCTACGTCGGACAGCACCTCGATCGGAACTTCCGTGGCTGGCCCCACGCGTGGCCGTTCCACACCATGTGGGTCGCATGGCTCGTCGCCGTCCTCGGGTTGCCGGTCCTCATCGGCCACCTTCCCGCCGCCTGGTTGTCGCCGGGGGCTCGGCGGACCCCCTCCGACTCGACGGCGTGATCGGCCGGCGCCTGGGTTACGATCGCGCCATGGAGCACGACGTCGTCACCGATCCCACCGCCGACCAGGAGTCCATCGAGGTCGAGGAAGAGCTGTTGGTGGAGGAGATCTCCATCGACGGCATGTGCGGTGTCTACTGACCTGCAGCACGAGCTGCTGGGGCGTGCGCTCGAGCTGCACCCGCAGGTCGCACTGCGCCCCGAGCCATTCGGCGCGCTGGCGTACCACTACGGCAACCGACGGCTCGTCTTCCTGAAGCACCCCGACATGGTGGCGGTGGCCCGCAGCCTCGGGGACCACGCCACGCTCGCCGACGCGCTCGTCGCGTGCAGCATCGAACCTCGCCGCTGGCAGTCCTTCGCCACGGCCTTCTCCTCGCTCGAGCAGTCGGGCGTCGTCCGGGAGCGCCACGATGAGCGTTGAGTCACTCGTCGGCCAGTTGAAGACCGGCCTCGACGCGCCCATCTGCCTCACGTGGGAGCTCACCTACGCCTGCAACCTGCAGTGCGTGCACTGCCTGTCGTCGTCGGGCCAGCGCGACCCTCGCGAGCTGTCCACCGCCGAGGCCAAGCGCGTCCTCGACGAGCTCCGCGACCTGCAGGTCTTCTACATCAACATCGGCGGCGGCGAGCCGATGGTGCGCCGCGACTTCTTCGAGTTGGTCGAGTACTCCGTCGAGCAGGGCATCGGGGTCAAGTTCTCCACCAACGGGGCGTTCATCGATGCCGACAAGGCCCGCCGCCTCAGCTCGATGGACTACCTCGACATCCAGATCAGCCTCGATGGTGTCGACGCCGCCACGAACGACGCAGTCCGTGGTGCGGGCAGCTTCGACATGGCGAGGCGGGCGATGGACCACCTCGCCGCCGCCGACTTCGGCCCGTTCAAGATCAGCGTCGTGGTCACCCGGCAGAACGTCCCGCAGCTCGACGAGTTCAAGGCGTTGGCCGACTCGTACGGCGCGCAGCTGCGTGTGACCCGCCTGCGTCCGTCGGGCCGCGGAGTCGACAGCTGGGATCATCTGCATCCCACCAACGCCCAGCAGCGCGAGATCTACCAGTGGCTGATGGCCAACGGCGAGCAGGTCCTCACCGGCGATTCGTTCTTCCACCTCAACGCACTCGGCGACCCGCTGCCCGGCCTCAACATGTGCGGCGCCGGTCGCGTGGTGTGCCTCATCGACCCGATCGGCGACGTCTACGCCTGCCCGTTCGTCATCCACGACGAGTTCCGTGCCGGCAGCGTGCGCGATCCGGGAGGTTTCGCAGAGGTCTGGAAGCGGAGCGATCTGTTCACCTCGTTGCGCGAGCCGCAGTCGGCGGGCGCGTGTGCGAGCTGCGGGTCCTACGACGCGTGCCAGGGCGGCTGCATGGCCGCCAAGTTCTTCACCGGCCTGCCGCTCGACGGCCCGGATCCCGAGTGCGTCGGTGGCGACGGCGAGATCGCGCTGGCCCAACTCGCGGCCGTGCCCGTGCTCCTCAAGCCGCGGCCGTCGATGGATCACACCCGCCCCGATCGAGGCACACTGCCCCGGAGACCGGTTCTCACGTAACGTGCCATCGTGAAGTGGCTGCTGGTCGTTCCGGCGTACCTCCTGGGGACGTTCCCCAGTGCGGTGATGGTCGCGCGCAGTCGCGGCATCGACATCACCACCGTCGGGTCCGGGAATCCGGGGGCCAGCAACGTCGCCCGCGTGATGGGCACGTGGTGGGGTGTCGCCGTGTTCGCGCTCGACGGCCTCAAAGGCGTGATCCCCGCCGCCGTCGGGCTCCTCATGGGCGAACGGCCTCTCGCGTACGCGATGGTCGCTGCGTCGGTGCTCGGCCACATGTTCCCCGTCACGCGCCGCCTCGCCGCCGACCGGTTCAAGGGCGGCAAGGGCGTCGCCACGATGGCGGGAGCGACGGCGGTGCTGCAGCCGGTGCTCGCCCTGGTGCTGACCGCCGTGTGGGCGATCGCTCGCAAGGTGAGCGGCAAGGCGTCGATCGCCTCGCTCGCCATCGTCGTCGGACTCCCCGTCACCGCGATCATCAAGGGCGTGCCGGCGTGGGAGATCCTGACGATGGTGGGGATCAACGCACTCCTGCTGCTCCGCCACACCGACAACATCAAGCGGCTCCTCCACGGCACCGAACTGTCGGCATCTCGTTCCGACTGACCGGCGACTAGCGTCGACGCAGTGACCGACTCGAACGACATCGACGCCTGACATGCGGTTGCTCGAACCCCTGCAACTGGGCGGCGCGACCGCTCGCAACCGAGTGATGTTCGGTCCTCACGTCACCAACCTCGGGGACCACCTGCGTCGGTTCACCCCTCGTCACACCGCGTACTACGAGCGGCGGGCGGCCGGCGGCTGCGGCATCGTCGTCACCGAGGGCGCCAGCGTGCACCCGAGCGACTGGCCCTACGAGCGAGCTCCCCTGGCCGCAGCGTGCGGTCCGGGTTGGGCGGCCATCGCCGCTGCCTGCCACCAACACGGCACCACCGTCATCGCGTCCCTCGACCACGCCGGCGGTCAGGGCAGCAGCGCTTACAGCCAGCGTGAACTGTGGGCACCGAGCAGGGTCCCCGAGGTGAACTCGCGGGAAGTTCCCAAGTGGATGGAGGACGACGACATCGCCGCGGTGATCGCCGGTTTCGCCGACGGGGCGGCCGTGGCAATGGCCGCCGGGTGCGACGGCGTGGAGATCAACGCCGGTCAGCACAGCCTCGTGCGGCAGTTCCTCAGCGGGCTCACCAACCACCGCGGCGACGAGTGGGGCAGCGACCGTCTGCGGTTCGCCCGCGAGGCGGTGCGGGCCGTTCGGTCCGCGGTCGGCTCGGGTGTCGTCGGGCTGCGCCTCTCCTGCGACGAGCTCGCGCCCTGGGCGGGCATCACCCCGGAGATGGCGCCCGACATCGCGGCTGCGCTGGTGGCCGAAGGCATCGACTACCTCGTCGTCGTGCGTGGCTCGATCTTCTCCGTGGAGAAGACCCGAGCCGACTTCCACGAGCCCGTCGGCTACAACGTCGACGTCTGCCGCTCGGTGCGCGCCGCGGTCACCGGTACCCCGGTCTTCCTGCAGGGCTCGCTCGACGTCCACACCGCCGAGTGGGCGCTGGGCGACCGTGTCGCCGACGCGGCCGAGATCACCAGGGGCCAGATTGCCGACCCCGACCTCTGCGCGAAGCTCGCCACCCGGCTGACCGATCGCATCCGGCCGTGCATCCGTTGCAACCAGACCTGCCAGGTCCGCGACGCACGCAACCCCATCGTCACCTGCATCGGCGAGCCGAGCAGCGGCCACGAGACCGACGACCCCAACTGGCTCACCATCTCGCCGCGCCCTCGTGACGTGGTGGTGGTGGGTGGCGGTGTCGCCGGTTTGGAGACCGCCCGCGTCGCGGCCCTCCGCGGCCACCACGTCCGCATCGTCGAGCAGGCCGACGAGCTCGGGGGCGTGGCATCGCTCGTGCCGCACGCGAAGCCGCTCGTCGAGTGGCTGGCGCGAGAGTGCGAGGACGCCCAGGTGCTGGTGGAGCTCGACACCACGCTCGTCCAGGCGGCCGCCGACGAGGTCGTCGTCCAGTGCACCGGCGGTCGGCCCGGCGTGCGTCCCTTCGAGATCGAACCCGGTGCGGTCGTCGTCGACGTGCTCGACGCGTGGCGCGCGGTCTTCCACGGTGCGCCGGCACCCTGGACCGACGGACCGATCGTGCTGTTCGACCCGATCGGCGGCCCCATCGCCGTGGCACTCGCCGAGCAGCTCGGCGAGCGGGCGATCCTGGTCACCCAGGACCAGATCGCCGGGAACGAGCTCTCCCGCACCGGCGACCTCGCCCCCGCCAACGTCCGCCTCGCGCAGCGCGGGGTGCGCATCGAGCGCCGATCGCTCCTGCGCGCGGCCCGACCCGGCGAGGTCGAGCTCGAGGACCGGTTCAGCGGCGAGCGACGCACCGTCGACTGCGTCGCGCTGGTGGACTGCGGCTTCCGCCTGCCCACCGATCCGATCCCCGGAGTGCACCACCGGGCGGGCGACTGCGTGGCGCCGCGCACCATCATGGAAGCGGTGCTCGAAGGTCGGCGGGTTGCCCTCTCGTTGTGACCTCGCGCCAGTAGGGTCGATCCCTGCATGACCACCGAGGCGAACACCCGGCGTTCGGTGGCCCGGCCGGCCGCCGTGCTGTGGGACATGGACGGCACGATCGTCGACACCGAGCCGTACTGGATCGCGACCGAGTACGAGCTGGTCGCCGAGTTCGGCGGCGAATGGAGCGACGAGAAGGCGCATTCGATCGTCGGCCTCGACCTGCGCGACTCGGCGGCAGTTCTGAGGGATCGTGGTGGCGTCGACCTACCCATCGACGACATCGTCAACCGCCTGCTCGATGGCGTGATCAAGCGAGTCCACCAGAAGGTGCCGTGGCGGCCGGGTGCTCGCGAGCTGCTGGCCGCCCTGCGCAAGGCGGGCGTGCCGACGGCCCTCGTCACGATGAGCTGGCGCCGCTTCGCCGAGGCGGTCGTCGCCGCGCTGCCCCCCGGTTCGTTCGACGTCGTCATCACCGGCGACGAGGTGTCCAACGGCAAGCCGCATCCGGAGCCGTACCTGGCGGCCGCGGCCGCGCTCGGCGTGCGCGCCAAGGACTGCGTCGCGATCGAGGATTCCCCGACCGGCGTGCGCAGCGCCGTCGCGGCCGGATGCCGCACGTTCGCCGTGCCGAACGTCGTCGACGTTCCCCCGAGCAGGCAGTACACGAGGATCGATTCGCTGCACGAGATCGACCTGGCGTCGCTCGGCGTCCACGCCCCGGCCCGAAGGCGCCGACGACGGGTGGTGGGGCCGTTGATCGCGCTGGTCGCCGTCGCCGCCGGAGCGACCGGTGTCGCGTTCGCGCTGCGCAGCGATCCGCCTCCTCCCCTCGTCGACATCCCGATCAGCGCGTGGGCGCCGTACTGGACGCTCGCCGACGGCACCGCGTCGGTGAATGCTCACGGGCAGATCCTGCACGAGGTGTCGCCCTTCTGGTACCAGGCCACCGGGGCGAGCGCGATCGGGTTGAGCAGCAACATCTCGGCCGAACAGACGCTCCCGATGATCGCTGCCATCCGGGCAACGGGCGGGCTCATCGTGCCGTCGATCGCCGACGCGATGCCGGCGGGCGGGATGGCTGCGGTGCTCGCCGACCCTGCGCTGCGGACCGAGCACGTGCAGACCATCGCCGCCCTCGCCCGCGACGACGGCTATGACGGCATCGACCTCGACTACGAGCAGTTCGCGTTCGCCGATCAGCGCAGCTCGTGGGACACCACCTCGCCGAACTGGATCGCGTTCGTCGACGAGCTGGCGACGGCCCTCCACGCACAGGGCGACATCCTCACCGTCAGTGTCCCTCCGATCTACGACACCGGGCGCGGCGGCGACAGTGGCTTCTGGGTCTACGACTACGCGTCGCTGGGCCGGATCGTCGACCGGATCCGGATCATGGGGTACGACTACAACGTCAGTGAGCCCGGTCCGATCGCCCCCTACGACTGGGTGCGCACCGTGGTGCGAGCGGCGAAGAAGGCCGTCGACGACGACACCAAGCTGGTGCTCGGCGTCGGCCTCTACGGCCGCAACTGGGTCGTCGCCACCAAGGGCGTCTGCCCGGCGACCGCGGAGGGCACGACCCCGGTCACCCAGCAGTCGGTCGCCGACCTGGTGGCCAAGCGCGGCGCCGTCGTGGTCCACGACCCCGGCACGCAGGAGGCGAGCTTCACGTACGAACTCGAGGTCACCGACGGCACGGCCACGTGCACGCAGTCCCGCGAGGTGCACTACATCGACGAGCAGGGCACGCGCGCCCGGGTCGACCTGGCCCGCAAGGAGCGCATCGGCGGGGTGTCGCTGTGGGCGCTCGGGTTCGACAGCGAGGCGACGTGGACCTCGATCGCCGACGTCGCCCGCCCGCGCAGCCCTGGGGAATAGTTGCGCGCGCAATGATGTTCCACTCGGCATGACCACTCTCACGCTGCAGCGGGCGGGCGACCGGTTCGTGACCGACGCCGGCTGGCTCCACTCCCACCACTCCTTCAACTTCGGTGGCCACTACGCCCCCGGGCACGACGGGCACGGGCTGCTCCTCGTCAACAACGACGACGTCGTCGAACCCGGCCAGGGGTTCGGCACCCACGGTCACCGCGACATGGAGATCGTCACCTGGGTGCTGTCAGGTCGGCTCGAGCACCGCGACAGCGCCGGCCACCACGGCGTGCTCTACCCCGGTCTGGCGCAACGGATGAGCGCCGGCAGCGGCATCCGCCACAGCGAGATGAACGCGAGCAACGAAGAGCCCGTCCACTTCGTGCAGATGTGGGTGCTCCCCGACACGCCGGGCGTGCAGCCCGGTTATGAACAGCTCGACCTCAACGAGGCGCTGGCGACCGGTGCCCTCGTCCCCATCGCCAGTGGGCAGGGTCACGAGGGTGCGATCGCCATCCACCAGCGCGATGCCGTGCTGTGGGGAGCCCGTGTCCGCGCGGGCGACGCCGTGACGGTCCCCGCGGGCGGGCACGTGCACGTGTTCGTCGCGCTGGGCGACGGCGAAGTCGAAGGCGTCGGCCCGTTGGCCCAGGGTGATGCCCTGCGACTGACCGATTCCGACCCCCTGGTGTTCACGGCCGGCTCAGAAGGTGCTGAACTGTTGGTATGGGTCACGGCGTAGCACCTCCGGAACGAAGCACACTCTCGGCGCGCCGGGCGGAGATCTCCGCCCGGTACCTCAAGCCCCGAGACCAACGTCCGACGTCGACCGCCCGCGGGGTGCACCACGTGGCGCTGATCTCCAGCGACGTCGAGCGCACGGTGGAGTTCTTCGACGGCCTGCTCGGCTTCCCGCTGATCGAGATGTTCGAGAACCGCGACTACGAGGGCTCCACCCACTTCTTCTTCGACATCGGCCACGGCAACGCCTTGGCGTACTTCGACCTGCCGGGCCTGGATCTCGGCCCGTACGCCGAGGTCCTCGGCGGCCATCACCACCTGGCCATCTCGATGGATCCCGAGGAATGGGCGAAGGCGAAACAGCGCCTCACCGACGCCGGCATCGAGATCGCCCACGTCGACGGCTCGTCGCTGTACTTCAGCGGCCCCGACGGCGAGCGCCTCGAGCTCATCAGCGACCCCCTCCGCGAGATGTACGGCAAGCCCGTCGGCTGACGGTTTCTGGTCAGCCATCTCCCCGCTGCGGCTTCTGGTCCGGATGCTTCCCGGTTCCCGGGAAGCATCCGGACCAGTTGCCGTTCATCGAGGTGATGCAGAGGGCCGGTGGGTCACGACGACGGCCTGCGACGTACCATCTGCGGCATGGAGTTCCACTTCGCAACCGTCTGGGAATCGATCGCCGATGAGCTGGCCGACGACGTCGCCGTCGTCCACGGCACCCGCCGCTTCACGTGGCGGCAGTACGACGACCGCGCGGCGCGGGTCGCGTCGGCGTTCACTGCCGCGGGGCTCGGACCGGATTCGAAGATCGGGCTGTACCTGTACAACGGCAACGAGTACCTGGAGGCGCACTACGCCGCGTTCAAGATGCGCGGCGTCCCGGTCAACGTCAACTACCGCTACCTCGACGAGGAACTGGTCTACCTGTTGGACAACGCCGACGCCGAAGCGCTGGTGTTCCACTCGTCACTCGGCGACCGCGTCGAGCGGATCCGCGAGCGGCTGCCGAAGCTGCGGCTGCTCATCGAGGTCGACGACCAGGGCGCCGGACAGGTCCCCACCGCTCGGCGCTACGAGGAGATCGTCGCCAGCCACGATCCGATGCCGCGCATCGTCCGCGACGAGACCGACATCTACATGCTCTACACCGGCGGCACGACGGGGATGCCCAAGGGTGTGATGTACGACATGGGCGGGCTCACGCGAGCGTTCGCGTCGCTGGGCTTCCCGCTCCTCGGGCTCGCTCCGCCCGCCGACGCGGCGGAGATCGCCCCTCTCGTGCGCCAGGTGGTCGACGGGGGCGGCCGGCTGATCAGCATGCCGTGCGCACCGCTGATGCACGGCACCGGCGTCTGGCTCGGCGCGATGATCCCCCAACTCGGCGGCGCCGAGGTCGTCACCCTCGAGAGCCGCTCCATGGACCCCGACGAGATCCTGTCGACCGTCCAGCGCGAGGGCGTCACCAACATGACCATCGTCGGTGATGCGTTCTCCAAGCCGCTGATCAAGGCGATCGACGCAGCCACCGAGGCCGGCACGCCCTACGACCTGTCGGGCCTGAAGATGATCATCTCGTCCGGCGTCATGTGGACCGCCGAGGTGAAGGAGCAACTGCTCGACCGGATCGAGCAGGTCGTCCTCCTCGACGCGATCGGCTCGTCGGAGGGGTCGATGGGCAACAGCATCTCGATGAAGGGCGTCCCGCCGAGCACGGCGACCTTCGCCCGCAACCCGACGACGAAGGTGTTCACCGAGGACGACCGCGAGGTGATCCCCGGTTCCGACGAGACCGGCATGGTGGCCGCAGGCGGCATGGTGCCGGTGGGCTACTTCAAGGACCCCGAGAAGTCGGCACGCACCTTCCGCACGATCGACGGCGTGCGCTATTCGTTCCCGGGCGACATGGCCAAGGTCGCCGCCGACGGATCGCTCATCCTCCTCGGCCGCGGCAGCCAGGTCATCAACTCCGGCGGCGAGAAGATCTTCCCCGAGGAGGTCGAGGAGGCCGTCAAGCGCGTCGACGGCGTCCTCGACTGCCTCGTCGTGGGCATCGACGACGACCGGTTCGGCCAGGCCGTCACGGCGATCGCCTCTGTGACCGAGGGCGCGGCACCCGACGAGGCGGAGGTGATCGCCGGCGTCAAGCAGGATCTCGCCGCGTACAAGGCGCCGAAGCGGGTCGTGTTCGTCTCCCAGGTCCCGCGCGCACCCAACGGCAAGGCGGACTACAAGGCCGCCAAGCAGCTCGCGTACGACGCACTCGGCCTCGGCGAGTAGGTGCCGCGACCAGGGTTCAGTCGGCCAGGAGCTTGGTCCGGAAGAACTCGAGGACCCGTTGGACGCTTGCTTCGTCGCGCTGCTCGGTGAGCACCGAGTGGTCACGCTTGGAGGTGCTCGGCAGCTCGATGGCGACGAACGAGTCGCCGAGCAAGGTGCGCAACGACTCGAAGCGGTCGCCGACCAGCTTGTCGCCGGTGAATCGCAGACCGAGAACCTGACAGCCCTCAGCGGCTCGCCGGGCGACGACGAGCGCATCGTCCGGTGAGAGGTTGAGATCAGCGCCTCGCGCCTTCTTCCCCATCGCGAATGGCATCGACGGCTGGCTGAGCACCGGCGCGACGACGAAATCGTCGACCATCATGCCCAGCGCGAATCCGCCGCTGAAGCACATCCCGAGGGCGCCCACGCCGGGACCACCCACCTCCTGGTGCAGGTTTCGCGCCAGTGCCCGCAGGAACCCGATGATCGGTGACGTCTGGTGCATCGCCCAGTTGGTGAACTCATGGGAGACACACACCTTCAGCATCGAGGCCGCCGCGTATCCGTTGCTGATCTCACGACCCGCCTCGCCGACGAGCAGTGGCATGACGACGGTGAAGCCCGCATCGACGACCTCGTTGGCGAACGCGGTGACCTTGGGCGTGATGCCGGGAATCTCGTGCACGATCACGACGCCAGGTCCGCTGCCTCGCCGATAGACGTCGCGGGTGTACCCCGCAGCCGTGAACGAGGACTTCTCCCATCCGGCGAGCACCTCGGTCATGACAATCTCCTCACTGCCGCCAGCGCTCGCTCGGCGAGGCCGTCGGTGCCGATCTTGAACGATTCGAAGTCGACGCCCTCCTGGGTGCCCATCGCCCCGTGGAGGTACCTGGCGTAGACGCCCTCGCTGATCACGGCGAGCCGCCAGCACCCGAACGCGACGTAGTAGTCGATCTCGGAGAGATCGCGGCCGGTCCGGTTCGCGTAGCGCTCGAGCAGGTGTGAGTACGGCGGAAAGCCACCGGCCGAGGTGGGGTCGTTGGCACGGAGGTTGGCCGCCTCTCCGTCGAACCAGTAGACGCCGAGGTAGCCGACGTCGGCCAGCGGATCACCGAGCGTGCAGAGTTCCCAGTCGAGCACCGCCGCGATTCGCCCGGTGGTGACGTTCGTGAGGCAGTTGCCGAATCGGTAGTCGCCGTGCGCGATCGACACGCCCTGCTGGACCGGCATGTGCTCACGGAGGCGACGGGCCACCTCGTCGATCGCCGGGAGCTCGCGGGTCTTGGACTGCTCCCACTGGGTGCTCCACCGCTTGACCTGTCGCTCGACGTATCCCTCGCGCTTGGCGAGGTCGCCGAGACCGACCTGATCGACGTCGACCGCGTGCAGGTCGGCGAGCACGTCGACGAGGTGCTCACTGGCGGCGACCCGCAGTTCGGTGGACATGGATGCGACTCGCTCGGCGCTGTCGAGCACGACCCCGTCGACCCAACCCATCACGTAGAACGGCGCACCGTTGACCGCGTCGTCGGTGCAGACGCCGAGCGCCGGCGGCACGGGCACGTCGGTCAGGCCGACGGCGGCGATGATGCGATGCTCACGCGCCATGTCGTGCGCGGTCGCCAGCACGTGACCCAGCGGTGGGCGGCGGAGCACGAACAACGAGCCGTCTGCCCCGGTGACCTTGAACGTCAGGTTCGAGCGACCACCCGCGATCAGCTCGAACGAGAACGGCGCCACCGCGCCGGTGATGTGTTGTTCCAGCCACGCGCTGACCGGTGCGATCTCGATGCCCTGCACGACGTGCACCGTAGTGGGCGGCCGCCGCGACGGTCGGCTCGGATCGGGTGCGTGCCCGGGACGGACGTCAGCCGGGTCGGCCGACGCCGACCACCTTGGCCCAGTTCACGACTGCGATCTTGACGACGTCGCCCGTGGCCGGCGCGTGGATCATCTGCCCGCCACCGATGTAGATGGCGACGTGTCCGATGGGCGACTTGTAGAAGATGAGGTCGCCCGGCTGCGCCTGGTCCTTGGGCACGTGAGGAGTGGAGGCGTATTGCGCGCCGCTCTGGTGCGGCAAGGAGACACCGGCGCGACCCCATGCCCACTTGGTGAGACCGGAGCAATCGAAGGCGACGAACGGGGTCTCTCCGGCGAAGTGGTACGGGGTGCCGAGCACGCTGTACGCAGCCGCGACCGCGACGCCGGCCTTGCCCGACACCGGCGGGATGTTGCCACCGCCCGATCCGCCCGAGCCGCCAGAGCCACCGCCCGAGCCGCCCGACCCACCGGACCCGCCCGAGGTTCCCGTACTTCCGCTGCCACCGCCGCCACGACCGG
Source organism: uncultured Acidimicrobiaceae bacterium (assembly GCA_963720695.1). GTDB lineage: Bacteria > Actinomycetota > Acidimicrobiia > Acidimicrobiales > Ilumatobacteraceae > UBA668. The sequence continues at coordinate 946,110 of CAVRGG010000004.1, forward strand.
GCGAGGGAGCCGGCGCCGGGGCGCCGCTGTTACCGCTACCGGAGCTGGTCGTGGTGGCCTTCTGCTTGGCGGCCGCCGCTGCTGCAGCGTCGGCCTCGGCGCGTGCACGACGGGCGACCTCTGCCTCGAGCTTGGCGGCACCGAAGTCGGCCTGCGCCTTGGCGAGCTTGGCGGTGTAGGTCTGCTCCAGCGATGCGAAATCGGCCTGCTTCTGCTGGAGCGTGGCGACCAGCGAGGCCGCTTCGGCCTGCTTGCGATCGAGGTTCGCCTTCTCCTTGGCGAGGTCGTCGACCATCGACTGCAGATCGTCGGCCGTGGATTCGCCGGTGTCGAGCGCCACGCGGCCGAACGCCGCCTTCTGCTCGGCGGCACTGAACGTGGCGGCGTCGGAGAACAGCGGGCTGAGCGCCGCCGAGCCGCCGGTGGTGAACTTGGTGACGGCGATGTCCTGCATCACCTGCTGGACGTCGCCGAGCTGCGCGGACATCTCGTCGACCTTGGCCTGGGCGACGACGATGTCGGCGTCGACCTGATCCTTGCGGTCCTGAGCGGCGCCGTAGTCCTCGTCGAGCTGACCCATCTGGTTCTGCAACGATTCGAGCTCATCCTGCACCTGCTGCAGTTGCTGCTGGGCATCCTTGACCCCGTCGGCCTTGACGACCTGAGGGGCACCGACGAGGCCCGCTGCCAGGGCGAACGCACACAGCACTGTCTGAAAAGAGCGACGAGATGACATGACGGCGGTCAGGCTACCAATGTTACGAACAGGTTGCGAAGCGCGCGCCGCGACACCTCCGACAGCGGTCACCCGACCACTTCGTCCGGCTACTCCCACTCGATGGTGCCGGGTGGCTTCGACGTGACGTCGTAGACCACCCGGTTCACACCGGCGACCTCGTTGATGATGCGATTCGACATCGTCTCCAAGAGGTCGTACGGCAGGCGCGCCCAGTCCGCCGTCATCGCGTCGTCACTCGTGACGGCACGAATGATGATCGGGTGGGCGTACGTGCGCTCGTCGCCCATCACCCCCACGGACCGGACGTCGGCGGCCAGCACGGCGAAGCTCTGCCACAGTTCGCGCTCCAACCCGGCCTTGTGGATCTCGTCGCGCACGATCGCGTCGGCGTGCTGGAGCGTGGTCACCCGTTCGGGCGTGACCTCGCCCAGGATGCGCACGCCGAGGCCCGGACCGGGGAACGGCTGACGCAGGACGATCTCGTCGGGCAGCCCGAGCTCCTTGCCGAGCCTGCGGACCTCGTCCTTGAACAACGAACGAAGGGGCTCGACCAGCTTCAACGTCATGTCCTCGGGCAGACCGCCGACGTTGTGGTGACTCTTGATCACTGCCGCCGTGCCGTCGCTGCCGCCGCTCTCGATGACGTCTGGATACAGCGTTCCCTGGACGAGGAACTCCGCGTCGCTGAGGCCGCCCGTGTGCTCCTCGAAGATGCGCACGAACAGCTCACCGATGATCTTGCGCTTCGCCTCGGGTTCGGTGACGCCGGCCAACTTGTCGAAGTAGCGGGGTCCCGCCGACACGTGGATCAGCTCGATGCCCATGTTGCGCTTGAACGTCTCGACGACCTGGTCGCTCTCGTTGAGCCGCATCAGCCCGGTGTCGACGTAGATGCACACCAGCTGGTGACCGATCGCCCGGTGCACGAGCGCGGCGGCGACGGCGGAATCGACCCCGCCCGACAGTGCGCAGATGACACGGCCGGTACCCACCTGGGCACGGACGACGGCGACCTGCTCGTCGATGATCGAGTCCATCGTCCAGGTCGGGTTGCACCCGGCCAGGCGGTGGAGGAACTGTTCCAGCACGGCCATGCCGTAGGGCGTGTGGACCACCTCGGGGTGCCATTGCACGCCCCAGATCCGACGCGTGGTGTCCTCCATCGCAGCGACCGGCGCGTCGGGGGTGGAAGCCGTGGCGACGAAGCCGTCGGGGGGAACCGTGACGGCGTCGAAGTGGCTCATCCAGACGTCCTGCTGGGCGGGGATCCCGTCGTGGAGGAGCGTCGAGGTGGAGCCGGCGATGCGGGTCACCTTCGCCCGCCCGTACTCACCGCGCAGGCCGCGGCCGACGGTGCCGCCGAGCTGCTGGGCGATGAGCTGGACGCCGTAGCAGATGCCCAGGATCGGGATGCCGAGGTCGTAGATGGCCGGGTCGAGGACCGGCGCACCGTCGACGTGGACGCTCTTGGGACCACCGGAGAGGATGATCGCCGACGGCGCTCGCTGGGCCACCTCGGCCGCCGTGATGCGGTGAGGGACGATCTCCGAGTACACGTTGAGCTCTCGGACCCGCCGGGCAATGAGCTGGGCGTACTGCGCCCCGAAGTCCACCACCAACACCGAGTCCGAACGCTGCGCCATGCGGCCGATGGTAGGGGCTGGGCCACGTCGAGCGGCACATCCGCTCCTCGAATCCTCCGGCGCGCTGTGTGAATTCGGTCCGCGGGTGCGACGATGGCTGCATGGTCCGGTTGCCCCGCTCGATGGTCGTCGTCACGTTCGCGCTCGTGCTCATCGGTGGCACCGCCCTCGCCGCCGGATGCAGCGGAGAGAACCCCTACCAAGCGGCCAAGAACGCGACGACCACCACGATCGCGCAGTCGACCGACGACGGCGCGGCGACCGACGGGTCCGTCGTCGGCGACAACCCGTTCCTGCCCGACCGCAACCTCAGCGACTGCGTCGGCACGATGGAGCGGCCGGACTGTGGCAGCCCCGAGAAGGGCACGAAGGGGACGTACTTCACCTTCGCCGCCCTGATCCTGGGACTCGGCTTCATCTTCTGGCGCATCTCCATCGGCGTTCGCAAGCGTGACGCCGTGATGAACGCGGAGCCGGCACCGCAGGAACAGCCGGAGGACGACCCCTCACCGAGGATCTGATGGGTCCCCGGACCGCCTCGGGCAGGCTGCTTGACTGGTGCGATGCTCCGTCACCTCGCCGTGCTCGCCCTGACCGTCTCGACGATCGTCGCCTGCAGCAGTTCGGTGGATCCCGACGCCGCCGCGACCACGTCCTCGACGGTCGCCGAGTCCACGACGTCGAGCTCACCCGACACCACGACGGCCGACGCGACCACGGACCCCACCACCGACCCGGGCGGTGACCCGACCACGACCGAGCCGGCCGCTCCGGTCACCACCGCCGCCACGCCGACGACACCCGCACCGTCGCCGACGACCACCGCACCGTGCCGAGTCGTCGCCGTCAACCAGACCGTGCGACGTGGCGACTGCGGCGACACGGTGGTGTTCATCCAGGAGCGACTCACGTTGCTCGGGTTCCCCGTCGCCGCCGACGGCCGCTTCGGACCCGGCACCGAACTGGTGGTCAAGAACTTCCAGACGTCACGCGGTCTCACCGCCGATGGCATCGTCGGCGACGCCACCTGGGCCGCGCTCGTGGAGGGCGGCATCGGCGACTGACCCCGTCCCATTCGTGAGGTTCACGGCGTCACCTGGTGACGCCGTAGACCTCAGGAGTCGAACTTCAGCGGGCGGCGAGCAGATCCGAGCAGAACGCGGCGGTACCGCTGGCGAGGGCGTGCGGCGCTTCCCACGGGACGAAGTGACCGCAGTCGCGCAGCAGATACGGGCCGACGTGCTGCGGGAACACCTTCGCCGCCATGCGATCGAACGCCGGGTAGAGCACGTGGTCACTGGTCCCGAACATGATCAGCGCCCGAGTCGCCTCGTTCTTGGTCATCAGCGTCGGTTCGCTGCGGGCCGCGGGATCGAACGTGCTCTCGTAGCCGCCGAAGCTGGCCCGCAGGTGCGCCGCGTCGGCGAAGGGCTCGGTGTGGAAGTCGACCTCACCCGGCGCCATGAACGCGCCCGGGTGGGCCCAGAAGCGGCTGGTGTAGAAGGTGGCGATGTAGCGACGGCGCTGCTCGGGCGTGGTGAGCTCGGCCGCCAGCCCGTCGGGATCGGTGCCCTGACGAAGGAAGTAGTCGGCGGCCTCCATGGGCGGACGCGTCCCGGCGATGCCGGCCATCTCGTCCTTGAGGTAGGGCAGCGGCGAGTTGAACAGCACGAGCCGGTCGACCCAGTCCGGAAATCGAAGCGCAAGATCCTGGATCACCGGACCGCCGAGATCGCCGCCGAGCAGCACGACTCGTTCGTGACCGAGTTCGTCGTGCACCAGCGAGTAGAGGTCGATGCTGCTGCTGGCGACGTCGTGGAACCCGTCGGGGCCGACGTCGCTGTCGCCGAACCCGCGCAGGTCGGGCACGATGACCTCGAAGCCCGACGCGACGAGCGGATCGATCACCTTCCAGAAGATGCGCTTGCTCTCGGGCCATCCGTGTACGCACACCAACGGAACGCCACCCACGCCCTCGCGCACGAACGCCTGCCGGAACCCGCGCGGCGACGCGGTGTGGACGACGTAGCGAGTCGGGTCGATGTTCGGATCCATGCCGATGGACCGTAGTCATCGTCGATCAGTAGCGTTGACACGTGACCCCTGACGAGTTCCGCGAGCACGGCCATGCCCTCATCGACTGGATCGCCGAGTACCTGGAGGAGGTCGAGCAGTATCCGGTGGCCAGCCAGGTGCAGCCCGGCGACATCCGGGCGATGCTCCCCGAACATCCGCCGACAGAGCGCGAGTCGTTCACCGACGTGCTCGCCGACCTCGATCGGGTCGTGGTCCCAGGACTCACCCACTGGCAGCACCCCAGCTTCTTCGCCTACTTCCCCAGCAACGTGAACCACGCCTCGATCCTCGGCGACCTCGCCGCATCGGGGCTCGGTGTGCAGGGCATGAGCTGGGTCACCAGCCCCGCGTGCACCGAGGTGGAGACGATGATGATGGACTGGATGCAGGAACTGCTCGGCCTGCCCGACACGTTCCGCAGCACCAGCCCGACCGGTGGCGGCGTCATCCAGGGATCCGCCAGTGAAGCCACACTCACCTCCATCCTCGCAGCCAGGTGGCGGGCGACCGGTGGCGCGATCAACACCACCGGCGACACGACCCACCTCGTCGCGTACGCCACCTCGCAGGCCCACAGCGGGATCGAGAAGGGCCTGCGCATCGCCGGCATCGGCACGTCACAGATTCGGGTCGTCCCCCACGACGCGGCGTTCGCCATGCGTGTCGACGAGTTGCAGGCGATGATCGACGCCGATCGCGCGGCGGGACTCACGCCGTTCTGGGTGTGCTCCAGCCGCGGCACGACGAGCTCGCTGGCATTCGACCCCACCGCGGCGATCGGGGCGATCGCACGCGCCGAGAACATGTGGCTGCACGTCGACGCGGCGATGAGCGGCATCGGGGCGCTCGCGCCGGAGTTCCGCTGGATCAACGACGGGATGGAGTTCGCCGACAGCTACTGCACCAACCCCCACAAGTGGATGGGCATCAACTTCGACTGCGACCTGTTCTACACCGCCGACCGGGCGGCCCTGCTCGGTGCGCTCAGCATCCTTCCCGAGTACCTGCGATCGCTCGCCGCCGAGACCGGCGCTGTCATCGACTACCGCGACTGGCAGATCCCCCTCGGCCGACGCTTCCGATCACTGAAGCTGTGGTTCACGATCCGTACGGGTGGCATCGCCGATGCGATCGACATGATCCGCAACCATGTCGCACTCACCCAACAGTTCGCGGAGTGGGTTCGTGCCGACGACCGATTCGAGCTCGTCGCGCCGCATCCGTTGAACCTCGTGTGCCTCCGGCTTCGCGAGGGCGACGCGGCGACCGACTCGATGATCGAACGCGCCAACGCGACCGGACGCGCGCTCTTCACCCGCACGGTGCTCGACGGGCAGGTCGCCTGTCGGGTGTCGATCGGGGCTCGCACGACCGAGCATCGTCATGTCGAGGCCGCCTGGGCCCTGCTCCAGGAGCTCGCCGGCTGACCGCGCACTGGCCCGGGTTGCGCGCGGGCGGCATGACCGGTTGACTCCCCACTCACGCCCCAGAGGCGTGACGACAAGGAGCAATCATGCGAGTTCGCTTCGCAGTGCTCGTCGCGGTCACGACTGTCCTGACCGTCCTCTCGCCGGCTCCCGCCGGCCTCGCATCCGGCCCCGTGTCCGGACCCACATCGGTCCTCGGCCACACCGCCGCACGCGACTGGTTGTACGTACGCCACGAACTGTTCGGTGTGTCGTTGGCGCAGTTCGTCGACGACGCCGGTCACGGCGACCCCTGGTACGACTGGAGCAACGACGGCTGCTCGGCGCCGTTGCTGGGCAACACGGGGCGCTCGTTCAACTTCCGCGACGCGTGTCGGCGCCACGACTTCGGCTACCGGAACCTTCGGTTGCTCGAGCATCGCTACGGCCTCGGTCACACGTACTGGAACGCCGCCACACGTCGCCGTGTCGACGTGAACTTCCTGGCCGACATGCGCGCCCACTGCAGGAGGCGGTCGATCCTGCTGCGGCCCTCCTGCCTGCTGTGGGCGCAGACGTACTACGTCGCGGTGCGCGCCGCCGGCGGCCCATAGGCGCCCTCCCCGCTACAGCGCGGGTGGCTCGGGGCCGTCGATGCCGTGAGCCACCCGCAGCAGCTGATGCAACATGCGCGCCGTCGCGCCCCACACGGTCTCGTCATCGAGCTCGAAGAAGAAGATCGGCCGCGAGCCCTGCGGTGTGTCCCACCACTCCTCACGAAAGGTGCCCGGCAACGTCAGGTCACGCAACGGGAGCCACAGCACCCGGTCCACCTCGCCAGGATGCCCGACCAGTGGCAGCGGCGCCTCCGTTCGCGCCACCACGGGCACGATCCAACTGCGGCTCACGAAGGTGGCGATCGGTTCGAGCCAACCCTCGATCTGTACCGCATCGGGCGGCAGGCCGACTTCCTCGAACGCCTCTCGAAGGGCGGCCTGCTCGTAGGTCTCCCCCGGGTCGAGTCGACCACCCGGAAAGCTCACCTCGCCGCGGTGGTTGGAGAGGTGCATCGACCGTCGGGTGAGCAGCACCTCTGCCCCGTCCTCGCCGTCGGCGAGCAGCGCCAGGACCGCTGACGGACGGGCCTCTGCGAAGTTCGGGTCGAACGATCCGGGGTGCGGTCGTTCGGCGAGCCGTTCGAGGATGGCGTCGGTGCCGAGGGCGGGAGCCGGGGTCGGCCATGGCGCGGGGTCTCCGGCGCGCCACCCTTCTGGGCGGGGAATCTGCTGGCGGCCGCCGGGGCGACGAGCCGGACTAGGCAGTGGGGCTCCAGCCCGAGGCGACCAACTGCTGGAGGATCGTGGCCATCCCGGCGGTCTTCATGTTGGCGAGGACCTTGCCGGGCGCTTGCTCGCCTCGCTCCCATTCCTCCCAGGCGGCGATGAGCTTGGTGAGATCAGGGGCAGGAGCTTCGAACGCCATGTGGCCAGGCTACCGCCGCTCGAAGTCGGGAGGCCGAGTGGTCAGGGCCCGGCTCCGCGCCACGTGTCGTCCCCGGCGACGGTTCTGGACAGACCCTTCAGGATCGGTCAGGATCACCGTCCATGTCATCGAACGACGCCGACGAGGTGAAGGACATCTCGTTCACTCCATGGGATCGCCGAGTCGTGGCCGCCATCAACGTGGTCGCCGCTGCTCGCCGCGGATCCGTGATCCTTCGCGTGATCGCGGCAGTCGTGGCGATCGTCGGAGTCGTGGGGGCGGCACTCACCTACTTCTGGAACGACGCGCTGAACGGTGTGGTGTCGCCCGGGACGTTCGACGGCCAGCGGTGGGGACTCTTCCTTCTTGCCAGCGCAAATCCACTCGCGGTCGCGGGCATCGTGCTGGCCCTGTCGTTCGTCGTCGACGTCGCTGCGGCGCGACTCGACATCGACATCGTCCTCGCGGACGAGGACGAGACCGACTCGGACGAGGTGACCGAGCCATGAGCCGCGGGACTCGCGGACAGGAATTCGCAGACTCCCCGCTCTGGTATCGACCCGTGTTCAGCGCGATGAAGGTCGCCGACGCTGCGCGGAGGTGGGCGTCGCTGCTCCGATGGACCGCGTACACGGTGGCTGCGGTCGCCGTCGCGGGCGCGTTCCTGAGGTACGTCGACACCACCAGTTCAGCGCACGACGGTGCGCCGTTCGTGAACGTGGCCATGACCCTGGACGACTTCGCATCCGCCTTGCGTCAACTGACGTTTCCGCTGGGCTGCGCCGCGGTGATCCTCGTCCTGTCGTGGGTCGTGAAGACCTCGGCCGCCCGACTCGATCTGGACATCGTCCTGGCGCACGACGAGGAACCCGCCCCCGGAGCGACCCGCGACTCACGACCCTGATCTGAGCACGGCCACTTCGGGGAACTCGTCGAACTCACCGAAGCCATGCTCGTGCAGCCAGCGGATCGCGACCAGACAGCGCCACGACCACCAGCCGCGGATCACGTCCCGATCGGCGTCGGTGCCATAGCCGGAAAGCACGTCGTCGAGATGCTCCGGATGCCCGAGCGTGAGGATGGCCAGGTCGAACAGCGCATCCCCGGGCGCTGCCTCCGACCAGTCCAGGACACCGGTGATCTCGTCTCCCTCGACGAAGACGTGATCGACCTGCAGATCTCCGTGGATGAACACCGGCGTGCTCGGCTGCAGCGCGGTCATCGCCAACTGCCGGTTCCGGGTCACCACCTCCGCGCCGAGGATGTCGTTGGCCAGGAGCCACTCGCACTCCCTGTCGAGCTCGGACGCGCGTGCGTCCAGACTGCGACCGGGCCACGGCGGAAGCGGCGCTTCGTGCAACGCCCGGACTGCCGCCCCAGCAGCGACCCACGCTCCCGCCGACGCCGTCGAAGGGTCACCGAGATGACCGAGCGCGACACCGGGCAGGGCGGCCAGCGCGAGCGCCGGCGGTTGACGCCAGAGCACCGTCGGAGTCGGGATCGGCGCGAGGGCCATCGCCGCCACCTCGATGTCGGTGCGCGTCTGGTCGGCGTCGATCTTCACGAACACGTCGCCGACTCGGAGTGTGGCACGCTCGCTGTGGGCGACGACGACCTCGACCTCCTGCATGCACCATCGTCGCACGTGGCCCGGCACGGATGCGCGAGAGATTGCGATCGCGGCGGTCAGGACGGGTCGTCGGTGCCGCTGTGCTTGGCACGGGCTCGGCGCACGGCGTTGACGCCGCCACCCACCAACCGCCCCGCGGATCGACCGAGGTCGATGCTGCGATCACCCGACGACGCATCCGGAGCCTGCTTGGGCGCCTTCACCCGCTCGACGTAGCTGCTCTGCGTCCACACCACGAGGTGCACGACGCCGATGGCGATGATGATGAACCGCGCCCCGGACTCGATGCTCACCCACGGTTGGAGTGCGGCGAAGAACGTGATGCCGATGACCACCAGGTCGAGCCGACGATGCATGCGCTTGCCGATGACCCGGAACGCGGCGAGGGGACCCCGGGTGATCGCCGCGGTCATCATGATCAGCCCGCCCAGCACCGAGGGAACCAACGGCGTGCGGCTCTGCAGGCCACTGGCCACCAGCGCTCCGCCGAGGATGTACTCCACCAGCTGGTGCATCCAGAACGGTCGTTTGCCGATGCCTTCCCCCACGACCGGCGAGCCTAGTGGCCGAAAACGACAAGACCCCGGTGGCGATCACTCGCCACCGGGGTCTTCGGGGGACGCGGGGAAGAACCCCGCGACCCGTCACATCATTCCCATACCGGGCATTCCGCCGCCCATGCCACCCGGAGCGCCGCCGGCGCTCTTCTCGGGCTTGTCGGCGACGAGGCATTCGGTGGTGAGCACGAGGGCCGCGATGGAGGCTGCGTTCTGCAGCGCTGCACGGGTGACCTTGGCCGGATCGATGATGCCGGCCTTGACCAGATCGACCATCTCACCGGTGGCCGCGTTGAGGCCCATGTTGCCGCTGGCCGCTTCGACCTGCTGCGTGGTGACAGCACCTTCGAGGCCGGCGTTGTCGGCGATGAGCCGGCACGGCGCGGTGAGCGACTCGTACACGGTGCGAGCACCGGTGGCCTCGTCGCCTTCCAGCGAGTCGACCACGGCCTTCACCGCGGCACGGGCACGCACGAGGGCGGTGCCGCCACCGGCGACCACGCCTTCCTCGATGGCCGCACGAGTGGCCGAGACGGCGTCCTCGATGCGGTGCTTCTTCTCCTTGAGCTCCACCTCGGTGGCAGCGCCGACCTTGATGACGGCCACGCCACCGGCCAGCTTCGCGAGGCGCTCCTGGAGCTTCTCGCGATCCCAGTCGGAGTCGGTGTTGTCGATCTCGGCCTTGATCTGGTTGATCCGGCCCGTGACGTCGTCCTTCTCACCCGCACCATCGACGATGGTGGTGTTGTCCTTGGTGATGATCACGCGCTTGGCACGGCCGAGCAGATCGAGGGTGACGTTCTCGAGCTTGAGGCCGACTTCCTCGCTGACGACCTGGCCACCGGTGAGCACGGCCATGTCCTGCAGCATCGCCTTGCGACGATCCCCGAAGCCCGGAGCCTTGACGGCCGAGCTGTTGAACGTGCCGCGGATCTTGTTGACGACCAGCGTGGCGAGAGCCTCGCCCTCGATGTCCTCGGCGATGATGAGGAGCGGGCGACCGCTCTTCATGACCGTTTCGAGGACGGGGAGCATGGCCTGGACGGTCGAGATCTTGCCGCTGTTGAACAGGATGTACGCGTCCTCGAGGACGGCTTCCTGACGGTCGGTGTCGGTCACGAAGTACGGCGAGAGGTAGCCCTTGTCGAACTGCATGCCCTCGGTGAACTCGAGCTCGGTCCCGAAGGTGTTGCTCTCCTCGACCGTGACCACGCCGTCCTTGCCGACCTTGTCGATGGCGTTGGCGATGACCTCGCCCACCGACGCGTCGGCAGCGGAGATGGTGGCGACGGCCGCGATGTCGGACTTGTCGTCGACTTCCTTGGCCTGGCTCTTGATGCTCTCGACCGCAGCGGCGACTGCCTTCTCGATGCCCTTCTTGAGGCCCATCGGGTTGGCGCCGGCGGCGACGTTGCGCATGCCGTGGGCCACCATGGCCTGGGCGAGCACGGTGGCGGTGGTGGTGCCGTCACCGGCCACGTCGTTGGTCTTGGTGGCGACTTCCTTCACCAGCTGAGCGCCCATGTTCTCGAAGGGATCGTCGAGTTCGACTTCCTTCGCGATGGACACGCCGTCGTTGGTGATGGTGGGCGCACCGAACTTCTTGTCGAGGACGACGTTGCGGCCCTTCGGCCCGAGCGTCACCTTGACGGTGTCGGCCAGCTTGTTGACGCCGGCCTCGAGGGCGCGACGCGCCTCCTCGTGGAACTTGAGTTGCTTCGCCATGTGGTTCAGTGACTCACTTCGCCACGATCGCGAGTACGTCGCGGCTGGTCAGGATCAGGAGATCCGCGCCGTCGATCGTGACCTCGGTGCCGCCGTACTTGCTGTACAGCACGGTGTCGCCGACCTTCACGTCGAGCGCAGTGTGAGCGCCCTTGTCGTCGCTCCAGCGGCCGGGGCCGACGGCGAGGACTTCGCCCTGCTGGGGCTTCTCCTTGGCGGTGTCGGGAATCACGAGACCCGAGGCAGTGGTCTGCTCGGCTTCGTTGGGCTTCACGACGATGCGGTCATCGAGGGGCTTCAGGTTCATGGGGTGCAGGCCTCCGTTGGCAAAGAGCACGCTGTTGGAACAGGATCCGACCGAGTACCGACGCATTCGTTAGCACTCGACCGGGGTGAGTGCCAGACTAGGCGCTCGGGGGGTCGGTTAGCAACCGCAAGGTGAGAGTGCTAACGGTCGATTCGCGCGACACTGCAGGCATGACAGCGCGCTCCCTCCCTGCGGAGGTGATCGAAGTGGTCGACGCCGATCCCTCGGCGTTCGGTCCCATGCGCGCCCCACGACGTCCCCGCGAACCCTGGACGCCACGTCAGCGTCACCTTGCGGCGGTGATCGCCCTCTCCCTGGTGGGCGTCGCGATCGGCGTGGGGGTCCTGGTCGCGAAGCCGTGGCGTCATCCCCCGACGTGGACTCGATATCCGACGCCGGTGGTCGATCCGACGGGCACCGACCTGCTGGTGCTCGGCCGCCCGCCCGCACCGCTGGTGTCGGCCATCCGGGCCCTCGACGACGCGACCCCGGCGGTGCCGGCCGGCGAGTTGTTCGCCTCGCCGGGTGCTCGCCCGCAGGCGGGTCGTTGGATCATGTTCCGCGTCGACCCGTCGGCGACCAAGGGCATCGGCACGTCGTCGACCGCCGCACTCGACACGTCGCCCAACGGCACGGGGCGGCTCGACTGGAGCGACGCGGTGGGCCGGTGGACGGTCACGTCCTTCGGGCTCGACGAAGCGAGGGTCAGAGCGTTCGCCGCGGCCCTCTCCTGGCACGACGACGCACCGACGCTGGACCGCCGGTTTCCGCTCGGTGATCTGACGCCCATCGGGAGTGTCGCGGGGTTCGACGCGGCGACGCGACTGGCGTCCGGGCTGGGCCAGGCGGCGCTCCCCGCCGGGGTGACCGTCGCCTACTACCGCTCGGTGCTATACCCGACCGCGATCGCCTCCACGCCGGCTCCCGACGATGCCGCCGGCCTGATGTCGTTCGTGCTGTTCGGCACTGAGACCGACGTACGGGGACATCCCGGCGTGCTCGCCAACTCGGTCAGCCTCGGGCGCGTGCTCACCTGGGTGGAGGACGGCCGCCTCGTCCTGGTCGCCGGACCACAGGACCCCGACGCCCTGCACCAGCTCGCGTCATCCGTCGAGCCGACGACCGATGCGATCGCATGGCGAGCGGGTGCGAACGGGGCGAGCATCACCAGTTCTTCGACGACGGCGATCCCGATCGGCTTCGGCACCGCCCCCGACGGACGGAAGTGGGCGGTGTCGGGTCGCTTCGGCACGGTCACGGTCGTGTGCGCGACCGTCGACGCCGTGCCCGGTGCGCCTCCGCCGGAGTCCGTGTGTACCGCCGACCAGCACGCCACGCTGCCGCAGATGATGTGGATCGACACCTCGGTGGGCACCATCGTCGTCGCCCTCTCCAACGCACCGACGGGCGCGATCCTCAAGCTCCACGACGTCGACGGTCGGGTGTCGTACCTTCCCCTTCGACCGCTCGTGTGGAACATCTCCGCCTACACGTTCCTCCCCACCCCAGGTGCCGGATACTCCCTGATCGAGGGGTCCGGCTGATGAGAGGCGCGTTCGACGGTCGCGACCCGGAGATGATCGAGCTCATCGACCCCGACGGCGACCTGTTCGGTGAGGCACCGCCCCGAGTCGAGGACCACGAGGACTCCCCGAGAGGTCGGCGCGTCCGCTCGGTCGCGGCAGCGCTCGCCGTCGGCGCTGTCGTCGCCGGCTCGCTGGTGGCGTGGAAGCCGTGGGTCGGCCGCGATCACCCACTCGCCTTCCGCGACCCGCGTGCCACCGAGGCCGAGCTGTCGGAGAAGTTGGTGCTCGACCCGCCCCCGGCCGATCCCCATGGAGTCACCCTCGGCACGGGCGACGGGACCACGAGTCCCGAGGGTCCGCGGAACATCCCCGTCGGCTACCTGTTCGGTGACGCCGACGCGACGATCAGCGTCAACGACGGCGGCGACCGATGGGCGGGCTTCTTCGCTGCACCGGCGACCGACCCCGATGCACCGAGCACCGACAACCTCCGTGAGGGAGATCGCACCGACATCGTCGTCAACGGCGCTCCTGGCCAGATGCAGGCGCGACCGGGCAACACGCAACAGATCGTGTGGGGGCCGCTCGCCGGGATGATGTACTCCGCGACCACCTCGGGACTCACCATTCCCGAAGCGCTCGACTTCGTGTCGTCGCTGTCGACAGCGCAGGGCCGAGTGGTCGTCACCCATCGATCGGCGCTCGCGGGGATGGAGCCCATCGGGAGCTTCTACGACTACTACACGGTCCTCACGCTGCTGCAGCACGCGCAGGACATCGGCGCCGCGAACGACGGTGTCGTCGGCGTCTACTACGGCTTCCGGACACAGACCGTGGCATCGATCGTCGCCAACGAGTCGGCGTTGAAGGTGGTCCCGTTCGTGTTGAGCAACAGCCACCATCGAGATGGCGACACCGAGCTGACGGTCCACGGGAGGCCCGCCGTCGGGTTCACGAAGGGCGCTGGTCCGTTCGGCGCCTTCGACATCACGGCGGTCGTGTGGTGGGAGGGCGGTCGACTGGTCATGGTCGGCAGCAACGCCGACCTGGAGCCGACGGTGTCACTGGCGGAGACCACCAGGCCGGCGACCGCCGAGGAGTGGTCGGCGCTGCTGGCGCTCACGTGACGATCGTCAGCCGACGATCGGCACACCGAGCGAAGCGGCCAGTCGGGCGACCGCGTGGAGCGGGAGACCGACGATGTTGCTGACGCTTCCTCGGACCAGTTGCACGAACACCCCACCCGCACCCTGGATCGCGTACGCGCCCGCCTTGTCGAGCGGCTCGCCCGTGGCCACGTACCACTCGATGGCCTGAGGGGTGAGCGCCGTGAACGTCACGAGCGAGGTGACCACTTCACTGCGCACGTCGTCGCCACGGCGCACTGCCACACCCGTGTGCACGCGGTGGGTGCGAGCCGAGAGACGCCCGAGCATCGCCCGCGCCTCGTCGGCATCCACCGGCTTGCCCAGGATCTCGCCGCCGAGGTCGACGGTCGTGTCGGCGGTGATGACGAGCGAATCCGAGGGGGCCGCGATCGCGTACGACTTGGCGACGGCCAACCGCTCGACGTAGGCGACGGGGGATTCGTCCGGCAGCGGCGTCTCGTCGATGTCGGGCGCGACGATCGAACACGTCACCCCCATCTGGGCGAGCAACTCCCGCCGCCGAGGCGACGCGGACCCGAGGACGATCGCCGGACTCATCCGCCCGAGAGCGCCATCACGTCGTTGTCGTCGGGGACGACGTCGTCGTCGAGGTGGTCGAGATATCCCGACGGCAACACGACTCGAATCGGCCCGTTCGTGTGGCCCCGGCGAATCCGTGCCCCGCCCTCCACGATGACCAACTCCGGATCGAGCGGAGCGATCAGGTCCTCGAGCTCGGCCAGGGTCGACACCATCGCGAACCTGCCGCGGACCTCGCCACCGACCGGGTAGCCGGTGAAGTACCAGGCGGTGTGCTTGCGGAAGTCGCGCATCGCCAGCGGCTCGGTCATGTGCAGGGCGAGCAACCGGGCGTGGCGAACCATGACGTCGAGCACCTCACCGAGCCGCGGCGCCGGTGGCACCGGGCGGCCGTTCATCGCCTCGACCAGGTCGCGGAACAGCCACGGGCGCCCCAGGCAGCCACGGCCGACGACCACACCGTCGCACCCCGTGTGGCGCATCATCGCCACCGCGTCGGAGGCCTCCCAGATGTCGCCGTTGCCGAGCACCGGGATCTCCGGCACCGCGGCCTTCAGCTCGGCGATGGCGTCCCAGTCGGCGGTCCCGGCGTAGTGCTGTTCGGCCGTGCGGGCGTGCAGCGCGATCGCCGCGACGCCCTCCTCGGCGGCGATCCGGCCGGTGGCCACATGGGTGAGCAGCGAGTCGAACAGACCCTTGCGGAACTTGATCGTCACCGGCACCCCGTACGGGGTGGCCGCGCTGACGGCCTCGCGCACGATCGCGCGTAGCAGCTTCGGCTTCGCCGGAACCGCCGCGCCACCGCCGCGCCGCGTGACCTTCGCCGCGGGACAGCCGAAGTTCATGTCGACATGGTCCACCCGTCCCGCATCGCACAGCTTGCGCACGGCCTCGCCGACCATGACCGGATCACTGCTGTAGAGCTGCAGGCTGCGCGGCTGCTCGTCGGGCGCGAAGGTCATCATCCGCTCGGTCTTGAGATTGCCGTGCACCACCGCGGTGGCCATCACCATCTCGTTGACGTAGATCAGGCCGGGGGCGAACTCACGGCACATCGCGGCGGAACGGCGCGTTGGTGACACCCGCCATCGGCGCCAGCACCACGGGCGCCGCAGGGGTGATCGTCCCGATCTTCACGGTGCAACAAGGTACCGGCACCGGCCCGGAGGTCGCGCTCGGCCGACGAGTCAGGCCGTGGATCGGGCGGTGGCTCGGGCGGTGGATCAGGCCGTGGCGACCGGGACGGTTCCGGACTGCACGGCCACGTTGATGCCACCGTTCGAGGTCTCCAGCACCGGCACCAACGGGAGGTGCAGCCTGGTCACGGGGGTGTCCCGGGAGGCGAGCATCGCCACGTGCCACCCTCCGGCCCGCTCGCGCAGGACGGCGCCGAGACGGTCGTAGAGATCACGCACGTCGGGCCCGCCGACGCGTGCGCCGTACGGCGGGTTGGTGACGATCCAGCCGGGATTCGCCGGCAGCACCAACTCGGAGGCGGATCGGACGTCGACCTCGATGTTCGCCGCCACCCCGGCGGTGGCCGCGTTGGCGACCGTGGCGGCGACCGCGCCCTGGTCGCGATCCGATCCGCTGATCGGTGGGCAGCGATCGATGACGTCGCTGTCGGCACCCTTCACGAGGCGCTCCCAACCCGCGGCGTCGAACGAGGGCCACTGCATGAACTGGAACGAACGGTGCCGCCCGGGTGCGATTCGCCGAGCCTTCATCGCCGCTTCGATCAACACCGTGCCGGACCCGCAGAACGGATCGACCAGCGGCCGCCGAACATCCCACTCGGAGGCGACGAGCAACGCCGCGGCAAGGGTTTCGCGCACCGGCGCCTTCCCGGCCGGCCCTCGGTACCCGCGCTTGTGCAGCGCCAACCCCGACGCGTCGACACTCACCGTCGCCACGTCACGGGTGACCCGGACGAGCACCTGTTGGGCGCCTTCGCCACGGCCGATCTGTTCGGCGACACGTTCCTCGATCGCACCCGTGTGGTACAGCTTCGATTTTCCGTCGGTGGAGGCCGCGACCGTGACGCCGCCCTCGGGCAGCCAACTCGACCAGTCGATCCGCTCGAGGCCGGCATGCAGCGTGTCGAAGCCGTCCGCCTTGAATCGGGCCACTCGCACGAGCACTCGGGTGGCGAGCCGCGACTTGAGGTGGATCGCCCAGAGCTGCGGCCACGTGACGGTGCAGTTGACCCCGCCATAGGTGACGTTCGCCGGGCGCACGCCGAGCTTGCTGACCTCCGCCTGCACCAGCGTTTCCAGTCCGGGGGTGGCGACGACGAACGCGTCGATGCGGGTGCTCACGAGAGGAACTGCAGACGCATGTTGGGGTAGGCGCCGGCGTCGAGCGACGTCGGCCCATCGGAGCGCAATCGGTGCCAGCCGGCGGCGGCGATCATCGCCGCGTTGTCCGTGCACATCTCGCGACTCGGCAGGAACCCACGGATCCCGGTCTCGGCGCATGCGTCGAGGAATCGTTCGCGCAACAGCGTGTTGGCAGCGACTCCGCCTCCCAGCACGAGTCCCTTCGCCCCGACCTGTTCCGCCGCGCGCCGCGCCTTGACGACGAGCACGTCGACGACCGCGGCCTGGAACGAGGCAGCGACGTCGGCGGTGGCGACGTCCGGATGCTTGCGGACGTGGTTCATCACGGACGTCTTCAGCCCGCTGAAGCTGAAGTCGAGACCGTCGTGGAGCATCGCCCGTGGGAAGTTGATGGCGGTCGGGTCACCGTGGACCGCTTCCCTGTCGACGGCCGGGCCCCCCGGGTACCCGAGCCCGAGGAAGCGAGCGACCTTGTCGAAGGCCTCGCCGGCGGCATCGTCGATCGTCTGACCGAGCAGTCGGTACCGGCCGTGATCCTGCATCTCGACGAGCATCGTGTGGCCGCCCGACACCAGCATCACCACGAGCGGGAACTCCAGCGTCGGATCCTCCAGGAAGGCGGCGTACAGGTGCGCCTCCATGTGATTGACCCCCACGAACGGCACGTCCCAGGTGAGCGCCAGGGCCTTCGCGGCGGACACGCCGACCAACAGCGCTCCGATCAGCCCAGGGCCGACGGTGCAGGCGACGGCGTCGATGCGCTCCGGGGCGATCCCTGCCTCCACGATCGCCCGCGCCACCATCGGATTGAGCAGGTCGAGGTGTGCCCTGCTGGCCACCTCCGGCACCACGCCTCCGAACTGGGCGTGGAGGTCGACCTGCGTACTGACGGCGCTCGAGATGACGTCGTAGCCACCCATCACGAGCGCGGCCGCGGTCTCGTCACAACTGGTCTCGATGCCGAGCACCAGTGTGTTCTCGTCGAATGTCATCTCGCTGCCTCCGGACACAGCCGGTGCAACCGGTCTCGATAGTCGACGTCGAGGATGCCGTGGCGCCACATCACGATCGCGTCCTCGGTGTTCTCGTAGTACTTCTTGCGGACACCCGCTGCTTCGAATCCGAACCGCTCGTACAGCGCCTGAGCGCCGGTGTTGCTGACTCGAACCTCGAGGGTCATGGCAGTGCTGCCACGCTCGATCGCCGCCCAGGCGAGAGAGGCGAGCAGGCGGGTGGCGATGCCACGGCGCTGGTGGAGGTGGCTGACGGCGATGTTGGTGACGTGCGCGTCGTCGGCGGCGTACATCATCCCGGCGTAACCGACCACCGTCGCTCCCTCGCGCGCGGCGAGGTACGTGCGCTCACCGCGCCGCATCATCTCCAGCTCGCTGGTGAACACGTTGATGCTCCACGGTCGCGGATACGACGCTTCCTCGATCGGCATCACCCCGGCCAGATCGCGCTTGCGCAGAGGTCCGACCACGAGCTCGCGCTGGTCGTCCTTGCCGAGGAGTCGGGACAGCACACTCATGTCGCCGCGGCTCGCGTCGCCCAGTTGATCTGTGCGTCCGGCGCCCGCAGGTACATCGGCTGGATCTCCCAGGGGTTCACCCATTCCTCGCGGAGCGCCTTGGCGTGAGCCAGCTGGACCAAGGGCGCTGCCGAAGGATGGGAGAGGAACTGCTCGGCGAACTCGCACCGCACGCCGGCGTCGATGTCGTCGCGATACCGCAGCGCGCCGTCACCGACGCAGATCACGTTCTGCGCCCGCGCCATGAGGTCGCCGACGAGGTCGTCGATGGTCCCCACCCGAGGCTCGGTCACCCGTTGCACACCACCGGGAACCGGTCGGTAGAACGCGTAGAACACCTCACCCTTGCGGGCGTCGATGACCGCCGCGATCGTCCGGTCCGCGTATCGCAGCGGGAACGCGAGCAGGTCGAGCGAACTGATCCCGATCATCGGGACCCGCAACGCCTGCGCGATCGCCTTGCCGGCAGCGAGGCCGACACGCATCCCGGTGAACAGGCCCGGTCCGACGTCGACGGCGATCGCACTGAACTCCGCGATCTCGATGTCGGTCTGGCGACAGAGGAACTCGATCGCCGGCGTCAGGGTCTCCGCATGCCGACGACCACGCGACACCTCGAACATGCCGAGGACGCCTTCGTGGCCACCGATGGCCACGCTGACCTGTTGGGTGGCCGTCTCGATGCCGAGAATCAACATTCGTAGCCTGCCAATGCGGTGTGGAGTCGGTCCCAACGTACCGCCCACGACCGCCCGGTTCCGCTCAGGGAGATCCGGCGAGCGTCCTCGTCGTCGGGCACGTGCTCGAGGTGCACCACCAGGTGTTCGCCCAGCGCGTGGGCGACGACATCGCCCCATTCGATCAACACGATGCCGTCGTACTCCAACAGTTCGGCCAGCGCCAGGTCCGCAACCTCGTTCATCGTGCTGAGCCGATAGATGTCGGCGTGATGGAGGGTGAGTCGCCCTGCGGCGTAACTGTGCACGAGGGTGAAGGTGGGCGAGGTGATGGGTTCGGTCACCCCGAGCGCCGCGCCGAAGCCCTTGGCGAACGCCGTCTTGCCGGCACCCATCTCGCCGGCCAGCACGATGAGGTCGCCCGACCGGGAGAGCCCGGCAAGCACCGATGCGATTGCGGTGGTGTCGGCGAGGGAGGACGCGCAGAGCTGCAACATGACCGTCGGAATGCTAGACCGGCCGACGCTCGACCCGGCCGGAGAGTCCGCAGACGATCTCGTACGCGATCGTGTCGAGCCGATCCGCCCACTCGGAGGCGGCGATGCATTGACCGTCCTGCTCGCCGATCAGGACCACGTGATCACCGATGGACACGTCGTCGTCGCCGCAGTCGATCATCAGCTGGTCCATGGTGACCACCCCGACGATCGGCCGGCGTCGGCCACCCAGCAGCACGCGACCATCCACGGCGTGCAGTCTCCTCGGCACGCCGTCGGCATAGCCGAGAGGAAGCGTTGCGACGGTGGTGGCCCGCTCGAAGGTGTGACGCAGCCCGTAGGAGATCCGCTCCCCCGCGGCGACTCGCTTGACGTGCGACACCCGGGCGTGGAGCGACAGCGCCGGACGGAGGTCCAGTTGGCGGACGAACGTGTCGACCGCAGGACCGGGCGAGATCCCGTAGATCGCGATCCCCGCGCGCACCATGCCGTAGCGCGACCGTGGGTGCGCGAGCGCCGCAGCGGAGTTGGCGGCGTGCACCACCGCCGGCTGGTGACCGGCGCCGGCGAGGTCGGCGAGCACCCTGTCGAAGAGTTCGATCTGCCGATCGGTGAAGGGATCCAGCGGCTCGTCGGCCACGGCCAGGTGGGTGAACACTCCCTCGAGCCGGACCGCTGGGGAGGCTGCGATGTGACCGGCCATGCCGACCGCGTCCTGCGTCGCGGCGCCGACGCGCCGCATCCCGGTGTCGACCTTGAGGTGCACGGGATGGTCGACCGCGCCGATGCGCTCGAGCGCGCTGATCTGGGCGCGGCTGTAGATCGTCAGTTGCAAGCCGTGGTCGATGGCACTCAGCAATGCGTCGGCCGGCTGCTCGCTGAGCACGAGGATCGGTGCGTCGACACCTGCGTCGCGCAGCGCGACGCCCTCCTGCAGCAGCGCGACGCACAAGCCGTCGGCGCCGCCCGCGAGCGCCGCAGTCGCTGCGAGCAGCGCGCCGTGGCCGTAGCCGTCCGCCTTGACCACCGCCCAGACCTGCGCCGGAGCGACGGCTTCGGCGATCGCTCGGACGTTGTGTTCGATCGCGGCGGACGACACCTCGGCCCACGCCCACCGACTCATCCGAGTGCGTCCAGGACGGCCGGGAGGTGATCGGGGATGTCGCCGGCGACGAAGCCGCGTGCGGCCGCGAGGTGAGCGGCTCGCCCGTGCAGCCAGGCGCCGGCGGCGGCGGCTTCGAGCGCGGGGACACCCTGGGCGAGCAGCGCCCCGATGATCCCGGACAGCACATCGCCGGTGCCTGCGGTGGCGAGGCGTTCGTCGCCGGCGGTCACGACCAACGCACGACCGTCGGGGTCGGCGACCACCGTCGCCGGTCCCTTCAGGAGCACCACGCATCCGGTGTCTGCGGCGAGCAGCCGTGCCGCGAGCAGACGGTCCGGCGCCGGCGGCGTGCCGGCGAGCAGGGTGTACTCCCCTTCGTGGGGTGTGAGCACGGCAGGCATCGTTCGGCGCCGCAGCAGCGCTGCAGCTCCCTCGGCGTTCCATGCCATCGCGAACAGCCCGTCTCCGTCGATCACGGTGGGCACACCCGCGTCGAGGACGACCGCTCGCGCCTGCTCGTTGGTGACGTCGTCGCGTCCGATGCCCGGCCCGATGATCAGGGCATGGAAACGATCGAGCGAATCGAGGACGGGCCGAGCCCAAGCAGCGCCCTGCAACGGACGCTGGACCACCTCCACCGGCGCATCGACGACCAGGCACGAGATCGCAGAGAGCTGCACCATCCCGGCTCCCGCGCGGAGAGCCCCGCGAGCGCACAGCGCCGCGGCGCCCGTCATGCCCACGCTCCCGGCGACGACGCGCACGGCCGCCATCCACTTGTGGGCGGACACGACACGACCGGGGATCCAGTCGGCGACGTCGGATCCCTGCACGAGGTGGGCATGCGCCTGCTCCGCCACCCCGGCTCCGAGCCCGATGTCGGCCAGTTCGAGTGCACCGGCCAGCACGCTCCCGGGAGGCCGGAGCAACCCGGGCTTGAGGGCCTGCAGCGCAACGGTGCGTTGGGCAGCGAGCACCCGACCGGTGGTGGTGCCCGTCAACGCGTTCACGCCACTCGGGACGTCGACCGCGAGCACCGGCGTGTCACCCACGTCGGGCGGGTTCCACGTTCCGTGGAAGCCGGTGCCGTACGCGGCGTCGATCACGAGATCGGCCGCAGGGAGCCGCGTCGGGCACGAGCGTGCGTCGAACATCCGCACCCTGACCCCGCGCGCTGAGAGGATCGCGGCGGCCGCGCGGCCGTCGTTGCCGTTGTTGCCACTTCCTGCGATCACGTTGACGGTGCGGCCGTAGGTGCCGCCGAGCATCCGCACCGCCGCGCGAGCGACGGCCGCCCCTGCGCGTTGGATGAGCACCTCGACGGGGACTCCGGCCGTCGCGTCGACGACGCGCATCTCGTCGGGCGTCACGATCGGCAGCATCGTCGGCGAGCCTACGCCGAGTTCATTCGGCGACGACGGACGCGATCGCGACGATGGCGGTGTGCGTGATGCTGAGGTGCCAGCGCGTGATACCTCGATCGACGGCGAGTTCGAGTGCACGACCCGTGACCGCCAGCGACGGCTGACCCGAATCGGCACGGGTGACCCACACCTCGTGAAAGCCGAACGCGCCGAGTCCGAGCCCCATCGCCTTCATCACGGCCTCGCGTGCCGCGAATCGTGCCGCCAGTGACGGGACCGGATCCACCTTGGGCTCCACGTAGGCGAGCTCCTCGGCGGTGAAGAGCCGTTGTCGCATCGACGGGGTGCGCAACAACGACGTCCGGAACCGCTCCACGTCGACGGCATCGACTCCGATCCCCTTCACGGTCATCGCGGGATCACGCGGGATGCCGCCAGTGGTCCGCCGAGTCCGAGATCGGCAGGATCAGCAGGTCGGCCACCGACAGGTCGGCGAGCAGGTCGTCGCGGAAACTGCCCTCGGTCTCGGTGACCCAGTCGACGAGGCGGTCGTAGCGTCGGTCGTATCCCTGGAGGACGCCTCGCATCACCGCTGCCGGCAGGCGATCGTGGAACCGCACGTGGAGCAGCGTGATACCGGTGCAGGTGCCGCCCTTCACCTCCGGCACGAAGATCACCGTACGTCCGTCGCTGCGACCTCGGGCGACCAACACTTCCTTCTCGGCTGCCACCCGGCGCTTGGTACCGAGCAGTTGCGAGTTGCGCTCCACCCGGCTGGTGACCTCCCGCGACAGCCCGCCGCGGTCGACGATCGCGATCGTGGCATCGGCCGCGGGATCGCCTTCGATCGAGTACCTCGTGTAGCCGACCACCGCCTCCACGGCAGGGTCGAGGTCGGCGAGGACCTTGAGCGTGCGATAGCTGAGCCGATCCCGCCCCGCCCCGGCGTGGAGGAGCTCTTGCACCAGCGCGCGGTCGAGGACACCCTCGTCGTTGCGGCTGATGCCCACCGTGACGGTCTTGGCCTGATGCTTGATCGCATCGACCGGTCGGGTGAGCTCTTCGATCGCACGAGTCAACGCTGCGGTGAGATCGTCGACGACGGCACCGGGGGTCGCGATCTTGCCGGTCGCTCGTTGATACGACTCGAGCGGTGAATCGCTGCTCGCGTCGCGCAGCAGTCCGACGAGCCGCACCGCGGTCGACGCCTCCAGGTGACCGTCGTAGGCACCGGCGCGCAGACCGTCGAGGAACTTGTCGGCGTGAATGCCGACACCGTGCTGCACCGCGTCGAGCACCTCGTCGCCCTCGGACGTGCGAGCCAGGGCGAGCTCGATGACTTCGCGTGCTTCGCGCAGCGGCCGGGCGGACGCGTCGATGGCGAGCGCCGCCTCGTAGCCGAACAGGTGACCCGTCATCGCCGAGAGGACGAAGGCGAGCGACGAGTCGACCGAGGGGACGGTGAGGACGGCGGCGGCAGCGGCGAACCGCTCGTCGTCATCGGTGGCAACCACGATCGGAGTGGCCTTGTGGGCCTTGTAGATCGCGACCTCCTTGGCGACGTCGTCTGCGGTACCACCCACCAGACCTGCCGCGCACACCAGGATGAGCGGCTCACTCGAGAGATCGATGTGCTTCTTGTCCTCGGTGACGTCGCAGGCGATGCTCTTGTAGCAGAGCTCACTGAGCTTGATCCGGACTTCTTCGGCCGCCACGGTGTTGGGACCGCTGCCGACGATCGCCCAGTATCGCTTCGACGGGGCGAAGCGGCGAGCGGCGTCCGCAATCGCCGGTCGGTTGGCGATGACCTCCACCATGGCGTCGGGAAGCGTGCGCAGGGAGGTGAGGAGTTCGTGTCGTCGCTGTGCGGTCCCCCGTCCGGCGGCCTCGGCGATGGCACAGGCGAGCAGCACACCGGCAGCCACCTGGGCGTAGAACGCCTTGGTGCTGGCGACGCTCATCTCCACGTCGCGGCCATCGCTGGTGTACATCACCCCGTCGGCCTTGTCGGTGAGATCGCTGTTGCGCCGGTTCACGATCGCGACCACGGATGCTCCCCGACCACGGGCCAGGTCGACGGTGCGGTTGGTGTCGGTGGTGGTGCCGCTCTGGCTGACGGCGACCACGAGCGTGTCGGACATGTCGAGACGCAGGTTGAACCCGGAGAACTCGGTGGCCGTGATCGCGTCGACGTCGAAGGAGCCGTCGCACAGGTTGTCGAGGACGGCGGCCATGCTGCTGCCTGCCACGAACGCGGTGCCTTGCCCGATCACGCGCACCTTGTTGATCACGCCGCTCCCGAGCCGCTCGGCGATCGATGCGGGGAGGGTCCGCTCGCCGAGCTGGGCTCGCAGACCGCGTGGTGTGTCGACGATGCGACCGCGGAGGGTCTTGCGGAAGCTCGTCGGCGCCTCGGTGATCTCCTTCAGCAGGAAGTGCGGTGCGTCGCCCCGGTCGATGTCGCGAGTGGTGACCTGGGCCGTCACCACGTCGTGCTGGGCGAGCGGCAGGTCGGCACCGTCGTACGACATCCGGCGGACGCCGGCGAGCTCTCCCGCATGCGCCGCGTCGAGGACGAACACCTGACCGCGGCTGCCGGTGGGTGACAACGTCTCCCCGTCGACGCGCACGAACGTCGGGGTCTCCTCGACCACGCCGTACGGTTCGCTGGCGACGATGAACAGATCCTCTCCCAGCCCGACGTACAGGGCCTGTCCGCTGCCGCGCAGCGCGAGGTACACCTGATCGGGACGGTCGGCCGCTTGCGCCCCGATCGCCACGCTGCCCTCGAACTCGGCGACGGTGCGTCGGAAGGCCTCGGCGAGGTCACCGTGGGAGTGCTGGGCATTGAGCGCCATCACCGCAGGAATCACCTTCGCATCGGTCGTGATCGGACCTGCGATGCGCAAGCCGTGGGAGATCTTGATGTCGGCGTGATTGTCGACGTCGCCGTTGAGTGCGGCCACCGTGTAGGGCACCGCCCCGGCGGCCTGCTCGGCGCCGGACAGCTCCGATTGCTCGCCGTTCACCGGGTGACAGTTGGGCTCGCTGATGATGCCGACGCTGGCCCAACGCGTGTGACCCAGCACCGACACTCGAGCCGCCGGCGACGACAACGCCAGTCGCAGCAGGTCGTCGGCATGGACCGCGGCCCGCAACGCCCGCACGTTGTCCCCGAGCTCACCGATCTCCGCGGCCGCCTTGTAGACGAAGCTCATGCTGGGACCGGCGATCCGTACCGATCCACTCTGGAACAGCGGGTCGGTCGTCCGTCGGGCCATCAGTGCAGTCACCGCGGGGTCGTCGGCTCGCAGGCCGTGCTCCCACACGAACACGTGCACTCCGGCGCTGTCGCGTCCACGGACTTCCATCCGGTCGATGGCGGACAGGGCTTGTTGGATCGCCAGGTATCCGGCGATGGCCGCCGAACCGGCGTCGCGGCCGGCGAAGTCGGCCACTGCATTCGCCGTGCGGATGCGGTCCTTGCGGATGGCCCACACCGCGTCACGGAGTGCGAGCAGTTCGCCGTTGGCCGCCTCGATGTCGTCGGGGGTCATGTCGACCGCGGTCTCGAGCTCGTGATCCCTCGTGGCGATGCGCGCGTCGATCTGGTCCAGCCGAGCAGTGATGCCGGCGATCAGTTCATGCCGGCCGACGAGTGACTGCGTGCCGGGAACGCCGTGCAGCAGGCGGTCGACCTCGGCCACCGACGACGCTGCGTCGACGAGTGCGGTGGATGCGACCGCGGCATCGAGCAGCGCCAACAGATCGGTCGCTGCCGGGCTCGGCCGTTCGGACGGACGGGACAGGATCGCAACGATGCCGCACATGGGTGCAGGTTACCGAGGCCCGGCCCGCCGATTCCGTCAGTGATCGGTCAAGCTTCGATCACGCAGCGAGACCTCAGCCGAATCGAGCACGCACTTCTGCGGCCAGGTGGTCCGCGACCGAGTGAGCGACGGCATCCGAGGCAGCCTCGACCATCACCCGGATGAGCGGCTCGGTGCCACTCGCCCGAATGAGAATGCGCCCGTCGCCGTGCAGGGCGAGCTCGGCCTCGGCGATCTCGGCGGCGAGCTCCTCGGCCGCGCGAGGGTGGCGGTCGGCCACCTCGACGTTGACGAGCACCTGCGGGTAGCGGTGCATGACCTCGGCAGCGAGGTCGGCCAGCGATCGGTGGTGGCCGTGCACGTACCTCGCGAGCCGAAGCCCCGCGAGCAGACCGTCACCCGTGGTCGCCAGATCGCGAAAGATGATGTGCCCGCTCTGCTCACCGCCGACACTGAACCCACCGGCATCGAGCGCCTCCAGGACGTAGCGGTCACCGACCGCTGTCGTGACGACGTGCACGCCCGCTGCCGCCATGGCCTTGTGGAACCCGAGGTTGCTCATCACGGTGACGACCACCGTGTCGTGGTGCAGCGCACCCTCCTCGCGCAGCTGCAGCGCGGCGAGCGCGATCAGCCGGTCACCGTCGATCGCTCGCCCGAGGTGATCCACGGCGATGACCCGGTCGCCGTCGCCGTCGAAGGCGAGCCCGAGCGTCGCTCCGTCGGCAACGACCCGCTCGGCCAGTGACTCGACGTGTGTCGCCCCGCAGCGGTCGTTGATGTTGCGCCCGTTCGGCGTGGCGTGCATCACCGTCAGGTCGGCGCCGAGCGCGGTGAACACCGCGGGGGCCACCTCGCTCATCGCCCCGTTCGCGCAGTCGAGCACGATCCGCAGACCCCGCAGCGAACCATGCCCGTCGACGAGGTGCATGACATAACGATCGCGTTCGTCGACGATCCCGGGGTTCGCCGGAGGGTTGACGAGGTCGAGCCGCATCGACGCCTCGATCGACTGTTCGATCTCGTCGGTCAGCTTCACGCCGCCGGCACCGAAGATCTTGACGCCGTTGTCCTGCCACGGATTGTGGGACGCGGTGATCATCGCCGCCGGGCAGCCGTGCTGCGCAGCCAGCCATGCGAGCGCGGGCGTGGGCAGCACACCGACGGACACGGGAAGCGCTCCCCCGGCGGCCAGACCGGCGATGACCGCCGCCTCGAGCACCGGACCGGACTCGCGGGTGTCACGACCGACGAGCCACCGGCCGCCGCCGAGCACTTCGGCCGAGGCACGGCCGAGCGCCGCCACGTACTCGGTGGTCAACTCGGTGAGCGCCACCCCGCGCACGCCGTCGGTGCCGAACCTCAAGCTCACCCCATCCACCCTTTCGAGATCACGATCGAATCGTCTCCAAAACGCACGAACGCCCCCGGCCGGACAGCCGAGGGCGCATCGAGCAGCGCGGAACTCAGCGCTTCGTGTACTGCTTGGCCTTGCGGGCCTTGACGAGACCGTACTTCTTGCTCTCCTTGCGACGGGGGTCGCGGGTGAGCAGGCCGGCCTTCTTCAGCGCGGGGCGGGCGTCGGGATCGAGCTCGACCAAGGAACGGGCGATGGCCATGCGCAGCGCACCGGCCTGGCCACTGATCCCGCCACCGTGCATGGTGGCGTCGACGTCGTAGGCCTCCTCGGCATCGACCACGCGGAGCGCTTCGGTGACGATCATGCGCTGCATCGCGGTGGTGAAGTAGGCGTCGAACGCCTTGCCGTTGATGGTGTGGATGCCGGTGCCCGGGCGAAGACGGGCGCGAGCAACCGCTTCCTTCCGGCGGCCGGTGGTCTGGGTGAGCGGCTTGGTGGCCATGTGCATCTACCTTCTGCGCTCAGCGGGCCTTGGCCGCTGGAATTTCGAGGACAACGGGGCCTTGCGCGGCGTGCGGGTGCTCGGGACCCGCGTACACCTTGAGCTTCTTGATCTGCTGGCGACCGAGCGGACCGTGGGGCAGCATGCCCTTGATGCTGCCGCGGATGGCGTCGGATGGGTTGCGGCCCAGCAGGTCGACGTACTTCTCGCTCTTGATCCCACCCGGGTACCCGGTGTGGCGGTACACGTTCTTCTGAGCGGCCTTGCCCTTGGAGAGGACGACCTTGTCGGCATTGATGATGACCACGTGGTCGCCGGTGTCGATGTGGGGCGCGAAGATCGGCTTGTGCTTGCCGCGCAGGATGCGAGCGGCCTCGGTGCACAGGCGACCGAGGACCATGCCCTCGGCGTCGATGACGTGCCATGCGCGGGTGATCTCGCTGGCCTTCGGTGAATACGTGGTGCTCATCTGCGAACCTTCGAACATTCAGGGCCACTCTTCGGAGCGGCGCCAAGGAACCGTGCAATGATACGGGCTTCGCGGGGAAACCGACAATCGTCGGGGGCAGGAACCTGCGAAAACCTGCGAGGTCAGGGGTATCCGACCTCCCAGAGCACCAGGCCCTGGGGTGGCGCGACCGAACCCGCGGCCTGCCGATCCTTGCGCAGCATGATCGAGCGGACGTCGCCGGCATGGATCTTGCCGAGTCCGACATCGACCAGCGTGCCCACGATCGAGCGCACCATCTGGTGGCAGAACGCGTTCGCACGGATCTCGAAGCGCAACAAGCCGGGAGTATCACCGGGGACCTCGCGCCACTCGGCGCTCATCACCCTTCGAGTCATCGACGGTGGGGGCTGCCCGTCGGCCACCTTGGGTCGACGGCAGAACGAGCTGAAGTCGTGCTCGCCGATCAGCGGATCGCAGGCGAGTTGCATCGCCCACAGGTTGAGCGGTTGAACCACGTGCCAGGTGGTCGGTGCCAGGAACGGATCCAGGGCCGGGGAGTTCTGCACGTGATAGCGGTAGTGACGCCACTGCGCGCTGAACCGGGCGCTGAAGTCGGGGTCCTGCGTCCACGCCACGTCGCGCACGGCGATCCTGGGACCGCACATGCGGTTCACCCGTCGCTGGAGGTCGGCGAGGTCGGTGTCGGCCGGCAGGTCGGCGCTGACCACCTGTCCCCAGCCGTGCACGCCCGCGTCCGTGCGGCCCGCACCCACCGGCGCGGCGGGGACTCGGGTCACCTTCTCGATCGCCTCGCGAAGGTCGCCCATGACGGTGGCCAACCCGTCGGCCTCGGCGAACCCGTGGAACTCGGTGCCCACGTAGGCGACCGTGAACCGGGCTCGACGCAACATCCCTGCAGCCTAGGACTGACGTGGCGCGAGCGCGTCCGGCGTCGGCGTCGCGGCGGCGGCGAGCAGCGCCTCACCCAACATCCCCCACGGCGTCGCGTAGTCGGCCGCCGATGCGCCGTTGAGGATCAGCACGAAGGCGACCTCGTCGCCGCCCGCGGGGAAGTAGCCGCAGAGCGCCTTCACCTCGCGCAGGCTGCCGGTCTTGGCCTGCAGCACCCCGGCGAGCCCGGGCTCCTCGAATCGGCCATCGAGCGTGGATCCACCCTGGCCGGCCGTGGCGAGGCCCGCCCCGACCACGTCGGTGCTGTTCCCGTGCTGGAGCACAGCCAACAACGCGGTGCACGTCAGCCGGTTCTCCCGCGACAGCCCCGATCCGTCGACGAGGGACACTCCCGCCGTCGGCACCCCCCACTGCGTGATCCGATCGGTGATGGCCTGCAGTCCATCGGCTCGAGTCCCACGCGCCGCTGTGGCGAGCCCGATCTCCTTGACCATCATCTCCGCCGTCAGGTTGTCGCTGGTCGAGAGCATCTCGTTGACGATGGCCGAGAGCGGTTGCGAGGCGATGGTGGCCAGCACGCCTGCATCCGCCGGGGCCGTGCCGGTGCTCGCCTCACCGGCGACCGAGACGCCCCGGTCGCGCAGCACCCGAGTGAACGTGGAGGCCGCGCTGGCGGTGGGGTCCGTCGACAGACGTCCGGATTGGCTCGTCGAGTCGTCGATCACCAAGGCGCCGACCGCAGTGCCGTCCGTCGAGGCGCGGATGTCGGCCGCCCACCCGGGCGGATAGCGCTCGTCGTCGTAGCGGGATCCGTCGCCGACGACCCGACCGGTGATCGACGTGACACCGGCGGTGCGCAACGAGTCGGCGAGTTGTTCGACACTCGTGGCGTTGATCGGTGGACGCTTCCTGGTGGCGGAGGGCTGCGTGTACCACTCCTCGCTGAGCACCGGATCACCACCGCCGACGAGGTACACGTCGCCGTCGACGACCCCGTTGACGGGCGCCGGCCCGACCACCTTCGTCGTGAACACCGTGCCCGCCCCCAGGATGTCGACCGCCGTGGCGGCCACGACGACCTTGAGGTTGCTGGCCGGGATCACCGACACGTCGGTGTTGGCGCCGGCGATGACCTGGTCGTCGAGTGCCATCGCCATGCACGATCCGCTGTCCACGGCAGCGGCGAGGGGCTGCACCGCAGCCGTCAGGACATCCTCGCGACGGTCCGTGGCCAGCGCCGCGGGCGCCCGGCGAGCAGAGAGCACGGGCGTGGCCAACGCCTCGGGGAGTGCGACGGGAACCGTGTCGGCGACCACCGGCACCGCCACCGACTCGACCTGGCCGTCGGCGTACACCGCGAACGCACCCAGCGCCACGGCGGGCACGGCGGCGAGCACGGCCAGCACGGCGACGGGGTGGCGAGCGCGACGGGTCACGGGTCGAGGCTAGAGGAGACGTCGCTTGCGGGGGTGGCCACCACGCGAAACGGGGCGGCACCTCGCGGCGCCGCCCCGTTCGGAGTTCGTGGGATCAGACGAGCTCGACGCGAGCCATCTGAGCGTTGTCGCCCTGGCGCGGTCCGAGCTTCAGGATGCGCAGGTAGCCACCGTTGCGCTCCGTGTAGCGAGGGGCCACGTCGGTGACGAGCTTGTGGGTCATCTCCTTGTCGCCGAGGTAGCTCTGGATCTGACGGATCCGGTGCACGCGCATCGGGCCCTCGTCCTGAGCCTTCTTGGCCTTGGTGATGAGCTTCTCCGCGATGGGGCGCAGCGCCTTGGCCTTGGCCTCGGTGGTGACGATCGCCTCGGCAGCGATGAGCGACGCGGCCAAGTTGGCCATCATCAGCTTCTGGTGTTGCGAGCTGCCACCGAAGTTGCGGGCTCGACGCGGGGTTGCGGGCATGACGTGATTCTCCTCTTACGGCTTCTGGTGCTCAGCCGCGCAGCGTCAGGCCGCGCTCGTCGAGCTTCTGCTTCACTTCGTCGAGGCTCTTCTGCCCGAAGTTGGTGATGTTCAGCAGGTCGTCTTCGTTCTTCGTGAGCAGTTCGCCCACCGTGTTGATCTGTGCGCGCTTGAGGCAGTTGCGCGGGCGCTCCGACAGATCGAGGTCTTCGATCGGCAGGTCCAGATCGGGCGAGGTGTTCGCCGTGCTGGCGACTTCGCCGAGCTCGAGGCCCTGGGGCTCGTCGCTCAGGTTGGCGACGAGGTCGACCAGCGAACGCAGCGTGGCGCCGGCGGAGGCCAGCGCTTCGCGGGGCGTGATGCTGCCGTCGGTCTCGATGTCGATGACGAGGCGCTCGTAGTTGGTGCTCTGCTCCACACGAGTGGGCTCGATCTCGAACATCACCCGGCGGACCGGGGAGAAGATCGCGTCGACCGGCACGACGCCGATGGTGCGGTTCTGGGCGTCACGATCGCTCGACAGGTACCCGCGGCCACGGCCGACGGTGAGGTCGACGGCGAGGCGGGCCTTGCCGTTCAGCGAGGCGAGGTGCAGATCCTTGTTGAGGATCTCGATGTCGCTCGGGCACTTGATGTCGCCGGCCGTGATCTCGGCGGGGCCACGGACGTCGAGACGCAGCGTGACTTCCTCGTCCGAGGTCGAGGTGACCACGATGTCCTTGATGTTGAGGATGACGTCGGTGACGTCCTCGGCAACACCGGCGATGGTGTCGAACTCGTGCAGGGCGTCGTCGAAGCGCACCGAGGTGATGGCCGCTCCGGGGATGCTCGAGAGCAGCGTGCGGCGCAACGAGTTGCCGATGGTGTGGCCGAAGCCCGGCTCGAGCGGGCCGACGGCGAACCGCTGACGCGAAGGGTGGTCGTCGCCGAGTGCTTCGACGATGGGGCGCTGGATGACGAGCATGAGTGTGCCTCTGATGCGGGAAGGGTGGCTGGATTACTTCGAGTACAGCTCGACGATGAGCGACTCGCGGACGGGAACGTCGATGTGCTCACGCTGGGGCAGATCGCGAACCGTGACCTGCTTGCCGCCGTCGCCGGTCTCGAGCCAGCCCACGACCGTACGGTCGAGGACGTCGAGGTTGTGCTGGATGACGATCATCGCCTGCGCCTTGGGCGACAACGAGATGACGTCGCCGCGCTTGACGCGGTAGCTGCGGATGTCGACGCGCTTGCCGTTGACCTGGATGAGGCCGTGGCTCACGAACTGACCGGCCTGGGGACGGGTGGAGGCCCATCCGGCGCGGTACACGATGTTGTCGAGGCGCTGCTCGAGCAGGCGCAGCAGGTTCTCACCGGTGGGACCCTGCAGACGCACGGCCTCTTCGTAGGTGTTGTGGAACTGACGCTCGAGGACGCAGTAGATGTACTTCGCCTTCTGCTTCTCCTGCAGCTGGGCGAGGTACTCGCTGCCGGCGTTGCGGCGACGGGTACGGCCGTGCTGGCCGGGAGGGAACGGGCGACGATCGAGCGCCTTGCGGCCCTTCTCGTTCTCGTAGATGTTGATGCCGAGACGGCGCGAGATGCGCACCTTCGGTCCGGTGTAACGAGCCATGTGATCAGGTCCTGCGTCGCTTCGGCTGGCGGCAGCCGTTGTGGGGAACGGGGGTGACATCCTTGATCGAGGTGACCTCGATACCGGTGTTCTGGATGCTGCGAACGGCGGTGTCACGACCCGAACCCGGGCCCTTCACCTGCACTTCGACTCGGCGGAGACCGTGCTCCATGGCGGCGCGGGCTGCCTTCTCGGCGGCCATCTGCGCAGCGAACGGGGTGCTCTTGCGCGACCCCTTGAAGCCCACACCACCGGAAGACGCCCAGGAGATGACGTTGCCCTCGGTGTCGGTGATGGACACGATGGTGTTGTTGAACGAGCTCTTGATGTGGACGACACCGTTGGTGACGTTCTTGCGCTCACGCTTGCGGGGGCGGCGACCGCCCGGCTTCGGCTTCGCCATTACTTCCTCACAGCCTTCTTCTTGTTCGCGACGGTCTTCTTCGGGCCCTTGCGGGTGCGGGCGTTGGTGTGCGTGCGCTGGCCACGCACGGGCAGGCCCTTGCGGTGGCGAATGCCCTGCAGGCACCCGATCTCGATCTTGCGCTTGATGTCCTGGGCCACGTCGCGGCGAAGGTCGCCCTCGACCATGGCGTTGGCGTCGACCCATGCGCGGATCTTGTTGATCTCGTCCTCGGTCAGGTTGCGGACCCGCTCGTTGGGGTCCAAGCCGGTGTCGGCGCAGATTCGCTGCGCCGTGGGCTTACCAATGCCGAAGATGTAGGTGAGCGAAATTTCCAACCGCTTCTCGCGGGGAATGTCGACGCCGGAAATACGTGCCATCGTGCGATCTTCTCTTTCAGCCCTGGCGCTGCTTGTGTCGGGGGTTTTCACAGATCACGCGCACGCTGCCATGGCGGCGGATGACCTTGCACTTCTCGCAAATTTTCTTGACGCTCGGTCGAACCTTCATGGTGACGTGCTTTCTCGAGACCTGGAGTACTTGAGGATTACTTGTATCGGTACGTGATGCGACCTCGGGTGAGGTCGTAGGGAGTCAGTTCCACCTGCACCTTGTCGCCGGGCAGAATGCGGATGTAGTGCATCCGCATCTTTCCGGAGATGTGCGCCAACACCTTGTGGCCATTCTCGAGCTCGACCCGGAACATTGCGTTCGGGAGCGACTCGAGGATCGTGCCTTCGAGCACGATGGCGTCGTCTTTCGGCTTGGGCAGAACCGTCCTCCTCGATCAGTGGAAATCAAACACCTACCGAATCGAGGGATGCCGGGGCACGCCAAGGCTCGCTAGGGCCGAGGGACAATGCTACCGCCCGAGGGACACAACGCCAAGTCCCTCTTCGCGCGATTGTCGGCAACCGTAGCAAGCCGGTCACGACGACGCGAGGATCCGTCGAAAATGGTCCGTCAGCTGGGACCCGGACAGGTGAGACTGTCGCCGCATGTCCCGATCGACCTCACGTTGGCGCGCCCTCGCGGCGCTCTTGCGGCCCGACGCCCGCCGTTGGGTCGGCCTCGGCGTCCTCGTGGGCCTCGCCTCGGCCCTCGCCCTGGCAGGGCCACTCGTGGTGCGTCGGATCGTCGACACCGCCACCCAGGGTGGTACGGCGGCCGACATCCGATCGCTGGCGTTGCTCTTCCTCGGGATCGCCCTCGCCACCCAGGGCATCACCGTCGCCGTCGCCTGGTTCGCGACCGTCACCGCATGGCGCACCACCAACACCATCCGGCTCGACATGGCCCGTCACGTGCTCGGCCTGGATCACGAGTTCCACCGACACCACACGCCCGGCGAGCTGATCCAGCGCGTCGACGGCGATGTCACCTCGGTGAGCGACTTCCTCGGACGAGTGGTCCCTCGGGTCGCCGGCGCCGTGGCGATGGTGGTCGGGATGATCGCCGTGCTCGCGGTCGTCGATTGGCGCCTCGCCGTCGGGGCCGCCGTCTACGTGTTCCTCGCCGGAGCGCTCATCGCCCGCGGCCGCCACCGCGCCGTGGGCGAGGCCAGCGACGAGATGGGCGCTTACGCACAGCTCTACGGCGGCATCGAGGAACGACTCACCGCCTCGGAGGATCTGCGGGCGAACGGCGCCGGTACGCACGCGATGTTCCGCTTCGTCGAGGAGAGCACCGCGGCGATGCGCAGTTCGGTCCGCCGCGAGTCGGCGTTCCTGCGTCTGTGGTGGGCCGTGCAGGGCTCGGTCGCCGCCGGAGCGGTCGTCTCGCTCGTCGCCGGCGCCGTGCTCGTGGAGAGTGGGGCGATCACGATCGGTACGGCGTTCCTCATGTTCCAGTACGTGCTCCTGCTCGAGCGGCCGCTGGAGGACGTCGTGCAGCAGTTGGAAACGGTTCAGAAGGCGAACGGGGCGATGGTGCGGGTCATCGACCTGCTCGCCGTGCGCGCCACGATCGTCGACCGCGGAACGGTCGACCCTCCTTCGGGCGCGTGCGAGGTCGCCTTCGATCACCTGTCCTTCGACTACGGCGACGGGCAGCCGGTGCTCACCGACATCGACCTCACGTTGGCGGCCGGGCGCTCGCTGGGTGTCGTCGGACGGACGGGCAGCGGTAAGACGACCTTGTCCAGGCTGATCCTCCGTCTGGTCGAGGCGACCGGCGGCGAGTTGCGGCTGAACGGCGTGCCGATCCACGACATCCCCCTGTCCACCTTGCGGTCGCGCGTGGCGATGATCCCTCAAGAGGTCGAGCTCTTCTCCGGGACGCTGCGCGACAACGTGACGCTGTTCGACCCGTCGCCCACCGACGAGGCCGTGAGCCACGCACTCACCCAGGCCGGGCTCGGGGCACTCGTCGACGGTGGCATCCATCGCCACCTGGGTGCCGGTGGCGCGGGGCTGTCCGCGGGCGAGGCGCAGCTGCTGGCGCTGGCCCGTGTCTGGCTGCGCAACCCCGACGTCGTCGTGCTCGACGAGGCGACCGCACGGGTCGACCCCGAGACCGAGGCACGCCTCGACGAAGCCGTGGCCGCGCTCATGCACGGGCGCACCACGATCGTGATCGCGCACCGACTGAGCACCCTGCGCCACGTCGACGAGATCCTCGTGCTCGACCACGGTCGGGTGCTGGAGCACGGTGGTCGCGAGGCACTCAGCCACGACCTCGAGAGCCGGTATCACCACCTGTTGGAGATCGCCCTCGACGAGGACCAGCGCGACCCCGACGAGTTGCCCGGCGTGGCGGAGGTGACGCCATGAACTCGCGCCCCGGCGTCTGGCGTCTGGCCTGGCGCGTGTCGCAGCACCGTCCGGCGACGTTCTGGGCGGGCTGGTTCCTGTTCATCCTCTTCTTCACGTTCCCGGTCCTCAACGGATGGTTGCTCGGTCGCGGCTTCAGTGCGCTGCAGGCCGGGAACACGAGCCAGGTGTACTGGTACGCGGCCGCCGCGTTCGGCACCGACATGCTGCGGATGATCAGCATCCACTGGGGCGCGCTCGTCTGGACGCAGGCATGGGTCCACATGCAGACGTTCCTGCGCGCCAACCTGCTCACGGCACAACTCGCCAGCGGCGGCCCGGAGGCAGGGCAGCCCGTCGGCTCGGCCGGCGAGGCCATCACCCACTTCCGCGACGACGTCGAGGACGTGACGATGTTCATCGACGGCCTGATCGACGTCAGCGCCGGCACGGTCTTCACGCTCTTCGCCGGTTTCGTGCTCGGCAGCATCGACTCCAGCGCAGCCGCGGTGCTGCTCCTCCCCCTCGTCATCGTCGCCGTCGCGACCAGGGCACTCGACACACGCATCAAGCGGTACCGCGCCACCGACCGGGCCGCCGCGTCCGCGGTGAGCGGATTCGTCGGCGACGTGATGGCGGCCGCCACCACCGTGAAGGTCAACGACGCGACCGAGCCCGCGCTCGACCATCTCAGCGGACTGGTCGACGCCCGCCGCCACACGGCAGTGCGCGATCGCGTGCTCGACGACGGGGTGCAGGCGTTCGCCCAGGGCGCAGCCGACGTCGGTCTGGGTCTGGTGCTCCTCACCACGGCCGGAGCCCTGGCCTCCGGCGCCTTCGACGTGGGCAAGCTGGCGGTGTTCACGGCGTACCTCGGATGGTTGAGCTTCCTTCCTCGCATGGTCGGCCGGGTGCTCGCCCGGCGCAAGCAGGCGGGCGTCGCGTTCGATCGCATGAGGGGGCTGGTTGCCGAAGGCGACGTCGCCAACACCGTGCGGCCGCGAGACCTGCCCATCGCCCGCCGCGATCAGCACCTCCGACCCGAGACACCGCGGCCGGCGCGCCGCCCGCTCGCCGTGCTCGAGGTGGAGCATCTCGGTGCGCGCTATCCCGGTGGTGCCGGCGTCGCCGACGTGTCCTTCGAGGTACGTCGAGGCAGCTTCACGGTGATCACCGGCCCGATCGGGTCGGGCAAGACGACACTGCTGCGAGCAGTGCTCGGCCTCCTGCACGACGTCGAGCTGTCCGGTGAGGTCCGGTGGAACGGTGACGTCTTGACGGATCGCGCCGCCTTCCTCGTGCCGCCCAACGCCGCGTTCCTGCCGCAGGTGCCGCAGCTGATCAGCGACTCCGTCGCCGACAACATCTCGCTCGGTGAGGTCCGCGCGGAGGCATTGGAGTGGGCACTCGAACTGGCGGCCGTACGGGCCGACATCGAGGAGATGCCCGACGGCACGCGCACCATGATCGGGCCGCGAGGCCTTCGCCTCTCCGGCGGCCAACGTCAACGAGTGGCCACGGCGAGGGCTCTGGTGCACGCGCCCGAGCTCCTCGTCCTCGACGACCTGTCGAGCGCGCTCGACGTGGAGACCGAGCTGCAACTGTGGTCGAACCTCGCGGCCGCGGGGATGACCGTGCTCGCGGTCTCCCACCGGGCCGTGGCGTTCGACCGCGCCGACCAGGTCCTGCGGCTGGACTCGGGCACGCTCGTCGTCGACAGGTGACCCAACGCATCGCGCTGCGCTAGCGTGTCGACCGAACGTGAAATGGGTCCTGTGAGGCCCATACGTGAAGGGAATCCCGCCATGGCGCACTCTGCCCCGGCCCAGCCAGACCACGGTCGCATCGTGCTCAGCGCCGACGACGTGCGTCGGGCACTCACCCGCATCGCGCACGAGATCGTCGAGCGCAACCACGGCCTCGAGGGGGTGGTGCTGGTGGGCCTGCAGCGCGGCGGCGTGTGGGTCGCCGAAGCGTTGGCCGCGATCCTGCGCGGCATCGACGCCGAGCAACCCGTGCCCGTCGGCTCGCTCGACGTCAGCTTCCATCGCGACGACGTCGGCCTGCGCCCGATCGTGCCCGGCAGCGTCACCGACATTCCCGTCTCGCTCGACGGGACCACGGTCGTGCTCGCCGACGACGTGCTCTTCACCGGTCGCACGGTGCGCGCCGCACTCGAGGCACTGAACGAATACGGTCGACCGAGAGCCGTGCAGTTGGCGGTCATCGTCGACCGAGGGCACCGAGAGCTCCCCATCCGCCCTGACTACGTGGGCAAGAACCTGCCCACCTCACGCGAGGAGACGGTCGCCGCCACGCCGGAGGGGGTGACGATCCGATGAAGCATCTGCTCTCCATCGAGGACCTCTCCCCCGACGACATCCACCGCTTCCTGGAGCTCACCGACCACATGGTCGAGGTCAGCAGCCGACCGATCCCCAAGGTGCCGGCGCTGCGAGGAAAGAACGTGGTGAGCCTGTTCTTCGAGGACTCCACTCGCACTCGCACGAGCTTCGACACCGCCGCGAAACGCCTCAGCGCGGACACGATGAACTTCGCGGTGTCGTCGAGCAGCGTGAACAAGGGCGAGAGCCTCCGCGACACGATCGAGACCATCAGCGCGATGGGGGTCGACGCGTTCGTCGTGCGCCACAAGAGCAGCGGCGCCCCGCAGATGATCACGCGGTGGACGAACGCCAGCATCGTCAACGCCGGCGACGGCTGGCATCAACACCCCACGCAGGCGTTGCTCGACTGCTACACGATCCGCACCGGGCTCAACCGGCGCGACGGGTTCGACGGGTTGCGCATCGCGATCGTCGGCGACATCAAGCACAGCCGGGTGGCGCGCAGCGACGTGCAGGCCTTCACCGCACTCGGCGCGCACGTCGTGCTGGTGGCTCCCCCGACGCTGCTGCCGCCGTCGCTCGACGGATGGCCCGTCGAGGTGAGCCACGATCTCGACTCGATCATCGCCGACCTCGACGTGCTGTACCTGCTGCGGGTGCAGCGGGAACGCATGGACGACGCGCTGCTTCCTTCGATGTTGGAGTACTCGGCGATGTACGGCCTGACGGCCGCTCGGGCCGCGATGCTCCCCTCCCACGCGCTGGTGATGCATCCGGGACCGATGAACCGCGGCGTGGAGATGGTCGTCGATCCCGGCGAGCTTCCCGGTTCGGTGATCCTCCAACAGGTCGCCAACGGCGTTGCCGTGCGCATGGCCGTCCTCTTCACGCTGCTCGGCTCGGGCAGTGCCAACTCGATCGGAGACGCGCCATGACCCGCCTCGTCATCACCAACGGCACCGTGGTGGACCAGACCGGCGAGCGCCGCGCCGACGTCGCGATCGAGGACGGCCGCATCGTCGAGGTCGGCTCCGGACTCAGTGGCGACCGCTCACTCGACGCGTCGGGATGCGTGGTCTCCCCCGGCTTCGTCGACCTGCACGTCCACCTGCGCGAGCCCGGCAAGGAGGAGGCCGAGACGATCGAGACCGGCAGCCGCGCCGCCGCGCTCGGTGGGTTCACCGCGGTGGTCGCGATGCCCAACACCGATCCGTCGCAGGACAGCGTGTCGGTCGTCGAGTTCGTCCGCGAGCAGGGACGCCGGGCGGGCCTCTGCGAGGTCCTGCCGTCGGGGTGCATCACCATCGGGCGCGCCGGCGAGCGCCTCGCGCCGTTCGGAGAGCTCTCCGCGGCCGGCGTGCACCTGTTCACCGATGACGGGTCCGGCGTGCAGGACGCCCAACTCATGCGGCGAGCACTCGAGTACGCCCGGCCACTCGGCATCGTGCTGGCCCAGCACTGCGAGGTCGCGTCGCTCACCAAGGGTGCCGTGATGCACGAGGGCTCGTGCTGCAGCCGGTTGGGGCTGCCGGGTTGGCCCGCGCTCGCCGAGGAGCTGATGGTGTTCCGCGACATCGAACTCGTGCGCCTCACGGGGGTGCCGATGCACTTCCTGCACCTGAGCACCGCGCGCAGCGTGGACCTCGTCCGCGCGGCCAAGGCCGATGGGCTCCCCGTCACCGCCGAGGCCACCCCCCATCACTTCACGCTCACCGACGAGATGCTCGCCGGGTACGACGCCGTCTACAAGGTGAACCCGCCGCTGCGCACGCCTGCCGACATCGCCGCGCTCAAGGCCGGGCTCGCCGACGGGACCATCGACGCCATCGCCACCGACCACGCGCCCCACGCCCCGCACACCAAGGAGGAGCCCCTCGATCTGGCGCCGCCGGGGATGCTCGGTTTGGAGACCGCGCTCGCGCTGGCCATCACCGAGCTCGACCTGCCCGTGGCCGACGTGGTGGCGCTGCTGAGCTGGCGACCGGCGGCCATCGCCGGGGTGGCGGACCGCCAGGGTCGACCTGTCGTCGCCGGTGAGCCTGCCAACCTCGCCGTGTTCGATCCGACCGAGGAGTGGACCGTCGTGCCGGCGCACCTCGCGAGCAAGAGCCGCAACACGCCCTACGCCGGACGGACGCTGCGGGGCAAGGTGCGTCACACGATCTTCGGCGGCGATGCCGTGGTGGTCGACGGCGTCGCCACCCGCTGAACCTCGCCACCCGCTGAACCTCGCCATTCGCTGATCCCGGCGTCGCCGGCCCAGTCCCGCCCCGTCCCGCCCTCACGTCGGACATCGCAGGCCCGACACCATGCCCGCCGGGCATCATTTCGGGCCTGCGCTCGCGCTGGCCAGGAGAGCGCGACGATGTGGTGGTGGACACCCCCGCGTCGGTCGCAGCGATCATGGAGCGAACCGGGCTCTGGTGGGCCGTCGCCGGAGGGTGGGCCATCGATCTGTGGTTGGGCGAGCAGACACGCGATCACCACGATGTCGAGGTCGTGGTGAGAAGGAGCGACCAGCACGCCGTCCATGCTGCGCTGAGCGGCGAATGGGACCTGTTCGCGCTCGACCCTCCCGGGAGCGGCTGGCGGCCGTGGAGCGGTGCGCCGCTCGTCGCGCCGGCGTTCCAGCTGCAGGCCCGATCGGCGTCGACGGAGTTCGACCTCTTCACCGAGACGGTCGACGAGACGCTGTGGTCCTTCCGTCGCGACGACCGGATCACCGTGCCCGCGGGCGATGTGATCGTGCCGAGCGCGTCGGGGATCCCGGTCGTTCGGCCCGACATCCAGTTGCTCTACATGGCCAAGTCGACCGATCCCAAGAACGGACGCGACTTCGAGCTCGCCCGCCCGCACCTGGATTCGGCGGCGTCGGCGTGGCTGAGGGACGCGCTGCAGATCGCGCTCCCCGGGCACCCCTGGTCGGAACGCCTCGCGGCGCAGGGATGAGCGTGTCGCTACGCGGCGAGGTCGGCGACCTGAGGATCATCGGTGATCTCGTCGGGCTCCACGACGCTGGCTGCGCGGCGTTGAATGACGAAGCGCATCCCGAGCGCCGTCAGGTCGACCACGAGGATCATCGCCAGGAACAACAGCGCCCACGGTCGATGTTCGGTGGCAGTGGTCGCCGTCACCGGCGACCCTGACGTGGTTGCGGTGAGTCGCCACTTCATCGTGCCGAACGACGGTGCCGGCATGGTGGCTTCGACGACCTGTGTCCACGTCTGACCCGGCTCGATGGTGCCGGGAGCGTCGAAGCCGAAGGTCACCAACTCGTTGCCCTCACTGCGCCCCGCAGCACCGGCCAGGCGTGTCACATCCAAGGGGACGGTCGAGCGGTTCTTCACGGTCGCGGTGATTCGGTACCGCACCGGTCCGCCGAGGCTGGAGCGCACCCATCCGACGGCGCCGTTCGGTTCGGCGACCGCAGCAATCGAGAGCGCGAACGGATCACGGATGTTCGGGCTGTCGACCGGGGTCGCCACCGGGTGGCCGATGATCGTGAACGGCGCCACCGCGACCTCGTCGTCGAGACCGCTCGAC
Organism: uncultured Acidimicrobiaceae bacterium; assembly: GCA_963720695.1. Classification (GTDB taxonomy): domain Bacteria; phylum Actinomycetota; class Acidimicrobiia; order Acidimicrobiales; family Ilumatobacteraceae; genus UBA668. The sequence goes on from CAVRGG010000004.1 coordinate 988,018, forward strand.
ACGCGGACCAGGCACGGACACGGCGCCGGCGGCGCCGCGACGCGCATCGTGATCACGGTGGCGGCGCCGAGAGGGGCGAGGCTCTCTGCCATGCTCGCCGTCATGTTGCAGTCGCCCGAGCCGCGACGGGCCTCGTTGCCGCAGATCGCCAGTGTGACGTTCGGCGAACGGAAGCCCTCGACGGTCACTCGCAGGTCCGACCCGAGCGACACCTGGGACTGATCCACCCGAGCGCTCGGGCCGGTCACGATGGGCTCCAGGCCCGCCGCCGACGTCAGCTCGAACCCGACGACGAGCACCACCAACGCCAGGCACGCGAGGACGAGTCGGCGAACACGGGTCACGACGGCTGATGCTCCCGCTCGAGTTCCGGCAGCGGCTCCACGCCGGTCGATGCGGGCGACTCGCCCAGGACGCGGCGTCGGTACGCGCGGAACGCGAGCAGGCCGAACAGCAGCGCGAGCAGGAACCCGAGTACGGCCAGCGGAGGAGCGAACGTGAGGTCGCTCCCTGCCGATTCGCGGACCGTCCCGAGGTCGGCGGAGCCTGTTGGCCGTACTCGAATCGTCGTCCGGTCGAGGAACGCTGCGGGGACGCCGTCGACGTCCGCGGAGAGGACCACGTCCTGTCCCGGGAGCAGTTCGGGGATGTCGGGCAAGGTGACGGTCTGGTTGCCGAGTCCGAGGGGCCCGCCGATCGTCAGTGTCGCACCGCCTCCGAGGCGAACGTTGCCGCGGTTCTCGATGCGATAGGTCACGTGAGCCGATCCGTCGAGTGGGTTCGCCGACTGGTGATAGCTGGTCTCCACGTCAGCGACCGCCAATTCGGGGAACAGCGGCCCGTTGACGCGCAGGTAGAGCCGAGATCCCGTGCGTCGATCGACCGTGATGACCTGGCCGTTGCCGCCGGCGCCGACCGACGGACTCGACGCGAGGATCGCGCCGACGTGGTCGCCGGCCGAGGCGCCCGCGGGGATGGTGATCGAGATGGGGATGGTGACCTGCTTGCCGGCGGGCACGGTGACCATCTCCTGCGGAAAGGTCACCCACGTGCCGACGTCGGCGGGCACCTGGTCGCTGGCCAGGACGTCGAACTGGCCGTCGGCGTTGTTGAAGGCGTCGGTGGCGAACACTCGGAAGGTCTGCGCATCCGTGCCGTAGTTGAGAAGGGTGACCGCATCCTGGATCACCGCGCCCTGATCGGCGACATAGGTCAGCGTGGAGCGGCTTCCTCCCTTGTCGGGCAGGTCGTTGGCAGGTACGAGCGCCCAGCTCTGCACCTCCTGGTCCGGCGGCGCAGTGTCGTTCGGGGCGCCCGATTCGACGGCTGCCGGGTTCGTGGTCGGCGGCGGCGCCGCGTGGGCGACCGACGATGGGAGTCCGGACGCGAAGAATGCCACCGACATCGCGGTGGCAATGAGGACGAGACGTCGCCGTGCTTTCATGAAGGGAGAAGACTTTCGTGGGAGAACGCCATGGGTGGTGTGGGACTGCCGGAGCAGTCCCACACCACCGTCATGGAGTTGGTGGGTGTGAAACCAACGGCTCGATCAGACGACCGAGAACGTCAGCGTGGCGTTGTAGGTACCGGAGGGAACCGTCACCGGGATCAGCAGACGCAGCCGAGCGTCCATCTGAGCCACGCCCAAGCTCGCCGTGGTGGCCGACGCCAAGGTGGCGGGGGCAGCGAGTCCGGGGTTGTTCGGCAGCAACGCCGACCCGGCAGTGACGACCTGACCGGCCGAGAAGCCGTTGACCTTCGGGGTCCAGCCCATCCAGTTGCCACCGAAGGTGACCGAGGAGTTGGTGCTGTTGACGAAGTCGCTCATCGTGCCGTTGAGCGTCCAGCCGTTCTGACCGTCACGGGTGTCGGAGACCGTCACCTGGTTGATCTGACCGGCTGCCGCGTAGTACTGGCCCGCTTCTGCACCGGAGGTGACGAGCGAAGCCGTCCCGAGATCGATGCCGCAGTGGGTCGGGTACGTGGCGGGCGAGTAACTCGGGTACAGGCCGTTGGTGTAGTTGGGATCGACACCACCGGCGCCGTTCGCACCGAGCGTCGGGCCGGTCTGGCCGCCGGCGGCAACCGTGGCGCCCTTCGCGGCGAGTGCGCCGAAGCCGGGCGACGCCGGCTCGAGGTCGAGCGCACCGTAGACACCACAGACCTGCGTCAGGACCAGAGCACCGGCCGGTCGGGTGACCGCGATGTCCTGGATGATGAGGCTGTCACCGAGTGCCACGAACGTCAACGACGCCGGAGTGCTGTAGGCCGGGGCGGCGTACACCGGAGTGATGTCGACCGTGTAGCTCGTGCCTGCGGTGAGCGCACCGAGGGTCACGCTCGTCGAACCTGCGGTCACCGCTCCGATCGTCACGCCGGCGGCCGGAGTGACCGCCACGTCGTAGAACGGCGCAGCGTCAGGAGCGATCGCCGGGGCGATCCAGTTGATGGTGGCGCTCGCAGCACCCAACGCCGTGGTGGTGAGAACGACCGGCGGGCGGGCGTTCACATCGACGGGGGTGCCACTGACTGCGTTCGACGCGGGGCCAGTGCCGACGCTGTTGATCGTGGCAACCGTGACCGAGTACGACACACCGTTGACGAGTCCGGTCAACGAGAACGTCGTGGCCGGAGCCGGGACGGTCAGGCTGACGACCGGACCGGACGTCGGGGTTGCGGTGACTGCGTACCCGGTGGCGGCAGGAGATGCCACGGGAGCAGCGAAGGTACCCGACAGGGTTCCGGCGCCGGCGGTGAGCGGAGCGTTCAGCGTCGGGGCCGACGGAAGCACCTGCACCGTGTAGCTCCCGGCGGCGTCCACGGCGATCGTCGTCGACCAGTAGCGGGCGGTGGCACCGGCGAGCACGCAGGCGAAACCGACCTTGTAGTTACCGGCCGTGACGAATCCCGCAGGGAAGACGCCGAAGCTCATGGTCGGGATGCCCGTGACGAGGCCCGTCGTGACGGCGGTGTTGTTGGCGACGACCGGCGAACCGCCGTTCGAGAACAACGGCTGGGCGAACCCAGCACCCGGGTCGATCGGGAACCCCGCACCGTCGTACGTGAGTGTTGCCACGTCGACCGATGAAGGCACCATGTAGGTGGTCCATTGATAACCGCCCGAGGCGGTGTCACCCGGGCACACGTTGTTCGGTGCCGTGAGGCCCAGCGTGAACACCGTGGTGCTGGTGCCGGCGAGCGGGGTCATGGTCTGACCCGCCGTCGGCGCCGTGCCCGCTGGCAACGCGCTCGCGTTGGTGGAGATCAGACCGACGGCTGCAGTCGCGAGGACTGCGGCACCGGCGACGATCCTGGTGAGTTTCGTACGCATTGAGGAATGGTTCCTTTCGAAGTGTGTGGAGGAGGGGGTGCGCGATGCAGGATCAGAGCTGGCCACTGATGTAGCTGCCCTTGGTGGTGGTGATGTCGCCGCAGTTCGCGATCGTCTGGAACCCGAAGGCCTGGATCGTCGAGGTCTGCTGGCACACTGCCGATGTCGGACCAGAGAAGAGCGTCTTCAGGTCGTCGTTGCCGAACGCGCTGGCGATCTTCGAGGTGGGCAGGACGTTGTAGACGTAACGGCCGAACACCGAGTCGGCGTAGAAGGTGTTACTGGGCACCAGGTTCGGGGCGGTACCGGAGACCGGCGAACCGAGGTTCACGGCGCTGCCGTTGTCGGAGATCGAGCCGATCTGGACGCCAGCAGGCGGAGCACCCGGTGCCTTAAGGTTGGACTTGGCGATGAACGCTCCGGCCGAGAATCCGATGATCACCTGGTCGTTGGCATTCGCCGGGATGGCCGCGAGGGCGTCACCGCGAGCCTTGAGGGCGGCGCCGTCGTTCTCTTCCGCGCGCACACCGACACCGAGCAGGTTGTTGCACTCGCTGGTGGACGAGTCCTCCTGGCCCGCGGTCGCTGTCGTAACGCCCTGCCAGAACGAGTAGGTGCCCGAGCTGGTCTGGATGCCGCACGGGACGATGCGAACGCCACCGATCACTGCCGGGCCGGTCGTGAAGAGCTGAGTGAGCTGAGCGCGGGTGAGGGTCGTGACGGCTGCCCCGTTGGCGCGGTACGTGGCGAAGCTGACAGCGTCGCGGGCGAACGGCACGTAGGTGAGCAGCGTCCCGGTGTCGCCGGCAGCGGGGCCGGCGGAGGAACGGGCGAAGTCGACCTGACCCGACACATTGACCGGACCACCGCACGTCGCGTTGCCGTAGCCCGTGCCGTCGAGTGCACGGCTGAGTGCACGGCGACCGGCACTGGAGCCCTGCGGGCGGTTGAACGTCGGGCCGCCGAGCTTGGCGGTGATGCAGGTGTCCGCGACACCGGCGGGCGGGAGGGCATCGAACGAGATGACCTGCTTGGCACCGGAGGCCACACTGCTGTGGATCGGGGTGTAGTAGATGCCGTTGGTGGTCCCGGCGAACGCATTGGTGACGTCCTGGATCGTGTCCGAGCCGACGCCGACGAATGCCGACAGCTGCTTGGGATCCGCGTTCGCAGAGCTGGCCATGATGGCCGAGCCGAGCATTGCGGTCGCGGCGACTGCGAGAGCGAGGCGCCTCTTCTTCGCTGAATTCAGCATGGTGATTTCTGGTCCCTTCGTGTGACGGTTACCCCGGTCGAACGCCATGGGCAGGCGGCACGATGACAGACCCGTCTGACCGCAATCTGGCCGCTGGATGAACGCTGAACATTTCCGTCAGGGATTCATCTGCAGGTCATCAAGGCGTCACCCGAATCGACCCGTCACGTAGTCCAAGGTGCGCTGATCCTGGGGTGATCCGAACATCGCCGACGTCGGTCCGTGTTCGATGATCACTCCCGGTGCCCCCTGGCTGGCGAGGAAGAACGCGCAATGGTCCGAGACTCTCGTCGCCTGCTGCATGTTGTGCGTGACGATCACGATCGTCACCTCTGACGCGAGCTCCATGATCGTTTCCTCGATCCGCCGCGTCGAAGTGGGGTCGAGTGCCGAACAGGGCTCGTCCATCAACAGCACCCGCGGCTTGATGGCGAGAGCTCGAGCGATGCACAAGCGCTGTTGCTGGCCGCCTGACAGGCCACCACCCGGCTGCCGAAGCCGATCGCGAACCTCGGTCCACAGGCCGGCCTTGAGTAGGCAGGACTCGACGAGTTCGTCCTTGGCGGACGTGGAGACCCGCAGACCAGTGAGCCGAAGGCTCGCCACGACGTTGTCATAGATCGACATCGCGGGAAACGGGTTCGGCTTCTGGAAGACCATGCCGATCTCGCGGCGGGCGTCGGTGAGCTTGCGGTCCGGGTCGTACACGTCGTGCCCGTCGAGCAGCACCTCGCCGGCCAGTGATGCGTTCGGGATCATCTCGTGCATGCGGTTCAGGATCCGCAGAAACGTCGACTTACCACAGCCGGACGGACCGATCAGCGCGGTGACATGGCCGGCCTCCATCAACAGCGAAACTCGATCGAGCACCTGATGGTCTCCGAACCACGCGGAGATGTTCCGCGCGGCGAGCCCGGCGAGCCCGGCGGCAGGTGACGTCGCGGACGGCGTCGTGGGCGGCGTCGTGGGCGCCGAGATCGGAAGAACCATCGGTGCGCTGACGGGAGCGACCATCGGCGGCGGGAACGACGGCTGGGCCGAGGGCGGCTGCTGGTGACGAACCACCACTCCGTCGAGCAGCGCCAGCGTTCGTCGGAACCGTTCCACCTCGCCCGCAGGCACGTCGACGCCGAAGTCGGAGATGCCGGGAACGTCCAGGACGGTCCACGTGTCATCGCTGGAATGGATCACCGAGACGAGATCGGCGACCAGCCATGACCATGCGGCTGCACCCGAACCCGCGATGACCCGTCGGTCCGTCACGGTGACGGTGAGTTGCTGCAAGGGCGCGACCACGGCGTCAGCACGATGTGCCTCACCGCTGATCACCTGCACGACCGCGGCGTGTTCGAAGCGGCCGAGGACGCGCTCCGAGAGGTCGGCGTCCCCGGAGGCGGAGAATGGAGTCCAGAAGGGATCGGTCGTCACGTCATCATCTCCAGAGGTCACAACATGTTCGGCAACAGGCGGGCGACCTCGTCGGACGCTGCCAGTCCCACCAGCAGCAGCACAGGAAGGAACACGACCCATGCGCGTGCCCTCCCCCAGCGGTACCAGGCCCAGACTGCTGCCACGGACACGACGATCAGCGCCTGCAGCCACAGTGCCAGCGCCCAGAGCGTGCGGTTGTCGCCCGCCATCGCCCGTTCGGGAGCGGGAAGGGTCGACGAGGAGACGTTTCGCGGCGGGCCCCCGACCGGCGAACCAACGAGGTCGGCATCGACGCGCAGCACTCCGTTCGGGATGTACGCAGTTCCGTCGGCCGTTGCCAACAACAGCCTCGATGAGCCCGCCACGGCGGGCGACGGGACGGGGTCACCCTCGCGTCGCACACCCGTCACGATGTAGTCGAAGACTCCTTGGCCCGTCGTCACCCTGATCCGATCGCCGGACTCCAAGGAGCCGAGGTCGGAGAAAGGCCCACCGAACGCCGCCGCGCGGCCATAGATGACGCTCGTTCCGATCTGCCCCGGCAGCGGCGTGTCGCGACGGTGCCCTGGACCACCGAACATCACCGCCGACGAGGTTCCTTCGCTGACGACTTCCTTCACGCCGATCGACCTGATCTCGAGGAGGGCGACCTCGGCGCCGAGATGCAGCGGATCGCCATCGGCAGTGGTCGGACCGATCGGTGCGACCCCGTTGGCCAGCTGGCTACGAAAGCTGTCGAACTTTCTTCCTTGCGCAGCACGATGCTGCAGCGAACTCACCAGCGTCAACTGCACGACCAGCGACAGCGAAAGCGCGAACAGCAAGACCAGGACCGCCTGAACCAACTGCAATCGTGGGCTGAGCGATGGCACGGCGTGGCGGGGCAACGACCCCTCTGATGAGGTCAGCACATCGACTTCCGAGGAGGAGGCTCGGTCGAGAACACCGGTGCTACTCATCGGGAATCTGCCGGGATCACCTTCACGGGTCGACCGAGCAGGATCGCCATGCGGCCGAAGACGAGGAGCAGCGACGCCCAGAGGAGTGTGGGTAGCGGTGAGCCACCGGTGACGACGAGGCTGCCACCGGAGGTTCCGCCGCCGTACCCCCCTGAGGAGCCGCCGGATCCGACACTGGTGGTCGAGGTCGCAACGTCGACGGCAACGGTGGTGGTGGACCCGCCGATCGTCGTGGTCGATCCGGCGACCGTGGTGGTGGATCCGACGGTGGTGGTCGTGGCGGAGGGCGGCGTGTCGACCGCCGTCCACGTGATTCCCGAGGGCTGATCCGTTGCATCGGCGACGAACGTCAATCGGGCGTTCCAGTACTTGTCGAGGGCATACTCGCCGCCGACGGTGCACGCGTAGCCGATGTTGTACGTGCCGGGCGGCACCACCTGAGGTCCGCTCGACCCGAAGACGGCGAAGGAGAACGTCGGAAGATTCGTGACCAGACCTGGGCCACCTGGTGACGTGGCCACCGCAGTGTTCACGTTGACGAACGGTGTGCTCGCAGTACTGAACAGCGGCTGGCGCAGTGCCGCGCCGACGTCGGCCGGGGTCGGGCCGTCTGGCCCGAACGTCAGTGCGCCGGGATCGACCGACGCCGGCACCATGTAGCTCTGGACGCGGTAGCCGCCTGCGGCGGTGTCGCCGGTGCACGCCGCGCCGGTGGGCAAGCCGAGCGCGAATGGCGTGGCACTGCCCCCGCTGAGCAGCGGTTGACCGGCGGTCGGGTCGGGAGGAGCGACACGGACCTGGGCAGCACCGGCATTCTGGCCGGCCGCCTTCACATTGGAGTCGGAGCGCAGCGCCTGTGCGACGGTCACCAGCACCATTCCCGCGCACATCGCAGCGCAGGCTCGGGCAAGGTTTCGCACACGGCGACGGGCGTGGTCCTGGCGTGTCATGTCATCTCCATCGGGGGGGGTGGACGAACGATCGGTCGGGATCAGCGCCGACGCGACTGCGGCATGGCTCCATGGCCCTTGTGGGAGCGGGGGCCATGCGGCGGACGATCGTGGGCGGGCGGGTCGTCATGCGGCGGCGGGCAGAGCAGAAGTGCCGCGATGCCCTTGCGATGACCTCGATCGTCATCGCACCGGTCGTGGTGCTCGTGGTCATCCCCGGTCGCCGGCATCGTCGTGGTCGTTGCCGGCGGCATCGTCGTGGTCGTTGCCGGAGGCATCGTCGTGGTCGTTGCCGGAGGCATCGTCGTGGTCGACGTGGTGGTCGACGCAGGCACCGTCGTGGTAGTGGTCGACGTCGACGCAGGCACCGTCGAGGTGGTGGTCGAGGCAGCAACCGTCGTCGTGGTCGACGCAGGCACCGTCGTGGTGGTGGTCGACGCAGCAACCGTCGTCGTGGTCGACGTGGTGGTCGACGTGGTCGTCGGAGGGGGCGGCGTACCCAATTGCCAACTGATGCCCGCGGGGACATCGCTCGGCGTCGTGGAGAACGTCAACTGGACGTTCCAGTACTTGTCGAGTTGGGTCGGCCCGGGTTGGCCCACCGTGCACGCGTAGCCGATGTTGTACAGCCCGGGGGGAACGATCTGCGGACCGCTCGAACCGAACACATCGAACGAAAAGGCAGGAAGACCGGTCAGAAGTCCGCCGCCACCAGGCGTCGTCGCGATCGCCGTGTTGCGATCGACGAACGGCGAGCTCGCCGCGAAGAGGGGCTGGCGGAGCGCCGCTCCCACCCCGGCCGGCACGGGACCGTTCGAGTCGAAGGTGAGCGTCGCCGGGTCGACCGAGGCTGGAACCATGTAGCTCTGCACTCGATAGCCGCCCGACGCGGTGTCACCCGTGCACGACGCGCCGGTCGGAGGCGCGAGGGCGATCAGGGTTGCACTGCCACCCGCCGTCAATGGCTGTCCCGCGGTCGGGCTTCCCGGTGGAACGAGTACCTGCAGCGCCCCGGCGAGTTGGCCGGCGGCCGACACGTCAGGGGCGGAATGGCGAACGGCCTGTGCCACTCCGATGGCGATCATCGCGCCGGCAACGGCCAGAGACGCTCGAACGATGTCTCGCCCGAGACTTCGAGCGTGGGGGCGATAGGGATTCACGTGGACTCCTTGGAGAGTGTGGAATGAGCGGACTTGCGGCGAAGGGAGAGGAACCACCCGAGGGAAGCAACCGCCAGAAGTGCGAGCACAATTGCTCCCAAGCGGGGCCACGCACTCGCCCCGACGGCCTGCGCGGTGCCGCCGGAGGACTGGTCCGGCAGGCGCCACACCATCTGCCCCGGCTGATCGCTGGGCGTGTCGGTGACCTCGAAGCGCGCATCCCAGAACTTCGCCGTCTTCCGCTCGAAGTAGGTGCAGGCGACACCGATCCGATACATGCCCGACGGGAGCGTCTGCGGCGGGAACACGGCAAAGCTCAGCGGGGCGATCGGAGCGATCACACCAGGCTGTCCCGCCTCGAGGTTGGGTCGAGTCAGCATGTCGACGAATGGCTGGGTGTCAGTGAGGTAGAGCGCGTACTGATCCTGACCTTCAGGCCCGTTCGCCCCGTAGACGATCGTCGCTGGGTCGACGCCATCCGGCACGATGAACGTCTGGACCCGCCATTGATCGTGCTCGCTGTCACCTGGGCATGCCGCGCCTTCGGGCAACGCAAGGCCGAACAAGGAGGCGCTGACGCCGCGATCCGCCGGTACGGGAGGAGTGGTCACGGTCATGACAATGACGTCACCCGCATCGACCGGCGCCTCGACCGTTGCCCGTGCCGTCGGCGCCGAGGCGAGGCCGAGAACGGTCGCAGCGACCACGAGCACGCGAGTCGCGCAGTGGTGGGCCCGCTCACGTCCGATCACCATCGTGCTCATGTCTCCGGCTCCCCGATGGGGTCGTCGGAATCGGTCGCCGTGCCCCTCCGCGGGCGCTTCGTGACCTCCAGCGCGCCGAGCGCGGAACCGAGCGCGACCACCCCGAGACCTGGCACGGCATATCGCGAACCGACCGGTTCCGTCGTCGGTGTCGTGATCACGGGCGCCGGTGGTGCGGTCGTGGCCGTGGTGACCTGCACCGACGTGCCGGTGGTCGGCACCGATGTCGTCGTCGACTCGGTGCTCGTCGTGGTCGCGGTCGTGGTCGCCGTGGTGTTGCTCGACCGCGTTCCCGAGCGCGGCGTGGTACCCGTGGGAGCCGACGCAACAACGGTCGTGGTGCTGGTCGGCGGCGGCGGCTCCGGCGGAGCGACCATGGTGAGAATCTGCTGCGACGCACTCGCCGCCTGCGCGGCCAGCCCCGCTGGGAACGGCACGTAGCCCGGCGGCAACTGCCCGAGTTCATCCCCAGTGACCTGACCGGGGCCGGAGGCGTAGTCGAGGAACGCGGCGTAGTCGGCGCGGCCCTGCGTGTCGAGAGCCAACGGCTTGACCGCCGCATAGGTCAGGGTGGACAACGGGTACGCGCCCGGAGCATTCGCCGAGGGCGACGCTTCCAGCACCGTCGGGTCGGATCTTGGCGTCATGGCGTCGATTCCCTTCGCGATCGAGACGTCGTCGGGGGCGACGAACGATCGATCCGACCCGTTGTCGCCCGCCCGACTCAAGCGGGCCATCTGTACCCCGAACAGACGGGCCGATGGGGAGTCGGTGACCGACAGCATCGAGCGCCGACCGAGGTACTGCGGGGCCTCCCTCGACCAGACGTCGGTCGACACGATGGCGAACGGATTTTCCACCACCTTTGCGCCGTCGCTCGCCGCACGGGTGATCTGTGCCGTTTCACCGAACCCGCGGCTGTACGGCATCCAGTCCGTGCCACAGATCGGCGGCGGCACGATCGAATTGCCGGGCCCGCGGGGAGCAGCCTGGTAACAGAACGGATCTGCCTTGGGGAACGAGTTCGGCGCCGGATCACCGAACGGCAACCCGTTGACGTTGGCACCGGCAGCGGTCGCATACACCGGGTTGACCTTCATCCCCCAGTCGTCGGGCTGCCCATCGAGCCATGCCTTCGCCTCAGGATCGGCAAGGATCCACTCCCAGAGCTGTTGGGCGGCGTCGGAGTTCCCCGCTGGTAGCTCGAGACTGCTGAAGACCCTGCTGTCCGCGATCTGGAGCTCCTGGAACTCCGGGTTGAACTGCAGGAAGTCGGGATCCAGTCCGAGGTGCTGGGGATTTGCCTGGACCCAGTCGTAGGCCGAGGGTTTCCCGATGCTGACCGCACCCCGGTATGACTGCGTGAGCAGCTTGGCCACCAACCTCGGCGTGAGGTTCACGTCAGCGATGCGCACACCGTTGAGTTGTTGAGCGGCGGCAGATGCCGTGGGGAGTGGATTCCGTTCGATGTTGAATCCGATGACGATGCCCGAGGCGGTCAGCGGCGCGTAGACGACCGGACTGGCCGGGTCGACCTGCGTCTCGTCGAGCGGCTTGGACACCACGACCATTCCGGGCGCACCCGCCGACAGGACCGCAAGTTGCTGGCGGGCTGCAGCATCGCTCACCGGTGCGTAGGAGAACGGAGGCAGCGCGCCCCCGGTACAGAGCAGCGGCTGCCAACTCGCGACGGCGGCGAGCGCTAGTTCGCTTCCGGCGATCCGGCGTTCGTCCGCCCCCAAGGAGCAGGGCGAGTCGACGGGGTTGAACTCGATGGGGATCGCGACGCGATTTCGCCACGCGCCGGGTGACACGGGTGATGTCGCAACGCCGTACGAATCCGGGTTCTGCTCGAACGGTGTCCCGACGTTCTCCTCGGATGCAGTACCGCGAGGGACGACCACGATCCAGCACTTCGGGATCGCCGGGCCACCGGCGGCAGATTGCACCTTCTGACCGCATCCGAGCCCCGAGGACTGGATGCCGGTGAGCACTTGGAACAGTTCGGCTCCCACCCCGTCGGCACCGGTGGCGGCCGCAGGGATCTCGTTGGTGGTGACGATGTTGAAGTACGGGTTGAGCCAGTAGTTCCCGCCGACCACGGACGGATTGAAGTCCGGGTCCGTGTGAGCGTTGACGACCGTCCCGTCGACGGCTCTGAAGGGCCGCCAGACGTTCGTCGTCGAGGATTCCAGAAATCCCGTGCCGGCATCGAAGTTCGCCCAGGTGGACCTCGAAATCACCCGGGTCAAGGCGAAGCCGGACGGATAGAGCCCACCGCTGATTCCGCCATAAGTGCCGCTCACCGCTCCCTGCTCGCACTGCTCGGGCGGCGGACCCGGGTTGTCGGGAACGGTGCCGTCGTCATCGCCCCAGCACTGCATGATCTGGAGGTAGTTGCCACCAAAGCGGCCAGGACCGGAGATCGTCGGACGGCCGCCGGTCCAGGTGATAGAGACGGCCTGGTTGGCGAGGTTCGCCGTCTGATTGACAGTGATCGCGAGGTCAGCGAACTGGTCGCGCCCGTGGATCGTGACCTGAGACGGCGTCGACGGCAGGGCGGTGTCGACCCCCTGGCTCCCGGCCACGTCGGCGGCTCCGGCACCCCGAATGAGCATCGACGTGAGCAGGGCGATGGCAACGGGGGCGACCAGCCACACGGAGGTCGAACGAAGCCACCTCATGACGTCGACGCCTTGTTCGCGAAGTATCGCCAGACCAACGCGGGGGCGAGAACGAGGCCGAGCACGAGCGCGACGACAAAGAGGATCAGCGCCAGCGAGTTGACACCGGTCTGCTGGTCGAGGGCAGTCGGAATGACCGGCCCGACCGCGACGCCGTCGACCGACTGGTCTCCCGTGGGCGCATCCGACGCCTGACACGTTCCGGTGTCGGGATCGCAACCGACGTCGGCCACCCCGTCGGTCACTCCACCAGCGTCGACGGAGAGCGTGTCGGTCGTGTCCGTTCCGGCGCCGTCCGTGCCCGAGCCGGTGCCGACCCCCGTCCCGTTGCCAGCGTCGGTACCGGTCCCCGTGCCGACGCCCGCGCCGGTGCCAGTACCGGTGCCCGAGCCGGTGCCCGAGCCCGTTCCCGTGCCTCCTCCGGTGGTAGCACCCGAACCACCGGTGGAGCCGGCTCCCGCGGCGACTGCGGTCGGAAGGTTCGAGAGACCGCCGGTTCCGTCAGCGCATTGGGTCGTGCCACCCGCCTGGTCGCACGCCTTCGGCTGTGGCGCGCGGTCGGCGAGAAGGTTCGAGCCGTCCGCTGCGAACGTCGGGTTCTTGCACGACGTGATGTCGATGTCCTGCACCACGACGCCGGGAATCTTCCGGATCTGATCGAAGCTGGCCTCGACCAGGTTGATCGGCATCGGCGAGTACCCCAACGACGCCGACTGTTGCTGCGCCTGACACATCGCGTAGTAGGCGAATGCTCCGAGCGTCCTCCCCTTCTGTTCGTTGAACTGCCCCCCGACAACCGTCGGAAGGATCAGGTACGAGTACGAGGACAGTTGGTAGTTGCGTGGGTCCTTGTCGACGTAGACGCCCGCGAGGTCTTGGGTCAGGTACACCGTGGGGTCGTTGGCGTTGGTGTTGATCTTGGCCTTGAGGAGTGAGACGGCGACGTTCTCAGGCGTCGGCTCGGTGTAGAAGCCCGCCGCGTTGAGGACCTTCGCGACGGGGAATTGGGAGCCGAGCGCGTACGAGTAGTTCACGTAGCCGATGGCACCCTCCGCGAAGCCCTGACTGACGTACCCGGCGATGCCGAGGTCGCCGCCCTGCGAGATCATCCCTGCGATAGTCGGGTAGAACGACGTGAACCCGCACGCCGGTGCCCTTCCCGACTTGCTGCAGAACGTGTTCCAGATCTGCGGAAACTGACTGATCATCCACTTCGTGAACTGGGCGCTCGAGCCCGACCCATCCGAACGTACGACTGGCACGATCGTCCTCGCCGGCAGCACCAACCCTGGGTTGTCTGCGGCTATTGCAGGATCGTTCCACTGCGTCAGCACACCGGTGAAGATCTTGGCGACGTTCTCGCCGGACAGCCGCAGGTTGGTCACCCGCTTGCCGTTGATCTTGAGGTTGTACATGAACGACGTACCACCGGCCACGACCGGGATGTAGGCGTAGCTGCCAGGAGCGGGGTTCTCTGGTGCCGAGCCGTCCTCGGGTTGGAACTGGAACGGAATGTCCGACGCTGCAAATCGACGGTGCCATTGAGGTAGTTCTTCCGCCCAGCGCTCGAACCGCTCGGGTTGTAGTCGACCGTCATCCCGAATTGTCGAACGTTGACGCGCATCGCGTCGATCGCGTTCGCGGCCCAGGACGAGCCTTCGCCCGAGATGCGTTGGTAGCTCCCGCTCGCCGTCGCCGTCGGCTCCGCGATTCCCCCGAGCACGACGGACAGGATGAGGCCTGTCGCGACGAGGAGGCCGCGAAACCGGCCACGGCGGATCACGAGGTCACCGTCGAGGGGTCGACTTCAATGGTCCGCCGCGCGTCGAGTCTCGCGACGTCCGCCGCTGACCGGGATGCCGTCCGCCGAGCTTGACGCTTCGACTGGTGCCCAGCCGGGCGGCCACCGAAGATTCGAGCGACAGCGAACAACAGGAGGACGAGGATCATCAGCACCGCAGCGGCGCCGAAACCCCGGGCGATGAGTTCGGGCTGGGGCGAGCGAACCAGCTCATAGGCGGCCAGTGGAAGCGACACCATCGGATTCTTGGTGGGATCGAGATTCATCGTCGCCGTGTAGCCGGCGGTCAGCAACACCGGGGCGGTTTCGCCGATGCCTCGCGCGACCCCGAGGATCACAGCAGTGGTCAGACCAGATCGAGCCGTCGGCAGCACCACGTGCCAGACAGTTCGCCATTGCGGCGCGCCGAGCGCGGCCGAAGCCTCGCGAAGGTTGCCTGGCACCAACCGCAACACCACGTCCGCCGACCGGATGATGATCGGCAGCATCATGATGCTCATCGCGATCGACGCGGCGATACCGGAGCGTTGGTAGCCCAACACGAGGATCCACGTCGCGAACACGAACAGGCCGGCGAGGATCGATGGCAGCGCCGTCATCGCCGTGACGACGGTCCGAACCAGATTGGCGCCTCGTCCGCGGGCCTCGGTGAGGTACACCGCGCACGCGAGGCCGAGGGGAACGGTGATGACGAGCGCCAGCATCGTCATGATCAGCGTGCCGGCGATCGCGTGGAGGATGCCTCCCACCTCGAGCGGATCCAGCGGTCCGGTGACGCTGAGATCCTGGACGTAGAAGTTCGACTTCGACAGCGCTGACCGCCCCCGCCAGAGCACGAAGATGATCACGGAGAAGAGCGCGGACAGCGCGGTCAGCGCAGCGCATGTCAACAGCGCAGTCATCAGCCGATCGACCACGGCCGGGCGGCTCTCGGTCATCGATACGAGGACCGCGTAGGTCGCGAGGAACATCGCGAATGCCACGAGGACGAAACCGAGCTTCCCATGGAGCGACGTGAGCCGACCGAAGACCAGCATTGTGCTCGCGATCGAGCTGGCAATGGCACCGACGACGAGGACCACGTCGTGCTTCGAGACCCGTCCGACCGACCGCCGCGGCTGAGAGCCGGCCGCACCACCAGGTCGAACGGGGAGTACCGTTCGGGCGCCTGCAGCAGCGTCCGGGCGGCCCTGTGGCAGCGCCGTCGGGCGCTCTTCGTCGTCCACCATCATGACCGTCATGCTTCGCTACTCGCTCCGGAGCGGGACCGCGCCACGAACCACGAAGCAGTGAAGTTGACGACCAGCGTCACTGCGAACAGTGCGAGCCCTGCGGCCATCAAGGCGGACAGACCGAACCCCGAGGCCTCGCTGTAGCGGAGCGCGATGAGGCTCGACACAGAGTTCGCGCCGGCCTCGAGGACGTGAAGGTTGATGTCGAAGCGCGGAGAGATGATGAGGAGCACTGCGATCGTCTCGCCCAAGGCTCTACCGAGCCCGAGCATCGTTCCGCCGATCATTCCTCCCCGCCCGAAGGGAAGCGCGACGACACGGATCATTCCCCACCGCGTGGACCCGAGGGCGTAGGCGCCCTCACGCTCGCCGAGCGGCACCTGTGAGAACACCTCTCGCATGACGACGCACTGGATGGGCATCACCATCATCGCCACGACGACCCCGGCGATGAAGGCCGAGGCGGTGTACACCGACGCGCTCGACAGCGGACTGTGCGGATCGGCGCCCGCGACGTGGAAGATCGGGATCCACCCGAACCACACGTTGATCCAGCGGGACACTCCGACGAGGTGGCCCTGCAGTAGAAACAGGCCCCACAGTCCGTAGACCACGCTCGGCACCGCCGCCATCAAGTCGACAAGGGCGACCAGCGTCGAGCGGAGCCACGTGGGAGCAACCTCCGTGATGAACAACGCTGTTCCGATCGAGATCGGCAGCGCGATCGCCACGGCGACGATGGCGATGACCACCGTGCCGAGCAACACTGCGGCGATACCGAACTTGCCTCGGTCCGGTTGCCACTCACTGGTGGTGAAGAACGACAGTCCGGTGGTGCGAAGCGCCTGGGTGGCCTGGATCGCCAAGAACAAACCCACCGCAACCATGACTGCAAGGACGAGGAGTCCGCTCAGGGAAGCGCCAGCGTGGAAGACACGGTCACCGCGGCCTCGTCGGGTGGAGAGCGCGCGCGGCTGCGGCGAGAGGTCGTCGACGTCGGGCACGTCGGGGGTGATCGTCATCATGTCCACGGTTCACGCCATCCACGCCACGAGCACCACGAGCACGATCACCATTGCCAGGCCCATCAGGAAGACATCGGGGTGGCGGGCGTGCATCCAGAACGAAGCACGGGCCGGGCTGTCCGGCACCGAGGGAGGCGCCGGCGCTTGCACGATCACCGGAGGCAAGGCGATGGGCGGTCGGCTGAGCGGGTTGGCCCGAGCGTCGGCGATTCGCTCGTCGAGCAACGCGGAGAACATCGTCGCGAAGGCTCGGGCGAACGCCTCTGCATCGAGCACGACGTTGATCTGCTGCGGCGCCCGCTCGCGCGAAGGACGCATCACCACCCGTGGCGTGGTTGGTGGTGGCAGCACCTCGGGTTGCGGCGGCGGCTCCGCCCGATCGCGAGCGTCGACGTCGACAATGACCTCCGACTCGGCGACACCGGGCTCAACGACCTCCGGCGCGACGACCTCCGGCTCGATGGTGTCCTCGACGACCGCCTCTCGCGCTGCGAGCTCGGCGGCGCGAGCATCGGCGATCAGTTCGTTCGCCCTTCGTCGGGCCGCAGCGACCGCCTCGGCCGCCGCCGCACGTTCCCCGGCGACGGCCTCGTCCAGTCCGCGACGGCGCTCCTCGATCAGGGGGTCGAGGCGCTCGCGCAGCTGCGCTCTTGCGGCGGCTTCGTCGATCGTCGACTCAGCGGCCTCGAGGGTCGCCGCTTCCTGGAGCGACGTCCGCAACTGGAGGGTCAGCAGGGCGATCCCGGCACGTGGTGACAGCGCCGACGCCTCCGAGCTGGGCGCATCAGTCGACATCGGACACCCGCTCGGGGGAGTCGGCGTCGTCGGGCTGCCAGGAGATCTCGAGTTCGGCCTCGGTGAGGATCCGCTCGACCTCATCGCGTGCCGCGCGCCGAATCATGTCGACGGTGACCTGATGCTGGCGCTCCATGTCGGCCAACTGCTCCTGCGCGGCAACGAGCTCCGCGCGAAGCATCGCTCGCAGCTCGGTGTCTCGTTCCTCGCTTCGCTGCCGAGCGGCGGCCGCACGGTCACGGGCCGATGCGATCTCGGCCACGAGGCGTGCGTGCTCGGCCGCGTGGTCTTCGAGATGGGCGACGTGAGCAGGCGGGGTGCTGATCGATGGATGGCCGTTCACCGCAACCATGGTCGTCAACCAATCCAGACCAGGAGCAGCACGAGGATGGACGTCACCGCGGTGACTGGCAGCACGGCGTGGGTGACCGCCGACCGGATCGCATCGACCACGCGCGAACTTGTTCGCTCGCCCCAGAACGGGCGGCTGTCGACCGGCACCTCGCCCGTCTCGGGATAGGAGGCGGCGAGGGCCTCGAGGCGGATGATCATCTCGTCGATCGCCGGCGTCATGCTCGGCGACGGTTCTGCCAGCGCGGGCTCGTCGGGCGGGCTCAACTCCTGCCCGAGGCATGCGAGCACTTCCTCGAGGTCGGCCTCGGTGGCCCCGTCCAGCACGGCGCGCACCGCATCCGGCAGCACGTTCTGTGGCACCGCGGTGCCCGCCTCCGCCACGCTCGGGCGGTGCCCGGCGGCAGCGATCAGATCCATCGCTTCGAGCCCAGCGACGTGCACCCGCATGGCCGCGCGCGCCCGGGCGTCTTCGATCAGTCCGCGGCCGTCGCGGTTCTCCACCACCCACCACTCGTCGAGCACTGCAGCCAGCTGGCGCTCCGCAACCGCTCCATCGGGTTCGTCCGACCCGAACGCGTCGTCGATCAATGTTGCCAGCGCCTTCATCTCCGCAGTGGCGGGCATCACGCTGCACACGGGCGGGGCGGCACACGGCGGGCCCAGCGGAGGCCCGAAGGGCGTCGCCCCGCGGGGCACGGAGGCATCCACGCGGGCGAGCGCATCGGCGATGATGCGCTCGGCACGTCGATCGGCTTCTCGAGTGATGCCGGCCACCTCGGCGTCGACCTCGGCGCGGCGGGCCAGGATCGAGCGCTGGGCGTCGAAGAACTGCCGGGTCAGTCGACCCTGGATCGCCGAGACATGAGCGAGCTGACCCGAGTCATGACCGAGGAGCGATCGGGCACGGCCGATTGTGTCAAGGAAGTGCGCCTGCTCCTTCCTCAGCGTGTCAAAGAAGTGCTCCACCTGGTCCGCGCGCACGGGCGAGATGCCCTCGGTGAGCGTCGGCGGCGGCGCGGTCTCCATGCAGCTGCGACAGTAGAAGTGGCGGATGACATCGACATGAATGACACGTGATCAAGCCATGTCCTCGGCATGAATGTCCGCAGCGGGGAGTCGTGCGCCGACGAATGCGCCGACGTCATGCGCCTGGCCCGCCACCCGGAGTGAGATAGCGCAGCGCGTCGTCGCCGACCACGCTTCGTCCACACGCCCAGCCGGGTGCTCAGGGGCGGGTGAGGATCTCCGGACCGTGCTCACCGACGAGCACGGTGTGCTCGGCGTGCGCGGCCAGCGACCCGTCGGCAGTGACGATCGTCCAGCCGTCGTCGAGCTGCATCACGTCGTCGTCGCCACCGGCGATGAGCATCGGCTCGATCGCCAACACGACGCCGGGCAGCAGCTCGAGCCCGCGCCCGGCGCGTCCTCGGTTCTCGACGTCGGGGTCCTCGTGCATGGCCCGGCCGATCCCGTGGCCGCAGAAGTCTCGCGGGCTCCCGAAGCCGGCCGAGGAGACCACGAAGTCGATCGCCGAGCCCACGTCGCCGAGGCGCTTCCCCGGACGCATCTGGCCGATGGCGGCGGTGAGCGCCGCCTCGGCCGTCTCCATCAGCCGTTGCGCCTCCGCCGTGACGGTCCCGATGCCCATGGTGAACGCGGCGTCGCCGTGCCAACCGTTGACGATCGCCCCGCAGTCCACCGACAGCAGATCGCCCTCCTCCAACACCCTGCTGCCCGGGATGCCGTGCACCACCTCGTCGTTGACCGACGTGCAGATCACCGCCGGAAACCCGTGATAGCCGAAGAAGTTCGACGTCGCGTTGCGCCGTTCGATCACGTCTCGGGCGACACGATCGAGCGCTGCGGTGGTGACCCCCGGACGCGCTCGCAGCGCGCACCGCGGCGTGCATCTCCGCGACCACTCGGCCGGCCGCACGCATCTCGCGGAGCTGATCCGCGCTACGGCGAGGAATGGCGCCCCGGCCGAAACGAGCCATCAGCTCGATCGACGCATCATGTCCACGGCGGCCGTGAGCCGGTCGAAGACTTCGTCGGGCGAAGCGACGCCGTCGACGACCACCATCCGACCCTGCTGACGGTAGTACTCGATGAGAGGCGCCGTCTGCTCCTCGTAGAGGTCGAGGCGATGGATGATCGCCTCGGGCGTGTCGTCGTCGCGGTGCATCACGTCGCCACCGCAGACCTCACAGATCCACGGCAGCTTCTCGACGCCCTGGGCGACGTAGTTGGTCCCGCAGTCGCGGCACACACGGCGCGACGAGAGGCGTTCGAGCACCATCTCGCGCGGCACATCGAGGTCGAGGACGGCATCGATGGGGAGCTCGGCGGTGATGTCGTCGAGCGCCATCGCCTGCGGCACCGTGCGGGGAAACCCGTCGAGGATGTAGCCGCGCCCCACCGCGTCGGACTGGGAGAGCCGCTCGCGCACCAGACCGACCATGATCTCGTCACCGACGAGGGAGCCATCGTCCATCACTCGCTTGGCCATCACGCCCAGCTCCGTGCCCTCGCGCACGGCGGCGCGGAGCATGTCGCCCGTGCTGATGTGTGGCACCACGAAGTGGCGCGACAACCTCACGCATTGTGTGCCCTTGCCAGCGCCTTGGCGACCGAGCAAGATCAGCCGGGCGCCCGGGATCACTTCAGGAAGCCCTCGTAATTTCGAAGCATCAGCTGGCTGTCGATCTGACGCATCAGCTCGAGGGCGACGCCGACGGCGATGAGCACGGTGGTTCCTGCGAACGGGAAGTTGCGCACGCCGAAGGCCCACAGCAGCAGGTACGGCGTCATGGCGACGAGTGCGACGAACAGGGCGCCCGGGAGGGTGATGCGGTTCACGGCCTTGGACAGATAGCGCTCGGTCTGAGGACCGGGGCGCACACCGGGGATGAAGCCACCCTGACGACGGATCTGGTCGGCCTGACGGATCGGGTCGAAGGCGATCGAGTTGTAGAAGTAGGCGAACGCCACGATCATCAGCGAGAACAGGGAGATGTAGACCCAGTTCTGGCTGTTGACGAGGTGGGTGTCGACCCAGCTCTGGACGCTGGCCCGCCACCCGCCGCCGCTGCTGCCTCCGAGCAGGTTGGTGAGCAACACCGGGAGCAGCAGGATCGAGCTGGCGAAGATGATCGGGATCACGCCGCTCTGGTTGACCTTGAGCGGGATGTAGGTGCTCTGGCCGCCGTACATCCGGCGACCGACCACACGCTTGGCGAACTGCACGGGGATCCGGCGGTGGGCCAACTCGACCTTGACGACGGCGATGACGATGCCGACGCTGACGCCGATGAGCAGCGCGAACGGGATCCAGCTCTTCTCCTGGTAGATCGCGTAGTAGCCGAAGGGCAGGCGGCTGACCACGGACGCCATGATGATCATGCTCATGCCGTTGCCGATGCCGCGCTGGCTGATCAGCTCACCGATCCACATCAGTGCCGCCGTGCCGCCGACGAGGGTGAGGATGACGAGGTAGCCGCGGGGCCACATGCCGTCGGTGAGCAGCTTCACGTTCTGCGGCAATCGTTGTGCCGCGCCGAAGAACGCGTTGCCGTTGCCGTTACCGAAGATGAACGTGAGCGCCGTCGCCTGCATCGTGGCGATGCCGATGGCGAGGTAGCGGGTGTACTGGGTGATCTTGCGCTGACCCACCGCACCCTCTTGCTGGAGCTTCTCCAGCTTGGGGATGACCACACCCAACACCTGCATGATGATGCTCGCCGTGATGTAGGGCATGATGCCCAGGGCGAAGATGCTGAAGCTGCCGAACGCTCCACCCGAGAACAGGTCGAGGAACCCGAGTGCACCCTGGGACTCCACACCCTTCTTGAACTGGGCGATGGCGTCACGGTCGATACCGGGGACGCGGATGGCGTTGCCCAGTCGGTACAGGGCCACCATGGCGAGCAGGAACAGGATCTTGTTCCGCAGATCGGGGACCTTGAAGACGTTCTTCAGGTTCGAGAACACGGGTGAGCTCCCAGAGTGGGTTGGTTCGTCGCCCGGGTGGCGACGAGATCAGAGGTCATCAGCGGTTGGTGAACTGGTTGCCCTTGACCGGCGGGCGACCCTGCTTGAAGGGCAGCGGCAACAGCGTGACGCTACCGCCTGCGGCCGTGATGGCCGCGTCAGCTGCCTTGGAGACCGCGTGCGCCGAGACGTGCACGGCCGTGGTGATCTCGCCACGGGCGAGGATCTTCACGAAGGTGTTCTTGCGCACGAGGCCCTTGGCGATCAGCACGTCGGGATCGACCGTGGACTCACCGGTGCCGGCGAGTTGATCGAGGTTGACGGGGCTGTACTCGACGCGGAACGGGTTGTTGAAGCCCTTGAGCTTCGGCACCCGCTGCTTGAGGGGCATCTGGCCACCTTCGAAGCCGCGGGCGACCTTGCCGCGACCACGCGACTGCTGGCCCTTGGTGCCGGCGCCGGCGGTCTTGCCGCCCTTGCCGCCGATACCGCGACCGACGCGCTTCTTGGCCTTGTTGGACCCCGGTGCGGGGGAGAGTTCGTCGACGCGCATATCAGGACTCCGTGTTCTCCGACACCTCGATGAGGTGCGGGATGCGGGCGATCATCCCGCGGATCTCGGGACGGTCGGGAAGGGTGTTGGTGTCACCGATCTTGCGCAGGCCGAGGGCCCGCAGCGTGCCACGGTTCTTGGGCTTGTTGCCGATGGCGGACCGCACTTGGCGGACGGTGATCGTCTTGTCGTTGGTGGTGCTCATCAGTGGGTCTCCCCTGCGGCGATCTGCTGCTTGCGCTCGTTGTACGCCTTGAGCACGCCCTTGGGGACGAACTCCTCGGCGGAGAGTCCGCGGCGTGCCGCGACCTCGTCGGGACGCTGCAGGGACTTGAGGCCGTTGATCGTGGCGCGGGCCACGTTGATCGCGTTGGCCGATCCGAGCGACTTGCAGAGCACGTCGTGGATGCCGGCCTCTTCGAGGATGATGCGGGCGGCGCCGCCGGCGATCACACCGGTACCGGGGGCGGCGGGCTTCATCAGCACGCGGCCGGCGGAGTTGATGCCGATGATCGGGTGGGTGATGGTGCTGCCGGCGAGCGGGACGTCGAACAGGTTCTTCTTCGCCTCTTCGGTGCCCTTCTGGATCGCCAGGGGCACTTCCTTGGCCTTGCCGTAGCCGAGGCCGACGCGACCGTTGCCGTCGCCCACCACCACGAGAGCGGTGAACGAGAAACGACGACCACCCTTCACGACCTTGGCGACGCGGTTGATCGTGATGACCCGCGACTCGCGAAGGCCGCTGGGATCCGGGGCGCGCTCTTCGTTGCGGTTGCCGTAATTCGAGGGGGCTGCCATCAGAACTCCAAACCTGCTTCACGGGCCGCAGTGGCGACTGCGGCGATGCGGCCGTGATAGCGATAGCCACCACGGTCGAACACGACCTTTTCGATACCGGCAGCCTTGGCCCGCTCGGCGACGAGCGTGCCAAGACGGGCGGCCGCCTCGACGGTGCCGCCGGCGCCCTCGCCCCGGACCGACGCCTCGTTGGTGCTGGCCGACACCAGGGTGCGGCCAGCCTCGTCGTCGATCAACTGGAGGGTGAGGTGCTTGTTGGACCGGTACACGGCCAGACGCGGACGGGCCGCGGTGCCGTGGATCTTCTTGCGCACCCGACGGTGGCGGATGATGCGGCCGTTGCGGCGCTGCTGTGCGACGTTGCTCATGAGATGCTCACTTCTTCCCGGTCTTGCCGGCCTTGCGCAGGACCTTCTCGCCGAGGTAGCGAACACCCTTGCCCTTGTAGGGCTCGGGCTTGCGGACGGCGCGAATGTCGGCGGCCACCTGGCCGACGACTTCCTTGTCGATACCCCGCACGATGATGCGGGTCTGGGCGGGCACCTCGAACGTGATGCCGGCGGGGGCCTCCATCACGACCGGGTGGCTGAAGCCGAGGGCGAGACGAAGCGTGGTGGGGGCGAGCGCCTCGGCGCGGTAACCGACGCCGATGATCTCGAGCTCCTTGGAGAAGCCGTCGGTGACCCCGACGACCATGTTGTTGACCAGCGTGCGCGACAGGCCGTGGAGCGAGCGGTTCTGACGCTCGTCGTTGGGACGCTCGACGATCAGCTGTGCGTCTTCGCGACGCACCGTGATCTCGCCGGGGATGACACGCGACAGGGTGCCCTTCGGGCCCTTGACGGTGACAGCGGCGCCGTCGATGACGACGTCGACACCACCGGGAACGGTGATCGGTGAATTACCAATGCGGGACATGACGAATCCTCTTTCTCACCACACGTAACAGAGGACCTCGCCGCCCACCTTGCGCTTGCGCGCTTCGCGGTCGGTCATCAGGCCATGACTGGTGGACAGGACGGCCACACCCAAACCACCGAGGACGCGAGGAACGTCGGTGCTCTTGCGGTAGATCCGCAAGCCGGGGGTGGAGATGCGGCGCAGACCGGAGATGGTGCGGCGACGATCGTTGGAGTACTTCATCGAGATGGTCAGCACTTCGCCCGGCCCGGTGGTGGAGGGCGCCAGCGAGAAACCGCTGATGTAACCCTCCTTCTCCAGGATGGCGGCCAGTGCGACCTTCTGCTTGGAACTGGGCATGCGGACCTCGTCGTGCATCGCCGTGTTGGCGTTGCGGACTCGGGTGAGCATGTCGGCGATGGGATCAGTGAGCATTTGGTCTCCTCACCAACTGGCCTTCGTGATGCCAGGGATTTCGCCGGCGTGGGCCATCTCACGGAGGCACACGCGGCACAGGCCGAACTTGCGGTACACCGAGCGGGCGCGCCCGCACCGACGGCAGCGGGTATACCCGCGCACCTTGAACTTGGGCGTCGCATTCGCCTTGTTGATCAACGACTTCTTTGCCATTGCGGTGCCCTCTCTTACTTCTTCTTCTTCGAGGCGCCGGCTCTGCCGCCGCCCTTGCCGCCACGGACCGGTCCACGCCGCTTCTTCTGCGGAGCGGCTTCGCCGTCGACGCCCTTCTTGAAGGGGAAGCCGAAGGCGTCGAGCAGGGCCTTGCCGTGCTCGTTGGTGGTCGCCGTGGTCACGATGGTGATGTCCATGCCGCGAGGGGCATCGATCTTGTCGTAGTCGATCTCGGGGAAGACCGTCTGGTCGCTGAGACCGAACGTGTAGTTCCCACGACCGTCCCAGCTGGTGGCCGGCAGGCCGCGGAAGTCGCGCATGCGGGGAATCGAGACCGCGATCAGCCGATCGAGGAACTCCCACATGCGGTCGCCGCGCAGCGTGACCTTGCAGCCGATGGCCTGGGTCTCACGCAGCTTGAACGCTGCGATCGACTCACGAGCCTTGGTGACGATCGGCTTCTGACCGCTGATCTTGGTGAGATCGGCGACGGCGCCCTCGAGCAGCGACGGCTGCTGGGTGGCACGGCCGACGCCCATGTTGATGACGATCTTCTCGAGGCGCGGCACCTGCATGGGGTTGCCGAGCTCGAGCTGACTCTTCAGTGCGTCACGAATCTCGTTCTCGTACTGCTGCTTGAGACGAGGCGACGTTGCGGTCGCGGTGCTCATGAGATCACCTCACCGGTGCGCTTGGCGACGCGCACCTTGGTGCCGTCGGACTTGATCTGGTAGCCGACCCGGGTGGGCTTGCCCTTGTGGACCAACATGACGTTGGACGCATCGATGGGCATGTCGCGGTCGATGATGCCGCCCTGCTGGTTGTTCTTGCTGGGCTTGCTGTGCTTCTTGGCCGTGTTCACGCCGTTGACGATGACCTGGTTGGTGCGGGGCATGACCTGCACCACTTCACCTTCGTGGCCCTTGTCCTTGCCGGCGATGACGACGACGGTGTCGCCCTTCTTGAGCTTCATGGTCACAGCACCTCCGGGGCCAGCGACACGATGCGCATGAACTTCTTGTCGCGCAGCTCACGGCCGACTGGGCCGAAGATGCGCGTGCCACGCGGGGTGAGGTCGTCCTTGATGATGACGGCAGCGTTCTCGTCGAAACGGATGTAGCTGCCGTCCGGACGACGCTTCTCCTTCTTGGTGCGCACGACGACGCACTTGACGACGTCGCCCTTCTTCACACCGGCGCCGGGGATCGCGTCCTTGACCGTCGCGACGAAGATGTCGCCGATCGAGGCGTAGCGACGGCGAGTGCCGCCCAGCACCTTGATGCACAGGACTTCCTTGGCGCCGCTGTTGTCGGCGACGCGAAGCCGTGATTCCTGCTGAATCATTTCGCACGCTCCAGGACTTCCACGATCCGCCAGCGCTTGTTCTTGCTCAGCGGGCGGGTCTCCATCACGCGAACGCGGTCGCCGATGTTGACGTCGTTGGTCTCGTCGTGCGCATAGAGCTTCTTGGTGCGCATCACGAACTTGGCGTACTTGGGGTGGCGCACGCGCTCGACGACGGACACGACCGCGGTCTTGTCCATCTTGTTCGAGACGACGAGACCCTCACGGGTCTTGCGGTTCTTGCGCTCGACGGTTTCCATTGTCTCGGCCATCAGTTGCCTGCCTCTGCCAGCGCGATCTCACGTGCGCGGATGTGGGTGTTGATACGTGCGATCTGGCGACGCACCTTGCGGATCTCGGCGTTGTTGTCGAGCTGGCCGGTGGCGTTGCGGAAGCGGAGGTTGAGTCCCTCCTGCTTGGTCGCGCGGAGCTCCTCGACGAGGGCCGCGAGGTCCATTTCCTTCAACTCTGTGTTGGAACGTGCCATGTCAGAACGACTCCTCGCGGGTGATGACGCGTGCCTTGATCGGCAGCTTCTGGATCGCCTTGGCCATGGCGGCACGGGCGATCTCCTCGTTGGGGTACGACAGCTCGAACAGCACTCGACCCGGCTTGACGACGGCCACCCAGAACTCGGGGTTGCCCTTGCCGGAACCCATGCGGGTCTCGGCCGGCTTCTTGGTGACGGGCTTGTCCGGGAAGATGTTGATCCACACCTTGCCACCACGCTTGATGGCGCGGGTCATGGCGATACGAGCAGCCTCGATCTGGCGGGCGGTGAGCCAGCCCGGCTCGAGCGCCTGGATGCCGTACTCGCCGAAGGCCAGGTCGTTGCCGCCCTTGGAGAGGCCGGCCGTGCGGCCACGGTGGTGCTTGCGGTGTGCGACTTTACGGGGCATCAACATGATGAATCAGTCCTCCCCACGGAAGTGCGGGGCTTCGTGCGCAGCACCGTGGGTACGGCGTGCGATTTCCTCTTCCTCGTCGAGCAACTTCTCGAGCTCGGGATCGGCTTCCTTGATGAGCGGGGAGGCCTCGACCTCGACCTCGTCGGCCTTGCGACGAGCGCCCGACGACACGACCTTGCGGGCGGGGGCGCCGAGTCCGGCGGCCTCGCCGACGGCCATGGCGGCCTCGCGGCTGATCTTGTCCTCGGTCTGGGCCTTGTAGGGGACGATGTCGCCCTTGTAGATCCACACCTTGACGCCGACGCGGCCGCTGGAGGTACGGGCCTCGCGCATGCCGTAGTCGATGTCGGCGCGCAGCGTGTGCAGGGGCACCCGGCCTTCGCGGTACCACTCGGTGCGGCTCATCTCGGCGCCGCCGAGGCGGCCCGAGCACTGGACGCGGATGCCGAGGGCACCGGCCTTCTGTGCGTTCTGGACCGCACGCTTCATGGCCCGACGGAAGGCGATGCGGTTGACCAGCTGGTCGGCCACGCCCTGGGCGATGAGTGCTGCGTCGAGCTCGGGGCTCTTGATCTCGACGATGTTGAGCTGCACCTTGGGGTTGCCGGTGATCTGGGTGAGCAGCGCGCGGAGCTCGTCGGCCTGGGCGCCACGGCGACCGATGACGATGCCCGGGCGCGCGGTGTGGATGTCGACGCGGACCTTGTCACGGGTGCGCTCGATCTCGATGCGGCTGACCGCAGCGGACTCGAGCTTGGCCATGAGGGCACGACGGATCTTCCAGTCCTCGGTGAGGTATTCCTTGTAGTCGCGCTCGCTGAACCAGCGGCTCTTCCACTCGGTGGTGACGCCGAGGCGGAAGCCGTAGGGGTTGATCTTCTGACCCATCAGTTGTTCTCCTCGCCGTCGGCGGCGTCGGCGTTGTCATCGTTCTCGGCCTCAGCATCGGCGTGCTGGCTGCCAGGAGCGCTGAAGCCGGCGGCCTCGGCGCTCTCGACCGTGTCGAACCAGAATTCGGCCTTGGTCTGGTTGTAGTAGCGGGTGCCGGGCTCGTGGTAGAGCATCGACTGCGCATTGCCCTTGATGGCGTGACCCTCGGGAGCCTCGTCGCCGTCAGCGACGATCGCACCGGTGAAGGCCTGCGTCGCCTCGATCTCGACCTGCTCGTCGAGCGTCTCGGTGGTGTCGGTCGACTCGGTGGCGTCGCCACCCTTGAGCGAAGCGGCGCGGTCACGGCTGCGCTCGACGCGAGCACGGCGGCTGGCGGCGGTACCGCCTGCGGCCACGCGGCGACGGCCGGCTGCGGTGCGCTTGGCCTCGCGGGCCTGGACGATGTCGATGCGGTCGTCGTCGAGACGGGCGACCACGATCGTGATGTGCGACGTGCGCTTGTTGATGCGGCCGGCGCGGCCACGGGCACGGGGGGTGAAACGCTTGAGCGTCGGGCCCTCGTCGGCGAAGCACGCCTTGACGTACAGCTCCTCGGGATCCTGCTCGTCGTTGTGCACGGCGTTGGCGACGGCGCTGGCGAGCACCTTGCGAACCGTACGAGCGGCGTCACGATCGGTGAACTGCAGCACCTCGTCGGCGTTGCGGACGGGAAGGCCGCGGATGAGGTCGAGCACGACGCGCATCTTGGAGGCCGACGAGCGAATGTACTTCGCACTGGCCTTGGTACCGCTGCGCTCGCCTGCGACGAACGAGCCCTCGTTGAGCTTCGGACCGGTCATCAGCGGCGTCCCTTCGAGTTCTTCTCCTGGCCGGCGTGGTACTTGAAGGTACGAGTGGGGCTGAACTCACCCAGCTTGTGACCGACCATGCTCTCGGTGACGTACACCGGCACGTGCTTGCGACCGTCGTGGACGGCGATGGTGTGCCCGACCATGTCGGGGATGATGGTGCTGCGGCGGCTCCAGGTCTTGATGACCTTGCGCTCGCCGGCCGAGTTCTGGGCGTCGACCTTCTTCAACAGGTGGTCGTCGACGAACGGGCCCTTCTTCAGGCTGCGGGACATGGGCGATTACCTCCGGCCCTTCGACGTGCGACGACGGCGCACGATGAGCTTCTGCGACGGCTTGTTGGTGTTGCGGGTGCGAACGCCTTCGGGCTTGCCCCACGGGGACACGGCCGGGCGGCCACCGGACGTACGGCCCTCGCCACCACCGAGCGGGTGGTCGACGGGGTTCATGGCCACACCACGGGTCTGCGGGCGGACGCCCTTCCAGCGGTTGCGACCGGCCTTGCCGATCTTGATGAGCTCGTGCTCACTGTTGCCGACCTCGCCGACGGTGGCCCGGCAGTCGATGAGCACGCGGCGCATCTCGGTGCTGGGCAGACGCACCGTGGCGAACTCGCCTTCCTTGGCGACCAACTGGATGGCCATGCCGGCGGAGCGGCCCATCTTGCCGCCCTGACCCGGACGCAACTCGACGTTGTGCACCGTGGTACCGACGGGGATGAAGCGCAGCGGCAGTGCGTTGCCCGGCTTGATGTCCGAACCCTGGCCGCTCATCACGTGGTCGCCCACGTTGAGACCCTTGGGCGCCAGGATGTAGGCCTTCTCGCCGTCCGCGTAGTGCAGGAGGGCGATGCGGCAGGTGCGGTTGGGGTCGTACTCGATGGCGGCGACCTTGGCGGTGACGCCGTCCTTGATCCGCTTGAAGTCGATGACGCGGTACGCACGCTTGTGGCCGCCACCGCGGTGACGCGAGGTCTTGCGACCGTAGACGTTGCGACCGCCGCTCTTGCTGAGCGACGTGACGAGCGACTTCTCGGGCGACGACTTGGTGATCTCGCGGAAGTCGCTCGTGGTCTGGAACCGGCGACCGGCGCTCGTGGGCTTACGTGAACGAATGGCCATGATGCTGCGCCTCAGCTCTCGAACAGCGGGATTTCGTGGCCCGCTGCCAGGGTGACGATGGCCCGCTTGGTGTCGGGCTTGGAACCGGCGCGGCCGGCGCGACGTGCACGCGTGACCTTGCCCTTGCGATTGAGGGTGTTGACCTTGACGACCTGCACGCCCCAGATGGCCTGCACGGCGTCACTGATCTCGGGCTTGCTGGCGCCGGGGTGCACCTTGAACGTGTAGACGCCCTGCTCGATGAGGCCGTAGCTCTTCTCCGAGACCACGGGGGCCAGGATGATGTCGCGGGGGTCTTTCATCACTCGCCGTCCTTGTCGGAGTCAGTGTCGGCCGTCTCGGCCTCGTCGGCGTCCGCCGACTCGGTGGCTGCGGCCTTCTTGGCCGGAGCCTTCTTGGCGGCGGCCTTCTTCGCCGGAGCCTTCTTGGCCGGCGTCGCGGCCTCGGTCACGACGGCCTCGCCGGGCAGCGTGGACTGCGAGAACACGACGAAGTCGCTGCAGAGGACGTCGTACGCGTTGAGCTCGTTGACCTCGATCAGCTGCACCTCGGGGAGGTTGAGGAAGCTGCGGATGGTGTTGGTGTCGTTGACATCCACCACCACGAGCGCCTTGCCCTGCACGCCGAGTGCGCTGAGCGCAGCGACGGCGTCCTTGGTCTTGGGGGTTTCGAAGCTCCAGCTGTCGACGACGATGACCTTGCCCTCGGCGGCGCGATCGCTCAGCGCCGAGCGAAGGGCGAGCTTCACCATCTTCTTCGGGGTCTTCTGGGTGTACTTACGGGGCTTCGGGCCGAGGGCCACGCCACCACCGCTGAAGTGCGGCGACCGGGTGGAACCCTGACGGGCGTTGCCGGTGCCCTTCTGCTTGAAGGGCTTCTTGCCGCCGCCACGAACCTCGGCGCGGGTCTTGGTGCTCTGCGTACCCGCACGGCGGGCGGCGAGCTGGGCGGTGACGACCTGGTGCATGACCGGCACGTTGGGCTGGACGCCGAAGACGGTGGCGTCGAGCTCGAGCGAACCGGCGTCCTGGCCGTCGCGGGTCTTGAGGGTGATGCTGCTCATCACTTCCCCTTCACTGCGTTGCGGACGATGACGACCCCGCCGTTGGGGCCGGGGACGGAACCCTTGACGAGGAGCAGGTTGCGCTCGACGTCGGCCTGGACGACCTCGAGGTTCAAGGTGGTGACCTGCTCGTGACCCATGTGGCCCGACATGCGCACGCCCTTGAACACTCGACCGGGGAAGCTGGCCTGGCCGATGGAGCCGGGCGCACGGTGGTGCTTGTGGTTACCGTGGCTCGCGCCCTGGCCCTTGAAGTTGTGACGCTTCATGGTGCCGGCGAAGCCCTTGCCACGGCTGACCGCGGTGACGTCGACGCGCTCGCCCTGGGCGAGCAGGTCGACCTTGATCTCCTGGCCCACCTCGAACCCGTCGACGGAGTCGAGGCGCAGTTCCACCAGCTTGCGGCCGGCGTCGACGCCTGCCGCAGCGAAGTGACCCGCTTCGGGCTTGTTGAGCTTCTTGGGATCGCGATGGCCATAGGTGACCTGCAGCGCGGTGTACCCGTCTCGTTCAGTGGTTTTCACCTGGACGATGCGAGCGGGCTCGACGCGGAGCACGGTGACGGGAACGACCTTGTCGTTCACCCACACCTGGCTCATGGCGACTTTCTCGCCAACGATCGCTTTGAGTGCCATGTCGGCAGCCTTTTCGGTCGGAACCCGGAGACCGGGTTTTCGGATGACACGCAAATGCTCCGCTGGCCATACGGCCGGCGGAGCACCGGATTCTGGTTGTGCCGTGTGGTACCCGGAGGCGGACACGGACATCGATTGCAGTGCACCAACTGGCGCACACGAGGATCTGACTCTATCGGCGCGCGTCGACCGGTACCAACCCGCATCACGCGATCTGTGCCGCCGCCCACCTCGCCCAGTCGGCCTGCATCGCAGCCAGCCGCTTTCCGTGCTCGAGCGCCAGCCGCGCGCATCGGTCGAAGCCGCTGTCGTCCCAGGTCACCGTCTCGTCGACCTGCCGGAGCAGGTCCAATTGGCGATCGCTCTCGGCTGCCTCCGCGACGAGGAAGTCGCGAGCGGCCGCCGGTTCCACCGACCACAGGAAGAAGACGCGCAGCATCGCATCGCTGCGACGGACCCGCTCGGGCGTCACCTCGAGCAGCCAGTGCTCGAGCGCCGCATGTCCGAGGTCGGTGATCGCGTATTCCTTGCGGTTGCGAGGCCCGGCATCGGCGGCGACCACCAGGCCGTCGTCGGTCATCCGGTTGAGCTCGGTGTACAGCTGGCTCTGCGTGGCCGGCCAGACGAACGCGAGCGACGTCTCGAATCGCTTCAGCAGGTCCCACCCGCTGGCGGGGTGGTCGGCGAGGAGTCCGAGGAGGGCATGACGAAGGCTCATGCGACGCATCATATTCCACTCTTGACATGTCACCAACGAAATCGTATGGTTCACATGTCACTTATGACATGTCAGTAAAGGAACTCTCATGTTGTCACTCCGTACCTTCGCCCCGTGGATCACCTACGCCGCCGTGAGCGCCGTCGCCGACTGGCGACTCGGCGCCGCGATCGCCACCGTCGTCGCCGCCAGGGAGGTGCGTGCGCAGCGTGCACTCGACGGCAACGTCGACGACCTCGCCCGCTGCACGCGCTGGTTCTTCCTCGCCCTGACGGCGCTGAGCCTGCTCTCCCCGGAGTCACCGCTGCATCGCTTCACGCCGGCGCTGTCGCTGGCGGCGCTCGGGCTGGCGGCCGCCGACTCGCTGTGGCGTGACCAGCCGTTCACGTTGACGATCGCCCGGCGCAGCACCCCGCCCGAGGTGTGGGAGCACCCGGCGTTCCTCCACACCAACGTCGTCATCACCCGACTCTGGGCCGCGGCCTTCCTCGTCTCGGCGGCCCTCGTGGCGTGGACGCTGGCAGTGGCCCCGCACGCCACCGCACTGTGGGCATCGATCGAGGTGCTCGGCTTCGTGGTCCCCGTCGCCGCCACCGCCACCGTGCGCAACCGTGCCCGCGCCCGCTTCGCAGCATCCGCAGTCCCCTCCCAACCCGTTCAGCCCACCCACTGAGGATCCAGATCCATGACCACCACCACGCCCACCATCACGACCACTTCCACCACCACTTCGGATGGCAAGCCGACGCCCGCGCACCTCACCGGCAACCGCCGCCCCGTGTCGAGCGAGCTCACCGCGTTCGACCTGCCGGTCACCGGCTCGCTCCCGGCGGCGCTCGACGGCACGTTCCTCCGCAACGGGCCCAATCCCCACTCCGGATCGTCGCCGCACTGGTTCTTCGGCGATGGCATGATCCACGGGCTCCGCCTCCGTGACGGCCGCGCCGAGTGGTACCGGAACCGGTACGTGCGCACCGATCAGCTCGCGGGGCGACCGAAGTTCGACGCCGACGGCGCGCTCGATCTGCGCGTGAGCGCCGCCAACACCCACGTCGTGCGCCATGCGGGGAGGATCCTCGCCCTCGAGGAGACGGCGCTTCCCTACGAGCTCGACGAGGGCCTCACCACGCTCGGACCCTTCGACTTCGGCGGCGCCTTGACGACGGCGATGTCGGCGCATCCCAAGGCGTGTCCGGTCACCGGGGAGCTCCACTTCTTCGGGTACGGCTTCACCCCGCCGTTCCTGACGTACCACGTCGCTGATGCCCAGGGCCGCCTGATCACCACGCGCGAGGTCGAGGTGCCGGCAGCGACCATGATGCACGACTTCAACATCACTCGCACTCACGTCGTCTTCATGGACCTCCCGATGGTGTTCGACCTCGAGCGGGCCATGGCAGGAACGATGCCGTTCCGGTTCGAGCGCGAGTACGGCGCGCGCCTCGGGGTCCTGCGCCGGGACGACCCGCACGGCGCCGTGCGGTGGTTCGAGGTCGACCCCTGCTACGTGTTCCATCCGTTGAACTCCTACGACGACGGCGACACGATCGTGGTCGACGTCGTCCGCTACCCCCACCTGTGGCTCGACCCGACCGAGCGCACCCCGGCTGTCCTGTGGCGGTGGACCATCGATCTGGTGCACGGCACGGTGACGGAGACGCAGCTCGACGACCGCCCCTGCGAGTTCCCGCGTGTGGACGATCGGCTCGTCGGCCTGCCGGCAGCCTTCGGCTGGGCCACGGCCATGGGCTCCGACGACGGAGCCCTCCACGGCTACGACCTGCGCAGCGGTGACGTGGTGACCCACCACTTCGGCCCCGGGAGGACGCCCGGCGAAGGGGTGTTCGCACCGGCCGACGACCGGCCGGGCGGCGACGGCTGGGTGCTCACGTTCGTCCACGACCGAGCGACGGACCGCAGCGACCTCGTCGTGCTCGACGCCGCACGGCTCGGCGACGATCCGGTCGCGACCGTGCACCTGCCGGCCCGCGTGCCCGATGGCTTCCACGGCTCGTGGCTGCCCGGCTGACCGCGCCGGCCCTCGACGGGCTCAGGGAAAGCGAGTCGCCAACCAGTCGGCGACGATCGCCAGCGCCTCGCGACGATGGCCCTCGAGGTAGTGCGGAGCCCCCTCGAGCTCCACATAGGTGACGTCGGCGGCCCCGGCGTTGTCGACGATCTCCTTGGCCTGCCACACCCTGATCTCGGTGTCGGCCGTGGGATGCACGAGCAGCGTCGGCACGGTGACCCGCGGCATGGTGTCGGCCAGCTTGGCGTGGCTCGACAGGCCTGACCAGGTACTGAGCCATCCGCGGGCGGTCATGGTGCGGCCGAGTCCACCCCTGCCGTAGTTCGCGTCGAGCGGGTCGGGGAACGCGAACAGGCTGCCCATCGGCCGGTCGTCGGGATCGATCGACAGGTCGAGGTATGCCGGATCGGCGAGGGTGCGGTAGATCGTGAGGTACTTGGTGAACACCGCCCGCCGACGCAACTCACGCCAGGCGAGCGCGTCGGCACCCTTGTCCACCTCGCGCAACCGGACACCCGCGTCGGTCGATTCGGCCAGGCTCGCCTTGGCGATCGCGTCGATCCGGGCGACGCGGGCGACCTGCGCGGCGCGGTAGCGGGTGACCCATGCCGGGTCGTACTCGCAGGGTTCCGGCCAGGGACGCCAGCCGTTGTCGGGGTGGTACATGTCGAGTTCGGGCACCGTCGAGAACGGATCGGTCTCGTCCGCGACGCTCGGGTCGATGACCTGCAACATGAACACCCCCTCACCGGGATGGGCCGCCATGCCGATCCAGCCGTCGCCGATCCCCAGTTCGGCCTGCGCGAGCGCCATCAGGCTGCCGCCTCCGGAGTTGCCCAGCAGCACGACCGCCTCGGCACCACGGCGGATCATCTCGTCGTGCACGGTCTTGACGTCGACGATGCAGTGCTCGTGGAGGCAGTCGGTGTCGTTGTTCATGTACCTCGTGCCGAAACCGAGCACCGCATAGCCCGCCGCGGCGAGCAGTGGTGCCGCGTAGTGGACGCTGAAGTCGCCGCGCGGGTGACTGAGGATCACCGCGGTCTTCCACCGCGCACCACCGGGCGGCGTCCAGAGGACCCCCCGCACGAGGGCACCATCGGGGCTCACCAGCCGGATCGACTCTCGCGGGATCTCGACACCCGGGTCGTCCTCGGCGAGCGGCCAGTAGTTGAGACCGAACGGACGGGCGCCGCCGAGATGGGCATCGAGGTGCTGCATGTCCGCACGATAGGTCGCACCCACGTCCGTGTTCGGCCCGGAGCAACTAGCGTCGGTCGAGATGCACGACGATGATCCCACCGCCGGCGAGCACGCTCTCGCCGCAGTGGCCGAGCGTCAACAGCGCGAGTTGGCGACCTTGGTCGAGGAGCTCGCCGACCTGCGGACCGCGCTGCATCGAACGGAGGCGCTCCTGGCGTCCGAACGCCAGGCGCGCATCGAGGACCTGGCCAGGATCGCCGTCCTGCGCCACGAGCTCCAGGTGGCCGAGGACCGACCCCGCCCCTCCGATCGAATGGTCGAGGCACTGGTGCGAGTCCTGCGCGACGAGCGGAACGCCGCGCCCGCACCACGCAAGCCGCTCACCGACGAGGAGGTGTTGCGGCGGTCGTCCTACTTCGATGGTGCCTGGTACCTCGCCCACAACCCCGACGTCGCCTCGGCCGGTCTCGACCCTGCCCGCCACTACATCGCCCATGGCGCCGCCGAGGGCCGCAACCCGGGTCCGGCGTTCGACACCTCCTGGTACGTGGCCACGAACCCGGATGCAGCGGGGACGAACCCGTTGCTCCACTTCCTCTCGACGGGGTGCGTCTCCCGTCGGCTCCCCGCGCCGCCCGACCGTGATGCCGATGAACCCTGACCCCGCGACGTGGTCGCCGCGTCGGCGTTGTTCGACCCCCAGTGGTACCGGCAGCGATATCCGGACGTCGCCCTCTGTCGGCTCGACCCGATCGACCACTATCTCGTTGCCGGCGCGCTGCTCGGGCGGGACCCGGGGCCCTCGTTCAGCACCACCGCCTACCTCGACGCCCACCCCGAGGTGGCTGCCGCGGGGATGAACCCGCTCGTCCACTACGAGCGGTTCGGACGCAGCGAAGGTCGAGCGATCGAACCTGCGGGCGACGACCGGGCCGGATCCACCCACGGCGACTCGGTCGAGCCCGTCGCCGCACCGAGCGTTCGATCACGGGTGATCGCCGGCGCCCACATGCCGCAGCCGTCCCGCCCCCGCATCCTCCTCGTGGGTCACGCCGGCGGAGCGAGCCTGTTCGGCGCCGAGCGCAGCTTCCTGCACGTCCTGGAGGCCTTGCACGTGATCGGCTTCGACGTCGTCGCCGTCCTCCCCTCTGACGACAACCCTGCCTACGTGGATCGAGTGCTCGCCGGGTCGATCGCGGTCCACATCGCTCCCGTCCCCCGTCGACGGCCTCGGCGACCCGCCGACGAACGACTGGTGGAGCACTACCGCCACGTCATTCGGCTCCACGGCGTGTGCGCGGTGCACGCCAACACCGTCGTGCCCCGGGAACCGGTGTTGGCCGCCCGATCGCTCGGGCTGCCGGTCGTGGTGCACGCCCGCGAGGTCCCGACGCACGACCCTGTCCTGTGCGACTGGCTGGAGACCACCCCCGAGGAGCTCGCCGCATCGGTGCTCGCCGACGCCGACCACGTCGTGGCCGTGTCGAGGTCCGTCGCGTCGGCGTTCCCACTCGATGGCCGGACCACGGTGGCCCCGAACGTCGCCGATGTGGCCGAGTTCCACCGGACCACCCCTCAGGGACCCGTGCGGGTGGCGCTGATCGGCAACACCGTCGAGAAGAAGGGTGTGCTCGACTTCGTCGCCATGGCTCGTCTGCTCGAGCCGAGGATCGACGCCACGTTCCTGATCATCGGCCAACCGTCGCCCCTCACCTTGCGCCTTCGCGCCGAGGGACTCCCGGCCAACGTGGTCCTGGCCGGCTACGTGGACTCGTCGGCCGAGGCACAGCAGATGGCCGACGTCGTCGTCAGCATGACCACGACGTACGAGGCCTACGGACGATCCGTGTTGGAGGCGATGGCAGCGGGGAACCCGGTCGTCGCGTACGACCGAGGCGGTTTCCAGGAGATGGTGGACGACGGGGTCACCGGCTTCCTGGTCGCTGGGGACGACGTGACGATGTTCGCACGACGAGTGGAGGAGCTCTGTTTCGACGAGTCGTTGCGGACTCGGATGGGAGACGCCGCTCGTGCAGTCGTTGCGGTCCGCAACTCCCCGGCCTCACTCGCCGCCACGCTCGCGTCGGTCTACCGCACGGTGCTTCCTCCACCGGAGATCGCACTCGAGCGGCGGGCCGACCTGGAGCTCGCGTTCGCGTCGCGCAACCTCACCGGCCACCGCGAGCCCTTCTACATCGGCAACCGTGCCCGCTTCGCCCACAACTCGGGCGTGGCGTTCCTCTCCGGCAACCGGCTCGCGTGCGTCTCTCTCCTGGGCCAGCAGATGTTCTTGGTACGACACGATCCCGAAGGCGGCACGCTGTCGGTGATCGACCGCATCGACACGGTCGACGGTGACACTCGCTGCTCCACCGACCTCATCGACTCCGATGGAGCCGACCGGCTGGTGACCCCGAACTGCGAACGGCTGTCCGTCACCACATATCGCGTCGTCGACGACCACCTCGTCGTCGAACAGTCCGTCGGACTCGACGGGCCCGACGCCGGGTACTGCCACGGAGCGGTCTTCGTGCCCGACCACCCGGACCTCATCGCCGTCGCCACCACCACCGGCGACTGCAGCATTCGTGTGCTCTCGCTCTCGCAGCGACGCTCCGTCGCCCGATTCGTGGACCCGGGGTGGCTCCCGAAGGACCTCTGTTTCCTCGGCCCTCGGCTGATGATCGTCGCCCAGATGCGCCGACCCGTCGGTCGCGAGCCCGGCGTCCGCCACGACGCGCGCCTCGTGACGGTCCAGATCGACGACGACTGGTCGTTCCGCACCGTCGCCACGATCGACATCCCGGACAACACCGTCGATGGGTGTTCGTCGGACGGCCGGCGTGTCGTCGTCGCGGTCCAGTCGGACGACACCGTGTTGGAGTTCGCCGTCGAGGGCGCGACGCTGCGGCAGACGGCGCGCCACCGCGGCTTCTCGTTCCCGCACGCGGCGGCGGTGTCTCCCGACGGCCGATGGCTCGCCGTCGCCAACTACGGCACCAACACGCTGGTCGTGCGACCCATAGCGGTCGAGATCAGTCGGCCGGACGCTCCACCAGCGTCGCCCTGAGCGTCACGGCTTCGCCGTCTCGGCGCACGTCGATCTCGACGACGTCGCCGGGTGAATGCTCGCGAATGGTCGCCACGAGACCTGCCTCACCGGTGATGGGATCACCATCGAGCGCGACCACAGCGTCGCCGACCTTCAGCCCTGCGTCGGCGGCCGGCGAGTCGGCGACCACATCCGTCACCAGCGCGCCGCTGCCGCCGTCGTCGCGCGGTCCGACCTTCACGCCCAGGAACGCGGACGCCGGCACGTCGCCGCCCGCCGAGGCGCGCAGCACGTCGATGGACGGCAACAACTCTGCGTTCGAGATCGCGAAGCCGAGGTTGTTCGCCTGGGTGCCGTCGTCGGCGACGGCGACGAACGTCACGATGCCGATGACCTGCCCGAGCGAGTTGACGAGCGGTCCCCCCGAGTTGCCCGACGAGATCGGCGCGTCGGTCTGGATCAATCCCTTGAGGGCACTGTCGAGGTGCGCCGACGTCCTGTTGAGCGCCGACACGACGCCGACGGTCACCGACGGATCACCGTCGAGGCCGAGCGCGAACCCCACCGCGGCCACGGCGTCACCGACCCTGACGTCGGCGGGATCGGCGAACTCGGCCGGGCGGAGTCCGTCCGCCTCGATCCGTACCAGCGCCAGGTCGCGGCCTGGGTCGGCCACCACCACGGTGCCGACGCGGGGTTCGGTCTCCCCCGGCAACCGCACGGCCACCGTGCCGGCCGACGAGACGACGTGGGCGTTGGTGACGATCTCGCCATCGGCGGTGAGGACCACGCCGGTTCCCGAACCGTGCACCACGGAGCCGTTCTCGGTGACGACCGTCTCGATGCTGACGATGCTCGGGCCGATCGCGCTCGCCGCGGCAAAGGCATCCATCGGCGGCAGCGACTCCGTCCTCGGCGGAGCCTGGACGAGACCGAGCGTCGACGGCGTCCGAGCCGGAGCACCGTTGTCGGCGGCGAGTCGCGTCCCGATGACGGCGCCGGTGAGTCCGCACACCCACGCGACGAGTCCGACGAGGAGCAGCGAGAGAAGCGGACGATGTCGGGCGCGCTCGACGATGGACGGCGGCGGCTCGACCGCCGGTTCCGCTTCAGCAGGACTGTCGGGAATCGGGTCGGGGAAGGGTTCGTCGAACTCGTTGTCGATCACGGACCTTCATCGTCGCATCCTTTGCCCCCGATCACCCGGTCAGGTCCAGTTCGAAGTGATCGCCGACGCGGCGGAATCCCATCCGCTCGAGATAGCTGGAATGGAACTCGGCGCCGGGCGCGGAACACACGCGATCGACGCCCAACCGGCGGAAGACTCCCCTCCCCTTGCCGTAGAGCCAGGTCGAGATCAACGAGTCGCGGTACGGCTTGATCACGTGGTCGAGCAGTACGTGGAGATCAGAACCCTCGACACGCCCGATGAGCACGCCGGCAGGGAGCCCGTCACGCATCGTCAGCATCGCCACGGTGTGCCCGTCGGGAGCGGGCAGCTGAAAGGTCGGTTGGAAGCGGTGGATGTCACCGAGGTGGTAGCCCACGAAGTCGACCAGGAACGGCGAGTCGAGCGGTACCACCGTCACACCCAGGTTCCGTTTGCCGCCGAGCTCGGCGCGCAGGAACCAGATGTTCAAGGCGGCGATCGAGGTGTTGGTGAGCACGATCGGGACCGAACCGATCATCGCGCCGTACACGGCGAAGGTGACCGAACCCACGAGCGACAGTGCGCGGAGCCGGACGACCGACGTCATCGCCAGCGAGAGCACGACGAGGACGGAGGCGACGTAGCCGACCAGTTCGGTGAAGTTCATGTCCATCAGCGTGCCGGGCGTTCGTGCTCAGCGGGCAGGGCCGGCGGGAGTATCGTCCGTGCCGTGATGACGGTCTGGTCGCGATGAGCGACGACAACGGCGACAAGCGGACCAGCAGGCGACGTTCCGTGTTGAACCCGTTCGCGGCGATCGCCGACATCGTGGTCCCGGGCGTGGTGGGCGCGGTGGACGTCGACGACGTGGTCGGCCGCATCGACGTCGAAGCGTTGATCGATCGGGTCGACATCAACGCTCTGGTCGCGAGGATCGACATCAACACCATTCTCGAGCGAGCGGACATCAACGCCCTGCTCGCACGAGTGGACGCCAACGCCCTGCTCGACCGTGTCGACGCCGACGCGCTCGTGTCGCGGGTCGACGCCAACGCCGTCGTCGCAAGGGTCGATGTCGACGCCTTGCTCGACCGCGCCGACATCGACGCCCTCCTGACCAGGGTCGACATCGATGCCCTGCTGGCCCGCGTCGACGCCAATGCCCTGCTCGCGCGGATCGACATCGCGCAGCTCATCGATCGAATCGATCTCGATGCGGTCATCGCTCGGGTGGACATCGATGCCGTGATCGACAGGGTCGACATCGACCGGATCGTGCAGCGAGCCAACCTGGCCGACATCGTCGCCGAGAGCACCCGGGGCATCACTGCCAACTCGATCGACCTGGTCCGACGCCAACTCGTGGGCGTCGATGTCATCGCCACTCGGGTCGCCGCCCGAATCGTGCGACGCGACCCTGCCGGTTTCCCCGCCGGACCCGACGCGCTGCGCCCCGACCCGGCGGCGCCGACCCCGCGGCGGGGGCCGACCGTGAGCGGGCAGTACGCGGGCCCGGTGTCGCGAGCGGTGGCGATGGGCCTCGACGTCGTCACCCTGATCTTCCTGTTCGGCATGGCGACCGCGATCACCACCTGGACCCTCGACCGTCTGTTCCACACCGATCTCGCCGCGGGGAACTTCGAGGGCTGGTTCGGTGGCGCGCTGTTCCTCGTGTGGGCGTTCTCGTTCTTCGCGATCCCGCTGGCGATGACGGGTCGCACGTTCGGCAAGGCGGTCGTCGGGTTGCGCGTCGTCCGTCGCGACGGCGCACCGGTGCCGGCCTCGCGCGTCGCCCTGCGGGTGCTGGCACTCCCGTTCAGCACCCTGCTGCTCGGGGCCGGGCTGATCGGCGGGGTGTTCGGCCGCGAACGACGCACGCTGCACGACGTGATCGCCGGCACCACCGAGGTCATCGACTGGGGCGACCGCCCGGCGGCGTTGCCGACACCGCTGGCGCGCTGGATCGAGCAGCACCGTCCGGCCGACGCGACCTGATCGAACCCGACGGACACGCGAACGACCACGACGCGAACGACCACGACGCGAACGACCCCGCCCGGCCGAAGCCGAGCGGGGTCGCTGCTGATTCCCCCCGGAGGGTCGCGATCAGTTGGACTGGATCTTGATCTCGATGTCGACACCGGCCGGCAGCTCGATGCGCTGCAGGCTGTCGATGGTCTTCGCGTTGGGATCGACGATGTCGATCAGCCGCTTGTGGACCCGCATCTCGAAGTGCTCACGTGAGTCCTTGTCGATGTGCGGTCCGCGGATCACGGTGTAGCGGTGCTTGTCGGTGGGCAGCGGGATGGGGCCGCGCACCGTGGCGTTGGTCCGAGTGACCGTCTCGACGATCTTGCGGGTCGACTGGTCGATGATCTCGTGGTCGAACGCCTTGAGGCGAATACGAATGCTTTGTGCCATGGGTGTCGTCAGCTCACTTCGTGATCTTGGTGACGCGGCCGGCGCCCACGGTACGGCCACCCTCACGGATGGCGAAACGAAGACCCTCGTCCATCGCGATCGGCTTGCCCAACTCGACAGTGATCTCCACGTTGTCGCCCGGCATCACCATCTCAGTGCCCTCAGGCAACTGGATCGTCCCGGTCACATCCGTGGTCCGGAAGAAGAACTGCGGACGGTAATTGTTGAAGAACGGCTTGTGACGCCCACCCTCGGACTTCGACAACACATACACCTGACCCGTGAAGTTCGTGTGCGGCGTGATGCTGCCCGGCTTGCACAACACCTGACCCCGCTCCACATCCTCCTTCTTCGTGCCACGCAACAACGCACCGATGTTGTCCCCCGCACGCCCCTCATCGAGCAACTTACGGAACATCTCCACACCCGTACACACCGTCTTCTGCGTCGTCTTCAACCCAACGATCTCCAGATCATCACCCGTGTGCACGATCCCCTGCTCGACCTTGCCCGTCACCACCGTGCCACGACCCGTGATCGTGAACACATCCTCGATCGGCATCAAGAACGGCTTGTCCAACTCACGCTGCGGCTCAGGAATCGACGCATCACACGCCGCCATCAACTCCATGATCTTCTCCTGCCAACCCGCATCACCCTCCAGGGCCTTCAACGCGGACACACGCACCACCGGAGCATCATCACCAGGGAACTCGTACTCGTTCAACAACTCACGAACCTCGAGCTCCACCAACTCCAACAACTCCTCATCCTCCACCATGTCAGCCTTGTTCAAGGCCACCACGATGTAGGGCACACCCACCTGACGAGCCAACAACACATGCTC
This sequence comes from uncultured Acidimicrobiaceae bacterium, assembly GCA_963720695.1. Classification (GTDB taxonomy): domain Bacteria; phylum Actinomycetota; class Acidimicrobiia; order Acidimicrobiales; family Ilumatobacteraceae; genus UBA668. Next base: position 1,030,860 of record CAVRGG010000004.1, read on the forward strand.
ACGCGTCTGAGGCATCGGACCATCCGTCGCCGCGACCACCAAAATCGCACCATCCACCTGCGCAGCACCCGTGATCATGTTCTTGATGTAGTCAGCATGACCCGGCATGTCCACATGCGCGTAGTGACGATTCGCGGTCTCGTACTCGATATGCGCGATCGAGATCGTGATCCCACGCGCCTTCTCCTCAGGCGCCTTGTCGATCTGATCGAACGGCGTGTACTGCGCCAACCCCTTATCCGCCAACGTCTTGGAAATCGCAGCAGTCAACGTCGTCTTCCCATGATCAATATGACCCATGGTGCCAATGTTCACATGCGGCTTGGTGCGCTCGAATTTCGCCTTGCTCATTGCTGTCTCCGTCGTCGGGGATCAAGTGGGTTGTCAAAGAACGGCACGAGTGTAGCGCGACGCGCGCTTCCTCCACCCTGCGGGTGCCTCGTGAGAGGAGGGATTTTTCCTACTCGCCGCGAACGCGCTTGATGATGTCGCTGGCGATGTTCGGCGGCACTTCCATGTACTGCGCGAACTGCATCGTGTAGGTGGCGCGACCCTGGGTGCGCGAGCGGAGGTCGGTCGAGTAACCGAACATCTCCGACAGCGGGATCTGGGCCCGGATCACCTGGGCGTTGCCGTTGGCCTCCATGCCCTCGATGCGGCCGCGACGGCTGCTGAGGTCGCCCATCACGTCACCCATGTAGTCCTCGGGGGTGACGACCTCGACAGCCATGATCGGCTCGAGGATGACGGGCTTGGCCATCTCCGCCGCCTTCTTGAACGCCATCTGACCGGCGATCTTGAAGGCCATCTCGGAGGAGTCCACGTCGTGGTACTGACCGTCGACCAGGGTGGCCTTCACGTCGACCGTCGGGTAGCCGGCGAGCACGCCGGAGTCGAGGGCCTGCTGCATGCCCTGGTTCGTCGGGTTGATGTACTCACGGGGGATGCGACCGCCGGAGATCTTGTCGACGAACTCGTAGCCCTTGCCCGGGTTCGGCTCGAGGTTGATCTTCACGACGGCGAACTGACCGGAACCGCCGGACTGCTTGATGTGGCGGTACTCGACCTGCTCGACCGCGCGGGTGATCGTCTCGCGGTAGGCCACCTGCGGCTTGCCGACGGTGGCGACCACGCCGAACTCGCGCATCATGCGGTCGACGAGGATCTCGAGGTGGAGCTCGCCCATGCCGGAGATGACGGTCTGGCCGGTCTCCTCGTCGGTGCGGACGCGGAACGTGGGGTCCTCGTCGGACAGGCTCTTGAGGGCCTTGCCCAGCTTGTCGGAGTCGTCCTTGGTCTTGGGCTCGATGGCCACGTGGATCACGGGCTCCGGGAAGATCATCCGCTCGAGGATGATCGGGTTGTTGCGATCGCAGAGCGTGTCGCCCGTGGTGGTGTCCTTGAAGCCGAGGCCGGCGACGATGTCGCCCGCCATGGCCACGTCGAGGTCCTCACGCTGGTTGGCGTGCATCAGCAGGATGCGGCCGAGCCGCTCCTTGCGCTCCTTCGTGGAGTTGTAGACCTCTTCACCCTTGTTGATCGATCCGGAGTAGACACGGAAGTAGGTGAGCTTGCCGAACGGGTCGGCCACGATCTTGAAGGCCAGCGCCGCGAAGGGCTCGGTCTCGGACGGCTTGCGCAGCAGCACCTCGTCCTCGTGGTTGGGGCGCACACCCTCGGTGGGGGGAATGTCGAGCGGGCTCGGCAGGAAGTCGATGACGGCGTCGAGCATCGGCTGGACGCCCTTGTTCTTGAACGCCGAACCGCACAGGATCGGCACGAAGTCGAAGGCGAGCGTGCCCTTGCGGATCGCACGCTTGATCTCCTCCTCGGTGACGGCCTCGCCGCCGAGGTACTTCTCCATCAGCTCGTCGTCGCTCGTCGCGATGGTCTCGAGCAGCTCCTCGCGGTACCGATTCGCCTCCTCGACCTGATCGGCCGGGATGTCGACCTCGTCCCACTTCGCGCCGAGTTCCTCGTCGTGCCAGATGAGCGCCTTCATCTTCACCAGGTCGATGAGACCGGCGAAGGGCTTGTTGCTCTCCGGGCCGCCGGCGCCGACGGGAAGGTGCAGCACGGCCGGGGTGGCCTGCAGGCGGGTCTTCACCATGTCGACGGTGCGATAGAAGTCGGCACCGATGCGGTCCATCTTGTTGACGAAGCACATGCGGGGGACCTTGTACTTGTTGGCCTGGCGCCACACGGTCTCGGTCTGCGGCTCCACACCGGCCACCGAGTCGAACACGGTGACGGCACCGTCGAGCACTCGCAGCGAGCGCTCGACCTCGATGGTGAAGTCGACGTGGCCGGGGGTGTCGATGATGTTGATGCGGTGGTTGTTCCAGATGCACGTGGTGGCGGCGGACGTGATGGTGATGCCGCGCTCCTGCTCCTGCGCCATGTGGTCCATCGTCGCGGCACCGTCGTGGACTTCACCGATCTTGTAGCTCTTGCCGGTGTAGTAGAGGATGCGCTCGGTCGTGGTGGTCTTGCCCGCGTCGATGTGGGCCATGATGCCGATGTTGCGGGTGCGCTCGAGGGGGAATTCGCGCTTGGCCATCTCTGTCGTCTCTCTTCAGTCGTGCGTCTGTGGGCGCGCAACGACCGAATCGGCCGCAGGCACGGGGAACTATGTTAGCGGCGACCTCGGGCAACACGACTCGGGGCGGATCAGCACGAATTGGCGGGCGTGGTGACCACCAACGAGCTCGCCGGGCTCCGGGTGCCGTCGGTCAGGACGGCCACGATCCGCAGGTTCCACGACACGCCGGGTCCCTGTTGCACGATCGCCCCCACGGAGGTGTCGGTGGTCGCGAACGCCGCCATCTGGACCCACGATCCGTCCAGATTCTGCGCTTCGACGACGTACTGGGCGAGACCGGCGACGTCGCCGGGCCAGGTCGGCACCAGCTGCCACCCGGCACCCACGGCGTTGCAGACCGGCGTGAACTCGATCGCCGGCGCGCTCAGGGCCGGCGCCGACGTGGTCGTGATGAACAGCGACGTGGTGACGTCGCCCGGCACCGTGGACGACGCAGCGGCGTTCGCGCCCTGGTCGTCGGGCCACAGCACGTGCACGAGGCTGCCCGCAGCAAAGGCGACCAGACACAGCGACACGAGCGACGCGGCGACGAATCCGACCGATCGCGCCCGACCGGTGCGTTCCTTCTTCGGTCGATCCGCTGAGGGCTGCTCCGCACCGCGGCGGCGCGCCTGACGCTTCGCCGACGCTGCCGACGACTGCTCGGCCTTGGCCGACTTCCGTCCGACGCGGGCCGAAGCGGGTACCTCCGCGATCGAGATCGGCGGAGGCGGCGGCGGGGGGACCGACGACATCGGTGCCTCGATGCGCTGCGCCCGCGAGGCGGGCACCTGGCCGGTGACGCGGGGCGAGGTCCCCGGCGAGTTGAGCAGGGGCAACACCCGCTCGGCGATCTCGGCGACCTTGGTCGCGGGCAGCAGCGTGTGCGACGCCCGGCTGACGACTCGCGCCACGTTGTCGGCAGCGCAGACGAGCACCCCGTCGAGTGCCGGCGGCGCCGTGGCGGGAACGCCCGAACCCAGGATCCCGATCACGGGGACCACGGGCGTCGACAGCGACTGGGTCAGCATCTGCGCTTCCATTCGGGCCGCATCGAGCTCACCCTTGAGCGGGGTGTCACCGGCCCACAGCTGACCATCGCGGTACGACAGCACCTCGCTGTGTCGACGGGTCACGATGAGGAATGCCCCGCCGGGACCGATGATCACGTGGTCGATGTTGCCCTTCGAGCCCGGGACCTTCAGATCATGGAGGATCGAGTAGGCGCTGGGCAGATTCGACAACTGCGTCGCCATGGTGCGCTCGTCGGACGCGACGCCCTCGAGCCACTTGGCCTCGACCATGAGTCGATCCGCGGTCTCACGACGTTGACTCGCCTGCGTCAACGCGCTGCCGCCTGGGTTCCCACCTTCGATCATCGTGGGGGTATCGGCACTCTCCGCTGACTTCTTGACTCTGACCTGCGACAACCGTGTCGTATCCGTCGAGGTCCCGGCCCGTCAGGCCCACCCACCGGCGTAGGCCACGAACTGGCCGGTCGTGAATCGGCTCGAACCGTCGATGAACGGCATGCAGAAGGCGGCGCACTCGTCGACGGTGCCCAGCCTGCGGAGGGGCACCGCGGCCTCGATGTGGGCGCGCACGACGGGATCGTCCGCGCCGGCGGCGCGGCGGAACTCCGGGAAGTCCATGAAGTTGGTGCCGATGGCGTTGACCTGGACGCCGTGACGGGCGACCTCGGCTGCCACGTTCTTCACCAACATCGTGGCGCCGGCGCGTGCGGCGGAGTAGAGCGGGGCGTTCGGGGTCGGCTTGGCGCCGGCCGCGCTGGTGAGCACGAGCACCTGACCGTCGCCCTGGCGCACCATGACCGGCACCACCGCCTGGAGGAAGTGGAAGGGCGCCTCGATGCAGCCGCGGACGACGGTGTGGAGGTCGTCGAGGGTGGCGTCGACGAACGAACCCGTGACGACCCGACCACTGAACGCCGCTGCGGCGTCGAGCCGTCCGAAGCGATCGAGGCCGGCACCCACCAGCCGGGCGGCGGTCTCGGGCTTGGCGAGGTCGCGAGCGTCGGGAACCACCTCGACGGTCGCTCCGAGTGCCTCGAGTTCATCGACCAGGCCCTCGGCCGGATTGCCGAGCACGAGATCGTGGCCGCGGGCGGCGAGGAGGCGGGCGATGGGCGGCCCGACGTAGAAGCCGGCGTCGGCGACGAGCGCGACGCGGCGGGGCGCGATGGTGGACATCGGGCCATTGAAACAATTGGCACAACTACTGTCAACTCATCCACCCGGCTGCTACCGTGGCGCCATGGTGACTTCCGGCCCTTCTGCGCTCCCCACGCCGGCCGACGGCCGACGCCTCCGCCGCGATCGCAACCGCGATGCAGTCGTGCGGGCACTGCTGTCGCTCTACAACGAGGGCAACCTCAGCCCCTCCACCGAGGAGATCGCCACACGCTCGGGCGTCTCGGCACGATCCCTGTTCCGCTACTTCGACGACGTCGACGATCTCTCCGAGGCCGCCATCGCCCAGCAACAGGACGACGTCCGTCACCTCGTCGGCGTGCCGGCGACCGCGGACGACGCGTTCGACGACCGGGTCACGGCGTTTGCCCGCCAGCGCGGTGAACTGTTCGAAGCCATCGAGTCCGTGGCGATGGTGTCGCGGCTGCGGGCTCCGTTCCAACTGGTGGTGAGCGACAAGCTCACCGAGGGTCGGGCGTTCCTGCGCCAACAGCTGCATGACCTGTTCGCCGCCGAGCTCGGCTCGATGTCCCCGGCACTCGCGGCCCAGCGCCTCGCGCTGGCCGATGTCGCGACGTCGTTCGAGGCCTGGCGATTGCTGCGCGACGATCAGCACCTCACCCGAGCGAAGGCAACGGCCGCCATGGCCGACGCGCTCACCGTGCTCCTGACGGCTGCGACCCGATGAAGGCGTTGCGCACACCCGACGAGCGGTTCGTGGGCCTTCCCGATTTCCCCTTCGAGCCCCACTACCTCACCGTCGCCGACGGCGACGGCGGCGAGCTGCGCGTCCACTACCTCGACGAAGGCCCCGCCGACGCTGCCCCCGTGCTGCTCATGCACGGCGAGCCGAGCTGGTCCTACCTGTACCGCCACATGATCCCCGTCCTGGTCGCTGCCGGGCACCGCTGCATCGCGCCGGACCTCGTCGGCTTCGGCCGGTCCGACAAGCCGACGGAGACCTCCGACTACACCTACGCCCGCCATGTGGCCTGGATGCGCGACGCCGTGCTCGAGCAGCTCGACCTTCGCCACGCGACGTTCTTCGGCCAGGACTGGGGAGGCCTCGTCGGCCTGCGGCTCGTCGCCGGCGCACCCGAACGCTTCGACCGGGTCGTCATCGGCAACACCGGTCTGCCCACGGGCGACGGCCGGCCGAGCGACGCGTTCCTCGCCTGGCGGACGTTCTCGCGTGAGTCGCCGACGTTCCCCATCGGCGGCATCGTCAACGGTGGTTGCACCACCGACCTGTCGCCGTCGGTGATCGCCGCCTACGACGCACCGTTCCCCGACGACACGTACAAGGCGGGCGCCCGCATCTTCCCGTCGCTGGTCCCCACCGGCGAGGACGACCCGGCGCGGCCGGATCAGCTGGCCGCGTGGGAGGTGCTGCGCACCTTCACCAAGCCATGGCTGTGCGCGTTCAGCGACCATGACCCGGTCACCGGTGGCGGCGAGAAGATCTTCCTCCGCGAGGTGCCCGGCACCGCCGGCCAACCTCACGTCACGATCGAGGGCGGAGGCCACTTCCTCCAGGAGGACCGCGGACCCGAGCTCGCCGAGGTCATCGCCGCGTTCATCGCCTCAACGAGGTAGACGGCCCCACATCAGGATCCGCTTGAACGGGAAGAAGTAGGGCTCGTGCTCGCCGATCACATCGAGCAACCGCGCCTCGTACTCCTCCAGGAACGACCTGTAGGCATCGGGATCCAACACCTTCTCGAACCTCGTGAGGGTCGTGCCCCGCACCCACTCGACGACGTGCCGGCTCGAGGGCAGCACGTGGGCGTACACCTGCAGTCGCACGTGCTGTTCGACGAACCCGAGCTCGTGGAACATCACCGCGTACCGTTCGGGTGACAGCACGTTGTGGGCCACGGGATCGGGCGGAGGGCCTTCTGCACCGAACGCCTCGAAGAACCGAGGGAGGTGAGCGACACGATCGGCGATCACATGGGACGGCATGTCGGCATTCGCCGGCACCTGCACCGCCAACTGCCCGCCCGGCGCGAGCGCGCTGCGCCACTGCCGGAGCACCGTCTCATGCGAGGGCACCCATTGGAGGCTGGCGTTCGCCAGGACAAGGTCGTGATCGTGCGCGGATGTCCATCCGCCGATGTCGCCACGATCGAAGCGGAGGCCGGCACGAGCGTGGCCCGCGGCCGCGTCGAGCATCGACGGCGAGGAGTCGATGCCGCACATGTCCTCGATGCCCAGCGTGTCGGCGGCCAGCGCCGTCAGTTCGCCGGAGCCGCACCCGAGATCGACGGCTGTGTGCAGCGGCGCATCGAGACGCACGAGCGCGAGCAGATCGTGGAACGGTTGGGCTCGTTCGGTGGCGAAACGGTGGTACTGCTCGGGGTTCCAGTCGGCGGTCACGACTTGTATGGTACTTGTATTACGCCTCCCTGTCACACGCGACGCGTCAGCGCATCATGCGGGGCGCAGCACGAGGCCGGTGGTTCCGTTGGTCAGCGTCAGCGTCGTGCCCGTGATCGCGTAGGTGACGGAGCCGGTCAGCACTGTCGTGACGGCTGCCTCGAGGGCCGTGGCCGGGCCAGGGCACGCCATCTTGGTGAGGGCGAGGGGCTCGAACGCGATCGTGTCGCCGGTGATCGTGTAGCCCGCACTGCCCGAGTTGCAGCCGGTGAAGACCTGGGCGGTGCCGTCGGCGAAGGTGATCGTCGCGGGATCGGTGGTCAGGCCGGTGGCCGCCTCGTTCTCGACGGTGCTCGCGACCGTCCAGGTGGTGCCCTCGAGCCGGACTGCCGCGACCTGTTCGAAGTCGACGACGACATCGCCGCCGGTGAGCGTCATCTTCTCGCCGGAGATGGCGATGGTCGGGCCGGATGTGAGGAAGGACGCGATCGCGGCATCGAAGTCCATCAGCGACTGCTCGCACGCCATCTGCGTCTGCACGAGCGCGCCCACGACGAGCGTGTCGCCGTCGACCGAGAAGCCACCGGACATCGTGTTGCAGCCGCCGGACACGCCCAGGGTCGACCCCTGCACGCCGAGCGTGACGACCACGCCGGACGGGAGGTCCATGCCCTTGGCCGCGGTCGAGCGGTAGACGGTTCCGTCGGCGATGGACGCCGGCGGTGTCGTGGCGGCAGAGGAGTCGTCGTCGCCGCACGAGGTCGCACCGAGGGCGAGCATTGCGATCAGAGGGGCGATGACGACGAGACGAGAACGGTTCACCCGCTCAGTATTGCCGGACGTCGTGTGCTCGTTGCTCACCCAAACGGGGCGATCGCGCCGACCACAGCCTCGCCGCAGCGGCGACCGGAGAAGAGCGCACCCTGGATCGAGGGGGTGTCGCGGTGGTCGCCGCACACGAACAGGCCCTCGCCCAGCGCTTGGCGGCGTTTGGGTGCGAACGGCGGGCGGTGATCCGGCTGGCCGTGGGCGATGGTGTCGACTCGCAGCACCTTCCACTGGTCCACCATCGGACCCCACCATCGGCGCAACTGGGAGCGGACGGCCGCCTTCAGGTCGGCGCCGGAGGCGGGTGACCACTCGCCGGGCGCCGGGCACGCCGCCGCCACGAGCGCGTGACCTGCGGGTGCGTCCGGCGTGACGTACTCGGGTGCGACGTTGCTCATGACCGCCACGTTCAGGGCCGGGCCGGACCTGACGCCGTCGAGCACGATCAGGCGCTGGGTGATCGGCGGCGCCGGAGCATCGAACCAGACGCAGGACACCTCGCGGGACCCTGGGTCGCCGACCCGCTCGCCGAGCAGTGCGGATGCGCCGGGGCCTTCGGTGGCAACGACGATCTGCGCGGCGTGAACCGTCCGCCCGTCGACGGTTCGCACTTCGCCGGGGGCGACGGTGGCGACCGGAACACCGAGATGCACGGTGCCCGGCGACAGCCGCGCCGCGAGCTGATCGGGAATGGCCTGCATGCCGGCTGCCGGGACGGCGGAGTCACCCGTGGCGAGACTGTGGAGCACGACCTCGAACATCCGCGCGCTCCCCGACAGCGCCGGGTCGAGTTGGATGCCTCCGATCAACGGACGGAAGAAGCGCTCGATGATCCGCGGACCGAAGCCCTGCGCCTGCAGGGACTCCAACGTGCTGACGTCGGGACCGCGCAGCAGTGCTCGAGGGTCTGCGGACTTGACCCGACGCAGCAGCGACGCCAACCGGATCTTGTCGCGCATCGAACCGATGGGCGCCACCGCACTCGGAAGGAGCAGCGACGGCCGGCGGAGTGGATCGCCGACGGCGTAGGGCCGCTCCCCCGTCCACACCAGCGAGCCGGGCAGGAACGACCGCAACTCGAGGGCGTCGACGTCGAGTTGGCGCTGCACCTCCGGGTACGCGGTGAGCAACACCTGGAACCCGCGATCGAGGCGGAACCCCCCGACGAGGTCCGTCCGAACTCGACCGCCGACACCATCGGTCGCCTCGAGGACCGCGACCGACCTGCCCGCCTGTTGGATCACCCGTGCCGCGGCCAGCCCGGCGAGCCCGGCACCGACGATGACGACGTCGACTGCCTCGGGCAGCGGGCGTGTGTCGGAGGCGGTCATGGCTGCGTGACGTTAGCCAAGCCGACGACAGTCCGCCTTTTGTGCTCATGTCGTGGAAAGTGCCGGATCAACGGCAAGATGGGCGACGAATGTTGATCCGGCTCCTGCGCACCTACCTGCGCCGCTATCGCGGCTTGCTGGTCGTCGTCGTGTTGTTCCAGGCGTTGCAGACCACCGCCTCGCTGTACCTGCCCCGACTGAACGCCGACATCATCGACAACGGCGTGCTCCACGGCGACACGGGGTACATCTGGTCGCGCGGCGGGCTGATGCTCCTCATCAGCGGCTTCCAGATCGTGTTCTCGATCATCGCCATCTACTACGGATCACGGGTCGCCGCGGGCTTCGGCCGCGACGTGCGCGGCGGGTTGTTCCATCAGGTCACCGACTTCTCGGCGAGAGAGGTCGCCCACTTCGGTGCGCCCAGCCTGATCACCCGCGTCAGCAACGACGTCACCCAGGTGCAGACGATGGTGCAGATGACCTGCACCATGCTCATCGCCGCGCCGATCACCGCCGTCGGCGGCACGATCATGGCCCTTCGCGAAGACGTCGCACTCACCTGGATCCTCGCGGTCGCCATCCCGGTGCTGATCATCTCGATCGGCAACGTGATCGGGCGGATGGTGCCGACGTTCCGCGTGATGCAGGAGCGCATCGACGACATCAACCGCGTCCTGCGCGAGCAGATCACGGGCATCCGGGTGGTGCGAGCGTTCGTGCGCGAACCGTACGAGACGAAGCGCTTCGCCGACAGCAACGAGCGCCTCACCCGGACCGCGCTGCGCGGCGGGCGCCTGATGGGGCTGATGTTCCCGACCGTCACCGTGATCGTGAACCTGTCGAGCGTGGCGGTGATCTGGTTCGGGGCAAACCGCATCGCCTCGGGCGAGATGCAGGTGGGCGCGCTCCTGGCCTTTCTCCAGTACCTGTTGCAGATCTTGATGGCCGTGATGATGGCCACCTACATGGCGGCGCTCGTCCCTCGAGCCACCGTCAGCGCTGAGCGGATCATCGAGGTCCTCGACACCCCGTCGAGCATCGTCTCCACGGACCACGCCGTGCACGAGTTCACGGAGCGGGCCTCGGTGGAGCTCCGAGGCGCGGGCTTCCGGTACCCGGGGGCCGAGCACTCGGTGCTGACGAACCTGTCGTTCCGGTGTCGCGCCGGGACCACCACGGCGATCGTGGGCAGCACCGGAGCGGGCAAGACCACGCTCGTCAACCTGGTCGCGCGGCTCATCGACGTCACCGAGGGCGCGGTGTTGATGAACGGCGTCGACGTGCGAGAGCTCGCGCCAGAGCTGCTGTGGGACCGCATCGGGCTCGTCCCCCAGCGCCCCTACCTCTTCAGCGGCACGGTGGCGAGCAACCTGCGGTACGGCAAGCCCGACGCGACCGAGGCCGAGATGTGGGAAGCACTCACCGTCGCCCAGGCGGCCGGCTTCGTGCAATCGATGCCCGGCGGCCTCGACACGCCGATCACTCAGGGCGGCACCAACGTGTCGGGCGGCCAACGACAGCGTCTGGCCATTGCCCGCGCGCTCGTGCGACGGCCCGACGTCTACATCTTCGACGACTCCTTCTCTGCGCTCGACATGGCCACCGACGCGCGGCTGCGGGCTGCGCTGCAACCACACACCCGGGACGCTGCCGTGCTGCTGGTCGCGCAGCGCGTGTCGTCGATCCAACACGCCGACCAGATCCTGGTGCTCGAGGACGGCGAGCAGGTGGGGCTCGGCACGCACGAGGAGCTGCTCGTCACCTGCCAGACCTATCTCGAGATCGTCAACTCCCAGCTGACTGCGGAAGAGGCAGCGGGGAGGGCCTCGTGAGCGAGGACACCGAGGAGCTGAAGCAGCCGGCGCCGCCCCCGTCGAGCACGGCCGAGGCACGTGGTGGACGCTGGAACACGATCGGCGTGCCGATGGAGAAGTCGAAGGACTTCCGCGGCTCGGTGCGCCGGCTCATCGACCGTCTGGGACCGGAGCGAACCAAGCTGTGGCTGGTGCTGATGCTCGCGGTCGTCAGTGTCTCGCTCGTCGTCAGCGGCCCGAAGGTGCTCGGTCACGCGACCAACATCGTGTTCGACGGTGTCTTCCACCTCAACGGCACACCCAGCATCGACTTCGCCGCGTTGCACCGCACGCTGTGGCTCGCCGTCGGGCTCTACGCGGCCGGCTACGTCCTGTCGTACCTCCAGGCCTGGACGCTCGCAGGGGTGGTCCAACGTTCGATGCAGCGCCTGCGCGCCGAGGTCGAGGCGAAGCTCCACGAGATGCCGCTGTCGTACCTCGACGGGCAGTCGCTCGGCGACGTGCTCAGCCGCGTCACCAACGACATCGACAACGTGGCCCAGAGCCTGCAGCAGTCGATCAGCCAGTTGCTCACCGGCATCCTCACCATCATCGGCACGATCGCGATGATGCTCTGGATCTCGTGGCAGCTCGCGCTGGTGGCGGTGATCAGCGTGCCGATCTCGATCATGGTGATGAAGCAGGTCGCCAAGCACTCCAAGGGTCGCTTCGTCGCCCAGTGGCGCCACACCGGCGCGCTCAACGCACAGGTCGAGGAGACCTTCACCGGCCACACCGTCGTCAAGGCCTTCGGCCGCCAGCACGAGGCCCAGCAACGCTTCGACGACACCAACGAGGAGCTGTACGAAGCCGGGTTCGCCGCCCAGTTCATCAGCGGCTGCATCCAGCCCGCCACGGTGCTGATCGGCAACCTCAACTACGTCGCCATCGCCGTCCTCGGTGGCATCAAGGTCGCCAACCGGGCGCTCGGTCTCGGCGACGTGCAGGCGTTCATCCAGTACTCGCGCCAGTTCTCCCAACCGTTGACGCAGACCGCGTCGATGGTCAACGTGCTGCAGTCCGGCATCGCGTCGGCGGAGCGGGTCTTCGAGCTGCTCGACGCCCCCGAGCAGTCGCCGGATCCGGTGCAGGACGGCGAGCCCCACGTCGTGCGGGGCCGAGTCGAGTTCCAGGATGTGTCGTTCCGCTACGTGCCGGACCGGCCGCTCATCGATCACCTCTCGCTGGTCGCCGAGCCGGGCCAGACCGTGGCCATCGTCGGACCGACCGGGGCCGGCAAGACCACGCTGGTGAACCTCATCATGCGGTTCTACGAGTTGAACTCCGGGCGCATCCTGCTCGACGGTCGAGACATCTCGGAGATGCGGCGCAGCGATCTGCGCGACGAGCTCGGCATGGTGCTCCAGGACACGTGGCTGTTCGGCGGCACCATCCGCGAGAACATCAAGTACGGCAACGTGGACGCCACCGACGACGAGATCCTCGCCGCCGCCAAAGCGTGCTACGTCGATCGATTCGTGCACTCGCTGCCGCTCGGCTACGACACCGTCCTCGACGACGAGGGCACCTCGATCAGCGCCGGCGAGAAGCAGCTGCTCACCATCGCCCGCGCCTTCCTCTCACAGCCGACGATCCTGATCCTCGACGAGGCCACGAGCTCGGTCGACACTCGGACCGAAGTGTTGATCCAACGCGCGATGAACAAGCTCCGCGGTGGACGCACGAGCTTCGTCATCGCCCACCGGTTGTCGACGATCCGCGATGCCGACATCATTCTCGTCATGGATGCCGGACGGATCGTCGAGCAGGGCTCTCATCACGACCTGCTCGTCCAGCGCGGTGCGTACTACGAGCTCTACAACGCCCAGTTCGCGGGAGCGGCGACCGATGTCGTCTGACGGGGGTGCCCCGATGGCCGATGCGTTGCGCAACACCACGTGGACGCTCGTCGGATCCCCCATGGCGGGCGAGGGCGTCGAGGTCGTGATGGCGTTCGGAGACGGCACCGTCAGCGGCTTCTCGGGGTGCAATCGTTTCAGCGGCTCCTACCGCCTCACGGTCGACGCGCTCGAGTTCGGACCGCTCGCCTCCACCCGGATGGCCTGCCCGCCCGACGCGATGCGCCTCGAGGACGACGTGCTGGGTCGGCTCGCCCAGGTCGTCACCGCTGTGGTGGAACCCGCCGAATTGCACCTGTTCGACGCAGAGGGAGAACTGCTGCTCCGCTTCGAGACACAGCTGTCCGACGGGCTCGGCGGCGACTGGCTCGTCACGTCGATCCACTATCCCGAGCGGCAGGCGATCATCTCGACCAGAGGCATGGTCAACGTCACGTTCGGCGCCAACCAGGTCAGTGGTCACAGTGGCTGCAACCGATTCCAGGGCCCCCTCACGGTGGTCGACACGGCGATGTCGATCGGACCGCTCGTGACCACCCGGCAGATCTGCGAGAGCGACCCCGACGGAGGTCCCACGATCATGGAGCAGGAACAGGCGTTGATCCGTGCGCTGGAGGCGGCCGTCGGCTACCGGATCGAGGGACGCAAGCTCACCCTCTGGCGTGGCGACGGCGGCATCTCACTGACGCTCACTCGCGACTGAGCGGAGCATCGTGTTCGACCGGATCGTGATGGTCGACTGGAGTGCGCAGGCCACCCCCAAGCACGGACCGGACTCGATCTGGGCATGCACCCTCCACGCCCGCACGGGCCACTGCGACGAGCCGGTCAACCATCGCACCCGCCGCGCGGCGAGCGACGCGCTCCTCGAGTTGGCCAGAGCGCCCGGGCGGACACTGATCGGTTTCGACTTCCCACTGGGGCACCCGAGTGGGTTCGCCACCGCCGCCGGACTGACGAGACAGTACGCCGACGACGCGCCGTGGTCGTGCGTGTGGCGACACCTCGCCACGCACATCCGAGACGACGATCGCAACCGGAACAACCGGTGGGAGGTCGCGGCGGCGTTGAACGAGCGACTCGGGACCCTCCACTTCTGGGGCGCTCCGCCATCGAGGGCGAGCGAGTTCCTCACCAGTCGCCGGCCACCGGCGACGCCGGACCAGCTCTCGACGTACCGGTCGTCGGAGCGGCGCCTTCGCGAGCAACAGCGTCACCCGTTCTCGGTGTGGCAGCTGCTGGGTGCCGGGAGCGTGGGCAGCCAGGCATTGACGGGGATCCCCGTGGCGCACCGGATCCGCACCCACCCCGACCTCGCCGAGCGGACGCTGGTCTGGCCGTTCGAGACCGGGCTCACGCCGGACCCGGTCGGCGACCGTGCCGATCTGATCGTCCTCGCCGAGGTCTGGCCGAGTTCGATCGCCTTCGACCACGTGCCGCATCCGATCAAGGACGCGCGACAGGTCGTCGCTCTGGCCGAACACCTCGCGGCCATCGATCGGCGAGCCGGTCTCGGCGAGTACTTCGCTCCGGCGGTCAACCCAGTCGATCGGGTCGCGGTGTGCCGCGAAGAAGGGTGGGTGCTCGGCGTCCTGTGACGTGCGCTCAGGGCCGGGCGACCTCGACGAAGGTGTCGTTGAAGCAGGCGCCGTTGACCAGCGCGTCGCCCGTCGCCGGCGTGAGGGTGTTGACACCCCGACGGTCGGGGTGGTGCCGCAACCAGACACCCTTGCTCATCACCGCAACGCCGGGCCGAGTGTCGTCGCGGACGTCGAGCGGCACCTCGATGCTGCCCGTCGGGCTCGTGACCCGTACGACATCGCCCGACACGAGACCCCGCGCGCTCGCGTCGTGCGGATGCAGGGCGATCGAGGGGGCGGGGCTCTGGAACTCACCGAACATCGAGTTGACGAGCTTCGACGTCGCCGGGGAGATCAGCGTGAGCGGAAAGCGGTCGGCGTCGTGGTCGACAGGTCGGTGACGCGGAACGCCCTGATCGGGGTCGACGAGGACGGCCCTGCCATCCTCGGGGAACGTGTCGACGAACTGTCGGCTCGGCACCGGCGCCGCCCGCGGGCCGGGATCCTCCACGGCGGTCGCCAGCGGCAGCGCGTCCCACTGATAGCCCATCGCCCTTGCGAGCGCGAGCCCCACCTGGTCGTTGGATCGTGACTCTCCCACCGGCGGGATCACCTGTCGGACCGGCATCACCATCAGCGAGCCGTAGCTGGAACCGACATCGTCGATCTCGAAGCTGGTCGTCGCAGGAAGGATCACGTCCGCGTATCGCGTGGTGTCGGTGAGGACCTGCTCGTGGACGACGGTGAACACGTCGTCACGCGCGAGCGCGGCCACGACGCTCGCCGAGTCGGGACACATCACGACAGGGTTCGCGCCCTGCACGAACAGCACCTCGCACGGATCGTCGGTGCCGGGGGCCATCCACTGGCCCACCTGATGCAGCGGCAGGGACCGTCGCCGGGGCGCATCGAGCGCCGCCTGAGGCCAGCGGCGGCGCGGTGAGGCTGCGCGGGCGGAAGTGCTGCCGATCACACCACTTCCCGGGACGCCGAAGTGACCGACCAACACCGGAAGTGAGAGCACGGCGCGGCAACTGGCGCCTCCGTTCGCATTGCGTTCCTGACCCCAACCGATGCGCAACATCGACGGGCGGGTGGTGCCCCACCACTCGGCGAACGTACGAATGTCGTCGGCATCGAGACCGGTGACGTCCGCGGCGCGAGCCAGCGACCACTCGCGGGCGGTGACGAGGAACTCGGACGCGCCATCCGCGTGTTTGTCCATGAAGGGACGGTCCAGTCGCCCGTCCGCGGCCCACAGGTTGGCGACCGCGTACGCCAGTGCGGTGTCGGTCCCCGGGCGGATCGCGAGGTGGAGGTCGGCCCGTGATGCCATCGCCGTGCGACGCGGGTCGATCACGACGACACGGGCGCCCTGATCGACCGCCTGTTGGACGAGCGGCGGGAAGTGGGTGTTGCTGACCGTCGGGTTCGCCCCCCAGATGACCACGAGTTTGCTGTGCACGACGTCGGCCGGGTCCGCCGAGGCCATGTCGCCGTAGACGCTCTCCCACGAGGCGCCCATCGTGTGTGCGCAGATCGTGTGCTCGACGTGGGTGGCACCGAGTGCGGCGAAGAAGGCTTCGGTGAGGCTGGCACGTTCGAGGACCGCGGCCGACGAGTTGTACGTGAACGCGACGATCGCGTCGGGGCCGCGATGTTCGATTGCAGTACGCATGCGACCGGCGACGAGTCCGACCGCTTCCTCCCAGGACGTCGAGCGGAACTCACCCGATCCCTTCGGACCCGTCCTCACCATCGGCGTCTGCACTCGCTCGGGCGCGTAGACGCGCTGGGCGTGGCGCCGCACCTTCGCGCAGATCCATCCGTCGGTGAGCGGGTTCTCCGGTGCCGCATCGATGTGGGTGATGCGTCCGTCGGAGACCGTGACTGCGAGCGAGCACGCGTCGGGGCAGTCGAGTGTGCACGCCGTGTGGACGACGTGCGTGTTCGAGACCGTCATGCCGCGGGTCTAGTCGCTGTCGGCGTGGTCGGCAAGGGGTCCCGGGGGAGACGGCGTCAGCCGTTGGTGTTGACCGCGGCGAGTTCGCCCGTGCGGAACGTGACCGGCACGCTGGTCCACACGTAGTCGGCGAGGGTCTCGGTGTACCCGTTCGCCCAGAACGTGACGTGGTAGGTGATCCGCGCCTGGATCGTGACCGATCCCGGCCCGGCAGGCGTCCACATGCAGGGACCGTTGATCCCGGGCGCCGTCTGCACCGGAAGATCGGGCATGGCCGGCATCGAGACCGCGTCGGCCACGGGACTCGAACCCATCGCGATGCACGACACGACCCCGTTGAAGGGAGTCGACGGCTGCGAGGGGTCGGGGACGAAGTGCACTTCGAACTCCATCGCGGCCGGGTCGGTGAGCAGGTACATCGTCCACCCGCGCCAGAACGCCGGGTTCGATCGCTGCGCCCGCCACGCGGAGGGCACGATCGCCAGCCACGCCGGATACCGAGTGATGAGCCCGCCCCAACGATCCACGACCGGGTTGCGATACACGACCGGTTGCTCGAGTTGGAGGCCGTTGTAGAGCGTGGTGAGTCGGCTGCGCGGGTTCAGCATGGGATCGCTGACCGGGACATCGAGGATCGCGACGAAGTGATACACGGAATCGCAGAAGACCGTGAAGTGCCGTACCGCCGTCGCCAGTGGACCGCGACTCGCGGTCGGGTCGGACGGAGTGGGCTCGCCCAGCGCCTCGGGAAGCCCCTCGATGAAGATCCATCGGTAGCTCTCGACGAGCTGGTTCGGAAGGTAGGTGTCACCGTTCGACGTCGTGCCACCGAACGGCGACGTGAACGTGCACGGCGCTCCCTTGCCCCCGTAGGTGCGGAACATCGACGACGACGGGATCGTCGTGAAGCGGCTCAGCCCGCCCGAGGTGTTCCGAATGTCCACCGCCCGAGCCCCCGGCACCACCACCGGCGGCACGCCACCAGGGGCTCGGCACCGCCGGCCCAGCAAGCCAGGGTGGCCAGACACCAGATGCAACGGTCAGAGCACTGGAAGTCGCTTCACTGGCACGCGTCCGGCTGATCTGCCAACCTGGCGATCTGCCACCATCGGCCAAGCTCGGCAGCGGACAGTCCGACGCCATGTCGGCAGCACACCAGGGGTCGAGCCGGGAGCCGAGCGATCCATCGGGCAGTCGACAAACGCCACCGTCGAGCACGCAATCGAAGACGATGCCTCGGTTGTCCGTTCGTCTCGTCGCCGATGCACCTGTGGCCGCAGCACCACTCCTGCGTCGCAGATCGCGCACCTCTGCCACTTGGGACTGCGACTCGGTCAGGACGTTCGAAGTAACCGCACCACCGTCGGAGTACCACTGCGTCCAACCATCGATCGTCGAGGTCGATCGGGTTCGTCGTCGATCTGCGCGGAAGAACACGAGACGGGCTTGGAGGTAGGCCTCGATGACGGGGCGATCGGCTTCGGTGAAGGTCCAGGTGATGCCGTGGGCGATGTCCTCGACCACCGGCAGGTACACCCAGAGCTTGGGCATCAGCTCGTAGAACAGTCCGGGCGTCGTGATCCCCGGCGCCGAGTCGACTCGTGTCCAGGGGCCTCCCGGTGACAGGCCGACGACATCGGGCAGCGTCGTCGTCGGTTCGGTCTCCACGACGGTGGTGTCGACGTGACGCGTGGTGGTGGGGCTGGCGGTCACGATGTCGGCCGAGGACGGCGGCCCGATGGTCGCCAGTGGCTCGGTGCCGCCACCGCCACACGACGCGACGGCGAGGCACACCACGGTCGCGAGGACGGGCAGGTTCCGGTGTCGCAGCATGAAATCCTCCACGAATCGACACGAGGGACTCGACGTGTCGCCCACACTGGGCACAGCGGGTCCGGGGTTTCGGAAAAATCATCCGCCTCCGCTCGTCGGTCCGCTACGGCCCTTGGTCACACGCTGCGCGCGTTGCAACACCAGGGGTGCGATTCACGGGTCGGATGCGACCACCGGACCGAGGTCTGCGTGAGGGGAGCCACCCGTCCACTGGCGGTGCCGGCACGTGGCGGCTGGGGCGCGGTGAGAGACCAGGCCCTAATCTGACGCCGATGATCGCAGTGGTGGTGGTGCGCGGGGGCGAGCTCCCCTCCGGAGGCGATGAGGCGATCGCGGAATGCGGCGGCCGCGCGATCCTCGTCGGCTCCGGCACGACCGATGCTGCCTCGTCGCTCACGGGTGTCGCCACCGAGATCACCACGGTGGAGTTCGAGCACTTCCGGCCGGCTGGTTGGGCGGCGGCGCTCAGCACCCTGCTCGCCGACGAACCGGCGGTGGTGCTTCCCGGTTCACCGGATGGGCGGGACCTCGCTCCTCGGATCGCGGCGTTGCTCCACCGGCCCCTCTACGCCGGTGCGATGTCGATCACGCCGCAGCGTGTGGAGCTCGCTCGCAAGGGTGGCACGGAGATCCATCAGACCCATCCAGGGCCGGAGTTCGTCGCCACACTGCAGCCGGGCGTCCGCGGCGTGGCCGTCGACCCGGCGCTCGCGCCGCCGACGGTGCGTGACGCCACACCGACCCTGCTCCCCCGGCACGAGTACCGCGACCCGACGGTCGTGGCGGTGCTCCCTCCCGACCCGGCCACCATCGACCTCGCCGAAGCGC
Source organism: uncultured Acidimicrobiaceae bacterium (assembly GCA_963720695.1). Taxonomy (GTDB): domain Bacteria; phylum Actinomycetota; class Acidimicrobiia; order Acidimicrobiales; family Ilumatobacteraceae; genus UBA668. The sequence continues at coordinate 1,050,108 of CAVRGG010000004.1, forward strand.
CGCGCATCGTCGCCGGCGGCGCGGGGCTCGACGGCGAGTCGCGGATGCACCAGCTCGAAGAGATCGGCCTGTCGCTCGGCGCCAGCATGGGTGCCACGCGAGTCGTCACCGACCGCGGCTGGGTGCCGCACCAGCGACAGATCGGCACGACCGGCGTGGTGGTCGACCCCGACCTCTACGTCGCGTTCGGCGTGAGCGGCGCGGTGCAGCACACCAGCGGCCTCGGCGCGCCTGACCACATCATCAGCGTGAACACCGACGCCCACTGTCCGATGATGCAGTTGGCGGATCTCGCCATCGTCGCCGACGCCAACGAGACGCTCGATCATCTCGCCGCGCTCCTGCGCGACGAGCACGCGGCGCCACGGAGCGCTCCACGATGAGCTCCCCCGACGTCGATGTCATCGTGGTCGGTGCCGGCCCGGCGGGCGCGTGCGCGGCGATCGTGGCCGCGCGTGCCGGGCTCGACGTGGTGTTGCTGGAGCGAGGTCCCTTCGCCGGCAGCAAGAACATGTACGGCGGTGTGGTCTATCCCCGCATCCTCGACGGCCTGATCCCCCAGTGGTGGGAGGAAGCGCCGATCCAACGATGGGTCACCCGGCGCAGCACGATGCTGCTCACCGACACCCAGGCGCTCACGGTCGACTTCCGCAGCGATGCCTGGGGTGAACCTCCGTACAACGGGGCCACCGCGTTCCGGCCCGATTGGGACCACTGGCTCGCGGGCCACGCCGAGGCGGCCGGCGCCCACCTGCTCACCGACACGACGGTCACGGGCCTGATCCGCGATGTCGATGGCGCGGTGGTCGGAGTCCGCACCGACCGGCCCGACGGCGACCTGCGGGCGCGCCTGGTGATCGCCTGCGACGGGGTCAACAGCTTCCTCGCCAAGGAGGCCGGCCTGTACGAACACACCGATGCACGGCACTACACGCTCGGCGTCAAGGAGACGCTCGCGCTCCCCAAGGAAGTCATCGACGAACGGTTCGCCGTGCGCGACCGACACGGTGTCGACATCGAGATCGTCGGCTGCACCGGCAAGGTCAACGGCGGCGGCTTCCTCTACACCGGGCTCGACACGCTTGCCGTCGGCGTCGTGCTCAAGCTCCCCAAGCTCGCCGCACAACAGCAACGGCCGGAGGCGATCATCGCCGGCCTCAAGCGCCACCCGGCGATCGCCCCGTTGGTGCAGGGCGCGGAGCTCAAGGAGTACAGCGCCCACCTCATCCCCGAGGCGGGCCTGACGATGATGCCGAAGATGACGATGCCCGGGATGCTCGTCGCCGGAGACGCAGCGGCGCTCTGCCTGGCCGCGGGCATCTGGTTGGAAGGCGTGAACTTCGCGATGGCGAGCGGCATGTACGCCGGCGAGACCGCGGTGGAGGCGATCCGCGCCGGCGACACGGGCGCCACCGGCCTCGCCGGCTATCAGCGCCGGCTCAGCGACACGTTCGTCCTCAAGGACCACCGCAAACTGCGCAAGGCACCCGAGCTCGTGCTCAGCGATCGCGTGCAGCACCTGTATCCGGGCATGGTCGCGAACGTCGTCGAGCGAATGTTCCGCGTCGACAACCCTGAGCCCAAGCCCGGTCTGCGGCGCATCCTGAACCAGGAACGGAAGCGGGCCGGCGTCCGCCGACGCGATCTGGTTCGCGATGCCTGGACGGGCTTTCGGAGCTTCGGATGAGCGAGCCGGTGATCTCGTTCCAGGAGCGCATGGACTCCACCGAGTTCCGCGTCCATCCCGATGCGCACATCGTGGTCGACGGCGCCGTCTGCGCGGACTGCAGCACCCGCGAGTGCGTGGTCGCCTGCCCTGCCAACCTGTTCATCCCCACCAGCGATGGCGGCCTCGTCTTCAACTACGAGCAGTGCTTCGAGTGCGGCACCTGCTACATGGTCTGCAATCGCGAAGGCGCCATCACCTGGCACTACCCCGAGGGCGGCCATGGCGTCGTCTTCCGTCGCACGTGAGCCGTCGATGAGTGTCGTCGTCTGCCTCAAGTGGGCGAGCGTGCCGGGCGAGCCGCACGACGAGCGCTATTCGGGGATGTCCGCCGCCGACGAGTCCGCCCTCGAGTTCGGACTCCAGCAGGCCACCCTCCTCGGCGTGGGGGTCACGGCGATCACCGTCGGCCCCGAAGGAGCCGACACCGTGCTGCGCGACGCGCTGGCCTGTGGGGCGACACGGGCGATCCGCATCGACGCGCCCACCACCGCGGCCGGCACCGACGTCGCCACCGCGATCGCCGATCACATCCTCGACGCACCGTGGGTGTGGTGCGGCGACTACTCGCTCGATCGCGGGGCCGGCAGCGTGCCCGCGTTCATCGCCGCCCACCTCGGCGCGGAACAAGCGCTCGGGGTGATCGCGGTCGAACTTCACGAAGGCTCGGTCCGCGCCACTCGCCGTCTCGACGGCGGACGACGCGAGGTGCTCGACGTGCACCCGCCAGCGGTCGTGTCGGTCGAGGGGGCCACTGCCCGCCTGCGTCGCGCCGGCCTGCGTGCCGTACGCGCCGCCGCGACGACGCCCATCGACGTCGTCCCCGCGACGACGCCCATCCACCGCGCCGAGTTCATGGTGCGTGCATATCGACCACGCGCTCGGCAACTGGCCGCCCCACAGGGCGAGCAGGCGCTCGATCGAGTGCGCGTCCTCACCGACGCGACCGTGACGTCGGCGGCGCGAGGCGAAACGGTGCACCTCGAACCGGCCGACGCCGCGGCACGCATCGTGCGGGCACTACGCGAGTGGGGCTACCTCGAGGTCGAATGATCCCGTCGCCGACTCGGCGTCGGCGAGATGGGCGACGCCTTCGGCCCGGCTCGGCAGCCACCGCAGCGCGATCAGCGCACCCACGAGGGTGACTCCCGCCGACACCCACGACCCGGCGTGGAACCCGTCGATGAAGGAGGTGTTCACCGCCCCCTGGACGAGGTCGCCCGCCTGCGGGCCGAACTGCTCCGCGGCGACCTTGGCGACGGCGGCACCCGCACCCACCGACTCCTTCGCCGTCGCCAGGGCATCGGGCGGAACGGGCGAGCCCGCCAACAGCTCCCCGAGCTTGCTCGCGTACACCGACGCGAACAGGCTGCCCACGATCGCGACGCCGAGCGTGCCGCCGAGTTCGCGAGCCGTGTCGTTCACCGCCGAACCGACGCCGGCCTTCTCCGGCGGCAACGAGCCCATGATGGACTCCGTCGCCGGTGCGTTCACCAGCCCGAGGCCACCGCCCATGAACATCATCTGACCCACGATCAGCCAGTACGACGAGTCGACCTGGTCGAAGGTCGTCCATGCGAATCCGACCGCCATCGACAGCAGACCGGCGGCGACGATCGACTTGGTTCCGAAGCGGTGCGCGAGGGTGGCCGACAGCGGCGCGGCGATGCCGGTGAACAGCGCGAAGGGCACCGTTCGCACGCCCGCCTCCAGCGTGTCGTAGCCGCGCACGAACTGGAAGTACTGGGTGACCATGAAGATGAAACCGAACAGCGCGAAGAAGGCGAAGCTCACCGACAGGCTGCCGGCGGTGAAGCGCAGGTTGGTGAAGATGCGCACGTCGAGCATCGGGTGATCGCTCCGGCGCTCCCAGGCGACGAAGCCCACGAGCAGCACCGCAGCGAGCAGGAACGCGACGCCCGACTCCGTGCTCAGCCAACCGTGCTTGGGCCCTTCGATCACCGCCCACACGAGCACCGTGATGCCGGCGATGGACAGCACGATGCCGACCGGATCGAAGCGATGGACCGTGGTGTCGCGCGACGTCGGCACCATCACGGCGACCAGCAGCATGGCCACGACGATGACGGGCACGTTCACCAGGAAGACCGAGCCCCACCAGAAGTGGCGCAGCAACAAGCCACCGCTCACCGGACCCAGTGCCACGGCGAGCCCGCTCGTGGCCGCCCAGACGGCGATCGCCGCCGCCCGCTGCTTGGGCACGGTGAAGACGTTGACCAGGATCGCCAACGTCGCCGGGAAGATCAGCGCGCCGCCGACGCCCATCGCCGCCCGCCAGGCGATCAGCGACCCGGCCGAATCGGAGATGGCGGCCATGACCGAGGTCAGCCCGAACAGCGTGAGACCGATCAGCAGGACCCCCTTGCGGCCGTAGCGGTCGCCGATGCTGCCGGCCGCCATGAGCAGCCCGGCGAACACCAGGACGTAGGAGTCGACGATCCACTGCAACTGGCTGGTGGTCGCGCCGAGCTCACGCACGAAGGTCGGGAGCGCCACGTTCACGATGGTGCCGTCGACGACGATGATGAAGACGCTGGTGCACAGCACGGCGAGGATCAGCCACGGCGAGCGCCCTTCTCGGGGCACGGCGTGGACGGGGGAAACGGGAGGCCCTGCGGCCGACTTCTCCTGGTGCATCGGGGGATTCCTTTCGGGTCTGACAATGTGATTACATTGTTATCACGCCGTGAGAACCGGCGGCCAGAGGGAGCGTCATGACGTTCGACACACCGGCGCGACTAGCGTGGGAGAGGTGAGCAACATGCAGGTGGCGGCCCTCGACGACGTCGGCACCACCTTGCTGGCGGCGGCGTCCAACCTGCTGGCGAGCGAAGGTCCGGGAGCGCTCACGGTGCGCCGCATCGCTTCCGATGCCGGCATGAGCACGATGAACGTCTACTCGCGCTTCGGCGGCAAGGACGGTGTGGTCGAGCACCTGTTCCTTCGCGGCTTCGAACTGCTCGCCGAGGGCATGAACGCCATCGAGCCCTCCGCCGACCCCCGGGCCGACCTGATGAGCTGCGGCAAGGCGTATCGGCAGTTCGCTCTGGACCACCCGACCCTCTATTCGGTGATGTTCGACAAGGCCGTCCCCGACTTCGAACCGAGCGAACGTGCGCTCGCCACCGCGGCCCAGACCTTGCAGCTCCTGGCCGACCGGCTCGAGCGCGTGATGCGCGCGGGCTACATCCGTCCCGCCGAGCCGATGCACCTGGCGGCCATCGTGTGGAGCACGTGCCATGGCGTGATGAGCCTGGAGCTCAAGCACATGGGTCCGCTCCCGATCGACTGGGAGTCGGTGTTCCACGACGCGACCGACAGCGTGGTGAAGGGCCTCGGCGTTCCCTCATGACCCGCCACCTCGGACACACCACGTGGACCGAGCATTGGCGACCGGTCCGCCGACCGCTGATCGTCGTTCCCGTCGGTTCCTGCGAACAGCACGGGCCACACCTCCCGCTCGACACCGACATCCGCATCGCGATGGCGCTGGCCGAGGGACTGGCCGACAAGTACGACGAGGGCGACGTGCTGGTCGCGCCCCCGCTCACCATCACTGCCAGCGGCGAGCACGCACGGTTTCCCGGCACGCTGTCGATCGGGCTCGAGGTCTTCGAGCAGGTGATCGTCGAGTTGGTCCGCAGCGCCGACTGGAGCGCCGGGGTGGTGCTGATCAACGGCCACGGAGGGAACCGAGTGGCGGTCGAACGGGCGGTCCGGTTGCTGCACCACGAGCAACGGCGCGTGATGGCGTGGTGGCCGCGGGTGAAAGGCGGCGACGCGCACGCGGGCGAGACCGAGACCTCGATGATGCTCGCCATCGCCCCGGATCTCGTGCACATGGACCGCGCCGAGGTCGGCGTCACTGCACCGCTCGTCGACCTCATCGACGAGATCCGCGAAGGCGGCGTGCGCGCGGTCAGCCGCAACGGCGTCCTCGGAGACCCGCTGCGGGCGACGGCGTCGCACGGCCGCACCATCCTCACCCGACTGTCGATCGACCTCGTCGCGGCCGTCGACGAATGGTGGGAGTGATCCGGCGATGATCCGCTACCGGCTCGATCGATCCTGGCGCCGACCGGGCGCCGGCACGGTGGTCGTCGCCGGCTCCCCGCTTCGGTTGTTCCGCCTGTCGACCGGCGGCGCGCAGGTGGCCGCCATGGTCGAGACCGGTGACCAACCGCAGACGCCGGCGGTGGAGCAGATGCTCGATCGCTTCGTGGAGGCCGGAGCGCTGCACCCCCTGTACGAGTCGGGGCCGTATTCGGCCGACGACGTCACGGTCGTGATGCCGGCGTTCGCGGAGGTTCCCTCGGTCCCCGGCGACCTGCGCGTGATCGTGGTCGACGACGCCAGCACCCCGCCATTGACGATCGACACCTCCGCCGGCGACACGACGCTGGTGCGACTCGACCGGAACGTCGGGCCCGGCGCGGCCCGCAACGCGGGGCTCGCGGCGGTGTCCACGCCGCTCGTGGCCTTCGTCGACAGCGACGTGACGCTCACCGACGGATGGCTGGCACCGCTCCTCGCCGTGTTCGCCGACCCACGGGTGGCGCTGGTCGCACCACGGGTGGCCGGGCTGCCCTCGACCGGCGCGATCGCCGCCTATGAGGAGCGACACAGCCCCCTCGATCTGGGCGACGAGCCCGCCCGCGTCGCAGCCGGCACCCGGGTCAGCTACGTGCCCGCCGCGGCGATCGTGTGCCGCGCGGACATCCTGCGCGAGGTCGGTGGCTTCGACGAGTCCCTCCGCCTGGGCGAGGACGTCGATCTGGTGTGGCGCCTCACCGAGCTCGGGCACCGATGCCGCTACGAGCCGACCTCGGTGGTGCTCCATCGACCGCGTCCCACGATGGGAGCGCTGCTCCGCCAACGCGCCGGCTATGGCCGCTCGGCCGCAGCCCTCGCCCGTCGACACCCTGGTGCGTTGGCGCCCGTGCGGATGAGCGGATGGAGCGCGGCGGTGTGGGCGCTGCTCCTTCTTCGCCGCCCCTGGTCGGCCATCGCCGTTGCCGCTGGCACCGCGGTCGCGTTGCAGCGCAAGCTCACCGACCTCCCCAAGGAGGAGTCGGCGCGCCTGGTCGTACTCGGTCATCTCGCCGCGGGCCGGCAGTTGGCCAAGGCCGTCACGCGAGTGTGGTGGCCGCTCGCCGCGGTGATCGCGCTGGTGCTGCCCCGGGCGCGGGTTCCGGTCGCCGCCGCATTCGTGGCACCGGCCGTGGCGGACGCCGTCCGTGCGAGAAGTCTGACGCCCCTTCGCGACGCGCCGATCCAGTGGGCGGACGAGATGGCCTACGGTGCCGGCGTGTGGACGGGCGTGGTCGCCCAGCGCGAGCCCGGCCCGCTGCTCCCCCGGTTCACGACGTGGCCGCGGCGAGGCGGCGGCTGATGTCGCCGCACTCCTCGCACACGCTCGTGGGGATCACGCCCCACCGCATCAGCTGACCGAACGCCATGCAGCCCAGGCACAGGGCGAACACCGACTCGAGCGTGGCGGCGATGACGAGTCCGACGATCAACACGATGGCCAGCGGCTCGAGTCCGAAGGCCACGGCGATCAGCGCCCCGGAGCTGAACGTGAGCCCGACACCCTGCGCGAACCGCTTGGGCGGACCGGCGACGAAGCGATGCTCCACACGAGTGAGCCGGGGCGTGACGACCCGGGTGACGAACTGGCCGAGCGGGCTGTACCGAGGACCGCCGAGCACCCGCGCGAGGAACCCGTATGCGAGCGGTACGAGCACCCACCACTGTGAGGTGACCAGGTACGCAAGCCCTTGGAGGACGACACCGGCGGCGACGAGACGGGCGGAGGTCTCGTTGACCGGGTTGGGGAATCCGAACCACCGTGAACGCATGTCGCGATCGTAGGCCGATAATTCCGATCAGACAACTCGGGATTAGGTCCGCGCACTAGGTTGCTGCCGGTATGACCGTGCGCCTCACCGTCCAACGCGCCGAGTGGGAGGCGCACGTGCACGACGTCGCCGCACAGTACGGCCACGGCCTCGTCGCGGTGGTCAAGGGCAACGGCTACGGCTTCGGTCGGGCACCGTTGCACGAGATGGTCCTCGCCGCAGGTGCGCGGCTGGTCTGCGTCGGCAGCGTGCACGAGCTCGACGACGTCCCGGCCGGGCTGACCCCGGTCGTGCTGACGCCGACGCTGCTCGCGCCACCCGACACCCGACCGATCCTCACCGTGGGCAACGTGCGCCACGTGCGTGCGCTCGACGGATGGCGTGGGCGGGTGATCGTCAAGCTCGCCAGCAGCATGCGACGCTACGGCGCAGAGCCCGTCGACCTCGCGGCGCTGTTGCGCGCCGTCGCCGACGCCGAACTCGACATCGAGGCGTTCGGCATCCACCTGCCGCTCGCAGGAGGCGACGACGAGCGGGTCGCCGAGATCGAAGCATGGCTCCCCCTCCTCCCCGACGGGATTCCGCTGTGGGCCAGTCACCTCACTCCCGCGACGTTCGTCGCGTTGCGTGCCGCGCATCCCGAGCGCGAGATGTTCGTCCGAGTCGGCACTGCGCTGTGGCACGGCATCCCTCGCGGCCCGTTCCTCCGACTCGACGCCGACGTCCTCGAGTCGCGACCGGTCCTCGCGGGCGACACCGCGGGGTATCGCCATGCCGCGGTCCCGCACGACGGCACGCTGCTCGCCATCGGCGCCGGAGCTGCCACCGGTGTGGCACCGCTCGACGATGCGGACCCCGCGCGTCGAAGTCCGTTCCACTTCGCTCGCCACCGCCTGGCGCTGCTCGAGGCCCCCCACATGCACACCTCGTTGGTCGTGGTGCCCAATGGGCAACCGTGCCCCGAGGTCGGAGACCGCGTCGACGTGCAGCGACCTCTCATCTCGACCTTCGTCGACGAGGTGGTCTGGGTGTGACCGACACGGCCGTGCGCGCGGTGACGACCCACCGCCGCATCATCGATCTCGACGTCACGCGGGCCATCGCGCTGATCGGCGTCTGCGTGATGAACTACCACGGCTACTTGATCATCCGCGGCGCGCGGCCCGGCGATGGGCTCCTCGCGAGGACGCTCGATCCGTGGACGGGACCGCTGTCGACTCGCTTCGCCTCCACGTTCGTGGTGGTTGCCGGCATGGGTGTCTCGTTGCTGTCGCGGCGCGCGATGACGACTCGCGATCCGCAACTCATCAGTGACGCCCGCTGGACGCTCGTGCGCCGAGGGGTCGTGCTGTACGCGTTCGGCTACTTCTTGAACTGGGTGTGGCCGGGCACGATCCTCTTCTACTACGGCGCGTATTTCGTCGCCGGCGCACTGCTGTTCACGCTGCGCAGCAGATGGCTGGTGCTGGTCGGCGGTGCCGCCGCGCTGGCGGCGGCCGCGCTGCAGTGGTGGGTCGTGGACCGTACGACGGCAGGCCGTCCGCCGATCTGGTTCATCAGCGGCAGTGCCGGCCAACACACCTCACCGCGCGATCTCGTGCTCGACACCTTCGTCCGCGGCACGCACCCGCTGTTGCCATGGCTGGCCTTCCTCTGCGCGGGCATGGTCCTGGGCCGGATGCTCCCGTTCCCTCCGCTGCTACGCATCCGCCTCGCCTTCGGGGCCGTGCTGTGCATCGCCCTCGGGTACGGCCTCCACGGGACGCTGCCGTGGCACCCCGTGCTGCGCTCCACGCACCCGTTCGACTACGGCCTCCTGTACACACTGACCTCGATGGGCGCAGCCGTGCTCGCCGTCTGCGTCATCGGTGGAATCGCCCACGCGACCGCGTCCTCGGCGTTCACCCAGATGCTCGCCGTCACCGGTCGCACCACCTTGAGCCTGTACGTCCTGCACGTGCTGGTGTTCAACCTCGTGGTCGACTGGCTGGGCTGGATCGAGCCGGGCAGCCTCGCCACGTCGTTGGCCTTCGCGCTCGTCTTCTGGATGACGGCCATCGTGCTCGCCAACCTGTGGAGCTTCTGGCAGCCGATCGGGCCGCTCGAGTGGGTGTACCGACGGTTCAGCGACAGCCGCTGACGGACGCGTTCGGCCTCAGCTGATCTCGTCGAAGGTGTTGCACTGGCGCGGATCCATCGAGTTGAAACCCTTCAGGAACCACGTCCGGCGCTGCTCTGCCGAGCCATGCGTCCAACTCTCGGGGTCGATGCGACCCTGGGTCTTCTGCTGGATCCGGTCGTCACCGACGCCCTCGGCGGCCTTGATCGCTTCTTGGATCTCGTTCGGGCTGTCGAGCAGACCCCGCGAGTTCGCATCACCGACCCAGACACCGGCGTAGCAGTCCGCTTGCAACTCCAGCGCGATCGAATACTGATTGGCACGTCCTGGGTCGTTCTGCGACGCCTGCTGCACCTGTGCGTTCGTCCCGAGCAGGTTCTGGATGTGGTGGCCGTACTCGTGAGCCAGGATGTACTGCTCGGCGAGGTCGCTCGTGCCGCCGACGAACTGGTTCTCGATCTGCTGCATGAAGCCGAGGTCGATGTACACGAGGTAGTCGGCCGGGCAGTAGAACGGCCCGGTCTCCGGGCTCGCCTGCCCGCAGCCGGTGGAGCGGGGCGCGTCGAACAAGCGCGTCTTGGTCATCTGGTAGTTGACGCCGAAGTACTTCGGCAGCGCGTCGGACCAGTACGCCTGCACGTCGTTGGTCACGCCACACACGATCTGCTCCAGATCGGTGTTGCACGCGCCGTCGGACGGGCTGTCGGCGGTGGTCGGGAAGGTCGCCGCCTGGCTCGGCCCGGCGGCTCCTCCGAGCAGTTTCGGCAGGAAGAGGGCGGCGAGGAGGATGATGATGCCGAGCATGCCACCCCCGGCCTTCATCCCTCCCGGGAAGGGAAAGCCCCCACCACCGAGGCCGGGGATGCCCATCGACGAGCCGCCTCCCTGGCCGCGAACGTCGTCCATGTTCGAGGCGTCGGTGCTGCGGATCTTGGTCATCTCGATGGTCCCTTTCCGAGGTGGTCGTCGAGAGCCTACGCGGTGCCTTCGGCGGCCGCAGCGGCAACCCCCGCGCGACGAGCACGATGGATCCCTCGAACCGCGACGGCACCGGCGCCGATCAGCGGACCGCGATCACCGAGCCTCACCGGGGTGATGCGAGCCCCGCGGGAGAAGGCGAGCTTCGTGTGCTCGTCGAGCGCCTCCTGCGCCGAGTTGAAGAACGTCGCACCGAACCCGAGCGCCACCGAGCCGCCGACCACGACCAGGTCGAGGTCGAGCAGGTTGCACACCGACGCTGCGGCACGCCCGACGAGACGACCGGTGCGTTGCATGATCTCGTACGTGGGCGAGGACGGTGGCCGACCGGTGATCGCTTCGATCGCGGTGCCCGACGCCTCCGCCTCCAGGCAGCCGCGGGCGCCGCACACGCACCGCCGCCCATTGGGCTCGACGATGATGTGACCGACATGGCCGGCGTTGCCGTCGGCGCCGTCGAGCAATTGGCCGTTGAGCACGATGCCACCACCGACGCCCGTGGACACGACCATCGCCATGAAACTCTGTCGACCCTGCGCTGCACCCAGCCAGCCCTCGGCGAGCGCCAAGGCCTTGGCATCGAGATCGGCGTGCACCGGCAGCGACGTCGCCGTCGCGAGGCGCTCCCGGAGGGGAAAGTTCCGCCACGCATGCAGGTTGAGCGGCGCGATGGTCTCCGCGTTCGGAGCGATCGGGCCCGCGCATCCGACGCCGATCGCGACGGGCCGACGATGATGGTGCTCGCGGGCACGCTCCATCTGACCGTCGATGAGCTCGGTGAGCCGAGCGAACAACGCATCGCCCTGCAGGTCGTGATCGATGACGAAGCTGTCGCGATCGATGAGCTCGCCCTGCATGGTCATCAGCCCTGCGGCCATGTTCGTGCCGCCGATGTCGATGGCGACCACCACGTCGCCGACCGGGGCCGAGGAGTTGGCCGCCTGGCGCGACGCGGGTTCAGTGGATGTCATGTCAGCCGACGCGCCGAGCGGTCTCGACGAGGTTGATCTCGTAGAGCACCAGATCGAGCGCATCGGCGCTCACCATGCCGGAGAAGCGCTGAGGGTGCTCCGGCGTGATGCACGACGCCAGGGGGTTGAGCAGCGTCCACGGCGTCGGGTGGGCGAACTGCACCACGCTGTAGCGCTCGCCGGTGTACCCCGGGGCGGCGACCACACGGTGGACACCGGTGGGGATGACGCCGTTGGTCAGGCGCTCGAGCATCATGCCGGTGTTGATGATGACCTGACCCTCGGGTGCGACCGCGTCCACCCACGCGCCGTCGACCAACACCTGCAACCCGGGTGCGGTGGCACGAGGCAGCGCGGTGATGAGGTTGATGTCGCCGTGGGCGCCCGCCCACACGTGTCCGTTGTCGGGCGCGGCGTGCATCGACGGGTAGCGGATCGCACGGGTCAGGGTGGCGCCGTTGGTGGTCATCTCGTCGAAGAACGATTCGTGGCAGCCCAGGCCCTCGGCGATGATCCTCAGGAACCGCCGCTGGACATCCTCCACCTTGCGGTGGAAGTTGTTGAGGACGTCGGTGATCCCGGGGACCGCTGCCTCGGGCAGCACCTGCGGCCCGTAGCGGTGCGGATAGCGGGCGCGCAGCGGGTGCCCCTCGGGCAGGGAGATGCCCCAGTTGAGCATCTCCTTCCAGTCGGGCACGTCGCTGCTCGCAGCGGTTTCGACGAGGAGCCCCGTGTAGCCGGTCTGACCGTGGCTCTCGGGCGCGATGAAGGCTTGCTTCACCTCTTGTGGGTGCTCGAAGAACTCCTTGAGCATGCCGTACGCGGTGTCCAGCATGTCCTCGGACAGATCGTGACGGGTGTACACGAACCCGGTGGCGAGACTGCGCCGCACCCCGTCGACCACCGCACGCCGTTGCTCGGGGGTCCCGCGCTCGAACGCCAGGAGGTCCACGTCGAGGATGTCGCTCATGCCCCCACCGTAGCGCCCGGATCCAGCCGACGGCCCAGGCCACGAAGGTTCCAAGACACGTCCAAGAAACGGAAGGTGGCAAACCCCAGAACGCTCCCCGGCGTACCTCCGACCACATCCACAGGAGGAGTCATCCATGTTCCATCGTCCCCATCGCCGCCTCGTCGTCGTCAGCGCCATCTCCGGCGTTCTGGTGCTCGGTGCTGCCGGCTTCGCCGCGGCCGCCGCAGGCGGGAGTTCCCACCGGGAGGAGGTCGACACCACGGTCTCGACCAGCGACCCGACCACCTCGAGCTCGGTCGTGGAGTCCACCACGAGCATCTCGGAGACCACGTCGCCCTCGACCGATCCGGCGACATCCCTCGACGACTCACTCGACGACTCACTCGAGCACGCCACGACGGTGACGCTCGACGACGACGGCCACAACGGCCACGACGACCACGATGCTGAGGACGAGCACGTCGCCGGCACCCTCGACGATCACGGCGACGATCACGGCGACGATCACGGCGACGATCACGGCGACGATCACGGCGCCAGCACGACCGACGATCACGGCGATCACGGCGGCGATCATGGCGATCACGGAGGCGATCATGGCGATCACGGCGGCGACGACGACTGACCGATGGGCGGAGGTGCCCTCCCGGCAGCGTCCATACTGGGAGGGTGCCCACCACGGACTGGAACCCAGTGCTGCGCGGCGAGTTCGCCAAGCCCTACTGGCAGAGCCTGCAGCAGTTCGTCGCCGGTGAGCGAGCACGCTTCAGCGTGTATCCACCGGAGCCGGAGGTGTTCTCGGCGCTCCATCTCACGCCCTACGCGGGCACGAGCGTGGTGATCCTCGGCCAGGACCCCTACCACGGACCCAAGCAGGCTCACGGTCTGTGCTTCTCGGTCCGCCACGGCGTGCCCGTGCCACCGTCGCTCGCGAACATCCACAAGGAGATGACCGCGGATCTGGGCCTGGCCCCTCCGGGTCACGGCAACCTCGAGTCGTGGGCCCGGCAGGGCGTCCTGCTGTTGAACACCACCCTCACGGTGCGAGCCGGCCAGGCGGCGTCGCATCAGGGCAAGGGGTGGGAGACGTTCACCGATCAGGTCCTGCGAGCGGTGAACGACCTGCCCCATCCCGTCGTGTTCCTGCTGTGGGGTGCGGCCGCCCGGCGCAAGAAGTCGCTGCTGGACCTCTCCCGCCACACGGTGATCGAATCCGCGCACCCGTCGCCGCTGAGCGCGCACAACGGCTTCTTCGGCAGTCGCCCGTTCAGCCGAACGAATGCGGCGCTCACCGCTGCCGGACTCGAGCCGATCGACTGGCAACTCCCGCCGGTCTGAGGTCCGCCGCACCGGTGACGGCGCGACGGACCCCGTCTCGACGTCTCGGTCAGCCCGCGGGGCTCGGGTAGTCGCCGGGCTCCTCGCCGGGCGGCGGCGTCAGGTAGATCGACACCGCGCCGTCCGGGTTGAACAGCTTGTCCTCGGTGGGCCACTCACCGGGGAGGAACCGCTTGCCGCCGTCGACGTACTGGTACATGCCGACGCCGTCCTTGCGGATCTCGTCGGGCCCGGTGGCGTTCGGGTCCCACCAGAAGACCGTCGCGTCGTCGACACCCTGGTAGTCGGGCACCCCACCCCAGTAGCCCTTGTCGCCGTAGCTCAGGTACGGCTGGCTGATCCCTGGTGTGGTGCCCGGCGCGGCGAACAACGCGTCCTTGAACGCCTGGGGGGTCAGGTCGGGGCCGACGTACTGCAGCACCGCGAAGAACAGTGCTGGGTTCGGCGCGATCACGTTGATGGTGTCGTTGGCCGGCGGCTCCTGACCGGTGAACCACGTGTAGGTCGCGTACGCACCGCTCTTGACGGGATCGGTGCGAGCGGCGAGCTGGGTGACGCCGAACGCATGCTGCCACTGCTGCTGGTCATAGGTACGGGCGAAGGCGGTGACGTCGACGAGGGTGCTCGCGGCGACGACCCACTCGGGGAAGTACTCCTGCGCCGTTGCTTCCTTCGTGAAGTCACGGGGTGCCACCGGGTCGCCGCTGAACACGATGGTGGTGACGCCGGCCGCCTTCAGCTTGGTGATCACCTGGGACGCCTGCTGCTGGATCGTCGCCGGATCGAGTTGATATGCGACGGTCTCCGCCAATGGCGCTCCCATGGCGTCCATGCCGGCCGCAAAGCTGTCGGCGAGGTCCTTGGACGCACCGCTGCTCTCCAGGTAGAGCAGCCCGAACGATCGTGGGGTGCCCTTGACTGCGTCGCCGCCGTGCTCGGCGTTCTTGCCGAGCAATTGCTTCTGGATGAACTCGAGCACGTGCTTCTGCTTCTGGACGGCGCTGCCGTCGAGGCCCCACACGTACGGGTCGCGCTGGGTGTAGAAGTCGGCGGGCTGCCCGGGGGTGCAACCGATGCACATCGTCTGGTTGCTGGCGAGCTCGTCGGCGAAGGCGCTCGTCAGAGCCGGCCCACCGAGCACCACGAACGGGTGGTACTTCTCCACGATCGCGGCCGCGTCGGCGCGGGCGGCGACCTCGTCGGAGGCGCCACCGGTGCCCTCGTAGGTGACGAGGTTGACCTTGCGTCCGTAGAGCTCGTAGTAGGTCTCGTAGTAGCGGACGAGCTCCTTCATGGTGTCGAACTGCTGCTGGTTCGTGTCGTCGACGGCGATCGCGTCGGTGATGTAGGAGATGATCGGATCAGCGTTCGGACCTTCGTAGTAGACGACCGTGATCTCGTCGCCGGTCACGCCGGTGGACGTGGCACCGCCGTTGTCGCCGGTGAAGGGCGCGTAGCACTCGGGCGCGAAGTAGTCGGGGACGGCGAGCCGACCCTTGGTCGTGTCGCACCGGGCGCCCCAGTCGATCTGATCGGCCACGCCCTGTTCGACCGCCTGCGAGTAGCTGAGGGGGAACGTGATGTCGCCTCCCGGTGTCGAACCCTCCGTGGTGTCGGTGACGGCGGTGTCGGTGACCGGTGTGGTCTGTGCGACGGTGGTCGACGCAGCGGTGGTGTCGCCCGCGTCGGACGACGAGTTGTCGTCGCGAGTGGCGAGCAGGATCCCACCGCCGATGGCCAGCACGGCGACGATGCCGATGATCGGCCCCCACCGTTTCATCTGCTGGTTGCCGTTGCCCCCGTCGCCGGACGCACCTGATGCACTTGCTGACTGCATGGCGTTACCCCCTGTTGCCGCTGCGCTCTTGCGCCGCTGTGTTGTTCCCCAAATAGCTCTCTACCACATCGGGATGATTGAGGACGTCGGACGGAACGCCCGACGTGAGTACGGCCCCCTGGTCGAGAGCGATCAACCGATCGCTGATCGAGGAGATCAGCGGGATGTCGTGCTCGATGACCAACAGGCTCGCCCCCATCTCGTCGCGCAGCCGCCTCAGGACCGGGGCGAGCGCCTCGACCTCACGTTGCGCGATGCCACTCGAGGGCTCGTCGAGCAGCACCATCACCGGACGGTGGGCCGCGATGCATGCGAGGTCGACGACCCGGCGCGTGCCGGTCGACAGCTCGCGCACGAACGCGTTGCGATAGTCCCCGAGATGCATCAGGTCGATCAGTTCGTCGACGCGCAGTGCGGTGCGCGCTTCGTCGTCGAAGACCGACGGCCAACGAACCGCGGCGGCGAGGGCACTCCGATTGTGCACCCATCGTTCGAGCGCGACCGCGAGCGTCTCGGTGACGGTCATGTCCGGGAACAACCGTGCATCCTGGAAGCTGCGACCGAGACCCGCAGCGGCCCGCGAGCTGGCGCTCATCTCGCCGATCTCACGCCCGTTGAGCACCACCCGCCCGGAGTCGAGCGAGACGAAGCCGCTGATGAGATCGAACACGGTGGTCTTGCCTGCGCCGTTGGGACCGATCATGCCCACGATCTCTCGCGGCCCGACGTCGAAGGTGGCGCTGTTCACCGCGCGGTTGCCACCGAAGGATCGAACGACCTCGAACACCTGCAGGACCGGCGGCGCGTCGTCGTCCACGACAGGGGACGCCACATGCGAGGGCTCCGCAGCACCGGACAGGAACACCGAACGGAGGAGATCCTTGCGGTCGAGCAGCTCGGAGGTCGGACCGCTGAACCGGATCGTGCCCCGCTCCATGAAATAGGCGCGCTCGGCCACGGTGAGCGCCACGTTCACGCTCTGCTCGACGAGCACGACGGCCGTACCGGACGCGGCGACACGCTGCACGATCGGGAGCAACTGACCGACGACCACCGGGGCGAGGCCGAGCGACAACTCGTCGATGAGCAGCACCCGTGGCTTGGCGACGAACGCCATGCCGAGTGCGAGCATCTGCTGCTGGCCACCGCTCAGGTCGGCCGCAGGACGGTGCAGACGCTCGCGCAACACCGGGAACCACCCGAGCACCTCCTCCACGTCGGCGGCGCACGCGGCGCTCTCGTGACGGCGCGTCCAGCCCGCCATCTGCAGGTTCTCGTCGACCGTCAGGGCGCCGAACACGCCCTGTCCTCCCGGCATCTGGCTGATGCCCAACGACGCGATCTCATTCGGCGGTGCGTGGGTGATGTCGCGGCCGTCGAGCACGACGGCGCCGCGGTCGGCCTCGACCACCCCACTGATCGATTTGAGCAGCGTGCTCTTGCCGGCACCGTTGGTACCGAGCAATGCGACGATCTCGCCCTCCTTCACGTCGAGGTCCACACCGAACAGGACCTGCCGCCCGCCGTAGCCCGCATCGAGGTTGCGCACGAGCAGGAGGTCGGCCTGGCCGTGGCGCCGTTGGTACAGCGCTTCGCTACGCGCCGCCGAGGCCTGCCACACCTGGGCGATGTCGGCGTCGATCGTCGTCTGCGCCGATCCGAGGATGAGGCTGCCGATGATGAACAGCGGCACGAGGGTGAGCATGCCCCAGCGGATGCCGACGTGACCGCTGATCCAGCCGATGATGGGCAGGATCAGCAGGCCGGGGATCACCCACAGCGACGCCACACTGAAGCCGGTGGCGCGAGCCCGGGCGGGGATGGCGAGCGACAGGGCGACGAGGATGCCCGGTCCGAGGATCGCCAGCGTGGCCGAGATCACGCAGTTGAAGGCGACCGCCACGACGATGTTCGGCGACACGGCGAACCCGATCGACATCAGCGACGTGCCGATGGCCACCCGCGACAGGAACCGGATCAGGCCCGCCATGTCGGCCATGAACCGCTTCGTGACGATCCGGGTACCGATCACCAGACCCACGAGCTGCAACGGCTCCGCCACGGCCGCGGCGACGCCGCGCGCTCGTTCGTCGAGTCCGAACTGCTGCTCGTACAACAGCGAGGCGAGCACCACGAAGCCGATCAGCGCTGTGGCGAGGAACGGCAGGCTCCACCACAGGCGCTGCAGCGTGCGGATCTTCTGCACGGTCCGCCAGCTCTCCGCGAACGACGGCACGGTCTCCTCGGTGTTCGCGACCTCGTCGCTCGCACCCATCGCCTCGCGTTCCCACTTGCCGCGCACGGGCTCGCGGAGGCGGAGCGCGAGCACGGCGAAGATCACGGTGGGGATCACGAACACCAGGAACGGCACCCGCCACCCGAACGCGTAGGCGAGCATGCCCGCCGACAACGGGCCGACGAAGGAGCCCACGGCATTCGCCGCCCGGTGCGTGCTGAACACCTTGCTGCGGCTGTCGATCGGGTAGTAGTCGGCGAGCAAGGAGTTGTGCGTCGGGTCGATGACCGCCTTGCCGAGGCTGCTGCCACTGCGGGCGATGGTGAGCATGATGACGCCGGTGGCCAGTCCGGTCATGCCGCTGAACGCGGCCCACACGAGGGCGCCGACCACCGCAAGGGGCACCCGCTTGGAACGGTCTGCGTACTGGGCGATCGGCACCTGCAGCGCGAGTGCGGCGATCGACGAGAGCGCGACCAGACCGAGCACCTTGGTGTTGTCGAGGTTGAACTCGTCGCGGATGTTCGGCAGCAGGATGCCGAACGCGGTGCGGTCGAGCTCGTCCACCGCGTTGAGGCCGAACAGCACGACCAGCGGGAACGCTGCCTCACCTCCGCACACGCCGCGCAGCCATGTCATCGGATGCGCCGCCTGGGCGAGGAACCGCCGGACGAGGTTCATGCTGCGTCACCCTCGAGTGCGCCCTCGGCGTCGAGGGGCACGACAACGGCAGTCGGGATCGGATCGTCGACGCGGTGGCCGGTGAGCAGGCGGACGGTGACGTCGCGCAACTTGACCCACAGGCTGCCCAGGCCCCCGGGGAGGATGAGCAACACGATCAACACTCCCATTCCGGTGGACAGCAGTTGCCAGGCCTGGTCGTTGATGAACCACCGTGTGCCGCGCAGGTACAGCGCGCCCAGGAACGCGCCACCCAGCGATCCCAGCCCGCCGATGACGGCACTGATGAAGACGTTGAAGCTCTCCCCGGTGGTGAAGCTGTTGACGCTGAACCCCTTGTTCGCCTGGGCCAGCAGCGCGCCGCCGATGCCGGCGACGATGCCCGAGATCACGAACGCGGTGAGCTTGGCGCGCACCACCCCGACCGAGAAGCTCTGCGCGGCGCGTTCGTTCTCGCGGATGGCGACGATCACGCGGCCGGTCCGAGAGCGGCGGATGCCGCGCAAGGCCATCCACACGATCGCGAGGACGACGACGGAGAACGCGTAGAACCGCGTCGGCGTATCGACCTTCACCCGTCCGAACAGCGGGGCTCGCTCGAATCCGGCCTCCGCTCTTGGGAACCACCCGAAGAACCGATCGCTCAGCAACCAGTACTCGGTGGCGAGCGCGAGGGCGAACGTCGTGACCGCGAGGTACAGACCCCGCAATCGGAGCGCGGGCACGCCGACCAGGAACGCCGCCAGGCCGCCCGCGACACCGCCGGCAGCGAGCGCCAACGTGAGGTCGACGTGCCAGCGTGAGGTGAGTGTCGCGCTCACCGCGGCGCCGATGCCGGCGAGCGCCATCTGCCCGAACGAGATCTGGCCCGCCCACCCGGTGAGCACCACCAGCGAACAACCGATCACCACGAACGCGATCAACGCGGTCGCCTTGATCAGGTTGTCGATCTCGACCAGAGAAGGGAGCGCCACCACACCGAGGACCGCAAGCGCGATGAGCGTCCACTTGACCGTCGGCACCCAACCCCACGTGGCGAGGTAGCGCGGGAGCGGCCGGATCTCCTCGGCACCGCGCCACGTGCTGGTCGCGTCGTTGTCGCTCCGCAGGCTGCTGGAGCGCTGCGCCATCAGCGCGATGAACATCGCACCGGCCATGATCGGGTAGGCGAGGAACGGCGATGCGGAGTTCCAGTTCACGCCCGACTCGAGCAGCGTGAGCGCGATCGCGGCGCAGGCGATGGTGGGCAGCCGCTCCAGACGCCCGATCACCAGCGCGGCCAGCGCGACGAGCAGTGCCGGCAACCCGGCGGCGTAGCCGAGTGGTACGCCACTGATCCCGCTCCGCAGGAAAAGGGCGAGGTAGGCCAGCGCACCGGCGATCGCCCACACCACCGTGTTGAGTCGTGCCACCGGGATGCCCAGCATCGCCGCCCGGTCGCTGCGCTCGGCGCTGGCACGGATGGCCGTGCCGAGTCGGCTGCGGTTGAGGAACCAGGCAACGAACGCGATCGAGAGTGGCGCCACCACGATCGCGATCAGGTGGTTGGCGTTGAGGATGTACCCGCCGGGCTCGGCCTGCCAGAACCGCAGTTGCCAGGTCGGGGTGAACTTCCAGTCCACCGGCGGATCGAGCCGCTGGCTGGCGAGGTTCTTGCCCCACCAACGCGGGATGAGGATCCCGAGCACCACCAGCAACTGGCTGATGCCGAGCGTGGCCACCGTGACGACCATGCGCGGGGCGCTCCGGAAGCGGCGGATGAAGGCAAGTTCGACGATGGCGCCGAGCATCAGGGCCATCACCAACCCGACACCCATCCCGAGGAAGTACGGCCATCCCCAGAACAGCACGAACGAGGCTGCGAAGCCCGTGGGCACCGTGCCCAGGTCGGCCTGAGCGAAGTTCACGACTCGATTCGCCCGATAGATCAGCGCCAAGCCGATCGCCAACATGGCCGCGAGCGCGCCCTTCACGAGGCTCTCCACCCACACGCCCGTGGGCATGCCGTAGTGAACGAGTTGCAGCATCAACAACCCGATGACCGTCGCCCAGGCGACGACCGAAGTGGCAGCGATGCGTGAAGCCCCCCAGCGACGCACGAGGGTGAACGTACATGGTTTCGGCGCCGCGCCTTGTCATCGGACGATCGAGTCGGCAGGCTGGAGGGGTCATGAGCACTCCCCCCGTTGCCCATCCCATCGCCGCGCGCCATCGCCGCACCGCCGCGTTCGTCCTCGTCGGACTTCTCGCGCTCACGGCATGCAGCAGCAACGTCGGCAACGCCTCGCCGACCACCGACTCGCCCACCACGGATGCGGTCGCCACCACGTCGACGACGCTGCCGTCGACCACCACGTCGACCACGACCACCACCACGTTGCCGCCGACCACGACCACGGAGCCCATCGTCACGACTCCTGGCATCGTGCGGGTCGCCAACGCATCGGGGATCAACGGCGCCGCCGGCGTGCTCAGCGACGAACTGGCAGCCGTGGGCTTCGACACCCGCAAAGCCACCAACGCGGCCGGCATCTACGAGAACCTCGATGCCAGCCTGATCTTCGTCATCCCGGGCAGCGAGGCGGTCGCCCAGTCGATCAGCCGCCTGATGGGTGACATCGAGGTTCGACCGATGACGACACCCGCCTGGATCACCGGCGGGACCGAAGGCCTTGGCGACGCGACAGTGCTCGTGATGCTCGGCCACGACCGGGCCGGCACTCCGCTGGCGGCCATCCGCGGGTGACGGCGTCGAAAGCGGGCCAGTGATGGCTCGATCCTCGTGGACCTCCAATCGGCGTGTCGTCATCGCCCGTCGGCGGTGGCCGGCCGTCAACGCGCTCGTCCATGCGATGGATCGATTCCGGGTGCATCGAACCGGGCGCAACAGCGCGCTCGTGGCCCACTACGGCTTCCTCTCGGTGTTCCCGCTGATGCTCGTGTTCACCACCGTCCTCGGTTTCGTGCTGCAGAACAACCAGACGTTGCGCGACGAGATCATCGACTCCGCGATCAGTCGCATCCCCATCATCGGTCCGCAAGTGGCCGCCGACCCGACGACCCTGCAGGGCAGTGTGCCCGTCCTCGTCATCGGTCTGCTCGCCGCGTTGTGGGCGGGATTGAAGGCGTTCAACGTCTTGCAGTTGGCGCTCGACGACGTCGCCGAAGTGCCCTGGGAGGCGCGACCGAACCTGGTGCGCGTGCGGGTCCAGTCACTGTGGGGCATCCTCATCATCGGCGGCAGCCAGATCGGTGCAGCGATCCTCACGAGCTTCGCCGGCGTCTCGGGCGTGGCCACGTTGAACCGCGTTCTGTTCGCCGCAGGCGCGGTCGCGCTCAACGGATCGGTGCTGGCGGCGACGTACCACTTCCTGTGCTCGCGCCGCCCCGGATGGAGATCCGTGCTGCCCGGCGCCGTGGTCGGCGGCGTCGCGTTCTCGGTGCTGCAGATCCTCGGAACGACGCTGGTCGCACGAGCGATCGTGCGAGCCACACCGATCTACGGGACGTTCGCCTCGGTGATCGGCTTGCTCACCTGGCTGAGCCTGCACTCGATGATCGCCCTGATGGGCGCCGAGCTGAACGGGGTGCTCCCGATCAGCGAGGTCGAGGTGCCTCCGGCTCCGACGTGACCGACGCCGTCAGGCGACGACCTGTTCGAGCCGCTCGAGGGTCTTGGTCATCGCGTCGACCGTCCGCGACCGCAGCGGGCGGACCGCGGGCTTGAAGACCTCCTGGCGGATGTCCCAGGTCTCGCGCACGAGGGTGCCGCCATCCTGGGGCACGAGCTCGTAGCGCCAGATGCGCCCGCCGACGAACCACTTCATGAACGAGATCGACGGTCGTGGCTGCCAGGCGATGAGTCGGTTCTCCTCGAACTCCACCACGGTGTTGACCATGGAGTAGGACAACCCGGCTTTCATCGACATCCCGAACGTGGAGCCCAGCTCGAGGTGTTGCGGCGCTGCGTCCTGGGTGCCCTTGACGGTGCCCGAGCCATCGATCTCCTGATGCCGTCCCGGGTCGGCGAGGATCGCAAAGATCTTCTCGGCAGATGCGGGGATGAACCGCTCGACGGTCGCCACATCCCTCGACGAGGAGGCGGATTCGGGCGTGGACTCGGGAGCAGGGGGCACGGCGCCTTCAACAGGTCGTGACCAGCGGACATTCCCCGGACCATCAAGAAATCGGCAGGATCAGCCGATACTGAGGTGATGGTCCGAGTCCCGCGTCGCCTCCTTTCGCTGTGCCTGGCCACGGTGATGGTCGCCGGGACCGCCCCCGCTGCCCTGCCGGCGGGACCGGTGCAGGCGGCGGATCCGGCATGGACGCTGCCCACGGTGCCGCCGAAGTGCACATCGGCCCAGACCACCAGCGGCGACGTCGCCGGGTGCGTGATCACACTCGGACCCGGCCTACCCGAGACCCGCGGTTGGCCGACGCCGCCGTTCCCCGATCCCGAGAACCCGACCGTGGTGCCGTGGGTCGATCTCGCGCTCGGTGCCTCGGGCACGGCTGTGTCCGAGGTGCAGTCCGCGCTCGTCGCGGCGGGCGCTGCCATCTCGGTCGACGGACAGTTCGGACCGCAGACCCAGGCAGCGGTGATCTCCTATCAGAGCGCACACTCGCTGACCGCGTCGGGTGTGGTGGACACCCCCACCGCTGCCTCGCTCGGTGTCCAGAAGACGACGGGCGGCACGTTCCCTCCCACCGGCTGGAAGTGGCTCGGTTGGGGCTACAACGCCAGTCCGGCCCTCGCCGGCTGGGAAGCCCAGTTGACCTCGAACGCGCACCAGATCGGGTCGATGCGACCCGGCAGCCTGCGGGCGTTCGCCGACGCACTCCCGCTCTTCGAGGGCTTCTACGCCGAGATCCAGTCGAAGGGCTACACGATCACCGACGGCGGCACCTACGTGTTCCGTTGCACGTCGAGCACCCGCAAGGACTGCGCCGGGTTGACCCGCGCCGCACTCTCGAACCACGCCTACGGGCTCGCCAGTGACATCAACGTCGCCAAGAACCCCCAGAAGACGTACTACGGCATCAACGGCGCCAGCGCCTGCCAGACCCCGGTGGTCACCGACCTCCCGCGCTGGGTGGTCCAGACGGCCGAGAAGTGGGGGCTGTACTGGGGCGGCTACGGCTGGAGCAGCGGCTGCAGCTCACCGTCGCAGGTGAAGACCTCGGTGACCCGTGACGCGATGCACTTCGAGTTCGACGGCACCGTCGACCAGGCCCGTGCGATCCTCCGCCACAACGTCGGACCGGGCGCGTGCATCCAGGTCGTCGACGAGAACGGCGTGCAGACCGAACGGTGCATGGTGCGCACCGACACACCCGGCGCGAACACCCGGATCGCGATCGACACCCAAGCACCCGCGGGCGCGACGGCGGCGCTCGTCAACATCGCCACCACAGGCGCGCTGCACAACGGGTACATCACCGCCGAGGACTGCGCTGCCCGACCAGCCGGACCTCGTCAGTGGGCGAACGGCAACGTGCGCGTCGGACGCACCGGAGCGGCCACTGCGATCGTCGCGCTCGACGCGACGGGCAGGTTCTGCCTGTTCCAGTCCGCGGCGTTCCACACGGTCGTCGACGTGCAGGGGTACTTCGTGCCGTCGGCGCTCGCGCCCACGGGCAACCTCTTCACACCGGTCACGCCGATCCGCACGCTCGACACGAAGAGCGCACCATTCTGCGCGCCGGACAGCACCTGCTTCGGTTGGGGACCGGTGCCGTCGGGGACCGAGGTCGTCAGCTCCGCTGCTTCGTCGCTCACCGCGGTCGCCAGCCTCGCCAACATCACCGTCGTCAGCCCCGCCCTTCCCGGCTACATCACCGCCGATGCGTGCGCGAACCTCGTGCCGGGTCCGCAGACTCGCAGCAACGGGAACTTCTCGGGCGGCGACGTCGCGGTCACGAACCTCGGCGTCGTCCCGTCGAGCACCACCGAACAGGGTGTCCAGTTCTGCACGTACGCCAACCGCCAGATCGATGAACGGGTCGACGTCACCGGCTTCTTCGCATCAGCGGACCAAGGAGGCCTCGGCTACACGGCGCTCTCCCCGACCCGCCTGGTCGACACCCGCGAGTGCTGGACCGATCCGGTGAACGGAGTCCAGCGTTGCGGCGCGATCAACGGTCCCGGCGCGATCATCCGCATGCAGGCGCCCGCCGGTGCGTCGGCGGTGGTGGTCAACCTCGCCGCGGTCGACACCAAGGCGCCGGGGCTGGTGACGCCGTCGTCGTGCGCCGTGGTTGCGACAGGAGGCGTCGCCAGCCCGGCGGTCCAGGCGTTGGTGGGTGGCACCACCGCCAACATCGCCGTCGTGCCGGTCGATGCCGACGGCATGTTCTGCGTCACCTTGTCGAGCACGATGCACCTCGTCGTCGATCTGGTCGGCACGTTCTCGCCGGGCGGCGACCTGCGGTTCGTGCCGGTCAGCCCGATGCGCCTGCACGACTCACGCCCACCGGCGTGAGGTCGGCCGACGACCAGCCCAGCACGATCCGGTAGTCGCCCGGATCGATGACCCACCCGTGCGAGGTGGGATCCCATCGGCTGAACGCCCGTGGCGGGAGCTCGATCGTCGCGGACGCAGCGTCACCCGCCGCGGCGCTGACCTTCGCGAAGCCTTGGAGCGTGCGCACCGGCCTCGCGGTACGGACGTCGACGGGCTCGACGTAGCACTGCACCACCGTCGTGCCCTCGCGGGTACCCGTGTTGGTGACCGAGGCGGTCGACCGTCACGCCACTGCTCTGGCGTGCCCGTGACCGACGAGTCGCCCCAGGCCCACGTGGTGTACCCGAGCCCGTGTCCGAACGGGAACGCCGGAGCGATGTGCTGCGCGTCGTACCACCGGTGGCCGATCAGCAGGCCCTCGCCGTACATCGCCTTGCCGTGTTCGCCGGGGTAGTAGGGAAAGGCGGGCGTGTCGCTGAGCCGCTTGGGGATCGTGATCGGCAGCCGTCCCCCGGGCTCGGCGACGCCGAGCAGGATGTCGGCGAGCGCCTCGCCGAACTCCTCGCCGGGGAACCACACCTGCAGGACCGCCGCCACGTCGTCGAGCCAGGGCATCGACACCGGGGAGCCGGCGTTGACGACCACGACCGTGCGCGGGTTGACCGCGGCGACGCGGCGGACGAGCTCGTCCTGGTCGCCGGGAAGCTCCATGCCGGTGCGGTCCTCGCCCTCGGTCTCCCAGTCGGCGTTGGTCCCGACGATCACCACCGCAGTCTCTGCCGCAGCCGCCGCGTCGACCGCGCGAGCGATTGCATCGTCCGCCACGGGGGCTTCGGCGCCGACCACGAGCCCGCGCAGTTGCGCACGCTCGGCGACGTCCACGGACACCTCGACGTGCCGGCTGACGCCGGCCTCGCAGGTCAGGGTGGCCCGGATCTCCTGGCTCCCGAGGCCGAAGAACGCGCCGCCCACCTGTGGTGTCGAGAGGTCGACCACGATCTCGCCGTCGACACGCAGCACGGAGGACCCCACCGCGGTGAGGCTGACGGTCCATTCGCCGTCGACGTGCGGGGTGAACGTGCCACTGATGTCGGCGCCGAACGAGGCGAGGTCGATGTTCTCCGCGGGCGGATCCATCCAGATGAAGTTGATGCGATCGACGTCGGCCTCGGCCGTCTCGCCCGCGGCGTCGTGGTAGTGGACGTGGAACTGACCGCGCATCGCCGGCAGCCGCTTCTCGATGCGGCAGCCGGGTTCGTGCACGAGGGACACGCCGCGCGCCTGGAGCGCGGCGAGCGGCATCGACGGCCGGTTCACGCGCACGCGGGCGCTGCCGCCACCTTGCACCTGGCCGCGCTCGGCGTTCGGCCCGAGCAACGCGATCGCCGAGCCCCCCGCCAGGGGCAGCAGCGCTCCGTCGTTCTTCAGCAGCACCGAACCGGCGATCGCCGCTCGACGGATGACGGCCCGTGTCGCGTCCGAGTCCTCGGTGACCTCATCGGTCCCGGTCTCGCCGACACCCGCCCAGTCGAACAACTCGAGGAGCCTTCGGACCGACTCGTCGACACGCGCCTCGGTGGTCTCGCCGCTCTTGACGGCCTGCAGCAGCGCGTCTCCCCGCTCACGGGGCGGTCCGGGCATCTCCAGGTCGAGACTCGCCTCCAACGACTCGGCCGCCGTGTGGGTCCCGAACCAGTCGCTGATCACGGCGCCGTCGAAACCCCACTCGTCACGCAGCACCGAGCGCAGCAGCTCGCGGTGTTCACTGGCGTACACGCCGTTGATCCGGTTGTACGAGCTCATCAGCGACTTCACGTCGGCGCCGCCCTCGTCGAGCGGCTTGACGGCGAACTCGAACGGGGCGAGGTACAGCTCGCGCAGGGTGACGTCGTCGACCTCGCTGGAGATGGTGTGTCGCTCGAACTCGGTGTCGTTGGCGACGAAGTGCTTGATGCAGCAGGCGACCTTCTGACCCTGGACTCCGCGTACGTAGCCGAGTGCGATGCGCGTGGTCAGCAGCGGATCCTCGCTCATGCATTCGAAGTTGCGACCACCGATGGGCGTCCGCTGCAGGTTGACGGTCGGAGCGAGGAGCACGTGGGCGCTCTTGGAGCGCGCCTCACGACCGATCGCGTCGCCGATCTCCTGCACCAGATCGGGGTCGAAGGACGCGCCCAGCGAGGTGGCACACGGGAACGAGGCCGACGCCGGCCCGGTCCACGACGTGCCTCGCACGCCGGCCGGCCCGTCGGAGCATCGCATCGCCGGCACACCGGGCAGTTCGACGGTGTGCCAGTTGTCGTGGCCGGCCAGAAGGGAGACCTTCTGCTCCAGGGTCAGGGCATGCAGGACTGCGTCGACATCGATCGTCATCCCGCCAGGTTTGCAGATTCGCCGCGCTCCCACCGTGGCCGCAGCGAGATCGTCCGCCCCGACACCTGTCCGCGGCGTTCAGGGCGAGGGCGGCGGCACCGACCGGTCGCTCACCCAGTTGCCGTGGAACCCGTAGGGCACGCGTTGCGGCATCAGCACTCTGGCGACCTCACCTCGGGCGAGATCCTGCGCGTCGAGGATCACCAACTCGGCGCTGTTGTTCGGCACGTCGTGCACGAAGGTGATGAGCCACCCGTCGTCCTCGGCGGTGGCATCCGGTCGGCTGACGAACACGGGCTCGCCCGCGCCACGGCCAGGGCCATAGTGGTGCTCGGTGCGCTGCCCGGTCTGCAGGTCGTACTTGAACGTCGGCCAGGTGCCGTCGTTCGACGGGCTGGCGCAGTACCCGTACCGGTACGGCTTCGCGGTGAGCGCCCCCCGATGGCGAGGGAACTCGACCCGATCGGCGTCGATGACGGTGGTGCTGCACGAGCGGGTCGCGGGGTTCAGCACCCATCGCTCCAGCCGGGCGAAGTTGTCGCCGAACGGTCCGAAGATGTCGCGGTCGAACATCCGGTCGTACACGCACAGGTCGATGACCACCGAGCCATCCGGTGCGTCGTACGCGTTCATCGGATGGAACGAGTAGCTGAGGGGCACGTCGATCCAGACGATGTCCGTCGCCTCGCCTTCGCGCGGGAGCAGGCCCAGACGCGAGCCGTAGTCGGGGTTCCAGCGGAACGGGAACCTCCCGGAGAACGCGAGGTCGAAGTCGACGGTGACGGCCATGTCGTAGACGACGGCGTAGCGCTGCGTGAGCGACATGTCGTGCAGCATCGTCATGCCCGGTAGCGGGACGTCGACGGTGCGTCGCACGCGGCCGTCGGCTCCGACGACGACGTACTGCACGTGGTCCATCCACTGCGGCCACGCGTAGACCATCGCGTGCATCTCCCCCGTGTCGGCATCGACCTTGGGGTGCGCGGTGAACGCGCCGGGCAACGTGCCGAAGAAGTCGTTGCGGCCGACGGTCTCCAGCTCGTAGGTCAGCTCGACGGGACAGCCGCCTGCTTCGACCATCGCCCAGGTCGTGCCGGCGAACCCGCCCACGTTCGTGTTCGGTCCGCCACCGCTGTCGTTCCAGTTCCGCCCGGCGATGTCGGGTTGGCCGCGGTGCGCGCTGAGCGCAGAGGATCCGACGTAGCGGTTGCGGTACCACTCTGCCCTTCCGCCACGGAGGCGCACCCCGTGCACCATCCCGTCGCCGATGAACCAGTGGTGCGTCGACGCGTCGGGCGGCGCGATGGGATTCGGCCCGTTGCGCAGGTAGCGCCCCTCGAGGTCGGCAGGGATCTGCCCGATCACCTGGAGGTCGAAGGCGGTGACCTCCTCGGTCACGGGTGCGTAGTTGTCCGCCAGATAGCGGGTCGCGGTCTCGGTCGTGTCGGTCATGGGATCCCCTCGTCGCCTGTGCCTATAACACCGTTACAGCACGGAACGGTACACCGCTGACCGCCAGGACGCAATCGATCAGGCGTCGTCGGGCAGGGGCACGGTGAATCCGAGCACCGCACCGCCGCCGGGAGCGTTCCGAGCGAACACCGTGCCACCGTGGTTGTCGACGATGGACTTGACGATCGACAGTCCGAGCCCGGATCCCGGCTTGCTGCGCATGTCGACGGAGCGGAAGAACCGATCGAACAGGTGCGGGATGTCGGAGTCGACGAGGCCCGGACCGTGATCGCGCACCGACACCGTGCCGTTCACGATGCCGACCTCGATGGCGCCGGTGGGGGCGAACTTGCACGCGTTGTCGACCAGGTTCTGGACGGCACGCTCCAGCGCGCTCGGGCGCCCGTCGAGCAGTGAGGCATCGGCGGTCACCACCACCTCGCGGCCGAACCTGCGCCGCGCCCGGGCGGCCGCGCGTTCGGCCACATCGGCGAGCACGACCGGTTGGACGAGCTCGTCGTCGCGCCGGTCGGTGGCGAGCTCGACGAGCTCGTTCACCAGATCCGTGAGCTCGCGTGTCTCGCTGTCGAGATCCCCGAGCACCTGATCGCGGGCCTCCGGGGTGAGGTTGTCGAACCGACGACGCAGCACCGACACGTTGGTGCGCAGGCTCGTCAACGGGGTGCGCAGTTCGTGCCCGGCGTCCTGTACCAACTGCTGCTGCTCCTGCTTGCTGCGCTGCAGTGCGTCGAGCATGCCCCGCAGGGCGCGACCGAGCTGGCCCGTTTCGTCCTTGCCGTCGACGGGAACATCGACATCCAGGCGTCCGGTGTCGGCGACCTCGCCGGCGACATCGGTGAGCCGTTCCAGTCGGCGCGTGACCTGGAGCGCGATGAGCCAGCCCAGGATCAGCGAAGCGCCGGTCACCATCAGGACTGCCAGCAGCATGCTGTGCAGGATCCGCTGCAACGCTTGCTGGCTCTCCTTCAGCGACCTGGCGAATTGCACGGCGCCGTTGCCGGACTTCACCGTGAGCACCCGGTACGGCTCGCCGTCGACCTCGATGTCGTGGCGAGCCTGGAGGTTCGGGTCCGTCGACGCGGCCACCTCGCGGTCGAGATCACCGACGGGAAGTTCGCCCGAGTACGGCGCGAGGAGGACCTTGCCGTTCGGATCGAGCACCTGCACCAGCACCTGCTCGAAGCTGCGGGGCCGATCGGGATGCCCGACGCCGGGCGCTCCGATGTTGTCGCCGTCGTGGTCGCTGTCACCGATCGACGGCTGGTCGCGCAGCTGCTGAGCGGCGGCGTCGAGCGAGTTCTCGACCGTCTCCTCGAGCTCGTGCTTGGTCGTCGTGTACGACGCCACTCCGATCGCGAGCGTGGCGGCGGCGGCCAGCGCCGTCAGCGCCAGCACGATCTTGACGCGAAGGCTCAACCGACACGCACCGTGTATCCGACTCCGCGCACGGTGTGGATGAGCTTGCTGTCGCCGGGACCTTCGAGCTTGCGCCGAAGGTAGGAGATGTAGACCGCGAGGTTCTTGGAGTCGGGGCCGAAGTCGTAGCCCCAGATGCGGTCGTAGATCGTGGAGTGCTCGAGCACGATGCCCTGGTTGCGGACCAGCAGTTCGAGCAGATCGAACTCGGTCTTGGACAGCTCGACCTCTCGCTGTCCACGCCACACCCGGCGCGAGGTGGGATCGAGGCGGAGATCCGCGATCTGCACGGGGTCGCCACCGGCGTCACCGTCGTCGAGCTTGGCTCGGCGCAACAACGCCCGCAGACGGGCGAGGAGCTCATCGAGGTCGAACGGCTTGGGAAGGTAGTCGTCGGCACCGGCGTCGAGCCCGGCGACTCGGTCGGGAGTCTCCGTACGGGCCGTCAGCATCAGCACCGGGAGCCGGTTGCGCTCGGCACGCAGGACGCGACAGACGGTGAGACCGTCGACGTTCGGCATCATCACGTCGAGCACGGCGACGTCGGGTTGGCTGGTCTCGATCATGCTGAGTGCCGCGGCCCCGTCGGACGCCTGCACCACGTCGTACCCCTCGAGGGTGAGCGCGCGCGAGAGCGCCTCGCGAATCGCTCGATCATCGTCGGCGATCAGAATTCGTGCGCTCATGGTGATGCTGCCTTCGGATTGCGCCCCCGATCGGCCGGGGTGACGGGGAGGAAACCCCGACCGATCGTAGAGCGTGGTGGGTATCAGCCGCTGATGGTGGCCGAGGTGTCGCTCGGTCCACCATCGATCGTGCTGGTACCCGAACCGGTGTCGGTGCCGGCGCCGTTGGCGTCACCGTCCTGGTCCCCGGGTCCGTGACCGTGGTGGCCGGGGCCACCGGGTCCCGGACCCGCGGTCTGGGTGTTGTTGACGAAGTCGGTGATGCGCGTCGTGGCCTCGGCCAGCTCGGCATCGCCTTCGGCTTGGGTGTGCTTGCCCGCCGCGACCTCTTCGTCCACGTGCGTCGTCGCCTGCGCGACGAGGGCGTCGATCACGGCCTGAGCGGTCGTGCCGTTGGCCTCGGCGAGCTGTGCGATGGTCTGGCCACCTTGGATCCCGGTGCGGACCTCGTCGACGGTGATGCCGAGCACGGCCGCCACGGTGTCGAGGTTGGCGCCGGGCCCACCCATGCCGGGCCCACCCATGCCGGGACCACGGTGACCGCCGTCCATCGGGCCTGCCGCCTCGAGCGCGGCGATCACGGCGTCGGCCTGCGCCTGCGTGAGGGTGGCGTCGTCGACGAGGGGTTGCAGCACCGACTGGAGCCGAGCGGTGTGATCCGCATCGGCGGCGGGGTTGGCGGCGGCGGTCGAGGTGTTCGAGGTGTTCGAGGTGTCCGTGGTGTCGGCGTTGACGGCCGACACGACGTTGGCGGAGGCTCCTGCGGAACCTGCCATTTCCAGGATGAGTCCGGCGCCGGCGCCGGCCAGGAGGCCTGCGCTGAGACCGAGTGCGGTGACTCGCTTGTTCATCGGGGTGTTGCCTTTCGAATGGGGGCGGCAACGAACATGCTGCGCCGACGAGGTAAGGCGCCCGCAGAGGCTTCGTGAGAACGAGGTGAGAAGGGCGAGCGGGGGCGTCAGCTCGACGTGGTCGCCGACCACGCGTCGAACGCGTCGATCAGCTTCAGCAACGCCTGCTCCACGACCTCGCTGAGCGCAGGGTGGATCCAGACCTGCCCGGTGGCCATGTCGTCGGCCGTCGTGCCGAGGTGCATCCCCTGCACGAGCAACTGGACGAGGATCGACGCCTCGTGGCCGATGACGTGGGCCCCGGTGACCTGCCGTGTGCGCGGATCGCCGATGAGCTTGCAGAAGCTGGTCGTGTCCTCCATCGCCCATCCGTACGCCGCGCCCGCGTAGTCGTGGGAGATGACGCAGAACGGATCACCTGCGGCCGCGGCCTCGTGCTCGGTGACGCCGACCGATCCGATCTGCGGGTTGCCGAAAACTGCGTGGGGCGCGGGGCGCTGGTCGTACCGATGGAGCGAGTCGGGGTGCAGCAGGTTGTGCTTGACCACCTTCGCCTCGCCGTTCGCCATGTGCTTGAGCTGGTGCCGGCCGTTGATGTCGCCCAGCGCCCAGACGCCGGGAGCGGTGGTGCGCCCGTACTCGTCGACCTTCACGTTGCCGCGCTCGTCGACCTCGATCCCGCCGTCGGTGACGCGCAGTTGGTCGCTGTTGGGAATGCGCCCGGTCGCCACGAGAAGGACGTCGCCCTCGATCGTGCGAGGCCCACCGTCGCACTGCAGTTGCACACCGACGCCGTCGGGGGTCATGTACACCTTGTCGATCGTGGCGCCCAGCGCGAGGTCGAAGCGGGTGCTCATCCGCTGCGTGAACCGCTCGGACACGTCGTGGTCCTCGGCCTGCATGAGCCGATGGCTGCGGTTGATGATCGTCACCCGTGACCCGAACGACTGGAACACATGCCCCATCTCCGATGCGATGAAGCCGCCGCCGATGACGATGAGGTGCTCGGGGAGGCGCGCGATGCGCATGATGCTGTCGCTGGTGTGGAACGGCACCTCGTCGATGCCGGGCAGGTCCGGGACGTACGAGCGGGCGCCGGCGGCGATGACGACCCGCTCACCCGTGATGCGGGCATCGCCCACGACCAGTTCGCGGTCTCCGACGAAATGCGCGCTGTGTTCGTACACGTCGATGTTCGGAAGGCCGTGGCGGTAGCGGCGACCGCTCTCGGCGATCGGATCGATCCGGCCGAACACTCGACGGACGATCGCCGGCCAGTCGACGCCATGGAACTCCGTGTGGACGCCGAGCCGATCACCGTGCTTGGCGTGGTCGGCGAGATCCGCGGGGTAGATGAACATCTTCGACGGGATGCAGCCTCGATTGAGGCAGGTGCCCCCGAACAGGCCCCGCTCCACGATGGCGATCCTCCAACCGTCCATCTCCGGACCGATGATCGAGTTGCCGGAACCGGTTCCGATGATGATGAGGTCGTAGTGCTCGGTGCTCACACGTCACAGGGTGCCACGTGGCGCTCACCGACACACACGGGTACGGTGCTTTCTCAGACGCGAAAGGAATCGGTGATGACCCCCTACACCCTGCCCGACCTGCCCTATTCCCCCGGAGCGCTCGAGCCGCACTACAGCGGCGAGATCGTGGCCCTGCACCACGACAAGCACCACGCGGCGTACGTGAAGGGCGCCAACGACACGCTCGAACAGCTCAGCGCCGCGCGCGAGGCGGGAGACTTCAGCGCGATCAACATGCTCTCGCGCAGCTACGCGTTCCACCTCAGTGGCCACGTGCTGCACAGCATCTTCTGGACGAACATGAGCCCCGACGGAGGCGGTCGCCCCGAGGGCGAGTTGGCATCCGCCATCGAGGAGTACTTCGGCACCTTCGACGCCTTCCAGGCACAGCTCACCGCAGCCACCGTCAACGTGCAGGGCATCGGATGGGGGGCGCTCGCGTGGGAGCCCGCCGCCGGTCGCCTCGTGGTCGAGCAGGTGCACGACCACCAAGGCAACGTCGGTGCGGGATCGGTACCGCTCCTCGTGATCGATTCGTGGGAGCACGCCTACTACCTCCAGTACAAGAACGTGAAGGCCGACTTCGTGAAGGCGTTCTGGAACATCGTGAACTGGCCCGACGTGGCGGCGCGGTTCGCCGCGGCACGCGTCGCCCCGTCCACCATCTGACGAGCTCGGCGTCCCCGACTACCCTGACCCTCATGGCGTCGCACGAGTTCGAGGAGATCCTCGACGGCGACACACTGTGGCGGTTCGAGCCGGACTTCCTGACCTCGAACTGGACGTGCATCTGGGGTCGGGGATGTCAGGGCATCCTCGATCATCCGGCCGAAGCTCTCCAGCAGGGCTGCTGCTCGGTCGGCGCGGAGTTGACCGATCTCGACGAGGCGATGAACGTGAGCGCTCTCGCCGCGACGGTGCCGGTCGAGCTGTGGCAGCACCACGATCGGGTCGACGAGCACGACGTGTTCAGCGACGCGACGCGCACCAACACCAAGGTCGTCGACGGTGCGTGCATCTTCCTCAACGCGCCCGGCTTCGAGGGCGGCGCGGGCTGTGCGCTGCACCTGGCGGCGGCACGCGTCGGTGAGTCACCGATCGATTGGAAGCCGTCGGTGTGCTGGCAGCTCCCGATCCGGGTGGACTGGGAGATGCAGCCCGACGGCATCGAACACGCGACCGTGCGGCGGTGGAGCCGCGCCGACTGGGGCGACGAGGGGACGACGATGGCGTGGTGCTGCACGGAGGGCACCGATGCCTACATCGGCGACCGCCCGGTGATCGACTCACTCGGCGAGGAACTCGCTGCGGTGACCGGCACCGAGGTCTACGTCGAGCTCCGTCGCCGCCTCGGTCACGCCGACTGAGCGCTCGGCTTCTGGTCAGCGATCTGCCCGCGCCGGCTCCTGATCCGGATGCTTCCCGGATTCCGGGAAGCATCCGGACCAGAACGCCTCGGACTGGGGCCGGCGGGTCACGTCACAGGTCAGGTCACGGCACGCGACGGAGTGGTTCGAGGACGAGGACGTAGTCGGCGAGCCGCGCCGCGGCCTCGATCGCCTCGTCGACCTCGTCGCCGTCGGGCACCGGCCACACCTCGGAGATGCGTCGCCACCCGGTGCGTCCGATGAAGTCCCCAGCGACCGCGTCCTCCCCCAGCTTCTTGCGCCACACCTTCTCCTTGGAGAGCAGCCGGCTCAGGACCTCGTCGTTCATCGGCGCCTTGGCGTGCTCGGCATGGAACCCGATCTCGAGCCGCTCATCACCGTCGATCCGGATCAGTTGCGACTCGTAGTGCTCGCGCGTCGAGTCGTCGAACCACACCTTGATGCCCCGGCTGTGCACCGACACCGAGCGTCGACCGTCGACACCGGCGACGAAACCTTCGAACGCATCGCGCACCATCTCGAAGAACGTCGAGTCCACTCGATCGACATTAGGCGCTGGACACCGCTGACGCGATCGGGCCTGCGGCGAAAGAGCCCCGCTCTGGGCAGGATCGTTCCCGGGTTCCGGGAACGATCCGGACCAGAACGAGTCAGCGCGGGGCGGTGGCGGGGAAGGTCACCGTGGACTCGGAGAGGCGGCGGCAGGCGCGTACCTCACGGCGGATCGGCCACCACTCGTAGAGGAACGTCTCCATCGGCTTCCACATGCTGACCCAACCGACGACGAGCAGACCCTCGTGGAGCACCTCGAGGAACGGGTTCGTGCTCTCGCCGATCACGTGCGCCGCACCGTTCAGCACGGCGATCGCGAAGATGCCGATGACCAGACTGATGCGACCCTCGCGCCACAGCTTGCTGAGCTGCCTCGACGACTGCCACTCGCGGTACTCGAAGTGGTTGTGGATGCCCGACGTGATCGCCGACTCCCGCCCCGCGAGACGGCTGTCGGCCACGTACACCTCGAGCGTGATCGGCTGGTCCTTGTCGAGATCCTCCGCCCACTCCTCGATCCAGTCGGCCACCTCCGGGTTGAGCGAGCGCTCCTCGAGCGGGGTCGGATCCATGGGGTTGAAGATCTGCTCCACCGTGGCGACGCGCACCTGGATGGGACTGTCCTGCAGCTCCTCGTGCGAGCGGGGCCAGTTGCGTTGTTCCATGCCCCCAGTCTCGCGGGCCGGCTATCCGTTCTTGGGGAGCTGTGCCCAGGTGTGGGTCCGGTCGTTGTTCGGCTCCTTGGGCAGGCCGAGTGCCCGCTCGCCGAGGATGTTCCGCTGCACCTGGTCGGTGCCGCCGTAGATGGGCGGACCCTGGGCGAACAGGGCGAGTTCGGTCACGAACGGCATCGCCGGGTTCACACCGGCGGCCTCGTTGGCCTTGCGGTGCTCTGCGTCGTATGCGTGCAGCGTGCCCGCCGCACCGGCGACCCGCAGCCCGAGGTCGCGGCTCTGGCGCATGATCTCGCTCATCGACAGCTTCGCGATGTTCGGTGCCGCCGGGATGTCGCGACCGGCGGCCTTCTCGGCCTTCACCCGCAGCGCCATCATCCGGCCCACCTCGTGCAGGGTGTGCAACTTCATCAGGCCCTGACGGAACGTCGGCTCGGAGATCATCCCGTTGGCCTTGGCCATCTGGATGAGCATCTTCTCCATACCGGCCGCCATCGCCCCGCCCGCGCCCCCCGGACTGGCGGGACGCACGAAGTCGCCGACCCGCTTGGGCAGGTCGCCCGCGATCGTGCCCGCGTTGGCGAGAGCGGCTGCGCTGTGCCCGCCCGCGCCCAACCCGGCACGTTCGAACATGAGCGTCGTGTTGGCCACCGCCCAACCGTTGTTCGTGCCACCGATGATGGCGTCGTCGGGCACCCTCGCGTCGCTGAGGAACACCTCGTTGAACAGCGCCCGCCCGGTCATCTCCCGCAACGGGCGCACGTCGACCGCGGACGGCTGGTGCATGTCGAACGCGAACCAGGTGATGCCCTGGTGCTTGGGCACGTCAGGGTTGGTGCGCGCGATGAGCATGCCCATGTCGGCGATCTGACCTCCGCTGGTCCACACCTTCTGGCCGTTGACCACCCACTCCTCGCCGTCCTTGATGGCACGCGAACCCAATCCCGCGAGGTCGCTCCCCGCACC
The DNA here is from genome assembly GCA_963720695.1 of uncultured Acidimicrobiaceae bacterium. Lineage (GTDB taxonomy): Bacteria > Actinomycetota > Acidimicrobiia > Acidimicrobiales > Ilumatobacteraceae > UBA668. The sequence continues at coordinate 1,087,227 of CAVRGG010000004.1, forward strand.
GGGCTCACTGAACAACTGGCACCACGCCTGCTGTCCGGTCACGATCGGGAGGACGTAGCGATCGATCTGCTCCTGCGTCCCGTGGACCGCGATCGTCGGCGCGGCGAGCAGCATCCCGAGTCCGCCCGGCGCGGGGACGGCTCCATGGGCGACGATCCGCTGCCCGACGCCGATCGCCTCGTTGCGCGAGACGCCCTTGCCGTAGGCGTGCGTCGGAAGGGCCGGCGCGGCCCACCCAGAGGTGCCCAGGCGCTGCCACCACTCGGCGACGGTGAGGTCGGGGTCCCAGTTCTCGTTCAGCCACGCGTCGAGTTCGTCGAGGAGTTCGGTCATCCCTCCAGCTTCACGCAGGGACGCTCGGCGATGCGACTCGGAGGGCCCCGAACGATGGCGTCAGACGGTGGCGACGTAGATGATGTCGCCGGTCGCCACCGGGGTCCCGGCCTTGGGCTCGACGGTGATGGCCCACGCCGTGGGATCAGCGGTGGCCTTCAGCGTGCGGTGCACGGTGCCGTCGCTCGCTGGATCGAGGACGTACATCGCCTTCGCCTCGTCGGGCGTGATGAGCCACAGCTCGTACGCCTTGTCGGCAGGCGCGGGCGGCAGGTCCTCGCCGATGAGCACGGCCTCGCCGAGTGTCCCCGACCAGGCCACCTTGAACGAACCGGCCGTGCCGCTCTTGTTCTCCAGGTCCACCACCCGCGCATCGGGCTGCTCCAGGACACGGGCCAGTTCGTCGGAGTAGGTCGTGGTGTCCCGACCGGTGAACACGACCACGCCGACCACGATCGCGACCATGGCCGCAGCCATCGCGAGGACACCGGTGATCGAGCGCATGCGGCGGCGCTGCGCCAGATCGATCGGTGTCACCGTGGGCGACAGCTGACGGGTCGTCGCGATCTCCCCCATCACCTTCGACTTCAGCGAAGCCGGGGCCGGGGTGGCCAGCGACGATGCCACGTGCGTCATCGTGTCGCGGAACTCCAACACGTCGGCTCGACACACCTCGCACGACTCGTAGTGGGCCTCGAACGCCTGGCGTTCGTGCAGGTCCAATGCGTCCAATGCGTAGGCCGCGGCGAGGTGATGCACATCGATGTCGCTCACGACTCACCTCCCAATTCGTCACGTAGCCGGATCAAGCCGTCGCGAATGCGACTCTTCACGGTGCCCTCCGCCACGTCGAGCAACACCGCCACCTCCCGATACGTGTGTCCCCCGAAGTACGCGAGCTCCACGGCCTCACGCTGCAGGTCGCTGAGCTGAGCGAGCGCCCGCCGAACGCGCGCCTGATCGATGGACGACTCCACCTCCGCGACCACCACGTCATGGTCGCGCACCGTCTGAGCAGCATCACGGTCCTGTCGGTCGCGTGATGCCTGCTCGCTTCGAACCCGGTCGATCGCCCGACGGTGCGCCAGCGTCGCCGCCCACGATCGGGCCGTGCCCTTCGTGCCGTCGAAGCGGGCGGCGAGTCGCCACAGTTCGACGAACACCTCCTGGGCCACTTCCTCGGCCTGCGACGGGTCGCGCACCACCTTCAGCACCACGCCGTAGACGACGGGCGACAGTTCGTCGAAGAGTTCTGCGAACGCCGCCTGGTCGCCCCGACCGGCCCGGCGCAGCAAGGCACCGGCGTGGTCGCCGACGTCGACCGGCGATTCCGCCTGCCGCGCGCGAATGGGCCTCAGCACACCCACTGCGTCTCCGATGGCTCAGGATCTCGACGTACCCGCACGGACTTCATTCGTCACCGCGTCGAGTTCGGATGGGTGCAGACGGATTCCACCACCTCATTGTCGGCCAGATTCGGCGCGGCCGCATCATCCTCGGCTCGATTCGTCGGGGTCCAGCGTCCTCTCGGCTCCATGGGTAGCGTGGACGACGTGGCAGGACGTCAACTCGGGCGGGTGACCGCCAAGCTGTTGCACACGGCGAAACCGTCCGCGGTGCGCGATCGTGCTGTGGAGTTCGGCCGCACCCTCCAGCGCGAGTACGAGGCTGGCAAGCGCGACGACCCGGATCCGGCCCCGGCGGAGGAGGCCGCCACCGCCGACGAGGTCGCTGGGATCATGCACAAGGTCGACTGGGCGAAGGTGAAGGCGGCGACGAGCGATCGCACGACCGAGACCGCCCAGAGCATGAAGGCGATGGCGGGTCAGGTGGACTGGGACAAGGTGACACCGGTTGCCGCCCAGGTTTCCAGTGCCCTCATCGCCGCGGTGGCATCGGGGCAGATCCCCCTCGGCGGTGCGCTCGGCGGCCGGGTGGCACGCACGATCATGAACGACCGCAACCTCGCCCAGAAGGTCGCCGCCACGCTCAGGAGCACCCCCGACTCGATGCCTCCCGACTTCCGAGGCGCGATCGAGACGACCGCCACGGAGTCCTAGCGACGGTCAGAAGGCGTAGCCCTTGGGGATGACGACGATGCCGTGATCGCTGATCGTGAACCGCTCGCCGTCGGCGACTCGGTCGAAGCCGATCCGCTCGCCGGGAGGGACGGTGACGTTCTTGTCGATGATGCATCGGTTCACGCGAGCCCCGGGGCTGATCGAGACGCCCGGGAAGAGGATGCTGTCGGTGACGTGGGCGTCGTGGTGCACGATGACATCGGGTGACACGATCGAGCGCTCGACGTGCCCGCCGGAGATGATCGAGCCGGCACACAGCAGGCTGCCGTCGACGTACGACGGTTCGCCGCCTGCGCCGCGGGAGATCTTCGCCGGGGGCAAGGATTCGTGGCTGGTGTAGACCGGCCATTGACCGTTGTAGAGGTTGAACACGGGCACCGGTGCGATCAGGTCCATGTTGGCGTCGTAGTACGAATCGATGGTGCCGACGTCGCGCCAGTAGCCCTTCTCCCGGTCGTCCTGACCCGGCACGAGGTTCTTGGAGAAGTCGTACACGTGAGCGACCCCGGCCTCGGTGAGCGCCGGGATGATGTGGCCGCCGATGTCGGTGTACTGGTTGTCGTCGCCGGTCGGCGACACGATGTCGATGAGCGTCTTGGTGTTGAAGGCGTAGTTGCCCATGCTCGCGAGGCACCGCGTGTCATCGCCCGGCATCGTCGGAGGCGTCTGTGACTTCTCGTGGAACGCCTTGATCTTCCCGGCCGCATCGGATTCGATCACACCGAACGACTTGGCGTCCTCGTAGCCGACAGGGATCGCCGCGACCGTGACGCCCGCACCCGAGGCGACGTGCTCGGCCACCATCTGGCGCGGGTCCATGCGGTAGATGTGGTCGGCGCCGAACACGCAGACCACGTCGGGATCTTCGTCGGTGATGAGGTTGATGTTCTGGTAGATGGCGTCGGCAGAGCCGGCGAACCAGTGCGGCCCTCTGCGCATCTGCGCGGGAACGGGGGTGACGTAGCTGCCGAGCAGTGTGCTGAACCGCCATGTCTGGCTGATGTGGCGGTCGAGGCTGTGGCTCTTGTACTGGGTGAGCACCACGATCTTGAGGTAGCGGCCGTTGGCGAAGTTCGACAGGGCGAAGTCGATGATCCGGTATCCGCCACCGAACGGCACGGCGGGCTTCGCCCGGTCCTGGGTGAGCGGCAACATCCGTTTGCCTTCACCGCCAGCGAGCACGATCACGAGCACCTTGGGTTCGGCCATGGCCGGAATGTACCTCGTGACGGAGGCCCCGTCATGGGTTACGGTCGCTGCGTGCGCGAGTTGGTCCGGGTGCTGTTCGTCACTCCGGAGTGCTATCCCCTGGTGAAGACGGGTGGCCTGGCCGACGTGACCGGAGCCCTTCCGCTGGCGCTCCAGCGCGTCGACGTCGCGGCCCGCGTCCTCATGCCCGCCTACCCCGGCACCCGTGAACATCTCACCGGCGGCCGCAAGGTCGCCTCCATTCCAGGGCTCTTCGGCGGCACGGGCACGCTCGTCAGCGGCACGACCGCCGACGGGTTGCACGTGTGGTTGCTGGACGCTCCTCACCTGTTCGACCGGCCCGACGGTGGGCCGTACCTCGGCCCCGACGGGCGGGACTGGCCCGACAACCATCTCCGATTCGCGGCGCTCTCGTGGGTCGGTGCGCAGATCGCCATGGGGCGCCTCGCGAACTGGCGACCCGACGTCGTCCACCTCCACGACTGGCAGGCCGCACTCACCGCCGGCTACCTCCATGTCGATCGCGAACGAGCACTCGCCCCACCGACGCTGTTGACGATCCACAACCTCGCGTTCCAGGGGGTGTTCGGGGCCGAGACGCGCCGCCCGTTGAAGCTCCCGGCCGACGTGATGCGCGTCGACGGCATGGAGTACTGGGGCAACCTCAGCTTCCTCAAGGCAGGCGTGCAATGGGCCACCCACCTGAGCACGGTCAGTCCGACCTACGCCCGCGAGATCCTCACCCCGGAGCACGGGATGGGGTTCGACGGCCTCCTGCGAGCCCGCGCCCACCAACTCACCGGCATCGTCAATGGCATCGACGACGACATCTGGAACCCAGCGACCGATCCACTCCTCTCGTCGACCTACTCCACCCGTCGCCTCGCCGCGAAGGCCGTCAACACCTCACACCTGCAGCGCGAGTTCGGCCTCCCCGAGCGCAGCGACGTGCCCGTGTTCTGCGTCGTCAGTCGGCTCACCAGCCAGAAGGGCATGGACCTGTTGCTCGGCGCCATCCCGCGGCTGGTGGCCACGGGCGCCCAACTCGTCGTGCTCGGCACGGGTGAACCCGCGCTGGAGGAGGGTCTCCGACGAGCGACCCACCATCACCCCACGCAGGTGGCCACCAAGATCGGATTCGACGAGGCGCTGTCGCACCGTGTGCAGGCCGGAGCCGACGCGATCCTCGTCCCCTCACGCTTCGAGCCGTGTGGATTGACGCAGCTGTACGGCCTTCGCTACGGCACGCTGCCCGTCGTCGCCCGCGTGGGCGGGCTCGCCGACACGGTCATCGATGCGAACGAGGCCGCCCTGCGCGACGGTGTCGCCACCGGCTTCCAGTTCAGCCCCATCGACACCGATGCGCTGGCGGTCGCGATCGAACGCGCCGTCGCACTCCATCGCGATGCACCTGCATGGCAGCGCACGCAGAAACGGGCGATGACGCGCGACGTCGGATGGGATCTCGCCGCGGCCAAGTACGTCGAGCTGTACCTCGCCCTCGCGGGCAAAGTGCCGCCGGGGCCGACCGGATAACGTCGCAGCCCATGGCGTACTGGTTGATGAAGAGCGAGCCCGATGTGTTCGGCTACGACGATCTGGTCCGGGTGAAGCGAGAGGGCTGGGACGGCATCCGCAACTATCAGGCGCGCAACTTCCTGCGCGAGATGCGCAAGGGCGACCAGGTGATCTTCTACCACTCCAACGCCACCCCGCCCGGTGTGGCCGGCGTCGCCAAGATCGTGAAGGAGGCCGAGCCGGATCCCACCCAGTTCGATCCCACCACGAAGTACTACGACGAGGGGTCCAATCCTGCGGACCCGAGGTGGGACTGGGTCACGGTCGCACCCGTGAAGCGCCTGCGGTTCATCCCCCTCGACGAACTGCGCACCATGCCCGAGCTCGTCGACTGCCGGCTGCTCGCCCGCGGCAACCGACTCTCGGTGATGCCGCTGACCGACACCGAGTTCGCGGCGATCACCGCGCGGGGCGCCCGACCGGCGCCGCGCCGCTGACGCTTGGTAGCGTCCTGATCGACAACTGAATACCCCCTGCGGGGTTGGGTGCAATTCCCGACCGGCGGTGAAAGCCCGCGAACCCCACATCGTCTCGCTCGCGAGCGGCGTGGGGCCGACTCGGTGGAATCCCGGGGCCGACGGTGACAGTCCGGATGGGAGCAGGGTGACACTCGCGATGCGGTCGCGCCGTTCCGGCGTGCCCGTTTCGTCTGCGTTGCCATGCTCCGACCCCGTTCGGACCCATCGCAACAACGACAGAACGGACCACGCGAATGTTCACTGGCATCGTGGAAGAACTCGGCCACGTCGACTCGTTCGACGGCCAGCGGCTCCGCATCGGCGCGACGCTGGTGCTCTCCGACGCCGGCCTCGGCGATTCCATCGCCGTCAACGGCTGCTGCCTGACGGTGGTGGCCCTGGGGGACGGGTGGTGGGAAGCCGACGTGAGCCAGGAGACGCTGGACCGCACCAGCCTGCGCGGCATCTCGACGGGAGCACCGCTGAACCTGGAACGGTCCGTGAAGCTCCAGGACCGCCTCGGCGGGCACCTGGTGCAGGGCCACGTCGACGGGGTCGGAGAGATCGTCGATCCGGTGCCCGACCTTCGTGTCAGGATTCCCGCACCTCTGCTGCGCTACGTCGTCGAGAAGGGCTCGATCACCGTCGACGGTGTCAGCCTCACGGTGGTCCAACCGCTCGAGGACGGCTTCACCGTCGCCGTCATCCCCCACACGGCCGCCGTCACGACGTTGGGGACCAAGGGCCCCAACGACCTCGTCAACATCGAGGTCGACGTGATGGCCAAGTACGTCGAGCGGCTCCTCCAGGAAGGGGGTCGGTGATGGCGTTCGACCCGATCGAGAGCGCCATCGATGCCATTGCGACCGGAGGGATCGTGGTCGTCGCCGACGACGAGCACCGAGAGAACGAGGGAGATCTGATCATGGCGGGTGACGCAGCCACCCCGGCTGCGATCGCATTCTTCGTCCGGCACACCTCCGGCGTGATCTGCGCCGCGCTCCCCGGCGAGCGGTGCGACGAGCTCGCACTCCCCCTCATGGTGCCGCCGGCCGCGAACGCCGACCAGTTCCGCACCGCGTTCACGGTCACGGTCGACCTCGCCGAGGGAACGACCACCGGCATCTCCGCGGCCGACCGCGCCGCGACGCTCAGGTCGCTCGCTGATCCATCGGCCACTGCGACCGAGTTCCACCGGCCGGGCCACATCTTCCCGCTGCGCGCTCGAGCCGGGGGTGTGGTCGAGCGCCCCGGCCACACGGAGGCCGCCGTCGACCTCGCCCGGCTCGCCGGTCGTCAGCCCGTGGGGGTGTTGAGCGAAGTCGTGCTCGACGACGGCCGGATGGCTCGCCTCCCCGATCTTCGTCGATTCGCCGACGAGCACGGTCTGCCGCTGGTGTCCATTGCCGACCTCATCGAACACCGCCGCCGAACCGAGCTCATCGCCACTGCGGCCACCGCCACCACGAACTGAAAGGACCCACCATGACCACCTATCACGGACAGATGGACGGAGGCGGCCTGCGCGTCGCGCTCGTGTGCAGCCGATTCAACGACCTCATCGTCGAACGTCTGGAGGCCGGCGCGCGCGACGCGCTCGTCCGCCACGGCACCGACGCCGATGCGATCGACACGGTGTGGGTGCCCGGAGCGTGGGAGATCCCGATGGCTGCGCACGCGCTCGCCGCGAGCGGACGGTACGACGCAATCGTGGGTCTGGGCGCCGTGATGCGGGGAGCGACGTACCACTTCGAGGTCATCGCCAACCAGAGCGCAGCTGGACTCGCTCGGGTGGCGCACGACACCGCCGTGGTGGTCACGAACGGGATCATCACCGTCGACACGATGGACCAGGCGCTCGAGCGCGCCGGGAGCAAGGCCGGTAACAAGGGCGCCGACGCTGCGCTCGCCGCGATCGAGACGGTCAACGTGATCCGCTCGGCATCGAAGCCCTGATCGCACCGGCCGAAGTAGTGTCGGAGCCGTGACCAGCTTCATCATGCTCGAACGGCTCGATGAGGCTGAGGCCCGCTCGGTCATCGCCGCCGGGCGCCGCCGCAAGTTCCGCCGATCCGAGGCCATCATGCGTGAGGGCGACTCGGGCGACACCTTGCATCTGATCGACCGCGGGCATGTCGCCGTCAGAGTCACCACACCGGCCGGCGACACCGCGACGATGCGAGTGCTCGGCCCGGGAGGCAACTTCGGCGAGATCGCAGTGTTCGAGAGCTCCTTCCGCTCGGCCACCGTCGTCGCGCTCAACCCGGTCGAGACGCTCAGCTACACCCGCGACGGATTCAACCGCCTTCGAGAGCAGTTTCCCGGCATCGATCACACCGTGATGTTCGCCGCGCTCGGGGAGGTTCGCCGGCTCACCAACGCCCTCACCGAGGCCCTGTACCTCCCGGTGCCACGTCGGCTGGCCCGCAACCTCGAGCGGTTGCTCGCCATCTTCGACAGCAGCATCATCCCGCTCACGCAGGACGACATCGCCGGCCTCAGCGGCACGACACGACAGACGGCCAACGAGGTCCTCAAGGCGCTCGTCGCAGACGGCGCGATCGAGGTCGCCCGAGGACGGATCACCGTGATCGACGCGATCAAGTTGGCCCGCGCCGCACGCTGACGACGCGCACGGCCGGGGCCGCCGCACTAGCGTCGGTCACGTGGTCACGAGCCGAGTTCGCCGGCGGGTCCTGCTCGCGGTGGTCATCCTCGGTGTCCTGGGCACGACCGCCGTGCTCGTCAAACGATTCATCCTCCACGACACCGCCCGCGTCGTCGGCACGAACGAGGCCATCGATCGCTACCGGGCGACGACCACCACCGTCGAGCCGACCAGCGTGCCCACCACCGTTCCGACGAGCGCGCCGGCGACCTCGCCCGGACCGTCGACCGTGCCACCGACCACCGCCCGCCCGCTCCTCACGCTGCCCGCGCCCGGCGTGTACCGATACTCGACGACCGGCAGCGAATCGATCGACGTGCTCGGTGGCGCCACGCACGACTATCCCGCCCAGACGCTCGTGACCGTGACCCAGGAAGGGTGCGGGGTGCGAGTGCGCTGGGACCTGTTGAAGGAGCGGCGCGAGGAGTGGGTGCTGTGCGTGTCGGATGCCGGCATCGAGTTGCAGCCGGACGGAGCGTTCCAGTACCACGAGTTCTTCGGCACGGGTGAGCTCGAACCGGTGACGTGTGATCGAGCCGTGCCCCTCGTCCCCGTCGACCGGAAACCGCAGTCGGCGGTCGCGTTGGACTGCATGCTCGCCCAAGACGTGTGGCAGCCCTCCTGGGAGGTCCTCGACGCAGGAACGCGCACCGTCGAAGGCGCGCAGGTCGAGTCGATCCACGTCCGGATGAGTGTCGAGAACGACTCCGAGTTCTACGAGCACACGGTGATCGACTGGTGGCTCGACCAGCACGGTCTGCCACTGGAGATGTCCACGACCAAGGTGTCGAATTCACACTCCGATCTGATCGGCAACGTCGTCTACCACGAGACCTACGACGCCACGCTCGAGTCGCTCACGCCACTGCAGTGAGCGCGAGCACGCCGGCGGTGCGACACACGGCACCTTCAGCCGGAGGCCGATCGCGCCGATAACGAAGCGTATGACTGTGGTGCTTGCCCCCGATCTGGTTCACGCGCGCTCGGAGGCACACGCCGTCGCCCGTCGCATGGTGGAGGCGATGTCCTCGGTCCTCGCCGGGCGGCGCGAGCAGATCGAAGTCCTCACAGCCTGCGTGCTCGGCGGTGGACACCTGCTGATCGAAGACCTTCCGGGCGTCGGCAAGACACTGCTGGCGCAGTCCACGGCCGCCGCCGTCGGCGGATCGTTCTCACGTGTGCAGGGCACCTCGGATCTCCTGCCGGCCGATGTGGTCGGCTCGCTGGCGCCGAACGCCGAGGGCCTGGGCCTCCACTTCCGACCGGGGCCGGTGTTCGCCAACGTGGTCCTGTTCGACGAGCTCAATCGAACGAACCCGCGCACACAGTCGGCGCTGCTCGAGGTCATGGAGGAAGGGTGTGTCACGGTGGACGGGGCGACGCATCCCGTTCCCAGCCCGTTCGTGGTCGTCGCCACTCAGAACCCGGTCGAGATGGCGGGTACGTATCCCCTCGCAGAGGGCGTCACCGACCGCTTCATGGCGGCGATCAGCCTCGGCCGTGCGGACACCGACGAGGAGCTCGACGTGCTGACCGGCCGTCGCGGTCGCGGCCAGCTCTCGATGGTCGGCCGCGTCGCCACGCTGCCGGGATTGATCACCGCCCAGGCAGTCGTTCAGGCGGTGCACCTCGCCGAGCCCATCGCGCGATACGCGGTCGAGATCCTGCGCGCCACGCGTACGCATCCGAGGGTCCGAATCGGCGCTTCCACTCGTGCGGGAGTCTCGATGGTGGCTCTGGCGCGAGCGTTCGCACTGATGGACGGGCGCGACTACGTCGCTCCTGACGACATCACTCGCGCCGCGACCAGCGCGCTGGCCCATCGCGTCGTGGTGTCCAGCCATGAACGCGGCGCGGCGCCCGAGGTGATCGCCGAATGTCTGGCAGCGGTCCCCGCTCCACGGCGCTGATGCGTCCGGCGGGGTCGGCGCGCGGCACCGGCGCGCTGGCGTCGGCATGGCTCGGCGGAGCGATGATCGTGATGCTCACCGGCGCCACGGCGGTGGTGATCCTCCTCGCCGTCGGCCTCGTGGCCGGAATCGCCGCAGCGCTGTCGGGGCCGATCGCACTTCGCCGCGCATCGGTCTCGTCGGTGGCCACGGCGACGGTGGCGACCAGCGGCGACGAGCTCTCCTGGGTGGTGCAGGCACATGCCCCACGCCCCGTCCACGCGTCTGTGACGATCGACGGAGCGACCGTCGCCGCGGGATGGCTCGCCGACGGACGGACGTTGCTCGTCGGCGCCGCTCCCGCGCGGGGCGTGTACGACGAGGTCACCATCACGTGGTCGACCGCCGGGCGGCTCGGCCTGCTCTGGTGGAGGCGACGCGCGGTCGTCGCGATCGAGCCGCTGTCGGTCGGGCCCACACCTGCAGATCGACCGGCACCCGCGGTCCGCGTCGATGACGATCGCGAGGGCACCGCATCGACAGGAATCCGGCCGGGCCATGACGAGATCGACGGGGTTCGCCAGTGGCGCGACGGCGACGAGGTGACCTCGGTCCACTGGCCCTCCACACTTCGGAGCGGCGAGTTCATCGTCCGTCAACGCTGGCACGATCGGGACGAGCGGTGGGTCGTCACGGCGAGGACCGGTACGGGCGATCCCGATGGAGAGGCCGCCCGCGTCCGACGCTCGCTGGACGACTGCATGTCCCGCGGCGCGGACGTGTCGGTCCAGGTCGACGAGGGGGCCCCACTCGAGCTCGACAGCGCGGCAGCGGTGGTCCAGTGGTGTGCAGCGTTCGAACCAACGCGGCCTGACAGGGCTCGGCCGCCGTGGTGGCGACGCGACCTCGTCCGACCCGCCGTCGAGCCCGACGACCGATTGTCGGAACGAGCGCGTTGGGCGGTCGCGCTGGCGTCGATCACTCCGCTCGTGATGTTGCTGCAACCGCTGGGCTACGGCTCCATCCACGTCGCGGTCGTGGTGAGTGCCGTCGCCGCCGGGGCTCTGGTGACGGCGCGACCCGACACCGCGTCGAAGCTCCGTCGTCAGCTGCTGGGCCTGCTCGCCGGGTTGCTGGTCGGCGTCGTGCTCGTCGACATCGGCGCCATCACCGGCGTGATGACGGCGATGCGCTTCCTCATGCCACAGCTGCTCGTCGCGCTGTGCGTGGTCCAGGGCTTCGAGTGCGTCGAGCGGCGCAGTGCCCGGGTGGCGCTGGCGTGCTCGGCGCTGCTGACCGCGTACGCGGCCGGTGTGCGAGTCGATCCCGGGCTCGGCACGTGGATGCTGCTGGCGATCGTCGGCCTCGCCGTCGCGGCGCAGGCGATCACGTCGCCGGATCGTCGTCCGCGAACACCTCAGGCCGAGGACACGGCGCGCACCCGGCCGACCCGCTCGCTGCGCAGCGTCGGCGTCCGCCTCGTGTCGGTCGCGGTCGCCATCGCCGCTGTGGTCGGGCTCCTGGCCGTCGTTCCCGTGCCTCGCGGACCCGCACAGCTGAACCTTCCCAGCTGGCTGGACGAGCGGCGGCCGGTGGGAACCCAGGGTGAGCTCGCCGACATCACCGGATCTCCCCTGCTCGGTGGACCGCTTCAGGGCAGCGGGCGCCGCAGCGGTGCGGGCGCGGGCGGCTACCCCGGATTCAGCCCCACGATGGACACGTCGCTGCGCGGCGACCTCGGTGACGAGGTCGTGATGCGCGTCCGCGCACCGTCGCCGGCGTTCTGGCGAGGCCAGACGTTCACCGATTTCGACGGCCGAACATGGCACGTCGACCTCGACAACTCAGGGCTCAGCGACGGGCCCGACCACCACATCCCTCCGGCGGAAGGCGATCTCCCCTACGGCGGCGAGCCGGAGTTCATCCAGACGTTCTACCTCGCCGTCGACATGCCCAACATCGTGTTCGGCGCCGACCGGCCGATGCGGGTCCTGCTCGACGCCTCGTTGCGATATCGCGAGGACGGCTCGTTGCGCGCGGACGTGGTGTTGCCGGCCGGCAGTGCCTACACGGTCCTGTCGCATCAGTCGAACGCCACGGCTGCGGGTCTGCGTGCCGAGGGTGACGTCGCCCGCTACATGGTGCCGGCGAAGTATCTGGCGCTGCCGGAGTCCTTCACCGAGCGGACCAGAGCGCTGGCGCAGCGACTCGCCGCGGGCTCGCCCTCCACGTACGACACCGTTCAGGCGATCGAGGGATGGCTCGCCGCGAACGTGACGTACAACCTCGACGCGCCGGTCCCACCCGAGGGGGCCGATGCGGTCGACCAGTTCCTCTTCGAGTCGCGTCAGGGATTCTGCGAACAGATCGCATCTGCGACGGCGATGATGCTGCGATCGCTGGGCGTCCCGGCGCGGATCGCGACCGGCTACGTGCCGAGCGAGCGTGACGAGGTCGCCGGGGTCTGGATCAGCCGAGCGCGCGACGCGCATGCGTGGGTCGAGGTCTGGTTCCCGGACTACGGGTGGGTCTCGTTCGACCCCACCGCATCGGTGCCGCTCTCGGGTGAGGTCCCCACCGCTTCGATCGGAGGAGAGCTGGTGCGTGCGTTCGTCGCCGCAGTCTCCGCGCACATCCCGGAGCTCGTGGTGACACTCATGGCGGTCACCCTCGTCGTGTTGGTGACCCGCCTGGTCTCGCGTTGGTGGCGACGCCGGCGGCGCGGCCGTTGGGGCGTGCTCCAGGATCGTTTCGTCACCGCCGCGATCGCGCGCGGCGCGCCCTCGACAGCACCGAACGCCGCGCTGGCAGAGGTGTTCGACGGACCGAGCGCCCCAGCCGTGGCCCGGACGCTCGACGAGTCCGCGTTCGCGCCCGGCTGGCGCGACGACGATGAACGGTACGCGCTCGCCCTCGAGGCGATGGATGCGCTCGAACACACCCCCTGACCCTCACACCCTGACACCTCTCCCCCCACGCACACCCAGCCACATCCGCGTGACGCCATCCTCGGAGGCAGGATTTCTGCCTCCTTCGATGACATGAGGAGGCCCGTGCCAGACATCGGACCGCATGTGGCCGCCGCGGGTCGACGACGTGGCGAAGGTCAGCCCGAGGGCTTGGTCGTGTAGGCGGTCGTGGTGGTGGTCTTCACCACCTTCACCGCCTTTGCCGTGGTGGTGGTGACCTTGGCGGCGGTGACGACCGGAGCGGCAGACACGACGGGAGCGGCGGTGGAGGTCGTGACGACGACCGCACCATCGGGGAGGCAGATCGACTGACCCGGAAAGAGTGCGGTGTCGGCTGACGCGTTGTTCGCTGCGTACAGGGCGTCGACCGTGAGTGATGCCTCGCTCGCCAGGCGCAACCAGAAGTCGCCGGGCTGCACCACATACGTCGAGGTGCACACGGGTGCGCTCGCCACCGTCGCGGCTTCCGTCGACGCGACGGTGGCGAGGACAGCCGTCGCCACCGCCGGCGCGGTACCCGTCGCAAGGGTGGCCGCGCCGTCAGCGGTGGAACCGGTGGCAGCACCCGATGCGCTGCCACCCGTGGCGAGCAGTCCGCCGAGCGCGAGCAGCGAACCCATGCCGGCCACTGCGGCGACCTTGGTCGCTCGCTGCGGTGACAACGGTTCAGCGCTCACCAGTTCATCGTGACGGGCGCAGGTAAGAGCCCGACGTGACGAGGGTTAGAGACGTTCGATGATGGTGGCGGTCGCCATGCCGCCGCCTGTGCACATCGTGACCAGACCCGTCGTGAGATCTCGTCGTTCGAGTTCGTCGAGGAGCGTTCCGATCAACATCGCACCGGTGGCGCCGATGGGGTGCCCCAATGCCATGGCACCGCCGTTCACGTTCACCTTGTCCCACGGCACACCCGTGTCCCGGAGGAACTTCATCAGGACCGCTGCGAACGCTTCGTTCACCTCGAACAGGTCGATGTCGTCGAGGGTCATGCCGGCCTTCTTCACGCACAACTTCGCAGCGGGTCCGGGCGCTGTGAGCATGATCACGGGCTCATCGCCGGCAACTGCCGCCATGGTGATCTTCGCCCGTGGCACGTAGCCCTGGGCACGGGCGTAGTCGGGAGAGGCCAGGAGAACGGCCGCCGCACCGTCGACCACGCCGGACGAGTTACCACCGTGGTGGACGTGGCGGATCTCGCCGAGATGCGGGTAGGCCTTGCGGGCCGTCTCGTCGATGGTGAGCTCGCGGCCTGCCATCGTGTGACCGCCCATCCCGGCAAAGCTCGGAGTGAGCTTGGCGAGGTCGGCGAGCGTGGTGCCCGGACGCACGTGCTCGTCGTGATCGAGTGCCAGCGTGCCGTCGTCGTGGAAGATCGGCACGAGGGACCGGTCGAAGCGGCCCTCTTCGATGGCGACCGCGGCGCGAGCCTGACTGTCGACCGCGAGCTGATCGAGCTCCTCGCGCTGGAATCCTTCGACGGTGGCGATGAGATCGGCCGAGATGCCCTGGGGCACCATGTCGTACTGGTCACGGAGGTGGTTGTTGTTCGCCGTGAATCCGTCGACGTGCATCGGTGCCGGCCGCGACATGGATTCGACGCCACCGGAGACCACGAGGTCCTGGAATCCGGCGAGGATGCCCATCGCCCCGAAGTTCACGGCCTGCTGGCCGGATCCGCAGAACCGGTTGAGCGTGACTCCGGGCGCCTCGACCGACCAACCGGCATCGAGTGCGGCCATGCGGGCGATGTCCATGGAGTGGTCGCCGCTGCCCGCGCCGCAGCCCATGATCACGTCGTCGACCGCAGCCGTGTCGAACCCATTGCGACTCTGCAACACGTTGAGCACCTGCGCGAGGATCCGCTGCGGGTGCACATCGTGCAGGGCCCCGGTGTCCTTGCCCTTACCGCGGGGCGAACGGACGGCGTCGATGATCCATGCTTGTTCGGTCATGGGCGCCACCGTATCCAGCGCCCGCCTCGCCGTCCGAAGCGGTCGATCAGCCACCCACGAGGGCGCCGACGACCCAGCCCGTCAGTACTCGATGAAGATGCACTCGCCGGGGCACTCCTCGGCAGCATCGAGCACCGCGTTCATGTCGACATCGGGGATGTCCACCATGGCGCCGTTCGTCATCAACGTTCCGCTGCGATCGCGCACGTACGAAAGTCCGTCGTTCATCTGGAACACCGAGGGGCTGAGCTCTTCACACAGCCCGTCCCCGGTGCACAAGTCCTGGTCCACCCACACCTTCATCGCCCGGTCCTCCGATCGGTGTCCGCAGTCGATTCCCTCGAAGCTGCATCTCCAACATCGGCCGACCCGACTTCGGACTTGACGGACCGTCATCCAAGATTCGTCCAACTCCCATGACGATGCTCCTCCGTCACGTGCGGCCCGTGCAGCCCGTGCGCCCCGTGCGGCACCTGGTCAGGATCATTCCCGGATTCCGGGAATGATCCTGACCAGAACGGTGGGTGGGAAGAAGCCGGACCAGAAGCCGAACGATCTCAGGCCGGATCAGCCGACGATCTTGGCCTTCAGCTTGGCGAACTCGGCCTCGTCGATGACGCCCTTGTCGCGCAGTTCGACCAGACGGTGCAACTCGTCGGCCGGGCTCTTCGAGCCTGCGGCCTCCTGGATGTAGCTCCGGGCGGCCTGTTCCTGGGCCTGCATGGCCTTGACCTCGTTCTCGGCCATCTTGTTGCCGCGCACGATGATGTAGGCGAACACGCCGAGGTAGTTGAAGACGAGGATGAACACCACCCAGAGGACCTTGGCGATACCGCTGAGATCCTGGCTGCGGAACAGATCGGCGAAGATCCGGAAGACCAGCATGATCCAGACGAACAGCAGGAAGAAGAAGAGCATGGACAGGATGACCTGGCCGACTCCGAAGGTGGCAAGCATGGTGACGCTTTCTGTTGTAGGGCCGACCCCGTGGTCAGGGCCGTCGGCGGGAGATCGTAATGGATCCCGCCGAGGCGAGGTCACTCCTCCGTGACAGGCGCAGCGTCGACGTCGACGTCGAGCGCGAAGTACTCCGCGAGCTTCGGGAAGCGGCGCGGCGCCCGGCGCACGAGCGGGAGTCCGAACAGCACCTCGCTGACGCTGCCGAACCGTTCGTAGAGCACCGCGTTGAAGACGAAGGCCATCGACATCAGGCGACCGATGAAGAAGAAGTTGCCGAGCGTCGCCACGGTGGTGGCCAGGTTGCCCAGCGTGTCGGAGGTTCGTGCGATCTTGTTGGGGAGGTAGAACTGCATGAACCACTGCAGGAGCGTGTAGCCGACACCGAACACGAGTGCACCGGGCAGCACCGCGCCGGGATCGGTCGTACCTCGGGGCAGGGTGAGCATCGTCAGGAACATCGCGAGGGCGAAGCAACCCAGCACCGCGGACCAGGCGACGAGTCCTGCGGCGAACCCACCCGCTTCACGCAGCCGGGCGAACATGCTGCTGGCGACGATGCTGGCGAAGAACACACCGACCATGCCCAGCATGGCGAGCACCTTGGCCTTGGACTGTCGGGCCGTCAGCCCCCACGCCGCGCCCGAGGTCGTGGCCAGCACCCGGGCGAGCGACCGGCCCGTCCACAGCGTGAGCAGCGGTGCCCGACAGGAACACACCGAGCGACTTCACCCAGCTCATGTGGTCGAGCGCCGTGGCGATGTCGCCCGTGGTCACCGACTCCTCGAAGTGCTTGTTGAACAGCGATCCGAGGCGCAGGAGGTTGATCAAGCCGATGATCGCGACGTTGGCCGGGATGACGAACAGGAACAGCCGGAGCGCGATCGCGCTCCCCAGCACCGACGCGAAGGCGCTCTGGTCGCGCTCGTACAGCTGCTCGGCGACACCGAACGTGGTGTGCTTCTCCGTGGCCACGTGCCAGCGGGTCTTGGCCTCCTCGCCGAGCACGACGGCCTTGTCGCGAACGGTGTCCAGCTTCTTGACCATGCGGGCGGATGCTACTCGTCACATCCGTGCCACACTCTGCCGATGCCCACCCGGTCTCGTGCCACATCCTCACCGGTTTTCGCCGCGGCGATCCCCCCATCGTCCGAGCGTCGCGACGCCGGCAAGGCCCTGCGCGCCACGACGCCTCGCACGTCGCACGCCGAGTGGGCTCCTGGACCCGATCGGGCGGATCCCATCGAGGTGCTGGTCGAGTCGAACCGCTCGCGGGTGCCGGAGCTGGTGCCGCTGCGGTACGAGCGGATGGCCGCGTCCCCGTTCGCGTTCCTGCGCGGCTCGGCGCTCGTCATGGCACACGACCTCGCGACGTGTCCCGCTGCGGGTCCGACGATCCAGCTGTGCGGCGACGCGCACATCAGCAACTTCGGGATCTTCGCCAGTCCGGAACGCCACCTCGTGTTCGACCTGAACGACTTCGACGAGACCTTTCCCGGGCCCTTCGAGTGGGACGTGAAGCGGCTGGCGGCGAGCATCGCCGTCGCCGGAAGGTCACGCGGGCTCTCCCGCTCGGAAGCCGAGCGACTCGTCGCCCTGTGCGTCGGCGACTACCAGCGCTGGCTCGACCAGTACGCGGAGCTCTCCCCGCTCGACCTCTGGTACACACGACTGGAGGTGGAGGACCTCGTCGCCCAGCTCGAGCCCGGGATGCAGCGTCGCTCGATGGCCAACATCCGCCGTGTCGCGACGAAGAACCACCTCAAGGCGCGCGACAAACTGACGGAGGTCGTCGACGGGCAGCGGCGAATTCGGGTCGATCCGCCCCTCATCGAGCGCGTGGACGCACCCGACGTCCGGGAGCGGGTCGTGGCGGTCCTGGAGGCGTACGTGGGCTCACTGTCCGCGGAGCGGCGAGCCCTCGTCGAGCAGTATCGATTCGTCGACTTCGCCCGCAAGGTCGTCGGTGTGGGCAGCGTCGGGACACGTTGCTTCATCGTCCTGTTGGAGGGTTCGAACGGGTCGCCGCTGTTCCTCCAGGTGAAGGAGGCTCAGGCTCCGAGCCCGCAGTTGGCGTTGGGCGCCCGAGCTGCAGCACACCAGGGCCGGCGCGTCGTCGAAGGGCAGCGCCGGTTGCAAGCGGTGAGCGACGTGTTGCTCGGCTGGGCGACGGACCCCGAGACCTCGATCGACTACTTCGTCCGCCAGCTCTGGGACGCCAAGGGCTCGACCGACGTGGCGCTCCTGCGGCCCGCGGGTTTCACCGCGTACACACGGTTCTGCGCCCGCGCCCTGGCCCGCGCCCACGCCGGCGTCGGTGACGCGGCCATCATCAGCGGCTACCTGGGCCGGTCCGACACGTTTCCGGAGGCGATCGCCCGCTTCGCCGACGCCTACGCCGACCAGACCGAACGCGACCACGGCGCACTCGTCGCCGCGCTCGCCGACGGCCGTCTGCCCCTCGCGACGCCGAGCGCGACCGCGACCTGAACCAGCGTCGGCGCCGTCAGGGAGCGGGCGGCGCGGCCCAGGTGGTCGGCAGGTCGGCGCCACCCTCGGGGCACCAGCGCAGGCCGGCGCGCACGCGCATCGAAGGGTTGGCGATGGGGCCGGCAACGAGCATCTCGCCCTGCACGAACGACCGCGCCTCCTCGATCATCGAGCTCGGGACGTGGGAGAAGATCGTCGTCATCTCGGCGATGTCGGCCAGCGAGTTCATCCGCATCAGCACGAGGTTGTCGCACTGGGAGATCACGTTGCGATGGATCTTCTGCGGTCGCTGCGTCGAGACCACCATGTGGATGCCGTACTTCCTTCCCTCACCGGCGATCCACACTCCGTAGTCGGTGACCGCTCGCTGCAGCCCGCCCTCGGCATCGGGCGCGAGCACGTTGTGCGCCTCGTCGATGACGAGCAGCATCGACTTGCGCGCCGGGCGGCGGCGGAGGAACCCCATGACGGCGAGCGAGACCACCGATCGCTCCCGAGGGTCCTCGAGCGAGCCGGTGTCGAGCACGACGACCCGCTTGCCGACGAGCCGGTGGACGAGCGACGGCTCGGCGGTGTCGGCCCACACCGACCACTCCGCCACACGCAGGTTGCGGATCCGTCGTGCGAGAGCGGCGGCCGCAGCGTCGGTACGCCGTTCGAGCACCTCGACGAGGAGATCGACGCCGTAGCGCGGGTGCACTGCGAGTTCGTCGACGGCATCCATGAATGCGCCGTACTCGGCGGCGTCTCGCACCGGATCCAGCTCGAGCGTGAGCGCCTGTTCGGACACGGAGAGATCCGACAGGTGCAGATGGAGCGGGAGCTCCACCGACGAGCCACTGGCCACGGCGACCTCACCCGCGGCGGCGAAGCCGGCCTTCAGCTCGCGGTACGCCGCCGGCCCCATCGGTCGCCCGCCACGGGGAGCGATGTCGTCCCGTCGACGCAGCGAACCGAGATGGCGGTAATCGGAGTTCGGGTCGATGATGATCATCGGCAGCGTCGTGTGCACGAGGAGACGCTCCAGCAGGAGGCCGAGGCTGTAGGTCTTGCCCGAGCCGGACTGGCCGACCATGAACGTGTGTCTGGAGAACCCCGAGGCGCGCAGCATCGCCGGCGCCTCGCCGCCGAGCGTGGTGCCCACGGGCAGACCGACGCTGCTGCCCAACCCGAGCACGAGCAGCTCCTTCACGACGGCGGCGCGGGGCGGGTGCGATGTTCGCCTCGGCGAACCCCTCGAACGCGCCGCTGACCAGTCCCTCGTCGGTGATCTCGGCCAGGACCTGACCGGAGCCGGTCACGCGCCGCACCAGCACCCCGACGTTGGCGCTGCGCAACATCGACCCAGCCTCGTCACCGAGCGCATCGGTGTCGATGTCCACCCGCAACGAGTTCTGCTCCATCACCTCGAGTTCGTGGATCTGCACCAGCAGCCGTCGAGGACCCGCGTCCACCACGGCGAAGCCGCCGACCTCGAGCCCCGAATCGAACCCGGTCTGGAACCCGACCTCGCGCCCGGCGACGGACCACGCGGTGGTCAACGACAGCCGCTCGACGAGTCGGGACCGCACCTCGGCGGCGGTGGGCGATGCGGCGGCGCGGCGTGAGGTCACGGCGCACATTCTGGCATGCAGGCGCGGTGCGTCACCTGGCGACAGCACCCGGCGCGGGTGGCCCGACTGGTACCGTGCCCGCGGTGAGCTTGATCGCCGCCACGCTGCTCCTCGACGCTGCCGACGACGCCGGACTGATCGACGCGTGCGGCGAGAAGCCGGGCTGGTTCTGTGAGGCCACGTGGAACCTCACCCACAATCGGATGCTCTCGCGAGCGATCGACTGGATCATCGCCGGTCCGGTCGCGGCGATCATCGTCCTCGTGGTCGCCGCCGTGCTCAACCGGTGGCTCCGCCGCGCCGTCACCGCACTCATCGAGCGCATCACGAGCCCGCCGGCCATCGCGATCGGTGCGATGGAGATGATCGGCGTCGCCTCGAGCGAGCCGGATCCCAGGGAGGAAGCCCGTGCCGCGACGCTGAGCGCCGTCGCCCGGGCTTCCGTCTCGTCGTTCGTCTGGTCGATCTCGATCCTGATCGTCCTCGGCCTGTTCCACGTCGACCTGGCACCGCTGCTGGCGGGCGCGGGCATTGCCGGTCTCGCCGTCGGCCTCGGCTCGCAGTCCCTGGTCCGCGACTGCATCGCCGGGTTCTTCATCCTCCTCGAGGACCAGTGCGGTGTGGGCGACGACGTGGATCTCGGCACGACGACCGGCACGGTCGAATCGCTCACCCTGCGCATGATGCGCGTCCGCGGCAACGACGGCACGCTGTGGAACGTCCCGAACGGAGCGATCCAGAAGATCGGCAACCGGAACCGGAACTGGTCGCAGGTGAACCTCGACATCCCCGTCGCCCTCGGTGCCGACCTCGAACACGCGATGGAGGTGATGCAGGCGGCGTTGGCCAGTGCTGCATCGTCCGAAGAGATCGCCACGGTGTTGTTGCGAGAGCCTCAGATCCTCGGTGTCGAGCGCATCGACATGAACAGCACCGTCGTGCGGATCTCGATCCGCACGGTCGCAGGCCAGCAGTGGACGGTGTTGCGCGTGCTCCGCCTCGCCGTGAAGCGGGCGCTCGATGCGCAGGGCCTGTCACCGACTCCGACCACGCCGCCGCCGACGGCGAGCTAGCA
Organism: uncultured Acidimicrobiaceae bacterium; assembly: GCA_963720695.1. Classification (GTDB taxonomy): domain Bacteria; phylum Actinomycetota; class Acidimicrobiia; order Acidimicrobiales; family Ilumatobacteraceae; genus UBA668. Next base: position 1,108,499 of record CAVRGG010000004.1, read on the forward strand.
CGCCGTGGCCGACCACGGCGTGGAGGCACGCGCCGCGATCATCGTCGGTGGCGGTCCGGCCGGGCTCATGGCGGCCGAGGTGCTGGCCGACGGGGGGATCGAGGTCACCGTGCACGACCACATGCCGTCGGTCGGCCGCAAGCTCCTGCTCGCCGGACGGGGCGGGTTGAACATCACCCACAGCGAGCCGCTCGAGGAGCTCGTCGCTCGCTACGGCGCGGCGGCGCCCCGAATGCGCGATGCTCTGCAGCGACTTCGGTCCGGGCGACCTGCGTGCCTGGTGCGGCGGGCTGGGCGAACCGACCTTCGTGGGCACCACGGGACGGGTGTTCCCGTCGTCGTTCCGGGCAACGCCGCTGCTGCGGGCGTGGATCGCTCGCCTCACCCACCTCGGCGTGCGCTTCGAACTGCGCGACCGCTGGACCGGCTTCGCTCGGACAGCCGGCGATGTGCCGGACCCGCGGACCTCGTGGTTCGAGCGTGACGGCGCCGTGCACGGTGTGCGCAGCGAGGTCACCGTGCTGGCGATGGGCGGCGGCAGTTGGCCGCGGGTCGGATCCGACGGGGGCTGGGTTCCGGCCCTGCGCGCCGCGGGCGTCGACGTGAGCGACCTGCGACCGAGCAACTGCGGCATCGCGGTGCCGTGGTCCGACGCGTTCCGCGACCGCTTCGCGGGTGTGCCGGTGAAGAACGTCGCCGTGACGGTCGGCGACGCGTGCGTGCGAGGCGACCTGATGATCACCGGCGGCGGTCTGGAGGCCGGGCCCGTGTACGCGCTCTCCGCCGCCATCAGGGACACGATCGCGGAGGCGGGAACATGCCCGATCACCGTCGATCTCCAGCCGGACCTGTCCACGGGCGAGGCCGCGCGACGCCTGCAGACCCGCGGCCCGAAGGAGTCGCGCAGCCATCAGCTCCGGCGGGCGCTCCGACTCGGCCCCGCGGCCGTCGGCATGATGCGCGAGGCCACGGGCAACAGCCTTCCCGACACCGCGACGGCCCTCGCCGAACTCGTCAAGGCCGTGCCGTTCGAGATCCGGGCGACGATGCCCATCGCCCGCGCCATCTCCAGCGCGGGAGGCATCGCCCTGCACGAGGTGGACGAGCGGTTCATGCTCCACGGGCTGCCGGGCACCTTCGTCGCCGGCGAGATGCTCGACTGGGAGGCGCCCACCGGTGGCTACCTGCTCCAGGCGACGTTCAGCACGGCCGTCAGTGCCGCTCGGGGCGCGCTCAGCTGGCTGGAGGAGCGAACGTCATGACCCGCTCGACGTCGAGCGCGAGTTGGCCGCGGGCCCACTCACCCAGGGGATCGGCCGGGTACTGCCGGTAGGTGCCCTCGATGCTCATCACCAGGTGGAGGTACAGCGTGTAGAGCGCCCGCCGCTGCAGGCCGCCAGGGTCGTCGGGCATGGCCCGGCCGTATGCCGTCAGCAGGTGCGCCGACCCGCCACGCTCGCCGAACTGCACCTCCATCAGCGGGTCTCCCCACAGGGCACGTTCGAAGTCGAGCAGACCGGTGAGCGCGTGCGACTCCGCGTCGATCTGTACGTTGCCGTCCCACAGGTCCCACAGCACCAGGCGCGGCTCGGTGACCTCGTCGAGCGCGGCTCGGGCGGCGGACGGCATCGATCGCAACACGTCGTACGCCACCGGCAGATCGACGCCGGCACGCTCTCCGTCGTGCAGCAGCGCCTCGAACAGTGCGGTGAACGCGACACGCCACGAGCGATCTCGGAACGCTCCCGGAGCGAGCAGTCCGAACGATGCGCCGACGATGGCATTGACGTCGCGGAGGTGACGGCCGAGGCTCGCATCGATCACGGCACGCTCGCCGGGCGACACCGAGTCCCGCGCCGAGTGGAGGGAGACGCCGGGCACGAACGTCATCAGCAGGTACGGACTGGGGACGAACCGGCATCGGTCGTCGAAGCGAAGCACCGTGGGCACGGGAGCGTCCGTGTGCCGGCGGACCAGCGCGAGTGCCTCCGCCTCCGCCCGGATGATGTCGCGCTCGTAGCTCAGCACCGCGACGTCGGGCGGCGGGGCGACCTTCAACACGACGGTCCGCTCGTCGGAGAGCACGAGAGCGTGGGCCGAATTGAACCATCCCTCCGTCAACTCGCGAAGCTCGACGAGGCGCACCTCCGAGCCGAAGGCGTCGGCAACGATCCGGCGGGCCGTCTCGACGTCGACCGGTGTCTTCGAGATGCTCTCCACTCGGGTCAACCTATGCGGCGTCGCGCTCCTCATGCGGAACGACCACGACCGGGCAGTGAGCGTGGTGCACGCAGGCGGCCGACACCGATCCGAGCAGCAGTCCGGTGAAGCCACCGTGGCCTCGACTGCCGACGACGAGCATCCCCGCATCGCGCGAGGCCTCGATCAACGCATGGGCGACCGAGCCGACCTCCAGCACTCCGTGTGCCTCGATGCCCGCAGCACGAACCTGCGCCAGCGCCTGGTCGAGCACGACCTGGCCACCTTCTTGGAGCTGCTCGAGCACGAGGCCGCCGCCGTAAGGACTGGCCGCCGCCACACCGATCTCGACGCCATGGACCAACACCATCGGAACCTCGCGTCGCCGGGCCTCGTCCATCGCCCAGACCAACGCCCGATTCGCTTCCTGCGAGCCATCGACACCCACGACGATCGCTCCTGTGGACTCGTTCTTCATCAGGACCTCCTTCAAGGAGTCTCTGAGTTCAGTGTGCCGCGAATGCGTTGATTGCGCTCGGGCCGAAGGTCACGATTCAGTCGCGATCGGACTCGGCCAGCACATCCGCGCTGAGCGCCAACGCGACCGCCACTGCGGCGGCGCGTTCGATGACCACGCTGAAGTAGCGACCGGCTGCGGCACCGTTGTTCATCGGAGGGTCACCGAGCGAGCGCAGCATCGCCCCGACCTCGTTGGGCACGGCGATCGGCTCGACGTCGGGCAACGCGGGCGGCGTACGCCACAGATCGACGTGGTGCTGCTGGCCGGAGCGCTTGGTGGGCCGACGCTTCTGGTGGTTGCGTGATCGTTGCGGCTGGTTCATCGATCGTCTCCTGCGAGGAGTTCCTCGGACCGCAGGCCGAGGGCGAGGCGCAGCTGGTCGGTGCTGAGGTCCGCCAGCGAGCTCGACTTGGGCAGCACGAGGTTGGCGATGTGGCGCTTGCCCGCCACGACCTCCTCGACCCGCTCGTCGACCGTCCCCGGACAGACGAGTCGGTGCGAGATGACGGTACGGCTCTGGCCGATGCGCCATGCACGGTCGCGGGCCTGGTCCTCGACCGCGGGGTTCCACCATCGGTCGTAGAGCACCACATGGTTCGCTGCCGTGAGGTTGAGGCCGGTGCCACCGGCCTTGAGCGAGAGCACCATCGCGCCCGGCCCGGTGCCGTTCTGGAAGTCGGCGACGAGCTTGTCGCGCACACCCCTGGCCAGGCTGCCGTCGTAACAGGCGATGGGTGTGCCGGTGACCTCGCTGAGGTGCTGGGCGAGGCGCCGACCCCAGGTCGCGAAGTGGGTGAAGACGAGGACGCGCTCACCAGCGGCGAACACGGACTCGACGATCTCCTCGAGCCGGGCGAGCTTGCCCGAACGACCGGCGAGCGGCAGGCCGTCGTCGCGGTACGCCGCCGGGTGGTTGCAGATCTGCTTGAGCGCGGTGATGGCCGCCAGGATCGCGCCCTGCTTCTGATCCGGCCCGTCGGGGTCCGACACTTCGGTGACGAGCGTGTCGAGCACCGCTTGGTAGAGCCCGATCTGCTCGGGGGTCATCGTGCAGTGGTCGAGCTCGTCGATCTTGTCGGGGAGCTCGGCGGCGACCTCCGGTTCCGACTTGGTCCGGCGGAACAGCAGGATTCCGTTGAGCGCACGCAGCGCCGCTTCACCGTCGCCCGACATCTGGGCGATGAACGAAGGACGCGTGCCGACCAGTCCCGGGTTGGTGAAGTCGAGGATCGCCCACAGGTCGCCCAGGCCGTTCTCGATCGGCGTCCCGGTGAGGGCGATGCGGCTTCGAGCCGGCAGACGACGCAGCAATTGCGACGTGTCGCTGGCGGGGTTCTTGATCGCCTGCGCTTCGTCGAGGACGATCCGACCCCACGTGGTCTCCATCAGCGACTCGACGTCGCGCACGGCGGTGGCATACGTCGTGATGACCACATCGGCCCGCGCGATCTCGGCCTGCAGCCGCTGATCGACGAGACGATCGGCCCCGTGATGGACCACGACGCGCAGGCCCGGGGCGAACCGTGCTGCCTCTGCCGCCCAGTTGCCGACGACCGCGGCAGGAGCGATGACGAGCGCGGTGCCGTTGCCCGAGCAGCGAGCGAGGTGGGCGAGCATCGTCGGGGTCTTGCCGAGGCCCATGTCGAGCGCCAGGCATCCACCGAGCTCGGCCGCGTCGAGGAAGCCGAGCCAGCCCAGTGCCTCCGCCTGATAGGTGCGCAGCTCCCCGACGAACCCCTCGGGGCGGGCGACCGCGGAAGCCGAGGTCTCGCCCGCCTTGCGCAAGATGTCGTTGGCCCAGCTGTTGCCGTGCACGACGGTGCCACCAGCCAGCCCGGAGCCGTCGAGACCGATGCTCGCGCGGAGGATCTCGGCGCCGGTCATGGTCGTGACGGATTCCCGTTCGGCGAGCGCTGCGGCGGCCTTCTCCAGGTCGACCCGGTCGACCTCGATCCACTTCCCGTTGGACTGCACCAGCGGCCGCGCCTGCCGAGCCAGCTGGGCGACCTCGGCGGCGGTGAGCTCGAGGTCGTCGAAGAGCACCGTCCAGGCGACCTTGCTGAGCTGGTGGGCTCCCACCACGGATCCGGTGGCGGACTCGGCGAACAGACGCAGCGATGGCTTGGCCTTGCGTCGCGACATCGCCGGCACTCGCACGTCGAAGCCCACCGACGACAGGGTGGGTCCGAGCACGGTCATGAAGTCCCACGCCTCGTCCTGGCTCAGGGCCACCTGTCCGCGACGGCGGATTCCCGCACGGTCGAGCGCAGGGAACAGCCGGCCGAGGCGGATCCACTCGGCGTTGAGGGTCGCGCCGCCGCCATCGGTGCGCAGCGCGACGTCGATCGGGATCAGTCGGCCCTTTCCGGCCGGCGCCTTGACGGACACGACCCAGACACCACCCTCGGCGGGCGGGTCGAGCTCGACGACGAGCTTCTTGCGGCTCTGCGCGGTGACGCCTCGCGACCATTGCTCGAGGCGCTTCGAGAGGTCTCCGGCCAGGTTGGCGTTGGCACGGAACGGAGAACCGTCCATCCGGGCGATGATCGTGTCGTTGAGATCGGTGGGCGTGTTGGCGTTCGGCGGAGATGCCGGCAACTCCATCCGCTCGACGCTCTCGCCGACGATGGTCTCGACCACGGCGGCGATCACCGCCGCGGCGACCGCCTTGCCGTCTCCGCCACCGAGGGCGATGACGGTCTGGGGCATGGCCGCGGCGAGCGTGTCGACGGCAGGGCTGTCGGTGAGTGCGGGCAGCCAACGCACTGCGGCGTCGAGGGGTCCGTGCTCCGGACGCTTGATGATGCGCAGGCTGGGGACCACCGATCCACGGACGACGAGCCGGACGCCTTCGAGGGCGACGTGACCCATCCAGGCGACGCTCGGGCCGACACCGTCGCCGACCTGGCCGCCGCCGACGGCGACCAGCCAGCCGAGCGCGTCCTTCATGCTGATCGACAGCGCATCCGCGCGCAGACCGCCCGGCAGGGGCACGCCCTTGTGGATCTGCCAACCCATGGGTGGGCCGCCGACCTTCTCCAGTCGGTTGGCGAGATCGTCGTGCGATTCCGGTTCACGGCCCCGGCCCGACGCCCAGACCACGACCTGCCCGGCCTGCCACGTTGCCTGCAGCTCCACGACGCCGGGTTCGAGTTCCTCGAAGGCGAGATCGTCGAACTCGTCGGCCGCGGCAGCCGAGACGGTGCCGGCGGCAGGCGATCGCGGCGGGGCCAGGTACCTCGAGGTGGGTGGCGTCGGCAGGATCCGTCCGGCGGTGTCGAGCAGGCTCTTGAGGGTGTCGACGAAGTCGGCCACCACCTGGTCGCGCTCGTCGCCGGACAGGTTCTGCACCGACTCGATGTCGTCCTCGGCGTCCACGATGAGTCGGTCGAGGACGGTGATGGAGGCCCGTTCGTCGGCATGGAACAGCGCCAGGTCAGCGTCGGAGGCGCGGCCGTCTGCGATCGACCAGATCGCCGATTCGAGTTCTCGAGAGTGAGACATGCACTTCCGTCCTGCGCCGTGGGGACACGACGCCATCCGCGGGTCGGGTGCGGGCGGGCGCGGGCCGCACCGGGTGGAGCCGACTTTGCTTGCATCGGCGGCGTTCGACCGTGCCGGTCGTGCGCGTGGTTCCCCGTACGGAACCACCCGTACGTGCGGAGCGCCATCCGCAGGGGCCACGCTACCCCAGAATCCGCGGTCCTCCATGCGCGGTCGGTCTTTCGCAGGTGCCGTGGCGGGTAGACTCGGTCATCTCGTGGCAGGCCTTCGCACCGTCGGCCAAGGGTCATTCCACCCCGTGCGAAGGATCGTCATGCCGAGTTCCACCACTCCCGCCACGTCACCGGCCCCCAAGGTCGCCGCAAAGGCCGCCGCGAAGGCCCCGGCCAAGCCCCGCCCCACCGCTCGCAGCACCGCAGCAAAGCGGGCCGCGGCCAAGGCGAACGTCCTTCCCGAGGATCACACGCCGAGCGAGGCCGCGGCGCACGCCATCCGGATGGAGTTCGGCGATCTCACGCCGTCGGTGAACCGGATCATGAACGCCGGCCTGCACGAAGCAGGAACGATGCATGCGATCACGCTGTTCCGTGAGTCCCTGGGCGTTCCCGGCGACGAGAACCGCAATCCGGCCGTCGCGATCGAGGCCGGCCGGCTGATTCCTGAGCCGCCCGCCGAATAGGTCGGCTCACCAGCGGTCGATCACCGCGACCCCAGGTCTGGCGAACGAACCCATGGCGGGCAACGCCTCGGGCAGATCGCCCAGACGAAGACGCTGGGTGATCATCGCCGTCGGATCCAGTCGACCCTGCGCCATCAGGCTCAGCACCTCGTGGAAGCGCGAGGCGGACAGGCCGTGCACCCCGAGCACCTCGAGCTCGTCACGGACCACCCGTGACATGGGGAAGTCGACCGACGGCGAAGGGAACAGGCCGATCTGCACGTGACGCCCCAGCGGACGCAGACTCAGTACGGAGTTGGCGGCCGTGACCGCGCTGCCCAGGCAGTCGACCGAGACGTGCGCACCTCCGACGAGATCGTGCACCGCGGCGGCGAGGTCGTCGTGGTCACGTGCGTCGATGGTGAGGTCCGCGCCGACGGCGTCCGCCAGGGCCAGGGCGTCGGGAGCGATGTCGATCGCGACGACCTGTGCGTTCATGGCCCGTCCCATGGCGACGGCCGCGAGACCGACACCACCGCAGCCGTGGACGCACAGCACTTCGTCGGCAGCCAGGCGACCTCGTTCGATCACGCCCCGGTACGCGGTGGACACCCGACACCCCACCAGCGCCGCCGCTTCGTCAGACACCGAATCCGGTACTCGAACAGCGTTCACATCGGCGAACGGAACCGTCGTGAACTCGGCGAACGCACCCCATCGGGTGAACCCGGGTTGCTGCTGGTTGCGGCAGACCTGGTGCTGCCCGAGCCGACACGGCTCGCACACGCCGCATCCACACACGAAGGGGGCGACGACGCGGTCTCCGACCCGCACCCGCTGCACGTCGCCGGCGGTGGCCACCACACGCCCGACGAATTCGTGGCCGCCCACGTGTGGGCAGACGATGTCGGGGTCGGTGCCGTGCCAGCCGTGATAGTCACTGCGGCACAGCCCCACGGCGAGGACCTCGACCACCACCTCGCCGGCTGACGGCGTGGGCATGGCGACGTCCTCGACCTGGATGGGCCCGCGGAACTGGCGGTAGACGGCCGCCTTCATTCGATGGGTCGAGGTCCGCTCAGAGGGCGCGAGAGATGCCGGCCCTCTTCAACACCGCCGGCTCGACGCCGACGGCGCGCCATGCGGCATACGAGATGCCCTTGCGGGAACTGTACGAGGCGGCCACCTCGACGAAACCGGCCTCGAGCGACTTCGGGTCGACCTTGGTCTGCATCGAGGCGAGTTCGCGCTCGAGATCGAACCGCTCCTGGACGAGTTCGAGCTCGCGCACCGGTGACGCGCCGGCGATTTCCTGGTTGATCGCGGCGAGTCGCTTCGCCACCGAATCCGGAGTGCGTTTGCGGCCGGGCTTGCCCTTGCTGTTGCGAAGTGCGTCGAGATAGTCGCGTACCACACGACCTTCGACCCTGCCTTCGGCCATCGCCGCCTTGTGCTCGTCCGAGATGGAGTTCTTGGGACCACGCTTTGCTGCCATTCCGCAATGCTACGTCTGATCCGCCCGAGACTTCCTAGAACTGCGTGAGAAAAAGCTGACAATCTTCGAGGAATTCGCCCCAACTCCTCCGGCAAACACCGCCACGGGAGCTCGGACAATGATGATCAATCACCAGCACTCATGCGCGGCGTGCTGATCAGCAATCTGACGGAAAAGTTGGCATCTCGTTCACGACCGCACCAACATGAGGAGATGCATGCTCTGCGGCGCTCGAGGTGGGCGTCGGCCGCCACGTGCATCGTCGTCGCCCTCGCAGCGTGCTCGTCGTCGGCCGGCCTCCCCGACGACACGCTGCCCCCGTTCTCTGGTGGGACCATCACCTTCCCTTCGACGACCGCGCCGGCCCTTCCTTCGGAGTCCACGACCGTGGTGCCGATCGACGTCACGACCAGCCCGACCACCGCATCCACCACCACCACCGCTTCGTCGCCGCAGGTCGTGTGGCAGGGCTGGGGCTACTACGACGTCCCCCAACTCGGTAGCGAATCGGTGCGCGGCACCGGTTGCGGCAGCGACGGAAGTCTCGGCGAGGTGATCCCCGATGGCATCTGGAACGTCATCGTGGGTGACGGCAGCGGGGCCGACGCGTTCTGGACGACGTCGCAGATCCGCGTCGACGTCCGTTGCGTCTACACGGGTGCCGCCGGCCGACAGCTCTACACCACGGCGTGTTCGACGGACCCCGAGAGCGACGCCTGCGCGATCGGTTCACCGGACTGGTTCGTCGTCAATGCCAACAGTCGATTGCGCACGATGCCCGTCGCCCCGACCGTGCAATACGGCGTGGGCGGACTCGGCAGCACGCCGTGCGCGCCGATCACCCTCGACCGATCCTCGCCCGATGCCCCGTGGCGGTTCATGGACAGTTGGATCGTGATCGACCACGGCGTCGTCACCACGGTGATCGCCGCCTGTCCCGCCGGCTGAACCCGAGTCGACCCCCGCCTCCGTGCCCCACGGCGCTGCTTCTGGGTCGGATTCGTTGCGGTTTCCGGGAAGATTCCTGTCCAGATCCCCGCATGGGAAGGATGCTGACCAGAATCCGAGGTCACATGGTCCAGTGTTCGGCGAGGAGTTCGATGCTGCGGACCCGGGCGGAGAGGTCGTAGGCGACCGAGGTGACCATCAGTTCGCGGGCACCGGTGCGGCGCACGAGCGTCTCGAGCGCCTCGACCGCCGCAGCGGGTTCACCGACGATCCGGCTCGTGGGCAGCCGGTTGGCCTCGTCGAGATCGGGGTGGGCCGCGGCATCGGTGGGCGACGGCAGCCGGATGAAGCGCCCCGTCCGGCGGCCGAGCGCGGTGAGTCGCCCCGGTGCGGCATGCCAGTCGGCGTCGGCCTGGGTGTCGGCGACGAGCACGTTGGCGGTGATGATCATGTACGGCTCGGCGAGAACGGCCGACGGCCGGAAGCTCTGGTGGTAGAGCTCGGTGGCCTGCAGCGCTCCGCCCATGTCGAAGTGATGAGCGAACGCGAACGGAAGTCCGAGATGCCCGGCGAGCTGCGCGCTGTACCCGCTCGAGCCGAGCAGGAACACCTCGGGCGACGAGGTGGGCGCGGGAGTCGCCGAGAACTGCGTCCACAGCCCCTCCTCCCCACGAACGTCACCGAGCAGGCCCATCAGGTCGATGAGGTCACGAGGGAAGTCGTCGGCACCCAGCAGCTCTGCGGATCGGCGGAGCGCGACGGCGGTGCGCTGGTCGGTGCCAGGAGCGCGGCCGATGCCGACGTCGATGCGGCCCGGGTAGAGGCCTTCGAGCATCGCGAACTGCTCGGCGACCACGAGCGGAGCGTGATTGGGCAACATCACGCCACCCGAACCCACGCGGATGCGGGACGTGTGGGCGGCGAGGTGCGCGATGAGCACCGTCGGCGACGTGCATGCCACGCTCGGCATGTTGTGATGCTCTGCCACCCAGAACCGGGTGTAGCCGAGCTCGTCGGCGCGCCGAGCGAGCGCGGCCGTGCTGCGCAGGGCGTCGGCCGACGACTGTCCGTCGTTGAGGACCGACAGGTCGAGGATCGAGAGCGGAACTCGAGAAGCGTCGTGCACGTGGTTCACGGTACGCGGCGTCGCGAGCGGTTGCTCAGAACCGGCGGTCGTTCTGCTTCTTCTTGAACGGCACGGTGAACGGTGCGGCGAGGAGGACCTCGAACTGCGCGTCGTCGGGCTGCTTGGGCTCGTTGAGCTTCTGCAGGTAGGTCTTCAGCGCCGCACGGGCGGGTGCGACGTGGTCGCCGCGGAGGCCCACCGACCGGGACAGTGCATCCTTGGCCTTGGCCACCCGTTCCTTGCGAACCGCCTTCTCCTCATCGGAGATGTTCCGCTTCGGCGCCGCCGTGGGCGCGGGCGCGTTGCGGCGCCGTTCGATCTCTTCGGCAGTCGTGACTTTGGCATGGATGGCCATGGACGTGTCCTTCGTGTGGGCTTGGGCCTGACCCTACCCGGCCGAGCCACGCGCCGGGCAGGAGATCGCCCATCGCGACGCGTCGATTCAGTAGCGTTGTGCAGGGCGCCGCCCCCGACGCCAGGAGGCGATCATGGTCCGATTCATCCTCACCACCCTCGTCCAACTCGCGGCCAGTGCCGTCGGCCTCATCGCCGCCGCGCTGATCCTCGAGGACATGACACTCAACGGTGCGGCGTTCTTCATCGCCGTCGCGATCTTCACGCTCACCACGGCGATCATCAATCCCTTCGTCATGAAGACGGCGATGAAACAAGCCCAGGCGCTGCTCGGCGCCTCGGCGTTGATCACCACGTTCATCGGCCTCGTGGTGACCAGCCTGATCTCCGACGGCATGCAGATCCGTGGGGCGTCCACCTGGTTCTTCGCGACGATGATCGTCTGGTTGGGCGCGCTGCTCGCCGCCGTCATCATCCCGATCATTCTGGTCAAGCAGGGCGTGGAGAGCCTCCGCGAGAGGAAGTGACCCCTGGCGGGTCGCCGCTCGCTGGAGAACTGTCGGCTGCCTGACGGTCCATCTGTCGCCTCGCCGATGGACGCGGGCGCCAGAACTGACCAGAATGTCGGTTGTGGAGCGCAGCGTCGAGACTTTCCGGAGCCCCCGAGCTCCGGATCGCCCTCGTCCTCGCCCCCGCTGACGATCGCCTGTCAGGCGTCGATCCTCAGCGAACCGCCCATGCACTGTCTCACGGGAGAACGGTGCATGGGCGGTCCTTCGCACCTGTTCACTCGGTCGCGCCCTGCATGAACTGGTCTCTGTCGATCGTGATGAAGGTGGCCTTCGACCGCGCGACGACGGTGCCCTCGGCAGTCAGTTCGCCGACCATGAACAGCTTCCGACCGACCTGCTCGGCAAGACGCACCCGACATTCCAGCGGGACGCCGATGGGAACCCCGGCCTCGTACCGGACCGACAGCTCGCCAGTGAACGCCGGCTGGGCGACGAAGGAGAGCACGAAGCCGAAGAGGTCGTCGAAGAGGGCAGCGACGATGCCGCCGTGGCTACGACCGGGCGCGCCCTCGTGGGCGGCACGCAGCGTGCACGTCGCCACGGCGTCGTCGCCGTCGCGGTGGACGTGCAGATCGAGTCCCCAGGGACTGGCCCGTCCGGACACCGGACGCTCGTCGTAGGTCGACAGCACGGCACCATCGACGGGCGGCTCTCCCCACTCGCCCTGCGGTCGACTCTGCGAGCGGCTCCTCACCGGACCAGCGGCGAGTTCGTCGGTGAGGCTGTTGAGCTCGGTCGACACCCGGTCGATGAGCTCCAGCGACGCGTGATGCCCGACGATGGCGTGACCGAGGTCGCGGATCGACTTGCCGGCCCACGCCCGCGCATCGGCGATCCGGTCCGGATGATCCGGTTGGGCGACGTGGACCAACGGGTCGACGTGTGCAGCATCGGTCGGCATCTCGCTCATCGCGGTCAACCTAGCCATCGGCTCACCAACGCCCCCCGTCCGGCGTCGGGCAGCCGGACCGACTACCGCTCCGACATCCGTCGCATCGACGGCCGCTGGCGGATCACCACGAAGACCTACGCGCACACGGGCGGTGAGCCCCCTGTGATGTGAGGCTCATCCGGCCTCGGCCCGCAGCCGGTCGAGAAACCGGAGCGCGGCGAGCGACGATTCGCTTCGCCAGAGTGCCACCACATCGAGCGACTCGTCCTGTGCGATCTGGGCACCGATCGCCAACGCGAGGTGCTCGATGTGGTCGCGCTGGTGATCGATCATGGCGCGCATCTCGACGCCGTTGAGCTCGGCGAGCACCAACTTCAGGAGCAGTTCACTGCGAAGGTCGCGCAGGTGCAGCACCGGTGTGCGCAGCCACGCTCGTAGCCGAGTCCGACCGGCACGGGTGGGCGCCAGAATCGTCCGGGTCCCACCGGCGATGCCGGGCTCTTCGGCGATGGGGTGGACGAGGCCGCGGATCGTGAGCTGCTCCAGCGATCGATAGGTGAGCGCCCGCGAGAGCGACCAGACGCGGCCGACATCGCCGTCGGGCTTCAGCCGAGCGGCGATGGCGAATCCGTGCGCCGGTCCGGTCGCGAGGACGCCGAGGCATGCCCACTCCCCGAGCAGGAGTCGCTGAGCTTCCGTGCGGATCGCTGTCACGCGGGATAGACCTCGATGTCGGTGGCCTTGACGGTCGCGTACACGTCGTCACCGGGCCGCAACCGCAACGACTCGAGCGCGCCGACCGTGATCTCGGCGGTCAGCGGCAGCGCACCGTCGATGCCGACCCGGACACGATCCCCGAGGCGGTCGAGATCGGTGACCACGCCGGGCCACACGTTGCGCGCGCTCGAGCCTGCGGGCACCTCGGCGAACAACGACACCGAGTGCGGACGAACGACGGCGAACGCCGCGCCGTCGGGTGCGTCGGCGATGACGACGCCGGCGCCACCGGCGGTGGTGAGCACCCCGGCGAGGACCGTCCCCGCCACCAGGTTCACCCCGACGAGGTCGGCAACGTACCGTGACCGGGGGTGCGCCGAGACCTCGGCGAGTGTGCCCGCCTGCACGACCTTCCCCTCGTCGAGGACGACGACCCGATCGGCGAGGGCATACGCGTCGACGGGATCATGCGTCACGAGAAGGCGCATCCCGTCGAAGGTCGCCAGGTGGCGACGAAGGTCTCGACGAACCGTGCCGCGCGTCCCCGCGTCGAGGGCCGCCAATGGCTCGTCGAGCAACAGCAACCGCGGTTCGGTGGCGAGCGCCCGCGCGAGCGCCGTCCGCTGCGCCTGGCCGCCCGACAGCACCCCCGGCCGCTCGCCGGCGTACTCGGCGAGGCCGACCCGGTCCAGCCACTGCGTCGCGATGCGACGCGCATCGGTCTTGGGTGCGCGGCGAGCGCGGAGGCCGAAAGCGACGTTCTCGAGCACGGTCATGTGATCGAACAACAGGTACTCCTGGAACACGACCCCGATCCTTCGGCGATCGGGTTCGACGAACACATCCGCAGCAGGGTCGTCGATGACCACGCCGTCGAGTTCGATCCGTCCGCCGTCGAGCGGAGCGAGACCCGCGAGGCAACGCAGGACGGTGCTCTTCCCGGCGCCGTTGGGCCCGAGGATCGCGACGAGCTCACCTGGCTCGACCGAGAGCTGCACGTCGAGATCGAGCGTGCCCAATCGAAGCCGGAGGTCGGCGGACAGCGTCATGCATGCACCGCGGGATCGCGAGGGTCGGACCGCCCGAACCACCGATCACGAAGACCGAGGAGGACCGCGAAGGAGATCGCGATCAGCACCAGCGCGAGCACGATCGCCTCTTCGGGATTCCGTTCGAGGGCCAGGTACACCGCGAGCGGCATCGTCTGGGTGGTGCCGGGGAAGTTGCCGGCGAACGTGATGGTGGCGCCGAACTCGCCGAGTGCTCGCGCCCACGCCAGCACAGCACCGGCGATGAGCGCCGGCCGGATGGCGGGCAGCGTCACGCGACGGAACGTGTACCACCGCGTGGCACCCAGCGTTCGTGAGGCGTCCTCGAATCGCTGATCGAGCTGACGTAGCGACGCCTCCACCGTGATGATGAGGAACGGCATCGCGACGAACGTCTGGGCGACGACCACGCCCGCGGTGGTGAACGGGAGGCGGATGTCGAACCAACGGTCGAGGTACTGGCCGACGATGCCCCGCCTGCCGAGTGCGAAGAACAGCGCCACGCCGCCCACCACCGGAGGCAGCACCATCGAGAGCGTGCACAGCGCCCTCACCACCCCTCGCCCGGGGAACGACACGCGGGCGAGCAGCCACGCCAGCGGCACTCCGAAGATCACCGACAGCAACGTCGCCCAGAACGAGCACACCAGCGAGAGCCTCAGCGCGGTCAGTGCCGCGTCGTCGGTCAGGTACGTCCACGCATGCGACCACGGGGCACGCCACAGCAGCCCGACGAGCGGGAGAGCGAAGAACGCAACGGCGACGACCGCGAGCACGAGAACCGGCACCGGGAGTGCGCCGCCACCACCACGTCGTCGTGCGCGGTCGCTCACGGCGAGAGGAATCCGTATCGAGCGAGGATCGCCTGCGCGGGGTCACTGGCCACGAAGGCGACGAACGCCGCGGCCGCGTCCGGGTTCGGCGCGTGCTTGGTGACCACGATCGGATACTTGCTGACGACATTGATGTCGTCGGGGATGGGCACGCCCTCCGCGTCCGAGCCCGCAGCGCTGACGTCGGTGACGAACACGATGCCGGCGTCCGCCTCACCGGCGGTGACCTTGGTGACGACGCCCTTCACCTTCGTCTCGAGGCTCTTGGGCGTCACCTGGACTCCAGCGTTGCTCAAGATCGTCGCAGCACCCTTGCCGCACGGGACATCCGGTGCGCAGAGCACCACCAGCAGACTCGGATCGGCGAGATCGGCGACCCCGCTGATGTGTTGCGGGTTGCCGGCTTCGACGATGATCTCGAAGGAGTTCCGAGCGATCACCACAGGGTCCGCTGCCTGCCCACCCGCGTCGACCAGCTTGGCCATGTTCGACTCGTCGGCGGACACGAACACGTCGGCGGGCGCACCCTGGTCGATCTGGGTCACGAGGTCGGACGAGCCTGCGAAGTTGAACCGCACGTGCGCGTCGGGATGCGCAGCGGTGAACGCAGCGCCGATCTCCGTGAACGCATCGGTGAGCGAGGACGCTGCGAACACCGTGACGTCGCCGCGTACGCCGGCGGCCGGCGCCGCATCGGACCCACACGACGCGAGAGGAAGCACTGCGAGCCCGACGAGGACGACGGCGACGGCTGATCGATGCACGGGGCGATGATAGTCACCGGTTGACTATCCTCGGCCGATCCGGCCGTCGACGGCGTCGGTCGACCACAATCGTGACCATGCCAGCGGACCCCCGCCCCGACGACCCCGGCCGCTTCGACGACCTCTACTACACGCGGTTCTACGGGTCGCTGGGCGTGCACGACCACGAACGCCTCGCCCACCTCGCGACTGCGGTCCACGAGATGGCGGCGTGGTGGGGCGTGACGATCCGCTCCGTGCTCGATGTCGGCGCCGGCATGGGCATGTGGCGCGACTGGTATCGCCGCACCCATCCCGACGTGACGGTGCGATCCATCGACATCAGCGAGCACGCGTGCGAGCGGTGGGGACACGAACGACTCGACATCGCACGATGGCGGCCGACGGAGACGTTCGACCTGGTGGTGTGCCACAGCGTGCTGCAGTACCTCGACGACGATGCGGCGACACGCGCGATCGAACACCTCGGTCTCGCCACGCATCACGTGATGTACCTGGAGGCACCGACCACCGCCGATGTGCACGACATGGTGGACCGAGAGCGCACCGACCTGCTGATCTTCGAGCGACCGGCCGACTGGTACCGCGATCGGCTCGGGCGCCACTTCCGCCAGGTGGGTGCCGGCCTGTGGGTCCCGCGACTCGGCGTGCCGATGTACGAACTCGAGGCTGCCCCTTCCTGAACGAACACATGTTCGACTACAGTCGGCACCATGCCCGAGGGGCCGACCATCCTCCACGCCGACCTCGATGCGTTCTACGCCTCGGTCGAGCAGCTCCTCGACCCGTCGCTGCGCGGCAGAGCCATCGCGGTCGGAGGGGGCGTCGTGCTGGCCGCGTCGTACGAGGCCCGTCGGTTCGGCGTCCAGGGCGGGATGTCGGGCTGGAAGGCCCGCCAACTGTGCCCCGACCTGCTCTTCGTCGGTGGACACTTCGGCGAGTATCAACGCCTCGGCGACCAGGTGATGACCGTCCTGGGTGACTTCACCCCACTCGTGCAGCGGATCTCGATCGACGAGGCGTTTCTCGACGTCACCGGATCGGTGCACCTGTTCGGCCCCGCCGAGGTCATCGCCGCCGCCATTCGCTCCCGGGTGCGCGAGGAGATCGGGCTCCCGATCTCGGTCGGCGCGGCGCGCACCAAACATCTCGCCAAGATCGCCTCTCAGGTCGCCAAGCCCGACGGGATGGTGGTGGTGCAGCCGACGCTGGAACGCGAGTTCCTCCACCCCCTACCGGTCGGTCTGATGTGGGGGATCGGGCCGGTCACCCGGCAGCGACTCGCCGATCGCGGGGTCCACACCATCGGGCAGCTGGAATCATCCTCGCCGGATGTGCTCCGGACGCTGCTCGGGCGCGCCCTCGGCGCGAAGGTCGGGGCGCTCGCCGCCAACGACGATCGGCGCCGGGTCCAGCCCAACGGCCGGGCTCACTCGGTGGGTGCCCAGTCGGCGTTCGCCCGCCGCGATCCTGACCCGACGCATGTGCGAGCCGTGTTGGGCCATCTCGCCGACCGGGTGGCAGGCAGGTTGCGGGCCAAGCATCGAGCGGGGCGCACGGTCACCGTGCGCGTCAGATTCGCCGGCATGCGATCGGTCACCCGCTCGCACACCAGTCCGTTCCCCGTGTCCGCGACCCTCACCCTCGCCGAAATCGCCGAGCGCCTCGTTCATGTTGCCCTCGCGTCGCAGCCTGACGACGTGCAGATCTCACTCCTCGCGATCTCGGTGTCCAACCTCGTCGACCAGGCATCGTTGCAACTGCAACTCCCGGTGTTCCCCGATCCGCTGGAGGTCGCAGGATCCGAGACGAGTGCGGCGCGTTGGGCGGTGGATCACTCGATGGACGAGGTCCGACGACGGTTCGGTCGCAGTGCGGTCGGCTACGCGGGTGTCGCGCTGTCCGGGCACGGCGTGGTGCCCGACGAGTTCCGCGAACTCGCCGAACACGAGCTCTGACATCGCACAGGTGCTCAGACCCCCAGGCTGCTCTTCGCCGCACGCTCGAACAGGCGGAAGGGCAACAACCGCTTCCCGAGCAATCCGACGCGCTCGTCGAGCTTGCCCACCGAAGCGCGACGCGGCGGCCGCTTGGCGTCGAGCACCTTCGTGACCACCGCGGCGACGAGGGCAGGGTCGGCTCCGTGCTCCTCGTCGTGCGCCATCTGGGCGATCGCCTTCGCCGACGCGGATGCATACGGGTCGCTGCCGTTCGTGGCGACGTTCTCGCGGGCGTCGGTGAATCCAGTACGGAAGTTGCCGGGCTCGACGAGGGTGACCTCGATGCCGAACGGTGCGACCTCGTAGGCGAGTGCCTCGCCGTATCCCTCCAGCGCGAACTTGCTCGCGCTGTAGAAGGCCTGGAAGGGGATGCCGATCTGGCCGCCGATGGAGCTCATCAGCACGACCCGCCCGCCACCGCGGCCGCGCATCGACGGCAACGCCGCCTGGACGACGCGCACCGCGCCCCAGAAGTTCGTCTCCACCTGCGCCTTGGCCCGGTCGATCGGCGTCTGCTCGACCGAGCCGGCCAGCCCCCAACCGGCGCACGCCACCACCGCATCGAGGCGACCGTGCTCGGCGACGATCGCGGCCACTCCGCCGGCGACCGAGGCGTCGTCGTCCACATCCATCACGATCGACTGCCACCCGGCTCCACCGCTCCCGCGCCGACTGGCACCGACGACGATCCACCCTGCGAGATGCAGCTGATCGGCACAGGCGAGGCCGATCCCGCTGGACGAACCGGTCACGAGCACGACCTTGCGGTCGGCCGTCGAGGAAGTCACGTTGGTCATGCGCGGACCGTAGCGCTTCGTCAAGTACCGCTCGCCACGTGCCGATGACCTAGCGACGCGCGTCCCGGGCGCGCCGTGAAGGCATGACATGAGCACATCGAGCGACGCGCACCCGACCTCCGCCCAGTTGGCCGCGGTCCTCGCCCAGCTCGCCGACGACGACCGCCGCCTGGCCCGAGCGCTCACCGTCCACGAGACCTGGGGCGTCGGGTACGTGTCGGGCATCATCGACGCCGCCGCCATCCTCGCCGCCCACGGGCCGGCGCCGGCCGACGCCACGTCGACCTACGCCGCGACGACCGTGCAAGAGCGAGCGCGAGCAGCGGTGGAACAGGCGCTCGACGAGCACAACCCGCGCATGGTGCTCGACTCGGTGACGTTGCAGCCCTACGACACCGAAGTCGACGCGCTGGTCGCGATGCTGTACGCGAACGCAGCATTCCTGAGCGCAGCGATCGCCCTCGAGCGTCGGGGGCTGCGGCGGATCCCTCTGCCGCGGTAGAACAGGGTCGTGAACACCGCCGATCTTCCCCGATTCCAGGCCGACGCCACAGCGGAGGAGGTCTCGGCCGCGCTGGTCGCCCACGGTGCGGTGATCATCGAACGACTCGCCGACGCCGAGCTGTGCGACCGTGTGCACGACGAACTGCAGCCGTGGATCGAGGTCACCCCGACCGGCGGGGACGACTTCTCGGGCGCCAACACCCGGCGCACCGGTGCGCTGTTGTCCCGATGCCCGTCGAGCGCGGCGATGGTGGCGCACCCGTTGATCCTCGACGTCGTCGATCGCACGCTGTGGGCGAAGAAGACGACGTTCCAACTGCACCTCACGCAATCGATCGCGATCGGGCCGGACTCGCCGGCGCAGTTCTTGCACCGCGACCACTGGTGCTTCGACTTCTTCCCCTTCCCGCGCGACGTCGATGTGGAAGTGGCCACGATCTGGGCGTTGTCGGACTTCGAGGAGGAGAACGGTGCGACGCGCGTCGTGCCCGACAGCCACCGCACGCCCGACGAGGTGAAGTACACGCTCGCCGATTCGGTCCCGGCGGTGATGCCGCGCGGCTCGGTGGTGCTGTACCTCGGTTCGACGGTGCACGGCGGCGGGGAGAACCGCAGCGGCGACACCCGGATCGGGATCAACGTCGACTACGTGCTGGGTTGGCTGCGCCAGGAGGAGAACCAGTACCTGTCGTATTCGCTCGACGAGGTGCGGGCGTTCCCCGAGCGGATCCAGCGACTGCTCGGCTACGAACCAGGTGCCTACGCACTCGGGTACATCGATGGTGGCCGGAGCCCGATGACGCTGCTCGCCGCCACCGGCGACGCTCCCACCACGCAGACCTTCCAACCCCGCTGACCCCCAGCCCGGAGATGAGGGTTGTGGCGTCACCAGGTGACGCCAGGAACCTCATCTCCGCGGGGTGCGGCATCGAGCATCGCTTGGAGCGGTGGCGGAACCCGGCCTGCCGCGGCAGCGGCGACCACGAGCGCCTCGGCGTACCTCAGCTTGCGCGTCGCGCCGCTGGCGATGAACCGCCGCAACTGTGCCTGCGTGGGTTGGTCGCGCCACTCCGGTTGCCGCTGGAGGGTGCGGAACGACCGAAGGGTGCCGTGGGTGCCGAGCAGGTCCATCACTCGATCGGGACCGACGGCACGGATCAACTCGTCCTCGAGATCGGCATCGCACACGAAGACGGGTACCTCCACGCCGACCCTGGCGACGGCTCGGCGAACGATGGCCTCCTCACCGATGTCGCACATCACGGCGACACGAAGGCCGGCCCCGGTCGGTCCGAACCGGGCAAGCTGCTGCCCGATCCCGTGAGCGCCACCGGTCGGGACCACGGCCGTCGACGAGAGATCGCGGGCCTGCACGCGGGCAAGTGTCTCGACCGCGATCTGGTCGCTGACACCCTCCACCAGCAGCACGGCCGTCGCCCCGCCGACCCGAGCCACTGCCTGTGCGGTGGCCTCGGTCGCCGCGGCCGGGCCACTCACGTATCCCTCCGGCACGGTCCGGACACGCTTGCCCGAGTTCAGCCGGTCGTCCATTCCGAGAGACTACGACCCGGTCACCTGGGCCGTTCTCGGCACGTTCACTACGCTCGGCCGATGACCGAGATGCCCCTCATCGGACGCGGCCGCGCCGCCGACGTGTTCGATGCGGGGAACGGACGCGTGGTACGGCGCTACCGCGTCGCACAGCCGGGCTCCGTGGAGCGCGAGGCGATCGCCATGCAGTACCTGCGCGCACGTGGCGCGCCGGTGCCGGAGGTGTTCGCCGCGGACGGCAACGACCTCGTCATGGAGCGACTCGACGGGCCGACCATGCTCGACGTGTTGAAGTCGAAGCCGTGGCGCGCACGGTCGATCGGCCGGGAACTGGCCACCCTCCACCAACGCATCCATCAGATCCCCGCCGGGGACATCGAGCTGCGACGGTTCAGCGACGGCGACTCGATCCTGCATCTCGACCTGCACCCCGACAACGTGATCCTCACCGCGACAGGCCCGGTGATCATCGACTGGAGCAACGTCGCCGTCGGTGACCCACTCGCCGACGTGATCTTCTCGTGGATGATCATGGCGACGAGTTCGCCCGAGGGTGTGCCCGTCGTGCTCCGGCGTGTGTTGCGTCGGATCCGCCGTGCGCTCACCGATGGCTTCATGGAGGACACGCCGCTCGACGACGGGGCCAGTCACTGGGTCACCCGAGTCTGCGAACGGCGGTTGCTCGACCCGAACACGCTCGAGGTCGAGAAGGTGCAGGTCCACGCGTTCGCGGAGAAGTACGGCCGCGCTGTCTGAGTGCAGACGCCCCCGCGTCAGAGGAGAGCTTGGACGAGGGCGATCACCGCGATGAGCACGATGCCGGCGCCCACGACGGCCAGAGCCGTACGCCACATCGAGCTGCGGTATTCCTTCAGCCGAGGGTCTCGGTTCTTCATGCCGCGAGTGAACGCGCCATACAAACGGATCTGTCCCTCGATGGTGTAGTTCTCCCCCGGCTGACTCGTCGCCGGCTGCCAATCGGACTCGCCTGGACGCTCGGGAACGTGGCTCACGACGGGATCCTACGGCGAGCATCGGGCGCCAGTCAGCCGCCCGTCGCGATCGCGTCGAGCTTCGCCACCGACTGCTCGAGCATCTCGACGGGCACGATCGGCCAATCGGGGCGGCGTTCACGAAGCTCGGGCGTGATGTTCGTCCAGTCGCAGTAGTTGGTGACGTCGGTCTCGGTGTCGCTGACCGCCTCCAACTTCCAGCCGTACACATGGCCGAGGGGAGGTTGGTCGACGCCGCCGATCGTCCACTCGATCAGTTGGTCAGCAACGATCTGCGTCACCGTGTTGCGCACCTTGTACTTCACCAACCCGGGGATGTCGTTCAGCGGCGTACGGTCCATCTCCATGTCGAACACGTCGCCCACCGCCGTGAGCGCCGGGGCGTCGGCCGCCGCATCGAGCATGCCCGACCCGTCGATACGGACGTGACCCTCGGGGCTGGAGACGATCTCGAACAGTGCGTGTGCGGATGCGTGAATGCGGCGGGTTGCGGAAACTCGTTGACCAGTCATCGACGGATGATGCCCCACCTTCGTTCGCGCGGACGAACTCGTCGACGCGCTTGTACACGCGGCAGCGCGACGGCGAGCAGCAGCGGAAAGCATGGTTTCGGGCCTGCGAATGGGGCCCGACCGGTCGCCCACCCGCGACCACGCGGGCGTCAGCTGACCGGTTGCCGACGCTCGAAGTACTCGGTCAATCGGCGGCCGGCGTCGTCGCCGAACAGGATCTCGGCCACCTCGTCGAGCCCGGAGGAGTTGCGGATGTCGGAGTCGCGCACGACGAGTTCGATCTTCGAGCGGCGGCGCATGAAGTCCTCGAGTCGAGTGATCATCTCCGTCGTCGCCGCGAGGTGGAGCTCCACCCGCAGGTAGTCGGCGTTCTCCATGATGTCCTCGCCCATCCGCGGATCGTCGCGGATGGCCTCGAGCATCTCGAAGGCGCGGCGGCCGTACCGTCGCCACAACCGGTCCGTGAGGGGCTCCGTGTCAGGCTTGGTGCGCAACGCGTCGAGCTTCATCAAGCGTGCCTGTCGGTAGAACTCCATCCGAGTGGCCTTCGCCGGCTCGCCGTACCAGTTCTGGAGATCCTTCTCCAAGGGGACGCCCAATGACTCCACGCAGGCAGCCACTTCCTCGCCGACGTTCAGGCAGTCGGTGAGCTTGCCCCCGAAGATCGTGACGAGACGCATCCGCGTGTCGTGCTCGATGGCGTGCTTGCGGCTCAGCGACGTCCAGTCGACCTCGCGTTGGTCGCCGCCGGAGGCCTTCACCACGAGCGGGCGCACGCCGGACCGTTCGGCGATCACGTCCTCGCGTGTGAGCGGCTTGTCGAGCAGTAACCGATGGTTGATCTGCTCGAGGAGGAAGTCGCGATCGGAGTCCTCGACGTGCGTGAACGGTTCGTCGATCCGCGTGTCGGTGGTGCCGATGACGGAGCGGTTGCCCATCGGGATCACGTAGAACAATCGTTGCGTGTCGTCGAAGAACGCAAGGACCCGCTGGTGCGTGGCAGTGGTCAGCCGCGGCACCACGAGGTGGATGCCCTTGGAGTACACGATCCGGTGGTCGGTGCTCGCGCCCCACGAGGTGTTCAAGTCGTCGACGAACGGCCCTGCGGCATTGACCAAGACCTTGGCGGTGGAGGAGAACTCCTCACCGGTCTCGACGTCGCGCAGGTGCGCCACCCACCGATCCCCCTTTCGTTCCACGCTGACCAACTCCACGTAGTTCGCTGCGGTGGCTCCTGCCTCGAGGGCCGATCGCACGAACGAGAACACGAACCGGGAGTCGTTGTCGATGAGATAGGCGTCGCGGTACTCGATGCCGCCGCGCACCGACGAGGTGTCGATCACCGGTTCCTCGTCGCGGATCTTCTCCGTGCCGAGCACGCGCGGATGACGCGTGCCGAACAACCCGATCCCCCAGTACCCCAGCGCACCGAGCCCGGCGAACCACGGCGAATAGGGCGCGGTCTGGTCGAGGCTGGCGAGGAACCCGATCTCCTTGATGTTGTCGGGGTAGGCCTTCATCAAGCGGTTGCGCGAACGGCACAGCTTGAACACCAGCCACAGCTCGTAGTGCTCGAGATACTTGAAGCCACCCCAGACGAGGTTCGACGACTCCTGACTCGTGAAGTGCCCGAAATCGCCGCGGTCGATCAGCGCGACCGACGCGCCACGACCGGCGAGCGCTGCCGACGTGACCGCACCGTTGATCCCGCCGCCCACGACCAGGACATCGAAGGTGCCGCCACGAAGTCGGTCGAGGTGGGTCTGCCGGATCGCCATGCCCTCATTGTGCCCGGTCGGCGGGGTGAGTGCGACGGTGGCTCAGGCGAACCCGTCCGGGACTCCGGGGTCGAGCTGCACCCTTGTCGAGTTCAGGAACATGGCCACGAGGTGGTAGTTGCCGACGGTGGCGACCAGGTCGAGCACCTGCTCGGTGGAGTAGCGACGGGACAGCGCCGTCCACGTGTCGTCGTCGAGCGTGGAGGCGGTGTGCAACTGGTCGGCCGCCCGCAGCAGCAGACCGTCGTCGTCGCCCCATCCGGCATCGGGGCCGACCTTGATCATCTGCACCTCCGCCTCGGAGATGCCGCAGCGCATGCCGATCACGACGTGTTGGCTGAACTCGTAGCGACTGGCGCAGTTCCATCCAGTGCGCAGGATCAACAGCTCCCGGTCGCGCTCGGGCAGGGTGTTCTTCGACAGCACGTGGGATGCGAAGACGAGCCACCGTCGCAGCATGTCGGGGTGATGGGCGAGCGTCCCGAAGATGTTCAACGGTGTGCCGTCCGGACCGTTCAGACCCTTGGCGAACATCTCCGCCAGGCGAGGATCATCGTCAGCGGTGAGGGGTGACAGTCGCGGGGTGTCGGCGGGATCGGCGGTCATGGCGGAACCGTAGCGGTGTCGCCGATCAGTCCAGGAACGAAGCCGACCCGAGGTCGTCGATCCCCGTGCCGTACCGGGTGAACATCATGTCCATGAGCTCGAGGCCGCGCTCGTCGAGCGAAGCCAGGTCGAGGTCGCCGGCGATGGTGACGAGGTACGGGAGCAGGCTCAGCCCGCACGCCCGGTAGTCCTCCACACACTGCTCGAACGGATAGTCGGCCACTCCTGCCGCCACCAGTTCGTCGTGGTACGAGCGCAGCAGGTGGTCCTCGTTGGCTCGCCGGAACGCAGGGTCGAAGTTCCCGACGAGGAAGTACACGACGTCGCACATCGGGTTCGCCCGGTACGGCAACTG
Source organism: uncultured Acidimicrobiaceae bacterium (assembly GCA_963720695.1). GTDB lineage: Bacteria > Actinomycetota > Acidimicrobiia > Acidimicrobiales > Ilumatobacteraceae > UBA668. Next base: position 1,133,246 of record CAVRGG010000004.1, read on the forward strand.
CCAGTCCAGCAGGGTGAACTCCATCATCCCGCCGCGACGCGAGAACATCATGTTGTCCAGCCGGAAGTCACCGTGCAGGAACGTGTGGGGTCGCCGCCCCGAACCGCGATCGGTGCTGTCCTTGAACGAGGTCGCGACTCGTTGGGCGAGTGCGACCACACTGTCACTGAGGAAGTGTGAGAACTCGGAGATGAGCCGCGGGAGGCCCTGCAGGTACGCACCCTCCACGATGTCGAAGAACGGGTCGCCCGGGCCGGGCAGCCATTCGCCCATCTCGTCCAGACGCGGGCTCTCCCACCACCCGGCGTGGAAGACGGCCAACTCGCGCAGTGCGAGCTCCGCCTCGGTCGGCGAGCACCCGGCGATCTGGTTGCCAGGCCTGCGAGGTGCCATGTCCTCCAACAGGAGCACGTACTGCTCCACGTCCAGATCGGCGAGGTTGACGTACGCCCGGGGCACGGACATCGACACAGACTCGGCGACGTCCGAGTAGAACCCGTGCTCCTTGCGGTACAACCCGAACATGGTGCCGATGTGTTTGAAGCCTGGGTTCGCCGTGGGCAGTTTGGCGATCACCGAGCACACCGACGTCGGCCCCGGCCGGTCGTAGGAGAGCTTGAGCCGGGCGACCTCTCCGAGGAACCCCACGCCCTCACCGATCACCTCTGCGGTCACTCCGGTGATGGCAGCGCCACCTCGAACCTCGGACGTCAACACCTCGTTGAGCCAGTTCGGATCGATCTCCGAACAGCACACGGGAATCCGTTCCATCGCGTTGCCCTCCTCGGCGCCGGACCCCCACGGCCGACGATTCGGTCAGGATCCCACTCATCGGTGGAGCCGTCTGTCGGCGTGCCGACGGTGCGTCGCGGTTCGTCGGAAACGCGTCGTTCAGTCAGGAAACCGGCTGCGGGCGGCAACCGCCGCACCACGAGCGCCGGCCATGTCGAGGTCCGGCACCAGCGAGAACTCGGCGACCTCCAACTGCTCTTCGCGAAGGTGCGTGTTGGAGCGCACGACATCGAGGTACCAGTCGCGGAACTCGGGCGCGGTCTCGACCACGCCACCGCCGACGAAGTACCGCGTCGGGATCGGTGAAGTTCGCAGCGATGGTGAACAGCCGCCCGATCGCCATCGCCTGCTGCTCGAACACCTTGCGGGCCATCTCGTCACCGCGCTCCCCCAGGGTGCGCAATTCCTTCGCGGCCTCGTCGAGAGGTCGGGACGCGAGCTCGTGGTACGGGTAGCGGGTCAGCCAGAACGGCAGCAGGTTGCGACGGATCGCGGTGAGCGAGGCCACGCTCTCGGCGTCACCGACGAACCCGCAGTTGCACGTCGGCACCGGCTGGCCCTCGGCGAGCAGGCCGTACATCGGGATGTGCACGTGTCCCAGCTCGCCGGCCATCCCCGCGGCCCCGCGGACCACGACCCCGGACTCGACGACACCGCCGCCGAGTCCCGTTCCGATGATCGCCGACACCGACGAGCGGCGAGTGGCCACGTCGCCGTAGTACGCGTGGTGCGCGTAGAGCGCGGCGGCGTTGCCGTCGTTGCTGTAGACCACCGGAAGACCGAGCCGATCCTCCAAGGCCCCGCGCACGTCGAAGCCCCGCCACTCCGGGAGTGAGAAGTTCGTCGCCCCCTTGGATGAGATCACGCCGTCGGCCGAGGCCGGGCCTGGCGTGTCGAGCCCCACGGCACGCACCCTGATCCGCTCGACTCCCGTCATTGCCAGCCCGGTGTCGAAGGCGGAGCACAGTGCGTCGAGCGCCGCACGCGTTCCCTCCATCACCCGACTCGGTACCTCGACCATGCGGTCGATGAGGAACCGGCCGCGGTCCAGCACGGTGACGTTGTTCTTGGTGCCGCCGTTGTCGATGCCGACGATCACGGTGTCCTGCATCACATCTCCCTCCGGCTTCTGGGTCGCGATCTTCCCACATCGGTTTCTGGTCCGGATCCTTCCCGGACTCCGGGAGCAGCACTGCCCAGTTGCCGGGCGGCCTGTCAGCCGAGGCGGTCGAGGATGTTGGCGGTGATGCGATCCACCTGTTCATCGCGCCCGGCGAGGCCGTGGGCCCAGTCGGTGCAGCCGGATGTGATCACCGTGCCGCCCCCAGCCGAGGTGTACGAGCCGAGGACGGCATGGCCGTGCGAGATCCGCTCGACCGCGGCCACATCGCGGGTGCCGAACAGTCGACCGGCGATGAACTCGTCCTCGGCCGGTTCGTGCGGCTTGGGCGGACGGGCGGACGTGGTGCGCGTGAAGTGCGCTGCGGGCGCCGTGCCCAAGATCTCGAACGACTCGGGCGTGCCGTCCTCGCCCGTGGGATACGGCAGCCCGTCGCGCGAGGTGAACGCGCAGCCGTCGCACTCGTAGCCGACGATCGTCGCCGACGCCCCGAGCACATCGCCGTAGGTGATGCCGGTGCCCTCGAAGATCCAGTGCTCGGGACGGTGCACCGTGTAGCCCCCAGCACCGTTGGTGACACGCTTCCCGATCCGGTGATACCCGCCCCGGCTGAAGCTGACCCCGGTCATGTGGTTCTCGGGACGACCGATGAGATGGTCGCTCCAGATGCTCGTCAGCTCGCTGACCCGGTCGGTGTCGAACACGGGATCCTGCTTGAACTGGCCCTTGTAACCGACCATCGTGGCCGCCGGCCCCTGCGCGGTGTGCCGCTCCATGCGCACCTGCCAGAACGAGGTGTTCCCCGAGAAGAACGCGACGTTGCCACCGCGGGCGATGAACGCTTCGACCGTGTCGCGCATCGGACCCGACCAGTACTCGTCGTGCCCGACCGACAGCAGCAGACGCCGCCCGTCCAGCAGCTCGGGATGATCCTCCAGATCGGCGTTGGTGCAGACGTCGATGCCGTACCCGCGGCGCTCGGCCCACTCCAGGAACGGCATCTCCCAGTCGGGCCACCCGGCCGAGCCCGCATAGGGCGACAGCTTGTGCTGACGCACGTAGCCGACGTGGGTGTTCATGTCGGGATCCGGCGGGTGCGTGGTGGTGACGCGTCGACCGGCGCCCGGCGGCTTGAAGAGGTACCCGCGCGACATCGGTCGTTGCAACGACACGGCAGTGCCGCCGGTGTACAGGTTGTTCCCGCCGAAGTCGTTGTACGCGTGCCAGGTGTTCGTGGCGAGCGCGAGCAGGATCGTGTGCTCGGTGTTCGCCGCCGGGCGAAGCACGAAGAACGCATGATCCCGACGCGTCTTGCCGTCCACGTCGATGCTGAGGACGACTTCGTAGTAGCCCGAGCGCCACGCCGGGTCGACCGTGAGGGCCGCGGCGGCGGGCCAGTCGCACCCGTGCTCGTCGGCGCCGGCCGGTGTCGGATGATGGTCGGCGGGGACCGTGGCCGACCAGACGACGTCGCGGGCGCCGCCGACGCGTGCCACTTCCACCGTCACCTCTCGCCCACCGGCCGAGGACAGGTGCAGCGCCACCGACTCCCCCGCTGCGACGGACTGTGGCCAGCAATACCCCGTGACGGTGTCGTACCCCATCGGGTCAGCGTGCCACACGACCTGCGACGGCGTCGTGGTGGTCATACGTCACCTCCCAAGTGCTTGCAAAAGTTAGCAGTGTGGCGCAGCATGGGATCGGGCCTCAGATGGCCCGAAGGAGGACACGATGATGTCCAGCATGGTCACACTCCAGAAGTTCGAGGACCAGTACCTCGACGCCGTGAAGCGGGTCGAGGAGCCGGTGGTGAAGTACACCGGCCAGATGGCTGACGCCGTCGCCCGGTACGTCCCCGAGCGCCCCCCGTTCATGGCATCGGTGCCACCGATCCACGAACTGGTCGACAACGGCCTGAAGTTCCGCAAGCGGGTGGTCGACGAGCAGGCGATGTTCGTCCGTCACCTGATGAAGGCGCTGCATCCCGTCATCGAGAAGGTCGATGCGATGCCCGTGGCCCCCGCCGCGAGTGCCGCGGCCAAGGCCACCACACCGAAGGCCACCACACCGAAGGCCACTGCGCCGAAGGCCGCCCGTCGGCCGCGCACGGCGGCCTAGCGGACGCCGAACCCGGCAACCGGGTTCCGCGTGATCGACGGCGATGCCCATCCACCTCGGCATCGCCGTCGGTCGCGACGCGGGCTGGTCACGAACGTGACGGCTGGTTTCGGAACCATGCTCGGAGACGGTCGAAGCCCTCGTCGAGGGTGATGTGCGGCGCCCAGCCGAGGTCGTCGCGCGCGGGTCGCGGATCGAACCAGTGCGCCGTGCCGAGTTGTTCGGCGACGAACCGGGTGATCGGCGGCTCGCCGTCACGCAGTCGGGGCCACACTCGCTCGACCAGCGATCCGACACCCAGCGCCAGAGCGACGGGAACGTGGCGCGGTTCGAACGGCACCCCGGCCGCCGCGCAGATCCCCTCGACCAGTTCGCGAACGGTGCGCGGTTCGCCGTTGGCGATCACATAGGCACGTCCCGCGCACGCGGCCCCGACCTCGACCGCATCGATCGCCGCGACATGTGCGCTCACCGCATTGTCGATGTAGGTCGTGTCGACGAGTGCGCTCCCCGTGCCGACCATGGCCAAGCGACCGGCGGCGGCTCGCTCCACGATGCGACCGACGAGTTGCGTGTCGCCGGGTCCCCACACGAGATGCGGGCGGAGCACCACGACCGCGAGCTCGTCGTCGTTCGCGTCGAGCGCAAGGCCTTCGGCGATCGCCTTCGACTCCGCGTAGAACGCGCCCTTGCGCCCGGTGACCGCCGAGTCGGCGCCCGCACCGACGATCGATCGACCGGCGTGGGCGACGGACGGCGTGGACACATGGACCACGCGACGAACACCTCGGGCGCGTGCCGACTGCAACACGTGTTGGGTGCCACCGACATTGACGCCGACGAAGTCGTCCCACGACCCGACCACCCCGACGCGGGCGGCACCGTGCACGACCACGTCGCACCCCGACGCGGCCTCGTCGACGGCCGCGGGATCTCGCACGTCGCCCAGCACCTGGTGGGCGCGCTCACTGCCGGGGAAGCTCGCCGGTCGGCGCTGCAGACACACGACCTCGTCCCCGCGAGCGACGAGCGCTGCAGCGACACCACCGAGCAGCAGGCTCCCGGCACCGGTGACGAGCACCTTCATCGACGCCTGCCCGAGAGCCGCCGCTCCATGTCGCGACCGAGGGCGGTTCGGTCGATCTTCGCGTTGTGTCGGATGTCGACCGGCAACGCATCGGTGGTCCACACGGCGGCGATGGGCTGCGGCGACGCCGCGGCGCGCACGGCGGCGGCGAGGTCGGCAGGGGCGGGACCCTCCGAGAGGTCGTCGGTCTCCACCACCACGACCACCTGCTGCACGCCGCGCGGCCCGACCGCGACCGCGGCCGCGCGTTGCACGCCGAGGACGGACTCGGCCGCGATCTCGATGGGGACCGGCGAGACCGACCCTGTCGACGTGTGGATCATGTGGACCACGCGCCCCTCGATCCACAGGTTGCCGTCGCCGTCGAGATGGCCCACGTCGCCGGTGCGATGCCACACGGAGGTGCCCTCCGAGCCGGGCAGCGCAGGTCGGGCTGCGTGCTCGGTGTGCCACAGGCGGTCGTAGCCCGACGACATCCAGGGTGCCCGAACCACGATCTCACCGGTCGCTCCGTCGGCGAGCGATTCGAGGCCGTCGCTCGGATCGGCGGGGACGACGACGACCTCGCAGCCCGGTACAGGTCGTCCCACGCAGACGCCTCGACCACCACCCACCTCGAGCCGCTGCGTGAGCGAGATGTCGGCGACGGGCAGGATCTCGGTCATCCCGTACGGGGTGTGCAGCGACGCGTTCGGGCACAGCACCTGCAGTTGACGCAAGGTCTCGATGGGAACGGGAGCACCCGCGGACATCACCAGTCGGACCTTGGCCAGCGCCGGAAGCGGGCCGGTGACGGTCCGCAACACGTTGGCCAGCGCGGCCGGCGATGCGAAGACCATCGTCGCGTCGATCCGTCGACACGCATCGTCGAGGGCGGTGGCCGTGAGCGTTCCGGGCGAGGTCACCTCGTTGTCCGCGAGGCCTGTCCCGATTCCCAGCGCCGGGCCGAAGACGGAGAACGGGGCGAACGCGGCGACGAAGCGGTCATCGGACGTGATCCCGTACAGCGACTCGAGCGCGTCGCGCTGCGCGCACAGTTGGCGGTGCGTGTAGCGCACGCCCTTCGCCGGGCCGGTGGCACCCGAGGTGAACACGACGGCGGCCGGGTCGTCGGGTCGTGGCGGGGCGACGGCCAGTGCGTCGAGAGAGGCCGGAGCGCTGTCGGACTCCAGCATGGACAGCGTGATCAGGTTCGCGCGCGGCGCCCACCGCATCGACCGGGCGGCAATCGTCGCCTGCCGGGGTCCGACCACATGTTGAACGCGCGCCGAACGGACCGCTGCACCGAGACCACGAAGTCCGAGCCCGCGGTCCGCGACCACCGTGACGGCGCCGATGCGCCAGCAGGCGTAGACCACGGCGATCAGGTCGATTCCGGGCGGCACGAGCACCGCGATCCGATGGCCGGGCTCGACCCCTCGGGCGTGCAGGGAGTGGGCGAACATCGCGACCCGACGGGCGAACGAGGCGCTGCCGATGGTGCGGTCGGCAGCGGCGTCGCTCACCGCGATCGGATCATCCGATCCGACGGTGCCGATCCGCGACCACACCGGCGACGGGTCGCCGGCCGCAGCAGCGGGCGGTGTCGGAGGCTGCGCCACGTCCCCATCCGCGATGGCTGCCTCCACGAAGGGGGCGATGGACGTCTCGAGCACCGTGAGGTGTCCAGTGTCGGCGATGCGATGGAGTGCGACGTCGCGGAAGCGACCGCGAAGGTCCTCGGCGAAGTCGTCGTCGAACACGGGATCGCGCGCGCCCCACACCAGACGAACAGGGACCTCGAGGCCGGGAAGTCCGGCGGCGACGGCGGCGAGGTCGCCCGACGACGGGTGCCGATCATCGAACGGGACGTCGGCCACGAAGTCGGCGATCCCCTCGCGCCGGGCGCGTGTGCGGTACGGCGCGGCCAGCGCGGCGCGCTGGGTTCGACCCAGGCGATGGCCGGGCAGGTGCGGCGTGCCGCGGAGGAACAACGGGGTGGTGCGGGTGGCGAATCGATGGACGCCATGTGCGGCGGCCAGCCGGATCAGCCACGGTGCATGGCGACCGGCGGGCACGGCGATGCCGGTGTTCGACAGCACCAGGCCGGCCACCCGTTCGGGGTGGGCGACGGCGAAGCCCATCGCGACGGCCCCACCCCAGTCCTGAGCGACCAGCCACACCGGACCGCGCACGTCGAGTGCGTCGAGCAGGTCCTCCACATCGAGGACTCGGTCTCGGTACACGCGAGCAGCACCGCGCTCGGACCAGCCCATGTTCAGTTGGTCAGGGGCGATGATCCGGTGGACGGCATCGAGTTCGTGGAACAGCCGCGACCAGAGGAACGACCAGGTCGGATTGCCGTGCAGGCAGACGACGGTCGCGCCGCCGTCGGCTCCCGGTCGGTCGAGCAGGTGCCAACGGTGCGTGACACCGTCGTGACCGGGCACGTCGAGGTGGCGAGACCATGCCGGGTCGAGCCCGAACGCCCCGAGGTCGGCGACGGACGGGCCGTCGCTGGTCACCAGACGATCTCGGTGAGGCTGGTGTTGAGGCCCGAGCCGATGCCCATGCACGCCACTCGCTGGCCGGGCTGGATCTGATCCTGCACACTGGCCAGTGTGATCGGCACGGCGGCGGGGCCGACGTTGCCGTAGCGAGGGAACGTCAGCGGCACCTTCGACGAATCGATGCCGAGGCGCTCGCAGAGCATCGTGGTGTGAACCTTGCTGACCTGATGAAGGATGTACCAGTCGAAGCCGGCGTCCCACTCCGAGAACGTCACCGCATCGGTCCATGCCTCCGCGGCCAGGTCGAGGCCGGCGACGAGCAGCGCGTGCGTGTCAGTGGTCATCCGATCGAGGCTGCCCACGCACAACTCGTTGTGGCGGGTGGCTGCGCGGGCGACGCCTCCGACGACTCGATGGGCCTCGGGATGGCGATCGGTGCGAGTGAGCACCATCGCCGCTGCACCCGAACCGAGGGTGAGCGAGGCGAACTCCGCGAACACTTCGCCGGCGGTGGTCTCCGGCCGACGAAGGCGGGCCAACGTGGTCTCCTGCGTGTACCGACTGCCTTCACCGTCGACGATGAGGGCGTAGTCGACGGTGCCGGTGTCGAGCATCGCCGACGCGATGCTCATCGCGTTCATGAAGCCGAGGCAGGCGTTGCCGACGTCGAAGTTGAGACACGACGACGGGAGGCCGAGTTGATGATGGACGGCGCAGGCGACGGACGGCTCGAGATGGTCCTTGCACACCGAGGTCGACATGAGGATGCCGATCTGGGAGGCGTCGATGCCTGCCTTCTCGATCGCTGCCCGTCCGGCCATGGCCGCCGCATCGGCGAACGAGACGTCGTCGTCCCACCAACGCCGCTCGTCGATGCCGGCGAGACCTGAGAGCAGTCCGCCGTGGAGGCCGTTGCGCTGGTAGGTCTCGGCGAGCTGCTCATCGATCCAGTCGGAGGTGATGACCCTGGGGGCCTCGATGGCGGCGATGCTCAGCACCCCACTGTGTTGGTGCCGGAACACCGAATTTCCGCTCATGTGCAGCCTTCTTGTTCGAGATCGGGTCCCAGGCTAATGATCGCAACCCCGGATCGTGCCGACCCGCCTACAGTCCGTGCCTACGGGCGCCGAGAACTTGACGATTGTCTCGATCACGCTCGTCTCACCCTGGGCAACGGACCTGTTCTAGGGTCGGCCCCCGATGCTCTCGCGACATGATGCACTCGCTCGGCTGACCGCGCCCGGCGAGGTCTACGAACTGACCACGGTGGCAGGCGCTCACGGACCGCTTCGGGTGTTCGTCAACGCACCGCCGACGCTGCGCCGACTCTTCGAGGACACCGTGAGCGACGCCCCGTTCATCGTCTTCCAGGGCGAACGCTGCTCGTTCCGCGAGGCGTACGTCGCCGCGTCGCGGATCGGTCACGTGCTGGTTCATGACCTCGGTGTCGTGCCGGGCGACCGCGTGGCGATCTCGATGCGCAACTACCCGGAGTGGATCATCGCGTTCATGGCCATCACGTCGGTGGGCGCCATGGCCGTCGCGATGAACTCGCTGTGGCTTCCCGAGGAGATGGAATACGGCCTGCGCGACTCGGGAGCGAAGGTCCTGTTCGCCGACCAGGAGCGCCTCGACCGATTGGCGCAGTGCTCCCCCGACCTCGAGGTCGCCGTCGTCGCGGTGCGACCCACCGACCCCGACGCGCACACCCACGAATGGGCACGCTGCCTGGCGAGCGCCGCTGATGCATCGATGCCGGACGTCGACATCGAACCGACCGACCCGGCCACGATCTTCTACACGTCCGGTTCCACCGGGCATCCCAAGGGAGTCGTCTCCACCCATCGCAACGTGATCTCGGCGCTGTTCTCGTGGGAGCTCGATGCGGCCGCTGCCGCGCTGATCGCCGGCTCCGGTGCGTCCGAGGTCCCAGCGCCCCCGGCACTCCCGGCGGCCACTCTGCTCGCAGTGCCGTTGTTCCACGTCACCGGCGCCAACGCGGTGTACCTCATGGCGTACCGAACGCAATGCAAGGTCGTGTGCATGTACAAGTGGGATCCCGCGGTCGCCGCGGAGCTGATCGAGACCGAGCGGATCACGTCGTTCGTCGCACCCGCAGCCATGACCGGCGATCTCATCCGCGTCGCCGCGGCCACCAAGCGCGATCTGAGCTCGCTCCGGCGGGTCGGGGGTGGCGGTGCGCCGCGAGCGCCCGAGCAGGTTCGCCAGATCGATCGCAGCTTCGACCACGCCGCACCGACCACTGGCTGGGGAATGACCGAGACCAACGCGATCGGCGCCGGTATCGCCGGTGCCGACTACCTCGGACGCCCGGAGAGCTCGGGCAGGTGCTCGGCGGTGTTGGAGCTCAAGGTGGTCGACGATGAAGGTCGCGCGCTGGCGCCCGGCGAGCGCGGCGAACTGCTCGTCCGGGGGACGTCGGTGTTTCCGGGCTACTGGCACCGCCCGGAGGTCAACGCCGAGGTGTTCGTGGACGGCGACTGGTTCCGCACCGGTGACGTCGCCTACCTCGACGACGAAGGCTTCCTGTTCATCGTGGACCGCATCAAGGACCTCATCATCCGTGGCGGTGAGAACATCGGTTGCGGCCAGGTCGAGGCCGCGCTGCTGCTCCATCCCGGCGTGCACGAGGCCGCGGTGTACGCCGTGCCGGACGATCGGTTGGGTGAGGAGGTCGGCGCCACGGTGTTCGCCGAGCCCGACCTGGATCTCGACGAGGTCAGACGCTTCCTGGGCGAGCATCTTGCACGCTTCGAGGTGCCCACGCACCTGCGGCTCACCACCGAGCCGTTGCCGCGTACGCCGTCGGGCAAGATCCTCAAGCGTCAACTCCGCGACGAGGCGGTCACCGACCTCGCCTGACGGCCGTCAGCCGGCGGCGATCAACCCTGGCCCTGCTCCATCGATCCGGCGATGATCGAGTCGTAGTCGGCCTGTGAGATGTGGACCGGCGTGTAGGTCGCTCCATTGCGATCGAGCTGCTTGGTGAACGCACGCAGGTGGTTCCGCGAGCCCTTCTCGAGGTTGGCGTAGACAAGGTCGACATCCGGTGCCGGTGTGGCCAGCGATCGGAGGTCGGCGATGTCGAGGTCCTCGATCGTGGCGCCGACCGTGAGCGCATCGATCAGCGAGCGGCTCCCCTGGGCGACGAGATCGTCATACAGGGCCTGGATCCCCGGATCGGTGAACACTCCGGCGACGTGTGCGGCTGCCGGATCCTCCAACGAGTAGCGATCGAGGAGGGCCTTCACGGCCGCTGCGTGTGTGAGCTCGGCCGATGAGATGTTGTCGAAGGTCTTCAGACCCCAGACCGCTCCGAGCGCGACGTAGGTGTCATGGGCGAGCAGTTCCTCCTCGCGCATGCGCAGCAAGCCGGCGATCTCGCTGTCGGCGAGCGTCGCCTTCGGCAGTGCGTCGAGTTCCTGCTGCAACACCCCGCTGTCGACACTCGTCTCACCGTCTGCGGCGACGCTCACCGGTCCCTGGCCACCACCGGAGCCGTGACCGCTGCCGTTCCGGTTGCTGTTGCCGCTCGAACACGCGGCGAGCGCCAGGACGAGCGCGAGCGCAATGCCGACGACGGCGGTGCGGCGAGATGAGTGACGGAATTCGGTGCGCATGAAATGCTCCTTCTGGATACCCCCTAGGGTATCGGAGACAACCAGGCTGCACACTCGTCGAGGTCACTCACCGATTCCCGACCGACGAGGACAGCGACACACTCGGGACGTTCGCCTCTAGCCCTCGTGACGCGTTGGGACGCGCGGTGAGAGCACCACGAAAATTGGGGGTGAAGGATGGAATCCGAACACGGAATGATCCTGATCGACGTCGCCGCCGGGGAAGCGGCCGATTTCGACCAGCGATTCCTCGAACGCAACGGGCACAAGGTCGTCATGTGCCACGGACCTGATCACGGCACGCTGTGCCCGATCCTCACTGCGGCGGGTTGCTCCGCCGTGGAAGAGGCCCATGGCATCGTGTTCGTGCTCGACCTCGACCGTCCGCAGCACAGGGCGATCCTCGATCGCTATCGCGACGTCGTCCGACCGGACGTGCCGATCACGGCCGTGGTGCGACCCGGGCAGCGCGAGCGCTACGCGGAGGTGTTGGGCCGCGTCGAACTGTGGGAGCACGACCCCACGGCTGCGGACCTCGACGGCTTCGCAGCGCAGGTCGAGGCGGCCGAACGGACCTGACGCAGTCCGGCTTCTGGTCCGGATGGTTCCCGGTGTCCGGGAACCATCCGGACCAGAGCCGAGCGCGGGAGGATTCCTGTCCAGAAACCGTCAGCTGCCCTTGGTGGTGGTGACGGGCTGAGCGGCGACGGGCGCCGGGGTGGCGGCGGTCACCGGGGAGGCCGAGGCGCCGTTCGAGGCGGTGACGGTGGCGACGGTCGGTGTCGACGTGGACAGCGCCGACGTGTGATCGGTGGCGGCCATCACGCCGGTCAGACCGACGATGGCGACGATGCTGGCGACGGTGACCACCTTGCGGGCGCCGGCCGCTGCGTGCGCCCGGCGGGGTCGGGTTCCGGCAGCGGCGGCCGAACGCGTCTGTGGTGCGACCTGACGGCGTGCTGCGAGGCGAGCGAGGCGGGCGGCGGTGTCGTCGTGTTCCATGCACACATCGTGCGCCCGGATGGTTACAGGATCGTGTGAACGGTCATAGAGGTGGGTCAGAGTCCTGATCGGGCTCCACGGGCAGCACCTGGCGCACCGCGACCGGGATGTCGGCACCATCGCAGAATCCGGCGAAGCCATCCGACACGACCACGGTCCCCTCGTGGGTGACGGCGAGCGCCTCGGCCCCCGATCCGTCGATGAGGTCGAAGGGATGCTCCGCCCCGCGGATCAGCACCGCCTTGGCGAGGACCTCGGCCGTCCACGCGTTGCCCGCCACCACCGACACGAGGTCGATGTCGGTCACCGCGGGCGCGCCCGTGCGCGGATCGATGATGTGGTGCCGATTCTGGCCGTCGACCGTCCAGTGACGCTTGAGCGTCGTCGACGTCGCGACGGCCCCGTTGCCGATCCCCAACAGCACGAGGGGCTGTTCGATCCACGGATGCTCGAGCGCCACCGTCCAACCTTCGCCGTCAGGACCGGCCCCCATCACCCGCACGTCGCCGCCCATGTTCACGCAGACCCCCGTCGCACCCGCCGCGGTCAGCTCCTCCACCACTCGGTCGGCGGCCAGGCCCTTGCCGATGCCACCCGGGTCGAAGCCGGTGCCGGCGGGCAGGGTGACCAGGTTGTCGTCGATCTCGATGTCGGTGCAGGCGACCACCAGATCGCTGGTCCCGCTGTGCACGTTCTTGCCGAGCAGTTCGAAGGAGCGGTCGTAGCCGGCGCGCAGCATCGCCCCGAGCACGGTCGGGTCGTAGGCACCCCCCGTGAACCGCCACGCCTCCACGGCGCGGCTGACGAGCGCGAGGGTGTCGTCGCTCACCGGCACGGGCTCGCCCGACATCGAATTCAGCAGGCTGATCTCACTGTCGGGAAGAAATCGACTCCACAGGCCCTCGAGCTCGACGATGCGTCGCCTGCCTTCCTCGGCCAGACCCTCGGGCCCACCGGACACGACGATGTGGCACTCGCTGCCCATCGCTCGGAACCGCAGATCTTCCATCTCCGAGAGTCTTGCGGATGGCGCCGCTCCATGCGGCACGTTCGTCGCGATCAGCCCATCTGGCTGGTCGTCACCGGCAGCACCTTCACCACGACGCGGTGGTCGGTCGGCTGGTGCCAGGGGTACACGTCCTGCCCGAGGTACTTCTTCGCCATCGAGTTGATGAACGCGTTGTCCGGGTCGTCCACGATCTCGGCCACGGTGCCGCGGATCTCCAGGTAGCGGTACGGATTCTCCGGGTCGACGATCGACAGCGCGACGGCCGGCGACTGCTGGAGGTTGCGGTACTTCTGTCGCCCGGTCGTCTGGCTGAACAGCACGTGCGTGCCGTCCCAGTCGAACCAGACCGGGTTGTTCTGCGGGGCGCCGTCGGGACCGATGGTCGCGACATGGGCGAGCGCGGTGGTGGAGAGGATGTCGACGTGGGTGGCGGGGATGGTCATGCGCTGTCGAACGCTTCGCATCACAAATAATTCCGCCGCCCGCGAAATCCTCCGAAAGCGATGGGCATAACCTCGGTCGCATGAGCCCCGCCCGCGCCCTGCACCCGATCACCCTCGCGATCGACATCGGTGGCAGCGGGCTCAAGGCGTCAGCGCTGAACCGGAAGGGGGAGATGATCACCCCCCGCCTGCGGGTCAAGACCCCGTATCCGCTGCCGCCGGATCGACTCGTCCACGAACTGACGGGTCTCGCCGCACCGATCGAGAAGTACGACCGCGTGTCCGTGGGGTTCCCGGGAATGGTCCGGGGCGGCGTCGTGCTGTCGGCGCCGCATCTGGTGCTCGCGGCCGGGCCGGGTTCGAAGGTCGACGCCGACTCGTTGCGGGCGTGGCAGCGATTCGACCTCGCCAATGCGCTCGCCGAGGCGTTCGGCGCGCCGACCCGCGTGGTCAACGATGCCGATCTGCAGGGTCTCGATGCGGCCGAGGGACCGGGGCTGGAGGTCGTCATCACACTCGGCACCGGATTCGGCACGGCGGTACTGCTCGATGGTCAACTCGGACCGCACCTCGAACTCTCCCAGCACAGGTTCCGCAAGGGTGACACCTACGACGAGCAACTCGGCGACAAGGCCCGGCGCCACAAGGGCAACAAGAAATGGAGCAAAAGGGTCCACAAGGCCATCGAGTCGCTGGACACGCTGCTGCTCTTCGATCACCTCTACATCGGCGGGGGCAATGCACGGCACCTGAAGGGGGCGCTGGACGAACGCGCCACGCTGATCGACGCCAACGCCGGACTCCTCGGCGGCATCCGGCTGTGGGATCAGGTCTCGATGGCGTCGAAGTGAGCACCTCGTCCGGGAACCCGGCGTTCGGTGGTCCCGGCATCCCGCCCACGTTCGCCGCCGGCGACAAGGACGTCGTGCTCACCGCACTCGGGCAGAGTCGGGTGTGGTGCACGATCGGGGGCGGTGTGCTCAACGAGGTCTTCTGGCCCCACACCGGCAGACCCCAACTCCGCGACCTCGGCTTCCTCGTCACCGGCACCGATTTCTGGAGCGAGGTGAAGCGGGTCGCCGACTACACGGTCAGCACGCCCGAGCCCGCGGTCCCTCTTCCCACCGTCGTGCACCGTCACGAGCGCTACACCCTGACCCTCAGGGTCGTGTGCGATCCACTGCGCGATGTGGTGGCGATCGCCTACGAACTGGCGGATCTGACCCCTGGCGGCGACGAGCAACTGGCCTTGCACGTTTTGGCCGCGCCTCACATCGGCGGCAGCGGGCATGACAACGACGCGTGGATCATGGGCACCACGTTGCTCGCCGCTCGAGAGGACGAAGCGCTCGCGATCGTCGCCCTGCCCGCGTTCATCGCTGCGAGTGCCGGATTCGTCGGCTCGTCCGATGGTTGGCAGGACGTCGCCGCGCACGGCGTGCCGGCGTGGCGCTTCACCGAGGCGCGTCACGGCAACGTCGCCCTCACCGCAACCTGTGGGTCGAAGTCCGGGACGATCGCGCTCGGGTTCGCGACGACCAGCCGCGGGGCGCGCTCGCTCGCGGTGGCGGCGCTGTCGGACGGATTCGAGTCGCTCTCCGCGACCTTCGACCACGGATGGCGCTCGTGGGCGTCGAAGCTCCCGTTCGGCACCGACGACGACCCGCTCGCTCGACTCGCGCGGACGTCGGCGATGGTGTTGCACGTCCACGAGGACCTCGCGTTTCCCGGTGCGATCGTCGCCAGCCTGGCCACGCCGTGGGGCATGGCGCACGACGACCCGGGTGGCTACCACCTCGTGTGGCCCCGGGACTGCGCCGAGGCCGGTTTGGCCCTCGCAGCGGTCGGCCAGCCCGACGATGCGCGACACATGTTGCAGTTCCTCGCCGCGACCCAGTCGACGGACGGTCACTGGCCGCAGAACTTCACCCCCGACGGAGCGGCCTACTGGACCGGGCTGCAGCTGGACGAGACCGCGCTGCCGGTGATCCTCGCGGTCAAGTTGCTCGAGATGGGTGTCGTCGAGAGCACCGAGCCGGTGGTTCGGTCGATGGTGCGGCGTGCCTGCACCTACCTCGTCGCCAATGGGCCGTGCTCCGACCAGGACCGCTGGGAAGAGGCGTCCGGGGCCAACCCGTTCACCATCGGCGCCATCGTCGCCGCACTGGCCGGCGCAGGCAGCGGCGGATTCCTGGACGAGGAGGATGCGGCGACGGCCCTGTCGATCGCGGACTGGTGGAACGAGCATCTCGAGGACCTCGTGTACGTCGAGGGGACCGATGTCGACACCACGTTCGGCACCAAGGGCCACTACGTCCGCGTGGCCCCGCCCGCCTCGCAGACCGGGCCGGCCCGGGTCGTGCTGGCGAATCGGGACGGCGAACAGATCGATGCGAGTCGCCTCGTCGGGCTGGAGTTCCTCGCCCTGGTTCGCTACGGGCTGCGACCTGCACTCGATCAGCGCATCGTCGACACGGTCACGATCGTGGACCGCGTCCTGCGCAGGGAATCCGCCGACGGCACTCCGACGGGCCCGCTGTACCACCGCTACCAGGACGACGGATACGGCGAGCACGCCGACGGCAGCCCCTTCGACGGCACCGGCGTCGGGCGGCTGTGGCCGTTGCTGGCTGGAGAGCGGGGGCAGTACGCGCTCGAGGCCGGCGAGGATCCGATGCCGTATCTCCACGCCATGGCCGGATGCGTGTCCACGGGTGGACTGCTCCCCGAACAGGTGTGGGACGACGCGGCGATTCCCGAGCGTCGCCTGTTCCCCGGCAAGCCGACGGGCAGCGCGATGCCGCTGGTGTGGGCGCACGCCGAGTTCTTGAAGCTCCACCTCGCGGTTGCCCACGGTGTGCGATCGGATCGGATCGCCGCCGTCGCCGACCGCTATCGGTCTGGGCCGGCAGCAACGCGTGCGCATCTGCGCACCGACCTCGACGCGACCATCACTGACAAGGAGCTGTCGATCGACTCGACCGCACCGTTCCGCCTGCGAGCCGGGACGGACGGTTGGCAGCAGCCCACCGACCGAGCCTCGTCACCGATCGGTCTGGGTCTCCACGCAGTCGTGATCGACCGGTCGGACCTCGACGACGCGTCCACGATGGAATGGACCCGCTTCGACATCGCCTCCGACACGTGGGAGGGCGTCGACCACGTCGTTCACCTGCGCTGACGGTCCGATCCCGACAGGCGCACGCCCGTACGCCGCATCTGCTGGATCGCAGTGGCGGTGGTGTCCGGTGCGACACCGACGGTGAGGTCGAGTCGAACGACGGTGTCGTACCCGAGGAGCACTGCGGCCATCGCCGTGGCCTTCACACAGTGGTCGGTCGCGATGCCGACGATCTCGACGGAGGTGACCTCGTGCCGGCGCAGCCATCGGTGAAGGCCAAGGCCCTCGTGGTGCCCTTCGAAACCCGAGTATGCAGGCTCGCGCTCACCCTTGTGGAACACCGCGGAGAGGGGCTCCGTGGCGAGCGCCGGATGCAGTGCCGCGCCCGGCGTGCCGGCGACACAGTGAACGGGCCAGGTGTCGACGAAGTCGGGCGCTTCCGAGAAGTGGCCGACCGGATCGATGTGATGGTCGGCGGTCGCCACCGCGACGTCGAAGCGCCCTTCCGCCATGCGCTCCGACACCGCCGCAGCGACCGCCGTTCCTCCCCGGACCGCGAGCGCGCCTCCCTCGCAGAAGTCGTTCTGGATGTCGACGACGATGAGCGCGATCCCCATGAGGTCACCGTACGCCGACGCGTGTTGCGGCGGTTTGAACAGTCCGTTCGCGTTGCACCGCGCAGACTTCAGGCGGCTGCCGGCTCCCCGGCGAGGGTGAACAGCGGGTTCCACGCCGAGTCGGGAGCGACGGGGAACAGCGTCGACGGGGCTTCGCCCTGGTTCGGCCAGCGCGCCTCGTACGGGAGCCCGTCGAACAGGACCGTGTCGCCCTTCGCGTACAGCGGGAGCGGGCTCCACTCGGGATGGGTGCCGGGCCGGAGCGTGGTCGGCGTGTACGGCTCGTCGTTCGGACCGACGGGTCCGATCATCGACCACGGCGAATCCCACGGGTTCTGGGTCACCATCGCCGGATCGTCGCCCTGCGTGTACCACTTCGCCTGATACACCTTCCCGCGACGGACGACCTTGTAGTCACCGGGGTACTGCGCCTCCGGGCGCCAGATCGGGTAGGGACTGGTCGACTCGTCGTCGACGGTCTGGGGCGGATCGGTCACGGTGACCGCATCGCCGGGGGCCAGGGACGGATCGCGACCCGGCAGCGAGGTGAAGACGTTGGCGTAGTCGAGCAGTTCCTGTGGCTCGCTGCTGCAGGTGTTGGACAGCACCATGACGTCGGCGAAGGACGGGCTGCAGGGAGCGTCGCGGTTGAGCGACCAGGTCGACACCCGGCCGAGCCCCTTGGTGACCGCGTACTCGGCCAGACCGCGAGCGTCGTCGAGCGTGAAGATCTCGCCGACGACATCGTTCTGACCGATCATCGGCGTCGCACCGAGCTGCGCCCACGCCTGTGACTCGTTGAGCGTGACACCGCGCGAGCCGTAGATGTCGACGATCTGCTTGACGGACGACTCGAGCGCGCTCTTCGTCGCAGCGAGCATGTCACGGGTCGGATGGTGCACGTCGCCGAAGTTCATCGTCATCGCGTTGACGCCGGAGAGGGTCACTCCCCCCTCGAGCGTCGCCGCCACGAGCGACACGCCGTCCGCGGTGAATCCTGAGGTGCTCACCGGAAGGGTGAGCCAGACCGACAGGTCACTGCCCGCGGCAGCGCGCTCGGCCTGCACCGTCGCGAGCGCCGCCGCACGACGCTGGATCGACGCGGTGTCGGCGATGTCGTCGTTCTCGATGTCGAGGTCGATCGTGCGCAGGTCGTAGCGTTCCACGACGCTTCGATAGGCATCGGTGAGCGCAGCTTCGTCCTGGCAGGCATAGGCGAGCTCACGATTGGCCTGGCCGCCGAACGACACCATCACATCGCCACCCGCGGCTCGCAGTTGGGTGATGCGTCGGTCGAGTTCGAGGTCGGTCGCGGCGGTGTCGAGCGTGTAGGCGCCACCCCAGGTGGGGGTGCAGGGCGACGTCGGGTCGGCGACCACGAAGGCCAGTGCGATGTCCCGTGCGGGGTTCGACTCGGGGTCCTGGAACTGATAGGTCGGCGTCAGCGTGACATCGACGTACGGCACGCTCCACGACCGATCGAACGCGGGTTGATCGGAGGTCCGGTACTTCGCCGCGAGCGCCGTCCCGCCGGCCACGACTGCGACGATCAGCACGACTGCGCCGAGGCGCGACCACGACAACCGCTCGCCGGGCCCCTCGGCCTGATCGAGATCGTCGACCGTCGCGTCCGACGGGTCGTCTCGTGGGTGTTCGTGGGTCGTCGAGGTCATTGGTCACTGCTTCCGGGCCGCGAGAGAGGGCTGTGGGTCACAGGTTCATCGGCGCCGTGAGCGCGAAACCTGAGCCGATCTTGAACTTCTCCTCACGAAATCGGTCGAACTGTCGATATTCCAGTGCCGGGTCCACGCGACGAGACCGGCGACCACGTTCCCTCGTCGTCGAATGCACCAGTCAGGAAGACCCATGGGCGATCAGCACACGGACACACAGCACCGGCAACCTCGCCGCCAATGGGGCAGCGACCGCCGCAACGAACCGATGCCCGTGGTCGCACCTCCCATCTCTGACCGCCGCATCATGCTCGGCCGGATGGCCATCGTGCTCACCGTGTCGGCCTGGTTCGTGTACCTGTTCCTCACCATCGTGCAGCAGTTCGTGGAGGGCGAGGCATCCAGCGCTCGTCTCGTGATCGAGGCGATCGTGTACATCGTCGTGGTCACGGCGCTGACGGCCTCGGCGATGGCGTACCTCATCACCCGCATCGGATTCTTCTACCGCAGCCGGTCCCACAAGCGGGTCCCGCGCGCTGCGATCGACCACTTCTTCACCCAGTCCGTCCCGACCGTCACCGTGCTCGTCCCGTCCTACCAGGAGGACGAGCGAGTGATCCGCACGACGCTCCTGTCGGCCGCGCTGCAGGAGCATCCCCACCTGCGGGTCGTGCTGCTGATCGACGACCCGCCGAACCCCACGACCGCCCACGCGAAGCGGATGTTGGAGACCGCCCGCACGCTGCCCAGGCGCATCACCGCCGAACTGTCCGTGCCGTTCACTCACGCGGTCACCGCGCTCGAGGAGTTCGAGAACCTGCAAATGGGCAACCGGCAGCCGAGTGTCGCCGACATGTACGAACTGGCCTCGCACTACGAGTTCTCCGCAGCCTGGCTGCGCGAGCTCGGAGCGGGTCAGGAGATCGCCGATCACGCCGACACCTTCTTCGTCGAACACGTCCTGGGCGATCTCGCCTCCGACCTCGACACGATCGCCGAAGCGTTGCGAGCGGGCGCGACCGAGGGTGCGACGCTCACCACCGATCGACTCCTCGATCTGTACCGACGCCTCGTCGCCACCTTCCGTGCCGAGATCACGAGCTTCGAGCGCAAGCAGTACGTGTCGTCGTCACACGCGGCCAACAAGGCGATGAACCTCAACAGCTACATCTCGCTGATGGGCGGCAGCTACCAGGAGATCGCCACCCCTCTCGGTCTCGCGCTGGTGCCGTGCTCGCCGCGCCACGCCGATCTCACGGTGCCCGATCCCGACTACGTGCTCACCCTCGACGCCGACAGCGTGCTGTTGCCCGAGTACTGCGCCCGGATCCTGTACCTGTTGGAGCAGAGTGGCCACGCCCATGTCGGCGTCGCGCAGACGCCGTACAGCGCGTATCCGGGATCAGCCACGCGCATCGAGCGCATCGCCGGAGCGACCACCGACATCCAGCACATCGTCCACCAGGGCATGACGCACTACGACGCCACCTTCTGGGTGGGCGCGAACGCCTTGCTGCGCAAGCGGGCACTCGACGACATCGTCCAGATCGACCACGAGGGCAACTGGGAGATCCGTCGGTACATCCAGGACCGCACCGTCATCGAGGACACCGAGTCGACCATCGACCTCGGCATCCACGGCTGGACGCTCTACAACTACCCCGAGCGCCTCGCCTACAGCGCCACCCCGCCCGACTTCGGATCTCTGTGCATCCAGCGTCAGCGATGGGCGAACGGCGGCCTGCTGATCCTGTCGAAGCTGCGCGAGCAGTCGCGTACGCGCCGCGAGAAGGGCGAGCGCAACCGCTTCGGTGAGGTGTTCCTGCGTGTCAACTACATGGCGTCGATCTTCTGGTCGTCGCTCTGCCTGCTGATCCTGTTGATCTACCCGTTCAACAGCGGCCTGCTGAAGCCGGTGCTGCCGCTGATCGCATTGCCCTACTTCCTGATGATGTCGAGCGACCTGCGCTACTGCGGGTACAAACGCCTCGACGTGCTCCGGCTCTACGGCTTCAACCTGATCCTGCTGCCGGTGAACCTGTCGGGCACGTTCGCGTCCGTCCTCCAACTCGTCACCGGCGAGAAGAGCTCGTTCAAGCGGACGCCGAAGGTCCGTGACCGCACCACGACGCGGGCGATCTTCCTCATCGCGCCGTGGGCGCTCATCGGCTTCGCCACCTACACCGTCGTCGTCGACATCCAGCGCCACCAGTGGAACCATCTCTTCTTCGCCGCGCTGAACGCAACACTGGCCCTGTACGCGATGATCGCCTTCGTCGGCATTCGCCATGCGCTGGTGGATCTCTGGGTGCAGCTGCGCAGTTGGCTCTACCGGCCCGTCGCCGCGCCGACCCCGGCGAACTCGACGTCGGGCAAGCCCGGGGCCATTCGCACTCCTTCCGGAGCGATCGGCGACTGGGCATCGGTGTTGCACCACGGCTCCCCCGCCACCGGCAGGCGCCTGGACGCCCCTCGAGCACAGGCGGGCCCCGAGGACGCCGTGCCGTTGCCGGGCTTGCTCCGCCGTCGCCCGGCCCCATCCTCGCCGACGTCGGATTCGTTCGAGGAGTACACCTTCTTCACCGTCTTCCAGCCGATCATCGACCTCTCCAGCGGCGAGCCGGTGGGTTACGAGGCATTGGCACGATTCGCCGACGGGCAGTCCCCGCAGGACAGCCTCGCGGCGGCCGACACCGCCGGCGTCGGCGTCGAGCTCGATGCGGCGCTCGCCCACGCGGCGCTGGTGTCAGCGGTGTCGCTGCCGGCGAACGTCTGGCTGGCGATCAACGTCTCGCCCGCACTGGCCAATCGCGCCGAGACCCTCGCGGCGATCGTGGCCGATGCCCCCTGTCCGCTGGTCATCGAGGTCGGGGCGAACGTGGATCCGGCGAACATCGTCGACGGGCCGCTCGCCGCCCTTCCCGGGGTGATGATCGCCATCGACGACGCCGGTGCCGGGTACGAGAGTCTCGCCCGCATCGAGCAGTTGCATCCGTCGTTCATGAAGCTCCACCGCGAGGCGGTCACCGGGATCGAGAAGGACACTGCCCGACAGACCTTCGTCAAGACCCTGGTCGCGTTCGCTGACGATCACGGGTGCAAGATCATCGCCGAAGGCATCGAGACCGAGGCGGAACGCGATGCGTTGCACGCGGCCGGCGTGCACCTCGGTCAGGGATACTTCGTCGGACGACCTGCACCCGTGGATCGAGTGCAGTCGTCCGTGTCGCAGGACTGAGTCGGGCTCAGCCGCCCCAGTTGTTCGGGTCGTCGGCCTGCACCATGGTGCCGACGGCGAAGATCGCGCCGGTCGGATCGAGGAGCACCGCCATCGTGCCGACGGGCGTGTCGAACGGCGGCATCACGACCGTGCCACCAGCGGCCGCACACCGATCTGCCGTCGCCTGCGCGTCGGCGACCGCGAAGTACGTGAGCCAATGTGTGGGCACGTGCTCGGGGAACTGGTCGCCCATCGTCATGACGCCCGCGACCGCGCGGCCTTCGACGTTGATGATCAGGTAGGGCTCCGGTGAGTCGTCCATCGGGCTCGTGGTCCAACCGAGGAGCGACTCGTAGAAGGGCATGACGGTGGCCGGGTCGCGCACGTTGAGCTCGTTCCAGACCACCGACACCGGCTCGTTGACGAGCTCTGCACCGGGGTGGTTCGGTCCGGCCTGGAACAGTCCGAAGAACCCGCCGGCGGGGTCGACTGCGAACGAGATCCGACCGCTGTCGTTGGGGAGATCCATCGGCGCCACGGCCACCGTTCCGCCCGCCGCGCCCACCCGACCCGATGCGGCATCGACGTCGGAGACGCAGATGTACGTCGTCCACGCCGGGGGCGCGTCGTTGTTCGGTCCGATGCCGCCGACCCGGGCGCCGTCCTGGAAGAACAGCCGGTAGCCACCGGCTTCGGGCCCCATGTCGGGCGAGATGTCCCACCCGAACAGGTCGCAGTAGAACCCACCCGTGCCTTCCACGTCCGGGCTGCTCACGTCGGCCCACGCGGGAACTCCGTGGCGATACGAGGTCATTCTCGGCATGTCCACCTCCTCTGGTCGAGACATCAACCATAGAGCACCATGGGGCGGTGCTCGAACGGTCGGAAAACGCGAACGGGCCGCGGTCCGACCGCCTGGAGGACGGTCGGACCGCGGCCCGAATGGTCGTGGTCGACTAGCTCGCCGCGAGCGATTGCAGCACGTCGAGACGCGCCGCTCGCCGTGCCGGCGAGATCGCAGCGAACGCCCCGGCACACGCTGCGATCAGGGTGATGCCGACCACGGTGGCGACCGGGTAGGTGAACTCGGTGATGCCCGAGGAGTGCAGGGCCCGCACGCTCGCCCATCCGAAGAACGACCCGATCGACACGCCCATGGCGGTACCGAACAGGGCGATCATGATCGCCTCCCAGCGAACGGTGGAGCGCACCTGGGACTGCAGCATGCCGACGGCCCGCAGCAACCCCAGTTCCCGCTTGCGCTCGAAGATCGACAGCGCCAGCGTGTTGGTGATGCCCAACAGTGCGATGACCACTGCGAGTGCGAGCAGGGCATAGATGACGCCCAGCATCTGGTCGATCTGGCTCGCCATCCGGTCACTGAACTGATCCCGGTCGAGCACCTCGGCACTCGGGAAGTGGTTCGCTTCGGCGCGGACGGCGTCGTCGGCGCCGGAGGCGTAGATACGGAAGTCGAGCTGGCTCGGCAGATGGGCTTCGAAGGCGGACACGTCGACGAAGTAG
Organism: uncultured Acidimicrobiaceae bacterium; assembly: GCA_963720695.1. Classification (GTDB taxonomy): domain Bacteria; phylum Actinomycetota; class Acidimicrobiia; order Acidimicrobiales; family Ilumatobacteraceae; genus UBA668. Next base: position 1,157,102 of record CAVRGG010000004.1, read on the forward strand.
TTGCCGATCCATTCGGCGGCGTCGTCGTAGGTGGCACGAACGACGAACTGGAAGGTACCTGTCGCCATGGTGACTTCGACCGGTGAACCGATCGACCACTGATGCTTCTGGGCGTATGAGGTGTCGACGGCGAGGCCGTCAGCACCCAGGGCGCTCATGTCACCGGTGACGGTGCCGATGTCGAACACCTGCCCCACGGTTGCCGCGGTGAAGGCGTTGAGCACCGTGTCGGACCCGTTGACCTGCGCTGAACTGACGCGGGCCTCCGTGACCACGCTGATGTCCGGGTTCTGTCGCATCGAGTCGGCCAGCTGCGTGCTGAAGCCACCGCCCCCGTCGTACGCACCGGAATCGACCACATGGGAGCCCGTGAAGGTCTCGCGGACCGACCCGCCGAAGGACGCCTTCACCGACGACGCCAGGACGGCGATGAAGGCCACCATCGCCACGCCGATCATCAGCGACGACGCCGTGCGCGCCGTGCGCTTCGGATTGCGTTTGGCATTGCGGACGGCCAGATCGCCGGCCACACCGCGACGGGCGATGAACACTCCGAACGCGGAGACCACCGGACGGGCGAGCACCGGGCCGAGCACGGCGACACCGACCAGCGAGGTCAACGCGCCGACTCCGACGAGCACGATGCCACCGCCGCCGAGGCCGGCCAGCAACGCTGCGATACCGGCGGCGGTGATCACCGTGCCCGTGACCGTGCGCCGCACCGACGTCGATGCACGATCGACCGAGAGGTCGCGCAGTGCGGCGATCGGACGAACTCGTCCCGCGCGCCGGGCCGGGAGCCAGGCCGACACCACGGTCACCGTGATGCCGACTGCAGCCGAGACCATCATCGAGCCGGGTGAGATCACCATTGCGCCCGACGGCAGATCGACACCCATTGCGGTGAACAGCGCACGCAGGCCGGAGGCCACACCGATGCCCGCGGCCAGACCGGCAGCAGACCCGATGGTCCCGATGACGAATGCCTCCGTGAGCACCGTTCGCAGCACTTGGCGGCGGCTCGCCCCGAGCGCTCGCAGCATGGCGAGCTGCTGAGTGCGCTGGGCGACGGTGATGGAGAACGTGTTGTTGATCATGAAGGCGCCGACGAAGACGGCGATGAAGGCGAAGACCAACAGGAACACCTTGAACGGCCCGAATGACTCGTTGAAGGCGGCCTGGTCATCCGCGATGACCTTCGCACCGGTGACGACCTCGACCGTCGGTGAGACCACCGACAGGCGGTCGACGAGATCGGTCTGCGAGACGCCGTCGACGGCATGCACGAGGACCGCATCGACCATTCCTGCAGCCGACAGGTACTCCTCGGCCGCAGCGTCCGTGAAGAGCACGGCCGTCGCGCCCGCCGGCGAATCGGCGGTACCGAACGTGGCGATCCCGACCACCGTGAACGTCGTCGGGTCCTTCTGGGTGAGCACGGTGACTTCGTCCCCGACGTGGAAGTCGGCCTTGTGGGCGCTGGCCTTGTCGATCACGATCTCGTCGTCGTGTCGGGGGGCGTGGCCCTCTGCCAGGCGGTACGGGTTGAGTGTGGGCTCGTCGATCCAGTTGAAACCCAACGCGGGTGCCTGATTCTGGTCGCCGACGGCCTTTCCGTCCCGGTCGACCAACTGGGCGTACCCGGTGACTTCGACGGCGGCATCCTCGACGCCGTCGACACCGCGAACGGTGTCGATGACGTCGGCGGGCATTCGAGTGCCCACCACCCCATACGCGAGGTCCACGTCGGAGGGTGCCCGAACCATGGCGTCGACACCGGCATGGGCATCGGCGAGCACGTTGTCGAACGTCGCTGTGAGCGTGTCGCTGAAGACGAGGGTGCCGGCCATCAGGGTGACACCGAGGAGCACGGCGAATGCGGTGCTGAGGAAGCGCATCTTGCGCGCGACCAGTTCTTTGAGGGTGAGGTTGAACAACTTAGGCTCCGATCGTGCGGATGCGGTCCAGGACCACATCGGGTGTTGGATTGGTGACGTCGTCGACGATCCGGCCGTCGGCGAGGAAGACGGCTCGGTCCGCGTACGACGCAGCCATCGGGTCGTGGGTGACCATCACGATCGTCTGACCGAATTCGCGGACAGCGAGTCGCATGAACGAGAGGACCTCGGCGCCACTGTGAGAGTCGAGGTTGCCGGTGGGTTCGTCGGCGAAGATGATCTGAGGGCGTGCCACGAGCGCACGGGCAACCGCGACTCGCTGCTGCTGACCGCCCGAGAGCTCGGAGGGCCGATGCCGGAGACGCGGAGCGAGACCGACGGTGTCGATGACGGTGTCGAACCAGGCACGGTCGACTCGGCGACCGGCGAGCTTGGCCGGCAGCATGATGTTCTCGGCAGCGGTGAGCGTCGGTACCAGGTTGAACGCCTGGAAGATGAAGCCGATCCGGTCGCGACGAAGCTCGGTGAGCTGCTTGTCGTTGAGGGTCGAGATGTCCATGTCACCGATGTGGACCGCACCGGAGGTGAGGTCGTCGAGGCCGGCGACACAGTGGAGCAAGGTCGACTTCCCGGAGCCTGACGGCCCCATGATGGCCGTGAAGTGGCCGGATTCGAAGCTGACGGACACGCCGTCGAGCGCATTGACCTGGTTGTCGCCGTGGCCGTGGGTCTTCACGGCATCGACGACACGGGCGGCGGTCGAGGTGCTGGTCGGCGCGGGGAAGGGGCCTCCGTTGGTGGCGTCCGTCCTCGGGTCGAAGTGGGTGATGGTCTTCATTCGTTGGTTCCTCTCGGTGGGAGTTGTGGTGTGTGGTGCCACTTTCGAGAAATCGATGCTCCGCGTCGTCGGCCCCAAGGCGCTTTGCCGTGCGACTTGCACGTCAGACCCAGGGATGAGAGGGGAATCAGCCCGTGGTCTGATGTGACGAAGTCGCAGTGCGGTCTACGTTGAGGCCGTGAATTGGTACGAGCGGTGCGAGGCGCGCATCCAGAAGTGGGCCCGTCCGGTGCTCGTCGACAGCTTCTTCTTCGCCCTCTTCGGGGGCGCCTCGATCGCTTCCACCTTGAGCGAGCCCGTCACGCCGGGGCTGCACGAGCCACGCCTGATCGACCTCGTGATCGCGCTCCTCACCGCCGTACCGATCCTGTTCCGGCGCCGCTGGCCACTCGGCGCCCTGCTCGTGTCGTGCGCGTTCACCATTCTCCTGATCGGCACGAACGCCCCCGAAGGGTCGGTGGCGTTCACGATCGGCTTCCTCGTCTACACGGTTGCCGCCCGCAGCCAGCTACGCCTTGCGGTCGTGGGCCTCGGCTCCGTCGTCGCGACGCTCGCGATCCTCGGCGCGTTGGATTCGCCCGGCCTCGATGCCCTGGGTGTGGCCCGTTTCTCCGCGTTCTTCGCCATCGTCTGGGCCGGCGGCGTCGCCGTCCGCGCTCGACGCGAAGCGCTCGAGGCGTCGTTGCGCGAAGCCAACGAGCGCGCCGAAGCTGCGGCGCAACGCTCGTTGCGGAGCGTGGCCGAGGAGCGCCTTCGCATCGCCCAGGAACTCCACGACGTGGTCGCCCACTCCATTTCGGTGATCGCCGTGCAGGCCGGAGCCGGAACACACTTCCTCGAGACCAAACCCGACGAGACCCGGGCCGCGCTCGAGGCCATCACTCGAACGTCGCGGTCGACTCTGAGCGAGCTCCGCAGCCTGCTCGGCGTGCTGCGCGGCGACGACGGCGCGAGGAGTCACGCGCCGGCGCCCACGCTCGCAGACCTGCCGTCCCTCGTCGACGAGATGCATCGCCTGGGTTTGCCCATCAGGCTGGACGTGCTCGGCGAAGCCGACACGGAGCGACTCGGCATCGAGATGTCGGCATATCGCATCATCCAGGAGGCGCTGACCAACGTCATCAAGCACGCCGGTCCCACCACCGAGGTGACGGTCACCGTGGAGCACGCACCGTCAGCGCTCGAGGTGCGCATCGACGACGACGGGCGCGGCGCCGCGGTCGCCGCCGCCTTCGCGTCCTTGCCGTCCGGACACCACGGCCTCCTCGGCATGCGCGAGCGGGTCGAGGTGTGGGGTGGTCACATGTCGTCAGGCTCCCGACCCGGCGGCGGGTACTCCGTGCGGGCCACGTTCCCGTTCGAGCCGACGTCATGATCAACGTCGTCGTCGCCGACGATCAGACCCTGGTTCGCCGCGGCTTCGCGTCGATCCTCGACAGCACCGAGGGCATCCACGTCGTCGGTGAGGCCGAGAACGGGCTCGACGCGGTCGCCATCGCCGTTCGGGAGCGACCGGATGTGATCCTGATGGACATCCGGATGCCGCACATGGACGGGCTGGAGGCGACCCGGCGAATCACCGGCGACGAGTCGCTGGCCGCCACCAGGATTCTCATCCTCACCACGTTCGACCTCGACGAGTACGTGCACGAGGCGCTCCGCTCGGGCGCCAGCGGGTTCCTGCTGAAGGACACCGAGCCGCCCGAGCTCATCCACGCCGTGCGCGTGATCGCCGCCGGCGAGGCCCTCATCGCGCCGAAGATCACCCGTCGCCTGATCGAGGAGTTCGCGCGGGCAACCGAACCGGGCCGGTTCGACGAGAGTGCGGTCGCGCAGCTCACCGAGCGAGAACGAGAGGTGCTCGTACATGTGGGCCGCGGGCTGTCGAACACCGAGATCGCCGACCATCTGTACGTGAGCCAGGCCACGGTCAAGACACACATCGGCCGGCTGCTGATGAAGCTCCAGGCCCACGATCGGGCGCAGTTGGTCGTGGTGGCCTACGAGGCCGGCATCGTGCAACCGGGGAGCTGATCGCGCGACGGCATCATCCTCAGGGACTAGGTCCAGAGGCGCATCGCGAAGCGACCGTGGTCCGACGACGGCCGAGGCGAAAGGGTGTTGGGTGGTGAGTGTCAGCCCGACCCAAAGGACACGCCATGAACTACCAGTACGACCTTCACCTCACACTCGCTCAGGACCGCCATCACCGCTTGCTCAGCACGAGCGACCAATGCCGCTCCTCCTCCCGCCACCGCCGCTTCCAGTGGCAGAACCGGAGGAACCGACGATTGTAAGGACAGACACACCAAGCTCCCCGCTCGACGAGCCCGACCTGCACACGACAGGTCGGGCTCGTCCTGTGTGAGGGATTCGGCGCCCTAGCACAAAACTCCTCTCTGGACGGACAAATCGATGAGGTCTACCGTCGTGGGCACCAACTCAATGTGGAGGTAGGGCCGTGTCGGACTCGATCGATTCCATTGGGAAGGGTGTTCACACCCTCGGCGGGCGCCGCAGGATCAAGACATTCGCAATCGGAGCAACGGTTGCGTTGTTGGCCGGTATCGCTCCGGCCGCAGGCACGGCCTCGGCACGTCGGCACGAGGACCCGCAACGGGTCCTGTACTTCGTCTCCGACGGGCTTCGCCAGGACCTGGTGGAGCAATACTCCAAAGCCGGCAAGACGCCCGGCTTCAAAGAGATGCTGCACAGCGGGGCCAAGGCCGGCGACAACGGACTGCTCACCCAAGCGCCGCCCAACACCGGCGCCGGGTGGTACTCCCTCGCCACCGGGGCATGGCCGGCGGTCACCGGTTCGACGAACAACACGTTCCACGTCAACGGTCAGGCGTTCACCAGCCGTACCGCCGCCTTCGATCCGGGCGTGTTGCAGGCGGAGTCGATCGCTCAATCCGCAGAGCGCGGCGGACTGAAGGTGGCCCAGATCGAATGGGCCGGCGGGCGCGGTGCGGCCATCAATGGCCCCACGCTCGACTACCGATCATTTCTGTCCGGTCGTGGCATTGCGACCAACTATGTGTCCCCGACCGACCTCGCCAATTTCGTTGCGTCGTTCGGCCTGCAATACGACCATCCGGCGGGCTTCGCCGGACAGGCTCCATTCCCGGGCGCCGCGCCGACGCCGGCGTCCGGGTGGACCGCGGTCCCCACGTCCTACAGCCCCCCGCAGGAGATGCGCCTCCGAGTGCTCGACTTCGGGACCGACAAGTACGGGCTCAACGCATATCTCTACGACCCCACCAACGATCATCGCGTGAACTACACCAAGGTGCTCTTCTCGCCCACCAAGTCCGGCGCCGACAAGGTCGCCGACCTCCGCGAGGGCCAGTGGGCCGACGTGAAGGTCACCGTGCAGGGCGGCTCACTCGACGGTAAGACGGCGGCGATGTTGGTCAAGGTGGAGAAGATGTCGAAGGATCTCGCCCAGGTGCGGCTCTTCCACACGTCGGTCACGCGAGCCATCGCCTCCTGGCCCACCTGGGCCGGAGAGCCCGGGTTCACGGGCAACTTCGAGGACTACGTCGCGGCGACCTTCCCGTCGTCGCAGGCGGCGGACTTCGCAGTCCTCGAGTCGGGCATCGTCAGCGAGGACACCTACGTGCAGCAGGGTCTCTACTGGGAGACCGCGTACCAGCCGATCATCAAGTACGTGCTCGACACGTACCAGCCCGACCTGGCCATGGTCGGCTATCCCACGACGGACGAGTTCCAGCACCAGTTCCTCGGACTGGTCTCCAGAACGCTTCCCGACGGCAGCGCCAACCCCGCCTACGACGACGTCGAGGTCAACGGCACGCCGGACCACCGTGTCCACCAGCGCGAGGGCTACCTGCAGCGCGCCTACAGCGGTGCCGACGCGACGATGCGCCTCGCGCAGCGCGAACTCGACCATCACGCCCACCTGAGCACGTTCGTCGCGTCCGATCACGGATTCGCGCCTCAGTTCGCCGCCGTCGATGCGAGCAAGGTGCTCGTGGACATGGGCCTGCTGTCGAAGCCGCAGACGTCGAACTGCCGTCCCGCAACGGGTGAGACCATCGGCAAGGCGAAAGCCTGTTGGGCCGGTGGCGCCGTGCAGATCTACCTCAACCTCGCCGGACGAGATCCTGCGGGAGGCGGGTTCCAGCAGGTCGCTGCCGGGGACGAGGCCGCCACGGTGGCCGCGATCAAGGCTGCCTACCTGGCAGTGTCGGACCCCAACGACTGGACCGGCGACGGTGCGCCCGAGGGGTGGAAGGTGATCGACCGCGTCTACTCCAAGGCCGAAGCGCGCTACATCCCCAACGGTCCGGGAAGCACCACCAACATGGCGCACCCCACTCGAACCGGCGACGTGGTGGCCTTCGCGTACCCGCCCTATCAGTTCGACGCCGCGACGCCGGGCACGCTGGTCGCCCGATCCGCGTTCTTCGGACAGCACGGCTATGTGCCAGACGTGCAGGATCTGCGCGACAACGTCAACATGAGGGCCACGTTCCTCGCCGGCGGCGAAGGCATCCGAAAGGGGACGGTCAAGGGTGCTCGCACCATCGACCTCGCACCGACCATCGCGTTCCTGCTCGACGTCCCTGAACCTCAGCACGCACAGGGTCGTGTGCTCCTCGAGGCGCTCGATGTCGGGAAGCGGTCCAAGGCGATCTCGGTGATCGGACTCACCGACTTCCACGGTCAACTCGACCCGAGCACGACCACCATCGACGGGCGGGCGATCTCGGTGGGCGGTGCCGCACAGTTGGCGACGATGTTCGATGAGGAAGCCGCCACGCTGCCCGGCCAGACGCTCCTGCTGGCCTCGGGCGACAACGTCGGCGCCTCACCGCCGAACTCGGCGTTGCTCGACGACATGCCGACCATCGACGTCGAGAACGCGTGGGGGCTCGACGCAACGAGCTACGGCAACCACGAGTTCGACTACGGAGTGACGCGGTTGCTCGCCCATCAGGCTCGCGCCGACTTCCCGTTCCTGGCGACCAACATCGTCGACTCCGCCACCGGCGAGGCACCACCGTGGGTGAAGACCTCGGCGGTGTTCCGCGTCAACGGCATCCGCGTCGGCGTGATCGGCGCCGACGTGAAGAACACACCCGAGCTGGTTGCTGCCGGCAACACGGCCGGGTTGACGTTCCTCGACGAGGCCGAACGGATCCACAAGGAATCCGAGCGCCTCCGAAAGATGGGGGTCAGGGTTCAGATCGTCGTCATCCACAACGGAGCCAACACCGGCGCGAACGCGATCGACGGGAACCCCGCGGTCGACTGGGCCGGCCCGATCATCGACATCGTCAACCAACTCCAGGACACCACGATCGATCTCGTCCTGGCCGGCCACACCCACCGCATCGCCAACACGATGGTCGGACACATCCCGGTGGCCGAAGGTGTGAACGCGGGCGGGAGTTACTCGGTCGCCCAGCTGATCGTGCAGGGCAATGACGTGGTGTGGACCGGAGCGGCCACGCGGGTGGCGGTGAACCTCGGCGTCGCCGGGCGGCCCGACGTGCAGGCGATCGTCGACGACGCCAACGCGCAGACCGCGGTGTTGCGCAACAAGGTGATCGGTACGCAATCGATCGACGTCCTGCGCGACCCGGCCCGTCTGGCGGAGTCCGCGATGGGCAACCTCGTGGCCGACGCGACCCGGCTGAAGTATCCCGGGGTCGATGCGACGCTCACCAACTCGGGTGGTCTGCGCGCCGACCTGCGCGTCACACCGCCGAGCGCGGGCGAGGCCGCCGGGGAGATCACCTGGGGGGAGGTCTTCGCGGTGCTCCCCTTCGGCAACCGGACGGTGATCGAGACGATCACCGGACAACAGTTGCAGGACGCACTCACCAACGGCTTCCAACCCTCGTGTGACAGCCGATTCGCCGGTGGAACGGGCCGCTCGCCGCAGGTGTCGGGTCTGGTGATCACCTTCACCTGTACCACCCCGGCCGATCCGGCCGTCCTGTCCACGCCGATCGTGACGGCGATGTACAAGGCCCCGGACGGACCATCGGGGACGCTGACGCCGATCGGTCCGGCCGATCCGGTGCGCATCGTCACCAACGACTTCATGTTCACCGGCGGCGACGGATACACGGCCTTGGCCGCGGGAACCGACGTGCTGCAACCGGGTGATGCCTTGCTCGACGTGGTGGTGGATTACATCACCGCCAACTCGCCGATCGCGCCCACGGTGGAGGGTCGCATCACCCGAGTGTGAGCGTGTCTCGCACCGTCGGCCACCTCGGTGGCCGGCGGTGCCGATCACGGCAGACGATGGATGACGAGCGGGAGCGCGATCGGGCAGCCCGCGTCGTGGAGGAGCGCAGCAGCGACGGCGAGCGACCAACCGCTGCGCATCGTGGTCGCGCACAGCAGCACAGGACCGTCGGGGATCGCGGCCGAGGTGTCGAACTGGATGGCCTGCTCGAGGTGGGCCACCACCGGAGCGCTCGAGCTGTCGGTGGGTGCCGCGTCGCCTTGCCACCCGAAGACATCGAGCACAGGCAGCTTGCCGACCGCCGCGATGTACTCGGCCAGCGCGCGGTTGGCGCCCATCTCCACCGACGCCGCGGGCGCCGCCACCACGGCGACGGGACGTCGATCCCACACCTTCGACCAGCGGCCGAGGGCCTGTACCGCTCCGTCCAACAAGGCCGGAGGAATGCTCCCGTACCCGACCCGTTGCATCGCGAGCAGGTCGGCGCTCCACGCCGCATCATCGGCGAACGCAACGGCGCGTCCCTCGCCGAGACCGGCGATCTTGCCGCGACGGCCGACACCGCTCGGCCACAACTTGCGCGGCTCGATCACGATGTCGATGCTCTGCAGGAACGCTCGTGCCGCGCGCAGGCGGTCATCGCTGGGGTGTCGGCCCGGCGCAGGAAGCGAGCCGGTGCAGACCGAACAGCGTCCGCACCGCGCCGGCGACGGATCGTCGAGCGCCTGCTGCAGATACGCCATCAGACAACCGTCGCCGTGGGCATAGCGGCGCATCAGGTCGGCTTCGTCGCGGCGCGTCCGAGCCAGGTCGGTCCACTTCCTCGTGTCGTGCTCGTACGGGCGCCCCGTCGCCACCCACTTCGACCCGTCCTTCGACACCACGTCCTCGACGGCGAGGATCTTCAGCAACGTTTCCAACCGCCCGCGGCGGACACCCGTCAGGCTGTCGAGTTCGACCAGCGAACGCGGCCCGTTCGCCAGCACCCGCAGCGTGGTGGCGGCGTCGTCCGGGTCGGGGATCGACGCGGTCGCGAAGTACTCCCAGATCCGTTCGTCGGCCTGGGCGGACAACAGCACCGCGTCGGCGCGAGCGACCGCCCGGCCAGCTCGGCCGATCTGCTGGTAGTAGGCGACCGGCGTGGCGGGAGAGCCCACGTGCAAGCAGAAGCCGAGGTCGGGCTTGTCGTAGCCCATGCCCAGCGCCGAGGTGGCGACCACCGCCTTGATCTCGTTGACGCGCAGTCGTTCTTCGATCTCGACCCGAGCCGCGCCATCGAGTTGCCCGGTGTACGCGGCGACGTCGAAGCCGCACGAACCGAGGAAGCCCGCGAGTCGATCCGCTTCGGCGACGGTGAGCACGTAGATGATGCCCGAGCCGGGGAGGTCGGCGAGCGCGTCGGCGACCCACGCGTACCGTTCGAGCGGTGACAGCCCCGGCACGACCGACAGCCGCAGCGACGTGCGCGCCAGGGTGCCGCGAAACGTCACCGTCCCCGTGCCGAGCTGGGCCTCGACATCGGCCGTCACCCGTTGGTTCGCCGTGGCGGTGGTGGCCAGCACGGACGCAGTCGGCGTCGAGAGCAGCGCACGGGCGAGGCGCTGGTAGTCGGGCCGGAAGTCGAAGCCCCAGTCGCTGATGCAGTGTGCCTCGTCGATGACGACCAGGCCGACCTTCGCCATGAGGTCGTCGAGCCGAGCGGCGAATCGGGGGTTGCCCAGGCGTTCCGGCGACACCAGCAGGACATCCAGCCGATTCTCGTCGAGGGCCTCGAAGATCGGGTCCCACTCCTCCAGGTTGGTGCTGTTGACGGTTGCGGCGCGCAGGCCGGCGCGTTGGGCGGCAGCCACCTGGTCGCGCATGAGCGCGAGCAGTGGTGACACCACCAGCGTCGGCCCACCGCCGCCCGCGCGCAATGCCGACGTCGCTGCCCAGTAGACCGCCGACTTCCCCCACCCCGTCGCCTGGACGACGAGCACCCGCGCCGCTGGCTGCAGGATCGCCTCGACGGCCTCGACCTGATCGTCGCGCGGAACGGCCGAAGGCCCTGCCAGTCTGTCGAGCACGATCGCCAGGTGATCGACCGCCGGTGAGGGACTCATGCGCCGCTCACTGCGCGCCGCGGTGGAGCGTGCGGTCGAACAGGTCGAGCAGCACCTCCCAATGGCGACGATCGCCCTCGGCGTCGTACGCCGGGCGGTCGTCGAAGGCGAACCCGTGGTGCAGCCCCCAGTACCGCTCCAACCGCCCGCGTACCCCTGACTCGGCCATGGACGCCTCGAATCGATCGACCATGTCGAGCGGCACGTAGTCGTCGAACTCGGCGCACCCCACGTACAACTCACCCGTCACGTCGCCCAACCGCAGATGCGGCGAATCGTGCTCGTCCACGTGCAGGCGAACGCCGTAGAACGACGCGGCCGCGACGACACGGTCCGCATGTTCAGCGGCACTGAAGAGAGCGAACGGTCCGCTCATGCAGTACCCCACCAGACCCACGTGCGCTGCCTGCGCCGCAGGGTCGCCGTCGGCCTGGCCGATCAGCGTCCCGACGTCGCGGGCGATCATGGCGTTGCTGAGCCCGTACATCAGATCGCGCATCCTGAGGAACGAGTCGCGATTCTCGAAGTCGAGCTCGAAGGCCGGCGTCACGCGGTAGTACAGGTTCGGCAGCATCACGAAGTACCCGTTGGACGCGAGTCGACGCGCCATCGAATGCAGGAGCGGGCGCTTCCCCGGCGCGTCCATCAGGAACACCACCAGCGGGTGCGGCGCACCGTCGTCGGGATGCGCGACGAAGGTCCCCATCGATCCCTCGCCCGTGTCGATGAGAAGGTCGCGTTCGATCAGTCCACCGGTCATCCGGCCACCGTAGTCACGGGTCGAGGGTGAGCCCGCGACGACGGATCTCGGCGATCAGCTCTTCGTCGGTGACGCCGCGCAGCGCGGACGGGACACGAGCCGGCGGCGCCACTCGAGGTTTCGTGGAGGCGGGGGGTGGGGTGGGCGGCGCCTGCTGTTCGTGCGCCTCCTGTTCCAGCTGGTCGATGAACGCCTGCGCCTCGTCGCGCGTGAACTTGCCCCCGGCCTGGCGTTGGTTGAAACCCATCGGACCGCGGGCATCACGGAAGTCGCTGTGACCCGCCGCCTCGAGCAGGTCCAGCAGCTCTCGAACCTGTTTGCCCGTCGCGGGCGGACCCGACGCTTGACCGAATGCCATCCGCGACCATCTCACACCTGCGCTCGGGGCGACAGCATGCCGAACGCGACCTAGGGTTCGGGCAATGGATGGACGTCGAACATGAGCAGTCTCCAGGGCGCCGTCGCACTGGTGACGGGAGCGAATCGGGGGGTCGGTCGGGCCTTCGTCGAGGAGCTCCTCGACCGCGGAGCGGCGCGTGTCTACGCCGGTGTCCGCGACCCCTCCGAGCCGGCGCCCACCGGTTCGGAGCGGGTGCAGCTCGACATCACGGATCCCGAGCAGGTGGCGGCAGCGGCGACGACGTGTGGCGACGTCACCCTGCTGGTGAACAACGCCGGCTACCACGCCAACACCCGGTTGGTGGTGACCGACGACGTCGATGCGCCGCGCCGCGAGATGGAGGTCAACTACTTCGGCACGCTGGCCATGACACGTGCTTTTGCCCCCGTGCTCGGGCGCAACGGTGGTGGCACCATCGTCAACGTCCTGTCCGTCGCCGCCGTGGTGCCGGCTGCGTTCATGGGCGGCTACTCCACCTCCAAGGCCGCCACCCACTACCTCTCCGTGATCACCCGCGCCGAGCTCGCCTCCCAAGGCACCCAGGTGACGGCACTGATCCTCGGCTCGGTCGACACTCGGATGGCGGCTCACGTGCAAGGCAACAAGGAGAACCCGCGAGACATCGCTCGAGTGGGCCTCGACGGCGTCGAGGCCGGACTGCTCACGGTGGCCACCGACAAGATGGCGATCGACGCGATGGCAGCGCACACCGCCGACCCCGAGGGCTTCGAGCGACAACTGGCGAAACTGCTGAACGTCACGACGCTGCGAGCACCGGGATGAGCGCTTGGGCCGACCTGCGTCAAGTCGTCATCGCCACCGTCGAACCCGACGTGGTCGCCGGCACGTTGCGCCGCGAGCTCCGCTTGGGAGCGGGGTTCGGTGATCCCGAGCTTGCCGCCCACGGCATCGAGGACGACACGATGGCGATCGGCGCCCACACGTTCATCGAGGTCGTCAGCCCGACCACCGCCGATCATCCCATGGCCGCATGGCTCCACGGGCGGGGTGGGAGCGCCGGCTACCTGTTGTCGGTACAGGTGTCCGACGTCGATGCATGCCTCGACCGGTGCCGTGCGGTGGGCATCCGCGTCCCGCTCACCCAGCTCGTCCAGGGGCATCGGATCGCGCAACTGCATCGCGGCGACATGTCCGCCGGTCTCGAGCTCGACGGGATCGCAGAGCGCGGGCGTTGGTTCTGGGACGACCTCCCGGTCGATCGACCGGGTGACTCCCGCGTCGACGACGTGGTCGCCGTGGAGCTGGCCGTCGCCGACCCGGCCGCGGTCACCACGCGGTGGGCGCTCGTGCTCGGCCTCGAGCCGACATCATCCACGTCGATCGACCTGGGCGGGCGCGCCGTCCGTTTCGTGGAGCCCGCCGAGCGCACCGGGCTCACCGCGATCGAGCTGCATGCGGTGGACCGGGTCGCCGATCCCGGCACGACGTTCAGCGCCGGGGGCGTGCAGATCCGCTTGGTGTGAGTCCCGGCGGCCGACGATCAGGCCGGTGGCAGATCGAACTTGCCTCGGGCCTCGGCGGGCACGAGGTCGAGCCACTCCTCGGGGTTGTCGGCGATCAGCGTGCGGATGTACGGGCAGTACGGCAGTACACCGAGGCCCCTCCGCCGAAGATCCGTCAGCACCGCGGTGACCAGTTGGCGCGCGATGCCCTTGCCGCCGTGACCGTCCATCGTCTCGGTGTGGGTGAGCGCCAGCGCTCCCTCGCGAACCTGGTAGTCGACGATGCCGGCGAGCTCGTCGCCCTCGAAGATCTCCCAGCGGTGCGCCTCTGCGTTGTCGAGAATGGTCGTCATGGCGGCGGTCAGCTCACCTGGTTCTTCCATGTGTTCAGATAGGTGACGTCGGCGGCGGGTCGACGCGGCGCAGGTGTGAACGTGTCCCCGGTGTAGTAGCCGACGGCGAGCAGGCACACCTGGGTCACGGTGGGCGGAATGCCGAGCAGTTCGGCGATCTCGGCCTCGTATTCGAGATGGAACGTCGTCCACGCAGAGCCGATGCCTCGGGCGCGAGCGGCCAACTGGAAGCTCCACACGCCCGGCAGGACCGAGCCGTAGTAGCCGGCCACCTGCCCCTGCGAGTGCTCGATCGGTGGACGATCCAGCCGCAATGAGAGCACGAGGGCCGGTACCTCGGTGAGGTGATCGATGAGGAAGGTCGCCGAGTCGATGACACGCTGGCTGCGATCGTCGGCGCGGGCGCCGGCACTCGCTGCGAGGTAGGGACGCCCGACGTCGGCGAAGCGCTTGGCGATCGCCTCCTTGATCGACGGGTCGTCGAGGATCATCCACCGGTTGCGCTCGAGGTTGCCGCCCATCGGAGCATGCCCGGCGATCTCGATGCACTCCAACAACACCTCGCGGGGAACCGGTCGGGTGAGGTCGAGCCGTTGGCGGACCTGCTTGGTGGTGGTCAGGAGGCGATCGACTTCGTCGAGGTCGAAACCGGTCTTCGGGTCGTTCGGCATGGTGGGCAGTGCTCCTCGGTCGCGTGCGTACCCCATTGTGACCCAACGCCGGCGAGCGGAGCGCGTCGAACGCACCCCTCGTCGCCCCATCGATCCAGCCCCTACGGTGGGGCCATGGAACTGAAGGATCGAGTGGTCATCATCACCGGCGGCGGATCGGGCATCGGCGAGGCGCTCGCCCTCGCCGCCAAGGCTGAAGGCGCGCGACACGTCGTGGTGGCCGATCTCGACGGCACACAGGCATCACGTGTCGCTGACCTGGTCGGTGGCACGGGCGTGGCCATCGACGTGCGCGACGAAGCCGCGATCCAGCGCCTCGTCGACGAGACCGAATCGGCGCACGGACCGATCGACCTGTTCGTGTCCAACGCGGGCTACGTCACCTCGGCCGGGCTGGAGGACCCCAACGCGTCGATCCAGAAGATGTGGGAGGTGCACTGCATGGCCCACATCTACGCCGCACGAGCGGTGCTGCCGTCGATGATCGCCCGCGGCGAGGGCTACCTGCTGAACACGGCGTCCGCAGCCGGCCTGCTGACGCAGATCGGATCGATGTCGTACTCGATCACCAAGGCCGCGGCCGTGTCACTCGCCGAGTGGTTGGCGATCACGCACCACCACCAAGGCGTCCGTGTGTCGGTGCTCTGTCCTCAGGCCGTGCGCACCAACATCGTCTTCAACAGCCCCGACTTCCACGGCGTGCCCGACGAGAACTTCTCGCTCGACAAGGGCGTGGCGTCGGGCGACGGCGTGCTGGAGCCGGCCGACGTGGCCGCCGTGTGCATCGACGCCATCCGCAACGAGCGCTTCCTCGTGCTGCCGCACCCGGAGGTGGCCACCTACATGGAGCGCAAGGCCGTCGACCGTGACCGCTGGCTGGCCGGGATGCGCCGCTTCCAGAGCGCGTTGCATCCCGACGGACACCTGCCGGGCGACGCCATCGCACCGCGCCGCTGAACGACACGTCACACAACGACACGTCACACAACGACACGTCACACAACGACACGTCACACGAACGACACGTCACTGAACGACACGTTCGGCGGCGATGTTTGGCTTCTGCACGCCAGGGGAACACCTGTCGCACACATCGACACGTCAAGGAGACATCCCCATGCTCGGCTTCATCATCGTCATGCTCATCGTCGGCCTCGTCGCCGGCTTCATCGCCCGCCTGCTCGTTCCCGGCCCGGACCCGATGTCCATCGGTGGCACCATCGTGCTCGGGGTCATCGGTTCACTGATCGGTGGATTCCTCGGGTGGGCACTCTTCGGGCGGGACGCCGCCGACGGTGCCTTCCAGACCTCCGGTCTGATCGGTTCCATCATCGGTGCCGTGCTGGCGCTGCTCGTCTACCGAGCCGCCGGCCGCCGAGGCCACGCCGTCTGATCGTTCGTCGAGGCATCTCCTCGCACGTCCCTCACCCCCGCACGCTGCCGGCTCGACCCGATCGGGCCGGCAGCGTCGCGCTCCGCCTCATCCGAACGGGTGAATCGCGCACACGGCCGTCCCGTTCCCTGGTCCCCCGCGTACAGTGACGCCTCGTGACGCCCTCCCTGGCGAAGGATGCAACCTTCAGTATCCGGACACGGCTGACGGTGCTCGCCGCAGCCTTCCTCGCTGTGGTCCTCGCTGCTGCCGTCCTGTCGATGGTGCAGGTGCGCCGCTGGGAGCAGACATCCTCCGACCGGCGGGCGGCGCGCACGATCACGACCAGTCTGTCGGATCTTCGCCTCGCGATGTCCGACCAGGAGACTGGCGTCAGGGGCTATCTGTTGAGCAACGACCCCAGCTTCCTGGATCCGTACGGGCAGGGTCGCACGGATGCGTCGAAGGCAACCGCGACATTGCGAGCCAACCAGCACGTGATCCGAGGTTTCTCGGCGATGCTCGACCAGTTCGAGCAGGCCGACGAGTCATGGCGCACCGATGCCATCGAGCCGGCGTTGACGCTCCAGGCGAACGGACAACCCGTGCCCGACTCACTGCTCGACGTCGGCAAGCAGAAGTTCGACACGGTCCGCAGCAGTCTCGACACGCTCACTGCCACCGTCGACGCGAAGGTGGCGATGCTCGACGACGCGAACAAGAACCAGCAGCGGGTCGCGGTGGCGGCCGTGTTCGGCGGGTTCCTGGCCTCCCTCGCGGGCGCGCTCGTCGTACTCGTCCTCGTTCGCCGATGGATGAGCCGACCGTTGGCGGACATCGCCGAGGCGGCCCGATCCATCGGTGCCGGGGCAGAGGAGCCACCACGCCCAGCGCTCCAGTCCGCGGAGCTGGTCGACGTGTGGTCGGCCATCGAGGTGCTGCAACAGCACCTCACCCAGGAACGCGACCGCGCGGTGCGCGCGTACGAGACGCTGGAGCAGAGCGCCGTGCTCGCACTGCACGTGCGGTCCGAGCTCGTCGCGTACGAGCACCTCGAAGTGGCCGACGGGTGGGCAGTCGCCTCCCGGCTCCGATCCGCAGAAGGATTGGTCGCCGGCGACTGCTACGACATCGGCCTGATCAACTCCAACGAGCTGTACGTCGTGGTGATCGACGTCACCGGTCACGGACCGCTCGCCGCTCTCAATGCGCTCAAGGCGAAGGCGCTGCTGCGCTCGGCCGTGAAGTCCGGGCACACTCCTGGCGGCAGCCTCGACTTGCTGCAGCGCCAGGCGAGCGACACGGGACTCGACTACCTCACCGCCTTCATCGCGGTCGTCGACCTCCGCGACGGCGTCTGCCACTACGCCAACGCCGGTCACCCGCCGGCCCACATCGTCGACAGGAACCGCTCGATCATCCACCTGTCGGGCACCGGGCCGCTGGTCGGTCCGATCGATGCGCACTGGGAGACGTCCATCGCAGAAATGGACGAGGGCGCGACCCTGGTCATCTACACGGATGGGCTCACCGAGGCCACCGGAACGGACAGAGACCGCCTCGGAGAGGAGCGCGTGATCGCCCACCTGAGCTCCACCGAGATCCCCGATGCCGATGGCGCGGTCGAGAGCCTGATCCAGCTTTTCGAGAGCTTCCACACCGGCCGCCAGGTCGACGATGTCACCATTGTCGCCCTCTCCCGGGGGGTCACGACGAGCGCAGACCAGTCCGCCGACGAGCTAGCCTCCACTTCGTGAACGACGACGAACTGCTGCAGGTCACGGCCACCGCGACCGGTTTCCGGCTCACCGGAGAGATCGACAGTTCCAGCGCACCCGCGCTGACTGCCCGGCTCGATCCGATGCCGTCGGCGCAACGCACCGAGCTCGACATGGAAGACGTCGAGTTCATCGACTCGAGCGGCTTGCGCGTCATCATCGATGCTCATCTCCGCGCCGAGGCGGACGGGAAGCACCTCGTCATCGTCAAGCCGTCGAAGTCTGTGCAGCGTCTGCTCGACATCGCCGGCATGACCACCGTGCTGCACGTCGAAGGTGTCGACTGACAGCTCGGTTCAGCGGGCGAGTTCCGCTGCAGCCTTGTTGATCCGGATGACGCCGTCCTCGGTCGACCACGAATCGGTGACCGAGGCGAGGATCGTCGCCGCCAGCGCGTCGACCGCGAGGCCCGCCGCGGGCGGCTCGGTGAACAGCTCGGCGTCGATCGAGCCCTCCTGCGCGAGGACGGCGGCGACGATGCTGCCCTGCCCGGCGCAGTGGTCGACGAGGACCGAGAACGCTTCCGACACCGCGAGGCGCACGTCGTCGATCTCGTCGACCGAGAAGCCTTGGTCGGCGGCGAGTGAGGAGGCGAGCAGGCGCACCACGGCCCCGTAGCGCGCACGCGCCGGCACGATGAGCTGCAGGCGATCGACCTCGGGCTCCGTGCTCATCGTCGTCACGTTACCGCTCGGGGAAGGGCGGCGGGAGGACGGCACCGCAGGATGATCATGCGGCTCCTCTACCCCACCCCGGATCGACTCAAACCGCACCGCTGCGACCACTGCCGGCCGGCGCGTTTGGATAAGGAGCGGCGTGGGTACCGAGATGGCCGTGACCAACCTCACCACCCCCCAGCCGATCACCGCGCCGACCACGCGTGCGCCCATCACGGTGGCGGTGGTGAACGACTTCGACATCATCGTCCGCGGCGTCGCGGCGATGCTCGAGCCCTGGCCACACCTCAGCGTGGTGGAGCTCGATGTCGGTGGATGTCCGGACCGGCCCGTCGACGTGGCGTTGTTCGACACCTTCGCAACCCCCCGCAATTGCCTCGACCGGGCCGCGGACATGATCGAGGACGCCACGGTGCGGTCGGTCGTGATGTACACCTGGCAGGCGTCGCAGGACTTCCTCGACCACGCGTACGACATCGGTGTCGCCGACGTCGTCTACAAGTCCGAACCGGCGGAGACCCTCGTGGGGGCGATCCACCGTGTCGCCGACGGACATCGCTCCGCACGACGACGACCCCAACGGGCGCGCTCGGTGGCCGGCACCGACCAGCTCACCGAGCGCGAACGGGAGGTACTCGCACTGCTGGCCGCGGGCCACCCGAACCGTCGGATCGCCGACGAGCTCTTCTTGTCGCCGGACACGGTGAAAACCCACCTGCGGAGCCTCTACCGCAAGCTCGGCGTGCAGAACCGCACCCAGGCTGCGGTGCGGGCCGACGTTTGGATCGGCACGCCCGTGGGTATCGCCACGGCATGACCGAACACGAGCCCACCACCACGCCCGAGCCCGCTCCCCACGCAGATCGCCCGCCGACTCAGGACGAGATCGCTGCTGCCGAACGCGCAGCCGGCTCGGTCGACGTGGATCGGACCGGCGCTCACTTCGACGAGATGAACGAGATCGGTGCCGACGTCGAGGGAGAGGGCAAGATCGAGGGCTGACCCCGGCTCGAGTGACGTCAGCCGGAGTCGGCCCCGGTGTCCTGGGCGCTGGGTTCCTGCTCGTCGTCGAGCCGCTCGCGAAGCCGCTCGAAAGCCTTGCGCAACAGGCGCGAGACGTGCATCTGCGACATGCCCACCCGGTCGGCGATCTGCGCCTGCGACAGCTCCTCGAAGAAACGCAGGCGCACGATCTCGCGCTCGCGCTCGGGCAACGTCGCCATCAGCTGTTCGACGAGCAGTCGATCGGTCGATTCGGCGACGCCGCCGTCGGGCGCCACGTCGTGGGCGCGGCTTCCCGTCGGCCGAGTCTGACGAGGAGGCGCTTCGAGCGAGCCGACCGCGAACGCGGCGCCCGCCGCAATGCCGCGCAGCACATCGTCGCGGTCGACCTGGAGGTGCGTCGCCAGCTCGTCGACCGTCGGCGATCGTCCCAGACCCTGCTCGAGGTCGCCGCTCGCCCGGGCCACGGCGAGGTGCAGTTCCTTGGCCGAGCGTGGCACGCGGACCACCCATGTCTGGTCACGAAGGTAGCGCTTGAGCTCGCCCTCGATCGTGACCCCGGCGAAGGCCGTGAACGTCGCCCCGTGATCCGGGTCGAACCGGTCGACCGCCTTGACCAAGCCGATCATCGCCGCCTGGCGCACGTCGTCACTCGCCGCACGCGAGCGTACGTACCGCTGCGCGATGTGCGTGGCGAAGCCCATGTACCGCTCGACGATCTCGTTCCGAAGCCGCCGGTCACGGGTCTGGGCGAAGCGGAGGAGGAGCTCTGCCTCGTCGTCCCGCGCGGTCGGGTCTGCATCGGTTGTCATGGTCGCTGCCGTCAGCCGGCCAACCGGACGGTCACGACGACCAGGTCGCCATCGACCCGATCGACCTCGAGGTCGGTGGAGAGGGCCTCGACGATCGCGAGACCCCGACCGCGCGGGGCCCACGGGGGCGGCAACGAGCCGGCCGAACCGGGGAACTCCGCCTGGGAGTGGTTGCGCACCATGATCTCGACCTCTCCATCGGCGCCGAGGCCCACACGCACTGTGTAATCACGGCCGGGAGCGGCCTCGATGGCGTTCGATGCCAGTTCGCTCACCACCAGGGCGGCGGTGTCACACAGGTCGTCGCTCATGCCGTGCTCGCCGAGCACTCGAACCACATCGCGCCGGGACGACCGCAAGCTACCCGGCTCGCCCGGGTAGTCGCGGTCGAACGGCAGGTTCGCTCCGGCGGTGGACGGCATCGTCATCGCCCGGGCTGTCCGACCCGCTGTGCGCGCTCAGCCATCACTGGCGCAGCTTAGTCACGACCGGCCGCGGCAAGCCGTTGGGGCGAACGGGACGTCTTCCTGGAGGCGGAGCGGGCAGCACCGAGTTCCGTACGCTCCCCGACGTTGGCCATGCCACCGGCCCAGTCCAGGAGGTGCGAGCGAACGAACCACTGGTACTTCTCCAACTCACGGGTCTGACCGACGAGCATGTCCTCGGTCATCGCATCGATGTCGCCGACGGCGTCGATCGCCGCGCGATGTCCACCGATGACCCCCTCGTACACCACGTCCAGCGCCGCGAGGTGGGTGATGCTGTCGGCTCGGTCGAGGGAGTAGTCGTCCCAGGTCCTGCGCTCGACGAGCTTGCCGGGGACACCGGACGGCGAGCCACCAAGGGTGGCGATGCGCTCCGCCGTCTCGTCGGCCATCAGCGAGACCCCGGCGTATTGCGGGTCGAGCATCTGGTGGACGGAGATGAAGTTCGGACCGACGACGTTCCAGTGGATGTGCTTGAGCGTCAGCGACAGGTCGATGAGCGATCCGAGCCGCTCCTGCAGCGCGTCGGCCACCTTGGCGCCCTGTGCGCTGGTCAGCGTCGGGACGGTGAAGATGGCCCTGCGATCCGAGGTGATGGCCGAGCGGGAGGGCTGCTTGGTGGCCTTGGTGGCCTTGGATGCGCTGGTGCGACTGGACTTGCGTGCGGTTGCCATGAAGTGATCCTTCCGAATGGTGGGGAGTGGGTGAGGCGACGACGGTCAGTCGACGCGAACGGTGCGGTGCGACGCGACGTACCGGGGCAGGGCGAGCGCAGCCAGGGCCACAACGCCACCGATGGCAGCCAGGATCCACGACCACGTCGATTCGAGGGCGAGGTTCTTCTCGAAGCTCGAGGTCTGCACACCGCCGACGATGCCGGCGATGGCGAGCGCGAGACCGAAGAACATCTCACCGCCGCGCCAGCGGGCGAGACCGGCGAGCAGCAGGAGCAGGCCGGCGATCCCCTCGACGATGCCGAGCAGCGCGGTGTGACTGAAACCGAGCACGTCGACGACGTTGGCATCGACACCACCGTCGAAACCGGCACGGGCCATGGCTACCAAGCCCACGACCAGCAGGAAAACACCGGCGAGCGAGGCGATCATCGCATCGGGCGAGAACGAACGACTCATCGTCGTCCCCGTCGACTCGACCGTCCGGGCCGATTCGACGACCTGAGGCGTTTCGACGACCGGAGCCGCAAAGGCCTGCGTGGGCTCCCCCGGCGTCCTGGTGACCACCGTCTCCGGGGTCACGGTGTCGGTGGTGCGTACCACCAGCGGTCCCTCATCCATGACGTTCTCCTTCGTTGCAGTCGGCGCGCGGAGGCGCGCCGTGATGCCCGGAGGATTCCCGGTTCGCTCCGTGCTCAAACATCGCCGCGGCAGCGGCTGCGAACGTCGGCTCAGTGTTCGGCGAGACGCTGCACGAGGCCGGCGAACGGCACGAGCTGCGGGCCCTGCACGCAGACGTAGCTGTAGCCCCAGCGCTCCCGACGCTGGCGGAGTCGCTCGGCGATCTCGGACTCGCTCCCGACCAACACGATCGGGCTGTCGAGCACCTCGGCGGTGCTCACTCCGGCGAATCCGGCCAGTGCCGCGACGGTGTCGTGAGGAGTGTCGGTGATCGCGGCCGTCGAGAGCCACGCATTCAGTTCCAGGGCGTCCCACCGCGCTCCGGACGCCTCACGCACCAAGCGCCACCTTGGCGTCGATCGCGGCCGGCAGCGCGTCGCGGAACGTGCCCGCGTTGTCGCGACCGGCCGCGGTGCTGGGGTTGACGCCGACGATGTCCGCCTCGGCTCCGGCGAAGCGCAGCAACCGGGGGCCCCCGCCGGCGACGAGGATCTTCGGTCCGCCCGGCGTGGCAGGGAGCGGTGTGCCTTCGATCTCCTGCAGTTGGTACTCCTCGCCGTCGAAGGACACGAGCTCGCCGGAGAACAGGAGGCGCAGCACGCGCACGTACTCCATGAGCCGCGAGACACGACGACCGGGCGGGTCCATGCGGATGCCCGATCGGGAGTAGTCCAGCGGGTTGTACCCGGCGCCGAGCCCGAGCTCCACCCGACCGGGGAACATGAGATCGATGCTGGCGATCTCCTTCGCCAACACGGCGGGGTGCCGGAAGTCGCACGCCATGACCAGAGGCGCGACGGTCAGTGAGGTGGTGGCCGCGAGCGCGGTGGCCATCGCCGTGATCGGGCCGAGCCCGGAGTGGAAGTGGTCGGGCACGAACAGCGTCGAGTAGCCGAGCGCTTCCACCTCTCGGGCCGTGTCCGCCCAACTGCGACCCTCGAGCGGTCCCTTCATCTCCACGCCGAAGCGGAAGGGACGATCGTGCGGGCTCACAGCAGGGGGCCGACCTCGTGGATCGCGTCCAGCCGATCGGCCGACGCCTTGGCGAGTTGTTCACGGGGCGGTCGTGCCGCACCGCCCGCTCCGTACATCGCACCGCTGCGCGGCATCGGGTTCGGAGGGTTCTGCGCGTACGAGACCGCCTTGGCAAGGTCGCGGGCGAAGTCCTCGGTGACACCGGGCTTGGTGTTCGGCCGGGTCACGCAGAAGTGCAGCGCCGGCGGGAACTGCAGCCCGTTCATCCGCCACCCGAGGTCGGCGAGGCCATCGTTCACGTGGAAGATGTCGAGCACGTCGCTGGTGAAGGCGATGTTCCACAGGGAGTCGCCGACCAGCTGCAGTTCGGGATGGCTGACGACCGCGGCCCGAATCTCATCAGCGGTGCGGAAGATGTCCTGGGCGATGGCCCTGTACCCCGCCTTCCCGAAGCTCAGCATGCTGGCCCATGTCGCCGAGATGAGGCCACCGGAGCGACTTCCCCCCATCCCCGGCGACGCGTAGGCGCCACCCGGCCACGTGTCGATCAGCAGGTACTGCTCGCGGCGCAGCGACTTCGGGCGGAACAACAGCACCGAGCTGCCCTTGAGGGCGTAGCCGTACTTGTGCGTGTCGGCCGACATGCTCGTGACACCGGGCACCGACAGGTCGAACGGGGTGTGCTCGTAGCCACAGTCCTTGGCCCACGCGAGGACGAACCCGCCCAGGCACCCGTCGACGTGGAGGCCGATGCCGTGTTCGAGCGCCAGCTGTCCCAGCTCGGGGATGGGGTCGATCACGCCGTGCGGATAGGTGCCCGCGGAGCCCACGAGGGCGACGGTGCTCGGGCCGATGTGCGCCTTGACGAAGT
The DNA here is from genome assembly GCA_963720695.1 of uncultured Acidimicrobiaceae bacterium. Lineage (GTDB taxonomy): Bacteria > Actinomycetota > Acidimicrobiia > Acidimicrobiales > Ilumatobacteraceae > UBA668. The sequence continues at coordinate 1,181,143 of CAVRGG010000004.1, forward strand.
CGAGGTCGACCTTCTGGTGCTCGTCGACGGGCGCGATCACGGCGTCGATGTCGAACCAGTGGAACGCCTTGCTGTGACCGGGGTGCGCGGTGACCGGCATGATCACCTGCGGCCGTTCGATGCCGAGCGTGTTCCGGCCCCACTCCCGGTACGCGAGCATCGCGGTGACGAGGCTCTCCGTGCCGCCGGACGTCACCAGGCCACCGGTGTTCTCGTCGCCGTGGAGGATGTCGGCGGTCATCGCGATGATCTCTGCCTCCATCTTCGTGGCGCTCGGGTACATGTCGCGCTGCAGGACGTTGGCGTGTCCGAAGTAGCCGAACGCCTCCACCTGGAAGTGGTAGTGGTCGTGGTCGCCGCTGTAGATCGACCCGCTGACCCGCCCGGAGTCGCCCTTGCGATCCTCCTCCAGCGACATCTGGCGCAGTTCGTCGAGGATCTGCTCGCGCGAGACAGGCTGCTCGGGCATCGTCGCGTGCACATCGAACCGTCCGGCGTACGGATGGAGAGGGCTCTTCGGTCGGGTGGTCATGGTGTGTCCTTCGAATCGAACGCCTCGTAGAACTCGGCGTTACGGGCATGGAAATCGACCAGCGACGCGGTGCGCGCCGCCAGCAGTCGGTGGTGGGAGTCGACGGGTTCGTGCACGTCGGCGGTGACGAGAAAGCCGGGAAGGTCCGCCAGTGCGCAGGCGCCGGTCTCGTAGAGGGCGAGCAGCGCGGCGCCGTGGGCGTTCGTACAGTTCGATCGGGCCAGCCGGCGCACCGGTACGCCCGTGGCATCGGCGAGCAACTGCCCCCACAGCGGCGAGGCCGCACCACCGCCTCCGAACGTGATCTGGTCGTACTGACGACCGGCGAGGGCCGAGAAGTACGGCAGCAGCCACGCCACGTTCATGGCCACGCCCTCCAGCACCGCCCGCGCCATGTCGGCGCGAGTGGTGGCGATGCCGATGTTCACGAACCCACCACGCATGTGGCGCTCGTGGCCCGGGGCCATCGAACCCACCAACCATGGCAGGAACAGGACGCCGTTGCTCCCGCACGGGACCTCGGCCGCCGCGGCGAGCACCGCCTCGTACGAACCGTCGTGCACCGCATGGCCGAGTCCGTCGTCGGCGTAGACCATCTGGTTGACGAACACGTCGAGCGCCTTGCCGCCGATGCCGTTCTCGGCGACGAGGAACCACTGGTCCGGCAAGGGGCTCGGCGCGGTGGTGAGGCCGTGCTCGATGTCGTGACGCTTCGACGGCAGGTGGGTGGCCATCACCGCCGTCGTGCCGATGATGAGTCCACAACCGGTCTCGTCGATGGCCCCGGTGCCGATGGCGGAGGTGACGGAGTCGATCGTCGCGCCGGTGACGATCGCCGTCGGCGAGACTCCGAGGTGGGCCGCCGCTTCGGGGGTGACCGTGCCGCGCGGTTCACCGAGCGGCACCAGCGGAGGCAGCTTGTCGGGGGGCATCCCACTCATCGCCAGCAGTTCGTCGCTGTACTCGGTGGCACCCCAGGTGCGGTTGTCCACGGACAGCATCGGGAACATCGTGTTCTGCGTGGCGGTCACCCGCCCGGTGAGCCGCGCCGCGAGCACGTCCATCGGCTCCAGCATCGCCACCGCTGCTTCGTAGGCGTCGGGCCACTCGTGGCGAATGACATGGACGTGGCCGACGTCGTCGTTGCCGTGGGGCATCATTCCGTGCACATCGATCCACCGCTGTGTCTCGTCGTCGGTGAAGTGTGGGCGGTAGTGGCGGCGCCCGCGGCCGTCCATCCACATGATCGTGTTGCCCAAGGGCCGTCCGTTCGCGTCGACGGCCGTGGTGGAGGTGTACTGGCTGGTGACCGCGACGAGCGTCACGTCCGCGCCGCTCAGGCCGCTCTCGGCGATCGCGCTCCGGGCGCAGCGTCCCAGCGCGTCCCACCACACGCGCGGGTCCTGCTCCACCCCGCCGTCGTCGACGAAGAGCAGCGGGATCACTTCACCGGCGACGGCCCGAACGGTGCCGGCGGCGTCGACGATGGCGATCTTGATGCCGGTGGATCCGAGATCCACGGCGAGCACGTGACCGTTCACAACGGCCGTGCGTTCACGCTGACGGCCGTGTCAGCACCTGGGTAGTGACACGCCACTTCGTGAAGGCCCTGCACTGCGGTGAGCATCGGCTGCTCGTCGGCGCACTTGGCGTCGGCCCGCCAGCAGCGAGTGCGGAATCGACAACCCGACGGCGGGTTGATCGGGCTCGGCAGATCGCCCTGCAGCACGATCCGCTGGCGACCGAGTTCGATGGTGGGATCCGGGATGGGGACCGCCGACAGCAGCGCCTGCGTGTACGGGTGCTGCGGATCGGAGTAGACGACGTCCGCGGGACCGGTCTCGACGATGCGCCCCAGGTACATGACGGCCACTCGGTCGGCGAGCTGACGGACCACGGCGAGGTCGTGGGCGATGAACAGATAGCTCAAGCCGAGTCGTTCGCGCAGTTCGATGAGCAGGCGCACGATCTCCGCCTGGATGCTGACGTCGAGTGCCGACACGGGCTCGTCGAGCACGAGCATCGCGGGGCTGATCGCCAGTGCTCGAGCGATGCCGACGCGCTGGCGCTGGCCGCCGGAGAACTCGTGCGGGTAGCGGTCCAGGAACTCCGGCCGAAGGTGCACGAGGCGGAGCAGTTCCTCGATGCGCGCCGGGATCTCCGCCTTGTCCATGCCGTGGACCTGCAGCGGCTCGCTGAGCAGTCGGCGCACGGTCATGCGCGGGTGCAGGGAGGCCTGCGGGTCCTGGAACACGATCTGGAGGTTGCGGCGCATCTTCCGCATCGCCTCGTGGTCGAGCGACAGCAGGTTCGTCCCGTTGAACTCGACGGTGCCACTGGTCGGTTCGGTCAATCGGAGGATGCAGCGGCCCGTGGTGCTCTTGCCGCATCCGCTCTCGCCCACCAGCGCCAGCGTCTCGCCCGAGTGCAGCGTGAGGCTGACGTTGCTGACCGCGTGCAGCAATGCCGGCTTGCCGCCACCGGGGCGCACCTTGAACTCCTTCACCAGGTCGGTCACCTGCAGCAGCGGCGGCGTCGTGTTCATGCCGGCGCACCTGCGGTGACGACCGAGCACGCGACCTCGCTGGTGCCGAAGTGGACGAGCGCCGGCTCCTGCGCGCTGCAGGCGTCGACGGCGCTCGGGCATCGGGGCGCGAACGGGCATCCCGGTGGCAGGTCGGCCGGGTTCGGTGGCGTGCCGCCGATCGAGCTGACCACGTCCTGTCGTTGGTCGAGCCGCGGGAGGCATTCGAGCAGCGCCCGCGTGTAGGGGTGGTGCGGTTGGGCGAACACGTCGAGCACCGGCGCCCGCTCCACGATGCGCCCGGCGTACATGACGGCCACGCGGTCGGCGCTGCCCGCGACGACACCGAGGTCGTGGGTGATCAGCACCAGCGCCAGGTTGTGCTCCTCGCGGAGCTTGGACAGCAGCTCCATGATCTGCGCCTGCACCGTCACGTCGAGCGCCGTCGTGGGCTCGTCGGCGATGAGCACCTCGGGGTCGTTGGCGATGCTCATCGCGATCATCACCCGCTGGCGCATGCCGCCGGAGAGCTCGTGCGGATACGAGTCGATGCGTTGCTCCGCCTGAGGGATGGCCACCTGGTTCAACAGGTCGACCGCTCTCGCCCGACACTCCTTGCGGCTGAGTCCGGGCTGATGGGCCTTCATCACCAGCGCCATCTGCTTGCCGATCGTGAGGACCGGGTTGAGACTGGTCATCGGATCCTGGAACACCATCGAGATCCGCCGGCCGCGCACCGAGCGAAGGGTGTTCACGCCGGCGCCGACGAGCTCGGTCTCGCCCCATTTCACCGACCCGCTCACCTCGGCCTTGGGCAGCAGGCCGAGCGTGGCGAGCATCGTGACGCTCTTGCCGGAGCCGCTCTCGCCGACGACCGCGATGCTCTCGCCGGCGAACACGTCGAGGTCCACGCCGCGGACCGCGCGAGCGGGGCCGGCAGCGGTGGGGAACGTGACGCACAGGTCGCGCAGGCTGAGGATGGGCGTGCGGTCGGCCATCACACGCCCGCCTTCACGTCGAAGGAGTCCCGCAGGGCGTCACCGAGGTAGTTGAACGCCAGCACCACCATCAAGATGGCCAGACCGGGCGAGGTCGCGATCCACCAGCTGTAGAACTGGGTGGCGCCCTCGGTGATCATCGCGCCCCACTCGGGTGAGGGCGGGCGGGCGCCGAGGCCGATGAAGCTCAGCGAGGCGGTCAGCAGCACGACCTGTCCGAAGTCCATCGTCGCGTTGACGAGGACCGGCGTGTAGGCCATGGGCAGCACGTAGCGACGCAGGATCGTGAACCGCTTGACCCCGATCGCTTCGGCCGACTCGACGTACTCGCGTTGCTTGACCGCGATCACCTGGGCGCGCAGGAGTCGGGCGTAGATCGGCCACCAGACCAGCACCATCGCGATCAGGGCGTTGCGGATACCCGGTCCCAGCGAGGCGGTGATCGCCATCGCCAGCAGGATCGGGGGGAACGCCATCGTGATGTCGACGAACCGCATCAGCACGGCGTCGATCCACCCACCGAAGTAGCCGGCGATCGCACCGATGACGGTGCCGATGATGACCGAAGAGACGATCACCACGGCGGCGACAGGGAGCGACGTCCGCGCGCCCCACAGCGTGCGGGTGAACACGTCGCGGCCGAGCTGGTCGGTGCCCATGAGGTGGCTCCAGCTCGGCCCCTGCAGTCGTGCTCCCACGGACTCGAGGGGGTCGAACGGGCTCCAGAGCGGGATCGTGAGGGCAACGAGGAGCCAGGCCACGATGCCGATCACCCCGATCAGCGCCGGGCCGCGCAACCAGTCGGGCCGACCTTTGCGTAAGCGGCGGGGAGGCGAGATGATCTCGGTCACGAGAGCCTGATCCGCGGGTCGGCGAACGCGTAGGCGATGTCGCTGAAGAGGTTCGTCATCAGGAACGCGGTGCCGCCGAGCAACGTGACACCGATGATCGCCGGGTAGTCCAGGTTGCGCGACGCGTCGACGGCGTAGCTGCCGACGCCCGGCCAGGAGAACACGGTCTCGGTGAGCACCGCGCCGGTGAGCAGGAACGCGAACGTGAAGGCGACGATGGTGATCGTGGGCAGGAGTGCGTTGCGCAGCGCGTGCGTGTTGACCACGGTTCGCTCGCGCAGGCCCATCGCCCTGGCGACGCGCACGTAGTCGATGCTGAACTCGTCGAGCAGCGCCGCGCGCACCAACCTCGACACGATGCCGACCACACCCCACCCGAGCACGGTGGCGGGCAGGATGAGGTGCATCACGGAGTCCTTGAACAGGGCCAGATCGCCGTGCAGCAGCGAGTCGACGGTGTAGAAGCCGGTGATCTTGTCAGGAGCGACGCCTCGCGGGTCGATGCGGCCGGGTCCGGGGAGCCAGCCGAGGCGGGCATAGAACACGTAGAGCAGGAGCAGGCCGGCCCAGAAGGCCGGCAGCGACGAACCGATCAGCGCGAAGAACCGGGCGATGTGGTCGATGAACTTGTTGCGATGCCGGGCGGCGAGCACGCCCAGCCCGATCCCGACGGTGACACCGCCGAGCAGCGCGAAGAACGTCAGCTCCAGCGTGGCGGGGAGGCGCTGCCAGAGATCGTGCACCACACCCTGTCGGGTGGTGAACGAGGTGCCCATGTCACCGTGCAGGAGGTTCTTCATGTACTTGAAGTACTGCTGGACGACGGATTGGTCGAGCCCCCAGCGGGCCTTCGCCGCGCCGACGATCTCGGGGTTGTTGAGGTTGCGCTCGCCGACGATGGTGATCAATGGATCGCCAGGGGTCAGCCGCGACACCAGGAACACGACGGAGGCGATGCCGAACAGCAGGAACGGCATCACGGCGACGCGACGGAGGAGGTATCGCTTCAGACCGACCCGCCTTCCTCACTCGCGAAGGTCGCCCCAGTCCGTGCCCGCCGAGATGGCGGGCACGGACGGAACGTCCAAGGGAGATTCATCCGTGTCGACCTCAGCCGCGGCTGAGGTCGGCGAGGACCAGGTTGCAGCAGGCGCTGTAGTACAGGCCCTTGATGTCGGAACGGGCGGCGAGGAACAGGTTCGGGTTCACCACCGGGATGATCACGTTGTCGGCGATCATCGACTCGGCCAGCTGCTGATAGATGGCGTCACGCTTGGCGACGTCCTGCTCGGCGAACGCCTTGCTCAGCAGATCGGTCTGCTCCTGGCTCACGTCGGTGCGACCCCACGTCTGCCACTGCGAGCCTTCGAGCAGGCCGAAGTACTGCACGTACTGGCTGCTGTCGGTGTGGTCCGGTGCGAAGTAGAGCATCGTGACGGGGATGCCGTCGGAGCCGATCTTGTCGGCCCACACCGAGATCTCGACCGGGTTCAGCTGCAGAGTGATGCCGACGGCCTTGAGGTCGCTCTGCACCTTCTGCATCGCCGTCGAGAAGTCGACGCCGTAGACGTTCAGCGACGGGAACGTGGCGTCGAGCGTCAGGTCGGTGACACCCTCGTCGGCGAGCAGGCTCTTGGCCTTCTCGACGTCCTGCGCCGGGGCGGCGAGGCCGGCGGTGCCGGCGAACCCGTTGGGGATCGGTGACGGCTGCGGCTGGCCGGCGCCGCCGACGGTGGCGTCGATGAGGCCGGTGTAGTCGAGGGCCAGACGGATCGCCTCGCGCACCTTCGGCGTGAGCTTCTCGGCGCCCTTCGCGCCCGGGCTCAGCGCGAGGTACACGAAGTTGAAGCTGGGGACCTGGGTGACGGTGACGTCAGAGCCACCCATGCCCTTCGCCGCGTCGTTCGAGATCTGCATCGCGATGTCGACCGAGCCGGCCTCGAGCTGCTGGCGCTGCGTGACCGCGTCGGGGGTCTCCTTGATGACCACCTCGGGGAAGTTCGCCTTCGTGCCCCAGTAGTTGTCGTTGCGCTTCAGGCGCAGCTCGCTACCGGACTGATAGCTCTCGAGCACGTACGGGCCCGAGCCGGCCGAGTTGGACAGGAACCACGTCTCGGCCTTGTCGGTGGCCGGATCGGCAGTGGCGCCCTGGGCCTCGGCGACCTTGGAGTTCATGATGCCGAGGTAGCTGGCGTTCACCTGGGCGAGGAACGCCGAGTTGCTCTGCGACAGCGTCACCTTGACGGTCTGGGGGTCCGGCGTGTCGATGGTCTTGATCGTGGAAACCAGGTACGACGACGCGTCCTGGAGCCCGGCGAGGCGCTCCCACGAGAACTTCACGTCGGCGCTGGTGACCGGTGAGCCGTCGGAGAACTTGGCGTTCGAGTCGAGCGTGAACGTGAACTCGGTCTGGTCGGCGTTGCCCTCCCACTTGGTGGCCAGGCGGGGCACGAGCGTCTTGTTGTCCTTGTCGAGACCGATCAGCGTCTCGTACACGGCGGTCATGTAGATCTGGCACGTGTCGCAGTACGCACGCGACGGGTCGAGCGAGTTGACGTCCATGCCACGGGCGATGAGGAGCGCCTTGTCGGAACTCCCGCCCGTGGTGTCGCCGGTGGAACCACCGGTGGTGCCGGACGTGTTGCTGTCGCCCGAACTGGAGCAGGCTGCGAGCGCGAGCACGCCGACGAGGCCGATGGCCACCAGCCGACGTGTAGCACCATGACGATTGCCGAAGACCATCTCGTATCCCCCGATCCGCACCGAACACCATGTTCGGTACAGTGGGTGCAGTTAATACCCAGACGCAGGCAGCGTCAAGGGTTGGGGAGGAGGTTGCCGATGGCAGCGTCGACGAGGAAGCCGCGACCACCGAGCGCACGTGAAACGCAACGTCTGGAGACTCGGCGCGCCCTCGCCGAGCACGCGATCCGGTTGTTCAGCGCGCAGGGCTACGAGCAGACCACCGTGGAGGAGATCGCCGCCGCCGCAGGGGTGTCCACTCGCACGTTCTTCCTTCATTTCCCTACGAAAGCGGCCGCTGCGTTCCCGGATCACGGCGAGCGCGTCGCCGATTTCGTGGCTCGTCTGAACGACAGCGCGCCCTTTGTGAATCCCTTGTCACACCTGCGTTCGGTCCTGCTCGCCGGCTTCGACACGACGAGCCCCAGTCGCCTCACCCGGTACGCGCTGTTGTCCAAGGTCCCCGAGCTCCGCGACGAAGATGCGCGGACCGACCGCGACTACGAGCAGGTGATCGCGGAGTTCCTCCAGCGCCACTGGGGCACGGGCCCCGAGGCGTCGGTGCGCGCCAACGCGATCGCCAACGCGGTCCTCGGCGTCGTCAGGGCCACGCTGGTAGCCGCCGGAGAGCAGGGCATCGACGCCCGCGGGGTCACGGCCGAGATTCTCGGACGCATGCTGGGAACGCCGTTCGACGAACCGCTGCACTCGATGTAGCGAGTTTCAGAGCCGGTCGGCGGGATACCCGGCGTACGACGCCTTGAAGACTCCTTGGTGGAGCAGCACGGTGGCGACCGGTGCGCCGCGGTCGTCGGTGAGCCGGCTGCGGGTCCAGTAGCTCTCCACGCGACGGCTCTGACCCACGCCGACGACCTCGTGACGGAGCGAGTAGACGGTGTCGACCAAGACCGGCTGGTGCCGTTGCACCTCGAGGTCGATGAAGAGCCCGAGCGCCGGCCCCCGAACGGGGAGGTGCACCGATCCCTTGTGGGTCAGCACGCTGAGCATCTCGGTGGGCACGACGGCGCGGCCCCACGGCGACGATGCCCCAGGGACGTACCAGGGCGATGGCTCCGTCATCAGCCGGACCTTGTCGGCCAGGGAGAAGGGGTAGAGGTTGCCGTTCGACTCCTCGTAGGACATCGACGTCGTCGACTCCGGTGACGACCAGCCCACCTCGAGCCGATCGACGATGAAGAGGTCGCCGGGATCCTTCGCCGTCATTCGTGCCAACCGCTCGCCGAGCTCGGTCGGCTCGTCGCCGAGCGTCAGCGACGCCGTCAGGACGGGCTCACCGGTTCGCTTGGTCGCCGTGCCGCGGGCGCTGGTGGAGCTCACGGGCGTGACGGACGCCTGCACCTCCTCCCCCTCGATCACCATCGTCTCGAAGTGGGCGCTGATGCATCCGCGCTCGAACCACTCCTGGCCCCAGAGCTCGCAGGCGAGTGGGTCGAACTGGCTGAAGTGCGTCGGCCCCTCGATGGGGGCTCCGGCGAGGCCGAGGGCCTCGGCGTTCGCCTCGTCGTGCACGCTGGCATGCCCGTCGTAGGACTGTTCGGCGAGCATCTGCCGAGGCGAGCGGAACGGCCCGACCAGCATGTCGCCCTCGCGGGTGATCGGGGTGTCGAACGCGTCAGCCACGGTCAGGCACCGGGCTCGTTGAGCTCGACCAGGTTGCCGGCGGGGTCGTGCAGGAACGCCTGACGCCCTGATCCCACGGGCTTGGGGTTGCTGACCGTGACGCCCTTCCCGCGGATCTCCTCCACCGCACCGTCGAGGTCGTCGACCCAGACGGCGAAATGCTGACCGCGACCCTCGGGCACCGCCAGCTCGAGCAGGTGCACCTGCTGGTCCCCGAGGTCCAGCCAGGCGCCGGCGAAGTCGAAGTCCGGCCGGTCGTCGCGCACGGTGAGCCCGAGGACGCCGGTGTAGAAGTCCACCGCCGCGGCGGTGTCGTCGACGTTGATCGAGACGTGGTGCACTCCCAGCGCTTTCATCTCCGCAGTCTTGCAGCCCGTCCTCCCGCGGCGTCGCCCGGGCGAAACGGCCCTCTCGCCCGACTCGGAGCGAGTGTCAACGCCCGTCGGGTGTACCGCGCCGGCATTGACGCAGCATTTGCCACCATTGCAGTCCATCCTTCCGCAGGGCAACACGCACAGCCATTGAGCCTCGAGGCGAACTGCACGGCAAAGGCATCATGCGGTCGCGTCGTCATCGCCATACTTCGCTACAGAACACCGGAGACCCGACACACCTGCCATCTCCAACGCATCAAGCAAGGATCCGGTGAGGAACACGCAGGGCGTTTGTCGATCATGCCACCCCAAAGCAACACTACTCCGCGCGACGCCTACTCGATCGGGGATATCATCTGCGACAATGACATTGAAAATGCCGTGAGTTGTTATCGACCGATATTTACCACAGAGCTCACAGAATTCTTCGCGATCTAGTGGGACGGCGTCCTCATCGATGTGGACGACATATCGAGGCTGGAGCACATAACTCGGCCCTCTGACACTGTGCCCGCTGAGCGGGACGAGATCATCGCCGATCTCACGTTGGAGAAGGACATCGGCCGCCTTGCCAGTGACCACATAGAGGCCCTCGTCGGTCACAGAAATGTCGGGCAATATGCTATCCCCGAGGGCTATCTCGGCCGAAAACCACAGCTCTTCCTGCAACCAACCACAGAGAGCGCACCGATCTCCCACCCTCCCCTCGCGCAATGACAGCCCATTGTCCGAGGACTTGAGTTGGTAGACATGCCGGTACACGGGAACTCCCTTCTCAGTCCGGCCGGTCGTCGCGCACGGCGAGCCCGCGGACGCGGGTGTAGAAGTCCACCGCGGCGGCGGTGTCGTCGACGTTGATCGAGACGTGGTGCACTCCCAGCGCTTTCATCTCCGCAGTCTTGCAGCCCGTCCTCCCGCGGCGTCGCCCTGGCGATGTTCCACTACGTCGAAGCGTTCTACAACCCGCTCCGCCGCCACTCCACCCTCGGCTACCTCAGCCCCGCTACGACGCGAGTGACAACGCGGTCGTACCCGCCCCTCCGCCGCAGCCACATGAGCCCGCCATCGGGATGCGTCGGCGATCAGTAGTCGACCAGACGCTCGAAACGCTGCCGCGCACCCTGACGGGTCACCCCCAACTGGGCACCGATCACACCCCACGACGCGCCGGCACGGCGAGCCGACAACACGGCCACTTCCACACGCTGCTCCGCGCCGACGCAGCGCCGCCGCGGCCCGCAACTCGCGCAACACCGCAGCGTCTACCACCTGAACATCGCCGCGCTCCACAGCCGCGTCAACCTCAGCGACGATCCCCTCGACCTCAGCGTCGCTCAGGTCCCTCGGATGCTTCTTCGTTGTCGATCCCATCGTCATCACCCCTGTCCCAACACGGTCAAATACTGCGGTCGCGCTCGCATCGCATGTATCACGTACTCGTCACCATCGTCCTCGAGCACCCCTACCTCCAGCAGATCGGCGTCTTGGTCGGGTCCGACGTACATCACGAAGTCCGGCTTCGCCGGCGAACGCACCGCGCCCACCGCGTTCAGCACGGCATGACGAACGTCGTCATCAGAGATCCCATGCTTGCGAGCACTCGCCAAGATCTCCACACGACAACACTAGTTGTCGCGAAGAGACGCCGCAACCGGCCGCATCACACAACCAGCAAATGGCCGGCCGGTTCACCTTCCAAGATGGGCCACGCCTGTCTCACAGTAGGCGTCCGTAAACGGGGGATCAGTCCAGCAGCTGGGGTTCGCTTGCCTCGAGCTCGGCAACGGTCACCCCGGCGACAGCGACATCGAGCCTCTCGGAATCTTCTGTTACCGTTCAGGCGACGGCCCGCTCCTTGATCTTTCACGAGTTTGTATCTGATATGGGCTGCGACCTTCTCCGTTGTCGGCCAAATGGAGGTCATAGCCGCAGGATCCGGCTCTTGCCACGCAGAACGAAATGCACCACCCGCAAGTCTGTGACCGAGCCACACCAGGGAGGCGTTTGTCCCGACCAGAAGCTGATCGAAGATCATCGGATCAAGGCCAACGGTGATGAACTGGTTCGGTGGCTCGATCGGGTAGCCGCACAGTTCGACGTGCGACAACGCTGCTTCCGCGACGTCGTACTTCTCCAAGAGAGGCACTATGAGTGGCAAGATCGGGTCAGCCATATCTGGATCAAAGATCAAGCAAACCTCGAGTCCGCGATATAGCTCAGAGACCTTGACTCCGGAGACAGCTCCCTCCAGGTGACGCTCCCCTGACCTCAAGTCAAAACCAATCGACTCGGTCAGCCCGTCCAGGCACCATCCTTCGAGATCAGTAGCCTTGCCGCGCTCGGGCTTGTCAGAACGATCTGATCTCCATCGGGAGATCCGGCGTAGATCCATGTCAAGTGCTTTCGACAAGGAGAAGAGCAGTTCTGCTGGTGGCGGAGTACGAGGACCGAAGAACATCCACAAGTCCGCAAACCTCTTGTGCGGCGAAGACGGCGGTGTTGGCGTCACAGTGTGCTCCTCGTTTCGGTCGACCTCAACTATGCTCCCGCGGGCATAAGAAGCAGGAACATCAAAATACTGAGTCCCGCGCCGCCAGCCAAAACAGCAGCTTGCTGCGGTGATGGGCTAGGAATGTTCCACTCACGGGGGTCAAGTCCCGATAGATCCATGCTAGCCGAGTGCGAGGCGGGCTCAAGTGTAGGAGTAATTACAGGTGGCACCGGAGCACCGGGATTCTCCTTCCGCGTCTGATTCATGAGCTTTGTCATCGCCCAAAGCGTAGCTACCTTGAGCACTGCGTCCCCATTAGCTCGATGTTGGTCCATCGTATACAAGAAGTCCGGCCTCATACTTGTGATAGTCGACGGATATCTTCACTCCAAACATACTGGTACTCACGGTCCCCTCAACCTCTCTAGTTTCCGGAACAGGTTCATGTCAATGGACCAGCCCGCAAGCTGGTCACGGAGGCGAGTTTTGATTTGGTTCCGCCCGTCGGCGATTCCGCTGTCAGTATTGGGTTTCTATTTCCCAGAACGAGAAGAACTTGGGGTCCACCAGATCAATCCTTCCAGTATTTCCAGTCTCGCTGCGATAATACTTCTCTGCCTCCACGTATGGATACTTCGAAATGTAGTCTGTCTGAATCATGGCATGAACAAGAGAACCGACAGCACATGTCCAGCAATCGAAAACCGCCCGCGCGAAGGCACCCACTCCGCCGAAGTCTGCGCACGCGTCGAGTGGACTCAGCCCACTGGGGTCGCTCAGCGCGGTCGGGGCGCCGTTGGCGTAGACATAAGGCGTCCCCGTCTTCATCGCGAGCGGGTCGAGGAACCACCAGTGTTTGCACCATCGGGACGCGGGGTAGTCCCGGCCCGTGACCACCTCCATCGACCCACCCCGGCCGGAACTTCCGTGGGCGACGATGACCGTCGCAGAGGCGACGGCGATGTTGGAAGAGGCCCGAGAACCTGCCACGACGGAGCGACCCCCCGGCTCACCGTGGAAGACCGTTCCCTGGCGCACCATCGTGGGCTCGGTGGCGGTGGTCGCCTTCACGCTGCTCCTCACGGTGGTGATCTATCGAGCCTCGCGGATCCTGGTGTGGGTGGCGATCGCCGGCTTCTTCGCGGTGGTGCTCAACGGGCCCGTGGGCTGGTTCGGCCGACGGTTCCACATGCGCCGCGGTCTTGCCATCGGCACGGTGGTGGTGATCGCCGTCGCGGTCGTCATCGGACTCGTCGCGCTGTTCCTCCTGCCGGTTCGAGCTCAGGCGGCTGCGGCGCTGTCGGACCTTCCCGGCACCATCCACGACGCCGCTCAGGGGCGCGGGCCCCTCGGTGGGGTGATCAAGTCGCTCGGCCTCGAACGACTCGTCGCCGACCATGAGTCAGAGCTCACCAACACGGCAACCTCGATCTCCTCGGCCATGCCCGGAGCGTTGCTGCGAGGCATCCTCGCCACGGTGACCATCGCCGTGATGACCTGCCTGATGCTCTCGCAGTCGGTGGTGCTCGCCACCGCGGGGAAGCGGCTGCTGCCCGCTCGGCACCATGAGCGGGCCACCGAGGTCTCACGCCTCGCTGCCCACGCCGTGAGCGGCTACATGGTCGGCAACCTTCTCATCAGCGCGTGCGCAGGCGGCGCCGCGTTCCTGTTCCTCTTCGTCTGCCAGGTGCCCAGCGCGATCGTGCTGGCGCTGTGGGTTGCATTCGCCGACCTCATTCCCCTGGTCGGTGCGACGGTCGGCGCGGTCGCCGCGATCGCCGCCGCGTTCCTCGTGTCGCCCGGTGTCGGCATCGCCGCGATCGTCTTCTTCGTCATCTACCAGCAGTTCGAGAACTCCGTGCTGCAGTTGGTCATCATGAAGCGAGCGGTCTCGGCCAACCCGCTGGTCGTGCTGCTCAGCATCCTGATCGGCGTCGAGCTCTTCGGTGTCGTCGGTGCGCTGCTCGCCGTCCCGTTGGCCGGCGCCGCGAGCGTCGTCGGCAAGCAACTGTGGAACGGCCGACCACCCAGCGGCGAACAGCTGGTGATGGTCACCGACGGCGGGACGGAGTGACGATGAGCGTTCAGGTCAGCTCTCCGAACGGTTTCACTCGCTTCGCTCGCGCGGCATCGACCGCCTCCGGCAAGCCGATCGCGTTCATCACGGCGATGGTGGTCATCGTCGTGTGGGCGCTCGCCGGCCCTGTGTGCCACTTCAACGACACCTGGCAGCTCACGATCAACACCGGCACGACGATCGTCACGTTCCTGATGGTCTTCGTCATCCAGAACAGTCAGAACCGTGACACCGCCGCACTGCAGATCAAGCTCGACGAGCTCATCCATGTGATCTCGGCGGCGGACAACCGGCTGCTGGACCTCGAGGAGCTCGACGACGACGTCCTGTCGACCAAGCAGCACGAGTTCGAGGTCATCGCCGAGGCCGCGCGAGACGTCGAACCGGACGAGGGTCAGTCGTCCGGCAGCTGATCGGGCTCTTCTTGTGCCGTGCGTTCCTCGAACGACTCGTCCGTGACGTCGGCGTCCGCGAACGGCACTCCCTCGAAGTGGTCGGGCGGGTAGTCGGCGGCCACCTCGTCGCTGGTGACCGGGTCGTCGAGCCCCGTCACCTCCTCGTCCAGTTGCTCGGCGCCGGACTGGTCATCGATGAAGTCGGACATCGTGCACCTCCACACCCACCTTGGCCCGTCGCGACCCGGGTCGTCAATGGGGCACCACCTCACCCGGCGAGCACTGCGTCCACTTCGGCCCGATCGGCGGCGGAGAGCGCCCACGTCGACGCGGCGACGTTGGCCTCGATCTGCGCGGGCTTGGTGGCGCCGGCGATCACGGACGAGACGAGCGGGTGCGAGGTGTGCCAGCTCATCGCCAGGTCGAGGAGCGTGTGCCCGCGGGCTTCCGCCCACGCGGTGAGGCGAGCCACGGCCGCGAGCTTCTCGTCGTCGATGAACGCAGCGGCCCGATCGCCCCACGATGCCAGCCTGGATCCCTCCGGCCGCGGCTCGCCCTGGCGGTACTTGCCCGTGAGCAGACCGGACTCCAGCGGGAAGTACGGCACGAAGCGGATGCCGAGGCGCTCACAGGTGTCGAACACCCCGTTGGTCTCCGGATCCCTCGTGATGAGGCTGTAGTGGTTCTGCACCGAGGGGTAGGGGGCGAGCCCGTGCTCGACCGCTGCCGAGTGCGACTGCTCGAGCTCGGCAGCGGTGAAGTGGGTGCAGCCGATCTCGCGGATCTTGCCTTCGGCGCGCAGCTCGGCGAGACAGCCCAGCGTCTCCTCCGGTGGCGTCTGCGGGTCGGGTCGATGCAGTTGGTAGTGGTCGACGTAGTCGGTGCCCAGGCGGGTGAGGCTCGCCTCGAGACGGCGGCGGATCTGCTCGGGGTCGCCGCCACGTTCACCCTCGGCGAGGCTCACCGTGTGCCCCCACTTGGTGGCGATCAGCACGTCCCCACGCCGGCGGCCGAGTGCCCGGCCGAGATACTCCTCGGACATGCCGTTGCCGTAGCTCTCGGCGGTGTCGAAGTAGTTGATGCCGGCGTCGATCGCCGCGTCGACCACCACCTTGGTCCGGTCGGCGTCGAGACGCATCCCGAAGTTGTTGCAGCCGAGACCGACGACCGACACCTGCAGCTGACCGAGTGGGCGGGTTTCCATGCCCTCCAAGGTAGCCACGCCCGGAGTTGAGGGTTACGGCGCACCTGGTGACGCCACAACCCTCATGTCGCGAAGGGGTGGGCGCTCCGGTACGCCGGGCCGGAGGGCGTGGTTCTACGTTCGCGGTACGTCGAACAAGGGGGATTGACGCCATGGCCCTGACGATCGCTGCTCAGAAGCCCATCCACGCGACCCATCGGGTTGCCGAGGACGGCGCCGTGGATGCGGACGGCCACATCCTCGAACCGCCCACGCTGTGGGAGGAGTACATCGATCCGCAGTTCCGCGACCGGGCGCTGCGCTTCAAGGTCGACGAGCACGGCCTCGAAGAGCTCGAGATCGACGGCCGCCCGTCGCGGATGAGCCGCGGCGGGTTTCCCTCCACGCTCGGCGCGATGGGCGCACCGGACCTGCCGGCGATGCAGAAGGACCCGGCTCGCACGTACCTGCGCGAGGCGCCCTTCGGGTCGATGGACCCGCACGAGCGGGTACAGGTGCTCGACGCCGAACACATCGACACGGCGATCCTCTACACGACCGTCGGCCTGCTGTGGGAGGCCGAGGTGGAGGACCCGGCGCTGTCCCAGGCGTACACCAAGGCGTACAACCGATGGATCTGCGAGTTCTGCGCGGACGAGCCGCGACTCGCCGCGACCGCCCACCTGTCGTTGACCGATCCGGCCGCCGCGGCCAAGGAGCTGGAGCGAGCGGTCGGCGAGGGCGCGGTCGGCGCCTACGTGGCGCCCTTCACCCACGACGGCACCCCGCTCGGCCATCCCGACCACGACATCGTGTTCGCCGCCGCGCAGGACCTCGACGTGCCGTTCGCGATCCACCCCACGTTCGAGCCGCAGTGGACCAAGGGCACCCGCATGGGCACCTGGGAGAACGTCAAGCAGCTGCGCCTGCTCGCGTCGGTCACCGCGTCCGACGGCGTGCGCCATCAGTTCACGACCCTGTTCGACTACGGCGTGTTCGACAAGTTCCCGCGACTCAAGGTGCTCGTGCTCGAGTCCGGCGCCGGATGGATCGGCTACTGGCTGGACCGCATCGACGCCGTCTACGGCCACACCTTCATCGGCAACCGGGTCCCGCTGCAGCACAAGCCGAGCGACTACTTCCGCGAGCGGATCTGGATCAGCGCCGACCCCGACGAACGGATGATCCCCGCCCTCGCCGAGCGTTACGGCGTCTCGCGGTTCATGTGGGCGTCGGACTTCCCACACGCCGACCACACCCCCGAGTACATCCACGACCTCAACGAGCTCGTGGCGATGTTCCCCGAGGACCAACGGCGCGCGTTCATCGGCGACAACGCGCGAGCACTGTTCAATCTGGACTGACCACGCGCCGAAGGCCCGGATCGAGATCCGGGCCTTCGAGGGTCGACAGCGAGTGCTCAGGCGAGGCCGAGCCGCACGGCGACGGCGCGGTGATCCTCGGCCGACAGGACCGACCCGGCGAGGCTCCACACACCCTGGAACACCTCGTCGGGAGCGGTGGCCTTCATGCCCCCGAGCAGCTCGGTGCGGTCGTCGATGTTCATGGCGGGGAACATCACCGCCAGCCCGGAGATCAACTGCTGCGGCGCCATGTTGCCGATGATGGCCATGTGCAGCTCGATCACGCCGTCGACGCCCACGGCCGACTGCAGCAGTTGGCCGACCTGACGCTCCTCGGTGTCCTGGTGACGCAGGTAGTCGGCCGTGAACAGCGCGAGCTCGATGTACAGCTCGTGCAGCAGCGCACGACGTTCGTTCGCCGCGCCGGCCTCGGTGGCCAGGCCGGCGAGCAGGTCGAGCCGGCGTTCGAGGGCGATGTGGTCGGTGGCGACCTGGGCGGCGAGCGCCGGCGCGTGCATCTCGAGCACCGGTTGGAGGACACCGTCCTCGTGCTCGGCGTGGTCGACGAGCAACTGCACGGTGCGATGGACCTGTGCGGCAAGTGCTGCCGCGTCGCCGTCGTCGGCCGGGTCGATGCGGCCGGCCTCGGCGACGAGCGAGAAGAGCTCGGCACGGATGCCCTTGTGGATGTCCCGATAGAGGTCGAACGCAACGGGCTGCAGCCGGTCGGTGACGATGGTCTCGGTGATGGTCATTTCTGTTCTCCTGTGGTGAGTGGCCGTAAGGCCGATGTCGACCAGTGTGCGACGACTCGCCGAGGGCTCGCTCCGAAGAACTTCGTATCGAATTGCTAAGAAATCACTAGCGTTGCGGCGTTGCGCGACAGAGGAGGTGGAGCGGTGTTCGACAGCACGACGGTCGAGTTCTTCCACTCGGGTTGCGCCGTCCTGATCGGCACCACCGGCACCGATGCCGCACCGCACGCCAGTCGCGGCTGGGGCCTCACCGTCGTCGACGCCACGGCCGGTCGAGTGCGAGTGCTGGCCGACGCCGCCGACGTGGTGACGCTCGCCAATCTGCGAGTCGGGTCGATCGTCGCGATCACGACCGCCTCGGTGAGCACGCTGCGTTCGATCCAGCTCAAGGGGCGGGTGGTGTCCATCGAGGCCGCGACCGAGGTCGACATCGCCAAGCAACAGCAGTACACCAAGGACTTCATCGGCGACATCCACGAGACCGACGGCGAGCCGATGGAGATGCTCATCCGCTGGAGCGACTGCAGTGTGGTGCCCTTCGTCCTCGACGTCGACGACTCGTTCGACCAGACCCCGGGCCCGTCCGCGGGCACCCGGTTGGCGGTCACCGACTCGTGACGGTCGAAGCGACCATGCGCGACCTGCGGCGCTGCTTCGACGGGCGGATCCCCGCCGTGATCGCGACCTCGAGCGCTGCCGGCGTCCCCAACATCACCTACCTGTCCGCGGTGCACCCGGTCGACGAGGAGCGGGTCGCGCTCTCGAACCAGTTCATGTCGAAGACCTCCAGGAACCTGGCGGAGAACCCGCACGCCTCGCTGATGTTGCTGGACCCGTTCAACTACTGCGAGTACCGGTTGACCCTGCGCTACGAGCGGACCGATCGCCGGGGTCCTGTGTTCGAGCGGCTCCGCGAGGACGTCGACCGCGTGGCCGCGCTCGCGGGCATGCGCGACGTCTTTCGCCTGCGGTCCGCCGACATCTGCCGGGTCGAGCGGATCGAACTGATCCGAGACCTCGAGACGCCGGCGCCCGACGAGCCCCGGCACCGTCCGGTCACGCTGGCGGCCTCGGCCGAACTGGTGAGGCGGATCAGCCGATGCTCGGACCTGGAGAGCGTGATGGACGTCGCGCTGGTCGGCCTCGACGAGCTGCTCGGCTATCGCCACTCGTCCGTGATGCTGCTCGACGAGCTCGGCACCCGGCTGTTCACCATCGCCAGCCACGGCTTCCCGGCCGAAGGCGTCGGCTCCGAGGTCGAGGTCGGCGAAGGGGTCGCCGGCACCGCCGCCGAGCGATGCGAGCCGGTGCGGGTCGGGCAGCTCCGTCAGATGCGGAAGTACTCGCACACGGTGCGACGGTCGTTCGAGGCGAGCACCCAGGTGGGACCCGGACTCGACGTGCCCTTGCCCGAGCTCGGCGACACGCAGAGCCGACTCGCCGTCCCGGCGCTGGCTCGCGGTGAGCTGGTGGGGGTGGTCGTCGTCGACAGCCCGCTCTCGCTGGCGTTCGACGACGACGACGAGGCCGTGCTGGCCGTGGTCGCCACGCTCGTGGCACAGGCCATCGACAACGAGCGCTCGCTCGCCGACGTCGCCGAGCGCGTCCCTCCGGTCGTGGCGGCCGCTCCTTCGCCACCGTCGGGTGACGAGACGCACGTGCGCTTCTTCGCCGGTGACGGCAGCGTGTTCCTCGACGGGGAGTACCTGATCCGTGGCGTGGCCGGCAGGATCCTCTGGTCGCTCGTGCAGCGCCACCTGCAGGAGGGGCAGACCGAGTTCACCAACAAGGAGCTCCGCCTCGATCGCTCGCTGGACCTGCCCGGCTTTCGCGACAACCTCGACACCCGACTGGTGATGCTGAAGCGACGCCTCGACGAGCGATCGGCGCCGTTGCGCATGGAGCGAACCGGCCGCGGTCGCTTTCGGCTCGACGTCACGACGGCGCTCCGCCTGGAAGCGCACGACTGAGCAGCTCCACGGGACACGCACCCATCCGGGGCTGCCATGATGGCGGCAGCCCCGAACCTGAGGAGTACCCCGGATGAGCATGCTCGGCACCAATGTGGTCCGCAAGGAAGACCCTGCGCTGCTGACCGTCGGCGGTCACTACGTCGACGACCTCCCCTTCGAGGGTGCGTTGCACGCCGTGTTCGTGCGCTCCCAGGTCGCCCACGGCACGATCACCGGCATCGAGGTCGACGACGCCGCGTCGATGCCGGGCGTGGTCGGCGTCTTCACCGCGGCCGACCTCGAGCTCGCTCCCTATCCCCCGAGCATGCCGATGTTCAACGGTGCGATGCAGCGCACACGACTCGCGACCGATCGCGTTCGCTACGTCGGTGAGCCGGTCGCGGTGGTGGTCGCGAGGTCACACGCCGAGGCGGTCGACGCGGCCGAGGCCGTGTTCGTCGACGTCGACCTGCTGCCCGCCGTGGTCTCGGTGCACGACTCGCTGACCGACGCCACGCTGCTGTTCCCCGACGCCGGTACCAACACGGTGTTCGCGATCCCCGGGACCGGCGCCGAGCTGTTCGACGGATGCGACGTCACCGTCGAGCTGTCGTTCCGCAACCACCGACTCGCGCCGTGCCCGCTCGAGACCCGGGCAGCGGTGGCGCAGTGGGAGACCGTCGACGGCGTCGAGCACCTCACCCAGTGGTCCGAGAATCAGGGCGCGCATGGCACCCGCGACGGGCTCGTCAACGCGCTCGGGTTGCAGCCGTCGCAGGTGCGGGTGATCACCCCGGATGTCGGCGGCGGGTTCGGTGCGAAGCACGGCACGTCGCCCGAGGAGATCCTCACCGCCGTGCTCGCCCGCAAGCTGGGGCAGACCGTCCGCTGGGTCGAGACGCGGTCGGAGAGCATGCTCGGCCTCGTGCACGGTCGCGGCCAGGAGATCACGGCCACCATCGGCGGCACCCGCGACGGGCGCGTGCTCGGCTTCCGCTCGCACGTGATCCAGGACGGTGGCGCTTACCCCGAGGTGGGTTCGGTGCTGCCGATCTTCGCCCGCAACCTCGCCAGCGGCCCCTACGACATCGCCAAGGTCGACGTGTCGACGGTGTCGGTGGTGACCAACACCGTCCCCATCGGCGCCTACCGCGGCGCGGGTCGCCCGGAGGCGGCGCAGATCATCGAGCGGATGATGGACGCGTTCGCGGCCGAGATCGGGATGGATCCCGCCGAGGTGCGACGCCGCAACTTCATCGCCCCCGAGCAGTTCCCGTACACCAACGCGATGGGCATCACCATGGACTCGGGCAACTACGCCGGGGCGCTCGACGAGGTGCTGTCGCAGGTGGACTACGCCGAACTGCGCGCGGAGCAGGCACGGCGGCGCGAGGACCCTGACGCGAAGCTGCTCGGGCTCGGCTGGGCGTCGTACATCGAGATCACCAATCCCGTGACGACGCCCGACTTCGGCTCGATGGAGGTCCGCCCCGACGGCACCGCGCTGCTGCTGACCGGCGTGTCGCCGCACGGCCAGGGTCACTACACCGTGTTCGCCCAGATCGCCAGCGATCTCACCGGGATCCCCTTCGACCAGATCGAGGTGCGTCACGGCGACACCGACCTCGTCGCCCGCGGCAACGGCACCGGTGGGTCACGGTCGTTGCAGATCGGCGGGTCGGCGATCAAGCTCGCCGGGGAAGCGCTGATCGAGCGGGCCAAGGAGGTCGCCGCCGACCTGCTCGAGGCGAGCGCGGACGACATCGTCCTCGATCCCACGACCGGCGACTTCTCGGTGGCCGGCACGCCCGCGATGACGCGCACGTGGGGCGAGATCGCGGAGGCCGCCATCACCAGCGCCGGCACGCCGTTCCTCGCCGAGGCCGACTTCCAGCCCGTCGGCTCCGCGTTCCCGTTCGGCACCCACCTCGCCGTGGTCGAGGTCGATCGCGAGATCGGCGAAGTGAAGGTGATCCGCCACGTCACCTGCGACGACTGCGGGATCATGGTCAACCCGATGCTCGTCGCCGGCCAGGTGCACGGCGGCGTCGCTTCCGGCATCGCCCAGGCGTTGATGGAGGAGTTCGTCTACGACGAGGACGGCAACCCCAAGACGGGCAACTTCCTCGACTACGCGCTCGTGTCCGCGGCCGAGCTCCCCAGCTTCGAGCGCCACCCCCAGGAGACGGCCTCGCCGATCAACCCGCTCGGCGCGAAGGGCATCGGCGAGTCCGGCACGATCGGCGCCACGCCCGCGGTGCAGAACGCCGTGGTCGATGCGCTCGCCCACCTCGGCGTGCGCCACATCGACATCCCGACCACCGCGCAGCGGGTGTGGACCACCATCCAGGCCGCGAGCTGACTCGGGGGGATCAGGCCAACGCGAGGACGTCGTGCAGTGCGGTGCGCATCTGCTCGCGGTGGGCGATCGAGTCGTGGATGAGGTGACCGGCGCCGGCGACCACGCGCACGTCGATGTGCGGGCTGTGCTGGGCGAGCGCCGCCTTCTCCGGGGCGCGCACGATCGTGTCGGGTGACGCCTCGTCGCCACAGACCACGATGCCCGGCACCGGGATCGGTGCCGCCGGGTCGTAGACGCGATCGATGCGTCCGGTGAGCACCGGGTCGAGCACGGTCGCATCGAGGCGGAGCATGCCCATCGCCATGGCCCGAATGGCGTCGGCGTGGAGCGAGTCCTGGAACTGACCGCCGCTGAGCGACGGACTGACGTTGAGCATGCCGACCAGCGCGTCGATCGAGACCTTGTTCTCCTGCAGCATCGGGATGGACTGGCGCATCAGCGTGAACACCGCGAGCAGTGCATTCGCCTCGTCGCCCTCAACGGGCTGGGGCATCCCACTCATGATGGCCGGGTCCTCCAGCAGCACCGCCCGCACCAGATCGGGCCGAGTCTGGGCGAGTGCAGCGGCCGTGCCACCGCCGAGCGAGTGCCCGACGACGATGCTCGGCCCGCCCGCCACCTGCTCGCACACGGCGACGGCGTCGGACACGCAGGTGGTGAAGCCGTACGTGTCGGGTGCGCGGCCCGAGTCGCCGTGACCTCGGAAATCGAGGCGGAGGACGCGGTGATCGTCCACCAGCTCGGGCAACGCCCAGTCCCACGTCTCGGCGCACGACGTGATGCCGTGCAGGAACAGGACCACCGGGCCGTCGGGATTGCCGTCCTCGGCAACGTGGAGCGAGACGCCGTCGTGTTCGATCTGCATCGCCGGATGGTATCCAGCCCGGCTCGGCACGATGCGGTCGTGCGTCAGAGCACACCCAGCGAGCGTGCGGCCTGGACGGCACTCTTGCGGTCACCGACGGCGAGCTTGCGGTAGATCGCACTGCAGTGGGTCTTCACCGTGTTCATCGACACGTAGAGCTCGGCAGCGATCTCGCGCAGCGACATCTGGGTCGGCAGGTAGCGCAGCACGGCGAGCTCGCGGTCGGTCAGCTGCTCCACCAGACCGGCGGCGGGTGGTGCGACCCGCGCGCCCACACGATGGCGGGACTCGGCGCGGGCGAGATGCTGTCCGGCGATCCCGGGGTCGACGCACTGGTCGACGATCGCCCGAGCTTCGACGAGCAGCGACGCCGCGCTGTCGTCGCCGAGATCGAGCAGCGTCCCGCCGGCGATCGTCAGCACGAACGCCCTGCCGAGGTCGGTCGTGGCGCGGCGGGCGAGCGTCACCGCGTGCAGCGCATCGGCGCGGCGCTGCTCGGCGTCGGTGGCCGCCGCCGCACGGACGGCGAACGCCGGCGCGACGCCGTGGTAGCCCGCCAGGCCGAACGACTCCGCGGTGTCGAGTGCGGCCGACGCGGCAGCGAGTGCCGCAGCGGCGCCGCCCGCGTCCAGCTCGACGATGGCGAGCGACACCTTGGACATCGTGTGCGCGGTGAGCCGCTGCTGAGCCGTCGCGGTCGCCACCGCGACGGCCAACGACTCGCGGGCCTCGGCCGCGAGCCCCGCCCACGTGTACGCGGCCCCGACCGCCGTCGCCAGTTCGGCGGGCCGAGTGGGCAGGTCGCCGATCGCCGTGACGTCGCGGGCGAAGCCCAGTGCCGTGGCGACGTCGCCGCGACCCAGGGCGACATTGATGCGCAGTGGCGTCGCGAGCAGCGGGTCGAACCCGGGCGGCCACACCGACGTTGCCGTGTCGAGCCACTGTTGGGCCGATGCGTAGCGCCCACCGAGGTAGTCGCACCAGCCGCTGAGCATCGAGCACACCGCGTCCTCGGCGACCATCGGGCCGATGCGTTCGAGCACCCGTTGCAGCGTTCGGACCTGGCCCCGCCCGAGCAGGTCGGGCCCGACGTAGCGCATCAGGTCCACCGCGCCGGCGAGGTCACCGGCGGCGAGGCGATGCTCGACCGCCTCGCCGTGGTCGCCCTGCGCTTCGAACCAGCCGGCGGCGCGGCCGTGCAGCACGGGGACACGATCGGGGAAGGTGCGGCTGGCCTCGAGTGCGAGCAGGTCTCGCAGCAGGTGGTGGTAGCGGAACCACTCGCCGGTGCTGTCGAGGCGCACGACGAGCTGGTTCCGGGCGGCCGTCTCGTGCAGCCACTGCGAGCCCCCGGTCGAGTCCGTGACGGCGTCGACGAGCGGGCCGTTGAACCGGTCGAGCACCGACGTCTCCAGCATCCGGCGCCGGTCGTCGGGCTCCATGGTCGCCAGCAGTTCCTCGCCGAGGTAGCCGACCACGAGGTGGTCGTCGCCGCGGAAGGCGTCCACGAAGCGTTCCGGCGAGGCCGAGCGCTCGAGGGAGAGGCCGGCGAGGACGAGCCCGGCAGCCCAACCCTCGGTGCGTTCGCAGAGGTCACCGATCGCCGTGGCCGTCAACGTCGCACCCGCCGGGCCGAGCAGCACGGACGCCTCCTCGGTCGCGAACCGCAGGTCGTGGGCACGCACCTCGCTGACGAGATTGCGCACGCGCATGCGCCCCAGCCGGAACGGGGGGTCGACTCGGGTGGAGACCACGATCGTGAGCTGCGACGGGCAGAGGTCGATGAGACGCTCCATCCCGCGGTGGACGGTGGGATCGCCGATCAGGTGGTAGTCGTCGATCACGACCACCAGGTGCGAGGGGTCGTCGACGAGGTCGTTGACGATCATCGGGACGACCACCCGGTCGTCGCCGCCGGTGCCCACGACCCGCGGACCGAGTCGATCGCCCAGACCGGGACGCCGGCGTGCGATCGATGCGACCAGCGACGACCAGAACCGTGCGGGGTCGGAGTCGCCCTCCTCGACCTGCAGCCAGGCCACCTCCTCGGAGCGTCGCAGCGCCCACGCGGCGAGCATCGTCGACTTGCCCGACCCCGCGGGTGCGCTGGCGAGCACGAGTGGGACGTGGCGGGCGACGGCGTCGTCGAGGATCGTGTCGAGCCTGGTCCTGGCGGCCAGACGGGCCGGCAGGGTGGGCGGTCGCAGCTTGGTGGCCGCCATCCCCATCTCGTCGCCAGCCATGCGGGGGACGATACGTCACCCCGGATCACCCGGGTGAGATGACCGGTGGGGTGAGGCGGCCTCACCTGGACGGATGAGACGGTGGCGTCATGTCCGAACCGACCACCTTCGAGATCGTCATCCGCGGCCGAGCCAGTGCCCGGCTGCTGCGACCGCTCCTCGACGACTTCACCTTCGACCACACCACCGACGACACCACACGCCTCGTCGGCGAGGTGCGCGATGCGTCCCATCTCCACGGAGTGGTGGCGCACCTGACGTCGGTGAACGTCGAGCTGATCTCGATCATGCCGGTCGAGCGGCCCGTCGCCGAGCAATCGCCCGCCGACCATCTCCCCACCAACCCCACCGTCACCAACCACGAAACGAGCACCCGATGATCACCGTCTCCCACCTCACCAAGCGCTACGGCAACCGAGTCGCCGTCAGCGACATGTCCTTCGACGTCGCCGCCGGCCGCGTCACGGGCTTCGTCGGCCCCAACGGCGCCGGGAAGTCGACCACGATGCGCATGATGGTCGGGCTCACCCGGCCCGACCAGGGCGATGTCCGCTACCACGGCACCAGCTACACCCACCTGCTCCACCCCACCCGGGTGGTCGGCTCGGTGCTCGACGCCGGGGCGATGCATCCGGGGCGGACCGCCCGTCACCACCTGCAGGCCATGGCGGCGCTCAGCAGCATCCCCGCCCGGAGGGTCGACGAGGTGCTGCACGAGGTCGGTCTCGACACGGCCGCCGACCAGCGCGCCGGTGGCTTCTCGCTCGGCATGCGGCAGCGCCTCGCCCTCGCCGGCGCGCTGCTCGGCCAGCCCGACGTGCTGTTGCTCGACGAGCCGTCCAACGGTCTCGATCCCGACGGCATCCGCTGGCTGCGCAACTCGCTCAGCGACTTCGCCGCCAAGGGTGGCACCGTGTTCGTCTCGAGCCACCTCATCGGCGAGCTGGCGATGTTCGCCGACGACCTCGTCGTGGTCGGTGGCGGCAGGTTGCTCGCCGCCGAGCCGGTCACGGCCACGCTCGCCCGGGGCGAGACCACCGTGGTCGTGCGCACGCCGGACGCACCGGAGCTCGGCCGCCTGCTCGATCGGCACGACATCGCCGTGCGCGCCGACAGCGACCGCCTCACGGTCACCGGCACGACGCTCGCCGACGTCTCGAAGATCGCCTTCGACCACCGCATCCACGTGGTCGAGATCACCGAGGTCTCCCGCTCCCTCGAGGAGATCCTGCTCGACATGACCGGCGCCAGCGCCGAGTTCGTCGCCGCCTGACCGATCCACCCACCCACTGCTCGCACACTTCGACCCAAAGGACCCATCATGAACACCACCACCTTCCCCACCACCTCACTGCTCGCCGCCTCCACCGGCCGCATCGTCACCCGCACCGGCGAGCACGACCTCGCCGCCGTGCCCGCCGCCATTCGCAGCGAGTGGATCAAGCTCCGCTCGCTGCGCTCCAACCGGGCGATCTTCGCCTTCACCATCGTCGCCGGCGTCGTCATGTCGTTCGTGCTGGCGACGTTCGTCAAGACCGACCCGTACGACCACCAGCCCTTCACGGTGGCCGGCAGCTTCATGGTGTCGTCGTGGCTCACGCTGGCGATGGCCGTCATCGCCGGCATCCTCCACTTCACCTCCGAGGTGCAGCACGGCACGCTCGCCAACAGCGTCGCCGCACAGCCGGCCCGCTGGGTCATCGTCGCCGCCAAGACCACCGTGCTCGCCGCGTTCGGCCTGGCGATGGGCGTGGCGGGCATGGCCGCCGGGTTCGTCAGCGCCATCGCCAGCGGGATGGACATGGGTGACACCTCCGGGATCCCGGCCACGGTCGCCTGGACGCTGGTGCTCACGACCCTGGGCGCGGTCCTCGGTGTGGGCGTCGGGATGATCGTCCGCCACAGCTCGGCTGCGGTGTCGGCGGCGCTGGTGTGGATGTTCGTCATCGAGAACCTGGTCCGCAGCGTGGCCCCGGCGAAGGTCAGCCGGTTCCTCCCCTTCAGCGCCGCCAACGGCCTGTTGAACATCCGCTCCGCCGGTGACTCCGTCGAGACGATCGCCGCCCGACTGAGTCGCACCCAGGACGCGATCCTGTTCGCCGGCATCACCGCCGCCGTCGTTCTGATCGGTACCGCCCTCCTGTACCGCCGCGACGCCGACTGATCCGTCGCTCGACGCTCAGCATCACGGCCCGGGGTCCTCGACCCCGGGCCGTTGGCGTTGCCCCGTTGGTCCCCCCACCCCGCCCCCGTCACCACGCCCGACGCCCTGCCCATCGCCTCCGTGCCATCCCCGGAGGCGGAAAATCTGCCTCCGGCCATGACATGAAGCGGGCCGGCCCAGGGGCGCGGTGGGACGCGGGGCCGGGGCCGGGGACTCGGATCGCGGTGGGATGGGACGCGGGCCTGGTCTCAGCTCGCGGTGGGGGCGCGGCGGCCGGCGAAGGCGACCAGGTTTCCTTCGGAGTCGCGGAAGAACGACATCTCCTCCGCTTCTCCGGCCGGACCGAACTGGCCCGCCGCGTCGACGAAGATCGTGTGCGGCTCGGACTCGATGGCCACGCCTGCGGCACGGAGCCGTTCGGTCTCCGCGGCGACGTCGGCGACGCCGAGGTACAGGAGGGCAGACGGTGCCGCCGCGTCGAGCAGCAGGCGAACGTTCCCGAGGTCGAAGAATGCGAGGCCGGGCGGGTCGAAGCGGGCAATGAGTTTCAGCCCGAGGAGATCCTGGTAGAAGGCGACGGCGCGGTCCATGTCGTCGACGTGCTGGGCGATCTGGCGGAGGTGGAGTTCACTCATGCCGAAAGAATAGGTAGGCTACCTAAGTAATGCAAGCGCCCGACCTGACCGCTCTCGCCACTCAGCTGAACTCGGTCTCGATCCACCTCGTCCGCCGTGCCCGCACCGCCGACGCGACACTCGGCGTACCGCCGGGCCAACTGTCGGCGCTGTCGGTGCTGGTGTTCGGTGGCGAACGCACGATCGCGCAGTTGGCGGAGGCGGAGGCCGTGACCAGCCCGACCATGACGCGCATCGTCGATGGCCTCGAGCACGCCGGCTTGGCCGAGCGACGACCACACCCACGCGACGCCCGGGCGACGATCGTGCGACCGACCCGCGCAGGGCGTCAGATCATGGAGCGCGGACGTCGACAGCGGGTCGAAGTGATCACCGCCTTGCTCGGACACCTCTCCGATGCCGAGCTGCGAGTCATCCAGCGTGCGGCCGATGCCGTGTCGGACGCACTGACCGGGGAGATCGACTCGACACGTCGGTGAGTGTCGCCGACGTCACGCGCCGCAAACAGGAGACAGACAACGAAGAATCGTGTACAACGGCACCAGGGGGCGACTGCACCGTGGGGGGCCACATGGCAGCGAACGACACTGCAGCCGACGAGTCGGCGACGACGACGGGTCACGAACCGCACATCGGCGTCTCGCTGAGCGGCGGTGGACATCGAGCAACGCTGTTCGGATTGGGGGCGATGGCGTACCTGCTCGACGCCGGGAAGGGCCCTGAGCTGTCGACGATCTCATCGATCTCGGGGGGATCGATCACCAACGGCTGGCTCGGGATGGAGGCAGATCTCACACAGGTCGGCCCCGCCGACGTCGACGACCTCACCCATCGACTTGCCCACCGGATCGCACGTCAGGGCACGTTGTGGGCGAGCGCATGGACGTATCTGTTCTTGGTGGCGCTCGCCGCGCTGCTGGTCGGCGCAGTGGTGGCATGCCTCGTCTGGGACGGGTGGCCGGTGTGGATCTCGTGCGTCGGCGCCATCGTGCTCGCCGCCCTGATCGCGACCCGGCGCAGTTGGCTCGCCCGTCGCGCGTTCGAGACGACGCTGTTCCACCACCGGCCTCTCACCGACCTCCACCGCAGCGTCACCCACGTGATCGGCAGCAGCGACCTGCAGACGAGCGAACACGTCTACTTCTCCTCGCACTTCGTGTACTCCTGGCGCACCGGCATCGGGAAGCCGGCCGGGCTGCACATCGCCGATGCCGTGCAGGCGTCGGCAGCGCTCCCCGGCGCGTTCACCCCCGTCAGCATGCGCCTTGCCCCGCACGAATTCCCCAAGGATGCCGGGCTCACCTCGTTCCTGCTCACCGACGGCGGCGTGTACGACAACATGGGTACGGAGTGGTTGTTGCGCGCGGCCACCGGGTTCGACGACGACGCGGCGAAGGCGATGATCGGCGTGGCCCCGGTGCGCGAGGTGGTGGTGATCAACTCGTCCGCCGGAAGATCGGTCACCCGCCGCGGCCTCGTGCGCGTGCCGGGCATCGGCGAGATCATGACCCTGCTGGCCGTGAAGGACGTGCTCTACGACCAGACAACGGCACTGAGACGGCGCATGCTCGACACCCGCTACCGCATTGCCCGCCGAGCAGCGCAGCAGCTCCCCGACCTCGCTCTGCGCGGTGCCACGATCCAGATCGATCGCTCCCCCTATGCCCTGCCGGACCAGTATGCGAAGTTCGGCGACGCGCAGGGCCACGCCGCGAAGGCCGCGATCGCCGCCCTCGACGCAGCCGGTGGGCGCGCCTTCTGGGATGCCGAAGCACGCGCCAACCGCAGCGTGGGAACGAACCTGTCCAAGATCCCGGCGGACCGAGCAGCCGGGCTGCTCCGGCACGCGTACGTGCTCACGATGGCGAACTGTCACGTCCTGCTGGGCTACCCGCTGCTCGACATCCCGTCCCCGACCCGCGCCACGGGGTGGGTGTCGTGACTGCTCGCTCCGACATCGCCGCCGGGCTCCTCGGCCTCGCCGACGCGTGGCCGGACCGCGCCACCGCCATCGCGAGAGCGGAGGACCACCTTCGACAGCTCCTCCATCCCTCGGCGGTCTGGCTGTCGGCAGACCTGCCTCCCGAGCTCCGCGGGGCCGCCGCGTATGGGGAGTGGCTCCCGACGTGGTCGTCGCCCGGCACGGTGACGGCGGACGAGGCGCAGATCCTCGACGCAGCCTGGGCCGCCGCCCTCCCACCGCTCGACCGGGGCATGCGCCGCTACGTGCGAGTGCAGGTCGACACGGTGGACGATGTGCGCACCCTCCGCGCGATCGGCTCCGTCGACGGACTCGTCATCGTCCCTTCGCTGCGGTCTCGAGGTCACCTGCGCCCCCTCCGGTGGAGGTGGCCGTTCCGTGTGGGCGTGCTGCCCGGGCCCCTGTCCGACGGGTGGCTGAGCGACGTGCAGCACAGCGAGCACCACGGCACGGTGTTCGACGCGGAGCCGTACGACATCGGATCTCGCTACGAGATCGCCATCATCAGTTCGACGGATCTCTCCGAACTGTCCGAGGCCGTCGCGATGCCACTCGGCGACGCCACGTGCGTGATCGTCGCCGGCGACGACCCGGTCGACCAGATGCTGAGCGAACTCGAACGGCGGGTTGAACCCATCATCGCGATCGCCGTGGAAGGTTCGCCGGATCGGTGGTGGCGCACCTTCTTCCACGAGATGTCACACGACGTACCGATCGACGCGGCGACGCAGAGCATCATCGGCATGGCCGGCGCCGACGCACTCATCGCCGGCCCGACCCACGGGATGGACGTCACCGCGTCTGCCCACTGGTTCGCCGCGGTCGCGCCGGACTTCCCCGGCCTGGCACCTTTGCTCGACGAGTTCGCCGGGTGGGACTGGCGCTACGAGAGCGGCGGCGCGACACGCGAGTCGCAGGTGGTCCGCGACTCGATGGCGAACGGCAACTTGCCGATCGCATTCGTCCCGCCACCGGCCATGGCCGCCCCGGCGCCGTTCGAGCCGGGCGAGGGTTTCGGTGACGGTCCGGCGGAGATGGATGCGGTCGGCCCGCCGGTCCCGATGCCACCGGCAGCGGTCGCTCCCGGCGGTCGACCTGCCGCCCCGACCGCCGCTCCCCCACCCACCGCTGCCAAGCCTCCGCGGCGCAAGCCCACGGCACTCACACCGCGACGGCTCGTGGCGAGGGTGTTCGAGGCGGGCAAGAAAGTGAAGAAGGTGCTCCCGCCCGAGCGAGATCTGGAGTTCGCGGTGCGGATCGCGATCCCCCAGCGAGGCGACACGGCCGCCGATGTCGCCGCACCGGCGATTCCCGGCGCCCCCGGCCCGACTGCCGAACTCGAGGTGATCGTGAGCGGTGATGTGTGGACGCAGCAGCCACCGCCGCAGACGATCTCCGTCTCCCGCACGAACGACGCCGCGCCGAGCACCTGGGCCGTCTTCCCGTTCAGGACGCCCGCGTCGGGCAACGTCGTGCGTATCGAGGTCACGATTCTCTACCAGGGCAAACCGCTCCAGGCAGCGACGTACGTGTCACCCGTGCGCAGTACCGCACTCCCCTTGGAACGTCCGACCTTCACCACCTTTGCACTCTCGGGTCCGGATCAGCCGACTCCCGAGCTCCGACCCGTGGACGTCTCCTTGAACGGGACCGGGGCGGAACTGAAGTACTTCAGCGGCAGCGACGCTCAGGTACTGATCACCGACGTGCAAGCGATGCTCGACCAGATCGAGGACAGGGTGTCGCGCGTGCTCGGCGTCCCCGATGCGCCGGACGCCCTCGACGATCCCCGGGTGCTCGAACTGCTCATCACCCTCGCTGGAATCGGCCATGAGCTCAGCAACTCGCTCGCGCCGCTCGCGATCGGGGATGCCCGGAGCATCAACGTGACCGTCAACCCACTCACCAAGGTGCTCCCGCTCGAACTCGTGTATTCGGGACCGGTACCCGACGATCACGCGAAGCTCTGCGACCACGTGCACAGCCCTCCCCCACCCGGCGAAGCCTGCCGGAGAGCGTCGTCCAGACGCGTCTGCCCGTATGCGTTCTGGGGAATGCACCGAACGATCTCGCGCACGATCAAGTCGACGACCGTCAACAAGCACCCATGGACGAGCACGATCTCCACGTCGTCGGTGCTGTACGCCGCCACCGTGATCGCCGACGACCACGCTCCCCAACCACTCCCGTCCGTACGTGTACGGGATGCCGCGGAGCAGATGTTCCCCGGCGTCACGCAGGCGAACAACTGGCGGGACTGGCGAAAGGCCGTGACGACCGACAAGCCCGACGTCATGGTCGTGTTGGGCCACACGATGATCGAGGGAGCCAAGACCAACCTCTACATCGGCAGGGAGTCGGCGCTCGATCGGCGGAAGATCTCGTCGCGCGAGCTCAGCAGGGACGGCAGCCACCGCCCGCTGGTGCTGCTCATCGCCTGCGCCACGGCCGCACTGGGCGATCCATTCGGCACACTGCCGGGCGCCTGGACCGCGAACGGCGCGGGAGCCGTCGTCGGCACGCTGTCGAAGATCGTCGGTCCGCAAGGGGCGACGGCGACCACCCACCTCCTGCAGGCGATTCACGACGTCGCCGGGCAGCAGGCGAGCGTCGGTGATGCCGTCGCAGACGCCCGACGCTCGCTGATCACCGCCGGCCATCCGATCGGACTGATGCTCGTGTCGCACGGCGAGATCGACACCCACGTGGAGGCATGATGCTCACCGTCGAGATGCTCCCTGCCGGGCACGGCGATGCACTGGTCGTGGAGTACGGCACCCGTGCCGATCCACACCAGTTGCTGATCGACGCCGGCACGTTCCACACCTGGGACAACGTCCGCGACGAGCTCCTGCGCAGGCGTCGGGACCGCTACGAGATCTTCGTGATCACCCACGTCGACGAGGACCACATCGGCGGATCGATCTCCCTGCTCGACGACCCCAACCTCAAGCAACGCGTCGACCACGTGTGGTTCAACGGGTATGTGCACTGCAAGACCGGAGGCAACGTGCTGGGACCCGTCAACGGAGAGCAGCTCACCACCCGCATCGTCGAAGGTGGCTTCCATTGGAACCGCGGCTTCACACCGAAGGCGTCCAACGACATCGGAGGACCGGTCGTCGTCCCCAGCGCCGGCAACCTTCCGTCGGTCACCCTTCCCGGCGGTGCACGAATCGTGCTGCTCTCACCGAGCGGCCCCAAGCTGAAGACGATGGCGAAGAAGTGGAAGCAGGACGTCGAGGGCGCCGGACTCGTGCCCGGCGCAGGCTCGTTCGGCCATTCCACCAGCCCGACGCCTCGCCCTCGCGCCACGGACCCGCTGCCCGACCCACTCGACGCGGCAGCCATCACCACGCTCGCCGCCGAGAACGCGACGGACGGCTCGGAAGCGAACGGATCGAGCATCGCCTTCATCCTCGAGTACGACGGCAAGCGGGTGCTCTTCGGCGCCGACGCGCATGCGTCGGTGCTGCTGAAGAACCTGCAGCGCTTCGCCGTCGAGGTGGGCGAGACCCGTCCCCGCATCGATCTGTTCAAGATGGCGCACCACGGCAGCAACGCCAACGTGTCGACCAAGCTGCTGCAGAGCATGGACTGCCGTCGCTTCCTGATCTCGACCAACGGTGACAACTTCGCTCACCCCGACGACGCTGCGATTGCAAAGGTCATCGACCTCGCCGACCGACCCGTGACCTTCTACTGCAACTACCACAGCGCTCGGACGGCGCCGTGGGGCGAGCAGGGGCCGAACGTCGGCGCGAAGTTCGTCTTCCCGAAGTCGGGTGCGCACGCCCTGCGCGTCAGCGCCTGATCGCTCAACCGACGATCCAGGGAGTGACGAACGCGCTGTCCTCGTGCTCGACCCGAACCCGAATGGGAAGCGACACCGCCCCGATGGTGATCTGGCCGTCGTCCCCGACGGTGTGCTCGCTGATCGAGCCGATGCGCTCCACCCGACAGCGATGGGCACCGACGGGCTCGATCCGGACGGTGACGCCACCGCCACGCACCAGGACGTGGACCCGCACCTCCTCGTGAGCGAAGACGAGGACGCGAGGCGGCGCCACTCCCCGGATGGTGAGGACCTCCTCGGACGCCGAGTCGGTCACCAGGTCGGCGACAGGATCCGCTGGGCGAAATCGAAAGGCATCGAGCGCGCGATCGCGGAGCGCTGCCGGCACGGGCGCGAGTTCTGCGTCGAAGGCTGCGTCGATCGCGGATGCAACGTCGGCGTCGTCAGATTCCAGCGGATCCATCGACCTCGAGCAGCCGCCGCAGCGACGGCTGTCGCCGCAATCGTTCGAGGCACCGACGACGGGTCGGACCGAGCGCTCCGACCGGCCGGCCGAGTGCCACACTGGCCTCCTGGTAGGTGAGCGACTGGTCCATCACCAGCACGGTGAGGATGATCCGGCACTCGTCGTCGAGCTGCGCGAACGCCTGGCGCACGGCGGCCGCTGCCTCGGCGCGCAACAGGTCGCCGTCGAGTTCCGCGGCGCGACTGTGCATCTGCTCGAGGAGCGCGCCGCACAGGTCGGCCTGCTCGGTCCAGTCGACCAGCACGTGGGCGTAACTGCGCTGACGAACGAGATGGCGGACCTCGTTGGTGGCCGTGGTGACGAGCCATCCGGGCAGCTTGCTGGGTTCGCGAATGCTGCCGAGCCGCTCGGCGAGTCGCAGCCACGTCGCCGCGAACGCCTCGTTGCGCAACTCGACATCCCCGGTGCACATGGTGACCGTCTTCCACACGACCCGCTCGAGGCGGTGGACGAGTTCGACCCACGCCGTCTCCTGTCCCCGGCGCGCCTCGGCGACGAGTTCGTCGAGCGATGGCGCAACGGAGGATCCCCTCTCCGTCATAAGCAGAGCATACGCTCAGCGGTCAACCCCCTACCTTGAGTGACAAAGCGACGATGATCGTCACTTCCGCGAATCCCCTCGATTCCTCGTATCCAGCGGGGCGGCGGGCGGTCTGTAAGGCATGGCGACCCTCGACATCAACCACGCAACCCACGAACAACTCGTCGCGCTTCCCGGTGTGGGAACGGCGCTGGCGGACCGGATCCTGGCCCATCGGGCTCGCATCGGACGCTTCGAACGGGTCGCGGATCTCGTCCACGTGACGGGCATCTCGGAGCGGTTGCTCGCCCAGATCGAACCGCTGCTGAGCACCACGGATGCGACCCCCGGCACGGATGAACCGTCCCGGGTGACCGTCCAGCTCGACGACGGTGGCGCCGGCGGCGACTTCAGCGGCCATCGCGTGACCGCCACGGGGCGTCGGCTGGACGCAGAAGTGGGCCCGATCGGTTTCGCGACGTCAGGCGACACGGACACCAGCGGAGCGGCGAGCCTGCAGCTCCCCACGCGCGCCTCGCTCACCGGCGTGATCTCGTTCCGCGCGACAGCCCCCGACGGCACCGCGATCGGCAGTACCGACGTCGACGCGGCGCAACTCACCGAGAAGGTGGTGATCGCCGCGAAGGCGGCGGAGCGGCCGGTGACCCAACCGAACGAGGACCCGGCCGCGGGCAAGCCGGTCCGTGTCCGCGGGCAGGTGATCGATTCCAACGGCACCCGCGCCGCGGCCAGGCTGCAGGTGGTGCTCTGGGGAGCCACCGCGCCAAACCCACAGGACAAGGACTTCCGTGCACTGGTCGTCGCCGTCACCGACGGGGCCGGCCACTTCACCGGTCCGTATCCGTTG
This sequence comes from uncultured Acidimicrobiaceae bacterium, assembly GCA_963720695.1. GTDB lineage: Bacteria > Actinomycetota > Acidimicrobiia > Acidimicrobiales > Ilumatobacteraceae > UBA668. Next base: position 1,216,982 of record CAVRGG010000004.1, read on the forward strand.
GGTGACTTCACCAGCGCTCACGCAACGGTCGCCGTCGGCGAGGGCACCGCCACGGTGCCCGTCCATCTCGACGGCGCAGCGTTTCCGGAGTCGGCCATCCTCGTGGTCGATCTCCCGGACCGCGACGCGACGAGCGAGGACTGCGACTGCCATCAACCGTCCGACGCTCCGCGGAACCCCGACGTGACGGACCTCGCGCGAGCCGACGGCACCTTCTCGTCCGATGCCGGCGCCGGTCGCTGCGTCGACTTCACCAAACCCGACCGCACCCTCGAGGAGTTCAGCTTCTCGTACCTCGTACGCACGACCGAACCCGACATCAGAGGGATGACGCTCGGCGACCCACCAAAGGTCGGCATTCGCGACATCCTCGATCGGGCGAAGTTGGACACCGTCCTCACCAGCCGCGCGATGGTCCGCGACAGCGCCGGCGTCGCGGGCGAGTCCGCCACCGTCGACGAACTCGCATCGCTGAACAAGGACGTGATGCTCGACGCCCGAGTCCTGAAGACACTCGCAAGGGATCCTGACGGGTTCTCACTGGCAACCCTGGCCAGCGCAGCGCGACGCACTGCCTTCGGTGACGTGACCCGATTCGTGGGTGCGGCCGTCGCCCGGCCACCGGGCCGCACTCGGCTGAGCTGCGCCAACCCCGTCGACTGGGACGACGACCCGACGATCTATCAGGCGTGCACGATCGCCAACGGACACGTCTTGCGGTTCAAGCAGGAATGGGTGGCCGATGGCTACTCGATGGGCAACCTCCTGTACAGCTTGCCCCTCGCTCCGGGCCAGAAGAAGCACATCGCCGTCGTCGACTGGGAACGCCGCGAGGCCTCGGCACGGACCGAGTCGTTGGCCGAGAGCGAATCGCTGGCGGCAGACCTCTCGCGCGACCGCGACATCAGCGACGTCGTCAACGGCACCCTGCGGGAAAGCACGAGAGGCGGCTCGAGTTCCTCCAGCGGCGGCATCGCGGGTGGGCTCGGTGTCGCCGGGATCTTCGGCCCTGTCGGCGCGGTGCTCGGCATCGGTGGCGGGTACAGCAGCGCAGACAGCAACGCCTGGCAGAACTCCTCTCGCGACACCAGCGCCAGCGCCCTCAATCAGTTGCGCGACCGGACGTCACAGAGCGCGTCGTCGGTGCGCAGCCAACGTTCGACCGTCGTCCAGACCGTGACCCAGGGTGAGCGGGTGACCGCCACCACGGAGTCGGTCGCCAACTACAACCATTGCCACGCCATCACCGTGCAGTACTTCGAGGTGCTGCGTCATTTGCTGGTCCGCCAACGGCTCGTCGATGTGCAGGAGTGCCTCTTCGTCCCGTTGCTGATGTCGAGGTTCGACTTCGACAAGGCGTTGCGCTGGCGGCACACGTTGGCCCGGTTCGTGCCTGCCGGACTGCGGCGCGGACTCGACGCGGTGGACCGCATCGCCCATGCGTACGCCGGCAGCGACCTGCCGCTGGGGCGGTACGCAGACGAGAGCCTCGAGACCGTCGACGGCGAGCTGCGGATGCGCTTCCAGCTCACCAGGCCGCGCGACACCGACGACAAGTTCGACGCGAACAACTGGAACCCGCTGCTCAAGCTGTTCGGCTTCGACCCAGCGGACTTCTACGCGAACTTCCTGGACGAGCAGAAGTTCAAGGACCGGGTCTTCCTCGAGCAACTCGGACCGCGCATCGCCAGCGCCGTGATCTCGTTGCTGCGCATCCGCGCGGTCCGGGCCGACAACTCGGAGGTCGATCTCCAGATCGACCCGACGTTGTTGACGACGTTCGTGAACGACCAGACCCTGCTCGTGACACTTCGGATGGCGCAGAGCCTGCCGACGATCACACGCGCCGAGATCAAGGCGGTCGTGGTCTCGAGCCGGCTCAACCTTCCCGGGTTGCCATGGATGTTCGATGCGCTACCCGCCGGGTCGCGAGTGATCGTGGAGAGCGGTTCGTTGAGGTACCGCACCGCCCACCTCGCGGACGCCCTGTTCAGCGACGCCTTCATCCGCAACGACCTCACCGGAAGCGACGACGTGTGGATCCCGACTCCGCTCAACCGCCGCGAGCTGCGCAACCCGCGCGAGGAGGACAAGGAGGCGGTACGCGCGCTGCTCGATCACCTCAACGAGAATCTCGAGCCCTATCACCATCGCCTGTGGGCGGCGATGGGCGACGACCGTCGGTACATGCTCCTCGATGGCTTCGAAGCACCGAACAGTGGCGGCAAGTCCGTGGCCAGTGTCGTCGAGAACGAGTTGATCGGCATCGTCGGGAACTGCCTCGTCATGCCGGTCGCCCGAGGATTCCACCTGGATCCGACGTTCGACCAGACGGCCGAGGATCCCGTCGACCTGTTCGAGCACTATGCACCCAACACACCGATCGAGCCGACGCGAGTCGCACTCCCGACGCGAGGCGTCTATGCCGAAGCCGTCATGGGTGCGTGCAACTCGTGCGAACAGAAGGACGAGACACGGTTCTGGCGATGGGAGGAATCGCCGATCCCCGACAGCCCCGCCGAGATCCTTCCGGTGTCCACGGACAGTCGGCGTGCCGCGCCGCCGGACCTCACGGCCAAGGACTTCCCCGCACCGATCATCGCGATGCAAGCGGCACCCGCTGCCCCCGATCCGACGGGGCTCACCGCGGCGCTGTCGCTGCTGGGCCAGGCCGGGGCGTTCCGAGACATCACCGGTCTCGAGGGCACGCAGAAGAACGCCGCAGCCGCCCTCGAGGGGGCGTTCAACACGGCGACCACGATGGGCACCAAGGCTGCCGACCTCGCCCTCCAGGCGAAGATGTCCAAGGACATCGACAAGGCCGTCAAGACGATCGGCGAGGCGAAGGACAAGGGGCTCATCACTGACGACCAGGCGAGCAAGCTGACCGAGACGGCGATCCGTGGCATGGTCGGCGGTGGAGCAACCAATCCGCCCGCTGCGTCGACCACCGACGAGGTCAAGCAGCTCACCGAGACCGCCGGCACCAACAACGCTGCCGTGAAGGTGACGCGCCCGACCGGCGAGCAGGTGGAGGTCGATGCTCGACGCGGTGCCGAGGACTCGGCCCGACCGGTGATCATCCTCGACGACGCGACGAACAAGGCCGAGACGAGGGCGTTCAATCCGGCGACGAACGATCTCAGCGGCATCGTCACGGTGGGCGCCCGGTTCAACAACGCACCGGCCGGGTCGACGCTGCGATGGAGTTCGCCGACGCCCGGGGTGCTGACCATCGATTCACCGTCGAGCCCGACCACGCAGGTGCGGGGACTGGTGCCAGGCCTGCACGATCTCGACGTGGAACTGCTCGATGCAGCGGGCATCCGTATCGCCAGCATGAAGTTGGCGATGTCGGTGCCGCAGTTCGTGAAGGTCGTCGAGGACGCGGGCTTGGACGCCGGGCTCACCAGTCTCGGGCTGTTGGCCCACAAGGCCGACATCATCGGGCACGCCCGCGACGTCGCCCTGTCGGTGCTCGGCACCTCCAACGTGCGCGTGTGCTGGCAGGCCGGCGGGCGCACCGATGCGGTGCCGGCACACATCCCGGCAGCGAACGTGATGGAGGTGAACCTGATGAACCTCGATCCGTCGGGCCGCGGCCTGCTCGGCCTCACGAAGGCGCCGGGCGGCGTCAACCGCTTCGACGAGAAGATCGAGGTCTACGTCGGTCAGTACAGCCAGCCCGACGACATCGATGTCGACACCGAAACTCAGGCGCTGCTGATCCAGCTGTCCACGAGTCTGACCGCCGACCCCTCACTGGAGGCGATCGCCGCCAAGGTCTACGGCCGACTGGTCGGCGAAACGACCTCGCACGAGATCATCCACGGCCTGCTGTGGACCGAGGTGGACCCGTCGTTCCACAACAGTCCGGCCATCGACGGTGACATCATGAACAACGGATTCGATCGGACCTTCCGGCAACGCACTGCGATGGAGAACACCCGCCAGCAGAGCCCGGTGCACGCCAGCGACTACGTCGATCACGGCATCGACACCATCGACCGGCTGTCCGCGGTGAACCAGGCGCGAATGGACACACACTTTCCGGTGCCGCCCCGGTTCCACTGAGCGACGAAGGACGCAGGGTTGCCCTCGGGCGCGCACGGGTGTACGAAAGCGGGAACGTTTCTGCACGCCCCACGAGGAGGCACGATGAACGACCCACTGAAGGACGTCTTGTTGGATCTTCTCGGACGCGTCGACGAGCACGTCCACGAGGCGCTCGACGGCATCGACCCCGCACTCGTCGACGTGGCTCCCGAACCGGGCTCCAACCCGATCGGCTGGATGGTGTGGCACCTCATCCGCGTCCAGGACTCGCACATCGCCGAGCTCACGGGTGAACCGCAGGTGTGGGAGGGCGACGGCTGGCCGGCTCGCTTCGGGCTGAAGCCCAACCCCCACAACCACGGCTGGGGACACACCGAGGCAGAGGTCGCAGCAGTGAAGCCCGAAAGCCCTGATGCGCTGCTCGAGTACCTCGCGGCGGTCTCCACGGTCACCCGCGCCTACATCGAGGGGCTCACCCCCGACGACATGTCGCGCATCGTCGACGAGCGGTGGGATCCGCCGGTCACGTTGGCGGTCCGGCTGGTCAGCATCCTCGACGACGACATCCAGCACGGCGGCCAGGCCGCCTACGTCAGGGGACTGCTCGAACGGCGCTGAACCCACGGACCACGTGGGACCTACTGCCCTGGTCGCCGACCGCCTGCATCCGTACGGTGGACACGAACCCGGGAGGTGCCATGGACTTCGAAGTGTCCCAGGAGATGACGACCATGCTCGCGATGATCCGCGAGTTCATGGACCGTGAGGTCATTCCGCTGGAGGGCGAGATGCTCTTCGGCGATCCCGCCACGCTGGAGGCCGGCGTGAAGGCCGCCCAGGCGAAGGTCAAGCAGATGGGGCTCTGGGCGCCGAACCACCCCGTCGAGTTCGGGGGCCTGGGGTTGTCGATGGTGGACCACGGCCTGTTCGCCGAGGCGGTCGGACGCAGCCCGCTGGGCATGACCGTCTTCGGCACGCAAGCACCCGACGCGGGCAACGTCGAGATCCTGCACAAGTACGCCACCGAGGAACAGCGCGAACGGTTCCTCCGCCCGCTCGTGGCCGGAGAGATCCGCAGTTGCTTCTCGATGACCGAGCCGGAGACGGCGGGGTCGAACCCCGTCCTGCTCGCCACCACCGCCGTCACCGACGGCGACGACTACGTGATCAACGGCCAGAAGTGGTTCACCTCCTCCGCCGACGGCGCGGCCTTCGCGATCGTGATGGCCGTCACCGATCCCCAAGCGCCGCCGCACCAACGGGCCAGCATGATCATCGTCCCGACCGACACGCCCGGCTTCAACCTGGTTCGCAACGTCAGCGTGATGGGCCACTCCGGGTCGGGCCACGCCAGCCATGCGGAGGTCATCTATCAGTCCTGCCGCGTCCCGCGCAGCAATCTGTTGGGACCCGAGGGCAGCGGCTTCCTGATCGCTCAAGATCGCCTGGGTCCCGGTCGCATCCATCACTGCATGCGTTGGCTGGGCATCGCCGGTCGCGCCTTCGACATGATGTGCATGCGCGCCAACGAGCGGGTCATGGACGTCGACGGTGGCCGCCTCGCCGACAAGCAGGTGATCCAGCACTGGGCCGCAGAGCTCGACGCGGAGATCCGGGGCGCCCGCCTGCAGGTGCTGCACGCCGCGTGGATGATCGACCAGCACGGCGCGAGCGCGGCGCGAGACGAGATCTCCGCCATCAAGTTCGAGGTCGCCAACACCATGCTCAAGGCCGTCGACACCGCCATCCAGGTGCACGGCGCGCTCGGCGTCACCGACGACACGATCCTGTCGTACTGGTACCGCCATGAACGCGCCGCCCGCATCTACGACGGCGCCGACGAAGTCCACAAGACGAGCCTCGGACGCCGCATCCTGCGCCGCTATGCGAGGGCCGCCGAGCAGGCCTGACCTCTCAGATGGGTCCCGGCTCCACGGTCGGCTCCCATTCCGGATTCCCGTCGACCACGATCGCCTCGCCCGTGCCCGGCCATGGCGGCATCGTCGCGCCGACGATCGCCAACCGCTCGTCACTCACGTTGCGGAACTGGAACTCCGTGCCGACCGGGATCGAGAGACATGTCCCCGCGACGACGTCGACGACCTGACCGACCTCGTCGACGGCACGCAGCCACATCTCACCGCGGCCGGACAGGAAGTACCAGAGCTCGTCGACGGGCGGTGTCGGATCGCCACCGAGGTCTGCCCCGGCCCGAGTTCGAAGTGCGCCATGGCGCCGCGTCCTTCGATGCCCACCAGCACCCGCACATCGCTCCCGTCCGGAGCGACCACCGTGCGCTCGGTCGGCAGCCGCACTGCCTCGAACCGTCCCATCGCCGAAAACTACCTCTCCATCACCGACCCACATCCGGCGTCGCTCGGGACGGAGCGCCGGCTGCTTGACTGAGGTCATGGTCCGCACGATCGAGGACGACAATCGGCGGCTGCTGCGCGCTCGCGACACGATCGATCGCGACTTCGCGCTGCCGCTCGACATCTCCGCGCTCGCATCGATCGCCGCCGTGTCGCAGGCGCACTTCATCCGCTCGTTCAAGGCGACCTTCGGCGAGACACCCCATCGGTATCTGCAGCGCCGGCGGATCGAGCGGGCGATGTTCCTGCTGCGCACCACCGACCGGACGATCACCGACATCTGCATGAGCGTGGGGTTCTCCAGCCTCGGCACGTTCGGCCGGACGTTCAACGAGATCGTCGGCGAGACACCGACCGAGTTCCGCGCCCGTGGGCCCATGCCGAACGTGCCGTCGTGCTTCGTCAAGACCTGGGTACGACCGAGCAGTTTCGGAGAAGCCTCCTGACGCTGCGATCAATACAGTCGCAGACATGTACAACAGCATCTCCCGTTCACAGATCTTCGTCCTCGACCAGGACCAGGCGCTCGACTTCTACGTCAACACGCTCGGTCTCGAGGTCGCCACCGACCTCGACCTCGGCTTCATGCGCTGGCTCACCGTGCGGGTCCCGGGTGACCCCGAGCGCGAGATCCTGCTCGAGAAGCCGGGCCCGCCCTCGATGGACGAGGCCACGGCCGCACAGGTCCGCGACCTCCTCACCAAGGGCGCGATCGGGGGCGGGCTGTTCCTGACCACCGACGACGCGCACGGCACGTTCGCGACGCTCAAGGCCCGCGGTGTCGACATCCACGACGAGCCCGCCGACCGGCCCTACGGCATCGACTTCGGCATCCGCGACCCGTTCGGGAACTGGATCCGGATCGGGCAGATGTTCGACAACCCGAACGCACCCGGGTTCAACTGAACTACGTCTCGGGTGGCCCCGTGATCGTGCGGGCCAGCACACGTGCGCCCCGGTCGAAGGTGAGGTAGTTCCACGACCAGTTGACCAGCGTCGTGACCTTGTTGCGGAAGCCCATCAGATACAGGATGTGCAGCCCCAGCCAGAGCACCCAGCCGATCCATCCGTGGAAGCGTCGGCCGCTGGGGAACTCGACGACAGCCTGGTTGCGACCGATCGTGGCCATCGATCCCTTGTCGTGATAGTGGAACCTCGCCGTGGGGCCGCCGTTCATGGAGGCGACGATCTCGCGGGCAACGTGGCGACCCTGCTGGATGGCCGGCTGGGCCACCTGTGGCAACAGACGGCCGTCGTCGCCGGGGACGCCGGCGATGTCGCCGATCGCGAAGACCTCGGGGTGACCGGGGATCGACAGGTTCGGCTCCACGGCGAGCCGACCCCGCACCAGCTCCGTTCCCAGCATCGTTGCCAACGGTGCGGCGGCGACGCCGGCGGACCACACGATCAGACCCGCCTCGAGTCGAGACCCGTCGGCCAACACCACCCCTCCGGCCTCGATGCGTTCGACACCGGTTCCCAACGAGACGTCGATGCCCCGCTTTGCCAGCGCGCGACCGGCGCTGTCGGAGGAGTGCGTGTCGAACGCGCCGAGCAGACGCGGCCCGGCCTCGACCACGGTGATCGGCAGGTGCTCCAGCCCGAGCTCGGGGTAGTCCTTGGCGAGCACCTTGTCGAGCAGCTCGCGCATGCCGCCTGCGGTCTCCACGCCAGTCGGCCCGCCGCCGACGACGACGATGCCGAGTTGCGGTCTCGGCTCGCCACGGAGGACGGCCCTGCTCGCCCGCTCCAGGGAGCTGATCAGCTCGTTGCGCAGGCGCACTGCATCATCGGCGTCCTTGAGCGCGAACGCGTGCTCGTCGACCCCGGGCACGCCGAACGACGTCGACACGCTGCCGGCGGCGATGACGAGGTGGTCGTACGGGATCACCATGGTGTCGTCGACGCAGATGGTTCGACCTTCGAGGTCCACCGCCGTCACCGAGCCCATCACGAACGACGCATCGCGATGTCGTCGCAGCACGGTGCGCACCGGAAACGTGATGTCACCGACGTCGAGCCCTGCGGTGGCCACCTGGTACAGCAGCGGCTGGAAGGTGTGGAAGTTGTTGCGGTCGACCAGCGTGATCCGCACGTCGGCGTCGCGAAGGCCGCGCAGCACGCGCGTGCCACCGAATCCGGCCCCGATGACGACGACGTGGGAACGCACGCTCACAGTCTGCCAACTCGGGCCACAGCCCGACGGTCCGCCGCCGTGGCCGCTCGGAACGACTCCGTGCGCCACCACTCCCGGTAGGCCTCCTCGCCGACCAGCTCGACCAGCGGGGTGGTCTGCGACGCATGTGCGCGCAACGCGGCCATCTTGCAGTCGAGGAGCGCGTCCGTCAGCGTCAACTGGTGGGCGAGGTCGGTGCGCGCCGTGGTGGGCGGGGCAGGTTGGTCGGCCCACAGGCCGATCCGGTCGTTGAGGTGGCCCCACGTGCAGTGGAACTCGGGGGTCAGGGTCGCGTACCACAGTGACGCCTTCGGGTACGTCGTCAACCACGCCTCGGTGGCCCAACGGCTCACCGCCCGATGGTCGGGATGACCTGTCATCCCGTCGGGTCCGAACGTGACGATCAGATCGGGCCGGACGTCGGCGACGTGGGTGGCGATCACCTCGGCACCCTCGTGGCGATCGCAGTCGCCGTCCTCGTACTCGAGGAAGCGCACTTCGTCCACACCGAGCTCGGCGAGGCTGTTGCGCAGCTCCTGTTCGCGCAGCGCCGCCAGCCGCGCAGGCGGCCACTGGTCGGGATCGCTCGTGCCGTGCTCGCCACGGGTCGCGGTGACCACGACCACGCGATCGCCGCGACGGCGGAACCTCGCCATCAGGCCGGCCGACAAATAGGCCTCGTCGTCGGGGTGGGCCCACACGCCGAGCAGGGTGCGCGCGCTCATGCCATCGCCTCCGCGTCGAGTGAGGCGAGGAGCTCGACCTCACCGGCCATCGTCGCGCTGAGCTGCTTCAGCAGCGGACCGATCTCGTCGTCGGTCCAGTGATTGCCCGAGATCTGCTCGACCGTGTCGAACAACGGCACGCTCACCTCGTCGCGCTGCGCGCCGTAGTCGGCCAGGGCGGCGTCGATGTTCATTCCGACACCTCCTCCGGCGACGACCGCGCGGGCGAGCAGCTCAGCGTCTCGCAGTGCGTCGGTGATGCCGTGGGCTCCGATCGGGTCCTTGAAGTGGCTCGCGTCGCCGACGAGCGCCCAGCCGGGGCCGCTCGCCGCACGCATGAACCCGGTCTGGCCGCGGAACGTACGCGTCCCCGATGGCGCTGTGCCGCTGCGCAGTCGCTCACCGAGCTCGGGCGAGCCGGCGGCGACCATGTCGCTGATGACGGACACCCCACCCTTGCCGATGCGTTCGGCCGTGGCATTCGCGAACACCACGACGCGGCCGTCGTTGGTCGGGATGAAGCCCGAATTGCCGGCGCGCTGGTAGACCCACTGGTAGCCGTCGATGTCCACGTCCGTCCAGTAGCCATAGGCGACCGCGCTCAGGTTGCGGCCCTGGCGAACCGTCGACGCGCCGACGCGTCGAGCGACCGTCGATCGGATGCCGTCGGCACCGATCACGAGCGGTGCCTCGACCTCGACGAAGCGACCGTCGGTCGTGGCGAGCACGACGCCGCGGACGCGTTCGCGCTGATGGACCACGTCGACCATCGACGTCAGGTCGCGTGCGTCGACACCCGAGTCGATGGCGGCCTGGACGAGAATGGAGTCGAGCACCGTGCGTCGGGGCGCGTACAGCGCGTCGACACCGTGCTTGGCGGAGATGTCGACGACGATGCGGCCGCTCGCCGATGTGAAGGTGGTCCGGCGGATCGGCGGGGTGCCGGCTGCGATGACCCGGTCGAGTAGGCCCCAACGCGACAGTTGCAGCACGCCGGCGCGCATCAGGGCGTGGGTGGACAGGGTGTCGGAGCCGAACCGGCCGTGGTCGACCATCAGCACATCGAGGCCTTGGCGGCCGAGGAGCATCGCAGTGGAGGCTCCGGCGGCGCGGGCGCCGACGACGATCACGTCGTACCTGGCGCCGTTGCGCAGGGAGGAGGGCTCTTCGTCGAAGTTCATCTTCGAGTTCTCATTTCTCACGAGGCTGCGAGCTCATCAGGTCTCGCAGGGGGTGGTGTGTGCGGCCGATCTGGTCGGCCACGTAGAGGGCGTCGCGACCGACGCCGTCGATGAAGTTGGAGTTGCGGAAGTGTTGGAACCGCTGGCCGAGCACGTACGCGCCCGGCAGGCGGGTGACGCCGCGGTACTGGCCGATCTCGCCGCGGCGGTCGAGGATGGGCAGGTCGAGCCACTCGTACGGGCGGCGATGACCGGTCGCCCAGATCACCGACGTGATGCCCTCGGCGGTGAGGTCGAGCGATGTCGTGGGCGGGCCGATCGTCACGCGCGGCGGCCGGGTGGGCTCGAGCACCTCGCGCCCCAGACCGCGTTCGTCGACGGCCTGGTCGATGCGCCGCAGGACGTTGGCCATCTGCCGATCCGCGGCATGCAGCGTGGCCGGCAGGTCGTCGGCGAACGTCGTCCTGGTGCCGTCGACTCCGGTGAGCCGGCCGACCAGCCTGACGCCACTGGATTGCAGCGTGGCCAGGTCGAGAGTGCGGTGATCGAGGCGACCGACGAGTTGGACCGACGGTTCGAACCGGGCGGCGTGGGGGTCGCCGACATCGTCGATGGTGCGATCGAACGAGCCCAGCAGATCCAGCCACCAGAACACGTCCATACCGCGGTAACGACGCGGGAGACGGCTGTGGCTGCCCACGGCGATCGTGACCTCACGGCCGGTCGCGCGCAGTTCGTCGGCCAGCTGGACCCCGGTCGCCGACGCGCCGACCACGAGCACGCCACCGGCGGGCAGGCTGTCGGGATTGCGGTAGCGAACAGGGTCGATCTGGTGCACGAGCGGGGAGAGTTGGCGCGACATCGTCGGCACCGCCGGCCGGTCGCACCAGCCGGTGGCGATGACGACGTTGTCGCCGAGGAACTCACCGTCGTCGGTGGTGACGACGAAGTGTTCGCCGTCGGTGCGAACCCGTTCGACGGTGGTGTGCTCACGTACCGGCGCATCGAAGGACGACGCGTACCGGTCGAAGAACGTGGTGACCTCGCCTGCCGACATGAAGCCGTTGGGGGCGGCGCCGTCGTAACGGAAGCCGGGAAGGCGGGTCATCCAGTTCGGCGTGAGCAGGCGCAGCGAGTCCCAGCGCTCGGACCGCCACCGCTCGGCGACGCGACCACGCTCGAGGATGAGGTGGTCGCGGCCGAGGTCGGTGAGGCCGCGACTGAGCGCCAGCCCGGCCTGCCCGGCGCCGAGGATGATGGTGTTGGTCGAGGTGGTCATCGCAGCACCGGGCCGGTCAGCCGGCCTCCACCTCGATCGAGACGGGCACACCGTGGGTCAGCACGTCGAACACGGCCGAACGGGCCGTCGACTGGGCAACGACCTGGCGCAGCTTCTCCGGCTCATCGCCTTCGATCTCGAAGCGGACACGAATCTGCTGATAGCCGTTGCGGACCTCGGAGTCGATGCCGAGGAGGCCGAGCAGGTTGATGTCGCCTTCGACGCTGGAGGTGACCTTGGTCAGGTTCACCTTGCGTGCCGCGGCGACGTTGGCGATGCCGGCGGTGAGGCACGCTGCGAGCGCGTGCAGCAGGAACTCCACGGGGGTCGGAGCGGCGTCGCCGCCGACGAGAACGGCCGGGTGGTCGGCGTGGAAGACGTGGGCGTCGGCGTGCTGCATCTCCTGCATCGCGCCGTAGAAGCCGTGGATGGTGGACTGGCTGTGGGTACCGCTGATCCAGGTGTTGGTCGCCCGGAACTGGAACTTCGCGATCTCCGGCGTCGCCTTGACGGCGTCGAGAGTGGCGAAGAGGGTTGCGGTGTCGACCCCGTTGCGGATCGGACTGTCGGTCGTCGTTGACATGGGTGGTGGTTCCTTCGTGTTGAGTGACGCGCCGCCGAGCGGCGGTGCATGCGCAACGTACGAAGCGCTTCTTCCGCCGCTCTTCCCGCCCCGAACGCGACACGGAAGGCGTCGGGAAGGTCGCGACACATAGATCGCGTCCATGAACCCTCCCCTCCCCTCCAGCGAGACCGACCCTTCACCCCCCACCACGGCCGAGGGGTCACGCGACTCGGCGGTGCGCGCCGGTGTGATGACGATGTTGCCGTTGGTCGCTGCGTACGCACCGTTCGCCCTCATCGTCGGCGCGACGATCGCCGAGCACGGCGAGCCGTGGGCCGGTTGGATCGGGAGTTGGCTGATCTTCGGCGGGACGGCCCACATCGCCACGCTCCACACACTCGACGACGCCGGTGCCGTCGTGGCGATCCTCACCGGACTGCTGATCAACACTCGGCTCGTCGTGTACAGCGCATCGCTCGCCCGCCGCTGGACCGACCAGCCACGCTGGTTCAAGCTGTTGGCCGCCGGCATGATCATCGACCCGACGTGGGCGCTCGGCGAGCGCCACGCCGCGGCAACGCCCGACCTGCGCACCCAGCGCCGCTACTTCCTGGCCATCGGGCTCACACTCGGCACGGGATGGTCGATCGTGATGGCGATCGGCATCCTCGCCCGGGCCCGACTGAACTGGCTCGACCTCGACGTGGTGGTGCCGCTGTGTCTGCTCGCGATCGTCGGACCCGGCCTCCGGGTCAGCGCATCGCGAGCGGTGATGGTGGTCGCCGCCGGCACCGCCTTGGCGACCGCGCACTTCCCCGACGGCACGGGACTGTTGCTCAGCGTGGTCGCCGGCGCCGGCGCCGGACTGCTGGTCGATCGGAGGGCAGCGTCATGACCACGTGGCTCGTCATCCTCGCCGTCGGCGTGGGCAGCTTCCTGTTCCGTGTCGGCCCGCTCTTGTTGCTCGAACGTCGCCCTCTCGGCGACCGCGCCGACCGTACGATCCGTCACGGCGGCACTGCCGCGATCACTGCGCTGATCGCGACTTCTGCGTTGCACAGCGCCCAGGGCGGCGCCGCGACCCCGACCGTGATCGCCGTCGGCGCCGCGGCCGTCCTCGCCGTGCGCGGGTGGACGATGCTGCGCATCGTCGCCTCCTGTGGCGCCCTGTACGCCGTGATCGTGGTCCTCACCGGCCTGCTCTCCCACTGACCCCCTCGGCTTCTGGTCAGGAATCTCCCCGCTGCGGCTTCTGGTCAGGATCGTTCCCGGATTCCGGGAACGATCCTGACCAGTTGCCGCAGATCGAGGGTCGGGTCGGGGGTCGGTGGAGGTCGGGTGGAGGGCGGCGGGGACCTTCCCGGGCGCTTCCCCGACCCTCGTCGACGGCTGTCGGAACGGGAAGTGGCCAGGAAGGCCCGACGTGCACCATGACCCCATGATCATTCATCACCTGAACATCCAAGAGCTCGCTCGGCTCGAGCACGAAGCTCTCATCCGCGAGGCCGAGCGCCTCGGCCACCTCCTCCCCGACGACTGCGACCCGCCGCAGCGTCGCCGTGCCTTCGCCCTGCCCCGTCTGGGTGCTCGCGCTCGGCGCCGCAGCCAGTTGCTGCTTCCCTCGGGCTGCTGATCCTGCGAGCGCCGGCGGAGTCCCGTGGACTCAGGCCGACGCCCTCAGCGACTCGACGATCTGCATCGCGTGCCCGATCGGGATCGCGAAGCCGATGTTCTCGGCCGTGACCGTGCCCGTGCTCGTGGCACCCGCCGAGTTCATCCCGATGATCTGGCCGGCGGCGTTGACGAGCGGCCCTCCCGAGTTTCCCGAGCTGATGGCGGCGTCGGTCTGGATCACCCCGGTGAGGGTGCGGTTCTCGACGTCGATCGTTCGGTGCAACGCCGACACGATGCCGCGGGTCACGCTGACGCCGCCGTCGAGGTCCAGTGCGTTGCCGATCGCGATGACGTCGTCGCCGACCGCGACCTGACCGGAGTCGCCGATCGTGGCCGGGGCGAGGCCGGTCGCTCCCTGGATTCTCAACAATGCCACGTCGTTGGCGGAGTCCGTTCCGATCACCGTGGCGGCACGCGGCGTCGATTCTCCGTTCAGCGTGACGGTCACCGAGGTCGCACCCGATACCACGTGAGCGTTCGTGAGCACCTCACCGTCGGCAGGTGAGGATGATGCCGGTCCCGGCCGAGGTGCCGGACTGGGTGAACGGGCCCTGGCGGACCGTGACGTCGGCCGACACGATCACCACGGACGGCTCGACGGCAGCCACGATGGCGCCCACGTCCATGCCAGATCCGGTCGAGATGACCGACGCCGGAGCGATGGTGGCCGACGAGGCGACGGGAGCGGAGAGCTCGTTCGACGCGAGCGTCGAGCCCACGTACCCGGACGCTCCGCCGACCAGGGCTGCCGCCGCCAGGAGGGTGATCGCTCGCCGGCGGCCACGGTGAGTCCTCGGCGGCGGAGGAACGGGCGGCGGGAACGCCGAAGGGGCATCTGTCCGCCACCCACCTGACGGTTCGTCGGACCAGGTGTCCGGCGACCGGTGGTCGTCGAGCATGTTCATCGTCACGGCAACTCCTCGGCATCGTGCGGCCTGCTTGGTTGCCATCGTCCCGCCGGGCCCTCGGAGGCACCCGCGGATTCACTGTGAACTTGCTGTGAGCCGCGCGATCGCGGCTAGATCTCGTCGTCACAGAACGGCGAGAGGGTCTCCGCGGCGAGCACGTCGGACAGCAGCAACCATGCCTGCCGCCACGCGCGCTCCAGCGACGGTGACCATTCGGCGAGACATGCCGAAGCAGCGCCCATCCACGCCCGACCCTCGATCGCGAAGCACGGGGCTCGCCGGGGGTCGGGCCACGTCTGGGCCAGCCGTCTCGCGTGGTCGGCCAAGCAGCTCGGCGCCGACAAGAGGTCGACGAGCTCCTCCACCGCTTCGAACAACCACTCGGCGCGCCGGGCGGCACTGAAGGTCGGTCTCGCCACCGGCTCGAACCACTCGGCGAGCACCGCGAGGACCCGTGTCCGAGCGTGGACGAAATTCGTCCACGAGCTCTGGACACGGGTGAGGTCCTCGGGTGTCACCGTGGTCACCTAGCACGCCATGGCCGGGGACGCCGCCCCGGCGGCGACGAGCTCGGCGAGTACCGCGCTCTGGAGCGTGATGAGACGGGCCAGCTCGGCGAGCAGCTCGCCCACGGGTGCCGCCGGCTCGCGGGAGCTGGAAGCGTCGTCGAGCTGCTGTGCCTCCTCGAAGGCACGACGGGCGTCGCGGCCGGGCAGCATCCCGAGGTCGCGCTCGAGGATCCGCTGCAGGTGTTCGAACTGGCGCACCGCAGCAGCACCGTCGCCGGCGTCGATGTGCGCGCGCATCAATTCGACGTTCGCCTCCTCGTCGGTCGGCTCGGCCTCCACCAACTCGCGCCACTCCGCGGCGACGCGGAGCACGTCGAGCCGGCGCAGGTGAAGGAGCTCACGACGATCGGCCGCCCAGTCCTCGTAGGGGTCCTCCGGCAGCAGGTCACCGCCGTACCAGTCGAGCGCGGCACGGGCGGCGATGGGGTCGTTCTCGCTGACGGCGATCCGGGCGAGACGCTCGAACTCCACGACGTCGACGGTGAAGTCCTCGTCGGGGAACAGCCAGACGCTGTCGTCGCGAAGCACGACGGCGTCGTTTCGACCGATCGCTCGGCGGGCGAAGAAGGCAGCCTTGTGGAGCCGGGGGGCGGCATCTGCCGGTGCTTCGTCGGGCCAGAGCAGGTCCATGACACGCTCGCGGTGCAGGCGATGACCGGGGGCCAACGCAAGGACCTTGACGAGTGCTGACGCCGTGCGGCGGTTGGAGCCGCTGGCCAGCGTGGTCACGCCGTCGACGGTGACGGCGAAGTCGCCCAGCACGGTGATGGTGATGGGACGGGGTTGGTCCCGCTCGATGCGGGAGGTGGTGATGGGGTGGTGCAAGTGGTGCAGGGGGTGCACGATCTCCTCCAATGTCTTTCATCGACGATCATGCGCCCCGATCCGGGTGCCCCACATCCGCAGTCGTTACGTAGTTCGGCCGGCGTGTCGCCGGACACGTGACTACGTAGTCGCGCCGTCGGGAACCAACGCCTCGCCGAGATCGGCTCGTCCGCCGATGCCGAGCTTGCGATACACCCTGGCCAGGTGGGTGTCGACGGTTCGGGTCGACATCCCGAGTTGGCGTCCGATGTCTCGGCTGCTGGCGCCCTGGGCCGCCATCAGGGCCACTTCCCGTTCACGATTGGTGAGCGGCTCGACGCCGCTGCCGCGGGCGAGCACCGGTGTGTGCACCCCTCCTGCGCGTTGCGCGAGGTCCACGGAGCGTCGCTGGGCGATCACCGCGGCACGGCCGTCACCACGGGAGCGGTGCATCTCGGCCAGCTCGGAAGCGGCCTCGCAGGCGAGGCTCAGCGCGTCGATGGATTCGTACCGGTCGACGACCTCCGCCTGCGCGGCGACGTCGCGCGCCAGCAGAGCACGGGCGTGTGCGGCGTGGATCGCAGCGAGCGGGCCGTCGACCTGGCCCGCCAGTTCCTCGAGTCGATCGACGACCTCATCGGCTGCCCCGAAACGGGCCAAGTCGTGCAGCACGGTGACCTCGAAGATGTACATCCCGTCGCGGCGTACCGGATCGACGATGTCGCGGAGGCGGGCGCGTGCCGCGCTGAGGTCGCCGCGGCAGGCCTCGAGCCACGCCCTCGCCCGTTCCCGCGTGCCGCGAGACGTCGCGACCGGACTGTCGCCGACCAGATCGGCCTTCTCCAGGGCGGCCGCGGCCGCGGCGCACTCGCCGAGGAGGAGATGTCCCTGCGCGACGCCGACGTGGGCCCACACGAGCGCCGCGTGCTGACCGACGTTCGGCGCGACCTCGGCAACGTGAGCGAACCTGGTGATGGCTTCGTGCGCCCGACCCGAGTCTCGGGCGAGCTCGGCGAGGGCCATCTCCAACCACACCCATGCTGCCATCGCTCCCGTGTCCATCGCTCGCTCCGCGGCGGGTTCGAGCAAGCCACGCGCCGTGGCGTATTCCCCCGCGTACGAGTACGCGTGCGCCTCGTTGACGACGTGCTGGGTGATCCCGCGCCGTGCGACCGGGCCGACCAGCTCAGCGTGTTCGGCTGCTCCCCGCCGGGCGGTTTCGCGGGCCTCCTCGTGGCGGCCGACGCTGAGAAGGCTCGTGGCCATGGCGCCGTCGCGCTCGACGCGGGTGCGGGCTGAGGCGGGCGGCTCCATCGCCTCGAGCAAACGCAGCGCTTCCACCGGTCGACCGGCGCCGGCGAGAAGGCTCGCCCTGCGCACTTCGACTGCGGCGATGGCCTCTGGATCGGTGAGGCGTTCGAGCGCTGCCTCGTGCGCGGCGAGCGCGCCCTCGAGGTCGCGGGCGCGGAAGAAGCGGGTGTCGGCGAGGCGGCGGGAGAAGTCCGCACGCCGTGCGTCGTCGAGATCGAGGTCCCACACCGACGCGACCGCTCGTTCGACCTCGACGAGATCGCCTCTCATCGAGTGCGCCTCGACGAGCACCTCGGCGCGGTCGACGGGCGACACGTCGTTCAGGTCACCCGCATTGATCAGGCGCAACGCGAGTGCGGAGTCGTGCCCGGCGAGTGCCAGGTAGGACGCCCTCAGCAGCTGCTCCCCGGGCACCTTGCCCCCGGAGCCGATCCGCCACTGGGCGAGTCGCACGACGTCCTCGCGACGTCGTGCCCCGTGGGACTCGATCATGTCGGCGAGCTCGTGGCGAATCCGACGCAGACGCAGTCGGGGCAGTCCGGCGCGCAGCACCTCGCCGTAGAGCGGGTGCGCGAGCCGCACGGCGGATCGACGACCGGAGGTCACGACCACGACGAGACCCGATGCTTCGAGATCTTCCAGGGTCGCGGCGCCGAAGGCTCGTTCGATGTCGGTCAGGCCGAACCGCTCGCAGACCGACAGCATCTCCAGCAGGGCTCGCCCGTCGTCGTCGACGCCGGCGAGTCGTTCGGCGACGAGTTCGTCGAGCGCGACGGTGGTGGGTAGTGGGCCGGTGAGCTGCCACGCGCCACCGCTCTTGACCAGCACACCGCGTTCGCGAGCCCCTTGCACGAGCTCGGTGAGCACCTGCAGGTTGCCGCCCGACAGACGGGCGAGTTCGGCGCGGGCGCTGTCGGCGACCGGGCCGTCGAGCGCCCGGTGCAGGAGCGCTCCGAGCTCGTCGGCACCGAGCGGCCCGAGTTCCATCCGCACCAGGTGGCCGTCGCGATGGAGCACACCCAGGCGCGGCGACGGCGTGCGGCTGCTGCGCACCGTGCCGACCAGGAAGACCGTGCGCGCCATCACCAGCGGCACGAGGACCGCGACCGACATGTCGTCGAGCAGGTCGAGATCGTCGACGAGCAGCACGAGGCGGTCGTCGCCGGCCAGACGACGCAACTCGGCACGGGCCGCATGGAACAGCCCGGTGCGCTTCTCCTCGCCGATGCCCAACTCGTCGGTGAGGTCGAAGGGCAGGAGGTGCGCCAGGGCGGCGAGCGGGATCTCCTGCGTCGTCTGATGGCCGACCGCTCGCCCGACGGGGCGACCACCGCGCTCCGCCAATGCGAGTGCTTCCTCGGCGAGTCGCGTCTTGCCGACACCAGCCTGGCCGTACAGGACGACACCGGCCCGCGCCGCGTCGCGGTAGTGGCGACCCAGTTCCTCGAGTTGTGACGAGCGGCCGGTCAGCGGCCACGGCGCGATCGCAGGCAAACTCACCTCCGGGAATGCCGGACCAGCGTAGAGCGGCAGAGCCCGTCGGTCGAGGCAGTTCATGCACCTGTGGCAACCTGGCGTGATGCAACTCGCCCCGCGCTACGGGTCGACCTCGGTCGTCGACCTCGACGGACCGCCCTCGGGCATCGCCGCCCCCACCGTCCGCCAGCGACGTCGCCTGCTCGAGGCGGTGAGCTCGTTCGACGATGCCCAGTGGGCCCACCCCAGCCGCTGCGCGGGCTGGACGGCGCGCGACGTGATCCTCCATCTCGACAGCACCAACAGTTTCTGGGCGTACTCGATCATGGCCGGGCTGAAGGGCGAGCCCAGCCGGTTCCTCACGTCGTTCGACCCGGTGGCCTCGCCGGCGCAGATGGTCGCCGGCGAAGCCGACATCGCCCCGAGCGCGGTGCTGCAACGGTTCACCGCGTCGACGGAGCAACTCGAGGCCGTGCTGCTGTCGCTCGACGATGTCGGCTGGACCACGCTCGCCGAGGCTCCGCCAGGGCACATCACGGTGAGCGCACTCGCCCACCATGCGCTGTGGGATTCCTGGGTGCACGAGCGTGACATCCTGCTGCCCCAGGGCATCGCGCCCGCCGAGGAAGCCGACGAGATCGCGGCAAGCCTTCGGTACGTCGCGGCCTTGGGTCCTGCGCTCGCCATCGGTCACGGCGCGACGGAGCGGGGCAGCTTCGCCGTCCACACCACCGACCCGGCCGTGTCGTTCGTGGTCGACATCGACGACACGGTCCACGTGCACGACGGCGAGGGTGACCCCGCCTTCGGGCTCGGCGGAGGATCGGTCGAGCTGCTCGAGGCGCTCAGCGTGAGAGCTCCACTGCGCGCCTCGGTCCCCTCCGGTGCAGCCTGGATGCTGCGCGGTCTGCTGGAGACGTTCGACGCCGCGGACTGAGCGTCACCGTGGGAGCAGCGCCGCGTCGGCCTGAGCCGACGGCTCGGTACCCTCGGACGCATGGGTGACGAGCATTCCCACGACCACGACCACGACCACAACCAAGGTCATGGTCATGGCCACGGCCACGGCCACGGCACGGTCACGATGCGGGCTTCGACTGGGAGCAGATGGCCGAGCGGCTGGAGCTCGACGCTGCGCTCGTGCTGCCGATCGTCGACCAGACCGTCGCCCAGCTCGCCGATCGGGTCGACTGGACACATGTCGCCCACGTCATGGACGTCGGCTGTGGCCCTGGCGTGGTGACCGCGGCGCTCGCCGCCCACGCACCGAACGCCCAGTTGCTGGCGCTCGACTCGTCGGCTCCGCTCCTCGCCCGGGTGACGGCGCGGGCACGCGACCTGGAGCTCGGCGACCGCGTGCACGTGCTGCTGGCCGACATGGAGGCGGGACTCCCCGACCTGCCAGCACTCGACGTGATCTGGGCGGGCATGGTCGTGCACCACGTCGCTGATCCGGTGGCCGTGCTGCAGGATCTGTGGTCGCACCTGCGCCCGGGAGGCACCCTGGTGATGGTCGAGTTCGGCGACAGCCCGGTCATCCTGCCGGCCGACGACCCTGTCGTGACCAGCGGCGCCTGGGCTCGAGCCGATGCCGCCGCGGCGGCCGCGCTCAGCGAGCGACTCGGGCTCGATCCGCTCACCGTCGACTGGCCGGCCCTGCTCGCGACGGCGGGCTTCGAGCAGATCACCGACGCCGTCCTGACGGCCCGCCATGACGCCCCGCTCGATCCGGCAACTCGAGCCTGGCTCGTGCAGCACTTGGAGCGCACGGTCGAGTGGGTGGGCGAACGGGTCGACGAGCGTGACCGTGCCGCCCTGGCCAGCCTGGCCGAGTCCGCGGCGGCGCGCGACGACCTCGTCGCGCACGCACAACGCCGGGTCGTGACCGCTCGCCGACCTGGCTGATCAGTCGGCCGCGCCGGAGAGACGGAGGTGACGCATCCGCCAGTTCGCGAGCGCGAGAGCGACGAGCGTGATGATGACCAGCCGCACGATCGCGTCGGTGCCGGAGGGGATGCCGGAGCGGATGAGCCGGCTCGGCGGGTCGTCGAGCAACCCGACGAAGATGGCTCTCGACTCCCAGGTCGGTGAGACCTGGGCGATGCCGGTGAGGGCGGCGCCGAGCAGGCGCTCGACGAGGAACACGAACGCGAGCGACCAGACAGCGGTGCGCCGCGTGAGGCATCCGATGGTGATGAAGATCGCGACGTAGGCGACGCTGCCGAACGCGGCGGCGACGAACGCCGGCCACGCGCCGGATGGGCTTCCGGCCACCGCGGCCGCCAGCGCGGCGGCGGGCGCGATGGTGACGAGCGCGACGGTCGAGCCGCCGATCCATCGCCCGACCACGATCTGCCAGGTCGGCACGGGCGACAGCCAGGTGAAGTGGAACGAGCCCGCGCGGATCTCGGACCCGAGCACCGAATCGCCGATCACCAGAGCCGCGATCGGCATCACGAGCGAGAAGATGCCCTCGGCGGCGACGTTGGCGAAGGCGCGCTCGGGAGTCGGGAAGTTGTCGACGGCGCGAGCGAGGAGTCCGAACAGGAGCGCTCCGGCGCAGGGGACGAGGATCGCTGCCCACCGCTTGCGGGGGAAGCACGACCGCCACGTGTAGAACAGGATCGCGACGAGACGCGGGCGGGGACGCCATGCTCGGACGGGGGCGGCTGCGGGTGCCGTCATCGCACGAGCTCCCTGAACAAGCTCTCCAGCGAGTCGTCGAGCGGTCGCACCTCGAGCAGCCGGACCGAGGTCTGCTGGGCAAGGCGTGGAAGGGCGACGGCGAGCTCGCGGGCCTGGAGGGTGAGCACGATCAGCTCGCCGCGGGCGGGATCGAAGTTGACGCCGGTGACCGAGTCGAGTCCGACGAGCGCGGCGGCGAGCCGGCGGCCATCGTCGGCGCGCACCAGCACATGGCGGGGCGTGTCGTCCATCGCGTCACGGATCGCTCGATGGCCCCCGGCTGCGGCCAGGCGCCCATGGACCAACACGATCACCCGCTCCGCCATGCGCTCCACCTCGTTGAGCACGTGCGAGCTGACGATCACGGTGCGACCCGACGCGCCGAGTTGCTTGAACAGCGCGATGAGGTGCGCGCGTTGGACGGGATCGGCGCCGTTCAGCGGTTCGTCGAGCACCAACACGTCGGGGTTGGTGACCAACGCAGCGGCGATCTTGGCCCGTTGGCGCATGCCCTTGCTGAACGTGTCGACCTGGCGATCGGCCACGTCGAGCAGCTCGACGGTGCGCAACGCCTCCTCCGGCGCCTCACGGTCGGCCACGCGATGCAGATCGGCGAGGTAGTGGGTGAGCTGGCGGGCGGTGAGGCCGTTGGGTACGGCTTCGTCCTCGGGGACCAGTGCCATGTCGCCGTGCACGGATCGGTCCCGCCGAGGATCGCGCCCGTTGACGCGGACGGTGCCCTCGTTGACGCCGACGAGTCCGGTGATCGCCCGCATCAGTGTGGTCTTGCCGGCGCCGTTGGGGCCGAGCAGCCCGCTCACGCCCGGCCCGAACGAGCAGGTCAGCTCCGACAGGGCGACCTTCGGCCCGAACCAGACCGAGACCGCGCCGACCTCCACGGTGGCGTCGGTCGCCATCGCAGGGTCGTCGAGCAGGTCGTGATCGACTGACATCAGCGCTCCACCCAGCGGTAGCGCCACCACAGGACCACGGAGCCCGTCAACAGCACCCCGAGGTAGCACGCGAGCGCGAGCAGACCACCGCCGGCCACGTGGTTCAGCGGCGAATCGTCGGCGACCCTGCCGAGGAAGACGACGTCACGCAGGTACAGCGGCATCGCCAGGACGTTGAGGAGCGCGCCGTAGGAGCCGCCCTCGTTCGACCAGTCCCCGACGATGATGCCCGAGGAGATCGACGTCAGTAGGAACAGCCCGATCACCGCAGCGCCGGCAACGATGCGGCGATCGGTGAGCGACGCGATGGCACAGCCGATGACGGCGTAGTAGAGCGCGAGGAGCAGTACCGCGATCGGCACCTTCCACAGCACGTCGAGGTGGCCCGTGAAGTAATCCAGTGCGCTGTCGCTCACCAACATGTTGCCCAGGAACAGGACGATCTGGGGGAGGAACGAGAACGCGAACAGGATGGTGGCGATGGCACCGACCTTCGCGAGCACGTAATCGACGCCGATCAACGGTCGGGCGAACATCAAGGGCAGCACCCGCTGACGCCGGTCCGGGCACATCACGTCGGGGGCGACGAGCCCGACGAACAGCAGCAACGCCGACGAGACGCCCACGTAGTCGCGGTAGTCGATGATCTGGATGCGGTCCGCGCCGATCTGGTCGCGGGTGATGTAGCCGATGCCGACGTTCACGATGGCGGGAATCGTGACCACCCCGAGGAGCACGAACGGCGCCACCTTCTGACGCCACGTGCGCCGGAGGCCGAGCGCCCGACGAATCGACGCCTTGTACAGGGCGAAGGTGGCCGCCCCACGCCGGCCGCGGGGGCCCTCGTAGGGTCGATACCCGCGGTCGTAGACCGCACCGCGACCGGCGTCGGCGGAGCCCGGGACGGTACTCACGCGCCACCCCCGCTTCGTCGCACGAACACCTCGTCGAGCGACGTGAGACGCGTCGACAGCCGGAACAGCGGGAGACCGGCTTCGGCCACGGTGTCTCGGATCACGTCCATGTCCTGATCGTCGGCGACGGTGACCTCGACCAGCCCGTCGACCACCATCGACTGCAGCCCACGGCTCGTGAGGGCCGCGACGAATGCCTCGCCGTACAGCCCCACGTCGACCGTCACCAGACCTGTGCGTTCCAACAACGACTCGGTGCCGCCGGACACCACCAGCCGGCCGGCGTCGATCATCACGACGTGATCGCACACCTGCTGCACGTCGTCGAGCAGGTGGGTCGCCATCAGGACCGAGATCCCGAACGACCCGAGTCTCGCGACCAGGGAGAGCATCTCTTCGCGACCGAGCGGGTCGAGACCGGCGGTCGGCTCGTCGAGCAGCACGAGTTCGGGATCGCCGACGAGCGCCTGAGCGAGTTTGGTTCGCTGCCGCATGCCCGTGGAGAAGCCACCGATCGGACGAAACCTCGCTTCGTCGAGACCCACCAGGTCGAGGATGTCCGACGCCCGCTGCCGGGCGGCGCGAGCGGGGAGACCGCTGAGCTCGCCGAAGGTGGAGACGACGTCCGCGGCGGTCTGGTCGAGCGGGAGGCAGTCGTGCTCGGGCATGTACCCGAGACGGGAGCGGACACCGATCGGGTCGACGCCGACGTCGATGCCGCACACCTCCACACGACCCTTGGTCGGGTGCGCCAGTCCGAGCAGCAGCCGGAACATGGTCGACTTGCCCGCCCCGTTGGCGCCGACGAGCCCGACACGCCCGCGTGGCAGGTCGAGCGTCAGGTCGTCGAGCGCGGTGACGCCCGGGTACTGCTTGGTCAGGCCGGTGAGGCGCAGGAGCGGTGCGGTGCTCACGGCGCGCAGTCTCGCAGATCACGGCTCGAGCGGGGCGCGGGCAGCAGTAGCGTGGCGGTCATGCCCACGCTCGTGCTCACCGTGCTCGGCGACGACCGGCCCGGCCTCGTCGACTCCCTGTCGGGAGCGATCTCGGCTCACGGCGGCAACTGGGAGCGCAGCCAGATGGCTCGCCTCGGTGGGAAGTTCGCGGGCATCGTGCAGGTGGTCGTGCCCGTCAGCGGCGAGGCCGACCTGCGGGCCGCGCTCTACGCCCTCGACCAGGAAGGCACACTGCGCGTGCGCGTCGACGACGCCGACGGCGACGCTGTCACCGACGGCGAGCGCTTCGTGCTGTCACTCGTGGGCACCGATCGCCCCGGCCTGGTGCACTCGGTCTCCGCCGCGCTCGCCGAGATCGGGGCGAGCATCGAGGAGCTCGACACCTCGACCACCGATGCGCCGATGTCGGGCGGACCACTGTTCGAGGCGACGGCGGCGGTGGTGCTGCCACCCGGGCTGACGATCGACGCGGTCAGGGTTCGGCTCGAGGCGCTCGCCGACCGCCTGATGGTCGACATCGACCTCGCCCGCTGACGCTCAGCACTGTTCGATCTCGGTCAGCGTGTAGACCTCGGTCCCTTCCGCTGCAAACACTCCGAGCTCGGTCGACACACTGCCGCTCCCCGTGGCCTCGATGGTCCCGGAACCGTCGTCGGCAATGGTGACGACGTAGGTACCGCTCCCCTGCATGGTGAAGCCGTCACCGGACCCGGTGTAGTCGTAGGTGCCGCCCTCCTCGCTCGTCGGCGAGAACATCTGGACGACACCACTCCCGGAGATCGTGAACGGCTTCGACAGGTCACAGATCGTGCCGGTCCCGACGAAGTCCTCGAGTCCACCCTGCGCCGTGTACGAGTGCGGCAGACAGATCCGCTTGGCCTTCTCGACGATGTGCGCCAGGTCGATGCCGGACTCCTGACCCAACAGCTCCTTCATCCGGGCTTGTTGCAGCCAGAAGCGCACGAGGATCGACGGATCCTTCGCAGCTTTGCACTGGTCCTTCGCCTCCTTCTCGCACGGGCCATCGGTGAGCGAGAGCGTCGCGACGAGATCGAAGTGTGCTCCCTCGACGCCCATGAGGTTGCGTTGTCGCTCCACGCCCAATGCTTCGTCCACGGCTTTGGTGGCGGCGGCACAACTCGACGACGCGGCGGCGACCAGCGGTTGCACCACCTGCCGCTCGTACTCGTCCAGCCAACCGACGAGGTCGGCGCGATTCGCATCAGGATGTCCCGCGTCGACCGCAGCGCGTTCGGCGTTGGCCTCGTCGACGAGTTGCGCCTGCAACTTGGCCCGAGCGTCCGATGCCTGCTGGTCGAGCACCGCCGCCCGCTCCGGTGATGTCACTTCGGCGACCCCGGCTCCGCTGAAGTGCTCCAGCATGAGCACGATGTCGGGCGTGGTCGGATCCATCAGGGCGGGCGTTGCCGACGACCCGTCCCCCAGGGCCCAGAACATCAACTGATCCTCGATCGCAATCGGGGTGGCGGGGACGATGGTGAGGTGGGCGTACTCGACGAACGACAGTCCCTCCGGTTCGAGTCGTACCGCCTCCACGGTCCCGCGCTCGGTGATCCCTCGAACGCCCGCCAGCGGTGTCATCGTGACGGTCACGTCGTGATCGACCGCCCGCGCCGGCACCGCCAACGTGAACGTCGTGCCGTCCGAGCCGACCGCGTCGACGATTCCACCATCGACGACCGTGATGGTCGCCTCGCCCGGGGTTCCTCCGGCTCCATCCACGAACGTGACAGCGGACGACGCCCCTGTGGACACCGGATCGGTCGGGGTCGAGACGTCCACGTCGGCGGAACGAGATGACGCCTCCCCGAGCGTCCCGCCCGACGAGCCTGAACACGACGCGACGCCGACGAGCAGCGCCACGACGACGAGCGGCCGGACGACGCTCGCCGCTGGTGTGAAAGTGCTCATCCCGAACCCCGCTGTGGTCCGTTCGGCATGCCTGTCGATGGAGTTCACCTCCATCGTCCGATCGCCGAGCCTGCCGTCAGATTACGCCTCTGACCTGGGGCGACGCAAGTGGCAATTGCCTCCGCTGACGCTCAGCCGGTCTTCGGTGCGTCCGTGGCCGCGAAGATCGCGAGCCACCGGCGCGAGGCCTCGTACTGGCCGAACTCGGTCACCCACTCGGCCCAGATCCGTGCCCGTTCGGCCTCGCTCGCCGTTCGCACCTTCTCGGAGTCCACATCGTCCACTCCCCGATCCTCCCGCAGCGCCGCCGTGCCGACAACCCCCAGACGCCGCGACCTCGTATCCTCGACTCGCCGGGCGGACCCGGGACGAGAGGAGGCGGCATGGATCGCGACATCTATCGATGGGTGAACCGGCTGGCCGACCGCACCACGTGGGCCCACGGCTTCTTCCGGTTCTACGCCAACTTCGGAGTCGTGCTGTTCGCCGGTCTGCTCCTGGCCGCGTTCCTCGACGGACGCCGCCACGGACACACCATCGAGGTCGCCGGCAGCGTGTGGGCGGGCGCCGCTGCACTCGTGGCCCTCGGCGTCGGACAGTTCATCGGCGGCGCGGTCGACCGGCTCCGCCCGTACGAGGCGATGAGCGACGTCCATGTCCTCATCGACCGCACCACCGACTTCTCGTTCCCGAGCGACCACGCCACGATGGCCGGGGCGATCGCAGTGGGCCTCCTGCTGACCAATCGGCGATGGGGCATCCCCGCGGTCGTGGCCGCGGTGCTGATGGCGTTCACGCGCGTCTACGTCGGGGCGCACTACCCGAGCGACGTGCTCGCCGGGTTGGCACTCGGCGGTGTCATCGCGGCTGCGGGCCACTGGCTCGTCGTGCCACAACTCGACCGCCTCGTTCGCCACATCGAGGGCACCCGCGGCCGGGTGCTCGTCTCGAGCCTCTCTCAGTCGGCGTAGCTGACACCCGCGGCGTCGACGACCGTCGCCGTTCTCCCAGGGCCTGCCTGCCAGGTCCAGTACATGTTCGTGTGGGCGATCACCTTGTCGGGCGAGGGCAGGCCGTAGGCGGTGAGGTCCTCGGTGGTGTGCGCATCGCTCACCAGCACCGTGTCGTAGCCGCGCACGAAGGCGCCGTGCAGCGTCGCTCGGATGCAGGCATCGGTCTGCGCACCCGTCACGATGACGCGCCCCACATGACGCTCGGCGAGCTCGGCCTCGAGCGTGGTGTCCTCGAAGGAGTCGCCGTACTTCTTGTGCACGAGCGGCTCGGAAGGACCCCGCTCGAGCTCGGGCACGTACTGCCAGCCTTCGCTGCCTTCGACCAGCCCGTCGTCGGAGTGCTGCACCCACACCACCGGCACGTCCTCGGCGCGGGCACGCTCGACGAGCCCTTTGATGTTGGCGATCACCTCGTCACGCTGATGGGCGCCGCCGACCACGTCGTTCTGCACATCGATCACCACGAGGGCGGTGTTGGGACGGTCGCGAAGGGTGGTCATGTCGAACTCCTCGTTCAGGCGGGGAGACCCACGATAGATCGGCTGCCGTCCGGGTCGCGACCGCTCAACGCTCGACGAGGAGGTCGAGTTGCAGCCAACGGGCGAGGTCCGCGATCTCGCGGTCGATCGCCGCGGTCATCGCCTTCGTGAACGGCACATCCTGGTGGACCGCATCGACGCGCAGCACACCGGCAGCCCGGTCCGCCGTGGCGTCGAGCTTGCCGACGAGCGCATCGCCGTACAGGATCGGCAGGGCGTAGTAGCCCCACCGCCGCTGCGGCACCGGCTTGTACATCTCGAGTGCGTAGTCGAACCCGAAGAGCTCGACCATCCGGTGGCGCTCGTGCAGCAGACGGTCGAACGGCGACAGCAGTGCGGCGCGGCCCGAGAAGGGCTGGCCCAGTTGATCCGGGTCGACCCGCCACTGGCCACCGACACCCTCGACCTCCGCGGGCTCGCCGACCTCGCCGACGTCGGCGGGCTCCACCGGACACTCCGGCCCGCGAGCGCGGGCGATCCCCAGGGCGCGGAGTCGCCTCTCGTTGCGGCGACGCTCCGCCTCGGGTTCGGGCACCACGGGATCATCCCGATACACACGCTCGGCGAGGTCCCACAGGCGATCGCGACCCTTCCGGCCGGCGTTGGCGACCTGACCGGACTGCACCATGAAGTCGAGCATCATGGCCACGTTCTTGTTGTTGTTCCACCCGCTCGACGCCCATGGCTTGGCGCACGTGTCGGGCAGGTCTCTCGAGGTCAGCGGGCCGGAGGTGCGCAACCGGTCGAGGATGTCGCGGCGGCAGCCGTCGTTGGCCGCCAGCCACTCGCTCTGCGCCCGCCGGAAGTTGGGCACCTCGCCGGACCCTGGCCACGCGGCCATCTCGGCACGGTAGAGCGCGAGGTCCTCCGCCGGACGCAGCATCGCGCGGAGCTCGACGACCGATCGATCCGCGATCGCGGCCCGGAGCATGTCGGGCGAGAACGACGACCCGAGTCGACTCCACAGCACCAGCTCCGCGCTCGGCGCAACGGCACTCGTCGGGTCCACCTGCACCATCGTGAGATGACGGATCACCGTCAGGAGATCCGTCGGGCGGGCGGCGTCGAGCAACTGTGCCCGAACCGCGATTCGGCGCGCGTCACGGCGACTGAGGTGGTGCACGGGGGTCACGACGCCGAGTGTAGAACGCATGCCCCACGGGCCGATTTCAGAACAGCAGCATCTTGCCTGCGACCAGGACACCGAAGGCGATCACCACGGCCCGAAGGACACGCGCGTTCATCCGCGACGCGAGCGTGCCGCCGACGTGTCCGCCGGCGAGGCTCGTGGGTGCCATCACCGCTGCGAACGCCCACTCGACCTTGCCCGAGAACACGAAGAAGGCTGCGGCGAGCACGTTGATGGTGAGCGCGAGGACCTGCTTGACCGCGTTCAGCTTGGGCAGCTCACCGTCGAGGAGCAGGCCGAGCACCGCGAGCAGCATGATGCCGAGGCCGGCCCCGAAGTAGCCGCCGTACACGGCGGCGAAGAACACGCCGATGAGCAACGTCGGCGGCGCAGCGCCCGCGGCAGTGGCGTGCCGACGCCCGAAGACGCGCTGCTTGATGCTGTCCTGAAAGCCGAGGAGGGCACAGGCCAGCAGGATGAGGTACGGCACGATGTTGCGGAACACGGTCTCGGAGGTGACCACGAGCAGCACCGAGCCAATCAGTCCACCCACGGCGGCCACCGGCAGCATCCGCCGGAGGCGGGCCCGCTGGTCCTCCAGCGAGTCGCGCTGCGCGAGCGCGCCGCCGAAGTAGCCGGGGCACAGCGCCACCGTGTTGGTCACGTTCGCACGCAGGCTCGGCACGCCCAGGGCGACGAGCGCGGGAAACGACACGAGGGTGCCACCACCAGCGATGGCGTTGACGCCGCCAGCCACGAAGGCGGCGGCACCAGCTATGGAGAGATCGGTCAACGAGGGCACGAAATTCCTGTCGTTCGTCACGAGATTCTGTCGACTGTATACATTACACGATTCGTCGGCGCTGGCGAACCGAATGACCGAAGCATCCGGCGCGCGCCAAAGGACCTGAGTAACCTGGGTCTCGTGACGCTCGGCCAGGAACATCGCACCCTGCGCGAGATCGTCGCCGACGAGATCCGGGAGATGATCACCACCGGCCAGCTCGCCCCTGGTGAACGATTGTTCGAAGATCGCCTGGCCGAGCAGCTCGGGGTGTCCCGAAACCCGGTTCGCGAGGCGATCCGTGCCCTCGAGGGCACCGGCCTGGTCGAGGTGCTCCCCCGTCGCGGGGCATACGTCAGCGCCATCGCGCCCGAACAGGCCCGACAGCTCCTCGAACTGCGAGCCGTCATCGAGGCCTACGCCGCCGAGCACGCCGCCCTCCACCGCACCGAGGACGAACTGGCAGCGATGCTCGCGCTGCTCGAAGCCGGTCGACGTGCCACCTCCAACAACGACATCGTGCGCGCCGCCGCCTGCCACCGCGACTTCCACGTCGCGATCGAGCGGGCCTCACGCAACGACTACCTCGGTTCGGTGGTCGGGCCGTTGCGGAATCAGACCGAGCTGATCTTCACCACGTTGGTGGACAGCCGCGGCGTCACCAGTTGGGACGAACATCAGGCGATCTACGACGCCATCGCCGCTCGCGACACCTCGGCCGCACGCTCGTGCACCGAGCAGCACATGGCGAGTGTGATGCGAGACCTCAGTCAACGCACCGGCGGATGACACCCGACATCGTCGTGATCGGTGCCGGCATCGCCGGCATCTCTGCCGCGGCGGTGCTCGCCACGCACTCCACCGACGGCGCCGGGGTGGTGCTCATCGAGCGGGAGCCGCTGCCGGCACAACACGCGAGCGGGCGATCCGCCTCGGTGCTGTCCGAAACGTCCGGTCACCCGGCGGTGTGCGCCCTCGCCCGCCTCAGCCGCCCGTTCTTCGAGACTCCGCCCGACGAGTTCGCCGATCATCCGCTGCTGTCGAGCCGCGGCCTGATGTGGGTGGGTGAGGCCGCCGACGCGCCGAGCCTCGATGCGCTGGCCGACGCCGGGGCGCGTCTGCGGCCGAGCGTGACCCGCCTCGATCCCGACGAGGTCGCGAGCCGGCTCGCGGGATTCGAACCGCACACGATCGCGGGCGGCGGTGTGTGGGAACCGGAGGCGATGTCGATCGACACGGCCGCCGTGATCGCGGGTTACCTCAGGTTGTTCCGTGGTGCCGGCGGCGTCACCATGCTCGCCGACGAAGCGCTCCGCCTCCGAGCCGACGACTCGGGCGGCTGGACGGTCACCACCTCGGGCACCACGATCCAGACGCGTTCGGTGGTGAACGCTGCTGGAGCCTGGGTCGACGAAGTCGGTGTGCGGGCCGGACTCGAACCGATCGGATTCCAGGCCCTGCGCCGTACCGCGGCGATCGTTCCCGCGCCCGAACGGGTCGCGTCCTGGCCGCTCGTGATGGACGTCGCGGGCCGTTACTACTGCGAACCCGAACCGGGCGGGCTCCTCGTGTCGCCGGCCGACGAACACCCGAGCGAGCCGTGCGATGCGCGGCCCGAAGAACTCGACGTGGCGTTGGCGCTCGAGCGGGTCGCGCTCGCCACCGGGCTGCCGCTGCGATCCGTCCGCCGGGCGTGGGCGGGCCTGCGCACGTTCGCCCCGGACCGCGCCCCCGTCATCGGCGAGGACCCGCGCGCTCCCGGGTTCTGGTGGCTCGCCGGACAGGGCGGGGCCGGGATCAAGACCGCACCGGCGATGGCGGACCTCCTCACACAGTTGATGCGGGGCGAACGCCTGAGCGACCAGCAGGAAGCCCTCGGGCTTCGCGCCGCGACGCTGTCACCGGCGAGGTTCCTCGGGTCGAGGTGAGCGTCACCAGATCTCGGTGATCAACAGGATCAGCGCCGTCGACGCCGAGAACCCCAGCAGCCACGGACGCATCCGTCCACCGTCGAGCCATCGCGTCGCCCAATGCGACGCGACGAAGCCTGCGAGCATGGCCGGCACCAGCGCCAACGCGCGGGTCACGTCGGCGTGATGCAACTCGCCCGACACCGCCAGCAGCGTCACCGACACCGTCGAGCCGAACAGGAAGAACAACGACAGGCTCGACCGCAGCTCACGACCGGATCGATGCTGATACAGCAGAGCCATCGGTGGCCCGCCGATGGACGTGATGCTGCCCATGAAGCCCGACGCGGCACCCGCCGACAGCAGCGCCCGACGATGCGGCTCGACGGACCAGCCGGCCAGGCTGAGACCCACGCCGAGCAGCACGAGCACGCCGAAGAGCAGGATCAGGTCGCGCTCGGGCAGCACCACCACCGCCCACGTCCCGAGCAGGCTCCCCGGCACGCGGCCGACCATCGCCCACCCGACCGGGCGCCACGCCAGCGCGCTCCGCTCTCGGAACGCGACCAGCGCGGTGAGCAACGTGGCCACCATGAGCAACGAGCCCGGGATGAAGTCGCCGTTGATGATGGCCAGCACGGGCGCGGCCGTGACGCCGAGCCCGAAGCCGAACGAACCCTGCGCGCAGGACCCGACGAAGACGGCCGCGAGCGCGATGCTCCATTGCAGTGTCGACATGTGATCGGTGGTCCGTCAGCGAAGGTGACAGGCCACGAGGTGACCGGGCGCCTTCTCCTCGAGCAACGGGGTCTCCACCCGGCAGCGGTCCTCGACGATCGGGCAACGGCTCTGGAAGCGGCAACCGGGCGGAGGATCGACGGGGTTCGGCACTTCGCCGCTGAGCACGATGCGGCGCCGGGCGCGCTGCAGCGGAGGATCCGGGATGGGCACGCTCGACAGCAACGCCTCGGTGTAGGGGTGCAACGGCGTCTCGTACACGTCGTCGGTGTCGGCGAGTTCGATCAAGCGCCCCGCGTACAGGATCCCGATGCGGTGCGAGATGTGGCGCACCACCGAGAGGTCGTGAGCGATGAACAGATACGTGAGGCCCAGCTCCTGCTGAAGGTCCTGGAGGAGGTTGACGACCTGGGCGCGCACGCTCACGTCGAGCGCCGACACCGGCTCGTCGGCGACGATGAAGTCGGGCCGCAGGGCGAGCGCCCGAGCGATGCCGACGCGCTGGCGCTGTCCGCCGCTGAAGGCGTGGGGATACCGATCGGCGGCGTCGACGGGGAGGCCGCACCGGTCGAGGAGGTCGACGACGCGTTCGCGTGCATCGGCCGCGTTCTTCGCCAACCCGTGCACGATGAGCGGCTCGGCGACGAGCTCGAGGACCGACATCCGAGGGTTCAGGCTCGAGTAGGGGTCCTGGAACACGAGCTGCATGTGCCGACGCAGTTCGCGGAGGTCCTTGCCCGTCACCTGGGTGATGTCGCGACCACCGAAGCGAATCGTGCCCTCGGTCGGGGTGATGCGGCGCAGGACCGCGCGCCCGGTGGTGGTCTTACCGGAGCCGCTCTCACCGACGAGCCCGAAGGTGGTGCCCTTCTGGATGCTGAACGACACGTCGTCGACTGCGTGGACGAAACGCTTCTGGCCACCCCAGAACGTCCCGCCGCTCACCGGGAAGCGGATGCTGAGGTGGTCGACCTCGAGCAGTGGTCCGTCGGCAGGCGCGGCTGTGGTGGCCGCCGCGGTCGAGGACTCAGTGGGCTCCATCGACGACCTCCTGGGGCATCCCTGCTTCGTATGGCCGCCAGCAGGCGACCTTGCGGCCGTCCTCCATGGTGTGCAGGCCCGGCATCTCGGCCAGGCACTCCTCGGTGGCCAAGGAGCAGCGGGCGGCGAACGGGCAACCGATCGGCGGCGACACGAGATCCGGCGGCGACCCGTCGATGGAGACCAGGCGAGGCATGGCGACATCGAGACGTGGAGTGCTGCGCAGCAGGCCCGCTGAGTACGGATGCGCCGGGTTGGCGTACAACTCGTCGGCGGTGGCGAGCTCGACCAACTTGCCCGAGTACATCACCGCCACCCGGTCGCACAACCCGGCAACCACGCCGAGGTCGTGGGTGATCAGCATCACCGCGAGACCGAGTCGCTGCTGGATGTCGGCGATCAGTTCGAGGATCTGGGCCTGGATGGTCACGTCGAGTGCGGTGGTCGGCTCGTCGGCGACGAGGAGCTCCGGCTCGCAGGCGAGGGCCATGGCGATGAGCACCCGTTGGCGCATGCCCCCGGACATCTCGTGTGGGTACTGATCCACGCGGGTCGACGGGTTGGCGATGCCGACGGTGTCGAGCAGCTCCACCGCCCGCGCGTTCGCCTGCTTGCGGCTCATCCCCAGATGACGCCTCAGCACCTCGGTGATCTGTTGGCCGACCGAGAACACCGGGTTCAACGACGTCATCGGATCCTGGAAGACCATGGCGATCTGGTTGCCGCGCACCCTGGCCAACGCGGACGAGGCGTCGTGCACGAGGGACTCGCCCTTCCATCGGACGTCGCCACCGGTGATGCGACCGGGAAGTTCGGTCAGCCCGAGCAGGGTCTGCGCCATGACGCTCTTCCCGGATCCGCTCTCGCCGACCACGCCGAGCGTCTCGCCGGGCTCGATCGTGAAGCTCACGCCTCGCACGGCTTGCACCGTGCCGCGACGGGTGAAGAACTGCACCTCGAGGTGATCGACCTCGAGCAGCGGTGTGTGGTCCGACTCGTTCACAGTCCCGCTCCGGCGTGGCCACTGCTCGTGTTGGCGGCGAAGCGCTTCTCGCGCTCGAGGGGGTCGAGCGCGACTCGGAGCCAACTGCTCAGCAGGTTGACGGCGAGCACCGTGATGGTGAGCAGCAGGCCGGGATACACGATCAACCACTGGTTGCCGAACAGTTCGTGGTCACCGGCGCGGGCGATGTCGAGTCCCCACGAGACTCCCGGGTACTGGATGCCCAGACCGAGGAAGCTCAGCGCCGCCTCGGCGAGGATGATGCGGGCGAACTCGAGCACACCGAGCGTCGCGAGCGGTGTGAAGAGGTTCGGCAGGATGTGTTTGAAGATGACGCGTTTGGGTGTGGACCCGAGGATCTCGGCGGCTTCGACGAATGGTCGCTCCTTCATCGTCAACACGACACCGCGTGTCATCCGCGCGTAGACCATCCAGCCGTTGACCGCCAGGATCAAGGACACAGAGGTGACGCTGCCGCCGACCAGGGCCACGAGCAGCATGGCCATCAGCAGGCCCGGGAACGAGACCTGCACGTCGACCCAGCCCATGATCCACGAGTCGGCTCGGCCGCCCTTGTACCCGGCGATGAGCCCGACGACGACTCCGAACGTCCCTGCCAACAGCACCACGACGAGCCCGATGACGAGTGAGGTGCGGGCGCCGTAGATCAACCGGCTCAGGACGTCGTACCCCTGCCAGTCGGTGCCGACGGGGTGGGTCCATGTTCCGCCGTGCCACACCGGTGGCAGCCCCGACGAGGTGAGGTTGCCCTGGTTCGGTTTGAACGGCGCGATCCACGGTGCCAGCGCGGCAACCACGACGAGGGTCACCAGAAAGGCGAGCGATGCGAGGCCCAACTTGTCGCGGACGAGGTCGCCGAACAGACCGCCGCGGCGCACGGCGGAGAGTTCGTACGGGCGACCTTCGATGGACTCCTCGGCCTCGAGGGCGTGCTCCTCTTCGACATGGCTGGCGGTGTATTCGTCGGGAGCGGTCATGAGAGCTTCACCCTTGGGTCCAGGGCCTTGTAGGCCACGTCGACGACGATGTTGATGATGACCACCATCACGGCGACCACGAACACGATCGCCTGGATGAGGAAGAAGTCCTGGTTGGCGATCGCGGTCTTGGCCATGAAGCCGAGACCGGGCCAGTTGAACACCGATTCGACGACCACCGTGTAGCCGGCGATCGCGCGGATGACCTCCCAGCCGAGAAGCGTGACGTAGGGGATGCCCGCGTTCTTGAGCGCATGGACGCCGAGCACACGCTTCTGCGACAGGCCCTTGGCGCGGGCCACCTTCACGTACTGGGAGTTGAGTTCGTCGATCATCGCCGAGCGCACCACCATCGACAGCCGACCGATGGCGGGCAGGGCGAGGCAGATCGCCGGCAGGACGAGGTTGGTCTGCCACGGGCCGGGGCCCGTCTGGAACCAGTGGAGCTTGACGGTGAAGCCGATGATCAGCACGTAGCCGAGGAAGAACTGGGGGACCGAGAGCCCGATGAGGCTCAACGTGGTGAGGAAGCGGTCGAGCACGCCACCCGGTCGGCGACTGGCGACGACGCCCAGCGGGATGCTGAACACGACGGCCAGCACCATGCCGAACGCGACCAGTTGCAGCGTCCGCGGGAGGTAGTCGAACACGACGTGCAGCGCGGGTTGACCGCGCACGTAGGTGCTCTCGCCGAGGTTCAGGCGCAGGAGATCGCCCAGGAAGCGGACGAACTGTGTGATCAGCGGGTCGTTCAATCCGAGCGACGCGCGCCTGGCGGCGCGTTCCTCGGGTGTCGCCGAGAGCGGCAACATGAACTTGACCGGATCGCCGACCATTCGGGTGATGACGAACACGAAGATGGTCACGCCGAAGATGACGACGAGGCCCTGCAACAGGCGGCGAACGAGATAGCGCCCCATGAGCTGAAGTGTGTCCTTCCCGAGTCTTCGTGTGGAGTGTGTGCGCAGTGCGGGGAGAAGGGCCGCCGGTGACGCCGGCGGCCCTTCCACCCTAGGACTGGTTCGCAGAGCGAGCCAGGGTCAGGCCTTGACGCTCATCTCCTTGACGAGGATCTTGGAGTCGACCCGCGGCGTCCACTGCATCCGCGTGCTGAGGCCGTACAGGTCCTGGTTGTTCACCAGGAAGGTGAAGTACGCCTCGTCGTAGCCGATCTTGACGGCCTGCTCGTAGATCGACTGGCGCTTGGCGGGGTCGAGCTCGGTGCGGCCCTGGTCGACGAGTGCGGCCAGTTCCTCGTTCGAGTTCGACGAGCCGATGCCGGCCGACGAGTAGTAGGTCGCGAGCTGGCGGGACGGGTCGAGGATGTCGTTCGAGCTCGACACGAAGATCGCGTCGGCCCGATTGTCCCGGTTGAACAGGATGTCGAGGTAGGCGCCGAACTCGGGCGACTGGAGGTCGACCTTGAGGCCGGCTTCGGTCCAGTAGCCGGCGACGGCTTCGACGAGCTCCTTGTCGTTCAACCAACGGCCCGACGACTCGCCCACGAGGGTGATGGTCTGACCGGCGACACCGGCGGCCTCGATGAGGCGCTTGGCCTCGGCGGGGTCGTAGGGGAACGCCGACAGACTGGAGTTGAAGCCCAGGATCGACGGGCTCAGCAACTGCCCGGCATCGGGGGCGGCATAGCCGCCGTACACCTTGTCAGCGATCGCCTGCTTGTCGACTGCGAGGTTCAGCGCCTTGCGAACGTTCGGGTCGGCGGTGATGCCCTCATCGGCGTCGAGGATGAGCACGGGGTGCTCCTGACCCTGCACCTTGGCCGACGCGGGTGCCTGATCGACGTCCTGCGGCGGAAGGTTGGTGATCAGGTCGTACTTGCCGGACTTCAGGCCGGCGAGACGGGTGCCGCCCTCGGAGACGAACTCGTAGGTGACCTTGGAGATGGCAGGGGCGTCGCCCCAGTACTTGTCGTTCTTCGCGAGCACGATGTTGGAGCCGGTCTCGCGGCTGACGAACGTGTACGGCCCGGTGCCGTTGGGTGCATCGGACAGATCGGCGGAGTCCTTGGCGGACGCGGCGATCATCTTCAGCCAGTACATGCGGGCCGGCAGCACGCCGTCGGGTCCATCGGTCATGATCCGCACGGTGAGGTCGTCGACCTTCTCGGCGCCGGTGAGCGTGCCGAAGAAGCCGTCGTTGTCGGTCTTGCCGTCCTTCACGAGGCCAACCATGCGATCGACGCTGGCGATCACGGAATCGGCGTTGAACGGCGACCCGTCGTGGAAGGTGACACCCTCACGAAGCTTGAACTCCCACGTGGTGTCGTCGACCTGCGTCGGCAGTGCCGTGGCCAGACCGGGCTCGAGATCGCCGGTCGCCGTACGGGCGAGCAGGGTCTCGTAGATGTTGTCGTTGATGGCGCGCTCGCCGCCATCGTCGACGAGCATGGGATCCAGGCTCGTCGGTTCGGAACCGAGTGCAATGGTGATGTCGGCACCGGTGGCGGTGCCGCCTCCGGTGGTCTCGGTGGCATTGCTGGTGCTCGACTTGCTGTCGCTGCCGCAGGCCGCGGCAACGAGTGTGAACGCCAGCAGTGCGCCGAGTACCCCGACACGCTTGCTCCTTGTGGACATAGACCCTCCCCTAGTACCCACCCCGCGGGTGGTTGCGCATACTTTATACAATAGACACGAGGGGTCAATCCCCTGGAGCAGATTTCCACGCGAAAGACTGGTGCCCGCCATGAACGACCCGACCTCCACTCCCGCCGCGACGACACCGTCCAACGGCCTGCGTCACACCATCACGCACCTGCCGCTGCGTCACGCAGTGCTCGAAGAAATCCGTCACCGGATCACCGAAGGCCAGTATGAGCAGGGCACACGGCTCTTCGAGGACCAGATCGCAGCCGAGCTCGGCGTGTCGCGGAACCCGGTCCGCGAGGCGCTCCAGGCACTCGCGTCGGAGGGTTTCGTCGACCTCGAACCCCGGCGAGGGGCACGTGTCGCGGATGTGACAACTGAGCGCGCGGGCGAGTTGTTCGAGGTGCGCGGCGCGTTGGAGGGCCTGATGGCCCGCTTGGCGGCCCAACGACGGACCGAGGACGACCTCGCCGAACTGCAAGCGTTGGTCCGCGAGGGACAGCGGTGCGTCGCCGAGGGCGAGCGAGCCTCGCTGCCCGCGCTCAACACGCGTTTCCACGAATGCCTCGGTGCGACCGCCCGCAATCAACTGCTCACCCACACCATCCAGCAACTGTCCCACGTGATCCAGTGGGTGTATGCGGGCAGCATCGGTCGGCGTGGCGCCGACTCGTGGGCAGAGCACGCGGCGATCGTCGACGCCATCGCCCGAGGCGACGCCGACGCAGCCGAGCACAACGCTGCGCTGCACATCGCCAACGCGCGCGACGCTTACGTGACGATGCCCGACTGACGTCGAATCAGAAGCCGCGAACGGCGCCGCCGTCGACCCGCACCGTCGAGCCGGTGACGAAGGAGGCCCGCTCGCTGCACAGGAACACCACGACATCGGCGAGTTCCTGCGCTCGGCCCACGCGACCCATCGGGATGCCGGCGACATGCTCACGGTGCACGTCCTCGGCGGAGCGCCCTTCGAGCTCCGCTCGCGCCGCCTCGAACCGGCCGAGCGCCGGCGTGTCGAACTGTCCGGTCACGACGACATTGCAGGTGACGTCCGGCGCCAGTTCGAGCGCGAGGGAACGGGAGGCCGCCGCCACGCCGCTGCGGAACACCGAGCTGAGCGCCAGATCGGGGCTCGCCTCGACGACCGATCGAGCAGTGAGGAACACCAGTCGGCCGTGTCCGTTCGCAGCGACGAGTGGTGCGGCGGCCCGACTCACCTCGAGGGCAGGGCGCAGCATCGAGGCGTACGCCGCGTCGTCGAAGCCATCCGTGGCGAGGATCGGACCCGGCTTGCCGCCGCCGGTGTTGACCACGACGATGTCGAGTCCCCCGAGCGCAGTGGCCGCTTCGTGAACGAGTCGGGCACCGGTGCCGGGCACCGTGAGGTCTCCGACGAGGCCGATGGTCGCCCCGATGCCGGCCGCGGTCTCGGCGGCTCGATCGGCGTCGCGGCTGACGACGGCAACGGTCGCGCCCTCGGCGAGGAGCCCTGCGGCCACCGCTCGACCGAGACCGGAGGACGAGCCGAGCACCAGCGCTCGGCGACCGTGGAGTTGGAGATCCATCGTCAGCTCCCCAGCCAGATCGTGCGTGAGGTGGTGTAGAAGTCCATCACCGTCGGCCCCAGCTGTTCCTTGTGCGTGGCCGTGCCGCTCTGTTTGATGCCCCCGAACGGGGCGTTGAACGCCGCACCCACCGTGGGTCGGTTGATCCGCACCATGCCGGCTTGGACCTCGGCGGCGAAGCGCTGCGCCGCAGTGAGGTCGCGAGTGCAGATCGCTGCGGACAATCCGTAGACGACCGAGTTCGCCGAGTCGATCGCGTCGTCGAGACCGTCGATGCGCTCGATCCCGATGACCGGACCGAACACTTCCTCCTGTGAGATCGCATGGTGGCGCTCGGCACCGATCAGCACCGTCGGCTCGAAGAACCAGCCACCATCGACCGCCGCACCTACGGCACGGCGACCGCCGCACGCGACCTGTGCCCCCTCGGCGACTGCCGCGGCGACGACGCGTTCCATCGTGGCGACGGCGTGCTCGTCGACGAGCGGACCCATCGTGACGCCGTCGACGTCACCGGGTCCGAGGACGTATCGACCGGCAAGTGCGAGCACCCTGTCCACCAGTTCGTCGTGAACGCGGTGATCGACGAGGATGCGGCCCGCTCCGGTGCACGCCTGCCCGCTCAACGAGAAGCTCGAGCGAGCGACGATCGCCGCAGCTGCGTCGAGATCCGCATCGGCGAGCACCACGACAGGGTTCTTGCCGCCGAGCTCGAGCTGCACCCTGCGGCCGAGCCCGACCGCCGCGTGGATCTTGCGGCCCGTCGCGTTCGAACCAGTGAACGTGATCGCCGCAACGCGTTCGTCGGCGACGAGGTGGGCTCCGGCGCCGAACCCGTGCACCACGTTCAACACACCGGGAGGGAGTCCGGCGTCGGCGAACGCGGCGGCGAGCCGATCGCCCATGTGAGGAGTCATCGGCGACGGCTTGAAGACGACGGTGTTGCCGGCGGCAAGGGCAGGACCGATCTTGCGGCTCGCCATGTTGAGCGGGAAGTTCCACGGCGTGATCACACCCACCACCCCCAGCGGGTCGCGAGTGGAATAGACGAGCGGCGTGTCGTCGCTGGGGAAGGTGGCGCCCGTCAGCCGATATGCCTCACCGGCGTACAGCTCCAGGTTGCGTGGCGTGCGGCCGGACTCGTTCTTCGCGTCGGCGAGAGGCTTGCCCTCCTCGCGGACCATCTCGGCCGCGATCGTCCCGGCGCGCTCCTCGAGGAGGCGGGCAGCGCGAGTGAGTAGTTCGGCACGCTGTGTCGGTGTGGTGCGCCGCCAGGCCGCTGCCGCGTCGGCGGCGACACCGACGGCATCGGCGACGTCGGTCTCGGTGGACTCCGGAGCGGTCGACACGAGGCGATCCGGATGCGCAGGATCGAATCGATCGAAGCGGCCACCGTCGGAGGCGTCGAGGAACTGGTCACCGACGCGGTTGCGGACCTCGAAGGTCACGGGCGTGAGCGAGGTCACCCGTCACTCTCCCGTCGGGGACG
Source organism: uncultured Acidimicrobiaceae bacterium (assembly GCA_963720695.1). Taxonomy (GTDB): domain Bacteria; phylum Actinomycetota; class Acidimicrobiia; order Acidimicrobiales; family Ilumatobacteraceae; genus UBA668. The sequence continues at coordinate 1,258,333 of CAVRGG010000004.1, forward strand.
GGGCGCGCCAGTTGTCCCACTTGGAGAAGTCGGCGGTCTTGCCGAGGTGCTCGACGAGTGCGGTGATGCCGGCCTGGCAGCACTCGATGTCCTCCTTGGTGTGTCCGCCGGACACGCCGATGCCGCCGACGACTTCGCCGTCGATTTCGATCGGCCATCCGCCGACGAAGATCGAGAACCGTCCTCCGTGCATGTTCATGATGCCGAACGCCTCCTGCCCGGGTTGGGCGTTGGTGTAGGTGTGCGTCGGGCGGCGATGGCATGCAGCCGTGAAGGCCTTGTTGATCGCGATCTCGACGCTCGTCGGCTTGGCGTTGTCAGGACGCTTGACGACGATGGGCCATCCGGCCGCGTCGACGACCGCGATGACGGAGCCCACGTTGAGCTCTCGCGCCTTGGCGAGCGCCGCATCGACGGCGAGTTCTGCTTCCTCCAGGGTGAGGCGATTGACCTGCAGCATCAGTGTTCCTTTCAGGGGTGGATTCAGAGAGCGAGATGTCGCTCGTAGGCCAGGCCGGCGGCGACCACATCTTGCAACGCGACGCCTTGGGTCTCGAACAGGACAGGCGCGTGGCCGGCTCGGTCGACGGGGACGATGCCCGCGGCGACGTCGCGCAACTCGGTCGCACGCTCCCACGTGAAGGTGCCGTCGCTCGCGGCACGAATGAGGTCGCCGCACTCGACCCTGCTGCCGACGACGTCGTCGCACACGACCGCGGCGCACCGCTCGACGACATCCGACCCGATCTCGCAACGGTCGTACTTCGTCGCGCCGACGGCACAGATGAGAGCTCGGTCGCTGACGGCTTCGGCGGGGAACAGCGGCTCGGTGCTCTGGGTGACCGTCACGATGACGTCGGCAGCGCTGACGGCGTCGACCGGGCTGGCGGCGGCCACCGCGGGGATGCCGGCCGCGAGCGCTCGCTCGACCATGTCGGCGGCCGCCTCGGGTCGCAGGTCGTACACCGTCACCCGCTCGAGGTCGGGTAGTTCTGCCGCGAGCATCTCGAGGTGGTACCACCCCTGCCGGCCGGCGCCGATGAGCGCAGCGGTCGTGCACGAGGACGCGGCGAGGGCGCGGATGGCGATCGCACACGCAGCGGGCGTACGGAAGCGAGTGAGCGCATCGCCGTCGAGCGTGCACAGCAGTTGGCCGTCCAGGTCGAACAGGATGTTGAGGAACGTGAACACGCCGTTCTTGGTGGCGTAGACCTTGCCGCCGGAGTACGGCGGCACGACCGCCGCCATCGCGCTGGCCATGCCGCCACCAGCGCTGGATCGCACCCGTTGGGTGCTGTCGGCTTCGCCCCGTCCCCATGCCGCGAACGCCTCGCCCACGGCCAGCGTGACCGACGGCAGGTCGAGGAGTTCCAGGATGTGGTCGTCGTGAAGGTGGAGCACGAGGTCCTTCTCAGGGATCGAAAGAGCGTGTGGGCAGCGGTTGGTGTGACCCACCTCCGCGATTGCATACTGTATGCGAGATGATTGCCGCTTCGCTCCCTCCGACCCGCGACGGTCTCCGATTCGGCGTCCACACGCCGTTGCAGGACACCAGCGCGGGCGCCGTCCGAGCGCTCTGGCGGCGCATTGAAGCCACCGGTGACCAGGGCGAAGGCGGTTGTTTCGACTGGATCTCGGTGTGGGACCACTTCGGCTCGCTGACGGGGACGACCGCCAATCTCGAGGCCGTCGCAATGCACGCCGCGCTCGCCTGCACCACCGAGCGGGTGCGCTGTGCATGCCTGGTGTACTCCGTGGGATATCGCGACCCGCTGCAACTGGCCAGCGCGATCGCGACCATCGACCAACTCTCCGCGGGCCGCGCGACCCTCGGCCTGGGTGCCGGCTACCTCGAGCGCGAATACCGGATGACCGGGCGGGCGCTTCCCACTCCAGGGCAACGAGCCGGCCACCTGGGCGAGACGCTGCGCGCCGTCCGCAGCCTGCTCGATGGGGAGACCGTGACCGTCGAGGGCCGGCACGTCCGGCTCGTGGAGGCGTCCTGTGCGCCACCGCCGGCGCAGGCGCACCTCCCCATCATCGTCGGCGGAGGCGGGGAGCGATCGACCATTCCGCTCGCCGCCGAGGTCGCCGATGGATGGAACGTCCCGATGGCGACGCCCGACGACGTGGCGCGCAAGGTCACGATCCTGCGCGAGCACGAGCTCGCCGCAGGGCGCGAACCCGGAGCGGTGGAGACCACGGTGAGCATCGGACTGTGCTTCGACGAGACGCAGCTGCCGGCGCGCTTCGGGCCGCGGTGGGAGGCCCTGCGGCCGGCCGTCTGCACCGGCAGCACCGAACAGGCCGTCGATCTCGTGGGGCGCTACCGCGACGCTGGCGTGCATCGAGTGGTCCTCTCGCTGCGCGCTCCGTTCGACGCAGCCGTCGAGGTGGACCTGCAACGGTTCGCAGCCGAGATCGCCCCGGAGTTCCAGCCCCGTCCGACACCCGAGGATGCCACGCGATGACCTCGCCTGCCACGACCGCGGTCGATGGTCGCGGGAAAGCCCACTGGGGCGCCTTTGCGCTGATCTGCCTCGCCTACGTCGTCACCACCACGGGCGAGCAGATCCTGTCGCCGGTGTTCCCCACCGCGCAGGACGACCTCGGATTGTCGGTCGGGCAGGGTGGCATTGCGTTCGGACTGCTCACCGTGAGCATCGCGATCATGAACCTCGGTGGCGGCGCCGCGCTGCGACGCTTCCGACCGATCACGGTCATCAGGTGGTCGTGCCTGATCGGCGCGTCGGGTGCGGTCGTCACGGCCGCGGCGCCCGGCTACGCCGTGCTGCTCGTCGGGCAGATCCTGCTCGGGGCGGGAGCCGGACTCTTCTTCCCAGCCGGCCTGCAGTCCGTGGGCATCGCCGCCGGCCCCTCACGCCGCGGCTTCGCGATGGGCCTGTACGGGGTCGCCTTCAGTGTCGGCCTCACGCTCGCTGCCGTGCTCGGCAGCGTCGGCGCAAGCCTCGGCTGGCGAGTCCCGTTCTGGATTGCTGCGGTCCTCTTCCTCGTGTCGGCATTCGCCACGTCGTTCCTCCACATCCCGCCGCCGACCTCGACAGGGCACCGCGATCGGGTCAGCCTGCGAGCAGTGATGAGCTTGCCGACCGCTGTCGGCACCGTGCTCGCCGTGTGCCAGTACGGCGCGGTCCCGTTCCTCACCACGTTCGCCGTGGACGAGTGGGGCATCTCGGCTTCGTCGGCCGCCACGGTGCTCATCGTCGGGCGCGTGCTCTCGATCGGGGCGAAGGTGGCCGGCGGCGCCAGCGCGGATCGAGTCGGCGCCCGAACGAGCGCGCGGCGCACCTCCGTGCTGCTCACCGCTGCGGGACTCGCCTGGGTGCTCCTCCCGGGCGGGTGGCCCACCTATGCCCTCGCCGCCGCGTTCGCCGCGATGGTCAGCTCGCTCGGCCCGGTCGCCAACACACTCGCCGTCGAGGAGTTCGGACAGAACGGCATGGCCCTCGGCATGTACCGCAGCGTGCAGATCGCGCTGGGTGCGCTCGCCAGCGCCATCGTCGGGCTGGTCGCCGACCACGTCGGACTCCGCCCCACCCTCGCGGTCGCCGTGTTGGTGCCGTTGGTGCTGCTCTGGGTCTGCCGCGAGCGCCCGGTCGCCCTCGACCCCGCCCGCACCTAGTCGCCCCGCAGGCCCACACTCCGGCCCACACCTCGGCCCACATCTCCGGCCACATCTCGGGCCTACACACTGGTTCATTTCATGGTCGGGGGCAGATCTTCTGCCTCCAACCATGACGTGAACCGAGTTTCGGAGGGGGTTGAAGGCGGGGCGGGGAACCGGAGCTGGCCGCGCGCGGGGACCGACCCGGGTCAGAGTCCGAGGGCCATGCCGACCGTTCGCGGGTCGGCCGCGGCCTGCCACGCCTCACCCGCAACGGGGACGCGTACGACTTGTTGCGCGGAGCGGCATCCCCACCTCGACGCCGTGACGACGCGACCGGCGACGTCGAACGAGTCCGCGTCGGCGATGCCGCGTTCGAATCGCACCCCGTCGTCGTCGGGGAGCCACTCCCACAGCGGCGCAGCGACGAGCACACCCGTCCGCTCCTCGCCGGCGAGCAGCCGCGCCACCGTTTGCGCGTTCCACGGCAACTGGTTGGCACCGCCCGGCGTCCCTCCGACGAATCGGACCGAGCCATCGACGTCGGACAGCGCCCACGCATGCAACGTGGTCACCGGGCGGCGGCCTGCGACGGGAAAGTTGGGATGACCCTCCTCGGGCGTGAAGCCGCGCCCGGCACGATTGGCCAACGGCAGTTGGAACGTGGGCTCGACGATGCCGCTGCCGAAGCGCGGGTAGGAGTTCGAATGCACGACCACCGCCACGTTGCCCTCGTCGTCGGCCGCGGACACGATCGAGGTGCCGCTGGGATCGCCGAGCGTTCGCCGCTGATGATCGATCGCGGCCATCACGGCGCGATGGAGGCCGGCCGGTGTGGCCTCCCCCCGCGCGTAGCGCGAGATGGCGTCGAGCAGACTCGGACCGTGCGTCGGAGCCGGAGTCGACCAGAGCCGACGGCCCTCGACGGTGACCTCGGCGCACGGCAGCCACTCGGCCGTGGCGTGGACGAAGTCCGATCGGCGCAACGCTCCGCCGCGCGACTGCACCGCCCGTTCGATCGCGTCGCCCACCGGTCCGTCGAGCATGGCGGCGCCGCGGAGCACCCACTCCTCCAGTGCGGCCGCGAGCCCGGGCAGACGGACCACCGTGCCGGCCGCGATCGCCTCACCGTCGGGGTAGTAGACGCAGCCCTCGGGATGCATCTCCGCGACCAACGCCCGCGCCTGCTCGGAGAGCTTCGTGCAGACGGCCGCCCAGGGGAACCCGTCGAGTGCGAGTCGTTGCGCGGGAGCGGCCAGTCGCGCCCGCGGGAACCGACCGAGCGCGGCGAGCGCTACATGCCCGGCAGCCGCAGCCGGCGGTCCGACGCTGTCCGCGCCGACGTCGCACCACCGTCCATCCCGTGCCACCGCAGCGTGCCCCTCCGCCGCACCACCGACCGCGACGAGCGCCTCGGGCGCCGCGGCGCCGGCGCGCAGGACGATGGCGATGAGGTCACCCCCGAGCCCGCACTTCGGCGGCAGCAGCACCGACTCGGCGAGCGCGGCAGCGACCACCGCATCGAAGGCGTTGCCGCCGTCGGCGAGCACGGTCGCGGCGGCGAGCGCAGCCTGGGGTGCTGCGGCTGCGACGACACCGTGCACGCCGCGGGCCGTGACCTGCTCGGCCATCGTGGCCACCTCGGTCGACAGGTTCTCCCTGCTCATCGCTGGCGCGAATCGCTCAGCGAGGAATTTCTCAGGAGATCTTGCGCGCTCGTCATGTTCGTATACAATATACGAATCGTCCCACCGACGTCCACGTCGAAGAAAGGTAGTGCTCCGATGGTCGAGTTGCTGTCCAAGTCCGATTTCCGAGTCGCCCTCGAGAATGCGATCAAGGGTCGCGAGGCCAAGAACGCATCGTTCTCCCAGGCCTGGGCGAATGGCGAACTGAGCCGCGAGCACTTCGCCCGCTGGGCCGAGAACCACTACCACTACGTGGGCCCCTTCGCCGACTACCTCGGGTACATCTACTCCAACACACCCGACACAGCGACCGACGCCAAGGACTTCCTGCTCCAGAACATGTACGAGGAAGAGCTGTCGGACGTGCGCCACACCGACCTCCTGATCCGCTTCGCCGAAGCGTGCGGCACCACCCGCGAGCGCGTGATGGACATCGACAACGCGACCGCGGTCACCCGCGGACTGCAGGGTTGGTGCTACGCCATCTCGATGCGTGAGCACTTCGCCGTCGCCACGGCCGCGCTGGTCGTCGGCCTCGAGTCGCAAGTCCCCTCGATCTACCGTCGTCAGTATCCGGTGCTCATCGAGAAGTACGGCTTCACCGAAGAGGAGGCCGAGTTCTTCGACCTCCACATCACCTCCGACGAGATCCACGGCGAGCGCGGCTACCAGATCGTGCTCGAGCACGCCACGACCCCCGAGCTCCAGCAGCGTTGCCTGCAACTCGTGCGCCACGGCGCGGAGGCCCGCTTCAGCTACACCAAGGCGCTCTACGACACCTACGTGAAGCCGGAAGCCGACGTGGCGAACCCCGAGCCGGCGCTCGCCTGATTTCCGATGCCGACCATTCGGTTCTCCACCAGCAACCGGGAGGTCCAGTTCCCGGATGGCGATGAGGTGAACGTCCTCCGAGTCGCCATCCGGAACGAGATTCCGCTGCCGTTCAAGTGCGCCAGCGGCAATTGCGGGACGGATCGCATTCGCATCGAGGAAGGCGCAGAGCACTGCGTCACGGCCCGCCGTCGCGAACGCGAGCGGCTCGGTGATCTCCTCGACGACGGCTACCGCCTCGCCTGTCAGCTCTACGTCAACGGCGACATCACCGTCGCTTGGGACCCGGACCAGACCGCTCTCACCGGCGGCCGCGCCTACGAACGGCTGAAGCAGGTCTGGCTCGCGAAGGACGACTCTGCATGACCGAGTGGGTCGATGTCGGCTCACGAGCCGATCTCACGAAAGCGCGCAACAAGCTCGTCGTCGACGTGCACGGCACCGATGTGTTGGTACTCGCACACGGCGACGGGCTGTACGCCCTCGCCAACATCTGCATCCATCGCGACCGTGAGCTGTCGAAGGGCGTCGTGCTCAACGGCAAGCTCGTGTGTCCTGGCCACCAGTGGGCCTTCGCGCTCGACACCGGCTACGAAGCGGTGAAGGACGAGTGCCAACCGACGTTCCCGATCCGCGAGGTCGGCGACCGCATCGAGGTCGGGATCGAGCCGAACACGGGCGGCGTTCCCGTCACCGCACGCGTCGCCGACGCCGGCGACACCGACCACGACGGCTGATCTCAGCGCCCCCGACTCACGGCGCGCATCCATCCGCGCCCCACCGAGTGGGTACTCGCACCCCGAGGTGCGAGTACCCACTCACACGCCGCGCCTGACACTCGGACCAACGGCGTCTCCTTCACGGAAGCTTCATGGTGGCACCGCTGAGCGCTTCACCGGGCCGATGTTCACTGCACTCATCGGAAAGAACGACTCAAGGAGATGAGCACGATGCGCACACTTCACAAGGGATTGATCATCGGTGGGGCCACGTTGGCAGTACTGATTCCCGCCGGACTGGTCGCTGCCGACCAGATCGGCCCCGGCAACATGCAGGGCCGCGGCAACGGCACCATGAACCAGGACTGCGACCACGACCCGATCCAGGCCAGGGACGGCACCGGAGCGATGCACGACGCCAACAGCGCCGCAGCGACCGCCAACGGGACCGCCCACGGGATGGGTGCCCAGCACCGTTCGGGCCCCATGGACGGAAGCGGTCCCCGTGCCGACCGTCCCATGGACGGCACAGGAAACCAGACACGTTCGGGCCGATGAATCCCTCCCAGGTCCGCGCAGGAGCGCCGTCCCGACCGGACGGCGCTCTTGCGCGTCAGAATGACTCCATGGCGCGTGCTCCCCTGGTCCTGGTGGTCGACGACGAGGGACCGATCCGGGAGATCGTTCGCCGCTACCTGACGGCCGAGGGGATCGAGGTGGTCGAGGCCGAGGACGGGCCCGCAGCGATGGATCGATTCGTCGAACACCGACCCGACGTCGTGGTGCTCGACGTGATGCTCCCCGGTTTCGACGGCATCGAGGTGCTGCGCAGGATCCGGGCGACCAGCGACGCCTACGTGTTGATGCTCACCGCTCGCACCGAGGAGACCGACCGCATCGTCGGGCTGTCGGTCGGTGCCGACGACTACATCACCAAGCCGTTCAGCCCTCGCGAGTTGACCGCGCGGGTCAAAGCGATGCTGCGCCGTCCGCACATGGCCGGATCGGCGACGACACGCCAGGAGTTCGGACGACTCTCGATCGACCAGGAACGGCGCGAGGTCAGAGTCGACGGGGCGATCGTCGATCTCAGTGCACTCGAGTTCGACTTGTTGACGACGCTCAGCACGAGGCCGGGACAGGTCCTCAGCCGCCGTCAGTTGCTCGAGCGGGTCTGGGGGTTCGACTACTTCGGCGACGAGCGCGTCGTCGACGTGCACATCCGCAACCTTCGCCGCGCCGTCGGCGACAGTGTCGATGCGCCGGTCTGGATCGCGACCGTGCGCGGCGTGGGCTACAAGTTCGTCGAGGCGTCGCGATGAAGCACGCGTCCATCCACACTCGCCTCCTGGTGTCCTTCGCGATGGTGGTCGCCACGGGGGCGGCGACCTTCTACATCGCCGCCCGGTTCCTCGTGCCTCGATTCTTCGACGAGCGCATGGGCGGCGGCGGGATGGGCATGGGGAACGGCAACGTGTCGAGCCAGCACGACGCGCTCGTGTCGGCGGTGAACACCTCGATGCTCATCGCGCTCGCGGCCACGCTGGTGATCTCGACCTTGATCGCGGTCGTGATGAGTCGACGGACACTCCGCAGCGTCGGCACGCTCCGCGCCGGCACCGGACGCCTCGCAGCGGGGCACTACGACACCCGGATCGAGCGTCCGAGCGAGGCGGAACTCGCCGAACTCGCCGACGACATCAACCACCTCGCCGCAACGCTCTCCGACACCGAGCAGCGACGGGCCGCCCTGATCGGCGACGTCGCCCACGAGATGCGCACACCGTTGACGACCATCAACGGGACACTGGAGGGGTACGACGACGGGCTCTTCACCGCAGTCGAGCTCTCGTCGACGGTCCATCTCGAGGTCGACCGATTGCACCGGCTCGCGAGCGACCTCGCCTCGGTGTCGCGAGCCGAAGAGGGACGACTCGAGCTGGACCTGCAGGGGGGCGACCTCGGCGAGCTCGTGACCACCGTGGTGGATCGCCTCGGGCCCCGTTTCGTCGGCGCCGACGTGGACGTGACCCATCAGGCGATGGGTCAGCTGTCAGCGAGGTTCGACCGCGAACGGATGGTGCAGGTCGTCTCGAACCTCCTCACCAACGCGCTGGCGTACACACCTCCGGGTGGCTCGGTCGCCGTCCGGACCTTCACGACGGACGGGGCGTTGCACGTCACCGTGACCGACACCGGGCGCGGCCTCGCACCTCCCGACCTCGAGCGTGTCTTCGAGCGGTTCTACCGCGTGCACCACGACGACCACAGCGGCGGCACCGGGATCGGCCTCACCATCAGCCGTGCGATCGTGCACGCCCACGGCGGGGAACTCACCGCCACGTCACCCGGCCCCGACCTCGGCGCGACGTTCGAGCTGACCCTGCCGACCTGAACGCCCGCGCCGCCTACCCGATGGCGTGCTCACGTCGATGCGAATCCGACAGGGCGGCGAGCTTGTCGCGGTCGATGCGTTCCGCCGGGACGGCCGCGACCTTGCAGTCGGTCACCGCACGCAAGGTGGCCGTCGTCCGCCCGCCCTCGAGCGCCGCCCGCTCGCCCAGGACGGAACCAGGGCCGACCTCCGCCAGGAGCTCCCCGTCGACCTCCACCACGAGCACACCGTTCAGCAGCAGGTACAACTCCGCGTTGTCGGCGCCCTGTTCGACGAGCGTCCGGCCTGCCTTGACACGTCGCACGTCAGGCTTCCTCCCGCCCCGCATGATGAGCTCCTGCAGCTCACGCTCCAGGACGCTCTCGACCTCGGTGACCAACGCCGGCGAATCCTCGTCGCCCCAGGGCGTGCGCCGACCGAACGAGTCGGCCATCCACCGCTTGTACTCCGCCACGCTGCTCTTCGCGACCACCTCACCTGCGTGGTCGTACACCCAGTGCCGAGGAAACCCAGACGCACCGATCATCGTCCCGTCATGGGTCCCGTCCACGTTGATCGTCAGCTGCAGCGTCGTCCACACGATGGGCGCGTGGTACTGGACGAACGGTGGGTGGGCGACGGCGCGAGGCATCGGGGCACCCGTGCGGCCACCGACCGTCTGCGTGAACGTCACGGAGGTCGAGGTCTCGATCGGATCCGCCTGACGATCGGCGAGCTTGACGGCCGGGATGGTGATCGACCCGACGCCGAGGCCGACCGACGTCGCTCCGATCACGCCGCCGCCGCAGTAGCCACAGTCCACGATGGTGCCGGCGTCGTCGACCTCGATGTACGCGCGCAACTCGTTCGCGAAGCGGAACCGATCCCCGATCCGAAGCTCGTCGATCGTGGTCGTCACGTCGGGTCCGAGCCGCGTCGGCGGCGGTTGGTCGTGGTGGGCCATCTTCATCCGGGTCGCCACCTTCCCCATCCCTTCGAGCAGGTCCGACGGAATCCACGAGACGGTGGTGATGCTGCGTTCGATGCGCACGATGTCCTCCTGATGAGCGAAGTGGGCCTGTGCACCGATGGTGCGCCACCCACCGTGCGGGTGCCAGGGCAGAGCCCGGCATCCATGGGTGTGGCTGGCACCCCGTGCTCGCGGGTGTTGAGCCCCTGTCACCAGGCCGGCGATTGGTGTTCAATGCGGGCGTGAACGCGGGCACGATGCTGTGGGCCAGTCGCGAGTTGCCGCGGAGGTGGGCGTCGCTCGTGCTGCTCGGATTGCTGATCGCGTTCGGCGGCGGGGCGACACTCGCCGCCGTGGCGGGCGCGAGCCGAACGGACTCTGCGTTCGGGCGGATGCTGCACGCGACCAACCAGCCGAACATCAGCGTGTCGAGTCTCGAGACCGCGAGCGACCTCGATCCGGCGCTCCTCGCAGACGTCATGGACGATCAAGGGCGTCACCGGCACCACCGAACTCGCCTCGATGGCCGTGGCTGCCGAGGGGTTCGACAACTTCTTCTCGTTCGCGTTGATCGACCGGCGCGGGGACGGCCTCAACTCGATCCACCTCGAGGGCTCGACGCTTCGCGAACTCATCCACGGTCGAGCGGAGGAGGTGGGGCTCAACGAATCGATGGGGGCCGCACTGGGCGTTCACGCCGGAGCCCGACTGAACCTGCGGTCCCTCACCCAGGACCAGTGGTTCCAGACGTTCGACCCGACAGCCGAGGTCGTTCCCGCCGGGCCGACGATCGCCGCACGAGTCGCAGGCGTGGCCCGTTCCGCGGAGGACGTCAGCGACGCTCCCGATCCCTTCCTCCTGCTGACGCCGGCGTTCTACGACCGGTACCACACCGAGATCGGGAGCTGCCGGTGCACCGTTCTGGTGAGGGCCCTTCCAGGTGCTGTCCCCGACGTGATCCAACATCTGAAGGTGATCTACCCCGACGCGGAGATCACTCCCGCCGAGGATCTGACCGCGAGGATCGCCGACACCGTGTCGCTCCAGCGACGCGCCTGGTTGTTGATCGCGCTCGTCACCGGTGTCGCGGCCACTGCCACCCTCTGGCAGTCGGCGACCCGAGTCGGTCGGGCGATGTCGAGCGGCGACGGCGCCCGACGAGCGCTCGGCTCGACCCAGCGGGATCTGTCGGTCGGCCGCCTCCTCGTCGTCGTCCCGGCGGTCGTGGGCGGCGCGTTGGTCGCGATCGGCGTCGCCTACTCGCTGTCGCCGCTCGCTCCGCTGGGTCTCACGAAACTCGCCGAGCCGTCGCCGGGTCTCCGCTTCGAGACCGAGGTGTTGATGCTCGGCGCCCTCGCCGTGACGCTCGCGGCGGGCCTGGTGACGGGCGCAGCCGTCCTCTGGACGGGTCGTCGACGCATGAACCGCGGCGCCTCGGTGTCGGTTCGCCGTCCCGAGCTCGCCCTCGGACGCCGGCTGGCACTCGGGCCCGGACGGGCAGCCATTCTCGGCGTGTCGATCGCGACGATCGGGATCGTCGGCGCGCTGACCGTGGACCACTCGGTGCGCCACGTCCTCGACACCCCGGCGCTGTACGGCGCCGACTTCGACGTCAGCAACATGCTCGACAGTGGGGCCGACAAGCGAGCTCTCGCGGAGCAGCTCGGCACCGACCCCGACGTCGAGGCGACCGGGTTGGTCTGGGTCCAGCGCCAGTCCTCCACCGCCCTCTCGGTCGTCGGCCCGGGAGGCACGGTGGAGGTCTCCCCGGCAGCACTCGAGAGCGTCAAGGGAACCATCGCCATCGCTCAGACCCGAGGGCAGCTGCCCCGGCGACCCGACGAGGTCGCACTCGGCAACGAGGTGATGCAGCAACTCGGCGTCGGGATCGGAGACCGCGTCACCGCAACCGGGAGCCTGGGGACGCGCGACCTGACCGTCATCGGCGACAGCCTCGACCCGGGAGGCGACCTCGTCGGGTCCGGCTTCGCCATGACGCTCGAAGGTCTGGCGACGCTCGTCGAGCCCGTCATTCACGGAACTGTCGCCCGATTCGTGCCGAGTGCCGATGCGACCGCACTCGCCCAGCGATACGAAGCGCTCGGATTCACCCCCGTGACACCGCCCTCGGAGGTCGGGCACATCGGCGAGCTCGGCGGCCTCCCGTCCCGGATCGCCCAGCTGCTGTCCCTCATCGGTCTCGCCGCACTGATCAACGCGGCCGTCGTGACGGTCAAGGTCGGGCGTCGCGAGCTGGCGATCCATCGCGCACTCGGTTTCACCCCGGCCCAGGTCATCGGTGCCCACCTGTGGCAGGGAGTGCTCGCCGCCGTGGGTGGCGTCGCGGTGGGGGGCGCCGCCGGGTTCATGGTCGGCCGGGCGATCGAGCGCCGCCTCATCATCGATGTGGGCGCGATTCCGGCCACGCGGCTTCCCTTCGCGGTGTGGCCGGCCCTCGCCGTCGCCGGAGCGGTGTGCCTCGTCGTCAGCGCATGTGCCGGAGTGTTCGCTGCTCGCTCGCGGCCGGTCGACGCGCTCCGGGCCGAGTGAACGATTCGACGGGTGTGGCTGGCACCACTGCAGCACACCGGCTCGCGCCCTGGCCCGGGAGCGCCCCGTGGTGTTGACTCTGCGAGATGGGGGCAATCTCGGTGTTCGTGGCTGACGACAGCGTCTTCATCCGCGAGGGGGTGCGGGCGATGCTGTTGCGCCAGCACGACATCGAGGTCGTCGGAGAGGCGGACGATCGTGACTCACTCATCGCCGGCGCCGACTCCTTGGAGCCTCACGTGGTCGTCAGCGACATTCGGATGCCTCCGACGTTTCACCGCGAAGGCATCGAAGCGTGCCAGGCGATCCGCAAGCGGCATCCCGGCACCGGCATCGTGATCCTCAGCCAGTACGACGACCCCGACTACGCGATCGCGCTGCTGTCCGAGGGCGCCGCCGGGTACGCCTACCTGTTGAAAGATCGGATCGCGGAGGGCGACCAGCTCGCCCGTGCGATCCGCGAAGTCGCCTCGGGCGGATCGATGCTGGACCCCGCGGTCGTCGCAGCCCTGATGAATCCGGTCCGACGCACGGGTGGGCTGAACACCGAGGACGAGACGCTGTTGGAACTGGTCGCAGAAGGCCGACCGATCAAGGTCATCGCTGCTGCGACGCAGTCGACTCCAGGGGCGGTCGAGACCCGCATCGAGCACCTGTTCCTCCAGTTGGCCGAGGGTGTGTCAGCGGGAACCGAGGGTGCGCTCGACCGTCTCAAGCGCATGCACTCGGCGATCATGGCGCGCGAGGAGCACGGCGAGTCGATCTCGCGGCTGTTGCCGACGGGTGTCGCCGAACGAATTCGGGCGCGCGGCGCACAAGCGGGTGACAGCGAGCAGATGAACCTCACGGTCCTCATGAGCGACATCCGGGGCTACTCGACCATCAGCGAGCACACCGACCCGTCGAACCTCGCCCAGCAGCTCAACCGTCACCGGGCGGAGATGAACCACGCCATCCTCGACGCCGGCGGCACCGTCATGCAATACGTCGGCGATGCGGTGATGGCCGTGTTCGGCGCACCCGAGCCCTCGACGGACCATGCCGATCGATCGCTCGTCGCCGCCCGTTCGATGCACGCCGCACAGCAGCGGGTCAACGCCGAGTGGGTGGCTTGTGGGCTGGAGCCGTTCCCGCTCGGAATCGGCATCTCGACGGGCGACGTCGCCGCTGCACTGCTCGGCTCCGAGGAGCGATTGGAGTACACCGTGGTGGGTGACGCCGTGAACCTCTGCCAACGTCTCCAGCAATTCGCCGCCGATGGTGAGATCATCATCAGCGACGCCACCTGGGACCAGCTCACCACCAAGCCCGTGGCCGAGGAACTGGGTGAACATCTCGTCAAAGGTCGATCGACACCCGTTCGGCCCAGAAAGATCGCCGCAGTCAGCGCGGCGGACACCGTCGCCGCTCAGGAGGGACCGACATGACCATCAGCGAAGCCGCCCCGCAGACGCTTCCCGTCGAGCGCGACCTCGTCGTCGACGTCCGCCACGTCTTCCGCACGTTCGAGCAGGACGTCGCACCCATCCGAGCACTTCGGGGGGCCGATCTGGACATCAGCCGCGGAGAGTTCGTGGCCGTGATGGGCCCTTCGGGATGCGGGAAGTCCACGCTGCTCAACATCGTGGCCGGGCTCGACGTACCGGACGAGGGTGAGGTCACCGTCGCCGATCACGAGCTCGTGGGCAAGAGCGAGAGCGAGCTCGCATTGATGCGTCGCCAACACATCGGCATCGTCTTCCAGTTCTTCAACCTGCTGGAAGGAATGACCGCGTTCGAGAACGTGCTGATGCCTGCCCTCATCGCCGGCCGCAAGCGCAAGGTCGCCGAAACGCGAGCTCGGGACCTGCTCGACCTGCTCGGCATCGGCGACAAGGCGAAACAGTCCCCCGCATCGCTGTCGGGCGGCCAGCGTCAGCGTCTTGCCATCGCTCGCGCACTCGCGAACGAGCCCACCCTGCTGTTGGCGGACGAGCCCACCGGTGCGCTCGACTCCGTGGGCGGTGAGGAGGTGTTGGAGCTGTTCACCCGGCTTCACTCGACGGGCCAGACGATCCTGTTGGTCACCCACGACCAACCGGTCGCCGATGCGGCACAGCGGATCGTCCGCATGAAGGACGGTCGAGTGGTCGATGACGGTCGTGGCACGCTCGAGCGCTGACGGGGCCGCATGATCGCATCACCTGTCCCGCCTGCGAGGCACCACCGATGAACGTCGACACCCTCATCGCCGGGGCCGCGATCCCGGAGCGCTCGGCGACGGAGCGCGGACCCGTCCTCAGTGCCACCACGTGTGTGATCGCGATCGTCGGGGCCATCTGGGCAGTGATCCAGGATCGCGACGAACCGCAGGTCATGCTGATCGTCCTCGCGCTCGTTGCCGCAACCTGGGCGGCGGCCGGGCTCGCCATCACCGTCCGCCAGCGCTGCCCCGGGGCGGGGATCGTCGCTGCGATGGCCGGAACTCTCGCCATCGGCGCACTGTCGTGGAGTCTCGACACCACCCGCGACCTCCACGGCATCCCCGCCGTGATGGCCGATCTCGGGCAGCGCCTCGCGGCCACGACGGCGGCGGCAGTGGCGTTCCACCTGTTGATGACCCTGCCCGATGGTCGCTGGTCGCGACCTGAGCGACGCACACTCGTCGTGGTCGGCTACGCCGTGGCCGCCGCCACGGGCATCGCGCTGCTCGCGAACCGTGACAGCGTGGCCAAGTGGCCGATCGTGCTGTTGTGGTTGGCGACGACGGCCGCCCTTCCCGTGGCGCACGCCAACTACCGGACGGCCGGCGTGGTCGACCAACGGCGCATGCAGTGGATCGGTTGGGCGACCGTCGTGGCCGTCGAGGTCACCCTCGTGTCCATCGCCATGTCACTGGTGGCCGATTGGCCGCACCACGTCGCCGAGATCGCCCTCGCGTCGTCTTCGCTGGTGCCCTTGGCACTCGCCGCCGCGACCGTCCCCCGCCTCCTGAACCGCGTCGACAGGTTGCTCACCCACACGGTGTCGGTGGCGGGGCTCACCGCGCTGATCGTCGTCGCGTACGCGCTGGCGCTCGCCGCATTCGGACGGAAACCGAACGGGGGCGAGCGGTCGTTGCTCCTGCTGTCGATGCTGGCGGCGGCGGGGGCGTCGTTGGCGTATCAACCTGCGCGGGCATGGCTGACGGATCGCGTCAACCGGATCGTGTACGGCGAGCGCGTGTCCCCCGACGAGGCGCTGCGAACCTGGGGTTCGCGGCTCTCGCGCGCGATCCCACTCGACGAGCTGCTGCTGCAGTTGGCCGAGGCACTGAGAAAGTCGATGCAGCTGCGCAGCGCACAGATCTGGACGGGGGCCGACGGCCACTACGAGGTCACTGCGATGGTGCCTCACCGCCCTGTCGCGCCGTACTTCGTCGGCGACAAGGAACGGGCCGTGGTGAGCCGCGCCGGTGTCTCCGGGGGCACGTGGCTCGACGTCTGGTTGCCCGGCTTCGCCGCCTCGGGGCTGTCGACCTCGACACGCGTCGCGCCGATCGCACACAGTGGAGAGCTGCTCGGGATGATCGCGTGCGAACGGGCCGAGGACGGCGCGGTGTTCGACGACGAGGACGACCGTGTGCTGACCGAGCTCGCCCGCCAGGTCGGCCTCGCGCTGCACAACGTGCAGCTGGACACGGCCCTGCAGGCGTCACTGGACGAGTTGCGCGAGACGAACGAGGAGCTACGCGCGTCGCGAGCCCGCATCGTCGCCGCGGGTGACTCCGAGCGCCGGAAGCTCGAACGCAACCTCCACGACGGCGCCCAGCAACACCTCGTCGCCCTCGCCGTGAAGCTGCGCCTCGCCAAGGACGCCATCGCGGATGATCCGGCCGACGCCGAGCTCATGATCGACGAGATCCGCGGCAATCTGCAGGAAGCGATCACCGAGCTGCGTTCACTGGCGCACGGGATCTTCCCTCCGTTGCTCATGTCCGGGGGACTCGCCGAGGCCCTCCCGGCGGCCGCGGCGAGGTCGGCCATCCCTGCCACCGCCCACGTCGTGACGGGGCGCCACGGCCCCGAAGTCGAGACCGCCGTGTACTTCTGCTGCATGGAGGCGCTCCAGAACGCCGGCAAGCACTGCGGCACGGACGCGTCGGTGACGGTACGGGTGTGGGAGGACGAGGGAGCACTCCATTGGGAGGTCAGCGACAACGGCGTCGGCTTCGACGCACGAGGCTCTGAAGTCGCCGGGCACGGGTTCGTCAACATGCGCGACCGGATGGGTGCGTTCGGCGGCTCGGTCGAGGTGAGCAGCGAACTGGGAGCGGGAACGACCGTACGCGGTCACGTCCCGCTGGCCTGACCGCAGGTCCTCACTCCACCCGAAGCCAGCGTGCGTTCACCTCGTCAGCACGAGTCGCCTCGCCAGGCCGGATCGCCGCCGTCTTCCCAGAGCCGTCGAACGGCCCGAGGCGACAGCTCGTCCTTGTTCATGTACGCCGCCGCTCCACATGTCTTGGCCGACGGTGGCAGATCGGCCGCCGTGTAGGTCGAGATCAGGATCACGAACGTGCTCGGGATGGTCGAGGTGATCAGCCGAGTCGCCTCGATCCCGTCCATCGCTCCCATGTTGATGTCCATCAGCACCACTGCGGGGTGGAGCTGCCCGACGAGCTCGACCGCCTCCTCCCCCGACGTCGCCTCACCGACCAGTTGGAACCCGGCGACCCGGGAGATGACGGCACGCGCTGCGTCGCGGAAGGGGGCTTGGTCGTCGACGACCACGACGGACACGAGGTCGTCGCGTTGCAGCGAGTCCCCGGTCTCCTCCATCAGCAGAACCTCCATGGCCGCGTCATCGTGACAGCTCAACGACCGGTGGGGAATCGTGGTGCTACCTCACCGGCGGTGCGGCCAGCATCACCATCGGTCAGGAACATCAGCACCGCTGCGACCCGACGATTGACGTCGCGTTCCTCACTCAGGTGCAGCTTCGAGAAGATCGAGTTGATGTGCTTCTCCACGGCACGCTCGGAGAGCACCAGCGCAGCGGCGATGGCGGCGTTGGATTTCCCCTGTGCCATCTCCCCCAGGACCTGCCGCTCTCTGGGCGTGAGGAACTCGATCGGGCTCTTCGCCGCATGCCGCGACGAGTTGACCAGCTGCTCGACGACCTTCGGGTCGATCACCGCCCCGCCGGACGCGACCACTCGGATGGCATCGACGAGGTCGTCGACGTCGGCAACTCGGTCCTTCAGGAGGTACCCACGACGCTCCGAGCCCTGCGAGAGCAGCGCCATGGCGTACGCCGGCGACACGTACTGGCTGAGCACGATCACCCCGATCAGCGGGTGTGAGTCCCGAAGGGCCGCCGCAGCACGAATCCCCTCGTCGGTGCCGGTCGGCGGCATCCGGATGTCCGTGACGACCACATCGGGAACCGTCTCGCTGACGAGATCGACCAACTCGTCGTAGGTGCCGGCGGTGCCGACCAGCTCGAAGTCATCCGTCGCAGAGATCAATCGGGCCAGTCCGTCGCGCAGCAGCGCATTGTCCTCAGCCACGACGATCCGGATCACCATGCGCCGATCCTACGCGGGCGCCCCGGACGCCGAATCGATCGGCGCGTGCGCCACCGAGACGTACGCCCTCACCATTGCGTTCACCTCCCCCATTCAAGTGACCGGCTGATCCGCCGACCAGGGTGCTGGCACCAAGTGTCGGCCCCGGTTCGGCAACCTGGTGCGCATCGCCCAGGCGTGCGAACGCGCACTCCGCTCGCAGGTTGGCCCGCGCCGTCTGCTCTGCTGGGGGGATGCAGTTCGGCATCTTCTACGAACATCAGCTCCCCAAGCCGTGGAGCGACGACGACGAGTTCTGCCTCCTTCGCGACGCGCTCGATCAGGTCGAGCTCGCGGACCGACTCGGTTTCGACTACGCGTGGGAGGTCGAACACCACTTCCTCGACGAGTACTCGCATTCGTCGGCACCGGAGGTGTTCCTCGCCGCGGCCGCCGCACGAACGACGCGGATTCGGCTCGGTCACGGCATCCGCCAGGTGATCCCGAACTACAACCACCCTGCACGCACGGCCGAGGGGTTGGCGACCCTGGACCTCATCTCCGACGGGCGCGTCGACTTCGGGATCGGCGAAGGAGCGACGCGGATGGAGTTGCACGGGTTCGGAATCCCCGCCAAGCAGAAGCGGGCGATGTCTCTGGAGGCGGCCGAGCAGATCGCCAACATGATGGTGCTCGACCCCTACCCCGGCTACACCTCCGACACGTTCTCGATGCCATGTCGCAACGTGCTGCCCAAGCCCCGCCAGAAGCCCCACCCGCCGATGTGGATGGCGTGCACGAATCGCGACACCATCAAGGTGGCGGCTCGCAACGGGCTCGGTGCGCTCGCATTCAGCTTCGTCGATCCCGACGAGGCGAAGTCGTGGGTCGACGTCTACTACGACATCATCCGCAGCGAGGAGTGCGTGCCGATCGGCCATTCGGTGAATCCCAACATCGCGCTCGTCACCGGGTTCTCCCTCCACCACGATCGAGCCGAGGCGATCCGGCGCGGCCAGGAGGGCTTCGAGTTCTTCGGCTACGCCTTGAACGCGCTCGTCGCCCACGATCAGGTGCCCGGACGGACCGACCTGTGGGGCGAGTTCCAGGCCCGCCGCTCCCCCGACAGCGTCGAGCTCAGGATCGCTGCCGCGGCCGAGCATGGCGAGACCTATGCGAGTTGCATCGGCACGCCCGCCGACGCAACCCGCTACCTGCACCAGATGCGCGACGTCGGCGTCGACCAGGTGATCTTCATCCAGCAGGCCGGCAGGAACCGGCACGCCGACATCTGCTCGTCGCTCGAACTGTTCGCTGCCGAGGTGCTCCCCGAGTTCGCCGACGACGCGGACCGTCGCCGGCGCAAGGCCGACGAGCTGGCGCCGTTCGTCGAGGCCGCGCTGGCCCGCAAACGTTGGATGCAACCGCTCACCGACGCCGAGATCCCGGTCGTCCAGGCGTCGGTCGCGAAGGCCCAGACGTCCGGCAGCCTCGCCTGACGGCGAGCGGGCGTCAGGACGGGCGGCGCCAGAACAACGCCAGCGCGATGCGGTCGGGATCCTTGAAGTTGAGGAACGCACCGTTCGGCACGTCGAGCACGCCGGAATGCTCGACACCGAGATCGTCGAGCCGAGCAGCCCATGCGTGCATCCCTGCGAGATCACCCACCGCAAGTCCCACGTGATCGAGGCCGATCCGGTGCGGGTCGAACGAATCCGACTCGGGATCGTTGAACTGGCCCAGACCGATGACGAAGGAGCTCCCGGGCAGCGACAGCAGCGTGGCAGATCGATCGTCGCCCCGTTCCTGCATCACGATCTCCGCGTCGAAGACCTTCCGGTACCAGGCGACCGACCGCTCGAGGTCGCTCACTGTCAGGCTGATGTGACTCGCTCCGTCGACGTGCATCGACCAAGAGTAGGTGGCCAGATCAGCCGTGACCGGCGTCGACCACGCAGAAGCGGTTCCCCTCGGTGTCGGCGAGGACGATGAAGTCCGGGTCGGGCGGATAGTCCCACGTGACGTGGGTGGCCCCGAGCCCCACGAGCCGTTCCACTTCCGCACGCTGTTCGACGGCACTGTCGACGATCAGATCGACGTGCACTCGCGGAGGATCCTGTGGCGCCACGTTCGATCGGTGCAGCGCGACACGCGTGCCCTCTCGCGAGGGAGGCACGAGGATGGTGAACTCGTCGTCGACGTCCGCGAAGCGAACGATCTCGTAGCGCAGCACCTCGGACCAGAACGACACGGCCCGTCCGACGTCGTCGGCGCCCATGACCACCGTCCCCAGTCGGATCATGGTGCGTTCCGATCCTTCACCTCGGCGAGCAACACGGGCTCGACGACATCGGGCCAGGTCGCGGTGAGGGCCAGTGCTGGACGCGGGCGGGCTGTGACGCGGCGGAACACGGTGAGGTCGAAGCGATCGTTGCGAAGGACCGACTTCGTCGCGTCCTCCTCATCGATGTGGAAGCCGTCGACGGGTACCCGCTCCTGCGTCCATCCGCCACCCTGGAGACGGACCGCGCTCGGCGCGATGAACCAGCGGCCGTCGTAGACCGCCATGCCGAGTGCTTCGCCCTGACCGGTCATGGTCACCGCCGCGAGCATCAGCACGTAGCGCGGGTCGTGCAGCCCGTCGTACACCCAGCGAGTGCCGAGCACCGAGTGGTGCATCTCGACGATCAGCGCATCGTCGGCGCCGTGGAGCGGTTCGTCCCGATAGGTGAGCGGCACCTGGAACACCACGTCGCCGGCTCTGACGAGGTGCGTCTCCATGCCGACGCGGCCGTCGGGGTCGTCGAAGCGATACGCCCCGATCACCTCGATGGGCGTGTCTGCCGAAGGACCCCACGGTTGGGTCGGCGCCCAGTCGGCGATGAGCTCGGCCTTGGTGGGCGTGATCGTGGCGAGATGGAAGAGGGCCATGACGCCGCAGCCTAGGCATCGTGGCGCGGCGCGGCTCTCAGCGTTGTGCGGGCTGGAACAGCTCCACCGGGTTACCGGACGGATCGTCGAACACGATCTGCGCACCGCCCGGACCGGTGACGATGTCACTGCGGAACGACACTCCGGCCTCGCGGAGCCGGGCGACCTCGGCGGCGATGTCGTCGACGATGAGGTGAATCCTGTTCCATCCACCGCTGTGAGGCGTACGCCCGTCCGGCATCGGTCGTCCCGCAGAGCTGGCAGGACCACTCAGCAACAGTCGCAGGTTGCCACGCACGACGTCGGCGAACGCCGGCGAGAAGTGGGTCAGCTCCGTGAACCCGAGGTTCGTGGTGTAGAAGTGCAGCGCCGCATCCACGTCGTCGACGAGATAGCGGACACTGACGAGATCATCGGTCATGACGGTGTACTCCTTGTGCATCGTGTTGGATGGTGGCCATCAGGAATCTGATGCGCCCCTCGAGGTCGGCGGCGACGGCTCGAAAGGCCGGCAGGGTCGTTCGGGCGGAACCGCTCAGGCGACTCGGGTCCTCGATGCTCCAGTGCATCGATCGCCGCTGGCCAGGGAACTCCGGGCAGAGCTCGCGGACCTTGTCGCACAGCGTGACCACGTAGTGGAAGCGATGGCCGTCGAAGTCGGCGAGGGGCTTGGAACGCGCATCGGAGATGTCGATGCCTCGTTCCGCCATCACCTTGATCGCGTTCGGATGGACCGGCTTCGGGTGGCTCCCGGCGCTGGCCACCTGGACGTCATCGCCGAACCGCTCGCGCATGAGCGCCTCCGCCATCTGTGAGCGGGTTCCGTTCCCCGTGCACACGAACAGCACCGATGCCGTGAGCGCACGCGGGATGGTCGATGCGGGCACCGGTGCCTCAGCGCCGGCGAGGCCGGGGTGCAGCAATGCGCCGGCTGATGCGAGCAGGTCACCGAAGCGATCGAGGTGCACGCGGTAGTACGTCGCGCGACCGTCGAACGAGCTCTTGTGCGATGACACCAGCCCAGCGGAGCGGAGTCGGCGGAGGTGGTACGACACCAGCGCCTGAGGCTCCCCGACGGCTCGGGTCAGTTCAGCCACGCGCTGATCGCTCTCAGCCAATTCGGCCAAGACTCGCCATCGCAACGGATGGCCGGCCAGCACCAGGACCGGAGGCACCGCCAGCGCTGTCGACCGAGTGGACATGGGCGCACATTACATCAATTCGATTTGATGTAATACGGATCGCGATCGAGGTGATCCTTGGACGAACGTGGGAGCCATCCTCCACGTGCCCTGGAACACCCGGTCGTACGGTTCCCGAATGATCCGAGGTCGATCGGCGCGAACGGTGAGGTCGGTCGCGTTGCTGCTGGCGGTGCTGCTCACTGCCTGCCACGCCCGGACCCAGGCTGCGCCGACATCGATCACCGAGGCTCCGGTCGAGGCCCGCGGCTGCGGTCCGGAGTTTCCGGCCGCGATCGACGTGTTCGAGACGATCGGTGCTCCCGTCGACCACGCCGCTCCGGGGACACCGCCGCCACACGGGCAGGTGGTCCGAACGTGGAGGACGCCGGACTTCGTGCTGGAGGCTCGGTGGCCTGCCGACCCTCGCGAGGTTCAGGCCCCTGCCGGAGCCCAAGAAGACGCCGGCCTCCTCGCCGGTTGGAGCTCGACAGGTTCGAGTGATCTGACCGTCGATGTCAGCACTCCGGCGGACGTCATCGGGGACATGACCGTGTCGGTCATGGACTTCACGGTCGATTTCTCCTCCGGCACTCGACCACTTGCCACGAACGGAGCGTGCGGCCCACTGCAGTTGCGGATCAGCGCGAGCAATGGACAGCGGCAGACGGTCGGCGTCGTGCTCGGGCCGCTCGGAAGCGGAGCGAGGATCGTGGATCTCGGCGCGCTCGTCGATTCCCGGACCACGTCCGACGAGCCACTCGCCGCTGGACGGACGTCACTGTGTCGCGACGCGTCGAGCGTGGTCACCGAGGTCCACGGAGCCCCTTCGATGGCATCCCCGGTCGAGGCCCTGCGGTCGTTCCTCCAATCGGGCTGGGCCGCGACGCTTCCGACTCCGAGCCTGCCGCGGCCCTTCGACGAGATCACGCTGACGTCCGACGGGAGCGTTCGCTACGAGCACTACGTCGAGTGGAACACCTTCGTCGTGATCATGGCCACCTCCTCCGACGGCGCGTGGGCTGTGACGGGCTGGTGGTCGGACAGCTGTTGACCTGCCGGCGGGCTACGTTCGTGGCATGGCGTCGAAGATCCCGCTTCCGATCACGAAGAAGAAGATGGCGGCCGGCGCGATCATCGTCGTGCAACAGATACTGGCCAACGAGGAGGTCCGCAAGCGCCTCGCTCAGGCACCTCGCTACGTCATGGACTGGGCGGCCGAGCGACAGCGCGACATCAAGCGTCGCAAGGCCGGTGTGACGGATCGCCTCGGCCTCAAGGGGCTCGAACGGCGCATCGACTCCGTGGAATCCGTCGTCGAGCGGGCGTTCCCTCAGCCGACCGAACCCGGGCGGGCGGAGCTCGAGCAAGCCATCGGGCAGCTGCGCATCGCGCTGGCTGTCGCCGGCCCGATGCCGTTGGTCCAACGTCGCAAAGCCCAAGCACGAATCGACCGGCAGCTCGACGGACTGGAAGCGTCGCTGGTCGATGCCGTGCTCCCCAGCACCTGACAAGGAGTGGATGGATGACCGAGATCGACGAGACCTTCGCCGCCACTCGAACGACGCTGCAACGAGTCGCGGTGCACGTCGTGGCTCGAGCACGAGTGCAGGCCAGCGGTCGGTTCTCGCTCCGGGTTTCCCCCGGCGGATTCGGCACTCCCGAGTTCGGCAGCGATGCGAGGCGAGTCCGGGTGAGTGGTGATCTCTTGGTGGTCGAGTCCGACGCGCTCGGCGCGCCGTCGTCGGCCGCCCATCCCATCGACGGGTCGACGCTCGCCGCCCTGGCGCGGGCCGCCGACGTCGACCTCGGCGAGACCATCGACGTCGGTCATGACACCCCGCCGGTCGGCGACTCCTATGCGCCTTTGCTCGTCGACGGGCACGCGGCGGCCGTGATCGGGAGTTGGTTCTCGGTCGTCAGCTCGGCGCTCGACCACCTGATCAGCACGATGCCCGCCACTGCCGCGCCGACGCCGGTGCGCCTGTGGCCCGAGCACTTCGACGTGGCCACCGACGCCGCGGCTCGCGAAGGGGTGCGGGTGAACCTGGGCGGCTCGCCAGGCGATGGGTTCTGCGCCGAGCCGTATCTCTACGTCGGCCCATGGACAGCGGACCGGCCCGGCGACGGTGACTTCTGGAACGCAGCCTTCGGTGCCTTCCTGCCGGCGAGCGCACTCGGTGGCGACACACTCGAGGGCGCCATCGCGTTCCTGTCGGAGGGCTACCGCCGACTGGCCGGCTGAGTGCCGAAGAGGCGCTCCACGGCGAGCGCCGCCCCGTCGAGCGTCCCCCGGTACGCGACGTGCTGGTCGGGACGGACGACGAGGCACTGCGTCGCATCGAGCTCGAACGTCGCACTCCACACGTCGGCGGGGCAGTGGGCGACGGTGAGCATGGGTCCGCCGATCGGGTGGTCCACGCCCATCATCACCAGGACGGTCGGAAGCCGGGCGTCGATCAGGTCGAGGGTCGAGCGACCGTCGGGGAGCCAGGCATGCGGGAGCCGGCCACCCGGACGAGTGGTCGGGAGGTAATCGCGAGCGGGTTCCTCGAGTTCGGGCGCGGCGGTGCCATCCGGCTCGACGAGTGGACCGTCGTAGTGGTGCCCGAGTTGCAGTCCGAGCAGGTCGAAGTGGATGGCCTGACCGGCGATGGCGGCCTCGACGACGGCACGCCGGTTCGCGTCGGCAAGGACGTCGCGAACTGCGACGGTGGACGCCTCCACATCGTCGCTGACGCCGAGGGCGATCGGGATCTCGATCATCTTGAACGCGTTGAGCATCGACTGGTCGCAGTTGAACTGCGCCACTGGCTTCCGTTCGGATTCGTAGGTGTCGAGCAGATCGCTCCCGAGCCAGCCGGCTTCGACCGCGGCGATCTTCCAGATCAGGTTGTGCGCGTCGGCGACACCCGTGTTGAGCCCGAGGCCACCGGTGGGCGGGAAGCGGTGGGCGGCGTCCCCGACCAAGAACGTGCGACCGGCGCGGTATCGCTCGGCGACCTGTGCGCTCATGTGCCACGTCCCGACGGTGAGCACCTCGAACGCAGCGGCGGGGTCGGTCATCGCCGCCCGGACGAGCGCCGCGCAGTGCTCGACGGTGAGGGTCTCGACGGGCTGCGTCTCGGGATCCCACGGCCGCATGTACACCCACTCGCGATCACGCCCGTGGGAGATGAACGTGCCACCGCTGGCCGGGTCGACCACGAAGTAGAGGACGCCGGGCTCGGGACCGACGATCGATCGGAAGTCGGCCGCGAGGTGCACCATCACGAACGATTGCAGCGACCTCGGTCCGATCAGTTCGATGCCGGCCGCCCGACGCACGGCACTGGCGGCGCCGTCGGCGCCGAGCAGGTACTTGGCGGTGACCTGCAACGGCCCACCGGGGCCGACGACGTCGACCGCCACCCCCGTGGCCGTCTCGGTGGCGCCGATCCATCGATGCTCGTACCGCACGTCGAGGTGGGGCGCGAGGAGCAACGGCTCGAGTCGGTGCTGGCTGAGGTTGCGCAACGGGGTGGGGGTGATCGCCAACATCTCGTCACCTTGGCGCTCGTACGGCAGCGTGCCGATCACGTCGCCGCCCAGCTTGGTCACCCAGTGGACCAACCCAGCCTCGTCCGGCGAGAGCGCCGCGGCGAGGATCGGCTCCATCGGAACGCCGGCCTGTCGCCAGATCTCGAACGTGCGGGCGTTGATCGCGTGGGCAGCGGGAGAGCGTTGCGGCCCGTCGCGTTGCTCGAACACCACGGCCGAGAGGCCGACGCGATGGCAGAGACGGGCGGCGGTGAGCCCGGCGGGACCACCCCCGACGATGACGACATCGACATCGGGAGACGGGTCGGTCATCAGAACACGCCCTCGTAGCTGCCGCCGTCGAGCTGGATGCTCTGCCCACTCATGTACCCGGCCTGTTCGGAGCACACGAATGCGAACGTGTCGCCGAACTCCTCGGGACGACCCAGCCGACCCGCCTTGATCGACGCCACCTGCTCGGCGCGCGCTTCGTCGTAGGTGACGCCACGGAACTTCATCACCAGTCGGGCCATCTGCTGTTGTCGCCCGGTGTCGAACCGTTCGGGGAGCAACGTGTTGATCGTGACGTTGTGGGCCACGGCCGACTTCGAGATTCCCTTCAGAACACCGGTCAGGCCGAGCCTGGGCCCGTGCGACATGCTCATCAACGGGTTGGGTGACTTCACCATCGCCGACGAGATGGCGACGATGCGACCGAAGCCTCGCTGCTCCATGCCGCCGATGACCCGTCTGCACGAACAGCAGCGGCGACACCATCGTTCGCTGCAGGGTGTCGGCCCACTTGTCGGCGTCGATGTCGCCGAAGGCGGTGGGCGGCGGGCCCTCCCCGTTGAGCAGCACGATGTCGGGCTCCGGGCACGCTGCCAACAACGCGTCGTGGACGGCGGGCGTGGTCGCATCGCCGACGACAGGTGTCGCCGTGATGCCATGAGCCGCGCGGAGGTCGGCGCAGGCCTGCTCCACATCCGTCTCGGTGCGGCCGTTGATCACCACGTGCACACCCTCACGGGCGAGGCTCTCCGCACAGGCGCGCCCGAGCCCGCGGCTGGAGGCCATGAGGATCGCCGAGCGGCCGCTGATGCCGAGGTCCATCGGGTCAGTCCAGTCCGTGGGCTTCGCGGGCAGCACCGATGACTGCGAGATCGGCCGGGTTCAGGAACGTCTCGGGCTCCGGCGGACCCCAGACCGAGACAGGGGCCGGGCCATCGGCACCCATCCAGTCCCGGCGGCAATGGTCGCGCTCCCAGACTTCGTCGTCGACGATCTGGTCGATGTCGGAGAAGAACTCGAACATCGTGCCGGAGGGATCGGTGAGGTACCAGAACACGTTGGAGCCGAGGAAGTGGCGCCCGATGCCGACCACGTTCGCATCCGGGCGTTCCGCGAGGACCGCCTGTCCGGCCTTGCCGATGGCGTCGACGTCGTCCATCTCCACGGCGTAGTGGTTGATGTACGAGGTCGGGGCCGGCTGGATCAGCAGGTTGTGGTGATCGGTCTCGATCCGGCCGAAGGTCGCGACGCCGTGCAGGATCTGGTCGGAGACCTTGAAGCCCAGACCGTCGAAGAAGAACTCCGTGGCCTTCTGGAAGTGCGGGGTGCCGAGCACGATGTGCCCGAGGCGACGCGGCGCGCGCGGCTGGGCCTCGACGACGGCGTCAGCACGCGCGTTCAGTCGCTCCTGCGTGCCGGCGTGATTCCACGCACGGGCCTGCGACGGGGTCAGCGGGTGGGGTGCGGTCACGTCGATGACCACGCGATGTCGGAACACCGGGTCGATGCAGGTGAGCCGAGTGCCCGTGATGGTGGCGGCAACGCCCATCTCACCGATTCGCGTCGCGATCTCGGAGAGGTCCTGCTCGGAGTCGCAACTCATGTGGAGCTCGGACATGTGGCGATAGTCGCCTTCCGCGAAGCGGAGCTGCACCGGCCGATCGGCCGTGCCGACGACGCCGTCATCGGTGCGCAGCATGCCCCTCCGCTCCCAGAACTCGAGCAGTTCGCCGGGGTTCGGAACGCACAGTTCGATGTCGAGCAAACCGTTCAGGGCCATCAGCGATCGTCTCCTCCGGTGGGGTACGGACGATCATATATCCTATATGATCGCTCATGGACGAACCAAAAGGCCATGTGGAACGATGGGATCATGACGACCGGCACCCAGCCCTCCGGCGGTGGGCAGCCCCCGACGCTGACCGAGTGGGCGGATCAGCGGCTCCGCGAGTCGATCCTGCGCGGCGACTACGGCCCCGGTGACATGCTCGTCATCTCCACCCTCGCCGAGCAGCTGGGCCTGTCGGCCACGCCTCTTCGCGAGGCACTGCGCAAGCTCGCGTCCGAGGGGCTCGTCGTGCTCCAGTCGCGGGGCTCGGCGCGCGTGGCGGAGATCGATCTGCACGAGGCCAACGAGATCTACGAGCTCCGCCTGATCCTCGAGCCGACCGCGCTGGAGCGAGCCGTCGCCAACGGCGACGCCGCATATCGCGACCACGTCGAGCTCGCATGGAGCGCACTCACCGTCGAGCGCGTCGCTCCCCCGAGCGTTCACGCAGCGTTTCATCGAGCGCTGCTGTCGGCATGCGATTCGGCGTGGCTGCTGCAGCTCGCCACGATGCTGTCCGATCGGGCGGGGCTCATGCTCACCGTCGGGTTGCCCGACCGACCGACCTCGTACAACACCGCCGAAGCACACCGCACGTTGAAGGATCTCGCGGTCGGCGGCGATGCGGCCGGCGCCGCCGACGAGCTCCGCGCCCACCTGTCGCGCACGCTCGCCGCACTGCATGTCACGGCCACCAACCGGGCCAGCGGGTGAACGACAAACCCCTCGTCGGTGCACGGTGCATTCCCGTGCCGTTCCCGTCCCGTGATGACGACGGGCGATGAGGGAAGGCGTGGGGAAGATCGGTCCGGCACCGTGGGCAGATGAGGAACATCCGCCGCACCACACTCGACGAACATCGGTCCATCCAAGCGTTGCTGGGGCTCTCCCTCTTCGCCGACTGCTCCCCGACGGATCTCGCCGGGCTCGTGGCGGACGCGGATGTGTTCAGCGTGCCGGCGCACACGATCATCGACCGCAAGGGCACGGCCGCGCGTCAGTTCGTCGGCATCGTCGACGGGTACCTGCACGGCTCCGACTCCGAAGGTCGGCCGGTGGTCCTCGGTCCGGGTGACCACCTCGGTGCACGCCAGATCCTCACCGGCCAACCGCACGACGTGACCTTCGAGGCGATGACGAGGACGACGGTCGTCACGGTGTTCGGCCCTCGATTCAGAACAGAAGCGCACTTGCTGCCCGGTGTCATCCAGCGCGTGTACGCGCCGCTCGACGAAGGGCTCTACCGAGCGGTGAGCACGCAGAACTCGTTGTCGTCGGGATCGGCCATGACCACCCAACTCACGGCGCCCTGACCGATGTCGACCCGGGTCGCGCCGAGCGCGACCAGTCGGTCGACCTCCGCTGCCTGATCGGTGCCGGCGATCGGCGCGATGTCGAGGTGGAGTCGGTTCTTGGCCAGCTTGGGGATGAGCGGCGGGCCGCTCCACGAGATGATCGGGCCACCTCCCTCGGGTGGACGGATCGCCGTCTCTTCGTCCTGATCCCAGATCAACGGCCACCCGAGCACCTCGCTCCAGAAGAGGCCGACACGGCGGGTCCCGTCGCAGTTGATCGCTCCGAGACGTCCGCACCCCGCGAGGAACCGATTGCCAGGTCCGATGATGCAGAGCTCGTTGCCCTCCGGGTCGGCCAGCACGACATGATCGTCCGCGGGGTCCTGGCCGATGTCGATGTGCCGACCGCCGAGTTCGAGCAGACGGGCGACCGTGTTCGCCTGGTCCTCGAGGGACACGGTCGTCAGGTCGAGGTGGTTGCGGTTCTGGGCCACCTTGGCATCCGCGACCTGCTCGAAGAGGATGCCGAACGCGGTGCCATCGGTGGGCACGAGACCGATCTCGCCGTCGGTCTCGTCGACCTCCCAGCGCAGAGCCTCGGCCCAGAAGCGGGCGAGCCGCATCGGGTCGTTCGCGTCGAGGCACAGGGAGACCAGGCGTGACGTCATGCCGTCAGTCTCGTCGATGGGCGATGCCGTTGCGCGGCGACTTCGTTTCGGTCGAGTCCTCAGCGGGTATTCCGAGCGACATGAACTCACACCTCGATGAACTCCTCGAACTCGAGCACGCCGGCTGGCGCTCGCTCTGCTCGAGCACCGGCGCAGACTTCTACGGTCGAACGATGACGTCCGACGGTCTGATGGTGCTCGCCAACGGCGAGGTGATGACCCGCTCCGACGTCGTCACCGCGCTCGAACATGCACCCGCGTGGGACTCGTACAGCATCGACGACGTGGTGGAGCTGGCACTCGGCGACGCGGCCGTCTCCCTCGTGTACACCGGTGTCGGTCGACGGCAGGACGGCGGAGAGTTCACCGGGATCATGTCGAGCACCTACGTGAACGACGGCGGTGAATGGCGGCTCGCGCTGTACCAGCAGACACCGAAGTCCGGGTAGGGACGGGCTTGACATATATCCATATGTGTATATGATGCGCTCATGCCCCGTGCCGCGACGACCGCCGACGTGTTCAACGCCGTGGGCGACGAGTCGCGGCGAGAGATCCTCGACGTGCTGTCGCGGGGCGAAGCGAGCGTCGGCGAGCTCGTCGACCACCTCGGTGTCGCCCAACCGCACATCTCCCGCCACCTCAAGATCCTCCGTGAGGTCGGCGTCGTGAGGTGCCGCACGGCCGGCAGGCAACGGATGTACCGCCTCCACGGCCCTGGGCTCTCGCCGTTGCAGTCGTGGCTCACCGAGCTCACCGCCGCCGTGAACGAGCGCTACGACCGGCTCGACGACCACCTCCACGAGCTCCTCCGGGCTCCGCATGACGAAACGAGCACATCATGACCACCCGCCCAGGCTCCGCAACGGTGACCCTGCCGTCCGACACCGAGATCTTGATCACCCGCTGCTTCGAGGCCCCCCGGGCGCTCGTCTGGGATGCCCTGACCACACCTCGACACCTGCTGCGGTGGTGGGGGCCGACATGGAGCCCGCTGGTCGCGTGCGACGTCGATCTCCGTGAGGGCGGCGCGTGGCGGTACGTCACCCGCGACGCCGACGGCAACGAGCTCGCATGGCGCGGCGTCTACCGAGAGATCGTCGCACCCGAACGAATCGTGTCCACCGAAGTGTTCGAGGGCTACCCCGACGCCGAGTCGGTCAACGTGATGACACTGACCGAAGCCGACGGCGTGACCACGTTGCAGACACTCGTGCGACACAGCAGCGCGGAGCACCGCGACGGCCACGTCAACTCCGGCATGGAGGGTGGGATGCAGGAGACGTTCGACCGCCTCGACGACCTGCTCGACCTCGCCGACACTCCCGCTGGGCGGTTTCGACGCATCGCCGACGGGTTCACCGCACGAGTCGAGCAGGTGCCCACCGACGCATGGTCGAACCCGGCGCCGTGTGCAGGTTGGACCGCCCGCGACGTCGTCGGCCACCTCGTCACGTGGGTCCCCTTCGTGATCGGCAAGGCGGGGATCGACTTTCCGACGACGTCGGTCGACGACGACCCGGTCGCCGCCTGGGCAGACCTCGCGGCCACGCTCCAGGCATGCCTCGACGACCCCGCGATCGCATCGCGCGAGTTCGACGCCGGGCCTCCCGGTCGGCTCACCGTCGAGCGGGCGATCGACATGCTCGTCACCGGCGACGTGCTCATCCACACCTGGGACCTCGCCAGGGCCACCGGCCTCGACGAGCGGCTCGACACCTCCCTGGTGCACGCGATGCTCGAAGGCATGCAGCCGATCGACGACCTCCTCCGTTCGAGCGGCCACTACGGACCGAAGGTCGCGACGCCAGCAGGAGCCGACGAGCAGACGCAGCTGATCGCGTTCACGGGACGAGATCCGTCCGCCTGAAGCTCGCAGGAGCACCGCCCGCCGCCGTGGTCGTGGTTTCTCACCCGCCGCCGTTCGCGGTGCCAGATCGGCGATGCTGTCCAGATGAGTTCCGACCACTCGACACCGCATCAGCGGATCGTGCGCCTCGCCGGCGTCTACGACGCCGACAGCACGATCCGCGGTGAGTTGGCGTACTGGGTCGGTGCCCGCCTCGGTCGACGACACTGCTCGCTGTGCGAGATCACCCACGGCTCCGTTCGCGAACGGCCCGAGTGGAAAGCCTGTCGAGCAGGATTGCCGGTTCCGTTCGACACCTTCCATCGAAACGACCAACCGGACGCGGTCCGAGCGGCGGCCGCAGGTGACGCTCCCGTGGTCGTCGCCGAGACGGACGCCGGTCATGTTCTGCTCCTCGGGCCCACCGACCTCGACGCGTGCGGTGGTTCGATCGACCAACTCGTCGATGCGATCGAGCGAGCTGCCGGTCGCCTCGATCTCGCGTGGGTGGCGTCGTGAGCCCGCCCGACGTCGTCGTGTACACCCGCCCGGGGTGTCCGTACTGCTTCGCCCTTCGCATCGGCCTGCGGCGCAGCAAGCTGTCGTTCCGCGAGGTCAACATCTGGAAGGACCCCGATGCGGCGGCCTTCGTGAGATCGGTGGCGAACGGCAACGAGACCGTGCCGACCGTCACCGTCGGCGATGAGAGCGTGGTCAACCCGAGCGCGCGTCGTGTCCGCGCACTCGTGGCGGCAGCCACCGGCGACGCAGCGTCGGGTCAGTCAGGCGGCAGCCCGAACTTCGGGTAGGCGTTGTCGACCATGGCCACGTAGGTCCACACGCGGTAGTAGTAGTTGCTGACCCGCACGAGGAAGTCGCGCATCCCCTTGGGCCAGGCGCCGGTGAACAGCACCGCGAACCATCCGAGGATCGCCACGGCCGCCGCACCGATGAAGAAGATCATCAGCACGACGTAGTGAGGGATGGCCTTGAGCACGTTCAGCGCGGCCGAACGGCGCACGGACTCCGGCACACCCGGGAGATCGAGCCTGACCTGCGGATAGGCGCCGTTGTCACCCGTCGTCGTGGCGAAATCGAAGGGCGGGTACGTCTCGGAGTACCCGAGCAGGAACCCGTTGGCACGCGTGTTGTACCGCTCGTACATCGCCATCACACCGAACAGACCGGGGTGCAATGTGCCCGTGAAGATCAGCATCACCCAGTAGATCAGGAACACGACGCGAGACAGGATCTGCAGGGCGTACAGGACGATGGCGTGAGGGATGTAGAGCACCCAGTTCACGAGCGGCCGCCAACGCGCCACCTCGTACGGGGAGTCGACCACCAGGTACGGCTGATTGCTCTTGATGGGTACTTGTTCCATGACAGACCTCCCGAGGCGCGCGACACCGCGCACATCGCAGCATCGTCCACTTCCGCTCCGAGCGCCAGGGCCCTCGGTCACCGCTCCCGAGTGAACGTCGAGGTCAGTACTCGCCCTTGATGACGAAGTAGGAACCGCGGATGGTGCCGGCCAGCTTGGACTTCTGTCGTGCGAACTTGAATCGGTCGGCGAGCTCCTCAGGAACGTCCATCCCGTCGGAGAGCTTGAACCCGACGGCCCGCTTCTCGGGACCGTCGACGGTGTACATCACGTTGATCGACAGACCGCTCTCGTAGAAGACGTACGCCATCTTGATGTTCTCGACCTGGAAGGTCGTGGCCTCGAGTGGCGTGGAGGAGATGACGATGTCGCGCTCCTCCTTCAGGATGCGATGCACCCAGTCGACGGTCTTCTTCGCCTTGGTCGCCGGGTCGACCGTGAACACGTGGTCGTACTTGTTCTTGAAGTACCTGGCCTCGTTCGCACGAAGGCCGGCGAGTGCCGCTGCGACCGGTGACGACTCGAGACCCACCGTCGAGACGTTGACGAAATCCACTGGATCGGACACAGGCACGACACTAGCTGCGTGAAATCGGCAGACGATCGACGCCCCGGCACTTGAACGTAGTGATCACTGCGACTACGGTTCACAGTGATCACTACAAATGCCGAGGAGGCATCCGATGACCGAGAATCCGTCAGAGCCGGCCGACGTGGTGGACGCGTTCCTCACCGCATTCGCCGCGATGGACTTCGACACTGCACTCGCCCACCTGTCCGATGACGTCGAGTACACGAACATCCCGATCGGTACCGTTCGGGGTCACGCCGGGGTACGCGAGGTGCTCGAGCCGTTCTTCGCTCCGATCCACGAGAACGAGTTCCTGATCTCGCGTCGAGCCGTCACCGGGCCTGTCGTGTTCTTCGAGCGGCTCGATCGTCATCGGCTCGACCACGGCTGGCGAGAGCTCCCCGTCAACAGCGTGTTCGAGGTGCACGACGGATTGATCACGGTCTGGCGGGACTACTTCGACCTGGCGGCTGCGGCCCGGATCCACGACCCGAGCGGAGCATGAGCCTCTCCAAAGGGGAAGCCGCCGACCTGTTCCGGCGCGGCCCGGACCGCTACCTCGACATGGGACCCCGTGCCGGCGAGGTCGCCTACCGCCGCGTCGGCAGCGGGCCCGATGTGTTGTTCGTCCACGGCTGGCCGGTCACGAGCGCCACGTACCGCACGCTGCTCCCCCATCTGACCGACCATGTCACCTGTCACCTCATCGATCTCCCCGGCGCCGGGTCCAGCCGGTTCAGCGCCGACACCGCGCTGTCCATCGAGAACCACATTCACAGCGTGCGACGCACCCTGGACCTGCTCGAACTGGACGACGTCGCCGTCGTCGGGCACGACAGCGGCGGGATGATCGCCCGCCATGCCGTCGCCGGCGATCCACGGCTGCGAGCACTCGGGCTGATCGACACCGAGCAATCGGCCGGGCTCAGCTGGAAGTTCAGGAGCTTCCTCGCCGGCCGACGTGTCCCCGGCTTCGGGCAGGCCCTCGGCTGGGTCGCCGGAAAGCCCCGTCTGCGGCGCAACCCATTCGTCCTCGGCGACGCGTTCCTCGATCGGTCGCTGCTCGAGGGGGAGTTCGACGAGTTCTTCCTCCAACCCATTCATCGCTCCCGTGAGCATCGTGACGCCGCCATCCGGTTGCTGAAGACCTTCGATCCCCAGCTCGTCAGGGACCTGCGTGGACTCCATCAACGCATCGACGTTCCGGTGCAACTGGTCTGGGGTGAGCAGGATCGCTTCTTCCCCGTGGACTGGGCCCGAGAGATGGTCGCCGACTTCCCCGACGCCCGGCTGGCGGTGATCCCGAACGCCGGCCTGTTCTCGCACGAGGAACGCCCGGAGGCGGTCGCCGAAGCGCTGCTGCCGGTGCTGACCGCGTCCCGCTGAGACTCGGCCCGCTGCGTCACGTCCCGGGCGAGGGGCTCTCGCAGGAGTCGTATGGTTTTCGGACGTGGGGCGACGATGCCCCATACCCGATATCGAAGGAGTACGACCATGCGTTCACGACGATTTCGACGAACCACCATCGCGGCGGTTCTTGCCATCGGCCTTCCGGTGGCCATCAACGTCGGCAGCTCCGCTTCCGCCTCTCACGACGACAGCGGCCGCCACGGCGGCGACACGCACATCTTCGTCATCATGCTCGAGAACCATTCGCAGTCGAGCGTGATCGATGACGTCAACGCGCCGTACATCACGCAGCTCGCCCATGCCAACGGGATGGCGACGAACTACTACGGCGTCACCCATCCGAGCATGCCGAACTACATCGCCGCGATCGCCGGCGACAACTTCGGTATCCAGGACGACCACGACGAGAACATCGTCAACCTCGATCGACAGAACCTGGTCGATCAGCTCGAGTCGCACCACCTGACGTGGGGTGCCTACATGGAGACCCTGCCCGCCGACAAGACGGCACGCTTCGGACCGAACGTCGGCGGCACCGATGTGGCCCTGTACGCCAAGAAGCACAACCCGTTCGTGCTCTTCGACGACATCGTCCACAACCCCGCTCGCATGGCCCACATCAAGGACTACTCGGCACTGTCGGCCGACTTGAACTCGAAGCACGCGCCAGACTTCGTGTGGATCAGCCCCAACCAGTGCAACGACATGCACGGCGGCGTCTACGTCGCGGTTCCGGACCACCCCGAGACGCCATGCCCGTACGGGTCCGCCAAGGACGACGCCAACGACGCCGCGCTCAAGCAGAAGGCCGACGCGTTCGTGCAGACAGCGGTGGAGACGATCATGAGCTCGAAGGCGTGGACGAAGAACAGCCTGATCTTCGTCGTCACCGACGAGAACGACTACACCGGCAACACCACCAACGGCGGTTGGGAATCCACCGACGGCTGCTGTGACTCTCCCTACGTCGCTGCGGCCGATGCACGGGTCAGCGCCACCTGGCCGGGTGGCACGTACGGCGGCGGGCTCATCCCGGCGATCGTCGTGTCCGGGCACAATCACCACTCGCGCGTGAGCGCGACGCCGTACAACCACTACTCGCTGCTGGCGACGATCGAGACCGTGTGGCACCTGGGCTACCTGGGCCATGCCGGCGACCGGGCGGGCGGCGTGGTGCCGATGCTCGACCTGATCAGCTGACGCACACAGGGCGGACGGGACACCGCGCTCGCGGCGCCCCGTCCGCCAGCCGTGCGAGGATCTGGCGATGAACAAGGAGACACCCTTCGTCCGCACGCCCGACGAGAACTTCGCCGACCTGGTCGACTTCCCGTACGAACCGCACTACCTCGACGTGGACGGTCTGCGGATGCACTACCTGGACGAGGGACCCGCCGACGCGCCGGTCGCGCTGATGCTCCACGGCATGCCGACGTGGAGCTACCTGTATCGATCGATCATCCCGCCGATGGTGGAGGCCGGCTATCGCTGCATCGCGCCCGACCACATCGGGTTCGGCCGCAGCGACAAGCCGACCGATCCGGCGTGGTACGACATCGCCCGCCACACGGCCAACCTGTCGCATCTGATCGAGGCCCTCGACCTTCGCGACATCACCATCTTCGTCCAGGACTGGGGCGGTCCGATCGGGCTCGCACAGGTCGCCGCCATGCCCGAACGGTTCGCTCGGCTGGTGATCATGAACACCTGGTTGCACCACGACGGTTACGAGTACTCCGCTGCGATCCAGAACTGGATCACCCAGAACCAACCGGGTGGGCTGTTCCGGGAGCACGTGCCGGAACGCTTCGGTTGGGGGACGCTGATGGTGATCGGCACCCGACGCGCCACGCCTCAGGATGCGCTGATGCCGATCCTGCAGGGGCAGGCCGCTGTGTTGTCGGTGGAAGCGGAGAACACCCGTCGCGCCTACGACGCTCCCTTCGCCGGCCTCGGCGAGGATGGCGTGGCCGGGCCGCGGCAGTTCCCGCTGTGCATACCGTTCAACGACCATGCCCGCGGCAGCGGCGATCTGCACGCGGCTCATTTCGTCGCGATCAACGCCACCCGGCTTCCCGTCCACTTCGTGTGGGGACTGGGCGACGACGTGTTCAACGGCGACTGGGGGCGGCGCTGGCACGCCCTCATTCCCCACGCCACCTGGGACGCGTTCGACGATGCCGCTCACTTCCTCCAGGACACCCACGGCGAACAGATCGCCCGCATCGTGCTGGCCCGCGCCGCCGGGAAGACCTGACACACCGGCGTCGTCAAGGACTCCGTGATCAACTGCGAGACTCTCGGCATGTACCGGTTTGGGGACTGCGAGGTCGATCCGGCACGCCGGGAGATCCGCAAGGGCGGCGTCGCCGTGCACCTGGAGCCACAGGCGTTCGACCTGCTCGTGCACCTCATCGATCAGCGTGACCGAGTCGTCACCAAGATGGAACTGCTCGACGGGGTGTGGGGGCACCGGTTCGTGTCGGAGGCGAACCTCACCACGCGCATCAAGGAGATCCGGCGGGCGATCGGCGACGACGGCGTCGCCCAGCACACGATCCGCAACCTCCGCGGCCGCGGGTATCGCTTCGTGGCCGATCTGGCGGACCCAGACGGCTGGCAACGCCACGCGAGTCCTGTGCAGCTCGTCGGGCGCGAGGACGACGAGGCGGCCGTGAGGGCGGCGTTGGGATCGCAACCGCTCGTCACGATCACCGGCCCCGGTGGGGTGGGCAAGACCGCCCTCGCTCGACGCGTGGTGGCCGACCCGGCGGTTCCGGGGCTCGACGGCGGCCATTTCGTCGAACTGGGTTCCTTGGAGATGGGAGGCGACGTGTTGTCAGCAGTCGCGCTCGCGCTCTCCGTCGCGGTCGACACCGCCCGACCCACGACCACGATCGCGGCGATCGGCCGACTCGACGCGCTGGTCGTGTTGGACAACTGTGAGCACGTCACCGAGAGCGTCGCCGTCCTGATCGAACGGCTGCTCGCGCAGCCCGATCGAGTCGTTCGCGTCCTTGCGACCAGTCGGTCCCGACTGGGTGTCGGCGGCGAATGGGTCCACACCCTCGCGCCGCTGGAGCCGGCCTCGGCCCTGACGTTGTTCGGCCTACGCGCCACTGCGGCTCGGCGCGGGTGGGACCTCGGCACCACTGACCAGTCGAGAGTCGACGCGGTGTTGGCCGGGCTCGACCGTCTCCCGCTGACCATCGAAATGGCAGCAGCCCGTCTCGGTTCGATGAGCTTCGACGACATCGAGGATGCGCTCGTCACCGGTGCGCCGGTGTTGCAGGTTTCACATCGAGGAAGCGGTCACCGCCATCGAAGCCTGGGATCCCTGGTCGCCTGGTCGGCCGGACTCCTCACCGACGAGCAACGTCGGGTGTTCGAGGACTGCTCGGTGTTCGCCGGCACCTTCACGGTCGATGACGCTGCCGCCGTGCTCGACACGGGTTCGACGACCGCGCTGCAGCTCGCCGAACTGGTGGACCGTTCGCTCCTGGCGGCGGAGCTGACCGCTCCATCCGCCCGCTACCAGATGCTCCGCACGATTCGATCGGCTGCGGCCGAGGGCCTCGAGGCATCGGGCAGGGCCGACGCGGTGCGCGCCCGCCATGCGGCCCACTTCTCCGCGGTCGCAGCGGACGCAGATCGTCGGATCCGTTGCAGCGATGAGCTCTCAGGACGGCGATCGATGGCGGAGATCGCGCCGGAACTCCGGGTCGCTCATCGCTGGGCACGAGACCACGACCCGGCGCTCGCCGATGCGATGTGCACGACACTGTTCCTCTTCAGCTATTCGTCGTTCTGGAACGAACCGACCGAATGGGCTCACGCGCTCCTCGCATCCGACCCATCGGTGCCGACACCGGGGGCGTACCTGCTCGTGGCGGGCGCAGCCGCGAACCGGGGCGACCTCGCCGACGCGACCAGGCACGCTCGGGCAGCGCTGTCATGTCCGGACCGGCATGTCCGGGCCACCGCATGGGAGATCGTCGCCGACGTGGCGATCTACTCCGGGGACTACGACCTGACCATCGAAGCCACCGGTGCACTTCGCGACCTGGCGACCGGTCTCGATGACCCTCATCTGCAGGTCATCGCGGTGGTGGACCGAGCGCTCGCCGAGGCGTTTCTGGGCGAGCCGCGTGACGGGCTCGTCCTCCTCGACGAGGTCGACACGAGTCGCTGCTCGCCCTCGGATGCCGGCTGGCTGATCTACACACGAGGCGAGTTGCTGAGCGCGCTCGGCGACTCGGCGGCAATCGACGCGTACACCTCCGCGATCGAGTTGGCCGACGACGTGGGCAACCACTTCGTCGGGTCCGTCGCGGCCATGTCACTCGCCACCGAACTGGTGCGAACCGGCGAACGAGATCGTGCGCTCGACGTCTACGCCGAGTGCCTGCGGGGATACCTGCGCCACGGCAACCTGGCACACGCGTTGACCGCCCTGAGAAACCTGATCGAACCGTTGCACGACAGCGGTGACACGCACACGGCAGTGACGCTGGCCGCAGTCACCACCGCCGATGGCCGACGCGTCAGCTATGGAGCAGAGGCTGACCGCATGCCGGCCGTGATCGAACGGATCGAGCACTCGGTGCACAGCGACGAGTTCGAGCGGTGGTGGTCGGCCGGTGCCGGTCTCGGGCTGGACGAGGCGATTCGCCTTGCCGCGGATTCCCTCGATCACCGCGAGCCGCCCACCTCGGCACGCTGATCCTCAGTCAATCCTCAGACTGCCCACGAGCAACGCCGCCAGCAATGTGATCCCATCGACGCATGGACACCACCACCC
Source organism: uncultured Acidimicrobiaceae bacterium (assembly GCA_963720695.1). Lineage (GTDB taxonomy): Bacteria > Actinomycetota > Acidimicrobiia > Acidimicrobiales > Ilumatobacteraceae > UBA668. The sequence continues at coordinate 1,298,345 of CAVRGG010000004.1, forward strand.
GTATCCCCTGGCCCGCCAAGAGCACCACCGTCGTCACCGACGCCGGACTCGAGACCTGGCTCCTGTTCGACCGCGGCGTGGAGCTGCCCGCTTTCGCCGCCTACCCGTTGGCGGCGACGGCTGCCGGTCGAGCATTGCTCGCCGAGTACCTGCAGCACTATGCCGACATCGCCGCCTCGGTCGGCGCCGCCGTCGAACTGGAGGCACCCACGTGGCGAGCGAACCCGGACTGGGCGAAGGTGCTGGGGCACGACCTCGATGCGCTCGGCGCCTTCATCGACAAGTGCGTGGAGGTGGTCGCCGACGTTCGCGCCACATGGAGGGGCGACGAGGCGTTCCTGATCGGTGGCACCGTCGGCCCGCGTGGCGACGGCTACCGCGTCGACACCTCGATGAGCGTCGACCAGTCAGCCGACTATCACGGCTTCCAGGTCTCCCGAATGGCCGATGCCGGCGTCGACGTCGTCACCGCGCTCACGATGGGATACGTCGGCGAGGCAGCCGGGGTCGCGCTGGCGGCGAAGTCCGTCGGCGTGCCGTCCATCGTGTCGTTCACCGTCGAGACGGACGGACGGTTGCCGTCCGGCGTCACCCTCGGCGAGGCGATCGAGGCAACGGATGCTGCAACCGGCGCCGCTCCGTTGCACTACATGATCAACTGCGCACACCCGACGCACTTCGACCACATCCTCGATCCTGCGGCGCCATGGGCCGCGCGGATCGGTGGCATCCGCGCGAACGCCTCCACCCTCAGCCACGCCGAACTCGACGAGATGGTCGAACTCGACGCCGGTGATCCGGAGGATCTCGCGAATCGGTACGTGGCACTGCGCGGCCAGTTGCCCGCCCTGCAGGTCGTCGGCGGCTGTTGCGGCACCGACCACCGCCACGTCGCGGCCATCGCATCCGCATGGACGAGCAACTGAAGACGTCGTCGACGCAGGCGAGCCGCCGACGTCAGACCAGCAGCGGATTGGTGACGATGTCGACCAGTGCGGGGCCGGGGTGCGCCAGAGCCGAGGAGATCGCCGAGTCGAGCTCGGCCGGGTCGGTGACACGACACCCGCGGACGCCGCAGAGTTCGGCGAACGCGGCGAAGTCCGGGTTGTGCAGGCTCGTCTGCCACACGTCCCAGTGCGCCGCGCGCTGCTCCTTCGAGATCTTGCCCAACTCGCCGTTGTCGAGGACCACGTGGGTGATGTTCATCCCGTACTTCGCGGCGGTGGTCAACTCCATCGCATACTGGCCCAGACCACCGTCGCCGCTGACCGACACGATCTGACGGGTGTCGCCGACCGCGGCCCACGCCCCCATCGCAGCGGGGAGGGCGAAGCCGATCGACCCGAGGTATCCGGACATGACGAGGTCCTGTCGACCCGAGGCCTCGAAGTAGCGGCCGAACGAATAGGTGTTGTTCCCGACGTCGACCGCGATGACCGCATCGGGGTCGACCAGCCGGGTGAGGCTCGCCATCACCGCGGCAGCGCCGATGCCGTGGGCTGCGTCATCGGCTGCCCGCCGGTCCTTCTCGGCCCGCCACAACAGCCACCGTGCGGCGATGTCCGAGCGGAGGTCCACCGCCGGCGTTCGGTCGAGCGCCGACGCCATCGCTCGCGCCGTGACGCCGACGTCGCCGAGCAGACCGATGTCGACGGCGTGGAACCGGCCGAGCGACATGGCATCGTCATCGACCTGGATCGTCGGCTTGTAGGACGCGATGCCGGTGTGGTTGGAGAAGCTGGCGCCGAACACGACCAGGAGATCGCTCTCGTTCATCATCCAGCTCGCCACCGGCGTACCGGAGCGGCCCAGCACGCCGCAGCCCAGCGGATGACCATCGCTGACCAACCCCTTGGCCTTGAACGTGGTCGCGACCGGTGCCCCGCAGAGCTCGGCGAGGTCCATGATCGCCGACATCTGCCCGCGGCAACCGGCACCGACGACGAACATCGGCCGGCGAGCGTTGCGCATCATTCCGACAGCCCGTTCGAGCTCGGCGGCCGGAGGCGATGTCGCCCGCGACGAAAGACGTCCTGCGGGCGTGCCGGCCGTCGCACCGATGGGGGCGGGATGGTGTTGCACCTCGTCAGGGAGGATGAGGTGGGCGACGCCGCGTTCGACGATGGCGTGCTTCATCGCCAGGTTGGCGAGCTCGGCATGATCAGAGCCGAGGGCCACGGTCTCGCTGAAGATCGTGACATCGCTGAACGCTGCTTCGAGGTCGGTGTCCTGGAACGCCCCGCGACCGCGAACCTTCGACGGCACCTGCCCCGAGATGGCGAGGACCGGCGCACGATCTTCACGGGCGTCGTACAGACCGGTGAGCAAGTTGGTCGACCCCGGCCCGGCGATGCCGAAGCAGGCGGCGGGCCGGCCGGTGAGCTTGCCGTACGCCGATGCCGCGAACGACGCGGCGCCCTCGTGGCGGATGCCGATGAAGGTCAGTTCCCCACGTTGCTCCGCCTTTCGCATCGCATCGGCGAATCCCAGGTTGGAGTGTCCCACCATGCCGAAGACATGGGTGAGGCCCCAGTTCGTCAACGTCTCGACGATGAGGTCGGCAATGGTTCGCGGTGGTACGGGCTCGGGCGGGAGCGCGACATAGACGCCGTCGTCGCGGATCTCGGTGGCGAAGCAGGACGGCGCGTCTGCGAAGCCGGACGGCGGCGTTCCGGTCAGCGGTGAGTAGTCGTAGCCGTGCCACGGGCACCTCAGCCAGCCGTTCTCGATCGAGCCCTCGCCGAGGGGGCCGCCCTGATGCGGACAGGCGTTGTCGAGACATCCGTACCGGCCGTCGTGGTGGGTGACCGCGAGCGAGCGACGACCCACGGTGACGGTGGTGACCCTGCCTTCGGCCAGCTCGTCGAGTCCGAGCACGCGATGCCAGCTCAGGGGCCCTTCGTCGTCGGCGTGGATCTCGTCGTCGTTCATGGTTGCAGGCCTCCGTAGGGAACACCGGCGAGGTGATGCATCTCACGGTCGAAGGTCGTGAGGTCGTCGACGCAGAGCTCCGACAGGTGGTGATGGCCGCATGCGCCGGCGAGCACGGTCATCAACTCGACGGTGGCCTGCAGGAAACGAGTCAGTCGTCGGGCTGACTCGTCGATCACCAGCCGTTGACGGAGCCCCGGCTTCTGTGTGGCGATGCCGACCGGGCAGTTGTCGGTGTTGCACGCTCGCATGCCGATGCATCCGATCGCCTGCAGCGCGGCGTTGGAGATCGCCACGGCATCGGCACCGAGCGCGAGCGCCTTCACGAAATCGGTGTGGGTCCGCAGACCACCGGTGATGACGAGCGTCACCGGGGACCCCGATCGGTCGAGGTGCCGGCGCGCCCTGGCCAGCGCGGCGATCGTCGGGACGGAGATGTGGTCGCGGAACAACGTCGGAGCGGCACCTGTGCCACCGCCGCGCCCATCGAGGATCACGTAGTCGACGCCGATGTCGAGTGCGGCGTCGAGGTCGGCCTCGATCTTCTGGGCGGACAGCTTGGCGCCGATCGGGATGCCGCCCGCCGTCTCCCGCACCATCGCCGCCACGTCGCGGTAGTCGGCAACGGTTCGCAGATCGGGAAACGTGGCCGGGGAGACCGCGGGTGTGCCCTCGGCAAGTCCCCGGACCTCGGCGATGCGACCGACCACCTTGTTGCCGGGGAGGTGTCCCCCCGTCCCGGTCTTCGCGCCCTGTCCGAACTTGAAGTGGAAGGCCTGGACGTCGCGCACCTTGTCGAGCGACCATCCGAATCGAGCGGACGCGAGTTCGTAGAAGTAGCGCGTGTTCTCCGCGTGCTCCTCGGGCAACATGCCGCCTTCACCGGAACAGATGCCGGTGCCCGCCCCCTGGGCACCACGTGCCAGCGCGACCTTCGCCTCCAGCGACAGTGCGCCGAAGCTCATGTCGCTCACGAACAACGGGATGTCGAGCTGGAGCGGCTTCGTCGCGGTGGCGCCGATGGTCACGGCAGTCCCCACCGACTCGTCGTCGAGCAGCGGCCGTGTCGCCAACTGCGCCGTGACGATCTGGATCGAATCCCACGACGGGAGCCGATCGCGAGGCACACCCATCGCCGCGACCGGACCGTGGTGTCCGACCTTCGAGAGTCCGTTGATCGCCAGACTCCGGATCTGACCGACGAAGGGTTCCTCGGGGCCGCCATGAGGATCCTGGAACGTGCCTTGGTACGCATCGCGGTCGAAGGGTTGCGGATGATCCCGCTCCCACGCCGCGATCTCGTCGGCATCGACCAGCAGTTCGTCCGCATCCGCATCGACCCAGGACGTGAAACGGTGCAGCTGCTGTGTGGAGTCGTAGGAGCTGATCCCCGTGGGCAGCGAGTAATCCCAGCCGTGCAGCCCGCACACCAGGTTTCCGTCGCGGACGGCGCCGTCGGCCATGAGTGCTCCGCGGTGCACGCAGCGGCCGTAGAGGACGGAGTGCTCATCGCCGACACGGACGATGACGAGGTCGACGTTGGCCACGAATGCGCCGGCCGGAGCGCGGTCGGCGAGGTCGCTCCATCGTGCGATGGCAGTGGGTGTCATGCACCCGAGTCTCCCAGAATCCGCCACGTCGATGTCACGCCGGCCCCGAGTGGGTTGGCTGCGTCGGCCCACGAAAGCGTGGCCGACCGAGGCTAATGGTTCCCTGATCGGCGACGACGGGGGCAGGTGTGGCGCAGGCTGAGTCGAATGCCACGGGCGATGAGGGAACCGTCGGCCCCGAATCCGACCGCAACCGGCAGACCTCGGCGCCTAGTCGCCAGTCACACGATGGCGCTCGTCGCCGAGATGGGGTGCGCTGATCGCTCTGCTCGTCTACGCGTTCGAAACCAGCGGTCCGCGCGTCGTCGGAGTCGCATCGTTCGCGGCGTCGGTGCCGATACGTGCTCCTCGCCTCGTCGACGGCCCGCGCCGCGGAGCGCCACCCGGCGGCGCAGGTGCGGACCGTCGGCATGGTGGGGCAGGGAGTGGGTTTCGGGTTCGCCGCGGCGGTGTCCTTGATGGACGGACCGCTGTGGCTCGTCGTGTCCGGCACAGCGCTCGGTTTCACTGCGGCGACATCCTTGCGACCCGCTGGCGCCGTCCTGCTGCCGGCGCTGGTCAGATCATCTCGAGAGCTCACGACGGCAAACGTCTGGGTCGGCTACGCCGACAGTTCGGCACTGATGCTGGGACCTGCGTGCGCGACGATCCTGCTCGGACTGCACGGTCCGGATGCGGCGCTCGCAGGTGTCGCGGTGCTCTCCTTCCTCGGCGCCGCAGTCTCGTGGACCACGATCGCCGACGGCCCGCCGGCCGCAGGCGACCCGTCCGACGGTGGAGCACCCCGGACCGGAACCTCGCTGACGTGGTGGTCAGCGGGCCGTTCACCGACGTCGGACGCCTCGCCAGACGGCGTGAGTCCCGAGCGGTGCTCGCAGTTGCCGTCGCGGAGTTCATGCTCGTCGGGGCGAGCGACGTCATCTGGGTCGTGGTTGCGGGCAAGCACCTCGATCTCGGGACGGCGGGCGGCGGCGTGTTGAGCGCGTTGTTCGGCGCTGGGTCGTTCCTCAGCATGCTGGTGTCGGGGAGAGCGGCCAGGCGTCCGCGCCTCGTGCCACTGATGGCCGTCGCGCTGGCGGCTGTCACAGTCGGATGCATCGTGTTGGGCGCAGTCATCACACTGGCCACCGCTCTCGTGCTCATCCCTGCGCTCGGCCTGAGCCGGGCGGTGCTCGACTTGCTCGCCCGTGTGCTGCTGCAGCGTTCGGCACCGCCGTCCGAGCTCGCCAGCGTCTTTGGAGCGCTGGAGACCTCGAGCGGCGTGGGTCTGCTTGTCGGGTCACTCCTCGCCCAAGTGTTGATCGCATGGTCGGGTGCCACTGCGGCCTTGGTCGGGCTTGGCGCCGTCTTCGCGCTCGTGCTCGTCACGGTCGGCCGGTCGCTGTACGCCGCGGATGCGGCCGCCGACGTACCCGTGGTGGAGATGACACTGCTCCGACAGCTTCCCGTGTTCGCACCCCTCCCCGTCTTCGAACTCGAGGCGGTCGCTCGCGCTGCGCGGGAAGTGGACGTTGCCGCCGGCGAGGTGGTGATCAACGCAGGGGACGCAGGCGACCGTTTCTACGCCATCGTCGACGGCTCGTTCGAGATCGTTCGCGAGGGCCGCCGCGTGGCCACCGCCCGACGCGGCCAGGGCTTCGGCGAGGTGGCACTGCTCGCCGACGTCCCACGTCTGGCCACCGTCACCGCTGTCGGAGCGGGCTCATTGCTGGCGATCGATCGCGACACGTTCCTCCTTGCGGTCACCGGGCACGCTCCGGCGCACGAGGCTGCGTGGACCGTGCTCCGTGGATGGGGCGTCGACGATCACCGCTAGCTCGCCGACGGACGCGTGATCACCTGACGCGTTGACATTCAACCATCTGAGTTGAGTATTGTGCGGTCGTGCCAGCGATGACAGAGACCTCGGAGGTGACCACCTTCCGGGCACTCGGCGATCCCGTGCGTTCGGGGATCGTGGAGTACCTCAGCGCCACCGATGGTGCGACGGTCAACGAACTCGCCGCGCTGTTTCCGATCTCGTTGCAGGCAGTGTCCAAGCACATCAAGGTCCTCCAGGCCGCCGGACTGGTGAGCCAACGCCGCGAAGGCCGGGAGCGGCCGGTGCGGCTCGAGCGTCAGCGTGTGGCCTCCGCCGGTGGATGGCTCGATGCACGACTGCGCCAGCTGGAACGCCGCTACGAACGTCTCGACCAACTCCTCAGTGACCTCCAGGAAGGAACCCCCACATGACCACCAAGCACCCCACGGTCCACGCCCGAGCGGGCGAGATGGCGCTGTCGTTCTCCCGCGAGTTCGACGCTCCGGCGGCGCTCGTGTTCCGCGCCCACACCGAGCCCGACCTGTTCGTCCGCTGGATGGGTCCCCATGGCACCACCTGCGACGTGGAGCGCTTCGACGCCACGACGGGCGGCGCGTTCCACTACACGATTCGAGGCGGGGGACAATCGTTCACCTTCTTCGGGTCCTACCATCACGTCGCGGCTCCCGACCGGATTGTGCACACCTGGGAGTTCGAGGGCGACCCGGGCCGTCCGACGCTGGAGACACTTCGATTCGTCGACCTCGAAGGTGGCCGGTGTCGCCTCGAGGGGATGTCGATCTACACCTCGGTCGACCAGTGCGACGAGATGCTCGAATTCGACGAGAGCGGCGACGGGATGGACGAGAACTTCCAGCGACTCGACGAGGTCCTTCCCGACCTGGTCTGACATCGCAGCGCACGAATGGGCGTCCGTGTCGAAATCGGACGTGCTCGTTCGTCGCAGTCTCGAAAGGGCAGCGAGCACGCGCCCAGAACGACAGGAGATGACCAGCGATGAAGTACCTGATCTTCGTGATCGACGACACCACCGGTTCCGCCACCCCCGCCGAGATGGCCGACATCGGCGAGTTCAATCAACGACTCGTCGACGGCGGCCACTGGATCTACGCCGGCGGCCTCGTGTCGCCCAGCGATGCGACCATCATCGACGGCAGGGGCGACCGGCCCGTGTTCGTGGACGGTCCGTTCATCGAGTCGAAGGAGCACTACGCGGGCTTCTGGATCATCGATGCGCCAGACCCGGAAGCGGCCCGGGACCTGGCGTCGGCGGGCTCGAAGAGCTGCAATCGGCGGGTCGAGCTGCGACCGTTCTTGGGCGAGTGACCGGCGCAGACCGTCCTCATCCGTTCGCGGCTCCGGCGACATCGGTGAGTGACTGAAGCATCGTGTCGAGCGTGCCCGGATCGTCGATCAGCTCGAGCATCGCCTTCCACCACGCCTGCTGCACCGCGGACGGCATGCTGTCGCCGGCGCCGAAACGAACCACCTTCGCCGACTCGAGGGCATCGGCCGCAGCGAGCGCAACGGGGTCGGCGTAGGCGTCCCGGGCCACGCTGCGATTGACGGAGGTGAAGCCGCCCAGCTCGACCCAGGCCTGTTGCGACTCGGCGCCCGCGAGGTAGGTCATGAACGAGCGTGCCGCCGGCGTGTCGTTCATCATGACGACCACATCCGCACCAATGGTGATCGAGCCCGCGGCTTCGGGACTGATGGTGGGGAACGGGAAGAAGTCGTAGTCCTCACCGGGGACGAGCTGCGGATATCTGGAAGCGATGAACGCCTGGGCGAACGAGGCGAGGTAGTACATGTAGGCCGTCGGCGGGTCGGTGTACATCGGGTACGACCCGTCGGCGTCGCCCGTGGCGAGGATGCCCGCAGTGCCGCCGTTCACGTACCCGGGGGTGTTCACGATCGTCTCGAACGTGTCGAACGCCCCGGCCACGCACGGATCCGTCCACGGGATCCGGCCGGCGACCCACTCGTCGTACTGCTCGGCCCCGCAGCTGTTGAGCACGATCTCGGAGATCCAGTCGGTGAGCGCCCAACCGCCGCCTCCGGGCAGCCGTGGCGCGACGACCGAGAACGGAGTGCGCCCGTCGGCCACCATCGTGTCGGCGAGCTGGATCATCTCGTCCCACGTCGAGGGCACCGCGTAGCCATCAGCAGCGAACGCCTTCGGGGCGTACCAGACCGTTGCCTTGTTCGTGACCTTGTAGAAGATGCCGTAGAGCTGCCCGCCGTCGCTCCCCAGGTCGAGCCATGCCGGCGCATAATCCTTCTGGAGTTGGGTCGCGTCCAGCACGGATGGGAGCGCGACGAGCCGGCCCTCCGCCGCCAGCTGGTGCATGAGACCGAGGTTCGGAAGGATCGCGATGTCGGGTGGAGTGCCCGCGTCGATCTGTGCCCTGAGTTCGCTGGGCAGGTCACGCGCCCCGGTCCAGTCGACGGTTCCTCCCGTGTCCTGTTCCCACGTCGAGGCGACCGTCTTGAAGCTGTCGAACTCGGGGCCACTCCACAGGCCGAGGACGCGAACATCGGTGGCGGTGGGATCCGCAGATGCGGGGGTCGTCGGTTGCGACGTCGCTGACCCGCTGCAGCCGGCAGCCAACCCCCATGCGATCACAAGGCACGGCAGAAATCGACCCCGACGCTCAGCCCGGCGAGGAGGCCGAGCTGACGGTCGGTTCCACCGGTGTGTGTGCGTTCGAAGGACCGGTGTTCCTTCCGGTTCCATGACGTCTCCCTCGGATTCGAGCCGACCGTGACGGCGGCCGCGTGGCCGACGGTAGCCCGCGGCGGAGGCGGTGCCGGCAGGTCGACGCGCGTGAGATCAGCTGACGGTCGCGATCGAGCGGCAGTCCGCGGTCGTCGCTCCGTTGGCGAGGGCGGCGTCGACTTCGCTGCCACCGGTCTGCCACGCGATGGTCTGTCCCGGCGCGACGCGATCCGTGTACGAACGCACCCCGGTCAGTGTCGTGCCATCCGCCGCCGACACGATGCAGGCCACCGACGGACTCCCCAGCGACTGCTGGGACGGGTTCGTGACCGTGCCGGACAAGGTGGAGTAGTACTGATCAGGGTTGAACACGACACCACCCACGGTCATTTCGACGAATTCGGTGGAGAACACCGAGTCGTCTCGGGCGAACGCATGCACCTCGATGGTCGTCGGCGGGTTCGCGGTCATGTCCGAGGTGGCAGTGGCGCTCGCCGGGAACTTGCCGCCCGCCGGGATCACTTCGATGTAGTCGGTCGAGGTGTCGACCGGGGTCCCGTCCGCGGCGACGAAGTTGAACGAGACCTCGACGTAGAACAGCGGGTGGTCCGAGTTGTTGACGACCCAGGCACCGGCGCTGGCCCACAACTCACCGAGGGCGTCGTAGGTGACGAACCCTGGCTGCTCGATGGAAGCGAGCTCATTGCTGGTGCCGGTGGTCGGCGGGGCGGCCGTGGTGTCCGACTCGGAGTTGGCGGCGGTGGTGTCGGCGCCGGGTTGTGCTGTCGTCTGCGAGGACGGGTCGGTGGCCACCACGGTGGTCGACGCGGCCGGTTCCACCGAGGCCGAGTCCGAGCCGGAATGACCGATCGCATAGCCGCCGACGCCGCCGAGCAATGCGGCCACGACGACCGCGGCGACGAGCGCGGACATGCCGACCTTCTTGGAGCCGGACGGGGGCGTGTCGACGACCAGGGCCGACACCGGCGTCGCGGAGGTCCGGCTCGATGCTGGATCTGCGGGCCTGTCGGGCACCGGTGGCGGTGGGAACGATGAGTCGCTCATACGCGCACCGTACGCCATCGCTCCTGGTGGACAAAGGGAACTTGGTCACGTCGTGACGAGATTCACGCAGCCGCGCGGCCGCATCACCCGACCGACGAAGCCTGATGCTCCAGCGCGAAGTCGTTGGGCGGGCTTCGCACGAGAATCACGACACTCACCACCGCGATCCACGCGGGCACCAGGTAGACGGTCGGGACCACGATGGTGACGTTGACGAACTCGGCGGCGGCTGCGAAGTAGGTGAGCCACACCAACCAACGGGGCAGGGCGCCGGTGACACGGCCGAGACTTGCGGTGGCCATCATCACGAGCGTCGCCACTCGGGGGGCGAACACCGACAGCGTCACGGCTGCCGCCGCTCTGGTGAGCCCCACCGCGTCGGGCGACGGCGTGCGGCCACCGATCTTGACGAGCACCGCTGGGGCTGCGAGGAGCGCCGCACCGAGGAACAACAATCCGGCGAGCAGGATGCCAGCGCCGAAGAAGACCGTTCCGAACAGCTTCGGTTCACGGTCACCGATCCGGCCTCGTACGACACCGATGAACCACAGAAACGCGATCGTCGCGATGACGAGCACCTGGAGCCAGACCACGGCTGCGTTACACCTCGAGGCGTTGGCGTAGTAGCGGGTGATGTCCTCGTCCGAGGCACCGATGCCCGGAGCCGCGAGCAGGCCGGACAGCGACAGGGCCCAGCCCGTTGCGCAGACGATCCCGGCGACCGCGGCAGCGTTGATCGAACCGAGCCGCCGCCGCATCGGGCGCGACGCGAACAGCGGGTCAGCAGCACTGTTGGGACTGGCCATCGCTCGACAACGTAGACCTTGAGCCAGCTGCTCACTGCCACCGATCCGAGACAGCCGTTCTCAGTGCTGATCGAGCGATTCGACGAAGCGGGCGAGTTCGGTCGGGTCGATGTGGCTCACCGAGCCGTCGTCGGGAAAGGTGCCACGCAGCACATCCTCACGGAAGGCGGAGAGCGCCCGCACTCGCTCCTCGGCGATGCGGCGTTGCAACGATGCGACGTCGCCGTAGGCGCGTGCATGGCGAGGTACTCGCGGGCTCTCGCCGACGATGTCGGACTGGAACAGGAACATCACGTCGGCATCCCTGCCCGATCCGAGCGAGATGGTGGCCATGCCCGTGCGCGGCGTGATCTCCGCGAGCACCTGTGCCGGGACGAGTTCGCACTCGACGGCGAAGGCACCCGCTTCCTCGAGCTCCTGGAACTGACGCCACAACGCCGAGGCCTCCGCAGCGTCGCGGCCCACCGGGCGGACACCGCCGAGTTGGTTCGATCGCTTGGGAACGAACCCGAGGTGGCCCATCACCGGCACACCCTCCGCGGCGAGGAGACGGACGGCGTCGAGGCGACGCGCCGTGATGACCGCGTCAGCGCCCGCGCCGAGCGCTCGAAAGGCGGTGGCGAGCAGGTCGTCGATGGTGACCTCGCCGCCGAAATCGATGGCTGCCGTGACGAACAGTCGACTCGAGCCGCGCCGGACGTCGGGTACCGCCTCGGCGAGACAGACGACCATGTCGATACCGGCCGCAGCCGCCGCTTCTGCCTCCAGCTCGGTGCCGGCCGTCACCTGTACGTACTGGCGGCCCGTGCCCTTGAGCCCGGCGATGGAGGCGACCGTGACCGTGCGGTCGGCGTCACGACCGTTGAAATCCAAGATCCTGGTCATCGGCGCACGACGCTAGTCGGGGCCGCCGCGCCCCTGATCCCACGACGTCGGCCTGGGTCGATGTCGTGGCCGGTCGACACCTACGGTGACCCGGGTGGAACAACTCAACGAACTCGGTTTCTACGGCCTCGCCGGCGCTCCGCGCTCCCCCGCCGATCTGCTCACCGAATGTCGCGACGGAGAGGCGCTCGGCTTCGGCTCGGTGTTCCTCAGCGAGCGCTTCAACATCAAGGAGGCGGTGACCCTGTCCGGTGCCGCGGCCGCAGTCACCGAGACCCTCGGCATCACCACCGGAGTCACCAACCACAACACCCGGCATCCCATCGTGACGGCCAGCTACGCGACCACGATGCATCGCCTCACCGGCGGCCGGTTCGCGCTCGGTCTCGGCCGCGGGATGGACCGGATGTTCGACGCGTTCGGCATCCCCCGCATCACCACCGCCCAGATGGAGGACTTCGCCGGGCTGATGCGGCGCCTGTGGCACGGAGAGGTGGTCGTCGGTCATGACGGGCCGGCGGGGACCTGGCCCGTGCTCGCACTCGACCCCGAGTTCCGCGAGGACATCCCCCTGCTGATGAGCGCATTCGGACCGCAGAGCCTTCGCCTCGCCGGGCGCGCGTTCGACGCAGTCCTGCTGCACACGTTCTTCACCGACGCCACCGTGCAGCGATGCGTCGCCACAGTTCGGTCGAGTTCCGAACAGGCCGGCCGCGATCCGGCGTCGGTGCGCGTGTGGAGCTGCTTCGCCGTGGTGGGCGACTGGTTGCCGCACGACGTCCGACTGAAGAAGACCGTCGGGCGCCTGGCGACCTATCTGCAGGCGTACGGCGACCTGATGGTCCGCACGAACGACTGGGATCCGGCAGTCCTCGAGAGGTTCCGAGCAGACCCGTTCGTCGCCGGGTTCCGTGGGGCGCTCGACCAGAAGGCCACCACCACCGAACTGGAGCACGTGGCCACGCTGCTTCCCGAGGAGTGGCTCGCACCGGCAGCCAACGGCAGCCCCGACGAGTGTGCAGCGGCAGTGATGCACCAGTTCGACCTCGGCGCCGACAGCGTCATCCTCCACGGTGCCTCGCCCAGCGACCTCGCTCCGGTGGTGGAGGCGTACCGCCGCATCCGGCCAGCGGGGCGGTTCGATGACCTCGCTGCCAACCCCGGGTGCGCCTGAGACCTTCGCGCACCTCCAGGTGCAGCGCTCGGCCAGCACCGAACCACACCCGTTCGATGTGACGCCATCCGACATCGTCGGCTCGCCCGACATCTCCCGTTCGACGCTCGGCCGGCTCATCGGTCTCAGCCGCTCCGTGCACCATCGCATTCAGATGCCGTCGACGGTCGCCGTCCGGCGAACGGTCCATGTCAGACTGGTCGCTGGAGGTGACGTTGCACGAAGATGTCGTGGTCGTGGTTGCGTCGGTGCTCGCCGCCGGCGTGCTGGCCCAGTGGATCGGTTGGCGCTTTGGTGTTCCGGCCATCGTGTTCCTGCTCGCAGGTGGCCTCGTCGCCGGGCCGATCACCGGTGCGCTGTCACCGGATCAGACGTTCGGCGATCTGCTGTTCCCGTCCGTGTCCCTGGCGGTCGCAGTGATCCTGTTCGAGGGAGCGTTGGGACTCGGCGGCAGGGGGGTGCGCACGGCAGGACGGACCGTGTGGTTGCTGCTCACCGTCGGAGCGTTCGTCACCGTCGTGGGCACTGCATGTGCGGCACGCTACGTCTTGAACGTTGGCTGGGACCTCGCTGCGCTGATCGCCGCGGTACTCGTGGTGACCGGCCCGACCGTGATCGGCCCGATCATTCGTGCCGTGGGCCTGCACGGGCGGTTGGGTGCCATCCTCGAGGCCGAGGGCACGTTGATCGATCCGCTCGGTGCGATCTTGACCGTGCTCGTGTTCGAGGCCCTGTTCCAAGGGCATCACGGTGTCGATGGCATCCTGGGTGAACTGGTGGTCACCGTGTTGGTGGGTGGTGCCGTCGGAGCCTTGGCTGCTGGCGCGTTGGTCGTGGCATTCGCGCGGTACTGGATCCCCGACCAACTTCACAACGTGACGTCGCTCTCGCTCGTGATCGGCGCGTTCGCGCTGGCCAACGGAGTGCGAGCCGAGTCCGGGCTCGTCGCCGTGACCGTGATGGGTGTGGTGTTGGCGAGTCAGCGCCGGGTACAGATCTCCCACGTGCTCGAGTTCAACGAAACGCTTCGCATTCTGTTCATCTCGGCTCTGTTCATCCTGCTCGGGGCGCGCATCGAGGCCGACACGCTGCGACAGTTGGAGTGGCGCAACATCGTCTTCCTGATGGTGCTCATCCTCGCCGTCCGCCCCGTGTCCGCCTGGCTGTCCACGATCCGATCAGGCCTGTCCGGCAGAGAACGATGGTTCCTCGCGTTGACTGCGCCTCGTGGCATCGTCGCTGCAGCGATCGCGTCGATCTTCTCATTGCAACTCGACACGCTGGGTGTGGAGAACTCTCAGGTCCTGGTGTCGGCAACCTTCACGATCATTGCGGGAACCGTGTTGCTGTCCGGCCTCGGCGGCCGGTTCCTCGCCCGACGACTGGGGCTGGTCGCACCGAGCGCACAGACGATCGTCGTCCTCGGAGCGAACGAGTTCGCTCGAGATTTCGCAGGTGCACTCGAGCAGCAGGGGGCGAGTGTTCGACTGGTCGACCTCGACCGGCACGAGCTGGCCGCCGCGAGAATGAGTGGGCTCCCCGTGCACCGCGGATCGGTCTTCGCGGACGACACGCGAGACCTCGTCGGACTCGACAGCGCATCATGCTTCGTCGCCCTCACGAGCAACGACGAGCTCAACGTGCTGGCCACTCGGCACGCCGCGGCGATACTCGGCCGACGACATGTCTTTCAACTCGTGCCCCGCCGCGCCGAGCACCAGGCGTGGTGGACCCTTCCGACGGGCACGTTCGCCCGCCCACTCTTCGCAGTGGACGCGAGCTACGACGTGCTCGAGGAGCGACTCCGACTCGGCTGGCGCATCACAGCGACACACCTGACCGAGCAATTCCGAAACGGCGAGTACACCGCCACCCATCCGGACGCGATCAGGCTGTTCCTGGTCGATGCGGCAGGTCACGTGGCACTGTGTGCGGCCACCGACACCACGACCCCCCGCCCCGGCGACACCGTTGTCGCGGTGACGAGACCCGGTCGAGGAGAGCCCGCTTCATAGCCGACCTGCGACTCCGATCTCGTGCCGCGCGAAGCTTCGGTGCATGACGTCGTTGGAGCTCGCCTGGTTCGCGCCGAGCTGCGTCGGCGACACCGCTCGCCTCGGGGTCGACGATCCGGACCGACGAGCGACGTTCGCCTACAACCAGGAGGTCATCACGCGCGCCGAGCAGGCAGGGTTCGACAACGTGTTGATCCCCAGCTCGTTCGTGCCGGGCATGGATCCGTGGACGCTCGCCACCGCATTGGCACCCTCGTTGACCCGCATGCGATTGCTCCCCGCCGTGCGCGTCGGCGAGTTCGATCCGCCGATGTTCGCGCGCGCGGCGAAGAACCTGCAGCAGTTGCTCGACGGCCGGTTGACGATCAACATCATCTCCAGCGAGCTGGCCGGCGAGACGTTGGGATCGGTGGAGCGCTACCGGCGCACTGCCGAGGCGATGTCGCTGCTGCGGTCGTTCTGGTCCGACGATTCGGTCAGCCATGAAGGCGAGTTCTGGCGGTACGACGGACTGTCGACCGCACCGACACGCACTCGCACGCCGCCGCCGATGTACTTCGGCGGAACGTCGGAGGCAGCCCGCGACACCGCCGCCCAGCATGCCGACTGCTACCTGATGTGGATCGAGGGCGTGACTGCCATCGGACAGCTCGTGGCCGAGATGCGCGAGCGCGCTGCGGCGTACGGGCGAACCCTGCGCTTCGGCCTGCGCACGCACGTGATCGCGCGCGACACCGAGGCTCAGGCGCGCAGCGCGGCCGCCGAGTTGATCAGCGAACTGGATCCGGCGATCGGCCGCCGTCTCAAGGAAGCCGCCCACGATCACGCGTCCGAAGGCGTCCGGCGCCAGGATGCCCTGCGCGCGTCGGCAGCAGATGATGGCTTCGCCGAGGAGGCGCTGTGGACCGGCATCGGCGTCGCCAGGAGCGGGGTGGGTGCGGCGATCACGGGCAGCACCGCGCAGGTCGTCGCCAAGCTCCGCACGTACGAGTCCCTCGGCATCGACGCGTTCATCCTCTCGGGTTATCCCCTCGACGAGGAGGCGGATCGCGTGGGCAGCACCGTGCTGCCGCTCCTGAGATCCCCGGCCTCGCCAGCGCCGGCAGCACTCGCCTGATATTTCGGCCATCTCGAGTAGGAGTCGTCGCGAGTTCTTTGGCACGCTGGGGCGATGTTCCTGGCCCTGAAGGAGATGCAGCGGGCCAAGCTTCGCTTCGGTCTCCTCGCCGGCGCCGTGGGCCTGCTCGTGTTCCTGATCCTGTTCCAACAGGCGCTGCTCGGTGGCCTCATCAACCAGTTCATCGGTGCGTTGAAGCATCAGTCGGCCGATGTCCTGGTCTACAACGATCAGGCACGCAAGAACCTCGAGGGGTCCATCATCCTGCCCGACCAGTTGGCGCAGGTGGCCGCCGTCGACGGCGTGGCCGATGCAGCGCCACTCGGTGAGTCCACCTTCACCGTCACCGCCGGCGGCGAGGAACGCGACACCGTCCTGTTCGGGTACGAGCTCGGGCGGCCGGGCGAACCCACCACCCTCATCGAGGGCCGGCTCCCCGAGCAGGGCGGCGAGGGCGTCGCGAGCGAGAAGGATCGCGCCGACGGGTACGACATCGGCGACGTCGTGCAGGTGCAGCCCGACGGCGTGAAGATCACGGTGGTGGGCATCGCCCGCGACATCAACTACTCGGTGTCGCCGGTGCTGTTCGTCGACTTCCCCACGTTCGAGGCGGCCAAGCGGACCCGCAACCCGGAGGCCACCACCATCCTCGCGTCGGTGATCGCCGTGAAGGCGACGCCAGGATCGTCACCGGCCACGGTGGCGGCGGCGATCAACGAGCAGGTCGCCGGGGTGGAGGCGCTGACGCGGCAACAAGCCGTCGACGGGTCGCCCGGCGTCAGCAGCGTGCGCTCGAGTTTCGCCATCATCCTCGGTCTCTTCTACCTCGTGGTGCCGCTCGTGACCGGGCTCTTCTTCCTCATCATCACGTTCCAGAAGGCGTCGGCGCTCACGCTGCTGCGCGCCATCGGTGCATCGTCACGGACGCTGGTGCGGAGCCTCCTCATCCAAGTCGTCGCGGTGATGATCGTCGGTTCGGTGATCGCGTTCGGCCTCTATGCCGGTGCACTGCAGGGCGTGAAGAACCTCGGCGTGCGCGTGGAGGTGCAGCCGTTCCTCGTCACCACGCTCGTGGTGCTCGTGCTCGCGCTCGTCACCTCGGTGATCGCGATCCGTCGTGTGTTGCGACTCGATCCCCTCTCGGCCACCACCGGTGCGGGGGTGCAGGTATGAACCTGCCGCTGCTCGAACTCCGTCGGCAACCGAGCCGGTTCCTCGTCGCCACCGTGGTGCTCGCGTTCCTCGCCACCTTGCTGATGTTCCTCGGTGGGCTGCTCGATGGTCTGTACCTCGGCTCGACCGGTGCGATCCGAGCGCAGCAGGCCGACGTCATCGTCTACTCGGCCAGCGCGCGTGACTCGTTCCTGCGCAGCCGCATCACCGCCGAGGAACGTGCCCAGGTCGAGGCGGCAGCCGGGGTGGAACGAGTGGGTGGCCTCGGCTTCGTCCTCCTCGGCGCTCAGGTTCCGGGTGAGACCGAGATCGCGAACGTCGCCGTCGCCGGATACGAGACCCCGCCGAAGGGCGTGCCCGAGCCACCTCCCGACGGGAAGGGCATCGCCGACTCGCGTCTCGAGGACGCGGGCGCCTCCAAGGGTGACATCATCCTGGTCGGGCCGCAGCAGACGCCCATCGAGATCATCGGCTTCGTCGACGACACCAGCTACCTGCTGCAGAGCTCGGTGTGGGTGAACCTGTCCACCTGGCGCGAGGTGCAGAACGCGAATCGTCCCGACGCCACCGTCAGCGACGACATCGTGCAGGCGCTCGTGGTGTCGGGCAGCGGCGACCTGATCACCTCCATCGACACCGCGACCGCTGGTGCCACCAAGACCTTGACGAAGGACGACGCCGTGCTCGCCCTGCCGGGCGTGAAGCAGCAGCGCAGCACCTTCAACCAGATCATCTACTCCACCCTGGTGGTGGTGCTCGCGGTCGTGGGTCTCTTCTTCAGCCTGCTCACGCTGGAGCGGCTGGGCCTCTACGGCGTCCTCAAGGCGATCGGCGCGTCGACGCGGCGACTGTTCGCCGGGGTCGTGCTGCAGGCCGTCATCGTCGCCATCATCGCGTTCGTCATCGGGTCGTTGTTGGCCGTCGGCGCGGCGGCTGCACTCCCGGCATCCGTGCCGCTGCAGCTCACACCCTCACGATTCCTGTCCACGTTCATCGGCCTGCTGGTGGCCGCGGTGCTCGGGAGCGCGGTGTCGCTGCGCAAGGTCACCAAGGTCGATCCGGCTTCGGCGATCGGGAACGCATCATGACCACTCATCATCGGAAGAAGGTGCAGCAATGACGGTGCTCGACATGCGCGACGTCCGCAAGGTGTATCGCAGCGGCGACCTCGAGACCGTGGCGCTCGACCATGCCACGGTGCAGGTCGACCACGGTGAGATCGTGGCACTGCTCGGTCCTTCTGGTTCGGGCAAGACCACGTTGCTGTCCATCGCCGGAGGACTGCTCACGCCGACCGAGGGCACCGTGGTGGTGGGCGGCCACGACATCTCGGAGTACAACGCCAAGCAGCTCACCGAGTTTCGCCGAGAGAACGTCGGTTTCGTGTTCCAGTCGGTGAACCTGGTCCCGTTCCTCACCGCCGAGGAGAACCTGTTGGTGGTCGACGAGCTGGGCGGCAACAAGGGCGGCAAGGCGGCCAAGGGTCGCGCTCGGGACCTGCTCGAGGAGCTCGGCCTGGGCCATCGCGTGAAGAACCTCCCCGGTCAGCTCAGTGGTGGTGAGCGCCAACGCGTCGCCATCGGCCGGGCGCTGTTCAACAACCCGGACCTGGTGCTGTTCGACGAGCCGACGTCCGCTCTCGACACCAAGATCGGTGAGCAGGTGATGGAGCTCATCCGGACGGAGATGAAGTCACGCGACACCGCGGCCATCATCGTCACCCACGACACCCGCATGACCCACTACGCGGACCGCACCGTGCACATCGTCGACGGCCGGCTCGACGCCGGCACCGTCACCGCCTGATCGGTCATCGCCAGGACCGCGCCGCATCAGAGCGCAGCGGCGACGGGGATCGGTTCGAGCGCGGGTGTGGTCCGTCTCGCCCACGCGGGCAGACGGCGCAGCACCGGTTGCTCCAGCAGTCGGAAGCTCAGCTCGGCGGCGATCAGCGTGAGCACGAGCGAGGTCGCGGCGACGACCGCACCGCCGTGACCGACCGCGTGCGAGACCGCCGCGGCCATCGGCCCGTGCAGGAGGTAGACCGCATACGAGCGCGTCCCCAACCAGACGACCGGCCGGGCGTCGAGCGCTCGCCGGCCGAGGGATTCAGCCGGTGCCGTGATCGCCAGCAGGGTCATCACCGCGGCGAGCAGCGCGACGAAGGTCATTCCCGGCCCGAGCATCCAGCCCGGCCGGTCCGCCGGGTCGGCGCGGCTGCCGAAGATCGCCGTTGCCACGAACAGAGCGGTCGCGGGAAGGAACAGGGCCCCGAAGCGACGCGCCGAACGCAGCACCTCCGGACGCCGGTGCAGGAGGAGCGCCATCACGGCACCGATCAGCAGTGCGTCGGCACGGAAGTGCGTCTGCACGTACAGCGGCACCTCGTCGGTACCGTTCGCCCATGCCAGCGTGCGCCACACCGCGAGGGCGAGCGCGGTGCCGCCTGCGATGGCGGCGATGATCGTGTCGCGTCGCCGACCGTGCGCTCGACGACCGACCAGGATCAGCATCCCCACGAGGAGCAGTGGCCACACCATGTAGAACTGCTCCTCGACCGACAGCGACCACAGCGGTCCCCAGCCCTCGGGGATGGGCCCGGCGCCGTGCCACCAGTTGAAGAAGTAGCCGACGACGCTGCCGGTGTGCACGAGCTGACGGCCCCACGGCTCACCGGTCCACGCGCCGAGCACCAACAGGAACGCGAGCGTGAGCAGCAGCGCCGGGAGGAGCCGAAAAGCGCGGCGGAGGTAGAACGAGCCGATGCGAACCTTGCCGCTCGAGTCGTACTCCACGAGGAGCAGCGAGGTGATGAGGAAGCCGCTCAGGACGAAGAACAGGGTGACGCCGATGTAGCCACCGCGCAGGCTGCTCAGGCGGCCGTCGACCTTGTGGCGATAGTTGTGGACGACGACGAGCGCGACGGCCAGGGCGCGCAGGCCGTCGAGGCCCGCGAGGCGTCGAGGCGCTGCCGCGTCGCCGGATCCGTGGACTCCCGTTCCCACCGCTGGCGACGCTACCTGCGTCGGACCCCGTCGCGTCCGCGGCTCGACGAGCCGTTCTCGACGGGGGATCTAGACCAGGCGCCGCCACAACGGACGGGCCCGCTCGGGGTGCGTGATGTGCCGGTGCACGACCTGGACGACGGTCCACATCGGGGCGAGGATCAGCACGACGCGCACCGCCGGGATGTCGCGCTCGGCGATCGCGAGCGTGAGCATCGCCGCCAGCCAGAGGACCATCATCGGGAGCGAGATGCGACGGTTCTCTCGCACCGACACGGGATGGGCGAACTGCACCCGCGACAGGGTGAGCACGCAGAAGACGACGCAGATGACGAGGTTGAGCCAGGCGTTGGCGTCGATGAGGTACAGCGTCGGGATGATCATGTTGAACTCGGCCGGGAAGCCGTTGAACCAGCCCTCCTCGGTCTCCTGATCGGTGCGGGCCATCCACAGAGCGCCGACGAACAGCATCGTGAACCCGACCGGCCCGACGGTGTTGTCAGGGAGGAAGTCGAAGCGGTAGAGGAACGCGACGGGGACGATGGTGCAGGTGAAGTAGTCGATGATCAGGTCGAGGGAGTTGCCGTCGAGGGTGGGGATGCGGGTTCGGACGTCGAGCTTTCGTGCCAGGGGTCCGTCGACGCCGTCGAGCACCAGCGCGGCGACGAGCCACACGATCGCACCCCGAGCATCGCCCTCGATGACGGAGTTGAGGCCCGCGTAGCCGACGATCACGCCGAGCGCGGTGAAGGCGTGCACCGCCCATGCGGCTTGGATCTGTCGAGGGGTGAACGTCGGCGACGCCGACGAATCTTCTGTACTCATGGGCATGGTGGACAGTACCCACCTGCGAGGAACCCTCAAACCAGGGCCGGCTACGTCGTGCCTGCGAACGAGGTCGTTTGAATCATCCGCCACGGGGGTACCTGTTGGGCACAGGAGGTACGAGATGGCTCACGATGCCGTGGTGGAGAATTCGGGTGCGGTGCACCGACATGACCTGGCGAGGCTGGTGCGTTTCGTGCTCGCCGTCGCGCTGGTCGTCGTCCTGGTCCTCATCGGGCTCGACAACCGTGACAAGGTGCGCATCGGGTACGTGATCGGTGATGCTCAAGCACCGGTGTGGGTGGTGGTCGTCGGGGCAGCACTGGCCGGCATGGTCGTCGCCGCCCTCGCCGGACGCAGCCGCCGCTAGCTCGCCCCGCCCGCGCGACATGCCGACTCGTGTCATGCCGTGAGGCAGAAAACCCGCCTCACGGGATGGCGTGGAGCCGACGGTCGGGGAGGTCGGGATGCGCTCGGGGTCGACCGGGTGACGGCTTCACGACCACTTCGTCGACGGATCCGGTAGGAAGTGGCAATGGATCTGGATCTGCATGTCTCTCGTTTCGACTGGGCCGGTGGCGATGACCGCATCGGGCCCGGTGTCCGCGATCTCGCCCAGCGCGCCGAGGCGATCGGGGTGCGGACGCTGTCCTTCATGGACCACTTCTTCCAGATGGACTGGAAGGCACCGGCCGAGCACCCGATGCTCGAGGGCTACACCGCACTCGGCTTCGTCGCCGGTTGCACCACGACGCTGCGCCTGCGGCTGCTCGTCACCGGTGTCACCTACCGCCACCCCGGGCTGCTGGCCAAGACCGTCACCACCCTCGACGTGCTCTCCGGTGGCCGCGCCGAGCTCGGCCTGGGCGCCGCCTGGTACGAACGCGAGCACAAGGGCCTCGGCGTGCCGTTCCCCCCGACCAAGGAACGATTCGAGCGGATGGAGGAGACCCTGCAGATCTGCCTGCAGATGTGGAGCCCCGACAACGGCCCGTACCACGGCACGCACTACACGTTGGAAGAGACGTTGTGCAGCCCGCAACCGGTGAGCCGACCGCGTCCGCGGATCCTCATCGGCGGTTCCGGTGAGCGCAAGACCTTGCGCTTCGTCGCCCGGTACGCGGACGCCTGCAACATCATCGCCGCGCCCGACGACATCCCCCACAAGATCGACGTGCTCCGCCAACACTGCGCCGACCTCGGCCGCGACCCCAACGAGATCGAGGTCTCGGCGATGTACCGCGACATCGAGCCCGGCACGAGCGTCGACGACGTGGTCCGCGGCGCGGAGCAGCTCGCCCGGCTGGGCGTGTCGACGCTCGTCACCGGCGCTGAGGGCGACGACCCCGCCGGATGGCTCGAGGACACGTTCGGCCCAGCGATGGATCGCATCGCCGAGATCGAACCGGCACGCCTCTGATCGGGGCGCGACCGGCCGGGATGCTCAGCCCGCGAACGCGACGAGCTTGGCGAGTCCCGCGTCGGCGTGCGCCGCGACCCGCGCCGCGGCGGCCTGGAACGCAGGATCGGCGCGCTGTTCGTCGCTGACGCGACTCGGGTTCAACGCACAGCCGTTCGCCCAGGCGGCGATGTCGGGCTCCGCGCCGAAGCTCGCCGCCGCTCGCGCACCGCGGAACTGCATCTCCGCCCACTGGGCTGCGGTGTTGCTGTAGACGTTGGGCGGGCAGAGCCGGTTGCGTTCGTCGTCGTCGTCGCGAGTGGCCTCGACGTAGCCGATGAGCGCCGCGTTGAAGCAGGGGAAGCCCGCCCTGCTGGTCTGCAGCGTGATCCGGTCCGCTCCCCAGATGGGGACCATCGGCGGGTACTGCAATCCCGAAGCCGCACAGTGCACGACGAGGGCGTCGCGGGCGATGGGCACGTCGCCCTCGGCCATCACCAGTCGATCACGCTCGACGTGGCGGATGTGTCCCCCGCGAACGACCCGTTCGATGCTGCGCAACAGATCGAGCTCCCAGGTCGCGAGTGTTGGCGTCTTGGCCATCGTCGGGACCACCCCAGGATCGATGCGCAACAGCACCCCTGCTTCCTCGAGGCGGAGGAAGGCGTCGTCCATCGTGTCGGCCACTGCGGCGGCCGCATAGATGTCGGCCGCCATCCCCGTGATCACCGCAGGATCAGGCTGGACGACGGCCCGGTTCAGCATCCACGGGTCGCGGGGCCGGACCCACACGATCCTCTCCGGCGCGACACCATTGCCGAGCAGCCACACGATGGCGTCGGTGGCGGTCTTGCCGGAGCCGACGATGACGTACTCCTCCGGAACGTCGATCTGCCGCGCGAGGTCGTTCACCGCGACGACACTCACGCCGTCCGCAGCGCCGAACGGTGCCGGCGTGGTCGCGGGGATCGTGGGGGCGAGATACGTCGCATCGACCACGCGCCGACGTACCCGGATCCGCACCTCCTCGCCGGACACACGGGACATCGCGACGTGATCCTCGCCGTCGTGTCGGTGGTCGTGGCCGGACAGGAAGGTCACCTTCCCGGAGGGGAGGAAGCGCCGCTGCATCACCGTGTCGTAGTAGCCGCAGATCTCGCCCACGCTGGCGCGCTCGTGGAGACCACGCTCCGGCCCGAACTCCTGCTTCGTCCCGGCGCCGAGTTCGGTCGAGGCGACGCCGTAGAACAGCGACGCCTGGTGCAGCCGGACGAACGGGTACGCGTCGAGCCAGTGCCCGCCGGGCGCGTGACGGCGGTCGACCAAGGTCACGTGTACGTCGGCGTGATCGATGAGCGCATCGGTGAATGCCATGCCCATCGCCCCTGCACCCACGACGAGGTAGTCGGTGTCGATCGTCCGCACGTTGCCGCACCTCCCGCCGGACGACGACGGTCCCGGCGTGGCACCACTTTGTCAGTTCCAACCCGGGGTGATGGTCAGCCACACCCTGGAAGCACGCCGGCTAGCGTCCGATTCCGCCTCACGCGTCGCAGGTGGCGCGATAGTCGGCGAGGGTGCCGATGTACCGCTGCCACTCGTCGGGGGTCAGGTTTCGGCCGGCGAGGCGGCAGGCTGCGTGCTCCCACACCACAGGGTCGAGTGACCATGTGGCCGTTCCCGTCGTACTCGCCACCGCCATCTCGCGGCCGTTCGGCGCGACCGCCAAGCCTTCGTCGGGGTCAGGTCGTCCCGTAGGGATCGGCCCGCCGATCGGCAGCATGGTGGCAACATCGATGACCTGCACCGCGTCGGTGGTGCGCACGACCAGCACCTCACCCTTCTCGTCAAACTCGATGTCCTGCACGCGAGCCCCCGGAAGGCGAACAGCGGCGCCGATCGGCTGAAGGTCGTCGAGCCTGCGGATCTCCATCGTGCCGTCCACCCTGGCGGTGGCGACGAGATCGTGGGCGCTCATGCCCACCTCCAGCACCCCTTCGAGAGGACCGACGAGTCGGCGCCCCGTGCTGACCTCGTACATCGAGAGGCCGCTCGCATCGGTCAGGAGGACACGCGTTCCGTCGGACGAGAGGGCCGCAGATCTGGGGAGGCCGTTCGGAAGATCGATCGAGGACCACTTGCCGGCGGCGTCGAGGACGGTGTTCGTTCCGTCGAAATGCCAGACGATGAGCAACCTGGCTCCCGCGCCATAGACAGGGAGCGCTGGAGACGGGAAACTCGGCGGATCGTCCGCGATCTGGCGCTGCTTGGTGAGGACGTCGTAATAGCCGATGGTTCCGTCGAGGAAGACGGACGCGATCCGGTCGGGGCCGGCCCAGGTGCTCGGGCCCAAGCCGTCGAGGGCGTCGATGATCCCGCCGGCCCGCAGATCGAGAACCTCCGCCGGCAGGAATGGCAGGGTGGGTCGATCCAACCGATACACGAGCAGACGATCGCGCGAAAGGTACGCAAAGGGGGTGGTGCGCGGCCCAAGCTCTGTCGTCACAGGTCCGGAGCCGTCGAACTGCCACTCGCCCACCACGGGATCGACCCCGGAGACGGCGACGACCGAGCCCGTCGGGGTGATCGCCAGTTCCACAACGCTGCCGAGCTGCGCATCGAGGCGAGCGGCGCCGTCGGTCTCTCCTGTTGCGGCGCGGTACGACGTGAGCCCGCCGAAGAACCCGGTGCAACGGAGGGTGTCGTCGGCTGCGACGAAGGCGATGTGCACGCATTCCCTCACGTCGTCCACCGACCACAGCAACGCTCCGGTACGCAGGTCCCATGCCTCGACGGTCGACGCCGATTCGGCCGAGATGTCCGATGGATCGGTGTACCCGTTGCCGAACAACGTCGCCCCATCGGCACTCATCACCAGCGAGGTCGTGACGGGGATCTTCCCCTCATGGCCGTTCAGTTCGCGGATTTGTCGCAGCGAGGGAAGCTCCAGCATCCGAACGTCGCCGTCCTGTGACGACACGACGATTCTGTCATCGCCATCGAACATCGCGGCTGCCGTGCCACCGAGCACACGACCGGTCGTGTTGACTCGCCCCTCGACGCGACCGATCTCGGCACCGTTCACCGACAGGACGGTCACCTCGCCCTTCGTTCCACCCGCGACTGCGACATGACGGCCGTCCGGGCTCATCGCCACACCCGTCGCGTCGACCTGCATGTCGACGACGCGTCGTTGCTCGCCGAGGTCGTACACGATGAGCCGCGCACGCTGACCTTGCCCGTCGACGAGTCTGGCGAGCAGCGCACCGTCCGCCGTCGTCGCCAGGCCGAGGGTCGGCGCCAGGGGGTCGCTGTCGATGATCTGCGGGGTGGCCCTCGCTGTCGATGAATCCGCGTGCCTCAGATCGGAGCGCCCGAGCACACCGTCCGCGGTCGCATGGACGAGCGATCCGTCCGGCATGATCTGCGCAGCCTCGATCTTCGAGCCGAGGTCGAGCCAGTGGTAGCCGACGAAACCCGGTGACTCGGTGAACAACGAGAACAGCGCACTGGCCGTGTCGGCCGACGGCGAGATCCGGTGTGCCTCGACGGCCAGCAGGGAGGCGAGAGCGCGATCCGAAGCACGCAGACGCGACGCATCGGCGAGCAGCGCGCGAAGGTTCGATTGCCGTGCGGCGCTCTCGGCGCGATCTCGAGCCGCCGACGCGCTGCTGGCCTGGATCTTGGCGAGGACTCCGGCCGTGAGTGCCACCACGAGCAGCACGGCGATCGCCGTCAACCTCCGGCGCAGCCTCCGGTGCTGTCGTTCCCGTTGCGCGGATTCGGCATTTTCCAGCTCGCGCGAGGCGACGACGAACGACTGCTCGAGCGGGGTCACCCGGCGACGTCCGGCCGCGGCGAGTACCTCCTCTGCCAATGCCAACCGACCACCGCGGTACAGATCGGAGTCCAACCGGCCAGCGCCCTCCCAGGCCAGCGCCGCGGCGCCCAGCCGCTGTCGTTGCAGCATCCAGTCGCGGTCCTCGTCGAGCCATTCGCGAAGACGTCCCCACTGGGTGAGCAGGGCTGCGTGGGCCACCTCGATGGTCGGTTCCCTGCTGATCGGGTCTCGATCGACGGTGAGCAGACGCTCGGTGACGAGCACCTCGATCACGGCGTCGTCATCGAGCTCGAACTCGCCTCTGCGCGCCCGCTGGCAACTGTCGTCGCTGCCCTCCCCTGGGACCACCAGGCGCTCGAACAGCTGGCGGACCACAGCCTGCCGCGAGTCGTCGAACGAGGCCATCACTTCCTCCGCGCGGCTGGCGATGGCACCCGAAGCTCCGCCCATCGCGCGATAGGCCGCGGTCGTCATCACGCCACGTTCCTGGCGGCGGTACAGCTCGGTGAGCGCGAACTGCAACATCGGCAACGCACCCCGGGCACCGGCGACATCGTCGGTGATCTGCTCGGCAAGACCAGGCTCGAACTGCACCCCACGGGAGACGGCCGGCTCGGTGATCGCCTGGCGCAGCTCGGTCGTGGTCAGCGGTGTCACCAGGAACGCTCCGTCGCGCACCAGCGGACCGGCCACTGGATCTGCCAAAGGCCGATCGAAATGGTCAGCTCGTATCGCAGCGATCACGCGCACGTTGGACGCGCAGTCGGCACAGGCCGCGAGGAACTCCGTGCGCGACTCGGGATCAGACAGCGCCCAGGTCTCCTCGAACTGATCGACGATCACGACGAGCTGCGTCTCGGCTTCGGCGGCGACGGATCGAAGTTGCTCTCGGACTGGAACGGGACCGTGATCGGACACGGCGACCCCGAGCAGCCCGGATCGCAGCCGGTCCGCAGGATCTTCGCCGGGTGCCATCGAAACCACACGCGCGGCCGCAGCGCGCGAGTCGTGGGATGAGACCGGCGTGAAGGAGTGAGCTCTTCCCGGACCCTGACGGTCCGACCACCACGATGAACGGTGACGAGTCGACGCGCTGGGAGAGTTCGTCGACGAGGGCGCCACGACCGTGGAAGTCCGCAGCATCGAACTCGGCGAACGGACGCAGGCCCTTGTAGGGGTTGGTGGCCATCGCCGACGCGTCCACCTGGCCGTCCCGGACCACGACGGCACCCAGCTCGGCCGACGCGTCGGTGGGGCTTCCCGACGCCAGGAGCCAGGCGTCGACCAGTTCGGCCACCGAGGCGAAGCGATCCTCAGCCCGGGCCGCAGTTGCCCGCTGGAGCACGAGATCGAGCGCGACCGGAAGGTCCTGCCGCCACGGCGCAAGGGGCGGCAGTGTGCGTTCGGGCAGATAGCCGACCGATCCCGAGCTCCGGACACCTGCGAACGGCGGGATGCCGGTCAGCATCTCCCACGCCGTCACGGCCAGTCCGAACTGATCCCTGGACAATGGAGCGGATCCGTCGTGTGCCGTGTCCGACGCGATCCCGAAGTCAGCGAGGTAATGGTGATCGGCTTCATCGAGCAGCACGTTGGCCGGCTTCACATCGCCGTGGACCACGCCCACGGAGTGGGCACACACGAGCGCGCCGCCGACCTCGACGATCAAACGAGTGACTCGCTCCACCGGCCATGCGCCCGACTTCGCAACCATTCGGTCGGCACTGCCGCCCCGCATCCAACGAAAGACGAGGTAGGCCCCCGCTGGTTCACGCCAGAAGTCGTACAACGGCACGATGTGTGGATGCTCGAGGCGCGACACGATCTGCGCCTCGATCTCGAAGCGCTGCACGAACGTCGACGCGTCGGCCAACTCCGGCCTGATCACCTTGACGGCGACATCCCGACCGATACCTGGCTGGGTGCCGCGGTACACCTGCGATGCGGCACCCTCCCCGAGTCGCTCGTGGAGCACGTAGCCGCGCAACTCCTGTCCAGCACGTGTCACCGCACCGGTGTCGTCACTCGCAATCGAACGATCGAGCATCACCAGGGATGCTGACGGAGCCAGCCCGGTTTCGTCGGCAAGGCGATTCCGGTACTGATGGAACGCCCGCAGTGCGTCGACCTTGCGCCCCGCCTCGGAGAGGGCCCGCAGATAGAGCACCATCGTTCGTTCGCGCTGTGAGTGGGCCGCCACCATCTCCTCCAGCTCCGAGATGGCGACGTTCGGCTCACCATTGAGGAGAAGGGCCGCCGCTCGATCCTCCCGCGCCACCAGCCTCAGCTCCTCCAGGCGTGACGCTGAAGGCAACGCCCACCATTCCGTTGCGAGCTCGCCGAAGGCCGGACCGCGCCAGAGCGAGAGCGCCTCGCCGAGCAGGGCGAGCTGATGTGTCGGTGACGATCGGCTCGCGCTGTCGACCAGCTCGGTGAAGCGCACCGAGTCGACCGATCCCGGCGGAACGGCAAGGCGATATCCCGAACCGACAGTCTCGACGAGGTCGAGTCCGATCGCCAGCCGCAGGCGCGACACGTAGGTCATGAGGGTCCGGCGCGCTCGGTCAGGAGGCTCCGTATCGGACCACAGGATCTCGATCAGACGCTCGATCGTGATCGAGTGCCCGGGTTCGGTCAGCAGGGCGCCCAACAGGCGCCGCTGCTGCGGCCCGCCCAGCGCAATCGCAGCGTCGCCACGCCGTGCCTCGACCGGCCCGAGGACCCTGAACCCGACCTCCACCTGCGCTGGTCCCCCGTCGCTCATGCTCCGACGAGCACGTCGACCAGGGCTCGTTGGAGGCTCTCCGGTGCACCGCCATCTCCGTTCGCGTGCAGCACGATGGTAATCCCGCTCTCGGGGAGGTACAGACCGAGGGTCTGCGAGCCGACGCTGCCGCCGCGAAAGCCGATCGCTCGCACATCGCTGAGCTCGCTGATTTCGTCGCACAGGCAGTAGCCCTTGATCAGCCCGCGGCCGACGAAGAATCCGCGGCCATTCCCCAGTCCAGCCTGGCCGGGATCGAATGCCAACGACCGGGCCGTCGTCTCCGGACCGAGCAGCGCGCCCGTGGCCACCGCCTCGGTGAAGGTGAGCAGATCGCTGGCTGTCGTGACGACTCCCCACTCGGCGAACCCGAAGCTCATGTACGCCTCGTTGGGCAGCATGCTCATGGCCGCGGCCGACCCGTCGGGCATGTCGAAGACACCGTCCTGAAGATCGGCCGGCCGAGGACCGCCGTCGAACAGCGAGGAGTGTTCGAGCCCCAACGGGTCGGTGACATAGGTCTTCACGGCAGCTGCGAGCGAGTCACCCGTGACATCCTCGATCACCACTCCGAGCGCGACGATCGCCGCGCCGAAACCCGGTCCATTCGTCACCGAGTCGAAGATGCCAGGGGCGCTCAGCGGTGGGAGCGCGGCAGCGGCTTCCAAGATCTCCCCTGGCGTCCAGTGGTGTTCGAGATCTGGCAGCACGAGGTCAACCAGAGCCTCATCGAGCGTCGGCATGCCGCTCGAGGCGTCGAGCAACATCTCGACGGTGATCGTGTCGGCCGCAGGGTAGTCGGGGACCCATGTGTCCAGCGTTGCCGCGGGGTCGAGCAGACCCTCGTCGATCAGGCGCAGGGCCACCATCGTGGTGAAGTCCGTCGACACGAAGGATGCGAGAAATCGCCCCTCGGGGTCGAGCGGGGCAGAGCCCGAGGGACCGTCGATGCCGGTGGCGATGACGAGGTCGGGCTGGCCGGGCACGCGCACGCCCAGCATCACGCCGGTTGCCGGAGCGGCGCGTTGATCCGGATTCTCGTCGAGCGACTGCTGGACGAGCTGGCGCAGCTGCGGCTCCAGCGCCGACAGGTCAGGGCCGTCCACGGTGGCGGTCGTCGAGGCGGAGTCGGCCTGCGTCGACGTGGGAGCTGCCGTGGACTGCGGCACCGTCGACGGCGCCGGCAAGGTGCCTGGCAACGAGCCTCCCGAGCCCCCGTCCGTGCCGCACGCAACGGTCATCATCGCGAGTGAGACGGCGGCGACCACCAGCTTCGAATTCTTCCTGAGTGCAGCGTGTGTGTTCATGCGCCGATCGTCGAACGGCGGTGTTGCAATCTGTCCACAAGCGCCGACTCCTGACGGATGACCCTCAGAGATCAGCGGAGCGTGGGGCGCGGTTCGGGCACGCTCACGACTCAGGAGGACCGAGGTGGGGTTGCCCGAAGGGCCACGCCTCGGCGATCCACGCAGGGACGAAGTCGTCGAGCACCTCGTCGAGCGGGGTGCCGACCATGTCGTCGATCACCCACCAGGAGATCTCGGCGTCGGAACCTGGTCGAGACGGTGGATCGATGTAGATGCAACCGAGCAACGCAGTCTCCGCGGCATCGAGCACCGCATAGTTGAACGACTCGTGGGCGTTCGCCTCTCGCTCGTGACGGGCGAGGTCGGCCCGGTCCTGCTCGACGGTCATGGTGTCGGGGGGCCAACCCCATGCCTCGCCGTAGATCGACCACAGCCGTTCCCGGGATCCCATCACCGCCGGGTAGTCGATGTCGACATCGTCGGCGCGAATCGGCCGCAGATGGTGACCTGTTGGGAGTTCGACCTGAAGTGGATGGTCGAAGTCGTCGGGAAGCCAGTTCATGATGTCTCCTCCTGGTGGATCGTCGATGTCGCTCGCATGCTGCGTACCAGATGCGAGGGCGGCCGGGCGCTCACTCGGGCGCCCGGCCGCGCACTGCCGTCGCGGGTGACGGCAACGGAGCATCCGCCGTCAGCGGCCGGCGAGGTCGGCCGTCTGTGGACCGAACTCGCTCGCCACGACCGACACGACGTCCGCCGGAAAGCCTCCACGGCGCGCATGCTCGCGGATGGTCTCCTCGTCGGCGGCCTCGTGCACGCAGTAGACCTTGTCACCCGCGACGAAGCTGTTGACCCAGTGATACGGCACACCGAGCGATGCCACGGCCTCGTTCGAGGTGCGGGAAATCTCGGCGAGTTGCTCCTGGGTGAGCTCGCTGGCGTTGGGAATGTTGCGTTCGATGATGAATCGCTTCACTGATGTTCTCCTTGTGTCCTCCACGAAAGCGTGGAACGACACGCATCGTGTGCCGGCGACAGCGGCGCCGCATCGGGAGCACCTCCCCATCTTCGACCCGAGCAGGCCGACCCGGATCGGCCGCTGAGAATGGGGAATCGTTCCCGATGTGCGGGCTGACGCCCATCCGTACCGTCCCAGAAGGGTGAGATCGGCTCACCCCTTCGCCCACGAAAGGGACGACATGCACACCACCAACCACGACCCGGGCTCCCCCACCGCCTCTCGGCGTCGCTCCAGCCGCGCGCTGCTCGCCGCCCTCACCGCCGTCGGCATCGTCGCGGTCGCGGCCGGCGTCGCGATGGCGCACGGCCCGTCGACGTCGGATGCGACCCACGCAGAGCACGCCGACCACACCGACCACGCAGGCCACGAGATGCGCGCCGCGGACCAGGCGGCGGCGATGGTGGCCACCGCCCGATTCCAAGATGTCGAGGTCGCCGAGGCGGCCGGATGGTCGAGCACGATCGACACGCTCGGCTGTTTCCAGGACGCGACGAAAGGCGGGATGGGTGTCCACTACCTCAACGACGCGCTGATGGACGACGTCGTCGACGCCACGAAGCCCGAGGCGCTCGTGTACGAGCTGGACGCGCAGGGCAACATCATCGGGCTGGTCGCCCACGAGTACATCGTGCCCGTCGACGCGTGGACCCGGCAGCAACCTCCTCGGCTCTTCGGCATGAACTTCCACCGTCACCCGGTGCTCCCGCTGTGGGTGCTGCACACCTGGATCTGGAAGACCAACCCGACGGGCGTGTTCTCGGACTGGAACCCGGCCGTGCGACCGTGCCCGGACGGTGTCCCGATCTTCGGTGTCGACCTGCCCAAGTGAGCCGGTCGTGACCCCGATCAGCCGTCGACGCCCCGATCCGAGGTGAATACGATTTCCGACGTGCAACCCGTCGAACGCGACCGTGAGCTGTCGGTGCTGCGCCACGCGTGGCACCAGGCAGCACTCGGTCGCGGCGGCATGATCCTCGTCGACGGCGAGGCCGGGGCAGGGAAGACGACGCTCGTGCAGCACTTCGCGCGTGGCACCATCGACGGTGCCCGCGTGTTGTGGGGTGCGTGCGACCCGATGCTCACGCCTCGGGCGCTCGGCCCGCTCCACGACATCGCCTCGGAGCTGACGGCGCACACCGGACGCCAACTGCGCGAGGCGACCCAACCCCACGAGATCTTCGCGGCGGTGTTCGACGACCTTCGCGAGCAACCGTCGCTGCTGGTGGTCGACGACCTGCACTGGGCCGACCAGGGCACGGTCGACCTGCTCCGCTTCCTGCTCCGTCGTATCGAGTCGACCGGTTCGCTGGTCGTCGGCACCGTCCGCTCCGACGAGCTCGCGGTCGACCATTCGGCACGCACCCTGCTCGGCGATGCCGCCAGATCACCGCACGCCCAGTCGATCACCTTGACCCCGCTCAGCGTCGAGGCGGTGGCGGTCCTCGTCGGCGATCGGTCGATGGATCCCTTCGAGCTGCACGCCCGGACCGGGGGGAACCCGTTCTTCGTGCGCGAACTCCTCGACCATCCGACCGCCCAGTTGCCGACCACTGTGCGCGATGCGATCCTCGCCCGCACGACGCGCTTGCCTGCGGACGCCTGGGACCTCCTCCACCTCCTCGTGTGTGCGCCCGAGGCGATCCCCGATCACCTTCTCGTCCCGCTCGGGATCGGCTTCCAGCCGTTGCGCTCGCTGCACGAGCTCGGCCTCGTTCGCCGCGGACACCGCGGGGTGACGTTCCGTCACGACCTCGACCGCATGGCCATCGCCAGTGTCATCCCCCCGGGTGCCGAGCCGGCGCTCCACCGCCGGCTCCTGCAGGCGCTCGAGTCGTTCCCCACCTCGGATCCGGCCGTGCTCGCACACCATGCGCTCGGCGCCGGTGACGCCGCGGCGATCCTCCGCCACGCCGCGGCCGCAGGTCGCGCTGCCGCCCGAGCCGGGGCTCACACGCAGGCGGCGGAGTTCTACGCACGCGCTCTCGAACGCGCCGCGGCCGCCTCGCCCGTCGACCGCGCGGAGCTGTTCGAAGCCGTGGCAACCGAGTACTACCTCATCGATCGCCTCGACGACGCGATCGCGGCGAGCCGCAGGGCGATGCGGGTCCGTGAGGAGACCGGCGACCGCGTCGGGATGTCCGTCAACCACCACGCGCTCGCGGTGTACCACTGGTACAACGCGGAACGCCGCCTCGCCGACGAGCACGCACGCGCTGCGGTCGACGTGCTCACCGGCGGCGATGAGGTGTCCGGGGACGATCGCTCGGTGCTCGGCCACGCGTTCGCGATGCAGGCCTTTCTGGCCCTGCACTCCAGCGAGATCGACGCCGCCCGACGACTCATCGGTCGGGCGCAGCAAGAGGCGGAACTGACGACCGAGCCGACCGTGAAGGTGCGGGTGAAGGTGATCGACGGGTTGCTCGGCGTCGCCGAGGGCGACGCGGGCAGTCGGCGGGCGGTGGTGGACGTGCTCGACCGCTCCGGCGACGACTACGACGAGGTCTACTCCAGCGGTTACAGCAACCTCGGGTTCCTCGATGTCGAGCAGCGGCGGTTCGACGACGCCGCCGAGCTCTTGGACCGCAGCGTGGCGATGTCGGTCGAGCGCGATCTCCCGATCTGTCGCGCCTGGCAGATCGGCGCCCGAGGTCGCCTGAAGTTGTTGACCGGCGACTGGGACGCTGCGCTGGACGACGCGGACGAGGTGCTCGCCGGTCGGAGCGCGCCACTCGCCCGGTTCTGGCCGCTGCTCGAGCGAGCCATCATCGGCCTGCGCCGTCACGGCGTCGCCGGTGACGAGCTCGACGCGGCGTGGACACTCGCCGGTCGCTACGGCGAACCGCTGCGCCGACTGCACGCCGCAGCGGTGATCGCCGAGCGGGCGTGGCTCGTCGGGTGTGACGACGGACGCCTCGACGAGTGCCGCGCGTTGCTCGCCGCACCCCCGTGCCCCGGTGTCGAGTGGGCTCGGGGTGAGCTCGCCGTCTGGCTGCACCGGCTCGACCCGAACGGTCCGGTCGACTCGGCGTGGGTGGCCGAGCCGGCACGGCTCGAGCTCGAGGGTGACGTCACCGGCGCGGCCGCCGCCTGGGCTGCGCTGCAGGCGCCGTTCGAGCAGGCGCTGGCGCTCGCGCACTCCCATGATGCGGCACGTGCCAGGCAGGCCGTGGAGACGCTCGACCGACTGCACGCCGATGCGGTCGCGGCACGGGTGCGCCGGCTGCTGCGAGCCGAGGGTGTGGTGTCCGTGCCGGCCCGCCGCCGAGCAACGGCGACACATCCCACGGGGCTCACTGCGCGACAGCACGAGGTGTTGCGACACATGGGCGACGGACTCACCAACGCCGAGCTGGCCGCGACGTTGTACATCTCACCCAAGACCGTCGACCACCACGTGTCGGCGATCCTGTCCAAGCTCGGCGCAGCCAGCCGGCGCGAGGCGGTTCGTGTCGCACGAGCGCAGGGGATCCTCGAATGAACTCGGCGCCTGCCGTCACCGTGCGCCCGGTGGCGCCCGATGACCTCGCGTTCTTGTGGGAGATGCTCTACCGGGCGTCGTGGTCGCACCTCGACCCTGACAGCACGCCCGAGTCGATCCGCGACGACCCGGCGCTGGCCCAGTACCTCGACGGGTGGGGCCGACCGGGCGACCTCGGGGTGATCGCCCTCGACGGAACCCGGCCGCGAGGTGCCGCGTGGGTCCGACTTCTCGCCGACGACGAATCCGGCAGCGCGGATCACGAGCACGACGTGCCTGAACTGGCCATCGCAGTCAGCGAGGGCCACGAGGGGCGAGGCATTGGATCGAGCCTGCTCGACGCACTCATGCGCCGGCTCCCCGACACCTCTGTCGTGCTGACCGCCCGTTCGACGAACCCGGCCATCGCGCTCTACGAACGTCACGGCTTCGTCCCCGTGGGCACGATCACGAACCGGGTGGGCACCACGAGCGTGAAGATGCTCAGGACGCCACCCGAGCAACGCCGGCGAGCATGAACGTCGGCATCGCGAGCACTGCACTCCTCGACATCGCGTACGAGTCCGCAGGGCCCGACGACGGCCCGGCAGTGCTGCTCTTGCACGGCTTCCCGTACGACGTTCGATGCTTCGACGAGGTGACCGCCGCCCTTGCCGACCGTGGTCTGCGAGTCGTCGTGCCCTATCTGCGCGGCTTCGGGCCCACCCGGTTCCGTGATCCGGCCACCATGCGCTCCGGGCAGCAAGCCGCGCTCGGCACCGACGTGCTCGACCTGCTGGACGCGCTCTCCATCGAGCGCGCGGTCGTCGCCGGGTTCGACTGGGGTGGGCGCGCGGCCTGCGTGGCCGCTGTCGTCGCACCGGAGCGGATCGCCGGGCTGGTGACGGTGGGTGGCTACAACATCCAGGACCTCTCGAGGGCCGACGAACCGCTCCCACCGGCAGAGGAGAGCGCCGCGTGGTACACCCACTACTTCCTGAGCGAGCGCGGCCGCGCCGGCCTGGCGCGTCACCGCGAGGAGCTGTGCGAGCTGCTGTGGCGCCAGTGGTCACCCACCTGGGAGGGCGCCGGCGCCGCGTTCGCCGCGACGGCACCCAGCCTGCACAACCCGGACTTCGTCGATGTGGTGATCCATTCGTACCGACATCGTCGGCGGATGGCGGACGGTGACGCCCGCTACGGAGCACTCGAGGCGCTGCTCGCGACCGGGCCGCGGATCACGGTGGCAACGATCGCGCTGGATGCGCTCGACGACGGGCTCGGCGCCGACGACTCGTCGCTCGACCGCGATCGCTTCGTCGGGGACTTCGAGGTCCGCCGGTTGCGCGGCGTGGGGCACAACCCGCCTCAGGAACGACCGGACGACTTCGCCGCCGCGGTCCTCGACATTGCTGGGTCCTCGCGTCGTCGAATCTCACACCGTGGGCACCAGACAGTTCGGCGCGACACTGGACGCGCATGAGGCAGAGGATGTGCAGTCGACTCACCGTCGGCTGCCGACCCGCTGACTCACCGGCCGGTGCTCGTGCGGAGTAACGCCCGGCATGTGGTCTGCGACATCCACTGCTCGACGCCGTCGAGGTCCAGGTCGAGCTCGGAGAGGAGCACGAGGGCCAGGCGAACGTCGGACAGAGCAGCGATGGTTCGCGTGGCATCGACGAGATCGACGTCGTCGGGCAGGGCCCCGAGTTCGGCCAATCGTGCGGCGACGGCTTGCGCCCCGGCGCGGTGTCGGCGGCCCCCCTCCTCGACGACCGATGCCAACTCGGGCTCGGATCGCGACGCGTCGTAACACGTTCGCAGGATGTCGCCACACTGCTCCACGAGTCGACGCGTGATGCGCGCCGAGATGGCCGCCACCTTCTCGGGGTCTCGTTCTGCCGGCAGTTCGGCCGCGACCTCGACGACATCGGCTTCGAGGTCGATCAGATCGTTCAAGCCACGGACAAGATCGGCTTTCGATCCGACGCTGTCGTACAGGGTCTGCACGGAAACGCCTGCGTCGGCGGCGATCGCCTTGAGGCTCGTCGCCGCATAGCCGTTCGTCGCGAAGTGCCGTCTCGCCGACCGCAGGATCTCCGCACGAGTCTGCTCGGCCTGCACCGCGCGCCGACGCGGCACCGCCTGCTCGCTGCTCGATGCGGCGCGCCTCGCGGCGACATTTTCATTGACCATCGTTCAACTCATTTGTATGCTGTTCAAGTCAATTGACTCATCTTCAGACCACCGACTCTAGGGGACACGACCATGACAGCGACCGCATCGTCGACCGACATCAGAAGGGCACGCACCCTGGCCGACGCCGGCCTCGTCGGCGGCATCGGCGGACTCGTCTTCGTCGCCTCGGTCATCGTCCAGAACGCCCTGCGAGCAGGATTCCCGCCCAACGATGCCAGTGGCGCTCGCGTGGCCGCGTACTACGACGCGCACCGAGGGACCTCACTGGCGCTCGCCGTGCTGTTTCCCATCGGTGCTCTCGGGCTCGCTGCGTTCCTCGGGGCGCTGCTGGCCAGACTCGGACGCGGCGACCACAGAGCGGCGGCGCTCGCCGGCGCGTTCGGGGCCGCCGGGATCATCGGGACGTACACGATGCTCAT
Source organism: uncultured Acidimicrobiaceae bacterium (assembly GCA_963720695.1). Taxonomy (GTDB): domain Bacteria; phylum Actinomycetota; class Acidimicrobiia; order Acidimicrobiales; family Ilumatobacteraceae; genus UBA668. The sequence goes on from CAVRGG010000004.1 coordinate 1,335,899, forward strand.
CGCCACCGACCTGGCCATCGCCGGCTACGTCCATCGAGGCAGCCCGTCGCCCGAGGTGGTCGACGGGCTGTGGGTGGTCCACAACGCGATCTTCGGCGTCCTGCTGGCCTCGATCGGCGTGGCGCTGGCAGGGTTCAGTGCGGCGGCGGCGGCGAGCGCGATGCTCCCCGACTGGTGGAAGGCGCTCGGACTGCTCGGGGCCGTGCTGCTGCTCGTCGCCGCGGCGACCACCCCGACGATCCTCGACGCCGGCCCCTCGCTCTTCATCGGTCTCGCCGGCTTTCTCGTCTGGATCGTGTTCGTGACCCTCGGCTCGGTCGCGCTGCTCCGCCGGTCCTGAACGAGCGCCGGCACCCGGCGGGTGCTCGGCGCGTGAGGACGTCACACGACCGGGATAGTGTCCGGCGCGTGGTGAATCGACTTCCTTCCGAGGGCCGAAGCCCCGATGACGTCCTGGCCGAACTGCTCGCCAAGCGGGGCTCCGACGTCGACTGGGCGTCGGGTCGCACGTTCGGCATGGTCTACGACGGCGGCCCGTCGGTGCACGAGGTGGCCGAGCGCACGGCACAGGAGTTCCTCCACGAGAACGCGCTCAACACCAAGGCCTTCCCGTCGCTCGGGTCCATCCAGTCCGAGGTCGTCCGCTGGACCGCCGGCCTGCTCCACGGCGACGACGCGGTCTCGGGCTTCCTCACCAGCGGCGGCACAGAATCGATCCTGTGCGCGGTGCTCGCGGCACGCGAGCGCGGGCGCATCGAGCGCGGCATCACCGCGCCGGAGATGGTCATCGCCGAGAGCGCACACGCGGCGTTCCACAAGGCCGCCCACCTGTTCGGCATCCAGGTGCACAAGACACCGGTGCTCGCCGACTGGACCGCCGACGTGGCGGCGATGGCCGACGCGGTCAACGAGCACACCGTGTTGCTCGTCGGGTCGGCCCCTCAGTATCCCCAGGGCGTCGTCGACCCGATCCCCGCCATCGCCGCGCTGGCCACCGAGGTCGGCGCCAACTGCCACGTCGACGCCTGCATGGGCGGGTTCGTGCTCCCGTTCGCGGAACTGCTCGGCCGGGCGGTGCCACCGTGGGACTTCCGGGTCGAGGGTGTCACCTCGATCTCTGCCGACATCCACAAGCTCGGCTACGCCCCCAAGGGCGTGTCGGTCATCCTCCACGCCAACTCGAAGCTGCGCTCCTACCAGACGTTCGTGTTCGACGACTGGCTCGGCGGCTTCTACGCGTCACCCAACCTGCAGGGCACCCGTCCCGGTGCACCGATGGCGATGGCCTGGGCGGTGATGCGCCACCTCGGCGTCGACGGCTACAAGGAGCTCACCGCCGTCACGCTCGAGACCGCCGACCGCCTGCGGGCAGGGATCACGGCGACCGACGGCATCCGCGTCCTGGGCGACGGCAACCTCCATCTCGTCGCCATGGCGGGCGACCCTGCTGCGGCCGGCGGACCGATCGACGTGTTCGCGCTCGGCGACGCATTGCAGCGACGCGGCTGGTTCCACGACCGTCAGACCCCGCCCGACTCGCTGCACTCCACGGTGTCGAACGGCAACGCGCCGGTGCTCGACGACTACCTGGTCGCGTTGGCCGAGTCGGTGGCCGAGGTGCGCGGCACCTCCACCGACGACCGCTCCACCAACTACGCCACGCTCGAGTGAGCTGATGGACACCGTCGAGGCCATCAACGCCGCGCAGGCGGCCGTCGACAGGATCGCCGACGAGCTCGTCGCCCTCAGCCACGCGATCCACGAGCGGCCGGAGCTCTGCTACGAGGAGCACTTCGCGTCGGCCGAGTTGGCCGACCTGTTGCGTCGCCATGGCCTGGAGGTGGAGGCGCCGGCGTACGACCTGCCCACCGCGTTCGCTGCCCGGGCCGGCACCGGCGGCCCCCACGTGGTCATCTGCTGCGAGTACGACGCGCTGCCAGGCATCGGGCACGGCTGCGGCCACAACGTGATCGGCACCGCCGGCGCCGGCGCAGGGATCGCGCTCGCGCCGTTGGCCGCGGCACTCGGGGGCCGGTTGACGGTGCTCGGCACGCCGGCCGAGGAGGGCGGCGGCGGCAAGGTCCGTCTGCTCGAGCGTGGCGCCTTCGACGGTGCCGACGTGGCGATGATGATCCACCCCGAGCCGGCCAACGTCGAGTACGTGCCGTATCTGGCGAACGAGACGCTGATCGTCGAGATGCACGGCAAGGCAGCGCACGCCTCGTCGTCGGCTCGAGCGGGTGTGAACGCCCTCGACGCGTTGGTGCTCGGCTACCAGGCGGCCCAGGCCCTGCGCGGCCTGCTCGCCCGCGACGAGCGGGTGTTCGGCATCATCACCGACGGCGGCGAGGCGGACAACGTGGTCCCCGCGTACGCGGCGGCCCGGTATCGCATCAGGGCTCGCGATCGCAGCCGGCTGGACCGCCTGCGCTCGCGACTCACGGCGTGCTTCGAGGGTGCCGCCATGCAGGTCGGTGCGACGTGCACCATCGAATCGCGCGCGGGCTACCTCGACCTGCGCTCCAACCGCACCCTCGCCGCCGTGTTCCGCACCGGCGCCGAGGCGCTCGGCCGCACGTTCCTCGACCCGACGAGCATCCCGGTGGAGGCGGCGGGTTCGACCGACATGGGCAACGTCAGCCACGTGCTGCCGGTCATCCACCCCGTGCTCGACATCGGCACACGCTGTGCGGGCCACACCGTGGAGATGACGGCGGCGTCGATCGCGCCTGGTGCGGATCGCTGCGTGCTCGACGGCGCGAAGGCCCTGGCGATGACGGCCATCGAGTTCTGGAGTCGGCCCGACCTGCGCGACCAGGTTGCCGCGGAGTTCGCACATCAGCGGTGACGCGCCACGGCCCCGCCCCCAGGGGAGAGGGGACGGGGCCGTTGCGTGGGAGGTCAGGCCGTGACGGGGCGGCGACGACGGCTGATGAGCGTCGCGCCCGCACCGAGCACCAGCAGGCCGCCGGCGATCAGTGCCATGTCGATGCTGCTCGCGCCCGTCGCGGGCATCTCACCGGTTGGAGCGTTTGCTGCCGGGGGGAGGAGCACACCGTCGATCACGTGGATGATGCCGTTGCAGGCCTGGATGTCGGTGGTCGTGACCTTGACCGAGTCGTTGAGGATCACGGAGCCGTCGACGACCTTGATCGAGATCTTGGCGCCGTTCAAGGTGGTGGCCTCGCTGAGGGTCACCACGGTCGCCGCGGGAACCTCACCGGCGATCACGTGGTAGGTGAGCACGCTGGTGAGCAGCTCCTTGTCGGCCAGCAGCTGGTCGGCCGTCATACCGAGCGAGGTCAGTGCGGCGGCGAACGCGTCGTTGGTCGGGGCCAGCACCGTGGTCTTGGGATCGTCGCACGAGTCGAACGGTCCCACCAGATCGGCCGCGGTGAGGGCCGCCACGAGCGTGGAGAACTGCGGGTCGCCGGAGGCGATCTCCGCGATCGTCTGGTCGGGAGCCGCGCTCGCCGTCGGGGCGAACGCGAACGAGCCGATCGCGAGCGCGGCGGCCACGGTTGCGAGGGTCTTCTTCATGGTGAACTCTCTCCTGGGTCGTCGTGACCGACTCGTGTGCCGATCAGCGTTGCCGGATGTTCGGAGCCCCCATCGATGTGGATTGCTTTTAGCACTAAGAAATTTCTCGACCTGATCGCACGGTCAACGGGGCCCTGCCCAATCCGGACCAGAACAGCCTGAGATCAGCCACCACCGGTCGGTAGCGAGTCAGCCGGTGGTGCACTGAGGGAACTTCGGTGGCCACACGTCTCCCAGCTTCAGTCGCGCATAGCAAGCCCCGGACACGGTGAATTCAACTCCCACGATCGAGCCACCCTGCGGAGTCACACCGAGACCTCGCACGGTGCCGGCGATTCCGGCGTGGCCCGAGCACTCCGGATGACCGGTCGGCCAACGGTCGCCGGAGTGAATCTTCCCGGAGCAGCCGGGTTGGTCGACGAACCAGACCTCCACAGAGTGCGTGCTGTCGACGACATGCAGCCCGAGCGGTGCCCAACCGCCCGACTCGCGGAGCGCGGCCACGACCGGCTCACCACTGTCGGGCGGAGCGATCGCCGGGCCGTCGGTGTGGGTCTCGACCTTGCTCCCGCCAAGCCCCACCAGGGCGAGTCCTGCGACGAGGAGCGCCACGATCCCGACGATCACGGTGGCACCTCTGATCACGCGTCCTCGCAGCGTGGGACCGCGGCGTCGCGGGCGACGTTCGTGCGGCGTGTGGTGCATCTCGAGCGCGCCCCTCCATGCGGTGTGGTCGCACAGCGTACGTGTGACGGCGACCGACGTTGGATCCGGCGGCTGTCGAGTTCGCCGTGGCGCTGGGCGCTGGGCACACCGACACGTTCGGACCCGGAGGTCAGAGCGGCCAGTGCTCGGCCGACACCACATGGATCGGAGCGGACCACGTCAGACAGCTCGTCGTTCAGGTGAAGCGGTAGCGGAGCTGGTCGCCGCTCTCGTCCACTGCGGCTTCGCCGATGAGCCGCAGGTGTTCGAGGTGGGCGTAGGTCTCGCTCTCGGCCATCGAACCCCATGACCGCTCCTGGAACAGCACCTGCATGAACTCGTGCACGGTGCCACTGCCGATCTCGCCGCTGGCGGTGCGCAGCTTGTCGAGACGCTCGTGGTGGTGACGCTCGATGGCCGTGGCTCGCCCAGCGAGGTCTTCGAACTCGAGGCCGTGCGCGGGCAGCACCGTCCGCACACCGTCGAAGGTCTTCATCAGTTCGAGGCTGTCGAAGAAGTCCTTCAGCGGATCGATCGTGGTGCCCAAGCCGGAGATGTGCGGGGTGATGGTGGGCAGTACGTGGTCGCCGCTGATCATCACTCCGCCCGCCGGGTCGTAGAGACAGAGGTGATCGATGGTGTGACCGGGCGTGTGCACGGCGACCCACTCGCGGCCACCGAGCTCCATCACCTGGGCGTCCTCCACCCGACGCGTCGGAGTCGGCGTGGCGACGAAGCGACCCGCCGCTTTGCGCATCGCCCAATAGCGCAACCGACGAGCGCGTGGCATCGAGTACGGATCGCCACCCCATGGGGTCTGTTTGGCGAACGGTCCGCGGCGAAGGTCCTGGCCCTGCAACGACTCGATCTGCGCCTTCACCGGGCCGTCGATCACGTCCAACTCGTCGGCGCTCTCCTGATCCTCGGCCTCCGGGTCGAGAAAGGTGCGGAACGCCTGGTGCGTGATCACCTCCGCCCCGAAGCGCTTGCGGAACTGTCCGGCTTGCCCGAAGTGATCGGGGTGGGAATGGGTGATCACCACCGAGTGGACGCGTTCGATCGCGAGACCACCGGCCTTCATGATCCGCTGCAACTCGCGCCACGTCTTCGGGCCGGGCAACCCTGGATCGACGAGCGTGATCCCGCGAGCGTCCTCCATCGCGTAACAGTTCACGTGCCCCAGGCCTGGCAGTGAGATCGGCAACTGCAGTCGCAAGATCCCCGGCGCGACCTCTTCCACACCCTCCCGCGGAGGCTGCCGCTCTTCACGGACTGGCTTCAGCGCGGCATGGTCGTGGTCGGTCACCCCCCTAGTCGTAGCGGAGGTGACCGACCAACCCGAAGTCGCACGGGCATGGTCGACCACCGAGTCGGGCCTCGTCCTCGTTCAGCCGTCCGCGGGTTCGCCGATGTCCTCGTTCCACAGTGCCGGCTCGGCAGCGATGAACTCGTCCATCAGGGCCACACACTCCGGATCGTCGAGCACCACCACCTCGACGCCGCGGGAGAGGAGCAACTCCTCCTCCCCGAGGAACGTCCGGTGCTCGCCGATGACGACGCGTCGGATGCCGTAGAGCAGGATCGCCCCGGTGCACATCGAGCACGGAGACAGCGTGGTGTACATCGTCGAGTCCGCGTACACCTCGGCGGGCAGGCGTCCCGCGCTCTCGAGTGCATCGGTCTCTCCGTGGCGGATCGCGGACCCCAACTGCACGCGCCGGTTGTGTCCGGCGCCGAGCACCGTGCCGTCACTCGTCACGAGCGCAGCCCCGATGGGGATGCCACCCTCGGCCCTGCCCTGGCGTGCTTCGGCCTTCGCTACCTCGAGATGCGCGCGATCGTCCACTCCGGCATCCTCGCGCAGCGCTCGCCGACCGTTCGCCGGTGGCTCCGAGCGGTCCGACGCGGCGGCGGTGGGGCGGGGTCCGGCAGGGTCGGCTGTGGATCGCCGGGATCCGGCAGGATCGGAGTCGGCGGCTCCAACGGCGCCGGCCGCTGCGGGGGCGGCACCGCCGGAGAGGGCTCGGAATCGACCACCAGGGTCGCGGTTCGCTCAGCCCGGAGCATCGATCGCTCCCTGACTCCCGATGGACTCGGGATCGCCGGTCAGCGCCGCCTTCACCATCGACACGGCGCGGCCGAGGCGAGTGCTCGGTCCGTCCCAGAACTCGCCGTCGCTCACGTCGAAGTGGAGCACCGCGAGCTGGGGATCGCCGGGGCCGTCGAACCAGACCCGGGCCGCCGGGCTCCACAGTCGTTCGGCCTCGAGCGGGTCGCGGGCCACGCTGGCGGCACCGTTGAGGCTGAGGTATGTCGAACCATCGGCGTCGGCGATGGTGACATGGACGGTCGCGCCGTCCCTGTCGATCGCTTTCACCCAGTCCGAGTGCTCCGCGACCAGGAAGGAGATTCGGCGATCGTCGGCACCGGCGAGCGTCACGGGACGCGACGTGTGCATGCCTTCGACCATCGTCGTCACCATCGCCACGGTCGGGCCGTCGGGCAGCAGTTCGGTCAGTGTTCGTGTGGTCTGTTCGTCGTCGTTCATGTGGTCCTCCGTTCTTCTGTCGGCCTGTTCAGATCACCGGCGTGCCATCGGCGGCGAGACGGGTGCCGCCGACGAGGCGACCGGGCTCGAACCGGACGTCCGCCACGCCTTTGACCTTGCGCAGGCCGCTCATGTGCGTGGCCAGATCCGGCCAGGTGGTGGTTCGCGTGCGGATGGTGACGTTGCCGTCGTCGACTTCGATGTCGTCGAGACTGGGGTCGGCGCGCAGGACCGGGTCGAGGCTGACGGCGGCTCGCACGCGGGCCTCGGTCATCCAGGCGCTCAGGTCGAGCGACTCGCCGCGACGGATGGAGCGCCGGCCGAAACGGAGCCAGCGCGCCACGTCGCGACGGTTGATCCACAGGGCGGAGGCGAGTCCGGCGAGCGACACCCAGCGCAGGCGACGGGACAGGAATGTCGGGATCACGACGGGTCTCCCTGGGTGAGGCCTCGTACGACGATGCGGGCTCGGGGAGCGAGTCGTTGTTCAGTCATGTCCTCCGGGTTCCCGCTCCGGTGCGCTCTCAAACCCGGCACGCGGCCGATGCCGAGGCGAGTGGAGGTGCCGGCTCAGCCGCCTCGTCGGGCGCGGTCGACGGCGGCGACGTCGATCTTGCGCATCGTCATCATCGCCTCGAACACGCGCTTCGCCGCCGCAGGATCGGGGTCGGCCATTCCGTCGCTCAACGCACGCGGCGTGATCTGCCACGACAACCCCCACCGGTCCTTGCACCACCCGCAGGCACTCTCCTCCCCACCGTTGTCGACGATCGCATTCCAGAGACGGTCGGTCTCCGCCTGATCGTCGGTGGCGATCTGGAACGAGAACGCTTCCGAGTGCGTGAACGCCGGGCCGCCGTTGAGGCCGAGGCACGGGATGCCGGCGACGGTGAACTCCACGGTCAACACGTCGCCCTCCTTCCCGTCCGGGTAGTCGCTCGGTGCCCGACGAATCGGTCCCACCGTGCTGTCCGGGAAGGTGTCCGCGTAGAACTGCGCTGCATCCAGTGCATCGCGATCGAACCACAGGCAGATCGTGTTCTTCGGTGTCATCGTTGCCTCCTCAAGGCCAAGACCTGGAACGTAGCGAACGGCGATGTTCGCGTACAGCGCGGAGTACCGCGCATGGACGCCGATCACACCGGTCGGCGTGACTCCGCAGCGCGCGCCGACCCTGCACGACGTCACTAGCGTTCGGCGGGTCCCACCCGACGACTCCGAGGAGGTCGCTCCATGCCACCGTTCACCGTCAACCCCGCTCGTGTGGACCCGTATCGGAACTTCAAGTTCCGTGTCCTCTGGGACGGCCGCCACGTCGCGGGTGTCTCCAAGGTGAGTGCGCTGCGCCGCTCCACCGTGCCGGTCGCGCATCGCGAGGGCGGCGACAACAGTGCCCCCCACCTCGCGCCGGGACCGTGGAAGTACGACCCCATCACGCTGGAGCGCGGCGTCACCCACGACACCGCATTCGAGGAGTGGGCGAACCAAGCCCACAACATGGCCGGCGACGGTGCGATGTCGCTGAAGAACCTGCGCAAGGACATCACCATCGAAGTACTCGACGAGCAGGGCCACGTGGCGATCGCCTATCACGTGTTCCGGTGCTGGGTCTCCGAGTACACGGCCGTGGCGGAGCTGGATGCAAACGCCAACGCCGTGGCGATCGAGCAGCTCGTGCTGCAGAACGAGGGCTGGGAGCGCGACCCCGCCGTCACCGAACCCGTGGAGACCTGAGCGCCCAGTCCATGCCGTGCGTCAGTCGAGCCGGGCGAGGCCGTCGAGGATGAGATCGAGCACCAACTCGAAGCTGCTCGCCGTGTCGCCGTCGAGGTGCTGGCGGACGTGGGCGATGGTGTGGGGGGCCACGTCCTGGGCGAGGCCTTCCATGAACGAGCGGGCCACGGCTTCGGCGTCGCCGTCGGACGGCATGACGTATGCCATCGCTTGCTCCTGGAGCGTGTAGCCGATCACGTGGTTGTTGACGGCGTGGAAGGCAAGGTGCGCGACCCGGGGCGACAGGTCGGTGGCGGCGAGGGCCGCGAGGTGGTTCTCCATGTGCCGCACACGGGCCGGGCCGGGGAGCTGGCGCAGCCACAGCGCCGCCGCCCACGGGTGCCGGACGAGCGCCGTCCGGGTGTCCACGGCGAGGGTGCGCACGGCGACGAGTGGCTCGGCCGTGGGCTCGGGGTCGGGGATCTCGGCGGCCACGGCGTCGACCATCATCGTGAGCACCTCGGCCTTGCTGGCGACGTGGTTGTAGAGCGACATCACCTCGTAACCGAGCGCTGCGGCGAGCTTGCGCATCGACAGGCCGTCGATCCCACGCTCGTCGGCGAAGGAGATCCCGGCGGCGACGATCGCGTCGCGATCGAGGGGTGCGCGGTCGCTGGCGGGGGTGGTCACGCTTGACAACGTACACTGTACGGGCTACAACGTACAGCGTACGTCCACTCCTCAGACCGGAGATCTCGATGCCTCGCCACACGACCCCCCACCGCACACCACCGACCGCCGACACGGAGGCTTCCGTGATCACGATGAGGGCGCTCACCGCACGCACCTACGGCGGCCCCGAGGTGCTGGCCGTGGAGGAGCTCCCGATCCCGACGCCTGCCGACGGTGAGCTGCTCGTCGAGGTGCACGCGTCATCGCTGAACGCGCTCGATTGGCACTTCCTCACCGGGACGCCGTACTTCATGCGACTGATGTCGGGGCTCCGGCGGCCCAAGCGATTCGTACGTGGCGCGGACGTCGCCGGTGTGGTCGTCGGAGTCGGCGCCGGGGTCACCCGGTTCCACATCGGCGACCCGGTCTTCGGCGAGGGCCCGGGTGGCGGCTGCGGCCAGTACCTCACCATCAAGCAGGACAACGTCGTGACGATCCCCGACGGCGTGACCTTCGAATCTGCGGCCGCCACTCCCGTCGCCGGGCTGACCGCACTGCAGGGTCTGCGTACGCACGGCGCCGTCCAGCCCGGCGACCGGGTGCTGGTCAACGGCGCCGCTGGGGGCGTGGGCACGATGGCGGTCCAGATCGCCAAGGCGCTCGGCGCCGAGGTGACGGCGGTGTGCAGCACCCGCAACGTCGAGATGGTGCGCGCACTGGGGGCCGACGAGGTGATCGACTACACGAGCGCCGACTTCGTCGCCGGCGGTGCGCGCTTCGACGTGATGCTCGACAACGTCGGGAACCGGCACCCCCGCGAGGTTCGAGGCGTGATGCGCCCCGGCGGGCGATACGTGGCGATCAGCGGACCGAAGGCCAACCGCTGGGTCGACCCACTGCCGTACCTGGTGCGCGCTCGCATCGCGTTCACGCGCGCCGACGCCTCGTTCCACAACTTCACAGCCGCGGCCAACGCCGACGATCTGACGTTCCTCGGCGAGCTCCTCGCGTCAGGCCGCCTCGTTCCTCAGATCGACCGCGTGGTGGGTCTCGACGGCGTCGCCCCGGCGCTCGCCGAGATCGGCACCGGCCACGCCCGGGCGAAGATCGTCGTCGTGCCGTCGCGTCGAGACACGGTCCCCACACGAGCCGAGCGGTGCCCGGTCTGAACGCGTCAGGGCGACTGGGCCGCGAGGGTGCGAGCGATCTCGGCCCGCGAGGTGACACCGAGCTTGTTGAAGATGTTGCGGATGTGCGTTTCCACGGTCTTCAGGCTGAGGAACAGCTGGTTCGCGATCTCGCGGTTCGTCGCATGTGATTGGATCAGCTCGGCGACCTCCAGTTCACGGCCGGTGAGCGCCTCGACGCCGCCGGACCCACGTGCGCCTGGACGGGTGCGGCGGTGAATCGTGCGCCCAAGACGCCGGAGGTCGGCATCGATGCGGTCACGGTGGCGGACCGCACCGAACTCGTCGGACATCTCGGACGCGATCGCCAGCTCGTGGGCCGCCCCGGCAGCGTCTCCGGCTGCCTCGAGCGCGAGCCCGAGCAGCTCGCGACTCCACGCGACGTACACCGGCGAGCGGATCGACTCGGCGCGGGTCAGCGCGCTCCGGAGCAGCGTGACTGCCCGATCAGCATCGCCGGATGCCATCGCGGTCGCGGCCTCCGCTCGTTCGGCGGTCATCGCCGCGAGATCGACCGGCGCCGCGACCGCGAGGGCCCGTGCTCGCTCGACGGCGGCGAGCGCTCCCGCTGTGTCCCCGAGGTCGAGGTGGCACTGGACCGCGATCTCGAACCAGACGCCGCGCCATGCTCCGGGGATCAGCTCCAGCTCAGGGCCGCCCGAGTCGCGGTACAGGAGCTCGATCGCCTCGGCCGACCGCCCGGTTCCCTGCAGCGCGCTGGCTCGTGCCGCGGCCGACAAGCCCCGGATCATCCCGGGCGGAAGCGGTTCTGCGAGCGTCCAGCTCTCGTCGCTGAGACGAAGTGCATGGTCGAGGTCGCCGAGCACGAGCTCCGGCATGGATCGGTTGAACAGGTGCCAGGCGAGCACCGCGTCGTTGTCGAGCGACCGCGCTGCTTCGATGGTGTTGTCGAGGATCTCGATGGCGGCGTCGACCTCGCCGATCATCCACGCCGCGGTGCCGGCGATCGGCGTGAGCACCGGCACGAGATGGGCTTGGCCGGTCCGGCGCGCAATGGCGAGACCACGGGTCGCGTGGGCGTAGGCGTCGTGGTAGAGGTCGAGGTACAGCTCGCCACTCGCGACGGCGCAGAGCACGTCGAGTTGGTGACTCATCGTGTCGTCGTCGAGCGCGTCCAGCTGAGGTTTGAGTTCGGTCTGCAGCTCTCGAGCGCCGGCGAGTCGACCGGAGAAGGCCGCGCCGGCGAGTCGCGCGGCGCGGGCGGTCACGAGATGTCGGCCGTCGTCGAGCCGTTCGGCTGCCCGAGCCGCCTCGTCGGCCCACTTGAGGGTGTCGTCGTAGGCACCGAGGTAGAACGCGTTGGTGGACCGTGCGACCGCGAGCCGCACGGCTTCGGGCGAGTTCCGGTCGGGTATCCGCTCGTAGGCAGAGCGCAACGTGTCGGCTGCGACGGCGGGCTGGCCGATGAGCCGCTCACCTTCCGCGCAGGCGATGGCCACGTTGGCCAACGCACGATGATCGTCCACGGGCACGATCGAGAGACTGTGGTGCAGCGCGACCAGGCCGCTGTCGAGATCACCCATTGCGGCGTACGCGTTTGCCAGGTGTCCGAGGAGGCGGATCCGCCGTCGGGGTGGCTCCGCGGCCGGGAGCAGCGACAGGGCAGTCGTCAGCCATCTCGCCGCGCTCAGCGGGGCTTGAGCGATGACCGCTTCGGCGGCCCGTCCGAGCACGTCGATCGCATCGTCGTCGCCGTGGCGCGCCGAGTGCTCGACGTGGCGTGCCAGTTCGACCGGGCCGGCACCGCGCTCCCGGAGATGCGCGGCGATGAGGCGGTGGCGCGCGATGCGTGTTCCTGGAGGCGTCGCCTGGTAGATCGCCGAGCGCACGAGGGGATGCCGGAACTCGAAGATGCGCGGTGCGGCCGTAGGACGCACGATGCCCGCGAGGCAGAGGTGATCCAACGCGTCGAGCACGTCGTCCTGAGTCAGTTCGCTCGCGCTGAGGACCAGGTCGAGATCGAACGGGTCGCCGATGACGGCAGCTGACGCAGCGACCTCGTGTGCGTTGGGCGGCAGGGTGTCGAACTCGGCGCGGATCGCGGCCTGCACGGCGTTGGGGACGTCGGCGAGATCGACGCCGTTGCTCGGGTCGACTCTGGCACGCGCCAACTGCAACGCGAAGAACGGGTTGCCCTTGGTGAGCTCGTACCACCGCCCAGCGACATCGGGGTCGTCGGCGCCGACGAGTTCGGCGAGCGCCGCTCGGTCCAGTGGTGGCACCGGCAGCGACAACACGTGGTCTGCGGCCACGATGCTGCCCAACGCTCGCCGCGCCTGATCGGCCGTCACCCCGCTCCGGACACCGAACGCGATCAACACGGCGCCCTCGGGCGGTCGCCGCGCCAGGTACCCAGCCAGCTCCAGCGACGCCGCATCGGCCCACTGCAGGTCGTCGAGCACGAGCACCACCGGTTCGCGGGCGGCGAGGCGCTCGATGAGGTCGCTCACGGCACGGTGTACCCGAAACCGCTCGCCAGAGTTGACAGGGATGTCGACGGCAGGCCCGAGATGTTCCAGGGCCGGGAACACGGCCGCCAACGCGCCCAGTCGATCGGCCCACAGCCGGCCGACGTCCTGAGTGTCCAGCGTGCGGAGATAGCTGTCGAACGCGTCGACCACGACTGCGAAAGGGACGTCGGCCTCGAACTCCGCTGCCCGCCCGGTCAGGGTCAGACAGTTCGCGGCTCGGGCCGTGTCGGCGAGTTCTCGGAGCAACCACGACTTTCCGATGCCCGCTTCGCCCGACACCACGACGAATCGAGGATGGCCACGAACTGCGTCGTCGAGCGCCGTGCGGAGCGCGCTCAGTTCAGCCTCTCGACCCACGACTCGGGTCGCCGGCTCGGCGCGTTCTCTGACCACCACCCCTCCTGGCCCATCTCGGTCGCAAAGGCGCGCCCGACAATATCGGTGCAGGTGCATTCGCACCAGTGGTCATTCAGGGGATGGTGACCGGTTCGACACGGATCGCGAGCGTCCGTTCGGCGACGTAGTTCGGCAGGAGCGCCAACGCCGTGCGCACATCGGTCGCTTCGGTCCACCACCAGATCTCGTGTGCACCGTGGGCGCACGTCGCCATCACCTCGGCGCCGCGCAGTTCACTGGCGAAGGCGTTCCACGCCGCGAACGAGGCCGCGCAGTCGCTCGGCGGGTGGCGGTGGTACAGGAGGAAGTGGCTCATGTCGGCATCCTGTCGAGCGCGCCGAAGGCCGACATCGGGGTACCACCCTGATTTCCGGGGTCCCTGATGTCGACCTGTCACGGTGCTCGCCGCATCAGCACGACCGCTCGAGCTGACCCGACCAGGCGTCGATTCCTGGCTGGCACGTCGCCCGGGAGCGCCGTGGGGGTCGCAGTGCCCGGGCGGTGCGCGCCAGGCGGTACGGCTCGGCCCGCTGCCGCCGCTCGCGCTGGATGTCGCGAGCGACCATCAGTTGGAGTTCGAAGTTGACCATCATGGTTCCTCCTTGGTGGTGGGACCGACCACTCGGTCGGAATGTGTGCATCGTGCGCCGAACACGCACGGACATCATCGGGGTACGACCCCGATTCCGATGCTGAGCCGCGTCGCCGGGGAACGTCTCGGGGTCGCGTCGTGTGGTCATCCCGATCCCCGATCACAGATCAGGGTGCGGGTCAGGGCGGACCCCCGATGTCGAGCGCCCGCGGTCGGCGCATCGTTCGAGTCATCCGTTGCCGGCCGTGCAGAGCCGGGATCGGCCATCCCCACCACTTCAGATCAGGAGACGATCCACATGACCTCACTCACCGTCCCGTCCTCGCCCGCCACCGGCTGGGGCAGTCCGACACCTCACCCGACCGCAGCACAGGTCACCGATGCCGTGAAGACGTACGGCCACGGCGACCAGGCGGTGCACGCCCTCGCCGGCGTGTCGGTCCGGTTCGCGTCCGGACGCTTCACCGCGATCATGGGCCCGTCCGGTTCCGGCAAGTCGACCCTGATGCACTGCATCGCCGGGCTCGACACCCTGACCGCGGGTTCCGCATTCGTCGGCGACACCGACATCTCACGGCTCGACGACCGCAAGCTCACCGAGCTCCGACGCGATCGGATCGGGTTCATCTTCCAGGCGTTCAACCTGGTGCCCACGCTGACCGCCGAGGAGAACATCCTGCTGCCCGCCAAGCTCGCCGGCCGCACGGTCGACCGTGCCTGGTTCGATCACGTCGTCGACACCGTCGGCCTCGGCCCCCGCCTGCGCCATCGACCGTCAGAGCTCTCGGGCGGCCAGCAGCAACGCGTCGCCGTCGCCAGGGCGCTCACCGCCCGACCGCAGATCATCTTCGCCGACGAGCCCACGGGCAACCTCGACTCTCACAGCGGCAGCGAAGTGCTGGCGTTCATGGGCGTGGCGGTCCGCGAGTTCGGCCAGACGATCGTGATGGTCACCCACGACCCGGTGGCCGCGTCCTACGCGGATCGGGCCGTCTTCCTCGCCGACGGGCGGATCGTCGCCGACATCGACGAGCCGACGCCGGACTCGGTCCTGAACCAGATGCGCACCATCGGAGGCTAACGATGTTCGAATTCACACTCAAGGAGCTCGTCGCCCGGAGGCGACGACTGTTCAGCACCGTGTTCGCGGTGCTCCTCGGTGTCAGCCTGATGGCAGGCACCCTCGTGCTGACCGACACCCTCATCGCCGCCGGCGACACCGTGATGGAGGAGGGCCGGGCAGGCATCGACGCCATGGCCCGTGCCCGCTCCGACGTCGACGTGTCCTTCGGCCAGGTCGGCGAGAAGATCGACGCGTCCACCGTCGACGTCATCCGCTCGGTTCCGGGCGTCGCCCGGGCCGAGGTCCTCATCACCGGGTATGCCCAGATCGTCGATGACGACGGCAAGGTCATCGGTGACCAGGGCCAGGCACCCGCCTTCGGGTTCAACTGGGTGGGCGATTCGTCGATCGACCCGTTCCGCATCGTCGATGGTCACCCGCCCGAAGCCGACGACGAGGTCGTGATCGACCGCGGATCGGCCGAGAAGGGTCACTTCCACGTCGGCGACCGCGCCACCGTGCTGACCAAGCAGGAACCGACGACGTTCACCGTCGCCGGCATCGCCACGTTCGGCCGGCACGACTCCCCCGCCGGGGCCACGGTGGTCCTGTTCACCAGCAGCGCCGCGCAGCACTACCTCTCTGCGCCCGGGCAGGTCGACAGCGTCGCCATCAGGGCCGAGGACGGGCTGAGCCAGACCGAGATCGCGGAGCGGGTGTCGGCTGTCGTCCCTGACCTCGAGGTCGTCACCGGCGACACGCTGGTGCAGGAGGACAAGGCGGCGTTCGAGGAGAACTTGGGCCCGTTCCGGATCTTCATGCTCGTGTTCGCGTTCGTCGCAGTCTTCGTCGGTGCGTTCATGATCAACAACACCTTCTCGATCACCGTCGCGCAGCGAACCCAGCAGCTGGCCATGGTCCGCGCACTCGGCGCGAGCCGACGTCAGGTGCTTCGGTCGGTGATGACCGAGGCCGCGGCGATCGGTGTCCTCGGCGCCGGCGCGGGTCTGGCGGCAGGTGTCGGCCTCGCAGCCGGCCTCCGGGCAGCCTTCGAGGCGCTCGGCATCGACCTGCCCGATGGTCAGATGGTGGTCCACCCGTCGTCCCTGGCCATCTCCGCGGGCGTGGGCATTGCGATCACCCTGCTGTCCGCCTGGGCGCCGGCTCGTCGAGCCGGTCGAGTCCCCCGATCGCCGCGATCCGCGAGCTGGCAGTCGATCGGTCTGCCACCTCGAAGCGTCGGACGGCGATCGGCAGCGGTCTCACCATTGCCGGCTGCGCCGCCTTGCTCGCCGGCCTCGGTGGGGGCGGCATCGAGCTCGTCGGGCTCGGCGCATTCGTGGCCCTCTGCGGCGTCGCCGTGCTCGGGCCCGTGCTGGCACGACCGGTGATCGGTGCGTTCGGGGTGGTCGTCGGCCGCCTCGGTGTCACCGGTGACATGGCGGTCCGCAACGCCCGCCGCAACTCGAAGCGGACCGCGAGGACCGCGTCCTCGCTGATGATCGGCGTCGCCCTCGTGGCAGCCATCGCGGTGTTCGCGTCATCGGTGAAGTCGTCGTTCGCGGGATCGTTGGAGGAGAACTTCACCGGCACGCACATCGTCGACTCGGGCGGCTACGACGGCCGCGGCGGGTTCAGTCCCGCACTCGCCGACGAGATGACCGCTGATCCGGGCATTGCGACGGTCACGGAGAGCCGCATGGCCCCCGCGATCGTCAACGGATCGGAGACGTTCCTGAACGGCTTCACCGGCTCGACCCTCCCGGACGTGTTCGACCTCGGCACCGTCGAGGGCGATCTCACCGACCTCGGCGACAACGGCGTCGCAGTCGACGCCGACTACGCCGCCGACCACGGATGGGCGCTCGGCTCTGCCGTCCAGGTGTCGCTCGCCACGGGCACCCAGTCGTTCGTCGTGAAGGCCGTGTTCGACCAGTCGGCCGAATGGGTCGGCTCCTACTTCGTCGACGTCGCCGCCTTCGATCGGTACCTGCCGGGTCAGATGGACTTCCGGATCTACACCTCCGGCGACGATGCCGAGATCCGGGCGCTGGCCGACGCCTACCCCAGCACGACCACGCTGGACAAGGCGGGCTTCCTGGACATGGTGAACAGCGACGTCAACCTCGTGCTCGGTGTGGTCTACGCCCTGCTCGCCTTGGCGGTGCTCATCGCCCTGCTCGGCATCGCCAACACGTTGTCGCTGTCGATCCACGAACGGACGCGAGAGCTCGGTCTGCTGCGAGCGGTGGGCATGACCCGCCGGCAGCTGCGGGCAGTCGTCCGCGGCGAGTCGGTGATGATCGCCCTGTTCGGCACGACGCTCGGACTCGGCATCGGCTCGTTCTTCGGCTGGGCGACGATCCGAGCGCTCGCAGACCAGGGCTTCGACCAGTTCACCTATCCCGCCGGAACCCTGCTCGTGGTCACCGCGGTCGCGGGCCTCGCAGGCGCCGCGGCAGCGATCGGCCCCGCCCGCCGCGCCGCTCGGCTCGACGTCCTCGACGCGCTGGTCACGACCTAGTCCCCCCACACCGTCGTGGGGTCCGCCCGTGCGGACCCCACGACGGAACCATCCACCACTTCCCACCACCAGAACCATCCACCAGAACCATCCACCAGAACCATCCACAAGGAGTCCACCATGTTCCCCACCACCGTCGACAACGCCAGCGCCCCGGTCTCCGACCGCGACTCGTCAGCGCACACCCCTCACCCTGGTCCCG
The DNA here is from genome assembly GCA_963720695.1 of uncultured Acidimicrobiaceae bacterium. GTDB lineage: Bacteria > Actinomycetota > Acidimicrobiia > Acidimicrobiales > Ilumatobacteraceae > UBA668. Next base: position 1,353,533 of record CAVRGG010000004.1, read on the forward strand.
ACACCACCGGGTCGGCCCCGCCACCGCGATCGCGCCCACGCTGGCTCCGCACCGCGGCGATCGCTGCCGGTGCCGCCGCGCTGATCGCCGGCGGTGTCCTGGTCGTCGATCTCGTCACCAACGACAGCGCATCCTCGAGCGTCCGGTTCGATCAGCCGATCGACCGACTCGTCCTCGATGTCGCGAACGGCGACGTCGAGATCGTCGGTTCCGACGACACGGTCGTCACCGTCGAGATCACCACCCACGGCGGGATCCAGACACCCAGTCATCACGAGTTCGTGCACGACGGCGTGCTCACCGTCGATGCCGACTGCGGATCCACCTCGATCTCGCCGACCTGTTCGATCGAGTACGTGGTCCGAACCCCGCGTGGCGTCGACATCGTCGCCCGTGGCTCGGGGACCGACTACGACCTGCGCGACCTCACCGGCGACGTCGACATGGCACTCGACGGGGGTGACGTCGACATGCAGTTCGCCGGGCCCCCGACACGAGTTCGCGCCCGCACCGACGGCGGTGACATCGACATCAGCGTCCCGGCGGCGACCGCGCACCGCGTCGTCGCCAGCTCCGACGGCGGATCCACCCGCGTCGACATCGCCACCGACCCTGACAGCCCGTACGTCATCGACGCCCACGCCAACGGAGGCGACGTCACCATCGTCCGCTCTCCGGCCTCGGACTGAGGCATCTTCCAACCCCCCAGCGCGATGCAGTCGATCCACAGCGAGACGACAGCGACATCACGCACCATGTCTGCAACCCACCGTGGCTGTGCGCAGCCCTCGAGCCGAAAGGCGTGAATCATGGAACCCCTGACCGTGTTGTACCTGGATCGCTACAACCGAGAGCGCGAGCGGCGTCTGTACGGCCGCTCGATGGACGGAGCACCCGACCGGCCGTCCAGCGAGATCCGAGAACGAGCTGAGCGGCGGTGGCGGCGATGAACGGGCCCCACCTGCATCGAGTCGCCTCGGCGCAGCACGAGACGGCAACGGCCGAGTCCCTCAGCCACCGCAAGGTGATGCTGTCGATGGTCTTCTCGCTGGCGCTCGTCGTCTCGGCGGTCGCGTCGCTCAACCTCGCGCTCCCGGCGATCGCGCGGGCCACCGGTGCGAGCCAGACGCAGCAGCAGTGGCTCGTGGACGGGTACGCCGTCGTCTTCGCCGGGCTGCTGTTGCCGGCGGGAGCGCTCGGTGACCGCTTCGGCCGGCGGCGCATGCTGACGATCGGCATGCTCGTGTTCGGCATCGCCTACGCCATGGCCTCGCTGACGACCGACGCGAGCGCGCTGATCGCCTGCCGCGCCGTCGCCGGCATCGGCGCCGCACTGACGATGCCCGCGACCCTGTCGATCATCACGACGACCTTCCCTCCCGAGCAGCGATCTCGCGCCGTCGGCACGTGGGCCGGGGTCGCCGGGGGCGGCGCCGTCATCGGCTTGCTGCTGTCGGGCACGCTCCTCGAGGTCGGCACGTGGCGATGGGTCTTCGTCGCCAACGCCGTATGGGCGCTCGTCGCGCTCGTGCTGGCAGCCGCGTGGGCGCCCGAATCCCGCGATGAGCACGCAGTCGGTGTCGACCCCATCGGTGGGCTCCTCTCGGCGGGTGGGCTGTCCGCAGCCGTCTACGCCACGATCGAAGGCCCCCACCGCGGTTGGAGCGATCACCTCGTCGTCGGCGGCTTCGTCGTCGGCGCGATCGGGCTGATCGGCTTCGTCCTGTGGGAACTGACCCGGGACGAACCGCTGCTCGACCCGCGGCTGTTCCGCAGGCCGGGGTTCGCGAGCGGGAGCCTGTCGATCATGCTCCAGTTCCTCGCGTTCTTCGGGTTCATCTTCATCGGGCTCCAGTACCTCCAACTGGTCCTCGACTACTCGCCGCTGCGGGCGGCTCTGGCCTTCGTCCCGATGGGCATGACCATCGGAGCGCTGTCGCGGCAGCTCGCCCCCCGACTGTCGCGACGGATCGGCGGCGCACGCACCAACTCGCTCGGTCTCGGCATCGCCGCCGTCGGGTTCTGCGTGCTGGCCGGCCTCGGCTCGTCGAGCTCGTACTGGTACGTCTTCGCCGGACTGGTGACGCTCGGCGCGGGCATGGGCATCGCGACCACACCCGCCACCTCGGCGATCGTGGCGTCGCTGCCGGACTCGAAGCAGGGCGTGGCCTCCGCCGTGAACGACGCCGCACGCGAGATCGGCGGAGCGGTCGGCATCGCGGTACTGGGCAGTGTGCTCACGAGCGGCTACCACGACGGCATCGAGCCGGCCACGGTGAACCTCCCGCCCGAGGCCGCGGCGCACGCACACGAGTCGCTCGCGTTCGTGGTTCACGCCGCTGACCGACTCGGCCCGGCCGGCACGGAACTCGTCGAGACCGCCCGCTCTGCGTTCGTCGACGGCCTCCAGTCGGCGATGTGGATCGCTGCGGCGATCATGGCGGCCGGCGCGGTCACCACGGCGCTGCTCCATCGTCACGACGATCGCATCGCCGACCCCGACGTACTGGCCCACAGCGACCAACTCGCGCCCGCGCTCACCTGGTCCACCGCGAGCGCCGGTGCCGCCGAATGATCGCGAGGACGTGGCGGGGGCACGTCGACGCCAGCGACGCCGACGAATACCTCGAGCTGATGAGATCCGTCGCCCTACCGGACAACCGCAACGCACCGGGCAACCTCGCCGCCTACGTGTTCGTGCGTCGCGGCCCGGCGGTGGCGGAGTTCACGATGCTCACCCTGTGGGAATCCGCAGCCGCGATCGCCCAGTTCGCCGGCGACCCGCCTCGACGTGTCAAGTACTACCCCTTCGACCGCGGCTTCCTGCTCGCCCTGCCCCCCGATGCCGAACACCTCGAGGCGTTCGACGCCTGAACCCGACGCTGGGCGCGACGCGGTCAGCGTTCGGGTTCGACCGATGCCAGCTCGGTGACGAAGTGCTCGACCTGCTCGACGATCCACGGGTCACCGGCTCGGGTCGCGGCCTCGGCCGCCGACTGTGCGGCAGCACGCGCCGCCACCCCGTCACCCTGCTGTGCGAGGCACGCTCCGAGATCGATCCAACAGAGCGCGGCCTGGCCGACCCCGACACCTCCCGCACCGTTCTCGAACGCGGCGATGGCCGCGCGGAGCTGATCCTGACCCTGTTCGACGTGGTCGAGCGCGAGGTTGGCGAGTCCGGCGCTGCGCAGCACGTAACCGTCCACGACCGGCATGAAGCCGCCGCCGCTCGAGGCGAGCGCGGCCCGAGCCAGTCGCTCCGCCTCGGCGACATCGCCTTCGATCAGGCGTGCGTGGGCAAGGCGAGCCGTGGCACCGGCGACGACGCCGGGTGCACGACCCTCGCGACCGAGCTCGCGGAGCTGGGCGTGCATGTCGGCATACAGCCCGACGTCGCCCTGCCTGATCGCGAGCTCGCCGAGGCGGCTCACCGCCAGGATCGAACCGAGATGGTCCCGCCGGCGGCCGAACTCGGTGATCGCGGAGCGAAGGCACGCGGACGCCCGGTCGCCGTCACCGATCACCAACGACACCGCACCCTCGGCGAAGCTCACGTAGCCGAGCGCGGTCGGATTGCTCGCCGCCTGGAAGTGCGTGCGCGCCTCGTCGACCCAACGTGACCACTCGCCGTCATGCACGTAGCCGGCGGCCAGCACCCGTTGCACACACAACCGGCCGAGGCGGTTCGGATCACCGATCGCCGCCTCCAGCGCAGCGGCCTCCGTCATCGAGCTGCGAGCGCGAGCGTCGTCCTGCAACATCGTCGCGAACAGACCCATCCACCCGAGCGCCGACGCACGCAGCTCCGTGCGCGCTGTGTCCGCTGCGGCGAGCGCGGCCGCGAGCAGTTCGAATCCTTGCGACACCCGCATGCTGCCGAACCAGAACGCGGCGAGGGAGTTGGTGATCTCGAGGGCCAGCTCCGGGTCGTTCGCGACCGCCCACTCGACGGCGTCGCGAACGGCGACGTGCTCGTCCTCCACCGCAGCGACCATCGCGCCGGTCGTCTCGGCACCGAACTCCACCGTTGCCGCCAGACCGGCAACCCAGCGCGCGTGAGCGAGGTGGGTCTCGTGCTCCTCGCCCAGGTCGTGGAGGCGTGACGAAGCGAAGTCGGCGAGCGTCTGGAGCATCCGGAATCGTGTCGTCGGTGACGACCGGTCGGCGACGATGAGTGACTTGTCGACCAGGCGGAACAGGAGGGTCTCCACGTCGGGCAGGTCGCCGACGCCACACACCGCGGTGGCGGCGTCTGCGGTGGCACCGTCGCCGAACACGGAGAGCCGTTCGAACATGCGGCGCTCGGGCGCGTCGAGCAGCTGGTAGCTCCAGTCGGCCACGTCGCCGAGGCTGCGGCGATCGCCTCTCGTCGAGCCGAGCAGCCCGGTGCCCTCGCCGAGGCGGGCGAGCAGCTCGCCGAGTCGGAGGTGCCGCGCCCGGGCCGCCGCCAACTCCAACGCCAGCGGAAGGCGATCGAGACGCGCGCACAGGACGTCGACCAACTCCCGGTCTGCGTCGAGGTGGGCGTCGGCGCCCTCGGCGTGCATCTCGAAGAAGGCGCGCGCCGCGTCGACACCAAGCGGCTCGACGGCGATGACCCGTTCGGACTCGACGCCCAGCGGCTCGCGGCTGGTCGCGAGGACTCGCAACCCCTCGCAGCGGGGCAGCAGATGGCTGATGGCCGCGGCCACCGCCTCCAGCACGTGCTCGCAGTTGTCGAGGACGAGCAGGGCTTCGCGGCTCATCAGCACGGTCGTCGCCCGGGCCAACAGGTCATCGCCTGCAGGCGCATCGACGCCCAGGCACTGCAGGATCGAGGTCAGCAACTCGGCGGGGGACGAGGTGCTCCGCAGGTCGGTCCACCAGACACCGTCGGCGAGCCGCCCCTGCTCCTTCGCGCACACCTCGAGTGCGAGTCTGGTCTTGCCGACCCCACCCGGACCGGTGAGCGTGACGCATCGGTGACCCTCGAGCTGGTCGATGATGCGCCGCAGCTCGGTCTGACGCCCGATGCACGGACCCGTGGCGTAGCGCATGTTGCCGCTGCGTCGAAACCCGTCGCCGACCGGGCGCCCCGAGGTGACCGCAGCGCCGATGAGCACCTCGTCGTCCTGTTCGAGAACGGCCGCCTCGAGGCGGCGGAGCTCGGGCCCGGGCTCGGCGCCGACCGCTTCGACCAGCACGTCACGCGCCCGCTGGAACGCGCGGGTCGCGTCGACCTGTCGACCCGCTCCGTAGAGGGCCTTCATGAGCTGACCCCAGCGGCGCTCACGCAGCGGATCGTCAGCGATCATCGCCTCGAGGTCACCGATCAGGCGGTGATGCTGGCCCAGTGCGAGCTGCGCGTCGATCAGGTCGTCCAGTGCGCTCTCACGCATCTCCGACAGTCGCGCTCGGATGGCATCGATCGCAGGCGTGTTCGGGGCTCCGCCGAGGGGCGGCCCCCGCCACAGCGCCGACGCCGCGGTCAACAGATCGCACGCTTCGTCGGGTGGGGCACGGCGCGCTCGCTCGACCAGATCCTCGAAGCGGAACAGGTCGATCCGGTCGCGTGGGACTCCGAGCTCGTAGCCGGCAGGCCGGGTCACCACGATGGATGTCGAGGCGATCTGCGACGTCGCCTTGCGCAGCTTGGACACGACACCTTGCACCACGTTCTGTCCGTGGATCTCCTGCTCACCCCACAGCACGTCGATGAGCCGCTGGGGCGTCAGCACGCGGCCCGCCTCGATCGCGAGCACACCGAGCAGGCCACGCATCTTCGCCCCTGTGAGTTCGACGCGTTCGCCGGCCTGATCCACCAACTCGACCGGCCCGAGCAGACGGACCTCCATGCGGAAAATCTAGTCGCGGGCTGCGTCAGCTCGCGCTCAGCCGAGGCTGTCGTCGAGGAAGTCGACGACTCGCTGTTCCCATTCGGCCGGCTGGGTGGCGAGCCCCTCGACATGGTCGGCGCCGTCCACGTTCCACACCTCCACCCGAGCGCTCGCGGTCGCCTGGATGGAGGACGCGGCGTGGCCCTCGTCGGCCACGTTGCCGGCGGTGATCAGCAGGAAGCGGGTGCCCGGCGACCGGGCCACCGCCGTTCGCAGGGCGATGGGCCGTGACGCGTCGGTGAGGTAGTCGGTGACGCCGTCCTGGACCTTCTCGGCCTGCTCCTGCACCCAGCCCCGCCAGCCGTAGACCTCGGAGAGCCAGGCCTTGTCGGCCGCCTGGCGGGCGGTCGCTCCTTCGGCCACCACGGCTCGGATGCGCGGGTCGGCGGCCGCCGCGCCGATGGCCTCCTCACCGCCCATCGAGAACCCGACGACGCCGATCCGGCCGGGGTCGACCTCGGGACGGGACGCCAGATACGCGGTGCCGGCGGTGATGTCGAGATCGCCGTACCAGCCGAAGTCCATCGCCCTGCCGCCGCTGTCGCCATGGCCGCGGGCGTCGATCAGCACCAGTGAGTAGCCGTGGCGGGACAGCACCGCGGCCTGGTCGAGCACATCGGATCGGGTGGAGCCGGCACCGTGCACGACCACCAGTCCGGCGCCGTTGGTTCCCGGCAGGTACCAGGCGGCGAGCTCGACGCCGTCGGTGGTGGTCAGCGTCACCGACTCGTAGGTCAACCCGACCGTCTCCGGTGTCGAGGTGATGTGCGTGGTCGGCACATTCGTGGCGGCCACTGCCGGCGCGACGATCGACACCGTCGTCACGAACAGCGCCAGCAGGCCGGCACCGCCCGCCCATGCCCCGAGCCGACGCCGAGCGCGCAGGGCCCACACGGCACCGAGGCCGACGAGCGCCACACCCGCCAGCACCAGCACGACCGACGCGACCGCCATGGCGGTGAGGCCGTTCTTGATCGGATGCGGCAACAGACCGACGCCGACCGCAGCGGCGATCGAACCGACGGCGAAGAGGAGGAACCCGAGACGGCGGCGGCTCAACGCAACTCGCCGCGAGGCGGCGATGGACGCGCTCGCCGGCCGCCAGACACGCCGGCTGGACGAGCGAGAACGCTCCGCTCACGACGATCTGGACGACCGTTCCGCCGATCAGCAGGAGTCCGGCGATCAGGGCCAGGTCGCCGGTTCTCGGTCCCCCCGCCCAGGCCGGCCGGGGTCGAGGTGTTCGCGCGTTGGTGGTGGACTCCTCCACGACGACGACCTCCTGACCGGCCGCGGATCGGTGCTGCCGGGCCCGAGGCGCCGTCGCGCCAACGGTGCTCGGCCGCAGCATCCACTCTCCTACCGACGCCGTCGGGCGTGCAGAGCCGAAGGTCCCGGCAAGTACGTCGAGCAGGCACGCATCGAGGTCGCTCGAGGGCTCGTCGAACACGAGCAGATCGGTCTGGCAGCAGTCGCCGCCCGGTGCGGCTTCCGCAGCCCGGAGACGCTCATCCGAGCCTTCACGCGCGTCGTCGGCCTCACACCCGCCCAGTACCGCGATCGGTACCCCATCGGACCCGTGTTCGATCGTGAGGACGGCCAGCCCACGACCTGAGAGCGACCTGGTCGACGACCTGGCCCACGAATCGGCCCGTTCAGGACCGGGGGACGTCTGCCACTGCTCGTGGTATGGGATCGTCTCGGCGCTCGGAAATGCAGCCGCCGGCGGCGCTGTGGCTGTGGTAGATCTGCAGCGCCAATCTCCATAGGAGGATGTCATGCGTCAAGCGTTGCTGTTCATCGATCTGGGAAGTGATGCCGATCTGGAGGACGTGACGCGAGATGGCAATGTTGAACCTGGGGATCCTGGCGCATGTCGACGCTGGTAAGACGACACTGACCGAGCAGCTGCTGTACGCGGCTGGAGTCATCGATGAGGTCGGTCGCGTGGACAGCGGAACCACACAGACGGACTCGCTCGCGCTGGAGCGCCAACGCGGCATCACGATCAAGTCCGCTGTGGTGTCATTCGCGATCGACGGTGTGACGATCAATCTCATCGACACGCCGGGACACCCGGATTTCATTGCCGAGGTCGAACGCGCGCTCGGCGTGCTCGACGGTGCCATCCTGGTCGTCTCGGCGGTCGAAGGAGTCCAGTCACAGACGCTGCTGCTGTTTCGTGCGCTGCGCCGGCTGCGCGTGCCAACGGTCGTGTTCGTGAACAAGATCGATCGTGTCGGAGCGGACGACCGACGGGTGCGCGAGGCAATCGCGCAACGTCTCGACGCGAACGTTCTCGCGATGGGTGCCGTACGGCGCGTCGGCACGAGGGATGCCGGATTCACCATCCATGACCTGCGCGACCCGACGTTCGCCGCGGCCGCAGCAGAGGTGTTGGCCGACAACGACGACACGATCATGCGCGGCTACCTCGACGGAACGCCGGGCGCTCCGGATGTGCTTGCCCAGGCAATCGCCGAACAGACCTCCCAGTTCCAGATCCTCCCGGTGTTCTTCGGCGCTGCATTGACAGGCGTCGGAGTCGACGACCTGTTGCACGCCATCCCGAAGGTGTTGCGCTCCGTGGAGGGCGACACGGACGGGCTCGCGTCGGGAGCGGTGTTCAAGATCGAGCGAGGAGCCGGCGGCGAGAAGATCGCCTTCGTGCGCATGTTCTCGGGCACCCTGCGGACCCGAGATCGACTCAGGTTCGGCGGTGACACCCCGCACCTCGACACGGTGACCGGCATCGAAGTGTTCGCTCGAGGCACGACGGTCGCGCTCCCCGCAACGCAGGCGGGTGAGATCGCCAAAGTCCACGGTCTCTCGACCGCGCGCATCGGTGACACCTTCGGCCCGACGGCACACCCGACTGGCCAGGTCTTCGCCCCACCCACACTCGAGACAGCGATCGTGCCACGCCACGCCGCTCAGAAGCGGGCAGTGTTCGACGCCCTCGCCGATCTCGCCGAACAGGACCCGCTCATCAACCTCCGACAGGACGACTCGCGCCAAGAGTTGTTCCTGTCGCTGTACGGCGAAGTCCAGAAGGAGATCGTCGCCCAAACGCTTGCAGAGCACTACGGCCTCCACATCGAGTTTCGACCGACGACACCGGTGTGCGTGGAGCGACCCAACGGGCCGGGCGAAGCCGTCGAACTGCTTCGACGGGGCCGATCGCCGGCCCACCCATTCCTTGCCACGATCGGCTTTGCGATCTCACCCCTGCCGGCCGGAACGGGCGTGACCTTCGAACTCGACGTGAGCCACAAATCGGTCCCCACTCATGTCTTCGACACCGTCGAGGCGTTCCGAGACCTGATGCGACGAACCATCCTCGACACGCTCCGCCAAGGCATCTTCGGTTGGGAGGTCACCGACTGCCAGGTCATCATGACCGACTGTGGCTACCAGGCGCCTCCTCGCAAGTGGCCGGGCACGACGTTGTCGGACTACCGCCTTCTCACCCCGCTCGTGCTGATGGCCGCGCTCAAACGGGCCGGCACCACGGTGCACGAACCCGTGCTCGAGTTCCACATGGAGTTCCCCGCCCAGGACCTCGGCGCGATCATGTCGGTCCTCCGCAATCTCGAAGCCCGACCCAACCAGCCCGAGACCAACGGCGCGACCTGCGTGCTCAACGGGACGATCCAAGTGGCACGCTTTCATCAGCTTCAATCCCGGCTGCCGGACCTGACCCGCGGCGAGGGAACGCTCGAGTCTGCGTTCGCCGGCTACCGCCCCATCGACGGGCCGCCACCCACACGCCCACGAACCGACCGCAACCCCCTCGACCGAGCCGACTACCTCCGGCGCGTCAGCGGTAGCCCATGAACGTCGCACTGTCCGAGCGTCCTCCGACCGGGGCGTGACGATCACCTGTCGAACTGCGTCCCTGATGAACCGACGGGTGCGCTGCGGCTCACACCCGCAGGAGTTCGAGGTGATCGCGGGTGAAGGCGACGAAGGCGGCTGCGGCTGGGCCGAGGGTGCGTCGGGTGGGCCAGACCAGGACCGAGGTGCGGGTGATCGATGGCGGGCCGATGTCGAGAACGGCCACGTGGGGCCCAACGCTGGCGAGTGACGACCTGGGCAGGATCGTGATGCCCATGCCGGCGGCCACATAGGCCCGGGCCGCGCTCATCTCGCCGGTCTCGAGGGTGATGCGGGGCCGGAACCCGGCCTCGGCGCAGGCGTCGAGGATGATCTCGCGTACTGCCGAGCCGGGATGATGGGTGATGAACGGCTCTTCGGCGAGCTCGGCAAGACGAACGCGGCGGCGGCGGGCCAGGGCATGAGTGGGCGCGACCGCCAACGCGAATGGCTCGGTGATGAACGGCTCGATCTCGAGCTCGGCGACTGCGAGGCGGGGCCGATGCACGATCATCGCCGCGTCGAGGCTCCCGTTGCGCACTCCGTTGAGCATGTCATCCGACACCATCTCGTTGACCGCCACGTCGACCCCGGGATACTCGGCCCGGAAGGCTGCCAGCAGGTTCGGCAACCCGATCTCCATCGATTGCCAGCCGCCCACACGCACCCGACCAGTGATCTGACCGGCGAATGAACGGGCTTCGTCGAGTGCAACGTCGACATCGCCCAAGATGCGCTCAGCCCGCTCCAGCAGCGCGGCCCCGGGGGCGGTGAGCGTGACCGAGTGGTGGCCTCGGTCGAACAGCTGAACCCCGAGCTCCCGCTCCAACTTGCGCACCTGTTGGGACAGCGCCGGCTGTGCGACGAAGAGCTCTTCCGCTGCACGGGTGAAGTGCCGGTGCCGCGCCACCGCCACGAAGTAGCGCAACTGTCGCAGCTCGATCATAAGGTGAGCTTATGGTCATCGGTGTGGAGATGTCTTGGACATCTGGTGACTCGAGGTAGATCCTGGAAGCAACGGACCACGACCGAACGGAGGACCCATGACCACCACCACCAACACCGGCAGCACCTTCGAGCCGCACGCACACGATCTCGTCTGGCTACTGGTTCTCACCTACACCGCTCCGCTCGAGCGGATCGATGCGCTGCTTCCTGCCCACGTGCGCTACCTCGACCGGTTCTACGCGTCGGGCGAGTTCCTCGCCTCAGGGCCCCAGTCGCCACGCCACGGTGGTGTCATCGTCGCCCACGCCCCGGACCGCGACCATCTCGACGACATCGTGGCCACCGACCCCTTCGTCCAGGCCGGCGCCGCCACCTACTCCATCGTCGCCTTCGCCCCCACCCGCGGACCACTGGCCGCGGCGCTGCTCGGCGCCCCGCTCGATCCGTCCTGACTAGGGACTGTCGCGTTGTGATGCCCCGTGTGTGACCTACCACCCGTCGGGTTGTTGGCCTGATGGGGGTGTTCAAGGGGAGGGTTCAACGCTGCCCGTAGTGGGCTGGGGAACCGCCACATACTCAACCTGGACGCGGCAGGGACATCGGACCCGCAGCCTCGCCCTGTGGTCGAGGCTGCGGTTGCGCCCGACGAAGCCAGAAGCCCCCTAGCCAACGTGAGTACGAGAGGTCCAGCACAGAAATGCCTTCGAGACTCAACGTTAGCTATGTCCCGTGGTCGCCCGTGTGGTGAGCTCACCCGCCGGTCAGGCTTTGGTGAAGCTCCACGCGCCGTCGGCGTCGATGATCACTGCCACGGGTGCAGGCGGCATCGGCTGCTTGCCGGTGTAGGCGCCGATCTCATTGACCAGCAGGTCGATGCCGTCGGTGCTGGCGATCTGTACGGAGAAGTTGGATTCCCCGTTGTGGGTGATGGTAAAGATGCCACCGCTTCCCATGTAGAGCACGACGTTGGCACCGGTGCCGCTGAACGTTTCTCCGACGACGTCAACGTTGTTGATGGTCAGGAGTTCGATCGTCCAGTTGCCGTCGGCGGTGACTTGCAGGTACTGGACTTCGCCGGGGTCGCCGTAGATGTTCATCACGTTGGTGCCCGAGTAGGCACCGATTTCGTTGACGACGAGGTCGATGTTCTGGAGGCCGCTGTCGAGTGCTTCGATGGCGAAGTTGGAGCTGCCGTTGTGGGTGGAACGCACGATGTAGCGGTCGTTGCCGGCGCCGAGGTCGATGACGTCGTCGCCTGTGCCAGTGAACACGATCGGTGCCGGTGGCGCGGTCGTGGTCGGTGCCGCTGTGGTGGTCGGTGCGGCAGTGGTGGTGGGTGCGGCGGTCGTGGTCGGCGCCTTCGTGGTGGTGACCGCGTCGGTGGTGACGGTGGTCTCGGCGACGTCGGTGGTGACCACCGCCACGCTGGTGTCGGCGGGGGTGACAGTGTCGTTCTTCTTCCCGCCACCGGCGATGCCGGCAATGACCATTAACAGGACGAAGCCGCCGGCGAGCCAGCCCCACGCGGGGAGTTTGCCCCACTTCCGCTTCCACCATTTACCGTGTTCGGTCGGGGTTGTGACGACGGGCATGGTGGGTTGTTCGGGGGGTGTCGGGGGGTCAAACGGTGTGTCGGCCACGTGGATCAGCCTTCCTGGGAGCGCGGGCGATGTGGTGCCCGCATCGTTGACGATATACAAAGGGGTGTATCAGGCCAGGGTCTCTTGTCAGTATTTTGACAATGGAGGGATCCTGGTTGATGGTCATGGGGGCCGTTTCCCGCTCAGCTGCTGGCCATTCCGAAGAACAGGCACTCGCACTTTCCGTCGCCGTCAGGTCCGCTGACATGCACACAAAGCGTCGGCCCCATCTGTCTTCGTAGCCGGTGACGATGTTGGTGGCACGCTGCGTGCCGTACCAAGTGACGACCTGTTCCCAGGCGGCGCGGGTTGTCGGTGTCGGCGGGGTTGGCCAGTTGGGCGAACCAGCGTCGGAGATGACGTGGCGACCTCCCTGAAGGTGGTGCCTTTGGGGACTTCGATGACGACAAAGTCGCGCTCTTCGGCGAACGTGCCGGTGTAGCCAGCGTGGCGGTTTTCGTGGACTGCGCTGTCGCATGCGTCGCGGAACGCTTCGCCGGCGGTGCGCCCGCAGGCTTGGGTGGTGAAGGAGTTGGCGCCCATGATGTTTCTCTTTCGGTGGGGACGTCTGTTCCTGTGCTTGCCTGCTGCGTGGCTGCAAACCCCGCCCCGGTCAGCTGAGACGGTCGAGAACCTGTTGGCAGCCGGGGTCGTCAACCCAGCGTTCGGATCAGCGCACGTGCTGGTCGCTGGCCGGTGCCGGCGGACATGATCGCGACGTTCGCCGGGGACGGATTCTGTTTCGATGATGCGGTGCTTGCAGCCCAACTCATTCTGGCCAGCGGAGTTTCGGTCACCTCGGAGTGTGACACCGGTTTCGTAGGCTCCGGGTGTTGACGTCGGGCGGGCGCGCGGCGCACAGGGTTGTTGCAACGTGTGCCCGGTCGGTACCGCGTCTGAGGAGGACGACATGGATGACAGCGACTGGAACGATGCGGCGATCAGCGACGGTGGTGACGGTGCTCCGCAGGGCGAAGGCGTCCCCTCATCCGAGGTGCCGTCGGAGTTCCTGGCAGAGCCGTCGATGCCGCCGCCACCGTTACCGGATCCGCTGACCGCGGCGGATCCGGCAGTGGAGTTGCAGGTGCCCGTCGGTGCCGATGGCACGGTGGTGGCCGGTCGGCGCAGGGTGTGGCCGTGGTTGGTGGTGGTCGCGGTGGTCGGTGCCGGTGGCGGGTTCGCCGCCGGACGGTTCCTGGCGCCGGCGGTCACCGACGACATCAGGATCAAGGTGGCCGCAGAGGAGTTCTGCGCTCTCGGTGACGAGGACGGGGCGTCGCTGTTCGACGTGTCGGGGTGGGTGACCGCAGCGCAACGGGTCAATGACGACTGGAGCGCCGTGATCACCGAGATCGACAAGCATTGCCCGTTCTGGCGGCAGCAGGTGATCGCCCGCTCCAACGACGTGGGGAACTGACCCACGGCTGTGTTCCAACCGACATCCCCAACCCGATCCATGCTCGTCGGATCTCCAATCCCATCGAGCGCTGGCCGCAGACCGTTTCATCAATGGCGTCATGGTCAAGCCGACGGAGAATTCAGCCCGCCTGGCGATAGACCAGCCAGCGAACGTTGGGAGATTCACCGCAGGCGGGTGGCGGGGCTGGTAGGGCCGGTCGAACAACGGACGATGTTCCTCACGCGCCACCGAGGGCTACGACGCGGTACTTGAAGCTGCGTTGGAGCATCGGAGCTCACGTTCTGGCCACCGGCAAAGTTCCGGGCATGCCCACGGCCCGATTTGTGCCAACAAGAGTTTCTGGGGCAGCGAGCGCTGCGTCCACATCACGCCAGGCGAGGGCGGGTCGACCATGCATCGTTCGGATCCGTTACCACGTAAGTGTTCGACACCTTGTCCCAGATGTTCTGGTTTCGCCTGTCCCAGAACGGCATGAACAGCAGGATCCCGATGGTGAACGTGATTGCGATGCTCGCCACAAATCCGGCAAGAAGACCGCGCAGCCAGAACATGCGCCCGAGTCCGGCCGGTCGCAGAGTGTCAGCCCGGATGACTCGCAGGCCGAGAAGTTTCTTGGCGGGTGTCTGGCCGGCGCCCCCGATCATGGCGCCCCAGACGAGCCAACCGATCCCAAGCGTGACGACTACTAGCAGCCCCTCGAGAAGGTAAGCCCCGAGCCGAATCCACGGTGACGCGGCGGCCACACCTGCCGGGAGACCGGCGCTGACCGGCGTCGGCACGTACGCCGCCGATCGAGCCTGCACCGGGATAACAGACGGCGACGGCGCAGGAACCGTGTTCGGACCGAGCGTCGGCTCCGGCGAACTGGGCGGAGGGGGTGGCGGAAGTGAACTCACGCTGGCGACGATAGTGCTGCGGGCGGATCCAACGGCGTGATCCTGGATCGCACCGCACGAACTGGTTGTTGTCAGTGGCGGGCAAGTTCGTCAACACGATCGAGACCACCAGAGGGCCACTCTCACGGGGTTCCAAGCCGGTCCAGTCGGCACTGAGCACTGTGGTTGTTCCCGTCGGGATCGTTGGTCAGGTCTCGACTGTTCAGTCCGGACCTGCTACCGGCCCCTCAAGGCGCGCCGTCGAGGTGTCGATCACCAACCATGGAGATTCGAGCGGAGCAGTGGCGGAAGTTCGGACACGATCGCACCTACTTGAAGCTTTCTGACGACACGGCGCTCGGGTGGGTCGATAACCGGACCGGCGTCGTCACGCTGGAGGACGAGTGTCATCGAGACACCGTCGACAGGTGGCTTAGCTCTAGCAACGACACAGGCATCGAGCCAATCGAAGCTCACCCTCCAGGCGCAGCAGCTCAGCCTGGGGTCACACGTGACCCTGCGGTCGACACGATCGACCTCGCTGCGAATCGGCCAGGCCAATCGGTCCGCTTCAGGGCGGAGGCCGAGCGCGAGGCGATGCGCGAGAAGTCGAAGTTCTTCACGAGCGTTGCGCGTCTTCTCGATGTGAAGACCGACGAGCGGGCATGGCGAGTCGGGGCCGACGGCGAGGAAACGATCGGCGCCAAGCTCGAGAAGCTGACCAAGCGCGGTTGGCACGTCCTCCACTCGGTGCCGATCGGCACCCGTGGATCGGACATCGACCATCTACTCATCGGGCCCGGCGGGGTGTGGACCATCAACACCAAGAACCACCCAGGGAAGAAGATCACCGTCTCGAAGCGAACGGTGTACGTCGACGGCTTCTCACAGAGCTACATCCGCAACTCCGAGTTCGAAGCGGACCGGGTTCGCGCCTTGCTGACCTCGAAGCTCGGGTGGGAGCCGTTTGTGAAATCGGCGATCGTCTTCATGACCGGCACTCTCGTCCCCAACGTCACGATCAAGACTCCGCCGGAGCGGGTCGTGATCCTCGATCGGATGGATGTGCCCATGGTCTTCAAACGAAGCACCGGACAACTCACCGACGACCAAATCACGGCGGTGTACGAGGTCGCGCGCTGCGCTTCTACTTGGCAGGGGTAGAGCTTGACTCGCATGCGTCTCAATGAACGGTGACGAGTTCGGGGCATGATCGAGCGCGCCATTTCCAATTCCTGGCGCCGCCAAAGCAGCCTCAGCGACGCTGACACGTCGGATGGCACTCTTCGGTTTCCGCACTTGAAGACGCCCTCATGAAGGCGAGACTGCTGACATGACCGGGGCGGCAGAAGATGGCATCATCTCGTGCCGATCGACTCGGACTCTTTGAATCCTGGCGACTCCTAGGCCTGCGACTCCGTCGAGCAGAACTGCTACCGCTCGCCACAGTGTTGAGGCTGTTGCGACGCCCTGCTTCTTCACGAGTGCACCGGAGGCTGACCGTGGTGCTGGGTCGGCGGGTTGGCGAGTCTCGACGGGCGGGTAGCCGAACCGGCAAATCGAATTCCTCCCGCGGCGGTGCGCTCCGTGATGGTGCAGTTGCTCGAGATCCCTGTTGCGACATTGCAGCTTCTGGACTTGGCCACATTGGATCGCCTTGCCCGCTACGGGCTTCGCTGTGAAGAGTTGTGGCAACTCGGGACCAGTTTGCGAAACGCACCTGCGAGCCTGCCATTCGGCGACTATCTGTGCGCGCTCGCAGTGGCCGAGCAGGGGTCTCCTCTCATGGCGTTCATTGATCTGGAGATGGACGGAAGCGGTCGTGTGACAGAGGTGGCCGTGGTCCTTCGGTCCGCCGAACGGACCGTTGCGGCAGCAGAGTTCACGGGAGACGAGAGTAGAACTGCTGTCGGCCTGGCTGCGGGATTCGCTGCCGGTTGCGCACAACGGCTCGGCCCACGACTTCCCGATCCTGCAGCAGGTAGGTGTCGACCTCCCAAGCGAGAGAGTGGACACGCTGCTATGGGCCCAACTGGCATGGCCGACCGCCGACTCGCACGCCCTGCCCACGTTGGCGCGCTACGCGAGCGTCGAAATCGCCGAGCGTCACCACGCGATGCCTGATGCGCTATTGCTCGCCAACTCGTTCAGCGCACTTGTCACGGCGTGTCGCTCCCTTCCCCTTAGTGACCGTGCCGGAATCCAGGAATCCCTAGGAGTTTCCGTCTCTCGGACGGTGCTGGACCTCATGCTCGGTCCCCCACCCGACGAGGCGTTGCGCCTCACCACCGCACCGTTGCATCCAGCCACAGGTGTGGCCGCCTCGAACACACAGCCTGTCGTAGTGATGGCACCGGCCTTGACCGCAGAGCGCCTACCGCCAGGGTCCGTAGTAGCGGGGCCAGACCATCGTGCCCTCCACTCAAGCGGCCTCACCAATGGCTGGCTGCTCCGCAGCGACCGCGTGATCGACGCCGCGGCCCTCGGCATTGGTCTTGTACACCGAGGTTGGCCCGGTGCAATAGCGATTCGTTTGCTCACCGAGGCTGACGGCGCGTTGTGCATGTGGCCGAAGGCCTCCGCGTCGATGGCAGCCGAAGTGCCCGTCGTCCAGGGCGAAATGGTGTGCACGGGCCGGGGCCCATGGCTCACTGACCTCGAGAGCTTGCCAACCGTGGCGGCCCGCCGCCATGTCATCCTTGAGGACGCTGTAGCGCTCCTCCTCGACACAACAAGCCGGTTCGACCCTGCTGCACACGACGGACCACTGACACTCCGGGTTGATCACAGTGGGCGTCGCGAGGCAGCAATCGCCCGGTGGTGGCAGCAAGTTCTTGGAACCACACCTGCCTTCGAAGGCGTCGAGCCATCCATCGCGTGGACAACGACACTCGCGACAGGTCTTGCGACCACCTCCTTGCCAGCAGCTCGAGTCGCTCGTACTGCCGCAGTGGCAGCCCAGCAATCCGTCGTCGAGTCAACGTTGCTCGTCACGAACGCTGGCCAGCACGCATTCGTCGCTCAGACTCTGGCTGCACCGTGGCGAAGCCGAACTGGCTTGTCGCTTGCTCCGCCCTGGCGATTGGCCAACATACGCCGAGACCATCGATCGACTACGTCAAGGGCCCCACTTGGTAGTTGCCGGCACCATCGGTGCGCCGCGGCTGTCCGCTTACGTGAAGTCCATGGTGATCGACCAGATCGGCACCCCCAGACTCGACGGCACCGTGGTCTCACGGTTGCTGCAGGCGACGAATGACTCTGGCGCCGAGCCATACGGCGACGTCATCGAGCCGGCTGCCGCGCTCCGTCTGATGCGGTTGCTGTCGTCCGGTTCCGGCAAGGCATTGCTCTGCGATCCTCACTGCGACAGCCCGCTGGTGCGTCGCCTGCTGAACGTCCGCGGGACATGGGCATCGCGGCACATCAGCACCTTGGAAGCCGGCGAGATCAGCGCGTTTGCCTACGGCGTACTCACCGCCGCGCTACCGAGTCAGGGGCAGGCGGCGGCGCTGGTGCCAGCGATCGATCGCGCAACACAACGGCTGCTCGGCCAGAGCGGCGCTCCACGGCCTTTCCAGTCGACTGTGCTCCAGTCGTTGGCCGCCGGCCGGGACGTACTTGCCGTGTTCCGCACTGGGCAGGGCAAGTCGCTGTGTTATCAGGCGTTCGGGCTAGCACTCGCGGAGGCCGGCTTCGGCGCCACGCTGATCGTGAGCCCGCTCGTTGCCCTGCAACGAGACCAAGTCCACAGCTTGAGAAGGTGCGGGATATGGGAGGCCACATCTGTGAGCGGCGACCTGCACCCCGACGTACGGCAGGCTCGGCTTCGCGGAATCGCCAACGGCTTCTACCGACTCGTGTACGTGGCGCCAGAAGGACTCATGGGCTTCGGACTACGAAAGGCGGTCAGCGAGGCCAGTCTCGGGGCAGTTGCCGTCGACGAGGCCCACTGCATCAGCGAGATGGGTCATGACTTCAGGCCTGACTACCGCACGCTGCCGGTGTCGATCCGCCGGCTCATGGGATTGAGAGACGACGCGGAGCTGTCCACAGTCGCTGCGCGCCCGAGGCTGATGGCCTTTACGGGCACCGCAAGCCCGTCCGTGCGCGACGACATCTCCGGGCAACTGGACGGCTCGTTCGTGCAACACATCGACAGCCAGTTCGTGCGCCCCGAGCTCCGATTCCAACTGGTTCGGGTGCCTGACGGAGACGCATCACGGCAAGCAGGGTCTATCGAGACACAACCTGAACGCCTTCGGCTGCTCAGCCAAGCGCTGGACAGGACGCGCCTGCCTGCGATCATCTACACCGCCACGCGCAACGAGGCCGACCAACTGGCAGCGCACCTTGCCACGGAACGAAGAGTTGCCACTCTGGCCTACCACGGCGAGATGAAGGATGACGCTCGCCGCGCGGCCGAGGAGGCGTTCCGCGACGACAATGCCTCCATCATCTGCGCCACGAACGTGTTCGGAATGGGAGTCGACAAGGCCAACGTACGCACCGTCATCCATTGGCGAATGCCGGGTTCACCAGAAGCGCTCTATCAGGAAGCGGGTAGGGCCGGCCGAGGACCGGAGGGACAACCGGCTGACTGCATCGTGCTGTTTCACCCGAGTGACCTCGATCTCGCCACCCGTATCCGAAACCGCAGCGTTCCTACTCGTCCCGAGCTGGAAGCCGTGTGGGCCACACTGGTCGAGTTCGAGAGCCTTCAACCCGGTTCTCGCGTGGTGTGGAGCAACGACGATGACATCGCCACCCTTGCGGGCCTGCGCAAAGCAGTACCGGTGTCGGTCTGTCTGGCCTACTTGGCCGCGCCGGGTTGGTGCGCGAGTTGGATCGTGCTGGCGCAGCCGAGCGAGTGCGGTCGGTACCGGGCCCGCTGCCAGCCGACCTGACACCCGTTGAAGGCGCGCTCCTCGGGCACCTCATCGAGCACCCAGACGCCCAAGTGACGGAGCTGTTCAGCGAACTCGCCCCGCTGCTGAACGCTGCGGGTAATGACTTCGACCTGCCCGGTCTGCAGGCCGCAATTCGCGCCCTGCGAAGCCGTGGCTTGGTCGAGACCGCCCCACCTGGCGCACTGTTGCGCTCCCTACGCAGCGATCCCGGCGAGGACGTCCGCCAGCACATGTTGCTATGCCATCGCATCCTGACCGCAGCACTAGAGCGCGATGGCAAGTGGACCGAGGTGACCGCACAACGGGCCCAAGCCGTCTTGCCTCGTGCCATCGCTGCTGTGGAGACGCTCGCCGCCTTCGGCTTGGTGACAGTGTCCGCCGCGCGGTCCGTCTCGTTCCCGCCGGCAATCCTGCCCAACGATCGGGCGCGGGACACTCTCATATCCCTCGGGCGACTATCCCGGGCCGTGATGTCGGCGGCCTTGCCTCACGGCGACACCGAGTGCCGCTGTGTCTACGACGCTGTGGCCTCCTCCGCTGGATGCGAACCCGCCGACGTGCGCCGAATTCTGGTCGCTGCCCACCACGCGGGCGCCGTGGAAATGCTCCCGCTCGACGATGGCAACCCCGGCGACCGACGCGCCCGCACCTTCAGATTTCTCCAGCTCGACGACGTCGCCGACCCCACGTCCGCCCTCGATGCAGCAGAGGCGGCATCACGCACCCGACTTGAACGTGACCAACTCCGCCGCCTCGCGTTGGATGCATACGCCGAGCTCGGTGACGGCGAGGACGACGGCAGCGATCTGCGGCAGAGTTTCCTCGAACGATATTTCACCGACCCGAGCTTCCTCAACGACCTTCGCGATGCCAGAGTGAACCAGGACGTATGCCGAAATCTCGACGACGACCAGCGTGCAGCCGTCACCGCAGATCATTCGCGTGGCGCTGATTGCCGGTGCCGGGACGGGCAAGACCCGAACTCTGACGCGACGAATTGCCTACCGCAGCTTGGCCGGCGGCGTGCTGCACGATCAGATGCTCGCCGTGTGCTTCGGGCGTGAAGCCACGAATGAATGCGTGAACGACTTGCAGCGCTCGGCGTGCACGTCGCGGTCCGCACGCTGAACTCTTTCGGCAGCGGGATCATCGCCGACTATTGGCCACTTCTCCGATACTCCGCCAAACCAGACGTCGTCGAGAACCGCGAGCAACTGGGATCCTCCGCGACACGATCGGGACGCTGCCCAATTCAGCGGCGCTCCTTGCGAAAGTCGATACACCTGAAGGCCATCTCACGTGCGAAGGCCGCACTCACGCCACTCGAGATGATGACGTCCGATGACCGGGAAGTGTTCGAGGCCTACGAGCAGCAAATGCATGCATCCTGTCGGATCGACTTCGACGACCAGTTCGTGAAGGCACTGCAGATATGGAGTACCCCGACGCCGCCCGCCACGTGCACGCCGGAGTCAAAGAGTTGTTCGTCGACGAGGCGCAGGATCTCAACCCGGCGCAATGGGCTCTGCTTCAATCAGTGGGTGCATCAGCTCGGCTGACCGCCGTCGGCGACCCACGCCAAGCCATCTACGAGTTCCGCGGCGCCCAACCAGGATTGTTCACAGACTTTGCGGCTAGCAACGGAGCGCAGATGCTTCCACTCCGGTACAACTACCGATCGGTACCGGGGGTTGTGAAGGCGGCGAACCAACTTGTGAAGGGCCTCCGGCTCCCCCTGCTGGTGCCAACCGTGAACGAGCCCGGTTCGGTGACTGCTCGTGCCCACGCCGACGACAGGGATCTGGCGGTCGCGGTCCGCAAGTGGCTGCAGTCATCGATTTCTGACGACGACGACATCGCCGTGCTAGTTCGGAACGGCACGAGCCAGCAAAGGGCGGCGACCATACTTCGCACTGCTGGTGTCAGTGTTCGCGAGCTTGGTCAGGCCACTCCATACGACCAAGGCGTTTGAACTCATTGCCCAGTTGCTACCCGAGGCACATGTCACCGGGGGTGAACTGACCCCTCACGGAAACCCTCAGCGACTTGTTCGACCTCGAGGACGTTCAACAGATGCTCACGAACAGCGCGAGACCGGGCGCGAAGAAGCCCGCCGACGACTGGTACAGAGTCGTAGCAGCGATTGCCGATCAGGAACGCAAGGCGCCAGTCGATCCAAATGAGGTCCTCGCATCTGTGAGGACGGAGAGCCTCGCCGAAAATAGCGGGCACGACTCCGGGGTCGTCGTCACGACCATTCATAAGGCCAAAGGGCTCGAGTGGAAGGCCGTTGTCGTGTTGGACCGCGGATACCAACACATTCCCGAGGCACCGAGGCCGACCGCCTATTGCTGTACGTGGGATTGACTCGGGCACGAAACCATCTGCTGGTGATGTCGAGCGGTCCGTTGGCCCCGATGGCTCAAGACGCCCTGAGTTGAGCTATCCGACATGATCCATGTATGTCGCGCTGGGCAGCCAACCTCGCACGGCTGACCACTTCCGTCAGGACCGATCGGGGCCGACTCGGCGACTTCGACCAGCAACCCACGATCTACGACCGCCGCAACGTACTTGGAATTAGCTCGCCGCCACCACGTCACACTCCAATGGGAGC
>CAVRGG010000005.1:0-7050 GCA_963720695.1 uncultured Acidimicrobiaceae bacterium
GAGACACCACGCCGGCTGACGCCTCCCGGCTGGGAAGCGTCAGCCGATGCGCTACTTGGTCAGGGTGACCCTCAGGTAGGTGGCAGGGATGACCGTGCGACCAGGCGTGGTGCTGGTGTTCTGGGCGACGAAGAGGTCCTCGAGTTCGGCCTGCAGATCCTCGGCCCGACCGTCTGCCGCCGCAGCGGCGAACGCGTTCATGGTGGGTCCGTAGTAGTCGCGGAAGACGCCGACGTACTCCTGGGGCGTGCCGGCGAAGTCGAACACCCAGGTGTCGCGTTCGCAGGCGATCTGGTCGGCAGGCACCCCCGCAGCCGTGAACCGGTCGTACACGTGCTCCTCCACACCCCACGTCATCGGGCTCACGAACCCTTCCGGCGGCGGCGGCGAGTACGCGCTGCTGATCCGCAGCAACTGCGCGACCAACGTCGGGTCGCCCGGGATCCAGTTGCCCATGATCACTCGCCCGCCGCGGCGAGCCACACGCACCATCTCCTTGGCCGTGTCTGCGGGTCGAGGCGCGAACATCGCGCCGAACACGCTCATCACCAGGTCGTACGAGTCGTCGTCGATGTGGGCGAGGTTCGAGGCGTCGCCTTCTTCGAAGGTGCAGTTGGTGAGGCCCAGTTGCTGGGCTCGTGCGTTGCCGGCGGCGACCAGGTTGCTGGCGATGTCGACCCCGCGGACCATGGCGCCGGCCTGTGCCGTGGGGATCGCGGTCGTCCCGTCCCCACAGCCGAGCTCGAGCACACTGTGGCCGGGCCCGGCGCCGATGCGTCGCGACAGCGCCTGTCCGCTGGATCGCATGCTCTCGGCGATGCGCGTGAAGTCGCCCTTCTCCCACAGGGCCTTGTTCGGATTGGTGGTCACGGTCATGGTGTGTGCTCCTCGGTCTGCATCAGTGATCGATCGCGGCGGACATCGCCGCTGCGAACACCGTGCGCCACCCACCCCGCAAGACTCCTGCAGCCCGCCTGCGGCGTCGGTCGACGTCTGCAAGCGTTCTGCAAGGTCGTCTGAGAGACTGTCCTGCAGTGGCCTGCCAGCTCGACGTTCATGTGTTCGGGAACGTCGAGGTTCGGCGCGACTCGGTCCCCGTGGCGGTCGGCGGGCCCAAGCAGCGGCTGCTGCTCGCGATGCTCGTGGCCGCCAGGGGCGCCGTCGTGCCGGCGAGTCGGATGTGCGACGAGCTGTGGGGCATCGACGCGCCCGCCGACCCGGCAGCGGTGCTGCAGAGCAACGTGTCGCGACTTCGCAAGCTCCTCGAACCCGAAGCCCGCATCATCGCGCGGCCGCCGGGGTACGCGCTGGAGATCGATGACCACGCCGTCGATGTCCGGCGTTTCGAGGCCCAGTGTCGAACGGCCCGAGGCACCCGGGAACCCGGCGCCGCGATCAGGCTGTTCGCCGATGCCCTGGCCACGGCGTCCGGTTCGCCCTTCGACGAGTTCTCGGAACGCGAGTGGGCCAGAGCCGACGTCACACGCCTCGAGGAGACGGTCGCCGTCGCTCGCGAGGAATGGCTCTCGCTCCGCCTCGACTCGGGCGAGGACCACACCCTCGTGCCCGAGGTGGAGGCGCTCGTCTCCGAGCATCCCTTGCGCGAACGGGGATGGGTGCTGCTGGCGACAGCACTCCATCGCAGCGGTCGATCCGCGGATGCCCTCCGGCGGATCTCCGCGTTCCGGGCGATCCTGCACGATGAACTCGGTCTCGATCCGCCCGCAGGCGTCCGGGCGCTCGAGCGGCAGATCCTGGAATCCGATCCCGCGCTGATGGGGGCGTCGCCCTCGGCGGCGACCCGCCGGGCTCGGACAGCTCCTGCCGAGGTCACCCCGCTGGTCGGCCGGAGCGTCGACCTCGCCGGCATCGTCGGCCTGCTGACGGGTCACGGCCTGGTCACCCTGTTCGGTCCCGGAGGTGTCGGCAAGACCCGCCTCGCACTGCGCGTCGCCGCCGATGTCTGGGAGGCTCGCGGCGGCGAGGTGTACGTGGTCGAGCTCGCGCCTGTCCAGGACCCGCTGCTGACGGTGGCCTCCGTCGCGACCGCGATCGACGTGCAGCAGCGCCAACACCTCTCCGTCGAGGACACCCTCGTCGAGTTCCTCCGGGGACGCGGTGCGCTGCTCGTGCTCGACAACTGCGAGCACCTCCGAGCCTCCGTCGCCAGACTCGCCGAGCGGCTGCTCGCCGCGTGTGCCGACCTGACGATCCTCGCCACCAGTCGTGAGGTGCTGGGCCTCGCCGGCGAGCACGTCTGGCGAGTCGAGACGCTCGCCGTGACGGCCGACGCCATCGGCGACGACCCCGCGGCGACGCCGGCGGTGCGGCTCTTCGTCGACCGTGCGGTGGCGTCGAATCCGTCGTTCGTCCTCGGCCCCGAGAACCTCGCCGCCGTCTCCGAGATCGTACGCCGGGTCGACGGGCTGCCGCTCGCCATCGAGCTCGCTGCGGCCCGCCTGCGCAGCATCAGTCCCGACGCACTCGCGGAGCGCCTGCAGCAGCGCTTCGACCTCCTCGACCACGCGCGAGTTCACGCCGGTCGAGCGTCATCAGACGGTGGGCGACCTCGTCGGATGGTCGTTCAACCTGCTCACCCGGGACGAGCGGGCGCTGTTCACTCGTGTCTCGGTGTTCGCCGGCACCTTCGATCTGGAGGCCGTCGAGTCGGTCTGCATCGACGAGTCGATGGACGCCCAGGCAGCAGCGCGCCTGCTGGCCGCACTGGTCGACAAGTCGATGGTGCAGATGACCGATGCCCGGACCGGTCGCTATCGCGTGCTGGAGCCGCTCCGCCAGTTCGGCGCCGCGCAGCTGGACGGCGAGGCCCGCGCCGGTGCGAGAGCCCGGCACGCGAGCTGGTTCCTCGACATGGCCGTGCGAGCTGGAGTGGCGCTGGCCGGACCCGACGAACCGGCATCGGCAGCCCGGCTCGACCGCAACTTCGACAACCTGAGGAGCGCCTTCTCGTGGATGATCGAGCATCACGACCTCGAGCGGGCGTGCGCACTCGTCGTGGCGCTGCGCGAGTACTCGTTCCGATCGATGCGGGCGGAGGTGATCGCCTGGGCGGACGACGTCATCGCCATGCCCGGCTTCGACGAGTCGCTGCGCAGCCCGATGGTGCTGGGCGTCGCTGCCTACGGAAGGTTCGTGCGGGGTGACCTCGACTCGTCGATCGAGTACGGCAGGTCGGCGGTCGCAGCCGCGCAACGCCTCGGGGTCGGCACCTCGGGTGTGGCCGAGCGATCGCTGGGCAACTCGCTCTTCTACCAGGGCGATGCCGAGGGCGCGCAGGAGTGGATCGACCGGATGCTGGACGATGCTCGTCAGGGATCGCCGGCCCGTCTCGCCCACGCGCTCTACATGCGATCGGTGGCCTACACGAGCGTCGGTGATCCACAGCGTGGGGTCGAGTTGGCGCAGGACGCCCTCCTGGCGGCCCGGCGGGCAGGGTCACCGACCGCGCTCGCCGAGGCGTCGTACGCCCTCGGGCTGGCGATGGAGTCCACCGACGAGGTCGCCGCCGCGGCGCTGCTCACCCAGGCCGCTGACATCGCAGCGGGTGCCGGCAATCGCTGGATCCAGGCGTTCGCGCTGACCGAGGTGCTCTGGTTGGAGGCCCAGCGCGGTTCGCCCCGCTCCGCACTTGCAGGTTTCGCCGACGTGATCGACCTCTGGTTCCGCGGCGGTGACTGGGCGAACCAGTGGCTGTCGCTCCGGCACGTGTTCGGGATCCTCGTCCAACTGGACGAGCACCGCGCCGCGGCGACGCTGCACGGCGCGCTCACCGCCGTGGGCGCGGCGTACGCGCTCCCGTTCGAGGCATCCGACGCAGAGCGGATCAACGACCTCGTCGAGACGCTGCGCGATCGGCTCGGCGTGGCGGAGTTCGCGGCAGCGGTGCGTCAAGGCGCCTCGATGAGCGACGGTCAGATCATCGAGTTCGTCCAGGAGCGCATCGGCGCGCTCGCCGCCCGCTGAGACGCTCGGTCACCGACGCGTCGCCTGTTACCGTCGTGCCACCCGGACCACCGGAGGGAGGGCTGTCGATGGCGCGGGTGTTCATCAGCTACCGCCGCGCCGACGGCCAGTACGCCGTGGGGTGGATCGCCGAGCGGCTCCGTCACCTCGACGGGGTCGCCGACCTGCGCACCGAGTTCAATGACGCCGACCTGCGCTGTGGCGACGACTTCCCCGATCGGCTGGCCGCGGAGATCGCCCGCTGTGACGTGCTCATCGCCCTGATCGGGCCCCACTGGCGGGGTGAGCGTGCGGACGGCGCTGCCCGAATCCTCGACCCCACCGACTGGGTCGGGCGTGAGCTGACCGAGGCGCTCGCTCACGGGACGCGCGTCATGCCGGTGCTGCTGGCCGGCGCGGAACCACTCCAGGCGTCCGACCTGCGACCCGAATTGGCCGACCTCGCCGATCTCCACGCCATCCGGTTCGACAACGCCGCCGATCTCGACGACCTGGTCGAGCACCTCCGCTCGCACCTCGACGAGCTCGATCGGGAGAGGGCCCGAGCCGAAGGGCTCGACCAACCGATCGTCGTGCCCGTGCCCCGACCACCGTGGCGTGTCGTCGTGCTGGCCGTCCTCGCCGCGCTCGTCGGCGCGGGCGTCGGGTGGCTCGTCGCCTCGGTCGGGGCGAAGGACTTCCACGACGACCACTGGGTGGCGCTCTCGTCGCTGGAGGTCACCGTCTGGAGCCTGCTCGCGGTGCTCGGCGTCTGGTTCCATCGGGCCGTGTTCGACGGTGCCGTGCGCATCCGCTGGCGCAGCGTCGCCTACGCCGTGGCGCTGGCGGCCCTGCTGATCGCGTGGGCGGTGGCGACGTTCCTCCCCTCCGAGCACACGCCGGAGTGGTACGCCCTGCGGACGTGGGCGCAGGCCACGCTCGCGCTCGGTCTGCTCGGTCCGTGGATCCTGATGATGATCGGGGCCGGCTGCGCCGACACGATCGGGTCCGGGCTCGGGGCGCGGGTGCGCGCCATCGCACTCCATCGCCGCTCCCTCGCCGTGGCCACGCCCGCTGTCGTGCTTGGCCTCGTACCCACGGTGTTCACCACCGCGGCCCTCGATCCGGGCAACGAGCGTCAGCTCTCGCTGGGCTTCCTGCTCGCGTTCGTGATCGCCGGCGGCATCGAGTTCGGTCTGCTCAGCCTGCGCCGCGACAGCGACCTCGCTCGGCGAGAACTGGTCGACCTCGCCTCCCGCCACCGGGCGAACGCCGAGGCGGTGCTCATCGGTGAGCGAGCGGCGCTGTGGTCGTGGACGCTCCTCTGGTGCCTGGTGCCGCCGATCGTGGCCGTGGCCATCGCGGTGGCGGGGTAGCGGTCACCCGTCGCCGAGCGCCACCACCGTCTGCGGGATGAACTCGACGACGACGTCGGCCGGGTCGATGCCGCCGGCGCGCAGCGCTGCCGCGAGCGAGGCGGTGTCGGGGATGGGCGGTGCCCCGGCGACGCGCACGTTCATCCCGGTGTTGTTGGACGTCACGTCGAGGACGCTCCACCCCACGCTGTCGGCCCACACCTCGCTGATCCGGCGCACGTCCGACTCACGCCGAGTGTCGGTGGCGATCTTCCTCGACGAGATCCCGAGCGGCACACCGATGAGGACGAAGAACACCACCACAGCACCGATCGCCTTGCGACGGTCGACGGCGCGACCGGCTCCGTCGGCCACTGGGACCACGTGGCGGTGCACGCGGTACAGGCCCATCACCAAGATGCCCGTGGCGAGGATGGCGGCGACGTTCGTACTGAACAGCAGCAGGGCACCGAACGACTCGTGGTAGTGCCCGGCTTCGGCGGTGAGCCCGACGACCGACAGCGGCGGCACGAGGGAGATCGCGATCGCCACGCCGGGCAGCGTGTCGGAGATGTCGCGACGGACCAGCGCCACCGAGCCCACGACGCCGGTGGCGAGCGCGGCCAGCAGGTCGATGAGCCGGGGACTGACGCGAGCGGCGACCTGGGAGTTGGTGGCGGCCACCACGTCGTTGCTGACCAGCATGCCCACCAGGTAGCCGATGAGGATCGAGGCCACGGCACCGGCCACGACCAGCGCGATGGAACGCATCAGGTTTCCCCGGTCGGCGAGGACGACCGAGAGCATGGTGCCGAGGATCGGCGTCATCAACGGGGCGACGATCATGGCGCCGATCACGGTGGCCGTGGAGTCGGCGACGACGCCTGCCGCAGCGATGATCGACGCCAGCACGAGCAGTACCCAGAAGCGGCTCAATCGACGGCTGATGTCGGGGCCGTCGAAGAAGACTGCATCACGCATGCGGTCGAGTTCACTCATGTCCAGGGTCGGCATCGGCATACATTGCCATGCCGTTCGAGGTGCGCGCTCACCTCGTCGGGGTGATCATCTCGTGAGGAGATCGCCCAGTTCGCGAAGGGCCGCCACGTCGTGGACGTCGTGGTCGAACAGGGGCACCTGCCGAACCGGAGCCCCATCGGCGAGTGCCACCAGCGTGGCCAGCTCCACTCGTTCGGCATCGGCCAGCTCGGTCAGTTCCTGGTGGTAGTGCACCTGCTCCGCGAGATGGACGCCCAGCTCGCCTCGCTCGTCGGCCTTCAGGAGCTTCGCCGACAGTGGCAGTGGCATCGGGTGCACCATGTTGACGACGATCCCGCCGAGCCGGAAGCCGCCGGATTGGAGCGCCTCGGCGAGAAACGTCGACTCGTCGATGGCTTCGGCGCGCGGACTCGACACCAGGACGAACGCGGTGCGCTCGTCGCGCAACAGCACCGACATCTCGGCGGCGCGGGTCCGCAGGCCGCCCTCCATTGACGACAGGGAGCGGAAGAACTCGACGGTCTCCTCG
The DNA here is from genome assembly GCA_963720695.1 of uncultured Acidimicrobiaceae bacterium. GTDB lineage: Bacteria > Actinomycetota > Acidimicrobiia > Acidimicrobiales > Ilumatobacteraceae > UBA668. The sequence goes on from CAVRGG010000005.1 coordinate 6,847, forward strand.
ACGATCTTCGGCCCGGCCAACCGCTTGATCGTCCAGAGGAACGCGCCCGAGGCCACGTTGGTGACGCGGGCGAACGAGCGAGACGGCAGCGTCAGCGCGCGATAGATCGGGTGGCTCATGAACACGACGAGCCGGTCGGGGGCCTTGAGGACGTCGATCGCATGTCGCGACGGCGGGGTGTCGATGACCACCAGGTCGAAGTCT
>CAVRGG010000006.1:0-257810 GCA_963720695.1 uncultured Acidimicrobiaceae bacterium
GGAATCGAACCCGCGTTCTCAGCTTGGGAAATCGATTCGGGCAGTTTTGTGACCTGCACTGTTTCGGAAAAGACCAGCTCAGCGGTGTTATCTAGTTCCACCAGTGTTGCCCTGTGATGCCCATTTCTGATCCGTTGTGGCACGGATATGGCACGACGGGAGGCCGCGAAAGCCCAGGATGAGCTGCGAGAAGTCAAGCGTGAGTGGAGCGGTGCCGCGCGCCGCAGCCAACGCGGCGGCAAGTCGAGCGATCGCGAGTCGGCACTTTGCATAGGCTCGCGGTGTGCAGCTCAATGTGACCGTGTCCGACGAGGTCCGTCGTCGACTGGAGGCTGCGGCGGAAACGCGCGGGGTGACGGCGGAGGAGCTCGCCGGCGAATTGCTCGACGAGCACACCCCCGGTGGTGGTGCGGAGCTGCGACGTCGACACCTGTCGTTCGCGGCGATCGGTGAGAGGAAGCATGGCATCGCCGGTCGGGTCGACGAACTGCTGGCCGACGGGTTCGGGCTATAACTCACATTCCGGGTTGATCAACCCAGAATGTGGGTTGATCACGGCCCACTGCGCACCTCACCGTGCGTTGCCGCGGTTGTCAGTTGAATCGAGCGCGCGGCCAACGGGCTGAGGTCGGGATGCTCGGCGATCCGTACGAGTGTCGAGCGTTCCTTGGTGGTCAACGAGGCGCCGGCGCGGTCTGCCGGGCCGAGGAGTCGCGCGAGAGCATCGACGTCGCGCACGTGCTTGGCGCGTTCGGCCGACGACATCGACACGATCTCGGTGACCGCAGTCGCCTTGCCCAACAGGGCACCGACCAGCGTTGGCCGACGCACGACTCCGGCAGTGTTGTTGTCGAGTTCTACTCGCACGAGTGAGACGCGGCCAAAGGCTTGCGATGTGCCCGGTGCTTCGATGGTGCGTCCGCTGCCGAGAGCGAGCGTCGCCCGTGCGCCCATGTGGTCGGGAGCGAGAACGTCGATGGTTGCCTCGCCGCGTCGGTATCGGTGCGCGACCCCTTCCGGGCTCGGAAGGTCCTGCGAGAAGCCGGCTCGAGTGAGGACGGTATGCGCGTGCCCGAGCGCGGCCGGCTCGATGCGAAGGTCGACGACGAGGTCGATGTCGTTCGTGGGGCGAACGTCGGTCGACTCGCGCTCCACCTCGTGGAGGAACACCATCTGGCCGCCGATCAGCAGCCAGTGGCGGCCGAGCTGTGGCGCAATCTCGATGAGCGCGCGCCACGACTCTGCCTGGCCGCCGACCAACGGTGGTAGGCGAACGACGTCGGGTTCATCCATTGCGGTGAGCCAAGTGTTCGGCGGAGATCCAGTGCCGTGGATCACCTGACTCGAGGAGGTCGAGGGCCACTGCCGCTTGCGGCGCGAGTGCACCCTTCGGGAGTAGCGCCCAAGCTTCATCGTCGACCACTCGAAGCGCAATGCGCCCTGCCGCATCGGGGACATAGGCGACGCGTTCGTCGAGGCCGGCGAACGACTGCGCTGACAGGTACAGGTCGAGGTTGTCATCGGGCGCCAACTGTTCGCCGAGGTCGATCGCGGCGCGTACGCCGCCGAGCATCGCGCCCACCATCTCTGGCAGCGCGGCGACGTCGGCCCGACTCATCGCGCAGCGCACGACGTTCGCGCGGCGTTGATACCTGCCGGGATGCCGGAGATCGATCGACCCACCGAGGATCTCGTGCCACGCCCTCACCGGGCCTAGCGGCCGCCCTCGCACCCCGGGCGAGTACCGACGCGCTGCGACCGCGTCCTTGGGCACCACCCACACGTTGCCGAAGCGTTGTCCGGGCAGTTGGCCACCCACGACGAGCTGGCGGACGCGCTCGACCGAGACTCCAAGGAGGTCGGCCGCGTCGGCCAGGGGCAGTAGCTCGGACATGGGCCTAATATATTGGAGTTCTCCAACATATACAAGCAGATCGTTCATCCACAGGCGGCTGTTGATGTCCGTTGGTGGGTGTGCGTAACGAGAGCGCGACCCGACAAGCACGTGTTGGGGTGGCACCGTGTCGCAAGCTGGCAGGAACCTCGGACGGATTGTGCTGCGCCCGGCCGATTTCGTGCTCTGTAAGTGGGTGTGAGGTTCGTCTCTGTTTCCAGCGTTCGGGGCTTCGAGTCCCGTACTGGTGCAGTGATGTGTGACGCGCTGCCGGACTGGGGAGGGGCGGCCTCGGTGAGCCAGCTGACCGAGCCCGCTGATGCGACGCCGACTGGCCCGCCCGACTTCCTCACGTTGGATGAGGCGGCGGCGGTGTTGCGGGTCGGGCGGAGCACGGCGTACCGGGAGGCGAACGCGTTCGAACGGTCGGGCGGCCGAACCGGCATTCCGGTGATTCGCTTTGGCAAGCAGTTCCGGGTGCCTCGCTGCCGACTCGAGGAACAGCTCGGCGGCCCGATCACCTGGCCCCTGCCGGCACCGATCGCGGTCGAGCCGCGAGTCGCGAAGCAGACGGCGACGCGATCGTCGCGTTCGACCAAGCGCGCGAAGCGCGCAGTCGCGTCGCGTTCGACCGCTCAGTTGTCGCTGGCGATCGAGTCCTGAGGCGCACGCGATGACCGCTCCCCGAACCACGCAACCCAGGAATGACAGACAGGTGCCCGCGGACGGGAGGGAGTCCTCATGCTGCGCGTGACGACCCTGTACGCGGGCTCAGCTGCGGCGACTGCGAAGTACTACACGAAGTATCTGACGCAGGCGCCGGGCGAGCAGCCGGGTGTGTGGTCCGGCGCGCCGGCCGCAGGTCTCGGCCTGTCGGGTGAGGTGTCGACCGAAGCACTCGAGCAGCTACTTCACAGGTTGCGATCCACTCACCGGTGCTGACGCTCGGTAACCCGCTGGTCGATCGGACGACTGCGAACGGGACGATGATCCGCGCGGTGGCGGGGTTCGATGCGACGGTGTCGGCGCCGAAGTCGTTGTCGGTGTGGTGGGCGCTCACCGGCGACCCCGGCCTGGCCGAGTGTCACGACGTCGCCGTCAACGCGGTCGTCGACCACCTGGAGCGCTTCGGCTCGACGACGCGTATCCGCTCGAACGGCGGTCGGCTGCATCCGGACAGCCAGGGGCTGATCGTGGCCGCGTTCCGGCAGACGACCAGCCGGTTGGATGACCCGCAGTTGCACACGCATCTGGTGATCTCGTCGAAGGTGCAGACCGACGACGGCCGCTGGCTCGCGTTGGACGCCCGCGTGTTGAAGCAGCATCAGCGCGCGTTTGGTGGTCTGTATCAGTCGGTGCTGCGTGCCGAGCTCACGCACCGGTACGGGGTCGCGTTCGCCGAGATCGTCAATGGTCAGGCGGAGATCGCCGGCGTACCGACGGAGCTGCTGGAGCAGTTCTCCAAACGCGCTGCGCAGGTGCGGGGCGAGTTGCAGGTGAAGGTGGCCGAGTTCCGCCAGCGTGAAGGCCGTCACCCGACACGCTTCGAGCACGCTGCCCTCGAACGTGAAGCCGCAGCCGATACCCGGCTGCGTAAGGCCGCGAACGGTGTCGCTGATCTGCCGGCACGGTGGCGCACCGAAGCTGCCAGCATCGGTGTCACTGCCGAGTCGCTCGGCCAGTCGATCGCGCAGGCCGCACGGGCGGTGGTACCGCCGGCGAAGGTGAGTGTCGCCGAGGTGATCGAGGACCTGTCAGCGGATCGGTCGGCGTGGCATCGCATGGACATCCTGCGCGCGGTCACCGACCGGCTGCGCCCGCAACCCGACATGTCGGGTGAGCGGTGGGCGCGGCTGCTCGACCGGGCGGTCGACCGTGTGCTGGGCGAGTGTGTGGTTCTGGACCCCGACGGTGACGGGGCGAGGCGTCGGCTCGGATGGCAGGTCGGTGTGGATCGAACCGGTCGCCGCGCAGGTGACCAGCCGCCAGGTGCTCGCCCAGGAAGAAGCGGTCCTCACTTGGGTGCTGGACTCCCAGCTCGACGACCCGTCACCTTCGACGACGGTCAACCGCGGAGCGCTCGACGTGCTCCAGTACGCCGCCGCCACAGCGGTCGCCGGTAAGGATCGGGTGGTGGTGATCGTCGGACCGGCCGGCACCGGCAAGACCACCACCCTGGCAGCCGCGGTCGACCGATCTGCACCGCCACAGCCGGCACGTGTTCGGTGTCGCACCCACCGCCAAGGCCGCCAAGGTCGTTGGGCCGCGAGACCGGCATGCATGCCGATACGGTCGCCAAGCTCCTCCACGAATGGGCCCGACCCGACGGGCCGGGCCCGCAGTGGCGGCTCCCGTCGGGAACCACAGTGATCGTCGATGAGGCCGGCATGTTGTCCACCCGAACCTGCACCAGCTCACCCAACTCGCGACGCAGTGAGCAGTGGCGTCTGGTGTTGGTTGGTGATCACCGCCAGCTACAAGCGGTCGGTCGTGGTGGCCTGTTCAGCGAGATCTGCGCCACCAGTCGCGTCATCGAGTTGGAGCGGATCCACCGGTTCACCCACGACTGGGAAGCCGCCGCGTCGCTGCGCCTGCGCCACGGCGACCTACGCGCGCTCGGCACCTACGAGTCGCACGGGCGGATCATCCCCGGCACCTTCGACGAGCACCTCGACTCGATCGCCGCCGAGTGGACGCAACGCCACGCGGCCGGTGAGACGGTGGCGATCACGGCGGCGACGAACGAGCACGTTGATGAGATCAATCGCACGATCCGCCAACTGCGGGCAAGTATCGGTGACACCGATACCACCACGATCGCGTGGATCGCAGATGGTCCGGTGGTGGTGGGGGACATCGTGGCAACGCGTCGGAATCATCGGCAGTTGCAGACCACCAGCGGTGACATCGTCCGCAACCGCGAACTGTGGACCGTCACCGCCATCAACGACACCGGTGACCTCACCGTCACCGACCTGCACGGGACCAGCACAGTGACACTGCCGGCCGACTACGCCGAGGAGCATGTGCGCCTCGGATATGCGGCCACCGAATACGGAACACAGTCCGCGACCGAGACCGCCTCGATCACCCTCGCCGGGCCGGCGACGACTGGTCGCGGGCTGTATGTGGCAATGACCCGCGGCCGCGACGACAACCGTGTCTACGTCGTCACCGACACCCACGACATGAGAGACGCACGCGACGTCCTCCAGGGGATCGTCGCCTCGGATCGGGCCGACATCCCAGCCGTGGTGCAACGTCGGCAGCTCGCCCAACAGGACCGCCAGCCGCCACGCCCCCAGCCGCGCTGCCAGATCCCGGACTGGTTCCACGACCTACGCGCCGACGCCGCCGACAACTATCGGGACGCACGAGAGGCCCTCGACAACTCGATGACAAAGAGGGAAAGACTCGTCGAGGTCGTCGATGTCGCGGCGCGACGGATCGCGGATGCGAACACGATGTGCGGCCCTTTTGATGCCGAACTCGATGCGGCCAACGACGCGGTGAAACAGGCTGAGGCGGCACGGCGGGCCGCACAACAACGACTCGACCAGTCAGGGCTCCGCGGCCGACGCCAAGCACGCACCGAACTCGCCGCAGCAAACGAGAGCGTTGCCAGCTCCGGCGAGTTGCTCGCGGTCGCGCGAAAGCAGGCCCGCGAGCCCTACGCGCAACGCAACATCGCCCGCACACAGATCGAGGCAGCCCGAGACGCGCTGCGGAGTCACGACATGTACGCCAAATGGCATTTCCTCCCCGAACACCTCTCAACCGCCGAAGCCCGCGTCGACGCGCTCGACACCTGGCACGACTGGGCCACCGGCAAACCAGTCACGCAAGAGAGTCTCGAGGAGGCCGTCACCACCCTGCACGAGATCGCCGCACACGAACCCGACAACGGCACACGCCAACTCGCCAACGTCATCCATCAGTGGGCCGAACAGCACGGCGTCGAGCTCACCCGGCCCCCCGTCCAACCGCACAGAACAATCGAAACCGGCATCGAAATCGACCTGTAGAGGCCGGGCATATCGGCAGATCTGGCGCGGGCTTCCATCACGCCCGCAGCGTGAGGTCGCCCCGGACCCGGCCCGGCTTGAACGGGCTGCCACCCTCAACGACTGCGGGCTGGACGCACCCTTACCGGGTAGATGCGCCTTGGGCGGGCTCGGGGTCCAATATACGACACACGACCTCAGCGCAGATCGGCAGTTCGGCGCAGCTCCGACTCCCGAGTTGATGGCCGGTCGGAGGGTGGCCGAGAGCGAGGACGCGCGGCGAGGCGATCGAGACGACGAACAGCAACACTCACCGCCGAGGGTCGCTGGGCCCCGATGACCCGAGGTGTTCGACATTGCTGCGGAACAGCTGTCGTACTATCAGCAAGAGAAGCAGCCCGACGACGAGAAACACCGCGGTGGCGCCGACCAGCAGGCCGGTGTTGTCGCTTTCGGCCATGAAGTAGCCGAGGGGTAGGCCGACGAGGCCAAGAAGGATAAACGACGCTCCGAGGGCGGCCAGTGCGATAGCAGCGAAACGTTCGAGGACCGGGAAGCCGGCGAAGCGGCGGGACGAGAGCGAGGTCGGAATTGGCGCGATGCGTCGCATGCCTTCATCATGTCGGTGACTGATCGAGTCGTCCAGGGCCTTTAGGACCACGACGCCTATCGGCAGCTCTGCGCTACTCGCGGCTGACCGGTCAAGCGAACTCAGCCGGAGGTCAGCTTCAGAGGCTGTCGATGTACGCCGCGATCTGGTCGGCGAACCGATCGACCACAGCGTCTGCAGCAAGGGCGAGCTGTTCGCCCGAGGGTTCGCCCATAACCAGCCACACCTCGGTATCCGACTCGCTCACGTCCCCAGCCCCGGGGACCGAAGCCAGAGCGCTAGCAATTGCCGCCCGAAGCTCGGCTTCAAGCGGGTCTTCTCGCACAAATTCCATCGCGTCCACCGTGACCAGCCACTCGTCTGGAGCGTCATCGAACCTCGCCACACCGACGTTACCCCAGTAGTCACGCTGGTCTCGAAAGAACCACTCCTCTACGCCATCCTCCGGCGACTCCCGAACTACTTCACCAGCCACATCGACCTCCAGAGTCTCGGGTGCGTTCGTTCGAATCGACGACACAGCAGCCTGCTCGTGTGAGCACCCCGCCAGCACCATTGCAACCCATAACAACGGTGCACCGTGCATGGCGCGTTGGGTCACCTAATGCTCGATTTGGTCCGCCCCACACTGCGCATAGTGCCCGGTATGTGCGCTCTGCGCAAGTGGTTCTGTGCGCACGATATGTGCGGGTCCGGCCCGCGAGACTGGGAACATGGAGCGCCCGATGGATCCAGCAGAGCGCGCCGCGTGGCTCATAGCGCAACCACCGCCCGCAGCGACGCTGGCCTGGCTCGTCGACGAACTCGACGTGTCCACCGTGGTCGAGGTGAGCCAAATGCACGGCGGGTCAACTGCAGCGATGCACCGCGTGAGGCTCATCGATCGCCGCGACAACGAGCGCGAGGTGGTGTTGCGTCGCTACGTCCGCTCGGAGATCCTCAGCGAGACCCCGGATGTAGCCAAGGTGGAAGCACGTGCGCTGCAGCTCGTCGAACAGCTGCCGATGCCCACGCCTGTGCTGCTCGCCCTCGACCCGACCGGTGATCACGGCGACGTACCGGCGCTGGTGATGACGCTGCTTGACGGACGGCCCGTCTGGGAGAACCGTTGGGAGGACAGGTGGGTGTCCCAAGCTGTCGACGCGATGATCGCCTTGCATGACATCGACGCATCCGACGCCGGGCTGCCGGCCCTGTCGACCTACGCGCAGGAGCGTTACGACCCGCCGCGCTGGACGAACGATCCAGCGCTGTGGGAGCGAGCCGTCGAGTTGTTCCACGGCCCCGTGCCAACCAGCGACGTCGGGTTCGTTCACCGTGACTTCAACCCGGGCAACGTGCTCTGGGTCCGCCAACAACTGAGCGGACTCGTCGACTGGCAATGGGCGTGCATCGGGCCGCGATCGATCGACCCCGCGCACTGTCGGCTCAACCTGTTCCAGTACAGCCCGACGATGGCCGACGAGGTCCGCACCCTCTGGGAGCAACGGTCAGGGCTGACCTTCGATCCGTGGGCTGACCTGGCCGGCATCATCGGCACCCTCGACAGCCTCCGCCGACGCAGGCAGCCGAACGCGGCGATGTGGGCAATCGAGACGGCGCTCAAGAACGCCGTGAACGCGCTCAGCTGACCCGACCTGCACTTGCGCGAAGCGCACATACCGGGCACTATGCGCTCCGTGCGAGGCAGATGCGGGTGGTGACATCGCAAGGCACGTCCAGGTCGTCCAGTCTTGCTTCGTGGCGCGGCTTGCACGTTGAATCGGATCGATTGCAGTTCGGTCGCACCCGCCGTGGCAGTCGCCGATATCAACTCCGCTTCGAACCAGACGCTTTGGTGCTGTGCGGCCGGCACGACGATCAGCGCATGCTCCAGTGGGATGACTACCGGGTGGAGACATGGCAGCCAGAACCAGGGTGGTCTTGCCACGCAGCCCCGGGCAGCAAGGCAACGCCTCCGTCCTTGACGCTTGCGATCACGGGCGCTGATGGACGCTCTCGGCGCGTGTCGCTCGCTCGATGGAGAGCGCTGGGTCCAGCACTCGATGCGATCCCAGCCCTGGTCGAGTTCCTTGCGACAGTGCCTAAAGCGCGGAATCGCCTCGCGATCACGGGGGTGCCTTCGGAGTTGCTCCTCGCGTTGGCGTCGAAGACATGGCAGAAGCCGCGGCCACGGCCGGGGCCGCTTACGGTCAACGGCTACGACGTGCCGCTAGCCGCTGCACTGCAGCGCCGCTCGTGGTTCATCCGAGGGCGTCTCGTGGAAGGCACAGACGAGCCTGACGTGGAGATGATCGTCGACGAACTAATCGACGGCGCTCCGACGTGGGCACACCTCGCAGCAGAACGTGATCGCCTTGAGCACCGACTCGCAAACCTGCGTGAGGCCGGCCGCTGGCCGTTCGGGTCGCTCACCAGAGAGAGCTCATAGGCAGACGCAGCGCAGAGCTGCCGCTCTGCGTGGCGAGGTTCGGCAGAATGACGTCCGTGATCGTCGCCAGCTCCGACATACCCGTTGTGGTGCCTCTGATCTTCCTCGCGTTCGGCGTCTTCGTCGTGATCGTGAATCGGCAGGCGTTCACTGATTTCGACGGTGAACTTCATCGGATGGCCGAGAAGCGAGCGAAGAGCAGAATCGTGCGCTCCCTCGGCGGCTCCGGTGATGCCGCCCAGGAGTACGAGGGCCTCCGCAAGTCGCGATGGCTCGCCCCCGTGATTCTGGTCGCGTACTTCGCCATCGTGCTGGGTGCGCTCGTCAAGGCGTTAGCTGGGTAGCGCAGAGCTGCCGCACTGCTCGCTGGACAGCGGGTTCCTGGTGGGGCAATCTGCGCTCGTGGGGACGAGAAGTCGGGATGCTCTCGCATGCGGGTGATGAGCGAAGAGATGCTGCGCGCCATCGTCGACGACGACCTGGACGAGCTACGTGCCCTTGTGGCTTCGGGCGAGTCGCCGGACGCGGTGCTCGATGCCCCTCCGCCGTATCGGTGGTCGGCGCTGATGTGCTGCGCTGAGCTTGATCGAGAGCGCCTGATGCTGTTTCTGCTGAGCGCTGGGGCTGATCCGAACTACGCCCTGGAGGATGGTTGGACTGCGCTCCACCATGCGGTCGATAGCGAGTGGGACGCCGAGTCGAACGGTGGTGCAATCGCCGACGGGCATCTTGTGCGTTCGCTGGTGGACGCGGGAGCTGATCCAGACGCCGTCTGCTTGCGGCTTCGCCAATCGCCGAGGGAGATGGCGAAACACTCCGCCGCGTTAGCTGCGGCTCTCGGCTGACTGCCGCACCTATCTGCCGATCTGTGCGGGCAAGGCCCGGCCGTTTGGATGTGCGATTACCGGAATAACCCGCTCGGGAGCGACGGATCACCGGAATAACCGCGGTGCCGATCTGGCGAAGGCTCGCATCGGCGTCGTCCACGGGCGAGTCGCCCGCGGATCACCCGTGTAATCCTCGTTCTGCGCTGCTGCGCCCAACCGTCACGAGCTGACGGATCGGTGCTCCTCGATCATCGAACTCAGGCCGGCGGCGATCGCTGCGTCGCGGTCCTGTGTTGCGTGCTGATAGATGAGCGCAGCCCGTGGTGACGACTGTCCCATCCTCGCCATCAGTTCCTTCGTGCTCGCCCCGGTCGCGGCCGCCAGTGTGTTGCCGGTGTGGCGGAGGTCGTGGAAGCGCAGCCCGGTGATGCCGACGGCCTTCGTCGCTCGGCCCCACGCCGTGTACAGCGTCGCCCGCCGCATCGGTGCGCCGCTCGTCGTCGTGAACAACAGTCCATCCGCGCCGAGTGGCACCGACGCGAGATGTTGCTCGAGGTCGGGGATGATCACCTGCGGGATCACGATCGTGCGCACGCCGGCGTCGGTCTTTGGCGGGCCGAGCACGAGGGTGCCGTCGGAGAGCTCCTGGTACTGCTCCTCGATCCGCACGGTGCGATGCAGGAGATCGAGGTGACGCACCCGCAAGGCGCGGATCTCGCCGAGTCGCAGTCCGCAGAATGTGGCCAGCAGCACCGCAGCGCGGAGCTCGGGTGCGATCGCGTCGGCCAGCTCGAACACCTGCGCAATGGTCGCTACTGGGCGCTCTGCGGGGCGCTCCGTGGAAGCGCCCTTCACGATGCACGGGTTGCGCACCACGATGCCGTCCTCCACCGCGGTGGCGAACACGGCGTGCACCAGTCGATAGCACTTGGCGATCGTCGAGGCGCCCGGCTTGCCGGCGGAGATCATGTCGGCGCGCCACGTTCGGATGCGGCTCGGCGTGATCTCGCGAAGCTCCGTCGTCGCCGAGCGCCGGCAGGATGTGCAGACGCAACTCGCTCTCGTACAACTCGCGAGTGCGCGGCCGCAGATGCGGTCGCTCGGCGAGCCAGCGCGACGAGTACTCCTCGAATGTCACCTTGCCGGCGTCGGGGTCGATCCACGACCCGCGGTCGACATCGGAGCGCACCGACGCGAGGTACGCGTCGGCCTCGCGTTTGGTGCGGAACGTCGTCGGCGCGCTGTGCCAGACGAGATCGACGCAGTAGCGCGCCTGGAACCGGCCCGACGGCAACTTGCGCACGCTTCCCCATCGGCTGCGACCCACGGTGACACTCTAAATCCGTTATGGCACGGAAGTGGCACGAAGTGGCACGACGGCCGGTTTCGGGAGGCTCGCTCGGAGGGCGTACCTACTCTGAGCTGGTCTTTCAATGGAGCGGGTGACGGGAATCGAACCCGCGTTCTCAGCTTGGGAAGCTGATGTTCTGCCTCTGAACTACACCCGCAGAATCGTCCAGCAGGCTACCGCTGCGCCGATGATGCTGCCACCGGGGAATCCGATGTCGCAGAGGGCGTCTCGGCGGTGACGGGCTTGGCGAACGAGATCGGGTGGGCGCGGTACCAACCGATGAAGTGACGGCCCGCGAACACGAGCGCCGCCAGCACGGGCACCACCACCGCGATGCTCGCCGCCACCACGGCCCGGGCGAACCACACGGGGAGTCCGGTCAGGACCTGCGACGCCGACAGTGTCAGCGAGTGGGCAGCACCGTTCAGCACGAACGTCACGACACCGGCAGCGGCCAGCGCGAGGAAGCCCGTGACGTGACCACGCCATGCGTGCAGCGTGAGCGCGATCACGGTCGCGAAGACGATCACGCCCTTGGCGACGATGGTCGCCCTCCCCACCGAGTACCCGGGCACGACGAACAGGTCGTCGATCATGCGCACGAGGTTGGCCACTGCGACGACCCACAGGATCACCACCACAGGCCGGGCCAGGCCGGGCCACCGATCTGCGTGGGGTCTGGTCCGCCACGCCGCGAGGAGCGCGATCGTCAGGAAGACGAGGCTGAACGCGAGCACCGGCGGCCACCACGCGACCGATGCCTCCCACGACAGCACACCCCGCACGGTGGCGGCCCTCGCCGCATCGTCGCCGCCGACGCGCAGACCGATCTCCCAGGGGAACACCGTCTGGTCGTGCCCGCGGTCGTTGAACACCGGCGACGGCGGCACGGGCGACATCCAGTGCACCCGATGGTCGTGCCACGCGAACCGGTCACCGTCGGTGATGCGCCGCCACTCGGCCGGCAGTGTCGCGTCGGCATCGTCCGGGAGCGCGACCCGCGCGTACCGATCGGAGTTGTAATAGGTGGCCGGGGAGTGGACGTTCTCGTAGATGCCGTCGCCCGGCACGAACTTGAGGTATGGCTCCTTCTCGTAGCCCTCGACGACGACCTGCTCCCCGGTGTGGTTGGTGAGCTGCAGCAGCGAGTCGCCCCCGTAGACCTTCCACTCGAGGCCAGGCGCGCCGGGTTCGACGACGCGACTCACGTAGTTGGTGGCGTCGCTCACTCCACCGTGCGCGAACGCAGCGCTGCCATCGGCCGCGAGGACGCCCAGCATCACCAGCAGTCCGACGAGCGCGCGTCGGCGGCGGGGAGCGCGTCGCCGAGTGAGTTCCACAGGTAACAGGTCGCCCGAACCCTCCGTGGAGTTCCCGGCCGTGCAGAGTGCCTGCCCACGGACCCGGCCCACTAGATTCGCCACGTGATCCTCTCCGACGGCACCCTCCGCGAACTGCTCGGTTCCGGGCGCATCATCCTCGAGCCGTACGACCCGGACCTCGTGCAGCCGGCCAGCGTCGACGTGCGCCTCGGCACAGAGTTCCGGGTGATGCGCAATAGCCGCCTCACCCACATCGATCCGTTCGAGGAGCAGACCAAGCTGATGGACACGGTCAACGTGCCCGTCGGCGAGGTGTTCGTGCTGCACCCTGGAGAGTTCGCGCTCGGGCACACGGCCGAGGTGGTCGGCTGTCCCGACGACATCGTCGGCGTCGTCAACGGCAAGAGCAGTCTCGGCAGGCTCGGCCTGCAGGTGCACGCCACCGCCGGGTTCATCGACCCCGGCTTCAAGGGCACCGTGGTGCTCGAGCTCTCCAACGTGTCGAACCTGCCGATCCTGCTGCGCGCCGGCATGAAGGTCGCCCAGTTGGTCTTCCAGAAGCTCGACAAGCCCGCCGAGCGCCCCTACGGTCACCCGGATCTGAAGAGCAAGTACCAGAACCAGCAGGGCGCGACCGCATCGAAGTACAACCAGAACACGCTCTGACCCGAACGGGTCGGCGGATCAGTCGCCGGCGACGGGGTGCGCCAGCGGGGCGTCAGGGCGAGCGAGTGCGGCCTCGCCGGCCTCGATCGCGTCGAGGAGGTGGATCGAGATGTCGGCCACCTTCACCTCGTGCTCTTCCTTGCCCGCGGCCTTCACGCCGTCGTCGAGCATGATGTAGCAGAACGGGCAGGCGGTGGCGACACGGGTGGCCCCGGTGCTGATTGCCTCGAGGGCTCGCTCGTCGTTCACCTTGGTGCCGACGTTCTCCTCCATCCACATGCGGGCGCCACCGGCGCCGCAGCACATGCCCTTGGTGCCGTTGCGCTGCATCTCGACCACTTCGATGCCCTTGATGCTGCCCACGACCTTGCGCGGTGCGAGGTAGACGTCGTTGTGGCGACCGAGGTAGCACGAGTCGTGGTAGGTCAGCCGCTCCTCGAGGGAGGCCTGGCTGACGTCGAGCGACCCGTTGGCGATGAGGCTCTCCAGCAGCTGCGTGTGGTGGACGACCTCGTAGTTGCCGCCGAGTTGTGGGTACTCGTTCTTCAACGTGTTGAAGCAGTGCGGGCACTGGGTGATGATCTTCTTCACGCCCATGCCGTCGAGCATCTCGATGTTGGGCATCGCCAGCATTTGGAACAGGTACTCGTTGCCGCTGCGGCGCGCGGAGTCGCCCGTGCACATCTCGCTCGGGCCGAGGATGGCCACGTCGATCCCTGCCCGCTTGAGCAGCTTGGCCATCGCCTGGGTGACCTTCTTGTTCTTGTCGTCGAACGAGCCGGCGCAGCCGACCCAGTAGAGGTACTCGCCGGTGAACGCCTCACCCGGATCGAGGATCTTGACGTCGAGCCCGTTGGCCCAGTCACCACGCTCGCCCTGGTTCATGCCCCAGGGGTTGCCCTGGTTCTCCATCGCCCGGTACGCGTTGCCGAGCTCGCTGGGGAAGTTGCTCTCCATCAGCGACAGGTAGCGCCGCATGTCGAGGATCTTGTCGAGGATCTCGATGTTGACCGGGCAGATCTCGTCGCAGGCACGGCAGGTGGTGCAGCTCCACACCTCTTCGGCGGTGATCCGCTCGAACAGCGAGTTGGCCGAGATGGTGATGTCCTTGTCGATGCTGAGCGGGGGCGTGACCTGGCCGTGAGCGCCGGTGGCGGCCATGATCTCGCCCGTCTTCAGCACGATCTCGCGGGGATCGAGCGGCTTGCCGGTGGCGTGCGCGGGACACACGCTCGTGCAGCGGCCGCACATCGTGCAGGCGTCGGTGTCGAGCAGTTGCTTCCACGTGAAGTCCTCGACCACGCTCGCCCCGAAGCTCTCCAACGACGTCTCGGTGAGGTTGGGCATGGCCCGCATCGCGCCCTTGGGACGGTCGCGATCACGCAGGTACATGTTGAGCGGACTGGTGAAGATGTGCCGCAGCATCGTGATCGGCAGCATGATCAGGAACAGTGCGAACGCGACCACGTGCGTGGCCCACATGATCTGGTGCCACTGGGTGAGCGTGTGCTCGCTGAGCCCGGTGAACATCTTGCTCAGCGGGTAGCCGATGAAGCTCCACTTCTCGTAGCTCGGCGCGTCGATCTCCGCGATGCGGAACGCCTCGGCGAAGAACCCGGACAGACCGATCAGCAGGAACACGCCGAGGATCGCGGCGTGCTCCGGCTTGGTCTTGATGCGGATGCGATACGGGCGCTGCACGTAGCGGCGGGCGATGGCCCACAGGATGCCGGTGACGAACACCAGCCCGGCGAGGTCGCCGAAGAAGCTGTACGCCATGTATGTGCGCCCATGGAGGAACTTGAGCCCCTCGGGCATCTGATGATCGATCTCGAGGACGGTGGTGACGCCGAGCAGGGCGAGGAACCCGAAGTAGATCATCGAGTGCATCAGACCGGCGGCCGAGTCGCGCAGCAGCGTGCGCATGTAGGCGCCGGCCCGGAAGTCGGCCAGGCGGCGCTTCACGTTCTTCTGGGTGGTCTTTCGCCGATCGGGCGCGCCCCGTTCCCAGTTGCGCACTCGTGCGGAGAACGCGAACGATCCCCAAATGAGCAGCACGGGGATGACGGTGTAGAAGGCCACCTGGAGTGCGCCGGGGATGCCGTCGAACACCTCGCGGGCGGGCTCCTTGGTGCCGTGCCACTTCGTGAGCTGAGGGATGATGCCCGACGCGAGGGTGAACAGACCCATGAACACGCCGACCGCGATGACGAGCTGGTGGGGCGTGCGGTACCAGGGCTTCTTGGGACCGGCTTCGGGTGCAGGAGACGTGTGAGAGCTCATAGTGCGAGGCCGACCCTAGTTCGCGACGTCACGCGGAGCAGCCTCCGCGGCGTCGAACGAACGGGTCGGTCAGCCGAAGTTCTGGCGGTCGAGATCGCGGATGCGGGCGGCGAGCGCGGCGAGCAGCTTGTGAGCCAGCGCCGGCACGTCGTCGATGACGCCGATGAAGTGGCGCTGGTCGAGCAGCAACAGCTCGCAGTCGGTCTCGCAGATGACCGTGGCAGTGCGAGGACCGTGATCGAGCAAGGACAGTTCGCCCACGACGGTGCCGGGACCGAACGAGCCGACCTTCTTGCCGTTGCGCTTGACGACGACCGAGCCGTTCAACACGATGAACGCCTCGCGGCCGGTCTGGCCCTGGTCGACGATGAGCGAACCGGCCGACATCGTGATCTCGTCACTGGCCTTCGCGATCTTCTCGAGTTCCTTCGTGGAGCAGCCTTGGAACAGACTTACGTTGCGCAGGTGCTCGAGGTATGCCTTTTTGCTCGCCATGCAGGCATGGTACATCGCGCGGCGTGCGCGCGGTGACGTGGCGGTACCGGCTGCACCCGCTACGCGGTGCCGGCCTGCGCGGCGACGGCGGCGGCGGCCTTCGCGACCGCCTCGGCGTCGCCGAGATACTCCGCGCTCGGTGACCCGTAACTGCGCGTCGAAGGTGTATCGACGAGGCGCACCGGTGGGGATGTTGAGCTCGGCGATGTCGTCTCGCGAGACGTGCTCGAGGTGCATCACCAACGCCCGTAGCGAGTTGCCGTGCGCGGTGACGAGCACGTCCTGTCCGCCGAGGAGTTGCGGCGCGATCGCGTCGTGCCAGTAGGGCAACACGCGCCGCACGACGTCGGCGAGGCACTCGCTCGCCGGGAGGACGTCCGGTGGCAGCAGCCGATACCGAAGGTCGTTGATCGGGTGCTCGGGACTCGACTCGTCGACGGGCGGCGGCGGAACGTCGTAGCTGCGCCGCCACAGCTTGGTCTGCTCGGCGCCGTGGAGCTCGGTGGTCTGCTTCTTGTCCAGCCCCTGCAGTGCGCCGTAGTGGCGCTCGTTGAGCCGCCAGTTGCGCTGCACCGGCAACCACACCTGCCCCATCGCTTCCAGGGCGAGATGGCAGGTGACGACGGCGCGGGCGAGCACGGACGTGTGGGCGACGTCGAACCGGACGCCCGCCTCGGCCATGGTGCGGCCCGCGGCGGGAGCTTCGGCGAACCCCCGCTCGCTCAGCGGCACGTCGTGCCACCCGGTGAACAGGTTCTGCTGGTTCCACGTGCTCTCGCCGTGGCGGAGGATGACGAGTGTGCCGGTCACAGCAGCGAGGCTAAACGCTGCACGCAGCCGGCGCCTCCTTGCGGGGTCGCTAGGGTTCGCGGCGATGGTCGTTGCGGGGATGTCGGCTGCGTGGGTGTCGCAGTTGCTCGGCCGCGACCTCACCGGTGAACGTCCCCTGAGTGACGACCCGAGCGAACGTCACGTGGTGGTGGCCGAGGAGTTCTTCGTGACATGGATGGCGGCCCCGGTCCCTGCCCCGCACTCGGGCGTGGAGGTGCTCGACTACCTGACGTCGCAGGGGTTCGACGGCATGCCGCCGTTCGTCGGTGCGCTGGAACACGACGACCACGTGGTGGCCACCGTGCACCACTTCGTCGCCGGCGCGGCCGACGGCCGACGGTGGATCGCCCGGACTCCGGACGGGGAGGCGCTCGGACATCTCGCGTCCGCGCTCCACAAAGCCCTCGCCGGTCTCCGTCGGAGTGCGATCGCGGCGCGCTCGTACCGTGCGCACGCGGTCGACGACCTTCACCATCTCGAACGCTTCGTCGACGGTGACGACGCCGACACCGTTGCGTCGATCTCACCTGCAGTGCTCGAGGCGCTCGATCCACTCCGCGAGGATCGACTGCTCCCCGCGCATTGCGTTCACGGCTGTCTCGACCTGGGGCACGTCCTGCGCCGGGACGACCAACTGCTCGTCACCGGATTCGCCGCGGGCACGAGGGCCGATGTGGACGAGCGGACGCTCCCGCACACACCGCTGGTCGACCTTGCCGCACTCGTCCAGTCGGTCGACCGTGTCCTCCACGTGGGCGAGCCGGCGATCGTGGCCGAGACGGTGGAGGCAGTGGTCGACTCGTACGGTGCGGACCATTCCGTCGACCGGTCCGTGCTCCACGCGCTGCGCGTCGCACACGAACTGCACGCCGCGAGGCGCGCATCGGGCAACTCCTCAGCGGATCTCTCCGATGCGATCGCTGCCCTCGGCCGATTGATCGGGTGAGCACGGATAGCGTCTCGATCCGTGACCTACGACTTCGATCGCTTCCTCCGCTACGACGAGCTCACCAGCTGGCTGCACGACACGGCGGCCGCCCACCCCGGGCTCGTGACCATCGAGTCCTACGGTCGGTCCTTCGAGGGCCGAGACCTCTGGATCGCCACGATCACCGACGCCTCCACGGGAGCGCACGACACCAAGCCCGCGCATTGGGTCGACGCCAACATCCACGCGATCGAGGTCACCGGCGGCGTCGCCGCACTGCACCTGATCCACCGCCTCGTCACCGGGTTCGGCACCGACGAGACCGTCACCGAGGCGCTGCGCACCCGCACGTTCTACGTCGTCCCGCGCGTCAACCCCGACGGTGTCGAGTGGGTGCTGGGCGACTCGCCGCGATTCCGGCGGAGCTCGGTGCGGCCCTGGCCGTGGAGCGACGCGCACGAGGCGCCGGGCCTCCACGAGCGCGACATGGACGGCAACGGTCGAATCCTCACGATGCGCGTGCCCGACCCCACCGGCTCCTGGGTCGTGTCGACCGTCGAACCGCGGTTGATGGTGCGGATCCCTCCCGAGGGCGCTCCTGCCGGTGCCCAGCGCTACCGCATGCTCGCGGAGGGCGAGATCATCGACCACGACGGATTCACCGTGCCGCTGCCGTCGCCGCCGCAGTCGCTCGACATGAACCGCAACTTCCCGGCGGGATGGGGCACGACGGTCAGGGGCAGCGGCGATCATCCGCTGAGTGAGCCCGAGATCGACTCGCTGGTGCGAGCGCTCAGCGCCCGCCGCAACGTCTGCGGGTACAACGCCTACCACACCTCCGGTGGGGTCATCCTGCGACCGAGCAGCACCCAGGCCGACGCGTCGCTCCCGCCCCTCGACGTCTGGGTGTGGAAGCAGTTCAGCGAACGAGGTGAGGCGCTCACTGGGTACACGGCCCACTCGGTCTTCGAGGACTTCACCTTCGACAAGTCGGACACGATGAGCGGCGCCGCCGACGACTGGGCCTACGAGCACCTCGGTGTCTACAGCTGGACCACGGAGTTCTGGGACGTCATCCAGCAGGCCACCGGCAAGAAGCCCGGCACCCACATCTGGTACACCGGTCCGACCGACGACGAGGAGCTCGCGGTGTACCGCTGGGCCGTCGAGCACCATCCCGAGTCGTACGTCGACTGGACGCCGTTCGATCACCCGCAGCTGGGGCCGGTCGAGATCGGCGGGTGGGACGAGATCTTCCTGTGGGCCAACGCCCCCGGGTCGATGCTGCGCGCCGAGGTGGCGCCCCACGCCGAGTTCGCGATCCACCAGGCGATGTGCTCACCACGCCTCGAGGTGCTGCACGCCGCGGCGACCTCGTTGGGCGGCGACACCTGGCGGGTCGAGGTCGGCATCGCCAACACCGGCTGGTTGCCCACGTCCGTGACGCACAAGGCCGCGAAGGACCACCTCGTGCTGCCTCTGGTGGCGGAGCTGTCGGGGGCCACCGTCGTCGGGGGCGTGGCTCGTCTGGAGCTCGGCCAGCTCGGCGGCCGGCTCGATCACCGGTTCCAGTACGGCAAGAACGACGGCACGCCCGAGCGCGTGCTCGCGTCGTGGGTGGTGCGGGCGCCGGCCGGGACGGAGCTGCGCGTGTCGGTGCGCCACCAGCGAGCTGGGACTCAGGAGGTCTCGATCACCACGTCGTGACGGTGACTTCCGGCGTCGCTTCGGTCGGCTCCGCGGATCGGGCGCCGTGCCCGTGCCCGTGGCCGGTCGGCGAACGGAACGACGATCTGCTGTGGTCCACCAGCGGCAACACCACGCAGGCGTCGAGCCCGCTCCGGTCGGTGCGGTTGTGCAGTTCGGCGCGGCCTCCGCTGAGCGTGGCGAGATGTTGCACCACGGCGAGACCGATGCCTGATCCGCCATGAGGCGCGTCGGGCGCACGCCAGAACCGGTCGAACGCGTACGGGAGGTGCTCGGGCCGCATGCCCGGGCCCTGGTCGATCACGTGGATCCCGACGGTGTCCTGGCGCAGCGTGGTGGCGACGATGATCGTGTCGCCCGACTTGGCGACGCCCAAGGCGTTGTCGACGTAGTTGTCGATGATCTGCTCGAGCGCGTTGGGCACCGCCGTGGCCGCGAGCCCGTCGCCGATGCTGGTGAACAGACGCACGCCGCGCTCGGCGGCGAACGGCTCCCACATCTCGGTCCGCTCGCGCAGCATCGCGGTCACGTCGACCTCGATGGTGTCGGGGTTCGTGCCCTCCGAGCGGGCGATCATCAGCAAGCCCTCGACGAGACGCTGCAGTCGCTCGGTCTCCTGGTTGGCCGCCTCGATGCGCTCACGGGCGCCGTCCGGGTCGTCGTCGACCATCGCCGCCGCCCGCTCCAGTTGCAGGCGGAGCGCGGTGAGGGGCGTGCGGAGTTGGTGTGAGGCATCGCCGGCGAACGCCTTCTGCTGGTCGAGCAGTCGAGCGATGCGGCCGGTCATCGAGTTGAAGGACCGGGCCAGACTGCGGATCTCGGGCGCGCCCTCCTCGGCCGCGCGTTCGGAGAAGTCGCCGTCGGCGAGACGTTCGGTGCTGCGTTGCAATCGCCGGATCGGCGACGTGATCGAGCCCGCCATCAACAGCGCGGCGAGTGCCGCACCGAACAGCGAGATGCCACCGACCAGGAGCAGGCCTCTGGTCTTCTCACGCGCCCGCTGGTCGATCACCTCCGCCGGGAACGTGATGCGCACCGCGCCGACGATCTCGGTGCCCACGCGCACCGGCACGGCGACGTACACGAGGTTGCCGCCCGCGGTCTGTGAGTTTCGTTCGCCGCTGTTCGGGAATCCTTTGATGGCGTCCGCGACCTCGGGACGATTGGAGAAGTCCTCGCCGAGGTGGTCGCTCGGTTCGGTCGAGGCGACGAGGAGACCTTCCGCATTGATGACCACGACGCGACCGCCGTGCTGCGACGAGTAGTCCGCGACGATGTTCCCGAGGTTCGTGACTTCGCGCTGCGGTGGATCGCCGACGGAGGTCAGCACGGTCTGCGCCGAACCGCCGAGGAGGAAGGCGTCGCGTTGCAATTGGGCGACGAGGCGTTCCTTCTCGATGCGACGCAGGTACGTCGCGAGCGGGATGTCCTGCGCCAACAGGACCACGGTGATGAGTCCGGCGAAGGCGGCGAGGAGCCGCCACTTCATTCGGGCGGCTCCAACCGGAAGCCGACGCCACGAACGGCCTGGATCCACTCGTGCCCGCCGAGCTTCTTGCGCAGGGAGGCGACGTGCGCGTCGACGGTCTTGGTGGGGCCGTACCAGTGGGCGTCCCACACGTTCTCGAGGATCTCGGTGCGGGTGCGGACCGCGCCGATGTCGCCGGCGAGGAACGCCAGGAGGTCGAACTCCTTCGCGGTGAGCTGCACTTCCTCACCGTCGAGGAACAGGCGCCGAGCCCGGCGATCGAGCTTCAGGGTGCCGATCATCTGCGGGCCGACGGGCTCCTCGGGCTGGCCGGGCTCGATGGTGCGGCGGGCGACGGCGCGGATGCGGGCGACGAGTTCGCGGAAGCTGAACGGCTTGGTGACGTAGTCGTCGGCACCGAGTTCGAGGCCGAGCACTCGGTCGAACTCCTCGGAACGGGCGGTCAACATGATGATCGGCGCTTTGGTCCGCAGACGCAGCTCGCGGCACACGTCGCGCCCGTCCATGTCGGGAAGTCCGAGGTCGAGCAGGATCATGTCGACCTCCTCGGCCACGAGTGCAGCCGCCCCGGTGGCGACGTGGACGACGGCGAACCCGGCCGATTCCAGGCCCTCGACCACCGAACTGGCGATGGAACGGTCGTCCTCGACGAGCAGGATCTTCACGGGTGCATTCTGGCCCTTCCGAGCCGGTCTGCCGTGCTCAGCGCCACCGGAGGGCAGATTTTGTACGTTTCTTGGATCGCAAATCCTGCGTCTGGTGCCGAAAATTCGTAGCGTGTGGGGGTTGACGCGCGTGCGTCGACCTCGGAGGTTCGCTCACGATGAAGGCTCGCATCACCACGGTGCTCTCGATCACAGGTGTCATGGTCGCCGGGTCGGCGGCCGCGCTCGTGAACAGCCAGGTGCTGCGCAACTCCAACACGACGGCGAACTACGAGGTCAGCAGCAACAGCGTGCAGGCGTCGATCATCTCGGCGTCGCCCGACGATCCGCAGGCCGTCAGCGTGGGCAAGTTCGACACCGCGGTCGCCGTCGCCGTCACCACCGTGGCCGTTCCCGGCTCGACGCAGAGCAACTACTTCGTCGGCACCGCCGGGTACGTCACCCTCGACACCAAGGACGACGTCCTCGCGATGCCGCTCGCGGTGCCCACCGATGGTTGGACGGTGCTGTGGGCGGGAAGCAACGACGCCTACTCGGCCGACGCGGTGTTCGAGTCCGTCACCACCCGGCTCACGTTCAAGGCCACGATGATCTTCGGTGTCGTGAACTACTCCGTCGAGGTCGAGGACCTCACGCCGCAGACCACGGCTGAGACGCCGAAGACCACCGCCGGTACGACGACCAGCACGTCGAAAGGCACGAACCCGGGCGTCACGACGACCACCGTCAAGCACGAGGACGACCACCACCACGGTGGCTGGTGGCCCACGCCGTCGTGGCCCCCGCCGACCACGTCGACCTCCACCACCAGCACGACGTCCACCAGTACCACGAGCACCATTCGCCGCGATGACTGACCGCGGTGCTGCCTCGCGAGTGGCAGCACCGGTGAGGACGATGGACCTGAGGACGATGGACCACGCATGACCGAGACGGTGTTGCGTGACCAGTTCCGGGCGATGGGCAGCAAGGTCGTCATCGATGTGGTCGGCGGCCGGCCGGGTCACCTGTCGTGGGCGCGGGATCGACTCGCCCACCTCGAGTCGTGCTGGAGCCGATTCCGCCCGCACAGCGATCTGACGCGCCTCAACGCCGCGCAGGGAGCAGCGGTGGTCGTGGATCCGTCCACGATCACCCTCCTGGAGGCGATGGCGTTCGGTTTCACTGCGACCGACGGCGCCTTCGACCCGACGCTGCTCGCCCCGCTCGTCCGACTCGGTTATGCCGCGAGCTGGCGCGACCCGTCCGCGGTCACGTCGCTCCCCGTGGGTGTGCAGTCGCGAGGGAGCATCCGCGGCGTCTCGATCGACGCCAATGGCTCGATGGTGAGCCTGCCCCCGGGCACCGCGGTCGACGCCGGGGGGATCGGGCGTGGCCTCGCCGCCGACATGGTCGTGGAGATGCTCCTCGGCGACGGCGTGAGAGGCGCCATGGTCGCCGTGGGTGGCGACGTGTGTGTCGCCGGCGAAGGGCCGGTCGACGGCGATTGGGTGGTGCCGATCGCCGATGCGTTCCAGACCGACCGCGTCGGTGCGCAGGTGATCCTCGGCGACGGGGGCATCGCGACCTCTGCGATCCGAGACCGCTCGTGGATGGCCCCCGACGGTGGCACCGCGCATCACGTCCTGGACCCCATCGTCGGCCGACCGACACCGATGGGCCTCGAGTCGCCCGTCCAGGCGACCGTGGTGGCGGGTTCGGCGATGTGGGCGGAGGTGCACGCCAAGTTGCTGATGGTGCGCGGTCCGGTGGCCGCGCTCCCGCGCCTCGACGGCATCGGTCTGGGCGGCCGGGTCGTGCACGGCAGTGGCCACACGATGACGAACGAGGCCTGGGCGACCTTCGACGCGACGGAGTTCGACTGACTTCGACGTGACCCGTCAGCGGTGGGCGTTCAGTCGAGCATTGCCTGGTACACCAACTGCTTGAGCTGGCTCCGGATCGGGTGCACGCTGCTGGGGAGCAGTTGGGTGAAGAAGCTGACGGTGAGGTCGTCGGCGGGATCGATCCAGAACGCGGTGCTCGCCGCGCCGCCCCAGGCGAATTCGCCCGCGTTGCCCGGCACGCGTCCCTTCACGGGATCGATCGTGACGCTGACGCCCAGCCCGAAGCCGACGCCGTCGAACGTGGTCTCCGAGAACAACGGCCTGCCGAACGCGGTGAGGTCGGCGTTGTTCGGGAGATGGTTGCTGGCCATGTACTTCACGGTGCGCGGTGACAGGATGCGCACCCCGTCGAGCTCGCCGCCGTTCAGCAGCATCTGGATGAATCGCTGGTAGTCGTACGCGGTGCTCTGCAGACCACCCCCACCGCCGAGGAAGGTGGGCGGACGGAGCGCGGCATCGCCCATCGGCTCCAGTGGCATGGCCGTGCGAGTGACCGGGTGCGCGCCGTACAACTTCGCGACGCGAGCATGATTCGCCTCGGGGACGTGCCAGGTGGTGTCGTGCATCCCGAGCGGCTCCAGCAGGCGGGTGCGCATCAGCTCGTCGAGCGGTTGCCCCGACACCACCTCCAGGACGCGGCCCAG
Source organism: uncultured Acidimicrobiaceae bacterium (assembly GCA_963720695.1). Classification (GTDB taxonomy): domain Bacteria; phylum Actinomycetota; class Acidimicrobiia; order Acidimicrobiales; family Ilumatobacteraceae; genus UBA668. The sequence continues at coordinate 24,034 of CAVRGG010000006.1, forward strand.
GACGTCGAGACCCATCGAGTAGTTCCACTCCGTGCCGGGTTGGAACACCAGCGGCAGGCCCGCCAACGTGTCACAGACGGCCTCGAGATCCTGCCCGGGCGGGGAGCCCCACTCGAACCCGGCGCGGCGGTAGAGCTCGTCGACCGGGTGGGCGTACATGAAGCCGTAGGTGAGCCCGCTGGTGTGTGCGAACAGCTGCCACAGCCGCATCGTCTGCACGATCGGGTCGAGCACCGGAGCGGTGACCGAGCCTGCACGCCAGACACGGGTCTCCTTGAACGAGGGGATGTAGCGGTGCACCGGGTCGTTGAGCTCGAAGGCGCCCTCCTCCCACAACTGCAGGGCGAGGACCGCCGTGATCGGCTTGGTCATCGAGAAGATCCGCCAGATCGTGTCGGCGTCCACCGGGGTGCCGGCCGCCATGTCGCGCATGCCCGACAGGCTGTGGTGCACCACCTTGCCGTGGCGGGCCACCACGATCTGCCAACCGGGCAGTCGGCCGTCGTCGAGGTAGCGCTGGAAATGGGTGTCGATGCGGGCCAGTCGCTCGCTGGACATCCCGACGGATTCGGCGTCGGCTTCGATCTGCAAGGTGCTCATCGGCCGGACGATACTCATCGACCTCGGGCGAGGCCGACCCGGGGTGCGGCGGACGAGCGGTCCCCGGCCGCTGTCGTACTGTCAGGACATGCGAACCGCATTGTTGGCCGATCTGCACCAGCGCACCGGCGATCTCGTCGTGGAGGGGCTCTTCAAGCACGAGCGGGTGATCACGTCGCCACAGGCCGCGCACATCGTCCTCGCCGACGGGTCCCGGGTGCTCAACCTCTGCGCCAACAACTACCTGGGACTCGCCGACCACCCAGCCCTGGTCGAGGCCGCTGCGGCGGCCGTGCACGAGCACGGCTTCGGCATGGCCAGCGTGCGGTTCATCTGTGGCACACAAGCCGTTCACGCCGAGCTGGAGGCACGGATCTCCGCGTTCCTCGGCACGGAGGACACGATTCTCTACGGCTCGTGCTTCGACGCCAACGGCGGACTGTTCGAGACGATCCTCGACGAGCAGGACTGCGTGATCAGCGACGCCCTCAACCACGCGTCGATCATCGATGGCATTCGCCTGTGTCGTGCCCAGCGGCTGCGCTACGCGAACAACGACATGGCCGAGCTCGAGGCGCGATTGCAGGAGGCGTCGTCGGCTCGCCATCGGCTGATCGCCACCGACGGCGTGTTCTCGATGGACGGGGTCATCGCCGATCTGGCGAGCATCTGCGACCTCGCCGAGCGGTACGACGCGATGGTGATGGTCGACGATTCGCACGCCGTCGGATTCGTCGGCGCCCACGGACGAGGCACCCACGAGTCCAACGGCGTGATGGACAGGGTCGACATCATCACCGGCACGCTCGGCAAGGCACTCGGTGGGGCGTCGGGCGGCTACACCAGCGGTCGGCGCGAGGTGATCGCATGGTTGCGCCAACGGTCGCGGCCGTACCTGTTCTCCAACAGCCTGGCGCCGATGATCGCCGCCACGACGCTGCGCGTGCTCGACCTGCTGGAGGACGGTGACGAACTCCGCCGCCAACTCGATCGGAACGCAGAACGATTCCGAGAGAGCATGACGGCCGCGGGATTCGTGCTCGCGGGCGCGGGGCATCCGATCATCCCGGTCATGCTCGGCGAGGCGACGGTGGCCGGCGACATGGCGGCCCGCCTCCTGCAGGAGGGCCTCTACGTCACGGCGTTCTCGTTCCCGGTCGTTCCGAAGGGCACGGCTCGCATCCGCACCCAGATGTCCGCCGCGCACACCGACGCCGACATCGACTTCGCCGTCGAGGCGTTCACGCGAGTCGGTCGCGACATGGGAGTGATCGGATGACGAGCACGATGAAGGCGTTGGTGAAAGCGAAGGCCGAACCCGGGCTGTGGCTGGAGGAGGTGCCTGTGCCGGCGCCCGGCGACGGCGAGGTGCTGATCAGGGTCCACAAGACCTCGATCTGCGGGACCGACCTGCACATCCATCACTGGGATGCGTGGGCGCAGGCGACGATCCCCGTGCCGATGGTCGTCGGTCACGAGTTCATGGGCGAGATCGCTCGCATCGGCCCGGGTGTGCAGGGTCTCGACGTCGGCCAGCGCGTCGCCGGCGAAGGGCACGTCACCTGCGGTCACTGCCGCAACTGCAAAGGCGGCCGCCGCGAGTTCTGCCACAACCACACCGGAGTCGGCGTCACCCGCCCGGGGGCGTTCGCCGACTACATCGTCATCCCCGCCCAGAACGTCTTCGTGGTGCCGTCCCACATCTCCGACGACATCGCCGCCGTGCTCGACCCGTTGGGCAACGCGACGCACACGGCGCTGCGCTTCGACTGCGTCGGCGAGGACGTGCTGATCACGGGTGCGGGGCCGATCGGAGTGCTCGCCGCCGCCATCGTCCGCCACATCGGCGCCCGCCACGTGGTCGTCACGGACGTGAACCCGTACCGGCTGGCGATGGCGAGCGCTCATGGAGCGACCCGCGTCGTCAACGTCGCCGTCGACGATCTCGCGCCGGTGATGGCCGATCTCGGCATGACCGAGGGGTTCGACGTCGGCCTGGAGATGTCGGGGGCGGAAGCGGCGTTCAACCAGATGCTCGACTCGATGAACCACGGCGGCCGGATCGCCGTCCTGGGCATTCCCGCAGGTCCGATGACACTGGACGTCAACGACGTGATCTTCAAGGGCCTGGAGATCCAGGGCATCTACGGCCGCCGGATCTTCGAGACCTGGTACAAGATGGCGGCGATGCTCCAGAGCGGGCTCGATGTGAGCGGCATCGTCACCCATCGTTTCGCCGCCGAGCAGTTCGAGGACGCGTTCGAGATCGTCGGTCGCGGAGAGTGCGGCAAGGTCATCCTCGACTGGGTGTGAGCGGACCGAGTCGAGAGTGACGCTCAGAGGCGCGGATCGAAGATGCTCGCGCCGAGATCGTCGCCGGCGAGCAGCCGGGCGATGCGTTGACCGCCGAAGATCGACGGCATGAAGCCGACGCCGTTGCAGCCGAGGTTGTAGAGCAGCACCGGGTTCCGTGGCTCCGCGCCGATGAGGCGCACCCGGTCGTGGGTGTATCCCATCAGGCCGTGCCAGTGGTAGTCGTACCGTCCACCAGGCGCGCGCGAGGGGTCGGCCAGTGGCAGCACCTCCTCGTCGAAGGTCGCGAAGATCTCCGACGGGAAGCCGGCGTCCGGGTCGTAGGTGGTCGCGTCGTCCAACTCCTCCTCCGGTCCACCGAAGCAGACCAACCCGGTCGCTCCGTCCTGGCTCTCCCACGGCCGTCGCGTGACGTAGATGTACGGAGTGTCCTGACCGATCTCCTCGTTGCGGATGAAGCTGTACGCGCCCGGCACCGAGACGGCATCGACGACACCGGCCATGTAGCCCTTGGTCCCGATGAGGCGATGATGCATCGTGGGGTCGATCTCCTCGCCGGCGAGGTTCTCCACGACGTGGTCGACGAACGCGTTCGTGCACATCACGACGCGATCGGCGCGCACGGTGTGCGGCCCGGCGTGGACCTCCGCTCGGTCCGCGTGGAGCACCACTCGATCCACGCCGGTGTGGTCGGCGTAGAGGAAACGCTCGGGATGGGCGCGCTGGAGGTGGTCGACGACGTGCTCGACGAGCAACGCCCCGTTGGCCGTACCGATCGGGCTGCGGAGCACGGCGCAGTACTTGCGATCGCCGCCTCCCAGCATGGTGGTGATCTCCTCGGCGGGCACCACCCGGTAGAGCGCAGCGAAGTCGTCCGGAAGCTCCGTCAGGAACGGCGTGTCCTCGGCGACGAGGCACTCGGGCACGGCAAGACCGCCTCGCCGCCGGAGATCGCTGTGGTGGAGATGGACCAGCAGGTGGTTGAGGGTGAACATCCCCATGTGACCGGTGATCCGGTCGACGCGGACCTCGGTGTCGATCTCCGCCAGCATGAGGTCGAGGAGATCCCACGTGGAGTCCAGGCCGCGCTGGGCCTCGATCGCGAGCTCGAACCCGTACTCCCGCACGAGGTCCTCCAACGGTCGCTCGAAGTACGTCGCCAGCTGTCCCGCGTTGTGGCCGGTGGCGCCGTTCCCGATCCGGCCCCGCTCGAGCAGCACCACGCGACGATCGGTGTCGCGCAGCGTGAAGAACGCCGTCGACGCGCCGGCGATGCCAGCTCCGATCACGACGACGTCGGTCTCGAGATCGCCGGCCAGTGGCCGTGGCGGCTGATCCTGGCGCAACTGCTCGAGCCACGGTGATCGCGCGGGGATCGAGCCGGTCATCGGCCGATCATAGGTGACCTACGCTCGCGTGCCACGGGGTGACAATGGCGCAGATCGAGGGGACGAGTGCGACCGACGAGCGATCGAAGCTTCGCCGCGAGCTGCGCCGACTCGACACGATCTTCTTCCTCATCTCGGCGATGGTCGCGGTCGACACCGTCGGTGCGATCGCAGTGGGCGGAGCGCAGGCGTTCACGTGGCTGCTCGTGTTGTTCGTGACCTTCTTCATCCCGTCCGCGTTGGCGAGCGCGGAGCTCGGTGCCGCCCTTCCGGAGGAGGGTGGCGCGTACGTGTGGGTCCGCACGGCGTTCGGGCGCTTCACCGGGGCGCTCACCTCATTGCTGTACTGGGCGGGGACGCCGATGTGGCTCGGCGGATCGCTCACGGTCGTCGCGATCGCGGTGTACGGGCGATTCCACTCGCCGCTCTCCACCGGTGGCTCGCTGCTGTTCGGCGTGCTCTTCGTCGGTGGCGCCACCATCGGCGCGATCGTGCCGCTCCGCTACGGCAAGTGGTTGCCGTCGACGGGAGCGATCGGACAGATCGTGCTGCTGGCGTTCTTCACCGTGTCGACGATCGCCTACGGGATCAGCCACGGCTTCCACGGCATCTCGGCCGGTGAGTTCTCTCCGTCGTGGGGCGTGTTCATCGCCATCGTGCCGATCCTGCTCTACTCGTTCGTGGGCATCGAGTTGCCGTCCTCGGCGGCGGAGGAGATGGTCGACCCCAAACGCGACATCCCTGTCGCCATCGCGCGAGCCGGCATCGGCCAGCTGCTGATGTACGCGGTGCCGATCCTCGCGGTGTTGCTCGTGCTGCCCACCGATCGGCTGACGTCGCTGCACGGCCTCATCGACGCGATGAAGACGGTCTTCACCGTGTACGGCGGCAGCGTCGCCCCGGATGGATCGGTCACGCTCACCGGCCCCGGCGCCGTGTTCGGGTTTCTCGGAGCGTGGGTCTTCATCGTGGTCCTCTTCGCCAGCGGCACGGCGTGGATCATGGGCGCCGGGCGTTCCCAGGCCGCCGCCTGCCTGGACGGCGCCGGACCGGCAGTGCTCGGCCGGATCTCGGCCCGCACGGGCGTGCCGGTGGTGATGGGCCTCGTCTCAGGAGCCGTCTCGATGGCGACGATGGTCGCCTACCTGCTCGTCACCGACGGCGACGGGCAGAAGTACTTCTCCGTGGGACTCACGGTGGCCGTGGCGCTGATCGTCCTCGCCTACCTGATGATCTTCCCCGCGTTCGCGGTCCTGCGCATTCGCCGGCCGGAACTCCCTCGCCCGTTCCGGGCACCGGGTGGCGTCGGCGCCGCGGTCCTGATCTCGGTCGTGTCCACGGCGTGGGCGCTGTTGGCGGCGGTGTGCCTGCTGTGGCCCGGCTTCGGGACCGCTCATCCCGACGCGGCCCTCCCCGCAGGCTTCGAGGGCCAACGGACCCAGTTCGAGCTGCTGGTCCTGGTCCCGATCATGGCGATGGTGCCGATCTGCGCCCTGCTGCACCACTTCGGGAGGCCGCCCGCAAAGGTTGAGTGAAGTCCACTCAAGTTTCTTGACTTCGGGGTTGGGCCGGGATGGATGGCATCGTAAACTTGCGTCACATCCGCTCAACATCCCCCATTGCAAGGAGCAGTCATCATGGCAAAGGCCGTCGGCATCGACCTCGGTACCACCAACTCAGTCGTCGCGGTCTTCGAGGCCGGCGACACGGTGGTCATCCCCAACTCCGAAGGCGGACGCACCACCCCGTCGGTGGTGGCGTTCAGCAAGGCCGGCGAGGTCCTCGTCGGCGAGGTGGCCAAGCGTCAGGCCATCACCAACCCCGATCGCACCTTCCGCAGCATCAAGCGCCACATGGGCGAGAGCTGGAAGAGCGACGACATCGACGGCAAGAAGTACAGCCCGCAGGAGATCAGCGCGCGCATCCTGATGAAGCTCAAGCGCGACGCCGAGTCGTACCTGGGCGACACGGTCACCCAGGCCGTCATCACCGTCCCCGCGTACTTCGACGACGCCCAGCGCACCGCCACCAAGGAGGCCGGCCAGATCGCCGGGCTCGAGGTGCTGCGCATCATCAACGAGCCCACCGCGGCCGCGTTGGCCTACGGGCTCGACAAGAGCGCCGAGGACGAGAAGGTCCTCGTGTTCGACCTCGGTGGTGGCACGTTCGACGTGTCGGTCCTCGAGATCGGCGACGGCGTGTTCGAGGTGAAGAGCACCCATGGCGACACCCACCTCGGTGGCGACGACTGGGACCAGCGCATCATCGACTGGCTCGTCAAGGAGTTCAAGAGCAAGCACGGTGTCGACCTCGGCGCCGACAAGATGGCCGCCCAGCGTCTCAAGGAAGCCGCCGAGAAGGCCAAGATCGAGCTCAGCCAGGTGCAGCAGACGCAGATCAACCTGCCGTTCATCACGGCGACGGCCGATGGCCCGTTGCACCTCGACGAGAACCTCACCCGGGCCAAGTTCCAGGAGATGACCGCCGACCTCATCGAGCGCTGCCGTGTGCCGTTCGAGCAGGCGCTCAAGGACGCCGGCATCAGCAAGGGCGAGCTCAACCACGTCATCCTCGTCGGCGGCTCCACCCGCATGCCCGCGGTCACCGATCTCGTGCAGAGCCTCACCGGCAAGGAGCCGAACAAGTCGGTCAACCCCGACGAGGTCGTGGCCGTCGGTGCGGCCGTGCAGGCCGGCGTGCTGCGCGGCGACGTGAAGGACATCCTGCTCCTCGACGTCACGCCGCTGTCCCTCGGCATCGAGACCAAGGGTGGCGTGATGACCAAGCTCATCGAGCGCAACACCACCATCCCCACCAAGCGCACGGAGGTGTTCACCACCGCCGACGACATGCAGCCGAGCGTGGAGATCCACGTCCTGCAGGGCGAGCGCGAGATGGCCAACTACAACAAGACCCTGGGCAAGTTCCAGCTCGTCGACCTGCCGCCCGCCCCCCGTGGCGTGCCGCAGATCGAGGTCACCTTCGACATCGACGCCAACGGCATCGTGCACGTGAGCGCGAAGGATCGCGCCACGAGCAAGGAGCAGAGCATGACCATCACCGGTCAGAGCACGCTCGACAAGAAGGACATCGAGCAGATGGTCAAGGACGCCGAGGCACATGCCGAGGAGGATCGTCAGCGCCGTGAAGAGGCCGAGGTGCGCAACAACGCCGACTCGCTGGTGTACCAGATGGAGAAGGTGCTGCGCGACAACGCCGACAAGGTCGACGAGGCCGAGAAGGCCACCGTCGAAGGCCCGCTCGCCGAGCTCAAGACGGCGCTCAACGGCAACGACATCGCGGCCATCCGCACCGCCCACGAGGCGCTCATGGCGGCCAGCCAGTCGTTCAGCCAGAAGCTGTACGAGAAGGCCGCGCAGGAGAACGCAGCCGGCACCTCAGCCTCCGGCCAGACCGGTTCGTCCGACGGTGGCAGCGACGACGACATCATCGACGCCGAGATCGTCGACGCCGAAATCGTCGACGAAAGCTGAGGTCGGCGATGACCGACGACTTCAACCCCGACGACCTCCATCCGGAGGACATCGAGCTCGACCCCGACCTCACGTCGGAGATGACGCGACTGCGCGCCGTCCTCGATCAGGAGGAGGCCGACGCGGCCATCGCCGAGGCGGCATTCGAGCACGACGTGGAGTCCCTGTTGGTGGAGCGCGATTCCTTCAAGGACATCGCGCTCCGCCTCCAGGCCGACTTCGACAACTACCGCAAGCGGGTCGCCACCCAGCAGGCCCACGACGTGCAGATGGCCACCGGTCGCATCGCCGACGCGCTGCTCCCGGTGCTCGACGCGTGCGAGGCGGCCTTCGTGCAGCATCCCGCGGAGATCGAGCCGCTGTTCAACCTGCTGCTCGGCCAGCTCAAGAAGCTGGGCCTGGAGACCATGAACCTCGACGGGCAACCGTTCGACCCCAACCTCGCCGAGGCCGTGCTGCACGAGCCCGGTGAGGGCGAGCCCGTCGTCACCGAGGTGCTCCGCAGCGGCTACACGTGGCAGGGCAAGGTGCTCCGCGCCGCGATGGTGAAGGTGCGGGGCTGAGACCCCGCCACCTCACCGAACAGAACAGACCCGTCCGACGACCGCGAAGGAGGTGAGTGACGATGGCAGCACAGCGTGAGTGGTTCGAGAAGGACTACTACAAGATCCTCGGCGTCAAGGACGACGCGACGGCGAAGGAGATCACCAAGGCGTACCGCAAGCTCGCCCGCGACAGCCACCCCGACACGCACCCCGGCGACGACGCCGCGGAGGAGCGGTTCAAGGAGGTCAGCAGCGCCTACGACGTGCTCGGCGACGATGCCAAGCGCAAGGAGTACGACGAGGTCCGCCGACTCGGCCCGGCACCGGGTGGTTTCGGTCCGGGCGCGCCAGGTTCCGGTCCGATCAACTTCAACGTCGGCCCCGACGGTTTCGGCGACCTCCTCGGGTCGATGTTCGGTCGCGGTCGCCGTGGCGGAGGACCCTCCGCCGCTGCCGGCCCGCAGCGTGGCGCGGATCTCGAGGCCACCCTCTCGCTCGACTTCGTCGACGCGGCCAAGGGCATCACCACCACGCTCCACCTCACCACCGACGCGCAGTGCAGCACCTGTCACGGCAGCGGCGCGAGGCCGGGCACGCAGCCGAAGGTGTGCTCCCAGTGCGGCGGACGCGGTGTGGTCGACGACAACCAGGGCTTCTTCTCGTTCCAGTCGCCGTGCCGAGTCTGCGGCGGCGCCGGGGTCGTCATCGAGGATCCCTGCCCCACCTGCCGTGGCTCCGGTGTCGAGCGGCGTCCTCGCGATGTGCAGGCGCGCATCCCTGCCGGCGTCGCCGACGGGCAACGGATCAGGCTGAAGGGCCGCGGTGGACCGGGTCGCAACGGTGGTCCGCACGGAGATCTCATCGTCGAGTGCCGAGTCGCGCCCCATCGGTTGTTCGGGCGTGACGGCGACAATCTCACGGTCCACCTGCCGGTCACCTTCGCCGAGGCCGCTCTCGGCGGCGAGGTCGACGTGCCCACGCTCGACGGGCCCAGGGTCACGCTCCGGCTCAAGCCGGGCACACCGTCGGGAAGCCGTCACCGCGTCAAGGGCAAGGGCATCGCGACCGCCAAGCACACCGGCGATCTCATCGTCACCGTCGACGTGCAGGTGCCCACCCACCTCACCGCCGAACAGCGCGTCGCCGTCGAGGCCCTGGCCGAGGCGACTACCGTGTCACCCAGAAGCAACTTGGAGGGCTGACGAATGCGATCACGTGATCATGCCGTGTACGTCATCTCCGTGGCCGCGGAGTTGGCGGGCATGCACCCGCAGACGCTGCGCATCTACGAACGCCGCGGGCTGGTCCAGCCCGCCCGGACGCAGGGCGGCAACCGCCGTTACAGCGACATCGACATCGATCGGCTGCGTCGAATTCAGGAGCTCGCCGCCGAGGGCATGAACCTCGAAGGCATCCGGCGCGTCATGGCGCTCGAGAACGAGGTCGATCGTCTGCGCGTCGAGAACGACGAGCTGCGCACCATCGCATCCGGTGCGGTCGCGGAGCTCGAGCGTCGGGCACCGCGCCGCGACCTGGTGCCGCTGCACCAGGAGGTCACCGTGTTCGGCGGCAAGAGATTGGGGAACCACTGATGGAGATGTCCGCCGCGTTGGCCTTTGCCGCTGAGTTCCGCAACGGGGTGCTGGTCACCATGAAGCGTGACGGTCGACCACAGTTGTCCAACATCACCTATGCGCTCGGCGACGACGGAGTTTTTCGCATCTCCGTCACCGCGACTCGGGCGAAGTACAAGAACATGATGCGCGACCCGCGCATCTCGCTGCACGTCGCCAAGGCCGACTTCTGGGGCTACGCGGTGTTCGAGGGTGAGGCCGACCTCACCCCGGTGGCCGCCGATCCGAGCGACGCGACCGTCGACGAGCTCGTGGCGCTGTATCGGTCCGTCGCCGGTGAACACTCCGACTGGGACGAGTACCGCGCCGCCATGGTGAACGACCAGCGGCTGGTGGTTCGGCTGCGTCCCACGCACGTCTACGGCATGATCTGACCACTGGGAGCACGGTCCCGGAACCCCTGTGACCTAGGTCCCTGGTGGCACCTCCGCACGGTCGGCACACTGGCCGTTGTGTTTGGTTCCCCCCGATCCCCGCGGTCTTCGACCGCGCGCCGTGCACTGCTCGTCGCCCCGGCGCTGATGGCCGGTCTCGCCGTCGTCGCAGCCTGCGGTGCACAGGGTGGCGGCGGTGGTGCGCCCGCAGCGGTCGTCGCGACGGCGCCGGTGCAGGTGGGGCCGCCTGGCGCAGCGATCTATCAGCGGTCGTGCTCGCGCTGTCACGGCGTGAACCGACAAGGCGACGGCACGGCGCCCGCGCTCGACGCGACGAGGATGGCGAGCATCGGCGATCAGCCGATGCAGATGCTCATCGCATACGGCAAGGGTCAGATGCCGGCGTTCGGTGGTCTCAGTACCGAGCAGGTCAATGAGCTCATCGCCTACTTGAGGGGGTTGTGATGTTCTCGTTCGATCTCGGCGGTCTGCCCGCCCACCCGTTGTTGATCCACGTGCCGGTGGTGCTCCTGCCGTTGGCGGCGATCGGCACGATCGCGATGGCGATCCATCGACCGTGGCTGCGCACCTATGGCGTGCTCGTCACGGTCCTCGCCGGTGTGGGGTTCCTGGGCGCGATGCTCGCCGCCAACACCGGCGAGGAGCTCGAGGACACGTTCCGTGCGGCGGGCCAGACCATTTCGCCATCGCTGCGCGACCACGCGGAGATGGGCGACAGCGTGCAGATCTTCGCCGGCATCTTCTTCGTGCTGGTGCTCGCCTGGGTGGTCTTCTCCCGCTGGCGCGAGAAGGTGGGCGAGGAGCGGGCCACGGCCGTCGTTCGCAAGCCGAAGCTGGTCTCGATCGTGCTGGCCGTGCTCGTGGTCGTGAGCGGCGCCGTCGCCACCGTGTCGGTCACGTGGACCGGTCACAGCGGCGCCAAGACGGTGTGGGAGAAGAACAAGCTGTAAGCGCGTGTGCCGTCTTTCGAGCCCGGCGCACAGCGCAGAGCGACAGCTCGGGCGCGTCTCAGACGTGAGCACACGGGCGTGATCGTCCGGCTCGTCGATCGATTGCCGGGGCAAGCCGTTGGCTGTTCGTCGACGATGGTGCGCGCTCCGCAGTGGCCGGCGCTCCTGTACACAGGGGGCACTACGATCAACGGCCATGGCGAACCTGGCCGTCGACACCGCGCTCACACGATCGGCCGACGGCACATTCACGGCGACGCTGTCTCGCGACTGGGAAATCTGGGGCCCGAACGGCGGCTACATGGCTGCTTTCGCGCTCGGCGCTGCTCGCGAGTCGTCGGGGCGTGCTCGGCCGGCGAACGCCACCGTGCACTTCCTCGGTGTCGCCTCGTTCGACGCACCGATCGAGGTGACCACGACCGTGCAGCGGGCCACCCGGCAGGCCACCAGCGTGCACATTCGAATCGACCAGCTTGGCAAGGCCATTCTCGCCGCGATGGTGTGGACCGTCGACACGGGCATCGAAGGACTCGAGCACGGTGATGCTCCGATGCCGTCCGTACCGCCGTGGCAGGAACTCCCGACCATTTCCGAACGGATGGCGGCCGACCCCAACGCAACGCCGAGTCGATACGCGTTCTGGCGAAACTTCGAGCAACGTCCAACCAGCTGGCTCGGAGCGGAGGCGTGGGAGCAACGTCAGCTCGGGCGGGCGCAGTACGAGGAGTGGCTGCGCTTCGCCTCGCCGCCCGCCGCAGACGAGTGGGCACAAGCAGCACGCCTGCTGCTCCTCGTCGATCTCGGCGGCTGGCCTGCGATCGGCCGTCGCCACCGCACCGAGGAGTGGGTCGCGCCCAGCATTGATGTCTCCTGCGAGTTCCACCACCTCAACCCCGCCGACGAGTGGTGCCTCCTCCAGGGGACGAGCCCAGTCGCGCGCGACGGCTTGATCGGCAGCCACCAGCAGGTTTGGAACGAACACGGCGATCTCGTGGCAAGTGGCATCAGCCATCTGCTCTGCCGGCGCATCGGCTGATCGAAACCGTTCAGACGGCCCACGCCTAGGTCCGAATGCCCGAAGTGGCCGGCGTTGTCCAGCGACCGATCGGCAGCTCTGGGCGGCCTACGAACCGTCGGCGCAGTTCAACGTCAGCTCCGCTTTGATCTGCTCCATCCTCGTGACCGCCTTCTGCAGGTCCTCGATCTTCTGCCATGTCTGTGTGGCGTCCTGCGTCTTGGCAGACAACGCTTCGAGTTCATGCTTGAGGCCCGCGCATGACTCCGCGTCGTCGCTCGAGCATCCGACACCCACAATCGCCACAGCAGCCACCACGAATGTCGTGAGCATCGATCGTCGCCGCATGGGCCCATTGTGCCCGTGCCCCTGGCTCAGAGCGGCAGTTAGGGCGTTGTGACGTTTGAGTAGACCACCCAGTCCGCGTCCTCAGCCGCGTACATCTGGACGTCGTAGTTCGGGAAGGAGTGACGAAGGTCGATGTGGGCGTCGCTCGCCCAGCCTGCGTCGGGTGAATGGAGAACGAACTCTCGGACCGTCGGCCGTGTGATTACTGCGACCAGTCGGGCACCGTGCGCCGATAGCGCCGACTCCATCGTGTCCTCGAAGTCCGCGAGCGTGTTGTGGTCGTCAGCTCGAAGCGATTCGTTGAATGGCAACGCCACGCCTACGCGGTACGGCAGCGACGACCGGAGGAGGTTGTCGAGTTGGTACGAGCGATCGAATCGGACGATGACCCGCTGCCCGTCAACGGACCCGCTCGCGACCGTCCAGGAACCTGATGGCGCGGTGGAGGCTTTCTTGGGGCGTCGGAGCATCAAGACATCGTGATCGATGGAAGCGTGGTTCGTCCACGACAGGACGGCAGATCTGGGCGGGGCGCGACGGGTACGGTCCACTTGGGAAGGAGCAGGACTGATGTTGGGTGCGTTCTCTGATTGGGTGCTGATGCTCTTCGGTGGCCGTGCCCGATTCGTTCCGAGGTCAATGGCGAAGCACAACGCCGAGACCGGTCGAAGCGGAGTTGTGGTGGTCTGCCACTTCCCGAACATCGGCTACACCACCGCCGTCCACTCGTCCTGGCACCACTTCTCCGTCGAGGTTGTCGGACATGGCTCCGTGCAATGCAGCCGTGCCAGTCGTGGGGTGCCGGTTTTCCTTCCGGTGCCAGCGGGCGCGGTGCGGGTGGTGTGCGGCAATGTTTCGCCACGTCTTGCCCTCGACTTCGAACTGGAGAACGCGCACGTCGGCTTGCTGGAAGTCGTGCCGGCGGAAGCGGTTTCGCCTCGCTCAGGTGAGATGACGCTGACGATGATCAACGCCAACGGCGATCGCAGCGAGAAACGGCGCGGCACTTACCAACAGACCGGTGCCACTCGAAGCGCTGAGGAAGATCCAGCCGCGCCATAGCGGCAGATGTGTGCGGTTGGGACCAAACGCACGCGTTTCGCTGCGGTGGTTCCGACCAGTGATGGCTTCAGCACAAGTTGAGACTGTTGGTCGTGTAGAGGTCTCCTGGTTGGAAGGGAATCTCGGTTTCCGCGACGAGAGACTTCCCATCGTTGCTGACGGCGACCCCTGCCCACTGTTGGGCCGGCTGCAGCACGAGCGGTGACGAACCGTCTGCCGTGAGCACTGACAGTCCGCCCTCACTGGCGACCACAATCTGAGGTCCATCAGCGCAGTCCGCGAGGCCGAGGGCCGACGAGAACACGTGTAGGTCACGAGCGAAGGTCGTCATCTCTCCAACCATCCTCAACTCGTTCCCGGACTCCACGAACTCCGCCGAGCCGGCGAAGACCTCCACAGGCCGATCGAAAATCGATGGCGGGGCTGGGATCGACGAGCGCGATGGCTACCACCGACCCGTCCGCTGAGGAACTGAGCCCACGCACTGCAGCGAGTTCGCTGCACGGCGGAGACATACCGAAGTCTCGTCCGCCATCGAGTTCGAACTGGCGAGCGCCGATCGTGATCGACGAGACGGCGGTCATCACCCCGAGAAGTGAGTCCCGTGCGTCAAGCCGATACTCAAGCAGACCGTCGCAGGTCCCAGCGAGCATCAAGATCGACCCGCCGCCGGCCGTCGAGTACGCGGCCGAGTGCACATCGAAGGCTGGGAATCCCATGTCGATGGGGGCCTCGTCTGGACGAAGGGCCAACGACTGAACCATGGTCGTCGTCGGCAGACTTCCATCTCCAAGACAGCTGAACACGACCACGGCATCAGACCTCACGGCGAGGACCTCCTGTACCTCGGCGCGCTCATCCTCCCTCGGACAGCGCAACTCGTGCTCCGCGCCGGTCGCGATGTTCACCACGGCTCTTCCCGAGCACGATGATGCCCAATCACCTCCCCCGGCCAAAACAACCGGAGCGCAGAGGTCCGGCAGCAGATCGACACCTGTCGGTTCGACTCTCGCCCCGTCCGCGCAGCCGCCAAGAATCAGAACCGCACCGATGGCTCCGATCCGCCAAGCACTCATCGCCTTGCACGGTAGGTGGTGCGCGGGTGGACAACACACCTATCGCCAGTTCTGGCACTCCGAAGTATGTTCGGGCGCCTATGAGTGACGCAGGCGATGTCGTCGGCAGGTGGGCCGCAGATCCAATCGGCAAGCACGAGTTCAGGTGGCACGATCAGGTGTCGTGGACCGGCTGGGTAAGCGATGGTCCTCGACGCAGCTTCGATCCGATCGGGAGCGCTCCAATCGCCGGTGCGTCGAAGCGGTTCAAGGATCGTCGACATGCCCTTCGCCGGCTGATCATCGGCGTTGTCGCGGTCGTGCTCGGTGTTGCCCTTTCGGCCGTGACGTTCGCTTCGGCATCACCGGTGGTGACGGTCTTGTTTGGCGGACCCATCATTTGGGGTGGCATCGAGGCTGTGATGGCCTCCCGATATCTCGTCACCAAGGCCCAACCGTCGACGGTGCCCCCGACCGACCCTCCACCTCCGGTGGACTATGCAGCGGAAGTTGGCGTGTTGGACGAATTGGTGCGGGCGGGGAAGATCAGCACCGAGACCCGCGACCTTGCCCAGATCAAGTTGCGGCGGAAGTACAACCTTTCGGAACCGTAGCGAACGCCGTCGGCGGTCTGGTGATGCGCCCCGGGTGTGGTGGAGGCTTCGTCTTTCCGAAAGGATGAAGTCATGGGGAATGGCAGGAGGCCGTATCCGCCGGAGGTCCGAGAGCGTGCTGTGCGGCTCGTGTATGAGTGGCGTGCAGCTCGCGATCAGGACTTCGGTGGGTTCTACGAGATCGGTGAGCAGCTCGGCATTCATGGCGAGTCGATTCGCAACTGGTTGCGCCAGGGCGAGATCGATCAGGCGGTGAAGCCGGGTGTGTCGACGTCGGAGAAGTCGCGTCTGGTGGAGCTCGAGCGGGAGAACCGTGAGTTGCGCCGGGCGAATGAGATCTTGAAATCTGCGGCGGCTTTCTTCGCGCGGGAGCTCGACCCGCAACCGCGGAGGTAGTCGCCTACATCGATGGGCATCGGGAGGTGTTCGGGGTCGAGCCGATCTGCACCGTGTTGCAGGTCGCTCCGTCCACCTACTACGCGGCTAAGAAGCGTCGAGTGTCGTGCCCGCCGGCTGCGTGATGCCGAGCTGACCGTGGAGATCCGTCGCGTGTTCGACGGCAACTATCAGGTGTATGGGGCGCGCAAGGTCTGGCGGCAACTGAACCGTGAAGGCATCACCGTCGCCCGCTGCACCGTCGAGCGGTTGATGGCCCGTTCCGGTCTCGCTGGCCGCACACGCGGCCGCAAGCGCCGGACCACGATCCCCGCCGACGTCGCCGCCCGGCCGGGTGATCTGGTCGAGCGCAAGTTCCGGGCGACGGCACCGAACCAGTTGTGGATCGCGGACATCACCTATGTCGCGACCTGGGCCGGGTTCGCGTACACGGCGTTCGTCACCGATGTGTTCTCCCGTCGGATCCTCGGTTGGCGCACCTCGACCACCTTGCGCGCCGATCTCGCTCTGGACGCGTTGGAGATGGCGTTGTGGACACGCAGCAGCAACGACTTGACCGGGCTCGTGCACCACTCCGATCGCGGTGTCCAGTATTTGTCGATCCGCTACAGCGAACGCCTCGCTGTCGAGGGTGCGGTCACCTCGGTTGGTTCACGCGGTGACTCCTACGACAACACGATGGCCGAGTCCGTCAACGCGTTCTACAAAGCAGAACTGATCACCATGCAAGGCCCCTGGCGCAACGTCGACGACGTCGAACTCGCCACCCTCGGCTGGGTCCACTGGTGGAACAACCGCCGACTCCTCGCCCCGATCGGGAACATCCCACCCGTCGAGTTCGAGAACCACTGGACGACCACACAACCCGCCGACAACACTCAACAACACGACGCCAACCAAGGCGTCCTCACATAACCACGACGTCTCCACACGACCCGGGCGCATCAGTTCAGCACGCGCCGCCCTTCGCCATGAGCGCAGAATGCCCGAAGTGGCTGGCCTTGTCCAGCGACCTGTCGGCAGCTAGGTGCGCGAGGTGTCTCTCAGACGGCGACGACTTCGACGAGGTCGTTGAGGGCTCGGAAGTCATCCGGATTGCGGGTGTAGAGAGGAAGCCCGACCGAACACGCAGTCGCTGCGAGCAGTAGGTCGACGGCTCGCGCTCCGCGAGCTTTCCGGCCGGCTACAACAACAGCGGCGTAGACACGGCCATACGCGCGTGACGCCTCGGAGTCGAACGGCAACGGGTCGAAGACTGCCTCGGCGCGCTGAAGCCGGTCTTGCCGTCGAGCCCGCTCGTCGGGGTCCTGAGTCGCATGCGGACCCGCGGCGAGCTCGGCCATCGTGATCGCGCTCGACGGCCGACTCGATGGGGAGATCTGTGGGGTTGAGGCGTTCGAGGTCGATGATGACCGAGGTGTCGAGCAAACCCCGCAGCCGGCGTTGGTCAGCCATGAGGCGCTGCGTCCTGATCCGCGATGTCGTCGAGGTCGGCGCGGAACCGGTCAGCGTCGATCGTTGGCGCGTTGCGGAACATCGCGAAGACGGCGTCAGTGGACACGAATCGATGACGGCGCATCGGAGTCAGCTCTCCGACGGGCGTCCCGTTGCGAGTGACGATGAAAGTCTCTCCATGATCGAGGCGGCGCATGATCTCACCGCTGTCGTTGCGAAGCTCGCGTTGTGTGATTGTGTGCGCCATACCCACAACGTAGCACGCAGTGCTACGTTGTGGCAACCAGCACGCGATATCGGCAGTTCCGAGCGAGTGTTCTCGTCGGCTTGCATGGGCGCGGAATCGGGCGTTGGCGTCTGGTTTTCGCGCCCACGCGGGGTCGCGCTGACAGGAGTGGCTGGATTTCGCGCCCATGGGCGCGGAGGCTCCAGGGAGCGCCCGATTGCCCGCTCTGGGCGCTTCGCGCAAGGGATTCTGGGCGCGCGTTATGGGCGCTTGCGTCAGCGGTCTGCGCCGCGATGACGGCCCACATGACGGTTCGGCGGTCGAGTGGGCGCGGCGTGGTCGTGGTGCACCGCGGCTCCCGGTGGGCCGGAAGCAATGCCGTTCATTCCTGGCCGGTGATGGCGTCGATCGCGCTGCGGACGATGACCGACAGGTCGATCGTGCCGACCATCGCTCGACCGATGGCCGCCGGCTCGCGTGGGACATCGGGGGCCGGGGGCAGCGGGAGTTCGCCGAGGAACGTGGCCCACTCCGGCGACTCCCACGGATTCGTGGGTTCGGGCTGGCGAGTGACGATGACGGGCGGGGCGAGGCGTAGGTGGCGGTCGCCGGTGCGAGCGCGTGACCCGACGCGCGGGCGCTCGGTGACCTCGTCGGTGGGCGCGCACCGCCACTGCACCAACAGTTCGGGCCGAGCCACCAACTCGTTGGCGAATGCGAGCAGCGCGGCGACCGAGTGCTTGCAGGGATCGTCGAAGTCGGGGCAGGTGCAGCTCACCATCAACTCGCCCGACTCGGGGGTGAGGCGGGTGAGCTGCGCCCGCAACGCCTCTGCCGACCCGTCGGTGAAGCGATCGATGACCTGCACGGTGGCCACCACGTGATACGGGTGGTCGCGGCTGCCCACGACCGTTGCGGTGAGCGTCCCCGTGGAGATCTCGAGTCGGGTGACCGCTCGATCGGCGACGTAGGTCTTTCCTCGTCGGAAGCGTGCCGGATCGGCCATGCCGGCGACCGTCACCGACAGCAGCGTGCTGGCCAACTTCCCCGCCGGGTGCGGCTCGGCGTGGAACTGGCCGGGGATGACGACGATGCTCATGTCCGACCGCCCCTCATGATCCGCGAACCTTGGAGTGATCGAGCGTGACCAGGTCGCGCAGGTCGTCGGTGCTCAGCTCGCTGAGCCAGGCCTCGCCCGTGGTGCCGACGACGGCATCGGCCAGCTTGCGCTTGTCGTTGATCAGCGCATCGATCCGTTCCTCGACCGTCCCCTCGGACACGAGCTTGTGCACGAACACCGTGCGCGACTGACCGATGCGCCACGCCCGGTCGGTGGCCTGGTCCTCGACGGCGGGGTTCCACCAGCGGTCGTAGTGGACCACTTGCGAAGCGGCCGTCAGGTTGAGCCCCGTGCCGCCGGCCTTCAACGACACGAGCAGCAACGGCGAGGTGGCGGTGCCGGCCTGGAACTGCTCGACCATGCGATCGCGTCCGTTCTTGGTGACGCCGCCGTGCAGGAACGGCACCTGCTGGGAGAACCGCTCGTGCAGGTGACGCTGGAGCAGGAGCCCCATCTCGCGGAACTGGGTGAACACGAGCGCCTGCTCGCCGGCATCGAGCAGATCCGTGACGAGCTCGTCGAAGCGGTGCAGCTTGCCCGACCGACCGGCCAGCTTCGAGCCGTCGCCGAGCGCGTGCGCGGGGTGGTTGCAGATCTGCTTCAGCCGAGTGAGCGCGGCGAGGACGAGGCCGCGGCGGCGCATGCCGCTGGCTTCCTGCGCGTCCTTGAGGAGATGGTCGACGACGGCTTGGTACATGTGGGCCTGCTCGCGAGTGAGCGGCGCCCAGGCGATCTGCTCGACCTTGTCGGGCAGATCCGGCACGAGGGACTTGTCGGCCTTGGTGCGGCGCAACAGGAACGGACTGGTGAGCGTGCGCAGCGCGGCGGTGGCCGCGGCGTCGTGGCCCCGCTCGATCGGCTGGGCGAATCGCTGACGGAACTGGGTCGCGTTGCCGAGCAGGCCGGGGGCGACGATGTGGAAGATGGACCACAGCTCCGAGAGCCGGTTCTCGACGGGCGTGCCCGTGAGCGCGATCCGTTGGTCGGCGGAGATCGCGCGCATGGCCCGCGCCGTGTTGGTGTCGGGGTTCTTGACCGCCTGGGCCTCGTCGAGCACCACGGTCGACCACGGCACCTGCTGCATCAGCGCCAGGTCCTTGGCGGCGACCTGATACGTGGTCACCACGAGATCGTGCGACGCGACGGAGTTGAGGAACACGGCATCAGCGGCGCGGCCGGTGCCGTGATGCACCATCACCCGCATCAGCGGGGCGAAGCGCGCGGTCTCGGCCTCCCAGTTGCGCACCACCGACAGGGGACACACGACGAGGTGGGGCCCCGGTATGCCGGCGAGGTGGGCGAGCGTCGTAGGGGTCTTGCCCAAGCCCATGTCGTCGGCCAGGCACCCTCCGAGACCCAACTCGCGGAGGAACTGCAGCCACCCCAAACCCCGCAGCTGGTACGGGCGGAGGGTGGCGGTGAACCCGCTCGGCACGACGCCGTCACCGATGTCGGCATCGGGGAGACCGTTCAACAGATCTCCCGCCCAGCCCGTGGCCTGCATGGTGTCGACCGACGCCTGCAGATCGCTCGCCGCGGTGGCCGCCTCGAGCTCGCGTTCGAACTCCGCGGCGAGCGCCAGCAGTTCGAGCGCGCTCATCTCGCTGTGGTGGGCACGATGGTCGGCGAGGTTGGCGAGCGCCCGCCGTGCCTCGGCGCGGTCGAGTTGCACCCAGCGGCCACCGACCTCGATGAGGTTCGCGCCGTCCTCGGCGGCGCGGCGAAGCACGTCGTCGGGTACCGGGGTGTCGTCGACCACCACTTGCCACTGCACCAGGGCGGTGGCCGCGAACCGCCCGCTGCCGGCCTCGTCCTTGGGCTGGGCCGTGGCCCGGGTGGTGGTGCGGCGGCGCGTGAGCTTCTCCGGGGCGACGAGTTCGATGCCGGAGGTGGCGAGCAGATCGATGCCCTCCAGCAAAGCCGCGGCCTCCTCCAGACCCACGGCGGGCTGACGCTCGGCGAGCCAGCCGGCGAGTTCGGGGACGGCGGCGCCGATGGCGTGCGTGGCCGCCGAGTGGGAGTCGCGCAGCAGCGGGAGGAATCGCTCCTCGCGGGCCAGCGAGCGCGCAGCAGGGCTGAGGGTGGCCACGTCGTCGGCGGTGCACCAGCGACTTCGGTCGTCGGCGTCGACGATCTCGAAAGTGAGCGGCCAGTCGCCGCCGGGCTGGACGTTGCCCTCGTCGTCGTCGGGTGTCGGCAGGCCGAGCCGGAGCCGGGCGCGCAGGATCGGTTCTCCGTCGGCCCGGCGGGCCATCGCTGCGAACTCCAGCGCGATGTGGGTGACCGATTCGACGAGATCACTGCCGACCGGGAACTGGCCGCTCTGGGCGATGAGGGCGCGGGTGACCACTCGGGTGGCGCGGGCGTTGACGGATCGAGTCTCGGAGAGCATCGCGTGCCACCCGCGCCCGGCGAGAGTGAGTCGGGTGAGGCGATCGACCAGCGCATGGAGCACCTCGACGGCCTCGACGGGACCACCGGCGGCGACCACCGGCGGCATGCCCGGCAGCAACGCGGCCTGCGCAGCGGTGACGTCGGAGGCCAGCGGCTGCCACTCTGCGGTCCACATCAGGTCGGCCACGTGGGTGAGCACGGGGAGCACGCGTCCGCGTTCGACGAGATCGCTTGCGTACCGGTAGACCTCACCGAACCAGGCGACCGATGCGCTGATGCCGTCGTGCAGCGCGTCGAGTTGCCCGAGCGAGGCCAACGTCGCCGGGTCGATCCGCTGGCACATCACGCTGACCCGACCCTCGGGCAACAGGAACGGCACCACGCGGGTCGAGCCCGAGTACGCCATGCCCGGGCGCCTGGCGACCCTGGCCACCTCGTGGTGCAGATTGCCGCCGTACACCCCTCGCCCAGGCTGCCACGCCACGGCCTCACCATCGACCCAGCTCAGCTGGAGCGCCGGGGGAGATGTGGACGCGACCATCTGTCCAGTGTACGGAGCGGGTGCGCGGTGGTTCCGTGTGTCTCCGGTCAGTTCGCGGTGTCGCCCCACACTTCGCGGACCTTGGCGAACACGCCCTGGTCGAAGCTGAACTCGACCATGTTGCGGTCGGGGTCGGTCAGTGCGCAGACGTAGCCGATCGGCGGTGGCAACTGCTGTGGTTCCCAGGCCAGGCAGCCCTCGGCACGACCGCGAGCGGCGATGTCGTCGACGTCGGCTCGCGTGGGGACCTCGATGCCGAGGTGGGCGAAGGGAGCGAGGGTGGGCTGCGGACCGTCGGCCTGGTCGCGGATGAAGCTGACCAGCACGAGGATGAACGGCTTGTCGACCATGTCGGGCTGGCCGAGCCACGCGCCGAAGCCGTCGGCGTCCTCTCGACGGTCGAGCAAGCGAAGCGGGGTGAACCGTTCGTACCAGTCGATCGTCGCGTCGATGTCGGTGCAGGGCAGGGCGATGTGGGTGAGGCGGGCGATCGCAGGTCCTGTGTCTCGTCGGCTCATGGCCTCACCGTACCCGCCGCCGACGCGGCGTCGTCTAGAACGCGAACGACTGGGTCGGGCCGATCTGCCAGGCGTGGGAGGGGTTGGTGAGGAACGATCCCGGGGTGGCCGTGCGGATGACGGTCAGTGACACCGGTGCGGATTCGGTGCCGGTGGCGTCGAGGGGGACGTCGAGACGTTGGACGAAACCGGTGTCGCATCCGTTGCTGACCGCCGCGGTCGGGTCGTCGGGGTCGCAGTAGGCGGTGTTGACGGGAATGGTCACGAGCAGCGCCGGCCGCAACGCGCCCGTGGGCTCGACGCCGCGCAGCATCACGGTGATCCCGTCCGGTGCCGAGCGCGCGTACGCCGTGCACGACACGCCGGGATCGCCGCTGACGAGTTCGACCGGTCCACACGCGGAGGATCCGTCGGGGCGCCGCCAGGTGGCCTGCACCCGCATGCCGTCGGGCCGATCACTGTCGATCGCACGGACGCCCACCGTGTACACGGCCGTCCGCGGGCTGCGCACGGGAGCGCCCCGGAGGGCGATGGTGACTCGGTTGCCGGCGTCGTCGGCGACGAACAACTGCACGCAGAGGAAGCCCTCCCACCCGCCGGGCATCACCTCGTCGAGCGTGACATCACCGTCGACGACCGACACGGGTCGGTTCCGTCCGGCGACCGTTCGTTGCTCGATCGCCACCGTGAACCGCGACGGGCCGGTGCGGTCGAGACCCTGCTCGTTGACCGCCCACCCCGCACAGTCGGCGTTCTCGACGAGCGCGTGCGATCCGTACACACGGGCCGTACGAGGGTTCAACGAACCCGTGGTCGGGATGACGGTGTCGGTCGTGAATGCGTAGTGGACATGGACCGTCGGCGCGAGTGTCGAGTCGGGTTGGCGCTGCTCGCCGAGCGCGGTGACGGTGAGTTGGTCTGCGAACGGCTCGTCGACGCCATCGAGAGGAATGGCGACGGTGACGGCGCCGCCGATCTCGGCACGCCCTGTGGCGCTGATCGCGAGCATCGACGCGGACAGCGTGGCTCGTCCGGCCGAGGCGTGGGCCCGCACGGTGTCGAGCGGCAGCGTGAGACAGGCGAGGAGCGTGCCCTGGTGGTGGTCGGAGTCCCACGCCTGCTGCCACTGCGCATCGAACTCGGGTGAGGTGATCATCGTCAGCTTGTCCAGCGAGGTGCCGTCGGCCCAACGGCCGCTCAAGGCGATCGTGGACGGCTGGTTCACGACCACGGCGATGGTGGGTCGGGTGGCCGGGGTGAGGAACGGGTCGGGGACCTTGCCCGCCTCGATGGAGCTGCACATGGTCGCGAAGTCACCCGTTGCTGCGAACGGGAGTGAGGTCTGGAACGGATCGAGTGCGGGGGTGCCGTCGGACGGGCCGTCGCGGACGCTGCCGGGCGCGCCGGGACAGGTCTGCTCGGCACGGATGCACGGGTCGACGAAGCCGGTCTCGGTGAGCGCCGTGGTGGCCGGCGCCACGGTGACGTCGGTGGGCGGCAGCGTGGTGGGTGCCGTGCCGGGACGGGCCCCGTCGAGCATCGGCGCCGGGTCGACCGGCGGCAGCGGCACCGGCGTGCGAGCCTCGACCGGCTCCAACGTGACCGAGTCGACCGCTCCGGTGGTGCCGTCGCCGCCGAGGGTCAGCGGGAGGGCGGCACCCGCCGGCACGGGCACCGTGGCGTCGTCGGGCAACCCGATGAGCCGGTCGGTGTCGATCACCATCGTGTTCGCCGCCCTCGGCAGCGAGCGCGGCGGCGCCGCGCTCTCCAGATCGGCGCCGGTGGGGATGGGGTGGCCGACGACGGTGCCCGAACTGGACGCGGCGGTGGTGTCGTCGCGCATCGTGTAGCCGAGCGCGCCCCCGACCAGCAGCATCGCCAGTGGAGCGCCGAACGCAACGAGCCGAGAGCGTTCCATCATGCGCACCCGTAGTTCGCGGGGTTGCGCAACGCGACGCCGATCGAGCCCGAGCCGACGTTGCCCGCTCCGTCGGATGCCGTCGCCGTGATGGTGACGGGGAGCTCGAACGCGACGGGACCGTTGGCGTCGATCACCAACCGGAAGCGGTTGCCGGCGACCGGCGTCAGGCCGACCGACTGCGGTCCGGTGGGACTCGTCCAGTTGGCGATCACGGACCGCAGTGTGAGAGGCAGCGTGGGGTCGGTGACGGTGATGGTGACCTCGAGCTCGGCTTCGTCGGGACACGCACTCGCCGGTGCGACGTAGAGGTGGTCGCGGTTCGCAGTGAGGGTGACGATCGGCGGGATCGAATCGAGAGGCACCGTCGTCGGAGGCAACGTGCTGGTGGTGGTGGTGCTCGTGGTGGTGGTGCTCGTGGTCGTCGGTGCGCCGACGACCGTGGTGGGCGGCGCGGTGGTGGGCGGCGAGGTCGTGCCGGTGCTCGGGTTGGCGTCGCAACCCATCTGCGGGAGATCGCCGGTGTCGGCATCGGTGTCGATCATCGCGAGAGGGACCCATGCCGGACGTCCGGGCGCGCTGGGATGGCGGATCACGGCCCACCGACCGTCGGTGACTCCCATCAACCAGACGTCGTCACCGGCGGCGAGTTGTCCGATCGACTGGGCGCCCTCGAGCGGGCAGCTGAACAGGTCGACCGCGCCCTCGGCCGAGCCGGGTGCACCCGCCGCGCTGGTGCTGTGCGCGGCGAACCATCCGACACCGCCGGCCAGCAGCGAGCCGGCCACGAGCGCGGCGCGTGCGCCGAGGCTCCATCCGCTCACGCGGTGACTCCGAAGAAGGGCACGATGTCAGTAGAGCAGGTGGCTGCAGGGCGACGCACGTATCTTCATCGGCTCAACTGGTCGTCCCCTCCAGCACTTGGAACATTTTCAGGTCGCTGTAGAAGTCGAGGGCGTAGTCGCCGCCCTCGCGTCCGATGCCGCTGATGCCGCAGCCGCCGAAGGGCGCGGTGAGGTCGCGGACCAGGAAGCAGTTGGTCCAGATCGTTCCTGCACGCAGGGCGCGGCCCATCCGTTCGGCCCGTTCCTGCGAGCTCGTGTAGACGATCGCCGAGAGTCCGTAGGCCGTGCTGTTGGCGAGGCGGACGGCGTCAACCTCGTCGGTGAACGTCTGGAACGTGAGGACCGGGCCGAACACCTCGTGCTGGACGACCTCGCTGTCGTTGGACGCCGGCTCGATCAGCGTCGGCTCGTACCACAGGCCGTCGTCGCCGCCGAGCGACGACATCGCGCCGCCGCGAAGGATCGTGTCGCCGTGCGCCCGCGCCCGATCGACGAAGCCTGCGACCCGGGCCACGTGATCGGGGTGGATCATCGGGCTGATGGTGGTGAGCGGGTCGCGTGAGTCGCCGAGCACGTGGAGGTCGGCGAAGTGGTGGAACTGGCGCAGGAACTCGTCGCGCACGGAGGACTCGACGAGCAGCCGTGTGCCCGCGAGGCACACCTGGCCGGAGTCGTCGAACTGACCGGCGGCCTTCTTCGCGGCAGCTTCCAGGTCGGCATCGGCGAACACCACGAACGGACCCTTGCCGCCGAGCTCGGCCGTGAATGGCACGATGTTCTGCGCCGCGGCCGTGCCGATGTGACGAGCGGTCTCGGGTGAGCCGGTGAAGCTGATCCTCTTCAGGCGCGGGTCGGCCACGAGCGCCGCGCCGACCTCCTCGCCGATGCCCTGGACGACGTTGAAGACGCCGGGGGGCATGCCCGCCTCGTGGCAGAGGTCGGCCAGGAGGCTGCACGACAGCGGGCTCCACTCGGCGGGCTTGAGGATCACCGTGTTGCCCGCAGCCAGCGCCGGTGCGCACTTCCACGTGCTGAGCATGAACGGTGCGTTCCAGGGAGTGATCACGACGGTCGGGCCGGCCGGCATCCGGATGACCCGGTTGGCGGTGCCGTTGCTCGACCACACCCGCTCGTCGTACTGCTCGGCGAGGTCGGCGTAGGCGCGGAAGTTCCGGGCACCGCGCGACAGCACTCGCAGGCGGAGGCTCTCCTCGAGCATCGCCATGTCGAGGCACTCGACCGCGGCGAGCGACGGCACGTGCTCGTCGATGAGATCGGCGACCCGACGCATCACTGCACCACGTCCTGCGGGCCCCATCGCCGACCATTCGGGGAAGGCGTCGACGGCGGCGCCCACGGCCAGATCGGCGGTGGCCGCGTCGCCGCGCGACACCTCGGCGAGCACGATCGACCAGTCGAGCGGCGAGCGGTCCTCGAACGTGGACGGGCTGCCGACACGGCGCCCGCCGATGTAGTGGTCGGTGCTGACCATCACCCCGCCGACATCGACGCGAGTGCCACCGACGAACGGGTCGCTGCTGCTCACAGCTCACCCTCGGGCAGCATCGGGCGCACGCGGGGGAAGGGCAGTTCGCTGCGATCGGTGGGCAGTGGTCGGCGCTGCCCACGCAGCGGCCAGTCGCCGCCCATGGCCGTGCTGAGCACCTCTTCGGTCTCGGTCGGCTGCGCACCGATCTCGTCGCTCACGGGCTCGGGCCCCTCGACGATGTGGTTGGTCAGCGCGCCGAGGCCCTCGACCTCCACGGTGACGACGTCGCCGGGGACGACGCTGCGGCTGATCGCCGGGGTCCCGGACAGGATGACGTCGCCCGGCACGAGCGTGATGAGCCGGGCGATGTCGGCGACGAGGTAGTGCATGTCCCAGGCCATCTCGTCGGTGCTCCCGTCCTGGCGGACCACGCCGTTGACGAGCGTGCGGATCCGCTTGCCGTGGAAGTCCCAGTCGGTGATCAGGCCCGGCCCGAGCGGGCACAGCGTGTCGGCACCCTTGACCCGCAGCATCGACCCGCTGTCGGTGTCGCGGAAGTCGTGCAGCCCGTAGTCGTTGGCGACGGTGTAGCCGGCGATGTAGTCGCCCGCCTGTGCGTGGGTGACGTTGCGACAGGTGCGGCCGATCACGATCGCCACCTCGCCCTCGTAGTTCAGCCACTTGCAGTTGGACGGGCGCACCACCCCCGCACCGTGTGCGTTGAGGGCGCTGATCGGCTTGTGGAAGTAGGTGGGTGCCGGCGGAAGGGACACACCGAACTCGCGCACTCTGCTGACGTGGTTGAGGTGACAGCAGATGATCTTGGTCGGCTCCACCGGTGACAGGTGCACCGCCTCGTCGACGCCGACGCTGCGCCCGTCCCGCGCGACGAGCCGATCGTCCTCTCGCACCATCACGGTGGGGTACCCGTCGAGCAGGATCCTTCGAATGTCGGCCACAACGATCCTTTCCGACCGGTCAGAGGTCGTTTGGGGCCAAACTATAGTGTCGGCCCATGACTGCGATGAACGGCTTCATCTTCCCCCGCACCGAGCTCGGCGGGGCGTCGATGCTGCCACCGATGCCGTGGCACTACAGCGGTGACCTGCTCACGGTGGAGTACCGCACCGATCCGTCACGTGTCGCCGAGCTGCTGCCCGACCCGCTGACGCTGGTGCCCGACGACCAGGATCCGGGCGCCGTGGCGATGATCTTCGCCGACTGGCAGAGCTGTGGCGACGACTTCAGCGAGCTGGACGACCCGGTGCGCTCGCAGTACAAGGAGGCGTTCCTCGTCGTGCGCTGCATGTTCCGCGGCACCGTCTACAGCCGCTGTGTGTTCATCTGGGTCGACAAGGACTTCGCGCTCGTGCGCGGCCACTTCCAGGGCTACCCGAAGAAGCTCGGCAGCATCTGGCAGACGCGGCCGGTCACCATCGGCAAGGCCGGCCCGCGGATCGCCCCCGGCGGGCGCTTCGCGGGCACCGTCGCCTACCACGACCGGCGCGTCGTCGACGCCCGGATCACGCTGCGCGAACCCAGCGACGGCAACGGGTTCGTGAACGGCCATCCGATGGTCCACTCGCGGTACATGCCGCGCATCGAGGGCGACGGCACCGACAGCTACCACGAGCTCGTCACGATGAGCGGGCGCGACGTCGAGCTCGGCCAGGCGTGGCGCGGCGATGCCGAGCTGGAGCTGCTGCCGAGCCCCGTGGAGGAGGTCGCTCGCCTCGAGGTCCGCGAGATCATCGCCGGGTACTTCCGCAGCGTCGGCACCACCTTCGCCGGCGGCACCACGCTGGACACGGGGCGCTGAGATGAGCGCCGGACCCGACCTCGGTGCAGCCCTCGGCCGCGACGACCTCGACATCGTCGATCCCGACAGCTTCGTCCACGGTTTCCCCCATGCCACCTTCCGCCGGCTGCGCGACACCGATCCGGTGAGCTGGTGGCCCGAGCACGACGGCGGCAAGGGCTTCTGGGCGGTCACCCGCTACGAGGACCTGCTGTACGTGAGCCAGCACGTGGAGTTGTTCTCCAGTGCGCAGGGCATCACGCTCGAGGAGATCGAGGGCGACGACTTCCACCTGCGACGCAACATGCTCGAGTACGACCCGCCCGAGCACACGCGCTATCGCCGCCTGGTGAGCAAGCCGTTCAGCCGTCGCGAGGTGTACTCCTACGAACCCGGCATCCGCGACCTCGCCCGCGACGTGGTGCTGGCCGCCCGCGATCTCGGCGATCGGTTCGACTACGTCGATCGGATCGCCAAGCAGCTGCCGATGAAGATGCTCGGCCGGTTGCTCGGCGTGCCCGACAGCGACGGGGACTGGCTGGTCGAGCAGGGCGATGCGTTGCTCGGCAACCTCGACCCGGAGATGACCCAGTACCCCGTGGGCCTCACCGACACCGAGGAGTTCAAGCACATCCCGTTCCGGTCGCCGGCGGCCCTCGAGCTCTACCGCTATGCGGAGCAGCAGGCCGAGATCCGTCGCGGCTGCCCGATGGACGACGTCATCGGCAAGCTGCTGGCTCCCACGATCGACGGCGAATGCCTGACCGAGCTGCAGTTCAAGAACCTCTTCGTGCTGATGGTCAGTGCCGGCAACGACACCACCCGGTACACGATGGCGGGTGGGCTCAAGGCGCTCGCCGAACGGCCGGAGCAGTTCGCCGAACTGCGTCAGGCGTGCATCGACGGCGACAGCGCCGTGGTGGAACGGGCGGTCGAGGAGATGCTGCGGTGGACGTCGGTCACGATGCACTTCCGGCGTACCGCCACCCAGGACGTCGAGTTGCAGGGCCGCCAGATCAAGGAGGGCGACAAGGTCGTCATCTGGTTCAGCTCGGCCGACTACGACGAGCGGCAGTTCCCCGACCCGTTCACGTTCGACATCCATCGCACGCCCAACGACCACGTCGCGTTCAACCTGCGCAGCCCGCACCTGTGCCTGGGCGCGCAGCTGGCCCGCATGGAGCTCAAGGTGCTGTTCGAGGAGCTCCTGCCGCGGATCACCACCGTGGAGATCGACGGCCCCATCGAGCGGTTGCGCAGCAACTTCATCTGCGGCATGAAGCGCCTCCCCGTGAAGGTGAGCTGGGCATGAGCGACGGGCGGCGCCCGCCGTTGATCGGGCTGTCGGGCCGTCGGTGGCCGGCGGAGTCGATTCCGCTGTTCGACTACACGGCGCTGCACGGCGAGGAGGTCGACGTGCACCTCAGCGAGTATCCGAAGGTGATCGAGAAGGCCGGGGGTCTGCCGGTGCAGCTCACTCGCAACACCGACCCGGTCGAGATCGTGCGACGGCTCGACGGATTGGTGATGACCGGCGGCGCCGATCCTGACCCCGAGCTCTACGGCGAGGAGCCGCATCCCGAGCTCGGCGCGGTCGAGCGCGGGCGCGACGACTGGGAGCTCGCACTCATCCGTGCTGCGCTCGACGCGCGGATCCCGATGCTGTGCGTGTGTCGCGGCGCGCAGTTGCTCAACATCGCGCTGGGCGGCACGCTCGTGCAGCACCTCGACTCGCCCGAGCACGCCGGCTGGGACAAGCCACGCATCGAGCGCTGCCACACGGTGCGCGTGTCCGGCGGAAGCCGTGCCGAAGCCCTGTACGGCTCCGAGGTACCGACCAACAGCCTTCACCACCAGGCGGTCGGCCGCCTCGGCGAGGGTGTGGTCGTCACCGGCACCGCGGAGGACGGCGTCGTCGAGGCCTTCGAGATCTCCGGTCGCCCCGAGGTGTTCGCCGTGCAGTGGCACCCCGAGATGCTCAGCGACGTCGTCGACCCTGCGTTCGTGTGGCTGGTCGAGGAGAGTGCCGCCCACTGACGGGCGCGCCAGGGTCAGAGGTCGATCGCGTCGACGGTACGCAGGATGGCTCGCAGGCTGCGGGCCAACTCGTCCTGCTCGTCGTCGGTGAGGGCCTGGGTGACCATCGCCTCGTGACGGTTGAACGCCGGCATGATCTCGTCGACGACGCGTCGTCCCTTCGGGGTGAGCGACACCACGACCCGTCGGCCGTCGGCGCGGTCGCCGCGGCGCTTGAGCAGCTGGCGGCCCTCGAGCGTCTTCATCACGCCCGTGAGCGTGGCGGCCGTGACACCGGCCTCGTTGGCGAGTGAGCGCGCGTCCATCTCGCCCCACACCCGCAGCACGAAGATCGTGGTGAACGCGCTCCAGGAGAGGTCGTGCTCCGCGAGCAGCCCGTTCTCCATGTGGTTGCGCACGGCCGTGGCGACCCGGAAGATGTTGCTCACCGCGGTGAGGGCGCGCAGGTCGAGATCGAGCCCGGTGAACGCCTCGCGCACATCGCGTTCCGCGCGGACGAGGTCACGATCGTCGTCGCTCGCGAACAGCCGCGGCATCGACATCAGCCCCTCATCGAGGTCAGCTCATCGGCGATGAGGGTCCGTACGCGGTCGCGCAACGCCGGCACGTCGTCCTTGGTCATGCCGGTGGTGTCGATCGGCTCCAGCACGCGCACCTCCGCGTTGGTCACGTTCATCCGCCACGAGTCGGCCTGGAGCGCCTCGCGGGTGCCGTTGACGACGAGCGGCAGGAGCGGGCACTGGTGCTCGATGGCCAGGCGGAACGCCCCGTCCTTGAATTCGCCGAGCGAACCGTCGCGGGTGCGGGTTCCCTCGGGGAAGAGCATCACGCTGACCTTCTTGTCGAGTCGGTCGTGACACCCCTTCATCGCCGACACGATGCTCTGCTTGTTGCCGCGCACGATGCGCACGTCGCCGGCCATCCGCATCAGCCACCCGACCAGCGGGATCTTGAACATCTGTTCCTTGGAGAGCCACTTCATCTCCCACGGCAGGTGCGAGATGAGCAGCATGTCGACGAAGCTCTCGTGGTTGGAGACCACCACGTACGGCCGCCGCGGATCGGTGATCTCGACCCCGGACGTGCGGAACTTCCACAGCGGGTTGAGCCACTGGTGGACCACGCACAGACGACGGAACACGAAGCCTGGCCAGTAGCGGCCCTTGTCGAAGGGGGCCGTGGCCGCCCACACGACGAAGACGGTGGGCACCCAGATGATGACGATGATGCCCAGGACGAACCACGACCATGCGGACAGGAGCGTGCGGGCGACCGGGTTGCCGAGCAGTCGGCGACGGATCGTGGAACCAGCCATTGCTCCATGCTGACACGCGGACGGTGGTGCGCCGCACCTAGGGTTCCGCCGTGCGACTCGGACCCATCTGGTGCGTCCTCGGGCTGCTCTCGACGGCAGCGTGTGCCGGCAACGGTGGCACCTCTGGGCGGCCCGCGTCGTCGCCCGCGTTCGACGACGTGGTGGCGTTGGCCACCGCCGGGTCGTGGCGGTCCGTCGGCGAGGACGTGATCGAGGTCTGGGTCTGCCACGTGCCGCCGGACAGCACCGCGGAGGTCTACGGAGGACTGCCGCTACGCCGACCGCTCACGCCGCAGCACCTGACCGACACGATCGCCGCCGGGGTGGCCGGCTACTTCGAAGCGATCTCGCACGGCACGTATCACCCGGTCCTCGTGGCGGGGGGCGAGGTGACGATGTCGCGCGACGATCGGCCTCAGGACTGCGTGGACCGGGCGATCGCCGGCGCCGGCGCGGCGACGCGTGCGGTGCTCGCCGTCGCCGACGCCGAGCATGCGCCGGGTCAACCGGGAGGGTTCGGGACCGGCGGTGATCCGTGCGGCGCCCCGTGTTCGGTGGCCGACTCGCGGCGCGCCGCGTACGTGGGCGCCGCCGACTTCGCCCCGGAATGGGGCGACGATCCACCGCTCGATCTCGTCGAGCACGAGATCGGTCACACGCTCGGTTGGGTCCACAGCGGGGTCGATGCCGCAGGCGACTACCTGAGTGCGCTCGACGTGATGAGCAACAGCGCGGCACCCCGCGACATCGACCCCTCGCGTCGCGACGGTCCCGACACCTTGGCCGTGGAGCGCGTCGTCGCCGGATGGCTGCCCGCCGTCGCGGTGGTCGTCGCCGGAACGTCGGGAACCGACGTCACCCTCGCGCCGTCGACCGGAAACGTCGGCACGCGTCTGCTGGTGCTCCCCGTCGACGAGTCGACGTTCCTCGCCGTGGAGTCACTGCCACTCGGTGGCTACGACGCTCACCTCGCCAACGGGGGGATCGCCGTCCACCGGGTGCGCCTCGACGGTGGTGCGCTACGCCCCCTCGAACCACTGGTCGGCGTGGCGCCGTTCTCCTCCCTGCTCGCGCCCGGTGCCACGTTCACCTCGGACGGGTGGACGCTGTCGGTCGGCGACGGCGGGCAGGTGAGCGCCCGCCCATCGCCGTAGCGGGTCGCGGCGCGTAATCTGACGGCGTGCCGTCGTCACGAGTGCCGTATCTCACCGCCAAGCTGCAGGGCTTCGGCACCACGATCTTCGCCGAGATGTCCGCGCTGGCCACCACCACCGGCAGTGTCAACCTCGGTCAGGGCTTCCCCGACGACGACGGTCCGCGGGAAGTGCTCGATGCCGCGATCGACGCGATCAACGGCGGCCTCAACCAGTACCCGCCGGGGCCGGGCATGCCGGTGCTGCGCCAGGCGATCGCTGCTCATCAGTCGCGCTTCTACGGACTGTCCTACGACCCCGACACCGAGGTCCTGGTCACCGCGGGCGCGACCGAGGCGTTGGCGGGGGCGCTGCTCGCACTGGTCGACAGCGGCGACGAGGTCGTCGTGCTCGAGCCGATGTTCGACAGCTACGCGCCCTGCATCTCCATGGCGGGTGGTGTCGCCAAGCCGGTCACGCTGCGCCCGCCCGAGTACGGCTTCGATCCGGACGACCTGCGCGCGGCGATCACGGCGAAGACGAAGCTGATCCTGTTCAACTCGCCGCACAACCCCACCGGGCGCGTGTTCACGCGCGACGAGGTGCAGGTGATCGCCGACCTCGCGATCGAGCACGATCTGCTGGTGCTCACCGATGAGGTCTACGAGCACCTGCTGTTCGACGGCGCCGAGCACGTGTCGATGGCGTCGCTGCCCGGCATGCGCGAGCGGACGCTGGTGGTGTCCAGCGGCGGCAAGACCTTCAGCACCACCGGTTGGAAGATCGGCTGGCTGTGCGGCCCGGCCGCGCTCATCACCGCGGTCCGCACCGCGAAGCAGTTCCTCACCTACGTCAACGGTGGGCCGTTCCAACCCGCCATCGCGGTGGGACTCGGCCTCCCCGATTCGTTCTACGCCGACCTCGCCGCCGACCTGCAGGCCAAACGAGATCGACTGATGCCGGGTCTGCTGGAGGCAGGATTCACCGTCTTCCCGACGAGCGCGACCTACTTCGTCACCGTCGACATCCGACCGCTGCAGCCCGACGGCGACGGGATGGCGTTCTGCCGCGCGCTGCCACATCGTTGCGGCGTGGTCGCCATCCCCACCGAGGTCCTCTACGCGAACAAGCACGAGGGTCGCCACATCGTGCGCTTCGCGTTCTGCAAGCGGCTCGACGTGCTCGACGAGGCGGTCAGCCGGCTGAAGACGCTGGGATAGGCGCAGCTGGCTCCGCCTCGACCGGCGAGGTGAGGTCGATCACCATCTCGCGCACGCCCGAGTCGGTCGTGACCGAGACGCGATAGCCCGACTGCCGCAGGACCTTCGTCATCGAATGGTTCTCGAACAGCACCGACGCGGTGAACGTGCGGATGCCGTACTCGGGTGCGAGTTCGATGAGCATCGCCAGCAGGAGCGTGCCGATCCCTCGGCCCTGCTCGCCGTCGGCGGTGAGGAACGCGACCTCGGCGTCGGGAGAGCCCTCCTTCGGTCGCATCCAGCGTCCCACCGCGATGATCGCGTCGTGTTCCACGGCGATCAGCGCACAGCGGTTGACGACGTCGACGTCGGTCAGCCAGGCGACGTCCTTGTCGCTGAGGTTCGGTTTGGCGGCGAAGTAGCGCAGCCGGGTGGATTCGAGCGACAGGCCGGCGTGGAAGGTCCGCAGGCGATCGCCGTCGGCGGGCGTGAGCAGGCGGACCTGCACGCTCGTGCCGTCGCGCAGCACCCGATGGATGCCCTCCGCACGCAAGACGTCGGCCGACACGTCAGCGTCGGTCGGGAAGGAAGCGGAACCGGTCGCGCACGGCGGCCACCCGTTCGGGCTCGATGTCGGCGAACAGTGTCGTCTCCCCCTGCGAACCGGTCGCCAGCAGCTCGCCGAGCGGGTCGACGATGCGGCTGTCGCCCACGTACTTGAGCCCGCCGCCCTCGCCGACCCGATTGCATCCGACGACGTAGGCCTGGTTCTCGATCGCTCGCGCCTGGAGGAGCGACATCCAGTGCAACCGACGCGGCTCGGGCCAGTTCGCCGGAACGAGGTAGACGTCGGTGGTCGGGGCAAGGCCCCAGAACTCGTCGGCGAAACGGAGGTCGTAGCACACGAACGGACTGACCCGCACCCCCTCGATCTCGACCTGCACCAAGGCGCTGCCGGCACGGAAGTGCGCATCCTCGCCGCCGAAGGTGAACGGGTGGATCTTGCGGTATCGGTGCACCGTGCCGTCGGGTCCGGCGAGCACGAAGCTGTTGGCCGGCCGGGTGTCGGCAGGGTCGCTGTCGGCCGGTACCTCGGGGCAACTCCCGCACACCCATACGCCGAACTCGGCCGCCTGCTCCATCAGGAATTGCGACGACGGCCCACCCTCGGCCTCGCCCAATTCAGGGTTGTCGACGGCGAAACCCGTCGAGAACGTCTCGGTCAGCAGGACCAGGCGTGCGCCGCCCGCAGCGGCCGCTCCGATCATGGGAGCCAATCGGCGGAAGTTGGCTGCCCGGTCGTTCCAGACGATGTCGTGTTGCACGGCGGCGATGCGCATACGCCAATCGTAGAACCATCGGCGAAATCAGCGTATGGTGACGGCCGATGCAGGAACTTCGGACCGAACCTCGGCAACGACGAAGCCAACAATCGATCGACGCGATCCTCGACGCGGCCGAACAGCTGATCCACGAGCAGGGTCAGGTCGGGTTCACGGCGAACGAACTCGCGCACGCCGCCGGCATGTCGATCGGCCGGGTCTACTACTGGTTTCCCGACATCCCCTCCGTCGTGTCCGCGTTGGTCGAGCGCAGCGCGTTCCGGATGACGAAGGTCTTCGCCGATGAGGTGGAGAGCCAGTACGGGACCACCACACCGCTCCTCCTGCAGCGTGCCATCGGCGCGCTCTGCAAGTACGTCGACGAGAATCCGGCCGTGGTCGCGCTCTGCCTCACCGGCGGCGACGACGGCCCCGGCCGATCCATCGCCGACACCCTGATCGCGTTCACCACCGAGCTCGTCCGCGATCGCGTCCCCGGGATCCCCGACGACGAGGTCGAGGTGGTGTCGCGTACCGCCGTCGGGCTCACGCTCGGGCTGCTCAACGGCTACTCGACCGCAGGCCTCGCTCGTCCGCTCATCGAACAGGAGCTGGTGTACGTGCTGTCGGCGTACCTGTACGCGCGCTACCCACCGCCCAACGACTTCACCTGGTCGATCCCCGAACGCGCCGTGCGTCCGGCTCGCCCGTCGCGGCGCGACTTCACCGAGTCGGCGCTCGTCTGGCCGGCCTTGGCACCCGACCAGCCCACCGACTGACGACGTGCCGGCCTCACGCCTGCGGCGCGCGCTCGGTCGGCA
This sequence comes from uncultured Acidimicrobiaceae bacterium, assembly GCA_963720695.1. Lineage (GTDB taxonomy): Bacteria > Actinomycetota > Acidimicrobiia > Acidimicrobiales > Ilumatobacteraceae > UBA668. Next base: position 59,974 of record CAVRGG010000006.1, read on the forward strand.
GAGGTAGCTCCAGCAGGCTCACGGTCTTGTTGCCGCCGTCGGTCTCCTGCTGGCCGACCTCACGGAAGCCGATCGAGTGGTGGAAGCGCAGCGATGCGTCGTTGCGCGGCCGCAGGTTCACCTCGCAGGTGATGACGGGCCGCGCCCCGGTGAACGCGCGGACCAGTTCGGCGTAGAACGCACGCCCGATGCCGTAGCGCCGGAAGTCGGGCACCACGGCGATGCGGTCGAGGTAGGCGAAGTCGGTGTACTGGCGGCTGAACCAGCCGTAGTTCAGGCTGCCGTAGGGCTGGCCGGGACCGATGGCCCAGCAGAACCCGGCGAATGCCCCGTCGACCTCGGCCACCAGGGCACATTCGGCGAGCGCGGCGAGCCGGGCGACTTCGGGTGCGTCGAGCTCGTTGAGCTCGGGGACGTTGGCGTTGTTGAGCTCGAGCGCAGGTGGCACGTCGTGCGGGGCGAACGGACGGATCAGCACGATGGTCCACGCTAGCCATCGAGTTTCTCGTTTGTTCCGCAACCGGACCTGGCACCGTTCGCGATGCGGTCGTAGCCTGACTGCATGCTTTTCCGTCACAAGTCAGAGATGGTCAGCCCCGACGCCGCGCTCCCTGGGCGTACCGACCAGACCATGCCGGTGCCCGATCGCCACTTCGTCCTCGATGCCCCGCTCACCGGCCCCTGGCCGGAGGGGACCCAGACCGCGGTGTTCGGCATGGGCTGCTTCTGGGGTGCCGAGCGCAAGTTCTGGCAGACCCCGGGTGTGTACTCCACCGCAGTCGGCTACGCCGGCGGCTTCACCCCCAACGCCACCTACGAGGAGGCGTGCAGCGGGCGCACCGGCCACGCCGAGGTCGTGCTCGTCGCGTTCGATCCTGCCAAGGTCAGCTACGAGCAGCTGCTCAAGGTGTTCTGGGAGAACCACGACCCCACACAGGGCATGCGCCAGGGCAACGACACGGGCACGCAGTACCGCAGCGCCATCTACACCACCGATCCCTCGCAGGTCGCAGCCGTCGAGTCGAGCCGGGCGATGTACGAGGAGCGGCTCAGCGCCGCCGGTTATGGCCCCATCACCACCGAGGTCAAGCCGCTCGACGAGTTCTATTACGCCGAGCCGTACCACCAGCAGTACCTCGCCAAGAACCCCAACGGGTACTGCGGCATCGGTGGCACCGGGGTCAGCTGCCCCATCGGCCTCACCGCCTGATCACCTCACCGGGCCCGTCGCCGGGCACCGTTGACCCCGTCGACCCGCCGATCCCGCCGACCCGCCGCTCGTCCTGCGGCTTCTGGGGCGGATCGTTCCCGGAAACCGGGAACGATCCTTCCTAGAAAACCCCGCGGGAACGATCCTGACCAGAAACCGAGGGGCCTCAGCTCGGTCGGGTGGCGTGCCACTCGGCCAGGGCGAGGCGCAACTCGTCGAGCGAACGCACCAGGCGGTGCAGCGAACACTCCATCATCAGGTTGACCACCTCGTGCTCGAACCGCATCCGCCAGTCGGTGTGCAACCCGATGAGGTGTTTGCCCTTGGCGTAGGCGTAGCCGAGCTCCCACGCGGTGCCGTCGTCGGTGATGATGCCGTTCAGACTGGCGACGACGACGTCGCACTCGTCGATGCCGCGCTTGTCGTTCTCGAAGATGGCCCGAACGTTCGACTCGTCCTTGGGAGGGTTGTCGCGGTGCGGCAGGAACGTGACGAAGCCGGCCTCCGCGACCAGTGCGTCGACGCGTTCGATCCACCACCGCTCGCCCTCGTCGAACAGCGGGCCGGCGATGTATGCCTTCGGTGTCGTGCTCATCGTCCCCATCCGTGCTCGCGGATCTCGTCGCCGTCGGCGTCGATGGGACGCCCGTGCCACTTCAGGCGGCCCGGCGTGGCGCTCAGCTTGGCGATCAGTCCCTGCATCGGTGTGCCGTCGAGGGTCACGATGGCCTCCCTCGCGGCGTAGTGCGGGTCGGCGGCGATGTCGGCCATGTCGAGCACCGGCCCGATGGCCGCCTCGGCCTCGGTGAACTCACGCACGACCTCGTCGCGGGTTCGTCGACGACACCACGCGGCCATGATCTCCTCCAACTCCTCGCGGTGTGCCATCCGGTCGGTGAAGGTCGTGAACCGCGGATCGCCCTCGACCCCGAGCAGTCGCAGGAGCCGGGCGGCGACCGAGTCGCTCGATGCGGACAGCCCCACCCACGTGTCGTCGGCGCAGCGATACGTGCCACGCGGGACCGTGTACGGCAGCCCCGCCCCGAGGCGCTCCTGCTGCACACCGGTCAGACCGTAGAGCGACACGAGCGGGCTCATCAGCTGGAACATGCTCTCCAGAAGGCTCACATCGACCACCTGGCCGACGCCGCTGTGCACGGCCACCATCGTCGCGAAGGCGGCGACCACGCCGGTCAGCTCGTCCGTCAGGGCGATCGATGGCAGCAGGGGTTGCCCGCCGTGCTCACCGCTGATCGCCGCCAGACCCGACATCGACTCGGCGATGGTCGCGAAGCCGGGGCGGCTCGCGTAGGGGCCGGTCTGCCCGAAGCCCGTGACGCGGGTGATCACCAGCCGCGGGTTGAGCGCGAGCAGCACATCCGGCCCGATCCCGAGGCGCTCCAACGTGCCCGGACGGAAGTTCTCGACGACGACGTCGGCGTCGACGACCAACCGTCGGAACACGTCGAGGTCGGCGTCGGACTTCAGGTCGAGCGCGACGGTGCGCTTGTTCCGATTGACCATCTTCCACCACAGACCCTCACCGTCGCGGGGGTCGCGCCACGCGAGGTTGCGCAAGCTGTCGCCGCCGTCGGGTCGCTCCACCTTGATCACGTCCGCGCCGAAGTCGGCGAGGTAGCGGGCGCAGTTGGGACCGGCGAGGACAGTGGCGAGATCGATCACACGGAGATCGGCCAGCGGTGGCGTGGGCGCGGGGTCGGTCATGGCGACCAGTGTTGCAAGCGCTCGACCGCCTCGGCGATTTCCGTGCCGTGGCCGGCGTAGCTGAAGCGCACGAACCGGTCGCCGCGAGCCAGATCGAAGTCGAGCCCAGGTGTCGTGGCGACGTGGATCTCGTCGAGCCACCGATTGCAGAGCTGCATCGATCCACCGACCGACGCTGCGAGGTCGCTGACGTCGGCGTACACGTAGAACGCGCCGTCGGCGTCGGCGACGTCGGTGATACCGGCCGCCGCCAGTCCGTCGACGAGCAGCGACCGGTTGGCGGCGTATCGGCGCACGTGCCCGTCGAGCTCGTCGGTGGCGTCGAACGCGGCGAGCCCCGCCACCTGGCTCACGTGCGGGGCGCAGATGTAGAGGTTCTGCTGCAGCCGCTCGACCGCGTCGTGCAGATGCGAGGGCACCACCATCCAGCCGAGCCGCCAGCCGGTCATGCTGTAGTACTTGCTGAAGCTGTTGACCAGCACGGCATCGCGGGTCGAGGCGAGCACCGTCGGGGCAGGGCTCTGGTAGGTCAGTCCGTGGTAGATCTCGTCGGCCACCAGTTGCACGTCGTGGGTCGCACACCAATCGCTGATGGCCGCCAACCGGACGGCGTCGAGGACGGTGCCCGTCGGATTCGACGGGGATGCGATCACGAGGCCGTCGAGCGGCGCCGCGGCAGCCAGCAGTTCCGGAGTGGGCGCCCACCGCGTGTCGGGGCCGACCGGGATCGGCACCGGTTCGATCCCGAGCGCGAGCAGTGTGTTGCGGTAGCACGGGTAACCGGGCTCGATCACGCCGACGCGGTCGCCCGCGTCGAACGCGGCGAGGAAGGCGAGCGTGAAGCCGGCGCTGGCACCGCCGACGACCAGCACCTCGGCCGGCTCGACCGCCACGCCGTACCGCTCGTCGTAGTGGCGAGCGATGCGGCGACGCAGCGCCATCGACCCCGGGGCGTTCGTGTAGCCGAGTGGCTCCTGCGCGCCGAGAGCGGCAGCCACCGCCGCCCGGGCGGTCGCAGGAGCGCCCGTCGCGGGCTGGCCGACCTCGAGGTGCCGCACCGGAGCACCACGGGCGGCGAGTTCCGCAGCGCGCCGCGACATGGCCATGGCGTGGAACGGCGGCACCGTGGCGGCGCGGAGCGCTTCGGTCAGCATCGGTCAGCCGAGCACGTTGTAGTCCGCAGGCAGCGGTGCCCTGCCGGTGAGGGCGAGGATGATCGGGATCGGTGAGGCCAACCCCGTGAGCACCGACAGCACCACCGCCGACGTGTCCGGGTGCAGCTCCGCCTCCTGACCGGTGGCGCGCTGCAGATCGAGGGTGTGCACACCGAGCTCGACGACTCGAGTCGCGAGGTACTCGCTGAGCGTGATCTGGCCGGCGAAGGTGTTGACCGGTTCGTCATCGGCCGTGGACGCGACCAGCGCGAGCACCTGCGCGATCGTGGTCTCGGACTCACCGACCGGATCGATCAGCTGACGACCGGCCTGGCGCGCCCTCGACGCGACTCCCTGATGGGCGCCGGCGTCGGCGAGCACCGTGTTGTAGTACTCCGCGGCATCGGCCAGCACTCGGTCGACCACCGGCCTGGCGACGAGGTACCCGTCGACGGTGATGAACGCTCGCAGTGCGTGCGCGGCCAACTCCCGCGTGGTCCACTCACCCAACGCGTTCGGACGGTCCCACTGCTCGGGCCGCACCGCCCTCGAGCGCGGTGAGCAGCGTCGCCGCACCCTCGTGGTAGGCGGCTCTCACCGCAGCGGGATGTTGCAGCATCGATCCTCCAGCCTGCCGAGGGCATACGACTCGTAGTCGATCCCGAAGTCCTGGTACAGGTGTCGGCACTGCTCGCTCCAGCGCAGCGCGGCCACCTCCGAGATGCGGTGCACCACCTGCATCACGCCGTCCTCGTAGACCCGGTACTCGGCCCAGGTGCCCGGGAAGTCCTTCACGCATCCGATCTCGATGCTCGGTACGCCACTCGGCATGTACCGAATCCGGTGACGGTGGGTGTGCCCTGCGGTGTAGGCGATGATCCTGCGGTGGCGGGCGATCACCTCGGCGAGTGCGTCGCTCGCATCGGGGTTCAGACCGAAGTAGTCGGCCGCCCGATGGGAGTTGTTGGTGCCGGCGATCCACTGCTGGTGGTGGCCCATCACGATCACCGGCCGATCGCTGGCGGCGGCGTGGTCGGCGAGCCATTCGAGTTGCGTGGAGGTGATGTCGCCCGTCGTGTGGAGCGGGATCACGGTGTCGAGCAGTGCGATCGCGAGACCGGGTACCTCGATCCACTGGTCGCCCGCGTACGCGGTCTGGCCGTGATAGGCGTCGTGGTTGCCGCGTACCACGTGCAATCGGTCGCCGAAGGCGTCTCGGTAGCACGCTTCGAACGCGGCCCACTCCTCGGTCGCGCCGTCCTGCGAGAGGTCGCCCTTCACGATCACCGCGTCGGGTTCGATCGCGAGCATCTCGTGCACGGCGGCGCGGTTCATCGTCTCCGGGTAGGGCGGCGCGCCGGGCTCGGCGTACTGGATCGGCCCCTGGGGGCTGTCGTCGATGCGGCCACACTCGATCTCGCCGAAGTGCACGTCGTTCACGGTGGTGACGCGACTCAGCAGCGCTCCCGCCGGCCGGGGCAGCGTGGTGACCTCCTGCCCGAGCAGCGTGTACGTGGATGCGGGTTCGAGGTGCTCGAAGCGGGCGACGGTGAGCCCGTCGTGGAACACGATCAGGTCATCGGCGACGGTGGTCAGGTCCACGTCGCCACCGTACTCGCGCCCTCGTCCATGGACGCCACCCTCCCACTCGGAGCACTTGTTCAGGTACCATCGCGCGCAGATGTTGCGACGTGACGGACGGACGGGATCGTGACGGAGACCCTGGAGCCAACCTCGGCGGACCCACCCACACCGGTCTCGCTCCTCACGCGGGTCCGTCTCTCGGTCCTCGTCGTGTCGGTCGCGTTCGTCGTGCTCGTGCCCATCGGGTCGTTCGTCACGGGCAACACGGGGTCGTTCGCGTACGTGGCGTCGCTCGGCATGTCGGCGCTCGTCGTGCTGATCGCCGCGACCCAGCAGTTCGAGCACGGCCGAGCGTGGCGGCTCATCGGCGTCGGGTTCACCGTCTGGGCGATCACCGGCTGCATCGTCACCGTGCAGAGCAATGCCGGCTTCGACGGGATTCCCGACCTCGTGGTGTCGCTGGGCTACGCCATCGGCTACCTGCCGGTGATGATCGGCTTCGCCGAGTTGGCCGACAACCGGCTCCGTGTGCGCCGACTGAGCAGCTTCATCGACGGGTTCATGGTGTTCCTCGTCCTCTACGGCGTGGTGTGGCTGTTGGTCGTCGAGCAGATCGCCGTCGATGCCTCGTTCAGTCGCGTCGATCGAGCGTTCATGTCGTTGTACCCCGCCGGCGATCTGGCGCTGCTGATGCTGGCCATTCGGATCGCGACGAGCCGGACCATGCGTCGTCGAGTGGTCGCACTGCTCATCGCCGGCTCCGTCCTCTTCGCAGTGGCCGACGTGTGGCTCCTCGTCGGCTACCTGCGGGACCCCTCTGGGTCGTACCCATTCACCGATGCGTCGTATCTCGCCGGTCTCGCCGCGATCGCGGTCGCCTCGATCTGGTGTCTGCTGCCGTCACCGCCGGCCTCGGTGTCCGCCGGCGGGTCGTGGCGATGGGTGTCGATGGCCGTGGCCGCATCGGCGGTGATTCCCCCGCTGGTCCTGCTGGGGGTGGTGCTCACCACCGATCGCCAGGTGTCCGTGACTGCGGTCGCGGTGTGGCTGGTCTTCGTCGTGGTCACAATGGTGGCCCGCAACCTCGCCGGTGTCCGCGAACTCGAGCGGGCACACCAGCAGGCGAGTTGGCTGGCGTCCCACGACGTGCCCACCGGCATGTTGCAGCGTGCGGCGTTCCTCCACGAGGTGTCCGAGGGCAGCCTTCGTGATCGATCGGGCACCGTGATCGTGGTCGAGGTGCAGGGCGTACGAGACCTCGCCGATCGCTACGGGTACGACGCGTCGGAGTACGTGCTCGACACGGTGGCCGTGCGGCTGCGCACGGCCACCGGTGGCAACGCGATCCTCGCCCGGATGGGTCACGATCAGTTCGTCGCCTTCCTGCGCTCCGGCGACCTCGGGCACGGCCGACAGGTGGCCGGTGCCGTCCAGAAGTCGTTGCGGGAGCCGGTGAGCTACGCCGAGCACCACCTTCCACTGTTCGGGTCGGTGGGTGTCGCCCAGGCCGACGGCGCGGTCATCGACGTGCTCGCCGGAGTACGCCGAGCGACCGAGGCGATGCACCACGCTCGCTCCCTCGGCTCGGGGGGTCTGGCCTTCGACGCCGACCTGGCCGGCCGTATGGAGGGCCACGCCGGCTCGTGACACCGGTGGCGGTGTGCGTCAGGCCTTGATGACGACCGTGCCGACCATCTTGTCGTGCCAGGTCTGACTGCGGCTGTCCCACAGCATCCAGAGATACCCGAGGAAGCACAGAAACTGGGAGAAGATGCGGCAGATCTGGCGGAGGAAGACCCTGACGGCGCTGATGCTCTGACCGCTCTGGGCGTCGACGATGCGGATGTTGGTGACCTTGTGGCCCCAACTCTGACCACCGGCGACCTTCCTGCAATAGACGATGACGGCGACGATGAGGCCGATGACGAACAGGGCGATCGCTGCGGCCAACCAGCCGCCCTGCAGCGCGCCATCCGGGCACCTGATGTGGCTGGTTCCGTCGAGGTCCTTGTAGCTGTAGCAGTTCTCCAACGACTTGCGCAGGGCCAGGAATCCGATGAGCTCGAACGGCAGCGCGATGGCTGCAGTGACGAAGCCGTCGATGAGGACCGCGCCGAGACGGGAGCCGAAGTTCGCGTAGTTGGAGGCGGCCGGGGCCCCGGTGCCGTAGGGCATGTACCCCGGCGGCGGCGCACTGGGCGGCGGCGGCGGTGTCGGCGGCGGCGGCGGAGGAGGCGGCATGGAACTCATGGGCCGCGACCGTAGCAACCAGCGTCGTCAGCGGAACGGACGGTCGCGACGCTGGGGGAGCGGTCGCGACCACCACCGTGCGCTGAATCGCCAGGTGGGTGTGCGCAGCGGGTTCTGGTCGGCCGCCGAGACCACCGGCCTGGGCCACAGTGCTTCGACCGCGGCGACGATGGCCGCGGCCTCTTCGTCGGTCGGCGCCGGGGTGATCTCGGTGCTCACAGCGGGACGTTGCCGTGCTTGCGGCGCGGCAGTTCCTCTCGCTTGGTGCGCAGCATCCGCAGGCCCTGCACGATCTTCTGGCGGGTCTCGGCAGGATCGATCACGTCGTCGACGTAGCCCCGCTCCGCAGCGTTGTACGGATTGGCGTACTTCTCGGTGTACTCCGAGACCAACTCGGCGCGCCGGGCCACGGGGTCGGCGGCCTGTTGCAGTTCACGCCGGTACACGATCTCGACGGCGCCTTGCGGCCCCATCACCGCGAGCTCGGCCGTCGGCCACGCGTACGCGAGGTCGGCGCCGATCGACTTGCTGTTCATGACGACGTAGGCGCCGCCGTAGGCCTTGCGGGTGATGATCTGGATGCGCGGCACCGTGGCCTCGCAGTACGCGTAGAGCAGCTTGGCCCCGTGGCGGATGATGCCGCCGTACTCCTGGTCGACGCCGGGCAGGAACCCTGGGACGTCGACGAAGGTGAGCAACGGGATGTTGAACGCATCGCAGGTTCGTACGAACCGGGCGGCCTTCTCCGACGACTCGATGTCGAGGACGCCGGCGAGGATCATCGGCTGGTTGCCGACGATGCCCACCGGATGACCGTCGACCCGGCTGAAGCCGCAGACGATGCTCTTCGCCCAGTGCGGGAAGTACTCGAAGAACTCACCGTCGTCGACGACTTCCTTGATGACCTTCTTCATGTCGTAGGGCTGGTTGGGCGATGGCGGCAGGATCGTCTGCAGCGTCGGGCACAGGCGATCCGGATCGTCGCCGGTGTCGACGGCCGGGGCTTCCTCGAGGTTGTTGCTCGGCAGGAAGCTCAGCAGGAATCGAACGTCGTCGAGGCAGCTCTTCTCGTCGGGTGACACGAACGTGGCGACGCCGCTCTTGCTCGCGTGGCTCATGGCGCCACCGAGCTCCTCGAGCGTGACTTCCTCGCCGGTGACGGTCTTGACGACGTCGGGACCGGTGATGAACATGTGGCTGGTCTCGCGCACCATGAAGATGAAGTCGGTCATCGCCGGGCTGTAGACCGCGCCCCCGGCGCACGGGCCGAGGATCACCGAGATCTGCGGCACCACACCGCTCGACAGCACGTTGCGATAGAAGATCCCGCCGTAGCTGGCGAGGCTGACCACGCCTTCCTGGATGCGGGCGCCGGCACCGTCGTTGAGACCCACCACCGGGGCACCCACCTTGAGGGCGAGGTCCATCAGCTTGTGGATCTTCTCCGCGAACACCTCGCCGAGCGCACCACCGAAGACGGTGAAGTCCTGGCTGAACACGAACACCTTGCGGCCGTCGACGGTGCCCCACCCGGTGATGACGCCGTCGGTGTAGGGACGCTCCTCGAGCCCGGCCGCCGAAGCGCGATGGCGGGCGAGCAGGTCGAGTTCCTGGAAGCTGTCGGGGTCGAGGAAGTACTCGATGCGCTCGCGGGCGAGCAGCTTGCCCTTCTCGTGCTGACGCTCGACCGACCGCTGGGAGCCGGCGTGGTACGCCTGCTCACGTCGTTCGCGGAGGTCGTCGAGCTTGTCGGCCATGGGATTGGAGGTCACGTCGCGCCACGCTAGTGGCACACGGGTACGGCGGTCACACGCGGTCGGGCAAGATGGGGTGATGACCGATCCATCCCCCGAATCGTTCACCCTTCCACTGACGCCTCCGCTGGCGCCGATGCTGGCCAAGCTGTCCGACGACATTCCAGAGGGTGAGGGCTGGCTCTACGAACCGAAGTGGGACGGATTCCGCTGCATCGTGTTCCGCGAGGGAGATCGCCTGGAGCTGGCGAGCCGCAACGAGCGGCCGTTCACCCGGTACTTCCCGGAGCTGCTCGAACCGTTGCGCCGTGACCTGCCCGATCGATGCGTGATCGACGGGGAGATCGTCGTGCCCGCCTCCGACGATCGCGGCCTGGACTTCGATGCGCTGCTGCAGCGCATCCATCCGGCCGAGTCCCGCGTCCGGCGCCTCGCCGCCGAGACGCCGGCGTCCTTCGTCGCGTTCGACCTCCTGGCCGTGGGCGACACGTCGCTCATGGACGCGCCGCTCCGTGATCGTCACGCCGGGCTGCTCGAGGCACTCGTCGCTGCGTCGCCGCCCATCCACCTGTGTCCGAGCACCACCGACGCCGAGGTCGCCCGGCGATGGTTCGTGGAGTTCGAGGGCGCGGGGCTCGACGGGGTCATCGCCAAGCGGCTCGCCGATCCCTACACGCCCGACAAGCGCACGCTGGTGAAGGTGAAGCACCGGCGCACGGCTGATTGCGTGATCGCCGGCTACCGCGTGCACAAGGACGGCAAGGGGGTCGGCTCGCTCCTGCTCGGGTTGTTCGACGCCGAGGGCCGCCTGCACCACGTGGGGGTCGCCGCATCGTTCACCGCCAAGCGGCGCACTGAGTTGCTGGCCGAGCTCGAACCCCTCACGCACGACGCGCTCGAGGGTCACCCGTGGCGCGACTGGGCCGAGTTCATGGCGGCGGCCGATGCCGGCCAGCGCATGCCGGGCGGGGGCAGCCGCTGGAACGCGGGCAAGGACCTGAGCTGGGTGCCCCTGCGCATCGAGCGGGTCGCAGAGGTCACGTTCGGCCAACTGCAGGAGGGTCGCTTCCGGCACGGTTCGACGTTCGTGCACTGGCGACCGGATCGTGAGCCCGCTTCGTGCACGTACGACCAGCTGGAGGTGGCCGCGCCGGTGCCGTTCTCGCGCGTGGTTGCTCGCGACCTCGCCTGACTCGCGGCGCGGCTAGGTGCCGGTCGCAGGCGCGAGCGTGTCGGTGCTGCCACCGGTCACGAAGACGTCCTGGCGGGCGACCTCGGTGCCGTTGATCGACACGATCACCGTCCACGTGCCGGCCGCGGTGAGCGTGAACCCGTCGCTCTTCTCCAGCACGGCCACTCCTGCGCCCGTGAGCGGGATCGGGTTGATGGTCATGCCGTTGGCGGCGCTGCCCACCGGCGGGAGGAAGTCGACCGTGAGCCCGCTGAGGCCGGTGGCCGGCTCGACGACTTCGATGCGCACGTCGTTGGCACCGACGCGCTCGCTGAACGCGACCGACACGTCGGCGTTGAGCGAGGTGTTGACGAATCGATGTGACGCCCCGAGGTCGAGCGAGCTGCCGCCACCGGCGGTCAGGCCGGCGGGTGTGAGGGCGAGCAGCCAGGCGGTGAGGACGAGGACCACGATGCCGACGCCTGCCTCGATGCCCAATGCCCGCCGCAGCCGGTGGGCGAGCGGCGCGGTCATCGTGTCGACCCTGGAGACGCGCTGGTTGATGAACTGTCGGGCGGCGACCCCCACGGGCACCATCACCAGCAGGACCAGCACGGTCTTGAGGATGAGCACCAGACCGTGACTGGTGCCGAGCGCGCCACGGTCGAGACGGAAGAGCAGGATCGCGCCGCTGGCGAGCGTGGCGACGATGGCGGCATTGGAGATGCGGGCGAACCCGCGCACGGCGTGGACGAGGTCTTCGTCGCCGGGGCCGGCGAGGACCACCCGCGTGAGCAGGATCAGACCTCCGAGCCACACCGCCATCGCGATCGCGTGCACTGCGCCACTCGCGTATTCGATCAAGCCGAACTCGTCGCGGCTGAACGCCATGGTGACCACGGCGATGCCGGGCGGGACGAGCGCGCCGATCTGGGTGGAGGGGTCGATCACGCGCTCGGGGCGCATGATCACGTATGCGGTGGCGAGGATGAACAGCAGCCGCACCAGGGCCGCCTTGCCCGAGGTGGTGTCGAGCAGGTCGCCCCAACTGGTCGGTGACAGGGACGCGCCGAGTCCGTTGCCCGTCTGGCTGGCCTCCAGCGCGGCGGCGAACAGGCCCGTGGAGACGACGGCGATGATCCACGCGAACCGCAGGTGACGAACGGTGACGATGTACTCGACGCCTTCTGGCCAGGCGACGACGATGACGACGAGCGCGCCGAACACCATCGCCAGACCGAGGTTGCTGAGCAACCGGAACAGGCCGAGCGGACCGGAGCTGCTGGAGGTGTCGGAGGTGGAGCCGTCGCCGGTGTCGGTGGAGGGTGCCGTCGTCACCGGTGCGGTGGTGGCCACCGTGCTGTCCGGAACGGCACCGGCGATGGTGGTCGTGGTGGTGGCCACCGTGGCGACGGTGTCGTTGGCGATCTCGAACGAGTAGCTGTTGCTCCCCGCCGGCTGCAGGTTGGTGTCGGTGACCCGCCAACTGACGGTGCACGTCCCCTTCGGTGCCGGGGAGAGCAGTGCCACCGACACGGTGAGCTGGTCCTGGAGGAGCAGCGGCTGACCGAGCGACTGCACCTGACCGGGGTCGCCGCAGCTCATGGTGACCTGCGGGCTCGGTCCGACCTGGGTGGCGAACACCAGTGACAGCGATGCGGGCGAGACGTCGACCGTGGTGCCCGCCGCGGGAGTGGCGCTGACGAGGGTGTTGTCGGCGGCGAACGACGGCGTCGCCCACGCTGCCACGACGAGGCCGATGGCGATGAGGGAGAGACACCAGCGCAACGCTGGGCGGGTGGGCAGCCTGGTGGAGTTCTTCAAGGTGTGCCAACGCTAGCCACCCGAGGTTCGTCCGACCATCCACCCCCGGACGACGTCGTGCACGTGCCACCGGTGTCGCACCCCCTGGATAGAGTCGCAGCGATGGCAACGCAGTCGCTCTACCGCCGCTACCGACCCCGCAAGTTCAGCGAGGTGAAGGGCCAGGAGCATGTCGTACGCGCGCTGCGCAATGCGGTCATCAACCATCGCGAGGGCCAGGCGTACCTGTTCTCCGGGCCGCGCGGCACGGGCAAGACCACCTCGGCACGCATCCTGGCCAAGGTGCTCAACTGCGAGAACCCCCAGGACGGCGAGCCGTGCTGCGAGTGCGATTCGTGTCTGGCGGTCGAGCGCGGCACCAGCTACGACGTGCACGAGCTCGACGCCGCCAGCAACAACGGTGTCGACGCGATGCGCGACCTCATCGAGAAGGCGTCGCTCGGGACGCCGGGGCGCCACAAGGTGTACATCCTCGACGAGGTCCACATGCTCTCCAAGGCGGCCGAGGCAGCGCTGCTGAAGACCTTGGAGGAGCCGCCGCCCCACGTGGTGTTCGTGCTCGCCACCACCGATCCGCAGAAGGTCAGCGACACCATCCGCAGTCGCACCCAGCACCTGCTCTTCCATCTGCTGCCGATGGACGTCATGGAGTCCCACATCCGCTGGCTCGCCGACGACGCGGGCATCGAGCTCGACGAAGCCGGCCTGCAGTCGGTCCTGCGCCTCGGTGGGGGGTCGGCGCGAGACACGGTGTCCGCGCTCGAGCTGATGTCATCCAGCGATGGCGTCGTCGACGACAACACGCCGCTCGACGAGTTCATCGAGGCCTTCATCGAACACGACCCGGGCCGGGCGCTCACCGTCGTCGCCCACGCTGTCCAGCAGGGCCGCGACCCGCGCACGCTCACCGACGACATCGTCCGCCACCTGCGCGATTGCTTCTTGTCGCTCATGGCACCCGAGCTCGTCCAACTCCCCGTCACCCGTGCCGAGGAGGTCTCGGCGCTCGCCCAGCGTCTCGGCGCGGCGTCCATCGTCCGGGCCATGGAGCGGCTCGGCGAGATGTTGGTCGAGATGCGACACGCCCCCGACCCCAGGCTGCTGCTCGAGGTGGCGTTGGTCCAGCTCACCCACGAGGCCGCCGGCGTCGATCTGTCGGTGCTGCTCGATCGCATCGAGCGCCTGGAGCACCAGATCGCCTCCGGTGCCGCCTCGGCCCCGGCGGCCAAGCCCGTGCCCGTCGATCCGTCCACCGGCCGGGCCGCGCTCGGTGGTCGCGCCCGATCGTCGGCCCCGGCTCCAGCGCCGGCCCCGGCACCATCGCCCGCGTCGGCCCCGGCTTCGGCTCCGGTCGCCGACCGCACGGTCGATGGCCCCCGCGGCGACGACGCGTCCCGAGCGGAGGCACCGCCCGCAGCGGCCGCACCGCCCGCACCTGTCGAGCCGGCGGCGGCCGTCGTGCCGACGGGAGGCGGAGCGGCGCGAGTGGTCGAGCTCTGGTCCAGCGAGGTCATGCCCTCGCTGAAGTCGCTGTCGCGGGCGATCTACGCGGCCACGAAGGTGATCGGCGAGCGCGATGGAGCGGTCGTGGTCGGCGCGCCGAACGAGGCGCACCGCGCGAAGTGCCAGCAACACCAGAAGGAGCTCGACGCGGCGATCGTGAAGGTCATCGGTGCACCGGTGCCGGTCCTGCTCGTGGTCGACGGCGACGCCGCGTTCGACGACACGAACGTGGTCCCCATGCAGCGCAAGGCGCCGCCACCGCCCGACGACGACGACGTCGACATCACCGACCTGGTCGACGCGCCGCCGGAGTCCGTCGTGTCGCCGACCGATCGTCTGCTGCAGGCCTTCCCCGGCTCGCAGATGATCGAGGAATGAGCCCATGGCCGTCTACACCCAGCCCGTTCAGACGCTCATCGACGAACTCGGCCGTCTCCCCGGAGTGGGCCCCAAGTCCGCCCAGCGCATCGCGTTCCATCTCCTGAAGATCCCAGCCGACGACGTCGCTCGCCTCGCCCACTCGATCACCGATGCCAAGGCCCGGGTTCGTTTCTGTTCGCGCTGCTGGAACGTCGCCGAGGGCGAGCTGTGCCCGATCTGCCTCGACGACCGGCGCGACGCCAACATCCTGTGCGTCGTCGAGGAGTCTCGCGACATCGTCGCCATCGAGAAGACCGGCGAGTTCAAAGGCCGCTATCACGTGCTGCTCGGCGCGATGAGCCCGTTGGAGGGGATCGGCCCGGAGCAGTTGAAGATGAAGGAACTGTTCGCCCGCATCGAGCCCGAGGACGTGCAGGAGGTCATCCTGTGCACGAACCCCAACACCGAGGGCGAGGTCACGGCGATGTACATCGCCCGGATGATGAAGCCCTTCGGCGTCAAGGTCACCCGGATCGCCAGTGGGTTGCCGGTGGGTGGCGATCTGGAGTACGCCGACGAACTGACGCTGGGCCGGGCGCTCGAAGGCCGGCGAGATGTCTCTCAGTGAGATTGACGCCCACGCGGTGCGGTGATGGCGTCGCGACGTCCCTCAGTCGCTCGAATCAGCCCAAAACGTAATGCTGGGGTACCACTCCTGGACCTGGTAGCGGGCGGACGGGCCAGCTCCAGAGGTGGTACCCCAGACTGTTCAGCAACCGCTGTGAAGTGGTTGCCTTTGTTGCAGTTACATTACAACGGAGACGCAAATGTGTCAACCGTCGTCACAAACCTTCGACGTGTGTTGGACATCCCTTAGATCGTCCGCACGAGCAGGGCGTCGCCCTGGCCGCCGCCGCCACACAGCGCCGCGGCACCCAGCCCGCCGCCGCGACGGCGCAGTTCGTGCAGGATCGTGAGGGCCAACCGGTTGCCGCTCATCCCGATCGGGTGCCCGAGGGCGATGGCGCCACCGTTGACGTTGACGATCTCGTCGCTGATGCCGAGGTCGGCCATCGAGGCCACACCGACCGCGGCGAACGCCTCGTTGATCTCGAACAGGTCGACGTCGGCGACGGTCTTGCCGGCTCGGGCGAGCGCGGCCATGATCGCCCGACTCGGCTGCTGCAGCAGCGAGGCGTTGTCCGGGCCGGCCACCATGCCGTAGCTCACGAACTGACCGAGGGGCTGCACGCCACGGGCGTTGACGGCCTTCTCGCTCATCATCACGATGGCGGAGCCGCCGTCGCTGATCTGCGAGGCGTTGGCGGCGGTGATCGTGCCGTCCTTGTCGAAGGCAGGCTTGAGGCCGGCGAGCGACTCCATCGTCGTGCCGGGGCGGACGCCTTCGTCGGTCTCGACGAGGATCGGGTCACCCTTGCGCTGGGGGATGGCCACCGGGACGATCTCGTCGGCGAGGCGGCCCTCCTTGATCGCGTTGGCGGCGCGCTCGTTGCTCTTCATCGCCAGGTCGTCCTGTTGTTCGCGGGTGATCGTGCCCGCCGCGTAGCGGTCGGTGCCCAGGCCCATCAGGCATGCGTCGAACGCGCACCACAGACCGTCCTTGATGATGGCGTCGGCCAGCTCGGTGTTGCCGTAGCGGAAGCCGCTGCGCGCACCGGCGGCGAGGTAGGGAGCGTTGGTCATGCTCTCCATGCCGCCGGCGATGACGATGTCGGCCTCGCCCGCCTGGATCATCTGGTTGGCGAGGTAGATCGAGTTGAGCCCGCTCAGGCAGACCTTGTTGATGTTGATGCTCGGCACGCTCATCGGGATGCCGGCCTTCGAGGCGGCCTGGCGTGACGGCACCTGTCCCTGGCCGGCGGTGAGCACCTGACCCATGATCACGTGTTCGACCTCGTCGGGGGAGACGCCGGCGCGCTCGAGCGCGGCCTTGATCGCCAACCCGCCCAACTCTGCGGCACTCAACGACGCGAGCGCACCGCTCATCTTGCCGATCGGCGTGCGAGCGCCGGCGACGATGTACGAACCAGACATGATGGGACCTCCGAATGGGCTGCTGTTCGGAGTGTAGAAGTCGACGCGGTCCGCACGAGAATGCGGAAGGACCGCTCAGGCCCCGGCGGGCACCACGACCGGCCGGCACGCGAGCGCCGGGCCGGTGGCGCCGCCCCACGCCATCACGTTCGCGCACACCTGGTAGGCGCCGGGTGTGAGGAAGAAGCTCTCGTCGAAGCCATGGAACGGACCGAGGGGAGCGGGCGCGTCGGACCGCTGGACCGAGGCGAGCACCGTGCGCGTCGCGACGGCGGCGCCGCCTGCGGACGGTGTGACCATGATCCGCACGGGGACGGACAGGTCGAACTCCGGGTCGACCGCGAGACCGGTGACCCGCAGCGTCGAACCGTTGACCGTGGGCGTGTCGAACGAGCCGTACGGATCACCGTTCGGGCGCTGGTACGCGAGTGCGGCGAGTTGGGTGTAGACGGCGGTGTTCTCGTAGCCCGTCGCGAAGATGATGATCCCGCTCCAGTGCGCCCCGAGGGCGGCCTCCGCGCGCTGGCGCACGCTGTACTCGTCGGGGTAGTAGGCGATGTGGCGCAGCGTGCACGTGACGCTGCCCGTCGGCGGCGACAACCGCACGGCCGGTTGCAACCCGTCGGGGTCGGTGGCCGTGTTGACGACGTCGGTGTGCTTCGGCGGCGGCGTCCAGATCGGCGGCGTGAGCGGCTTGGTACGAGGTCCGGTGACGACCTGGTCCCACGAGAACGTCAGCTCACCGGACGAGTGCCGAGTCGGCGTCAGCCCGTGCTGGGCGGCGAGCAGGGCACCCTCCTTCATCGTGATGCTGTCGCGAGTGACGGCTCCGTCGGGGCAGATCTCGTTGCTGTTCTTCTGCGTCGTCCAGTGACGACCGTACGTGGGAACGCCGAGCTGCAGCTTGGAGACCGGCACACGGGCACTGCTGTACGCGATCACCGAACTCACCCACGACAGCGGGGCGATCGGTCCCGGCGAGGAGGTGCTCCAGTCGTAGACCATCAACCGCAGTCGGTCGACGTCGGGGGCGATCTGGTCCTGGGCGTAGACCGTGTAGCCGCTCGCCCCGTTGTCCCAGACCGGCGGCACCGTGACCGAGAGGATCTTGCCGCTGGCGTGCATCAGCCCCGACAACGTGTGGACGAACAGCACCCAGTTGGGGCGGATCTCGTCCCACTTCGTCCGCCCGTCGCCGAACGCGAAGACCTCGTAGTCGAGGTCGATGCCGTCGTACCCCTTGGCGTTGACGAGGTCGACGATGTGCTGCGCATGGTTCGCCCGGCTGAACGGGTCGGCGAGGATGCCCCGCATCGTGCCCGCGGGGCTGCTGTCGAAGATCGTCGGGATCACCGCGAGTCCCTGCGCCCGAGCAGAGGCGACGGTGGTGGCGAGGTTGCTGCTCGTGCCGATCAGCGGAAGGGTGCCGTCGGGCGCGGTGCCGTACCACAGCATCGACACCTCGGAGTAGAGCGAGGCGATGTCGGGGTTGTCGATGATCGCTCGGCCCGAGGAGCCTCCCCAGTAGGGGATCCAGCCGCTGGTGAAGCGGTTGGGTTGGCACGCCGACAGCACGCCCGACAGCAGCAGGGCCGCCGCCAGGATGCACGATCGCGTTCGAACGGCCACCGGGTCAGGCTAGTGGCGCTCGTGCACGCCGTCTCTTCACGCCTCAGCGCTCGTCGATGGTGACCTTGGAGATGTCGATCGGCTGCAGGGGCGGTCCGTCCTGGGTGTTCGCCATCGCGTCGAGCGCGGCCACGACACCGAGGTCGTTGTCCTCGACGACGCCGAACAGCGTGTACCTCGGCGGAAGCGCGGCACCGTCGTCGCCGGTGATGATGAAGAACTGGCTGCCGTTCGTGTCCGGCCCCGCGTTGGCCATCGCCACCGACCCGATCTGGTACGGCTCGATCTTGGACAGCTCGTCGGGGAACTCGTAGCCGGGCCCACCCTGGCCCGTCGCGGTCGGATCGCCGCACTGCACCACGAAGTTGCGGATCGCCCGGTGGCAGGTGGTGCCGTCGAAGTAGTGGTAACGGGCCAGGTTCACGAAGCTGTTGACGGTGTTCGGCGCGATGTCGGGACGCATCAGCACGTGCAGCGTGCCCGCCGTCGTCTCGATGGTCGCGGTGTACCGCTTGCCGTCCTGCAGGCACATCGGCGGCGCAGCGTCGAACGTGTCCCTGCGGGCGGCGCTGCCGTCGGCGGCCGCGCAGCCCTCGGGCAGCGCGGAGGAGGACGCCCCGCCGGAGACCGTCGCGTTCGAGGAGGTCGAGTCGTCGCCGCATGCGGCAAGGGTCAGCACTGCGGTGAGCGCGAGGAGCAGAGGTCGAGTTGCACGAATCACGGCCGACACTCTGCCACTGCGTCCCACGTTCGCGGGGTCGGTTCGACCCGGTTCCCTACCCATCGGTAACCTCCCCCGGATGCAGCACGTCCTCGACGCCATCCAGTCCGACGCCAGCAGTGACGACTTCGCCCACCTGGTCATCCCCGAGAGCTATCGCGCCGTCCACGTGTTGAAGGACGAGCAGGACATGTGGAAGGGCGTCCCGACGAAGGAGAAGGATCCGCGCAAGAGCCTTCACGTGGGTGAGGTCCCGACGCCCGAACTGGCGCCCGACGAGGTCTACGTCGCGGTGATGGCCAGCAGCATCAACTTCAACACCGTGTGGTCGAGCATCTTCGAGCCGGTGAGCACGTTCGGCCCGATGGCTCGTCTGGCCCGCGAGAGCGAGTGGGCCAAGCGCCACGATCAGCCGTATCAGGTGGTCGGCAGTGATGCGTCGGGTGTCGTGCTGAAGATCGGCACCGCCGTGCGCAACTGGAAGCCCGGCGACCGTGTGACCGTGCATTGCAACCACGTCGACGATCAGGACCACAGCGCGCACGACGATTCGATGATGGCGGCGAACCAGCGGATCTGGGGCTACGAGACCAACTTCGGTGGGCTCGCCGATCTCGCGGTGGTGAAGGCCAACCAACTGATGCCCAAGCCCGCCCACCTCACGTGGGAGGAGGCGGCGGTCAACGCGCTGTGCAACAGCACCAGCTACCGCATGCTCGTCAGCGCCAACGGCGCGCAGATGAAGCAGGGAGACGTCGTGCTCATCTGGGGTGCGACCGGCGGCATCGGTGCCTACGCGACGCAGTACGTCCTCAACGGTGGTGGCATCCCGGTGTGCGTGGTGTCGAGCGCCGACAAGGCCGACATCCTGCGTTCGATGGGCGTCGAGCACATCATCGATCGCGCCGCCGCCGGCTACCAGTTCTGGAAGGACGAGCACACCCACGACGAGGGTGAGTGGCGTCGCCTTGGCAAGGACATCCGCGACCTGTGCGGCGAGGATCCCGACATCGTCTTCGAGCATCCCGGTCGCAGCACATTCGCCGCGTCGATGTACGTGGCCAAGCGCGGCGGTACGGTCGTCACGTGCGCGGCCACGAGCGGCTTCATGCTCGAGTTCGACAACCGTCACTTCTGGATGCGGCTGAAGCGCCTCGTCGGTTCCCACTTCGCCAACTACAAGGAGGCGTGGGAGGCCAACCGGTTGATCAGCAAGGGCATGATCCACCCGGTGATGAGCCAGGTGTTCGCGCTCGAGCAGACCGGCGAGGCGGCGTACCAGGTGCACCACAACCAACACGAGGGCAAGATCGGCGTGCTCGCGCTGGCGCCATCGGAAGGTCTGGGCGTCACCGACCACGAACTGCGCGACCGGGTCGGCGACAAGCTCCACGCCTTCCGCCGCTGACCCCGTCCCGCGCCCCGATCCCGTCCCCGGTCCCGTCCCCGGTCCCGAAAATCCCCCTTCACGTCATGGGCTGAGGCAGAAAATCTGCCTCGACGCAGGACGAGAGCGGGTTCGGGTGGGGTTCACCTTGACGCCACCCGTCGCCGATCTGTTTCACTGGGCGCATGTTGCTCACCGAAATCGATCACGTCGCCATCGCTGTTCGAGACCTCGACGCCGCGATCGCCTACTACGCAGCCGCATTCGGTGCCGAGGTGCATCACCGTGAGATCGTCGAGAGCGACGGAGTGGAAGAAGCACTGGTGAAGGTGGCCGACAGCTACATCCAGTTGACGGCCGCAACCCGCCCCGACAGCCCGATCGCGAAGGCGATCGAGAAGCGCGGCGAGGGTCTGCACCACGTCGGGTATCGGGTCGACAACTGCCAGGAGGCGCTCGACGCGATGATCGCCGCCGGTGCCACGCCGATCGACAAGGCGCCCCGCCCCGGCAGTCGCGGCACCACGGTGGCGTTCGTCCACCCCAAGGGCAGCTTCGGGACCCTGATCGAGCTGGTGCAGGAGAACCCGGGGTCGGGTCACTGACCCAACGGGCCCGTCCGGCTCACTCGGCTTCGAGCACGAGCCCCTTCAAGTACTCGGCTTCGGGGAACGGCAGCGGCACCGGGTGATCGCTCGGCTGGTGCAGGCGGCCGACGATTCGCACGGTGCGCTTGGCGTCGAGCGCGGCGCCGGCGACGACCTTCTGGAACAGGTCCATTCCCATGGCACCGCTGCACGACCATGTCATCAGCACCCCGCCGGGCGCGAGGAGTTTGAGCGCCAGCAGGTTCAGGTCCTTGTACGCGCGTGATGCCTTCTCCACCTGGCCCTCGCTGTTCGCCAGCTTCGGCGGGTCGAGCAGGATCAGGTCGTACTGCGCCGCCCGGTCGCGCAGGCCGCGCAAGGCGGTGAAGGCGTCGGCCTCGGAGAGCTCGCCCACGTCGACACCGTTCAGCTCGCCGTTGCGTGCCGCAGTGGCCAGGGCCGGGCCGGACGAGTCGATCGACGTGATGCGCGTCGCGCCGTTGGCCGCGGCGATGACACTGAAGGCGCCGGTGTACGCGAACACGTTGAGCACCGACCGACCCGCGGCCACGCCGGCGATGGCGGCGCGTGCGTTGCGCTGGTCGAGGTAGAAGCCCGTCTTGTGGCCACCCGCGACATCGACGGCGAACCGATACCCGCCCTCGTGGGCGACGAGGTCCGGTGAGGGTTCGACGCCGCGCAGCAGCCCCACCCGCGCGTCGAGTCCCTCGCGCTCGCGCACGTCGGCGTCGCTGCGTTCGTAGACGCTCGCCACCCCCGGCAACGCGGCGAGTGCGTCGGCCAGCACGGGCTTCCACGCTTCCGCGCCTGCGGTCGTGAACTGGCAGACGACGGTGTCGCCGTAGCGGTCGGCGATCAGGCCCGGCACGCCGTCGGCCTCGCTGAACACCAACCGCGCGGAATCGGTGAGGCCCGACGACAGCAGGGCGGTGCGGCGCGTGGCCGCGGCCGCGACACGACCGGCCACGAACGAGTCGTCGACCACGTCGTCGGGGTCGAACGTCCACATGCGGGCCCGGATCTGTGACTCGGGGCTGTACGCGGCCGATCCGAACACCGTGCCATCGGTCGCGCACACGCGGACGGTGTCACCCGGTGCGGGCGAGCCGTCGACCTTCGCGACCGCCCCGCTGAACACCCACGGGTGCAAGCGCTTCACCGACCGCTCGCGGTTCGGCCGGAGCCAGAGTGTCGGCGGGTTCGGGCTCACGCCCGCCACCGTAACGACTGGATCAGAGCAGGGACAGCTCCGACGCGCTGCCGCTGCTGACCAGCCAGCCGTCGGACTGCATCTGACGCTGCAACAGCTCGTTGACCTGCTCGCGCAGGAGGATGTTGTCGCGCACGCATGATTCGAGGGCGCCGACCATCGCGTTCATCCGATCTTCGAGCGCCGCCAGCCGTGACGCCGCATCGAGCGCCAGCGAGGTGCTCGGCAGCGTCGGCCGCGATTCGATGCCCTCGACCCGGTTGTTGACCTCGGTGCGAAGACGGTCGATGAGTCCGAACACGGTCGCCTGAGTGCGGTCGAGATCGGCGCGGGCCTCGGCCCTCGCCGTCTCCACGCCCTGCTGGGCGAGCGTCGCATAGGCGGCGGTCGCGGTGTACTGGGCGAGCACTTGCTGCTCCACCTTCACCATGCGATCGCGCAGCTCGATGGCCACCGCAGTAGCGCTCTCGTCGGAGTCGGGAGCGAGGAACGGCTTCGTCAGCTCGTCGTACTCCATCCAGTTCTTCTCGGTTCGACGCATTGTGTCCGCCTCTTTCCGTGGCCGCGAGCGGGGCCGTTGTGACATGCACTCCTTCATCGGCCGGACCGTGCGTGGTCTTGAGCTTGAAGATGTTTTGACGAAACTCCCCTCAAGTCCCGTTTCCGATCAGCCGAAACCTCAGATGCGTTCGTGCGACTTCATGTCAGAGCGACGTTGTCAATGGGACACAACGTAAGCGGGAGGAACCCCAACAATGGACACCAACACTGAAGTGATCTCGGGCAAGAAGGATCGGGGTTTCACCCTCGTCGAACTTCTCATCGTGATCGTCATCCTCGGCATCTTGGCCACCGTCACCGTGTTCGCCGTCCGCGGCATCACCGACAAGGGCCAGGAGAACAGCTGCAAGGTGGAGCGCCGCGCCATCGAGACGGCGTTCGAGGCGTACTTCGCCTCCGAGGGCACCGATGCCACCAGCCTCGGCGACCTCGTGCCGGACTACCTGAAGTCGAACCCGGACACCCGGTGGACCTTCACGGCGGGCAACCCCCCGACCATTGCCGGTCTGGGCGATTGCGCCACCTTCTGATCCAACCGGATCGGAACAATTCTGACGAAGGGGTCGGGCCAATTGGCCCGGCCCCTTCGCCGCGTTGCGTGACAAACGAATCAAGAAACTTTGACTGGAGTTCTCGGCCGTTGTTGCCGATGATTCCTGCGGACGAAGAAAGCGGGAGCGGAAGATGAGCGACGGGCTCGACCAGAACCAGATCGACGAGGGCAGCGCGCCACCGCGCGCCGACGCCGGCTTCAGCCTCACCGAGGTGATCGTGGCCGTGCTGCTGATGTCGATCGCCGTGGTGCCGATCATGCTCGCCGCGGGAGTGAGCGTGCGCAGCTCGTCGCAGTCTCGCAACCTCGCCCGGGTCGAGACGGTGCTCGCCAACGCCGCCGACCGCGTCAACCGCGCCCCCGAGGGCTGCGACTACACGATCTACGTCCAGGCGGCCGCGCTCGCCGAGGGCTGGGCCGCCGGCCAGGCGACGGCGACCTACCAGTACTACGAGCATGCCGCGTCGGCCACACAGCCCGGCACGTGGAAGGCCGGCGCATGCCCAGGTGGCGTACGTCCCGACGGCCTCGTGCAGATGGTGACGATCAGTATCCAAAGTCCGGTGAGCAACACCCTTCGAACGATCCAGGTGGTGAAGAGCGATGTCTGAGCGTACGCAGAAGCGACTCGAGCGGAAGACCGCCAAGCGGCTCCGCCGGCAAGAGCGTCGGCAGGAACATGCCGACTCCGGCATGACGCTGCCCGAACTGTTGATCAGCATCGTGGTCACGGGCACGCTGTGCGCGTCGATGGCCGTGGCGACCACGGTCATCCTCCGTCAGGGCGACAACACCGAGGGCCGTCTCAACAACTCCCGCTCGGAGCAGAGCGTGGGTCTGTGGATGCCGGCCGACCTTGCGTCGGCCGAGGACGTCGACACGTCGCCGGGCGCGTCGCCCTGTGGCACCCAGTGCCCCCCGAACATCAACGTCGGCGGCTCGAACGCCCTGATGCTCACCTGGACCGGCTTCATCGCAGGGGCCACCGAGCCGATCCCCACCGTCACCACCGTCTCCTACCGCTACGTCCAGAACGACGCCGGCGAGTTCGAGGTCATCCGCGTCGCGTGCGTGGCCGTCAACGGCGCCGCCCCCACGTGCGATCAGCTCACATTGCTCCACAACGTCGATCCGCCGCCGCCCGGTGTGCCGTGGGTTCCCGGCGTCACCAAGCCCACCTGGGTGATGCTCGTCGGGCTCGCGCTCGACCCGGCGTCTCCTGACGCCGGCTCCGGCGTGGCCGCGTCCGATGACCCGACCTACCACATCAAGAACGGTCGCCGTGTCACGGTCACCATCAACGGTGGCGGCGACATCGCCGGTGCCGGTGGTGGTCAGGACCAGATCACGCTCAGCGCCGGCGGCGTGGACCGTGAGACCAACCTGAGCACGTCGAACATCAACGTCGCTCCGACGTTCGCAGCCACCCGGTCTCGCTGCGGCGGCAACTTCGGGATGATGGTCGACACCTCCGGCTCGATCGGCTCGTCCAACATGTCGAGCGTCCGTACCGGCATCACCAAGTTCGTCAACTCCTTCGCCGGCACTCCGATCAAGCTGCAGGTGGTGCGCTTCAGCGCCACGGCGAGCACGCTCGGCGCCGGTGCCGGTTGGAGTCGCTACTACGACATGCTCAACGAGGCCGACGTGGCCGACCTCAAGTCGCAGATCACCACGCTCAATTCGAGCGGCAACACCAACTGGGAAGACGCCATGTTCCGGATGTTCATGAACTCCGACGGCAGCACCCAGGACGTCCTGCCCGACACGCTGATCTTCTTCACCGACGGCATGCCGACCTACAACCGGCTGAACGCCACGTCGGCGTCGGCTCCGGCCGTCCCCGACAACGACGACATCGGTTTGCCGGCGGCAACGGGTTCGTCGTTCAACCAGCTGTCGTGGAACCGGGCCAACCGGATCGCCCGTCAGTTCGACGTCGACGTCGACCGCTTCATCGGTGTGTTCGTGGGTTCCGACACGTCGGGCACCTCCACCTGGTCGAGCCAGGGCGCCGGCTACCACCTCGAGAACTTCCTCCGTGGCTATCACCTCGTCTACGAGCGCGGTTACCACAACACCAACTACCAGCGCGGCTACCACACGGCCTATCAGTACTCCGGGAACGGACTCACCTACGAGTACAAGTCGGGCTCGCGGTGGAAGTCTTCCAACTACAACAACTACGCGGCGAACAACGACACGCCCGACGAGTCCGATGGCTGGCGAGTGCGGGTGACCGGCACGCTCGGCAACTGGAAGACCACGACCCAGGCCGTGTACGACTCGTCGAACACCAAGGCCGACTCGTCGGACGGCTTCCAGGCCGTCGACACCTACAGTTCGCCGTACACCGACTGGGTGAGCACCACCCAGGCGCTCTACGACGCGAACAACTCCACCGTGGACAACAGCGACGGCTGGTTCGCCACGCCGGCGTACACCGCCCCCTACTCCCTGTGGGAGTCGACCACGGCGTCGGCGTACAACAGTGGCAACACCACGGCCGATTCCACTGATGGCTGGCGGGTGAGCAACGGCTACTCCTCGCCGTACTCGCTGTGGGAGACCACGACCGAAGCGCTGTACACGGCGAACAACACCTCGTGGGGCGCCACTGACGGCTGGGACGCGACGAAGGTCTACGACCTGCCCTACACGTTCCACGAGAACGTCGTGACCTCCACGGTCAAGAACACCGACATCCTGGCCCGCATCATCAGCGTCGCCGATCCGGTGCCGGCGGTGCCGACCGGCGGTCCGTACACCAACGCCGCCGTGGCCGACCTCTACGTGTTGCCGAACTGGAACCAGTTCGCCGACGCGATCAACGCCGTGGCACTCGCCGAGTGCGGTGGCACCGTCACCATGCAGACCCGCGTCGGCGGAGTGGCGGCTGCGGACCCGTTCACCTATCAGAACTCGCAGGACCTGACCGTGGCGACCACCAGCCAGCAGTACCGCAGCGGCACGTTCGACTTCGACCTCCCCGGCGGCCAGCCGATCACGATCGACATCACACCGGTGAACCTCGACAACCTGTCGAAGTACAAGCCGATCGGATGGTCGTGCAAGTCGGGTGGCGCGGACTATCCGTTCAGCGTCACACCGATCGCCGGTTCTGAGTGGAACAAGATCACCCTGACGGTGTCGCCGAACGAGGCGATCTCCTGCATCCAGACGGTGGCACTGAAGTGATCACCCGGTTGCGGACCCATCGAGCCCGCCGGGCAGCTGCGCGAGCAGCCCGCCCGGACGAGGGCATGGCGCTGATGATGTGCATGATCTTCGTGATCCTGGGCATGCTGCTCGTTGCTCCGCTGCTCGGGTACGCGGCGACGGTGCTGCGCGCCAGCCGCATCCAGACCGAGAAGACGTCACGGGCTGAAGCCGTCCGCGGTGCGTTGCGCATCGCCATGGCGGATCCCAAGATCCTGTACGACACCTGCTCGGCCAGCGGCCTCCACACCGAAGTGGTGCTCGCCAATCCCGGCCTGAACGTCGGCGTGCACACGGTGTGCACCACGGTGAACAGCGCCGCCGAGCTCGACGACACCGACCTGCGCACCGCGATGACGCTGACCCAGGCCGGTTCAGTTGCTCCCCTGGGGACAGTCGGCTCCACGTTCGCGGGCAACGGTGGTGCGGATCTCACCGCCTGGCACGTGGGATCGACGACGACCAGCACCGGTGGCCAGGTCTGGCTGCCGCAGCTCTCCGCGCACGCGCTCAACCACCCTGCCAACGGCGGCTACATGATGCCGGCCTGGGCCGGCTCGTGCCGCGTGTTCTTCCCCGGCACCTACAACGCGCCGGTGACGATCGCGGACTCGATTCCGACCTTCTTCGCCTCGGGCGTGTACTACTTCGAGGACGCAGTCACGTTCTCTGGAGCGGCCAACGTCGTCATCGGACAGGGTTCCGTCGAGGGATGCACCGACAACCAGGACGCGGCCTACAACGCCATCAACGCCCCGACCAACCACAACATCTCCGGTCTCGGCGCGACGTTCGTGTTCGGCAAGGTCGGCCGCCTGGTGATCACCGACGCCGGCGCCACCGGAGTCGGGCCGAAGGTCCAGTTCAACACGCGCCTCGTCGACCCGACCGACGTCGCCTCGCTGGCGACCCGCAACGTGTCGATCATGTCGGTCAACGGCGTGACGACCGGCCCGACGACGAGTGCCGAGCTCAACCTCCCCGGCCAGCTGCACGTGCCCAAGTCCTACCTGTCCGGTGCGACCCCGGCTGACGCGGCGACGGGTGGCTACGTGGCCTCGACGCTGATCCCGGCTGCGGCGCCGCCGTACCCGGGGAACCCGATCATCGACATCCAGTACTCGACCGGATCGACGTCGACGTTGTTCGTACCGGGCTATGTGGCCGTGCCGCAGGGCCGGATCAACATCGCCGTCGCACCGGGCATGGGCGTCGGCAAGGACGTCGAGCTCGTCGGCGGTGTGCTGGCGGCGACGTTCAGCCAGACCCCCGACCTCCCCGCGACGCAGAACCTGGGCATGATCAACCGCATCGTGCAGAAGACGTTCAAGCTGCTGGCCACGACCACGTCGGGGAACCCGGTCGTCTCGTCCGTCGCGATCGTCCAGATCAACGACTACGGCGAGTTCGCGGTGAACTCCTGGGTCACGCTGTCCGCAGGCAGCACCCCCACCTGACCCCCTCGGCTGCTGGGCTCACCCGCCCTTCGAGCCCGCCCGCCATCGGTCCCTCCATCAGGCTCGTGTCATCCCTGATGGCGAGAATCCGGCCGCCTGCCATGGCATGAACCAGGGTCGCAGTTGGTCAGTGGCCCGCCCGATCCGTCGAGCCGGCTTGATCAGTACTGTTGGAGCGTGCTCAGCGATCCTGCTGCTCGCTCGGAGGGCTTCATCGTCCGCGATGGGGTGCGCGTCCACTATCAGGCCTTCGGGGACGGTGAACGTTGCGTGCTGCTCCTGCCGACGTGGTCCATCGTCCATTCCGACATCTGGGCCGAACAGGTGCCCCATCTCGCTCGGCGCTTCACGGTCGTCACGTTCGACGGACGCGGTAACGGCGCGTCCGATCGACCACTTGATCCGGCCGCGTACTCCGACTGGGAGTTCGCTGCTGACGCGCTGGCGGTGCTCGACCACCTCGGTGTCACGGACGCGGCGATCGTGTCGATGTCGGGTGGGGCGCCGGTCGGGTTGATCCTGGCGGCCGGCGCGCCGGACCGATGTGTAGCGGCGGTGTTCATCGCCCCCGCACTACCCGCCGCCGCCGCACGGCTGATCCACGCCGTCGAGCGGCAACCGGTCAGGAATGTTCCCGGAATCCGGGAACGATCCGGACCAGAAGCCGACGCGAGACGATCGCTGACCAGAAACCGTCAGCGGACGAGTTCCATGCGCATGCCCGTGGAGTCCCAGTTGGGGTCCATCGGCAGTCGCTGCATGGCACGGCCGGCGGCGCGACGAGCGGTCCACAGCAGGCCCGTGGCCTCCACCATGTGGACGACGGCAGAGCCGGGGGGTGGCGTGCGGGAGATCATCTCCTCCACACCCGGGAGCTTGTCGCGGATCAACGCCATGCGCTCGAGCACGCCGTCCTCGTGATACGGCGAGGTCTGCAGTGGCTGGTCGTTGTTGAGCTGCAGGAAGGTCAGATCGGGGTGCGCGGCGAAGAACGAACGCTGGTGGAACGGCTGGAACTCACGCTCGGCCTCGCGCGCCCACTTGAAACGACGGAAGTCGTCGCGGGTCAGCCACGGTTCGATCTCCAGCGCCTCCTCGCGGGTCTTCGCGTGCAGCGCCGCGCGGGACGGGGTCGGTCGGATCGCGATGCGGCGCGGCCAGCCGACGAACTCCCGAGCCTCGTCGTCACATGGACGGTACGGCCCCTGGGGTTCATCGAAGAACCCGATCGGCGCCCAGATCGCCGCCGCCTCGAACTTGGGCTTGAACTCGAGGACGTCGACGAGGGTCTTGACGACCATCGGTTCCTCGGCGACGACGGTGACGCCGGCGAGACGGGCGGGCACGATCAGCCAACCGCCCGGGCACGGCACGATGCCGCCCAGCATCTTGTAGGGGAGTTTGGTGGCAGCCATGGTCTGGCTCCTTCTCAGGCACCCACGAGGGTGCCGGCGCCGGTGGTGGCGGACTGACCCGCCTCCATCGTTGCTTGCGCCTGCATCTGCGACCGCATCGTGGCGGCCTGGGCCAGGATCTCCTTGGGGTACTGGCTCACCTCCGCCGCGACGTCGAAGTTCAAGATGCCGCTGGACACCAGACGGGCCAGGTCCATCTCGATGGTCTGCATGCCCTCGGACTGACCGGAGATCATCGCGTTGCGCAGCTGGCGGCTCTTGCCCTCACGCACGAGGTTGCGCACGGCGTCGTTCGCCATGAGCACCTCGTAGGCGGCCACACGACCGCCGCCCTCGGCCGGGAGCAGACGCTGGCTGATCACACCCTGGAGCGTGCCGGCGAGCTGGATCTGGATCTGGTCGCGGCGCTCGGCCGGGAACACGTCGACGATGCGGTCGAGTGCCTGCGAGGCGTCGTTGGTGTGCAACGTGGCGAACACGAGGTGACCGGTCTCGGCGAGGGTCAGCGTGATCGAGATCGAATCGAGGTCGCGCATTTCGCCGAGGAGGATGACGTCGGGGTCCTCACGAAGGGCGCTGCGCAGACCGTCGAGGAAGCCGTTCACGTCGGTACCGACCTCACGCTGGTTGACCATGGCCACCTTGTGATGGTGCAGATATTCGATCGGGTCCTCGATGGTGAGGATGTGGACGGGCTTGGTCTCGTTGATCCGGTCGATCATCGCCGCGAGGGTGGTGCTCTTACCGGAACCGGTGGGACCCACCACGAGCACCAGGCCGTACGGGCGCTGGAGCAGTTCGTTCGCTGCCCACGGAGCGCCGAGCTCCTCGAGCGAGCGGACGCGGAACGGAATCACGCGAAGGGCGAGCGCATAGCTGTTGCGCTGCTTGTAGGCGTTGGCACGGAAGCGGCCGACAGCGTCGAGGCCGAAGGAGAAGTCCACCTGCGAGTTGTGCTCGAGCTCGTGCTGCTGCTCGAGCGTGAGGAGCGAACGCACCATGCGCTCGGTCTCCTCGGGCTGCAGGAGGCTCACGCCTTCGAAGGGCACGAGCACGCCGTCGCGGCGTGCCGTGGCCGGACGGCCGACGGTGAGGTGCAAGTCGCTGGCTCCGGCTGCGACGGTCGCCTGCAGCAAGGTGACCAAGACGGGGTCTGGATTGAACATGGGGCTAGCCTCCGGTGTGTCCGACGCTCAGAGCCTCGGATCTCTTGCCAATGACGATTGTGATCTCTGCCCTCTATGGGCTACTTGCCGGTTCGTTCCTCACCGTGGTGGTGGACCGCGTCCCCCGTGGGGCATCGGTCGTGCATCCCGGATCGGCGTGTGGGAACTGTGGCCTTCGCCTCGGTGCCCGCGATCTCGTTCCTGTCTTCAGTTGGTTGGCGCTCCGCGGCCGGTGCCGAAAGTGCCATACGAGTATCGGCACGGAACCGCTCGTCCTTGAGTTGTCAACGGCCCTTCTTTTCGGCCTCATGGCGTGGGAATTCGGCTTCTCCGTGCGGACGGTCGCGTTCTGCGTGCTGATGGCCGGACTCGTGGCCCTGAGCTGGATCGACCTCCACACCCAGCGCCTCCCGAGGGGGATCATCTACTGGACGGCGTTGATCGGCGTGCCCCTACTGTGCGTGGCCGCGATCGTGGAGGGTGAACCGAAGCGGATCTGGATGATGCTGCTCGGCGCGGGGATCTCGCTGGCGATCATGGGCTTCATCTATCTGGTGAGTCGCGGTGGCCTCGGCGACGGCGACGTACGCCTCTCGCCGCTGCTCGGCGGATACCTCGGGTTCCTCAACCCGGGTCTGGCGCCGGTGGGACTCTTCTTCGGATTCCTCATCGGTGCCGTCGTGGGCGTCGCCCTGATGCTCGCCAAGAAGGCGGGTCGCCGCACCGCGGTCCCGTTCGGGCCGTTCCTCGCGCTCGGCACCATCGTGGCGATCTTCGTCGGCCAGCGCTACATCGATCTCCTGCTCGTGCGCTGAACCGGACACCGTCCCGAAAACTTCGAATCCCCAGCGCACCACGCTGTGCACTGGGGATTCGGCTCGACGAGGACGACTGGGTCGTCTGCCCGCTCGATCAGACGAGTGCCTGGACGGCACGGGCCGTGTCAGGCTTTGGCCGTTGTCAGGCGTTGGCCTTGAGGCCGTTCATGACGCCGTACATCGCCTGGACGAGTGCGACGGCGACGAAGCCCACGATGAGACCCACGAACACGATCATCAGCGGCTCGAACATCGTGGTGAAGCGCTTGATCCGGCTCTCGAGTTCACGGTCGAAGTAGATGCTGGCGACCTCGAGCTGGTCGTCGAGCGTTCCGGTCTCCTCACCGACCTTGAACATCTGACGGGCAGCGCCGGGGAACAGCTCGGTACGAGCCAGCGGCTTGGCGAAGCCGGCGCCCTCCATGATCTCGATCTGCGCCTCCTCCAGCCGCTCGCGGTAGACGATGTTGCTGGTGGCCTCGGTGGTGGTGCGCATCGCGTCGGGCAGCGGCACACCGGCGCGAACCATGGCGCCCAGGATGCGGCAGAACCGCTCGAGGATCGCGTACTCCATGATGCCGCGGATGACGGGCAGCTTCAGGACCAGCCGGTCCTTGAACGCTCGACCTGTCGGCGACTTGAACATCCACATCATGAACCCCGTCACGGCCAGGAAGAAGCTGAACGGGATGTACCACAGCGTGCTGAACAGGGTGGCCACGAAGAGCAGGGCCCGGGTGGCGAAGGGAAGGTCGGCGTGCAGTTCCTCGAACAACGGCTTGAACTGGGGGAGCACGTAGCCGGCCAGCACCGCGACCGTGAACACCGCCAGGACCATGACGACGCCGGGGTACGACAGCGCGGCCATCACCTTGGAGCGGGTCTCGAGCTCACGCTCGAGGTAACCGGCGAGGTTCTCCAGCGTCTCGTCGAGCTTGCCGGTGAGCTCTGCGGACCCGAGGATGCCGATGTAGTACATCGGGAACGCCTCGGGGTGCTTGCCGGCCGCACCGGACAGGGTGCCGCCGTTGCGCAGGTCCTCGACCATCTGCGAGATGGTGCGTTGCAGGGGGACGTCCGTCGTCTCGTCACCGATGATCTCCATCGCTTCGGTGAGCGGGATGCCGGCCTTCACGAAGACGGCGAGCTGACGCGTGAAGTGCATCAACTCCTTCTTCTTCACCTTCTCCTTGGTGAGCTCGAAGGACAGCGCGCCGCGCCGCTCCTCGATCTTCACCGGGTACAGGCTCTGGTCGAGCAACCGCGCGCGGGCATCGCCGATCGTGTCGGCCTTGGTGACGCCTTCGACGGACGTACCGTTCGCGTCGATGGCTGCGTAGGCAAACCTGGGCATGACTGTTGCTCCTAGCTGGCGAAGAGGGTTCGGACGACTTCGGGGATGGTGGTGACGTCGTTCTCGACCAGCGCCATGGCTTCGCGCAGCATCGTGCGCATGCCCTGGGCGACGGCGAGGCGACGCAGTTCTTCGGTGGTGGCCCAGCCGACGATCAGTCGGCGGAGCTCGGGTGTGATGCGCAGCAGCTCGTAGACGCCGATGCGATCGCGATAGCCGGTGCCGGCGCAGAAGTTGCACCCGGCGCCGCGGTAGAACGTGGACTTCTCGCTGCCGCCGCTGTGCTGACGGAACACCGCCAGCTCGTCGGCACCGGGGGTGTACGGCTCCTTGCAGGAGTCGCAGACTCGACGCAACAGACGTTGTCCGATGACGCCGACCACGGACGAGGCGATGAGGAAGGCCTCGATGCCCATGTCGAGGAAGCGGTGGAGTGCGGCCACGCTGTCGGTGCCGTGAAGTGACGACAGCACGAGGTGACCGGTGAGGGCGGACTGCACGGCGATACGTGCCGTGTCCGCGTCTCGGATCTCACCCACGAGGATGACGTCGGGGTCCTGACGCAAGATGGCCTTGAGGCCGGTGGCGAACGTCAGTCCCGCCTGGTCGTTCGTCTGGATCTGGTTGATGCCCGGGAACACGTACTCCACCGGGTCTTCCACGGTGGTGATGTTCTTGCCGGCCGAGTTCACCTCGAGCAGCGAGGCGTAGAGCGTGGTGGTCTTACCGGCACCCGTCGGGCCCGCGCAGATGACCATGCCGAACGGCGAGTGGATCATCTTCGAGTAGTGGAGATAGGTCTCGCGCGGGAAGCCCAGTTCCGACAGACCGATCATCGACCTCGACTTGTCGAGAATACGCATGACGATCTTCTCGCCGAACACCGTCGCGACGCTGGCGACGCGGACGTCGACTTCCTTGCCGTCGATGACGGTCGAGAACTGGCCGTCCTGCGGACGCCGCTTCTCGACGATGTTCATCGCGCTCATGATCTTCAGTCGGCTCGTCAGTGCGGCGTGCACACCGTGAGGAAGGCTGAAGGTCTCGACGAGGTGACCGTCGATGCGGAACCGCACACGGACCGTCTCGTCGAGCGGCTCGATGTGGATGTCGCTCGCGCGGTCGCGCATGGCCTGGCTGACGATGCGGTTGACGAGCTGGATGACCGGCGCCTGATCGTCGAGGTTCACCTCGGCCGCGGCGTTGGCGATCTTCTGGTTGTCGTCGGCCACTTCGAGCGATGCCACCAGGCGGTGGATGTCGGCGTCGGCGCGGTAGAGGGTGTCGATGAAGGTGCGCACCGTCGACGGATCGGCGATGTAGTACTTCACCGGGCGGTTGGCCTCGGCCTCGATCGCCGCCTTGCGGGCAGGCGACGGATCCGTGAGGAGCACGATGAGGGTGGTGCCCTCCTCGGCCACGGCGACCGCGCAGTTCTTGCGGACCACGGCCTCGTTGAGGACACCCTTGACGTCGGCCGAGACCTCGATGCTCTTGGTGTCGACCGCCGGGACGCCGGTTGCCGCGGACAGTGCCAGCGACAGTTCGGTCCGTCCGACGAGATGCTTGAGCGCGGCGTCGGCGAACAACAGCAGGTCGCCGTTGGCCTCGCCGATGATCACGGCCAGGTTCTCCGCGGAGAGATGCCCGCCTTCGACCAGCGTTTGGCCGGCCTTCAAGCACTCGGCCGCGGACTCACCCTCGGGGGGTGCGACGCCTTGGTCTTTGCTGCCTTTGAAAATTGCCATGATGCCCGTCTCCCGCCAGGGGGCCGTGACGCGAGCCGGTCGTCAGAACGACGACAGGCTCGGCTCCGATGAGTTGGTCGGGCTGCCGGATGGCAGCGTGGGGTCGAGTGACGAGGTGGGGAAGCCCGACGGGGCACCGAGGCCGCTGTCGGCCGACGCCCCGTTCCTCGAGGCGCCGGACGCTCCACCGCTCACGGTGGGATCGGTCTTGCGCACGAATTGGTCCGGGTTCAACTCGACGATGGCTCGCTCGAGTTCCTCGAGGCGCTCCAACTGCACCGCCGCGCTGACGTCCATCTCGTCGGCCAACTGGGCCTCGATCTCGGCCATGCGGATGGAGTTCTTGTCGAGCTTCTCGTCGGTGGTCGCGGCCAGGCGATCGAGTTCGATCCGCACCAGCATCGCTTCGCCGACCGCGGCGGACAGTTCTTCCTTGACCGACGCGATGGCCTTCTCGTCGACCTTGCTGACCTGTTGGGTGAGCACGGCGAGGCGGTCGTTGGACTCGTAGAGAGCGTTCTCCAGCTCCAGCATCCGCTGGGAGAGTGCGGCGATGGCGTCGTCGAATCCGGAACCGATCCGTCCGACCGTCGCCTCGAGGTGAGCGAGCTTGGTGCCGTTGGCCTCGTTGATGCGGTCTTCCATCGCCAGCATCCGGTCGGTGACCTTGTGCTCGGTGAAGTCGATCCGCTGCGCCATCATCTGGGTGTGCTCGCCGAGTTGGCGCTGCACGTCGGGGCCCACGCTCTCGAGCGTGCTGCGCACGACGTTCAGTCGTTCTTCGACCGCAGTGGCGAGCGCCTGGTTGCCCTCGTCCATCCGCTGAGCCAGCGCGATGGTGGTGTCGTTCACGTGCTGGACGAGTGCCGACGCCTGCTCGTCGAAGCGGCGAGTCGCCTTGTGCAGCTCGTCGATCCGGGCGTGGGCCGCGGCGCTCTGCGAGTCCATCTGATCGCGAAGGTTGGCGAGTTCGTTGGCGTCGAGCGTCGCCTCACCGGCGGGCATCTCCAGGAGGCGGTTCTCCACCTCGTTGAGACGCTGGTGCTGGTGCAGGGCGAAGTCGGCGAGGCGATCCTCGAGTGCGGTCTGCAGCGCCTTCTGGTAGGCCTCGGTGCTCTGATGGCCTTCCGCGAGTTGCTGCAGGACCGAGTCGATCTTGGCCGAGAACTCCGAACGGAGCTCGGACTTGGCGTTCTCCGCGGCCTGGCGAGCGACTTCCACCTGCTGTGACATGGTTGCCACGGCTTGGGTGAGCTGCCGCTCGACGACGCCGGCGATCGTGGCCGCCAGGATCTCCGTCGTCGACGCGGTCAGACCGTGCGTTGTCGAGTTGTTGGGAGTGGACGTGCTCATCGCGTGCCTTCCACATTCTTCCGGTGCCCCGTGCAGGGGTGTTGTTCCGTCGCCACGCAGTGATATCGGATCGTCTTGCCCAAAGCTTGAGAGATTGGTGGCGCGTTAGGGTGGGTCGGTGCGAGTCCACTTGATCGATGGCACCTACGAGCTGTTCCGGCAACACTTCGGGCAGGTGTCGCGCCATGGCGACGCCGGCCCGTACGACGCCGCGATCGGGGTCGTGGCGAGCACCTTGCAGCTGGTCAGCAACGGTGCCACCCACGTCGCGGTGGCGAGCGACCACGTCATCGAGAGC
Source organism: uncultured Acidimicrobiaceae bacterium (assembly GCA_963720695.1). Taxonomy (GTDB): domain Bacteria; phylum Actinomycetota; class Acidimicrobiia; order Acidimicrobiales; family Ilumatobacteraceae; genus UBA668. The sequence goes on from CAVRGG010000006.1 coordinate 96,061, forward strand.
TTCCGCAACGACCTCTACGCCGGCTACAAGACCAGCGCCGGCATGGACCCGGTCCTGCTCGATCAGATCCCGGTGATGGAGGAGGCCCTGGTCGCCTGCGGGTTCACCACCTGGGCGATGGTCGAGTGGGAGGCCGACGACGCGCTCGGCGCCGCCGCTGCCGTGGCCGACGCCGACCCGCGGGTCGAGCAGGTGCTGATCGTCACCCCCGACAAGGACCTCGGCCAGTGCGTGCGGGGAACCCGGGTGGTGCAGTACGACCGCCGCAAGGACGAGATCGTCGACGAGGCCGGTGTCATCGCCAAGTTCGGCGTGCCGCCCGCGTCGATCGCCGACTACCTCGCCCTCGTCGGCGATGCCGCCGACGGCTTCCCCGGCCTGCCCGGCTGGGGTGCGAAGAGCGCGAGCACGGTGCTGGCCAAGTTCGGGCACATCGGCGACGTACCGGCGTCATCGGGCGACTGGGGCCTGCCCGCCCTGCGCGGCGCGGAGAAATTGGCTCGCACGCTGCAGGACCAGATGCGCGAGGCGCTGCTCTTCAAGGTCATCGCCACGGTCGCCCTCGACGTCCCGGTCGGTGCGGTCGACGACTGGCACTGGCAGGGACCGACCGCCGAGTTCCGGTCGGTCGCGGCTCGCCTGGGGGCACCGGACCTGGCGGACCGCGCCGAACGTGTGGCCCACAACGCACGAACCCGCTGAGTGAGGTGACGGCCAGGTGGCCTGCGGCACACGAGCGGCACCGTTGAAGGCTGCTACCTCCCGGTCCTGACCTGATTCCCGGACGCCCGTCGCACAGGGCCCGACCGTCACCTCACCCAGCGGGTGCGTTACGACCCGAATGCTAGCGGTCGATGACGCAGTGCGAGGCAGTCCGCCTCCCGCTACCCTGTCCGACCGTCCCCAGGAGGGGTGCGAGAGCGGCCGAATCGGCACGCTTGGAAAGCGTGTGAAGGGCAACCTTCCGTGGGTTCGAATCCCACCCCCTCCGCCATGTCCGCGCCGCTGTCCGACGATGCCGCGATGCGACTCGCGCTCGAGCAGGCTCGAGCGGCGTCGGCGCACGACGACGTCCCGATCGGCGCGGTCGTGATCCGCGACGGCCAGATCGTGGCGGCCCGTCACAACGAGCGAGAGCTCACCGGTGATCCCACCGCCCACGCCGAAGTGCTCGCGCTGCGCGATGCGGCCGAGGTCGTCGGCCACTGGCGACTCCTGGACTGCACCCTCTATGTCACGCTCGAACCTTGCGTCATGTGCGCCGGAGCGCTGGTCAACGCCAGGATCGGGCGGCTGGTCTACGGGACGACCGACCCCAAGGCGGGTGCGGTGGAGAGCCTCTACACCGTGTGCGGCGACGAACGGCTGAACCATCGCCCGCCCGTCACCGGCGGAGTGCTCGCCCAGGAGTGCGGCCAGCTGTTGCGCGACTTCTTCGCGGCTCGACGCGGCTGACGGCCGGCCCGCGTCAGGCGGTGTCGATGGCGGCCAGCGCCCGGCGGACTGCGTCTGCCACCTCGTCGGCGATCGCGGTCGACATGATCGCATCCACCGCCGACTGGGCGAGGACGATGCCCGACCCCTCGTCGGCCGCCGCGTGCTCGGGCTCGTCCGGCAGACCGGCCGGCTCGTCGACATGGAATCGGTCGTCGTCGGCGAGTTCGGCCGTGATGTCGGCATCGAAGGAGTCGGTGTCGATGCGCGCCTCGTGCTCCACGACGTGCTGCTCCACGACGTGCTGTTCGACGACGTGCTGTTCGACGACCGGCTGTTCGACGACCTGCTGCTCGACGACCTGCTGCTCTGCGACGTGCTGTTCCACGACCGGTTGTTCGAGAGTGATCGGCGGCGGGAGCGGAACCGGTGCTGTCGCGACCGGGACCGTCGGTGCCGGTTGCGCCACTGCAGCGGGCGGCGGCGTGAGATGCGTCCGCGTCCGCGGTCCCTCACCAGGGGTGATCTCGACCTCGTCGTCGACGAGGTGACGTGCCTCGACGAGGTGGGTGACCACCTCGACGCGAGTGGGCAACCAGCGGTCGAGACCGCTCGGGTGCCGCTTGTACAACACCATCTTGTAGCTCGGGACCTCGACCGTCGCCACGTTGGTGAGCACGTCGTCGGTCATCAGTTCGACGCACAGTTCGACAGCGTCTCGGTCGATCGAGGCGTCGCGCTCGAACATCCGGCCCAGATGTTCGACGCCGCTCACCTGCAGCGTTCCCTTGTGCATCTGCTCCCGGGTGATCACACCCTCGACGAGCAGTCGGACACCGAGGCCACCGTCCGTGCTGCGCTCGGCGAAATACACCTGGCCGTCGCGGAGGTAGATGTTCGTCGGTGGCGTGGTGTCGAGCATCAGCACCCCGGTCAGGTACCTGCGGCGCGCCGCTTCGATCACGTGCCAGGCCGGCCGAGGCGTCGCCGCGTCGCTGTTGTCGAACAAGTCCACTTCCACGGCAGGGGTTTCGGCACGTCCAGACGAGAACTTGAGAAAGTCTGCCCCTTCGTCACCCGGCGCGTCACGTGCGGTGACGGTCGACTCGAGTCGTTCTGGACAGCGATCATCCCGGGAACCGGGAAGATCGCTGCCCAGGAACCGGCGAGGGAGGATTTCTGTCCAGAAGCCGGAGCGTCCCGGCGCGTGGTCCGAGTGTCGAGCCAGGCTCGAGGCGCTAACCTGCCGCCCCGGAAGGGTGCCCGAGCGGCCAAAGGGACACGCCTCGAAAGCGTGCGAGGTGCAAGCCTCCGTGGGTTCAAATCCCACCCCTTCCGCCACTGCCACGTGCGCATGCGCCGTGCCCTGCGCACCGTCCGGTCACCACCGGGCGGTGCGCTGCTTTTCGAGGGTGTCCTCAAGATCGCTCGCCGCGGTCCCGATCATCGTGTGTGAGGACAGTGCTGCAGCGATGCCTTGTCGCGTTCGCGATCGTCGTGAGCGCACTGGGCGCGGTGCAGTCGGTCTCGACTCCTCGGGCTGCGGCAGCGTGTGACGGGAGCACGCTGACCGCCGCCCAGTTGACCTCGGTGTTCGCCAACCCTGGAGTGGGTGGTGGCGCCGGATTCGCCGGCGGCGACTACCAGCACGTGTACGCCCTGCCCGACGGCCGCAACCTCTGGTTGTTCCAGGACGTGTTCTTCAGCGCCGACGACGATCTGCGCGACAGCCTCGGCGCGGCTGCGCACAACGCGGGGCTGATCCAGAACGGGTCGTGCTGGTCGGTGGTGGGCGGTCCGGGCATGAACAACTACATCGGATCGGCGCAGACGACCCCACTCGTCCACTGGTTCTGGCCCATGGACGGCGCCATCGGGTACGACGGCATGTTGTGGATCTTCATGGTGGAGATGAGGAACCCGAATGGCACCGGTGCCGCCCTGGGCGCAGCGCCCACGGGAACCTGGATCGCGAGAGTCGATCCGTCGTCGCTCGCAGTCGTCTCCTTCGGCCCGGCTCCCGATGCGGGCAACCGGCTGTACGGCTGGTCGATCGCCAGCGACGACACCTTCTCCTATCTCTACGGTCACTGCTACCGCCAGTTCATCCACCCGGTGGACAGCGTCGCCCAGTTCGACTCGACCTGCATGCCCGACACGTTCCTCGCCCGGGTCCCCAAGGGCCACTTCGACGCCACGCCTCAGTACTGGGTGGCAGGGGGGTGGACATCGAACCCGTTCGCCGCCCAGCCGTTGATGACCCGAGGCGCCGCCAACCCGATGGGTGTTCGCAAGTTCGGCGACATCTACGTGAACGTGACCAAGATCGACGACTGGTGGGGAGCGTGGATCTACGTCGACAAGGCGCCGAACCCGTGGGGTCCCTGGGAGAACGATCGAGCCATCTTCATCGTCGGTGACCGTCGTTGCGACCAGTGCGGCATCTACCACGCCCATCTCCTGCCGTACCTCCAGGCCGACGGGAAGATGGTGCTCTCGTGGTCGAACGGCGGGCCGTTCAATCTCTGGCAGGCCAACGCCTACCTGTATCGACCCTCCTTCGTCGCGATCGACCTGCCGACGTATCGAGTCGACGCCCCGCTCACCGGAGTCGGCATGCAGCCTCGTGCGCCCATCCGTGCCGTCGACACCCGCGAGACCGGACAGCGCCTGCGCGGCGGCACGTTCATGGTGATCCCCATGGCGGGCAAGGTCGCCCCGAACGCGGTCGGCGTCGTCGCGAACGTGATCGCCGTCGCACCCGCCACCACCGGATATCTCACCGCGTGGCCGTGCGGGGCACGAATGCCGACGGCATCGATCCTCAACTACCCGCCTGGGCGGGTGATCGCCAACGCAGCACATGTGCGTCTCGATTCGTCGCAGCGGCTGTGCGTGTTCTCACGGGTGGACACGGACGTGGTGGTCGACGTCACCGGCTCCTACGTCGCGAGCGGCGCGACCGGGCTCCACCCGGTGACCGCGTCGCGCATTCTCGACACGTCGTCTGGGTCGCCGCTCGCGGCCACCGGAGTGCTCACCGTCCCGGTCACCGGTCATGGAGGCGTGCCTGCCAGTGGTGTCGATGCCGTGACCGTCACCGTCACCGTCAGCGATCCGGCATCGCGCGGGTACGTCACGGTGTGGCCGTGCGGTCAGACGCGGCCGATCGTGTCCACGCTCAACTTCCAGCCCGGCGACACGATCGCCAACTCGTCCACGGTGCCGCTCGGCACGGGTGGCTCGGTGTGCGTCTACTCCCATGCCACGGCGAACATCGCGATCGACGTGGCCGGCTGGTGGAGCAGCAGTGGGAGTCGCGCCCGACTGGCCGCGACCACCCGTCCGCTCGATTCGCGGGTGGGCGCGATCCCCGTTGCGGGGTCGACCACGGTGGTTCCGCTCGGTGCATTCGTGCCCGTCGGCACGGTGGCCGTGATCGGGAACGTCACCGAGGTGAGCGCCTCGGCACCGGGCACGGTGAAGATGTCGGACTGCACCGCGTCGCCCGACGGCACCACGCTCAGCTACGTCACCAACGAGACGCGGGCGGGGCTCGGCCTGGTGGCGGTCTCACCGACTCGCACGGTCTGCCTGGCGACGAGCGCGAGCGCGCACCTCGTGTTCGACGCGACCGTGACGTTCGGCTAGCGCGCCGCGGTCGACGGGCGCGTCAGGTGCATTCGACGCCGTCGGCGGGGACCTTGCCGACCGGGTCGATGAGGTACTGATCGATGACGTCACCACTGCACGTGCCCGGCTGGTAGCCGGTGTGTCCCTCTGCGTGCACGACGACGAGTCGTCCGTCCTCGAGGGCTTGCGCCATCTTGCGCGTGCTCGCGAGGGGGGTGGCAGGGTCGCCCGTCGTGCCCATCACCACGATCGGCCCCGCTCCGGCGCCCGTGATCGTGATGCGCGGGTCGGCGGCCGGAGGGAAGAACGTGCAGAAGTAGCTACCGATGGTGCCGGGGGCGAAGCGCGGGGCGACGGCCTGGAAGTCGACTGCGGTGGCATCGTCCTCGGCGACGGTCGGTCGCTCCGTGCTGTCGGCGCACGAGATCACCTGAAACGCCTCGAGCAAGTTCTCGTAGGTCCCGTCGGGCTGGCGGCGGAAGTACTCGTCGAACAGCGCGAGCATCGCTGCGCCGTTGCCCGACTGGGCGTCCGCCAAGGCTCGCTCGAGCACCGGCCACAGCTGCTCGCTGTACATCGCTTGGGCGACGGCGTTGAGCGCCATGCCTCTCGTGAGCTCCGGTCGGCCGTCTTCGGTGGGGATCGGGTGATCGTCGAGGTCGCGCATCAAGGCATCGAACGCGCCCTCGGCATCGCCACCGTTGTGGAACGCGCAGTCGGTCGAGGCACTGCAGGCGGCGAGGAACGTGGTGATCGCCTGCTCGAAGCCGGCAGCTTGATCGAGGCCGCGTTGCTCTTGATCAGCGTTCGGGTCGACCGCTCCGTCGAGGGCGGCGGCCCGCACCGTGTCCGGGAACAGCGTGGCCCACGTCGCTCCGAGCTCGCTGCCGTAGCTGAAGCCGAAGTAGCTGATGGTGGCCTCGCCGAGCGCGGCGCGAATCGAGTCCATGTCGCGGGCTGATTCGTTGGTACCGACGTACGGCAGGATCGTCGCATTCCTGGACGCGCAGTCGTCGGCGAACTCCTTGGCGAGATCGATGGGCAGCTGACGCTCCGAAGGGGTGTCGGGGGTGATGTCGATCCCGGTGTAGAAGTGGTCGTAGTCGGTGATGCAGTCCACCGTCGGCAGGCTGTAGCCGGTGCCGCGCGGGTCCCATCCGACGATGTCGAACCGGTCGAGCAGCGCCGAGCTGTACACGGACTCCGCCTGGATCGCGAAGTCGCTGCCACCGAACCCGGGCCCGCCCGGGTTCACGAGCAGGCTGCCGATGCGCTTGGCCGGATCGGCCAGATGACGGGCGACGAACAGATCGATGGTCCCCTTGGAAGGGTCGGCGTGGTCGAGCGGCACCTGAAGGTGTCCGGTCTGCACTCGTGCGTCGGGACCGAACGGGGTCCACTCGAACGGGCTGCTCGCATCGGCCGTCACCGGTGTGCTCGGCTGGCCGGACTTCACCGTGCAGGCACCGAGGAGCGCCGCTGCGGCGAGAAGGAGCGGGAGGCGGCGCATCGGCCGGAAGGCTATGGGCTGGATCCCCGGTCGCGCGGTCAGGGTCGGGCGGTCAGGGTCGCGGGGTCAGGGTCGCGGTCAGCCGCAGTCGGTCTCGGGCGGCAGCGCCACGGTCGGGTCGACGAGATAGTGGTCGACGGTGTCGTCGACGCAGCGGTTGACCCCATACCCGGTGTGCTGGTCGGCCGTCACGACGATGAGGTGTCCGTCCTCGAGTGCGTGGGCCATGTTGCGCGTCCCGCTCAGCGGTGTCGCGGGGTCACCGGTGGTACCCACGACCACGATGGGTCCGGCACCCTTGCCGGTGATGGTGACGGGCGGGGCGGGTTTGATCGGCCAGACCGAGCAGAACGTGAGCTCCGCCATCCAGCCGCGTCCGAGCCGCGGTGCGGCGGCGGCGAACTCCGCCTCGTGTGAGTACAGGTCGTCGGGCCCGCTGCTGCCGGGGTCATCGAGGCAGCCGATCGCGAAGTAGGCCTCGAGGGCGTCGTCCCAGCTGCCGTTCTGGTAGCCGTAGTAGTCGTCGTACAGGTCGAGCACACCCTGGCCGTCGCCCTTCTGCAGGTCGGCCAGCGCCTGTTCGAGCCTCGGCCAGTACGACTGGTCGTACATCGCGTCGGCGACCGCCGTGGCGAGCACCCCCTGCGTGATGTCGGGTCGACCGAGCGCGGGCGCCTTCACCGGCGATGCATCGGCGGCGGCGTTCAGCGCATCGAACGCTCCCTCTGCGTCGCCCTTGTTGTTGAAGGCGCAGGTCGTGTCCGCACTGCACTGGGCGAGGAACGTCGCGAACGTCGCCTCGAAGCCGGCGGCCTGCTGGATGTTCTGCTGGAGATACCCGACGGTCGGGTCGACGGCACCGTCGAGCACGGCCGCACGCACGGTGTCGGGGAACATCGTCGCCCACGTGGACCCGAGTTCGCTGCCGTAGCTGAACCCGAAGTAGCTGATCTTCCTCTCGCCCAGCGCCGATCGGATCGTGTCGATGTCGCGGGCGGAGTTCTCCGTGCTGATGAACGGGAGGATGTCGGGATTCTGGCGCAGGCAGGCCTGGCCGAACTCGGTGCCGGCGGCGATGAGGTCGGCGCGCTCCTTCGGTGTGTCCGGCGACGAGTCGAGCGAGAAGTAGGCGTCGTAGTCGTCGATGCAATCGATCGCGGGTTCGCTGTACCCGGTGCCTCGCGGGTCCCAGCCGACGATGTCGAAACGGTCGAGGAGGTCCTGTCCGTAGATGCTGTCCGCGTTGTAGGCGAGCCCCGAACCGCCGTAGCCGGGACCGCCGGGGTTCACCAACAGCGTGCCGATGCGGTTCGCCGTGTCGACCGCCCGATGGCGGACCAGATAGATCGAGATCGTGCCGTCGTCGGGGTGGTCGTAGTCGATCGGCACATCGAGGTAGCCCTCGTCGATGCCGGTCCCGACCTCGCTCCAGGCGATCGCCGTGTCGTCGGTGGGCATGCTGTCGGTCGTCGCCGGTTCGGGAGCGTCGGTGGTCACCGGCACCGTGCCGAGGTCGACGGTGTCGGCCGTGTGCAGCGTGACACCGTCGATCGTGCCGCGATCGCCGCGCCCTTGGTTCGCTCCCTCGTCGATCCCGTCACCGCATGCGGCGACGACCACCAGCGAGCAGCAGAGCAGGACGACGGGCAGGCGGCGAGGCATGGGAGTCATCGTAGAAGTGAGCGACCCTGTCCGTATCCTCAGTCGCATGCGTATGGGTCCACACATGATGATGCCGGGGGACGCCGACGCGGTGAAGGGGGTCAAGCTGCAACGCAGTTCCCTGCGCCGGGCCTGGCACTTCGCCCACCCGTATCGCCGGACGATCGTCATCTTCCTGGTGTCGATCGTGGCGTCGGCCCTCATCGGTCTGGTGCCCCCGTTCGCGTTCCGGCGCATCCTCGACGTCGCCATCCCGCAGTCCGATCGTGGGGCGATCAACGTGCTCGCCGCGATCGTGGTCGGTGCCGCCCTCGCCGATGCCGGACTCGCCATCGTCCAGCGGTGGTGCAGTGCCCGGATCGGTGAAGGACTCATCTACGACCTGAGGGTCGCGTTGTTCGCCAAGGTCCAGAGGATGCCGATCGCGTTCTTCACCCGTACGCAGACGGGCGCACTCACCAGTCGCCTCAACAACGACGTGGTCGGGGCCCAGACCGCGGTCACCAGCACACTCGGCAGCGTCGTCAGCAACATCGTGGTCCTGATCACCACGCTCGGGGCCATGGCTGCGCTCGAGTGGCGTCTGACCCTGCTCGCTCTCATCGTCCTGCCGGTCTTCGTCATCCCGGCGAAGCGGGTCGGGCGGCGCCTGCAGGACATCTCCCGCGAGAACATGGCCACGAACGCCGAGATGAACAACCAGATGGCCGAGCGGTTCAACGTCGCCGGGGCGTTGCTGGTCAAGTTGTTCGGTCGTCAGCACGACGAGGTCACCATGTTCTCGGGCCGCGCCGCGAGGGTGCGCGACACGGGCATCAAGTCGGCGATGTACGGCCGCGTGTTCTTCGTCGCGCTCGGTCTGGTCGGCGCACTGGGTGCGGCCGCCATCTATGGCGTGGGCGCTCACCTCGTGGTCAGCGGCAACATCTCCACCGGCACCCTGGTCGCGCTGGCGGCGCTGGTCACTCGCGTGTACCAACCGCTCACCGGCCTCACGAACGCTCGTGTCGACCTGATGACGGCGATGGTGAGCTTCGAGCGGGTGTTCGAGGTGCTCGACGCACCGGAGTTCGTCACCGACCGGCCGGGCGCCGTCGACCTCGTGGATCCCGTCGGTCGCGTGGAGTTCCGCGACGTCTGGTTCCGCTACCCAGCGGGCGCGGACGTCACGGTGCGATCGTTGGAGGCGCCGTCGACGGTGGTCGGCGCCGATCCGGATCGCGACGTGTTGCAGGGTGTCTCGATGGTGGTGGAACCCGGTGAGACCGTGGCCCTCGTCGGCTCGTCCGGTTCGGGCAAGACCACCATGTCCGGTCTCATCCCGCGCCTCTACGACGTCACCGGCGGTGTGGTGTCGGTCGACGGCCACGACGTGCGCGACCTCACCCAGGACAGCCTGCGCGAGGCCATCGGTGTGGTCAGCCAGGACCCACACCTGTTCCACGAATCCATCGGTGCCAACCTGCGGTACGCGAAGCCCGACGCCACGGTGGCCGAGCTCGACGCGGCGTGTCGCGGCGCGCGCATCTTCGACACCATCGCCGACCTGCCCGACGGGTACGACACGGTGGTGGGTGAACGCGGGTACCGGCTCTCCGGCGGCGAGAAGCAGCGGCTGGCCATCGCCCGGCTGCTCCTCAAGAACCCTGCGGTGATCATCCTCGACGAGGCCACCAGCCACCTCGACAACGAGAACGAGGCGCACGTGCAGGCCGCGCTCGAGGAAGCCCTGAAGGGTCGCACGGCCGTCGTCATCGCCCACCGACTCTCGACGATCCGCGACGCGGACCGCATCGTGGTGCTCGACGAAGGTCGCATCGTCGAGCAGGGCACGCACGACGAGTTGATGCGCCGCGACGGGGTCTATGCCGCTCAGGTGCGCGCGGGAGAGACAACGATCGGTGTCTGACCTGGTGGTTCGTGGCATCCGCGAACCCTGTCACACCCCCTCGCCATGATGGTCGGTATGGAATCCGTTCTCGTCGTCCTCCTCGTGGTGGCCCTTGCGGTCATCGCGTGGCTGATCGCGAACCGCCGTGCGGTCCCGGTGGCGCCTCCCACCGCCGGGGTCTCGGAGTGGTCGCCGCAGATCATGCACGAGGCCGTCGCCGCGGCGGTGTCGCAGGCCAACGAACGGGCCAACGCCGAGCGCGACCGGGCCGTGCAGGCAGCGGTGGAGCAGGCGGTGCTGTTCACTCGCGAGCAGTTGGGTGCCGCCACGCAGGCCGCCGACGCCTCGCTCGCCGGGCGCCAGCAGCTCATCGATCAGAAGCTCGGCGAGGTGCAGACCGGCGTACAGACCGACATCGATCGGCTCTCGCAGTTGGTCCAGCAACTCGGCGATGCGACGAGCGAACGGTTCGGCCAGGTCGATCGCTCGCTCCAGGTCCACACCGAGATCACCCAGTCCCTCGGTGCCACGGCCAACAGCCTTCGTGAGGCGCTCGCCTCCTCGAACGCCCGCGGTCAATGGGGTGAGCGCATGGCCGAGGACGTGCTGCGCCTCGCCGGCATGCAGGAGAAGGTCAACTACGTCAAGCGCACCGGGCTGTCGGGCGAAGGGTCCGGTATCCCCGATTTCACCTTCCTCCTGCCGAAGGGCCACGTCCTGTTCATGGACGTCAAGTTCCCGATGGCGTCGTATCTCAAGTACCTCGAGGCCACCACCGAGGCCGAGCGGTCGGCGCACCGCGCCACCTTCGTCCGCGACGTCCGTGCTCGGGTCCGCGAGTTGTCCAAGCGGGAATATGCCACCGTCGACGCCCGCCCCACGGTCCAGAACGTGCTGCTGTTCGTGCCCAACGAGAGCCTCGCCTCGTTCATCCACGAATCCGACGACACGCTGTTGGAGGACGCCATGCGCCAACACATCGTCATCTGTTCGCCGCTCACTCTCTTCGCATTTCTCGGCGTCATCCGTCAGGCGTTCGACAACTTCATGATCGAGCAGACGAGTCACGAGATCCTCGGCCTGTTGGGCAAGTTCGGCCAGCAGTGGGGCAAGTACGCCGAACAGGTCGACAAGGTGAAGCGACAGTTCGACCAGGTCAATCGGTCCTTCGACGATCTCGCCACCACCCGCCGGCGTGCGCTGGAGCGCCCGCTCACGGCCATCGACGACCTACGGCGCAGCCAGGCCCTGCCGATCGACGGCGAGCTGTTCACGGTGGAGTCGCCCGAGCTCGACAACGTCCGAGAGCTCGGCGCCTGACGCCGACGCGGCGACGACCAGCAGCGCCGTAACCTCTGCCGAGATGACTGCCCCCGTGCCGCTGCAACCGAACCAAGCCGACCTGGCCGACCTCGCAGCGGTGCGCAGCGTGCTCGGCGCCGCGTTCGCCGACGACCCGATGTTCCAGTGGGTGTTCTCGGACGGCGCCACCCGAGCGCACGGCTGCGCAGGCTGGCTGGGGCTGTTCGTCGAGGCGTTCGCGGCCCACGGCACGATCGACGTCGTGCGCGACGACGGTCGCATCGTCGGCGTCGCGCTGTGGCGGCTCGACGATCGGTCCGTCGTGTTCCCCGACCTCCCGAGCGTGGGTGGGATGCTCGCCGCGCTGCTCGGCCCGGAGCGGGCCGCCGTGGTCGGCGCCGGGCTCGGTGCCTTCGCCGAGAACAAGCCGGCGCCGCCGTTCCACTACCTGCAGTTCCTGGCGGTGCATCCGCAGCATCAGGGCGCGGGCCATGGCCGACAACTGGTCGCCGCCGGGCAGGCGAGGGCGACGCACGCCGGGGTGGGGATCTACCTGGAGAGCACGAACCCGGCGAACCTCGCGTTCTACCGATCGCTGGGTCTCGGGCAGTTGGGCGAGTTCACGCTGCAGCCGGACGGTCCCAGGGCGTACCGGTTGTGGTGGTCCCCGTGAGCCAGCCGATGCTCGACCTCGATCTCGACGACGGCGGCGTCCCGACGTACTCGGTGGGCGAGTTGGCCGAGGCGATCAACGGCGCACTGCGTCGCCGCTTCGACGACGGCGTGTGGGTTCGCGGCGAGATCCAGGGCTGGAACGAGCGCGGACAGCACGCCTACTTCCGCCTGGTGGAGGACAGTGGCGACGGCAAGGCGGTCGTGAACGTGCAGTTCTTCGCCAACAGCCGGGCGCGCCTACGCCCTCTGCTGATGAAGAACCGGCTCCACCTGGCCGACGGTCTCAAGGTCCGCATCTTCGGCCACCTCGACTTCTTCGCCCCGTCGGGTCAACTCGGTCTGAAGATGAGCGGCATCGACCCACGCTTCACACTCGGCGAGCTCGCGCTGCAGCGCGACGAGGTCGTGCGCCGACTCACCGAGGCCGGCCTGCTGGATCGCAACAAGCGTCGCCCGCTGGCGGTGGCACCGTTGAGGGTCGGGGTGGTCACGAGCACCGCCAGCGCGGCGTGGGCCGACTTCATGCACGAGATCGAGCGCAGCGGACTCGCCTTCCAGTTGCGCGTGCTCGACGTGCGGGTCCAGGGCGAGTGGGCGGTCACCGAGGTCACGGCGGGGGTGCGGACGCTCGCCCGCCACGCCGATCTCGATGCCGTCGTGCTCATTCGTGGCGGCGGGAGTCGCAGCGAACTGGCCACGTTCGACCACGAGGCCATCGCCACTGCGATCGCCACGTCGGCGTTGCCGGTGTTCACCGGGCTCGGCCACGAGATCGATCGCAGCGTGGCCGACGAGGTGGCTCACACGGCCCTGAAGACTCCCACCGCGTGCGCCGCGTCGCTCGTCGAGCACGTGCTCGCCTTTCGGCAACGAACCGAGACGGCATGGGCCGCGATCGAACGCGTCGCCGAACGTTCGGTGCAGACGGCGACCACCGACCTTGCCGAGCTCTCCCAGGGCATTCGACACCGAGTCGTCGCCGCGGTCGACCGTGGCGAAGAACGCCTCGCCCAGCGCGCCCAGCGGGTACGCACCGGTGCCGGCCGGGTCATCGACCGTGCCGACGTCCGCCTCCGGTCCGCGTCGGCCGCCGTCCGCCGCGCCCCCCAGCGGCTCGATCCGGAGGTGCGCCACCTCGATGCCGTCGCCGAGCGCGTCCGACTGCTGGACCCCGTGAACACGATGGCTCGCGGCTGGAGCATCACCCGGACGGTCGACGGTCGAACGGTTCGCGCCGCCGACGAGTTGCTGCCCGGCGACCAGATCGTCACTACCTTTGCCAGTGGCACGGCGACCAGCCGTGTGGAGGAGACCCAGCCATGACCGAACCTGTCGCCGCCGGCTACGCAGAAGCCCTCGAGGAACTCGAGACCATCCTGGGGCAGCTCGAGCGCAGTGATGTCGATGTCGACGTGCTCGCCGCCCAGGTGCAACGAGCAGCGGCGCTCATCGCCTTCTGTCGCGACCGCATCGGCAACGCCCGGCTGCAGATCGAACAGGTCGTCGCCGACCTCGGCCCCGAGAGCTGAACCGACACCTGCCGCCGTCGACCGCCGACTGCCAGCGCCGACCGTCGACCGCCGACCGCCAAGGACAGGCGTTTCCCCCTAGCCTGCCCTCGTGACCACGCCGGCCGTTCCGACTTCGCTCGTCGCCATCGCTGCTCGTGTGGAGGACCGGCTGCGAGCGGTGCTCGAACCAGAGGTCGCCCGCTGGTCGGAGTTCGACGAGGATCTCGCCGAACCTCTGAACGAGATCGGCCGTCTGGTCCTCGTGGGTGGCAAGCGGCTCCGTCCTGCGTTCTGCCACTGGGGCTTCGTCGGCGCCGGCGGCGACCCCGACGACCCGATGGTCACCAACGCCGGAGCGGCGTTCGAGTTGATGCATGCGTTCGCGTTGTTCCACGACGATGTCATGGACGATGCCGCGAGCCGTCGAGGCGAACCCACGACGCACACCGTGTTCGCCCAGCACCACCGCGACCACGGGTGGGCCGGCGAGGACCGCCGGTTCGGGGAGGGCGTGGCGATCCTGGTCGGCGACCTCGCGTTCGTCTATGCCGATCAGCTGATGGCCGGCGCATCCGCCGCCGCCTGGTCGATCTGGAACGAGCTGCGCATCGAGCTCAACGTCGGACAGGTGCTCGACATCGTGGGCGGGGTGCGCAACGAGCGCCGCCGCCACAAGGCCGAACGGATCTGCCGCTACAAGAGCGGGAAGTACACCATCGAGCGTCCCCTGCACCTCGGTGCGGTGCTCGCCGCCCCGGATCGTGCCCAGGAACTGCTGCCCGCGCTCGAGCGCGTACGGCTTGCCGTTGGGCGACGCGTTCCAGATGCGCGACGACGTCATGGGCGCGTTCGGTGATGCCGCGGTGACGGGAAAGCCCGTCGGTGGCGATCTTCGCGAAGGCAAGCCCACCCCGCTGATGGCGCGTGCCGTCGAGGCCGCGACGTCCGCCCAGGCGGACGTGCTGGCGCTGGTCGGGACGGTGCATCTCACCGACGCCGATGTGGCACGGGTGCAACAGGTGATCGTCGAGACCGGAGCCCTCGCCGACCTGGAGACCACCATCGCCCGTCTCGCCGAGGAGGCGGTCGCTGCGATCGAGGTCGCACCGATCACGGCCGAGGCGCGTGACGAACTGGTCGCGATGGCGGCGTACGTCAGCCAGCGAACGGTCTGACGTCAGACGGTCGCGTAGGCGGCCAGCGCTCGCTCGAGCGTGTTCTCGGCGACGCCGACCTCGCCGAGCACGGCCTCCAGCCACGGCGGCCGCACGATCGTGTTCACCGTGATCGGGTCGTCGAGGCCGGAGTGCTCCAGCGCCAGACGGGCGAAGACCTGGGCGTAGTCGCGCGGCCGGAGGTCCTTGGAGAGCTCGAGCAAGGCATACGGATCGGGCGGGGTGGGAGCTGGTTCGAGCACGACGAAGCTGCTCGACGCAGGACCGGTCGCGCCGCCCCACAGGCCGGGTCCGTCGCAGAGCACCGCACCCCTCACATGCTCCGGGCGCGCACCGGCGAGCATCAGCGCCACGTAGGCGCCCAGGCCGCGGCCGACCACGGTGACCTCGCCGAGGTGGGCAAGGGCAGCGTCAGCGTCCGCCAGCAACATCTCGGCCGAGTACCCGCCGCCGACGGGCACCGTCGACGCGCCGTGGCCGGTGAAATCGAGCGCGGCGACGGGTCCGGGCCAGCCGAGTGCCCAGTCGGGAACGGTGTCGGGGGACTGCTCGCCGAGTCCGTGCAGCAGCAGGAGCGTGCGGCCCTGCCCGGGACGCAGCTCATGGAGCGCGAGTTGGATGTGGTTGTGGGTGAGGAACACCGTGCTCATCGGGTTCCTCCGAGGAAGTCCAGGACGAGGCCGGCGACGAGCTCGGGTTGTTCGATGTGGACGAAGTGGCCCGAGTCGGCGAGCACCTCCAAGCGGCCGGTGGCCGGCACGAAGGGTTCGATCTGGTGGGGCAGCGTGCCCCAGCCCATCGGCTCCTGCTGACCGGCGAGCACACCCAGGAACGGCATGCCGAGGCCGGGCATCCGAGATGCGGTCCACTCCGGGCGCCACGGCCCGAACCCGCCGAATCGCATCGACGGGTCGAGCTTCCAGCGCCAACCGTCGGGGTCCTGTCGGGCGCCCACCGTGACCAGGAAACACAACCACTCGAACGACAGGCGGGGATTCATCTTCCCGCGCCGGCGAGCGAGCTCCTCCAGCGTGCCCGCACGGCGAGTTGCTTCGGCCGTCTTGCGGCGGTGGTCCAACCAGCCGCCGATGTCGCTGCCGATCATCCGCGTGCGCTCGTGTTCGGCGACGTCACTCATCGGACGCCTCGACGGCAGTCCGTCGAGGTTGACGAGGTGGCTGAATCGGAACGGCTGAGCGTCGGCGAGCTGGATCATGAGCGCGCCGCCCTTGCTGTGGCCGAGGACCGGTGCCGGACGGCTGGTGATCCGGGACATCACGCCGATCGCATCACGGATGTCGGCATCCCAGCCGTAGAGCGCGGCGTGTTCGCTGTCGCCGTGCCCGCGCTGGTCCCACGCGATCGCTCGCCACCCGGCCCTCGCCAGCCGGGGCGCGAACTCGGAGTAGGTGAGCGCGAAATCGGATCCGCCGTGGACGAGGAAGAGTGGGTCTGCTCGCTCGTCACCCCACTCGTGGACGGCGATCCGCACGCCCGCGACGTCGAGGTCGTACTCGCGATCGGGCGCTGCTGCCCCCGGGAACTGCGCCGTCGTCATGTCGGGGAGGCTACGTGCCAGTGGGCAACCCCGCCGAACCCGCCTATGCTCCCGCCCGTGAGAGCAGCCCGACTCGCAGCGTTGGCGGTGGCATCGGTGGCGATGCCCTTGCTCGCGGCCGCATGTGGTGACGACGGTGGCACCGCCGGCACGCTGCCCCCGTTGCTGACCACCACCACGACGACCACCGTGGTCGTGACGACGACGACGGTCGTCACCTACTACGTGGTGCAGTCGGGCGACACGCTCAGCAAGATCGCCAATCGGTTCGGCGTCGACCAGGCCGAGCTGATGGCGCTCAATCACATCACGAACCCGGATCACATCGAGAAGGGTCAGCAACTGCAGATCCCGCCACCCAAACAGGTGCTCGACACGTTGCCGCCGACCACCACCACCTCCGCACCCTGATCCTTCGTCAAGTCCGCCACTGGTGGTGCCGATGACCCTGTGATGGTCATTGCCGCGCGTCCCCGTTCGCCCCGCCGCGCTCGTCGAGCCGGCCTGGCGCTCGCGGCCCTCGCCGGACTGCTGGTCAGCACACCCGCGTTGCCCGCAGCGATCCCCACCGCAGTGGCCGCGACCAGCGCTCCGAGCGTGCCCTGCCCGCCCGGCGCCGAATGGCAGATGCGGGATCTCGTGAACAACTTCCGTGCGCTCTACGGCCAGCCGCCGCTCCCGCTCAGCGCGGAACTGACGGCCAAGGCGCAGGCGTGGAGCGACCACATGATGTTCACCGACTCGATGGTCCACTCGAACACCTACTACGGCACGTTGTCGACCGGCGTGTCGCCGGGCTGGGGGGCCATCGGCGAGAACATCGCCTACAACTACAGCGTGGCCAACGCCCAGATCTCGTTGCAGAACTCGCCGCCTCACAAGGCGAACCTGATCGGCAACTGGACCGAGATGGGACTCGGGATCTCGTCCGGCCCCGACGGGCGGATCTGGGTGACGCAGGTGTTCGTCGCCCGCTCGTCGGCCACGACGCCCTACACCGGTCCCGCCGACACGAGTTCGTTCGACACCGTCACGCCGACGGTCGTGTTCGAGCCGTCCGGGGTCGTCGCGGCCGCGACGACGTCGACCTTCCAGGTGACCGGCCACGCCGGGGTGCCCGCGGGCGCGACTGCTGCGGTCGTCACGATCGAGGCCTCGGAGGGGACCGGTCGCGGCTTCGTGCAGGGACTCGGCCCGGGCACCGTGGTCGGGAGCACCGCCAACCTCAACCTCATCGACGGCCGCGCTGCGAACACGGCCGTCATCCCACTCGCGGCGAACGGATCGATGCGTGTGTTCAACTCGGTCGCCGCGCACCTTCGGGTCAGCGTGGTGGGCTACTTCTCGCCGGCCGGCGGACCGGTGTCCGCTGGTCGGTTCACGGCGCTCACCCCGTCGCGGCTGCTCGACACCCGGGCGGCCACCGCGGTCGCGTTCTCGGGACCCAAGCCCGGACCCGGTGACACCGTCAAGGTCCAGGTGACGGGACGCGGAGGTGTGCCCACGAGCGGCGTACGGGCCGTGGCGCTCAACGTCGTCGCCACGCAGACCGACGACATCGGTGCCGTGCAGGTCGGCGCCGGCAACATGGCGATCGGAGCCTGGCGCAACCTGCTCACCAGCCGGGTCGGCCAGACGATCGCCAACCTCGTCATCGTCCCCGTCGACGGATCCGGAAAGGTGGCGCTCAACGTCACCGCCGGCACCCACCTCGTCGTGGACGTCCAGGGCTGGTTCACCACCGCCTCGGCCCCGGTGTCGACGGCGGGTCTGTTCGTGCCCGCCGCCCCTGGACGATTCCTCGACAGTCGCACGATCGGAAACCCTGCGGCGGGGGTGCGGGTCGTCGAGGTCGGGATGCGCTTCGGCCTGCCGCAGTGCCCGAGCGCCGTCCTGGGGAACCTGGCCGTGATCCCGGTCACGAACACCTATGCCCAACTCGGCCCCTACTACCAGTTCTCGGGCGGATCGTTCTCCAGCCTCAACGCCGACACCCCGGGGATCGCGGTGTCGAACGCGGCGATCGTCCGCACAGGGATGGGGTACGGGCTCGGGCTCTACACGCCGCAGTTCTCCCAGGTCGTCGTGGACCTGTCCGGCTGGTTCGTCTGACCGACGCGGTCAGGGACGGAGGTCCCTACCCGTCGAAATCGGCCTGTTGGTAGGCTCGCGCCCATGAGCTTCTGGCCCACGAAGGAGCACTGGAGCGTGGAGATCCCGCTCCGGAGCGACCACTACCTCTGCCCCAGCCTCGAGGAGACCGGTTTCGTCGCTCTCACGCCGTTCGCCGGCGACGTCCCGAGCCACGAGTGGGAGCGCCTGGAGTACATGGACTGGAAGAGCGGGGGCGACACCAACTTCGCGCCGCTCGCATCCGCCGACGGCGAGCTCGACTGCCGAGGCTTCTGGGACAAGGGCAAGACCGACAAGGACGCGCTCTGGACCTCCAACGCCGAGTTGGCGCCCACGCTGCGGGGCTACGTCGACAGCATCGGTGCCAACTTCGGGCGGGTGCGGATCATCAAGCTCGAACCGCAGGATCGTGAGCAGGCGCTGAAGAGCTTCCACCGAGACGACAACAACCGGTTCAATCCGGCGGGCACCGGCTGGGTGGTCCGGTCCTGGGTCGAGCTCACCGACAATCCCGACAGCTACATGCTGCTGATGGACCTCGACGAGGACCACCTTCCCATTCCGAGCACCGAGCGCCGCGTGCCGCTGACGAAGTACTCGCGGTTCGTGGTCGACACCCAGCGCCTGTGGCACGTGGTCGTCCACAACGGGACCGCGCCGCGCTATGCGCTGATCACCAGCGTCGAGTGCACCCCCGATCTGCAGCGCTGGATCGACGCCCACACCCCCGCCCTGGTCTGAGCCGAGCGGCTTCTGGTCGGCCGTGCTCCCACGTCGGCTTCTGGTCGGCCGTGTTCCCACGTCGGCTTCTGGTCCGGATGCTTCCCGGAAGCCGGGAAGATCGCTCCCCAGAAGCCGAGGTGTCGGGGGCGGTTCAGGTCTCGACGAAGCGGAACAGCACGTCGGGCACACTCGCCGCGTCGCCCTCGGCGAGGTTGCGCTCGACGCCGACCCCGTACGACATCGCACCCGGCGATTCGTACGACAGCGGCTCGCACCCGGCGTCGGCGAACCACTGGCGGATGGTGGGTGTGAGGTCCTCGCCGCGTCGATGACGGGTCCAGATCACGGTCCCACCTGGTCGGACGACGGACGGGACGGCGTCGACGATGCGGCGGATGTCGGCCTCGGTGATGTTGCCGAAGATGCCGCACACCAGCAGGAGATCGACCGGCGCGAGGTCGATCCAGTGCACCGAACGGCCGGCGTCGGCGCAACGAACCTCGAGGCCGGTCCCCGCCTCGCGAAGGTTGCTCGCCGCGATGGACGCGAGACCTGCGTTCAGCTCGACGGCGCACCCGACGAGGTCGCTGCAGCGGGGATGATCGACCGCGGCCGAGGAAAGGTCGCGCGCCTCGCCGGCGCACAGCGACAACACCCTGATGGGGCCGGGCGCGGCGGTGTCGAGCGCATGGACGATGGCAGCGGTGACCACAGCGAGACGACGGGACAGCTCGCTCTCGGGGTCGGCGTAGCCACGGTGCCACTCGGTCCAGTCGCGCGTCATGTGCGCAACGTAGTCAATCGCGGCGGGTCAGCCTGCCGAGCGGTGCGCGACGGCGAGGTCGGCGACGTCGCGCATGATGCGCGACATCTGGAAGTCCTTCGGGGTGTAGACGGCGCTGACCCCGGCATCGGCGAGGCGCTGGCGATCCGATTCGGGGATGATCCCGCCGACGATCACCGGTGAGTCGACGCCCTCGGCGCGGAGCATGTCGATGATGGTCGGCACGAGCGACAGGTGCGACCCGCTGAGGATGGACAACCCGATCACGTCGGGATCCTCGTCGCGGGCGGAGGCCACGATCTGCTCGGGGGTGAGCCGGATGCCGCTGTAGACCACTTCCATCCCGGCGTCGCGAGCGGCCACCGCGATCTGCTCGGCACCGTTGCTGTGCCCGTCGAGGCCCGGCTTGGCGACGAGGAAGCGGGGCGGGCCGCCGGCCATCTGCCTGACGAACTCGGCCACCGTGGCCAGCTCACCGACGCGCCGGCCAACGGCGGCGTTCACTCCGGTCGGGGCTCGAAACTCGCCGAAGACCTCGCGCAGCACCTCTGTCCACTCGCCGGTCGTGCCGCCCGCCCTGGCGAGCGCGATGGAGGGCTCCATCACGTTGTCGCCGTTCACCGCAGCGTCGTGCAGCGCAGCGAGCGCAGCGTCGACGGCGACGGAGTCCCGCTCGGCGCGCCAGATGGCCAACTCGTCGACGAGTTCGAGCTCGATCGCGGGATCCACGGTGAGGATGTTGCCCGGTGTGTCCAGTGGTGACGGCTCGGTCTCGGTGAACGAGTTCACCCCGACCACCGTCTGGTCGCCCGCCTCGATGCGGCGCGTCCGTTCGGCCATCGACCTCACGAGACGGCCCTTGAGCTCGTCGACGGACGCGAACGCTCCCCCCATCGCCAGCACGTCCTGCAGCTCGGCCCACGCCGCGTCGCGCAGTTCGGCGGTGGTGGTCTCGATCACGACCGACCCGTCGAAGAGATCGTCGTACTCGAGGAGGTCGGTCTCGAACGCGAGCACCTGCTGCATACGCAGCGACCATTGCTGATCCCACGGGCGCGGCAGTCCGAGCGCCTCGTTCCACGCCGGGAGTTGCACGCTGCGCGCCCGAGCCCGCTTCGACATGGTCACCGCGAGCATCTCCAGCACGATGCGTTGGATGTTGTTCTCGGGCTGCTCTTCGGTGAGGCCGAGGCTGTTGACCTGGACGCCGTAGCGGAACCTGCGGGCCTTCGCGTCGGTGACGCCGTACCGTTCGAGCCCGATGCGGTCCCACAGTTCGGTGAACGCCCGCAGCTTGCAGATCTCCTCCACGAAGCGGATGCCGGCGTTGACGAAGAACGAGATCGACGCGAACACCTGCGCGAACGACTCCGGCGCGACCTGACCGGACGCCTGCACCGCGTCGAGCACGTCGATGGCGGTGGCGAGGGAGAAGGCGATCTCCTGCACGGGCGTCGCGCCCGCCTCCTGCAGGTGGTAGCTGCAGACGTTCATCGGGTTCCACTTGGGCGCGTGCACGGCGCACCACGCGACCATGTCGACGATCAGGCGCTTGCTGGGCGCCGGCGGAAAGATGTAGGTGCCCCGCGACAGGTACTCCTTGACGATGTCGTTCTGTGTCGTGCCGCGCAGGTCGGTGGACGGCACGCCCTGCTCCTCGGCGTTGGCGACGTAGAGCGCCAGGAGCCATGCGGCCGTGGCATTGATCGTCATCGAGGTGTTCATCTGTCCCGGCGGGATCCGCTCGAGCAGTGTGCGCATGTGACCGAGGTGCACCACGGGTACGCCGACCTTGCCGACCTCGCCGCGCGCCAGCGCGTGATCGGGGTCGTATCCGGTCTGGGTGGGAAGGTCGAACGCGATGGAGAGCCCGGTCTGGCCCTTGGCCAGGTTGGTGCGATAGAGCTCGTTCGACGCCCGGGCCGACGAGTGGCCCGAGTACGTGCGCATCAGCCAAGGTTCGTCGCGACGGGTCATGGCTGCAGTGTTGTCGCTCCGCCGCCGTCACCGCCACTTCCTGCGGCGGCGGGCCTTGCTGACGAGCTGACGTCCATCAAGAATTCCTCAAGTCGGGCCGAATTCGGTCCGATCTATTCGGACGTAACGGTGCGCAGAGCGCGGGAGCTCTGAGCGGGCGGAACCAGCGAATGGACAAGATCGGAGCGGGATTCCTGTCCAGTCGGTGGGCGCCGGTACCGGAGGTTCGCCTCCGGTACCGCGCACCGTTACGACGGACCGCTCCCCGCCGCTCCGACGGCGACCGCCAGACGCTCGAGGTACTCGGACCGTGCGATCTCGACGACGCCCAATGACGCGAGATGGTCGGTGCGCCATTGCACGTCGAGCAGCGTCGCGTCGGTGTCGCGGAGCCACTCGACGAGCGCGACGAGAGCCACTTTCGACGCATCACTCGCGGTGTGGAACATCGACTCGCCGGCGAACAAGCCGTCGATCCGCACGCCGTACAGTCCGCCCACGAGCTCGCCGTCGAGCCAGGTCTCCACACTGTGCACCCAGCCCAGTTCGTGCAGCCGCGCGTAGGCGCGCACGAAGTCGTCGTTGATCCACCCGTGAGGGCGCCGCGGATCACCGCAGCGCCGCATCACCGTCTCGAAGGCGGTGTCGAATCGCACCTCGTACCGTGCACAGCTGCGACGCAGCGAGCGTGAGATGCGCAGGCCGTCGAGCGGCAGGATGCCTCGGGGATCGGGCGACCACCAGCCGATCCGTCGCCGGCTGAACGGCATCGGGAACAAACCGCCGCGATACGCGGCGAGGAGGGTGCCGGGTTCGAGGTCGGCGCCGACCGCGACGAGTCCCTGGGCGTCGGCGCGTTCGGGCGACGGGAGCAACCACGGGGTGGCCGGGGGTTCGACGGGCATCAGCGCTCAGTCTGGCCCGACCCGGCGTCGCCGGGCGTCAGTAGCTGTAGAAGCCGCGCTTGGTCTTGCGGCCGAGGTGGCCCGCGGCGACCATCCGCCGCAGGGTGGGCACGGCGGCATAGTTCGCGTCGCGAAACTCGCCGTACAGCGCGTCGAGGATGGCGAGCGACGTGTCGAGCCCGACGAGATCGAGCAGCGCGAACGGGCCCATCGGGAAGTTGCAACCGCCCTTCATCGCCGTGTCGATGGATTCCATCGAGGCGGTCCCGGTCTCCCACATGCGCACGGCGTTGTTGAGGTAGGGGAACAGCAACGCGTTGACGATGAAGCCGGCGCGGTCCTTCACTTCCACCGCGTCCTTGCCGCACGCGGTGGCGAACTGCATGGCCGCGGCAATGGTCTCGTCGCTGGCGGTGATCGGCCGCACGACCTCGACGAGCTTCATCATCGGAGCGGGGTTGAAGAAGTGGATGCCGCACACCTTGTCCGGACGCTGGGTCACCATGGCCATGTCGACCACCGGCAGGGTGCTGGTGTTGGTGGCGAGGATGCCCGTGGGCTTGACGATCTGCTCGAGCTCGGTGAACAGCATCTTCTTCACGGCGAGGTCCTCGACGACGGATTCGATGACGAGATCGCAGTCGGCGACGGCCCCGAGGTGATCGGTCGCCTGGATGCGGCCGAGCACGGTCGCTCGCTCCTCCTCGGTCGACTTGCCACGCTCGATCGCCTTGGCGAATCCCTTGTCGATCGTCGCGATCATCGCGTTGGCTGCGGTGAGCGAACGTGACCGCACGACGACGTCGAAGCCGGCACGGGCCGCCACTTCGGCCAGTCCCGAACCCATGATCCCTGACCCGAGAATGCCCACTCGCTGGATGTCGCTCATGGTCGAAACAGTAACTACTCACCGGTAACTTTCACGAAACGAGTACCGTCGAACTCGATGGCGAATGCACGCGACACCTCGACCGACGACGTACAGGCTGCCCTCCGATTCTTCCTGGAGGCCGATCGTCTGAAGGGGGTCGAGCGGCGCAACTGGCTCGCCGACGGCTCCCGCCGCGAGAACACGGCCGAGCACTCATGGCACCTCGGCATCGCGGCGATGATCTTCGCCGGGTTCGCGACCGAGCCCGTCGACGTGGGTCGTGCAGTGTGCATGGCGCTGGTCCACGACATCGTCGAGATCGACGCTGGCGACACGTTCGCGTACGACACGTCGGCGCTCGCCGAGTCCAAGCGCGAGCGCGAGGAGCAGGCAGCGGATCGCCTGTTCGGGATCCTGCCGGCGGCGATGGGGGCGCACTTTCGCGACCTGTGGGACGAGTACGAGCGGGGCGACACCCCCGAGGCGCGGTACGTGATGGCGGTCGATCGTGTCGCGCCGATGTTGCTCAACATCGCAGAGGGCGGCTCCGCGTGGCGAGAGTACGGCATCACCCGTTCGCGGGTGATCGCTCGCAACGGGCCCCACGTGGAGCCGGCGCTGCCCGCCGTGTGGGGAGATGCCCTGTCTCGGCTCGACGAAGCGGCGGCCGCAGGGAGCGTCGATCCGGCCTGACGGTACGGTGGTCGGGTCATGGCACGTCGCAAGTCCCGCAGAGCCGCCGTCGAACGCACGCCCACCGGGTACGTGCTCAACATCGACCGCGAGGAGATCGATCTCGTCGTTCGCCTCCTCGACGAGGTGCGGATGATCATGCTCAGTGACGATCCCGCGCACGAGGCCCTCGTTCGTCGGCTGTTCCCACCCGCCTACCACCTGGCCGACGACGCCGAGGCCGAGGCCGAGTATCAACGGTTCATGCGCGAGGAACTGGTCGCGTCACGGCTGGAGGGCATCAACGAGGTCGATGCGGCCCTGCGTGGTGGACGCGAGCTCACCGACGAGCAGGCCGACCGGTTCATGCAAGCGCTGAACAGCGTGCGACTGGTGCTGGGCACCCTGTTGGACGTGAGCGAGGAGCACGACCCGTCGCAGGTTCGGGACGACGACCCGATGGTGGGCGAGCATCAGCTCTACTCGTACCTGAGCTGGTTGCTGGAAGCCACCGTGCTCGCGGTCAGCCAGTCGCGAACATGAAGCACCCGATCGCGCCCGGGCCGATGTGCACGCCCAGGCTCGGACCGATCCGGTAGCGAACCAGGTCGACCACGCTCGCGGCCTCACCCACGGCCGATTCGAGCGCGTCGGCCAGGGCCTTGCTGGACGGGTCGCTGTGGCTCACCGCAACTCGGAGTCGGTCACCCCACGAGATCGTGTACGACGCCATGAAGTTCAGCGCGTCGAGCGCCGAGGCCGGACGGGCGAGCACCTCCAGCACGGTGTTCCGGAACGAGAGCACCGCCATCCCGTCCCCCTCCGGGAGGTCTGCCCACCGGCCGCTGCGGCGAAGGTGCTCGATCGACTTCACCATGAACACGTTCCCGATGCTGGGCGCGAGCTGTTCGGCGACCACCGCCGCCTGCTCCAAGGTCGCGCCGCGAGCGATGGCCTCCGCCGCGGCCCACACGCAGCAACTCGTGCCGAAGCTCGCGGTGCCCGAGTCGACCACGCGCACCGGCTCGGCGGTTGCATGCGCGCCCGAGACGCGCGGCTTTGACGGTGCCCGAGACGGCCGCACTGATGTGGATGGACAGGATCTCCGTGCAGCCGCGGGCCACGAGATCCTCGTAGGCAGCGGCGAACTGGCCTGGGCTCGGCTCGCTGGTCGACACCGCGGGAAGGTGGTCGGGGGTGTAGCGGGCATAGAACTCGTCGGCGATGAGGTCGACCCCGTCGAGGAAGTCGACGTCGTCGATCGTGACGGTCAACGGGACCACCTCGACGCCGAGCCGCTCGGCCAATTCGACCGGCATCTGCGAGCCCGAGTCCGTGCAGATGCCGATCATGTCGGCAACTCGTGGATCTCGCGAGTCGTCGCCGACGACCGGTGGAGGCGCATGCCAGCGACCCTAACGAGCAGGGGTAAAGGGGATGTTGCGAATGTGGAACGATCGCGAAGAACCGTTGACGTGGTCAGTTTCGCGCTCGCCGTGGTCGCCGGCGGATGTCCGCTAGGTGGCCATGTCGACGAGCCACGCCGGCATCCGCACCGGGCGACCGTCGCTGTTCACGCATCCGTGGACGGTGACCGCCGTCGCCCGGACCTCGCCGCCGACGGTGAGCAGGTAGGCCATCTGGAACGTCGCCCGGGTCGCAGCACCCAGGTGGAGGTGCACCTCGACCTCGTCGTCGAAGCGGAGCGGCTGGCGGTACTGCACGAACACCTCGAGCACCGCGTAGTCGACGCCCTCGGCGCGCATCTCGGTGTAGGGGTGGCCGAGGTGACGCAGGTACTCGACTCTCGCCTCCTCCAGATACGGCAGGTAGCGGCTGTGGTGGACGATGCCCATCGCGTCCGTCTCGGCGAAGCGCACTCGCACTCGATGGTGGTAGGGATAGTCGCTCGCGACCAGGCTGGGTTCGAGTTCGAGGCGCACCTCGGGCACCGTAACGCGCGAAGAAGCCCTCAATCGGCTGGCGGAAAATCCGGAGGGGGCTGATAGTGTTTCGACGCTCTCAACCGGAGGCGACCTAGCCCCCATCGTCTAGTGGCCTAGGACACCACCCTTTCAAGGTGGCGGCACGGGTTCGAATCCCGTTGGGGGTGCAAGACCACCTGGTCATCCAGTCTGGTCCCGTGGTGAAGTGGAGTTCACGCCGGCCTGTCAAGCCGGAGGTCGCGGGTTCGAACCCCGTCGGGACCGCTCGGGCGCAAGCCCGGTCGGAGGTCACGAAAGTGGCCGAAGAAAAGCCTGTCGAAGCGGAGCGGCAACGCCTGCCGAGCAGGTGGCACGGTCGAGTAGCTCAGTCGGCAGAGCATACGCCTGAAAAGCGTAGGGTCACCGGATCGACGCCGGTCTCGACCACCGGTGCGCAACGGGTCAGATCCCACGGGGTCTGGCCCGTTCGTCGTTCTCCCGAACGAATCGTCGCTGGCGCCCGTGGCGGTCGTGTGTCATCTTGTGGCCCTGACTCCGGCGCGAGAGCGCCCTGCGAAAGGAACGGCACATGGGATTGCTCGACAAGGTCAAGGGACTGCTCGGTGGCAACAAGGACACCGCCAAGCAGGCGGTCGACAAGGTCGCCGACGCCGTCGAGTCCAAGACGCCTGACAACATCGACGCGCAGGTCGAGAAGGGCGCCGAGATGGCCAAGGACGTCATCGACAAGGTCGACGGTCAGTAGCCGCGAGCTCGTCGCCGACGTCGCGGCGGTCAGGTCGGCGGGTCCTCCTGCCGGCTCGACCGCCACGGCAACCGGCGGAACAGGCCGGAGTGGAACGCGAGGTACCCGCTCGACTTCCACTCGTCGGAGAGCCGCGGCGAGATGAGCTCGTCGCTCACCGCGCGCAGGTGCTGGGGCACCACTCCCGGCGCGATGTGGTGCGCGGTGTGGAAGTTGTTGCTCCAGTAGAGCCACGTGAGCAGCCGGTTGGACTGCACCGTCCGGGTCGTTCGCAACGCGAACGGAGCGAGATCCGTGGGCGCGCCGTAGTGCTCGGGAATGAGCACCATCGGCTCGAGCACCACGATCGCGAAGAGCCACGGCACCAGCCAGACGCGGGCCAACAGGCCCGGGTCGGCGACGCCGACAGCGATCGCGACGCCGTAGAACACGATGCCGATCGATCCGTCGATCGCGGCGTTGCGCCGTTGCCGGGACGACCGCACGAACGGCGGGGGTGAACCGACGAGGGTGCGCACCGTCCACCACACGAACTGCCCGGCGAACATCGGCCCGCCGATCGGGATCAGCGCGTAGGTCCAGCGCGTCGCAAACACGTACGGCAGACCTTCGGGGTCGTCCTCGGTACAGGCGGCCTGGTGGTGAGCGAGGTGGTACGCGCGGTAGGTCGACCACGGCAGGCCGACCGACGTGCCGGCGATCGTCCCGACGGCGCGGTTGGCCCACGCCGCTGGGAAGAGGTGGCCATGCAGCGTCTCGTGCACGATCGCACCGTTGCCGAGCAGCACGAACCCCATCGCGACCCATGCGCCGATCAGCGCCACTCCGCCGTGTCCGACGCTGAACCAGGCGAGCACGCCGTACGCCAGCCAAGCCGCGACCACGTGCCCGAGCGATCGCCACGGCATGGGCGTGCCGAGGCGGCGGGCGGCGATGTCCCTGCGCAGCGAACTCTCGCCCAGGATCGGAGCGAACACTATGAGTACCCCCTTCACCACAATTCTTCCATCGCAACGTGTCACCTGTCGCACCGGTTGTACGTCGTGCGGGCGGCATCATGTGGGATCGAGCACATTCCGGCGATCGTCACCCGCGAAGCCGTACCGGGCGATTTCGAGCGGTACTGGGACGAAGGGTTCCAAGAGCTGTCGTCCGAGTCGCGCCATCTCCGCTTCTTCACGGCGGTGCGAGAACTGCCCGAGAACGTACGAGAGCGGCTTGCCGATGTCGACGGGTGGCGCAATGGCGCGGTGGTCGCGTTCGACGCGGCAGTGATGTTGCCCGACCACCCCGAGGGCAAGCCGATCGGTGTCGCCCGCTGGATGGCCGATGGCGACGGACCTCCTGAGCTGAGCATCTCGGTGATCGATGCGTACCAGGGGATGGGAGTCGGCACGCGCCTCATGGACGCCCTGCTCGCGTTGGCGCGCAAACGCGGTGTCACCCGGATCGTCGCCGACGTGCTGCGGGAGAACACCGGGATGCGCACACTGATCAACCGTTACCGAGCGGTGATCCAGCGCAGCGGCGACCCGCTCGTGGTGCGGTATCGCCTCGACGTCTGACTCGCCTGCCACACTGATCATGTGCCGCCCATCGACCGCAGCGGTCTGGAGACCCAACTCATCGCCGCGCTGCAGGCGGTGCGAGACGAAGCGCCTGCCGCCGCGCCTCTGACCGCGATCGCCGCCGCGGAGTTGGAGCGGCTGTTCGATCTCCAGGTGGCGAGCCGTCACACCGATCTCGCGGCGCGTTGGCTCCGCGGGCAGGGAAAGGGCTACTACACGATCGGTTCGTCCGGCCACGAGAGCAACGCTGCCGTGGCGATGGCACTTCGTCCGACTGATCCTGCGTTGCTGCACTACCGCAGTGGCGGGTTCTTCCTGGCCCGCGCCGGGCTGGACGGCGTGCGCGACATCCTCTCCGGCGTCGTCGCGTCCGTCGAGGAACCCATCGCCGGCGGGCGCCACAAGGTGTTCGGCAGGCACGACCTGGCGATCATCCCCCAGACGTCGACCATCGCGTCGCATCTGCCCCGCGCGGTCGGCGTCGCCTTCGCGATCGGGAGGGCGATGCGATTGGGCGTGCCCACACCCTGGCCCACCGACGCGCTCGCGGTGTGCTCCTTCGGCGATGCGTCGGCCAACCACTCGGTGGCCACGGGTGCGGTGAACACCGCGCTCCACTGCGCTCACCAGCGGCTGCCGCTCCCTCTGCTGCTGGTGTGCGAGGACAACGGTCTGGGCATCAGTGTGCGCACCCCGACCGGCTGGATCGAGGCCGCCTACGGAAACCGTCCCCATCTGCGCTACGCCTCCGCCGACGGCGCCGATCCCGAAGCCGTGCTGGCGACCACCAGGGAGCTCGGCGAGTGGGTACGGACCCGCAAGCAGCCTGCGTTCCTGCACCTGCGCACGGTGCGGTTCGGAGGACATGCGGGGACGGACGTGGAGGCCGCCTACCGAGCCGTGACGGAGATCCGCGCCGACGCAGAACAGGATCCGATCGTCGCGACCGCGAGGCGGTTGGTGGCCGCCGGCCGGTGCTCGGCGGAGTCGTTGCTCGGTCGCCATGAGGAGTTGCGTGAGTTCGTGTACGACATCGCCGAGGAAGTGGTCCGGCGGCCGCAGCTCACGACGGCGGACGCCGTGATGGCGCCGCTCTCGCCTCGTCGACCCTTCGACGTGGCGCTGGTGGCCAACCGCACGGTGGTCACCGAGGCGGCCTCGACGGTGCCGCTCACGCTCGCCCAGTCGATCAACGCCACCCTGTCGGCCCTCCTGCGCGATCGCCCCGACCTGCTGATCTTCGGTGAGGACGTGGCCGCGAAGGGCGGTGTCTACGGCGTCACGAAGGGACTGCTGGCGCAGGCCGGCGCCGCTCGCGTGTTCGACACGCTGCTCGACGAGACGTCGATCCTGGGTCTGGCCCTCGGGACAGCGGTCAGCGGGTTGCTCCCCGTCGCCGAGATCCAATATCTCGCCTATCTGCACAATGCGGAGGACCAGCTGCGCGGCGAGGCCGCGACCCTGTCGTTCTTCTCCAACGGGCAGTACCGCAACGGGATGGTCGTTCGCATCGCCGGGCTCGGGTACCAGGAGGGCTTCGGCGGCCACTTCCACAACGACGACTCCCTCACGGTCCTGCGCGACATTCCCGGGTTGGTGGTGGCGGTTCCGGCGCGGCCCGACGACGCAGCCTCCATGCTGCGCACGCTCGTCGCGGCCGCCCATGTCGACGGCACCGTGAGCGTCTTCGTCGAACCCATCGCCCGCTACCACACCGTGGACCTGCTCGACCCGGGTGACCGGCTGTGGGCGGCAGTTCCCGATCCCGACCTCCACATCCCGATCGGGAGCGCCCGCGTCTACGGCGACGGAGGCGATCTGACCATCCTCACCTTCGGGAACGGGTTGTACCTGTCGCTGCGAGTGGCCCGTCGGCTGCAGGCCCGTGGCGTGTACGCCCGTGTCGTCGACCTGCGCTGGATCAACCCGCTGCCGGTCGTGGATCTGGTCCGCGAGTCGATGGCCACGGGCAGAGTCCTGGTCGTCGACGAGACCCGCCACTCGGGCGGCGTGGGCGAGGGTGTGATCGCCGCGCTGGTCGATGCCGAGTACCGCGGTCACATCGTCCGCGTGGCCAGCAAGGACAGCTTCATCCCACTGGGCGACGCCGCGAAGCTGGTGCTGCTGTCGGAGGACGAGATCGAACGGGCGGCCGACAGGCTCGTCTCGCGCCCCTGACCACCACCGATTCCTCTTACAGAACTCTCACCAACGCGCGAACTCTGCTTCACAAAGCTCCGCCAGGATGTCATCCATGAGTTCTTGGTGGTGGTACCTCTCACGGGCGACGGGCATCGTCGCCGCGGTACTCGCCGTGGCATCGCTGGTGTGGGGTCTGTTCTTCTCCAGTCGCAACACCGGGAACCGTCTCAAGCCCAACTGGTGGCTGGCACTGCACAACTGGCTCGGCGGCCTCACGCTGGCGTTCATCGGGGTCCACATGCTGGTGTCGTTCCTCGACACCAACCGTGGGTTGGCGTTCCTCGACCTGTTCGTGCCCAGTGGCAAGGTCGGCTGGGCGATCGGTTGGGGCGTCGTGTCGGCATGGCTGTTCGCCATCGTCGTGCTGCCGTCGGTGGCCCGGGTACGCCGCCGCCTCCCCCGCAAGGCGTGGCATGTCGTCCACCTGCTGTCGATCCCCGCGCTGATCCTCACCTTCGTCCACGCCTATCAGTCGGGCTCCGACTCGGGCTCGTCGGTCTTCACCAGGGGCCTGGCGCTGCTGGTCGGCATCTGCATGTACCCCATCACGGTTCGTCTCATCGGCCTCGCGCAGGCCCGTCGCCGTCCGGCCACGGCCTGAATCCCTCCCACACCTCCAAGGACCTCGTCATGACCTCTCGCTCCTCCCACTCCGGTCAACGCGACAACTCCGAGGCGCGCCGACCGATCGATCCGTTGCTGTTCCAGCGACTCGAAGAACTCGGCAACCGGCGAGCGGGTGCTCCGCTTCCGCCGCCCAATCCGGGCTCGGCGAGGACCGGGGAGCCCGAAGGCGGGGAACGCCAAGTCCACCGCAGCTCGGACGGCACCGGCGAAGCACGTGCCGAACAAGCCGGGCGCGGGCAAGAGCGCCGCCGGCGTCCAGGCCGACAAGCTGAACGCCGCGTTGGCCCGATCCGCCGCTGCCCGGGCGGGTGTCGCCCCCGGATCCAAGCCCGGCGGACGCCGTGCCAAGCCGGCCGCGTCGAGCAAGGTCGCTGCGCTCGCACTGAGTGTGGTCACCACGGCCGGGCTCGCCGGGCTCTTCGCACATCAGGACTCCACCACCGACTCGGTGATCCTCACCGGCGGTACGGCCCTGCCGACGGCGACGAATCCCGCCGCGGCGCCCGCCACCACGGCACCGGGTGCCGTCGCCCCGAACACCGTGGCGCCCACCACGGCGGCCCCGGCGTCGGGCAACGGCACCATCGCCGACGGAACCTACGTGGGTGGTGCGTCGCAGAACCGGTTCGGCACCGTGCAGGTCCAGGCGGTCTACAGCGGCGGTCAGCTCACCGACGTGCAGATCCTGCAGTACCCCGACGGTGATCGGCGCAGCCTGCAGATCAGCCAGTACGCGATCCCCAAGCTGATCAACAACTCGATCGATGCCCAGAGCGCCAACATCAACGGGGTGTCCGGTGCCACCTACACCTCTCGCAGCTACGCCGCATCGCTGCAGTCGGCCATCGACGCCGCCAAGTCCGCGTCGGGTGTGGCCGGCTGAGATGAGCCTCCACCACGTCGAATCCGTGATGGGTACGACCATCAGCATCGACGTGGTCGACTCGCACGATCGTGGACTGATCGACGACCTCGTCGCCTGGTTCCACGAGGTCGACGAGGTGTTCAGCCCGTACAAGGAGACGAGCACCATCACGCGCATCGGCCGCGGTGAGGTCGGGCCGGACGACGCCGGGCTCACGGGCGATGTGCTCGACGTGCTGCACCGCTGCGAGCGGCTGCTGGTGGAGACCGAAGGCGTGTTCGACGTGTGGTCGATGCCGTCACCGAACGGCACCCGCTTCGATCCGTGCGGGTACGTGAAGGGGTGGTCGGTGGAGCGTGCTGCGGCGATGATCACCGCGCACGGTTCGCAGGACTTCTGCATCAACGCCGGCGGCGACATCGCACTCGGCGGCCGCAATCCCGACGGAAAGCCGTGGCGTCTGGGCATCCGGCACCCGGACGATCCACAGGGTCTCGCCCTCGTCGTGGAGGGAGAGGGTCCGCTCGGCATCGCCACGTCCGCGAGCTACGAGCGAGGCGCGCACATCTACGACCCGCGAGTGGATCAGCCGTCGACCGACATCGCCAGCGCCACCGTGCTGGGCCCGTCCATCGCCGAGGCGGACGCCTACGCCACCACGCTGTACGTCATGGGCGTCGAGGGCCTCGCCTGGCTCGACCGGATCCCGGGGTACGGCGGCTGCGTGATCACCCACGACAACGAACTGTTCACGACAGAACGCTTCGACACCTACATCGTGTCCTGAGGGGGCAGGGTGTCCTGAGGGTGCGCGTGTCCTGAAGCGGCGGGTGTCCTGAAGCGGCGGTCGTCCTGAACGGCTAATAGCTAATCGGCGACCGTGCCCGTGTACGTATCGGTGATGCATCCGTCGGCCCCAGCGGCGGGCGTGCACGTCGACGCGTCCCCCGTGAGCCGGCCGCCTCCCGTCGCCGCCCCTGGGAGTGTCGACGAGACAATGCTCCACGTCCCGGTCGTGATGCCGATCTGCGTCGTGTTCTGCATCGCGTCGTAGTGGATCGTCACTGAACCCCCTGGGCAGTGCAGGAGCTTCTGACCGGAGAAGAGGTCGACAGTTGGGCTGAGCGACTTGATCGCAGCATCGAGATCGTCGACGGTCGTGCACCCGGCGAAAGCACCCTCGGCGGCCGTCACCGAACTGGTAGCCGCGCCGATCTGGGTGTCCACCGTCAGCCCGACCTCGGTTCCGTCCACCACGCTCGGCGGGTCGGGAATCGGGTTGGGAACCTCGCCGGCCGGTGGCACACAGGGCGCGACCGGCTCGGGTGCACCAGCGGCAGCGACGATCCCCCGGATGCGATCGATCAGGCCTGCCGTCTCCGGGTCCCGCGCGAGGTCGGCATACACCGGCTCGAAGGCAGTGGCGAACGCAGCCAATTCAGCGTCGGAGGCCAATACCACGGTGCCGCCCTTGCTGCAGAAGCCCTGAGCCAACTCCCTGTCGGGCGTCGCCCGGCCGGCGGTCCAGTCGCGGGCTTCCGCGGCGGCCCGCTTCAAGATCTGGCGCTGGTCGGCTGTGAGCTCGTCGAATCGAGTCGTGTTGACGACCAGTGCCTGGACCTTGGTGAACAGGTTCAGGTTGCCGGTGGCCGTGCTGCGCGCCGGGAGGTCGGCGGCGAACCGGAACGACGACTCGGCGGCACCGATCGTGCCGTTGGCCACGCCGTGGTCGAACCCTTCGTACTCGTCGACCGTCGCGCCGAGAGCTTCGAGCGCAGCGTTGGTGGTCTGCCCGGTGGGGGCGCGGACGGCGAGCCCCTGGAAGTCGCCGGGCGCGGTCAGTGCGGCGCCGAAGGAGAAGACGTGGCGGACGTCCTCGGGAATGAGCGCGAGCCCGCTGATCCCTACCTTCTCCAGCCCGGCCATCAGGTCGTCGGCCATAGGGTCGACGACCACCGCCGCCAGCTGGTCCGTGGACGTCACCAGCAGCGGCGCGTCCAGCGCACGCAACGAGGAGACGCCCAGGCTCTCCCATGCCCGGGTCGGCACCAAGCCGAGGTCGAGCTCTCCGGTCATCACCTTGCCGGCCACGACCTGGTCCACGTCGGGTTGAGGGTCGCCCGCATGCCAAATGGGCACGATCTGGACCGAGCCTCCGGACAATGCGTCCACCACCTCCGCGAAGTGCACGACCTCCGCCGCGCCCGTGTCGTCGGGTCCATCGGCGTTGCCCAGTGTGAGCTTGAGCACATCGGCCGGGGCCGTTGCGGTGCCACTGGTACTCGGGGCCGAGGTTCCGCCGCAGGCGGCGAGAGTGGCGAGGGCGAGCAGTGCGAAGCATCGGGGCATGGCGACACGATGACGGTCACCGCTCCATCCACGCTCGACCCGTGCTCCTCCCCGGCTCGACGGGTCTAGAGCGGATCTAGAGTCGCGTTCGCGACGATTCGTGCAGCAACGCGCTGGCTCGCGAGGGAGGGTGGATGGGAGAAACCGGAGCCAGGCCGCTTTCGGCGCACGTGTGGAACCTGCGGCTGCTCGGTCCGTTGGGTGTCGATCGGGATGCCGTGCCGATCGAGCTCGGCCAGCCCAAGCAGGTCGCAGTGCTGGCCGCGCTGGCATTGCACCGCGGCGAGATCGTGCCCACGGACCGACTGGTCGATCTGCTGTGGGACGGGCATCCGCCGCGAACGGCGAGCCACTCCGTGCAGATCTACGTGTCCGGCCTGCGAAAGCTGTTCGGGTCCGGCGCAGGGGCACCGCGGATCGAGACCCGTCCCCCGGGCTACCGGCTGTTGGTGGACGAGGGCACCATCGATGCCGAGCGATTCGAGCGCGGCTTGAGGGTGGGCCGCGAACACCTCCGTGCCGGTGATCCGAGTGCGGCGGCCGAAGCGCTGCGGGCGGCGCTCGCACTGTGGCATGGCGAGCCGCTGGCCGATCTGGCGTACGCCGCATTCGCCCAGCCGCATATCAATCGCCTCGGTGAGATCCACCGAGAGACCGTCGGGGAGCTGGTTGCCGCGGAGCTCGCGGCCGGCTACCCCGCCGAGGCGCTGGCGCGCGCCGAGTCGTTGGTTGCCGACGATCCGCTGCGCGATCGCTCCGTGGAGCTGTGGATGCTGGCGCTGTACCGGTCGGGCCGTCACGTCCAAGCGTTACGTGCGTTCGCCCGCCATCGCGAGGATCTTGCCGACATCGGGCTGACACCGTCGCCGTCGCTGGCGCGGCTCAACGAGCAGGTCCTCCTCCACGATCCGGCCCTCATGGCTGGCGCCGGCCGCCACGTCGACAGGCTCGGTAGTCCCGTTCGCAACCCCTTCAAGGGCCTGCGACCGTTCCGCGAAGAGGATGCGGCCGACTTCTTCGGCCGCGAGGCCTTGGTCGACCAGATGATCGACCGGCTGCGGGGAGGTGCACGATTGGTGGCCATCGTCGGGCCGTCGGGAAGTGGCAAGTCGAGCGCCGTCGCGGCGGGGCTCCTCCCGCGGCTTCGGTCCGGGGCCGTGCCCGGCTCGGAACGGTGGCTGATCGCATCGCTCGTTCCCGCCCGACACCCGCTGGCGGAGACAGAAGCGCTGCTCGCCCGCGCCTCCGTCCCGGGCGGCCTGTTGGGCCATCCGCGCGCGCTGCGGGCCACGACAGGGCCCGTCCTGTTGGTGATCGACCAGTTCGAAGAGCTGTTCATGGCCTGCGAAGCGGAGTCGCGCGACGCCTACCTCGACGTCCTGACCGACACACTCTCCGACGCGCATCGTCAGCTGACCGTCGTCGTCACCCTTCGGGCCGACCACTACGACCGCCCGCTCCTGCACCCTCGCTTCGCGGGGGTGTTCGCCGCCAGCGTGCTCAATGCGTTGCCGATGACCCCGGCCGAGCTCAACGCGGCGGTGGTCGGACCGGCAGGCGGTGCCGGCCTCGAAGTGGACGCCGAGCTGGTCGCCGAGGTCGTTGCAGACACGGTCAGCCATCCGGGCTCGCTGCCGCTCCTCCAGTACGCACTGGC
Organism: uncultured Acidimicrobiaceae bacterium; assembly: GCA_963720695.1. GTDB lineage: Bacteria > Actinomycetota > Acidimicrobiia > Acidimicrobiales > Ilumatobacteraceae > UBA668. The sequence continues at coordinate 132,436 of CAVRGG010000006.1, forward strand.
CGACCAGGTCGATCGCTCCGGTGGCCGGACCTTGAGCCTTGCCGACTACCGCGCGAACGGCGGCGTGCGCGCAGCACTTGCCCGGCGCGCCGACGACGTGTTCGACGCGCTCGGTCCACAGCAACAACGGATCGCGACGCGGCTGTTCCTCCGTCTGGTACGCGTCGGCCGCAGTGGCGTGGAAGGTTGCCGCACGGTTCCGGTCGGCGAGCTCACCGAGCTCGGTGTCGACCCGGTGGCGCTCTCCGACGTCCTCGAACAGTTCGTCCGCCATCGGCTGCTGGTGATCGGCGCCGACCCGGTGACCGACCGACCCTCCGTGGGTGTCGCCCATGAGGCCCTTGTCGAGGAGTGGCCCCGAATGGCGCCTTGGATCGACCGGCACCGCGACGCCCTCCGCCGGCACGAGGCATTGCGCTCGGCTGCGATCGAGTGGGAGACCGCTGACCGCAACGACGATTACCTGGTGGGTGGCACCCGGTTGGACGATGCTCGCTCGGTCGCTGACGATGCGACGCTCCTGGTGAGTGCCACGGAACGAGATTTCGTCGCGGCCAGCATCGCCAGAGCCGACGAGCTCATCGCGGCGGAGGCTGCACGGCACAGGTCTCGGCGGCTGCTCGAGCAGCGCGCCCGTCGCCGCCTGATCGGATTGACAGCGGTGTGCGCGCTGCTTGCGGGAGGAATCTGGCTGGCCGTCGCCACCTGGGCTCGCAGTGAGCCTCCGAGACGGGCGGTGCTCTACTACTCGCCGTCCGGTGAGATCGGTGGCCTCGTCGCGGCAGGCTTCGACGCGGCCATGTCCGACTTCGGGTTCACGTCGACCAAGGTCGACATGGGCCAGACCGAGCCGTCGTCCCTCGCCGAGGAGGTCGACTCGGAGCACGACGACGTGGTGGTGATGTTTCCCGTCTTCAGCGCCGTCACGGCGGTGTTCGCGGCCCGACCCGGGACGCGGTTGGTCGCGATCGATGGGGTGGTGCCCGGACCGAACGTGACCGCGGTGACGTTCGGCGCCAATGAGGGCGCGTACCTGGCCGGTGCGGCCGCCGCATTGCGATCGCGTACCGGCACGATCGGGTTTGTCGGTGGTGCCGACGTGGAGTCGATCTGGGAGTTCCAGGCGGGGTACGAGGCGGGCGCTCGTGCGGTCGAACCAGCCGTGCGAATCCTCAGCACCTACCTCGCCGACGCGACGCGATTCGACGCCGGGTTCCTCGATCCCGATGCGGGCCAACGTGCCGCCACCACGATGTACGGGCAGGGTGCGGATGTGATCTTTTCTGCGGCGGGCTCATCGGGTCTCGGGGTGTTCGAAGCGGCCTCCGAGCTCTCGCAGCCCGATCGAAAGCTGTGGGCGATCGGCGTCGATTCGGATCAGTACACGACAGTCGCTCGTCTCCCCGGGGCGGTCCACTATCAGGCGTGGAGAGACCACATCCTGACGTCGGTGGTCAAGCGGTTCGACCGCGGCATCTACGCCGCCGTGCAGCAGGTCGTCGAGAACGGCCCACCTGAGGCGATTCACCTCGGGCTGGCCGACGGCGGTGTCGACCTGGCGTACAGCGGCGGCCACATCGACGACCTTCGGGCGCAGCTCGAGGTGATCCGGGAGGACATCGTCGCCGGTCGGATCGTCGTGCCCTGCTCGCCGTCGGGCCGAGAACCCACCCACGACGCGCGTGACGTCTGCTCGCCGGGTTCGCTGACGCCGTGACGAATGCGGCCTGAGGCGGCTCGTCAGCGCGCCGACCAGTCGGCCTCCTCGGGGGGTCGCACGTGCTGGAACATCACCAGCAGGAGGATGTCGTAGAGGGCCTTGCACACCCCAGCGATCAGCAACGGCCACCCGAACGAGCTGTGGTCGAGCATCCATCCGGCGGCCACGGGCGGCAGCGCCGCGGCGAGGCTACGTGGGACGTTCGTGACGCTCGCCGCCGCGGCGCGCTCTTCGGGCGACACGACCGCCATCACGTACGACGTGCGCGCCGGCACGTCCATCGACGACAGCAGGCTGCGCAGCACGAGGCAGGTGAGCGCCAGCGGGAGCGTCGGCATGAGCGGTGTCGCGATGAGCAGCGCGTTCGCCGGAAGGTGGGTGAACACCATCGTGCGGACGAGACCGATGCGTCCCGCCAGCCACGACGCGACGAACCCCGAGGCGGCGGCGAGCGTGCCGGTGACGAACAGCAGCGTTCCGGCGGCGCTGACCGACATGTCGAACCGCTCGAACAGCCAGAGGGCGAGGAGCGACTGGACGACGAAGCCGCCACCGAACGCGTCGAGCGAGAACAACGCTGCCAGCCGATAGACGACCGGCCGTGACGGCCCGAGCGGCCCGGGCTTCGGTCCTGTCGGTTGGACGGCCGGTCCGAGCGATCGATACGACACCAGAAGTGCCACCCCGGCGCATGCGTAGGCGAGGAAGCAGCCGCGCAGCGCGGTCTCCTCCGTGATCCCCGTGCTGTTCGCGACCGCGTCGGGAATGCGGACCGCGAGCGATCCGAAGGCAGCGGCCAGACCTCCGACGAACGCGTAGCGGGCGAAGAGCGCGGTGCGATGTTCGGGCACGGTGGTCGCCGAGAGCATCGCCTGCTCCAATGGGAGGAACACACTGACGTCGCCGGAGGTGGGATTCATCGTGCCGGCCGCTCCCACGATGAGAAGGACGGGGAACAGCGTGGTGGCAGCGAATCCGAGGCCGGTGCCGATCATCAGGCACGAGCCGGCGAACAGCAGGGTCCGGCGCGGCCACTGGTGACCCTTGGTGCCGACCACCAGCGTCGTTGCGGCCGAGCCGAGCAACATGCCGGTGACGATGATGCCGATGCGCTTGTTGCTGAAACCCAGCAGCGGCAGGTACGCCGCGAGTGCGACGCTGACGAGACCATCGACCGTGCCCCGGATACCGCGGGTGGTGATGAGCACACCCGCATCTCGATTCGTCCGTGGCGGGAGCAGCCTCACTGGGTCCGACTGTAACGGTGGGATCTCGCCCGGAACGTCTACGGTGGGAGGAGATCGGACGTGCGGAAACGGAGCGGAGTGATGAGTCGTCGGGTGGGCGTGGTGCTGGTCGCGTTGCTGGGCGTCGGTGCGGGCTGCGGAAGCGGCGGGGGCGTGGTCTCATCCGATGCGTTCGTGAACGACATCGACGACATCTGTCGCACGCTCGACCGCGACCTCGGCGACCTGGGCTCACCGTCGTCGCTCGGGGACCTCTCCGCCTACGCGAGTGATGCGTCGAAGGCATTCGAGTCCGCCCTCGCCGACCTCAAGCGATTGAAGGTGCCCGCCGACGGCTCGGTCGTGTCCGACGCCAAGGATCTGCTCGCTCACTTCGACGACGAGATCACCCAGCTCGACCAGATCGCGAAGGCGGCGGGTGACGGCGACCAGGACACCGCGTCCGGGAAGATCACCGTCGTTCAACGCGACCTTTGCCGAGGCCAACGATCTGGGTGACGGGCTGGGGGCGCGTCGGTGCTCGTTCGACCCGATGTTCTCCTTCGACGTCGCAGGGCCGCCCGCGACGGACCCGCCCGCGACCGATCCGGCGGTCACGGATCCGGCGGTCACGGATCCGGCGGTGACCGATCCGTCCATCGCCGTCCCGTCGACCGTGGCCGGCTCCGACTCCAACAAGACGCTGTGGCAGTTGGCCGGCGCTGCTCACTCCTGTGGACGGCTTCACGTTCGCCGGAGACCGATTCGACGATCGTCCAGACGTTCATCCTCGTGCTCGATGCCGCGACTGGCACCGCGGCGCAGCCGGGTCAGGTCGCGGGCACCGAGGTCATCGACTCCACCGGCGTCGTCATCGCTCGGGTCTTCGTGTTCGTTCCGGACTCGTCTCTCGCGGCCGGCGCCGTGGACGAGCTCGTGCCCATCGTGGCGGGTTCGGCCATCACAGCCCCTGCCGCGTACGGCATGTTGAGCGGGGTGGGGTACTCGGACGAGAACGGCACCTTCTTCCTCGGTTCCAACGACCCCACGAGTGTCGTGCTGTGGGCGGTGGGGGCCGACCAGGCCGGCCTCGACGCCGGCGTCGGCGCGTTCTTGAAGGCACTGGTCGGGTGACGCAATGCCGCTGCAGCTGAAGTTCGTGACCTCGGCCAAGCGGTACGTCGATCTGCCCGACTCCCCGAGCGAGGTCGCGTTCGTCGGTCGCAGCAACGTCGGCAAGTCGTCACTCATCAACGCACTCGCCAACCAGCGTCAGCTGGCCAAGGTGTCGAACACCCCGGGGCGCACGCAACTGCTGAACCTCTTCGTCCTGCCGACCGGCGCCACGATCGTCGACCTCCCCGGCTACGGGTACGCACGCGTGCCGGGCAAGGAGAAGGCGGGCTGGCAGCGGATGATCGAGGACTACCTCATCGAGCGCGAACCGCTGCAGCTCGTGTTCGTCCTCGTCGACGGAGAGATCGGTCCGACGAAGCTCGACGTGCAGATGCTGGACTGGCTGAGTGCGAGCGATGTCCCGCACACCGTCGTCGCGACGAAGCTCGACAAGGTCAAGCCGAGCAAGCTGGCGACCCGCAAGAAGGACCTGGCGCGCGGCGCGGAGCTCGATCCCGGCGACGTGATGTGGGTCAGTGCATCGAAGGGCACCGGCATCGATCAGCTGGCCAAGCACGTCCTCGGCATCCTGGCACTCTGATCGGGCGCCGGCCCCGTCTCACTCGGGCTTGTGGAACAGGCCGCGGGTCTTGGCGACGAGGTCGCGAGGATCCGCCAGCAACATGCCCTTGCGCAGCAGCTTCTCCTTCTTCGCCGTGTAGGGCGGGTACATCAGCGACGGATCGAGCTTGGTGGAGCGGGTGTGGACGGCGCGGTGGTGGCTGAACGTGTCGAAGCCGAACTTCCCGTGGTAGGCGCCCATGCCGCTCTCGCCGACGCCGCCGAAGGGCAGGTTCGGGTTGCTGATGTGCATGAGCGTGCCGTTCACGCAGGCGCCGCCGCTGGTGGCGCTCGCCAGGACGTGGTCGTTCTCGTCGTCGCTCTCGCTGAACGTGTAGAGCGCGAGCGGCTTGTCGCCCTGTGCCGATCCCTCGTTCACGAACGCGATGGCGTCATCGAGTGAGTCGACCGCGATCACGGGGAGGATCGGTCCGAAGATCTCCTCGCCCATCGCCGGGTCGTCGCGGGTGATGCCGGTGAGCACGGTCGGGGCGATGTAGCGCGTGTCCGCGTCGGCCGTGCCACCGTGGGCCACCGTGCCGCTGTGCATCAACTTCTCGAGTCGGTGGAAGTGCGGCTCGTTGACGATGCGCGTGTAGTCGCTGCTGGCCTGCGGATCGGTGCCGTAGAACGACTCGATGTGGCGGCCGATCGCCGCGACCAACTGATCGTGCACCGGGCGTTCGACCAGCACGTAGTCGGGGGCGATGCAGGTCTGTCCGGCGTTGACGAACTTCCCCCAGGCGATCCGTCGCGCGGCGACCTCCACGTTGGCGTTGCGGCTCACGAGGGCGGGGCTCTTGCCGCCCAACTCCAGCGTGACGGGAGTGAGGTGCTCCGCGGCGGCCCGCATCACGATCCGCGCCACCCGACTGTTGCCGGTGTAGAGGATGTGGTCGAAGCGCTGGGCGAGCAGCTCGGTGGTCTCGGCGACGCCACCCTGGACGACGGCGACCGCCGGCTCCTGCAACGAATCGATCAGCGACACCAGTTCGGCCGCCGTCGCCGGGGCGAGCTCGCTCGGCTTGCCCACCACGGCGTTGCCGGCGGCGATGGCGGCGATCATCGGGACGAGCAACAGTTGGACGGGATAGTTCCACGGCGCGATCACGCAGGTGACGCCGACGGGCTCGGCGACGATGTAGGAGCTCCCGGGCTTGAAGGCGACCGGCGTCGAGACCTTGTCGGGCTTCATCCACAGCGGCAGGTTCGCAAGCGTGTGGTTGATGTCGCCGATGGTGAATCCGATCTCGGTGAACCAGGCCTCCGGACGTGGCTTGCCGAAGTCGGCGGCCAGTGCGTCGAGCAGCCGCTCCTCGCGCGACTCCAGCAGGTCGCGGAGTTGGGTGAGCGTCGCCACGCGCCATGAGTACGGCTTGGTGGTGCCGGCGTCGAACGTGGCGCGAGCTGCGGCCACCTTCGGAGCGATGTCGTCGAGCGGTGTGGTGATGAACTCCATGGCACCACGATAGGACGGCTACACGACCTCGGTTTCATGCGTGATCGACCGGTTGACCGGTCGGAAGCCGAGGGAGCGATAGAGCTGGGCGGCACCCGTCGGGTTCTGGCTGTCCACCCCGATCGAGGCGTGGGTGAGTCCTTCCGCGGCGAACGCGTGCAACGTGTGTGCGATCAGCGCCGAGGCGATGCCTCGCCCGCGCCATTCGCGCACGGTGCCCAGGTTGTCGATCCATCCGTCTCTGCGGCCGAGGAGCTCGTCGTCGGTCTCGAACCGCTTGTTCAGACAATGGGCGATCACCCGGCCGTCGCCGTCGACGGCGATGAACGACAGGTCCCGTCGCCCTCCGTACCCGTTGACCGACTGCTCCCATCCGAGTTCGGAGGTCGGCGTGGAGCCCCAGTGATCGGCGAACGCGGCGTTCTTCGCCTGGCGGATCTCCTCGTCGCGACCGTCCGGCCACGGCACGATCGAGACCTGCGGGATGTCGGGGATCGGCGGGAGTTGCTCGAGGTCGCGGAGGAGCTCCTCGCCGTAGCGCACCACGCGCATCCCCACGGACTCGTAGAGTCGATGAGCCCCGACGATGAAGTCGTACGCGTCGGTGCGGATGTAGCGAGGAAGGCTGCGACCGCTCGAGCGGAGCTGCACCTCGGCGCGGGGGAGCGCCCAGCGCATGAGCGCGGTACCGACGCCGAGGCGGCGACATGAAGGGTCGACGGTGCCGAACACGTAGCAGCGTTCTTCTCGCTCCTCGCTCGGGAGGTGGTAGGTGTACGCGTATCCGGCAGGCCGTCCGTCGACGAGCGCCACCCGCGTGTCGGTGGCCAACGTCACCCGTACGTCGTCGAGCTCCTCCTCCAACTCGGCGAGCTGCATCACCTGTGGCACACCGTCCTCACGCTGGGCGCGCTGGTGCAGGTCGCAGATCGTGGCGAGGTCGTCGGGCACGATCGGACGGAGTGCGATGCCAGTCATCCGACGGACCGTACTTGCCGACTCAGGGATCGATCTTGGCCATTTGCTGACTCATGCTCGGATCGCATCCGTCGATACTGGAAGGGTGAAGCCCACCGTTGCGCCGCTCGACGAGTCGTCGTTCGACGCGGTGCTGGCGGGAGCGCAGGCGGGAGAGTCGTGGGCCGCGGAGCGGCTGTTCGTCGATCTCCAACCGCGTGTGCTCCGCTTCCTGCGCAGCACCGAGCCGAAATCGGCCGACGACATCGCCAGCGAGGTGTGGTTGGCGGTCGCGAGCGGGATCAGGTCGTTCGTCGGCGACCTCCCGAGTTTCCGGGCATGGGTCTTCACGATCGCCCGCCATCGCCTCAGCGACCTGCGGCGCACGGCCGCTCGGCGCGCGACCGAGCCCGTTGGTTCGGAATTCTTCGACCAGGCGACGGAGTCGGATGGTCCCGAGGCGATGGTGCTGGCCGACCTGTCCGCACAGCAGGCGGTCGACCTGATCAAGGCGATGCTGCCCGAGGACCAGGCCGAAGTGCTGTTGCTGCGGATCATCGCCGAACTCGACGTCGCCCATGTCGCCGAGGTGATGGATCGCACCGCCAACTGGGTCCGCGTCACCCAGCACCGGGCGCTCCGCCGTCTTGCCCAAGCACTCACCGAAAATGTTGCCCGACCTGTAATTCCCACCACTCCTGGAACGATCTGACCGTTGTGAACGACCGACTCATCCCCGACGACGAGGCCAACGGCCTCATCGACGGCACCGCCGACACGTCGGCACTCCCCGCTGATCTGCGTGGCGTGGCCGATCTGCTGTCGGCGGCCCACCAACCGCCGACCGACGGCGAGTTGGCGGGGATGTCGGCCATGGTGCAGCAGTTCACCGCTGCTGCCGTCGCACCCGTCACGGCCCCCGCCGCCGTCGAACCCAGGAGCAACAGAATGTTCAGCACCCGCATGACCCGTCGGGCGGCGACGATCGTCGTCGCCACCGTTCTCACCGCCGGCACGGCCGCTGCTGCCGCAGGCGGGGTCATCCCGACCCCGTTCTCGGGCGCCGCGACCGATGGCGGACAGACGCTCGTCACCGACACGGTCGGTTCCGAGACCACGTTGGGCTCGGACACCACCATGGGGTCGGACACCACGATGGGCTCCGACACGACCGTGGGCACCGCGACGACCGACGACACCGAGACCACCGACGGGACCGAGACGACCGACGGCACCGAGACGACCGACGGCACCGAGGACGCCACGACGGTCACGCTTTATCCGGGCCGCGACTACGGCCACTGCACGGCGTGGACGCACGGCACGGCGAAGAACATCAACAACCCGGGCTTCGCCAGCCTGAAGGACTCCGCCGACGCGATGTCGCTCTCGGTCGACGACTACTGCCTGCTGGTGATCGCCGACAAGAAGGGCCTCGACGCCCCCGACGTGAGCACCACGACCACCATGGCGGGCGCCACCGAGACCACGGCGACCGCAACGGGCAACGGCAACGGCAACGGGAACGGCAACGGGAACGGCAAGGGCAACGGGAACGGCAAGGGGAACGGCAAGCCCTGATCTGTCGCCTCGGCGCACCTGAGCACACTCGACCCGGGCCACCAGCGTCGCTGGCCCGGGTCGTGCGCGTTCGGGGCCCGGTCAGGCTGGTGGGCGCCGTCTCGCCGGATCCTGCCGGAAGTAGTCGCGCAGGACCCCGTACAGGGCGGGGTTCTCCTCACGCAGCGGCAGTGGCCGGGTGAAGAACACCTCGGTAGCGACGGCGAAGAACTCTGCGGGGTTGGTGGTCGCGTACGAACGCAGCACCGACGGCTCGTCGAATGCTCGTAGCTTCTGCAGCGTGCGAGTGCACACGGCGACCCATTCCAGCAACGCGGCGCGGTCGCGCAGAGGCGGAGTGCCGTCGCTGATCCCGTCGAGCATGTCGAGCCGGTGGGCGAACTCGTGGAACAGCACGCTCTCACCCCGACCGGGGTTCCGGGCCTGAGCGGCGGCCGCATCCCACGACACGAGCACCGGGCCCTTGTGGTGCGCCTCACCGATCACCGGATCGTCCCCGTCGAGCCACAGTCCGTTGCCGATGGGGCGAACCCCACGATTCACGATGGTCGACGGATGGACGATCACCGACGTGACGTCGAGGTAACTGTCGAGGCCGTCGTCGAAGGCGAGCACGAGGAATGCCGCGTGGCCCGCGATGGCCACGCGCATGTCGTCGGTGACCTCGAAGCCGTTGGCCGCTTCCCAGCGCAGTTCGTGCACCAGGGGAGTGGTCAAGTCGAGCAGGTGGTCCTGTTCGTCGATCGACAGCTGTGACCACGGGGCGAGCCAGTGGCGCAGCAGCGTCACGATCGTCTCGGGGCCCGGCTCGGGCGGGCGGTGTCGACGGAGGAACGCCACACGTGGAGGCTAGGGGGCGATGGCTCCCGCGACGATCGCGTGCACGTCGTCGCCGCTGAGCTCGTCGTGCTCGCAGAGCGCGTCGGCCAAGGCGAGCAACGCACGGCGATGCTCGAGCACCGCGCAGGCGGCGCGGTCGGCCGCCCGGTTCATGACCTCGTCGGCGCGGGCTCGGGCCTGCTCGTCGTGGAAGACCTTGGCGACGAGGTTGCCGGCCCCCGCGAGCTGCGCGGCTTCGAGGCTGAGGAGGCTGCCGCCGGCGCCGAGCATGCCGACCAACTGGGCGGCGATGGCGGTGGCGACGGCGAGGTCGCTGGCGATGCCGCTCGACGCCTCGCCGAACTCCTGGATCTCGGCCGCGCGTCCGGCGAGCGCGACGGCGATGAGGTCGGTGGCCTCGGTCGGCGTCTTCAGATACCGCTCCTCGACCTCGCCGTGGGCGACCAGGCCGAGCGACCCCGAGCGACGCAGGATCGATGCCAGCTTCACGTCACGGCCGGTGAGGGCGGCCACGAGTGCGTGGCCGGACTCGTGGATGGCGACGCGCCGGCGCTCGTCGGGGTGGTAGCCCACGTCGTGCGACGAGCCGATCTCGGTGACCAACTGGGCGGCGAGGACGTCGTGGTAGTTCATGGCCTGGCGCCCGTCGCGCAGGGCGACGACGAGCGCTTCGTCGAGCAGCTTCTCGATACGAACCGGCGTGTACCCGGCGGTGAGGTCGGCGACGTAGGCCGCGCCGAGCGTGTGGTCGTGGCGCTTCTTGCCGAGGTAGTACTCGGCGATCTCCAGGCGATCGGCGCGCGGTGGGAGATCGAAGTGGATCGTCCGGTCGAAGCGCCCCGGACGCATCAGCGCCGGATCGAGGTCGGCCGCCCGGTTGGTCGCCGCGATGATCAGCACGTTGGCCGTCTGCAGCTTGGCCCGCGGGATGGTGTACTGCGCGGGGAGCAGCCGGTTGAGATGGTCGACGATCGATCCCTTGAACTTCTGCCAGCCGGTGGGCAGCTCGAAGCTCTGCATCTGCACCAGTAGCTCGTTGACGATGCCTGCCCCGCCCTCGCGGCTGCCCGTGACGCCCATGCCGGAGCGGGCGCCGCCGATGGCGTCGAACTCCTCGATGAACCCGATGGCGCCGCCCTCGGCGCGGGCGGCCTTGCGCAGCGCCTTGAAGTAGGTCCGGACCTTGCGGTTCGTCTGACCGTAGAACATGGACTGGAACTCGCTCGCGGACACGAACAGGAACGGCACACCCGCCTCGGCGGCGAGTGCTTTGGCGAGGTACGTCTTGCCGGTGCCGGGTGGGCCTTCGAACAGCAGGCCGCGGCGAGCGCTGCCGCCCATCTCACTGAGGAAGGTCTCGTGGTTGAGGAAGATGTTGAGGGTGTCGATGGCCTCACGCTTGGTCGTGCTCGCACCGACGACGTCGTCGAGGCGCACCTTCGAGTCCTCCGGACGGAGGACGGTGTGGGGAGAACGGCCGGCACCGACGTAGGGAATGAGCATCATCAGGACCATGACCATCATCAGCACCACGAGCAGGCTCAGTTCGGGGCTGTCGCGGATGATGGCCGGCAGGCCGAAGCTGACGGGGTTGCCGCTGAGGTCACGCCACCAGAACCAGATGAGCGGGATCCCGAGGACCACGACCAGCTTCCACAACCGCCGCCGCCGCTGCTGTTCGCGGTTGGAGCTGGCATCCACGTGCTGGCCCCGCACCACGTGGCCGTGCTGCAATTGTGCGATGTCCATGGGATCCCCTTCGAGAACGGCGTTCGTCGCAGACTAGCCCCTTCTCACGCAGAGTGTCAACGGATCACTCTTCGTGGTCGAGGGTTCGCGGGTGGCGGGACCCGTTGACGGTCTCTTGATGGGACTTTCTCCGTCGAAAGTCCCCTTGTGAAGCGGGACCTACTGCTCTGGTGGCTCCGACTCCCTCCGACGCACCATGACAGTGCGATCGATCCCGATGAGAGATCGCAGGGAGGGTTTCCAGAAATGAAGCGTCGCACACTCGACATCGCCTTCAGCATCGGCGGGGTCATCTTCAGCCTGCTACTGCTGGTCGTAGGCCTGATTCTCACCAACCAGAAGAACTTCGCCACCACCTACGTGCACGATCAGCTCCAAGAGCAGCAGATCTCCTTCAAGCCGGCCGAAGCGCTGGTCAGCGAGGAAGACTTCCAGGCAACACTGCTCAAGTCGCTCGGCACCCAGGACGCGGTGGACGCGTTCATCGCCACCTACAACGTCACGTCCGAGGCCAACTCGCCGTGCCTGAACAAGTACGCCGGGCAGATGATGCTGACCGGTAAGCAGGCCGAGTGCTACGCCAACGACTTCATCCGGCTGCACTCGCTCGAGTCGAGCATCGTCACCGGCACCGGGCTGAAGCTGCCTGACGGCACCGCCGTCGACGGCGTGAGCTACACCTACTCGACCATCAGTGGCCCGATCACCGCCGCCAAGCAGGCTGTGACCGACGCCAAGGATGCCGGCGCCTCCGACGAGGAGATCGCCACCCTGCAGGCTCAGGCCGACAAGCTGCAGAGCCTCCGGGTCGACACCCTGCTGCGAGCCCAGTTCCTTCGTGGCTCGCTGCTCACCACCTACGGGTTCAGCGTGTTCGGCGAGCGTGCCGGCCAGGCTGCCTGGGTCTGCTACCTCGCCGCCCTGGTGCTCTTCGTCCTCTCGATCGCCGGCTTCGTCCACGCTTTCGCTTCGAAGAAGGCCGACGACGTGCTGCTGGTGGTGGATCACCACGCCGAGCCCAAGGTTCCGGCTGGGGTCTGACCTGACCTGATCACCTCGTGATCCTTCGGATCACAGCGACGCTCCAACGAGGAAGTGCCCCCGCTTCGGCGGGGGCACTGTCGCGTCCGCGTCCGCGTCCGCGTCAGTCGTCGGATCGAGGGCGCTGACGTTCTCGTTTGCGTTCGCTCGCTCGACGCTTGTCCGCCAGCCGTTCCTCCCGGGCGCCCCGGCTGGGCTTGGTGCGTGCACGCGGCGGGGCAGGCGGCGTCGCGGCGGCGTCGAGTCGATCCATCGCCGCCTGCCAGGCGAGTTGACGGTTCCGCCACTGCGACCGTGACTTGGCCGAGCTGGCCACGAGCGTGGGGCCCACGGCGAGCGCCACCCGCTCCCGGACGACGTCGGGGAGGCCGGTGTCGGCGACGACGATCGTCACCGTCACCGCGGTGTCGGACGTGTTCGCATGTTGCCCGCCAGGCCCACCACTGCGGGTCGCGAGCCAGCTGACCGAGTCCGCCGCGACGCGCCGTCCGCGAGCGGTCACGAACCAGCCGTCGACCGGCTCCATCGAGAGGTCGGGCGCCACGAGCGTCAGTCGTCCTGCTGCATCGTCGCCCACAGCCCGTGCTCGTGGAGGTGGTACACGTCGATCTCGGCCTTCTCCCGGGTTCCGTTGCTCACCACCGCCCGACCCTTGTGATGGACGTCGAGCATGAGGGCCGTGGCCTTCTCCAGGCTGTAGCCGAACACCTTCTGGAGCACCATGGTGACGTAGCTCATGAGGTTGATCGGGTCGTTCCACACGAGGACGATCCACGGGCGGTCGAGCGCGGTGGACTGGTCGGTGTCCGGTTCTTCGAGCTGGACGGGTGCCGTGACCGGGGCCATGCCACATTCTGCCCCCTCGATCGTGTTCAGGTGGTTCCGCCGACGAGCGACCCCTACGATGGTGCCGCTATGGCAGTCGGCGCTCGCCCCCTCGTGCCCTCGCGGCTCGCTCCGGGAGGTGTGTCACACGGGTCTCGTCGAACCCCCACTTCTCGTGTCGGTGGCTTCATCGCGCTGACGAAGCCTCGGATCATCGAGCTGCTCCTCATCACCACCGTCCCCACGATGGTGCTGGCCGAGCAGGGTTGGCCGCGCACCACACTGGTCCTCATCACGCTGCTGGGCGGGACCCTCGCTGCGGGAGGCGCCAACGCGATCAACATGGTGGTCGACCGCGACATCGACAAACTCATGCCGCGCACGCAGGGCCGACCGCTGGTCACCGGGCTGGTCGGACCGCGTGAGGCGCTCGTGTTCGCGATCGCGCTCGAGGTGGTCGCCTTCGGCGTGCTCTGGCGCTGGGCCAATCTGCTGGCGGCGATCCTGGCGCTCTCGGCCACGCTGTTCTACGTCTTCATCTACACCCTCTGGTTGAAGCGCACGAGCACGCAGAACATCGTGATCGGCGGTGCGGCCGGTGCCGTGCCGGTGCTGGTCGGGTGGTCGGCGGTCCAGAACAACGTCACCTGGACGCCGGTGGTGCTGTTCGTCGTGATGTTCCTGTGGACGCCCCCTCACTTCTGGGCGCTCGCCATCCGCTACGCCGACGACTACCGCGCTGCCAACGTGCCGATGCTGCCGGCCGTGGCCTCGCTCAAGGTCACCGTCCGCAAGATGGTGATGTACACCGCGCTGATGGTCGCCAGCACGCTGGTGCTCTGGCCGGTCGCCGAACTCGGGTGGCTGTACGGCGTCAGCGCCGTGCTGCTCGGCGCGTTGTTCTTGTGGGGCACGATCGACCTCGGGAGGAATCCCACGCCGCAACGGTCGATGCGCGTCTTCGGGTACTCGATCACGTACGTCACGCTGCTCTTCGCCGCGATGACGATCGACGTGTTCATCCGCCACGGGGCATGAGGATTTCCTGCGGACGTGGGCCCTGTGGGTAATGTCGCACCTGTAATCACCTCAACCGACCTGTCATGTGAGGGCCCTGCTCAACGCGCGCCCGAGACGAAACGAGTTCGTTGCCTATGACCACCATCGATACCCACGCAACCAGCGCTGCTCCGGCGAGCGCGGGGTTGGCGTGCGTCGCCGAATGGGTCACCACGACCGACCACAAGAAGATCGGACGCCTCTACCTCGGGTCAGCGGCCGTGGCGCTCCTGGGCTCCGTCGTCGTGGCTGCGCTGCTCGCCTTCGAGCGCGTCGACGCGAACGCGTCCATGCTGAAGATCGACTCGCTCACGCAGTTGTTCTCGATCTACCGGTTCGGTCTCACCTATGTCGTGATGCTGCCGCTCATGGTCGGCGTCGCGCTGGCCATCGTGCCGCTGCAACTCGGTGCACGGTCGTTGGCGTTTCCGCGGCTCGCTGTCGCAGGCTTCTGGACCTGGTTGATCGGTGCGGCGATGTCGATCGTGGCCATCAGTGCCAACGGTGGCCCCAACGGTGGGAACGCCCGCTTCGTCGATCTGTTCACGCTCTCGGCTGCCCTCGCGATGGTCGGGCTCCTCGCCAGCGCCGTGTCCTTGCTCACCTCCATCCTCACCACACGGGCACCGGGTCTGAACATGCGCCGCGTGCCGACCTTCACCTGGTCCGTGCTGGCGATGTGCCTCGCGCTGGTCATCGCGCTGCCGGTCGTCATCGGCAACCTGCTCATCGTGTTCGTCGCCCACAAGTACCCATCGCTCAGCGTGCTCAGCGGCAACCGGGCCATCTCACAGTTCGGCGCGTTCGGGTTCACGCAGCCCACCACGATCATCTTTGCGATTCCGGTCTTCGGATTCCTCGCCGAGACGGTCGCCACGGCGTCGGGCGCCCGACTCAAGCCGCGCGGTCCCGTGCTCGCGGCGATCGCACTGGTCGGTACGGCGATGTTCGCTGCCGCCGTGCAGGCGCCGGTCATCATCCGGTCACCGTTCCGCGACCTGTCGGGCGGCGACAAGGTCTCCGACCTCGTCCCGTACGCCTTGATCCACCTGCTGCCGCTGCTCGGCGCGTTCCTGGCCGTCGCACTCACGGTGGCGATCCTGCGCAAGAAGGCGCGCCTGTCGGCACCGCTCGTGTTCGGCGTCCTGGCGGCGTTGCTGGCACTGCTCGGCGTGGCGGCGAGTGCCTTGTTCCACATCGGCGACGCAGGCTTGGCCGACACGGTCTTCGAGGAAGGCACGTGGTTGGCGCTGGTCTACGCCGCGGTGCTCGCGGGTATGGGCGCTGTCGTCTACTGGGGCCCGAAGTGGTGGGGTCGCACCATGTCGAAGGCCGCGCTGCCGCTGGCCCTGCTGGGGTTCCTCGGTGGCCTCCTGGCGAGCGTGCCGATGATGATCGCGGGCTTCGCCGACCAGCCCGGTGCCGTGTTCCCGGCGGTCGAACCCGGGATCGACGGTGTCGCCCAGTTCCACTACTCGGGCCCGTCCGGCCTCTGGAACGCCCTGTCCGGCGCCGGTCACGTGCTCGTGCTGTTGTCGGTCCTCGCCTTCGTGGGTCTCGCCGTGCGCGGGTTCCTGAAGGGCGAACACGCCGGTGACGACCCCTGGAACGGTCAGACCCTCGAATGGGCCACCACCTCGCCGGCACCCGAAGCGAACTTCGCCGACATCCACATCGTGCAGTCGGCCGAGCCACTGCTCGACCTCAAGCCCTCGACCCGGAGTGACGCCTGATGCTTGCTCTTCCCCCGGCCCCCGCACCCCCGCCGCGTCGCCAGGTCTTCGTCGGCACTGCGTTCTTCGCCGCCGTTGCGGCCTCGCTGCTCGGTGGCATGCTCGCCCTCTGGTTGCGACTGCGCAAGGAAGCCATCCAAGGCGTCGACGGCCGCTGGATGCCCAAGGACATCGACGTGCCGATGGTGCCGGCCAACGTGATGCTCATCGCCTTGATCCCGCTGTGCATCTTCGCCCAGTGGGCCGTGTACAGCGCCAAGCGCGAGGACAGGCCCCACACGGGTCTGGCGTTGGCCCTCACCGGGCTGATGGGACTGGCGCTGATCAACGCCCAGGCCTTCATCTACGCCACGATGCACGTTCCTGCGAACGGGGGCACGTTCAGCACGATGTTCTACGTCGTCACCGGTGTCACGGTGGCGCTGGCGGTGATCGGCGTGGTCTTCAGCGCCGTCACGATGTTCCGCTATCTCGGTGGCCGCACCTCGGACCGTGAGGTCGTCGCCGCCCATGCCCTGTATTGGTACGCCTTCGCCGCCGTGTTCACGGCGGTGTGGTTCGTGGTCTACGTGACGAAGTAACGGGGAGCCCATGTTCACCACTGGTTCAAAACTGTTCCTCGGGGCGACCGTGCTCTCCATCGTGGGAGCCGTCGCGTTCGCAGCCACGAACGGCGGTCCGATCGGGACGATGGGCACCATCGGCCTCGTCACGGTCGCGTGTGTGTTCGCGTTCCTCAGCGGCATCAACTTCTTCATTCGCGACGGCAACGTGCCCGCGATGCAGGAGGGCGTGCAGCGCACGGCCGCTGCCGCTCGGCCGCCGGTGGGGCGCAGCATGTGGCCCGCCGTGGCGTCCGTCGGGCTCGCCGGTCTCGTCGTGGGCGCGGTCAGTCGGCCCGTGGTGTTCAAGGTCTCCGTCATCGTGGTGCTCGCTGCGCTGGTCGAGTGGATGGTGCAGGGCTGGAGCGAAGGAGCGAGCTCCGACGCGGCGTACAACGCCGGAATCCGCAAGCGGATGCTCCACCCCCTCGAGTTCCCGATCCTGGCCGCCGTTGCGGTCGGCGGGATCATCTACGCCTTCTCCCGCATCATGCTGAGCGTCAACAAGGACGCCGGCCGGTGGGTGTTCATCGTGCTCGGCACGATCATCCTGGTCGTCGGCTTCCTGTTCGCTGCCAAGCGCGGTGTCAGCAAGGGCACCGTGGCCGGCGTCATCACGGTCGGCGCGTTGGCGCTGATGGGTGTCGGTGTCGTGTCGGCCCTGCAGGGCCAGCGAACCGTCGAACCGCATCCTGCGCTCACCAGTGCGGTGTGCCTGGGGCAGGCGTCCGAAGCGGAGACGGAAGAGGTCGATGCCCGCGGTTCTCAGGCCGTCGCCGGCAAGAGCAGCGTCATCGCCAGCGTCGTGCTCACCTCGGACAATCGCCTGGTCGCATTCCTCAACGGCGTGCCCAACGTCGAGTACCACGAGATCCCGGTGCCGCGCAGCACCGACGTGCACGTCCTCTTCACCAACAAGTCGTCGGAGCCGCAACGGCTCACCGTCCACCTCGGGACGTTCAAGGCGGCCGACGGTAGCGAGGGAAGCGAGCAGGCCGATTGCACCACCAAGGTGAAGCACGGCGGCGAGGCCTTCCTCACCTTCAAGTTCCCCAAGTCGCAACTCGCCAGCAGCACCCCCTACGTCCTCACCGTTCCCGGTGTCGACGGCCAAGAAATCAAGTTGCTGGTCCCGTGAAAATGACCGGAGCAGACACTGTGACTACCCTCGAGGAGATGTCCTCACCCCGTCGTCGTCGTTGGCCACTCGCCGCCCTCGCCGTGTCGGTCGGCGTCCTGCTGGCCGGCTGCGCCAAGGACGCCCCGCAGGACACCTTCCAGCCGGCCGGCCCGAACGCCCGTCAGATCGACAACCTCCAGCGGCCGGTGTTCTACATCGCCGGTGTGGTCGGGGTCATCGTGCTCGGCGTCGTCGGCTACATCATGTTCAAGTTCAAGGACCGCGGCCAGGACATCCCCGAGCAGACCCACGGCAACCCGAAGCTCGAGATCGCGCTCACGATCCTGCCGGCGATCATCCTCGCCGGGGTCGCGGTGCCCACGGTCATCACCGTGTTCGCACTCGACAAGAAGTCCGACACCGAGTGCATCATCAACGTCACCGGCCAGCAGTGGTGGTGGGAGTACGACTACACGGCGGGCGATTGCGGTGGTGTCACCATCAGCGCGCCGATCGTCACCAGCGGCGAACTGGTCATGCCCGCCAACGTGCCGGTGCTGCTGCGCATCACCAGCCGCGACGTCATCCACAGCTTCTGGATCCCGAAGCTCAACGGCAAGCGCGACGCCGTGCCCGGCCGCCTGCACACGCTGCGGATGGAGGCCGACCACCCTGGCCTCTACACCGGTCAGTGCACCGAGTTCTGCGGCCTCAGCCACGCGCGCATGCGCATGGCCGCGATCGCGCTCGACACGGCCGATTTCCAGAAGTGGGTCGACAACCAGCTCGAGCCGTACACGTCGCCCGAGGCCGGCACGCTGGCCGCCGAGGGTGAGCAGACGTTCATCGCCAACTGCAGCAAGTGCCACCAGGTCAACGGCATCAAGAACACCGACGGCACGCCCGTGCTCTCCGACCCCGACCTCTACGTCGTCTCGGGCGTCGCGCCGAACCTCACCAACCTCATGACCCGCACCGCGATCGCGGGGTGGACCTTCGACCTCATCACGGCCGAGTGCCGCGATGCGCTCTGGCACGCGAAGCCCGAGGAGTTCGGGGCCATGTACCTCAAGGGCGTCACGCCCGACTGCTTCGACGAGGCGGCCCTGCGCGACTGGTTGCGCAACCCGCCGGGCATGAAGCCCATGTTCGTCGACCCCACCAAGCTGGATTCCACGGGAGGTAAGTACCGTGGCATGCCGAACCTGAACCTCACCCCGGCTCAGATCGACCAGCTCATCGCGTTCCTCATCGAGCGGAAGTAAGGGAGCCTCACCGATGGCCATCATCGAACGACCTTCGCCAGTCCCCGCCACCGTCGCGCCGGGTGGCGCAGCCCCTGCCCTCGTCACGCCGTCGCGCGCCCTCGGTGTGTTCCGCCGTCCTGTCGCCACCACCGGATGGAAGTCCTGGGTGTTCACGGTCGACCACAAGAAGCTCGGCATCATGTACGGCGCCGTCGCCCTGTTCTTCTTCCTCGTCGGTGGCGTCGAAGCACTCCTGATCCGGCTCCAGTTGGCGGCCCCCGACAACACCGTCCTCAGCGCTGGGCTCTACAACGAGATGTTCACGATGCACGCCACCACCATGGTGTTCCTCTTCGTGATGCCGATGGCGGCCGCATTCGCCAACTACTTCCTGCCGTTGCAGGTCGGTGCACGAGACGTCGCCTTCCCCCGCATCAACGCGGTCGGTTTCTGGCTGTTCCTCTTCGGTGGCCTCTTCCTCAACAGTTCGTGGATCCTCGGCGGCGCTGCCGACGGCGGCTGGTTCATGTACTCCCCGAACTCCAGTGCCCTGTTCTCGCCCAGCCACGGCATCGACTTCTGGGTGTTGGGTCTGCAGATCACCGGTATCGCCTCGCTCGTCGGCGCGATCAACCTGATCGTCACGGTGCTCAACATGCGTGCGCCGGGGATGAAGCTGATGAACATGCCGGTGTTCACCTGGATGGTGCTCGTCGTGCAGTTCCTGCTGCTCTTCGCGATGCCCGTCATCACGGTGGCGCTGTTCCTGCTGAGCTTCCAACGCATCTTCGGTGCGACGTTCTTCGACGTCAACCAAGGGGCCGATCCGCTGCTCTGGCAACACCTGTTCTGGATCTTCGGTCACCCAGAGGTGTACATCATCATCCTTCCCAGCTTCGGCATCATCTCCGAGGTGCTGCCGACGTTCGCCCGAAAACCACTGTTCGGCTACAAGTTCGTCGTGTTCTCCGGCGCGGCGATCGGCTTCGTCGGCTGGGGTGTGTGGGCTCACCACATGTTCGCCAGTGGTCTCGGCCCGGTGAGCGTCGCCGTCTTCTCGGTGGCCACGATGCTGATCGCCATCCCGACCGGCGTGAAGATCGTCAACTGGACGCTCACGTTGTGGGGCGGCAAGCTCTGGTTCACCACCTCGATGCTCTTCGCGATCGGCGTGATCGTGCTGTTCACCATCGGCGGGCTCTCCGGGGTGACCCACGCCGTGGCACCGTCGGACACCCAGCAGACCGACACGTACCACATCGTCGCCCACTTCCACTACGTGATCGTCGGCGGCGCCGTGATGGGGCTGTTCGCCGGGTTCTACTTCTGGTGGCCGAAGATGTTCGGCAAGTGCCTCAGCGAGCGCCTCGGCAAGTGGAACTTCTGGCTGATGTTCTTCGGCGTCAACCTCACGTTCGCCCCGATGCACATCCTCGGCCTGCAGGGCCAGCCTCGGCGCATGGTCGTGTGGCCCGAGAAGCTCACCGGTACCGGGTTCTTCGACCTCCACTTCTGGAACCAGGTGGCGTCACTCGGCGCCTTCACGATCGCCGCCGGTGTCCTGATCTTCGTGATCAACATCGTCCACACGTGGAAGAGGGCACCCATCGCCTCGCTCGATCCGTGGGACGCGCGCACGCTCGAATGGATGACCTCGAGCCCGCCCAAGGAACACAACTTCGACAGCATCCCCACGGTCCACGCCCTCGACGAGTTCTTCCACCGCAAGTACGAAGAGGTCGACACCGAGGACGGACCGCGCCTGGTGAAGGTGAAGACCGCCGAGGAGATCTTGGCCGAGCTCGAGGCCAACGCCGACGCGCACATCCACCTCCCGTCGCCGTCCTACTGGCCGATCGTGCTGGCCTTCTCGTTGCCGATCATCGCCTACGGCGTCATCTTCAACCTGATCTTCAGCGTCGTCGGCGCGGGCATCTTGCTGCTGGCCATGTTCGGCTGGGCACTCGAGCCCTCGGTCGCCGACGACAGTGACTACGACCCGCCGGCCGACGGTGGGGACTCGACGAAGGAGTTGGCGACCCTTGGCTGACATCGCCGTCCACGAAGTGGACCACGAGCACGAGAACGACGGACCGGCGCCCGGATTCCACGGGACCAGCACCGGCCTGAGCAACAACAAGCTGGCGATGTGGCTGTTCCTCGGCAGCGAGTGCCTGCTGTTCGGCGGCCTCATCTCCACCTACATGCTCTACCGCGGCCGTTACTCCGGTGGCCCGGGCCCCTCGCAGATCTTCGACATCCCGGTCACCTCGGTCAGCAGCTTCATCCTGCTGATGAGCTCGCTCACGATGGTGCTCGCGGTCAACTCGGCCAAGCGCAAGGACGACCGCAACACCAAGCTGTGGCTCGCCGTCACCGCGATGCTCGGCGCCCTGTTCGTGGGCGGTCAGGTCTACGAGTTCACGTCCTTCTACCACGAAGGTCTCGGCTTCACCTCGAGCCTGTTCGGCTCGAGCTTCTACACCCTCACCGGGTTCCACGGGGTGCACGTGACGGTCGGCATCATCATGCTGCTGGCGTTGGTGGGCATCATCGGTCGGAGCCGAATCCCCGGCGACAAGGCGGAGGTGGTCGAGCTCATCGGCCTCTACTGGCACTTCGTCGACGTGGTCTGGGTCGTCATCTTCACCCTCGTCTACCTGATCCCGGCCTGAGGTACGCACCATGAGCGCCACCACCGAACACGCAGCCGACGCACCCGATGCGCACGATGATCCCCACGCACACGAGGGACACCACGTTCCCAAGGACGCCTACTTCATCAAGACGGCGGTGGTCCTCGCGATTCTGACCGCGCTGGAGACCTCCACCTACTGGGTCGACCTCGGCCACTTCCACACACCGGTGCTGCTCATCCTGATGACCATCAAGTTCTTCATGATCGTGATGATCTTCATGCACCTGAAGTTCGACAGCAAGATCTTCAGCATGATGTTCTACACCGGCCTCGGCCTCGCCCTGTTCGTGTACATGGTCTTCCTCTTCACGTTCAAGTTCTTCCAGGCATAACTCATGCTGGCCGCGTCGACGTATGCGGATCCCTGGCGCTTCGTGCCGAACCCGGAGGTCTACCTGCTCGTCGCGTTCCTCGTCGGCGCGTACGTCTACATGGTGCGCGTGATCGGGCCGACCGCAGTTCGGCCCGGCCAACCCGTGGTGACGTCACGCCAGTGGAAGTGCTTCATCGCGGCGATGGTGGTGCTGTTCGTGGCGAGCACCTGGCCGATCCACCAGATCGGCGAGGACTACCTGTACAGCGTGCACATGGTGCAGCACATGATGCTGAGCTACTTCCTGCCGCCGCTGGTCCTTCTGGCCACGCCCGAGTGGTTGCTGCGGGCGCTCATCGGCGATGGTCGGACCTATCGGGTGGTGAGGTTCTTCTCCAAGCCCGTGGTGGCGGCCGTGGTCTTCAACGCGATGACCATGATCCTGCACGTGCCCGGGGTCGTGAACACGTCCACCACCAACGGTCCGTTGCACTTCTCCCTCCACCTGTTCGTGGTGCTCACCGCGGTGCTGATGTGGATGCCCGTCGTCGGCCCTCTGCCCGAGTTGCAGATGTCCTACGGCGGCAAGATGATCTACCTCTTCCTGCAGAGCGTGGTGCCGACGGTGCCCGCGGCCTGGCTGACGTTCGCCGACGGGGCGGTCTATCGCCACTACGGCGAGCAGCCCGTACGCGTCTGGGGAATGAGCGTCATCGACGACCAGCAACTGGCCGCGGTGTTCATGAAGATCGGGGCCGGCTTCTTCCTGTGGGGCATCGTGATCTTCATGTTCTTCCGGCGCTTCGGGACGAGTGCGAAGGACGAGAACACCTACCGCCGCGCCGGCCGCATGCCGAGTGCCGAGATCACCGGCAACGAGGAGTTCCCGCTCACCTATGGTGATGTCACCGATGCCTTCGGGCGCGCGGAAGCGCCGGCCGAACCAGAGGTCGACCGGCGCTCCCAGCGGTAGCGGTCCACGAGACCGATGCGGGACGGTCAGTTCGTGGGCCGCTCGGCCAAGGTGAGCGTGACCACCTTGGTGGACCCGTTGCGGGACAGTGTGATGTCCACCTTCGTGCCGGGAGCGAGACCCCGCAGGACGGTGGAGAGACGTTCGGCGGTGGACACGGAGGTGTCGTTGACCTTCGTGATCACATCGCCGGGCTGAATGCCGGCGGTCGCCGCTGGTGTGGAGGGTTGCACCGTGGCGACCGTGATGCCGTTGGGCGTCTCCGACAGCGTGACACCGATGTAGCCGATCGGTGCCGCGGTGACGTTCTTGCCCGCCTTCAGATCGTTGAGAAGCGGTTGGATCGTGCCGACCGAGATTGCGAAGCCGATGTTCTGCGCATCGGGGATGCCGGCCGAGTTGATGCCGATGAGTTCACCGGCGCTGTTCACGAGCGCTCCTCCGGAGTTGCCGTGGTTGATCGCCGCATCCGTCTGGATGAGTCCGTGCAACGTCACGGTCGAGCTCTCCTGCAGTGTGCGATCCAGCGCTGACACGATGCCCGTGGAGACGGTCGGCGCATCGCCCAGGTCCAGTGCGTTGCCGATCGCGACGACTTGGTCGCCGACCTGCAGCGTGGAGGTGTCGGCGAGCGTCAGCGGGGTGAGGTTACTGGTGTCGTCGAGTTGCAGGAGCGCCACGTCATAGGCGGTCGAGGCGCCGAGCACCTTCGCCGAGCGAACCGTGCCGTCGGCCATCTTGACCGTGATGACGGGATTGGGGATCTCGTTGCCGAAGCTGTCCACGGTGCTCACGACGTGGGCGTTGGTGAGCAGCAGCCCGTCGGCCGAGATGACGACGCCGGAGCCGGCAGCCACGGGGGTGACGGTGCCACCGTCGCTGGAACCGATCTCGATCGCCGCGACGGCGGGCTCGACACGGGCCAGCAGCGCGTGGAGGTCGAAGGATCCGGTGCCCGTGACGGAGCCGGTGGATGACGAGATGTAGGACACCGAGGAGGTGTTGTCGGTGAGACGAACGGTGGCGTAGGACGCACCGACGGAGAGGGCGACGCACAGCGCCGCCGTTCCCACCACGGAACCCCGTCGACGGGGGGGAGGACTGACGGGTGACGGGGGTGGTGGTGGGAACGGCGAGCCGTACTGGGCTGCTCGGCCGGGGAGATCGACCTCTGCGGGCGCTTGATCAGGGGAAGCGATGTCATCGTCGAGCAACGTCATGTGTGCAGTGTGCCGATCCTTGCTGAGCGCACGCTGAAGATCGCTGAAGCATCTCTTCAGCGGCGACGGAACACCTGGTCGATCCTGGTGCGAGAATGCCCACATGCGTGTTCTGGTGGTCGACGACGAGGTGCGCCTCGCGGCGGCGCTGCAGCGTGGGCTCGAGGCCGAGGGTTTCACCGTCGATGTCGCCCACGACGGCGTCGATGGCCTGTGGTACGCCACCGAGCACGTGTACGACGCCATCGTGCTCGACATCATGCTGCCGAAGATGAACGGCTACCGGGTGTGTGCCGAGCTCCGCCAACGCGGGGTCACCACCCCGATCCTGATGCTGACCGCGAAGGACGGAGAGTTCGACGAAGCCGAGGCGCTCGACACCGGTGCCGACGACTTCCTCTCCAAACCCTTCTCGTACGTCGTGCTGGTGGCACGGTTGCGGGCACTCGTACGCCGCACCCGCGGGCAGTTCAGCAACGACGTGGTCGTCGGCCCGGTCCGGCTCAACCTGGCGTCCCACCGGTGCATGGTCGGCGACCGCGAGGTGCCGCTGACGGCTCGTGAGTTCTCCGTCTTCGAGTACCTCACCAGCAGGGTCGGCGAGGTCGTGCCCAAGCGCGACATCCTCGCCAACGTGTGGGAGGAGGCGTACGACGGGCCCGAGAACGTGGTCGAGGTCCACGTGCACGCGCTACGGCGCAAGCTGGAGGTCGACGTCATCGAGACCATTCGTGGCGCCGGCTACCGGGTGAGAGCGACCTGACGTGCGCACCCTTCCTCGATCGCTTCGGCTGCGGGTCACGTTCTTCACCACCCTGGTCGTCGCACTGGTGCTCGCCGGATCATCGGTGATGCTGGTGCGGTCGCTCGAGTCGTCACAGATCGACGACTCCGACCACGAGCTCAGCGACCAGATCGACCTCGTCGCCGGCCTGATCAGTAGGAACGAGCTGACGTCGTCGCTGAAGCCGACCGGCATCGTCACGAACCAGGTGCAGGTGATGCAGGTCAGTAGCGGCACGATCATCGCCGTGTCACCCGGCCTGGCGAGCGCCGTCCGGCTCGACGTCTTCAGCCCGCCTGCCGAAGGGCATCAGGTCGCCCGGACCACTCGATCCAGCGACCTGGGCATCGTCGGCAATGAACGATTTCGTGTCGTGGCTCGAACGGTTCCGTCGGCGATCGGCGACGTGACGATCTACACCACCTCATCGCTGCGGCCCGCCGATCAGGCTGCGCACACGTTGGTGCTCAGTCTGTGGATCGGCCTCCCGATCCTGGTGCTGCTGGCGGCGCTGGCGATGTGGTTCCTCATCGGTCGGGCGTTGCGACCGGTGGACGTGATGCGTCGGGAGGTCGATGCCATCCAGGGCAGCCGTACGGACCAGCGGATCGCCCCCGACCGGCGAGCGTCAGAGCTCGATCAGCTCGCGGCGACGCTCAACAGCCTGCTCGATCGGATCAGCGCCTCGGAGGCCATCCGTCGTCAGTTCCTCGCCGATGCGTCGCACGAACTGCGCAGCCCTCTGGCGTCGGCACGCACGATGCTCGAGGTCGGCCTGGCATATCCGACCCGCACCGACTGGCCGGAGACGGCGAGCGACGTGATGGTCGAGGTGGACCGGTTGCAGGATCTCGCCGGTGAATTGCTCGCGCTGGCCCGCGCCGAGGGCGGTGAACGCGCGTTGGGGCTGCAGCACGCGGATCTCGGCACGCTCGCCGCCGGTGAGGTGCACCGCCTCAACGACGAGCGAGTCTCGCTGGTGGTCGCGGCGCCGGTCGACGTCGTGGTCGATCGGCCGCTGATCGTGCGGGTGCTGCGCAACCTGCTCGACAACGCTCGCCGTCATGCCGACGAGCGGATCACCGTCTCGATCGGGGAGGTCTCGACGCCCGAGGGTGACATGGCGGAGGTGCGAATCCACAACGATGGCGAGGAGATCCCACCGAGCCAGCGTGAGGTGATCTTCGAGCCGTTCACCCGCCTCGACGACGCCCGAGCGCGCGACGAGGGTGGCGCCGGGCTGGGCCTGTCGATCGCTCGCCGGATCGCCGAGGTGCACGGCGGCACGCTGGCGGCCGTCGAGTGCCCTCAGGGGGCCGAGTTCGTGTTGCGCCTCCCCGTCGGCTCGGCCGACGACGAGCGCTGATCAGCTGCGCGCCAGGTACGGGTCCCACGCGGGTGCGGCCGTCGCGAGGAATCGCTCGACGTGGCCTCGCAGACCTGACGGGTCGAGGGCGGTGTCGCCCGTCTCGATGCGCAAGGTCGGGGTGAGTGCCCCCGGCGGGTCGGCCGTCCACTCGGCGGTGTCGACCTCGTTGAGACGTGCGGCGAGGAGCCGAAGGTCCGGCCGGGCCATCACCGGCCGGGAGCGGAACATGACCCATGTCTCGTATCGAAGCTCGACGCGTGAATGCCGCCCCTGCAGGAGCAGCACTCGAAGGCAGTCGGTGGACGCGTGGATCGCAGCGGGGTGCACCGCATCGGTGCGGCTGATCGTGAACCGGGAGGTGATCTGCTGCGTCCACGACTCGGGCACCGTGACCACGGCCAGATCGAGCGACGGCACCTCGTCCACGGTGACGACGCCGCGGTCGATCGCCCGCAGGCTCTCGGTGAGGTGGGCGTCCTCATCGCGCCACAGCGATCGGCTCGCCCCCGGTGTGTCGACGAGCTCGACCACTCGGGGCAGGAGCAGTTCGTAGAGGCGCCCGCACTGCTCGTCGTAGGTGCCCTCGAACGTGGCGGGGTCCAGGGGTGATCGCGCCGGGTCGGCGTAGGCGGCGACCGCGAACGCGAGCCGGATCGCGTCTCGATCCACGAACGTGGCGAAGTCGCCGGCGCGGGCCAGGTCGACGAGTCGGTCGCGACGAGCGCGCGCGTCGTCGGGATGGAGCAGCACGAACGCGCTGACCAGTCCGTCCTGATCGAAGTGGTTGTTCGACACGGCCTCGATGCCGTCGAACAACTCGGGCCGGTCGAGGGCGCGGAATGCGATCTGTGCCGACAGGTCGTCGAGGAGGTCGTGAGGCGTCGGGCTGCCCGGCCAGTGCGACAGGGTCAGCCGGGTCGACGGCGTGGGTCCACCGTCGACGATGACGTTGGGGATGTCGCCCAACAGGTGATACGGCACGAAGCGCAACGGGGCCATCGTCAGTCCCACCTGAACAGGGAGGCAGCGAGTGCCGGTGCGACGACCGCCCAGACGGCGAGCACGACCCAGCTGGTGCCCGGTTGGGTGCCGTTGCCGCCGAGGGTCTCGCGCAGCACATCGGCCAACGCCCCCGACGGGAGTGCGTGGGCGACGGCGCGGATCCCGCCGGGGAGCTTGGCGAACGGGATCACCATGCCGCCCAGCAGGAGCAGCACGAGATAGAGCCCGTTCTGCGCGGCGAGGTTGATCTCGCCGCGCAGCCGCCCGGCGAGGGTCAGCCCGATCCCGGCGAACGACAGGGTGCCGAGCAGCACCGCGACGGTGGCGAGCGCCCAGTTCGGTGACGACGGTGACCAGCCGAGCGCGTACGCCACCGGGACGAGGATCGCGAACTGGACGAGCTCGACGGCGGCGACGCCGGCGATCTTGGCGCCGACCAGGCGAGGTCGCCCCAGCGGGGTGACCGCCAGGCGCTTGAGCACGTGGTAGCTGCGTTCGAAGCCGGTGCCGATGCCGAGGCTGACCATCGCCGTGCTCATCACGGCGAGGGCGAGCACGCCCGGCGCGAGGAAGTCGACGGGGTCGGCCGTCCCGGTCGGGAGGACGTCGACGAGGCTGAAGAACACGAGGAGCAGCACGGGGATGCCGAGCGTGAGCAGGAGCTGCTCGCCGTTGCGGAGGGTGAGCTGCAGCTCCGTGCGGAGCTGGGTGAGGAACCGGCTCACGTCGGCTGGTCCTTGCCGGAGGTGAGTCTGCGGAAGACGTCCTCGAGACGTTGCGCCCCCGCCCGCAGGTCGGTCAGCGGGTGGCCCTGCTCGGCGAGCCACGCGGACAGCTGTGCGATCAGGCGCGGATGGGGCGGTGCGTCGATCACGTACTCGTCGGCGCCGACCTGGCTGGCAACCATCCCGATGGAACGGGCGAGCGACGGCAGGTCGAGGTTCGGATCGCTGCGGAAGCGGATCTCGTCGTGGCCGGCGCGCAGCTCGGCGAGGGTGCCGTCGGCGATCACCTCACCGTTGTCGAAGATGACCACGCGATCGGCGAGGCGTTCGGCCTCGTCGAGCTCGTGCGTGGCCAGCACCACGGCGCAGCCCTCGGCGGCGAGGTCGCGGACGATGCGCCGGATGGTGTCGCGGCCGTTGACATCGACACCCGAGGTGGGCTCGTCGAGGAACGCGACCTCCGGCTTCGACGCGAGCGCGAGCGCGAGCGACAGGCGCTGTTGCTCACCGCCCGACAACCGGCGCCAGGTGGCGCGCGAGCGGGGGGTGAGGCCGACCTGCTCCACGAGCGTCGCCGCGTCGAGACCCTTGCCGTACAGCGCGCAGTAGTGGCGGACGGTGTCGAGCACGCGCGCGCTCGGGTAGACACCGCCCTCCTGCAGCATCACGCCGATGCGTTCGCCGAGGCGACGTTGGTGGCGTGGCGGGATCCATGCCGAGGACGCGGACGGTCCCGGACGCGGCGCGGCGGTACCCCTCGCAGACCTCGATGGTGCTGGTCTTGCCGGCGCCGTTGGGGCCGAGCACCGCGGTGACCTGTCCGGCCGCCGCCTCGAACGACACCTCGTTCACCGCGAGGAGATCGCCGTATCGCACGGTGAGCCCGGAAACCTCGACGGCGGGACTCGACGCGGCTGTCACGTCGACCGACGCTACCGCTTTGTCCTATGACTTCGAGGTGCCCGCGCCAGTAGCCTGCGGGTCGTGATCGACGTCCGACTCCTGCGTCTCGACCCCGACGGTGTGCGTGCCGCGCTCGCCCGCCGCCACAATCCCGAGCTTCTCGAGCAGGTGTCCCGCGCGATCGACCTGGAGACCGAGGTGCGCACGGTGCAGGCTCGCCGCGACACCATCCGCGCCGAGGTGAACGACCTGTCCAAGCAGGTCGGGGCGAAGCGGCGCGAGGGCGACGCAGCCGGTGCCGAGGCGTTGCAGACCGCGAGCCGCGAGCTCGGTGAGCAGGAGAAGGCGCTGGCGGTCGATGCCGATCGGCTCGCCGCGGAGCTACGCGAACTGATGCTGCGCATTCCGAACCTGCCCCATCCCGATGCGCCCGATGGCACCAGCGACCGCGACAACCCGGTCGTCGTCGGTCCGGTGGGCCTGGCGGCCACGTTCCCCGAGTACCAACGGGTACCGCACTGGGAGACGGCCACGGCGCTGGGCATCCTCGACAACGAGCGAGCCACCAAGATCAGCGGCGCGATGTTCACCATGCAGCGCGGCGCCGGGGCCACGCTGGCTCGCGCTCTGTGCCAGTACGCCCTCGACATGAACGCCGACGCGTTCGAGGAGATCCGTCCTCCGTCGCTCGTCACCACCGCGACGCTCACCGCGACCGGCCAGTTGCCGAAGTTCGCCGACGACGCCTACGCGATCGAGCGCGACGACCTCTGGTGCATCCCCACTGCGGAGGTGCCGCTCACCAGCCTCTACGCCGGCGAGGTGCTCGACGAGGACACGTTGCCGCAGCGGCTGATGGCCTACACGTCGTGCTACCGCCGTGAGGCGGGCTCGGCCGGACGCGACACCCGGGGGATGCTGCGAGCCCACGAGTTCGACAAGGTCGAGATCCTCGCCGTCACCACGCCCGCGCAGGGTCCCGCCATGCTGATGGAGATTCGTGATCGCGCCGAGCGGCTCATCAGCGGTCTGGAGCTGCCGTACCGGATCATCGAGATCTGCACCGGCGACATGGGCCAGAGCCACCACCGCAGCTTCGACATCGAGGTCTACGCGCCGGGTTGCGACAGCTGGCTCGAGGTCAGCTCGTGCAGCTGGTTCAGCGACTACCAGGCCCGCCGTGCCGACATCCGATACCGCACGGCCGGCGAGAAGGGCACCACGATCGCCAACACGCTCAACGGCTCGGCACTGGCGGTGCCTCGGGTGTGGGCGGCGATCGTCGAGAACCACCGTCAGCCCGATGGCAGTGTCGTGATCCCCGCCGTGCTGCGCCCGTACATGCGCGGCATCGAAGTGATTCCGGCGAGATGAGCGACTCGCCCGGACCGCCGGTCAGCGACATCGCGTCGCGTCGGAAGGACTACGAGACGGCCGGGCTCGACATGATCGACGTCGACGTCGACCCGATGGTGCAGTGGCATCGGTGGTACGACGACGCGAGCGCGGCGGGCTGCGTGGAGCCGAACGCCTTCGTGCTCTCGACCGTGGACACCGACGGCTGGCCGCAGTCCCGGTATCTCCTCGTTCGGGGTGCGGACGATCGCGGGTTCACGTTCTTCACCAACTACGAGTCCGCGAAGAGCCGCCAACTCGATGCCGAACCGCGTGCGGCGATGTTGTTCACCTGGCTGCAACTCCACCGTCAGGTCCGCGTCGTCGGGGTGGTGGAACGGGTCCCCGAGGCCGAGAGCGACGAGTACTTCGCCTCGCGCCCGCGCGGTTCGCAGGTCGGCGCCTGGTCGTCACCGCAGTCGCAACCGATCCCCGATCGGGAGTGGCTCGAACAGCGTGTCGCCCAGATGGACGCCACCTTCGTCGAGGCCGACGTTCCCCGTCCGCAGTTCTGGGGCGGATGGCTGATGCGGCCGGTCCGCTACGAGTTCTGGCAGGGGCGCCCGAGCCGCTTGCACGATCGCCTGCGGTACACCGACCTCGGCGATGCGTGGGAGATCGAGCGACTCGCTCCCTGACGCACGCTCAGACCGGCCAGGCCTTGGCCGCGTTGGCGAGGCCCTCGATGAGTGATCGAGTGTGCGGCACCATGTCGCCGCTGTTCCAGTCCTTCCACATCGGGCTCTTGCCGCGGATGCGAGGGGGCAGCTCGATCTGCACGCCGCGCTGGGGCGGCAGGTTCACCGGGTTCTTCTCGTGCATGCCTCGGAGCTCGCGGGGCATCTTGCGCAACTTGGTCTCCACCGTGTACGCCGGCAGCAGCGGCCGCAGATGCGTCGCCACGTGGTCGGCGAGCTCCCGGTTCTGACCACCGAGCAGCAGCGTCGTCCACATGCCGTCGCGGCCGAAGCCGTGGATGGTGATGACCACCGTGACGTGGTCGATGAACGACCGCAACGTCGGCGACTCGTCGGGCGACACCTTGTGCGAGGGGATGTGCCAGTTGAGATCGGGAGGCTGCAGGACCCCGTAGTAGCTGGCACCACTGGCCTCGGCGGCGCGGCGGGCGATGACATCGGTCATCTCCTCCAGCGAGCCGCCGTGGTACGCCATGAAGCCGATGCGACTTCGGAGCTCGCACACCTCGTGGACGCCACGTGTGTCGAGCAGTTCGCGGAACGGTGTGTGGGTCATCAGGCCGGGGGACGACGCTTCACCATCACGGAGAAGCCGATCGCTGCCGCAATGATGACCGAGGCGAGGACCACGACGGTGGATTGGTTGCGCTGCACGAACCGGGCCAGCTCCTCCTGCCACGAGATCGCGCCCGTGACCACGCCGCTGTCCTTGTCGGCGATGTCGCTGTACCAGTACCAGGTGAGGTACAGACCGGTGAGCAGGACGAAGATCCCGGCGATGTACTCGAACCAGGCCATGCCCTTGCGCAGCGTCTTCAGCATCGCCGTGTTGGCCATCGCCAGGGTGACGGTGAGGCCGCTCACGAGCAGCGCCATCCCGAGCCCGTACAGGGCGATCGCGGCGATCCCGGTCGCCAGGCCGTCGGTGGACACGCCGCCGAGGACGATGGCGATGAACGGACCGATCGTGCAGCCGATGGAGGCGACCGCGTAGGCGATGCCGAACACGAACATGCTGACCACGGAACGGTCGCGCTTGCCGACGTCGAGCTTCGGCGTGGTGAAGGGCAGCTGGTAGCCGAAGAGCATCGCGAAGCCGAGCACGATCAACGCCAGGCCGATGAACAGCGAGATGTACGGGGCCTTGTCGAGGAACCAACTGGTCGACCACTTGGTGATCACGCCGATGACGACGAACACGGACATGAACCCCGCCGACACCGAGAGGCTGACGGCCAGGGCCCGGGCGATCGACGTCTTCTCCGCGCCGGGGCGCAGGTTCTCCATCCCCAGGAAGTAGAGGAGGTAGGTCGGCAGGAGCACGAAGCCGCACGGATTGATCGCGGCCAACAGTCCGGCCGTGAACGAGGTCGCCAACCGCGCGTCGAGTGCCAGGATCACAGCAGCTCGCTCTCGATCAGCGCACTCAGCTTGGCCTCGTCGAGCAACCCGGTCTGTTTGACGATCGTGCCGTCGGCGGTGATGAACAGGGTGACGGGGAACGCGGCGATCCCGACCGTGCTGATGAACTCGCCGTCACCGTCGTACAGCAACTCGTACTGCACGCCCTTGTCGCGCGCGAAGCGTTCCTCGTGATCGCTCGCGGGGAGGTAGTCGACGCCGACGAAGCGGACCCGGTCGCCGTACGTGTGCTGCGCTGCCGCGAAATCGGGCAGCTCTTGCTTGCAGGGACCGCAGGTGGAGCCCCAGACGTTGATGACCAGCGGCTGACCCAGCAGGTCGGCGGTGGTGACCGCGTCGCCCTCCAGGGTTTGCACGGTGACGTCGGGCAGCTTGGTCCCCTGGACGGACGCATTGGTGGCGATGCCGGGCGTCGGAAAGGTGCCGTTGGTGTCGATGACGACGTCGTCGTCGACGGAGACCGGTGAGGCGCTCGAGCTGCCCGAGCGGGCGATGGCGATCCCGATTCCCACCGAGAGGGCGAGCGAGACGGCCAGCGAGATCACCAGCAGCCGGGGACGCAGTTTCACGGAGTCGAGGCTATCCGCCGGGTCCGTCGAGGACCCAGCGGGTGCCCCTCTGTCATCGCCCGGGGGGAGTGCGATGACAGAGGGGCCTGGGGACCAGCCGGGGGGTCGCCGAAGCGTTGCCCTCGGCCGAGACGCTGTGACGCCGTGCCGTGCAGCTAGGCGACCTGTTCGTCGCGGGCACGGACGTAGTGCGGCGGGAGCGGCACTTCGTCGATCACCACGATGGGGCGGGGATGCTTGGGAGGACGGCCGCGTGGACGCTTGTTGACCACGATGCGACCGTTCTCGATGAGCTCACCTCCCCACACGCCCCACGGTTCCGCTCGTTCGACGGCGCCGTCGCGGCAGGTTTCCGCCAGGGCGCACTTACCGCAGATCGCCTTTGCACGGGCGATGTCGAGCGGCACGTCGGAGAAGAACAGGTGGGTCAGGGTGCCGTGACCGTCGGCGCAGCGCGGCTTGAGCACGCGTGCGGCGATCGGCTCGACGAGTTCATCGAAGGTGGTGTGGATGTCGTTCAGGGTGTACATGTCCTGTGTTCCTCTCGGACGTGGGGGAGATGATTCGGAAAAGCAGAAAGGCCGCCGGGATCTTGCGATCCCGACGGCCTCGGAGGGCGGTTCCGACGTGGTTTACGTCGTTGCCATCCCGAGGCGTCGGGCAGTGCGCTTGGTGGTTGCATTCGTGGTTGCGTCTGCGGACATGAGCCCGAGGCAATTCACGAGGTTCTCGACCACGCTGCGCCACTGGTAGCCGATACCGAAACCCGCGCGCGGACGCGGAGCAGCGGCCACCGGGGCCAGATGCTGTGCGAAGTCCGTGCGGTTCATTGGTTCCGAACCTTCCCTGTGTCGTCGATGTGGGCTGGTGATTCGGGGCACATTGCGCCAAATCGTTTCTTAGGCAACCACACGTGCGGCGAGTTCGCAACTGATTTATTGTCACCATCGATGTTCGAGCTCACCGCGGTCCCGAGCGTGGGCCGAGTGTTCGACGGTTCGGCGGTGGTCCGACTGGGCGATTCGTCCCCCGGAGGCCGGGCCCGCCTGGATGCGATGGCGCGGTTTCTGCAGGACGTCAGCGACGATGACGCCAGGTCAGCGGGGTTCGGTGACCTCACCTGGGTGGTGCGCCGAACGGTCGTGGCCGTGCACGCGTTTCCCCGTTTCGGCGAGACGCTGACGCTGCGAACCTGGTGCTCGGGCTTCGGGGCGGCGTGGGCGGAGCGGCGCATCTCGGTCGACGGTGCCGGGGGCGGTCACGTCGAGTCCGCCACGCTGTGGGTCAGTCTCGACCCGCACTCGATGCGTCCGGCACGGATGACGCCCGAGTTCCTGGCCGTCTTCGGACCCTCCGCGGCCGGCCGCACGGTGTCGTCCAAGCAGCTGCTCGATCCCCCGCCGCCCGGAGCCGAGGCGGCGCCGTGGCCGCTGCGGTTCACGGACTTCGACGTGCTCGAACATGTCAACAACGCGATCTACTGGGCGCCCGTCGAGCAGCAGCTCGCGGTCCGTCGAGATCTCAGGGCACCGCTCACCGCGGTGGTCGAGCACGGCGACGCGATCGAGCGCGACGACGCCGTCGCGTGGCTGGTGCGTGAGCGCGACGGTGGTTTCGACGGCTGGCTGGTCGGCGATGACGGCCGGCCCTTCGCGTCGATCAGGGTGTCAGAGGGGGTCTGACGCCGAGTCCGTCTCGGGGTCGGCGACGGGCACCGCGACCTTGGGCACGAACACGTGGGAGCGGTAGAAGGTGAGCTCGGCCACGCTCTCGCGGATGTCGTCGAGGGCTCGATGGGAGCCTTGCTTGATGGTGCGGGTGCCGAGCAGGCCCGGGTACCACCGGCGGACGAGCTCCTTGACGCTGCTCACGTCGACGCTGCGGTAATGCAGGTACAACTCGATCTCGGGCAGGTACGCGTCGAGGAAGCGACGGTCCATGCCGATGGAGTTGCCGCACAGCGGCACGGTGCGCGCCAGGGGGACGTGCTGCTGGATGAACGCCAGGGTCTGGCGACCCGCGTCCTCCAAGGTGACGGTGGAGGCGCGGATCTCGTCGATGAGCCCGCTCTTGGTGTGCATGTCGACGACGACCTGCTCCATGAGCGCGAGGGCCTCCTCGGGCTGGTGGATCACGAGGTCCGGTCCCTCGGCGACGATGTTGAGGTCGTCGTCGGTGACGAGGGTGGCGATCTCGACGATGACGTTCTTCGCCGGATCCAGTCCGGTCATCTCGAGGTCCATCCACACCAGCACGACTCCGAGGTTAGGCGACCGATACGGTTCGCCACGTATGGCCGACTCCGAGATCCCCGTCCGACCCGCAGCGACGGTCATGTTGTTGCGTGACACTCCCGACGGGCTCGAGGTGTTCATGCTCCGCCGCACGAACGCAGCCGTGTTCGCCGGGGGCATGTACGTGTTCCCCGGCGGCCGGGTCGATCCCGCCGACGGGGAGGGCGACGAGGCATTCGTGGTGGCCGCGATCCGCGAGTGCTACGAGGAGTGTGGCGTACTCCTCGCGGTCGACGGCGAGGGCCACATGGTCGACGACGGTCATCCTGCGCTCGCGCACCGCCAAGCGGTCTACGACGGCTCCGTCGACGTGGCGGCACTCGCTGCCGAGCACGGCCTTCGGCTGTCCACCGACGCGCTCGTGTGGATGAGTCACTGGATCACGCCACGGGGCGAGACGACGAGACGATTCGACACGCGCTTCTTCGTCGCGGCGAGCCCTGCGGGTCAGACCTCGTACCACGACGACAACGAGACGGTCGCCAGCATGTGGGTCCGACCCGCCGACGCGCTGTCCCGGTTCGCTGCGGGCGAACTGCAACTGATGCCGCCGACGGTCGCCAACCTGTCGTTCCTCGACGCATGCGCCACGGTCGATGCCGCGATGGAGGCGTCCCGCGCGATCGGCACCCCGCCGTGCATCCTGCCCAAGCTGCGGATCATCGACGGGCGGATGGCGGGCATCGCCCTGCCGGGCGACCCGGACTACGACTCGTTGGACTGAGCCGCCACGGCCGCGTCGTGAGCATCCTTGGCGTCGAGCGCGGCGCTGACGAGCCCGAGCATCCGCGCGCTGCAGCCCGCCATGTTGGTCGGGGGCGCCACCTCGTCGACGATGCGGCGGGCGATCGAGCGGAAGACCTCGGCGGCCGGGCCGGCGCCGTCGATGGACACGGGTCGTCCCTGGTCGCCGCCGGCGCCGACCTCGGGCTCGAGCGGGACCTGCCCGAGCAGTGGCACTCCGATCTGGTCGGCGAGCGCCTGTCCGCCGCCCTCGCCGAAGAGCGCGTAGGTCTCCCCGTGATCGCAGGTGAACGCGCTCATGTTCTCGATGATCCCGCTGACCCGAAGGAAGCTGCGGCGCGCCATGTCGGCAGCCCGGGCTGCGACCTTCTGCGCGGCGAGCGCAGGAGTGGTGACGATGAGGAGGTCGGTACGGGGCAGCATCCGGGCGAGGCCCATCTGCACGTCTCCGGTGCCGGGCGGCATGTCGATGAACAGGTAGTCGAGGTCGCCCCAGTGCACGTCGTGGAGGAACTGCTCGACGGCTTTGGCGAGCATCAGACCGCGCCACATCAGGGCCGTGTCCTCGCCGACGAGGAAGCCGGTGCTGACCACCTTGAGGGTGCCCTGGGTGAGGCCGCTCCCCACGCGGAGCTCGTTGGGGATGATCTTGGGCTTGTCGCTGCCCTCCACCGGCTGCGCCTCGAGGCGCTCGTCGATGCCCAGCAGACGGGGGACGGAGAACCCCCAGATGTCGGCGTCGAGCACGCCGACGGTGAAGCCCTGGGCGGCGACGGCGGCCGCGAGGTTGACGGTGACCGAGCTCTTGCCCACGCCCCCCTTGCCGCTCGCGATGGCCAGGATCCGACAGCTCTGGGGGATCTCGGTGTCAGGAGCGGTCTCGCGGGCGTTCCAGCGAGCCTTGAGCATCACCTCTGAGCGCTCCTCGCTGGTCATCTCTCCCCACTCGATCCGGACGTCGGTGACGCCGGGGTGCACCGCGACCCGGCTCTCGACGTCCTTCTTGATCTGGGAGCGCAAGGGACATCCGCCGATGGTGAGCTTCACGGTGACCACGACGAGGCCGTCGTCGTCCACCTGCACATCGGGCACCATGCCCAGGCTGACGATGTCCGCACCGAGCTCGGGGTCGATGACGGCAGCGAGCAACCGGAGCACATCGTCTCGGCTGGGCGTCGCAGGAATCACGAAGTCAATGCTACGGTAATTCGCGGGTACACTCCCGGAACCAGCTCACGCCGGAACCACCCACGCCGGAACCCTCAAGGAGGAGCCTCTCGTGATCACGCTCACCGACACCGCCGCCCGCAAGGTCAAGGAACTGCTCGAGGCCGAGGGTGCCACCGATCTGGCGCTGCGCGTCGCCGTGCGCCCCGGTGGCTGCAGCGGCTTCTCGTACGAGATGTTCTTCGACGGCGACTTCGCTCCCGACGACGAGAAGGCCGTCTTCGGCCCGAACGACGGCCCCGTGCAGGTCGTGGTCGACGCCGCATCGTCGCAGCTCCTCGAGGGCGCGACGCTCGATTACAAGGACGGCCTCAACCAGGCCGGCTTCGCCATCACCAACCCGAACGCGACGCGTTCGTGCGGGTGCGGCCAGAGCTTCAGCTGAGTTCTCCCCACCAGCTGGCTGTCCAGCGTCCGCCACCGCGAACTTCGCCCGGCGCGTCACCCGAGCGCCGCCGCGACACGTCTGTCTCTTGATGAGTTCTTTGCCGGCGCTCGCCGAGAACACTCGATCGGTTGATCGGACCTCCCGCGAGGAGGAGTGTGCTCGCATGCAAGATGGTCACGCATGATCGCTGATCGTGAACGGCCGTCCGACGGCAAGATCTGGGTGGCCGACATGGAGCCGAGCGTCCGCTATCCGCTCTACACCCGCGGGAACACCGGTGAGGTGTTCCCGAACGTGCTGTCGGCGCTCGGCGGCACGCTCATGGGCGACGATGTCGGTCGCGCCCAGATGGAGGTGTTCCAGGAGATCGGGTTCGTGCGTCGCAGAGATCTCGATGGCATCCGTCTCGGGACCGGCGTCTTCGGTGGATACCTGTACTCGAGCGGAACACTGGCGCGGATCATGGGTGTGCGCACTCCAGGCATGAACGCCAACACCAGCGACGAGATGGTCTTCGGCACCGTCGATGGGCTGCCGCCGTACCGGCGGGCGAAGGGTGACCGCGACCTCCTCGCCACGCTGAAGATCACCCGCTTCTTGCTGGGCGTGCTGAGCGTCCCGAGTCTCGCCCCGCTCGACGTCGCCCGCGCCGACGCCGTTGCATGGGTGGCATCGATACCCGACCTGGCGACGGCATCCGACGACGAGCTGCTCGCCGTCGTGTACGCCTATCCCGCGCGACTGGCGGCCAGCATGAAGCGACTGCTCCACTTCAGCATGATCGCCGGCGGACCGAGAGCGCTCCTCGACA
The DNA here is from genome assembly GCA_963720695.1 of uncultured Acidimicrobiaceae bacterium. Taxonomy (GTDB): domain Bacteria; phylum Actinomycetota; class Acidimicrobiia; order Acidimicrobiales; family Ilumatobacteraceae; genus UBA668. The sequence continues at coordinate 170,867 of CAVRGG010000006.1, forward strand.
AGATGGTGGACCGTCCATGCCTGCCCACCGGCGTGGGCAATCGGCTGGTGAGCGGGATCGACGACGTGGACTCGGCGCGACTCGCCGAGGAGCAATGGAAACTCGGAAGGATCGTCGCTGAGGACGCCGAACTCATGGCGAGGTTCGATGTCGGTCTCGACGGCCTTCGTGAACGACTGGTCGGCACGTCGTTCGCTCAGCTCCTCGACGAGTTCCTCGACGCGTTCGGCCACCGTGGCAACGACGAGTACGAGCTCGCCACCCCGTGCTGGGCCATGGATCCGACTCCCGTGCTCGCCGCCGTCGACCGTCTGCGCCACGTCCCGAGTGAGCGCTCCCCGAGGGCTGCGATGGCCCGCCTGACCGCCGAACGAGCACAGGCGGAGGACGAGGTGCGACGCGCCTTGCGTTGGCCGGTCCGCTCCCTCGCCTTGCGGGCCGCAGCGGTCTGCCGCGTCGGTTCCATTGGCCGCGAGCGGGCCAAGGACGTACTCGTGTACGAAAACCTGGGCGCGCGGCGAGCGCTGCACGAGCTGATGCGCCGCGCCGAGGCCCGCGGAGGCCCCTCCGATCCTCGACTGGGTTTCTGCGTCACCATCGACGAACTGCCCGCGTTTCTCGCCGATCCGCCGGCGTTCGCCGGGACCATCGCGGAACGATCCGCGCTGTGCGCGTACCTGAACGAGCGCGAACCGCCCATGTGGTTCGAAGGCCGCATCCCGGATCCGGCCTCCTGGCCGCTGCGACACCGGCCGGACGCAGGGCTCGGGGCGGTCTCGTCCGCGACGGAACTCCGCGGCCTGGCGGTCAGCGGCGGGACGGCCGCCGGGCCGGCACGAGTGATCACCGATCCCGGTGATCCTCGGGGCCTCGAGCCGGGGGAGGTCCTCGTGTGCGCGATCACCGATCCGAGCTGGACACCGCTGTTCCTGGTCGCCGGCGCCGTGGTGTGCGACACCGGGGCTGCCCTGAGCCATGCCGCGATCGTGGCGCGCGAGCTCGGGATCCCGGCGGTGATGAGCGTGCCCGGCATCACCTCGATCGCGGACGGATCATGGCTGGAGGTGGACGGCGACACTGGCATCGTTCGTGTTCGCCCGAGGGGAACGGCGCCTGGCGTCTGACACGGCGAGCCGAGTTGTCAGCTCCCGGTGAGCAGGGCCAGGCGCTCGCGCAGTTCGCTCTCGTCCCAGATGCCGTCGAGGCGATCGACCACGACGCCCGCGGCATCGCAGAAGTAGATGATCGGCTCGTAGTCGACGCCCAACGCCTCGACGGCGGGTGCGACGGTGGTCGCCGCGTCGTCGGCATACACATCGGCGTGCACCATCACCACGGCATCGCCGAGGGACTCGTGCTCGGCCACGAGCAGCAGCAGGCCCGGCGCGCACGTGGCGGTCTGGCAGTGCGCCGGCGTCCCCACCATGTACGCCACCGGCTTGCCGGACGTGAGCGCATCGGTGAGGGTCACGTCGTGCAACGGGCACGGGTCCGGTGTCAGCGAACAGTACGGCTCGACACCGCGATGATCGTCGACGGTCGGTGTGTCGAAGGGTGGCATCGGCTTGCCGGTGAGCGGCGACGCGACGTCGGACGGATCGAACACCTCGAAGGTGGCGCCGAAACCGTCGTCGCCCTCCAATCGGAGCGTGTAGATGACCGCCTTGGGGAGGGTGGCGCGGACCTCCCAGTAGGGCACCACGATGCCGACGTTGCGGAGCACTGCGGTGACGTCGGTGACCTTCTGCTGATTGAAATCCTCGATCCAGCCCGACACCGTGGCGGGGCCGGTGGTGACGAGGTTCTGGCCGTCGCTGATCGAGATGGGCAGACGGATGTCGCCCGGGGTGAACAGCGCACCGTTGGAGAAACGTTGGACGATCTCGAAGCCGGCGGGCAGGCTGTCGGACGTTCCAGCGGGGGTGGTCGTGGTGCCCTTGGTGGTGCCATCAGACGCCGTGCCGCAGGCGGTGAGCAGGGCCACACCGGTCGCGGCGGCGAGGAATTCACGTCGTGTCGAAGCCATCGAAATCCACCGTAGTGCGGTTGCGTCGCGTTCGGGCAGCGTGGGAGTCTTGCTCGGATGACCTCCACGGCGAACGATCGGGCACGTCGGTCGCGGCGACTCATCGTGCTCGTGGGCGGCCTCGCGTTGGTGGTGCTCTTCGTCGTGGGGGCGCTCGTCAACGTGCCCGCCATCGAGCGCGATCTCTCGACGGCGGTGGAGAATCGGCTCCAGGCGTCCGACATCGCCGCGTTCGCCGACTTCAGCGGCCAGACCGGCGTGCTCTTCTGCAGACAACCGCTCCCCGATCCCGACCTGGCGATCTCGGTCGCCGGCCGGGTGCGTGGAGTGCGATCGGTCAGCCTCGACGCGACGTGCATCGGCAGCGTCGGACCGACGCCGTCGTCGTCGACGATCGTGCCGACGACATCGGTGGCCCCGCCAACGACGGGAGCGCCCACCACGACGGCTGCGGCGTCCACCACGACGGTGCCCGCGCCGATCGTCGGGGTGACCACGGTCGACCTCGTCGATGGTCACCTGACGCTCGGCGGAGCGGTGGCGAACGACCAACAGCACGCGACGTTGCTCATCGCGGCGGCGGATTCCGCCGATGCGTCGAACGTCACCGACCTCCTCGTGGTCGACCCGACCGTCCAGGCGACCGACGACCAGATCACCCAGTTGGCATCGCTCGTCGGTGCCATGCTCGGGCCGTTGGTGTCGGGCCAGATCGGCTGGTCGCCCGAGGGTCTCTACGCTCGTGGCGTGTACACCGACGACGCGGCGCGCGCGCAGTTCACTTCGTCCGCTGCAGGGTTGGGCGCGACCGTCGCGCTCACGCCCCGCCCGGTGGCGACGGCCGACGACGCAGCCGCGCTGGAGACGGCGCTCAACGAACTGGTACAGGCGGAGCCGATCCTGTTCGACAAAGGAGCGACGACGGTCGCCCTCGTCTCGTACCCGACGCTGCAGCGCGTCGCCGGCCTCGCCAAGCGCTTCGGCGGTGTCACCATCCAGGTGCAGGGGCACACCGACAGCGAGGGCGATGCCGGGCGCAACCAGACCCTCAGCGAGCAGCGCGCGGACGCCGTGCGCGCTGCGCTCGTGCAGCTCGGCGTCCCGGCGGCCGACATCACGTCGGTCGGGTTCGGGGAGAGCCAACTCATCACCGACGCCAACGGCAAGGAGATCCCCGAACTGAGCCGTCGGGTGGTCTTCGGCGTCACCAAGAACAGCTGATCGATCAAGGAGACCACGTGGGGTACACACTCGGGACATGGGCGCTGTGGTTGGTGGCGGCCGCGCTCATCGGGGGCATCGTGGGGTGGGTGCTGCGTGGGGTGCAGTCGTCGCCGAGCGCCGGAGCGGATGCCGCGGCGGGCGAGCGTGAGCGCCTTCATGCCGAGGTCGCGGAGCTGCGACTCGTCGCCGCCGACCGTGATCGGGTGCAGGCGGAGTTGGAGGCGGTACGGGCCGCGACCGAAGCCGTCGACGCCGACCTGCTCGCGACCGTCACCGGTGAGCGCAACGAGCTCGTCGAGCTGGTGGCCAACCAGGAATCCTCGATCGGCGAGCTGCGCGTGCGCCTGTGGAACGCCGAGGCTCGCGCTCGCGACCTTCAGGCGGTGCTCGATGCGGTGGCCGTCGAGGGCATGCCCCCGGAGCCCGACCTCGCTGCGGGGTCGCTGATCCTCGGCGTTCCCGTGGCCTACAACGACCTGACCCTCATCGAGGGGGTCGGCCCGAAGATCGCCCAACTGTGTATCGCCCGGGGCCTCTCCACGTGGTGGAGCGTGGCGAACGCCGACCTCGAACTGCTGCGTTCGATGCTCGCCGACGGTGGACCGAAGTTCCAGGTGCACGACCCCACCTCGTGGCCGCAGCAGGCGCGACTGCTCGCCAATGGACAGTGGGAGAAGTTCAAGACGTTGGCCGACGCGCTGCGGGGCGGGAGCAACGACGAGTGACCGTCGACTTCTCACTGAACGGCGTCGCCGTGTCGGTGTCGGACGACTCGAGCAGTCTGTTGGAGGCCCTTCGCGACCGCCTCGGTGTGACCTCGGCGAAGGACGGGTGCAGCCCGCAGGGTCAGTGCGGTTGCTGCACGGTGTGGGTGGACGGGCAGGCGCGAGTCGCATGCGTCACGCCCGTCGCTCGGGTCGCCGGTAGGGCGGTGACGACCATCGAGGGCGTCGCCGATGTGGAGACCTGGGCGGGTCGCCTGTGCGACAGCGGAGGAAGCCAGTGCGGTTTCTGCACGCCGGGGATCGTGATGCGCCTCGCTGCCATCCCCGCTCCGGCCCGCACCGAGCAGTCCGTTCGATCGGCACTGCTCGCCCACCTGTGTCGCTGTACCGGTTGGAACTCCGTGGTCGAGGCGGTGGTGGACCCTCAGCCCGCGTCCCCGGGCCGCGACCTCGACGCGGCGGCCGCTCGAGCTCGGCTCGAAGGGGGTGACCCGCAGTTCGTGTCGTCCGCCGTCGCGCTCGGTCGCGGTGGTTTCGCCGCCGACACGGCGCCGCCCGAGGCGCTGGTGGCCCTGCTCGGCGTCGACGGCGAGTGGGTGGTGGCGGAGTCGTCGGCGGCGGCGCGGCGTGCTGCCGGCAAGGTGCAGGGGCGCCGCACGACCGAGCCGATGCGCTGGCCGATCGAGGTTCCCCCCGGCGACTGGGAGCGCACGCTGCAGACCACGTGGGTCGAACCGGCCTACCTCGAACCCGACGCGGCATGGTGCGCACCGGGTGCAGATCCCGTCGGCCCGTTGTCGAACGGTGGCGCGTTCGGAGGCAAGCGCCACAGTGACGTCGCCGAGGTCGCTCGCGCCCTGGCGGCGCGCCACGGTCGGCCGGTACTGGCGATGTACACGCGCGAGGACGTCGTCCGGCGGGGACCCAAGCGTCCGCCCATCGCAGCGGGCGTCCGGCGGGACGGCTCGGGTCTGGTCAGGGTGGCCAGGACCACCGGGATCGGCGATGCGATCCGGTCGGTTGCGCCGCGGCTCGAGGTGGAGGAGGTCGACGTGGTCGGCCCGCCGACGTCGGTCGACATCAGAGGTGCCGGGTGGGTCGAGGCAGCGGTGTTGATCGCCCCCGAGGACGGGCACGTCACCGCTCCCAACGGAGCGTCGGCCCGTGCCGACATCGAGGCTGACGGCTCGGTGACGGTTCGACTGTCGTGCGGCGACCCGCTCGACGAGGCGGTCCTCCGCAGCTACTGCGTCGGCGCGGCCCACATGGCGCTCGGGTGGGTTCGATCCGAAGGGCTCACGGTCGACGCCGCCGGTGTGCCGCTGGACCTCACCATCCGCAGTTTCGGTGTGCTGCGTGCGGTCGACACGCCGACCATCCGCGTGGTCGTCGAATCCACCGACGGACCCGCCGTCAACGGATCCGATGCCGTGTTCGCCGCCGTCGCGTCCGCGGCGTGGCGGGCAGCGGGCCACGCCGGCCGCTGGCCTACGATGCGGGCATGACCAAACCCCTCGGCCCCTATACGCCCGCCGTCCGCGCCGGCGACTGGATCATCGTCAGCGGGCAGCTCGGGATGGAGAACGGCACGCTGGTGCCCGGCGGCGTCGCGGCCCAGACGGCACGAGCGGTGCTCAACCTCGAGGCCCAGCTGCGCTCGATGGACGCCTCGCTCACCGACGTGGCCAAGACGCTGTGCTTCCTGACCGACATGGACACCTTCGCCACGTTCAACGACGCGTACGTCGCCGGGTTCGGCGGGCACCGCCCCGCGCGCAGCACGATCGGGGTCGCAGCGCTCCCCGCCGGGGCCGCCGTGGAGATTGAGGCCTGGGCGTTCAAGCCACTAGGGTGACGCCGTGCCCGGTGCCGTCGCCATCATCCTTGCGCTGCTCGTCTTCCCCGTGATCGCCATCATGGGTTCGGTCACCATCGCCGCCCTGCTGGGGTGGGCGCTGAACCGTGACGCCGAGGAGCGCTTCGAGGGCAGCGAGCTCATCGACGTCAACTACTGACGTCCACGGGCTGCCCTCAACCGACCGGCGCTCCGTCGTGAGGTTTCTGGCGTCACCAGGTGACGCCGTCACCCTCATGCTCGATCAGGCGGCGGTCGCGGCGAAGAGCATGAACGTCGGACGGTCGCGCTCGGGGTCCCAGTCGGGGTGGGCAGCCAGCTCGGCGTCGGTCGGGCCCCAGTCCTCCAGGTGGCTGAGGGCGAAGCCGGTCTCGAGCAGCGTGCGCACATAGGTGCCGACGGTCCGGTGCTGCTTGACCACGCCGGGGGCGAACCAGTTGGTGGTGCGCGGCCCCTCGCGCAGGTACCCGTCGAGGGGCCAGGTGCGGTGGCCCTCGTCGTCGATCACCCAGTCAGGGTTGCTGGGTGCGGTGAAGAGCGGGTGCTCCACCGAGCAGACGAAGCGAGAGCCGGCTGTGAGCGACTGCCGCACCTCGGTGAACAGCCGACGCAGATCGTGGAGGTAGTGCAGCGTCAGCGACGAGAACGCCATGTCGAACGCGCCCTCTGGGAGGGTGACGAGGTCGAGGTCCTCCCGGCGATAGGTGATCGCGGCGTCGTCGGTGTCGGCGGCCGCCCTGGCCAGCATGTTCTCGGACACATCGAGCCCGAGCACCGAGGCGGCACCGTGCTCTCGTGCCCACCGGCAGAACCACCCGAATCCGCAACCGAGATCGAGCACCCGGAGGCCGTTCAACGGGGGTACCAGCGACCGCAGCGACGGCCACTCGGCGGCGCCGTCGAGCCCGTCGACGCTGCGCGGCAACTGGCCGTAGCCGCGGAAGAACTCGGGGTCGTCGTAGATGTTCTGCGCCATGGGAACACTGTAGGAACTCGGCACTCCGCCGGTTCGTGGGTTTCCGCTCGCGAGCGATTCGTGCCGGCCACCGGAGGCGGCTGGCAGACTGCGTCCATGCACTCCCACGACGCCTCGACCGAGGTGCTCACCCAAGCCATCGTCCGCTACGCCGTGGACCGAGTGCGACTCGACCCGCCGCCGCTCGACGGACCGCGCACCCTCGACGAGCTGCGAGCGATGGCGGGCAGGACGATCAGCGAGCGCGGCTTGGGTGGCCTCGAAGCGCTGCGGGTGTTCGGCGACGTGCTGGCGCAGGCGTGCATCTCGGTGGATCATCCGCGGTTCCTGTCGTTCGTGCCGGCCGCCCCGACCGAGGCGAGCATCCTGTTCGATCTCGTGGTCGGCGCGTCGAGCATCTACGGCGGCTCGTGGCTCGAGGGCGGTGGAGCGGTCTACGCCGAGAACGAGGCGCTGCGTTACCTGTCCGAACTCGCCGGGATGCCCGCCGAATCGGGAGGTGTGTTCGTCAGTGGGGGGACCGCCGGCAACCTCAGTGCCCTGATCGCGGCCCGTCACCGGTGGCGGGAACGCGCTGAGGGGCGACACGATCGAACCAGAGGGTTGATCGTCGCGTCGAAGGGGGCTCACAGCAGCATCGCCGCGGCGGGCCGGGCGATGGACGCCGACATCCTCGCCGCCGACGCCGACGACGAGGGGCGCCTGCGTACCGATGCGCTCCGCTCGCTGATCGACGGTCTCGATGCCGAGGACCGAGCGCGGGTCTTCGCGATCGTGGCCACGAGCGGCACCACGAACGCCGGTGTCATCGATCCGCTGGCAGGTGCCGCCGACGTGGCCGAGGAACTCGGGGTGTGGTTCCACGTCGATGGTGCGTACGGCGGTGCGGCGCTGGCCGCGCCGAGCGTGCGCGCCCGCTTCATCGGCATCGAGCGCGCCGACAGCTTCATCGTCGATCCGCACAAGTGGCTGTTCGCACCGTTCGACTGCTGCGCGCTGCTGTACCGGGATCCCATGCAGGCTCGCCGCGCCCACACCCAGCACGCCGAGTACCTCGACGTCCTCCACGCTGACGACGACGCCGAGTGGAACCCGAGCGACTTCGCCCACCACCTGTCGCGTCGCGCCCGAGGCCTGCCGCTGTGGTTCAGTCTCGCCACCTACGGCACCGCCGCGTACCGCGACGCCGTCGAGCAGACCTTGTCGGTCACTCGTGCGGCCGCTCGCCGCATCGACGACGCCGAGCATCTCGAACTCATCATGGAGCCCGAGCTCAGTGTCGTGCTGTTCCGTCGCACGGGCTGGAACCCTGCCCAGTACCAGTCGTGGAGCGACCGGATGCTGGCCGACGGCATCGCGTTCGTCGTGCCGACGTCATGGGCGGGTGAGATGGTGCTGCGCATCTGCATCGTCAATCCACGCACCACGATCGACGACATCGAACTGCTCGTCGAGTCGCTCGCCTGAACGAGGAGGACCACATGGCCGATCTGCTCATCCGCAACGCACGCATGGTGGCCACGGTGGACCCGCAGCGCCGTGAGTTGCCCGGTGGTTGGGTCGCGATCACCGGCAACGTGATCGAGGCGGTCGGCGGCTCCCACGAGCCGCCTCCCGAGGCGACACATGCCATCGACGCTGCCGAGTGTCTGGTGACGCCGGGGCTGGTGAACACCCATCACCACATCTTCCAGAACCTCACCCGCGCCTACCCCCCCATGACCGACAAACCCCTGTTCGGGTGGCTCCAGACGCTCTACCCCCTGTGGCGGGCGATCGACGAGGAGTCGGTCTTCGCCAGTGCGTTCGTCGGTTTGGCAGAGCTGGCCCTGAGCGGATGCACCACCAGTTCGGATCACCTCTATCTCCATCCGAGGTCGGCGGGCGATCTGCTGGGCGCGGAGATCGCGGCCGCCCACGAGCTGGGCATGCGATTCCACCCCACACGCGGGTCGATGAGCCTCAGCCAGAAGGACGGCGGACTGCCGCCCGACGACGTGGTCGCCGACGACGACGAGATCCTCGCCGACAGCGAGGACGCGGTGTTGCGTCACCACGACCGCGGGCATGGCGCCATGGTGCGCATCGCGCTCGCACCGTGCAGCCCCTTCAGTGTGACCGAACGGCTGATGGTGCAGTCCGCCGAGCTGGCGGCGAAGCTCGACGTGCGGCTCCACACGCATTTCGCGGAGAACGTCGAGGACGACGAGTTCTCGATCGCCACGTTCGGATGCCGCCCGATGGAGTATCTGGAGCGGACCGGGTGGTGCACGGACCGTACGTGGGTGGCGCACTGCGTGATGCCCAACGAGGACGAGGTGATCCGGCTCGGACGCGCCGGGATCGGCGTCGCCCACTGTCCCAGCAGCAACTGCATCCTGTCGTCGGGGATCGCGCCGATCGTGCCGATGCGAGCGGCAGGCGTCAAGGTCGGACTGGGTGTCGACGGGTCGTCGTCGGCCGACAGCGCGTCGCTCTGGCTCGAAGCCCGTACGGCGCTGCTGCTCGCCAAGTTGCGTGACGGAGCGCACGCCGGCACGGCCCGGATGGCCTTGGAGGTGGCGACGCTCGGTGGCGCCGGGTGTCTGGGTCGAGTCGGTGAGATCGGCGTCATCGCGCCCGGTGCGGTGGCCGACCTGGCCGTGTGGCGGCTCGACGGACCGGTGTACGCCGGTGCCGTGGCCGACCCGATCGAGGCCTGGCTGCGCTGCGGCCCGGCGGCGGCATGGCACACCATCGTGAACGGCCGATTCGTGGTGCGCGACGGCCATCTCCTGCATCCCGACCTGCCGCGGGCGCTGCGCTCTCACGCGCGTCATGCCGCCCGGATCCAGGCGTCGGCCTAGCTAGTATTCGGTCGCTGTTCGAGGAGGCCGCGCCAACCGATGTCCGACGCAGACCCCCGACTCCGGGATCCGATTCGCCGCGACGGGAATGACGCATCGCCCCGCCGCGGCGAGTTGTCGTTGCTCCCGCCGATCGAGGTCGACGACCCCGACCTCTTCGCGCTGGTGCCCATCATCGCCACCAAGCTCGCCCCACCCGGGCTGCCCACGGCGCTGGTCGCTCGCCCGCTCCCCGCCGTGCTGACTCGACCTGCGACCATGGTCACGACGATCGTGGCAGCGGCCGGCTACGGCAAGTCGGTGCTCGCCCGGCAGTGGACGGACTCGCAGGAACCCGAGTGGGTCGCGGCGTGGTACTCGCTCGATTCGCTGGACTCGAACCCGCTGTCGTTCTGGCGACATCTCGTGGCCGCACTGGCGGGTGCGGTGGCGATCGGACCCGAACCCGAATCCGTGCTGCTCGATCGGGGGGCCGCTGATCCCGCCTTCCTCCACACGTTGGTGCATCGCCTGCTCGCGGCGGGCACCCAGGTCACTCTCGTTCTCGACGACCTCCATCATCTCACCGACCGCACGGCGCTCGATCACCTCGCGCTGCTCGTGGAGCGGGCCGATCCCTGGTTGCGGCTGGTCGTCACGGCACGGGTGGAGCCGGCATTGCCGCTGGCTCGCTGGAAGCTGCGGGGACAGCTCACCGAGATTCGCGAGGACGACCTCCGCTTCGATGCGGACGCCACGGCAGCGTTGCTCAGCGCCTACGGGTGCGGGCCGTTGGACGCCGTCGGGCTCGACGCCGCGGTCCGCCACTCCGAGGGCTGGGTCGCCGGGCTGCAGTTGGCGGCACTCGCCCGACCCGACGACGTCGTGGACGCCTTGCACGACCTGCCCGGTAGGGGCACGGTGATCGCCGGCTACCTCGTCGGTGAGGTGCTCGACCGTCTTCCCGAGGCCGAGCGCGACATGGCCCTGGCGATCTCGGTCTTCGACGAGTTCGACCTCGCGCTCGCCGTCGAGCTGACGTCGCGCAGCGATGCAGGCGAACTGCTGCGCCGGCTCCACGCCGGGCACGTGTTCCTCGTTCGAACCGGTCCCACCGGCTCGACGTATCGATTCCATCACCTCTTTCGTGAACTGCTCCGCCAAGAGTTGCGAGCACGGGACGCGCAGCGGTGGGCGAGCCTTCACCGCCGTGCGTCGACGCTGCTGTCGTCGCGCGGGCAGATCGACGCGGCCTTCGACCATCTCATGGTCATCGACGACGTCGATGGCGCCATCGACCTCGTCGTTCGTCGGGCGCTCGTCCTCTCCGACCTCGGACTCGGCCACGCGTTCGGCCGCTGGTTGGAGCAGCTGCCCCGCGAGCTCGACGTGTCGACCCCCGACGTCATGTTGGACCTCGCCTTCGCGTACTTCTCCGGTGGTCGTCTGGCCGATGCCACGATGTGGATGGACCGCGCCGAGCCACTGTGCGGGAGCAACGACCCCCGCCTGGTGTCCCGCCGCCTCATGGTCGCCATCGCCGCCGGAGAGTGGGACACCTGCAGACGGATCGTGGACACGTTCGCCGCGCCCGGGTCGGCGTCGGCGGACTCCTTCGAGGACCGCTTCGAGATGCTGGTCGCAAGGGTTCACCTCGCGCTCGACGACATCGACGCGGCGGCGGCCGCGCTGGAGCGAGCGGACCTGGTGGTCGCCAGCCCGCCCGTTCGACGGGTGACGCTCCCGGCGATGCGGGCACGCATTCGAGCCCGTACCGGTGACGTTCGAGCCGCCGAGTCGTTGGCGCGCGCCGCCCTCGTCGAACTGACCGAGCTCGGCATCGGCATGAACCCAGCGGCGCTCGAGGCTCGGGTCGCGCTCGCCGCGGCGATGATCGGCCACGGCGCGTCCGAGGAGGCGGCCGTGGCGGTCGACGAACTGCTCGACGTGGCGGAGGTCGTGGACTATCCGTACTCGCGGGCGCTCGCCGCGGGGATGGTCGTCCAGTTGCACGCGCTCCGTCACGGGTGGTCGACGGTCTACCCCGTGTTCGGCGAGCTCTGCCGGCTGGCAGGTTGGAGTGAAGGCGACCCGATGGCGGAGGTGCTCGATCCGCTGCTGGTGCGGGCGCTGATCGCCTCCGGGCGGCTCGAGGAAGCCCAGGCCACCGCCGGCGCGATGCGCGTCGGCCCGCTTCGGTGCCTCGCGCTCGCGAATGTCGCTGTCGCGTGGCGACGCACCGCGGACGTCGTCGAACTGCTCCGGGATCGCGCCGAGTGGTGCCCTGCCGACCAGGTGGAGGCGCTCGTCGTGCTGGCCCTGGCCGCGCCGTCGGGCGAGGGATCGAGGCACATCCGTGACGCCTTACGACTGGCCGGCCCGTTGGGGCTCGCCGGTCCGTTCACGGGTCGCGGAGCCCAGCTCGACGGGCTGGTCGCGGCAGCGCCATCCGAACTGCTCTCGCCGCTCGGGCTGTCCCCGGACTCCGCAGGAGCACGGCGTTCGGAGAGGGCACCGGAGCTGATCGAACCGCTCACCTCGCGTGAGCGTGAGTTGTTGGCGATGTTGCCGACGCACCTCTCGAACGCAGCGATGGGCGAGCGCATGTACGTGTCGGTCAACACCGTCAAGACGCACCTGAAAGCCGTCTACCGGAAGCTCAACACCACTTCTCGCGACGAAGCGGTGGTCACGGCCCGCCGCCTGGGCCTGCTGCCGGCCGACCCGGCGAAGGGCTGACCGGGAGCCCCTGCCGGCGATCGCCGTACTTCACCCGGTGAGGGTGAAGTCAGGCAATCGGACGGAGCGCGACGCTGGCCGGGTCCGCTCGTCCGAGCGCCTGCCCAAGGAGCCGACCATGAGTCGCCAACCGAACATCCTGCTCATCACGTCCGACGAGGAGCGTGCGGCGATCCCCCGGCCGGCCGGGTATCACCTGCCTGCCCGGGAGCGCCTGGCCGCCCGCGGCACGACGTTCCACAACTACTACGCGGCCTCGACGATGTGCAGTTCGTCGCGATCGGTCATCTACACGGGCCAGCATCTCCCGCTCACGGAGATCTACGACAACGACAACATGCCCTACATCCGGCCCCTCGATCCCGCACTCGGGACCCTCGGCACGATGCTGCGTGGCGCCGGCTACTACACGACCTATCAGGGGAAGTGGCATCTCTCGAACGCGTACGTCGATCCGGCCGATCCGCACTCCACCAGGGATGCGCTCGAGCCGTACGGCTTCTCGGAGTGGAACGACTGGGGGGACATCGACGGAGGAGCGTGGGCCGGTCTGCGCGTCGACCCTGTGATCGCCGGCCAGGCAGCGAAGTGGCTCCGCGATCGCGCCCCCGTGGTCAGCGACGATCAGCCGTGGTTCATGGCCGTCAACTTCGTCAACCCGCACGACATCATGAGCTTCGACTACGGGAGCCACTCGGACGTGCAACTCCCGATGGGTCTTGCTCACGCCGTCGTCGTGAAGCCGCCTGCCGACATCCCCGTGTATCGCACGCAGTGGGACGTCGACCTGCCGGCCTCCGTTCACGACGACCTCCGTGGGGCGGCCCCGGCCGTTCGTGAGTACGCCCGAATGCTCGACGTCACCTTCGGAGAGGTTCGTGGCGACGATCACTGGCTGCAGGGCATGAACTTCTACCTCAACTGCCTCCGTGATGTGGACCGCAGCGTCGAGACCGTGCTCGATGCGCTGGAGGCGTCGGGGGAGGCGGATCGGACGATCGTGATCTTCACCGCCGATCACGGTGACCTGGTCGGCTCCCACGGTCTGCGCCAGAAGGGCAACCTCGTCTACGACGAGAACTTCCACGTACCGCTGATCATCTGCCACCCCGACGTCCGAGGCGGTGGCGAGACCAGTGCGATGGCGTCGGCGGTCGACCTGGCGCCGACGCTGCTGCAGTTCGCCGGTGTCGATGCCGACACGGTGGCGAACCGTCACCCCGGCCTGAAGGGGGCATCGCTCGTGCCGGCGCTCGACGGGGCAGAGGTCCGCGAGGGGGTGCTCACCGCGGTCGAGACGATCACGACGCTCGACGCCTCGTTCTGGCAGCACTTCGGGGAACCCGATGTCGGGCCCAAGGTGCAATCGGGTGAGCTGCGTCCCGACTGGGACAAGCGGGGCTTCCTGCGCGGCTACACCGATGCGCGCTACTCCTTCGGCCGGTACTTCGCGCCGCTCGACCCCAACCGCCCGACCGATCTCGAGAGCCTGTTCGCCCGCAACGACGTCGTGCTGTACGACCGAGTCGACGACCCCCACGAGATGATCAACCTGGCTGCCGACCCGAACCGTCGCGACCTGGTCGCCGAGTGCTCGTCGAAGCTCGAAGCGCTCATCTCCGCGGAGGTCGGCGCGGACACGCACGCGTGGGTGGCGGAACGACCCAAGCTGCTGGGTCTCCCGAAGTGGCACGGCGATCGAACGGCTCCTGCCGGGAGAACGTGACGACACGCTTCGCGACGGGGCGCGCTACGTTGCCGGTATGACCGAAACCGCCGACCAGTACCTCGTCGGGGTCTCCCTGCCCGATGCCCTTCGCGCCCAGGAGTTCCTGTCCGCGGCCACCGGCCTCGGTCTGAAGCACGCGCTGAAGCTGCGCGACGCCGTCATCGTCGCCAAGGACGACAAGGGTCAGACCGCCGTCCGCGAGACGATCGACCCCCAGCCCGGGCGGACGGCGCTGTCGAGTGGCATGTGGACGGGGCTGCTCGGCCTCATCGTGGGTGGGCCTGTCGGCTGGCTCGTCGGTGGCGCGGTCGGTGCGGGCGTGGGTGCCGGCGCCGCAAAGATCATCGATCTCGGCATTCCCGACGAGTGGGTCCAGTGGTTCCGCGAAGTCGTGCAGCCGGGCACCACCACCGTGGTCCTGCTCGTCGAGGACCTCGACGTGCGGGCCCTCGCCGACGAGCTCGGCAGGTTCCCGTTCGCCACGCTCGTCCACACGACGCTCCCGGCCAGCTCGCTGCGTCAGCTGGAGGAAGCCTTGGGTCAGGGCACTGTCGAAACGACGCGCCACCAGATCGAGGACTGAGTCGGCAACACTGTTCGGCGTGCACCTCGACCGACGCGCCTCGATCCGCCTCATGGCGGGTGCAGCGGTCGTCGCGCTGGCCGGCTGTCGGACGCCGAGCGCCGAGGTCGACGGCCCCGTGGTCACCCGCCGTCGGCGCAGCGGCGTCGCTCCCGTGCCGATCACCTCGGTCGTCGTCGTCGGCGACTCCATCACGGCAGGGAGCTCGGCGGCCGTCAGCAGCACGCTGGTCGACGCCGGCATTCCCGACGTACGCGTCGAGGGCAAGTCCTCGCGCCGGATCGAAGTCGGCAACGGCAAGGGTGGAACACCGTTGAGTGGCCTGCGCGAGATCGAGGGCCTGCTCGCCGAGGGCGTCGCCCCCTCCGCCTGGGTCATCGAGCTCGGGACCAACGACATCGGCAGCTACCCCGACGCCATCGCGTACGGCGAGCTCATCGACGCAGTCGTCGCGCTGCTACCTCCCGACGTGCCGCTCGTGTGGGTCAACACGTACCGCGAGCAGTACCTGGAGCACACCAACATCTTCAACCTGGTCCTCGAGCAGCGGATGACGCTTCGAGGCAACGCCGTCATCGCGGACTGGTTCGCACTGGCGTCAGCACCTGACCAGAAGATCCTCCAGGGTGATCACATCCATCCGAACAAGGAGGGTCAGCAGGTGCTGGCGCTGCTGATGCTTCAGGCGCTCCAGCGGCTCTGACCGAAGCGGTACCCCACGCTGCGGACCGTCTGGATGAGGTTCGCGTGTTCCTCGCCCAGCTTGGCCCGTAGGCGTCGGATGTGCACGTCGACGGTGCGAGCGCCGCCGTAGTACTCGTAGCCCCACACGCGGCTCAGCAACATCTCGCGGGTGAACACCTTGCCGGGGTTCTGGGCGAGGAACTTCAACAGCTCGTACTCCATGTAGGTGAGGTCGAGGGGATGGCCCTCGATGCTCGCCTGGTAGGTCTCCAGGTTGAGCGCCAGGCCGCTGTACTCCACCATCTCGGGACGGACCTCGGCGCCACCGCGGAAGAACAGGTGGCGCAGCCGGGCCTCCACCTCCGCGGGGTGGAACGGAGTGAGGCAGAAGTCGTCGAAGAGCTCGTCGCGAAGTTCGAGATCGGCGAGCTGGCCACCGCTGACCAGCACCAGCAACGGGCTGACGGGGGTGTCGCGCTTGCGCAGCGCACGACAGAACGCCCACGCCCCGTCGGGGTCCTGGTCGCAGGCGACGACCGCGCCGGACCATCCGGTGGCGGGCTCGTTGCGTGACGCGTCGTCGGCGGAGGCCACGGCCTTCCAGCGGTAGCCGGCGAGATCGAGCGTGCGCGCGAGATCCGACGGCGGTGGCTCCGGGAAGACGGCGACGAGCTCCACTATCGCGTCCTCGTCATCACAGCGCCCTCAGGTACCGGTTCAGCTCGAACTGGCTGACGTGGGTCTTGTACGCGCGCCATTCGCTGCGCTTGTTGCGCAGGAACCACTCGAAGATGTGCTCGCCGAGCGCCTCCTGCACGAGGCTGGAGTTCTCCATCACCCGCAGTGAGTCGCTGAGCGACTGCGGCAAGGTGTCGATGCCGAGCTTGTGCAGCGACACGTCGTCCATCTCGAACAGGTTGGCGTCGGCCTCGGCGGGCAGTTCGTAGCCCTCGGCGATCCCGCGCATCCCTGCGGCGAGCAGCACGCTGAACGCGAGGTAGGGGTTGCACGCCGGGTCGGGCGAGCGGTACTCGATGCGCGTCGCGCTCGGGTTGCCGCGCTTGGCGATGGGCACCCGGATGAGGCCGCTGCGGTTGTTGCGGGCCCAGCTGATGTGGACCGGCGCCTCGAACCCGGGTACCAACCGCTTGTAGCTGTTGACCGTCTGGTTGGTGACCGCAGTGATCTCTGCCGCGTGGCGCAGGAGCCCGGCGATGAACTGCTTGGCGACCACCGAGAGGTTGTACGCGTCGTCGGCGTCGTAGAACGCGTTGGCCTCGCCGTCGAACAGGCTCAGGTGAAGGTGCATGCCGCTGCCCTGCACGCCTTCGAGCGGCTTTGGCATGAACGTGGCGTGCACGCCCTGCTTGGCGGCCACCTCCTTGACGACCATCCGGAACGTCATCACACCGTCGGCCATGCTGAGCGCGTCGGTGTGGCGAAGGTCGATCTCGTGCTGGCTCGGTGAGTCCTCGTGGAAGCTGTACTCCACCGGGATGCTCATCGTCTCCAGCGTGCGGATGGTCTCCTTGCGCAACGTGCCGGACACGTCGGTGGTGGTGAGGTCGAAGAAGCTGCCTTCGTCGAGGGTGACCGGCACCTGGCCGAGTTGTGGCGGTGCGAAGTAGAAGAACTCGATGTCCGGGGCGACGTAGAACGAGAAGCCTCGGTCGCGGGCCGCGCGCAGGTTGCGGCGCAGGACCTGGCGCGGGTCGCCCTCGAAGGGCGTGCCGTCGAGGTTGTGGATGTCGCAGAACACGCGAGCCTCGACGGCCTTGGGGTCTCCCCAGGGGAGCACCTCGAACGTGTCGGGGTCCGGCATCGCCAGCACGTCCGCTTCCTGGATGCGGCTGAACCCGTCGATGGACGATCCATCGAAGGTCATCCCGTCCTCGAGGGCGTTCTCCAGTTCGGCAGGGCTGATCGCGAAGCTCTTCAGGTTGCCGAGCACATCGGTGAACCAGAGGCGGATGAGTCGAACCCCGCGCTCTTCCACGGTGCGCAGCACATAGTCGCGTTGTTGCTCGAGCATGGACGAACTCCCTCAGGGGCTCAAGGGACGAGGGAAGTCTGCCACTCGTGGGCCCGGAAGGCCCAGGTCGTGTGTGAACGGCGTATGAAACGACTTGCCGCCGAACGGGGTCAGTCGAGCACGCGACGGGAGAACGTCGCCGGTTCCCGGCCACCCAGCAGCCAGCCGCCGATCCCGGCCAGCAGCGGTAGTCCGATCGCGAGCGTGAGCAGCTGGCGGAATGGCACCGGTGTCAAGGTCTCGAGCTCGGACCGGTAGGCGGCCATGAGGGCGATGTAGGCGCCGACGGTGCCGAGCAGCACGCCGAGCACGGCGAGGGCGACAGCGGTGCTCGCCACGAGGGCGCGGCGAGTGCGAGGCGACGCACCGGTGGCGGTGAGGGTGACCAGGTCCTGGCGGTGCTCGCCGCGGATCAGCCCGACCGTCATGGTCACGATCGCGAGCGCGACCAGGATGCCGACGAGGGTGCTGTCCCAGCGAAGCTGAGAGATGGCGTCCTGGGTCGAGCGGACCTCGATCGCCAGGCCTTCCTGTGCGGCCGCCGCTCGTGCCGCTCGGATCTGCTCGGCCGTGAGTGCCTTCGGTGACTCGACGATCCACCCGGCGCGGGCCGTGACCCATCCGTGCTGCTCCATCGCCGCGATGGTGACGAGCGCGCTCGGTGCCGACGAGTACGTGGGGAGGGGCACGGTCTGCGTTCGAGCCGGCGACAGCTCGGGGCGGCCGCGCTGCTGGATGTCGAGCAGGACCAAGGGTTCGGTGCGGCTGGTGAGCACCTCGGCGGAAGGATCGATGCTCGCCGGGTCGATGCCGTACAGCGCCAGCAGTCGAGGCGTCTCGACGTAGGGGAACGTGACGAACCTGATGCTGTTCTCGTCCACGGCGATGCCCAGGGAGATCGGCTCGCGCACGCTCGGGTCGACGACGTCGGGGTTGAACGCGACGTCGAGGGGGACGGAGGTGACGTCGCCACCGAGCGCCGCGATCACGGTGGCGGCGCGGGCGTCGAGCTGGTCGACCTCCGCGGCGGTGAGGTCGGGTGTCAGGGTCTGCGGGTCGCCGACGCGGAGCAACAGTTGGTGGGTGGACAGGTTGCCCTCGTCCGCGGCGTACTCGTTGGTGGACGCGATGACGATCACCGACACGGCGATGCCGAGCCCGAGCGTGATCGCGGCGAGCGCGGCGGCCGAGCGGGCCTGCGAGCGGGCGAGGTCACGGAGCGCGAGCCGTGGAGCGAACGGCAGGCGGCGGGCGAGGGAGCCGAGCACGCGGATCGCCGCAGGCGCAGCGAAGACGGTGCCGATGACGATGCCGACGATCCCGGCGACGAGCAGGAGCGGTTGCACCGTGCGTCGACGTGGGGTGCGACAGCGAGATGCCGGTCACGCCGCCACCGATGAGCACGGCGGTCGCGGCCAGCGAGCGGCGGACCGCACGGGGACGTGGCGGTCGGCCCGACGAGCGCGGTCATCACCGGGATGCGCGACGCGGCCCGTGCCGGCCACCACGCCGCCAGCGGTGGCGACGACGATCGCCAGCGACGCCAGCACGGCGATGAGCGCCCACGGCAGATCGAATCGATCGATGCGGTGGTTCGCCGCGACCTCGACCGCAGGCGCGGCGAGCAGCCAACCTCCCACCCCCGCCGCCGTGCCGAGGACCGCGGCGATGACACCGAGGATGAGGCCGTTCGACACGACAGCCATGCGGACATGGCGAGTCGTCGCGCCGATGGCCGACAGCAGACCCAGCTGGCGCTGCCTGCGCTGGGCCATCACGGCGAAGCCCGACGCGGCGATGAGGCCGACGAGCGTCATCGCCAGCGTCGACGCGGTGAGCACGAGCGCGGCGAGCGGCGTTGTGCTGCGAGCCGATGACCTCCAGGGTGAACTGCGGAGTCGGATGTGTCGCCGGTGCCGGCCGGGCGGGTCGGCGTGTGCGGTCGCGGTCGTCGAGCAGGAGTCGGTACGTCTCGGGTGACGGCAGGGTGCCGGGGGCGACGAGCGCGAACTCGTCGCTGAGGTCCTTCGGGTTCTCGACCGTTCCCACGACCGTCCACGTGATGCCGTCCACCGTGATGTCCGACCCGATCCGAGCATCGAGGAGGTTCGCCGCGCCGTCGGTGAGAGCGACCTCTCCGGCCCGCTCCGGGTAGCGGCCGTGACGAAGGTCGAGCACCGTCGAGGTGTAGGTGCCGTTCGGATCCGAGTCGCGGACATCGAGGTGGTCCAGCGTGCCGGGCACGAGGATCGACCGATGGGCGATCACGTCGACGCTGTTGAACCGGTCCTGCACAGCGGCGATGGTGGCTGCGGCGAGTGCGGGGTCGGTGCCGTCCACTCGCACCGACGCGTTGGCTCCGCCCATCTGGGCCGTCGGGCCGGGCACGGCGTTGGTGGCCAGGCTGGCGAACACGACCGCCGCGGCCACGGCGGCGGTCAGCAGCAGCAGGACGAGCAGCTGCTGGCGCCATTCGCGCCGGAACATTCTCGCCGTCCATCGGAACACCGCCCGACGACCGGGCCCGCCGACGCTCATCCCTGCGGTCCCGTGCCCGAGGCGAGGAGTGACTCGGGGCCGGGAGGGTTGCCGGTCTGGTCGACGAGGCGGCCGTCGCGGAGGAACACCACCCGATCCGCCCACGAGGCGAGGTGCGCTTCGTGGGTGACGACGACGCCGGCCGCACCGAGGCGGCACGACTCGCGCAGCAGGCGCATCACGCTCTCGCTGTTCACCGAGTCGAGCGCGCCGGTGGGCTCGTCGGCCAGCAGCAGGCTGCGATCGCCGACGACGGCACGGGCGATGGCGACTCGCTGACGCTGGCCACCCGACAGCTCGTCGGGGAAGCGGTCGGCGCCGTCGTCGACGCCGAGCTGGGCGAGCGCGGCCAGCGCAGCGACTCGTGCGATGCGCGCGCTCGTGCCGTCGAGCTCCAAGGGCATCGCCACGTTCTCCGCCGCGGTGAGACCGGGGAGCAGGTTGAAGTCCTGGAACACGAACCCGATCGACCGGCGGCGCAGCCGTGCGCGTTGCGCGACCGACATCGACGAGAGCATCTCCCCGTCGACGAGCACCTCGCCCTCCGTCGCCTCCTCCAGGCTGCCGGCGATGGTCAGCAGGCTGCTCTTGCCGGATCCGCTCGGCCCCATGATCGCGACGAGCTCGCCGCGTTCGACGGTGAGGTCGACCTCGTGGAGCGCGCTCACGGCGGTGTCGCCCGAGCCGTACACCTTCGAGATCCGTCGCAGTTCGAGCATGGCGGTCATCGCCGCGCCCCTTGGCGTTGGGCGGAGCGCTGGGCCGCGTCGAGCAGCGAGTTGGGTTGCGGCCGACGGCGACGGAGTCGGGCGCGGCGACGGGTGCACACGGAGTCGGGTCTCGGCGCTGTCCAACCAGCGCAGAGCGGCTTCCAACCGGAACAGCTCGGCGTCGACGACGAGGGCGAGCGCGATGTCGTCCTCGGCCGCATCGGCCTTCACCGACGTGTAGCGCTGCATCAGCTCGACGAGATGACGGCGGTGCACCTGGATGACCTGGGTGACGTCGATCCCGGGGACCTGGACGGCGACGAGGACCTTGATCAGCAGCTCGTCACGGGGAGGCTGGGCGGTGTCGAGGGGTGTCTGCAGCCACTGGAGGAGCTCGTGCTGGCCGGACTCGGTGATGTGATACCCCTTCTGCGGTCCGTCGTCGGGTCCGTCGGAGGCGATCAACCCGTCGCGTTCGAGACGTTGCAGGGTGGTGTAGACCTGGCCGACGTTCAGCGGCCAGACCTCCCCGGTGCGGGCCTCGAACTCGTGGCGGAGCTGCAGGCCGTACTTGGGACCCTCGCTGAGCAGGGCCAAGAGCGCGTGACGGACGCTCATCGGACGTTCCAGGACAAGTGCATACGTCGTAGCATACTCAGTATGCTTCGCCGAGCAAGTCGCCTCCGGACGCGGCGGAGGGGCCGGTCGCCCGGCCCCTCCGTCAGTGCGTGCTGCGTGTGTGCGTCGTGATCAGACGGCGCTGCACACCGTCTCGGTGATGAGACGGGTCACGGTGTACGGGTCGCAGTTGGCGTTCGGGCGGCGGTCCTCGGCATAGCCCTTGCCGTCGCGCTCGACCTGCCACGGGATGCGGATGCTCGCCGCCCGGTTCGACACGCCGTAGCTGAACTTGTTGTACGGGGCCGTCTCGTGGGCGCCGGTGAGGCGGCTCTCGATGTCGTCGCCGTAGTTCTTCACGTGCAGTTCGACCTTCTTGCCGATCGCCTTGCAGGCGGCCTCGATGGCCTTCATGTCGGTGTCCTCGCGCATCGCCTTCGTGGAGAAGTTGGTGTGCGCACCGGCGCCGTTCCAGTCGCCCTTCATCGGCTTGGCGGCGAAGCTGACGATCACGTCGTAGTCCTCCGCGATGCGGTGGAGCAGCCAGCGGGCCACGGTGAGGTGGTCGCTCACGGTCACGCCATCGGCGGCGCCGATCTGGAACTCCCACTGGCCGGGCATGACCTCGGCGTTGGTGCCTTCGATGAGCAGGCCGGCATCGATGCACGCCTGCGTGTGCTCCTCGATGATCTCACGGGCGGCCACGCGACCTGCGCCGACGCCGCAGTAGTAGGGGCCCTGCGGCCCGGGGAACCCGCCGGCGGGAAAGCCGAGCGGGGTGCCGTCGAGCTTGAGGAACGTGTACTCCTGCTCGATGCCGAAGATCATCTCGTGCTTGGCGAACTTCTTGGCCGTCTTGACGCATGCCGCACGGGTGTTGGTGACGTGGGGCTTGCCGTCCTTGGCGTTGTCGACCTCGCACAGCACGAGGATGTTGTCGCCCCCGCGGATCGGATCGGGGCAGGAGAAGACGGGGGTCAGCATGCAGTCGCTGTGCTCGCCGGTGGCCTGGTTGGTGGACGAACCATCGAACCCCCAGATCGGCGGTGTCTTGCCGTCGGCGAGGATCTTCGTCTTCGACCGGAGCAATGGGGTCGGCTCGGTACCGTCGAGCCAGATGTATTCAGCTTGGTAGGCCACTTGGCGTTCCTTTGTGAGATGAGGTGAAGGGGCGCCGCAATGCTGCCCAGGGGCGATTTCGGCCCCATTGCCCCAATGTGAACGCTGTGTGAAGTGCCCTGGGGGTCGGGCGGGAACGGTCGCTGGTGCACAGCTTCGCTCATCGAGCGCGCCACCAACCAACCGTCGCCGCGGCGGCCTCCTCGAACGGTGTGGCGTGGAGGTCGAAGGTCTTCTCGGTGAGCGTCGAGTCGGTGATCCACGGCGCCGCGAACTGGTACCAGGTCTCCTTCAGCTCGCGCATCGTCGGGCTGACGATCCCGAGCGCCGACAGGGCGATCTTGGGCACCGCCGTCGCCGTGGACGACGTGCCGGCCGCGGCAGCGAGGCCCGCCACCGTCTCGCGCTGGGTCAGTGCGGGCGCATTCGGGACGTGCCAGGGTGCACCCCAGGCTCGTTCGTCGTCGGCGATCGTGACGAGTGTGTGCACCACGTCGGGCATGTAGCTGATGCTGTGGGGCACGTCGAGGCTCCCCAGCAGCGACACCTTCTTGCCGGCGAGGATCTTGGGCATCGTGCGCTCGCCGAGCGCCGCGCCCATCACCTCCGGGCCGAAGAAGTCGCTGGCGCGGGCCAGCGTGCCCCGCAGCCGGCCGGCGGCGTGCGCCTCGAGCAGTTCGGTGGCCATGCGGGCACGGGTGGCGCCCTTCGTGCCGGTCGCCGCCATTGGATGGTCCTCCCGCATGGGCATCGCGGAGCCCGGGCCGAACGCGTACAGGTTGTCCATCATCACCAGCACCGCGCCGCTCCGCTCGGCGGCGGTCATCATCGAACGATGCATGGGCGGCCATGCGGTGTCCCACTGGTGGTACGGAGGGTTGGCGCAGTTGAAGATCGTGGTCGCCCCCTGCGCGAGGCGCGTCAGCAGCTCGGCGTCGGAGGCATCGCCCTTGGTGCGGGTGACGAGTGCATGGTCGGGTCCCGTGCCGCTGCGGGTCACGACGGTGACGGCGTCGCCGCGGTCGGCGAGCTCGCGGGCGACTCCCGATCCGACGGGGCCGCTGCCGATGACGAGGTGGTGTGACATGTCGATGCTCCTTGGAGACGATGTGGATGCGCTGCTCGCAGACGAGAGCAGTGCTCTCTATTCTGGCAGCCGTTCGACGGAAAAGCGAGAGCGGTGCTCTCATTCTGGTGTGACCCTCGCTACAGTGACCCGATGACCGGAGTTCGGGAGCGTGCACGGGCGGCGGCGACCGCCGAGATCATCAGGCTCGCCCGGGTGCAGATGGCGGCCGAGGGCGCGGCTGCACTCTCGCTCCGTGCGATCGCTCGTGAGATGGGAATGGTGAGCTCGGCGATCTACCGCTACTTCCCCAGCCGCGACGATCTTCTCACCGCCTTGATCGTCGACTCCTACGACCGGCTGGGCATCGCGGCCGAGGTGGCCGACGCCTCGGTCAGGCGACGAGCCGACATCCGCGGCCGGTGGCGGGCCGTGGCGCGCGCAGTGCGCGCCTGGGCCATCGAGTACCCGTCGGAATGGGCGTTGCTCTACGGCACGCCCGTTCCGGGCTACGTCGCTCCACCGGACACGATCGGTCCCGCCGGGCGTTACACCGCGGTCCTGCTCGGAATCCTCGCCGACGCGACGGCGGACGGTGTGCGTCATTCGACCGTGGTGCCCCGCCATCTGAAGTCCGACCTGTCGCGCATGCGTGCGGAGTACGCACCGGGCGTTCCCGACGCGACGCTCGCCGCCGGCCTCGGCGCTTGGGCGGCGCTCCTCGGCGCGGTCACGCTCGAGGTGTTCGGTCACCTGCGCAACGTCGTGGATGCCCCGGGGGCACTGTTCGACGCGGTCGTCGAGCATCACGCCGAGGCGCTCGTACCGGGAACCGGGGCGTAGTCGGCGGCGTCCAACGGCGCATGGATCGACGCTCGTTCATCTCCGTGCTGCTCGGAACACCCGCCATGTTCGCCATCGTGGCGGCGTGCGGCGACGACTCGAAGGCGGCCTCCGGCATCGACCGGCCGCACGGCGCCAACGACGTCGTGCTGCGCATCGGCTACGAGGGAGGGTTCGTCGGCCCCGGCGTCAACTTCGTCCGCCTGCCCCAGCTGCTGATCAGCGGGGACGGTCGGGTGATCCAACCCGGTGCGCAGACGGAGCAGTACCCCGGGCCGCTGTTGCCGACGATGACGGAACGCACGATCGACGACGCGGGTGTCCAGAAGGTGCTCGCGCTGGCGTCGGATGCCGGACTGCTCGCCGCGCCGCCCGACTATTCGCTTCCCCAGGGCGTCGGCATCGCCGATGCGTCCGACACGGTCGTGGAGATCACGGCCAACGGCACCACCTATCGCCACCAGGCCAATGCGCTCGGCATGGACCTCGGCGACGGCGCGAAGAGCACGCCGGCCAGGGACCGACTGAACGCGTTCGTCATGCTGCTCGGTGACCTCTCCAAGGTCGTCGGTGACGCACACCTGGGCAAGGAGATGCCGTTGACCCCGACGTCGTACCGGTTCCAGGCGATGGTGGTCGATCCGACTCAGTTCGGTGACCCAGCGCCCACGCTCGTCGAGTGGCCCGCCGACACGGGTGTGGTGCTGGCCGACTCCGCCCAGTGTGCGACGGTGGACGCAGCGAAGGTCGGCGATCTCTTCTCCCGGGCGACGCAGCTCACGTTCTTCACCGAGGCCGACCTCGCCTACCAACTCTCGGTCGCGGGTGTCCTGCCCGGCGACGCGGTCTGCTGAACCAGCAGCATCGGCGCCATCGCCGCCGCGGTGCGCGACGCGTCGAAGAAGATCAGGCCGAGCTTTGCGGTGGCGGACGCCAGCACGGCCAGCACCGCCTCCGGGCCGGCCTGCACCATCAGGACGTAGCCGTCCTCTCCCTTCACGAGGATCTGCTCGGGCGTACCTCTGTCGAGATCGCGGGCGACGCGCGACCCCAGGGACAGCAGGGCGGCGCCGATCGCCCCGACTCTGTCCTCGTCGAGGCCCTCTGGGAGCAGTGATGCCATCATCAGCCCGTCGGCCGAGATCACGGCGGAGGCCTGGATGTCGGCCGACGACGAGTTGAGGTCGGCGAGCATGGCCCGAAGCGTGTCCTCACGCACCGTGCTCGCCCCCGGGCTCGGCGCCGGCCGTGCCGAAGCGGACGGTCAACGTCCACACGAGATCCACGAGTGCGGCGCGGTGGAGCAACGGAAGTCCTCCGAGCGCGAGCACGAAGCGCTCCTCGCCGACGAAGAGCGGCCAGAAGCCCACTCGGCTGTTGCCGGCCATGTCGACCATCGCCCACGCACCGCTCGAGGTGCCCGATGCATCGGCGAGGTAGGCGGCGTGTCGCTCGTGCAGGGATGCGATGTCGGCACTGACCGCGGCCAGGAACTCGGCCTGAGCGGGCTCGAACCCGGCGCTGGCGATGCAGAAGCCCTGCGTGTCCGCCAGCAGTCCGTGTGCCGTGCTGGACAGTGCGGTGGCCGCCGCAACGGCGATGGGCTCGAGGGCGCCGGCCGGCGGGGCGTAGGGGACGTGGAATCCCTCGATCCAGCCGCGCTCCTGGACTCGAAAGGCGGTCGCCAGCGCCGACTTCGCCGGCTGGCCGCACCAGATGCAGAGCTGATCCACCGTCGCCCGAACCGAGGCGTGGGAACGCATGGTGCCCAGCAGGAGGCGACGCTCAGGGGTCTGGTCGGGGCCGGCGACGGCGTGGTACGCGCCGGCCGGTGTGGGCTGGAGGAAGAGGCTGCCGCCGACGAACTCGAACGCCGCGCTCATGCGGGAACCTCGGCGACCTGGTCGACCGGGCGGTGCCGGACGATGTCGGTCTCACCGGTCACGCCGGCGGACAGCATCGAACCGGTGCACACCGGCATCGGATCCTTGACCGCGAGGCCAGTGGCGCGGTGCACCTCGAGGGCCGCGGTGCGCTCCGGGCCGATGAGTTGACGGGCGCCGTCGAGCAGCCTCGTTCGGAGCCCGGCGGCGCTCGGGCCGAAGGCGAGGTACAGATCCACGAGGGCGGCGTACGCGCCGTCCGAGTCGAGGATGAGGACATGATGGTTGACGCGGGCCACGTGGAGCCGCGCGTCGGTCGGGTCCTGTGCGACACGACGGGCGAGCTGATGGGTGACGTCGTCCTCGGACGGCAGCAGGTCGATGTGGATCCGGCCGGTGCCCGGTACGGCGAGGTGCTCGGCGCGCCACTGGGCCATGGAGGCGTCGGCGGCCGCGGCGGCAGCGGCCACGGCCGAGAGGTCCGTCCGGCGAACGATGTCGCGTGTGCCTGCGGTGACGTCCACGATGACTCTCCATCGGCACGCGGCGCCCGCGTGAAGAGGGCCGAAGGTCACCAAATCTTCAGGGCTGTGCCGTCGAGGACTCGGTGACGACGGGTGCGGGGAGTCCCTGGGCGATGCGTTGGCGCAGGTCCTGGAGGTAGGCCTTCAGCGCCACGAAGTCGGGATGGCCGGGTTCGACGATCGGTGGCACGAGGCCGACCGACTGGAACGCCCCGTCGTCGGCCTGCAGCAGGGCGAGCAGCTGTCGCGCCTCCTCGACGGTCATCGAGGTGCGCACGTCCTGCTTCACGGCGTCCGCCAGGGCGCCGAAGTTCGTCAGCAGGTCACCGATGCCGATGTCGCTGGCGATGGTCTGGAGCAGGATGCGCTGGCGCTCCATGCGCTGGTAGTCGCTGTCCGCGAGACGTGATCGGACGTACCCGAGCGCCTTCGTGCCGTCCATGAAGGTCGGGCCCGGGCCGATGGTGGGTGGCAGGCGATAGTTCGAGCAGCGCAACTTGCTCGGCATCGGGAGTTCCTTGTCGAGGTCGATCGTGATGCCTCCGATCGCGTCGACGACCTTGACGAAGCCGCACGAGTTGACGAGCACGTAGTCATCGATCGAGAGGCCGAGTGTGTAGCTGAGACCCTCCATCAACGCTCTGATGCCGGGCTCCGTGCCGCCGGTCGAGTAGGCGGCCTTCAATTCCGGGTCGTTCTCGACGGTGATGTAGATCGCGTTCACGAGGTCGTCGAACCCGTTCGGGTACCGCTCGGCCATTGGCGTGCCCGGGGGGAACTCCACGTTCTTGAGGTTGCGTGGCACCGAGACCATCGCAGTGTGGCCGGTGTCCTCGTGCACCATCGCGAGGATCATCGTGTCGGTGCGCAGGCCGACGCGGTCCGCGCCCTCGTCGCTGCCCATCATCAAGATGGTGCGGAACTGCTGGCCGAGCGGGTCCTTGTCCGGTGCCACCGTGACCTCGCCGTGCGTGGCGGAGTCCTGGAACACCTCGGTCACCACCGAGCGAGCCTGTTCCATCCGGATCACGGCGAACGTGGTCGGCACGGCGAGCAGCACCACCGCGATGCTGCCGCGCACGCGCATCAGCCGCCGTTCGGGGTCGGTGCGCAACCGGTCTGCGGTGAGCCACACCGCGATGAGGCGACTGGTGATCGCGCCGAGCGCGACGATCGCCATGCCGCGCAGCACGTCGGGCCGCGTGAACAACCCGACCGGGTCGTCGAGGTTCTCCAGGACGAGAAGCAACGCGAACGCAGGGGCGATCACGCCGGCGATGAACAGCAACGCACCGGGCAGGGGGGAGCGCCGCCAGACGGCGAGGCCGGGAAGGAGCACCACCCCGGCGACGCCGGGCCCTGGGAGGGGGGAGTTCTGCAGTGCGAGTTCCGAGTCGGGGGGTTCGACGGGGTCGGTCATCGGTTCGTCCATGCTAGTTCTGGCCCCCTCAGAAGGACCGCGCGCGGTGGGGTCGGATGTCACGGACGAGCCGACACGCGAAACCATCCCTCGCTAGGGTGAGCCGGACCCGGGCGGGGTGGATCTCGGAGGTGCTCGTGCGTCGTCTGCTCGTTCTCGTCGGCTTGGTGTTCGCTGCGGCGCCGGCGCTGCCCTCGGTTGCTGCCGCCGCACCTCCTCGAGTCGAGGGAGTGGTGGCTGATCCGGCATTCGCCGACTCGCTGGTCACCTCACAGACGCCTGCCCCCGTCGCCGTGAGCGCATTGCCCGACGGTCGTGCCGTCGTGCTGCAGAAGACCGGTGCCGTGCGCATCATCCGCAACGGCGTCCTGCTCCCCACTCCGGCGACGACGGTGAGCGTGTGCTCCGACGGTGAACGGGGCGTGCTCGGATTCGCCCCGGACCCGCTGTTCACTGCCAACGGGCTCGTCTACCTGTACTACACACGCCCGAGCGCCGGTGCTCCCGGAGGGTGTGTGAACCGGGTCAGCCGCTTCACCATGGTGGGCGACACCATCGTGAATGCCAGTGAGGTCGTGCTGCTCGACAACATCGGGTCGCCCGCCGGCAACCACAACGGCGGCGACGTGGCCGTCGGCAACGACGGCTACCTGTACGTCTCCGTCGGTGACGGTGGATGCGATCCGCGCGGCGACAGCGGGTGCGCCGGGCAGAACGACGCCGCCCAGGATCTCAGCCTGCTGAACGGCAAGATCCTCCGCATCGATCGCACCACCGGTGCGCCCGCACCGGGGAACCCCTTCAGCGGCGCCGGCACCGCCGTGTGCCGCACGCGGGGCAACACTCCGTCGACGCCCACCACCACCTGCCGCGAGATCTATGCGTACGGACTGCGCAACCCGTGGCGGATCGCCTTCGACCCGAACACCGGCGGCACGAAGTTCCACATCAACGACGTCGGCCAGGGAACACGCGAGGAGGTCGACCTCGGGATCCTGGGCGCGAACTACGGATGGCCGATTCGTGAAGGTCAGTGCGCCCAGGGTCAGAACCCACTGTGCCCGCCGCCCGCAGCGGGGACGTACACGCAGCCGATCACCGACTATCCCCACAACACCACCGGTGACTACATCACCGGCGGAGCGTTCGTCCCGAACGGTGCGTGGCCCGCCGCCTACGACGGCGGCTACCTGTTCGCCGACGGCAGCCCGGGCCGGATCTTCTTCCGCAACGCGGCCGGCAACACGGCCTACGGAGCCCCGTTCGCGACGGGTGTCGGCGGCATCTCCGACATGGCGTTCGTCATGGAACCCACCGGATGGGCGCTCTACTACGTGCTTCCGGGCAGCAATCAGGTGCGCAAGATCACCACGGTGCTCGCCCCCTCGGCGCCGAGCGGGAACCTCGCCTTCGCGCCGGTCTCGTCCCAACGAGTCTTCGACAGCCGAGACCTCGGGGCCGATTCGGGTCCGTTGCGGGCCGGGACGAGTCGCCTCGTCAACGTGGTGCCCGGGCGTGGGAACCATCGCTCGGCGCTCGTCAACATCACGATGGTCCGCCCGTGGAACAACGCGTTCCTCGCCGTGTGGGAACCCCGCACGACGCGACCTGCTGCCGCCAACCTCAACGGTCAGGGACTGCAGGTGGTGGCGAACGCGTCGGTGGTGCCCCTCGACGCCGACGGCAACATCCTCCTGTTCACGAACTCGACGGCCGACGTGGTCGTCGACCTGCTCGGGTTCTTCGACGTCACCGACGGACTGGGAAGGTCGCAGTCCGGCCGCTACCAGCCACTGACACCGACCCGCGCCGTCGACACCCGCAACGCACCCGACGCGGGGACCAACGACTACACGCGCACCCCCGATGGCAGCGACAGCGTCGTCAACGTTCCGGTGCTGGGCAAGTACGGCGTCGCGGGTGACATCGGAGCGGTCGCGCTGATGGTCACCGGTGTCGCCGCGGCCGGACCCGGCGTCGGCAACGTCGTGGCCTATCCCCACGGCGGCGCCGTCCCGTCGACGGCCAATCTCAACACCAACGGCGGCGGTGACCGGCGGGCGAACCTCGTGGTCGTGCCGTTGGGCGGCGACGGCAGCGTCGACCTGCGACTTCGGGTCACCGCCGACGTGGTGGTCGACGTCGTCGGCGCGTTCACCGGTGCCGGCGCTCCGTTGGACAGCGCCGGGACGTACGTGGCCATCGCCGCCAACCGGGAGGTGGACACACGCGGCCCGTTCGGATTCTTCAGGCCCGGCAAGGGTGGCATCGGCACCGTCAACCCCACGGCGATCCCCGACGACGCCATGGGCATCACCCAGAACATCGCGATCACCGGTACCGCCGGACCCGGGTTCATCACCGCGTTCCCCGCGGGACTGGGATCGGTGCCGCTGGTCGGCAACGGCAACGCCACCGGTGCCGGGCAGACGCGCAGCACAATGGCGATCACGGTCCTCGGCGGCGGGTCGGTCAGCTACTTCACCTCGATGTCCACGGATGTGGTGGTCGACGTGACCGGCTACTTCAACCGCGGCACCGTCACGTGACCGCGTCACGTGACTGAGAGGCCGGGCAGGGCGCCTGGATAGCCTGACGGCGTGACACGGCTGCGGATCGCACTCGCACAGATCAATCCCACAGTCGGCGACCTGGCGGGCAACGTGGCCAAGATCGTCGCGGCCTACGACGCCGCCGACGCCGCGGGTTGCGACATCGTCGCGTTCCCCGAACTGGCGATCACCGGCTATCCGCCCGAGGACCTCGTGCTGAAGCCCGGCTTCGTCGCTGACAACCTC
Source organism: uncultured Acidimicrobiaceae bacterium (assembly GCA_963720695.1). Taxonomy (GTDB): domain Bacteria; phylum Actinomycetota; class Acidimicrobiia; order Acidimicrobiales; family Ilumatobacteraceae; genus UBA668. The sequence goes on from CAVRGG010000006.1 coordinate 201,784, forward strand.
GCGGCGCTCGATCAGGTGGCCGCGCACACACGGCGCTGCGCCGCCGTGGTGGGTCACGTGGCCGCCGATCGCGACATCTACAACGCCGCGGCGGTGTGTGCCAACGGCACGATCCTCGGCACCTATCGCAAGCGTCTGCTGCCCAACTACGCGGTGTTCGACGAAGCCCGCTACTTCACGCCCGGCGACGACAGCGACCCCTACGAGTTGTACGTCATCGGTGGCGTCAAGGTCGGCATCAGCATCTGCGAGGACGTGTGGAGTCCCACCGGCCCGCTCGCCGAGCAGGCCGCCGGTGGGGCCGAGCTCAACATCAACATCAACGGCTCGCCGTTCCACGCCGGCAAGTCCGGCACGCGCGAGCGCATGCTCGCCACTCGAGCCGCCGACGCCAGTTGCGCGCTCGCCTACGTGAACCAGGTCTGCGGTCAGGACGAACTGGTCTTCGACGGTGGGAGCATGGTCTTCGACGCAGAAGGTGAGCTCATCGCTCGGGCAGCGCTGTTCGTGGAGGAACTGCTGATCACCGACGTCGTCATCGAGCCGGTCTATCGCAAGCGGCTGCTGGATCCCCGAGGCCGCCGCACCGAGGAACCGATGCGACTCGTCGAGGTGAGCGATCGTCCGGTCGAGCACGCCGCGCCGATGCCGACGCGGATCGAACCACTGCCGTCTGCCGATGCCGAGCTGTACGACGCGCTCGTGCTCGGCACTCGCGACTACGTGCGCAAGAACGGCTTCACCGACGTCGTCATCGGCCTCTCCGGTGGGATCGACTCGTCGCTCGTCGCGTGCGTCGCGGTCGATGCGCTCGGGGCCGAACACGTGCACGGTGTCGCGATGCCGTCGCGCTACTCCAGCGACGGATCACGCAACGACGCGGCCGATCTCGCCGAGCGGCTCGGCATGGACATCCGCACCGTTCCGATCGAGCCCGGCTTCTCCGCCTTCCTCGAGATGCTGGCTCCCTCGTTCGAGGGACGAGCCGAGGATCTCACGGAGGAGAACCTGCAGAGCCGCATCAGGGGCACGACGCTCATGGCGCTGTCCAACAAGTTCGGGTGGATGGTGCTCACCACTGGCAACAAGAGCGAGATGGCGGTGGGCTACTTCACGCTCTACGGCGACTCGGTGGGTGGATACGCCATCATCAAGGACGTCCTCAAGATGCGGGTCTACGACCTGTGCCGCCACGTCAACCAGCGCGCCGGCCGGACGATCATCAACGAGAGCGTCCTCACCAAGCCACCGTCGGCCGAGCTCCGCCCCGATCAGCGCGACGACCAGAGCCTGCCGCCGTACGAGGTGCTCGATCCGATCCTGCAGCTGTACGTCGAGGAAGACCGCACCACCGGCGAGATCATCGAACTCGGGCACGACGAGGCCATCGTGCGTCGCATCACCCGCCTCGTCGATCTCAACGAGTACAAGCGCCGTCAGTGCCCTCCCGGGGTGAAGGTCAGCACCAAGGCCTTCGGCAAGGATCGGCGCCTGCCGATCACCAACGGTTACCGCTGACCGTGAACGGTGAGGGTGCACCGGTCCCGCGTCCGACGCTCGGGTATCAGCCGGCGCTCGACGGCGTGCGCGCGCTCGCCGTTGCGATGGTGCTCGGCTTCCACCTCGACATCGGCTGGTTGTCCGGCGGATACCTGGGCGTGTCCGTGTTCTTCACCCTCTCGGGGTTCCTCATCACCTCGCTGCTGCTCGGCGAGCACCGTCGGACGGGCATGGTCGACCTGCCCGCGTTCTACCAACGACGGGCGCGCCGACTGGTGCCCGCCGGCCTCCTGGTGCTCGCGCTGGTGTGCGTGCTCGTCGCGGTCGACCTGCTGCAGGCGCGCTCGACCTTCCGTCGAGACGTGCTGGCCAGCATGTTCCAGTGCCTGAACTGGGTGCAGCTGTTCGGGCACCAGAGCTACGCCGACCTGTTCACCGCGCCCTCGCCGGTGACCCACTTCTGGTCGCTCGGGGTCGAGGAGCAGTTCTACGTCGTTTGGCCGCTGATGCTGGTGGTGCTGTTGCGAGTGCTCCACCGTCGGGCTGTCCCCGAACGGCTCCTGCGAACGCTGATGGTGCTGTGGGTGCTGACCGCGGTGTCGGCGCCGTTGACGGCGCGGTGGTGGTCGCACGATGCGGCCTACTACGCGACGTGGGCGCGGGCGTCCGAGGTGATGGCGGGTGCCGTGCTGGCCGCCTTCCTCGTCGGACGGAGGGTGCCTCGCTGGTGGGCCTGGCTCGCACCCGTCTCACTCGTCGTGATGGCGCTGGCCGTCACCCTCACACCCGCCGGCCGTGGGTGGGTGTTCGAGGGTGGGCTTCCCCTGTTCGGCATCGTCAGTGCGCTGCTCATCGCCGGGCTGCAGGCGCCGGGCCTCACCCTCCGTGCGCTGTCGACGCGACCGCTCGTGTGGATCGGCAAGTTGAGCTACGGGATCTACCTCTTCCACTGGCCGGTGTTCCTCGTGCTCGACCGGGCACGGACGAATCTCGACGGCCTGTCGCTGATCGCACTGCGGTTGGCCGTCACCCTCGCCGCAGCGTCGATCAGCTACTCGATCATCGAGCACCCCATTCGCCTCCGCCGACTGCTCCCCTCGGGTCGCACCCTCACCACGGCGCTCGCCGGTGCCGTGGCCATCGTCGCGGTCCTCGCCGTGTCCGTCGAGGTGCCGCTGGCGCAGCGGCCGGATCGGGTGCCGACCGTGCTCTCGGTGGCGACCACGCTGCCCGTGGTCGGCCCCGGTGACAGCGGGGCGGTGTTGGCGCCGCCGACGCCGACGACCGTGATGGCGCTGTTCGGCGACAGCGTGCCCGCCTGGCTCGTCCGCGACGGCGCCGCATCGTTCCACCGGACCGACGTGGTGCTCGTCAACGGTGCTCGCGAGGCGTGCGATGCGATGATCCACACGCCGGTCAGCCGTGACCGGGTCGGTGCCGAACTGCGCCCGCCGCCGGACTGCGAGGAGTGGGACACCTGGTACCCGAAGGTGCTCGACCGGATCGCCGCGGGCGCCGGCCACACGCCCGAGATCGCCGTGCTCGTGCTCGGGCAGGCCCCGGTGCTCGACCACCTCGTGAACGGGAACTGGGTGCACCCGTGCGACGATCTGAGCTGGTATCTCGACGACGTCGCCCGCCGGGTCGACTACCTCCGTGGCCGCGGGCTGCAGGTGGTGTTCGCACTGCCCGCCCGGCTCGGGTCGCGTTCGCAGTTCATGGTGCCCGACGACTACGCCCGGCGCATGGGCTGCATCCGCACCGCGCTGATCGACTTCGTCGACCAGGAGCATCTCCCGTCGATCGACCTCGATCGCGTCCTGTGCCCGGCGAACGACTGCGAGGCGTTGCGCACCCACGACGGCGTCCATGTCGATCCGGCGCGGGCCGGCGACGTCCTGCAGTGGCTCGTGAATCAGGTGTTGCGGCTCAGGCTGACGTGAGCTCGCTGCGCAACTGCGCCCGACGGGCGATCGTCATCGCCACCACGGTGCCGGCGGCGAGCACCGCACACGTGACGGCCGGCCATGCGATGCCGTGGCGCACGTAGGCACGGGTTGCCGGGATGCTCGCCAGCGCACGACCGAGCGTGCCGGCGCTGAACATCATCGCCATTCCCTTGGCCGGCGCGCCCGGCACCAGATCCGTCGTGAGAGGGATCGTGCTGACGATCGCGAACTCGAAGGCCGCGATCGCGATCAGCAACATCGGCAGCGCCAGCCAGAGGTGCGCGTTCGTCAGCGCGAGGAGGAGTGCGGCGGGCACCATGATCCCGGCGCCGACAGCCGCGGCCCGCTCCTTGCCCCAGCGGTCGGAGAACCTGGCCGCTGACAGGGAGCTGAACAGCTCACCGAAGCCCAGTCCGAAGGCGACCAGGCTGACACCCGGTGTCGGTCATGCCGAAGTGATCCTTCAGCCAGCTCCCGAACGTGACGAACAGGGTCTGGCTGGCGGCCATCAGGCAGAAGCCTCCTGCGAGGACGATCCAGCCCCGCCGCGACAGGGTGCCGCTGAGCAGGTGGCGGCGCTGGGCGTGGGCGTGGCCGACCGGGTCGTCGGGGATGGTGCGGGCGACGAGGACCGCCATCGTCAGGACCACCGCCGAACCCAGGCCGTAGCCGACCCGCCAGTTGGTCGCGGCGGTCACCAGACCCATCGTCGTGACGCCGACGAGGAGGCCCAGCGCCCACGACGTCTCGGTCAGACCGATCACCCTTCCCCGACGGGCGAAGGGCACCCGGTCCGAGATCCACGCGCCGAGTCCGAGATCGAACATCACCTTGCTCTGGGCGATGATGACGAGCGCGACGGTGAACGTGACCACGTTCCCGCTGGCGGCGGCGAGACCGGCGCCGACCCCGACCGCGGTGAGCCCGATCGACATCGCCGTGCGGCGGTGAAAGCGCTCGGCCAGCCTGCCCGTGAGCGGGGAGGCGAGGCCGCTGAGCTCGCTCACGGCGAGGGCGATGCCCATCCGTTCGAGCGTGGCCCCCTGGCCGGTGGCGATGGTGGCCAGGAACGGCGCGGCGAAGCGGAAGCAGGCGTTGCCGGCGGTCCGGGCGACGGTGAGGGTGCTGATGCTCTGGCGCACCTCCGCGGGGTACGAGTCGTCGAGCACGCGTTGCAGCACGGCCGTCGACGCTACCGGTGATCCAACCGGCGGGGCGTTCCGCTCCGGACCTGGCTAGCCTTCCTCGACCGTGGCCCTGATTGTGCAGAAGTACGGCGGCACCTCCGTCGCCGACCCCGACCGAATCCGAGCTGTCGCCGAGCACGTGGCCTTCACCAAGCGCCACGGCAACGACGTCGTCGTCGTCGTCGAGCGCGATGGGCAAGACCACCGACAACCTGATCAAGCTGGCCAACGACGTCTCGCGCACGCAGCCCGGCCGCGAGATGGACATGCTCCTCACCACCGGCGAGCGGATCACGATGGCGGTGCTGTGCATGGCGCTCGCCGACGTGGGGATCGAGGCGATGAGCTTCACCGGCAGCCAGGTGGGGATCATCACCGACACGGTCCACACCAAGGCGAAGATCGTCGAGGTCAAGGGCGACCGCGTCCGCGACGCGCTCGCGCAGGGGCGGGTCTGTGTCATCGCCGGGTTCCAGGGTGTCAGTACCGCCAAGGAGATCACCACGCTCGGTCGCGGTGGCAGCGACACCACGGCCGTCGCGCTCGCGGCGGCGCTCGAAGCCGACAGCTGCGAGATCTACACCGACGTCACCGGCGTGTTCACCGCCGATCCGCGCATCGTGCCCCAGGCCCGCAAGCTGGCTCACGTCAACTTCGACGAGATGCTCGAGATGGCCGGGGCCGGCAGCAAGGTGCTGGCCCTGCGCAGCGCCGAGTTCGCCCGCAACCACAACGTTCCGCTCCACGTGCGTTCCAGCTTCACCTGGGAGCCGGGCACGTGGATCACGTCCAAGGAGCCCAACATGGAAGATCCGATCATCTCCGGTGTGGTCACCGACATGAGCGAGGCGAAGGTCACCATCGTCGCCGTGCCCGATCGGCCCGGCATCTCGGCGGCGCTGTTCGAGCCACTGGCCGCGGCCAACGTGAACGTCGACATGATCGTGCAGAACACCAGCCACGACGGCACCACGGACATCAGCTTCACGATCCCGAAGGCCGACGTCTCGACCGCGGAGACGATCGTCAGTCGGCTGGCGGGCGAGGTCGGTGCCGAAGGCGTCGAGCACGATGCCGGCATCGCCAAGATCAGCCTCGTGGGCGCCGGCATGAAGACCAGTCCCGGCATCGCCGCGAAGATGTTCCGGGTGTTGGCCGACGAGGGCATCAACATCCAGATGATCAGCACGTCGACGATTCGCATCAGCGTCGTCACCGCGGCGGCAGATCTGGAGCGTGCCGCCCGTGCGCTGCACACCGCATTCGGCCTCGACTCGGGCCAGGCGTATTCCGCGCCGCTGCCCGAGCGGAAGTGACAGTGCTCACCTGCCACACTGGTGGCTCATGACGCTGCGCCGACAACACGTCCCCTGGAAGGCCGCCGGATCGGCGTCCGAGGCGGAGCATTCCGCCGACGACGTGGTGCGCGAGACGGGTTGGGTCTTCAACAACGTCACCGGCAGCGAGCTGAGCCTCGCCGAGTTCGTCGAGACGGGTGACAACGAGACGGTCGCGTACCTGCAGGCGTTCGGGCTCATGTCGGCGGAGACGCCGATGCAGACGATGGTCGAGATCGGCAGCGGCATCGGCCGGATGACGGCCAGCTTCACACGGTTGTTCCGCAGGGTCATCGCCTGCGACCTCGACGCGGCGTTCCTGGAGCGTTGTCGCGAGACGGTCGCCCAGTTCGGCGTGGCGGCGAACCTGCAGACGTCGCACGTGTTCGACGGTCGCACGCTGGAGCTCGCCGACTCGTCGGCGGATCTCGTGTTCAGCTACATCACGCTCCAGCACTGCCATCACGACGATGCGCTCGCGTTGGCCGAGGAGGCGGTCCGGGTCGCCCGGCCCGGCGGTCAGGTCGCGCTGAACTTCCGCACGTGGGTCGCGCAGGACGTCCTGCTCTGGCCGGCGAGCAAGATCTCCAGGGCCACCTGGCGTCTGCCCCGGGTCGGCCCGATCATCGCCCAGCGCCGGCTGCCGGCGCGGCTCGGGTGGCAGGCAAACCGCCTCACACCCACCGAGGTCCTGCACACGGTCGGTACCGGACTCGTGGACGTCAAGGTCTTCCGGTCGCCCAAGCGTCGCCCCTTCTCGCTCAACGGCACCACCGACGAGGTGTTCGAAGGTGTGCACCGCAGCCACTGGTGGTTGGTGGCGACGGTCGCCTGAGTGAAACCGGCGAGCCGCCGGCTCGTCTGCTCGGAGTGGAATTTCCACCGCCGTCGCCGGTCATCGGCGTTAGCCTTTTCGGCATGCGAGTAGGTGTCGTCGGTGCAACAGGTCAGGTGGGCGCAGCGATGCGCTCGATTCTCGAAGAGCGCAACTTCCCCATCGAGGAGATCCGCTTCTTCGCGTCGGCACGCAGCGCCGGCACGACCCTGCCGTGGAAGGGCGGCACCATCACCGTCGAGGACGCGGCGATCGCCGATCCCTCGGGCCTCGATGTGGCGTTGTTCTCCGCCGGGGCCACCTCGTCGAAGGAGCTCGCGCCGAAGTTCGCGGCTGCGGGTGTCACGGTCATCGACAACTCGTCGGCCTGGCGCATGCATCCCGACGTCCCGCTGGTGGTCAGCGAAGTGAATCCCGACGAGGTCCGGAACGCTCGCATCGGCATCATCGCCAATCCGAACTGCACCACCATGGCAGCCATGCCCATCCTCATGCCACTGCACCGCGAGGCCGGGCTGGTCCGGCTGATCGCCAGCACCTACCAGGCCGTCAGCGGCGGTGGGCTGGCAGGCGTCGACGAGCTCGACAAGCAAGCGCGTGAGGTGGTCGACCGGGCTCGTGAGCTCACCCACGACGGCGAGGCCGTGGTGTTCCCCACGCCATCCAAGTTCTCCAAGCCGATCGCCTTCAACGTGCTGCCGTACGCAGGCAAGTACGTCGAGGACGGCTCGTTCGAGACCGACGAGGAGCAGAAGCTGCGCAACGAGAGCCGCAAGATCCTCGGCATCCCGGACCTGTTGGTCAGCGGCACGTGTGTTCGAGTCCCGGTGTTCACCGGCCACTCCATCAGCATCAATGCCGCCTTCGCTCGGCCGATCAGCGTGGAGCGCGCCACCGAAGTGCTGGCTGGGGCGCCAGGGGTCCAACTGCTCGACGTGCCCACCCCGCTCGAAGCCGCCGGCAAGGACCCCAGCTACGTGGGTCGCATCCGCGTCGACAGCACGGTCGAGGGCGGCCGTGGCCTGGCCCTGTTCCTCAGCAACGACAACCTGCGCAAGGGCGCAGCGCTGAACGCGGTGCAGATCGCCGAACTGTTGCTCTGACGTCCGCTAGAACGAGGCGATGGATCTCGCCCAACTGCAAGACGTGATCGAGCGCACCTTCGGCGAACGCGACCGTGCTCGTGGCGTGCCGTCGTCGGTGGCGTGGCTCGCCGAGGAGGTGGGCGAGCTGGCGCAGGCGGTGCGCAAGGGGTCACCCGAGCAGCAGGTGCACGAGTTCGCCGACGTCCTCGCCTGGGTGGCGTCGCTCGCCAACCAGATGGACGTCGACCTCGCTGCCGCAGTGGAGCGGTATGCCCACGGGTGCCCCCGCTGCCACTCGATCCCCTGTTCCTGCGCGTGAGCGAGCCACTCGACGCCGGTGAGTTCGGGCGCTGGCTCGAGGGCATGCAGCGTGCGCTGCGAGGCGAGGCGGAGTCCGACGTGCCCTGCGGGTCGTGCACGGCCTGCTGCACCTCGTCGCAGTTCATCCACATCGGACCGGACGAGACCGACACCCTGGCTCACATTCCCGCTGCCCTGCTGTTCCCGGCGCCCAACCTGCCTGCCGGCCACGTGGTGATGGGCTACGACGAGCACGGTCACTGCCCGATGCTCGTCGACGGCCGGTGCACGGTCTACGAACACCGGCCGCGCACCTGTCGGACGTACGACTGTCGGGTCTTCCCTGCGGCGGGGCTGCTCCCCGACGAGCCGACCAAGGTGGCCATCGCCACCCAGGCGGGTCGCTGGCGCTTCACTCACGCGTCGGCCGCGGTGGAGGCGACCCACGACGAAGTGCGGGCGACGGCGGCCCACCTGCGCGCGGACCACCCCGCAGCCCCGATCACGCAGGTGGCGGTACGGGCGGTGGAGTCGCAGCGCGACCGCAGCTGACGTCAGTCGCGGCTCACCCGTTGGTTCAACTCGATGATCGCCTTGCGTGCCGCAACGGTGCACGCCGCGTACAGGACCGCACCGACGAGGCCGAGCAGCCACTGGTTGCGCAGCGAGGACGTGATCGTCGCCACGCTGCTGCCGTCGATCTTGCCCACGTTGCGGGTGACGACGCCGAGCACGCTCTGGGAGAGGAACAGCATCTGCCAGCGCTGCACGTTGGTTTCCGGGGTCGACGTGCCCCGAGCCGCCTGCTTGAGCTCGCTGAAACCGACCCAGAACCAGCCGAAGGGGATGAACCATCCCAGCGTGGCTCGGCGGACGTTCGTGTGGAAGTTGCCTCGCGCCTTCGCGTTGCGGGCGATGCGGCGACTCCAGACGGCAGTGAGGATCGCTGATGCCAGAAGCAGGGCGAACTGGAGCACGGCGGCGAAGCCGACGACCTTGTCCGCACGGTCGAGGTCGGTCACCGTCGCCGACTTGGAGAGGAAGTCCTCCCAGACGCTCTTGCGGTGGAAGAACGCCAGCGTGAGCACCAACGCCGCCGCGGTCGTGGCCCAGTACATCGCCACGACCGCCTGGCCGAGCCCTTTCGACGACGTCACCTCCCCGGCGCCGGCGGAGTCGTAGGCGACGTAGCCCGGAGGCGCGCCCACCGGCCGGTACACGGTGGGCTCGGGGGCGACTGTCGACGGGGGCAGCGAAGGGTGACCGTCCGTCGGCATCGGCGGCATCGGCGGCATCGACGAGGGAGGCGGGGGAGGTGGGACGCCCGGAGGAGGCGGAGGCGGCGGGATCGACGACGGGTCAGGGAACTCCACGCCGGAATCCTCGCAGGTCTGTCTGCCCGGATCGCTCATGTCCCGGATCCCTCATGGCATGGGTGGAGGCAGAAGATCTGCCTCCGACCATGACGTGAACGGGTGGGGTGTCGGGGTGGGGTGGAGGGGGCGGTCGTCGGGGACGGCCCGGGCGCGAAAATGCCCGCCTTTCGGCGGGCATTTCTGTCGGGGTGAGAAGATTTGAACTTCCGGCCTCCACGTCCCGAACGTGGCGCGCTAACCAAGCTGCGCTACACCCCGTAGCGACTCACGATGCTATCCGGCGACCGTTGCGTCTTCCTCGCTGGATTCCTCGTCGACCTCGTCGACCAGGGGTTCCACCGGTTCGGCCATGACGTTGCGCACGGCCCGCTTCAGGGTCAGCGGGTCGAACGGCTTGATCAACCAGGCGTCGGCGGCGGATCGCTTGGCGAGGTGGACGTCGGCCTTGCGGTCCAGAAGCATCAGCACCTTGACGGCCGGGACCATGCCCGCGCTCTCGTCGAGGCGGAGGTCCATCGCGACCGCCATCGCGCCCTTGGAACCGATCTGCAGGTCGAGGATGGCGAGATCGACGTTGCCTCTGGCGACGAGTCTGCTGACCTCACGCCCCTCGGTGCAGATGGTGAAGGACACGTCGGGGCCGCTCAGCGCAGCAGTGACGTCGTGGGCGACGAAATCGGCATCGGTGGCGACGAGGATGTGCACGCCGCAGACGCTACCCGGTGGCCACGAACAGGAGCGAGCGGATGGTGGCGAGACCCTCCATGGTGTGGACGTCGCCGGCCAGCGTCGGCACGAACGTGGTGTGCACGTCGGGTGGCAGGGCTTCGTCGGCCAGCAGCGATGCGGCGTGCACCCGCTCTGCGGCCGCCGTGTGCTGCAGTTCGACGAGGTTGTCGTAGAGCGCTCCGCGGCCGGGATGGGTCGGTCGCTTCGAGGGTGCCGCTCCGAACGTCGGCGTGCACCGGTTGACGACGACTGCGTGGACGCGGAGGCCGCTGCGCCCGAGTCGGTCGGCGAAGAACCGTGCCTCCTCGATCGTGTCGGCCCGCGGCGAGGCGACGAGCACGAAGCGTGTGGTCTCCCCGGCCAGCAGGGCGATGACCTCGTCGGCCCGCTCGCGGAACCCCGTCTCCATCCCCGAGAACGCCTGGAAGAACGCCACCGCGTCGGCGAGCACGTCTCCGCCGACCACCTTGCCGATCGTGCGCAGGATCGGCTGGGCCGCCACGTTGAGCACCCTGAGCCCGCGGCGGGTGGGCATCATCAGCAGCTTGAAGAGCGGGTGGTCGATGAAGCGGGCCAGCGTGCTCGGCGCGTCGAGGAAGTCGAGCGCGTTGCGTGTGGGCGGCGTGTCGACGATGACGAGATCGAAACGCGGGTCCCCGTGGAGGGCGTGCAGTCGCTCGGCAGCCATGTACTCCTGGGTGCCCGACAGCGAGCCGGCCACGTTGCGGTAGAAGCGGTTGGCGAGGATCCGCTCCGCCTGGTCCTCGTTGGCGGCGTTGGCCCGAACGAGTCCGTCGAACGTGGTGGCCGTGTCGAGCATCAGGGCCCAGAACTCGCCGGGTTCCTCCAGCGGGAGACGGACCGGGTCGTTGGTGAGGCCACCGGGTACGCCCAGCGCGTCCGCCAGTCGCTTCGCCGGATCGATCGTGACGACCACCGCCCGACGGCCGAGGTGCGCCGCCTGGAGCCCGAGCGCCGCGGCGGTGGTGGTCTTGCCGACCCCTCCGGAGCCGCAGCAGACCACGACCGACGCCGTCGAGAGGTGTTCGGACAGGTCCATCACCGCAGGTCCCAGGTGTCGGCCAGGTGTTCGATCGCCTCTGCGTCCAGGATCGAACCGGGAATCAGCGGAAGGGTCCGTTGCTCGAGGGGGAGCTCCGCTGCCAGCCGTGCCCGCTCGTCGGCGTGCATCGATCGACGGGCGTTGCGGAACTCGGCGGCGACCCGCATGGACGAGTCCGGCTTGGCGGCCTCGACCGGGAGGAGCGGTCCCTCGTCGACCGCGTTGACGACGACCGGGGACAGATGGACGCCGATGCGTTCCTCGAGGGCTCGGGCCGTCTCGATCGCCTCGTTGACCGGCGTCGTCTCGGGCAGGGTGACGAGCAACACCTGGCAACGGGCGGGGTCGGCGAGCATCTCGGAGACCTCGCCGGCCTGGGTGTGGATCGGTCCGCCGCGCACCGTCGCCAGCAGGCTCTTGGCGGCGAGGAGGAAGGTGATCGCGTGTCCCGCGGCCGGCCCGTCGACCACCACCAGGTCGAACTGGCCACTCCGTTCGAGTTGCTTGATCTTGCCCAGCACCACGATGTCGTCGATCCCCGGACTGGCGGTGGCGACGACGTCGATGATGCCGCTGGTGGTGAGTCGTCTGGTGACCCGGGACAGCCCATGGCTGTCGAGGTACTCGCCCAGGGCGGCCGTCGCCGAGATGTGCTGGACCTGGACGTCGGGGAGCAGGCGCTCCAGCGTGGGCTTGCCGTCGAGCTCGACGACGAGCACTCGAAGTCCACGACGGATTGCCGCTCGCGCCACCACGGCAGTTACCGTGGTCTTCCCAACCCCGCCCTTGCCGGCCACGACGGCAACCCGGGCGGTGGTGACGAACTGCAGCGGATCCACGCTCTTTTTCGGAGGCACTTGTGCGCAGACTAGCGATCGCCCTTCTCTTCGCCCCGCTCGCGGGGCTGGCAGGCACGGCGCTCCTGGCATCCCCGGCCTCGGCCACCACCGTTCCGCCCGCCGACAGTGTGCCCGCGGACACCGTCCCTGCGGATTCGGTGGCGGCCGATCTCGCTCCCGTCGACGTGCTGCAGGTCTCCGGCCTCTTCGACGAGATCCAGGTCCGCTCCATCGAGGACGCGATCACGCGCGCCGAGGGCAACGGCTCGCAGGCGCTCATCCTCCAGCTCAACACCCATGGTGCGATCGTCTCCGACGACACGATGCGTGGTCTGCTACAACGAGTCGCCGACACGAAGGTGGCGATCGGTGTCTGGGTCGGGCCTTCTCGCGATGCTCGCGGCTACGGCGTGCCGGCCCAGCTCTTCGGCGTGGCCGACGTGACGGCGATGGTGGCCGGGAGTCGCATCGGGTTCACAGGCCCGCTGCTGAAGCTGCAGGGTGCCACCGTCGACCTGGGTCCCAATGGCGACCAGTTGCGCAACGACTCGATGTCGTTCAACGAGGCACGCAGCGCCGGCGTCCTGAAGCTGGAGACCGACGATCTCGGCGTGCCCACCGTACGCAGCATGGTGTTGGCGATGGACGGCGTCACACTCGACGACGGCACGGTGCTCGACACCGTCGCCGAGGAGCTCAGTGACAGCGGCCAGCCCCAGAACGTGGCCACGCTCGTGCGCTTCAGCGGCCTCGGGCTCATCGAGGAGCTGTTCCACACCGTGGCCAGCCCGCCGATGGCCTTCCTGTTCTTCATCATCGGCTGCGCGCTGCTGATCTTCGAGTTCTTCACCGCCGGTGTCGGCATCGCCGGGTTCGTCGGTGCGGTGCTCACCGTGCTCGGGTGCTACGGCCTCACGGCCCTGCCCACTCGAACCGGTGCGATCGTGTTGCTGGTGCTGGCGATGATCGCGTTCGCGATCGATGTCCAAGTCGGCATCCCACGGTTCTGGACGGGCGTCGGCACCACCCTGTTCGTGCTCGGGGCCTGGTTCCTGTACGAGCCGTTGCCGGGCAACGACCTTCGGCTGTCCTGGTTCACGCTGATCGTTGCCGTCATCGGGGTGTTGCTCACGTTCGTCGTCGGCATGCCGTCGATGGTGCGCACGCGCTTCGCCACACCCACGATCGGTCGTGAATGGATGATCGGCAGCCTGGGTTCGGCGGTCGGTGCCATCAGTCCCGAAGGGGTCGCCCTCGTCGGCACCTCGAAGTGGCGTGCTCGCACCAACCGGGCGACCCCGCTCGCCGCCGGTGACGAGCTCCGGGTCGTGGCCATCGACGGTGTCACGCTGGAGGTCGAGCCGATCGAGGGCGCCGCGCGCGACTATCGCGAGCGGCGTCCCAAGGCCGGTGCCAGTCCCGACGAGTCGGCCGAACACGTCTGAGCCGTCAGGACAGCTGACCGTGATCGTCGTCGACAAGCGCACGTTCGTGCAGGACCGACCCGCGGGCTACAGCGTCGCCGGTGAGGGCATGCCGGTCGTCCTCCTCCACGGGTGGGCACTCGCGCAGCACACGTACCGCGAGGTCATCGAGACGATGGCGGCGCAGGGCTGCCGCGTCATCGCTCCGGCGATGCCCGGGTTCGGTGGCACGCCGGAGCTCCCGGGGGACGAGTTCTCGCTGCGGGGGTACGCCCGGTGGGTGGCCGACCTGCTGGACGCGTTGGAGATCGAGGAGCCGGCGGTGATGGTGGGCCACTCCTTCGGAGGTGGGGTCGCCGTCCGCTTCGCCCACGATCATCGCCAGCGGGTCCGCAGCCTGGTGCTGGTGAACTCCATCGGCGGTTCGTCGTGGCGGAGCGGCCGCACACTGCGCAGCATCACCGAGCGGCCGCTGTGGGACTGGGGCCTGCACTTCCCGGGCGACGTGTGGCCGATCCGTCAGGCGTCGCGCGTCCTGCCCGTCGTCGTCGAGGACCTGCTGCCGAATCTCGTCCGCAACCCGAGGGCGATCGTGAGAGTGGCGAACCTCGCCCGTCGGGCCGACCTGCGCACCGAGCTCGAAGGGCTTCGGGACAGCGGCCTGTCGATCAGCATCATCTGGGGCACGCGGGACGGGATCATCCCGCGCGAGTCCTTCGAGGCGCTGTGCGTCGCGTCAGGTGTCGAAGGCACCGTCGTCGAGGGTTCGCACAGCTGGCTCCTCGCGGATCCCCAGCAGTTCGGAGAGGTCATCACCAACGACGTGAAGATCGCCCAGGCCGCACGAGAACTGGAGCTGGCCGGCCCCACGACCAAGCGCAAGGGTCTGCGCCGCGTCCAGAGCCTCTCCCGCCGCGGCCGCCCCGCCCCCTGACCGCCCGTCAGGGCAGCGGCGGGAGCTTGGGTCCGGCGATGCGGACATCGTCGCGGCGGCGGGTGATGCCTCGGCTGTCCAGCTCCGCGGCCAACGGCACCGCGTGCTTGCGGGTGACGCCGAGGACCTCGCGGAACTGTCCGACGGTGAACCCGGCCGGATCGGCGGCGAGCAACTTCGCCGCGCCGGTCGCAGCGAGGTCGATCGCGGTCGGGTGGAAGTACAGCCCTTCCCGTTCGACGACGAGCTTGCGTCGCACCAGTTCGCGTAGTTCCGCCTTGTCGACACCGCTCGCATCGGGCGGTGCGGCGCCTCCCTCCAGCAGGGCGGTGAGGAATGGATGGTCGGCGAGCGGGTCGCGCGCCTCGGCCGGGCGGGCTCGCCCGGCGTCGACGGCGATGTCGGGCAGGGTGCCCAGCACCGCTCGCGACCGTTCGTCGAGCGAGGCGATGTCGAGCCCCATCTCGCCGGCGGCCACGATCCGGGCCTGCACCGATGCCCGTGTCTCAGCGAGGGCAGCAGGCGACACCACCCACTCGCCGAGCACCGGCTCGCGTCGTTGCCCGGTGAGCGCCTCCAGCTCGGACGCGGCGATCCAGCCGTGCTCCGCGATCACTCGGTCGAGGTCGCGGTCCGGTCGCGCCTTGGAGGCCGGGAGCACGGGGGCGACGTCGAGGACCTCCCCTCCGCCGACCGTCTCGTCTCGTCCCGCCTCGCGCAACACGAAGCGGTCGCCGGTGACGAGCGGCAGTTCGGTGCCGAGGTGGAGGCGAACGAGCCCGGAGCCACCCGGCGCGATCGCCTCCCGTCCGAGCACTCGCAGCTTCACGGGGAACTCGCCCGAGCCGATGTAGGCGAAGTAGGCACCGCGGCGCGAGACCTGATGGGCGAGCGACGGCAGCACCGCCAGCGTGGCATCGAAGCGGGACGTCGGCCGCCACTGACCGGCTGACACGACCGCGTCGCCACGTTCCAGCGCGGTGTGGTCGACGCCGGCGAGGTTCAGGGCAACCCGGTTGCCGGGCGCGATCTGGTCGTGACGCTCGCCGTGGGACTGGATCGATCGCACCCTGACCGGGTGCCCACCGGCCACGAGCTGATCCTCGGCGGACACTGCGCCACCGGTCAGCGTGCCGGTGACGACCGTCCCGCTGCCCTTGGCGGCGAAGACACGATCGATCCACAGTCGCGGGCGATGGCGATCGACCGCAGACGGCGTGGTTGCCACCAACGTCGCAAGGGCGGCGCGGAACTCGTCGAGCCCGTTGCCCGTCGTCGCGCTGACGCCGACGATCGGTGCATCGGCCAGGAACGTGCCGGCCACCCGATCGCGGACATCCATCTCCTGCAACTCGCGCCACTCGTCGTCGACAGCATCGATCTTGGTCAGCGCGACGACGCCGTGGCGGAGACCGACGAGTTGGAGGATGCGCAGGTGCTCCTCGCTCTGGGGTTTCCACCCCTCGGTCGCGGCGACCACGAAGACGCACGCATCCACTCCTCCCACGCCGGCGAGCATGTTGCGCAGGAACCTCACGTGACCGGGCACATCGACGAAGCTGACGCCCTCGCCGTCGGGCAGCGTGGTGTGGGCGAAGCCCAGATCGATGGTGAGGCCGCGGCGCCGTTCCTCGTCCCACCGGTCGGGGTTGGTGCCCGTCAGGGCTTGCACGAGCGACGACTTGCCGTGGTCGACGTGGCCGGCGGTGGCTACGACGCGCATGAGCGAAGTGCGTCGGCGACGTGCGCATCGTCGGACCGATGCACGGTTCGCAGGTCGAGCAACGTCGCGCCGTCGCGCGTGCGGCCGACGATCGGTGGCCGCGCGGCGCGGAGCGTCGCCAGGTGGTCGCCGGGAATTCGGACCGCGATGGAAGGGATCGTCGCGCCGGGCGCGCTGCCGGCTCCGGGGATGGCGTCGGATCCGATCACGTCGCCGACTCCGGCAGCAGCGACCAACGCGTCGGCTCGACTGCGCAGTTCCTCGACGGACACCGCCACCATCTGCCAGAACGGGATCGTGACGGCGGCGCTGCGGTCGAGGTAGGACAGGGCAACCTGTTGCAAGCTCAACAACACGTGCGCGCCCGGTCGAAGCGCGCGGGCCAGGGGGTGGCGCCCACACGCCGCCACCATCTCGGCATCGCCGGCGATGATCCCGCACTGGGGGCCGCCGAGGAGCTTGTCGCCGCTGAAGGTGACCAGCGCGGCGCCTGCGGCGAGCGTCTGTCGGGCGGCAGGCTCACCGGCCAGCCACGCAGGTGGTGGGCCGCTCAACCAGGGGCAGGTGGCGTCGATCAGCCCGCTGCCGATGTCGGCCACCACCGGTACCGGCAGTGTCGCCAGCGACGCGACCGGCGTGTCCTCCACGAACCCCTCGACGCGGTAGTTGCTCGGGTGCACCTTCAGAGCCATCGCCACATCGGCGCCCTTGCGGCCGAGCGCCTTTGCGTAGTCGGCCAGTCGGGTGCGGTTCGTCGTGCCCACGTCGACGAGCAGCGCCCCCGATTGCTCCATCACCTCCGGGACGCGGAAGCCGCCCCCGATCTCGACGCTCTCGCCTCGGCTGACGAGCACCTGCCGATCGCGGGCGAGTGCCGCCAACACCAGGAGGACCGCTGCGGCGTTGTTGTTCACCACCATCGCCGCCTGCGCGCCGCAGAGCCGGGCGAGGAGTCCGCCCACCGCCGCTTGGCGCGACCCTCGCTCGCCGGTGGTCAGGTCGAATTCGACGTTGATGGCCTGCGCAGGATGCTGCACGGCGAGCGGAGCGCGTCCGAGGTTGGTGTGCAGGAGGACCCCGGTGGCGTTGACCACGGGGGACAGGAGTGTGCGGCGGTAGTGCTCCGCCCGCTGCACGCCGGCGTCGACCGTCCAGTGCTCGGGACCGGCGGCGACCGCCTCCCGTGCCAGTTCGACGCACACTGCGTGCGGCAGTTCGCTCGCCGCCATCGCCCGCGCGAGCGTGTCGACACTGGGTGGACGGACGGCGGCGCTCATCCCGGCCGAGCGTACCCCGCCTCCCCGCCGGACGGCAGGGCGCTGGGGAGGGGTGTCTACACTCGGGGCGTCATGCTGCCTGTCCCGATCGTCCGGCTCGACCCGGAGCTGCCCGTGCCCAGCTATGCCCACCCGGGCGATGCCGGGCTCGATCTGCGGGCTCGGGAGGACGGCGAGGTCGCCGCCGGCGGTGGACGGTTGCTGATGCCGACGGGCATCTCCATCGCCATTCCGATCGGCTACGCCGGGTTCGTCCTGCCTCGCAGTGGCAACGCGCTCAACCACGGGCTCACGGTGGCGAATGCGCCGGGTCTCATCGATGCCGCCTATCGCGGCGAGATCAAGGTGATCCTGCTCAACACCGATCCACGCCACGTCTTCCACGTGCGCCGTGGAGACCGCATCGCCCAATTGGTCCTGCAGGCCGTGGAGGTCGTGCGGTGGGAGGTCACCGAGGCGCTCGACGGCGACGACCGGGGTGGCGGGTTCGGCCACACCGGAACGCACTGATTCACTTCCAGGCGAACACCGGTTGCTCGAAGTCGTACACACGCTCGCCGGCGCGCCCGTCGAGCGCGACCCAGCGGAACTGCACGAGCACGGCGCCGGTGGGCGCGTGGATCAGATCTCGCCCCAGCGGCACCTGCACCACGGGCCGCTCGCTCTCGGGGATCGTCACGAACCTCGGTGAGTCGTCGCGCTGCAGTTCATGGAGGCCGATCCGATAGGCGTGGGCGACCTCACCGGGGTCCGGCGTCAGGACGACGTCACCTGCGGCCCACATCACGATCGGGGTCATCACGTAGCCGGATCGTGTGACGTAGTCGTCGAGCCGACCGAGGATCGCGTCGTGCCCGAGTGTGAGGCCCAGCTCCTCCTCCAACTCTCGCAGCGCTGTCTCCTCCGAGGTCTCCCCGGGGTCGACCCGCCCTCCGGGCAGTGCCCACTGCCCGCCATGCCGGTTGAGCGTGGCGGCTCGTCGACACAGCAGGAACGAGGCACCGCCCGCCACGCCGGTGACCGATCCGTCGAAGCCGCGGATGTCGCCGGGCACCACCTCCATGTCCTCGGGGCTGAACGAGTAGGGGTCGGCGTCGTCACTTCCCACGTCGCTCGGCACGACGACGATCGCGACCGCCGCGCGGCGCTCCTCGCCGTGGGGGATCGCCAACACGTCGTGTGCCTCGAGGTTGCGGCGGATGCGCTCGCGGAGCGAGGCGTCGTGAGGAACGACCGTGTGGGGGAGCACGACGGCCACCCTATTCGTGGCCCCGGTCGTGGCGACGGTCGTGCCGCAGGTGTCCCTCGGCGACTGTCGTGCGGCGAGCGTCGTACGGCAGACTGGCGTCATGGATCTGTCGGTCGCGGTGACGCCGCTGTACTTCGCCTCGATGGCAGCCGAGCGCAAGGCGCTGGCCCGTCGTGCCGCACTCGAGGGTCCGAGCCCGGCCGACTACACCGGGCCCGATGCCCGGACGAGCCTGGCGATGGGCGTCTTGAGCCTCACCACGCCACTCACGGTGCACCTGGCCGGCGCTGCCGCCCTGCGCCGCGGCAGGAAAGGTCGCATCGGCCAGGTCGTGCTCGGTGTCGCCGTCGTCGCCGTTGCCGCCACCACCGTTGCCGACTTCGTCGCGGCAAAGGCCGACACCGCCACCGAGTCCGGTCGACGGGCCCGCCGGCGCGCTCGAAAGGTCGCCGAGGTCGGCAGTGTGGCCGCGATCGCAGCGGGCGGCGTGGTGCTGACCGCGACCACGGCGGCGCTCACCAGCACCCGCCGCTTGTGGAACAAGGGTCAGCGCCACGACCTCGGCACCGGCGTGGTGCCCTGGGCGGCCGCCATGCTCTGGTGGGATTTCGCCTACTACTGGAACCACCGGATCATGCACGAGGTGCGGGGCATGTGGGCGATCCACGTGCCGCATCACTCGAGCGAGCACTACAACCTGTCGACCGCGCTCCGTCAGCCCGTGGCCGGAGCGTTCGGCGTGTGGGTGCCCTACGGCGCGGTGGCGCGCTGGGGGGTGCGGCCATCGCTGATCGAGACCTCACGGGCGCTGAACCTGATCTACCAGTACTGGATCCACACCGACACGATCCGCACCATCGGTCCGGCGGAGGAAGTGTTGAACACTCCCTCCCATCATCGAGTGCACCACGGCAGCAACCGCCAGTACCTCGATCGCAACCACGCGGGCATCCTCATCATCTGGGACCGCATGTTCGGCACGTTCCGGCGCGAGCAGCCCGACACCGATCCGGTCGTCTACGGCCTGACGCGCAACATCCACACGTACAACCTGTGGACGGTGAGCACCCACGAGTACCGCGACATGTTCCGCGACGTCGCCCGCAGTACGAACTGGCGTGACCGGCTCAGCTACGTGTTGCGCGGCCCTGGCTGGGCGTACGCCCGTCGGGACGAGCTCGAGGCAGCACGCACGGCCTGACGGACGGCGAGGGCTCAGCTGGCGTTGGCGATGGGCTCCACCGACGCACGGTGGATGCGGGTCGCGCGGCCGAGGAACTCGAGGAGCACACGGTTGAACGTCGATGCGTGTTCGACCATGAAGCCGTGTGCCGCGCCGGAGATGACCACCAGCTCCGCGTTCGGCATGCGGTCGGCGATCTCCTCGCTGTCGCCTCGCGGCGTGAGGATGTCCTGGTTGCCGACGACGACCAGGGTCGGCGCGTGCACGTTCTCCAACTGCTCGGCAACGCTCTCGTCGACATCGAGGATCGCCCGGACCTGCGCCACGAACGCGTGCGACGTGCGGCCCATCGCCAGCGGCCCGAGCCAGCCGAACGCGGGGAGCAGACGGCGGAACGATCGCGGTCCGATCACCCAGCGGGCGGCCTCCTTGGCCATCACGCCCATCCCGCGTTCGCCCGCGGTGGTGGCCCATCCGTTGAGCAGCTCGCGCCGCCACGGATGGTTGCGGCATGCCGTGCACGCGAGTGTGAGCGAGATCACTCGCTCCGGGTACTTCAGCCCGACGATCTGCGTGATCGCGCCGCCCATCGATGCGCCGACGATGTGGGCCTGCTCGACCCCGACGTCGTCGAGCACGGCGATGGCGTCGTCGGCCATCTGCTCGAGCGTGTAATGCCCGAAGGGCTTGTCGCTGCGACCCGCGCCACGGTTGTCGAGGGCGATCACGCGATAGTGCATCGCCAGCGGGATGCGCTGCATGTCCCAACCGTGCTTGTCGGCGCCGAGTCCCTGGATCATCAGCACGGCGGGCGAGCCGGCCCGGCCGATCACCTCGTAGTGCAGGCGGATGCCGTCGGACGAACGTGCGTAGGGCATGTCAGCCTTCCGCCAGCCAGTCGATCGGTGCCACGCCGGTCTGCACGCCGCCGAACCCGTCGAGCATGCGCTGCAGGTGGTGCTGCACCTGCTCGGCCAGTTCGACCTCGGCGAGGGGTCCCTTGCGCTTGCGCCGAGGGCGCACCTGGGGACCGACCTCGGCTCTCGCCGCCCGACCGAGCGCGGAGCTCATCGTGGCCACCGGGAACACCGGTGAACCCGACACGACCGCCGCGGTCACGAGGTGGTGGTCGACCGGACCGGCGTGGCGGGCGTGGGTCGTGCCCTCGGACGACATCAGCACGAGCTCATGGTTGCGAAGTGCGCCGAGCACCTCGTCGGGCCGTGCCAGGAGGCCGCCGATCCGCCGCATGAACGGGCCGATCGGCGCCATGTCGGGTCGACCGACGAACCGGACCGGCCGTCCGGTGGCCTCGCTCAGCGCGAGGGCTGCGTAGACGGCGTTGAGCGCCCACCTGCGGCTGTTGCACACCAGGAGGGCACCGCCACGGACGGGCAGGTGCTTGATGCCCCCGACGCTGACGTCCCAACGCAGCTTCGTCAGCGGCGACAGCACGTTGATGAGGTGCGGGTCGCGACCGAAGTCGTCGACGGAATGAACCGGCCAGTGGCGCACGGGCTCCAGCAACGCAGCGCCGGCCTTGCCGGCCACCTTCTTCGGGAACTCGATGAGCTCTGCCATCACGCCACCTCTCGGATGCTGCCGATGCGCACGACGCTCTCCCACGCGTAGAGGTGGTCGACGACCTCGGGCGTGCTGAGACGTGGCTCGAATCCCAGCGTCTCCCGCGCCTTCGACCCGTCGCCGAGTCGGCCCCGGTGCATGAGCTCGACCACGTGGTCGGGGATCGGTGCGCCGAACAGGTGGCTGAGCTGACGGGCGATCGCCCACTCCGGACCGACCAACGGAAGCGGGATGCGCTTGCCGCGGACGACGGCCTGCAGTGCGGTGATCGCGCCAGGCGCGACGATGTTGAGCGGTTCGTCGAGGCGCTGGGCGGCGGCGGCGACGAAGGCCCGCGCCGCGTCACCGTCCTCGATCACGGCGAACGGTGCATCGGCCATCATGCTGAACGGCACGACGGGCTGACGCAGGACGCGTCCGAGCGGACTCGGGACGTGCTTGCCGAGGACCGGTGCGAGCCGCAGCTTGCCGACCGCGATGCCCACCCGGCGGCCCACCTCACGAGCGGACTGCTCGATGTTGGCGAGCATCTTGCCGTATTCGGTGGTCGGGTGCAGGGGTGCGTTCTCGGTCGGTCGGGTGGCCGAATTGCGCTCCCTCCCGTAGATCTCGAGCCCGCTGCGGACCACCATGGACTCCAACGCGGGGCACTCGGCTGCGGCACCGACGATGGCCTTCGTGGCGTCGGCGGTGAACTGGCGGGCATGTGCCAGGGACGCCCGGGCATCGGGCTCCCACACGCTGACGTTGATGAGGACGTGCGGGTTGAACGAGGTGACCACGTCGACGATGCGGTCGCGCTGCGAGGGCTGCAGGAGATGGAACTCGGCCTTGCGCAGGCGGCGCCGAGGTGGGTCGACGTCGATGCCGACCAGGGCACCGACCCACGGCTCGGCCTCGAGTTGGGCGGCGATGAGCGAACCGAGTTCTCCGCCCATCCCACTCACGAGCACCCGCTGACCCCGCACGAGGCAAGGTTACCCGTAGGTAACGCTCAGGCCTGCACTCTGAACTGCACGTGAACGTCGGCGGTCAACTCGACGAGGCCCCCGCTCAGCTCGATCTCCTGCCCTGCGGACATCTTCGCGTCCATCGCCATTCCCATCATCGCCCGCGGTTGCGGTCCGGGTTCCATGACGATCGGGAGCTCGCTGATCAGCTCGACCTCACCCAGGGTGAGGTCGAGGGCCTCGGTGTACGCCGTGGCGCGCACCTTCGCGTCGCGGGCGGCGTCGGCGAGCAGGGAGCGGCGGGCAGGGTTGTCGCGGTCGACCTTCCAGGTCAGGCTGCGGACGTTGGCGCCCGCATCGGTCACCGCGTCACGAATGACCGCTCCGACCAGGTCCAGGCTGCGGATGGTGACGGTGAGCGCGGTGCCGGCCCGGTACCCGATGAGCACGTTGCGGTCGTTCTTCCACTGGTACTCCTCGCCCACCTGCACGCCCTCCGTCGCCCAGTCGGTGGCACTGAAACCATGCGTGACCAGGATCGACGCGAGTTGATCCGATCGTCGGGCGACCTCGTCGAGGGCGCCTGCGGCATCGGGGGCGCGGTGGGTGAGCTCGAGGCACAACTCGGCCCGATCGGGGGTGACGGAGGCGGCGGCGGAGCCGCGGACGGAGACGGAGGCCATGGCCGGAAAGTCTCGCGCGGCTCAAGACGACCACGCAGGCGGCCGATACCTCTCTGCGGGAGCGAGCAGGAGTGCAATGGGTGTGAACATCGTCGAATCGAGCGGACACGAGGCCATGTGCCCTGCCCCACGGTCGGGAAGGTTCTGGGTGGGAGTGACCCTGCTCCTCGCGCTGCTGGTGACGGTGCCCGTGGCGGTGGGACGTCGGGCCGACGCGGGTCCACGCCTCGCCGGTGCGGCGGCCTGCAGCGGGTCCACGTACACCGTCGTCGCCGGCGACAGCTGGAGCAAGATCGCGTCGGTCCTGGGCATCTCGATGAACGCCCTGCTCGCCGCGAACGGCGCGACGACGAGCACGGTGATCCACCCCGGCGACGTCCTGTGCGTCCCCTCGGGGACCACCGCCACCACGACCGCCCCGAC
This sequence comes from uncultured Acidimicrobiaceae bacterium, assembly GCA_963720695.1. Lineage (GTDB taxonomy): Bacteria > Actinomycetota > Acidimicrobiia > Acidimicrobiales > Ilumatobacteraceae > UBA668. The sequence goes on from CAVRGG010000006.1 coordinate 225,414, forward strand.
CACCGCGACGACCCTCGCCGGCACCGGCGGTTCGGTGTCGATCACCCAGTTCCCGGCCCAGGGCCTGTGCTGGTTCACCGACACGTTCGGGGCACCCCGCTCGGGCGGGCGCAGCCACGAGGGTGTCGACATCATCGCCGGCGCGGGCCACCTCGTGTACGCCGCGGTCGACGGCACCCTCACCAAGCAGTACGTCGACGTCGCCGGCTCGTTGACCGGCAACGGATGGCGGCTGACGCGTGCGGACGGCACCTACTTCTTCTACGCCCACCTCAGCTCGTTCGCCCCCGGCCTCAAGGTCGGCTCGGTCGTGGCATCCGGCCAGATCATCGGCTACGTCGGTATGACCGGCAACGCCGGCACGCCGCACCTTCACTTCGAGGTGCATCCCGGCGGTGGCGCCGCGGTGAACCCGACTCCGGTCGTGCGCGCCGTCGACGGATGCGCCACGAGCGCGGTTCCCGCCCAACCCGGTACGACGCCGGTGACCACCACGACCACGACCACGACCACGACCACCACGCCCACCACGACCACGACCGTGCCGGCGACCACGACCACGACGGCGCCGCCGACCACGGTGCCGCCGTCGGGGACCACCTGGAAGTTCGTCGATCCCGTGAACGCACTGCTCACCGGTGGTCGTCCGCTGCCCGCCGGGAGGGCCACCTCCGTCCGGGTCGGAGGCCTCACGGGCGTGCCGACGGGAACGACCGGAGCGATCGTGCGGGTGTCCACCCGCGACGTCACCTCCGGAGGCTTCCTGACGTTGCACTCGTGCGCCACGGGCCCTGGCGGCACGGCGACGCTGACGGTCGCACCTGATCGTCTCAACGCCATCACGACGGTCACGACCGTCACCGATGGCACGATCTGCGTGACGCCGTCGGAGCGGATGTACGTTCGCGTCGATGTGATCGCCTACCTCGCGAAGGATGGCGTCGGCATGCAGCCGGTCGTCGCCCGGCGAGCGCTCGACACGCGCTCCGGTCTGGCGCTGACACCGGCCCGCCCGCGGGCGGTCTCGCCCCGATTCCTCGGCACACCGAGTTCGGCGAAGGCGGTCACGGTGACGCTCACGCTCCTCGACCCGCAGGCAGCCGGCAGCGTCGGCATCGGTGCCTGTGGTGAGAAGCCGTGGGTGCTGCCCTACACGACGGCGCCCATCCAGACGCTGTCGGCCGTGGTGAACACCTCGGACGCCGGCGTGTGCCTCTCGTCCACCTCGGAGGTGGATGTCACCCTCGACGTGACCGGCCTGTGGAACGGGTCCGGCGCGCTCGGCCCGGTGGCGCCGCAGCGGCTGTTCGATTCACGCTCGCTGCACCCGGTGACCACCGGTACGACGACGGTGGCGGTGGCGGTGCCGACCGGTGCCACCCGCGCCCAGTTCACGATCACGGTCATCGCCGGCTCGCAGAGCGGCGCGCTGTACGCATGGAACTGCACGCAGGCCATGCCGGTCGCCGCGGTGGTCGCGACCGCGGCTCACTCGGCCACGTCCGTCACCGTCGGCATGAGCACGGTCGGCGGGTCGGTGTGCCTCGCGTCGAACACCAGCCTCGACGTGGTGGTCGACGTGGCCGCGACCGGCTGATCAGTTCAGCCCGCGGTCGTCCTGCTTGAGCGCCGTGTCGACGGACACGGCCGCGGCGATCACCAACGAGATGAGCGGCTGGGGGATCTGCGTGTGCACCTGGACGACGTAGTTGTCGGCCGTCGTGAACAGCGTCTTGGCCACGCCCTCGAAGGTCTTGGTGATGCGTGCGACCTCGGTGCCGGTGTGGTCCTCGATGCGGAAGTTCCAGGCCCGCCAGTTCTCGGCGCGGATGGCACCGTAGGTGTACCCGCCGGCCTGCAGCGAGAAGTGGATCTTCCCGAACACGTTGTCCTGGACGATCTTGCCGATCTCCTGGCCGTTGGGGTCGGAGACGATCAGGCTGCTCTTCATGAGCTTGGCCGGACGGGTGAGCTTGAGCACGACGCGACCCTGCTCGTCGGCCACGTCGAGGTGATGGGTGAGGAACTGGTCGTAGCTGGTGAGCAGCCGGACCGCCTTCTTGGCCGTGCTCTGACCGACCTGGTTCACCGCTCCGATGCGCCGGCCGTGCTGGTCGAAGATCCCGTACTGGTTGTTGAGCTCGATGACCTTGGCCTTCTGGTTGACCACCAGGATCGGCTCGGTGAAGAGGGTGCCCCCGCCCTCGAAGGCCGCCTCGCCGACCTTCGCGCTGCGGTACTTGCCGTCACCGTGCAGCTGATCGTGGATCTTGGACGGATCGCCCTCGTTGCCGACGGTCAGGATCGTGTCGATGGCGTCGAGCTTGCTGCTCGCCTGCACGGGGTCGGTGCCCTGGATGCCGTTGTCACTGACATGCTCGGTCCAGTTGGTGCCGTCCCAGTAGCGGAGTTGGTGGCGGCCCATCGGGTCCGGATGCCAGTTCGCGGGTGCGCTGCTCATGCACGCACATTAGGTCGTGCGGAGGTCCGTCCCTCGCGGGTCAGCGCAGCTCGTGCGCCATGAGGATGACCTGGCGGGCGAACGGGTCGAGCTGTCGCTTGGCGATGCGCTCGGTGAGGTTGATCGCCATCGACGGGTCGTCGACCATCCGGCTCCAGCGGATGTAGCCGCCGAGGATGCCGATGACGCGATCGTCGACGGACTCGTTGTGCACGACGACCTTGGTGCTGGCCTCCAGCAGGCCGTGCAGCTCGGTGTAGAACGCCTTCAGCCACACGCCGAGGTCGTCGGTGCCCGTGAACGGACGATGCAGGTACGGCAGGCCGAGCTCGTCGTAGTTGTGCAGGTTGCTGGGCGCGGGGATGATGCTGACGACGCAGCCGAATCCGTTCTCGCGCAGCCAGATGATCTCCTCCTGACGTCGGACGCGACGATGGTTGTCGCCGTACCCGCCAGGACGCTCGCAGACCGCCAATTTGTCTTTCATGAACCACGTGAAGTTGCGAGGCGTAATGCCGAGCGCCCACTTCCCGCGCAGCCTCGGGGGCATCGAGCCCTCCTCCACGGTCGTGCACTTACTGAATGTGGGTGCAGGTTACTCGGTCGCTCGTGGGTTCCCTAGGGCCGAAGGTGGAGTCGTTGCTGATGTCGCTCCACTCGTCGACCGCCTCCGACGTCCGTCGCGTTGGCGTCGCCCCTGGCCACGGCCAGGACGCGCGCCACCGTCGCGGCGTCGGGCGGGTGTTCCGACGTCAGCCATCCTCTGACGGCTCGCCGGGCCAGGGCGAGCGGCGCCGCCGCCAACGCCTTCGCGTCGGACACGTCGATCGCTCCCGCCAGCGTGTCGAGGAGGTCGGCCTCGTCGCGGGCGAGATCGGCCTGGCGGGCCAGGACCGGCACGAGGTCGCGACGGGCGAGTTCGTTCATCGCCGGCAGCAGCTCGTGCCGGACACGGTTGCGGAGATGCCGTGGATCGTCGTTCGAGGGGTCGCGCACCACGTCGAGCGCGAGCAGCTCGCACAGCGCCTCGGTCTCGGTGCGGCGCAGGGCGAGCAGCGGATGGCGGTGCCCTGGCCGAATGGCCGCAAGGCCACTCGCGCCCGCGCCGCGCAAGATGTTGACCAGCACCGTCTCGGCTTGATCGTCGGCCGTGTGCCCCGTCATCACGTCGTCGGGGAGCGCTGCGTAGCGTGCGGCCCGGGCACGTGCCTCGAGGTTCGGCCCGTCGCCGACCTCGACGGTGACGGTCCGGAATGCCGCGCCGACGGCGTCGGCGATCGCGGCGACGACGAGCGCTTCGTCCGCGGAGCCGGGACGAAGTCGATGGTCGACATGGACGGCGGTGACGTCGCACTCGGCCGCCACGGCGAGCACGAGCAGTGCCGCGGAGTCGGGACCGCCCGACACTGCGCAGGTGACGCTGGTGCCGGCTCGCGGAAAGGTGCACCGCGCCAACATCGCTCGAACCGTCGGATCGTGCAGCGACAGCTGCTCAGCCAACGAGCGACCCCATGCGGTCCAGCCAGGCCTTGGGATGGCGGATCTCCTCGAGCGTCGGAAGGTGCTCGGGACTCTCCCAACAGCGATCGACGGCGCGCTCGCCCTCGGCGGCCTCGATCACCGAGATGAACCGTGCGCCGGCCGCGTACTGGTTGAGCTTGGCCTCGATGCCGGCGAGGCGCATCACGGTGCGGCTGAGCGGATTGGTCGTGCGGCGGCGCTCGCGGAGGATCCGCTCGAAGCGGTCGGCGTTGGGCACCAGGGGCCCCGCGGCGCGGGTCATGGTGATGTCGCCGTGGCCCTCCAACAGCGACATCAGGCCGCCGATGTTCGCCATCACGGCTCGTTGCTCGGGCTTGGCCAGCAACCCCATCATCCCGCCGTCGCGGACCTGCTCGCTCGCCTCACGGCGGTTGCGCAGTGCGCTCTTCACGGCCTCGAACAGCGCCGCGGGGTCGGGGTCGGCGAAGGAGAGACTCTGGTCGACCAGCCCGGTGAAGTGGTCGCGCATCCACGGGACGCCGGTGAACTGGGCGCGGTGGGTGAGCTCGTGCAGCAGCACCCACGTGCGGAACTCGCCGGGGTCGAAACCGTAGCGATGCTCGATCGCCGCAAGGTTCGGAGCGACGAGGTAGACCGCGTCGTCCGACGGTTGGCGGCCGACGAGGATGTCGTACTGGCCGAGCACCCGCGTGCTCATCCATCCCAGCAGCGCACCCATCTCGGCGCCCGCGATCTGGCGTGCCACCGAACCCGCCGCCGAGGACGCCGACACCTTCTCTCCCCACCGATCCATCAGTGGTGCGAGGAGGGTGCGGAAGGAGGCGAGGTTGGCGCGGATCCAGGCCGGGCGATCCACGAACTGCACGGTGGCGGTGCCGTGCGCGGGACGCAGGCCGGTGACCGCCTCGATGGCGTCCTCCACGACCGCTGCTGAGGCGATCTGGATGTCGCCGGGGGTCGGTGGGATCGGCGGTCCGGACCGGCGCTCGGCGATCGCCACGGCAACCCGCTCGGCGCGTGCCCAGTCGATGGGGCTCGGCGCCTCGGTCATGTGCTTCCGATCAGTCGTCGCGACGGTTGCGTCGGCCCGGGTACTGCGGGGCCACGACAGCCTTCACGTAACCGGCGATGACGCCGACGACGGCGAGGATGCCGACTGCTGCGAGGATGGCACCGAGCCACCAGTGGAAGATGATCGCGAACACGGTCGCCAGCGTAGCGAGCCCGGGAGGGGCTGGGACCAATCGGGGTGGGAACCGCCCTCAGCCGATCTGCCCGTCGCCGTCGAAGTCCTCGCCGAAGCACTGTTCGATGCGGGACAACAGGCCGGCGGGGAACTCGTCGTTGGTGCACTTCTGCTTGATGACGGTGCGCAGCTCGGCGTGGAAGTCGAATGCCTGCAGGCAGTCCATGCATCCTTCGAGATGCGTGTGGATCGCGACCTGCGACTCGTCGGTGAGCTCGCCGTCGAGGAAGGCCTCGAGTTCTCGCAATGTCTCGCTGCAGTCAGCCATCGGCGTGCTCTTCCGTGGTGTCCGGGGTTCGAACCAGCAACCCCTGGTGGGTTGCGAAGTCGGCCAACGCCTTCTGCATCGCTTTTCTTCCCCGGTGCAGCCGCGACATGACCGTGCCGATCGGGATGTCGAGGATCTCGGCGATCTCCTTGTAGGAGAAGTCCTCCACATCGGCCAGGAGCACCGGGAGTCGGAAGTTCTCGGGGAGATCCTCGAGAGCCTGCTTCACCTCGTCGTCGGTGAACAGTTCGAACATCGTGTCCTCGGCGCTGCGGCTGGCCACATCGACCCCGGAGATCCGCCGATACAGGTAGAGGTCCTCGACGTCGTTGAGTTCGGTCTCCTGCACCCGGCGCTGCTTGGACCGGTACGAGTTGATGAACGTGTTGGTGAGGATGCGGAACAGCCACGCCCGCAGGTTCGTGCCCTCCTCGAAGGTCGCATAGCTGCGATACGCCCGCAGATACGTCTCCTGGACGAGGTCCTCTGCGTCGGATCGGTTGCGAGTCATGCGCATCGCGGCGCTGAACAGCTGCGGTGCGTATTGCATCGCTTCCTGGGCGAACGCTGCTCGATCTGCCATTGGCCGAACCCTACCGGTTTCCCTCGCGAGCGCCCATCCGTGCCCCGCTCGCTGCCCTCCACCCCACCCCGCCTGCACGCCACCTGCGTTCACGTCATCCGTGGAGGCAGAAATTCAGCCTCGTCTCCGTGATGACCTGAAGCCCGCGAAGGGGCGGATGGGCGGGTCAGGGTTGGTCGTCGAGGGTGGCGACGAACGCGTCGACTGCGACCACGAATCGCTCGAGCATGTCGGCGAGCACCGGCAGTTCACGCATCCGGTAGGCGCGGAGGATCTCCGTCATGAGGACACCTCGCCTCGCGGCGACGTCGGCATGGCGGGCGCGGCCGGCATCGGTGATCTGCACCTCGACGACTCGGCCGTCGTCCTTGCTCGGCTCTCGCACGGCGAGGCCCGCCTTCTCCAGGCGTTGGATGGCCCGCGTGACGGTCGAAGGGTCGACGCGGAGCCCTTCGGCGAGCTCGCTCATCCTCCAGGCGGGCCGCAGGGCGAGGAGATCCAGGGTGTCCATCTGGCCTTGCTCGATCGACTCGTCGCCCATCCCGTAGAGGTAGTCGCGGAGCCCGGCGGTGGACGCACCACGGCGGATCTCGCGCCACGCGAGGCCGATGCGGACGGCGAGGTCGTAGAGCTCGCGGTGTCGTTGATCGGTCGGAGCGTCGGACATGGGTGGGGTTAGGGTACTCACGATGGACGACCCGAGCCGTACCGCAGGGACCGCGGCCGAGCCGCCCCCGAGGGAGTCGCCGACGACACCGCTCGACGCGCTGCAGGTGATGGCGTCGAGTGACGCGATGCTCACGCCGACCCTGCGTCACGTCGAGATGTACACCATGCGTGGCCTCCTCACGCTGCTGTGGCACGAGCCGCCCGAGGACGTCGCGAGGCAGCGCGGAGCGCTCGTGCTGTGCGGCGGGGCGATGGGCGGACTGCTCGGGCCGGGCGATGCGCTCTACCACCGACTCGGTGAGACGTGGGCCGCGCGCGGGGTCCCCGTGTTGCGGGTCAGCTATCGCCGGCCCAACGACCTCGACCTCTGCTGCGTCGACGTGGCGGCGGCGGTGCAGCTCGCGATCGGAGGTTCCGGCGCCGACACCGTGGTGCTGATGGGCCACAGCTTCGGCGGTGCCGTGGCCGTGCGGGTCGGTGTGGGGCTGCACGACATGGTCGCCGGCGTGGTGACGTTCTCGACGCAGTCGGCCGGGTGCGAGCTCGCCGGCGGGTTGCAGGAGACCCCGTTGCTGCTGTTCCACGGCGAGCGCGACGAGATCCTGCCCATCGAGGCGAGCGAGATGGTCCGCATGATCGCCGGCCACGGCGAGCTGGTACGCCTGCCCGGCGACGGGCACCTGCTCGCCAAGAGCGACGCGATCGTCTGGGAGCGGCTCGAGGAGTGGCTGCCGCCCTTGGTCGGCACTCCCTAGCATCGCCACATGCGCGCCACCCTGTTGCTCGTCCCTGTCGTCCTCACGGTGGTCGCGTGCAGCGCCGACGGTGGGGCGACGCAGCTGCCGTCGACGCTTCCTCCCACCGCGTGCGCGTCCGGCTCGTTCGACGAGGGTCGCACCGTGAAGATCTCGGTCGACGACATCGTCGACGGGTTCGGCGGGATGTCGTCTCGCACTCCCAGCAACCTCTCGGCGGGACTCATCCGCGTGTCGGTCGAGGCCGACGCCGGGAACAAGTCGCCGATCACGGTGACGCTCAGCCGCGACGGCACGGAGGTGAGCGTCGTCCGCGGGGTACCGGCCGGTGCCGTCTGCGCGGTCGATCTCGACCTCCCCCCCGGTCACTACGTCGCGAAGGAAGGTGAGCGCGACGTGGAGTTCGACATCGTCGACGCCTGAGCAGCGCGACGGCGAACTCGATCAGTGGGCCTTCGGCAAGGACTGCTTCGCCTTCTCCACCAGGTGCGCCGGCAGCACGTCGTAGTGATGATGTTGCACGGCGAACTGGCCCCGCCCGCCGGTCATCGACCGCAGATCGATCGAGTAGCGAGACAGCTCACCCGCAGGCACGAGCGCCTCGATCACCTGCTCGCCGTACTCGTTGGTCGAGCTGCCCTGCACCCGGCCGCGGCGTGAGTTCACGTCGCTCATGACGTCGCCCTGATATGCCGACGGCACAGTCACCGTCAGCAGCGAAACCGGCTCGAGCACGAGCACTCCGGCCGCCTCCATCGCCTCCTTGAAGCCGATCGAGGCGGCCGTCTTGAACGCCATCTCGCTCGAGTCCACCGGGTGGTACTTGCCGTCGTAGCACTCGACCGAGACGTCGACGACCGGGAACCCGTGCACGCCACCCGCGCGTCATCGTCTCCTCGATGCCGGCGTGCACGGCGGGGATGTAGTTGCGCGGGATCGTCCCTCCCACGATCGCGTCGATGAACTGGAAGCCCTCGCCACGCGGGAGGGCGTCGACGCGGAGGTTGACCACCGCGAACTGACCGTGGCCGCCGCTCTGCTTCTTCACCTTGCCCTCGGCAGACGCCTTGCCCCCGACGGTCTCGCGGTACGCGATGCGCAGCGGCGCGATGTCGACGTTGACGCCGAACTTGCGTGCCATCCGGTCGATGGTGACCGCGATGTGCGTGTCGCCGAGGCCGCGCAGCACGGTCTGGCGGGTCTCCTCCACGCGGTCGACGTAGAGCGAGGGGTCCTCCGCCTGCAGCCGGGCGAGCGCGTTGCCGAGCTTGTCGTCGTCGGCCTGCGTGCGAGGAAGGATGGCCACTCCGTACTGGGGCGCGCGACGGGCGGGCGGCTGCACGCGGACCGGTGACCCCTTCGGGGCGAGCGTGTCGCCGGTGTGCGTGTTGGTGAGCTTGGCGACCGCGGCGATGTCGCCGGCGGCGACCTCGGTGATCGGGGTCTGTTCCTTGCCCCGCAGGAGGAACAGGCCGTGCAGCCGCTCCTCCGCACCGGTCGTGGTGTTCACCAGCCGGTCGTCGGCCTTGATCGTGCCGGAGAGAACCTTGAACACCGACAGCTGCCCGATGTACGGATCGGCGATCGTCTTGAACACGAAGGCGAGCGGTTGCCCCGAGGGGTCGGCCGTGACGGACACGGTGCCGTCGCCGGCGATCACGTCGCACGTGCGATCGGCTGCCGCCGGCCCGAGTTCGCACAGGAGATCGGCGAGGCGATCGATGCCGACGCCGGTGGCCGCCGATCCGAGCAGCACCGGGAACTCGACGCAGTCGAGCACCTCGTGGGCCAGGGTGCGCTCGAGGTCGGCCACGCTCGGCACCTCGCCGGAGAGGTAGCGCTCGAGTTGGTCGTCGTCGCCGGAGACGATCTCCTCCACGAGTGCGTCGTGCAGGGTGTGCTCCTCGTCGGCCACCTCGGCCGGCATCGGCTCGGTGTGGTGCGTGCCGCCCTCCTCGTAATCGAACGCAGACTCCGACAGCACGTCGACGACGCCGTGCAACGAGGCAGCCTCACCGATGGGCAGCTCGAGGGGAGCGATGCCCGGCCCGAACGCGGCGCGCAACTGGTCGACGACGGAGTGGAAGTCGGCGCGGTCCTTGTCCTCCTTGCTCACGAAGACGAGTCGCGGCAGCCGCATCTCGACCGCCCGCCGCCAGAGCATCTCCGTCTGCGCCTCGAGACCCTCGACGGCGCTGACGACGAACACGGCGAGGTCGGCGATCGCCATGGCCGCGTCCACTTCGCCGGCGAAGTCGATCGACCCGGGTGTGTCGATGACGTTGACCTTGTAGGCGTTGCCGTCCGTGGCGGTCCACTCGAACGGTGCCAGTGCGAGCGACATCGAGATGCGCGACTTGATGCTCTCCGGGTCGGTGTCGAGCAGGCTCGTACCATCGTCGACCCTGCCCGGCCGTGGGACGGCACCGGCTCGGGCCAGTAGCGCCTCGGCCAGCGTGGTCTTCCCCACTCCGGCGTGGCCCACCAGGACCACGTTGTGAATTCGCTCGGTCGGGTACGTCGTCACCGCGGCACCTCCGCAATTCGTCTGTCTGAAAGGGACGGTAGCTCGCTGGATGACACCCGGCGAAACGAGAGGTGCTCGGCGGTCCCGCTCTGCGGTCAGCCGGTCGCGTCGGCGTACACGCAGCGGTAGATGTCGAGCGACCCTCCGACGCCGGGAACCGTGATCACCGTGGCGATGGTGCACGAGTCGACGAACTCCGGGAGCGATGTCAGGCTCGGCGACCAGCCCGTGATGAGTGCCACGTAGTCGGGTTGATACGTGCGAAAGGCGTAGGTGGCGAAACCCTCGAAGCCGAACTCGCGGTCGAAGTTGATCGGCACATCGGGCTGGATGAGGCCGGCGAAATCGATGATGCGACGATCGGCGTAGTACCCGATGATGCCGACCTCGGCGGTGCCGACCGAGGCGTCAGCCGGCGTGTTCGTCCTGAGCCAGTCGGCGGCGGGTCGGTACATTTCGGTTCGCAGGGGTGCGGCGTTGCGTTCGTCGTGCACGGTGACCGCGCCGCTGGCGCCGATGACGACGAGCAACACGGCCGCCGTGGCGAGGCGGAGCTGCGACGACGCATGCACCCTGGCGAGTCGGAGGGCCACGCCCTGTGCGCCGAGCGCGACCAACACCCAGTAGCCGAGGACCACCGGTGCGGCATACCAGCCGTAGGCCGTGGTGCCCGAGACCGAGAACGCGAGTCCGAACAACAGGACCCAGATGAGCAGGAGTGGGATGAACGTGGCGGTCAAGCGCCGCCACCCCAGCACGAGGACCGCGACACCTGCAACGGCCAACGCGACGTTGGGCCAGTTCCACCAACCGTCGAGATGCGCTCGCAGCGTGCGTCCGATCATGACGGGATAGGTGATGCCGAGGCCGGCGTCGTGCTGGGCGCGCTTGGCCGCCAACGTCACCGGCAGCGTCCGACCGTAGTAGGCGCGTCCGATGAGGGCGACGACCACCAGGGTGCCGACACCGATGGCGGTGCCGATCGCGAGTGGACGTCGGAATTCCGGCTCGCGTCGCGCGACCAGCGCGGCAGCGGTGACGGCGACGGCGAACAGCACGATGCCGTCGGGTCGGATCAGCACGGTGATCGCGGCGAGCGGGAGTGCCCACAGGTATCGCCGACGGCTGACCAGCAGCAACGTCGCAACCGCCGCCAACAGGTACATCGGCAGCTCGTTGACCAGGCTGCGTACCAGGATCAGGCTCAGTGGGATGCCGATCAGCGACGCCCAGGCCGCCACACGCCAGCCGATGCGTGCGAACTCCCGGCACACCAGGTACGCCGACGCGGCCAGACAGACTGCCGCCACGACGATCGAGACCTGTTGCGGCGCCATCCCCAGCTTCACGGGGATGCTGAACAGCACCCCGGTCAGCGGCGAGGTCGTGCTGAGGACCTTCTCGCCCGGATTGAAGACGAAGCCGAAGCCGTTGGCCAGGTTCTTCGAGTACCGGAAGGTGATCATCGGGTCGTCGCCGAGTCGATGATGGAAGCTGATCGCCAGCCCGGCCGCGATCACGGCGGCGGTGAGACGCTGCCCGAGGAGCTCACGACGTGCTGTGGCGGGTGACGCGGTCGTGGTCGTTGTCGTGGTCGTGGTGGCGTCGACTTCTCCAGCGACGGCGGGCACCGGGAAAGTATGCCAGACCCGGTTCGAGTGGAGCCCAAGAGGAGAATCGAACTCCTGACCTACGCATTACGAGTGCGTTGCTCTACCGACTGAGCTACCTGGGCGCGGGCAGCAATGTTAGCGGTCGACCTCTGACCTACCCACCCGATTGCCGGGTTGGTCAGGATTGGGCGGGGAGCGAGGGCAGGTCGAGCAGGAGCGACTGGAGCAGCAGCGTCTCGTTGGGGTTGCGCTCGAGTGCATCGAGTGCGAGGTGGATGCGTCGCACGGCCTGCACCGCGGATTCGGGTCGGGTGAGCCGGCCGTGCACGAGGGCATCGCGGTACGAACCGGCCACCACGGCGAGTCCGCTACGGAGCTCGTCGGTGCGATGACGGCGGAGCTCGCGCTTGTGGCGCTCCTCGAGCTGCTTGCGCCCGCTGCCTCGTTCACCGACGGCGGCCACCCGCGACTCGAGGGCCGCCGCTTCGTCGGCCTGGCGGGCGGCGAGGGGCGCCGCGGCACCCTCGATCAATGCGTTCAGCTCGGCGCACAGCGCCACGACGGTGTTGCCGTTGCCGTCGAGGCGTTGCGGGATGCTGGCGAAGGCCGCGCGGCGCTGCACGAGGCTCGGGTCGACCGCGAGGACCCGGGCGCGGTCGAGGTCGCCCTCCGCCGAGCCGGCAGCGACCTCGGCGACCTCGGGGCTGATCCCATCGGCGACGAGCACGTCGCGGATGACGGCCTCGGGGATGCTGCTGAACTCGATGCGGACGCAGCGCGATGCGATCGTGACGAGCTCGGGTGGGACCTGATCGGCGAGCACGAGGAACACCGTGCTCGGCGGTGGCTCCTCGATGGTCTTGAGGAGTCGGGCAGCGCCTTCGGATTCGAGCAGGTGGAACTCGTGGAGCACCATCACCTTGCGGCTTCCCTCGATCGGGGCGAGGGACGCGTTGCGGATGATGTCGCTGACCTGGTCCTTGGAGATGCGGGCTCCCGACCGCTCGACTTCGCGAACGTCGGGATGCTCACCCGAGAGCGCCAACCGCGCGGCGCGGGCGTCGGCGTCGTCGTGACCGGTGAGGAGCAGCGCGGCGAACGCTCTCGCTGCTTCGTTCTTGGTCGAGCCGGGCGGCCCCACGAAGAGGTAGGCGTGCACCGGCGCCGCGGCGGCTCGCGTGAGTTGGTCGATGGCTCGCGGTTGGCCGACGACGTGGTCCCACACCGACCGGGTGTACTCGGCGAACATCAGAGGCCGAGTCGATCCGCGACGGCGGCCCGCACGGCGGTCGCCACCTGCTCGATGTTCGCGGAGCCGTCGATGACGACCCAGCGATCCGGCTCCTTCGTCGCCATGTCGCGAAATCCGTCGCGGACCCGCTCGTGGAACCCGCCGTTCTCCTGTTCGAAGCGGTCGAGTTGGCGTCCCCGCATGCGTCGCTCGAGCACCTCGGTGTCCGCATCGAGCAACAGCACGAGGTCGGGCCAGTGTCCTTCCACCGCCCACTCGTTGATCCCGCGGACCGTGTCGAGCGGGAGCCCTCGGCCGTAGCCCTGGTACGCCAGCGTGGAGTAGACGCTGCGGTCGCTCACCACGTGTCGTCCGCTGGAGAGCGCCGGCCCGACGATCTCGTCGATGTGCTGCGCCCGATCGGCCGCAGCGAGCAACGCCTCGGCGCGGTGCGACAGGTTCGTGACCGCGGTGTCGTGCAGGATCGTGCGGATCCGCTGGCCGATCGCCGTGCCGCCGGTCTCGCGGGTGAGCACGGCACCGAGTGTCTGGGCGAGCCGCGCCGCGTGGGTGCTCTTCCCGCACCCTTCGGCCCCCTCGAATGCGATGTAGCGACCCGTGGACATATCGAGGCGCACCATACCGATCTCATCGGGCTAGTCTGTGAATGAGATTTCATTCCCGAAATGTGAGACAGCTATGTGGATCCCGATCACCATCGCCGCCGCCGGCTTCCAGACCGCCCGGACCGCCATGCAGCACCGCTTGCGCGCGCTGCTCTCGGTCAGCGGCGCAGGGTTCGTCCGCTATTTCTACGGAGGGCCGCTGGCCGCGCTGGCCGTGCTCGTCGTGTGGCGGCTCGGCATGCAGTGGCCTCACATCGACGCCCGCTTCTGGCCCGTCATCGCCGGCGGCGGCATCGCGCAGATCCTCGGCACCATCTTCCTCATCCGGGCGTTCGATGCCCGCGACTTCGCCGTCGGCACCGTGTTCTCCAAGACCGAGGTGGTGCAGGTGGCGATCTTCTCGATGGTGCTGCTGGGTGAGCCGCTGCGCTGGGGTGGCTGGCTCGGCGCGCTGGTGTGCATGGTCGGCGTGGCCATGCTGGTCTCCCGCGGCCGCCGGTTGACGCCGGCGTCGATCCGTGAGCCGGCGGCGGTGTACGGCCTGGCCGCGGGAGCATTCTTCGGCCTGGCCTCGGTCGGCATCCGCGCCGCGACGAAGGCGCTGCATCACAGCCCGGTGGTGATGAAGGCGCTCGTCACCCTGGCGGTGATGAACACCATTCAGACCGTCGTCCACGGGACATACCTCGCGCTGCGCGAGCGCGACCAGCTTCGGCTCTCCGTCGTGCACTGGCGGAGCAGTTCCGTCGTCGGGCTCCTCAGCGTCTTCGGCTCAGCCGGGTGGGCGATGGCGCTGACGTTGGAGAACGCCGCCAAGGTGCGCACGCTCGGGCAGGTCGAGCTGCTCTTCACCTTCGCGGTGTCGCGCTGGATCCTGCACGACCGCCACGAGCGCAGCGAATATGCCGCGAGCGCGCTCGTCCTCATCGGCGTGCTCGCCGTCCTCCTCACCGGCTGACCCGAGCCCGCGGGTCGTCAGGCGAGAGGGTCGTCAGGCGAGAGGGTCGTCGCCGGGCGCCGGGGACGCGGTCACCGCGGAAGCCTTCTTGGCGGGGGCCTTCTTCGCTGCCGACTTCTTCGCTGCGGACTTCTTCGCCGGCGCCGACTTCTTCGCCGCGGCCCGCTTCGTGGCCGCCGCCTTCTTGCCGGGCGCTCCGCCCTTTTCGATGATCGCCTCTCGGCGGACTGCGAGCAGCTCGTAGGCGCGCTCGGGCTCCATCGCCTCGAGGCGGTCGCCCTTGGACAGCGACGCGTTCGTCTCCCCGTCGGTCACGTAGACGCCGAACTTGCCGTCCTTGGCCACCACGGGCTTGCCGCTCACCGGGTCGGTGCCGAACTCTCGCAGCGGCCCGCGTGCCGCCATGTTGGCGGCCGCACCGCGGCGGAAGACCTTGGGCTGGCTGAAGATCGCGACCGCCTCGGCGAGGGTGATGGTGAGCAGCTGCTCCTCGCCGGCGATGTTGCGGAAGTCCTTGCCCTTCTGCACGTATGGCCCGTAGCGACCGTTGTTGGCGATGATCTCGGCGCCGTCGGACGGGTCGATGCCGAGTGAGCGGGGGAGTTGCAAGAGCTCCTTGGCCTCGTCGACCGTGATCCGCTCGAACACCATCGTCTTGAACAGGCTGGCCATCTTCGGCTTCTCGAGCCCCGGCGGCAGGTTGTCCGGGCTGCCCCACTGCACGTACGGCCCGTACCGACCGTTCTTGGCGAACACGGGGAAACCGTCGAGCTCGCCGATCGGCTCGTCGCTCTTGGGGGCGGCGAGCAGCTTGATCGCCACCTCGATGGTGAGCTCGTCCGGTGCCATGTCGTCGGGCACGCTGGCGGTGTCCTCGCCACGCTTGACGTACGGCCCGTACTTGCCGGGCTTCACGACCACTGCGTTGCCGTCGGCGTCGACGCCGATCGGGAACGTGTTGATCTCGGCCGCGTCGATGTGATCGAGGTTCTCCTCCACCAGTCGCTTGAGCCCGGGCAGCTGCTCGGCTTCGCTGCCGAAGTAGAAGTGCTGCAGCCAGTCCTGCTTCTGACGTTCGTTGCGGGCGATCGAGTCGAGGTCTTCCTCGATACGAGCGGTGAACGCGAAGTCGACGAGCTCGGCGAAGTGCTTCTCCATCAACCCGACGACGGCGAAGGCGGTCCAGGTCGGTACGAGCGCCTGCCCCTTCTTCCACACGTAGCCGCGGTCCTGCACCGTCTGGATGATCGAGGCCCACGTGCTCGGGCGACCGATGCCCAACTCCTCGAGCCGCTTCACCAGCGAGGCCTCGGTGTAGCGGGCGGGCGGTGAGGTGGCGTGGCCATTGGGCGTGAGCGAGCTGACCGGAACCGCCTGGCCGACCGTGAGCTGCGGCAGCAGCGCCTCTCGCTCGTCCTCGGCTTCGGCCTCGTCCGTGGACTCGACGTAGACCTGCCGGTGCCCGGGGAACGTGATGGTGGTACCGCTGGCGGCGAACTCGCAGTCGGTGCGTGCCGCCGACTCCACCGCGATCGCTCCCAGCCGCACGCTCACCGTGGTGCCGGCCGCGTCGGCCATCTGCGACGCCAGGGTGCGCTGCCAGATCATCCGGTAGAGCGACAGCTCCTGGCCGTTGAGCTCGGCGGCGACCGCATCGGGGCTGCGCAGCGGCGTGGTGGGCCGGATCGCCTCGTGGGCCTCCTGGGCGTTCTTCACCTTCGTGCTGAACTGGCGCGGACCGGGCGACAGGAAGTTGGCGCCGTAGCTGCGCTGGACCTCGGCGCGCACGGCCGTGAGCGCTTCGTCGCTGAGCACGACGTTGTCGGTACGCATGTAGGTGATGTAGCCGCGCTCGTACAGACCCTGCGCGATGCGCATCACCTGCGCAGCGCCGAGGCGCAGCTTGCGACCACCCTCCTGCTGCAGGGTGCTGGTCATGAACGGCGCCTTCGGGCTGCTGCGATAGGGCTTCTGCTCCACCGACCGCACGGCGAAGTCCGCGGACTCGAGCGCGGTCGCCAACGAACGGGCGCGACCCTCGGGGACGACGACGACGTTCTTCTTCGGCTGTCCGTCGGAGGTGAAGTCCTTGCCGGTCGCCACCTTCGTGCCGTCGACCGAGACGAGGGTGGCGGTGAAGGCAGGCGACGTCCCCGTCTGCAGGTCGATGTCCCAGTACCCCGCGGTGACGAACGCGATGCGTTCGCGCTCGCGCTCGACGATGAGCCGGACCGACGGGCTCTGCACACGACCGGCGCTGAGACCCCGGTTCACCCGGCGCCAGAGGACCGGCGACACCTCGTAGCCGTAGAGCCGGTCGAGCAGTCGACGGGTCTCCGCGGCGTCGACGAGGCCGTAGTCGATCCCCCGTGGGTTGGCGACGGCCTGATCGATCGCGCTCTTGGTGATCTCGTGGAACACCATGCGCTTCACGGGGATCTTGGGCTTCAGGTACTCGAGCAGGTGCCAGCTGATGGCTTCGCCCTCGCGGTCTTCGTCCGTCGCGAGGTAGAGCTCGCTGGCGTCCTTCATCGCGGCTCGCAGGTCCCTGACCACGTCCTTGCCACGAACCGTCAGTTCGTAGGTCGGCTTGAAGCCGTTGTCGACGTCGATCTGCAGCCCCTTGCTGGGCAGGTCGGCCACGTGGCCCACCGAGGCGCGCACGTCGAAGGCATTCCCGAGGAATTTCGAGATGGTCTTCGCCTTGGCGGGCGACTCCACGATGACGAGTGGTCTGGGCATTGGTGCGTATCGCTACGTGATGGGACACCACGTTGTCAAGGCGCGGTGTCCGGCGGATGGTC
This sequence comes from uncultured Acidimicrobiaceae bacterium, assembly GCA_963720695.1. GTDB lineage: Bacteria > Actinomycetota > Acidimicrobiia > Acidimicrobiales > Ilumatobacteraceae > UBA668. Next base: position 242,658 of record CAVRGG010000006.1, read on the forward strand.
AGTCGAGCAGGTGATGGATCGTGAACTCGACTCTGCGGTTGAGGGCACGACCCTCCGGTGTGCTGTCGTCGGCGATGGGGAATGCCTTGCCGTAGCCGGTCCCGGTGAGGCGCGCCGGGTCGATGCCGCTGAACGCCAGATAGGCGGTCACGTTGTCGACGCGGGCCTGCGAGAGGGCGAGATTGGCGTCGGCGGGACCGGTCCCGTCGGTGTAGCCGCGGACGTCGAGCGTGACCTGCGGGTTCTGCTCCATCATCACCACGACGAGGTCGAGGAACTGCTGGGCGGTGGCGTCGAGCGTGGTGGAGTTCGGGGAGAACTGGATCGAGTCGTGCGCGAGGAGCGCCTCGCCGTCCGGGGTCGGCGTGCCGGCGACGACCGTGTGCTCCACGACGACATGATCAGCACCGAACACCGCGGCGAACCGGTCGCGGAGCGCGTCGGAGGTGGCCTGGTCGGGCACGGTGCCCTCCAGGAGCAGTTGCCCACCGGTGTAGTCCGCCCACCTGACCGGATGGGTCGGATCGTCGACGAACTGGGTCGTCGTCGACGCGGGCGGATCGGTGGACGCCGGCGGGGTCGGGGCGGTCGAGGGTGCCACCGTCGCCGGCGGCAGCGTGATGACGACAGGGATCGTGGTCGACGGCGCGACCGTCGTCACCGCAGGAGGCACGACCGTGGTTCGTGGCGGCGCGACCGACGAACCGCTGTCACCGCCCGAGGCCATCGAGACACCGATCCAGATCGCGACGACGCCGATGAGCCCGAGGGCGACGACGGGTATCCACTTGGAGCGGGACTCCGGCACCGGCTGGTGGGCGACGCGCTCGGCGCGTGCGATCAGATCCTCGACGCGAGAGCGGTCGTCAGGACTGCTCATCGTCGTTCTCCGCCGCGGGTGCAGCGGGCGTCTCGACGATCGAGAGCAACTGGGTGAGTTGAGCCTTCGTCGCGCCGAGCTGCTGGCTGATGGATGCGCGCTGAGCGGTGAGGTCGGCGAGCTGCGCCGACGCCTCGTCGATCTTGCGGCGGGTCTCGTCGAGCGTCGCCTGGGCGGCCGATTCGGTCTCCACCCGATGGGCTTCGGCGCCCGCGGTGGTCTCCTCGGCCTGCTTGCGAGCCTGGGACAGCACGAGCTCGGCGTCGACCTGTGCCTGGTGACGGATCTCGTGCGCCTGCGACTCGGCCACCGCGACCTTGGCAGCGGCGTCGGCGCGTGCCTGCTCCATCACCTTGGCGATGCTGGCCCGCGCCGTGTCGAGCAGTTGGGCGGTCTCGTCGCCCCAGCGGCCGAGGATGTCGTCGCTGGGGGTGGGGACGGCCGAGATCGGGGGCTGCTGTTCGAGCTCGGCGATCCGGGCGCGGAGGCGGTCGGCCTCCGAGGTGGCCGCCTTCAGCTCGGCCGACAGCTGGCCGACGAGGGCCTTCACCTGTGCTGGGTCGTAGCCACGGCGAACGAGTTCGAGCTCATTGTCCATTTCGATGGTTCCCGCCATACACGGCATCAGTGTAGGGAAATGGCCGTTTTCGCACGCGTCCGCGAAGACCTTGCCGAATTCTTGAGAAACCACCGATGTCGTTCACATCGTGGCCCCGGACGCGAAGGTCAGTCCGCACCGACGAGTTCGGGCTCCTCGACCGGCGCCGCCGTGGACGAGGCGTGGCCGCCCTCCACGTCGAGACGGGGGAGGATGCGGTCGAGCCACTTGGGAATCCACCAGTTGCGGGCGCCGAGCAGTTCCATCGTCGCGGGGACGAGGATCATGCGCACGATCGTGGCGTCGACGAGCACGGCGACGGCCATGCCCAGACCGAACAGCTTGAGCTGGCGGTCGTCGCCCAGCACGAACGCCGAGAACACGCACACCATGATCAGCGCCGCGGCGGTGATGACTCGAGCGGTGACGGCCAGGCCGTCGGCGACGGCGGTGCCGTTGTCGCCCGTGCGATCGAACTCCTCCTTCATCCGCGAGAGCAGGAAGACCTCGTAGTCCATCGACAGGCCGAACACGATCGCGAACAGCATCATCGGCGCCCACGCCTCGACCGGACCCGGCTTGTCGATGCCGAGCAGACTCAGGCCCCAGCCCCACTGGAAGATGGCGACGATCACGCCGTACGCGGCACCCACGGAGAGCAGGTTCATGATGACCGCCTTGAGCGGCACGAGCAGGCTGCGGAACACGACCATCAGCAGCAGGAAGCTGAGGATCAGCACCGCGCCGATGAGCAGCGGCAGCCGCCCGCCGAGATAGTCGGCGAAGTCGATGCCGGCCGCGGTCCAGCCACCGACGTCGACCTGCAGGCCGGTCGCAGGGATGACGTCGCTGCGCAGTCGGGTGACGAGGTCGGCCGTGGCGGCATCCTGCGGAGAGGTGGTGGGGTAGACCGTCCAGGTCCAGATGCCGGGCGCGATCTCGACACCCTTGGGCGGGAACGCCACGTTGGTGTCGGCACCGATCGCCGCGTCGACGCCGGCGACGGTCTCCGCGTTGGCGGCGGGGTCGGTGGACACCAGGACGAGAGGTCCGTTGGATCCGGGGCCGAACGCTCCGGCGATCTGGTCGTAGGCCTGGCGGACGGTCGTGTCCTTGGGCAGGTTGCCGGTGTCGCTGAAGCCGAGGCGGATCGAGAACAGCGGGAGCGCGAACAGCACGAGCGTGACGGCGCCACCGATGAAGAACGGCCAGGGCCGGTGCTGGATGAAGCGGCTCCACCTGAACCAGAAGCGCTGCTCGCGCGGCTTCTCCTTGCGTTCGGGGATCGGCTTGCGCAGCGACCGCCCTCCCGGCAGGTAGCTGGCACCGACGAGGAGCACGGCACCGAGCAGGCCGAGACCCAGCAGCGGTCCGACCTGGTCGAGCGCCACTCCGGCGAGGCCGCACACCACGAACAGCGCGACGCCGGTGGCGGCTGCCCGCGAGGTGGTGTGGATGCGAGTGCCGGTGAAGCCGAGCAGCGCCGGCAGCAGCGTGATCGACGCGATCATCATCACGAACACACCGGTGGCGCCCGCCACGGCGAGGCCTCGGACGAACGACACGCCCATGATGAAGAGGCCGAGCAGCGAGATCATCACGGTGATGCCGGCGAAGATCACGGCGCGACCGGACGTGTCGACGGCGGCGATGGTCGCGGTCTCCGGATCCTCGCCCATCTGGAGGTGTTCTCGATATCGGCTGACGATGAACAGCGCGTAGTCGATGCCGACGCCGAGACCGATCATGGCGGCCATCTGCGGCCCGAACTCGGGGATCGAAAGCACGTGGGAGGCCAGCCCGACAATGGCCATGGCGACGCCGAGTCCGGAGATCGCGGTGCCGATCGGAAGTCCCATCGCGATGACCGAACCGAACGCGATCAGCAGGATGACGATCGCGGCGAGGATGCCGAGGATCTCACTCGCCGGGAATTGGACCTCTTGGAAGATCTGGCCGCCGTAGTTGATGGTGATGCCCGGCACCGAGACCTGGTCACCGATGTCCTGGATCTGAGTGGCGAGCTCCTTGAACTGGGCCTGGTCGCGCTTGGAGATGGTGAGCTGCGCGAAGGACACGTCGTGGCCGAGGGTGTTGGTCACCGAGTCGGCCGGGCTGTTCAGCCGCGCGCCCTCGGGGGAGTACGGGCTGACGAGCTTCACCCCGGGCAGCGCGTCGACCTGCTCGAACATCGCGGTCATCGCCGCCTGCACCTCGGGGTCGTCGTTGCCCTGCTCGGCCGTGAAGACGATCTGACCGGGGTAGCCGGCCTCTTCCTTCTGGCCGATCGAGCTGAAGATGTCCTGGACACGCGTCGATTCGCTGTCGGGCTGGTTGAACTCGGTGTGGTAGTTGGTGCCGGCGGCCGAGGATGCGATGTTCAGGACGAGCAGGACGGGCAGCCAGATCGCGAACACCATGATCCAACGGCGGCGGAAGCTGAAGCGCGCGAGGCGGGCGAGCATGGGGGTTCTCCGTTTCGCTCGTTCGGGGACACGAGCAGACCGAACTTAGCTCCGCGGGCGACGGCCTCGCGGGGTGACCTTTGTCTCAACGACGGCATCGGGAGCGTGCGCACGGAGAAAGGCGTCGGCCACGTGGTCCCCGAAGGCGGCGTCGAGCTGGAACGTGTTGCTGAGGTGGGCGAACAGCAGCGGACCCATCAGCAGCGAGGTGGCCACGTGGAAGTCGAGCGCAGGATCGACGAGCCCTTCGGCCACGCCGAGGTCGTACAGCTGGCGGGCCGTGGCGAACTGGTTGTCCTCGAGCCGCTTCTCCATCTGGGCGAAGGCGGGTTCGAGCTGCTTGAGGAGCAGCAGCGAAGGGATGACTCGCGCCCACTCCGGATCGCTGAACATGGTGACGATCGTGCGGGTGAACGCGTGGACCGCGTCGGCGAAGCCCAGCGCCGGATCGATCGGCGGAATGGTCGGCATGAGGTGGTCGATCACATCGATGAGGATCTCGTCGCGGCTGGCCCAGTGGCGGTAGATCGTGGACTTGGCGACGCCGGACCGCAGCACGATCGCATCGACGGTGACCGCGCCGGGGCCGCCTTCGACGAGCAGTTCGGACGCGGCCTGAACCACTGCGCTGCGGGTACGTGTGACGCGTTCATCCATGCGGGGGTCGACGTTAGTCGTGACGGTCGTCGAGCCCCTCCTCGTGACATCGGTCGCATCGCCCGCAAGGGAGTTGACTTCTCTCATAGAAACAGTACGCTACCGTTTCGTACTACAGAACGAAACCGTTTCGTACTGTTCCGTCGTCCCGATCCGAAGGAGTCCCCCATGACCGTCGAAGCCCTCGACCCCGTCGTCGCCGATCCACGGCGGCAGCGGCTCATCCTCATCGCGATGTGCACCGCACTGGTCGCCGTCGTCGCGTCCGTGTCCGGCCTCAACGTCGCCCAACAGCAACTCGCCGCCGACCTCGGCGCTTCGCAGAGCACGCTGCTGTGGATCATCAACGGCTACACGATGGCTCTCGCCGCGCTGCTGCTGCCCATCGGCGCCATCGGCGACCGCTTCGGCCGCAAGCCCATCCTGATGACGGGTCTCGCCGTCTTCGCCGGCGCCAACCTGGTCGCGGCGATGGCCACCACGAGCTCGGTCCTGCTGGCGGCCCGGGTCGTCGCCGGGGTCGGTGCGGCGATGATCATGCCGATCACGCTCTCTGTCATCACGGCCAGCTTCCCCGCCGAGAAGCGGGCGCAGGCCGTCGGTGTGTGGTCCGGCTTCGCCGCCGGCGGTGGCATCCTCGGACTGTTCGTCTCCAGTTACGTCGTCGACAACGCGACGTGGCCGTGGGTCTTCGCGCTGCCGATCGCCAGCTGCGTCATCGCCTTCGCGATCGCGCTGCGGGTGGTGCCGAACAGTCGTGAGCACCACGGTGGACGCTTCGACGTCGTCGGGTCGATCCTCTCGGCTGTCGGCATCGCCGCCGTCGTCCTCGGTGTCCACGAAGGTCCCGAGCGCGGCTGGAACGACGCACTCACCCTCGCCGGCCTGATCGTCGGCGTCGTCGGACTCGTCGCCTTCGTGGCGTGGGAACTGCGCACCGAGCACCCGCTGTTCGACGTGCGGCTGTTCGCCAATCGCTCGCTCACCGCCGGCTCCACGACGCTGTTCATCATGTTCGCAGCGATGTTCGGGCTGTTCCTCGTGCTCGTCCAACTGCTGCAGGCCGTCATGGGCTACACCGCACTCCGCTCCGCCGCCGGTCTCCTGCCGATGGCGTTGGTGATGATGCCGATGTCGTCGGTGGCTCCGATCCTCGCCCGTCGTGTCGGCACGCATCGGATCCTCGTCGCCGGGGCGTCCGCGTTCACCGCCGGCCTCGTCCTTCTGGCCGTGATGCCGTCGGTCGACGGCGGGTACTTCTCGATCCTTCCCGGCCTGCTGCTGGTCGGCCTCGGCATGGGCCTGGCGATGAGTCCGTCGACCACGGCCATCACCGAGTCCCTCCCGCACGACCAGCAGGGCGTCGCCTCCGCCTTGAACGACACCGTCCGCGAGCTCGGCGGCGCCATCGGGATCGCCATGCTCGGCTCCGTGCTGAGCGGCGGCTACTCGAGCAGCGTCTCGTCCGCGGTCGCCGGTCTCCCGAGTGACGTGGCGGGCGCGGTGAAGGACGGCATCGGGACGGCGTACGCAGTGGCGCCGCAGCTCGGGGCCGACGGTCCTCGTGTCCTGGGCGCCGCCCGTTCGGCGTTCATCGACGGCTGGTCGCAGAGCCTGTGGGTCGCAGCGGCGGCGGGTCTGGTCGCCGTGCTGTTCCTCGTGCTGCGCGGCCCCAAGGACGTCACCGCGGTCTCGGACGAGGACCTGCTCGAGCTGGAACTGCTCGACGACGACGTCGCACTCGCGGCCGGCTGACCGCACCTCGGTCCGGCCGGGCCGACGGATCGGGAGACCACCGCTACCGTGTCGCACATCGACTGGCAAGGTGATCCCCGTCTCGGCTGGACCGAGGAAGCGCTCCAGGCGCGCGGACGCATGGCGTCCCCCGGGCCGTCGGGCCGAGTGAGCCGGCTCGACCGGGGCTGGAGCACCGTGCTGGTGTCGCTCGACGAACCCCCGCTGCGGATGCGCAACATCGGGGCCGACGTCGCGGTCGGCGACTTCGTGGTGGTCAGCGAGGACGGCGAGCGCGTGCAGGAGGTCCTCCCTCGCCACAGTGCGTTCGTGCGGCGGGCCTCGTTCGAGGGCAACCGGGCGGAGGCCCACACGATCGCCGCCAACATCGCCGTCGTGATGCTCATCCATGCGCTCACCTCGCCGCCGAACCAACGCCGGCTGGAGCGGGAGTTGGTCCTCGCGTGGGACAGCGGGGCGAGACCGGTCGTGGTCCTCACCAAGAACGACCTCATCGACGATCCGTCGACGACCCTGGCGGCGCTCCAGGATGTGGCACCGGGTGTCGACGTGCGGGTGGCCAGTGGGATCAGCGGCATCGGGGTGGAGGAACTGCGTGGCTATGCGGCCGACAACGGCACCATCGCCCTTCTCGGCGCGAGCGGTGTGGGCAAGAGCACACTCGTGAACGCGCTGGTCGGCCAGGAGCGCCAGGCGACCGCGGTGGTGCGAGAGGGTGACCAACGGGGACGACACACCACGACCGCGTCGGAGCTCGTGCGACTGCCGGGCGACGGCTGGCTGATCGACACGCCCGGCGTGCGCGCAGTGAGCCTGTGGAGCAGCGGCCGAGGCATCGAGCGGGCGTTCGCCGACGTGTTCGAACTGATGGACCACTGCCGGTTCCGCGACTGCAAGCACGAACAGGAGCCGGGCTGCGCGGTCAACGCCGCGATCGATGCCGGGCTGCTCGACCCGCGTCGGTTGGAGAGCATGAAGCGACTCGTTGCCGAGGAGGCGGTGCTCGAAGAGGAGCAGCGCGCCCAGGAGAAGGCTCAGGACAAACGAGGTGTGCGCAAGGTGCGCCCGCGACCGTGACGTGAGGGTGCGTCGTGTAGAGGCGTCGTTCAGGGACGCAGCGTGGAACGGACCGACAGCGCCCGATCGAGCCCGGTGAGGGCGAAGCGTTCGAGCAGTCGCTCACTGGTGCAGACCAGCACCAGATCCCCGTGCAGTTCGCGGGCTCGGCCGGCGGCGCCGAGGAGCATCCCCAACCCGGTGTCGTCGAGGGCGGTGACACCGTCGAGATCGACGAACACGGTCGCGCCGGCGTGACGGGTGATGGCCTGGCCGAGATGGTCGTGGAGCTGCGGCAGCGTGGCCAGGTCGATCTCTCCGCTGACGTGCAGCACGGGGAGACCGCCGATGGTGGCGAGGCGGCAGAGGAGTTCCATGGCCCGGCCACGCTACCGGTGCGTTCATGGGGGCTCGACCGCCATCGTGACGGTGGCTGCGAGTTCCACGTCGGGCAGGAGCAGACCGATGATCGGGATGTCGGTGGGGTCGGTGTAGGTCACGGTGGCGGCCACGGTGCGGTCGCCCGACTCGTCGACGGCGACGTGGAGCGGGCGCAACGCGACGGCTCGGTTCGCGGCGACGGCGCCCGCGCCGGGATCGCTGCTGACGCTTGCCGCCCGCGCCGCTTCCCTCGCCGCCAACTGCACGGCGACCCGGTGCCCGACCACCACCGAGACCTGCACGACGGCGAGCGTCATCACGCACAGCACGGGGAGTCCGAGCGCGAGTTCGACGGTGGCCTGGCCGCGATCGCGGTGGCGCGCGTTCACAGCTTGGCGATCACGGCGTCGATGACCGCGTTGAACAGGTGCCCGATCTTGCCGGCGGTACCGCCGCCGGTGGCCCAGGCCACGACCAGCAGCGCGACCAGCGCCGCGCCGAGCAGCACGAGGGCGTATTCGGTGGTGGCCTGACCCTCGTCGTCGAGGAGGGGATGTGGGAGTGGCCGATCAGTGGGGCGGCGGATCGGGGCGGCCGGACCGGTGTGCGGGTGGGTGTTCATCGACGTGCTCCTCGTGGGTGGGGCGGTGGGTGGTCGCTCATGTGCCGAGCGACGAGAGGGCTGCGAGCAGCAAGGGGACGACGGCGAGCAGCACGAACGACGGCAGCGTGCACACCACCAGCGGGATCGAGAGACGGATCGGCAACTGACGGGCCAGCGTGTCCGTCTGCCGTCGCCGGTGTGCGTGCGCCTCGGTGGCGAGACGTTCCAGCACCGGGGCGAGCGGGAGCCCGTCGCGGTCGGCTGCGGCGAGCGTGTCGACGAGCGTGTCGGCGCGGTGACCGAGCGCCTGGGTGAGTGCGGACAGGGCGTCGGCGAACCGATCGCCCGCGTCGAGGCGTTGCAGCACCGCCCCGATCGGCTCGGACAGCACCGGTGCCACATGAGGATGAGCGGCGCGCAGCGCAGCAGCCGGCAGGAAGCCGGCGCGTACGGCGAGCACGATGAGATCGATCGCTTCGGGGTACGCGGTGTCGAGCGCCAATCGTCGACGTCGGGTCGACATCGAACGGCCGCGCGGCGGGGTACACCGGTCGACGATGCGCGTCGGGCGCGGCCGCAGGGCGAGGCCGACCGCCGCGGTGGCGATGGCGACACCGACGGCCATCGCGATGACCCCGGTCATGTCGTCGCGCGATCGACGGTGCGGCGCATCCACCACCAGCCGCACAGGTTGAGGGCGACACCCGCCGCGGCCGACACCGCGCCCGGAGGGGACACCAGCGCGGCACGGAACGAGCCGCTCGCGACCAGGCTCCACGCGGCGAACGCCAGCGGGACGCCGGTGAGGACCCTCGCGCTCAACCGGGCCTGAGCGCTGTGCACCGCGGCCTCCGCGCTCACAGCGGCACGTTGGCGGAGGACACCTGCGCCCGCGTGGAGCGTGGCGGCCATCGGACCCCCCATGGCATGGGCGGCGGACAGGCACTGGATGACCAGTGCTTCGTGCGGATCGGGTGAGCGTCGGACGACGACGTCGGAGAGGGTCGTCTGCGGTGTGAGCGCCCTCCCCCTCGGCGAGCATCTGACCATCGCGGCCCGGAACGCTCCGGCGAGGCTGCTGCCACTGCGCACGTCAGCGGCGATCGCGTCGAGCACGATCGCCCACTCGTCGGGTCCAGGACGCGGCGCCGGCCGTCGCGCCCGGGCCGGCTCGGCGCGCGTCGTCGACGATCGCGACGGCCGCATCCGGTGAGCCAACGCCAGCGTGGCGACGACCACGGCGATGGTGACGACGGTGTTCACGCCCGACCTCGACCGGGCTGCTCCAGCACGGTGTCGGCGATCGCCAGTCGTCGGACCTGCATCGATGCCGACGTGCCGGTGGCAGGCAGGACCTCGGCGACCTCGACGATTCGCCGGGCGCCGTCGGGGCATCTGGCCACGTGGATCACCGCGTCGACCGCCCTGGCGACGTGCTGGTGGACCGCGGCCAGCGGCCAGTTGCCCGCCTCGGTGAGCACCAGCGACGCGAGTCGCTCGAGGGCATCGGAGGCGCTGTTCGCGTGCACGGTGCACAGGGAGCCGTCGTGTCCGGTGTTCAACGCCTGCAGGAGATGGACGGCCTCTGCGCCGCGGACTTCGCCGACCACGAGCCGGTCCGGCCGCAGGCGGAGAGCCGTGCGCAGCAGGTGCGCGAGCGTGATCTCGCCGACCCCGTCGGGCGTGGCGTCGCGGGTCTCCAGCCGGACGACATGACGATGATCGAGACGGAGCTCGGCGACGTCCTCGAGGGTGATGAGCCGGCACTGCGGTTCGACCTCGCGGGCGAGCGAGTTCAGGAGCGTGGTCTTGCCCGACGACGTGGCGCCGCTGACGACGATGTTGCATCGCTGTCGCACGAGCACCTGCACGAGGGCGGCGACGGCAGGCGAGGCGAAGTCCAGCAGCGGGATGAAGGACGGGCCGAATCGACGGATGGACAGGCACGGCCCGTCGACGGCGATCGGGTCGAGCGTGGCGCAGAGGCGTGACCCGTCGTCGAGCCGGGCATCGACCGTGGGATGGGCTCGGTCGAGGCGGCGGCCGACCGGGGCGAGCATGTGCTCGATGGCCGCGAGCAGGGTGCTGGTGCGCATGTGCCCGACGTGTTGGAGACACCCGTCGCGCTCGATCCAGATCTCGGTTCCGGCGTTGACCATCACCTCGGTGATCGCAGGGTCGTGCAGCCACCGCTCGAGGCCTCCGAGCGGTGCCTGCTCGGCGACGAGATCGATCACGCGGCACCGCGCAACGACTGGGTGAGCACCCGTGGCAGGCGCGCGGCGAGGAGCCCGGCATCGACCGCGCGGGCCACGGCCGGGTCGTACGAGATCTCGGCCACGACCGGTGCGCCGATCGTGTGCTCGACGTCGCGGGCCCCGAGTGCGCGACCGGGCTCGTGCACCACGACCACACCGGTCGGCCGGACTGCGAGCGCTGCTGCGCGCCGCAGGGCGAGGTAGCAGGGTCGGATCACGAGGATCGACTGCGAGGCGACGGATGCGAGTGGTGCGGGCGGGACCATCGTGCCGACGTCGATCACCACGGTGGCCGTGAACGAGTCGAGCGCGGCTGCGAGGTCCGCCCAGCGGTGGTCGGGCACGGTGGCGATGGAGCCGCGGCCGCGGGGGAGCAGTTGCAGCGAGTCGGTGGCCTCGGTGGCGAGCCGGGCGAGCGCGGCGACGTCGGCGGTCGGCGAGGCCAGCCACTCGATCAAGCCAGGCCCCGCGGGCTCGGGCATGCCGAGCGCGGCCGGGACATCGCCTCCGAGATCGGCGAGGACGGTGGGACGACTGCGGGAGTGAACGAGCGCGAGTGCCGAAGCGACGACCGTGGTACCGCTTCCGCCCTTGGCGGACCAGCAGAGCAACATGACCTGACCCCCATGCATCGGGAGAGTGACGACGGGGGGAGGTCGAGGCCGACCATATCCAGGCGGTCGCCTGCCGCCAACCTGCCGCCAACCTGTCGGGTGATGCGGGTCGCGCTACGTCCAGTACGGAGCGGCCTTGGCTGCGGCGCGCAGCGGGCGACGGCATGCGGCCACGGCTTCGTCCCGACGGGACGACAGCCAGCCGACGGCGAACCAGGCCGCGCCGTCGTCGTCGGTCATCGCGCGGTACATCTCGGCCGCGACGCCGATGTCGTTCAGCTGTCCGAGTGCCTCCTGCGCGGGAGCCAGTTCGTCCACGAATCGTGCGACCTTCTTGGCCGGGTACAGCGCGGCGGTCAACTCCGCCACGTACCGCAGCCGCTTCATCCGCTTGCGAACAGCGTGCTGTCGTTCGGGGGCCAAGCGGGCGAAGTCCTTGGCATCGGCGAGCGCGCTGCGGTGCAACCGACGGAGTCGCTTCGCCACGATCTTGCGGAGATCGATCGAGTCGCCGTCGGATGCATCGCCGTCTGATGCATCGAGGGTGGTGGCACCATGGACATGGGCGAGCAGTTCGAGCCACAGCAGCGACACCTCGGGCGTGCGCAAGAGCACCGATGGCTCGACGGCATCGACGGCAGGCGGGGTGACGTCGGGTGCGCCGGCGTCGGCGAGTTCGACCGCCCACGTCGCCAGCACCACATCGCGATCGCGGTTGGCGCCGAGGTGATCGAAGACTTCGGCGAGACGTTCGCCCCATGTGGGGTCGATGCCCGGCGAGAGGTCGCCGAACACGCGCAGCACCGTGCGCAGCTTGCGAATGCCGACCCGGGTCTGGTGCACGTGTTCGTGCCCGCCGAGGCCCGCCGCGACCGAGCTGGCGTTGCCGGTGACCTGTACGAGGCAGGCGCGCATCATCTCTCGCACCGCGGCGTCGGGCGACATGTGCCGCGTGAGCGCCGGCTCGGGTGCCTTCACCAACGGCACCTCGTGCAAGCCCTTCGACAACATCACGCCGCGCTGTGCCTTCGTGCCGGCGTCGAGCCACAACCCGTGACGCTGCACCCATTGACGGGCCGTCTCGATGACGGCGACCGTCGACCCGCGGACCAGTTCCAGCTCGGCCTCGAGCACAGGGAGTGCGCGTTCACCCGACGACACGGATCCCCTGTCGAACGCCAACTCGATCGTCCCACCGTGCACCCGGACCTGACGGCTTTCGCGCCAGACGTCGGTGGCGAACCGTTCGGACGCGGGCTCGCCGGCACGCCGCAGCGCTCCCGCGAGCAGCTCACCAGCTGGCGTCGATGCGTGCAGTTCGGCGTCGGCGGTGGGCCGGGTGCGGCTGCGCACGACGACGTTGTGCTCCTCGCGACGGAGGCCGTCGCCCCCACTGGGAATCGTCGCCTTGAGGGTCTGCACCCATCGACGGCCCTCGCGGCGTACGCGCCACCCCAGGCCGGCGGCGGCGAGATCGTGCGAAGGGGTGTCGTAGTACGAAGCCTGCAGGTGCGTGCGGGTCGCACCCGAGCGGCCTCGAACCGCGGCGAGGACGTCTTCGGCGCGGTCGCGCGGCACGCCGAGCTTGAGCTCGATCTCGTGCGTCGGTCCGTCGGTCATCAGCGCACTCCCTCCGTCGGTCAGAGCCTCGACATCTTCCTACCCAGATGCGACGTCGGTGCAAACTCCCGCCACGAGTGTTCACCTTCCCGCACCCACCGCAGCGAGGGTGTCAGGGTCCGATGTTGCGCAACCGCTCGCCGCGCACCCAGCGGCCGAGGTTGTCGGCGAACACGTCGGCCGCGCGCTGTGCGGCGAGCGTGGTGGCCCCGGCGCTGTGGGGCGTGACGATGACGTTGGGGAGATCCCAGAGCGGGTTGTCCGTCGGTAGCGGCTCGACCTGGAACACGTCGAGTGCCGCGGCGCCGACCTGACCCGAGCGGAGTGCCTCGATGAGCGCCGGCTCGTCGACGAGCTCACCGCGACCGACGTTGACGAGGTGTGCGCCCGGCCTGAGCAAGGAGAGTTCGTGCGCGCCGATGATGCCGCGGGTCTCGGCGTTCAGGGGCGCGGTGAGCACCAGGTCGTCGATCAGCGGCAGGAGCTCGTGCAGACGCGACGTCGGCCAGGTCGGGCAGGGTTCGGTACCCATCGGGGTACGGCGGATGCCGGTGACCTCGATGCCGAAGTGCGCCGCAAGGCGTGCCACCTCACCACCGATGCCGCCGAGGCCGACGATTCCCATCCGGCGACCCTCCACGTCGGTGACGTCGCGTTCCGCCCAGACGTGATCGGTCTGGGCGATCGCCAGCGCCCGTGCGTCGCGGCACATCTCGATGACGTGCATGATGACCGAATGGGCGATCGGTATCGCCGACGAGCCCGCCGAGTGCGTCACGGCCATCCCCCGTCCGGCGAGTTCGGCGAACACCGGGTTGTCGAGACCTGCGGAGAACATGTGCAGCCACGTTGCGTTGGGTGCCTGCAGCAGCACCTTCATGAACGGTGCGCCCCGGCCCTCGGTCCACAGGTCGGCACTGAACACGGCGATGGTGATGGTGCCGATCTCGTCCGGCTCGAGGTGGCGGTCGCGCGGAAGTTCCAGATAGGTCAGGTCGGGAGCGATCGTTCGCCAGGTGGATCCGTACGTCTGCAGCGCTGTGTCGGAACACAGCAGGACGCCGCTCAGGAGGACTGCACTTTCTTCACGGCTACCGCGACGAGTGCGATCAGGGCGACGAGGACGATCAACCGCTTCATGGGCCGAGCGTAGCCAACCACCGCTACCCTCGTGGCCGGAGGTGTCCGGGTACCTGGTGGACTCCGCCGCCTTCAAAGCGGTTGGGACGAGCGATCCTCGTCCGGCGGGTTCGATTCCCGTCCACCTCCGCCAACACCGTGCTGGTCAACGACACTGTGCTCGTCAACGACACTGTGCTCGTCAACGACCCGGACCTCAGAAGGGTCGGTCGCCGATGACGGTGATGCGCTCCATGACCCGCCGCTGGGGGTGGTAGTCGGAGCTGGCGTAGTGCTGGGTGGCGCGGTTGTCCCAGATGGCGAGGTCGCCCGGAGTCCACGTCCACCGGCACTGGTACTCGGGGTAGTCGGCCTGGCGGCACAGGTACTCCAGCAACCGGTCGCCCTCTACCGGGTCCAGCCCGACGATCTCCCTGGTGAAGATGGCGTTGACGTAGAGCGTCTTGCGTCCGGTCTCGGGATGGGTCCGCACCACCGGGTGCACGGACGGCGGGAAGTCGGCACGCAGCGCGTCTCGTTCCTCGGCGGGCATCAAGGCGCCGAACGTGTCGATCCAGTCGTGGACCGCCTCGAGCCCGTCGATGCGCTCCTTCACGTCGGCAGGAAGGCAGTCGTACGCCGCGGCCATGTCGGCCCACAGCGTGTCGCCCCCCGTCGGCGGCACCTCGACGGCGCGCAGCAGTGAACCGAGTGAGGGCACCGCGCGCCAGCTGACGTCGCTGTGCCAGACGTTCTCGTAGCCGGCGGTCGTCTGGCTCTTCTCGAACCGGACGACGATCGGTTGGTCCTCGCGGTTGGTGAGGAAGGGGTGGTACTCGAGCTCACCGAAGCGGGCACCGAGCGCGGCATGCGTCTCGGGGTCGAGTCCGGAGTCGCGGATGAACAGGACCTTCCACTCGAGCAGAGCCCGGCGAAGATCGGCGAACGTGTCGTCGTCGAGTTGCCTGAGATCGATGCCGACGAGTTCGGCGCCGATCGTCGGGCTCTTTGGTCGCACCCCGAAGCGCGTGTACGGCTCGTCCACCCAGTCGGCCGGAACCCGGGGCGCGACCTGCGGCCCGAAGCGGAGGCCGGCTCGGAACGAGGTGCGCGGCTTCGCGGTGTCGGTCATGGGTGGCTCGCGTC
>CAVRGG010000007.1:0-689832 GCA_963720695.1 uncultured Acidimicrobiaceae bacterium
CGTCTTGATGCCGATGAACATCCCTCGGTTCTGGTTCGCGTAGTAACCGGTGGTCATCTCCTGGGCGATGTTCGGCGACAGGCTGTCGAACTGCTCCAGCACGAGGTCGAAGCCGACCTGGCGGATGGCATCGAGCAGCCACTCGCGCTGGATCCAGAACGAGCGGTAGTTCTCCCACGACGCCCACCGCCGTTGATCGCGACGCTTGAACGCGTCGGAGTCCGCGAACTCGGTGTACCAGCGTCCACGTAGCCCTTCGTGGGTGGTCATCGGACCGAGGTCGAACTGACCCTCCCGCTTCGTGCGGCGCAGCTTCATCCAGAGATCCTTCGCGCGATCGACGAGGTCGGTCTCGACCGCGAAGTGCGTGTGGATGATCAGCACCTTGGTGGTGCAGTCCGACAGTCGCTGCAGGAATCGCTTCGGATCGTCGATGTGGTAGAGCAAACCGGCGCAGAACATCGCGTCGAAGGTGCCGTGGTCGCCGATGTTCCACGCGTCGTCCTGCACGAACGACAGGTTCGGCAGGTCGACCTTCGACTTCACGTAGTTGCAGGCGGCGATGTTGTTGTCGCGCACCTCGAGCCCGACCGACTCGAAGCCGCGGCGTGCGAACTCGACCGCGTAGCCGCCTTCGAGGCATCCGAGATCGGCGATGCGCAGGCCGGCCTTGTCCGGCCCGTAGACGGTGTCGAGCACGCGCATCGCCGAGAGGAACCAGGGGTGCTCGCCCATGGGTTGCGCGGCGCCGGGGCGGGTGAACGTGCCGTCGTCGAGTCGGATGTTGTGTGCGCTGAACTCGGGGATCGTCACGTCCATGGTCTCCAGTGTGGCCGGTGGCGCGCCGGCTCAGCTCGCCGGGGGCTGGCGGCTCGGCCGCGCCGCGGGCGGCTTCGACTGCCCGTCGACGATGCGCCGACCGTGCGTGTAGCGCAACTCGTGGCGCAGTGCCCCGTCGTGGCGCCACTTGCGAATCGCCGGCGTCCCGTCCTTCGCGTCGTTGCGCTTCCCGCCGAAGTAGCGCTCCTCGTAGTGGACCTTGCCGTCGGCGTAGTAGCCACGCACCGCGGGGACCAGATCACTCGGATCGTGGAGCAGGCCGTGCGTGTAGAACATCTCGTACTTGAGCCGGCCGTCGGCGCGGAACCGTCGGTACGCCGGATGGTGCTTGCCCGGGTTGTTCAGCTGACCGTCGGCGTACCAGGCCACGTAGGCCACCGAACCGTTCTCGTGGTGCTTCACCCGACCGGTGAAGCCGACCGGGATCTCGGACTCGTCGTGCACGTCGATCGTGGTGATGACGCGAAACGACATCGAGTTCGGAATGAGGTCGATGAGTTCCATGCAGTGCCTCCTCGAGTCCCGCCCGGTCGATATCTGAGCACTCTTTCTAGCTCAGTGAGATGCCGTACTGCGTCTCGGTCACAGGAGTGGGGAGCTTGGCGGCGGTGCTCGGTCCGTCCCACGACGTCTCCTCGCCGGTGACTCGCCATCCCGATTTCTCGTAGAAGCGCCTCGCCCGTGGGTTGTCGCGCAGGACCCACAGCACGGCCTCGGTGAACCCCGTGTCACGGAGGAACTCGGTGCAGCGGGCCATGGTGGCCGATGCGGCGCCCGACCCCCACGCCGTGGGGTGGAGGTAGAACGCGTACACCTCACCCCTTCGTGTGTGGGCGCCGGCGTGCTCGCCCCGCTCCGGTCCGACCAGGCCGAAACCCACGACGCGGCCGTCGACCTCGGGCACGAACAGTTGGGCACCGGGTTGGTTCGGCCAGGTCCAGCCGCGCCACATCGTGGTGCGCTCTGCCTCGAACTCGGGGGAGTCCAGGTACTCGTCGGGGATGACCCCGCGATAGGCGACGCGCCACGCGTCGATGTGGGCGCGGGCCAGCGTGTCGGCATCGTCGCGCACTCCGTGACGAACGTGGATGGTCACCCCCACAGCCTGTCAGAACCCGCGCCGCGGATGGGGCAGGTTTGCGGGTCGGCGTGAGCAGCCGTTGGTCAGGGCGAACGGTGGATCATCGAGAATCGGCGGCGACGGCGGGTGAAGAACACGTCCGAGGTGGACGCGGGCACGGCCGGCGCCGACCACACATCTGCGATGTCGAGGCGGCGCAACGAGACGTCGCGGGCACGGTGACCGTGGTGCTCGTACGACTCGGTGAGGAAGGTGGTGTCGATGTCGTTGCGGTTCATGCCCGCAACTGTGCGCCGGAGGTGCGCGGCGCCACCATCACGCACCCGACGAGGCGAGCGTCAGCCCGCCGACGCGGGCAGGCTCAGACGGCGAGGAGGTCGCGCGCGCCGGTGTCGCTGCTGGGATGGCGCAGCTTGCTCATCGCGCGGGCTTCGATCTGGCGGATGCGCTCGCGGGTGAGGTTGAAGTGCTCGCCGACTTCCTCCAGCGTGCGCGGCTCGCCGCGGTCGAGCCCGAAGCGCAACTTGAGGATCTCTCGCTCACGCTCGTCGAGCGGGGCGAGCAGGCGGGCGATCTCGTCGGGCAGCAGTGCCGTGGCGGCGACCTCGAAGGGCGATTCGGCCGACCGGTCCTCGACCACGTCGCCGAGTTCGGCGTCGCCGTCCTCCCGAAGGGGTTCGCTGAGCGAGAGGGGCTCGGCCGCGAAGCGCAGTGCTTCGGTGACCTTGTCCTCGGGCATCTCCACTTCCTTGGCGAGCTCCGACAGCGTGGCCGGACGACCGAGCTTGAGCTCGAGGCGGCTGCGCGCCTTCTGCAGGCGGGCGAGCGTGTCGCCGGCGTGCACGGGCAGGCGGATGGTGCGACCGGTGTTGGCGATGCCGCGAGTGATGGCCTGGCGGATCCACCACGTGGCGTACGTGGAGAACTTGAAGCCCTTGCGCCAGTCGAACTTCTCGACGGCGTGCATCAGGCCCAGGTTGCCCTCCTGGATGAGGTCGAGCAACGGCAGGCCGGACGCCTGGTACTTCTTGGCGATCGAGACCACCAATCGCAAGTTGCTCTGGACGAAAGCCCGCTCGGCGTCCTCGCCCTCGCGGGCGGCCCGCCGCAGTTCACGCTTCTTGGCGGCGGTGAGGTCCTTCGCGGTGTCGAGCTCCGCGATGGCGGCCTTCCCGGCTTCGATCTGCTTGGCGAGACGTACCTCGTCGTCCTTGGTGAG
The DNA here is from genome assembly GCA_963720695.1 of uncultured Acidimicrobiaceae bacterium. GTDB lineage: Bacteria > Actinomycetota > Acidimicrobiia > Acidimicrobiales > Ilumatobacteraceae > UBA668. The sequence goes on from CAVRGG010000007.1 coordinate 3,141, forward strand.
CAGGGTGTATTGGCCGATATCGGTCAAATACAGGCGAACCAGGTCTTCTTCGTCCCGTTCCACGCGATCTTTCGCCACGGTTACTCCTCGTCGAACTGAAACGGCGCCCGAACAGAACGTGTCCGATCAGGGTGATTTCGGTCACGATACCGAGGCGGTCAAGCTCCTCCCACCGTTTGCACAGATTCACAAGCCGTATCAGGGACAGCGATCGTGGGCGAGGAGCTATCGTTCGGCGCTATGGCCCAGGACGAGGACCTCGCTGCCGACCCCGAGATCGAGCAGAAGACCGAGCCGGAGATCGAGCCGGAGATCGAGCTGGCGATCGTGACGATGCGCTTCGATGCCACCGATGCCGCCTCCCTCCTCGCCGTCCTGTCGAAGTACGTGGTGCTGACGCGCATGGAGCCCGGGTGCCGCAACGTCGACCTGTGCGCGTCGTACACCCACCCTGGTCGCTACCTGCTGATCCAGAAGTGGGACTCACCCGAGGTGCAGCGCCGTCATTTCGACAGTCCGATCATGGTGGAGATGGCCAAGAGCTGCGTCGGTCTCCTCGCTTCGGCGCCCGACATCGACCTGTGGGACGGACCCAGCGCGCACGATCTCCGCTGAAGACCGTCTTCAGGTCCGCAGGTCGTCGGGGTCCCCAATCGACGCGAATCCGATTATCGTTCACGTGACCGAAGACCTAGGAGGTCCTCAACCATGGCCAACCCGATCCTCAACGAGAAGGCTGCCGCCGACGCGGCCAAGGCCGGCTGGGGCGCACCCGATCCGGCCACGCGCAACACGCCGATTCCGGGCACGCCCATCACCGACGGCCCGATCAGCCCCTGGCGGCCCGGTCCCGCCATGACCGTCAAGGGCACCGCGAGCGCGACGGGTGTCCTGCTCGTCATCCTGCTCGCGACCGCCACCGTCGGCTGGATGCAGACCGAGACCGCGCTGCCCGGCCAGAACACGAACATCCCGATGCTCGCCATCGCCGGCATCCTCGTCGGCTTCGGCTGCGCCATCGCCCTGCGCTTCAAGCCGCAGATGGCGCGGGTGCTCGCCCCCATCTACGCCGTCGCCGAGGGCTTCTTCCTCGGCGCGATCTCCAAGGTGTTCAACGACCAGTACAACGGCATCGTCGTGCAGGCCGTCGGCGCCACGCTCGCCGTGTTCGGCGTGATGCTGTTCCTCTACAAGTCGCGCATCATCAAGGTCACCGACCGCTTCCGCCGCCTGGTCATCATGGCCACGATGGGACTGATGGTGTTCTACCTCGTGTCGATCGTCATCAACCTGTTCGGCGGCAACGTGCCGTTCATCAACTCGGCGAGCCCGATGGGCATCCTCTTCAGCGTGTTCGCAGCCGGCCTGGCGGCGATGATGCTCGCGGTCGACTTCGACCTCATCGAGCGCGGCGCTCGCGAGGGGTGGCCCAAGGGCATGGAGTGGTACTGCGCGTTCGGGCTGCTCGCCACGCTCGTGTGGCTCTACCTCGAGCTGCTCCGCCTGCTCGCCAAGCTGCAGCGCAACTGACGTCGTCGTCGAGGTTTCTGGCGTCGGTGCCACCCGTGGCGCCGAAACCCTCAACTCGAGCACGGCCACATCGTCATTCCGGTGAGTACCAGAACGTGCATGCACGTTCTGGTACTCGCGAGAACGACGTGGCGGCGCGGGCCTATCCCAGCGAGCGGAGGTACCCGAGCAGCGCGTCGTTGAACGCGGCCGGGGTCTCCTGCTGCACCCAGTGTCCGGCGCCGGGGATGATGGTCTCGCCGCGGTAGTCGGGGAGCAGGTTGCGCATCCGCTCCGGCCCGGTCGGGTCCATCAGGCGCACGACGTCGACCTCGCCGGTGATGAAGTAGCTCGGCATCGTCAGTCGATCGGCGCCGAGCCCGCTCACCACTCCCGCGTTGGCGTCGAGGTTGCGGTACCAGCTGACCGGGCCGAAGAACCCGCTGTGGGCGAACTCGGCGGCGTAGACGTCGAGATCGGCGGCGGTCAGCCACGCACCCTCCGGCCCCATGTAGGGAAGGGGCGGCGCGTCGTTCATCATCGTGAGGAAGCCGGTGCCCTCCATCGGCGGCAACTCGGTGGGCATCTCACGGCCCGCCGTCGCCTCGCCCGACGCGCCGTACAGCACGGTGGCCATGGTGTGCCGGGCGTCGGCACCGAGCTCGGCCTCGGGCGGGCCGACCTGCTGGAAGTAGAGGATGTAGAAGAAGCGGTCGCCGTAGACCATCCGCATCAGTTGCGTGGGCGGCCCGGGCCACTCCACGTAGGGCACGCTGACGCCGACGACCGTGCGCACCCGCTCGGGCCGCAGGCGGGCGCACTCCCACACCACGAGGGATCCCCAGTCGTGCCCGACGAAGGAGGCCTCGGCCTTGCCGTAGTGGTCGAGCAGTCCGAACAGGTCACCGGTGAGCTGTTCGATGCCGTACGCGTCGACCTCGCCGGGTGCCGAGGAGTGGCCGTACCCGCGCTGGTCGGGTGCGATCACGTGATAGCCGGCCTCGGCCAACGGCTCCATCTGATGGCGCCAACTGTGGGCCAGTTCAGGGAAGCCGTGGCTGAGGACGACGGTGGGATGGGCGCGGTCTCCCGCCTCGTGGACGACGAGTTCGACCCCGTTGACGGCGAGGCGGTGGACCGTGACGTTGCTCATCGGCTGATTCTCTCAGCCGACGAGGTCAGATGTAGTACCCGAAGACGTCGATGACGACGTGGGTGTCGGCGCCGGTGCCGTTGCAGATCAGCGTCAGCTGACGGCTGGAGTTGACGGCGAGCGTGATGCCGTTGCCGACCACCTGTCCGCCCGCGGTGAAGTTGACCGTGGCCGCGGCGACGGTGGTGTTGCCACCGGGGTTGGCGGCGATGTAGCCGCGACCCGCATTCGTGATCAGCGTGACGTTGGCGTGGATGGCCGATGCGTTGGCCGGCACGAAGTTGGCGACGGAGATTGCGCCCGTGCCCACGTTGATGCTGTTCGCCACGGACACGGTGCGGTTGGTGCCGCTGGTGAGCGACCCACCGGCGAGGCGGGTGTCGAGCACGCGGGCCGGGGTGAGGGCGTGGTAGCCACCGGCAACACCGACACCGGCGATCTTGCGCCAGTTGTGCGTGGAGTTGTCGTCGACGCAGAACCACAGATCTCCGCTGCTGACCTTGAACTGGCCGATGCTGCCGGAGCTCTGGGTGGGTGCACCCGAGTTGGAGTTGTCGGTGAGCTTCAGCGGCACCGGCCCGTCGAGCTTGGCGCCGAGGCCGTTCGCACTGGACGCGAAGAGGCCGATGTTGTGGCCGCTGCCCTGGGCGCTGTCGGCGTAGGCGGCAATGCACGAGAACGAGGCGTTGAGGTTGCTGAACGCCGGGTCGTTGCTGACCGTGAACGCGGCCGAGATCGGGCTGGAGCTCCAGGTCGCGCTGGGCACGATCCACGTCGGGCTGGTGGAGGTCTGCGTCGCGTTGCCGATGACGACGTTGCCGCCGTCGGTGGCGGCCGCAGGTCGAGCGAACGCGAGGCCGCCGACGGCGGCACCGGCCGCCGCCGCGCCGAGACCCTTCAGCATGTTGCGGCGGTTGGTGGGCGCCTCCTCAGCGCGCTCGAGCTCGTCGACCCTCGCCTGCATGCGGCGCAGGTCGGCCTTGAGTGCTTCCAACTCGGTCTGATCCATTCGATGGCTCCTTCGTGCTCCCGTTGACGGAGCAAACGTAGTCGCCCATCAGGGGCACGGATGACACCTATCGGTCGAGGCGATGGCGCAGCGTGTTGAACCGTCGTCGCAGTGGGCTGTTCATCCAACTCTCACGCTCGATGCCGATCACGTGCACGTCGGTGAACTCGCCGTCGACGAGCATGCGATCGCGCAGCACTCCGAGACGAACCGCCTCGCCGCGGCGGAGCCCCGACTCGAACGCGCCGACGTTGTGCTCGAAGGAGTGGGCGTACAACCAGCGGATCGGCCAGTCCCCGAACGCCCACTCGCAGAACGCCATCAGACCCTCCATCACCAGACCCGACCCGCGATGCTCGGGACCCGAGTAGAGCGAGAACCACGCGTGGCCGGCGCGCAGGTCGAGGTCGTGCAGCTGGAGGTAGCCGACCACGGCGCCGCTCTGGCGACCCTCGACCACCATGATCTGCTGGGTCTGCTGCCACAGGGCCGGTTCGTACGACTCGATGGGCGGCAGCTCGCCGCGATAGCGCCACGTGAGCGCGGTCTGCGGGTCGGACTCGATCTCGTGGAGCCGCGGGTAGTCCGACGGGAGGACGGGGCGGAACACGATGCGACTGGTGGTGATCACGATCGAGCCTCGCGCCATGCGGCGAACCGCTCCTGTGTGAGCACCGACACCGTGCGCCCTTCGAGCACGCCACCGACCATCGCGTACGAGGGGTAGCGGACCTCCACCTCGAACTCGTCCTCCAGGTCGCCGAACAGGCGCGGGTCACCGTCGAAGCGCTCGAGGTACAGGCGCCGGATCGGCGCGCCGGAGAACGCGGCGATCACGAGGTCGGGTGCGAAGCGGCGGGCGAGATCCTCGGACTCCGGCGTCGGGCGGGCGAAGTACTCCATGGTCCCGGTGCCCGACGCGCCGGCGTCGGCGAGCACACCGCAGGCCACCGGGCGCTGCAGCGCGTCGTGCACGATCACACCCGCGGCGATGGTGCCGGCGGTCGCCAGCAGCCGGGTGGGCTCGAGCCCGAAGCGGCTGAACCGCCACCAGCGCGGATCGACCTGGGTGACGAGCTCGTAGATGAACGGGACGTCGGTCTGCTGCGCGAGGCGCCAACCGGGCTGCGGCATCGCCGCCGGTGACGGCGGGGGGAAGTCGGTCATGCCGGGGTGGACGAGGTCTCGCCGGCCGTGCTGATCGCTTCCAGCTCGCCCCACGTGAGTCCGTCGGCGGCCCAGATCCGCGCGAACGAGTCGTCGGCCGCATCGGTGAACCCGTGCCGGTTGCGGAAGTTGTACTTCCATCGCTGCTCGTTGACGTCGAGTCCGAGCCGGGCCAGGCGCCCCACGCAGTACGTCTCCCAGGCGGCGACCTGGCGGAGCGTGAGGTCGTCATCGGCGGGTGCCTCGCCGAAGCCGCCCTGCATCCGGTCGCGAGCCCGCAGCAGCACGCGCCCGAGGCTGCCCGCGGTGGAGATCTCGCTCTGTTCGCGCGGTCGACGAGAGTCCTCGAACGCTCCGCTCTCGGCGCGGACGACGAGTGTGTCGCCGATCTCCACGCGCACCCGTGCCAGGGGCGTGGTCTCGTCGACCTCGACGTGGACCGGACGGTCGATGCCGAGCGCGGCGACCAGGCCCTCGGCCACACGCTCGATCAGCACGGGGTCGAAGTTCACGAACCGGAACGACTGGGGTTCGACCGTGACGGTCACGACGCCCCGGACGACGAGCCGCCGTCGCCGTGGAGTTCGGCGGCGGCGAACGCCTTGCGCTCGTCGAGCGCGCGCAGGCTGACGTCGGCGATCTCGGAGACCTCGGTCTCGGTGAAGCCGGCGAGCTCACGGAAACGGCGGGCGAGGCCGATCGGTGACTCGTCGCTGTCGCTGCGAGTGCCGCCGAAGGAGAAGATCTTGTCGACCACGCTCTGGAACTCGAGCGCCTTCTTGCGCCGCTCCGGGTCGTTCTCGGTGACCCGCCGGAGCCAGTCGCTGCCCATCTTCACGTGGGTGACCTCGTCGGCCAGCATCCAGTCCTCGCAGAACTCGAGGTACGGGTCGCCGGCGATGTCGCCGAACTCCTTCATCGTCGTGAACACGTCGATGGCGAGCCCTTCGAGCGCACGGTTCACACCCGCGAGACGCAGCACCGGATCGGTGCTGCACGCCGCTTCGAAGAGCACGGTGTTCTCGGCGTACTGCCCGATCTCGGTGCCCATCCACTCGCTGAGCTTCACGCTGATCTCCACGTGGCGCGCTTCGTCCCACGCCTGACGGGCCATGTCGAGCTTGAGGGCGAACGGCACCGTGTCGACGCGGTCGGAGGTGCCGGTCTCGAAGTCGTGGCACGTGCGGCCGGCGCCCTCGAGTGCCTGGATCTCGCCGACGAAGATGCCGTGCATGAGGCCTCGCGCGGCGTCACTGGCGTCGGGACGCGTGGGTGTGAGCCGGTTCGACTTGGGCCGCTTGCCGTCGTGCGCGCCGAGATACACGGTGCGCGGGTCGGCCTGGCTCTGCTGCATCGTGATCTGGTTGAACCGGCTGTCGCGAGCCAGGCTGTCGACGGGGAAGAACTGACGCATCACTGACCTCCGATGGTTCCGGGACCGGCGATCCCGCCGGCTGCGACCAACAACTTCTCGAGCTGCGCCTGGTGTGCGGCCGCTCGGTCCACTTCCTCGGGCGTTTCGATGAGGGACTGGATCATCATCTCACCGTCGCGCCAGTCGTCGAACTCGTCCTGGAGCGCGAGCTTCAGCGTGCGGATCGTGGGGGCGTCGGTGATCTCGCTCGTGTTGTTCATGTGGAACGTGTACGCCGAGATGAAGTGCGGGATGAACACCCGGTACACACCCACCAACTTCTCGATCGTGAGCTCGGGTGATTCCGGCTCGGTGAGCGCTGCGACGAAGGCGACCATGCCGTCGTTGGCCGGCACCGTGAGGCGGTCCGGGTTCATCTCACGCAGCTCGGGCAGACGCTTGTGCCACAGCTCTGCGTGCCATGCGTGGTGGTAGCAGTGCGTGCCGAGGCGCATCTTGACGTCGAGTTCGGGCACGGTCGCGACCCAGCCGCCGAGTGCCTCGAACAACTTCATCTCCGCCCACTTGTAGTTGCCCACGCGACGGGCCGTCTCCTCGACGTCGAAGAGCCCGGGTAGCTGACGCCGGTCCCACGGCGCGAACGGTGCTCTCGGCTTGTACGGATCTGCCACGGAAATCCCCCTCCGGCATGTGCTGAGGCGCAACCCTAACGGCTGCAGTGCCGTCCTGGTCAGACGGAGCGGGCGCGTCGCCAGGCGGACTCGGCCTCGCCCATCGGTGTCGCCGGGGGACCGTCCACGAGGTACTCCAACAACATGTCGCGCCAGGGTGCCTCGACCTCGAGCTTGCCGAGGATCGCGTTGACGCCCCAGACGACCCGATCGAGGATGACGAAACTGGCCGGCATGTTGAGGTGTTCGATCACCGCGGCGTGCGGGCCCCGCACGTCGATGACCGCGCTCATCGCGTCGCGCACGAACGTGCGCGTGAACGCGAAGCGATCCGTGAGGTAGGGCAGGTACGGCGCGCTGACGTAGCCGAACACCAGATCCTCGGGCAGGCCGTGACCCGGACGGAGGAACCCTGCCGCCTCCATCGTCCGGACCAGCGACGCCGGATCTCTGCGCACGATCATCGCGTCGAGCGTGGGCTGGAGGCGCTCCCACTCGCCAGGGCTCCACCGCTTCACGAGGCCGAAGTCGAGGAAGGTGACCGAGCCGTCGAGCTGGAACTTGTAGTTGCCGGGGTGGGGGTCGCCGTTGAACGTGCCGCACCGGTTGACGGCGTACTGCGTGAAGCGCCAGATGGTCTCGCCGGCCACCCGCTTCGCGGAGGGCGACGCGGTGGCGAGGAACTCGTCGAAGCCGATCCCTTCGACCCACTCGGTGGTGAGGACGCGGCGCGTGCTCGTGGCCGAATCGACGGCGGGGATGTGCACGACGGGGTGGCCCGCGAACTCGCGCGCGAACGAACGTTGATGGTCGGCTTCGAGCCGGTAGTCGAGCTCGTCGATCATCCGCTCGCGCAACTCGTCGACGAGCGCCTTGGTGTCGAGCCCCTTGAGCGCGAACAAGCCCACCAACCGGTACAACCCTTCGGCGTTGTCGAGGTCGGACTGGATGGCGTCGCCCACGCCGGGGTACTGCACCTTCACCGCCACGTCGCGGCCGTCGCGGGTGACGGCGCGATGCACCTGTCCGACGCTGGCGGCGGCGATCGGAGTGACCTGCCAGTCGAGGAACACCCGCTCGGGCGGCGCGCCGAGCTCCTCGCGGACGACGGCCTCCGCGGCCTCGGGCGACATCGGCGGCGCGTCGCTCTGCAGTACGGCCAGCGCCTGCTGGGCCTCGGGCGGGAGCGCCTCCATCGCGAACGAGAGCAGCTGGCCGAACTTCATCAGCGCGCCCTTCATGTTGCCGAGCTCGCGAGCGACGTCCTCGCCGGTGCGGATCGCGAACTGCGTGTCGAGCGCGTCGCGCCGGTCGCGATGGGTCACGACTCGCCTCGTGCGGTGCCACGCGAAGCGGACTCCGTTGCGGGCGGTCAGCCGCCAGACTCGTGCCGCACGGCGAAGGCGGACCGACCGCTGGCTCACCCGGCGTCGGCGCGACGGGCGGTGGGTCGTTCGCCGAGGAGCGACTCGGGCAGCGGGTCGCCCGTCACCTCGTCCGTCCAGTAGGTGCCGGCATCGAGGCGAGCCAGGGCCACTTCGACGTCGGCAAGGTCTCGTTCGATGCCATCGAGGTCGAGGGGTTCACGCGTCGCGAGCGGGGCGTCGGTCTCCGGTTCCATGGTGGCCCCCAGAATAGCCACCGCACGTTCCACCAGCCCCTTCGCGAGATGTTCGCCGGCCGCCGCCGATCGCCTACGGTTCGTCTCGTGGCGCAGGTCCGACTGGAACACATCTCGAAGACCTTCGGCGCCGGTGCCGACCTGGTGACCGCGGTCGACGACGTCTCGCTCGACATCGAGCATCACGACTTCATGATCCTGCTCGGACCGTCGGGGTGCGGGAAGAGCACGCTGTTGCGCATGGTGGCGGGTCTGGAGGACCCGACGGCCGGCGACGTGTTCATCGGCGAGCGACGGGTGAACGACGTCGAGCCCAAGCAGCGCGACGTGGCGATGGTGTTCCAGAGCTACGCCCTCTACCCCCACAAGACGGTGGCCGCGAACGTCGAGTTCCCGCTCAAGGTGCGCGGCGTGCCCAAGGCCGAGCGGGCGGTGGAGGCGCAACGTGCCGCCGACGTGCTCGGGCTCGGCGACTACATGGGGCGCAAGCCCGGCCAGCTCAGCGGCGGGCAGCGTCAGCGCGTCGCGCTCGCCCGAGCGATCGTCCGCAACCCCGCGGTGTTCCTCATGGACGAGCCGCTCAGCAACCTCGACGCCAAGCTGCGCGGCGACACGCGCGCCGAGCTCGTCGACCTCCACCGTCGACTCGACAGCACGTTCATCTACGTCACCCACGATCAGGTCGAGGCGATGACGATGGGGACACGCGTCGCCGTCCTGAACGAGGGCCGGTTGCAGCAAGTGGGCACACCCCAGGAGGTGTACGACCGGCCCGCCACCGCGTTCGTGGCGCAGTTCATCGGGACACCGCCGATGAACCTGCTCCGCCCGGGGATGATCGGGGGCGACGTCGCCCAGATCGGCGTGCGGCCGGAACACCTGCGACTCGACCCCGTCGGCCCGCTGCAGGCGACGGTTCGCCAGATCGAGCACCTCGGTCACGAGATCCTCTTGGTCACCGAGATCGGCGATGTGAAGTTGATCGCTCGCATGCCGCCGCACCTCGAGGTCCCGGCGGTGGGTGACACCATCGGATTCGGCGTCGACGAGGCGCACCTGCACCGCTTCGACGTCGCGACGGGGGAGCGGCTGCCGTGAAGCGCCGCCTGCGCGACCTGCCGCCCGCGCTGGTGATGCTCGTGCCGTCGATGCTGCTGCTCGGCATGTGGACCGTCTACCCGTTGGTACGGGCGATCCAGAACGGGCACCTCAGCTGCGACGTCACGAACCGGAACTGCACCGACGCCGGTTGGTCGCAGTACTGGCGGGTGTTCACGAGCACGCAGTTCCAGGACTCGCTCTGGGTGTCGGTCAAGCTGGCACTGATGACCGTGCCCTTCGGGCTCGTGCTCGGCATCGGGCTCGCCGTGCTCGCCGACAAGCACCTCAAGGGCATCGGGATCTACCGCACGCTGTTCTCCAGCACGGTCGCCACCAGCGTCGCCGTCGCCAGCCTGGTGTGGTTCGTCCTGCTGCAGCCGGAGATCGGGGTGCTGAGCGACCTGTTCAGTCGTTGGATCCCGTCGCTGAAGAACCCCGGATTGCTGCGCGATCCCGGCACCGCGCTCCCCGCGGTCGCGCTGAGCAGCGTGTGGGCGAGCCTCGGTTTCACGTTCATCGTGATGGCCGCCGGACTGCAGAGCGTCCCCAAGGATCTCTACGAGAGCGCGTACGTGGATGGCGCCGGCAGCTTCCGCCGTTTCACGAACATCACGTTGCCGATGCTCTCGCCCTCGATCCTGTTCGTCACCGTGGTGCTCACCACCCGGGCGTTGCAGACGTATGGCGAGGTGGCCCTCCTGACCGGAGGCGGACCCGAACCCGAGAAGTCGACCACCACCATCCCGTACCTCATCTACGGGGCGAACTCGCTGATCAAGGGGAGCCTCGGACTCAAATCGGCGGCTGCGGTGCTGCTGTTCCTGATCTCGTTGGTGTTCGCCATCGTGCAGTTCCGCGGCTTCAGCAAGCGGGTGCACTATGGCAGCTGACACCGTCCGCGGCGCTCGCAAGTTCGGTCGCTACGCGCTGCTCACCTTCATCGCGATCATCGTCGTCTTCCCGATCTATGCCGTCTTGATGCAGGCGTTCAAGTCCGGCCCTGACTCCCTCGACCACCCCAGGTCGCTGCTCCCCGTCGATCTGACGTTCTCGACGATCCGGGCGGCGTGGGATCAGGGTGACCTCGGAAGGTTGCTGCTGAACAGCCTGTTCGTCGCCACCGTCGTCACGTTCGGCGTCATCATCACCAGCCTGCTCGCCGCGTACGCGTTCGCGTTCCTCGAGTTCCCGTTCAAGGGGCCGCTGTTCGTGCTCTTCCTCGCCACGATGCTCGTGCCCGGGGAGGTGACGGTGGTGATCAACCAACGCACCGCCGACTCGCTGGGCTGGATGAACACCTATCAGGGCCTCATCGTCCCGTCCCTCGCCAGCACGTTCGGGGTGTTCCTCGTCCGCCAGATGTTCCTGCAGCTCCCCAAGGAGCTGCGCGAGGCCGCGTCGCTCGACGGGGTCGGGCACCTGCGCTTCCTGTGGGAGGTGGCCGCACCGCTGAGCCGCCCCACGTTGGGGGCACTCGGCTTGTTCACGTTCCTCGGGACCTGGAACGCTTACCTGTGGCCGTCCCAGGTGATCCGGGGCGACCGCAGTCACGAGACCATCCAGATCGGTCTCGAACGGCTGAAAAGCTCTGACCTCAGCAAGCTCAATCTCGTCACTGGAGGACTCGTGGTCGCCGCGCTGCCCATCTTCGTCATGCTGGTCGTGTTCCAGCGTCAACTCGTGCGCGGTCTCACTGCCGGGGCGGTGAAGGGATGATGCGCGCTCGCCGTCCCTTCGCGGTCGCCGCCGTCGCCGCGCTCGCCCTGCTCGCCGCGTGCAGCGGTGGCGGCGACATCACCGACTCGGGCAACAAGCCCACCACCTCGGCCGCCACGCCGGACTCTTCGCCCGACGGCACCACGGCGACGTTGCCGCCGACCACCACCGTGCCGGCCGATTCCCTGCCCGACTGCCCCACCGACGCGCTCGCTTCTGCGACGGGCACGGTGTCGATCGACTTCTGGCACGGCATGGGTGCCAGCCTGGGCGACGAGCTCAGCAAGCTCACCGACGACTACAACGCGAGCCAGTCGAAGGTCAAGGTGAACCTCGTCCAGGGCAGTTACGAGGAGACGGCCGACAACTACCTCGTCGCGAGCCAGGGCAGCCGCCCCGACCTGGTGCAGATGCCGGAGTACATGGTGCAGGCCATGGTCGACACCGACAGCACGGTGCCGGTCGGCAAGTGCATCGAGTCGAGCAGCTTCGACACCTCCGCCTTCCTCCAGAGCGCGCTCGCCGCGTATCGCACACAGGGCGTGCAGTGGTCGATGCCGTTCAACATCTCCAACCCGGTCCTGTTCTACAACAAGGCCGTGTTCGAGGCGGCCGGTCTCGATCCGAACAAGCCCCCGACCTCGCTCGAAGAGTTGCGGTCGATGAGCGAGCAGATCGTGTCGTCGGGTGCCGCCAAGTACGGCCTGGCCGTCGAGTCGGGATTCGACTCGGGTGGTGGCTGGTACGTCGAGCAGTGGTTCTGCAAGGCGCAGCAGTTCTACGTCGACGGCGACAACGGTCGCACGAACCGGGCGACACAGGTGCTGTACAACGACCAGACCGGCGTCGACCTGCTGACGTTCCTGCAGACGATGATCACCGACCAACTCGCGGTGAACGTGGGCGACAACAGCCAGAGCGGCTACGACAACCTGCTGAAGATGGCCGACGCCAAGGAGCCGGCCGCGATGACGATCAACACGTCGGCGTCGCTCGGTCCGGTGCTCGACGTGCTCGCCACCGGCCAGTTCCCGCAACTCGGTTCCGACGACGTCGGGGTCGGCCCGATGCCCGGGCCCGACGGCAAGCCCGGCGTGCTCATCGGCGGCGCGTCGCTGTGGATCGTGAACTCCGGTGACCCGGTGCGCACCGCGGCGACGTGGGACTACATCACGTACCTCGTGGGCGCCGCCCAGCAGAGCGAGTGGGCGTCGGAGACCGGGTACGTCCCGGTGCGCACCGACGCCGATCAGGTCGAGCCGTACAAGTCGACGGTGGCCAACGACCCGCGGTTCTCGGTGGCCGAGGACCAACTCGCCGCGTCGCCCGATGCGCCGACGTCGGCCGGGCCGGTGGTCGGACCGCTCCGCCAGATCCGTGCCGTGCTCGCCACCGCCGTGGCCAGCATCTTCAACGGCGCCGACGTGACGTCGACCCTCGACGACGCCGCCACCCAGGCCAACAACCTCATCGCCGACTACAACGCCCGCAACAGCTGATCGGTTTCTGGTCAGCGATCTCCCCACCCGCGCTTCTGGTCCGGATCGTTCCCGGAAACCGGGAACGATCCGGACCATCTGCGCGAGATTTGCCGGTTTGAAGCCGGTCGATGTGCCCAGTGAGGTGTGCGACTCGACGCTCTCGAACCCTTCGCCCGACGCCATCACGGCCTCATCACGCGCGAGGCCGCCCGCCGTCTGGGCGTCAGCTCCTCGTCGTGGTACCGGGCCGTCGATGCCGGCATGCTCGACCCGCTGTACCCCAACGTCGCCCGCATGTTGGGCGCGCCGCCGACGCTCCAGCAGCGGGCGCTGGCGGCGGTGTGGGCCGCCGGCCCCGGCGCGCTCGCGTCACATCGGACCTCGGCGGGTCTGTGGGGGGTCGACCGGCCCGAGGGTGATCCGGTCGAGGTGCTGCTGTCGAGTCGTCGACGCAACGTGATCATTGCCGGGGTGATCGTCCACCGTCCGCGTGATCTGGTCGACCTCCGTCCGATGCGTCGCGATGGCGTGCCGACCACGAACCCGCTGAGGATGCTGCTCGACCTCGCAGCGGTCGATCCGGAGCATCTCTACCCCGCGGCGGTGTCGGTGCTCAGCCTTCGACTTGCGTCCCCGGCCGCACTTCGAGCCGCGTTGATGCGCCACGCGCGCAAGGGACGCAACGGCGTCACCGCCTATCGCAGCCTGCTCGACCAACTCGCCGAGGACGGCCGGCCCGAGGACAGCGAGCTCGAGCTCGTGATGATGCAACTGCTCGCCGAGCGCGCCCTGCCGCCCGCGAGCTTCCATCCTCGCGTGGCGGGGTACGAGGTCGACTTCCTCGTCATCGGCTCGCCGGTCGTGCTGGAGTGCGACGGCTGGGTCGCGCACGGCCTCGACCGTGACCAGTTCGAGTACGACCGTGCCCGTGGTGCCGACCTGGTGGCCGCGGGCTTCGTCGTCGTCCACTTCACCTGGCGGCAGGTCACCACGCGGCCCGATCAGGTCGCCGAGCGGATCCATCGCGCCATCGCCCGGTGGGCACCACATCTGCTCGCCGAGTGAGGGCTGCTGGTCCGGATCGTTCCCGGTTTCCGGGAACGATCCGGACCAGAACCCGAGCTGGGGCGATCGCTGCCCAGAAACCGAGCGGGTAGCGTGGCCGTCATGGCATACCCCTTTCCGGCCCTCGACGGGTCCGCGCCCAGGACACAGCAGTTCGACCAGAAGCCCGAGATGGGGATCGACCCCTCGAAGCGGTACACGGCGACGATGGACACCAGCATGGGCACGCTCGTGATCGCACTCGACGCCGTCAACGCACCGATCGCGGTCAACAACTTCGTCTTCCTGGCCGGCTACCACTACTACGACGGCGTGATCTTCCACCGGATCATCAACGGGTTCGTGTGCCAGGGTGGCGACCCCACCGGCACCGGCCGTGGCGGTCCCGGCTACCGGTTCGAGGACGAGCCCGTCAAGCAGCGCTACCAGCTCGGCTCGCTGGCGATGGCGAACGCCGGGCCGAACACCAACGGCAGCCAGTTCTTCCTCATCAGCGGCCCCAGCGGCGTGAACCTGCCCCCGCAGTACAGCCACTTCGGTCAGGTCGTGAAGGGCCTCGAGATCGTCGACGCGATGCAGAAGGTCGAGACCGATCGCAGCGATCGTCCCCGCACCGACGTGGTGATCAACTCGGTCACGATCACCGTCGCCGACTGACGTCGCGTTGACCGTCGAGCGTCTCTCGCTCGCGCAGGCGAGACGCCTCGCCCTCGCCGCGCAAGGCTTCGCGGAGCCGCGGCCGAAAGGCCGCGTCGACCGACGCCACTTCCGGCGCGCCATGGACCGGATGGGTCTCATCCAGATCGACTCGGTGAACGTGCTCGTGCGCAGCCAGGAACTGCCGCTGTTCGCCCGTCTCGGCCCCCACCCGCGCACGATGATCGCCGACGCCACCGCCGACGGCGAGCTGTTCGAGTACTGGGTGCACGAGGCCAGCCACGTGCCGACCGAACACCACCATCTGCATCGGTGGCACATGGCCCGCGACCACAAGTGGTCCCGGTACTGGGACCTCACCGAGCGCCGACCTGGCTACATCGACGAGGTGCTGCGCCGGATCGAGCTCGACGGTCCGGTGGCCGCCGGCGACCTCAGCGAGCGGGTCGGCAAGAAGGGCACCTGGTGGGACTGGGACGACGCCAAGGTCGCCCTCGAGCACCTGTTCTGGAGCGGACAGGTCACCGCGGTACGACGCGCATCCGACTTCGCCCGCCTCTACGACCTCTCCGAACGGGTGATCCCGGCGCACATCCTGCAGCGGCCGGAAGTGCCCGAGCGCGACGCCCGCAAGGAGCTGCTCCTCCTCGCCGCCCGACATCACGGTGTGGCCACCCTCACGGATCTCACCGACTACCACCGCCAGAAGAACGCGCCGTGCAAGCCGCTCGTCGACGAACTCGTGGAGGACGGTGCACTGCTGCCGGTCGCGGTCGAAGGCTGGAGCAAGGTCGCCTACCTCCATCCGCAGGCGAAGCTCCCTCGCCGCGTGGAGGCGTGCGCACTGCTCAGCCCGTTCGACCCGGTGTGCTGGAACCGCGACCGCAACGAGCGGCTCTTCGGGTTCCACTACCGCATCGAGATCTACACCCCTGCCCCCAAGCGGATCTACGGCTACTACGTCCTGCCGTTGCTGTGGGGCGATTCGCTGGTGGGTCGGGTGGACCTGAAGGCCGACCGCGCCCGTGGCGCGCTGCTCGTCCAGGGCGCGTACACCGAGCCCGGAGTTCCTCGCGACGATGTCGCCCCCGATCTCGCCGCGGAACTGGCGTCGATGGCCGGATGGCTGGGTCTCGAACGTGTCGAGGTGAGCGATCGCGGTGATCTGACCCCGGCCTTGCGAGGGTACCTGGCGAGCGTCTGACGGCTCGGTACGCTCGGCTTCTGATGTCGGACCTCGATGACGCCGCGACGCGCGACCGGATGCCTCCGTGGGTGTGGAAGGCGGTCGCCATCTTCTGGGTCGGTTACCTCATCGCCACTCGCCTCGACTCGTTCGCCGGCAAGCTCTACGGCTTCTTCCTCCTGCTGCTCGTGTCGCTGTTCCTGTCGCTCGCGGTCGAGCCCGGGGTGAATCGGTTGTCGCAGCGCGGCTGGCGTCGCGGCCCGGCGACGGCGCTCATCCTGTTCGGGGTGATGGCTGCGTTCCTCATCTTCGTCGGCGCCATCGGCGCACTCGTGGGGCAGCAGATCGCCGACCTGTTGGGCGACTCGGAGAAGTACGTCACCCGCGCGGTGAACTTCCTCAACAGCAACTTCGGCACACACATCGACGCGACCCAGGTGATCGACGAGATCCAGAAACCGGACGGGTCGGTGCAGCGCTTCATCCGCAGCCAGCGCGGGCGGGTGGTGGACCTGTCGGTCGCCGCGCTCGGGTTGCTCGTCCAGGCGCTGTCCGTCGCGCTGTTCACGTTCTACCTCGTCGCCGACGGACCGAAGCTGCGCCGCGTGATCTGCAGCCGGCTCCGTCCCGAGCGCCAGCGGCGGGTGCTCGACACGTGGGAGATCGCGATCGAGAAGACGGGTGGCTACCTGTACTCGCGAGCGTTGTTGGCAGGGCTGTCGGCCTTCTTCCACTGGGTGGTGCTGCAGGGTCTCGGCACCAGGGCCCCGGTGGCGCTCGCCCTGTGGGTCGGCGTCGTCAGCCAGTTCCTCCCGGTGGTCGGCACCTACCTCGCCGGTGCGCTTCCCGTGTTGGTCGCTTTCATCGACTCGCCGCCCAAGGCGCTGGCCGTGCTGATCTTCGTCGTGATCTACCAGCAGATCGAGAACTACCTGTTCCTCCCCCGCATCACCGCGCGCACGATGGATCTCCATCCTGCCGTCGCGTTCGGTTCGGCCATCGCCGGCGGTGCCGTGCTGGGGCCGGTGGGCGCCGTGCTGGCCATTCCCGGTGCGGCGATGCTGCAGGCCGTCTTCACCGACTTCGGTGAGCGACACGAGGTGATCGAGAGCGATCTCGTCCATCTCGCCAAACGACAGCGCCGCCAGGAGCGCCGAGCGGCGCGCAAGGAACCTCCCACGTCGGAGCCACCCGATGTCCTCCCCTGACGCGTTCGCCCCCGTCGCGATCACCACGCGGAGCGGCTTCGACGAGTCGGTGCACTTCGGTGCCGTCGTCGGGCTCGGTCCGACCGGCGACATCGAGTTCGCCGTCGGCGATCCGCACGTGCTGATCTACCCTCGCTCGTCGAACAAGCCGATGCAGGCGGTCGCGATGGTGAGGGCCGGTCTCGATCTGCCCGCCGAGCTCCTCGCGCTCGTCTGCGCGAGCCACGACGGCACCCCTGCTCACCTCGACGCCGCCACGCGGATCCTCGCGTCCGCAGGACTCACACCGGATGCGCTCGCGAACACACCGTCGATGCCGCTCGACGACGCGTCGGCCCGCGCCGTGCTGCGCGGGGGCGGCGGTCCCACCGCACTGCAGATGAACTGCAGCGGCAAGCACAGCGGGATGCTCGCCACGTGCGTGTGCAACGGCTGGGCCCACGACGCCTCGTATCTCGACGTCGATCATCCGTTGCAGGCAGCGATCACGTCGGCGATCGACGACCTCTGCGAGGAACCCCACGCACACATCGGAGTGGACGGCTGCGGCGCACCCGCCCACGCGATGTCGCTGATCGGTCTCGCCCGCGCGTTCCGCAACATCGCCAACGGTACGAGCGGCCACGCCGGCGACGCGGTGTACCGGGCGATGACGGAGCACCCGCAGATGGTCGGTGGCACCGAGCGCGACGTCTCGCACTTCATGCGGACCGTCCCCGGGATGATGGCGAAGGACGGTGCCGACGGCGTCTTCGCAGCGGCGTTTCCCGACGGCAGAGCGATCGCACTGAAGATCGCCGATGGTGGCGACCGTGCCCGGCCCCCGGTGATGGTGGCAGCATTGCGTCGAATGGGGGTCGATGTGTCGGAGGTCGTTGCGTTGGTCGAACAGCGGATCATGGGTCACGGTCAACCAGTGGGCGTCGTGCGCGCGGTGGCGCCGTGACCGCCATCCCGTTCGTCACCCTCGACGACCCGCGCTACGGCGAGGCCGTACAGGTGGCACCGCTCGTTCGTCGCGTCATCGCCAAGAACCCGTCGAAGTTCACGTATCACGGGACCGGTACGTACATCATCGGTGAGGGCGACGTCGCAGTCATCGATCCGGGTCCGATCCTGCCGGCGCACCAAGCAGCGCTCGAGGCCGCGCTCGACGGCCAGACCGTCCGTGCGATCCTCGTCACCCACTGTCACTCCGACCACTCACCGCTCGCAGCCTGGCTGCGCGACGCCACGGGCGCGCCCACCGTCGCCTTCGGTCCGCACAGGATCAACACGGACTGGGTGGAGGACGACACGCCCGACGAACCCGACGAAGAGGAGAAGGCGGCCGCCGCCGCGGCGGAGGCCGCGGGTGAGGCGAAGGTGGAGGAGTCTCTCGACCTCGCGTTCGACCCCGACGTGCGCGTCGCCGATGGCGCCGTTGCCGCCGCCGGTCCGGGATGGACGATGCGCGCCATCCACACTCCCGGGCACACCAGCAACCACATGTGCTACTGGCTCGAGGAGCAGCGCGCACTGTTCACGGGTGATCACATCATGGGGTGGAGCACGACCGTGATCACGCCGCCCGACGGCGACATGCGCGACTACCTGTCGTCGCTCCAGCGAGTGAAGGATCTCGACCCGGCCGTGCTGTGGCCGACCCACGGCGCTCCCGTCACCGACGCCCGTCCGTTCGTCGACGCGTTCGTCGCCCATCGTCTCGACCGCGAGGCGCAGGTGCTCGGCGCGGTGCGCGACGGGGTGACGATGATTCCGGACATGGTCCGGCGGTTGTACGTCGGGGTGAACGAGAAGTTGTACAAGGCCGCGGGCCGCAGCGTGCTCGCCCATCTCATCAAGCTCGTCGACGACGGAGTGGTCACCTTCGAGGGTTCACAGCCCGGCGTCACCACTCCGTACCACCCGCGCTGACCTCGTCGTCGAGGCGCCGCTATCCGAGTATTCGGACACTGTCCGACCTGCTTCATTTCTCGCGAAGGCCTGCGGTACGATCGCCTCGCTTCCGTCATTCGGGCGGGAGCGCGTGAGGGGAGATAGAGATGAGAGTAAGGCGAATCGCCGTACTCGTCGCAGCAGGGGCCATGGTCATGGCTGCCTGTGGAAGCGACAGTAAGAGCGCAAGTACAACTGCCGCACCAGGCGGCGACACCACCCAGCCCACCACCGGTGGGTGCGTGGTCGGTGTTTCGTGGAACAACTATCAGGAAGAGCGCTGGGCCAAGTGGGACGAGCCGGCCCTCAAGGCGGCCATCGAGGCCGGTGGCGGCACGTACATCTCGAACGACGCCAAGTCGTCGGCCGAGACCCAGGCCAGCAACCTCGAGAACCTCATCTCCCAGGGTGCCAAGGTGCTCGTCGTTCTCGCCCAGGACGGCACGGCCATCAAGCCCGCCGTCACGAGCGCGATCGAGGGTGGCGTTCCGGTCATCGCGTATGACCGCCTCATCGAGGATCCGAAGGCCCTCTACATCACCTTCGACAACAAGGGTGTCGGCAAGATGCAGGCCGAGGCCGTGTTCGCGAAGGTGCCGAAGGGCAACTACGTGATCATCAAGGGCAACAGCGCCGATGCCAACGCCGACTTCCTGCGGTCCGGCATGGACGAGGTCATCAAGGGTGCGGTCGACAGCGGCGACATCAAGATCGTCGGCGAGACCTACACCGACAACTGGGACCCGGCCAACGCGCAGACCGAGATGGAGCAGTTCCTGACGGCTGAGAACAACAAGGTCGACGCAGTGCTGTCGGAGAACGACGGCATGGCGGGCGGCGTGGTTGCTGCTCTCGAAGCTCAGGGCCTGGCGGGCAAGGTGCCCGTGTCCGGTCAGGACGGCGATCAGGCCGCCCTCAACCGGGTCGCCCTCGGCACGCAGACCGTCGACGTCTGGAAGGACGCCCGTGCACTCGGCAAGGCCGCCGGCGAAGCAGCCATCCAGCTGTGCAAGGACGCCGACGCCTCCAAGGTCACCGGCGCCTCGCCGTTCGACACGCCAGGCGGCAACAGCCTGTCGACGATCCTCCTCACCCCGATCCCGATCACCCAGGACAACCTGAACGTCGTCCTCGATGCCGGCTGGATCGCGAAGGCGGATCTCTGCAAGGGCGTGGACGCCACCGCAGTGGCCGCGTGCGCCTGAGCACACATCGGTAATTCGATCATCTGGATGCCCCCCGCTCGCGCAGTGCGAGCGGGGGGCATTCGCGTCGTGCAGAATGCACGGGTAATACTTCGAACCATGGGGGATTCGAATGAGTGAGACAACGTCCACGGTCGACGGCATGTCCGGCGTCCGATCGCGCAAGTCGTGGAGGGAGTTCGTCTCCTCCAGCGGGATCGACACACGTCTCTTGGGCATGGTGGTGTCGCTCGCCGTCATCTGGATCGCGTTCAACACGCTCTCGGGCGGCAAGTTCATCACCTCCCGCAACCTCTGGAACCTCTCGGTGCAGAGCGTCTCCATCGGTGTCATGGCCACCGGCATGGTCTTCATCATCGTCACCCGCAACATCGACCTCTCGGTCGGATCGCTGCTCGGATTCCTCGGCTACACGATGGCGCTGGTGCAGACCGACGGCAAGATCTCGATCTTCGGACTGAACATCACCTTCGACAGTCTGAAGGTGCACCACTGGTACACCTGGATCGTCGCCCTCGCCGTCGGACTCGTCCTCGGTGCGTTCGTGGGGCTCGTCCAAGGATCGATCATCGCCTACGTCGGGGTGCCGGCGTTCATCGTCACCCTCGGCGGCTACCTCGCGTGGCGCGGCCTCATCTTCCGCACCGGCGGCAAGCAGGGACAGACGTTGGCCCCGCTCGACGAGACCTTCCGCTACCTCGGTGGTGCCCCCGAGCGATCGCTGGGCGACTGGAAAGCTGGGTCGTCGCCGCGCTCGTCTGCGTCGGCATCGTCTCCAGCATCGTGCTCGCCCGCAAGCGCCGCACCCGACACGGTCTCGCCGTTCGGTCGATGGCCGTCGACGTCGGCTTCGCCATCGGCGGCTGTGTCGCCGTCATCCTCGGGATCTGGCTCGTCGCCATCAAGTACGCCTCGCCGACCACGGGAGAGCCCGTCGGCATCGCCTATCCGGTACTGATCCTGCTCGGCGTCACGCTCGGGATGTCGTACCTCGCCCGCCGCCGCCGATTCGGTCGCTACGTCTTCGCCTACGGTGGCAACCCCGAGGCGGCCGAGCTCGGTGGCATCAACACCCGCCGGACCATCACCTCCACCTACGTCGTGATGGGCATGCTGTGCGCGGTCAGCGCCGCCATCCAGACCGCCCGTCTCAACTCGGCCACCACGAACCTCGGTGTGCAGAACGAGCTCGACGTCATCGCCGCTGCCGTCATCGGCGGCACGAGCTTCTCCGGCGGGATCGGCACCATCCCCGGCGCCGTCCTCGGTGCCGTGGTGATGCAGTCGCTGCGCTCGGGCATGTCATTGCTCAACATCGACTCGCCCACGCAGGACATCGTCGTCGGTGTCGTGCTGGTCACCGCCGTGGCCGTCGACGCCCTGATCCGCCAGCGACGTCGCTCGTCGATGATCGGCGCGCTCGCCGTCGGCGTCGTCATCGCCGCCATGGTCATCCAGACCGGCCGTCCGTGAGCAGAGGAGAACGATCGACATGACCGACACCACCGCCGCCGCCGCCCCCGACACCGCCCGCACCGTGCCGCTGTGCGAGATGCGCGACATCAAGGTCGCCTTCGGCGGACTCCACGCCGTCGACGGCGTCTCCGTCGACATGTACCCCGGTGAGGTCGTCGCGCTCGTCGGCGGCAACGGGGCCGGCAAGTCGACGCTCATCCACACACTGTCGGGTGCCCATCCGGCCGACTCGGGTGAGATCCGCATCAACGGCGAGCTCGCCACGATCCACAACCCGCGCGACGCACGTCAGTACGGCATCGAGGTGATCTACCAGAAGCTCGCGCTGGCCGACAACATCGATGCCGCGGGCAACGTGTTCCTCGGTCGCGAGTTGCGCACCCGCACCGGCGCGCTCGACGACGAAGCGATGGACGCCGCCACGCAGGAAGTGATGAAGCGGCTCAACCCGCGGTTCAAGAACCTGAAGACCGCCGTGCGTTCGCTGTCGGGTGGTCAGCGTCAGTCGGTGGCCATCGCCCGCGCCGTGCACTTCAACGCCAAGATCCTCATCATGGACGAGCCGACCGCTGCCCTCGGCCCGGCCGAGACCGCGCAGGTCCGCGAGCTCGTCACCCACCTCAAGTCCGAAGGCATCGGCATCTTCCTGATCAGCCACGACATCCACGACGTGTTCGATCTCGCCGACCGCATCAGCGTGATGCTGCAGGGCAAGCTCGTGGGCACCGTGAAGAAGTCCGAGGTCACCAAGGACGAGGTGCTGGCGATGATCATCATGGGCAAGCAGCCCGGTGAGGCCACCGAGCAGGAGTACGGCGAACTGCACTCCTGATCGGTGGACTGATCAGCGGACTCCGAGGAGCAGCTCCGTCACGAGCTGGTCGAGCCGCTCGTGTCCGTAGCCCTGTGCGGCGAGTGCCGACTCGTCCAGCGAGGCGGACCGAATTGCCGACAGCGGGCCGGTGGGCTCGTGGATGCCCGCGACCTGGGCGACCCGCATGGCCTCCTGGATCTCTGCGTCGTCGCGCATCCGCTCGACCTTCTCCTTGAGGACGAGATAGGTGCGCATGCAGCCGAGCGCGAAGTCCCACACACCAGCGGCATCCTCGGTGCGGTACGGGTGGGCGTCGAAGTGGCGCATGCCCTCCCAACCAGAGTCCTCCAGCAGACGCACGAGGTAGAACGCGTCGCGGATGCCCTCCGAGCCGAAGCGGAAGTCCTGGTCGTACTTGCCGATCCGCTGTGCGTTGAGGTCGATGTGGAACAACTTGCCGTGCCACATGGTCTGGGCGACCGCGTGGGTGAACGAGAGGCCCGACATCGTCTCGTGGGCGAACTCCGGGTTGAGCCCGACCATGTCCGGCCACTCGAGCTCGCCGATGAACGCGAGCGCATGACCGACGGTCGGCAGGAAGTTGTCGCCCCGGGGCTCGTTGGGCTTGGGCTCGAGCGCGATCCGCAGGTTGTACCCGCGCTCGCGGATGTACTCGCAGCACAGGTCGACGGCTTCCTTGTAGCGGTCGAGCGCGCCGCGGACGTCCTTGGCAGCCTCGGCCTCGACACCTTCGCGGCCGCCCCACATCACGTACACCTCGGCACCGAGCTCCGCGCCGAGATCGATCGCGTCGAGCGTCTTGCGCACCGCGAACCGGCGAACGGCGGGGTCGTTGGCCGTGAACGCACCCTCCTTGAAGATCGGGCGGCTGAACAGGTTCGTGGTGGCCATGGGCACCTTCATGCCGGTCTCGTCGAGCGCGGTGCGGAAGCGCTTGACGATGGCCTCGCGCTCGGTCGGTGACGAGCCCGGGGGCACCAGGTCGTCGTCGTGGAAGTTCACGCCGTAGGCGCCGAGCTCGGACAGCCGGTGCACGGACTCCACCGGGTCGAGCGGTGGGCGGACCTCGTGCCCGAACGGGTCGCGCCCGGGGTTGCCGACGGTCCACAGACCGAAGGTGAACTTGTGCTCGGGGCGGGGAATCAGGTGGTCGGACATGGTGGCTCCTCTGTACTCAGGCTGGTTGGGACGTTGCTCGTGACTCGATGGTGGTCGGGTCGGAGATGATGGTGTCGAGCGCAGCGGTCGCCGCGCCGATGAGGGCGGCGTCGGGGCCGAGCGACGAGCGCAGGACGACACAGGCGTGCCAGTGGGCGCCGAGCGTGGTCGCCGCGAGGCGCTCGCCGACCTGGTGGGCGAACCCCGCGCCGAGACCCGCGAGCGCGCCGCCGAGCACGATGGCCTCGGGGTCGATGAGGTGGACGACGGTTCGCAGGGCCGCTGCGAGTGCTCCGACCAACTGCTCGGGAGGCGCGAGGGAGACGTCGCCGATGACGGTCTCCAGACAGCCTCGTGCGCCGCAGGTGCACGGAGCACCGGCAGGGTCGATGACGATGTGGCCCAGTTCACCGGCGAACCCGTGCGAACCGCGAAGGACGCGACCGTCGAGCACGATGCCCGCGCCGACACCACCGCCGGCGGAGACGTACACGAACGACCGGTGCTGCTGGCCTGCGCCGTGCCGCAGCTCGGCGAGGGCGCCGAGATTGGCCTCGTTGTCGACGGCCAGGGGGAAGTCGGGCGGAAGGTGCAGCGTCGCCGCGAGCGAGGCGAGGTCGGCGTCGAACCAGTGGAGGTTGGGCGCGACGAACAGCGTGCCCGAGTGGGGATCGACGAGCCCGGGGAGCGCCAACGCGCCGCCGATGCATTCGATGCCCAGTTCGATCGCGTCGGCGAGCGCACGCTCGGTGACCCGGCTCAGGCGGTCGAGCGCCTGGGTCGCGGGGAGGTCACGGTTCGGGGTGGGGTCGCGGTGCACCAGTCGCATCTCGCCGGCGAGGTCGACCACGCACGCGGCGACCCCGTCGACATCGATCTGCAGGCCGAGGGCCCCGATGCGGTTCCCGGTGACGCCGACGTCGGTCGCCGGCCGTCCCACGCGACCCGCGTTCGGCGTGTCGAGCTCGTCGACGAGCCCGCGATCGATGAGGTCGGCGACCAACGCGGACACCGTCGCCTTGGTGAGCGACGTCTCCTGGGCGAGCGCGGCACGTGACCGGGGACCATTGCGCACCAGGTGTTCGAGGACGACCGAGAGGTGGTGGCGGCGCACGTCGGACAGATCCATCGTCGGTCGGGCGGGAACCGGGCTCGTCATATGTTCGTACACTATCCGAACTAACAGCCGCCACGCCACCCCGAACGTCGCGAGTGGGTCGCGTCACTCGGACCCGTCGGGAGGCGGCACTCAGCCGGTGAGTTCGGCGGCCTTGGCGAGGGCCTCGTCCCAGCCCGCACGTCGGCCGACGAGGGCGCGGAACGGCATGACCAGCTTCGGCATGCTCACCCCGAGCACCCCGCGGAGGCGCCCCTCCCAGCCGTAGAGCGCGGCGAACGGGCCGTCGAGCGAACCGGCGAACACGTGGACGTCGTCACCACCGTGCACCCGACCGACGAACTGGATGCGGCTGTCGAACTGGTCGCTCCAGAAGAACGGCACCGCCTCGTAGGGCTCGGGCTCCTGGCCGCGATCGACGCGGACGAGGTTGCGTCCGGCCGCTGCCCCTTGCTCGGCGGCGTTCGTCCAGTGCTCGATGCGCATCTCCATGTCGTCGTGACCGGCGAAGATCTCGTTGGGCCAGCGCGCACAGTCGCCGGCCGCGTAGACCCCGGGCACCCCGGTGTTGAGCGTGGCGTCGCACACGATGCCGTCGCGCAGTGCCAGCCCGCTGTCGGAGAGCCAGTCGGTCGCCGGCATGACACCGATGCCGACCACGACGACATCGGCCGGGACCAGTGCACCGTCACCCAGCCGGACGCCGGTGACTCGTGTGCCGTCGCCCTCGATGGCGACGACCTGGACGCCACAGCGGAGGTCGACCCCGTTGCGGCCGTGCACGCTCGCCGCTGCGATGCCCATGTCGGTGCCGAGGCCACGGATCAACGGTGCGGGAGCTCCCTCCAGCACGGTCACGGTGCAGCCGCGCTGACGGGCGGTCGCCGCCACCTCGAGTCCGATGAATCCGGCGCCGATGACGATGACGTGCGCGGTGCCGTCGGCGAGGCGGTCGCGGAGCGCGAGCGAGTCGGCGAGCGTGCGCAGTTCGACGATGCCCTCGAGCGGGGGCTGGCCGGGAAGCCGCCGCGGGGTGGCGCCGGTGGCGATGACGAGGCCCTGGTACCGGAGGGTGGTCGAGTCGTCGAGGGTGAGCGTTCGAGCAGCAGTGTCGAGCGCCGTGGCCCGGACCCCGAGGCGCAGCGACAGCTCCAACGATGCGAAGTCGTCGGGTTTGCGCAAACGGATCCGCTCGGGTTCCCACTCGCCCGCGAGCACCTTTTTCGACAGCGGCGGACGGTCGTAGGGGATCTCCGTCTCGGCGCCGACGAGCGTGATGCCACCTTCGAACCCCTCCTGGCGCAGTGATTCGCAGGCACGGAGACCGGCGAGTGATGCGCCGACGACCACCACGTGATCCATGTCAGGAACCTCCACAGTCGGTGCAGTGGACGTCAGTCGTCGTGGTGCCGTCGAGGAGTCCGGCGACCCAGTCGACGAACGCCACGCCGTTCACCGTTTCGGTGTAGAAGCCGGCGCTGCCGAGCACGGTGTGGGAGCTGCCGGGTGCGACGTAGCTGAGCAGGTTGACGCCGTTCGACTCGATCTCGGTCGCGTTCTGGTCGATGAGCGTCACCAGGCTGTCGGAGCCGAACCCGACGAGCGCACCGAAGAACGACTGGACCGCGTCGGAGGCGTAGTCGTGGTTGGCGAACACGATCTCCGGGTCGTGCTTGCCCGCCTGGACGAACAGTCCGGGGATGCTCCACTTCTCCTGCGTCATGCCCGCGTTCTCCGGCCAGTCCGGGACCGCGTTCATCGTGCCCCACAGCGAGCCGACGAGTGCGTTGATGCCGGGCACGTCGGGGTAGGCGCCGGAACTGTCGGCGAGCACGGTGATCGCGGCCGACGGCAGCAGATCGTGCGCGAGCCCGCCGAACAACGGCGTCGGCACGCCGCCGGCGCTCTCACCGGTGACGACGAGTTGGGCGGCGTCGGGGAACGTCGCTGCCAAGGAATCGAGTGCGGCGCTCGCGTTGACGAAACCCTTGTGTTGGATCACCACGCCACCGCCGTAGTCGTGTGTGGCATTGCCGAGGAACACGTCACCTGTGCAGTACGGCACGAACACCATCGACCAGCCTGCGAACGGATTGCGGGTGTCGGTGAAGTCGAAGATGCCCTCTCCGCTGGTGCGGAAGCCGTCCGGGAAGTCGATCGTGGGTTGGAAGGTGGCGCCCGATCCGCAGGTGTCGGCGCTGAAGCACGCGCCACCGCCCTCGAAGAAGAGCACGACCTTCGACGGGTCGGCTCGGTGCACGAAGAACTCGAAGCCGCTGCCGTCGCTGCACATGCAATCGACCGGAGCGGTCACCGTCTCCCAGTCGTCGCCGGGGGCGGCGGGCGGCGTCGTCTCGGCGACGGTCGAGTCGGGGAGTGTCGTCTCGACGGCGGGCGCGTCGCCCACCGCCACCGAGGTCTCGGTTGCCGAACCGCCGTCGCTGCTGCAACCCGCGAGCAGGCCGCAGACCACGGCGGCGACCAGGAACACTCTCCGCTTCGTCATCGGCGCAGGCTATCCACGCGCCTCGCGAGCGCGGCAAGTCCGAGGAGTACGGTGACACCGTGAACTGGGACCAACTCGTACACGGTGTGGAGCTGCCGTTCCACCCCGATCTCAAGGTGCCGGCGCTCACCGAGGTGACCTTGCCGGTGCCCCGGCCCGAGCCGGTCGGCGATGTCGAGGCGGTCGCTCGTGCCGATGTGATGGCGCGGCTCGCGGGCGCGGTGACCCCCGGGATGACGGTCGCCGTCGGCGGCGGAAGTCGCGGCCTCACCGACCGTGTGGCGTTGCTGCGCGGGGTGATCAGCGGATTGCGTGCCCTCGGTGCCGAACCCTTCGTCGTGCCGGCGATGGGCAGCCACGGCGGCGCCACGGCGGACGGCCAACGGGGCATGCTCGAGTCACTCGGGATGACGGAGGCATCGCTCGGCGCGGAGATCCGAGCGACCATGGAGACCGTCGAGGTGGCGCGCACGACCGACGGGATGCCGCTGTACCTCGACCGGCACGCCGCGGCGGCCGATCGCATCCTGCCGGTCAATCGTGTGAAGCCGCACACCTGCTTCAAGGGGCCGATCGAGAGTGGCTGTACGAAGATGGCGGTCGTCGGCTTCGGCAAGCAGCCGGGTGCGGCACAGATCCACGCCTGCGGCCCGATCGAGATGCGCAACCGGATCCTGAACGGGATCGAGGCCCTGCGCGGCAGCGGTCGGCTGCTCGGCGGTGTCGCGTCGATCGAGTCGGCGAGCGGTCAGGTGGTGCGAGTCCAGGCCCTCACGGCCGACGACGTCGGCGGGCCGGCCGAGCGTGAGCTCACGGAGTACTCGCGCACGCTCGTACCCGCGCTGCCGTTCCCGCAGATCGACGTGCTCATCGTCGACAAGGGCGGCAAGGACATCAGCGGGACGACGATGGACCCGAACGTCACCGGCAGGTTCTGGGTGCACGGACTCGCCGATCTGGAGGAGCCCGACGTCAGCACGATCGTGCTCCTCGACATCACGCCCATCTCCGGTGGGAACGTACTGGGCATCGGCTTCGCCGACTTCATCCCGGTGTCGGTCGCCACCCAGATCGACTGGAAGAAGACGTACATCAACTGCTTCACCGCGGGTATCGCCGGTGTGCGCAGAAGTCGGATGCCGATGGTGTTGCCGACCGACGACGACTGCGTCAAAGCGGCGCTCAGCATGTGTGGGCGCGCGTTCGATCAACCCAAGCGAGTGGTGCGCATCGAGAGCACCCTCCACCTCACACGGTGCTGGGTCAGCGACCCGCTTCTCGGCGAACTGCCCGCAGGCGCGCAGATCGTGTCGTGACGGCCGTTCCTCCCGACCCGCTCGTCGCCGCCCTGTGCGACCTTGTCGGCGACTCCCATGTGTTGGTCGATGCGGATGTGCGAGCGACGTACGAGACGGACTGGCTCGGCAAGTACCACGGCACGGCCCGCTGCATCGTGCGGCCGGGCGATGTCGACGAGGTCGCCTCCGTGGTCCGCGCCTGCGCTGCCGCCGGAGTCGCCATCGTCCCCCAGGGCGGCAACACCGGACTGGTGGGAGGGAGCGTGCCGCGAGGTGGCGAGGTGGTGCTCAGCACGCAGCGGTTGACGACGACGGAGCCGGTCGACGTGGCGGCGATGCAGGTGACGGTCGGCGCGGGAGTCACCATCGAGGCGCTCCAGCAGCATGCCCGGGCGGCGGGACTCGACTTCGCCGTCGATTGGGGTGCCCGGGCGACCGCGACCGTCGGGGGTGCCGTCAGCACCAACGCCGGCGGATCGAGGGTCGTGCGCTTCGGCACGATGAGGGCCCAGGTGATGGGGCTGCAGGCCGTGCTCGCCGACGGCTCGGTCATCACCCAGCTCTCCGGACTCCCCAAGGAGACCGCCGGACCCCACCTCCCGAGCCTGCTGGTCGGCAGCGAGGGCACGTTGGCGATCGTCACGGCGGCCCGCCTTCGTCTGGTGCCGTGGTTCCGTCAGACCGCGGCGGCGCTGATCGCGTGTGACTCGGTCGCCGATGCGGTGGGCCTGCTCCCCTCGCTGCGCACGATCGCATCGCTCGACGCAGTGGAGCTGTTGATGCCGGAGGCACTGGCGGTGGCGTGCGCCTTCCTCGAGATCACACCTCCGATCGACCCCTCGAGCGCCGGCGCGTTCGTGATGGTGGACTGTGCAGGCGACGAGGACCCGTCGATGGATCTCGCCCGAGTGGTGGGGGAGCGGGTCGGCGTGATGGCGATCGGTCCGCAGCGTGACCAGCTGTACCGGATCCGCGACCACGTCACCATCGCCATCGGGTCGCTCGGCGTGCCGGTGAAGCTCGATGTCGCGGTGCCGCTACAGCGGCTCGAGGAGCTCTTGGCGCGTGTCGGTGCAACCGTCGCGTCGATCGCAGGGGCCGAGTTGGTCGTGTTCGGACATCTCGCGGAGGGCAACGTGCACATCAACGTGCTGGGCGCCGGCGATCGGGCGTCGGCGGTCACCGAGCGAGTGCTGCTGGACGCGATCGACCTCGGCGGCACGATCAGTGCCGAGCACGGCATCGGCGTCGCGAAGACGGCCTGGCTCGAACGCCTCAAGGGTCCCGTGGTCCTCGGCGCGATGCGCGCCATCAAGGACGCGCTCGATCCTCACCACCTGCTCAATCCCGGCGTCCTGTACCCCTGAGTTCGCACGCGCTCACGCGTCGGCTTCGGCGGCGTCGAGCTGGGCGCGGGTGAGGAGCGCGTGCATCGTCAGCCCTTCGGCAGTGAGCGCGGCGCCGTGATCGGGGCTGCGGTCGATCACGCAGAGGACGTGCTCGACGATCGCGCCGAGCGCGCGCAGATCGTTGGTGCTGATGACGACCTGGCCGCCGGTCGTGATGACGTCCTCGACGACGGTGACGCGCCTGCCCGCGATGTCGGACCCCTCGGCGAGCTGTGCGGTGCCGTACGCCTTGGCCTCCTTGCGCACGAACGCGGCAGGGATGCCGGTGTGCAGCGAGAGTGCCGTGGCGATCGGGATGCCGCCCATCTCGAGGCCGGCGAGCACCTCGGTGCCCTCGGGGATCATCGGCGCCAACGCAGCGGCGATCTCGCCGAGCAGCACAGGCTGCGCCTCGAACCGGTACTTGTCGAAGTACTCCGTCGCGATCTGCCCCGAACGAAGGGTGAAGGTGCCCGTGAGGCGAGCGATCGAGTTGATCTTGTGGGCGAGGTCGGTCATGCCGTCAGTCTTGCCGCTGACGTGCGTCTCGCATCAACACTTCCTGGGCCACCGTGGCCACGTGCGTGCCGTCGGCGGCGAAGACGTGGCCGACGGCGAGTCCGCGGGCTCCGACGAACCCGTGGCAGGTGAAGTCGTAGAGGTGCCACTCGTCAGCGCGCAACGGACGGTGGAACCAGATGGTGTGGTCGAGGCTGGCGGTGAAGGTGATGCCGTCGACACCGGCGAAGTCGGGATGCGCGGTGCGGACGGCGTCGGCGGGCATGTCGTCGCTCATGTAGGCGAGCCAGCAGCGGTGCACCAACTGGCTGTCCCCCACGTCCGAGGCGACCCGCATCCACGCCGCGCTGCGTCCGGATCCGCTGCGATCCTGCGAGCCGAGCACGTCCTTGGGAACGTTGCGCCGGTCGAACGCATCCGACCACGCGTCGCTGGCGAGCGACTCCGGAGCGGGGAGCGACCCGTCGAACGCGATCGTCTGCACGTCGGCCGTCTCCTCGGGCAACTGGAACGACGCCTCCAGGTTGAGGATCGCACCGATCGCCTGACGTGCCACCACGCGTCGGGTCGAGAAGCTGCGACCGTTGCGGATGCGGTCGACCTCGAAGCGAATCGGCTCGGTGTGGTCACCGCGGCGGATGAAGTAGGCACGCAGCGAGTGCACCTGCTGCTCCGGTTCGACGGTGGCCGCCGCGGCTCGCAACGCCTGGGCGACGATCTGACCGCCGAACAAGCCGCCCCACGGGTAGCGCGGCCCGATGCCCACGAACGTGTCGGGACCGTGCGATTCGAGGTCGAACAACCGGCTGCGGTCCACGGCGCTCAGCTGCCCGACACGTCGAGCGCGTCCAGGGCGTCGACGCCGCGCCCCGCATGACGCACGCTGCGCTGCAGATCGAAGGCCTCGTCGAGCACCGACGGCGCCACGGTGACCCGCGGGTCCAGGTCGAGCAGCTCACGGAACGAGCGGCCGACGTCCCATGCGCGGGCTGCATTCTCCTGCACGATCCGGTATGCCTCGTCGCGACTCAGCCCGGCCTGGACGAGGCCCAGCAGCACCGGCTGGCTGAACACGAGCCCGTGGCTCGCCCACAGGTTGGTGAGCATCCGATCGGGGAACACCTGGAGGCCGTCGAGCAGTCGGGTCATCCGGCGCATCACGTAGTAGGCGAGCAGTGCGCTGTCGGGGAGCACGACCCGCTCCACCGAGCTGTGGGAGATGTCGCGCTCGTGCCACAACGCGACGTCCTGCATTCCCGCCTGCAGGTTGCCGCGCAGCACTCGACTGAGTCCGCTGATCGTCTCGGCGCTGATCGGGTTTCGCTTGTGCGGCATCGCGCTCGAGCCCTTCTGCCCGACTTTGAACCCCTCCTGCACCTCGCGCACCTCGGTCCGCTGAAGGTGCCGTAGTTCGACCGCGATGAGCTCCATCGTCGAGCCCACGGACGCGCAGGCGTAGAGGAACTCGGCGTGACGATCACGGGCGATCACCTGCGTGGCGGGGACCGCACGCAGGTCGAGTGCCGCCGCGACGTGGGACTCGATCGCCGGGTCGATGTTGCTGAACGTGCCGACCGCGCCCGAGAGCTTGCAGACCGCGACGGAGTGCCGCGCCGCTCTGAGGCGGGTGCGGTCGCGATCGACCTGCAGGGCCCACAGCGCGACCTTCGCGCCGAACGTCGTCGGCTCGGCGTGGATCCCGTGCGTGCGTCCGATCATCACCGTGTCGCGGTGGGCGCGCGCCATGCGGATCAAGGACGCCAGCAACTGGTCAGCGGCTTCGAGCAACAGATCGCATGCATCGCGCAGCATCCAGCACCACGCCGTGTCGACGACGTCGCTGCTCGTGAGCCCGTAGTGGATCCACGCGCCTGCCGGCTGGCCGATCGCGGCCTGCACGACGTCGACGAACGCAGCGACGTCGTGGTCGGTGACGCGCTCGCGCTCGTCGACCGCGTGGACGAACGCGTCGTCGATCGTGGGTGCGCCGGTCCGGCAGGCGGCTGCGTCGGCTGCCGGCACCACACCGAGCCCGGCGTGCGCTTCGGTGGCCAGCAGCTCGATCTCCAGGTATCGCCCGAATCGGGCGGTGTCGGCGAAGATCGCCGCCATCTCCGGCATCGTGTACCGGGGGATCATGACCAGATCACGTAGCTCTCACGCTCTGCGCCGGTGCCGACGATGCGTACGGGGATCCCGACCTCGCGCTCGACGAGGCCCACGAACGCGCGCGCCTGCGGCGGCAGCGCGTCGATGTCGTTGACAGAACTCAGGTCGGTGAGCCACCCCTCGAGCACCGCGTAGACCGGCTCGCCGTTGGGCCCGTACTCGGTGCAGATCTTCACCTCGGGGAACGTGTCGAGCACGTCGAGCTTGGTGAGTGCCAGTTCGGTGAGGCTGTTGATGCGTACCGCCTTGCGCAGCATGACGACGTCGAGCCAGCCGGTGCGTCGGCGTCGGCCGGTGACCGTGCCGAACTCGCGTCCGATCTCGACGAGCTTGTCGCCGAGCTCGTCGGTGAGCTCCGTCGCGAACGGTCCGCTGCCGACGCGGGTGGCGTAGGCCTTGGTGATGCCGACGATGCGGGTGAGGTAGCGAGGTCCGATGCCGGTGCCGACGCACGCTCCGCCGGCGGTGGGGTTGCTCGACGTGACGAACGGATAGGTGCCGTGGTCGAGGTCGAGGAACGTGGCCTGCGCGCCCTCGAGCAGCAGGGCGTCGTTGCGGTCGAGCGCGTCGTGGAGCATCTCCACGGTGTCGCACACGTACGGCGCGAGGCGCTCGCCGAGCTCGGCGAACTGGGCCACGACCGCCTCGACGTCGAGCGGTTCGCCTCCGAGGGCCTCGATCTCGCGATTGTGATACGTCGCCTGCGTCTTGACCGAGTTGGCGAACGCTGCGGCGTCGAGCACCTCGCCCGCGCGCAACCCGGTGCGGCGCGCCTTGTCGGCGTACGCCGGCCCGATCCCCTTGAGCGTCGTGCCGATGCGATCGTCACCTCGCCCCGCCTCGTAGAGCGCGTCGAGCGCCTGGTGCCACGGGAAGATCAGGTGCGCCTGACTGCTCACCTTCAGGTTGGCGCAACTGATGGCGCGACTCTCCAGCGTGTCGATCTCGTGGAACAGGGTGGGCATGTCGACGACCACGCCGTTGCCGATCACCGGCACGATGTGGGGGTACAGCACGCCGCTCGGGACGAGTTGCAGCGCGTACCGCTCGGTGCCCACGACCACGGTGTGCCCCGCGTTGTGGCCACCCTGGTATCGAACGACGTGGCTGTGCTCGGCTGCGAGGAGGTCGATGACCTTGGCCTTGCCCTCGTCGCCCCATTGGGCGCCTACGACAACAGTGACGGGCATGGCGGACGCTCCTCAGGAGTGACTGGAACGTGTCGGAACCCTATCGCGCCAGGTCGGTGGAGGACATTCCTAGTCGAACTGCCGACGCAGATCGGCGACGGGTAGCGTCATCGCCCATGCCGGTGATGCGACGGATGACATGGGCGTCGATGGACGAGGCGGCGCGCGCAGCCTTGTGCGATCGCGGCCTGGAGGCCATCTTCGACGAGTCGCTCAAGGCGGCGATCGGCCGCATCATCGACGACGTCCGCGCCCATGGCGACGAGGCCGTGTGCCGAGCGCTGCGCGACTTCGACCACGTGGTGCTCGAACCGCACCAGCTGAAGGCCTCAGCGGAGGAGATCGAGTCGGCAACCGTCGCCGCCGACGTGGATGCCGCCATCGACGATGCGATCGCGCACCTGCGTGCGTTCAACGAACAGGTGCGGACGCGAGCCGCCGACTGGAGCTTCGAGAGCGAGCCCGGTCTCACGGTGGGCGAGAAGATCACCCCGATCTCCTCGGCGGGGCTGTTCGTCCCGAGCGGCAAGGCCAGCTATCCGAGCGTCGCCTACCAACTCGGCGTGCCGGCGGTGGTGGCCGGTGTCCCCGACATCGCGCTCGTCGTGCCACCGATGCCCGACGGCAGCGGACGCATCGACCCCGCAGTCCTGGTCGTCTGTCGCAAACTGGGCATCCACGACGTGTTCCGGGTCAACGGACCCGCGGGTGTCGCTGCCCTCGGATTCGGCACCGACACCATTCCGCGGGTGCGCATGGTCGTCGGCCCCGGCAGCCCGCCGGTCGCCTGCGCGCAGGTGGAGATGCAGCGCTACGGGGTGGCGACGATGATGATCCTCGGTCCCACCGAGAGCCTCGTGATCGCCGACGACTCCGCCGATCCCCGCTTCGTCGCCGCCGACCTGTTGAACGAGGCAGAGCACGGCACGGACTCGGCGGTGCTGCTCGTCACCCCGTCGACAGCCTTGGTCGATGCCGTCGAGGTCGCGCTCGACGAACAGCTCGCACTGTTGCCCGCGGCACGCGCCACCGCGGCGCGCGCCGCTCTCGGGACGAATGGCGGCTGCGTCGTCGTCCCGGATCTGACGGTGGCGGCCGAGGTCGCCAACCTGTGGGCACCCGAACACCTTCAGGTCGCAGTGGCGTCGGACGCGGAGCAGTCATTGCTCGACCAGTTGGTCAATGCCGGTGAGATCCTCATCGGGCAGCGCACGTTGTTCAGCGCCGGAAACTTCGTGATCGGATGCCCGGCCAGCCTGCCCACGGGCGGGTTCGCCCACGTGAGCAGCGGCATCACCGTCGAGACGTTCCTGAAGCGAACCGCCGTCGCTCGGTCGAATGCCGCGGCGCTGGAGCGGATGACTCCTACGATCCTGTCGATGAGCGCGCACGAAGGGTTCGCAGCCCACGCCAACGCAGCCACCATCCGCCGGACGGACGGATGACCGACGGCATCGACGCAGCGGCCGAGTCGGACGTCGTCCGCGAACGGCACGCGACGAACCTCGAGCTCTTCCTCGACATCGTCTTCGTCTTCGCGGTCACCCAGATCGCGGCACTGATCGCTCACCAACCCACCGGCACCGGTCTGGCGAAGGGTGTGCTGATCGCCGTGCTCGTCTGGTGGCAGTGGTCGCAGTTCACCTGGGCCGGCTCGGCCATCGACCTCCAGGCCGTGGCGCTCACGCGGGTCTTCGTGCTCTGCATCATCCCGGTCACGCTGGTCATGACGATCAGCATCCCCAACGTCTACGAGCACACGGCGATCTGGTTCGGCGCCGCCTACCTCGGCGTGCAGCTGTTGGTGTTGCTGATCCAGGGCCGTGAGGCGTGGTCGGATCCTGCGACCCGCGCAGCCTTCATCACGTTCGGATCCGCTGCGGTCGTCGCCCCGCTCGTGGTGCTCGCGGGAGCGTTCTTCGACGGCAACGCTCGGATCATCATCTGGTGCGCCGCGGCAGCGCTGAACCTCATCGGCGCGCTGCGTGCCGCGAGCGGCGAATGGGTCATCAACCCCGCGCACTTCGCCGAGCGACATGCGTTGTTCATCATCATCTCGCTCGGCGAGGTCCTGGTCGCGTCAGGTGCGACCGCGAGCTCGAAGGGACTCACGCTGCACACCACCATCGCGCTGTTCGCAGCGGTGGCTGTGGCGTGCGTGCTGTGGTGGACGTACTTCGCGTTCATCCCCGACGCGACGGAGGCGGCGCTGCGCGACGCGCACGGGCCGGAACGTGGCCGCCTCGCGCGCGACGTGTTCACGCTCGGGCACCTGCCGCTGGTGATCGGTCTCGTGCTCTACGCGGTGGTGGCCAAGCACATCCTCCAGCACTCTCGCGGTCACCTCGGCGCGCACGATCGCTGGCTGCTGGCGTTGTCCGCGGTCAGCTTCATCGGCGGCCTGCTGTGGATCCAGTTCCGGATCGTGCGACGGGTGGCACCCGAACGCATCGTGGCGATCGTCGCCGTCTGTCTGCTCTGCCTCGGTGGTCGTCACGCCCGCAGCGTGATACTGGTCGCCCTGGTGGCGGTGGTGTTCGGCGTGATGCAGGCGATCACCGTGCGTCGCTACCGGGCGCGGACCTCGCCGACCTGACCGTCGGCGCAGGCCGTCAGAGCAGGCCGCGCCGGTTCTCGCGAAGTGCTGCGAGCTCTGTGGTGAGCAGTGCGATGTGTTCGCCCTCCTCGGCCGCCAGTTCGCGGTACAGCTCGCGGGCCGCGGTCGAGATGCCGTCCTCACCATCAGGCCGGTCGTCGAGACGAGCGAGGAAGAACGCCTCGGCGCGCTGCTCGAGGGTGAGCGCCAGTTCCAGGAGGTCGAGCGGGTCGTCGGGATCGCGCTGTGCGCCGGCCTGCAGCGCTCCCGGATGCAGGTCGCCGCTGCCGTCGTCGGGAGGGGTGAGGTGATAACGGCGGACGAGGGTGTCGATGTGTTCGCGCTCCATCGCAGCGAGCCGTTGGAACATGTCGTGCAGCTGTTCGTCGCTGGTGTGCTTGGCGGCGGCGATGTAGAAGTCGCGCCCTCCGAGCTCGATCTCGAACGCCTTGCGCACCGCATCGGTGGCGTCGTCAGGCACCGTCGAGAGGGGGTCCACCGATTCGAGCATGCCACCGCAGGCCGGGCAGCGACCGTAGGGGAAGGCGAATCCCTCGCTGCGCTTCGCGCACTGCGTGCACTTCCACGCGACGAGCGAATCCGCGCAGCAGATGCCGTCCTCGTCGCCCGGCTCGACCGGTTGATGACAGCGCGGGCAGACGTGGCTGCTGGTCATCGTGGCCGCCGTGTCGTCGGCCTCGCCCGCGAGGTGCTCGAGGATCGCCGCGGCGGCCCGTCGGCCGGCACCCATCGCCAGGATCACGGTGGCACCGCCGGTGACGATGTCGCCCCCGGCGAACACGCCGGGCAGGCTCGTCGCCTGCGTGATCGGGTCGGCCGCGACGTACCCGCGGTCGTCGAGTTCGAGGCCCCTGGTGGAGCGGGTGACGATCGGATTCGGATTGGTGCCGAGCGCGACGACGACGGTGTCGCAGGCCACCTCCAGCCGGTCGCCGGTGGGCACCGGCCGCCGTCGGCCTCGCTCGTCGGGCTCGCCCAACTCCATCCGCTCGACCAGGAGTCCGCGCACATCACCGCGGTCGTCGGTGAGCACCTCGATCGGGTTGTGGAGGAACATGAACCCGACGCCCTCTTCCTCCGCATGTCTCAGCTCCTCGGCGCGTGCGGGTGCCTCGGCGCGTGTGCGCCGGTAGACGCACCGCACCTCGGCGCCGAGGCGGCGAGCGACGCGGAGGCAGTCCATCGCCGTGTTGCCGGCGCCGATGACGATGACATCGCGACCGATGCCGACCGGTGTGTCGATGTCCGGGAAGCGATCGCCGCCCATCAGGTTCACGCGGGTGAGGAACTCGTTGGCGCTCACCACCCGTCCGGCGTTCTCACCCGGGATGCCGAGGAACGACGGAGCGCCCGCACCGACGCCGAGGAAGACGGCATCGAACCCGCGCGTGGTCAGCAGGTCGTCGACGGTGAAGGTACGCCCGACGACCTTGTCGGTCTCGATGTGCACGCCGAGGTCGAGCAGTCCGGCGATCTCGCGGTCGATGATCTCCCGTGGCAGCCGGAACGACGGGATGCCGTAGCGCAGCACGCCGCCGGTCACGTGGAGCGCCTCGAGCACGGTGACCTCGACACCAGCGCGGGCGAGGTCCGCGGCGCAGGCGAGCCCCGACGGGCCGGAGCCGACGACCGCGACGCGGGCGCCGGTGGGCGGCGCGATCTCGGGTCGCGCCACGGTGCCGTGGTCGCCGATGAACCGCTCGAGGCGACCGATGCCGACGGGCTCCATCTTGCGAGCGATCACGCACTGGCTCTCGCACTGTGACTCCTGCGGGCAGACCCGACCGCACACGGACGGCAGGATGTTGGCCTCGCGGATCACGCCGAGCGCACCGTCGACGTCCTTCACCAGGAGGTGACGGATGAAGCGGGGGATGTCGATGCTGACCGGGCACCCCGAGATGCAGGTGGGCCTGCTGCACTGCAGGCACCGTTCGGCCTCACGCATGGCCTCGGACAACGAGTACC
Organism: uncultured Acidimicrobiaceae bacterium; assembly: GCA_963720695.1. GTDB lineage: Bacteria > Actinomycetota > Acidimicrobiia > Acidimicrobiales > Ilumatobacteraceae > UBA668. The sequence continues at coordinate 41,444 of CAVRGG010000007.1, forward strand.
CGAGCGTCACCTCGTCGAACGTGCGAGACCGTACGCCGGGGTCGCGCTCTGGCATCGGTACCTTCGTGGGCTCGATCTCGCGGAGCTTCTTGTACGTGCGCCTGCCTTCGACGAACAGCGTCTGCTCGACCTGGCAACGGTGCTCGTAGTCGGTCGACGCGGCCAGCTCCTCGGGTTGGAACCGGCGCTGGCGTTGCAGCAGCTCGTCGAAGTCCACGCAGTGGGCGTCGAAGTCGGGACCGTCGACGCACGCGAATCGCGTCACGCCGTCGACGCTGACCCGGCACGACCCGCACATGCCGGTGCCGTCCACCATGATCGTGTTGAGAGACACCATGGTGTGCACGCCGGACGGTCGGGTGACGTCGCCACACGCCCGCATCATCACCATCGGTCCGATGGCGACGACGAGGTCCGGCCGGTCGCGCTCGATCAGATCGGCGAGCGCCTCGGTGACCAGGCCCTGGCGTCCGGCACTGCCGTCGTCGGTGCACACGATCAGCTCGTCGGCCCACTCGCCCAGGCGGTCTCGCCAGAAGCTGAGCTCGGCGTTGCGGAAGCCGACGATGGCCGTGGTGCGGTTGCCCGCCTGCTTGAACGCCCGTAGCTGAGGGAAGACAGGGGCGACCCCGAGTCCACCTCCGACCAGCACCACGTGGCGATCGGTGCCCGGGGTGGGCGGGTCGATCTCGGTCGGCATGCCCAACGGACCCACGAAGTCGGCGAACGTGTCACCTTCGTGGTACTTGTCGCGCATCTCCGCCGTGGAGCGGCCCAGCGCCTGGACGACGATGGTGACGGTGCCGGCGTCCACATCGAAGTCGGCGATGGTCAGCGGGATCCGCTCGGCGCCGTCGTGAAGGCGGATCATCACGAACTGCCCCGCCTGCGCGGCGGCTGCGACATCCGGCGCATCGACCTCCCACAGGAAGGTGGACGGGGTGAGGCTTTCGCGACGTACGATCCTGAACATCCGAGCGGAGCGTAGGCCGGGTCGGGACTCGAAGACCACGGACCTTCGCCCCTATCTGCGAACGGGCACGAAACCCGTGGTTCAGCGCACCGGCCTCGGCGGCTGCCATTCGGGACCGGTGGGTTCGCCGAGTTGGCGCGCGATCCGGGCGAGCGATCGGCGGTCGCGCTCGGACAGCACGGCGAGTTGCTCGGGAGGTTCCGCCATCACCCGCCGGAGGCGCTCGGCGACCTGCTCACCCTTCGCGGTCAGCACCAGTTCCCGTGCCCGTCGGTCGGCAGGTGAGAACCGTCGCTCGGCCAGGCCGAGCTCCTCGAGGCGGTCGGCCACCGACGTGATGTACGACGCATCGCACGCCATGTGGTCGGCGAGGTCACGCATGCGCGTCGGCCCGCCCTTGAGGGTCATGAGGGCGTGACCGTGCGGTGGGGTCAGCTGAAGATCGTGCAGCTCGGCGAAGAACGCATCGCGGCGCGACGCGAACAGACCCATCAGCCGGGACCAGGTGTCGGCGAGGGAATCGTCGGATGCCACCACGCTCTCAGGATACCAACTACGTGATGAGAATAAAAGATTGACATGAGTCAAGGATTAGCTAGAGTCGACAGCCATGACCGATACAGCAATCGTCGCGGAGCACCTCCGCAAGACATACGGCGAAGTGGTCGCTGTCGATGGCATCTCGCTCGCCGTTCCCCGCGGCACCGTGCTGGGTCTGCTCGGCGCCAACGGTGCAGGGAAGACCACGATGGTTCGCATGCTCACCACCGTGCTCAAGCCCGATGGCGGCCGAGGCATCGTCAACGGGTTCGACGTGCAGTCGCAGCAGCAGGCGGTGCGGCGCAGCATCGGGTTGGCCGGCCAGTACGCCGCGATCGACGAGAACCTCACCGGCAACGAGAACCTGCTCCTGGTGGGCCGCCTCAACCATCTCACCAAGTCCGCCGCCCAGACTCGTGCGAGCAGCCTGCTCGACCAGTTCCGGCTGTCGGATGCGGCCGACCGACCGGCGCGTACCTACTCGGGTGGGATGCGCCGTCGGCTCGATCTCGCCGCCGCGCTCGTCACCCATCCGCCCGTGCTCTTCCTCGACGAGCCCACCACCGGCCTCGACCCGGCGAGCCGTCTCGACCTGTGGGCCGTCATCGAAGGACTCGTGTCCGACGGCACCACCGTGCTGCTCACCACGCAGTACCTCGAGGAAGCCGACCGACTCGCCGACAACATCGTCGTCATCGACAAGGGCAGTGTCGCCGCGGAAGGCACGGCGCGTCAGTTGAAGGCCCGCCTCGGCGACACGGTCATCGAGTTCGAGTTCTCCGACGAGGCCGCGGCCAAGGCGGCGGCGAACACGCTGTCGGCCGAGACGAGCGCCGGCACGGTCGTCCGGGTCGTGATGACCGAGGGCGCGAGCACGCTGCGCGATGCGCTCAACCGCCTCGACGCAGCCGGGATCGCCCCGCACCACGTCGCGTTGCGGGAGCCCACACTCGACGACGTCTTCCTCACCCTCACCAACACCAGCACGACCGGAGGCGACGAATGAGCATCGACCCCACTGCCCCCACGATGGCACCGATGATCTCCACCAAGAACGGCGTCGGGTTCGGGTGGGCGGTCCGCGACACGATGGCCATGGTGTGGCGCAACCTCACCGTGATCCGCCGCGTCCCGCAACTGCTCGTGTTCTCGCTCGTGCAGCCACTGATCTTCGTGCTGATGTTCCGCTACGTCTTCGGTGGCGCGATCAGCAGCGGCATCCCGGGACTCGACTACGTCGACTACCTGATGCCTGGAATCTTCGTCCAGACGGTCGCGTTCGGCGCGATCAGCACCGCCATCGGCCTCGCCGAGGACAAGAACAAGGGGCTGCTGGAGCGCCTGAAGTCGTTGCCGATGAGCCGCTCGGCGGTGCTCGCCGGACGTGTGCTCGCCGACACGACGCGCAACGTCTTCATCGTCATCTTGATGATGCTGGTCGGGTTCCTGGTCGGCTTCAACACGCACACGACGCCGTTCAAGGTGATCTGCGGCATGGCGCTGCTCGTCATCTTCGGCTTCTCGCTGTGTTGGATCTTCGCGATCATCGGACTGATCGTCCCCGACGGCGAATCAGCGCAGGCGGCCGCGTTCCCGCTGCTCGCCCCACTGGTGTTCGCGTCGAGCGCGTTCGTGCCGGCGAGCACGATGCCCGGCCCGCTCAAGTGGTGGGCGGAGCGTCAACCGGTCAGCGTCACCGCGACCGGCGTCCGAGCCCTCATGCTCGGCCACGGCATTCCGATCGACTACGTCTGGGGCTCGCTGGCGTGGTCGGCCGGCATCACCGTGGTGCTCGCGCCGCTCGCGGTGCGCAAGTTCCGCTCGGTCTGAGACGTCACGCCGCCCGCGACGCGCCGCTTCTGGTCCGGATGATTCCCGGGCTCCGGGAATCATCCGGACCAGAGCCTCCCGCGGGGAGATTCCTACCCAGAATCCGGCCGGTACCTTCAATTCGGACCCGAACGAACTCGTGCGCGATGCTGCGACCACCCAGGCAGGAGGGCAGCCATGAGCCAGACCGCGACGAGCATCGCCACCTCACCCGTGCGCACGGAACACTTCGACGTCGTCATCGTCGGGGCGGGCATCTCCGGGGTCGGTGGCGCGTACCACCTCGGCACCCAGTGTCCCGAGAAGAGCTACGTCGTCTTCGAGGCCCTCGAGAGCTTCGGTGGCACGTGGCGCATGCACAAGTACCCCGGCATCCGGTCCGACAGCGACCTGTACACCTTCGGCTACCGCTTCAAGCCGTGGACGAGCGCGCCGATCGCGTCCGCCGAGGAGATCCTCAAGTACATGGACGAGGTCATCGAGGAGAACCACCTCGGCGACCACATCCGATACGGCCACAAGATCACCCATGCCGGTTTCAGCCGCGAGACCGATCTGTGGACGCTGCAGGTCACGCGCCTCGACACCGGTGAGGTCTTCGAGGTCACCACGAACTTCCTGTGGATGTGCCAGGGCTACTACCAACACGCCCAGGGCTACACGCCCGAGTGGCCGGGCATGGATCGCTTCAAGGGCAGGATCGTGCATCCTCAGACGTGGCCGGAGGACCTCGACTACAAGGACAAGCGGGTGGTCGTCATCGGATCCGGCGCCACGACCGCGACACTGGTGCCGGCGATCGCTGGCGACTGCGCGCACGTCACCGTGCTGCAGCGATCACCGACGTACTTCTGGACGGGGCGCAACGCCAACGAGGTCGCCGACATGTTGCGCGAGTTGGAGATCGACGAGTCGTGGATCCACGAGATCGTCCGACGCAAGGTCTTGCACGACCAGGAGATGGTCACTCGGATGTCGTTCGAGCAGCCCGACTTCATTCGCGACGAACTGCTCAACAACGTGAAGTCGTTGCTCCCCGAGGGCTACGACATGAAGCACTTCACGCCGACGTACCGCCCGTGGCGCCAGCGACTCGCGTTCGTGCCCGACGGCGACCTCTTCGCCGGCATCCGCGCCGGCAAGGCGAGCATGGTCACCGACGAGATCGAGGAGTTCAACGAGCACGGGATCCTCACCAAGGGCGGCGAGCAGCTCGACGCCGACATCATCGTCACCGCCACCGGCTTCAACCTCAGCGTGCTCGGCGACATCCCCTTCGAGGTCGACGGCACCCCGGTCGTGTGGCCCGAGACCGTCACGTACCGGGGCATGATGTTCACCGGCGTGCCGAACATGCTGTGGGTGTTCGGGTACTTCCGGGCGAGCTGGACGCTGCGCGCCGACCTGATCAGCGACCTCGTCTGCCGCCTCCTGCACCTCATGGACGAGAAGGGCGCGACCAGGGTGACGCCGACGCTGCGGCCCGAGGACGCCGACATGCCGATCCTGGACTGGATCGACCCGGACAACTTCAACCCCGGCTACATCATGCGCAGCATGCACCTGATGCCCAAGCGGGGCGACAAGCCGGAGTGGCAGCACACGCAGGACTACTGGTTCGAGAAGGATGCGTTGCCGGCGGCGAATCTCGACGACGGGTGCCTCGTCTTCGAGTGAGCACGACCGACGTCAGGCCGCGGCGTCGACATCGCTGATCTGCAGCGCGCGGTCAGCCTCGGCGATCACCGTGCGCCGGAGGAGGTCGTAGAGCTCGCCATGGGGGTCGGCGTCGAAACAGCCGTGGTCGGCCAGCGGTCGATCGGGCAGTCCGTGGGGGATCACCGCAGTGTGCAGCCGCGTGGGGAGCAGGGCGAGCGCATCGGCGGCGGAGGAGCGGGTGAACGCTCCACCGCTTGCGACGCACCAGCGGAACACGTCGGCAGCGAATGCCGCATGCTCGGCTTCGTCACGGGCGATGATCCGCATCGTCTCGTGCACGCGCGCATCGGTGGCCCGTCGTGCTCGTGCGTCGGCGAGGACCGCTGCGTAGCCCTCGTTCAACATGCCGTCGCACAGCGACTCGACGGCAAGCGCCGCGATCTCGTGGGGACGCGACCGGGGCAGCCGCAGCGGGCGGCGCAGCCGCCCCGGTCGCAGACTCTGGCCGAGGTATCGGCCGGCGAGGTCGAAGCACCGAACCCAGTGGTCGGATTCCTGCTCGACGGCCCGCAGCGCCCGTCGGACGAGTTCGTCGGGCGCATCCACCATCGCCAGGCGACGAGCGAGGTCCTGGAAGGCGACGACGGACGCATGCTCGAGCTCGCCCTGGTCGCGCCAGTGATCGGCGAGGGCCCGACGAACGTCGGCGCTCATCCACAGCGCATGTCGATCGGTGAGGTGAGAGTGCCCGAGCCGTGCCCGTGCTCTGAGCGGCCGCCCGTCGCGGCCCCGTAGCGGGCGACCGTCGACGACGGCCCACGCGTGGGCGGACCTGCGTAGGAGCGGGAGGCGGCGTTCCATGCCTCAGTAGACGCCCAGGCGCCCGAGTCGGTTCCACATCGGAGGACTTCCTCGATTTTGCGTGGTTTCCCCGATGCGCGAGGGGAGCGGCACGGCGGATCATGTCGACACGGTGGCGACACCGGAACCCAGGCGGCGGCCATGCCCCGCTGTCGTCGAATGTCACGGGAGGTATTCGACGACAGCGGAGTGGCCGACGTGGTCGGGCCGACTGGCGTCAGCCGGGGGTGACCTCGAGGCGACCGTCGACGACATCGACGCGCACGGAGCCACCCTCGGACACCTTGCCCTCGAGGATGAGCAGCGCGGCCGGGTCGGCGATCTCGCGCTGGATGACTCGCTTGAGCGGCCGAGCGCCGAACGCGGGGTCGTACCCCTCGTGGGCGAGGTGGGCCATGGCTGCGTCGCCGATCTCGAGCGTGATCCGGCGATCCGCCATGCGTTCGCGCAGATGCGTCAACTGGATCGTGACGATGTGGCGAAGGTCGGCCTCGTCGAGGCTGCGGAAGCGGATGATGTCGTCGACGCGGTTGATGAACTCCGGCTTGAAGAACGTCGACGGGTCACCCTGCAGGTTGCTGGTCATCACCAGCACCACGTTGGTGAAGTCGACCGTGCGACCCTGCCCGTCGGTGAGGCGGCCGTCGTCGAGCACCTGGAGCAACACGTTGTAGACGTCGGGGTGGGCCTTCTCGATCTCGTCGAGCAGGATCACGCTGTAGGGCCGGCGACGAACCGCTTCGGTGAGCTGACCGCCCTCGTCGTAGCCGACGTAGCCGGGAGGTGCGCCGATCAGCCGCGACACGGAGAACTTCTCCATGTACTCGCCCATGTCGATGCGGACCATCGCCTTCTCGTCGTCGAACAGGTACTCGGCGACGGCGCGGGCCAACTCGGTCTTGCCGACGCCGGTGGGGCCGAGGAACATGAACGACCCGATCGGCCGGTTGGGGTCCGAGAGCCCTGCGCGCGAGCGGCGGATCGCGTTGGCGACGGCGGTGACGGCGTCGTCCTGGCCGATGACCCGGCGGTGCAGCATCTCCTCGAGATGGACCAGCTTGGCCATCTCGCTCTCCATCAGCCGGCTGAGGGGCACGCCCGTCCACTTGCTGACGACCTCGGCGATGTCCTCGGCGTCGACCTCTTCCTTGAGCATGCGGTTGCCCGACTGGAGGTCGTCGAGGTGTTCGGTGGCCTCGTCGATGCGGCGCTCCAGCTCGGGGATGCGCCCGTAGCGGATCTCCGCGGCGATGGCGAGATCCGTCTCGCGCTCGACCTGCGTGCGGAGGTGTTCGAGCTCCTCCTTCAGCGAGCGGATGGCGCCGATGGCCTGCTTCTCGTTCTCCCAGTGGGCCTTCATCGTGTGCACCTGGGCGTTGAGCTCGGCGAGTTCGTCGGTGAGCGTGTCGCGCCGCTCCTTCGACGCCGCGTCGGTCTCCTTCTCCAGCGCGACCTGCTCGATCTCGAGCTGGAAGATGCGTCGTTGCACGACGTCGATCTCGGTGGGCAGCGAGTCGATCTCGATGCGCAGCTTGCTCGCCGCCTCGTCCATCAGGTCGATGGCCTTGTCGGGCAGGAAGCGGTTGGTGAGGTACCGGTTGCTGAGCACCGCGGCGGCGACGAGCGCGCTGTCCTGGATGCGCACGCCATGGTGCACCTCGTAGCGCTCCTTGAGGCCGCGCAGGATGCCGATGGTGTCCTCCACCGATGGCTCGCCCACGTACACCTGCTGGAAGCGGCGCTCGAGCGCAGGATCCTTCTCGACGTACTTGCGGTACTCGTCGAGCGTGGTGGCGCCGACCATCCGGAGCTCGCCTCGGGCGAGCATCGGCTTGATCATGTTGCCGGCGTCCATCGCCCCCTCGGCGCCGCCGGCACCGACGATGGTGTGGATCTCGTCGACGAACGTGATGACCTCGCCGGCCGCGTCGGTGATCTCCTTGAGGACGGCCTTGAGCCGCTCCTCGAACTCGCCGCGGTACTTGGCGCCGGCGAGCATGCTGCCGATGTCGAGTGCGATCAGCCGCTTGTCCTTGAGCCCTTCGGGGACGTCGCCGTCGGCGATGCGCCGGGCGAGGCCCTCCACGATCGCGGTCTTGCCGACGCCCGGCTCGCCGATGAGCACCGGGTTGTTCTTGGTGCGCCGGCTGAGCACCTGGATGACCCGGCGGATCTCGTCGTCGCGGCCGATGACCGGATCGATCTTCCCATCGCGGGCCCGCTGAGTGAGGTCCTGGCCGTACTTCTCCAGCGCGGCGAAGCTCTCCTCGGGGTTCTGGCTGGTGACCCGGTGGCTGCCGCGCACTTCCTTCAACGCCTGCAGCAACTCCTCGCTGCCGATGCCGAGCCGCTGGTTCATGGCGAGCAGGAGGTGCTCGACCGACAGGAAGTCGTCCTTCAGGTCCTTCTGGTACTGCACCGCGTTCTGGGTGACGTTGTCGAGCTCGCGATTCATGCGCGGCTCGCTGCCGCCGTAGGCCTTGGGGAGCTTGGCGACGGCTTCGTCGGCCTTGTTGCGGACCATCAGCGGTGCCAACCCGAGCTTGGCCAGGACGGCCGGCACGATCGTGTCGTCCTGGCGCATCAACGCCGCCATCAGGTGGTCGGGGGTCAGTTCGGGGTTGTTGAGGGACTTCGCCTGGTCGATGGCCGCGGCAAAGGCCTCGTTGGTCTTGATGGTCCACTTCTTCGGATCGAACGCCATGAGATGATGGTACACCGCAGCAAGAAACTTGCTACATGTCGTATCAAGTTTCGAGGACGGATCCGTCCTCAGGCCGTGTTCGCCAGGCGCGATCGGTAGACGTTCACGCCTCGGGATGCGAGGCGATCGGTCTCGACGGCCAGCCGGTGCCGGGCATTCGACCAGTCACGACTCGCCTGTGGCGTCCAGCCCACCTCCGCCAGACAGACCAGCCGAGGCAGGCAACGCTGCTCGACCTCGGGGAACGTCGCGACCTTCTCGGTCCACAGCGGAGCCTCCACCCCGGCGATCCGCTGGTCGTCGACCCCGACGACCAGCGCCGCGGGATCCCATTCGTAAGCGGTGTCGAGGTCGATCGACCCGGCCCAGCGACGACCGAAGGGGTCGTCCTCGGCGTGGCGCATGTCGAGGTAGGTGTGGCGTGCGGGCGACATGATGAAGCGCGCCTGGGGAGGTGCCGCCATGGCCGTCTCGGGGTGCAGCCAGTGTTGGACCAGCACCTCGCCGTGCAGGGGAGCCGTGGCGATCTCCTCCCACCCGACCATCGTCTTGCCGTGGGCGGTGACCGTGTCCTGCAGCAGCCGGATGAAGGACACGTACTCGTCGTGGTCGGTGGCGTGGGCCTCGTCGCCGCCGATGTGGATGTAGCGGCCCGGCGTCGCGTCGCAGAGCGCACCGATGACGTCGTCGACGAATCGGGCGGTGGCGGGCAGGTGCATGCGCAGGGAACTGAAGCCGACCTCGCGACCGGTGTAGAGCGCCGGCAGCAGGCCGTCGACGTTGAGCTCGGCCACCGACGCGAGCGCGGCGTTGGTGTGACCCGGGAGATCGATCTCGGGCACGATGGTCACGAAGTGGTGCGCCGCCTGCGACACGATCTCCGCCCAGTCCCGCTGAGAGAACCAGCCGCCCGGGCCGCCTCCCACGGCGGTGCTGCCACCGATGGAGGTGAGCGACGGCCGGCCGGGGATCTCGATCCGCCACCCCTGGTCGTCGGTGAGGTGCAGGTGCAATCGGTTCAGCTTGTACCGGGCGATCAGCTCGATGAACCTGATCACCTGATCGACGCCGAAGAAGTGCCGCGCGACGTCGAGCATCGCGCCGCGCCACTCGAAGCGCGGCACATCGACGATGTGCAACGCCGGGAGCACCTGGACGGTCGCGCCGGGCGTGAACATCTGCAGGAGTGTGCGCGTGCCGTTCCACAGACCGTGTGCCGTCGCGGACGTCAGCCGCACGGCGTCCGGCTCGATCGACAGCTCGTACCCCTCCGGACCGAGGTCGAACCGCTCGGGCCGGAGGGAGGCGACGATGTCGCCCTGCGCACTCGTCGGGACGAGCGCGAGGTGGAGCCCGCAGACCGCCTGCACGTCGCGCACGAAGTGACCGGCCACGCCCGCCGAGGCCGGGTCGGTGGGCGCGTGGACTCGTGTCCTGTCGGTGATGGTGCATGTTCCGGCGCGAAGCTCGAGGTGACCCGGGAGAGGGACCAGTCCGGCCAGCGCGGGGTGCATCACAGCTCGAGGAACGTGTGGTCTGGAGGTTCGAGCGGGAAGCCGGCCGCAGCCCAGGCGCTGACGCCACCGACGAGGTCGCAGGCGGCGAGGTAACCGACTCTGGTCAGGTTGGCGGCGGCCAGCGACGAGCTGTACCCGTGGTTGCAGACGACGACGAGGGCCTGGTCGAACGAACGGATGGAGGGGTGGAGGTATCCGTTCGCCGGATCGGCGCGCCACTCGAGCACGGTCCGAGGCATGTGGACCGACCCGGGGATCACCCCGAATCGCTCGCGGTCGCTGGGAGTGCGCGTGTCGAGCACGAGCGGTGGCGACGGCGAGTGCAGGTGGGCGAAGAGATCTTCTGGGGTGAGTCGACGGAGGTCTCGGCGCGCCTCGAAGACGAGATCGTGCACGGTGAAGCGCGTGCTCCGGCGCAGCAACGTCCAGACGACCTCACCCTCGATGGCGTGATCGATCTCGGTGAGCTCCGCGGCAGCGCACTCGTGGGCGGCGAGGGCGTGTTGGTCGTGGTGCAGGATCGCGAGGTGGCCGCCGGGAAGCAGGTGTTGCACGGCCGAGTGCAGGACCGCACGTCGCTCGGCAGGATCGTGGAGCGCCGCTGACGTGGCGAGGACCACGAGTTCGTACTGCCGCGACAACTGCAGCGTGGCCGCGTGCACACCGTCGACGATGTCGGTGTGACCGTCGGTGGGCTGGACCACCGCCAGCGGTCGGCCGCCGATCTGCAGCACCGACGCGGGCGCGAGCGTCGTGAGGAACTCCGGGAGCCGACGTTCGTGATCGCCCGTCATGGTTCGAGCGTACGACAACTTCGAGCAGGGCGCATCAGGGGCCCCGCGCGATACGCGAAGCTGGCGCCATGTCGCTCTACGCCCGAGTCAGACCGTGGATCCGCCTCGTCACCGCCCTGCTCATCGTCGTCGCGATCGCGGCGCAGTGCCAGCGCCTGTCGTCGGACGGGGTGTTCAAGCCGTTCAACGTCTTCAGCTTCTTCACCATCCAGAGCAACATCCTCACGGTGTTCGTGCTCCTCGGACTCGAGTTCCGCGAGCGGACGTCGGTGTTCCGTCTGGCACGGACGATTCGTCCCGGTGTTGTCCTCTACATGGCCATGACGGGCGTCGTCTACGCCGTGTTGCTGGCTCCGGCCGCCGCCGACGTCGGGCTCACGGCGAAATGGGTGGACGCGATCGTCCACGTGTTGGCGCCCATCGTCATCGTCGCCGATTGGTTCCTGTCAGCTCCCGAGCGCAAGCCGATGATGGCCGACATCCCGCGTTGGATCGCGTTTCCGGTGGCGTGGTTGGCGTACAGCCTGATCCGCGGTTCGATCGTCGACTGGTATCCGTATCCCTTCCTCGACCCGCGCCCCGGTTCGAGCAACGCGGCGGGCAGTTGGCCGATGGTGGTCCTCATGGTGGCGATCATCTCGCTTGCTGTGGTGGCGTTCGCGTGGGTGATCGTGAAAGTGACGCCGTCGAGGGCCGATCCCGAGCGGTAGGGACGTTCGGCCCTGGAAGGGCGTGGTCGGGGCGAGTATCACCGAGGTTGCAAGGGTCTCTTTCCCATTGCACCGCGATCAGTGCCCCGACTCCGTGGGTACGTGTGCGGAAGCGGTGGGGGCGTCATCGGGGGCGCCCCCACCGCACTCTCACACCTCGGGCTCGTCCTGGAACTCGCGGACCTCGACCGGTCCGGCGCACGCCGCCGATGCCTTGGTCGCCCACGCCAGCGCCGCGTCTCGATCCACTGCGGTGATGATCCAGAAGCCGCCCAACTGCTCCTTCGCCTCGGCGAAGGGGCCATCGGTGATCAGGACCTCGCCGCCCTCGGCCCGCACCACCGCGGCACCGTCGGGCAACTGCAGGCCACCGGCGAAGACCCATGCTCCCGCGTCGCGGAGTTCCTGGTTGAAACGCTCGACGGCGGCGTACATCTCCTGCATCACGTCCGGCTCGGGCGGGGCCATCCCCTCGACCATGTGGACTGCCATGAGGTACTGCTTCATTCGTGGACTCCTCGTGTCGTGGGAAAGCACCGTAGCTTCCCGCTCTTTCCTCCACGACGATCGGCCCAGCCGGATTTCGACACCCTCTCCCGAATTCCCGCAGCATCGGTTCATGTCATCTTTCGAGGTGGAAAAGCTGCCGCGAAGGATGACGATGAGCCGGGTGCTGCGGCGGCGCGGCGAGGCCGGCTGGGATCAGCGGGTGAGGGCGGCGGTGAGCACGTCGTGGAAGCGTGGCCAGCAGGCGGCGATCCAACGGGGATCGTCGTCGGCGAACGCGGCTCGCACCTGGGCGCGGACGGCCACCGCGTCGGGGCCGGTCGGGTCGCCGTGCGCGTGCAGCCAGGCGTCGGCGCGCAACGCTTGCAGGACCGTCACGGGGTCGACGGTGCCGTACTCGATGGTGATCGGCGTGACCTCGGCGTGCGGTGCGAGCTCCGACGCGACGGCGAGCCAGTCGCCCGCCAACGGGGCCGACACGCTGTCGCCGTCGACCATCGACGTGATGTCGCCCCACAGTTCGGCGGCACGGACGTAGTGCGGGTCGGTCTTCGGGGCACTCGCGATCAACTCGCCGACACCCCATGGGCCGAGGCCGGTGTGCAGGTCGATGATCGCGACACGACGGGCCGATGCCAGGCCGCCGGCGCACCAGTCGCGGAGCCAGCGGTGCGACCACACGGGTGCGGTGCCGCCGTAGAACACGCCGGTCGGGTTCGAGTACTGACCGCCGCTGATGACGGCCTGCAGCCGGGGGAACCCCCACTCGGTGGCGAGGTTCAGCAGTTCGGTCGTGGTGCGCTGCTGTTCCTCCGCGCTCCAGCCGTCAGGCACCACGAGCTCGGCGATCCCGTCGTAGTCGGGATTCGCCGGCGGGGGCTCGGACCAGTCGACGAAGTTGCGGTTGAGGTCGACGTTGTCCTCGTTCACCCGTCGCACCCACGCCATCCCGTACGGGTTGAGCGCGTGCACGTTGACCAGCCGAACGGCGTCGGACCGCTGGCCGGCGTGGTGTGCGAGCCAGTGTGTCTGAAGTGCGCTCCCGCAGTACCCCTCGACGCCGTGCGTCGCAGAGAGGACCAGCACCACATCGGCGGCATCGGCGGGGCCGAGTTCGGCGACGTCGACGGCCAGGGCCTCGCCCTCGGGGCCGAGCAGCGGGTGAGCGGATTCCGTGAGCGTCGCGCCGGCGCCGCGGGCGGCTGCGAGGAACGCGGTGCGGGCGGCGGCGTAGGAAGGACTGAGCTCGAGCGTCATGACCGGAGCAGGTCCTTCGCGATGTGGGTGATCTGGATCTCGTCCGTGCCGGCGTAGATCTGCAGCACCTTGGCATCCCTGGCCAACTGCTCGACGCGGAACTCGCTCATGTACCCGTTGCCGCCGAACAGCTGCACGGCTTCGAGCGCCACCTCGGTGGCAGCGCGCGCGGAGTAGAGCTTCATCGCCGACGCCTCGGCGAGGGTCATCGATCGTCCGGCCGCGCTCATCTCGATCGTGCGGAACACGAGGTTCTGCACGTTCATGCGGGCCACCTCCATGCGGGCCAGCTTGTCCTGGATCAATTGGAACTCGCCGATCGGTTTGCCGAACTGCACGCGGTCCTTCGCGTACTGCACGCTGAGCTGCAGGCACTCCTCGATGATGCCGAGTGCCATCGCGGCGACACCGGAGCGCTCCTGCTGGAAGGTCGCCTTGGCGCCGTCACGGCCGCCGGAGGGGAGGTCCTCGGTCTCGCCGATCAGCCGGTCGCGGCCGACGCGCACGTCGTCGAGGAACAGCTCTCCTGTCGGCGAGGAGTGCATCCCCATCTTGCGGAGGGGCTTGGACTGCACGAAGCCGGGCATCCCACGGTCCAGGACGAACGACAGCACCTTGCGCTCGGCGGGGGGATTGCCGTCGTCGAGCTTGCAGATGAAGACGGTGGTGTCGGCATACGGGCCGTTGGTGATGAACGTCTTCGAACCGTTCAGCACGTACTGATCCCCATCGCGCCGGGCGGTGCTCTTCATCGATCCGAACGCATCGCTCCCCGAACCCGGCTCGGTGATCGCCCAGGCGCCGACCTTGTCCATCGTCAGCAGGTCGAGCGCCCACCGCTCCTTCTGTGCGACGGTCCCCTTCGACATGATCGCCGCGGAGGTGAGGCCCATGCTGACGCCCATGGCGGTGACCATGCCGGGGCACACGCGGCACAGTTCGATGATCGGGATCAGCGACATGCCACTGTCGCCGCCGCCCTCCTTGCGCGGCGCCGGTGCCGCCTCGCCGGCGAGGACAGCCTTCTCGCGCTCGATCTGCCGAGCGAAGCGGTCGCGCGCCATGGCGTCCATGCCGAACGTCGCGAACAGCTTGCGAAGGATGTCGTAGGGCGGAAGGTCGCCGTGCTCCAACTCGTCGACGTGGGGTCGCACCTCGTCGTCGACGAATCGCTTCACCGCATCGCGGATCATCTGGTGCTCGTCGCTCCACTCGAACATGACACGGCCTCGTTTCCCGACACCCGACAGGGTGCTGCGAGACGATGGTAGAGATGCTGCCGGCTGTGGCACCAACCCAGACGCTGGGTCAGGCGAGCGCTGCGGTCAGTTCAGGACGTCTTCGTACATCTTGGCCTTCTCGGCCTTGGTCATGTGCTTGTGGCGGGCCTGTAGGAACCGGGCGACGGCGGCGAAGATGACCACCGCCGTGAACCCGGAGGCGACGATCAAGAAGATGGTGGCGCCGCGGTCGGTGCCGGCCTGCAGACCGTGCACCGTGGCCATGGCGAACAGCACGTAGGAGAGCAGGTGGATGCCGTGCCACAGCCGTCGGGGCAGCTTCTTCATCAGCAGCGACGACACCTGGACGACGACGAGGATGTAGAAGGCGATGACACCCCACGTGACCGGGCCGGTCTTCCAAGGGCTGGCGTTGGGGACGAACAACTCCCGCCAGCCGAAGTAGACGTAGTTGTCGGCGACGAGGGTGATCATGTGGAGGCCGACGGTGACGATGGCCAGCGCGCCCAACCAGCGGTGGAGGTCGAGCAGCCATGCGGGTCGATCGGCGGGCTTGAGCATGCGGGTGATGAGGAGGATGCCCCAGAGGCAGGTCGCGCCGAGCACGATCCATGCGACCATGCCACTCGCTCTGGACATGTACCACCAGGTCTGCGGATTCATACTTCGTAGTCTTTCAGTGTGGAGGAGCGGAACGCCTGACCATCGGATGCCACCACGAGCCCGGCGAGTCCGACGCTGTCGAGCATCGCCGCCGCTTGAGGGCCCTGCATCATCATTGCCGATGTGGCGAAGGCCTCCGCCGTTGCGGCGTCCGAGGCGATCACGGTGGCGGTGAGCAGTGTGGTGGCCGAGGGGGCGCCCCGGCTGGGATCGATGAGGTGGTGGGCCGTACCGCCCGATGCAGTGGCCCATTTCTTGATGGTGGTGCCGGACGTCGCCACCCCGCCGTCTTCCAAGCGGATGAAGGCGAGGTGGTCCGGAGGACGGGTCGGGTCCTCGATGCCGAGGTACCAGGAGGAGTCGTCGGCCGGTTGGCCCATGACCCGAACGTCACCGCCCACGTTGACGACGACACCGGTGGCGCCTGCCTCGATGAGTTCCTCGGCGACGATGTCGGCGGCGAAGCCCTTGCCGATGCCACCGAGGTCGATGGCGGTGGTGGCGGGCACGGTGAGGGTCGCGTGCTGATAGTCGACCCGCACCCACGCACTCTGTCCGACCCGTGACCCTGGCACCGTCGGTGCGGCCGAATGATCGGTCGAACTGTGGGTGTAGCCGGCATCGACGAGGGCGGGCAACGTCGTGATGTCGAATCGACCCTCCGTCTGGCGCCACGCGTCGAGCGCGCGACTGACGACGGCGAGCGTGTCCTCGTGGACGACGACGGGTTCACCTCCTGCCTGATTGGCACGGGTGATGTCGCTGTCCACGAGGAACCGGCTCCAGATCGACTCGAGTTCACGAAGCCGCCGCTCCGCCTCGTCGAGGAGGGCGGCAGAACCACCGTGCACGACGAGATGCGTGGCGCACCCCATCACACGGAAGTTCCGTTCGTGAGGTTGCGTCATCAGGTGAACGTCAGGGCTGGCTCGGCTTGGTCGTGGTGACCGGCTTGGCGGTGGTGGGCGGCGGTGCCGGCTTGGCGGTGGTGGGCGGCGGTGCCGGCGTGGGTGCCGGGGTCGGTGCCGGCGTGGGAGCCGGAGTGGCTGCGGGCTGGGTCGCCACGGGTGCGGGTGCTGCCGGCTGGGTCGCTGCCGGGGCCGGTGAACCCGCAGCCGGCTTGGCCGCCGTCGGTGCCGGGGCGGCCGGGGTGGCGCCGGCGGCGGTCGGGGCCGGGGTCACACCGGGCACGACGGCTGCCGGCACGGCGTCGGTCGGCAGGACACCGGCGACCACCGTGGTCGGCGTGCCGATCGGCGGCAGGGTGAGGGTGACGTCCTGGGGCACCAACGAGGACTCGGGCACCAACGTGGTGGGGAGACCGGTCACCGGGTCGAGGGTGGTGGTCTCGACGGGCGTGTTGGCGGCCGGCTGAACCGGGCGGTTGGCGGCGGCGATCACCGTGGTGAGTCCGAACACCGCCGAGGCGGTGAAGCCGGTGGCGAGGATTCTCGCTCCCGCCGCGACGTGCGGGTGCTTCGACTTCGGCTTGGCCTTGGTGGTGCGGGCGGTCGGTGCGGGCCGCTGCTGGACCTGCGCCTGGAGCTGGCGGACCTGCTCCTGCAGGGCCTGCAGGGTGGAGGCGTCGACGGCTGCCGCGGCGACCGGAGCGGTTGCTGCGGTGGCGCCGAACGCGGCCTGGGGCGTGGGGGCCGCCCAGGTGGTGGCTGCCGGCTTGGGGGCGGCGGCGGCCGATGTGGTCGTGGGGATGTCGATCGGGGCCTGCCCGCGTCGAGCGCGCATCGCAGCGATCCGTGCTGCTTGGTCCTGGTCAGTCATCGTGGGGCTCCGGGAACGTGTTGTGGTCGTCATCGTGGTGATGGCGAGGGGTGGTGGTGGGGGTGTACGAGCTGGCCGGCCTGGTCGAGGTCGTCGTCTGCTTGACGGTGGTGTGCGTCGTGGGATTGGTCTTGTTCGTGGAGCTCGGCGAGCCGCTGCTGACCACGGTGATGTCCATGGGCACGGTGGCGGCGGTCATCTCGACGCCCGGTGCGGGCAGATCGGAGAGGGCCACGACCACGTCGGTGCCGACCAGATCAGCGCCGAAGGTGACGATCTGGAGCGAATCCGTGAATTGCGCCTCGACGTGGGCGGCGGGCGAGCTGTACGTCACCAGCGTCCACCCGGGTGCGGGCAGGGCGCCGGTGATCGTGAGCACCCCGCCGGAGGAGGTGATGCTGACGGCGCCGGCGGTGCCGACCTGATAGTTGAACGCAGCGGCCGGTGCTTCGGTGTCCGGTGCCACCGCGGCGGCCTCGAGCCCTTGTGCCTGGGCCGCACTGTCGTGCGTGGTCGACGAGGCGGTGGCGAAGGCGGCTCCTGCGGAGCCGGCGACGACCGCCAGTGTCAACCCAGTGATCCATGCTCGATTCATCAAAACTCCCTGTGGTGTGTTGAGACACCCGCTCGGGAGACAGTCAAGCGGAGGGGTCTCCAAGGGAATCCCATCCCTGATCCAACGAACGTCGAAGACTGCGTCAAGGGAGGGTCTGGAGGGTGCTCAACCGTCAATTCGGGGTCAAAACGGCCGCTCAGCGTGGTCATGGCGTGTCAGACGAAGGATGGCTCGACCTGCCGGGTGCGGTACACGCAGGCGACCAGTTCCGCCTGGATGTCGGGTGAAATCGACGCGGCGACGGTGGGATTCGACAGTTCGGCGACCGGGGCGTGCACCGTTCGAGTCAGGCGCTCGTTGCAGATCAGCACCGTGGTCGGCTCGGTGGTCCACGATCCGCCGGCCGTCTCGGAGAACCGTACGAGCGCGATGAACCCATCGAGGGTGCGTGGATCTTTGTAGAACAAGGGGTTCGGCCGAGCCATGCCCGACACGAAGTTGCCCAGACTCCAGTACACGAGCGTCCCGTTGACCCGTTCGACGGGCTGGATCACGTGCGGGCCGTGATGGACGATCAGATCGATCTTCGCGAGCGAGGTGAGGGTCGTCGCGAATGCTCGATCGGTGGCCGTGGGGGCCGTGAGCAACTCCTGACCCAGGTGCAGGCTGACGATCACCACTTCGGCGCCGGCCGCGCGCACCGCAGCGACGTCGGCGGCGACCTGTTGCGGCGTGACGGCGACGTTGAGCATCCACGGATCCGTTGGTGGATTCGTGTTCGACGTTCGTGTGTACGCCAGGTGGGCGACGCGGACGCCCTGCACGGTGAACACGCCGTTCGTGTGCTCCGCGGCGATCCGCGCGGTGCCGACGTGGCTGATCCCGGCGGCATCGAGTGCAGACAGCGTGGACCACACTCCCTGGGGGCCGAGGTCGAAGCCGTGGTTGGAGGCCGTCGTGCACCGGTCGAACCCCGTCGCGGCCAGGCCGGCCGCCAGTTCGTAGGGCGCCAGCAGCAGGCTTCCGCCGTACGGCGATTGGCCGTAGGTGCCGGGCACCTGATCGGGAGTCCCGATCGGGATCTCCTGATGGCAGATCGCGAGGTCGGCCCAGGCGATGATGGGAGCGACGCGGGCGAACATCGGCGCGAAGTCGTAGCGCTGTCCTGGCGCTGCGGCGGCGGCACCGGCGGCATTGACCGGATTCTCGTTGAGGACGTCGCCCACGGCGGCCACCGTGAAGCTGCGCAACGGCGTGCGTTGGCGCACGGCGGTGGCCGTTGCGCCGGCCGACTCCGGGACGCCCACGTCGGCGCTCTCCACCGCCGGCGAGTGCGTGGCGAGGGTGAGCGCGGTGAACGCCAACAATGCCCCGACGACACGTGCCTGACGTCGACTCCGACATGCGAAGCGCCCCACGCCCGGGCACGCTAGACCTGATCCGGGGTCAGCGCGGTGAGGCGATGAGCACCGGGATGATCCGTTCGGTGCGAGCCTGGTAGTCGGCGTAGGTGGGGAACACGGCGACGGCCCGTTCCCACCACAGGGCGCGCTCGTCGCCAGTGACCTCACGGACCGACATCGGCATCGGTGCCGGCCCGTCCTGCACGAACACGTCGTCCGGGGCGGCGACGAGGTTCTGGTACCAGCCGGGGTTCTTCGGTGCCCCGCCCATCGAGGCGACGAGTGCGTACTCGCCCTCGTGCTCCACCCGCATGAGCGCGATCTTGCGCACGTTGCCGGACCGATGGCCGCGCATGGTGACGACGATGATCGGGATACCCGTGTCGCGGAGTGTGTTGGCCTCACGGCCGCCCGACCGTTCGTAGGCCTCGACCTGGTCGGCCACCCAGCCGAGGGCGCTGGGCACGTACGTCTCGTCGTTGTTCATGACGTCGAGACTATGCCGACCCGAGACCCGGTCGTGTCAGCCGCTGTCGTGTCAGCCGCTGTCGTGTCAGCCGCTGTTGCGCAGCCCGGTCGCGATCGCGTTGATCGTCAGCTCGAGTGCACGGGCGACGTGCTCACTCTGATCGCCGGCGCGATACCGGCGCAGCATCTCGACCTGTACGACGTGCAGCGGGTCGAGGTAGGGGAACCGGTTGGCGATGCTCCTGGCGAGTGCCGGGTTGTCGCGCAGGAGGTCGGACGATCCCGTGATGCGGGCGTGCCAGTCGCACGTCCGACGGTGCTCGGCTTCGATGATCTCGAAGATCCGATCGCCGTCGGCACCCGACGCGAGGTCGGCGTAGCGGCGGCCGATGGCCATGTCGGTCTTGGCCAGCACCATTCCCATGTTGGCGACGGTGGTGCGGAAGAAGGGCCACCGCCCGTGCAGATCGATGAGCAACTGTTCCGCATCCGGTCGCGTGGCGGCGAGCGTGTCGAAGGCCGAGCCCACGCCGTACCACCCGGGGAGCGAGATCCGGCACTGCGTCCACCCGAACACCCACGGGATGGCGCGGAGGTCTTCGATGCGATCGGAGGTCGTTCTCGATGCCGGCCGCGACCCGACGTTGAGCCGGGCGATCTCGGTGATCGGCGTGACCGACCGGAAGAACTCGAGGAAGCCCGGATCGTCGTACACGAGTCCGCGGTACGCCGCCATGGCGGCGGCAGACAGGGTCTCCATGAGCGCGGCATCCTCGTCGTCGACCGCGACGACGGGATCGTGGGACAGGGTCGCTTCGAGGGTGGCGGAGACGAGCGTCTCGAGGTTGCGGTGCGCCGCGCTCGGCCGGGAGTACTTGGCGGCGACGATCTCGCCCTGTTCGGTCATGCGCAGTTCGCCGTCGACCGTGCCGTGCGGCTGCGCCAGGATCGCGTCGTACGCGGGGCCTCCGCCACGACCCACCGTGCCGCCGCGGCCGTGGAAGAACCGGAGCCCCACGCCCGACGCCCGGGCGATCGCGGTGATGTCGGTCTGGGCGTGGTACAGCGACCACGACGAGGTCAGGTACCCCCCGTCCTTGCTCGAGTCGGAGTACCCGATCATCACTTCCTGACGATGGCCACGAGCCCGGACCAGGGCGCGATAACCGGGGAGGTCCAGCAGCGCGCGCAGGATCGCAGGACCGCGATGGAGGTCGTCGATCGTCTCGAACAACGGGACGATGTCGATCGACGACGTCGGCGACGGGCCGGGCTCGAGCAGGCCGGCCTCCTTGAGCAGGACGGCGACCTCGAGGATGTCACTGACCGACTCGGACTTGGAGATGACGTACTGGCGGATGACCTTCGGCCCCAAGCGACGGATCGCGACCGCCGCTTCGTCGAGGACGGCGAGCTCGCCGAGCGTCTCGGCGGAATAGTGCGCCCACGGGTTGCGCAGCGTGCGTGGCGAGGCCAGCTCGGCCGTCAAGCATTCGACCCGTTCTGCCTCCGAATCGGAGAGGTAACGGTCGGTGACACCGGCCGCCGTGAGGAGCTCACCGATGACGCGCTCGTGCACGGCCGAGTTCTGGCGCAGATCGAGACTGCACAGATGCGCGCCGAAGACGACCACCCCGTCTCGCACCGGGGTGACCGCGCTCGCCGCGAGGTGTCCCGCGCCGTGTGATGCGAGTGACGCCGCGACGGTGTCGAGGTCGGTGACCAGTTCGTCGAGCGACTCGTAGGCCCGTCGGGGGACGTCCGGTGGCGGCGCCGGGGCTTCGCCCAGGACGCGGGCGGTGTACGCGTGCAGACGTGCGTGCATCCCGCGCAGTGCACGTCGGTACGGTTCGTCGGCCCGGAACGGCGAGTCGTCGCCGGACGCCTCGGCCAGCGCGTCCAGGGCAGCCGTCGGGGTGATGAGTCGCGACGACATGGACAGGCTGATGGACAGCGAGTGGAGACCGGCGAGGTGATGGGAGAGGGCGAGCTGCGACTGGCGGTGAGTGGCGTAGCGAAGCGTGTCCGCGGTGACGAAGGGGTTGCCGTCGCGGTCGCCGCCGATCCACGAGCCCATCGACACCACCGGGCCGATCGGCCCCACCGGGGTCGCGATGTCGAAGGCCCGTTGGAACTCGATGGCAGTGTGACGTCGCAACGCCGGGACCACGGCGAACAGGCTCGCCTGGTAGTACCCGAGCGACTCGTTGATCTCGTCGCGGACCCGCAGCTTGCTCAATCGAAGGATCGCCGTCTGCCACAGCGCGAGCACCTCGAGGCTGAGCCGCTCGTCGACGTCGTCTCGCTCCGGTCCGGCGTCGGGCGCGAGCCGGCTCCGCAGATCGAGGAGGTCGGCGATGCGGCCGACACGGTCGAGGACCGTCTTGCGACGCACCTCGGTGGGGTGAGCGGTGAGCACGGGACTGACCATCAGGTTCGCGAGTGCCTCACCGACCTCGCCCGCCGTCACCCCGTCGAGCCGGAGGCGGGCGAACGTCGAGGCGAGTGTTCCCGTGTGGCGGTCGGCACCGCGGCCACGGTGATGGCGCCGTCGACGCTCGAGATGGACGTCCTCCGCCGCATCCGCGAGCAGCGACAACCAGGCGTAGGCGCGGATGACGTGCAGCAGGAGGTCGAGATCGACGCCGGCGAACGCCTGGTCCAGCTCCGCGAACGGTGACGTGCCGGCGCGACGCTCGGTCACCGCGATCTGACGAACCCGCTCGATCAGATCGAACGCTGCGTCGCCTGCCTGCTCGCGGACGACGTCGCCGAGCAATCTGCCGAGCAGCCGCACATCGTCGCCGGCGTTGGGGGCGGGCGAACGATCGGTGGTCGTCATCGGGTCACCCGCGGATCAGATGTACTGGTCGAGGATCGTGCTCTCGGTGAGCCGGTCGAGTGTGTCCTTGACCGCGTACGCCGTCTTCTTGCTGATCCCGGGAACGTCGGCGATGTCGTCGGCCGTGGCCCGCAGCAACTTCGCGAGCTCACCGAACCGGTCACTGATGGCGAGGGCTTCCTCGTCGGACAGGCGGGGTACTCGGGCCAACAACCGCAGCCCCTTGGGAGAGGCAGGGGCGTCAGCATCGGCGGCACCGGTACGCCCCTCGATGATGGACGGGTAGTCGGCCATCACGAGGTCCAACTCGTCGTCGAGCGAGGTGAAGACCTCGTCGAGCTGGAGCCGCAGCAGGCGGGCGTCGACGCCGAGCTCGACGATCATCGTCTCGATCTCGGCGGCGATCTGGCGCACCATGTCGCCGCGCTGGACGACCGCGGCGACGTCGCGCACGGTCACGACGTCCTCGACCTCGAGCGTGGTGAGCGCGCTCGTGGCATCGTCGAGCTTGGCCTTGTAGCGCTCCAGCGTCTGCAGCGCCTGGTTGGCGCGATCGAGCAGCCGCCCGATGTCCTGCAGTTGCCGCTTCATCCCGCCCGCGTAGACGTTGATGACGCTCATCTCCTCGCTGACGCTGATGACCGGCACGCCCAGGCTCACGGCGACACGCTCGGCCGTGCGATGGCGTGTCCCCGTCTCCGAGGTGGGCACCGTGGGATCGGGCACGAGGTGCACGTTCGCCCTCGCGATCCGCGAGGCATCCGTGCTGACGATGATGGCGCCGTCCATCTTGGCGAGCTCGCTGAGGCGCTGCGGCGTGAACTCCGCATCGAGGAGGAACCCGCCACTGCAGATCGCGAGCACCTTCGGCCCGTCGCCGACGATGACGAGCGCACCCATCTTCGCTCGCACGATCCGGTCGATGCCGTCGCGCAGCGGCTTGCCGGGCGCCACTTGTGCGAGCGCCTCGTGCAGTGAGTCGTTGGGCGAGGTCGGCGAGGGCATGTTCCCGTCAGTGTAGGAGATGCATCGGCGCACGTCCCCCGGGTTGGCTCGACGTCATCGGTCGGGGCGGCCCGACAGACCGACCGCGGCCAGGGCCTCGGCGACGGTGGCCACCCGGGTGAGCGCGATGCCCTCGACGCCGTTGGGTGAGTTCGCCGGCACGATGGCGCGGGTGAAGCCCATCCGCGCCGCCTCGGCGAGGCGGCGCGGTGCGTGCGCCACCTGGCGCAGCTCGCCGGCGAGGCCCACTTCGCCGAAGATGACGACGTCGGGCGGAAGTGGATGGTTGAGCAGCGCGCTGACGAGCGCGAGGCACAGTGGCAGGTCGGCACCGGGTTCGGTGAGGCGCACACCGCCGACGGCCGACGCGAAGACCTCGTGCTGGCCCATCTGCAGGCGGGCCCGCCGCTCGAGCACGGCGAGCAGCAGGGCGAGTCGACCCTGGTCGAGGCCCTGGGCGCTGCGCCGGGGCGGTACGCCCGGATTGACCTTGTTGGTGAGCGCTTGCACCTCGACCAGGAGCGGGCGCTGGCCCTCCAGCGTGGGCACCACGGCGGAGCCGGCCACGCCGGTGCGGCGATCGGTGAGGAACAGCCGGCTGGCGTCGGGTACGCCCCGCAGACCGTCGCCGGCCATCTCGAACACGCCGAGCTCGTTGGTGGGGCCGAAGCGGTGCTTCACCGCGCGTAGGAGTCGCAGCGAGTGGTGCCGGTCACCCTCGAAGCTCAGGACCGTGTCGACGACGTGCTCGAGCACGCGCGGACCGGCGAGCCCGCCCTCCTTGGTGACATGACCGACCAGTACGATCGGCACGCCGCGCCGCTTGGCCTCGCCGACCAGCGTGTGCGCGCAGCCGCGGACCTGCACCACGCTGCCCGGCGCCGAAGGGAGCTGGGGGTCGGCGATGCTCTGGATGCTGTCGACCACCACCAGCTGGGGCTGCACCTGATCGATGGCGGCGACGATGTGGGGGAGCGACGTCTCGGGCACCAACCACAGGTCGGGGCGCACCGCCTGCAGTCGCTCGGCTCGGAGGCGGACCTGTTGGGCGCTCTCCTCTGCGCTCACGTAGAGCGTGCGGGTGGGCCACTGGGCCAGGAGTTGGAGGAGGATCGTGCTCTTGCCGATGCCCGGCTCGCCGCCCAGGAGGGTGACCGAGCCCGGCACCAGGCCGCCGCCGAGCACACGGTCCAGCTCGGGGATGCCCGTGGGCTGGGGCTGCGCCCACTGCGCATCGATGTCGCCGATCGGCATGGCCGCCACCGAAGGGGCCAGCGCGACGACGGGAGCATCGCCGCCCTCGACGTCTTCGACCATGGAGTTCCACGCCTCGCACGAGCCGCACCTTCCCGCCCACTTCGGGCTGGGTGCGCCGCACTCGGTGCAGCGGTAGACGACGCGGAGTTTGCTCATGTCGGCACCCTACGAAATGGGTGTGACAGATCAGTGCGACGGTGCGTGACGTCGCGCCCGATCGCGCCGTGCCTTGGCGACGAACGCGATGAACCCGATCGCGAGCACGCACCAAGCGATCAGTGCGACGAGCGCGATCGTGGCGACCGTGCTCCATCCGCTCGACTGCGCTCCCTGGGCGAGCACGGTCGTCGTGGCGAGGTCGGCGGTGGTCCCATCGAGCGGGACGGACCAGGTGAGCGTCGGCTCCCCCGTGCTCCCGCTCGCCGGTGTGGTCGGGGTACCCGGCAGGTCGGCGGTGAAGGTGAACGTGACCACGTCCGCCGGACGCAGGTTGGCGGTGGCGAGGTCGTTGGCGTACGGGCTGCCGCCGATCGCCGCCAGCACATCGGGGTCGGCGAACGCATCGAGGCCGTTGGCCACGCGAATCGTGCCGCTCAGCGTCGTCGTGATGTCGTCCGGCGTCACGGTGCGGGCGATGCTGATGTCGTGCAGGGGGCCGTCCGGTCCGTTCAGCGACTGGAGGACAGCGGTGGCCTCCTCCACCGTGGCGAAGTCGTGGCGCAGGATCACGGACAGCCCGCCGACCTCGGTCGGCGTCGGTCCCTCGACCGTCCATCCGGCGGCGATGGCGTCGTCGAAGCGAAGGTCGTCGGCCAGACCGGGTGTCTGCGTCACCACGTCGGCATCGGCCACGGCGGTGAGGGTGATCGTGCCCGAGCCGTCGGGTCGTACGACCACGTCGACGGTGGTGTCGACCTTGCACGACACCAGGGCGAGCGCCGCCACGAGGAGGACCAGGACGCGACGCACGACCCCCATTCTGTCAGCCGATGGCCTGATCCTTCACTCGAACGCGGGGTAGGTGTCGGTGAGAAGGTCGACGTAGGCGTAGAAGCGCACCATGTACCGGTGCACTTTGAGCATGAAGTCGAACATCCCCCGCGGCTGCGACCCGGTGAAGAGAATGGCGAACCACGCGGCGATCACCACGACGAGCTCGGCCACGGAGAGGACCACGGCGATGATCATCGCCGGAATCGCCCAGATGATGCGCAGCGCGCAGGTGAGCCGATTGGCGGTCTCGTCCATCTCGATCCCCAACCGAACGGGCTCGCTCTCGCGTTCGAAGCCGAAGGCCGGGTACGTGTCGTACATGAGACCGGCGTAGCTGTACGCACGCGACTGCCAGTCGAGGATGCCTCTGGACAGTCCCCAGATGCCGGCGTTGCGCTTGCCGGTGAACAGGATGATCCACCAGTGCACGAACGACAGCACCTCCTGGACCCACTGCAGGACGTTGACGATGATGAGGTGCGGGAGCGCATAGAGCACCCGCAACGCGCTGCTCAGACGGTCGCGCTCGGCCGTGTACTCGATGTCGAACGTGATCGCTGCCATGGTGAACCCCCGCTCATCGGCTGACGAGCGAAGATCGTAGTCCGAACGCGAGGTGCGGGCCGGGAGTGCTACTCGGTCGGTGCCGGCGGTTCGATGGCCTCGGCACCGGTGGGGGCGAGCTCGACCACGGTGGGGGGCTGGAAGCCTTCGACGCCGCGGAACGAGAGTCGCTTCTCACCCGGACGATCGGGATCGTCCTCGGTGTCGACGACGATGATCTCGCCGGCGTGGAACTCCTTGTAGAGGAGCTTCTCGCTGAGCACGTCCTCGATCATCCGCTGGATGGCACGACGCAGCGGGCGAGCGCCCAACTGCGGGTCGTAGCCCTTCTCGGCGAGCAGTTCCTTGGCGCTCTGGGTGAGCTCGATGCCGAGGCCCTGCCCTTCGAGCTGGCCGGTGAGGCGCTTGGTCATGAGGTCGACCATCTGCATCACGGCTTCGCGACTGTGCTCGTGGAACACGATCACTTCGTCGATGCGGTTGAGGAACTCGGGACGGAAGTGGTTCTTCAGCGCGTCGGTGACCTTGTCCTTCATCCGCTCGTAGTTCATCGCCTCGTCGCCCTTGGTGAAGCCGACGTTGGCCTTGCGCAGGTCCTGGGTGCCCAGGTTGGAGGTCATGATGAGGACGGTGTTGCGGAAGTCGACGGTGCGACCCTGGCTGTCGGTGAGACGGCCCTCCTCCAGGATCTGGAGGAGCGTGTTGAACACATCGGGGTGGGCCTTCTCGATCTCGTCGAACAGCACGACGCTGAACGGCTTGCGCCGCACCGCTTCGGTGAGCTGGCCGCCTTCTTCGTAGCCGACGTACCCGGGGGGCGAACCCACCAGGCGGCTGACGGTGTGCTTCTCCATGTACTCGGACATGTCGAGCGAGATGAGAGAGTTCTCGTCGCCGAACAGGAACTCGGCGAGGGTCTTGGCCAGCTCGGTCTTGCCGACGCCGGTGGGCCCGAGGAAGATGAACGAACCGCTGGGGCGCTTGGGGTCCTTGAGGCCCGCCCGGGTGCGGCGCACGCTCTGGCTGACCGCCCGGATCGCGTTCTCCTGGCCGATGATCCGCTTGTGCAGCTCGGCTTCCATGTTGAGGAGCTTCGCCGTCTCCTCCTCGGTGAGCTTGTACACCGGGATGCCGGTCCAGAGGCTGAGCACCTCGGCGATGGCTTCCTCGTCGACCTCGTCGAAGAGATCGACGCCGCTGGCCTTCACTTCGGCTTCCTTGGTGGCCTTCTCCTCGAGGAGCGACTTCTCCTGATCGCGGAGCCGACCCGCCTCTTCGAAGCGCTGTTCCTCGACGGCCTTCTTCTTGGCCTCCTGGACATCGGTGAGCTTGCGGTCGATCTCCTTGAGATCCGGCGGGGTGCCCATGCGCTTGATGCGCAGACGGCTGCCGGCCTCGTCGATGAGGTCGATGGCCTTGTCGGGGAGGTGACGGTCGCTGATGTAGCGATCGGCGAGGTTGGCCGCGGCCACGATGGCCTGATCGGTGATGGTGACCCGGTGGTGCGCCTCGTACTTGTCGCGGACGCCCTTGAGGATCTCGATGGTGTGGGCCAGCGTGGGCTCTTCGACCTTCACCGGCTGGAAGCGCCGCTCGAGCGCCGCATCCTTCTCGAGGTGCTTGCGGTACTCGTCGAGCGTGGTGGCGCCGATGGTCTGCAGCTCGCCGCGGGCGAGCATCGGCTTGAGGATGCTCGCCGCGTCGATCGCGCCCTCGGCGGCGCCGGCACCGACGAGCGTGTGGATCTCGTCGATGAACAGGATGATGTCGCCGCGGGTCTTGATCTCCTTGAGCACCTTCTTGAGGCGCTCCTCGAAGTCGCCGCGGTAACGGCTTCCGGCGACGAGTGCGCCGAGGTCGAGGGTGTACAGCTGCTTGTTGCGCAGTGTGTCGGGGATGTCGTTGCTGACGATCTTCTGCGCCAGGCCCTCGACGATGGCGGTCTTGCCGACGCCGGGCTCGCCGATGAGCACCGGGTTGTTCTTGGTGCGACGGCTGAGGATCTGCATGACCCGCTCCATCTCGCGGCTGCGACCGATGACCGGGTCGAGCTTCTTCTCGCGAGCGAGCTGGGTGAGGTTGCGGCCGAACTGGTCGAGGATCTGGCTGTTGCCCTTGTCGCTCGGCTCGTCCTTGGGTGCGGCGCCGGCCGCGCTGGCGGCCTGCGGCTCGCCCTTGCTCTGGCCACCCTGGTAGCCGCTGAGCAGTTGGATGACCTGTTGGCGCACCCTGCTGAGGTCGGCCCCCAGTTTGACGAGGACCTGTGCGGCGACGCCTTCGCCCTCGCGGATGAGACCGAGCAGGATGTGCTCGGTGCCGATGTAGTTGTGGCCGAGCTGCAGCGCCTCGCGCAGTGACAGCTCCAGCACCTTCTTGGCACGGGGCGTGAACGGGATGTGACCCGACGGCGACGAGCCGCCCTGACCGATGATCTCCTCGACCTGGCTGCGGACCGCTTCGAGGCTGATGCCGAGCGATTCCATCGCCTTGGCTGCGACGCCTTCACCCTCATGGATGAGACCCAGCAGGATGTGCTCGGTGCCGATGTAGCTGTGGTTCAGGAGGCGTGCTTCCTCCTGTGCCAGCACCACGACCCGCCGAGCCCGATCGGTGAAGCGTTCAAACATGGGAGAAGTGTATCGGGGGGTCGGCATTCCAACGTGCGCTGCGAGGTCGCTCCGACGACGGGATCGGGCGTCGCGACTTGACAGCACCGTTGGTCTGCCCCTTGCAAACGGCGTAGCCTGTCGCCCGTGCCGTCCGCCCCGCTCTTCGCGCTGCCCACGCATGCCACCGACCTGGCCCGCATCGAGTCCGCGCTCGGCGAGTCGGTGCGCACGGCGGACCCCTATCTCAACGAGATCGCGTCCCACCTCATCGTCGCCGGCGGCAAGCGTCTGCGGCCCGTGCTCACGGTGGTCGCCGCACAGGTCGCGGGCGCAGCCGATCCCGAGCTCCACGAGCGTTCGGTGCAGGGCGGCATCGCCTGCGAACTGGTGCAGACCGGATCGCTCTACCACGACGACGTGATGGACGAAGCCGACACCCGTCGCGGCGTCGACACCGTCAACGCGAAGTGGGGCAACCTGCAGGCGATCCTCGCCGGCGACTTCCTCCTGTCGCGTGCGTCCGAGATCGCCGCGTCACTCGGCACCGACGTGGCCGGCCTGCTCGCCCGCACCATCGGACGGCTGTGCGAAGGACAGATCGAGGAGTTGCGGCACACCTACAACGCCGCCCGCCCCGAGGCCAGCTACCTCAGCAGCATCAGCGGCAAGACCGCCTCGCTCTATGCCACCGCGGCGCGCATCGGTGGACTCGTCGCCGAGCTTCCTGCGCCCACGGTCGATGCCCTCACCGACTACGGCGAGGCGTTCGGCATGGTCTTCCAGATCGTCGACGACCTGCTGGACATCACGGCCACCGACGAACAGCTCGGCAAGCCGGCCGGGCACGACATGGTCGAAGGCGTGTACACGCTCCCCGTGCTGCGCACGCTGCAGGCCGGTGGTGTGGCCGCCGTCGAACTGCTCTCGCTGCTCGGCAAGCCGCTCGACGCTGCCGAGCGCGACAAGGCGCTGTCGATCGTGCGCTCGAACGGCGGCATCGACACGGCCATGCTCGTCGCCCGCGAGTGGGCATCGCGCGCCGAGGGTGCGTGCGAACTGCTGCCGCCATCGGCCGCCACCGACGCGCTCTACGCCGCGCCGAGCGCCCTCCTCGCCACCCTCTGACCGCGTCGGAGCGGCGCGACCCGCTCGGACGTGGAGGGTCAGGCGTTGGGGGCGAGTTTGACGATGGCCGCGGCGGCCTTGTAGGCGGCCTCCGCGGGTCCGATCTCGTCGGGCCGGAGCAGGTTCGCCATGATCCGCAGCACCCACTCCATCAGCGTCCGGCTGTGCATGCCCACCCGGGTGAGCTCGCGCATCAGCATGGGTCGGCCGATCACGCGGGCGAACAGGCGAGCCACCTTGAAGTAGTCGCCGTACTCGTCGTCGAGCATCCGCGAGTACTGCTGCAACGCGGTGGGGTCGTTGGCGGTGAGTGCGTCGTGCAGCACCTGCGCCGCCATGCGCGCGGTCTCGTACGCGTAGTCGATGCCCTCGCCGTTGAACGGGTTGACGCTGCCCGCTGCGTCGCCGATCACGAGGTAGCTGGGGCCGGCCTTCGGGCCGACCGATCCGCCCATCGGGATGCGACCGCTGGTGGCCTTGCCCTCCGGCTTGGTGGGGTCGATCTCCCAGCGGTCGGCGATCTGATGGGCGTACGCATCGAGCATGTGCGTGGTGTTCACCGACTTGAAGTCGCGGAACGTGCTGAGCAAGCCCACGCCGATGTTCACGGTGCCGTCGCCCACGGGGAAGATCCACCCGTAGCCCGGCATCGGGTTGCCGTTGCGGTCCTTGACGTCGAGCGCGCTCTCGATCCACGGGTCGGCGTGGCGCGGCGTGGGCCAGTACGTGCGGATCGCCGTGCCGTACGGCCACTCACGCGTACGGAACGTGCCCAGGGCGCGGCCGAACCGACTGTTGGCGCCATCGGCGACGACGACGTACTTGGCGTGGATCTCGCGCAGCTGCCCGTCCTTGGTCTGCACGGTCGCACCTCGCACGAACCCGCGATCGATGATCGGGTCGAGCGCCTCGTGGCCGGTGAGCAGCGTCGCCCCGGCGGCCTCCGCGTTGTCGGCGACCATCTGGTCGAGTTCGCGGCGACGAACGACGTAGCCGTAGCTCGGGTAGACGGGGTGGGAGGGCCACTGCAGTTCGAGCTCGCGGCCCATTCCGGTGGCGCGCAGCCCGTTGTAGCGGTGGTACTTGGCCAGCGACTCCGACAGGCCCATCTCGCCGAGTTGGTGCACGGCGCGCGGCGTGAGGCCGTCGCCACAGGTCTTCTCCCGCGGGAACGTCTTGCGCTCGACGACGGTGACGTCGTGTCCGTGGCGGGCGAGCCAGTAACCGGCCGCAGCACCCGCGGGCCCGGCTCCGATCACGAGCACATCGGTGGAGATGGAAGCGGCGTCGGTCACGAGAGACAAGTGTGGCCGCTCCCGAACGGAAGCGGCCACCTCAGTTCGAGGATGTGACGAGGGTCAGCCGCGTGAGCTGCCGGGGATCGGATCGGAGCCGATCGTCATGATCCCCTTGTCGGCCAACACCGTGTCGATGTTGGCGAGCGTCGCCGAACCGTCCTTGAGCGCCAGGTACGCCGCGGCGTCTGGTGCGCACCAGAGTGCGAACTCGGCGGTGTAGTCGGCCGAGGTGGCGTCGGCGCCACCGAGGTCGTAGCGCTCGTGGCACACCGCGGCGAGGATCTCGGCGTCGGTGATGCTGCCCTTCCAGCCCGGCATCTGGCCGCCGCTGGCGCCGGTGACGTGCGGGCCGCCTTCGCGGTTCGGGTCGCCGTAGATGGTGACGCCGGCATCGCTGTAGTTCTTCGTGCCCAGCAGCACCCAACGCAACTGATCCTCGATGTGGGGGAACGTCTTGAGGACGGCCCCGCCGGTGAACGCGTACGCGGAGCCGATGCCCTCGCCGCCCGCGCCGTGGCAACCCGAGCAGTTGGTGGCGAACGCCTTCGTGCCGTCGCCGAGCGGACCGGTGGCCGTGGCCGTGACGGGCTTGAGGGCGAGCACGTACATGAAGACCCACACGGGGAGGATGCTGAGCGTGATCATCGCCCACACCGGGATCTTCTTGCGGGCCTTGTACGCCGCGACGACCGGGATGTCGGGAACGACGACTGGAGCACTGGGAGCCGGGACCGCAGGCGCTGCCGGTGACTTCGCCGGGGTCGCGGAGGCCGTGGTGGCCGGAGCGGTGGAGGGGGCGGCAGGCGCGTCGGCCGGGGCGTCTTCGCCATCGGCCTTGGCCTTGGCGGCCTTGCTGCGCTTCAGCAGGTGCTCGGGAATCTCGGTCACGTTCGTGAACGATAGACGGAGAAGGTACGTGATGCGGAAATCCACCGCAGTGCACGAGTTCACAACGGCACCTGGCTTCGCGGACACGCGTGGTAGACCAATGCGATGACACCCCGTTGGGGGTCGATGTCATCGGTCATTCTCGCGGACGAACTGGTATCGACCCCGGGTTGCGTGGCTACAGTTCGTGCAGCAGTTCACGAGGAAGGGCAGCGGAGTTGCTGATCGCATTCGAAACGAACCCATTGAAGTGGCCCGGCGTGAACGAGGCCTTCCTCTTTTCCTTCTTCCTGGCGACTGGCCTGGCCCTGATGGCGATCCCGTACGCGAAGCGCCGCCCCAAGGGCACGCCCACCAGTTGGGGTGAGGCCATGCTCGCCTCCGTCTACGCGTTCGGCACGATGTTCATCGCGTTCGGCGTCTGTCCCCACCAGTTCATCGACCACGCCGACAAGGAACTGGGCTGGACGAAGAACCTCATCATCTACGGCCCCGGCGACATCTTCAAGCCCAAGGCGCTCGGCGGGCACTTCCCGTTCACGATGTCCTACGAGGCCATCCGCGACATCGTCGTCGTCATGATCCACGTCTGGTTCTTCGGGTTGATGATCTTCCTGTGGAGCAAGTGGCAGAAGCGTGGCGACGGCTCCCCCAGCACAGAAGTGGCCACCAGCACGTTCGGTCGTCCCCTGGTGAAGAAGGGCTGACGCATGGCCAAGACCGACGCCAATCCCCCGATGATGCCGTACACCGACGACTACCTGCTCGTCGAGGTCGACGCCGACTACCTCTCCAAGGCCGTCAAGCCCAAGCAATTCATCCACATCGACCAGACCGAGTGCATCATGTGCGAGGGCTGCGTCGACATCTGCCCGTGGAAGTGCATCCACATGGTGTCGCCCGACGCCATCGCCGAATCCACCGGCACCGAGAAGCCTGGGGTCGACCCCAGCGACAACGTCCTGTTCATCATCGACGACGACATCTGCACGCGTTGCCAGCTCTGCGTGGACCGCTGCCCGACCGGGGTCATCATCCTCGGCAAGGCCGGCGCTCCGGGTGTCGCCGGCGACTCACACGTCCGTACCAACAACCACGGCTACGCCTACGGCATGCGGCTCTGAGGAAGAGAAATGGCAAAGATCCTCGACGACACCCCCCGTCCCACCCTCAAGGACCGACTGAACAAGTCGGTCGACGGCGTGCAGGGCAGCCAGGCATGGAGCAGCATCTTCCGTCCCGGCAGCATCTTCCGCAAGGGCTACACCGACAGCCCCCGCAACCGCAGCTACGTCATCATGAACTCGGTGCTGTACCACCTGCACCCGGTCAAGGTGAAGCGCCATGCGGTCAAGGTCAGCTACACGCTCTGCCTCGGTGGCCTGAGCTTCTTCCTCTTCATCCTGCTCACGGTGACGGGCATCTTCTTGATGTTCTTCTACCGCCCCACCGACGTGCAGGCCTGGAACGACATCTCCAACCTGCAGACCTCGGTCACCTTCGGGTTACTCGTACGCAACATGCACCGATGGGGTGCGCACCTCATGGTGCTGAGCGTGTTCTTGCACATGGCTCGCGTCTTCTACCACGGTGCGTACAAGCCGCCGCGAGAGTTCAACTGGGTCATCGGCGTGGTGCTGCTCATGCTCACCCTGCTGCTGTCCTTCACCGGCTACCTGCTGCCGTGGGACCAGTTGGCGCTGTGGGCGGTGACGGTGGGTACCAACATGATGGGCTACTCGCCGGTCATCGGAACCCAGGTGCGGTTCGTGCTCCTGGGTGGCAAGGAGATCGGCGGCGACACGCTGCTGCGGTGGTACGTGCTCCACGTGCTGATGCTGCCCTTCGTGATCGTCATCTTCATGGCCATCCACTTCTGGCGTGTCCGCAAAGACGGCGGCATCTCGGGTCCATTGTGAGTGACGGAGGCGATCGATGACTGAAATCCCCGAACACCTCCTCAAGCGAGCGCAGGCCGCTCGCGAGAAGGCCGCTGCCGACGAGGCCGCGAGCGCGCCCGCGGGCGGCGACGCGGCTGCTGCCGGCGAAGGCGCGGCCGCCGAGTCGGACCCTCGCATTCCCGCGCATCTGCTCGAGCGCAGCAAGGCCCGCAAGGCACAGGCCGAGGGTGGCGGCGGCGTCGCCGTCCAGGAGAAGGTGGCCAGCGTGGTCGCCGCAGCGCCCACCGGTGGTGGCGTTCCCGTCGGGGCCGGTCCGGGCGGTCACACCCAGCGTCTGCTCACGGTCGTCAAGAGCGGCAGCATCCAGGACGTGAAGGCGTCGCCGGTCGACAAGGTGCACACCTGGCCGCACCTGCTCGCTGCCGAGTTCGTGGCCGCGCTGGCCTGCTTGTCGTTCACGTTCTTCTTCTCGATCTTCGTGAACGCCCCGCTGCTCCAGCAGGCCAACATCAACAAGACGCCCAACCCGTCGAAGGCGCCGTGGTACTTCCTGGGTCTGCAGGAGCTGCTCACCATGTTCCACCCGATGGTCGCCGGCGTGACCATCCCCGGCGTCGGCATGATCATCCTCATCCTCGCTCCGTACATCGACAAGAACCCGTCCAACAAGCCCGAGGACCGCAAGTTCGCGACCTCGCTGATGACGGTGCACCTCATGTTCTGGGCCGTGCTCGTCATCATCGGATCGTTCTTCCGGGGTCCCGGTTTCAACTTCACGCTCCCGTGGCGTGACGGACTCTTCTTCGAACTGTGAGGCCACCGCTGTCATGAGTCCCGCTGCCATCATCGCCATTGCCGTCGCCGTCCTCGCGGTGCTGTTCGTCGTGGTGCTGCTCACCGCCGCTCGCAAGAGCGACGTGCGCGGCGCCGGTGCGCTCAGCCGCGAGACGCGCCGACGCGACAAGGACTCGCTCGTCGACGAGGCCCCCACCGGCCGCCAGGTCGAGCGCGCCGCTGTCGAAGCCCGCGAGCAGAGCCTCGTGGTCGCCGAGCCCACCGTCCCCAGCGTCTGGGTGCCGCCGGACCGCGAGGAGATCGGCGTCAACCGTCGTCAGTTCCTCAACCGCGCCACGGTCACCCTCATGAGCGCCGGGCTCGGCATGTTCGCCGCCGCCGGTTTCGTCGCGTTCCTCTGGCCCACCGCCGTTCCGGTGTTCGGCGGCAAGGTGAACGTCGGCAAGCTCACCGACATCAACTCCAGCATTCGGAGCAACGCCGGCTTCTTCTACAGCTCGAGCGCGCGTTCCTACATCACCCAGTACCCGGCCGAGGCGCTGCCGAAGGCGAAGCAGGTGAAGGAGTACCAGCCGGTGCTCAGCGGCATGGAGGCCGGCATCGTGGCGCTCTACCAGAAGTGCCCGCACCTCGGCTGCCGCGTCCCGCAATGCACGAGCAGCCAGTGGTTCGAATGTCCGTGCCACGGCTCGCAGTACAACCGGGTCGGTGAGAAGAAGGCCGGGCCCGCCCCGCGTGGCATGGACCACTTCTCGGTCTCGGTGTCGCCGTCGGGCGACGTCGTGATCGACACCTCCACGGTGTTCACCGGTCCCCCGATCGGGACCAACACCACCGGCCAAGAGGCCGAGGGTCCGCACTGCATCACCGGTGGAGGTGGACACGGATGATCGCGCTCAACACCACTGCGGTGGGTTTCGTGATTTTCGCAGTCGTCGTCATCGGCTGGATCGCGTACTTCTTCTTGAACCAGGCCGCCGCTCGCCAGGAGCTCGGCTCGGAGATCGAGATGGCGCCGAACCGCAAGGCGTACTACGACGACGAGCAACTCGAGGGCCGTCGGCTGGAGCGCATGCAGGTGCTCGGCGTGCTGTTGCTCGCCACGCTGGTCATCGGCCTGCCGGTGTACTGGATGCTCGAGCCGGGTCGGCAGGCCGGCGCAGTGGACGGCAAGACCGAGCGATTCCGCTGGTGGGGCGAGGAGCTGTTCCAGACCACCGCGAACGGCGGCTTCAACTGCGCAGGTTGCCATGGTGGTCTCAACGCCACGGGTGGTCAGGCGCCGTACGCGGTCACCGATCCGAACACCGGTCAGGTGAAGTCGGTCAACTGGTACGCCCCTGCCCTCAACACGGTGTTCTACCGGTTCAGCCGCGACGAGGTGCGCTTCATCCTCAACTACGGACGACCGTTCTCGCCGATGTCGGCGTGGGGTGCGCCCGGCGGCGGCCCGATGACCGAACAGAACATCGAGACGCTGCTGGTGTATCTGGAGAGCATCCAGATCCAGCCGGAGGGCTGCATCACCACCACCAACTTCAGCAACTCCGATCCGGCCGTCTGCGACGGGGGCACCCTTCCCCAGGCCACGAAGGACGAGATCCAGAAGGGTGTCGACGCCTACCTGGCCGCCAATCCTGGAGCGAGCGAGGGTGAGGCGCTGTTCAACAACGACGTCGCGAGCGGTGCGTACAGCTGCGCCCGTTGCCACACCCAGGGCTGGAGCTACGGCGACCCTGCGGTCACCGCCCAGGGCGGGATGGGGTGGAACCTCACGGGGGGTGCCACCAACACGCACTTCCCGGCCGAGTCGGACATGATCAACTTCATCAAGTCGGGATCGACCAACGGAAAGAAGTACGGCATGCAGGGTCAGGGTTCGGGCCGCATGCCAGGGTTCGGTCACCTGCTCACCGATGAGCAGATCAAGGCCATCGTCGAATACGTGCGGAGTCTGTGATGAGTGCACTGCTGGCCGTCACCTGGGAATGGGAGCTGCGCGGCACCCTCATCGTCATCATCGCGGTGAGTGTGCTCTGTGGCAGCGTCTACATGATCCTGGGCACCAACCTCGGGGCCCGGCTGGGCTTCCTCGTGGCGCTCGCCGCGCTCGCCGGGTGGATGTTCCTCATGGGCGCCATCTGGTGGTCGTACGGCAAGGGCCTGCTCGGGCCGGAGGCATCGTGGAAGCCGGTGGCCGGTGTCACCGTGATCCGCGACAGTGCGCTGCTCAACGACGCGGGTGTGCTGTCGACACCGTTCACGCCCTCCGGCGACCTCCCCGCGGACGCGGCGAAGGTGTCCACGTTGCTGCAGGACGACGGGTGGACCAAGCTCGATCCGGCTGCGCCCACCTTCCAGCAGGCGGGCTCCAGCGGCACCGTGTTCATGGAGGAGTCCAAGGCACTCGCCGCCGGTGAGTTCACGGTGGTCGACGTCTACGACAAGGGCGGTGAGCGGTTCCCGTCGTTCTGGGACGACCGCATCGACTTCCTCGCGTTCTTCCACAAACCGCACTACTCCCTCGTCGAGGTGGCACCGCTGGTGCCCCAACGCAGCGAGCCCGGTCGAGCGCCGGCACGCGCCGTCATCGACACCACCCGCGCCCACGAGTACGTGTACATGATCCGCGACCGGGGTGCCAAGCGACAGCCGGCGGCGATCATCTGCATCTCGTCGCTCATCATCTTCCTCCTGCTCTGTTGGCTGCTGCACCGCCGCGACCGATACGTGCAGGCCAACCGCGCCGCCAAGGCATTGCCAGCGAAGGCCTGACCATGGGCCAATACCTGCCGATCATCAGCCTGTTCGTCCTGGCAACCGTGTTCGGGGTGTTGAGCTTCGTTGCATCGCGCCTGTTGGCGCCGAGGCGGCCGTCGGCCGCCAAGGAAGCGCCCTACGAATGCGGCATCGTGCCCAGTCGCGAACCACCCGAACGGTTCCCGGTCACCTTCTACGTCGTCGCGATGCTCTTCATCATGTTCGACATCGAGCTGATCTTCATCTACCCGTTCGCGGTGGACCGGCTGTACCTCGGCTCCTATGCGCTGTGGGAGATGGTCGGTTTCAGTGCCGTCTTCTTCGCCGCGTTCGTGTACGTCGTGGCCCGCGGCGCGCTGGAGTGGGGTCCGCTCGACGTGCAGCGCCGCTTGGGGAACGCCCTGTCGGCGGAGCGCACCACCACCAGCACCATCCGCCGTGTCGGCCTCGAGGGCCGACCGGAAGGGGAGGCCGCCTGATGGGTCTCGTCAACGACATCATGGACGACGGCATGGGTGGCATCCAGCACAACGCCATCACGGCCAAGCTCGAGGATCTCGTCAACTGGGCCCGCAGCCGCAGTTCGTGGCCCGCGTCGTTCGGCCTCGCCTGCTGTGCGATCGAGATGATGGCCACCGGCGGTGCGCACTACGACATCAGCCGCTTCGGCATGGAGGTCTTCCGCGCCTCGCCGCGTCAGGCCGACATCATGATCGTCGCCGGTCGCGTCAGTCAGAAGATGGCACCGGTGCTCCGGCAGGTCTACGACCAGATGATGGAGCCCAAGTGGGTCATCAGCATGGGCGTGTGCGCCAGCAGCGGCGGGATGTTCAACAACTACGCGATCGTGCAGGGGGTCGACCAGGTCGTCCCGGTCGACGTGTACGCACCTGGCTGCCCGCCCACCCCCGAGACGCTGATCCACGCCATCGAGACCCTGCACGGTCTGATCGAGAACGGTGAACTGCTGAAGCGCCGTCAGGCCACGGGTGCCGGCGCCGATGTGCACGTCACCGAGATCGCCGCCGGCGAGCAGTCCATCCCCGTCATCCTGGGTCTTCGGTAGTCCATGTCCGAAGCACCCACCCCTCAGGACGTCACCGCGCCGCCGATGCTGCACGGCGTGCCGCTCACCGACAGTCACGGCCAGCGCGTGCTCCACCCGACCCGCGACCAGTACGTGGCGCTGCTGCGCACGCTGCTCGACGAGACCTTCACGATGTGCGTCGACCTCACCGCCGTCGACTACCTGCGCTACGCCGATCGTCCGTTGCCCGCGGGCATCACCGGTGAGCGCTTCGAGGTCGTCGTGAACCTGCTCTCCGTCGAGCGTCGTGAGCGGATCCGGCTGCGCGTCCAGGTCCCCGAGGCCGACGCGACGATCGCGAGTGCGTTCGATCTCCACCCGGCCGCGGAGGCGATGGAGCGAGAGGTGTACGACATGTTCGGCATCACCTTCACCGATCATCCCGATCTCACCCGCATCCTCATGCCCGAGGACTGGGACGGTCACCCACTGCGCAAGGACGACGCGCCGAGTCGCATCCCGGTGCAGTTCAGCACCGACTTCACCCGAGCGTCGTCCACCGAGGTTCCGTCATGACCGGCATCGTCGACGTCATCCGCAGCGGCAACGAGCCGAACCAGGGCCTCAAGCCGCGCAGCGAGATCACCTCGCGCGAGCTGCTCCGCGAAGTCGGCGCCGTGCTGCGCATGAGCGAGGCGGAGGCGGCCAAGCTCGGCGACCTCCCCGTCGATCCTTCCGAGGACCAGACGATGATCATCAACATGGGTCCCCAGCACCCGAGCACCCACGGTGTGCTCCGGTTGATGCTGGAGCTCCAGGGCGAGACCGTGCTGCGGTGCAAGCCGATCATCGGCTACCTCCACACCGGGATGGAGAAGACCGGTGAGCAGCTCACCTACATGCAGGGCGGCACGAACGTCACCCGCATGGACTACCTCAGCCCGTTGAACAACGAGTTGGTCTTCTCGATGGCCACCGAGCGACTGCTCGGCATCGAAGACGACATCCCCGAGCGCGCCGTCTGGATGCGCATGTTGCTCAGCGAGCTCAACCGCATGAGCAGCCACCTGTTGTTCCTCGCCTCCAACGGCATGGACATCGGCGCGGTCAGCATGATGATCTACGGCTGGCGCGAGCGCGAGGAAGTGCTGCGCTTCTTCCAGAAGGTCACCGGCCTGCGGATGAACCACAACTTCATCCGCCCCGGCGGTGTCGCCGCCGACCTGCCCGACGGCTGGCGCGACGACGTGATGCGCCTGCTCGACATGATCCCGCCGCGCCTCGAGGAGTACGACATCCTCATGACCGGTCAGCCGATCTGGCGCGACCGGCTGCAGGGCGTCGGTGTCATCACCGCCCAGGAGGCGATGGCGCTCTCCGCGACCGGCCCCATCCTGCGCAGTACCGGCGTGCCGTGGGACCTGCGGCGCGACATGCCCTACCTGCACTACTCCGAGATGGAGTTCGACGTCATCGTCGGCAGCTACGGCGACGCGTTCGATCGGTACGCGATCCGCCTCAACGAGGTCCGCGAGAGCATCCGGATCGTGCATCAGATCCTCGATCGCATGCCGGGTGGCGACTATCGCATCCAGGACAAGAAGGTCACGCCGCCGCCGCGGGCCCGCATCGACGAGAGCATGGAAGCGCTGATCCACCACTTCAAGATCTTCACCGAGGGCTTCAAGGTTCCCGAGGGCGAGGTGTACGTGGCGATCGAGAGCCCACGTGGCGAGATCGGCTGTTACATCGCGAGCGACGGTTCGGCCACGCCGTACCGCATGCACGTGCGGGCGCCGTCGTTCGTGAACATCCAGTGCCTGCCGCACATGATGCGAGGCGGGCTGGTGGCCGACGCGGTCGCTGTCATCTCGTCCGTCGATCCGGTGCTGGGAGAGGTCGACCGATGAGCCGTCTCAACGAAGCGAACACGATCCTCGCCAAGGAGATCATCGCCCGCTACCCCAAGGCGAGATCGGCCACCATTCCGCTGCTGCACCTGTCGCAGCAGCAGAACGGCTACGTCACCGAGGATGCCATCGCCCATGTCGCGGAGCTGGTCGGCGCCAGTTCGGCGGAGGTGCTCGGCACCGCCACCTTCTACGAGATGTTCAAGTTCCAGCCGGTGGGGAAGTACCTCGTCAACATCTGCGGCACGATGAGCTGCCAGCTGCTCGGCGCCGACGATCTGATGCACCACGCCGAGCAGCGCCTCGGGGTGAAAGCCGGTGGCACCACCGCCGACGGCCTGTTCACGCTCGAGCACGCCGAGTGCCAGGCGGCCTGCACCGAGGCACCGAACCTGCAGGTCAACTATCGGCACTGCCACCGCATGACCACAGCCGCGTTCGACCAACTGATCGACGACCTCGCTGCCGGTCGCCTCGACGGCGAGATCCCGCCGCACGGCACGCTCGCTCGGGTGCGCCAGCAGATCCCGGCCGACAAGGCTGCGGGTGTCGTGGCCCCCGATCGATCGACCGCTCCTGCGTGGTTGCCCGCCAAGGAGGCCGCGTCGTGAGCACCTACCCCTGGGCCGCCGGCTTCATCGACGACGGTGATCGCCCCAAGATCGTCACCTCACGGTTCCACCTCGAGGACAGCTACACGCTCGAGCGCTACCACGCCACGGGCGGCTACGAGGGTCTGCGCGCTGCGCTGCGCCGCACCGCCGCCGAGGTGCACGACGACGTCCGGGGCGCGACCGTGCTCGGTCGCGGCGGCGCCGGCTTCCCCGCCGGCGTGAAGTGGGGCTTGATGCCCGCCGACAAGTACCCGCGCTACCTCGTCGTCAACGGCGACGAGAGCGAGCCTGGTACCTACAAGGACCGTCTGCTGATGGAGCGCGATCCGCATCAGCTCATCGAGGGCTGCCTGATCGCTGCCTACGCGGCCGGTCTGTCGCAGGTCTTCCTCTACATCCGTGGCGAGATGCCGCTCGCCCACGAGCGAGTGACCGTCGCGTTGAACGAGGCCTACGCCGCCGGGTACATCGGCAAGCGGATCCTCGGCACCGACTTCAGCGTCGACATCGTGCTGCACTGGGGTGCCGGCGCCTACGTGGTGGGGGAGGAGACGGCCCTCATCGAGAGTCTCGAGGGCAAGCGTGGCGAGCCGCGGCTGAAGCCCCCGTTCTTCCCCGCAGCCATCGGTCTCTACGGCCAGCCGACGATCGTCAACAACGTCGAGACTCTCGCCAACCTCCCCTGGTTGCTGGCCAACGGCGTCGAGGCGTACACCGCCATCGGGACGCCGACCAGTCCCGGCACGCGGATGGTGGCGGTGAGCGGGCACGTCCACCGTCCCGGTGTGTACGAGATCATCAACGGCACGACCACCTTCCGCGACCTGCTCTACGGCGACGAGTTCTGCCAGGGCATCCGCGACGGCAACGAACTGAAGGCGTTCGTGCCCGGCGGCGGCTCGGCACCGTGGTTCACGCCGGACCAACTCGACCTCCCCTTCGAGGGCAAGCTCGTCGGTGCCGCCGGCTCCATGCTCGGGTCCGGCGCCATCATGGTGATGGACGAGACCACCGACATCCCGATGGCGGCGCTCACACTCACCCGGTTCTACGCCGCCGAGAGCTGCGGGCAGTGCACGCCGTGCCGAGAGGGCGGCACCTGGCTCGAGCGAGTCCTGCAGCGAGTCGTCGACGGTCTCGGAACCCGCGCCGACCTTCAGCAGATGCTCGAGATCGGCCAGAGCATCTGCCCCGGCGACTTCCCCCATGCGGCCAGCGAGCGCCTCGGACTCGAGGCGACGCCGTTCCCCTACAAGATGACCACGATCTGCTTCGTCGGACCCTCGGCCTACGCGCCGGTCCACTCGGCGCTGACGCTCTTCCCCGACGAGTTCGCGGCGAAGATCGTCGAACGCAAGCACATCCCCGTCAGCGTCGGAGCTGTTGATGACCACCACTGAGCCCGTCACCGAAGCCGACGCACCGCCGCCCGATCCCAACGCGGTCAACGTCACCATCAACGGCGTGCCCCACGTCGCGCGCAAGGGACAGTTGGTCATCGAGGCCGCTGCCGACGCCGGCGAGTACATCCCTCGCTTCTGCTACCACGAGCGGATGACCTCGGTCGGCAAGTGCCGGATGTGTCTGGTCGAATGCGACACCGGTCGCGGCCCCGCCGTCACCGTCTCGTGCATGGTGCCCGTGGCGCCGGACATGAAGATCGAGACCGAGTCGCCCACGACGAAGCGCATGCAGGAGGGCATCCTCGAACTGCTGCTCGCCAACCACCCGCTCGACTGCCCCGTGTGCGACAAGGGTGGGGAGTGCCCCCTCCAGGACCAAGCGTTCAGCCACGGTCCCGGCGAGAGCCGATACGTGGAGGAGAAGCGCCACTACGAGAAGCCGATCGCGATCAGCGATCTGGTGTTCCTCGATCGGGAGCGCTGCATCCTGTGCGATCGATGCACCCGCTTCGCCGACGAAGTCGCCGGCGATCCGCTGATCCACTTCAACAGCCGCGGCAACAACACCCACATCACGACGTTCCCCGACGAGCCGTTCGCCAGCTACTTCAGCGGCAACACCGTGCAGATCTGCCCGGTCGGCGCGCTCACCGCGTCGCCGTACCGGTTCAAGGCGCGTCCGTGGGACCTGTCGCAGCAGGAGA
Source organism: uncultured Acidimicrobiaceae bacterium (assembly GCA_963720695.1). GTDB lineage: Bacteria > Actinomycetota > Acidimicrobiia > Acidimicrobiales > Ilumatobacteraceae > UBA668. The sequence continues at coordinate 84,601 of CAVRGG010000007.1, forward strand.
GCACCTGCACCACCTGTTCGGTGGGGTGCCGCACGGTCGTGCAGAGCAGCCGCGACGAACTGCTGCGGTACATGGGTGTCGACAGCGACCCGGTGAACCACGGTTGGCTGTGCGACCGGGGCCGCTTCAACTTCGAGTCGGTGAAGAGCGACCAGCGAGTGCTGCAGCCACTGGTGCGCTCCGGCGACACGCTCGAGCCCACCACGTGGAACACGGCGATGGCAGAGGCAGCCGCACTGATCACCGAGGCGTTGGCCGCCGGTGGTCCCGAGAGCATCGCCGTCATCGGCGGCGCACGCGGCACCAACGAGGATGCCTTCGCGTGGGCTCGCCTCGGCCACGAGGTCATCGGCACCCCCAACGTGTACGCCCAGATGGGTGACGGCCTCCCGGCCGGCCTGTTGGCGCTGGAGCGGGCCACCATCGACGAGGCGGCGACGGCGGCCACCATCGTGCTGCTCGCTCCCGACCTCAAGGAGGAGCTGCCGGTCCTGTACCTGCGCCTGCGCGAGGCCGCCGAGAAGCGGCGGAGCCGGATCATCGAGTTCGCCCCGAAGCAGACCGGCGTCACGCCCTACGCCTGGCGCCACGTCGGGTACGAGCCGGGCACGCAGGTCGCCGCAGTCGGCACCACACTCTCCGATCCGGCCGTCGCCGCGCAGATCGCCAAGGGCTCCGTGGTCGTGGTGGCCGGGCGGGCCAATCTCGCCGAGTCGTCGGCCGCCACGGTCGCTGCGGTGCGTGCGGTGCTCGCCGCTGCCCCGGGCGCGAAGGTCCTGCCCGCGTTCCGGCGCGGCAACGTCGTGGGTGCGCTGCAGGTGGGCATGCGCCCGCGTCCTGGCGGACTCGACACCCGGGGTGCGCTCCAGGCCGCGGCCGACGGCACGCTCGAGTGCCTGGTGCTGGTGGGTGCCGATCCCCTGGCCGACTTCCCCGACACCGACCTCGCCCGTCGTGCGCTCACACGCGTGCGGCGCATCGTCGCCGTCGACACGTTCCTCACGGCGTCGTCACAGCGTGCCGGTGTGGTGCTGGCTGCGAGCGCGTACGCGGAGAAGTCGGGGACGCACACCAACCTGGAGGGCCGGGTCACGGCGCTGGCGCGAGAGGTCACTCCCGCCGGCAGCACTCGGGCCGACTGGATGATCGCGGCCGAGCTCGCGTTCGAACTCGGCGGCGACCTCGGCTACGAGACGGTGGACGAGATCACCGCCGACATCGCCGCCAAGGTGGCCGGCTACGACGGCGTGACGGCCGACGCGGTCGCCGGCGACGGCGTGCTCACGTCGGTGCCCACGCAACTGGACCCGATGAACCATGTCGACACGGTCGTCGCCGATCGCAACGCCTACGAGTTCCGTCTGGTCGTCAGCCGAGTGCTCTACGACAACGCCGTCGGCACGGCGAACTCGCCGTCGCTCGCGCAACTCGCTCGGGGCTCGGCGGTCCACCTTCACCCGCTCGACATCGAGCGCGTCGGCACGACCGACGGCACCGACGTGAAGCTGATCGGTGCCCGCACCAGCATGATCTTCCGCGCCGTGGCCGACGATTCGGTGCTGCGCGGCACGGCCTGGGTGCCGTTCAACCAGCCCGGCCCCAACGTGGGTGAGCTCATCGACTGCTTCGCGGCGGTCAACGACGTGCGGATCGAGACGATCTGATGCTCGCGCTCGACTCCCTCCTCGACGACATCACACTGTTCAGCACCGCCTTCTTGATCGTGCTCATCAAGGTGGTGGTGATCTTCGTCGTCGGCCTCGTCGGCACGATGCTCATGGTGTGGTTCGAACGCAAGGTCATCGCCTTCATGCAGAACCGCATCGGCCCTGACAAGGCCGGACCGAAGGGTGTGCTGCAGACGCTCGCCGACGGCATCAAGCTGTTCTTCAAGGAAGACCTCCAGCCCGAGCGCAGCGACCGGTTCGTCTTCAAACTGGCGCCGTACCTGGCCTTCGTGCCGGCGTTTCTGGTGTGGAGCGTCATCCCTCTCGGGGGCGACTTCAGCAACGGCAAGGACGGCACGATCACGCTGTTCGGCCACGCCACCAAGATGCAACTCGCCGACCCGCCCATCGGCGTGCTGCTGCTCCTCGCCCTGAGCAGCATCGCGGTCTACGGCATCATGCTCGCCGGTTGGAGCTCGGGCTCGAAGTATCCGCTCCTCGGCTCAGTCCGAGCGTCGGCGCAGATGGTCAGTTACGAGGCGGCGCTCGGCCTCAGCCTCGCGACGGTCATCCTCGTGGCCGGCACGCTCAGCACCAGCGGCATCGTGACCGCGCAGTTCAACCTCAGCCACTGGCACGTCGTTGCGACCGGAGTCGTTCCGTTCTTCATCTTCCTCATCGCCGCGACGGCCGAGCTCAACCGACCGCCGTTCGACCTCGTCGAGGCCGAGCAGGAGCTCGTCGGCGGCTTCAACACCGAGTACTCGGGCATCCGTTTCGGTCTGTTCTTCCTCGCCGAGTTCATGAACACGATCACCATGAGCGGGGTCATCGTCACGCTCTTCTTCGCTGGTCCGCAACCGCTGGCGATCGGCCGCTTCCACAACGTGCTCTCGTTCCTCGGGCCGTTCTCGGGCACCGTGTGGTTCCTGCTGAAGGTGCTCGTGTTCCTCTACATCTACGTGTGGTTCCGAGCCACCCTGCCGCGCATGCGTTACGACCAGTTGATGAACCTCGGGTGGAAGGTGATGATCCCCTTCGCGCTCGGCTGGTTCATGCTCCTGGCCGCGTTCCGGGTCGCTCAGGACCAGCACTGGAACCGAGGTCTCGTCTTCGCCGTCTCGGTGGTGGTCATCGGGATCTGCGCGTGGCTGCTCGCCTACGCATCCAAGGTCAGTGCCCGGAACCGTGAACGAGAGGGGGCGATGTTCTGATGGGTTACCTCGACGGATTCCTCGTCACATTGAAGCAACACCGCATGTTCGGTGGCGAGCGCGTCACCACCTCGTACTCGGGTGGTCGCGTCGCGAAGAAGGGCAAGCCCGTCGAAGGGCGCGACGAGAAGATCGCCAAGCCCGAGCGGCTGCACGGTCGCCACGTGCTGAACCGCTACGAGGACGGGATGGAGAAGTGCATCGGCTGCGAGTTGTGCGCAGGCGTCTGCCCGGCCAAGTGCATCTACGTTCGCGGCGCCGACAACGATCCGCAGGAGCCGACCTCTCCCGGTGAGCGCTTCGGCTTCGTCTACGAGATCAACTACCTGCGCTGCATCCACTGCGACCTGTGCGTCGAGGCCTGCCCCACCGAGGCCATCACCGAGAGCAAGCTGTTCGAGTTCAGCTTCACCAACCGGACCGACGCCGTCTACACGAAGACCGAACTGCTCGTCGGCGACGACGGGAAGCCGCAGCAGATGCCGTGGGAGGACTGGCGCGAAGGCGACGACCTCCAGACGAGCGGATGGATGCGCGCGACTGCCGCGAGCGGCGACGCCACCTTCGTCGGCCAGGTCGGGTGGAGCGGCGAGCTGGGCTACGGCGTGCGCAAGCCCGAGGCCGTGCAGACCGACGCCGACACGCCGGTCGCCGAGAAGACCGTGAAGTCGGTGACGCGCTGATGGAGCTGTTCGTCTTCATCGTCGCCGGCGCGATGGTGCTCGGGGGAGCCGTGGGAGTGATCCTCAGCAAGCACCCGGTCCACGCCGCGCTGAACCTGATCCTCACGCTGTTCGGCGTGGCCGTGCTGTTCGTCGCCCAGGAGGCCAACTTCCTGGCTGCGGTGCAGGTCATCGTGTACGCCGGGGCCATCGTGGTGCTGTTCCTCTTCGTGATCATGCTGCTCGGCGTCGACAACTCGGAGAACCTGCGCATCGAGCCGTTCAAGGTGCAGCGGCCGATCGCCGCGCTGGTGGGTGCCGGCCTGTTCGGGCTCATCTCGGCCGCCGCGATCGTCGCCCGCGGCGCGAAGACCGGCCTGAAGGGGAGCGGGCTCGAGGTCACCGGTCCCGACGGGACGAAGCTCCACGACGGCAACATCAAGGCCCTGGCGCGCGACCTGTTCAGCGATCACGTGCTCGCCTTCGAGCTCACCTCGGTCCTGCTGGTGATCGCCGTCGTCGGCACGGTGCTCCTGGCCCGCAAGCCTCGCAAGGGTGAGCAGACCGTCGACACCGGAGCAGGGGCGCTCGGATGATGCTCGCCACTGCCGCACCCACCACGACGTGGTACCTGATCCTCGCCGCGATGCTGTTCTCGATCGGCGCCGTCGGCGTGCTCGTTCGTCGCAACCCGCTGGTGCTGTTCATGTGCATCGAGCTCATGCTGAACGCCGTCAACCTCACGTTCGTGGCGATGGCCAGGAGGCTCGGCGACATCGGTGGCCAGACCACCGTCTTCTTCGTGTTGGTGGTCGCCGCGGCGGAAGTGGTCGTGGGCCTGGGCATCATCGTCGCCATCCTGCGCCGCAAGCCGAACGCCACCACCGACGATCTCGCCGAGTTGAAGGGTTGATGTGATGCTCGACGTCGTCTGGTTGATCCCCGCGCTCCCGCTCGCCGGGTTCCTCGTCATCCTCCTCCTCGGCCGCAAGATGGGCGACCCCAAGGCGGGCTACTTCGCCACCGCGATGGTCGCCGCCTCGTTCGTCGTCACCGTGGGAGTGTTCCTGGACCTGATGTCGCTGTCGGCCGAGGCCCGCACCGAACAGGTGAAGACGCTCTTCTCCTGGGTGACGGTCGGGTCGCTGCACATCGACCTCGCATTCCTCGCCGATCCGCTGAGCCTGACGATGTGCCTGTTCGTCACCGGCATCGGTGCGCTCATCCACCTCTACGCCGTCGGCTACATGCACGGCGATCCGAGGTTCAGCAAGTTCTTCCTCTACCTCAACCTGTTCGCGTTCAGCATGCTCATGCTCGTCCTCGGGTCGAACATGCTGGTCACCTTCCTCGGGTGGGAGGGTGTCGGCACCTGCTCGTACCTGCTCATCAGCTTCTGGCACGAGCGTGAGTCGGCGGCGACGGCCGGCAAGAAGGCGTTCATCACCAACCGCGTCGGCGACTGGGGCTTCATGATGGCGATGTTCTTCGCCTTCTGGGCCGTCGGGTCGCTCGACTACCTCCACATCAACGCGGCTGCCGGCAGCCTGTCGGCAACGACCGCCACCGCCATCGCGCTGTTCGCCTTCGTCGGCGCCTGCGGCAAGAGCGCCCAGTTGCCGCTCTACCTCTGGCTGCCCGACGCCATGGAAGGCCCCACGCCGGTGTCGGCCCTGATCCACGCCGCCACGATGGTGACCGCCGGCGTGTACCTGATGTGCCGGATCAGCCCCGTGCTCGGGGTCGCCTCCTCGTACGCACCCACGGTGATCGCGATCGTCGGTGCGGCGACGGCGTTCTACGCGGCCATGGTCGCGATCTCGCAGAACGACATCAAGAAGGTGCTCGCCTACTCGACCGTCAGCCAGCTCGGCTACATGTTCCTCGCCGTCGGATCCGGTGCCTACACGGCGGCCATCTTCCACATGGTCACCCATGCGTTCTTCAAGGCGCTGCTGTTCCTCGGCGCCGGCTCGGTCATCCACGGCGTGCACCACGAGCAGGACATGCGCCGCATGGGTGCGCTCCGCAAGCTGATGCCGATCACCTTCGGCACGTTCATCGTCGGTTGGTTGGCCATCGCCGGTGTCCCGCCGTTCTCCGGGTTCTGGAGCAAGGACGACATCCTGCTCGCGGCGTGGGACAAGAGCCCGGCGCTGTGGGCCGTCGGTCTGGTGACGGCGCTCCTCACCGCGTTCTACATGACCCGCCAGGTGATCATGGTCTTCTACGGCGAGGCCCGTTGGCACGACGCGCACGAGGAGCACGGCGCGCACGGCGACATGCAGCCCCACGAGAGCCCGTGGATGATGGTGCTGCCCCTGATCGTGTTGGCGGTGCTCGCCTTCGCCGGCGGCATCATCAACCTGCCGTTCAAGGCGAGTACCGAGCGCCTCGCCCTCTGGCTCGAACCCGTGGTCGGCATCCACGAATCCGACACCGCCAAGGTGCCGTTCGCGCTGATCGCCGTGGCCGGCAGCCTCATCGGGATCGGCGTGGCGTTCGCGATCTACTACTACAAGCGGATCAAGCCGGTGGAGCCCAAGATCCTCGCCGACGCCTGGGGCTACGACCGTGCGGTCAGTGCCTTCATGGGCGGCCCCGGTCGGGCCTCCTTCGAGGCCGTCGCGTGGGCCGATGCCAACATCATCGACGGGGCGGTGAAGGGCGCCGGCCAACTGGTGCAGGCGTCCGCAGGCGAGGCCCGCAAGGTTCAGAGCGGCAACGTGCGCAACTACGCCGCCGCATTGGGAATCGGAGTCGTGTTGCTGCTCGCTTGGTTCGTCGTCTTCCGGGGGATGCTGTGATCCAGTTCCCCATCCTCACGATGCTGGTGCTCGCACCGGTGCTCGGCGCGCTGCTCGTCGCGATCATCTCCACTCGCCAGCCCGACCTCGTCAAGGTCACCGCGCTGCTGTCCAGCGTGCTCACGGGCGGCCTCGCGCTGTGGGTGCTGTTCGCGTTCAAGTCCCACGACGACGGCTTCCAGTTCGTCAGTCAGCACCAGTGGATCAAGACCTGGGGGATCTCCTGGCACCTCGGTGTCGACGGCATCTCCATCTTCATGGTCGTCCTCACCGGCGTGCTGTTCCCACTGGTGATCGCCGGCATCGACCCGCACCACGACCACAAGCGCTACCTGTCGTGGATGCTGCTGCTCGAGGCGGGCGTGATGGGGAGCTTCATCAGCCTCGACCTGTTCCTGTTCTTCGTGTTCTTCGAGATCGTGCTCGTCCCGATGTACTTCCTCATCGGTGGCTGGGGCTACGACGACCGCGTCTACGCGGCGACCAAGTTCTTCCTCTTCACCATGGTCGGTTCGGCGTTCATGCTCGTGGGCATCATCGCCACCGCCGTGATCGCCAAGGCGGACAACGGGCAGGTCACCTTCGACCTGATCAAGATCGCCGAGAACGGCTCCTTCGCCGCGGGGACCGGGCGTTGGTTGTTCTTCGCCTTCGCGGTCGCGTTCGCAGTGAAGGTGCCACTGTTCCCGCTGCACACCTGGCTGCCCGACGCCCACACCCAGGCGCCCACCGGCGGCTCGGTGATCCTCGCCGGCGTGATGCTGAAGCTCGGCACGTACGGCCTTCTCCGCTTCGGCGTCTACCTGTTCCCCGAGGCCGCCGTCTGGGCGCGTCCGCTGATGCTCACCCTTGCCACGATCGGCATCCTGTGGGGTGCCATCGCGGCCACGATGCAGACCGACCTCAAACGTCTGGTCGCCTATTCCTCGGTCGCCCACCTCGGCTTCATCGTCCTCGGCACGTTCGCGCTCACCTCGCAGGCGATCACCGGCGGCGTGCTCCAGAACGTCAACCACGGCATCAGCACGGGCGCGTTGTTCATCCTGGTCGGGATGATCTACGAACGCCGCCACACCCGTGAGATCTCCAAGCTCAAGGGCCTCCAGAAGGTGGCACCGGTGTTCGCCGGTGTCTTCACCCTCGTGATGCTGTCGAGCATCGGCGTCCCCGGTCTCAACGGGTTCGTGGGCGAGTTCCTCATCCTCATCGGCTCGTTCGCCACGGCCAGATGGTGGGTCATGGTCGCTGCAGTCGGCGTGATCCTCGCCGCGCTGTACCTGCTCTGGGCGTACCAGCGTGTCTTCCACGGTGAGCCGGACGAGGACAACAAGTCCTTCGCCGAGCTCAAGTGGAAGGAGGGCATGTTGCTGCTCCCCTTCGCCGCCATCATCGTCTTCGCCGGTGTCTACCCGAAGCCGATGCTCGATCGCATCCAGCCTGCCGTCGACAAGCTCCTCGTCCACGTCGAGCAACACTCCGACTGGCACGTGCCCACCGTTGAAAAGGGAGAAGGCTGATGGGCGTGCTCGCTGCCGACACGCTGCAAGGTCCCAGCGTCGACTGGTTCGCACTCAGCCCGATCCTCGTGCTGCTGGGCGGCGCCATGGTGCTGCTCGTCGCGGCCGCGCTCACTCCGACGTGGCCGAAGCGGTGGTACGCCCTGTTCACCGCGAAGATCGCCCTCGCGAGCGTGGTGCTGTGCTTCTTCCTCTGGCACCGCATCTACACCAAGGGACCCAGCACCCTCGTCGGTGACGCACTGCACTTCGACAAGATGGCGATCTGGGTCACGATCACGATCTGCGTGGCCGTGTTCCTGGCCGCGCTCGTCACCGACGACTATCTCCGCCGCGAGGGACTCGACGGTCCGGAGATCTACGCGCTGTACATGCTCGCCGCGATCGGCGGCATCGTCATGGGGTCGGCCAACGACCTGATCGTGATGTTCCTCGGTCTGGAGATCCTGTCGATCGCGCTCTACGTCATGGCCGCGAGCCACCGCAAGCGGATCAAGAGCCAAGAGAGCGGCATCAAGTACTTCGTGCTCGGTGGCTTCTCGTCGGCGTTCTTCCTCTACGGCGTGGCGCTCATCTACGGCGGTGCGGGCAGTACCAACTTCACCAAGATCCTCCTCGCCTTCAACACGACGGTGCCCGCGGAGAAGGGTCACGACGCGCTGATCCTCGCCGGCGTCGCGCTCCTCCTCGTCGGCCTGGCCTTCAAGGTCGCCGCGGTGCCGTTCCACTTCTGGGCTCCCGATGTCTACGAGGGCGCGCCGACTCCGGTCACCGCGTTCATGGCGTCGGCCGCCAAGGCGGCCGCGTTCGCGGCGATGCTGCGGGTGCTGCTCGAGGCGCTGCCGCACTGGAGCGCCGACTACCGGCCGGTCATCTGGACGCTCGGGATCGTCACGCTCGTCGGCGGTTCGGTGATGGCCGTCGTGCAGACCAACGTGAAGCGCATGCTCGCCTTCTCCTCGATCAGCCACGCGGGCTTCATCCTGGTGGGTGTCGAAGCGGCTGCGCACACCGCGGGCCTGCCCGATCCGGGCGACGGCCAGTCGTCGGTACTGCTCTACACGCTCATCTACGCGGTGCTGGTCATCGGTACGTTCGGCGTGGTCACCGCCGTCAGCAGGACCGGTGACGATGCCACCGGGCTGGCGTCGTTCCGAGGTCTGGGTCGCAACCGGCCGGTGCTCGCGATGGCGATGACCGTGCTGCTCCTCGCCCAGGCGGGCGTGCCGCTCACCAGCGGTTTCATCGCCAAGTTCGGCGTGATCCGTGCAGCCGTCGAGGTGCACAGCTATGCGATCGCCATCGTGGCGATGGTCGCCGCCGTGATCGCCGCCTACCTGTATCTGCGCATCATGATCAGCATGTGGGTCACCGAACCCGAGTCCGGCGACGAGACGCGTGAGCCGGTCCGGGTGCCGTCGCTGCTCGCCGTGGCGCTCACCCTCTCGGTCGGCTTCACCATCGTCGTGGGAGTCTTCCCCGACTGGCTCGTCCGCCTCGCCCCCTGACCATCTCGGCACCGACGCCGACGGCCGGGGTCAGGCAGGTCACCGCCCGCCCGTTCTCGTTCTCGCTCCTCGTTCTCGCTCCCATGGGCGCGAGAACCTACCGAATCTGCCCCACGCTCGACCCATGGGCGCGAGAACGGGCGATCCTGGCCCGGTCCCGCGCCCATGGGTGGCGGGCGAGCGGGGTTCGTCAGCTGGCGCGCCGGAGCGAGAGGATGGCAGCCACCTCGCCGATTGCAGTGACCAGGCCGCCCGTGTCGACGTCGAGTCGGGCTATACGCGTCACCGTCCAACCGAGGACCGCGGCCCGTCGGTCCCGCGTGACGTCCCGGTGCCGCTCAGCCTCTCCGGTGTGCCACGCCGGATGGTCGACCTCGAGACCCACCTGGAACTCCGGCCAACCGAAGTCCACATGGATGATCCGGCCGCCTGGAAGTGTGATGGGACATTGTGTCTGCGGGGTCGGGAGACCCTGACGCTCGATCTCGGTCAACACCCGGAGCTCCAGGTCAGAGTGGAGCGCGTGGCGCCACGCCGGCCGGGAGCGGATCACCTCGGCGAGGGTGCGGCTCCCCGGTCGGTGGGGATGGTACAGCCGAGCGAAGGTGTCCGTGATCGTGCCGAGGGTGCAGATGCCCTCGTGGAGGATCTGCTCGAGCACCGACCGCGTCACCTCGAAGCCGAGCATGTCGGCGCTGTCGAACAACGTACGCGGCGGACTGGTGAGCCGGATGCCGTCGGCGCGTTCGACGATGTCGACCGGATCGATTCGCCGACAGCGATGCACGACGACACCTTCGAGCTCCGGACTTGCCCCATGTGGCACCAGCACGTGCAGACCGTTCTCGCGCACGCGCCGGTACTTCCACGCTCGAGCCGCCGATGTGAACGCCACCGCGGCGAACGGATTGCGGGCGCTCACCGCGACCAGTCGTTGCTGCGGTCCGTCGGGCCACTGACGGCTCCGGAACACGCCTGGCAACATGGTCACGAGTTGTTCTCGATCCACCATTCGTCGGATGGTTCGGGCGGAGACACCCATCGTGGTGAGTGTCGCCGTGCTGATGACGCCGTGGTGCGTGCTGAACCAGTCATCGAGACCGGGTTGCCATTCGGGCATGGTCTTCCTCCTCCGTGAGATGCGGCGGGGAAGTCCGTTCGGCGGACCATATCGATGTGAACGGGCGACACCCACCCGCCTCGCGACGACATCCCCCCGAGCCCATGGGCGCGGAACCGGGTCACGGATGCCGGACCCCGCGCCCATGGGCGCGCAACCGAGCGGTATCGGCGTGCTTTCGCACCCATGGGTGCAAGGTCGGTCGCCCGGGCCGGTCGGTCGCCGGGGTCGGAGGCCGGGTCGGAGGCTCAGGTCAGGCGTGGCGGACGAGGTCGTCGAACAGGCCCTGTTGTTGGGGGTCCGTGTCGGCGGAGTCCTCGGGGTGCCATTGGGTGGCGACGATCCACCGCGAGCCCTCGCACTCCGCGGCGTGGACGATCCCGTCGGCCGTGCGGCCCGTGACCACGAGTCCGTCGGCGACCCGATCGAGCGCTTGATGGTGGACGCAGTGGCACGCGGTGGGGGACTCGGTCCCCATCGCCTTGGCCACATGGGACCCCGCATCGAGTGACACCTGCGTGTACCGAAGCCAGTGCTCCTCGCTGCCGATGTGCTGCACGAGGGTGCCGCCGAGGGCGACGTTGAGCACCTGCATGCCGCGGCAGATCGCGAGCATGGGGACGTCGAGCTCCACCGCGGCCCGCACGACCGCAAGCTCGACCTCGTCGTGTTCGGCGACGATGCCGTAGATCTGCTCCGCGGTCGGCTCCTGGCCGTAGTGGCGCGGGTCGACGTCGCCACCGCCGTGCAGCACGACGGCGTCGACGCGACGCATGAGGTCCGGGACGCCGTCGACGAGCGACAGGATCGGTGGGAGCATCAGCGGAGTCCCGCCGGCGTTGACCACGCCGTGGAAGTAGCGACGCCCGGCAGCGAAGGGCTTGCCGCGCACGCCCTTGGCCTCGGGGGACCGGCGACCGACGATGAGGACGAGCGGGTTCACGACGGCCAGCCTACGACGCACCCGCCGCGCGTGCGGCGGCACGTCGGACCAGCTCGTCGTAGATGGACTGCTGCTGGGGCTTGTGGGTGGCGGTGTCCTCCGGGTGCCACTGCGCGCCCACGACCCACGTCGCCGACGGGAGCTCGACCGCCTCCAGCTGGCCGTCGGGCGCGTAGCCGCAGGCGACCAGTGGCTCGGCCAGATCCTGGATGCCCTGGTGATGCACCGAGTGGCAGTGCTCGAGGTGCGTCGTGCCGGTCGCGAGTGCGAGCCGCGACCCCGGGGTGAGATCCACCGTGTGCTCGCGCATCCAGTGGTCGCTGTTGCCGATGTCCTGCACGAGCGTGCCGCCGAGCGCGACGTTCAGCACCTGCATGCCCCGGCAGAGGGCGAGCATCGGCAGGTCGAGATCGATGGCGGCCAGGCACACGGCGATGTCGAGGTCGTCGTGGGCGGCGACGATGCCGTAGAGCGTGTCGTCGTCGGGCTCGGCGCCGTACCGTCGCGGGTCGACGTCGCCGCCACCCGGCAGGAGCACGCCATCGAAGTGCTGCAGCACGGTGCCCGCGTTGGCGGCGAGCTCCTTGATCGGCGGCACGAGCACCGGCACACCGCCGGCGCGGGCGACGGCGCGGCTGTACGGCTGGCTGCTGCTGAATGCGTCGCGCTTGCCCTCGTCGGAGAAGGTGAGCGTGCGAGCACACAGTGCGATCAGGGGCGGCGGTTGGCTCATCGCCGCCATTCTGGCGCACTCACAGCTGCCAAGTACCCTCCATGACGTGTCCGACATGCTCACACTCCGCAACCCTGCCACCGAAGAAGTCATCCACGAGATGCCGCACGCGACGGTCGACGATGTCGATGCCGCAGTGGCGCGTGCCAAGGCCGCATCACCTGCGTGGCGGGCGCTCGCGCCGGTGGATCGGACTCGGTTGATGCGCCGCTTCGCCGACACCGTCGCCGCGCACGTCGACGAGCTCGCGCTCTTGGAGACGCGCAACATGGGCATGCCGATCGGCAGCTCCACGTGGTGCGCCAACGCGGTCGCCGACACGCTCCACTACTTCGCCGGCGCGGTGGAGAAGCACACCGGTTCGAGCATCCCCGTCGCCGGTGGCATCGACGTGACCTTCCACGAGCCGCTGGGTGTGGTGGGGATGATCACGCCGTGGAACTTCCCGATGCTGATGGCGTCGTGGAAGGTCGGCCCGGCGCTGGCCGCGGGCAACACGGCCGTCCTCAAGCCTGCCGAGATCACCCCGCTGACCTCGATGCGCCTCGCCGAGCTGGCGCTCGAGGCGGGCATCCCCGAAGGCGTCTTCAACGTGGTCGTCGGGCCCGGCTCCACCGCCGGATGGCGACTCGTGGAGCACCCCGACGTGCGCAAGATCGCGTTCACCGGGTCCACCGAGGTCGGCAAGCGGCTGATGGTGGGCTGCGCCGACCAGGTCAAGCGGGTGACCCTCGAGCTGGGCGGGAAGAGCGCCAACATCGTCTTCGCCGACGCGGACCTGGAGAAGGCCGCGGCCGCGGCGCCCGGTGCCGTGTTCGACAACTCCGGCCAGGACTGCTGCGCGCGCAGCCGCGTCCTCGTCCAGCGCAGCGTGTTCGACCGCTTCCTGGAACTGTTCATCGACGCCGCCCGCCGGTTCAAGGTGGGCGATCCGATGTCGGCCGACACCGTCATGGGACCGCTCGTCACCGCCGGCCACCTCGCTGCCGTGCGGCGCTACAGCGACGGCCTGGACACGGTGTTCACGGGCGACGCGCCCGACGGCCCCGGCTACTGGCACCCGGTCATGATCGCCACGCCCGACTACGACGCCCCCGTCTGCCACGAGGAGATCTTCGGCCCGGTGGCGGTCGTGATCCCGTTCGACGACGAGGCCGACGCGATCCGCATCTGCAACGACAGCATCTACGGGCTGTCCGGCTCGGTGTGGACCAACGACGGCGCCAAGGCGATCCGCGTGGTGCGGGCCATGGAGGCCGGCACGCTCAGCGTCAACAGCAACTCGTCCGTGCGTTACAGCACCCCGTTCGGCGGGTTCAAGCAGAGTGGCATCGGGCGCGAGCACAGCATGCACGTGCTCGACCACTACACCGAGTTGAAGAACGTCTTCTTCGCCACCTGAACCCGCACCCCGCCCGATCCTTCGCTACGGTTTCCGAAGTGCGTGCCCTCACCATCGCCAACTCCAACGACGCCGACACCGGGTTCATCGGCGACCGATTCCGCGAGCACGGCTACCAGTTCGACGAGTGCCACCGAGAGTCGGCGAGCGAGTGGCCGCAGCTCGACGGGCATCAGCTCGTGCTGCTGCTCGGCAGCGAGTGGAGCGTGTACTGGCCGCAGGTGGCCGACAGCGTGCAGGCCGAGGTGGCGCTGCTGCACGAGGCGGCGCGACGCGACATCCCGGTGTTCGGCATCTGCTTCGGCAACCAGGTCATGGCCCACGCCTTCGGGGGCAGCGTGCAGAAGGCCGAGATCGTCGAGATCGGGTGGCAGGACGTGGAGAGCGACATCCCCGACGTCATCGCCCCCGGTCCGTGGATGGAGTGGCACTACGACGTGGTGACGGTGCCGCCCGATGCGGTCGAGATGGCCCGCAGCGCTGCCGGTCCTCAGGCGTGGCAGATGGGTCGGATGTTCTCGACCCAGTTCCATCCCGAGGTCACCGAGTCGATGATCCGCCGCTGGGCCACCGGCTTCGGCGCCGATGAGCTCCACCGGATCGGCAGCAGCCCCGACGAGCTCCTCGCCACCACCCGTGCCTCGGTCAACGCCAGCCGACCCAACGCCGACCGGCTGGTCGACTGGTTCTGCGAGTCGATCGTCCGCTGAGCCGACCGGAGCCCACTCCCCGCCGCGGTACCGTCGGGTCATGGAACTGCATCCCGATCTGAAGGCGGCCATCGACGCCGGCGTCCACGGGCACCTCGTGACGATCAACCCCGACGGCTCACCGCAGACGTCCGTCGTCTGGCTCGGCCGTGACGGCGACGAGGTGCTCGTCGCCCACCTCGGCGCCGGCCGCAAGATCAAGAACGTCGAACGCGACCCGCGGGTCAACGTGTCGTTCGAGCTCGACGGCACGAGTGGTCCCGGCCTGATGAACTACGCCGTCCTGCGCGGCACGGCCCGCCTCACGCCCGGGGGAGCGCCCGAGCTGCTGCAGGCGCTCGCCGGCCGGTTCCTCGGCGACGGCGTGAAGTTCCCGCCGATGGACGAGCCCCCGCCGGGGCAGGTGATGCACATCACCGTCGAGCGAGTCACCGGCAACGGGCCCTGGGCGAGCTGAGCGCCCGACCGCAGGAATGGTCTCGCATCCGAACTCCAGATCAACACGTGCGCCGTCGGCAGGGTCGGTCCACCCGAGCAGAGTGCAGGAAGTTGATGCGTGTGTCCAGTACGCATACCGGTGGAAAGGGAGCTACTTGAAGCGCAGTGCCCGGAACACCGGTGAAGTGCACGGGTACGTCGACTCGACCAATTCGCCCGCCACCTGAAGGATCACCGCCCGGCCAACCACGGGCCAGCCCCGCACTGTCACCTCTGCCCCTTGCTGGAGCGGGCTGAGGTCCGCTCTGGCATCGACCTCGAACGACACGATCGGTCGAGAGCCCTTCGTCGCGGTGAGCTCGTACAGCGCCACGACCTGGTACTGCGCTGATCGATCGCCGGCGAGCACCTGGATGAGCGATGCGGATGAGCCTGTCCTTAACTCGTGTCGCACCTTCATCAGACGCGCCGGGGCCGTCATCGGGGACTCGCGCAACGCGGACAGGTCGGACTCGAAGGTCACGGGCCGAACAGTACCGACGCTGGCCGCCCAGAGCGGCAGTCCCGCGCGCTCGCCGCCTCGATCATGCGTGCACCGCTCGAAGCAGTCGCACGAGCAACGGTGCCCCGGCCGACGAACCCGCGATGTCAGCGAGCAGAGCGGCAGCTCTGGGTGGGCTACCCGTCTTCGGCGAGGATCACCCTGCGCACCGTCCGCCACGCCTCTCCATCGAGTTCGATGACGTCGAGCGAATCGATCTCGACCTCGATGTCGAGCCGCCAGGTTTCCAGAGCCGACCAGGCCGCGACGGCCGTCTCGGTCGGCGTCGTCCGTGGATGAGTGAGTGTCACGTGTGGGTGGAACGGCATGTCGGGCGGGCTGTGGATCAAGAGAGCTTCGCGGGTCGCGCTCACTGTGCCATGGGAGTCCTCGACGTCGAGGTAGATGCCGAGTGACGGCTCACCCCAACAAAGTGCACGCCCGATTCGTACGCCGAGCGGTCGTGCGTTGTGCAGCGAGTCCACCTTTGCGAGCTGATCGTCGCTCAGGTCATGGCAGATGGTGAAGTGCGCCTTGATCTTGTCGGACATCTGGGGATCCCACCGACGCCTCACGGAATCCACCTGATCGCCAAGAGGCTGGGGCAGAAAGGCGGTCAGTTGACGACGCCTGCTCCTCTTCGCCATAACCCGACCCTAATGACCGATCTGAAATCCGCTGTCCAGCACGCAGAACGGCAGCTCTGCGCTACTCGCGGCTGACCGGTCAAGCGAACTCAGCCGGAGGTCAGCTTCAGAGGCTGTCGATGGACGCCGCGATCTGGTCGGCGAACCGATCGACCACAGCGTCTGCAGCAAGGGCGAGCTGTTCGCCCGAGGGTTCGCCCATAACCAGCCACACCTCGGTATCCGACTCGCTCACGTCCCCAGCCCCGGGGACGCGAAGCCAGAGCGCTAGCAATTGCCGCCCGAAGCTCGGCTTCAAGCGGGTCTTCTCGCACAAATTCCATCGCGTCCACCGTGACCAGCCACTCGTCTGGAGCGTCATCGAACTCGCCACACCGACGTTACCCCAGTAGTCACGCTGGTCTCGAAAGAACCACTCCTCTACGCCATCCTCCGGCGACTCCCGAACTACTTCGACCAGCCACATCGACCTCCAGAGTCTCGGGTGCGTTCGTTCGAATCGACGACACAGCAGCCTGCTCGTGTGAGCACCCCGCCAGCACCATTGCAACCCATAACAACGGTGCACCGTGCATCGTGGGTCACCTAATGCTCGATTTGGTCCGCCCCACACTGCGCATAGTGCCCAGTGAGAATGCGAATGTCAACAGCGTGCATCCCTCTTGGGTTGGTGGGGTGGGTGCAAGGCTGTGGTGATTCGGGTCGACACGCCCCGTTCCGGAGGGCGACTCGAGCTGCTGCGCCAACAGCTGCTCGGTCACTGGTCTCCTTCACGGGACGTGCGTGCCAGCCCCTCAAATAGGAAAGGGGTGACCGATGGTCATCGTAGGTTCAGAGCGCCCGATTGTGGGTGGGGTCGACACGCATCGTGATGTGAACGTCGCGGCGGTGATCGATGCCAATGGTGGTTTGCTCGGTGTTGAGTCGTTCCCGACAACACCGACAGGGCATCGAGATGTCCACGCATGGATGAACGGTTTCGGTGAGCTCGAACGGGTCGGGATCGAAGGAACCGGTGCGTATGGCGCCGGCCTCGCCCGTCATCTCATGTCGCAGGGCGTGATGGTGATCGAGGTCGATCGTCCGAACCGGCAGCGGCGACGCCGGGTCGGCAAGTCCGATCAGATCGACGCGATCGAGGCTGCTCGTGCGGTGTTGTCGGGTCGCTGCCAAGGGCGCGCCAAGTCCGGTGACGGTCACGCGGAGGCGTTGCGCGCGTTGATGGTCGTGAAGCGTTCCGCGAGGTCGGCGCGGATCCGCACGATCGTGCAGTTGCGGCACCTCACCTTCACCGCACCCGAAGAGCTTCGTGAACGGTTCCGCGGCTTGAACGCTGCACGAATGGTCGACGAAGCCGCCCGGCTGCGACCCCGTGCTGGTGGTGATCCCGTCGTGCAGACCACGAAGGCCGCTGCGGTCACGCTCGCCCGTCGAGTCCATGCACTCGATGCTGAACTCGCGGCGCTCGACATCCAGATCGAGCCGCTCGTGAAGGCGGCCGCTCCCGCTCTGGTGAACATCTATGGCATCGGGATCGACACCGCTGCCGAGTTGTTGATCGCTGCCGGCGACAACCCTGAACGGATCCGCAACGAAGCGGCCTGGGCGATGATCTGCGGAGTCGGGCCCGTTCCCGCGAACAGCGGTCTGTCCGCCGGTCGCTATCGCCTGAACCGCGGTGGCAACCGTCGAGCGAACAACGCGCTCTGGCGGATCGCGATCACCCGACTCGGCCAACACGAACCCCGCTCCGTCGCGTACATGGAACGCCGCCTCGCCGACGGCAAGAGCAAAGCAGAGATCATCCGTTGCATGAAACGAGCGATCGCACGAGAGACGTTCCGCGCCCTGCCGCGCTGAACAAGATCGCGGTGACGGGACTGGCCCCATATTGCCCCGACGCCCTCGAAGGCTGTCCCGATATCGAACTGCCGTCCCGTCACCGCACACACCGCCGGAACCGTGGCCTCATAAGAGCCTGCCCTCACCCGAGTGGCCCATCACTGGTCAGCCCGACACCCGGCAACAACCCCTTGACAACCATAGGAGCTTCGCTATGTGCGCTCCGCGCAAGTGCCTTCGGGCCCTGGGCGAGCGTGCGCCGTCAGCCCGGATCGCCGGCCGCGTCGGCGATCCAGCGTTCGAACTCGGGCCGCGAGGCGAGCCGCTCGCAGCTCGCGAGGCGCTCGTGCGCGTACTGGGCGAAGTCGGTGTCGAGGGTGCTGATCGCCTGCTGCACCACGGCCCACATCCCTTCGCGGAACTCGCTCATCATCTTCATCAGCTGCAGCCGGGCCAACCGCACGGGCGTGACGGCGCCGAAGTAGCTGACGAGCAACGACTCGTCGGCAGCATGGTCGAGCCCGCAGTTCACGCTCAGGTTGGCGAGGTCGAAGAACCGGTCGTTCATGCCGGCGTACTCGAAGTCGAGCAGCCAGACCCGTGGGCCGCCGTCTTCGAACAGGACGTTGCCCGGCAGGAGGTCGTTGTGGCAGGGGACCGCGGGCAGGGGGGACTTGGCGAACGCCGCCTCGACGCGACGGCTCAGCTGATGCAGTCGGTCGTACGAGGCGGGCGGGATCACCCCGTGACTCGCCGCGTCCCGTGCGTGCCACTCGACGACGCGATGCACCGGGAACGCGCCGGCGAGATCCCCACTGCCGTGGAAGCGGCGGAGCAGGCCGACCACGTCGTCGAGCCGATCGACGAAGGGGTGCGACTCGAGGTGATGGCCCGGGACGAGCTCGGTGATCAGCGTGCCGATGCCGGGGAGCCGGCCGACCACCGCCGGTCCGATGCCGAGCTCCGCCGCCCGTGCCGCGGCCTCCGCCTCGTTGGCCCGGTCGATGCCGAGCAACTCGGTGCGCTCTCCGGGCACGCGCACCACGAAGCGGCGACCGTCGACGGCGGCGATGTAGTTGGTGTTGGTGATCCCGCCGTGGAGCGGGGAGAGCGTGACGGTGCGACCGGCCCAGGCCGGCACCTGGGCCACCAACGCCTCGATCGCCCCCTGCGTCATGGCAACGGTGTAGCACTCCTGGCAATGTGGTGCCATGACGGAGTGCGTGTTGGCGATCGACCTCGGGACCGGGGGTCCGAAGGTTGCGCTCGTCGATCGAACGGGCGCGACGCTGGCGTGGCGGAGCCGGCCGGTGGGCACGACCTTCATCGGTGAGCGCGGGGCCGAGCAGGACCCGGAGGAGATGTGGTCGGCGGTCGTGGCCGCGACCCGAGAGACGTTGGCGGCCGTGCGGCCCACACCGCCGATCGTCGCCGTCGCCGTCACCAGCCAGTACATGAGCACCATCCCCGTCGCCGCCGACGGGAGGCCGACGGGTCCATGCATCCTGTGGATGGACAGCCGCGGCGGTGAGCACAACCGGACCCTGCTCACCGACGACACGTTCATGCTGTTCCTCGACCGACACGGCCTGATCCCGCTCCCCAGCGGCAACGACAACGTCGCCCATGCCCACGTGCTGCAGACGTGGCACGCAGATTCGTACGAGGCCGCGGTGGCGCTGGTCGAGCCGATGGACTACCTCACCGCCCGCCTCGTGGGCCGCGTGACCGCCACGCAGTCGACCGTCTTCGGTCAACTCGTCTGCGACAACCGCACCTGGGGCGCCACCGACTACGACACGGAACTCGTCGCCGCCACGGGGCTCGACCCGGCGAAGCTGCCACCGCTCGTGCCGCTGAACGGGGTCGTCGGAGAGCTCACGTCCGCCGTCGCCGCCGAGCTCGGCCTCGCGCCCGGACTCCCCGTGGTGCCGGGCACGATCGACTCCATCACCTCCGCCGTCGGCGCCGGAGCGCTCGGGCCCGACAGCGGCGCCGTCGTCATCGGGACCACCGCCGTGCTGGTGAGTCACGTCGCCGAGCACCGTGGGGACCTCGTGTCGGGGATCCTCTGCGTGCCCAGCCCACTGCCGGGGATGTACTACGTGATGGCCGAGAACGGCGTCGGCGGGCGTGCGCTCGAGTGGGCGTTGCGACTCTTCGGCTACGACAACACGGCCAGCGCGCTCGACGACGCGGCCCACATCGCACCCGGCGCCGAGGGCGCGCAGTTCCTGCCGTGGCTGCTGGGATCCATCGCACCCAGCCCGAACGACGACGTGCGCGGCGCCTACATCGGGCTCTCGTTGCACCACGACCGGCGGCACGCGATGCGCGCCACCCTGGAGGGCGTCGCGCTCAACCTCGCCTGGCTGCTGCCGCACGTCGAAGCGTTCGTGGGCAACCCGTTCCCGGACCTCCGCTTCGGCGGCGGAGGCGCGATGAGCCCGCTGTGGGCACAGTGCCTCGCCGACGCCACCGACCGACCGGTGCGACGACTCGCCGACCCGCGAGCCACCAACGCCCGTGGCGCGGCGTTCCTCGCCTTCGCCGACCTCGGCCTGCTCGACCTCGCCACGATCCCGTCGCTGTTGCGCGTCGACCAGGAACACCACCCCGATCCGACCACTCGACAGGTCATGGACCGGGCGCTGGCCCGCCTGATCGCCCTCCACCCCGAACTCTCACTCTCCTGAAGGAGCACCCGCATGAGCCTCTATCCGTATGCCGACCGGTACCCCGTGGTCCGCTCGTTCCCCGAGCACGGGCGCGACCGCGCCGAGATCCTCTCCGAGATCGAGGAGATGTCCGAGGTCGAGGACTCGCCGTACCACGAGGGGAAGATCAGCGGCTCGATCTACTCCGGTGACGAGGCGCACTACCACTTCCTCAACGAGGTCTTCGGGCACTACAGCCATGCCAACGTCATCCAGCGCGACATGTACCCCAGCGCGACCCGCTTCGAGGGCGAGATCATCGCCATGGCCGCGGACATGCTCCACGGGGGAGCGGTGGAGGGCGGCACCGTCTGCGGCGTGCTCACCAGCGGTGGCACCGAGAGCCTGATGAACCCGCTGCTCGTGTACCGCGAGTGGGGCCGCGAGCGCGGGATCACCAAGCCCAACCTGGTGATGCCCGTCACGGCCCACCCAGGGCTGATCAAGGGCGCCCACTACTTCGGCATCGAGGTCCGCCACGCAGCGGTGACGGATCGCTACATCGCCGACATGGACTCGATCCGCTCGCTCGTCGACGACGACACCGTGGCGCTGGCCGGCTCGGCCGGCACCTACCCGCACGGGTTGATCGACCCGATCGAGGAGCTGTCCGACCTCGCCGTCGAGCGGGGCATCAACCTGCACGTCGACGGCTGCCTCGGCGGGTTCATCCTCGCCTGGGGCCAGGATCTGGGCTACGACGTGCCGGTGTTCGACTTCCGGCTGCCCGGCGTCACGTCGATCAGCGCCGACACGCACAAGTACGGCTTCGGGTTGAAGGGGTCGAGCGTGCTGCTCTACCGGAACCCGGAGTTGCGCCGCCGGCAGTACTTCATCGTCGCCGACTGGCCGGGCGGGGCGTACACCTCACCCGGCATGAGCGGGTCGCGCTCGGGCGGCATCATCGCCGCCGCATGGGCCGCCATGGTGTCCCTCGGCCGGGAGGGCTACCTGTCCATCGCCGCCGACATCTTCCGCACCGCCGCCGAGATCCGAGCGGCGGTCCAGTCGTTCCCCGAGCTGCGCGTGCTGGGTGACCCGTTCTTCAACGTGGCGTTCACCACCACGGACGACAGCGGCCTCGACATCTTCCTGGTCAACGACTTCCTGGCCACTCGCCGGTGGCGGCTCAACGGTCTGCAGAAGCCCAATGCCGTGCACTTCTGCGTGACCCGGCCGAACACGCAGCCCGGCGTCGTGGCGACCTTCCGCGCCGACCTCGCGGAGGCGGTCGAGTACGCCAAGGCCAATCGGGGCACGGCGGCCCGGTCGGGTGCGCTGTACGCCGGCGGGATGACGACCGAGCAGTTGGAGTCGGGCGTGGCCTGGTGGCTCGACGCCACCCAGGCGCTGCCACCCGCGTGACGCACCATTTGTGGCGCCATTCACGTGGCGTAGTAGCGTCGAAAGCGATGTCCGAATTCCTGCGCGACTACCTCACCGTGGTCTGGTTCGCTGCCATTGCCCTGGTACTGGCCAGCCTGCTCCTCGGTGTGTCTGCATTGCTGCGTCCGTACAAGCCCTCCTCGGAGAAGAACACGGCCTACGAGAGCGGCGTCAACCCGGTCGGCGACGGTTGGTCGCAGAGCCAGGTCCGGTATTACATCTTCGCTCTGTTGTTCGTGGTCTTCGACGTCGAAGCCGTGTTCATGTTCCCATGGGCCACCCAACTCGAGCGTTACGCGGGCTTCGGCCTCGTCGAGATGGGCGTGTTCGTCTTCGTCCTGCTCCTTGGCCTCGTCTACGCGTGGCGCAAGGGCGTACTGCGCTGGGTGTGATCGCATGGGTCTTGTCGACAAAGGGCGTCTGCCCAAACCACTCACGTCCCTGTTCAACATGGGTCGCTCGTACAGCCTCTGGGTGTACCAGTGGGGCCTCGCCTGCTGCGCGATCGAGATGGGCGCCGCCTTCGGTTCGCCCCGCTACGACGTGATGCGCCTCGGTGTCATCCCGCTGCCCGCCAGCCCTCGCCAGGCCGACCTCGTCGTCATCTCCGGAACGGTCACCGACAAGATGGCCCCGTCCATCAAGCGGCTCTACGAGCAGATGCCCGAGCCCAAGTACGTGATCAGCATGGGATCGTGCGCCAACTGTGGCGGCCCGTACTGGGACAGCTACTCGGTCACCAAGGGTGTGGACCAGATCATCCCCGTCGACATCTACGTGCCCGGCTGCCCGCCGCGTCCCGAGGCGCTGCTCGAAGGCGTCGTGCTGCTGCAGCAGCGCATCAAGAACGAGGACATGGGCGCCCGCTGGCGCGGCGAGGGCACCGTGCCGCTGCACCGTGACCCGGTCGTGGTCGGAGGTGGCCCCGTTGAGTGACGAGACGACCGGCAACGACACGACCGGCAACGACACGACCGGCAACGACACGCTGGCGCTGCCCGGCGACGCCCTGCGCGAAGGCGTCGTCCAAGCACTTCGCGACGAGCTCGGCGACGCACTGCTCGACAGCCTGATCAAGCCGAACGACGACGTGTGGGTGCGCGTCCGCACGGATGCGTGGCGTCAGGCCGGCCTCGTGCTGCGCGACCGCGTCGGCTGCGAGTACTTCGGGTTCCTGTCCGCCATCGACTGGCTGCCCAGCCCGTTCGGTCGCGGCGAGGACGATCCCACCGAACCCACCCCGGAGCGGTCCACCGAGGTCGTCCAGGGGTACACCGGTGGCGACACCCGCATGCAGGTGTTCGCACGGGTGACCAACCTCTCGAAGCACTTCGGCGTCACCATCAAGGCCGACGTCGCCGACGAGTCTCCTGCCGTCGACAGCTGGATCCCGGTCTACGCCGGCGCCAACTGGCACGAGCGCGAGTGCCACGAGATGTTCGGCATCGGGTTCCACGGCCATCCCGACCTGCGCAACATGTACCTCCCGACGGACTTCGAGGGGCACCCCCTGCGCAAGGACTTCCCCCTGCTCGCCCGCCTGGTGAAGCCGTGGCCCGGCATCGCCGACGTCGAGCCCCTGCCCGGTGACGACTCCGAGGAAGGTGCCGAGTGACCGATCTCGCCGATCGCCAGAAGCTCAGCTACATCGCCGCCCAGGCCGCCGACGCCCGGCTCAACGTCGAGCTCGAGACCGAGGGGATGACCCTCAACATCGGCCCGCAGCACCCGGCCACCCACGGCACCCTGCGCATCATCGTCCGCCTCGATGGCGAGCAGGTGATCTGGGCCGAACCGAGTGCGGGCTACATGCACCGCGGCTACGAGAAGCTCACCGAGGTGCGCACCTTCCCGCAGGTCACCGCGCTCGTCAACCGCATCGACTGGCTCGGCAGCTTCGCCAACGAGGTGCCGTTCATCCTCGCCGCCGAGAAGCTGATGGAGATCGAGGCGCCGCCGCGTGCCCAGTGGATCCGCACGGTCCTGTTCGAGCTCAGCCGCATCGCCAACGTCTCGCTGTTCCTCGGCGACCTCGGGGTGCAGCTCGGGGCGATCACCCCGGTGTTCATGGCCTTCCGAGACCGCGAGCACGTGCTCAACCTGATCGAGGGCGCCACGGGTGGCCGCTTCCACCCCAACTTCGACCGCATCGGCGGTCTCAAGGACGACCTGCCGGCCGGCTGGATCGCCGAGACCAAGCAGGTGATGAAGAAGCTCCGCAACTTCTGCGACGAGATCGAGAGTCTGCTGTTCGGCAACGAGATCTTCCAGAGCCGCCTTCGCGGCATCGGCGTCATCCCGCCCGAGGTCGCCAAGCAGTACGGCCTCAGCGGCGCCAACCTGCGCGCCAGCGGCGTGGACTGGGACCTGCGCCGCGACCAGTCGTTGCCGCTCGCCTACGACAAGGTCGACTGGAAGGTCTGGACCCACCCCGACGGCGACAGCTTCGCCCGGTGCTGGATCCGGCTGCAGGAGACGCGCGAGGCGACGATGATCGTCGACCAGTTGCTCGACGGCATCCCGAGCGGTCCGGTCATGGCCAAGGTCCCCCGCATCATCAAGGTGCCCGAGGGTGAGGCGTGGGTGAGCACCGAGAACCCGCTGGGGGAGATGGGCTACTACGTCGTCAGCAAGGGCGACCTCGGCCCGTTCCGGGTGAAGATCCGTTCGGCCAGCTTCAACAACATCTCCATCGTGCCGTGGGTGCTGCGTGGCGTGTACGTCCCCGACGTCATCTCCATCCTCGCCTCGCTGTACTTCATCCTGGGAGACATTGACCGGTGATGCTCGCGGTTGACGTTCCGTACTGGGCACAGTCGTTGCTGCGCGTCCTCGGTGGCACGGTTGCCGTGCTGCTGCCCGCCGGCACCATCGTGTACCTGTTCCTGTTCAAGATGATGAGCTTCATGCAGAGTCGTCTGGGACCGATGGAAGCCGGCCCCTACGGGTCGATGCAGTTGTTCGCCGAGGTCGGCAAGTGGCTGCAGAAGGAGGACATCGCCCCCGAGCGCGCCGATCTGCGGATCTTCCGTGCGGCGCCGCTCGTCGTGCTGATGAGCACGTTCCTGCTCGTGGCCGTGGTGCCGTTCGGGCCGGATGCGTACTTCACCCAGTTCGACGCCGGCGTGTTCTACATGCTGGCCGTCAGCAGCATCAGCACCCTCGGCATCCTGATGGCCGGGTGGAGCTCGGCCAACAAGTACTCCCTCCTCGGCGGCCTTCGCGCCGCCGGCCAGCTCATCGCCTACGAGTTGCCGATGGTGCTCGCCGTGCTCGGTGTGGTCATCCAGGCCGGCACGATGAACCTCCAGCTGATCGTGGTGAAGCAGAACAGCGATGCGATCTTCGGGTGGGACGGCATCGGCTTCCCGTACATCCTCACCCAGTTCGTCGGCTTCCTGGTGTTCATGATCGCGGTGCAGGCCGAGCTCACCCAGACACCGTTCGACATGCCCATCGCCGAGAGCGAGCTCGTGTCCGGCTACATGACCGAGTACTCCGGCTTCCGCTTCCTGATCTTCTTCATCGCCGAGTTCGCCACCGCCGGCGTGTTCGCACTCATCGCCAGCGTGCTCTTCCTGGGCGGCTGGGGTGTGCCGTTCACGTGGTTCGGCTGGGACCCGGCGGACCTCGGCACGGTCGACAACTGGATGAACGTGGGCGGCCCGCTGATCATGTTCACCAAGATGATGGTGCTCGCCGGCATCATCATGTGGGTGCGGTTCAGCTACCCCCGCTTCCGCGAGGACCAGCTGCAGCGCTTCGCGTGGAAGGTGCTGATCCCCGTGTCGCTCCTCAACATCATGCTCACGGCGATCCTGAAGGTGGCGTTCTGATGGCCGATCGCAAGAAGCCGCAGGTGCCCGGTCTCATCAAGGGCCTCGGCGTCACGTTCAACACCATGGCCCAGACGATGAAGCCGAAGAAGTTCGGCGGCGGCGCGGCCACGGTGCAGTACCCGCACGAGAAGGAGACGCCGCCGATCCGTGCCCGCGGCGTCATCGCCCTGCGCGAGGACAACTGCACCTCCTGCATGTTGTGCGTGCGCAGTTGCCCGGACTGGTGCATCTACATCGAGGCCCACAAGGAACTCGCCCCGCCCCGGCGCGCCGGCGGCGCGCCGCGCAAGGTCAACAAGCTGGACCGCTTCGACATCGACTACGCGCTCTGCATGTACTGCGGGATCTGCGTCGAGGTCTGCCCGTTCGACGCGCTGTTCTGGAGCCCGGAGTACGAGTACTCGGAGCCCAAGATCGCCGACCTCCTCCACGACAAGACCAAGCTCGGTGAATGGATGGAGACCGTGCCCGAGGCCCCCGCGCTCGAGGCCGGCGCCGAGAAGAAGAAGGGCAAGTGATGGTGCTCGCCTCCGACATCGAAGTCGCCCAGAACATCGGCTTCATCATCATCGCCCTCGCCATGGTGTTCGCCGGTGTGGGTGTCATCGCCAGCCGAAACGTCGTGCACGCTGCGCTGTCGCTCGTGATCGTGATGGCCGGCGCGGCAGCGCAGTACGTGCTCCTCGCCGCCGAGTTCGTCGCCGTCACCCAGGTGCTCGTCTACATCGGTGCGGTGATGGTGCTGTTCCTCTTCGGCGTCATGCTCACCAGAGCCAAACTCGGCAAGGACGTCGACCTGAACAACAACAACGCGATCATCGCCGCTCCGGTGGCGCTGCTGCTGTTCGGCGTGCTGGCGTTCGTGCTCCTGAAGGGCTTCTCCGACGACAAGCTGCCCACGGACTCGAAGCCGCAGAGCACCCAGACCATCAGCGATCTGATCTTCAAGCCGTACCTGCTGCCCTTCTGGGCGCTCTCGTTCGTACTCCTCGCTGCCGTCATCGGCGCCATCGTGCTGGCCAGGAAGGACTGACCGATGCTCGTCAACCAGTTTCTGATCCTCGGCGCGCTGCTGTTCTGCATGGGTGTCTACGGCGTGCTGACCCGCAAGAACGCAGTGATGGTGCTGATGAGCATCGAGCTCATCCTCAACTCCGTCAACATCAACCTGCTCGCCTTCGACCGGCTCAACGGGAGCAGCGACGGCAACGTGTTCGCCCTCTACGTCATCGCCATCGCGGCCGCCGAAGTCGGCGTCGGCCTGGCGATGGTGCTGCTGATCTACCGCAACCGCAAGAACATCTCGCTCGACGACCTCTCGGAAATGAAGGGCTGACCGCATGTTCGCAGAAGAGACTGCAGCAGTGGCCGACGCCGCCGGTTGGTTCCTCACGCACGCATGGCTGATCCCTGTCATCCCTGCGGCCGCGTTCTTCGTCATCATCCTGGTCGGCAAGAAGATGCCGCGGGGTGGCAGCGAGATCGGCATCGCCAGCATGGTCGCCGCGCTCGTCATCGCGGCCGGCGCGGCGTATCAGTGGATCGACCGGGTGTCCAACAGCGAGGAGGCCGCGGCGGTCATCCGCACCAAGACGTGGTGGTCCAGCGGTGGCATCAAGTTCGCCATCGGCGAGCAGATCGACGGGCTCGCTGTCATGGCGCTGCTCCTGGTCGCGTTCATCAGCACGCTCGTGCAGATCTACTCCACGGAGTACGTCCGCGGTGATCGTCGCTACACCCACTTCTTCGCCAGCATCACCCTGTTCTCCGCGGGCATGCTGACCATGGTGCTCGCACCCAACATGGTCCAGTTCATCCTCGGCTGGGAGATCATGGGCCTGTGCTCGTTCCTGCTGATCGGTCACTGGTGGGAGGAGGAGGCGAATGCACGCGCCGCCCTGAAGGCCTTCTTCACCGTGCGTACCGGCGACATGGGACTGCTGGTCGGCACGGCGATGCTGCTCGCCATCTTCGGCACGCTCGACATCGGCGGTGAGCAGGGCATCAACGTGATGGCCGCGAACGGTGAGTTCTCGAGCAAGACCATGCTGATGTGGGCCGCCGTGGCGCTGTTCATCGCCGCCATCGGCAAGAGCGGCCAGTTCCCGCTCCACACCTGGCTGCCCGACGCCATGGCCGGCCCCACGCCTGTGTCGTCGTTGCTCCACTCGAGCACGATGGTCGTCGCCGGCGTCTTCCTGGTCGCTCGGATCTACCCGGTGTTCCACACCGGACTCGACATCAACATCGCCGGCAACCACGTCAACCTCATCGCCGTCATCGGCGGGATCACCATCATCATCGCAGCCGCGCTGGCGTTCGTGCAGAACGACATCAAGAAGGTCCTCGCCTACTCCACCGTGAGCCAGCTCGGCTACATGATGATGGGACTCGGCGTCGGCGCCTGGATGCCGGCGGTGTTCCACATCTTCACCCACGCCTTCTTCAAGTGCTGCCTCTTCCTGTGCGCCGGATCGATCGCGCACACCGGGAGCCACCACAGCTTCGACATGAAGGAGGACATGGGCGGCCTCCGCAAGAAGATGCCGGTCACGTTCATCGCCTGGATGGTCAGCACGCTCGCGCTGTGCGGTCTGCCGTTCTTCAGCGGGTTCTTCTCCAAGGACGAGATCATCGACTCGGCCAAGCACAACAACTACACGGTGTTCTTCGTCGTCGGTCTCGTCGGTGCGGCGATGACCGCCGCGTACATGACTCGCGCCACGTACCTGACGTTCTTCGGCAAGCCCCGCGGCGGGGCAGCCCACTTCGTCGAAGGCCACGAGGACCACAGCCACGACGAGGCTGCGGACGAGATCCATCACGACGTCGACGGGCTCGACACCCATGCCCACGTGGCGCACGACGACCACGCCCCGCTGCACCACGGCAAGCCGTTGCCGTTCGCGCCGAGCGACTCGTCGTGGCAGATCACGGTGCCGCTCATCATCCTCGGCACGCTGGCGTTCGTCTCCGGCTACCTCAACGCAGCGCCGTTCGGGTGGCACAAGTTCGAGACCTGGCTGGAGTCCTCGGTCGGCCTTCCCATCGGAGAGGGCGGCGTTCCCGAAGCTGCTGCGTTCCACTGGATCAACGCCGTGCCCAGCATCCTGCTGGTGGCAGTCGGCTTCGGCATCAGCCTGTTCCTCTGCCTGCAGGTCTACGGCAAGGAGTCGTCGCCGTTCAAGGGACTCACCGAGCGCAACACGTTGCTCGGCGCCGGCCACAAGTTCCTCGTCAACAAGTACTACCTCGACGCCCTGTACGAAGGGGTCATCGTCAAGGCGATCGCCCATCCCATCGCCAAGGCGGCCTACTGGACCAACCAGAACATCCTCGACGGCATCGTCAACGCCGTCGGCATCGGTGGCAAGCGCACCGGCATCTGGGTCTACAAGAACATCGATCAGCGCGTCGTCGACGGCGCGGTCAATGGCAGCGGTGCAACGGCACGCGGCGCAGGCGGTGCTCTGCAGCCCGTGCAATCAGGCAAGGTCAGCATGTACGGAGCGCTGCTGTTCGGTGCCGCAGCAGTCGGTGCGCTCGTACTCGTACTCGTCAACAGCTAGAGGGATCCATGCACGACGTACTCCAGAACCAACAGTGGCTCCTGAGCCTCGGCACGTTCCTGCCCCTGGCAGGCGTGCTGGTGATGCTGTTCATCCCGAAGTCCGACGAGGTGATGGTGAAGGGCGTCGCCGTGTTCACGGCCGCCGCCACCCTCGCCGTGGGCATCTTCACGATGACCCAGTTCGACTACGGCAAGGCCGGCTCGCTCCAGTTCTTCACCACGAACAGCTGGATCAAGCCGATCAGTGCCACGTACACCATCGGACTCGACGGAATCAGCCTCCCGCTGTACATCCTGTCGATGGTCATCACCCTGCTCGTGATGATCTACTCGTGGGATCACGTGCCGTCGCCGGGGAACCCCAAGGCGTTCTTCATCCTCATGCTCGTACTGCAGACCGGCATGGCCGGCACGTTCGTCGCCCAGGACCTGATCCTCTTCTTCGTGTTCTTCGAAGTGGTGCTGCTGCCGATGTACTTCATGATCGGCGTGTGGGGCGGCGAGAACCGCCAGTACGCGTCGCTGAAGTTCTTCCTCTACACCATGTTCGGTTCGGCACTGATGCTGGTGTCGTTCATCGCCCTGTTCGTCGTCACCAAGAGCCACTCTGCTCACCCCGAGCAGGCGAACTTCACGTTCCAGTGGTTCCTCGAGAACGGTTCGGGCGTGGCGAAGAACACCGCGATCTGGATCTTCGCCGGCATGTTCATCGGGTTCGCGGTGAAGGTGCCGATGTTCCCGTTCCACACGTGGCTGCCCGACGCCCACACCCAGGCGCCCACACAGGGCTCGGTCATCCTGGCCGCGATCCTGCTGAAGCTCGGCACGTACGGCTTCGTCCGCATCGCCATCCCGTTCCTGCCGCAGGCTGCGGTGAAGTGGGCGCCCGTCATCGCGGTGCTCGCGATCATCGGCATCATCTACGGCGCCCTCGGCTGCCTCGCCCAGACCGACATGAAGCGCCTCATCGCGTTCTCGTCGGTGGCCCACATGGGCTTCGTCATGCTGGGCATCAGCACGCTCACCTCGCTCGGCATCAACGCCGCACTGTTCGGCATGGTCGCCCACGGCCTCATCACCGGCATGCTCTTCTTCGTCGCCGGCTCGGTGAAGGAGCGCTACCACACCCTCGAGATCGCCCGCCTGCGCGGCATGCTGCTGCAGATCCCCAAGATGGGCTGGATCCTCGGCTTCTGCGCGATGGCCTCGCTCGGCCTCCCCGGTCTCGCCGGGTTCTGGGGCGAGTTCCCGGCGATCCTCGCGTCCTGGAACCCGCTGCACGGTGCAGGCCTGCCCTTCGGTGGTCTCAGCCTTTCGCTGTTCCGTGTCCTCACGATCATCGCCGCACTCGGCACCGTGCTGGCCGCCGCCTACCTGCTCTGGCTCTACCAGCGCACCGCGTTCGGTGAGGTGTCGCCCGAATTCGCCGGCGCCGGCGACCACGGCGGACACGGCGACCACGGACACGGCGCCGCGGTCGGCGGTCATGACGACGACGACCACCACTCGGACATCCACGACGTGACCATGTTCGAGTGGATCGCCTGGACGCCCCTGCTCGCCGCCATCCTGGTGTTCGGCGTGTTGCCACAGCTGATGTTCAAGGTCCTCGACCCCGGCGTCACCGAGCTCGTCAAGGTCTTCGGCGGGAAGTGACCTGATGCTCGGATCCCTCCTCGCTGCCGCCGGCGATTTCGCCGCACCGAACGTCGACTATCACGCGCTCGCGCCCGAGATCATCCTCGCGGTGGGCATCTGCGCGGTGCTGCTCGTCGACCTGTTCGTGGCCGAGCACCGGCGGTGGATCACGGGCACGCTCACCGGCTTCTTCCTGCTCGGCGCAGTCCTCCCCCTGGTGACGCTCGCCGTCACGGGAAGCGACGTGCGCGACGCACTGGGCAACGGCCGCTACATCGTCGACAACTTCAGCCTGGTGTTGAAGGCGCTGTTCCTCCTCGCCGGCTACGTCGTGGTCCTCCTCAGCACCAACGAGGTGGAGGAGGGCGGCTACTACCAGGGCGAGTACTACGTGCTGCTGCTCAGCAGCGTCACGGGCATGGTGATGCTCGCGTCGTCGCGCGACCTCGTCAGCGTCTTCGTCGCCCTCGAGTTCCTGTCGATCCCGGCCTACATGATGGCGGCCTGGCGCAAGCGCGACCGCAAGAGCAACGAGGCGGGCGTGAAGTACTACCTGCTCGGAGTGTTCGCCAGCGCGGTGCTGCTCTACGGGATGAGCCTGCTCTACGGTCTCGCCAACAGCACGCTGCTCTCCGACATCAGCAAGGTGATGACCCTGAAGGGCGACAAGGTCGGCATCCAGGTCGTGGCGATCGTGTTCGTCATCATCGGGTTCGCCTTCAAGATCAGTGCAGTGCCGTTCCACAGTTGGGCCCCGGACACCTACGAGGGTGCACCGACCCCGGTCACCGCGTTCTTGAGCGTCGCCTCCAAAGCGGCCGGGTTCGTCGGCCTCATCGCACTGGTCTTCCTCACCTTCCCCGCGGCGAAGGACGTGTATCAACCGTTCCTGTGGGTGCTCGCCGCGCTGACGATGACCATGGGCAACCTGGTCGCCCTCAAGCAGCAGAACATCGTGCGCATGCTGGCGTACTCCAGCATCAGCCAGGGTGGCTTCATCCTGATGCCCTTGGCGATGGCCGGTACAGGGAACGCGGCCGAGTCGTCGCTGCGAGCCGTGGTCGTCTACCTCATCATCTACGCCGCGACCAACCTCGGCGCCTTCGCCGTGATCATCGCCGTGTCACGCAAGACCCGCAGCGGCAAGATCAGCAGCTTCGGCGGCCTGTTCAGCTACGCGCCCGGTCTGGCCGTGCTGATGACGATCTTCCTCGCATCGCTCGCGGGCATCCCTCCGCTCGGCGGCTGGTACGCGAAGTTCGGGGCGTTCCGCGCCGTGATCGACGCGGGCGGTGGCTGGGGCTACAGCATCGCCGTGATCGGCGCCGTCAACGCGGTGATCGCCACGGCGTACTACATCACCGTCATGCGAGAGATGTGGATGAAGCCCGTCCCCGACGGCGACACCACCCCGATCAAGGTGCCGGCCCCGCTGATCGCCGCGTTGGCCATCACCGGTCTGTGCACGCTGGCCTTCGGTGTCATCCCCGGCATCATCGCCAAGTTCGGCAACCTCTCCGATCTCACCGGTGCCTTCGGCCGCTGACCGTTCCGCGTTCGACGACCTCGCCGCGGCATCCGCCGACGCCGGTCGGCCGTTGCGCTTCGACGAGTTCATGGCGATCGCGCTCTACGGCGCGCACGGCTTCTACACGACCCGCGGCCGGGCCGGTCGCCGAGGCGACTTCATCACGTCACCCGAAGTCGGTCCGCTGTTCGGGACCGTCCTGTCCCGCTGGATCGAGGCCGAGCGAGAGCGGCTCGGGCGCCCGGACGACTTCACCATCGTCGAGGCCGGCGCCGGTCCCGGCACGCTCGCCCGGGCGATCCGGGCCGTCCTTCCTCAAGAACTCGTCAAGTACCTCGCCGTGGAGGTCTCCGCGGAGCAGCGCTCCGAGCACCCCGACAGCGTCGAGTCACGTGCCGACCTGCCCTCGGGCCCCCTGGTCGGCGTGGTCATCGCCAACGAGCTGCTCGACAACCTGCCGTTCCGACTTGCCGTGTTCGACGGCGGCTGGCGCGAGGCGGTGGTCGACATCGGCCGCGACGGGCGGATCTCAGAACTCACCGTGCCGGCGCCCTCGGAGTGGGAGTGGCTGCCCGCCAACGCCCCTCATGGGGCTCGCCTCCCGGTCCAGACCGCTGCCCACGCCTGGGTCATCGCAGCGAAGGCCCTGCTCAGCGCCGGCTCCGTCGCGGTCTTCGACTACTGCACTCCTCGCACCGTGATGTTGTCCACCACACCCTGGAGGGACTGGCTTCGTACCTATCGGGGTCACGAGCGGGGCGAGCACTACTTGAAGGCGGCGGGCGAGCAGGACATCACCGCACAGGTGTGTCTCGACCAGCTTCCCGAACCCTTCGTGGTACGCCCCCAGGCGCACTTCCTTCGTCGCTGGGGCATCGATGACCTGGTCGAGGAGGGACGCGCCGCATGGCTGGCGTCCGCAGCCGCCCCCACCCTGGACGCACTCCGCATGCGGAGCCGTGTCCGTGAAGCGGAGAGCTTGCTGGAACCTTCAGGATTGGGTGGATTTCTGGTCGTGGAGTGGCGAGTTTGACGAAATCGAGATGAAAATTGGAATAGTGCAGACGGCCTATGTCACTCCCTGTGACATACCACGTACCATGACCCCGTGCTACACCCAGTGACCGACGTCCGAGGACCGATGAACGGAATGAGCAGCCGACTCGGGATCGGGCTGCTCACCACCCTTGCAGGAGCCGCCCTCGCGTGTGGCGCCCTCCTCATCGGCCCCGTCACCGCCAACGCGTCCACCGGAGGGTCCGACGGTTGCAAGAGCGGCTATCAGGCCGAGGGCAACAACGGTGGCGGTCGGGGCGACGATTGCGGTTGCAAGAGCGGTTATCAGGCCGAGGGCAACAACGGTGGCGGTCGGGGCGACGATTGCGGTTGCAAGAGCGGCTATCAGGCCGAGGGCAACCACGGCGGAGACGACGACCACTGCTCCACGACCACGACCGAGCGGCCCACCACGACGACCGAGAAGCCGACCACGACCTCCGAGGATCCCACCACGACGTCCGAGGATCCACCACGACGTCCCAGGTGACGACCACCACCGAGCAGGCAACGACCACCACCGAGCAGGCAACGACCACCACCGAGCAGGCAACGTCCACGAGCCAGGAGAGCAATCTCCCGACCACGACGGCAGGCGAGACGACCACCACCGATGTGGGCGGGGTCGACGAGAGCACCACCTCCACCGAGGTGAGCAACCTGGCGCCCAGCACCACGGCGACAGGGGCCGAGAGCGAGACGCTTCCCCGGACCGGGTCGGACCAGCAGATGATCCTGTTGATCGCCGGGTTCGCACTCATCAGCATGGGCCTCCTCCTCATCGCACTCACCCGTCGCCCCGGCGAAGCGGCGTGAGTCATACGTTCCCCATTGACACTGCTCACTCCTTCTCTCGGTGCATGCACTGAGGCGAAGGAGTGAGCAGGATCATTCGAAGCAGCGGTCGAGCGGCGGGAGCTCGGCACTGTCGGTGAATCGGCCATCCGAGCAGTCGGGTGGCCGATTCCGCGTCTCACCACCCATTGCGGCTACCGTCGCTCCAACATGAGCCGGCCATCGCACTCCGTCGCGCCACAGGGGGCGCTCGTCGTCGGCGCGCTCGGCGTGGTCTACGGCGACATCGGCACGAGCCCGCTGTACGCGCTCGAGGAGGCGTTCACGGAGCAGACGCACTCGCTCACCGTCGACTCGATCAACGTCTTCGGCATCTGTTCCCTCGCATTCTGGGCGCTCACCCTGATCATCTCGGTGAAGTACCTCCTGTTCGTGATGCGCGCCGACAACAAGGGCGAGGGCGGCATCCTCGCGCTCACCAGCCTGCTGATGAATCGCAAGGGCGGGCAGGTCGCCAAGGCAGGTCTCCTCGTCGGGCTCGGGGTGTTCGGCACCGCGCTCCTGTACGGCGACGGCATCATCACTCCCTCGATCTCGGTGCTCGCTGCAGTCGGCGGACTCGAGCGAGTCTCGTCGAACCTCAAGGACTGGGTGGTGCCGATCGCCATCGTCATCCTGGTCACCCTGTTCGTCGTCCAGCGGCGCGGTACGGGTGCCGTGGGCAAGGTGTTCGGTCCGATCATGATCGTGTGGTTCGGCGTGCTCGGCGTGCTCGGCGTGCGTCAGATCGTCCACCACCCACAGATCATCCAGTCGGTGAACCCGGTGTGGATGTTCCGCTACTTCGAACACGAGACCAAGCACGCGTTCCTCGCGCTCGGTTCCATCTTCCTGGTGGTCACCGGCGGCGAGGCCCTGTACGCCGACATGGGCCACTTCGGGCGCGGGCCGATCCGGCGCGGCTGGTACGCGCTCGTGTTCCCGGCGTTGGTGCTGAACTACTGGGGACAGGGCGCGCTCCTGCTGCGCGATCCGGCGGCCATCGACGGCGTCTTCTTCAACATGGCGCCCAAGGTGCTGCTGCTGCCGCTGGTGCTCCTCGCCACGGCCGCCACGATCATCGCCTCTCAGGCATTGATCAGCGGCGTGTTCTCCCTGACTGCGCAGGCGGTGCAGTTGGACTACCTGCCCCGGATCCGGATCGACCACACGTCCAAGGACCACTCCGGGCAGATCTATGTGCCACTGGTGAACTGGTTGCTCGCCGTCGCGTGCGTCGCGTTGGTCATCGGTTTCCGGACCGCCAGCAACCTCGCGGCCGCGTACGGCATCGCCGTCACGATGACGATGGCGATCACCACCCTCATCTTCTTCCGCGTCCTGACGGACCGTTGGAACTGGGCCCGATGGAGAGCGTTCGCCGTCTGCGTCCCGATGCTCACCGTCGAGCTCGGGTTCCTCGGCGCCAACATCCCCAAGATCCCCCACGGAGGCTGGCTCGCCCTGTTGATCGGCGTCATCATCATGGTGCAGATGCAGACCTGGCGGCGCGGCCGCCAGCTCGTCGCCGCCCGGATCCGTCGTGGCGAACGACCCATCAGCGAGGTGCTCGACGAGTTCACCGACGTGAAGCGGGTCCCGGGGACCGGCGTGTTCCTCTTCAAGGACCTCGGCAGGGCGCCGCCGGCGCTGGTGAACAACCTGCAGCACAACAAGGTGCTGCACCGATCGACCCTGATCGTCGCGGTGGAGACGACCGAGGAGCCGCGCGTCCCCGCGGAGGATCGCGCCACCGTCACCAAGGTCGAACCCGGTGTGTTCCAGGTGCTCTTGACCTACGGCTTCATGGACGAGCCCGACGTTCCCGCCGCACTCACCGCGATCCACGTACGCGGGGTGGTGTTCGATCCTGACGACGTGACCTACTTCATCGGACGCGAGTCGATCGTCTCCGGCAAGGCACCCGGGATGCACCCCGCGTTCGAGCATCTGTTCGTCTGGCTCAATCGTGGTGCCGACAGCGCGGCGCGTTTCTTCAACCTGCCCGCGGAGCAGGTGTTCGAGGTCGGTTCCCGAGTCGTGATCTGACCCGCCGTCGAGCTGGGTTCGGGGGATGCCCGTCCGCGACCCCTGCGCTAACCTCCGCGGCCGGGGGTACACGACATGGCAGACGAACACGACACCATCGACGCCCTGCTCGACGAGCAGCGCCTCTTTCCGCCGAGTGCGGCGTTCAAGGAGCAGGCGCTCCTCGTCGACACCAGCCTGTACGACGAGGCGCGGGCCGACTACCAGGGATTCTGGGCCCGCCAGGCCGCTGCGCTGCTCGACTGGGACACGGAATGGACCACGATCTGCGACTGGGAGCTGCCGTTCTCCAAGTGGTTCGTGGGTGGCGAGCTCAACGTCAGCTTCAACTGCCTCGACCGCCACGTGCTCGCCGGGAAGGGCGACAAGGTCGCCTTCCACTGGGAGGGCGAACCCGGGGACACACGCACGATCACCTACGCCGACCTGCTCGCCGAGGTGCAGAAGTTCGCCAATGCGTTGAAGTCGCTGGGCGTCGCCCGCGGCGATCGGGTGAACATCTACCTGCCGATGATTCCCGAGGCCGCGGTCGCCATGCTCGCCTGCGCCCGGATCGGGGCCGCCCACAGTGTGGTGTTCGGAGGGTTCAGCGCCCAGAGCCTGACGGATCGGATCAACGACGCTGAGGCGAAGGTCCTCATCACCGCCGACGGTGGCTACCGGCGCGGTGAGGTGTTCCCCCTCAAGGCAGCAGCGGACGAGGCCCTCGAGGGAACGCCTTCGATCGAGCACGTCGTGGTCGTTCGTCGAGGCGGCAACGACGTCACGATGGCCGAGGGTCGTGATCACTGGTACCACGATCTGATCGCCGCCGCGGACCCTGTGTGCCCCGCCGAGCCGATGTCGAGCGAGCAGCTGCTGTTCCTGCTGTACACCTCGGGCACCACCGGGAAGCCCAAGGGCATCATGCACACGAGCGGCGGGTACCTCACCCATGTGGCGTTCACCCACAAGTACGTCTTCGACCTGCATCCCGACACCGACGTGTTCTGGTGCACGGCCGATGTGGGCTGGATCACCGGCCACAGCTACATCGTCTACGGGCCTCTGGCCAACGGTGCGACGCAGGTGATGTACGAGGGGGTCCCGAACTACCCGGCCAACGATCGCTTCTGGGAGATCATCGAGAAGTACGCCGTGACGAAGTTCTACACCGCGCCCACCGCGATCCGGACGTTCATGAAGTGGGGCGCCGCGGAGCCCGCCCGCCATGACCTGTCCTCGCTGCTGCTGCTCGGTTCGGTGGGCGAGCCCATCAACCCCGAGGCCTGGATGTGGTATCAGGAGCACATCGGCGGCGGGACGTGCCCCATCGTGGACACCTGGTGGCAGACCGAGACGGGCGGGATCATGATCAGCCCGCTGCCGGGTTGCACGACCACCAAGCCGGGCTCGGCCACCTTCCCGCTCCCCGGAATCGGCGCCGAAGTGATCGACGACGACGGCAGGACCGTCGAACACGGTGGTGGCTATCTCACCCTGACCCAGCCCTGGCCGGGCATGCTGCGCGGCATCTGGGGTGACAACGAGCGGTACACCGACACCTACTGGAGCCGATTCCCTGGCCGCTACTTCGCCGGTGACGGCGCCAAGCTCGACGAGCAGGGCTACCTGTGGTTGATGGGCCGCGTGGACGACGTGATGAACGTCAGCGGCCACCGGATCAGCACCACCGAAGTCGAATCGGCCCTGGTCAGTCATCCTGACGTGGCCGAGGCCGCCGTGGTCGGCGCGAACGATGCGACGACCGGTCAGGCGATCATCGCCTACGTGACCCTTCGTGGTGGCCACGTCGTCGACGAGCAGGTGCTGCGCGACCATGTCGCCCACGAGATCGGCGCCATCGCCAAGCCGAAGACCATCTACCTGACCCCTGACCTGCCGAAGACCAGGAGTGGCAAGATCATGCGCCGCCTGCTCCGCGACGTCGCCGAAGGGCGCAATCTCGGCGACACCACCACGCTGGCCGACGCCGGCGTGGTGTCGGAGTTGCAGCGTCGGGCCAACGAGGCCCCGACCGAGGACTGAGCTGTCGAGAGGCTCAAGAACTCCCTGGAGCGGCCGATATCTCTCACGTGGCGATCGACGAGAGGAACGTGTCGGCGGGCGTCGTCAGCCCTGTGGGGGATGACGCCGAGGCCGGCCCTGACGCAACGGGTGAGAACGGCGGGCTCAGTCTCGACGACCTCAGACTGCGTCTGGACAGCCCGCTCTTCGCTCGCGATCCCGGTCTCGCCGCGCCGGCGCAGGTGCCGCGCCTGCGGGAGCTGACCTGGGAACACGTCACGAACCCGACGTCCCAGCATGCGGTCATCACCGACGACACCGAGGACCCGGACGGGCCGTCGCGTCTCGAAGCCGTCGTGCCGCCGCGTGTTCGCATCGAGGATCTCCTGTCCCAGCCGGTGGCGACGATCGAGACCACCCCACCCCCGACCGCCGACGCCCCGACGGGGCCGCCGGACTCGAGCGCAGACTCGACCCCCGATTCCAGCCCCGACTCGACCCCCGACTCCATGACACTCGGCGTCGCTCCGACGATCTCCGAGCCGGTGCCGGCCGTCCGCGCGACGCTCCCGTCGTGGGGCTCTGACCGCCTGGAGGAGGGACTGGTCAAGCCCATCGACGAGCCGCCGCCCCTCGCCCGTGAGGCCGACCCGGTCGTGGACGGGCTTGCCGAACTCATCATGCGCACGACCCCGTCGACCGGATTGCCACGAGTCGAGGCCGTCCGCGACTCGCTGGTCCGCGACGCGACCGGGACGGTGCCGGTCGTGGCACCCGTGCCGCCGGTCGTGGCCGCCGTCGAGGTCCTCGGATTCGACCCACCCGCCGTGTCCGGAGAAGCACCGGTCGTGCCCGCCCCTCCGGCGGCACCGCTTCCCACGTCCGTCCAGCCGGCGATGGCCAACGCCGGCGTGGAAGCAGAACTGAACCGCCTCGCCTTCCTGCCCGACCAGGAGGACGACCTCGGTCCGGTCGAAGTGCCGTCCATCACGTATGCCGAGCCCGCCGCAGCCGTGTCGGTCGCCACGCCGGTGTTGAGCCAGAACGAGATGTACTCGCCTCGGCAGAGTGCCGCACCCGCCTCCCGCCACGCGTACGCCGACCTCGTCGACAACGCAATGCCTGCCACGCGGCGTCGCAAGCGCCACGTCGCTCGTCGGATCGTGACCGCGGTGATCCTCCTGGCGATGGTCGCCGGCGGACTCTTCGCGGTGAAGCTCTACGTCCTCGATCGCGTCGAGTGGCCCAAGGAGGTCGCCCCTCTGGTGAAGGCCGTGGAGGCCGAGCGAGGTCTGGCCTTCGAGCACGACATCCCGGTGGTCACCGTGCCGGTGGCCGAGTACACCGAACGAATCGCGACCGCGAACGGCGCCGCCGGCGCCGCCGGGGCCGTCTCCGTGCAGTCGGAATGGCGCGCGCTCGGACTGCTGTCGGGGCCGCTCGACCGCTCGGCGATCGGTCAGGCGGCGATGGCCGATTCTCCCGCGTTCTACGACGCGGAGAGCGGGACCGTCTATGTCGTCGCAGGCGTCGACCCCGAGCTTCGGACGTTCTCGCTCCATCGGGCGTTGACCCTGGCACTGCTCGACCAGCACTTCGGGTGGAGCGAGCGGATCAAGGACGAGTCACAGTCGGTGGTCATCGGCACGCGCGCCTACTACGACGGCGATGCGATGGCCGTGGCTCTCGCACTGCTGTCCGACGATGACCGTGAGCTCGTCAGGGGCCAGCTCTTCGGCATCTACGAGAAGTTCGACATTCAGCCCTCGCCCGCTCCGTACTCGTCGGATCTCGCCGGACGCCTCGGCATGGCCACCTGGCCGCTGTTCGCCAACCTGACGCCCGAGCAACGCAACGCCAACGAGGTCGAGGCCGCCTTCACCGATGGTCAGGTGCTCGACCTTCGCCGCCTGAGCGAGGACGTCGTGGAGACCACGGCTGCGACCTCGCGCGGCATGCTCTACTGGTACCACGTGCTGGCCGGTCGCATCGACGACGATCTCGCCTGGAACGCCGCCCTCGGGTGGCGCGCCGACGCCATCGACGCCGTGCCGGGGACCTTGGCGTCGGGTGCGGCGACGACCTGTGTGGATGCGGTGGTCAGCATCGCGGACGCCTCGTTGGACACGGCCACGACCGCGTTCACCGAGTGGGCCAACTCCGGGCCTCCCGAAGCCGGCACGATCGTGACGGCGATCCCCGGCAGCACGGGCGTCAGCCAGTTGCAGATCCATGCGTGCGACCCCGGGCCGGCGATCGTGACGACCGACGGCACCCCGCGCCTGACGTTCGGCGCCGCGCCACTCCGGGCCGAGCAGTACCGACTGCTGCTGCGTGCTGATGCACCCCCTTCCGCTGCCGCCGCGGCGTGCGCGGTGTACGGCAACGACCCGGTGACGTTCCCGAACGACGAGCGGCCGCTGGTGGATCCGGTCTCCGGTTGGACGGCACCCGGCGAGCACCCGACTCCCGACCCGGTGGCGATGAACTGCTCCTCCGCCGGCTGATCAGTCGCGGAAGTTGTTGAACTGCAGCGGGATGCCGAGGTCGGCACCCTTCAGCAGCGCCATCACGGCCTGGAGGTCGTCGCGCTTCTTGCCGGTGACTCGAACGGTCTCGCCCTGGGTCTGGCTGCTCACGCCCTTGGGGCCCTTCTCCTTGATCATCCGGTTGATCTCGCGGGCCTTGTCGCTGTTGATGCCGACGGTGATGGTGACGACCTGGCGGACCGTGTTCTGTGTGGCCTCCTCGACCTTGCCGTAGTCGAGACCCTTGAGCGACACGCCGCGCTTGACGAGCTTCTCCTCGACGACGACCCGCAGGGCGTTGAGACGGTCCTCGCTGACGGTGCGCAGGGTGAGGACGAGCTCGGCCTGCTCGATCGAGGAGTTCGTGTTCTTGAAGTCGAATCGGGTGCCGACCTCGCGTTGCGCTTGGTCGACTGCGTTCTTGACCTCTTGACGGTCGACTTCGGAAACGACATCGAAACTGGGCATGTGGCAAGGGTACTCAAGGCGGTAACCTCACACACCGCTGATGGGTCGGTGCCCGAGTGGCCAAAGGGAGTTGACTGTAAATCAACCGGCGTCGTCCTACGTAGGTTCGAATCCTGCCCGGCCCACCACAGATCGCCAGGTCCTTCGGGCCTGGCGATCGCCGCGTTCTGATAGGTCCACCACATGATCGTCATCGATGCCGAGGGGCTGTCCGCCTCCCGACCCAACCGTCCCCTCTTCACCGGCGTCTCCCTGACGCTGTCCGACGGCGACCGCGTGGGCGTGGTGGGGATCAACGGGTGTGGCAAGAGCACCCTGCTGAGGATGCTCGCCCGCGAACTCGAACCGGAATCGGGCGAGGTCCGGTGGGGACGAGGCGCACGAGTCGGGTTCCTGCTGCAGCAGCCGGTGCTGCCCGAGGGCACGGTGCGTGACGCCGTCGGAGGGGACTGGCAGGGCGAGGCGATGCTCGATCGACTCGGCATGGCGGCGCTGCTCGACAGCCGAACCGACGAGCTCTCCGGCGGTCAGGCCAAGCGCGTCGCCCTGGCGCGGCTGTTGGTGGGGGAGTACGAGGCGTTGGTGCTCGACGAGCCGACCAACCACCTCGACCTCGACGCCATCCGCTTCCTCGAGGAGTGGCTCGCCGCCTATCGAGGGGGTCTGGTGCTCGTGACGCACGACCGGCACGTCCTCGATCGCGTGACCACGAAGGTGCTCGAGATCGATCGCGGCAGCGCGTATCTCCACGTGCCAGAAGGTCGTCATGCGGGCTCCGGGTACGCCGCCTATCTCGCGGGCCGGGCCGAGCGCGAGGAGCGCGCCGAGGCCGCCGAGGCGGTGCGCAAGAACCTCGCGGCCAAGGAGCTCGCGTGGCTCCGGCGAGGTGCCCCGGCGCGGACCGCGAAGCCGAAGGCGCGCATCGCCACGGCCACCGCGCTCGTGCAGGGCAAGGCACAGGCCGCGGCGCGCAGCGGTGATCTGGCGCTGTCGATGGGCTCCCAACGCATCGGCTCCAAGGGCATCGAGGTCCGCGCCGTCTCGTTCGCGTGGCCGGATGGGTCCGAGGTGCTCCGCGGCGTGAGTGCGTCGTTCGAGCCGGGCGATCGGATCGGGATCGTCGGCGCCAACGGGGCGGGGAAGTCGACGCTGCTCGACCTCGTCGCCGACCGCCTGCAACCCACGGCCGGCACCGTGGAGCGCGGCGCCACGATCAAGATCGGCTACTACGACCAGCTGGCACGTGATGTCGATCTCACACAACGGGTGCGGGAAGCGGTCGCGGGCGACAAGGGCGAGCCGTCCGTCGGCGACGTGACCCTCATGAAGCGGTTCTGGTTCGACGGCGACGCCCAGTTCGCGCCGATCGGCACCCTGAGCGGTGGAGAGCGGCGGCGATTGCAGCTCCTGCTCACGCTCGTCGAACAGCCCAACGTCCTGCTGCTCGACGAACCGACCAACGACCTCGACCTCGACACACTGCGGGCTCTGGAGGACTTCCTCGACGACTGGCCCGGCATCGTCATCACGGTCAGCCACGACCGCTCGTTCCTCGATCGGGTGACCGACGAGCTCTTCGCGCTCGACGGACGGGGCGGCGCGGCTTGGATCCGTGGAGGCGTCGCTGCCTGGTTGGCGGCCCGCGCCGCGTCCGGCACGCCCGCGCCGGCGACCAAGCCGGCAGGTCGCACGGCAGCGAACGCGGCGCCCGTCTCCACCACCACGCGAGCGAAGCCGGCCGCCGGACGGAGTCCTTCGACCGTTCGGCGTCAACTCGGCCAGGCCGAGCGAGACCTGGCCGCCGCCACCGAACGCCGGGACCTCGTCGCTGCCGAGATGGGCACGGCGATGGACCACCGCGAAATGGGGGCGATCGGCGAGCGGTTGGCCTCGGCCCAGGCGGCGGTGGACCGGGCCGAGGAACAGTGGCTGTCCCTGGCGGACGAGGCCGAGGCGCTCGGCCTCGAGCTCTGAGCGATCGGGGCGTTACTTGAGCAGCGCCTGCATGACCGTGACGTCCAGCCAGCGCCCGAACTTGCGACCCACCTCGCGCTCGATGCCGACGAGCTCGAAGCCGGATTTGCGATGCAGGGCGATGGATGCCTCGCCGCTGGAGTTGATCCGGGCGAACACGGCGTGGAATCCGCTCGTGGCGGCGACCGACAGCAGCTCGCGGAGCAACAGCGAGCCCACGCCCTGGCCGTTGCGGTCGCGGCGGACGTAGACCGAGTCCTCCACGCTGGTGCGATACGCCGGCCGGTCCTTGTAGGGCGACAGCGAT
This sequence comes from uncultured Acidimicrobiaceae bacterium, assembly GCA_963720695.1. Classification (GTDB taxonomy): domain Bacteria; phylum Actinomycetota; class Acidimicrobiia; order Acidimicrobiales; family Ilumatobacteraceae; genus UBA668. The sequence goes on from CAVRGG010000007.1 coordinate 128,254, forward strand.
CCGAACGCGATCACCTCGCCGTCGACGTCGGAAGGGTCGACGACGACGAGCGCGGCGAACGCACCGCTGCGGGCCTGGAGCCAGTCCTGTTGCTCGGCCAGACTGCGGGGGACGAGATCGAAGGTGGCGGCGGTGTGCACCACCTCGTGGTTGTAGATGCTGCGGATCTGTTCGGCGTCGGCGACCGTCGCCGGACGCAAGGAGAGTGTTGCCACGTCGGCGAGGGTAATCGCGGATTCCCGTGGCCGCGCGGGCGAAGTGCCCCGCTATCATTCCCACTCGGTTTCGCGGTGAACACGCGCGCCTAAGGCCCTCTTAGCTCAGTAGGTAGAGCAACGCCATGGTAAGGCGTAGGTCGTCGGTTCGACTCCGACAGAGGGCTCGACCAATCGGTCGGGTCCGCCCGTCCGGTCAGCAAGGCCCTGGCGGCGTAGCTCAGTTGGTCAGAGCATCCGGCTCATAATCGGAAGGTCACCGGTTCGAGACCGGTCGCCGCTACAACACCACTAACCACAACCGTCATCACGACACGTCAAGGAGAAGGTCTCCCAAATGAGCAAGGCGAAATTCGAGCGCACCAAGCCGCATGTGAACATTGGCACCATGGGTCATATTGATCATGGGAAGACGACGTTGACTGCTGCGATTTCCAAGACGTTGGCGGATAAGGGGTTGGCGCAGTACACGCCGTTCGATCAGATCGACAAGGCGCCTGAGGAGAAGGCGCGTGGGATCACGATCTCGATCGCGCATATCGAGTACGAGACCGCGAATCGTCACTACGCGCATGTGGACATGCCGGGTCATGCTGACTACATCAAGAACATGATCACGGGTGCTGCGCAGGTGGATGGTGCGATTTTGGTGGTCGCGGCGACGGATGGTCCGATGCCTCAGACGCGTGAGCATGTGTTGTTGGCTCGTCAGGTGGGTGTGCCCTACATCGTGGTGGCCTTGAACAAGGCTGACATGGTGGAGGATGAGGAGTTGTTGGAGTTGGTGGAGCTCGAGGTTCGTGAGTTGTTGAACGAGTACGAGTTCCCTGGTGATGATGCTCCGGTGGTGCGTGTGTCCGCGTTGAAGGCGCTGGAGGGTGATGCGGGTTGGCAGGAGAAGATCATGGAGTTGATGGCGGCGTGTGATGCGTCGATTCCTGAGCCGCAGCGTGAGTTGGACAAGCCGTTCTTGATGCCGATCGAGGATGTGTTCACGATCACGGGTCGTGGCACGGTGGTGACGGGCAAGGTCGAGCAGGGGATCGTGCACACGGGTGATGATCTGGAGATCGTTGGGTTGAAGACGACGCAGAAGACGGTGTGTACGGGTGTGGAGATGTTCCGTAAGTTGCTCGATGAGGGGCGTGCGGGGGACAACATCGGTGCGTTGTTGCGTGGCACGAAGAAGGAGGATGTGGAGCGGGGTCAGGTGTTGTGCAAGCCGGGCAGCATCACGCCGCACACGAACTTCACGGGTCAGGTGTATGTGTTGTCGAAGTCCGAGGGTGGGCGTCACAAGCCGTTCTTCAACAATTACCGTCCGCAGTTCTTCTTCCGGACCACGGATGTGACCGGGACGATCCAGTTGCCTGAGGGCACTGAGATGGTGATGCCGGGCGACAACGTGGAGATCACTGTCGAGTTGGGCAAGCCGATCGCGATGGACGAGGGTCTTCGTTTCGCCATCCGTGAGGGTGGCCGTACCGTGGGCGCCGGCCGCGTCACCAAGATCACGAAGTAAGGACCTCAGATGGCCAGGAACGACAAGCGGGTGAAGATCACCCTCGAGTGCACCGAGTGCAAGCACCGCAACTACATCACGATGAAGTCGAAGATCAACGATCGCGAACGACTCGAGATGAAGAAGTACTGCAACCACGACCGCAAGCACACCGTGCACAAGGAAACCCGCTGACCCCAACCCCGGGGTCGCACCTCGAGGGGTGGCTGGTAGCGTTACCGGTCGCCCCCAGAGGGCAGTAGCTCAGCTGGTAGAGCATCGGTCTCCAAAACCGACGGTCGGGGGTTCGAATCCCTCCTGCCCTGCCCATACCCAACATCGCACCCACCCCGGTCCTGGGGTGAAGAACCGAGCGTACAGATGTCATTGGATGACCTGAACCGAGAGCAGAAGCGTCAGCTGAAGCGCCAGGGTGCCCTGAACGATCAGGGACAACCCACCCGCGCTCCGGCTGCGACGCGTACGAAGAAGGAACGCACCGGCGCGGTGCAGTACCTGCGCGAAGTACGCGACGAGATGCGGAAGGTCTCCTGGCCCAAGTGGCCCGAGGTCCGTCGGTTCTCGATCATCGTCCTCGTCACCGTCATCTTGTACACGGGCTACATCTTCGGCCTCGACTCGCTGTTCGGTGTCCTCTCCGGCTGGCTGTACGACTGATCATGAGCAACGACATCACCCCCGACACGACCGAACTCGACGAGCCCATCGACGAGGTGATCACCGACGAGGTGACCGCCGACGAGGTGACCGCCGACGATGTGGTCGACGCGACGTTCGATCTCTCCGCCGACGCCGATCCCGAGGCTGCGGCCACCGACGAGGCCGAGGACGCCGAGCCGTTCGACGACCCCTGGATCCGTCCGGGTCAGTGGTACGTCGTCCACACGCAGTCCGGCTACGAGAAGAAGGTCACCGCCAACCTCACGGCTCGCATCCAGAGCATGAACATGGAGGAGAAGATCTACGAGATCGTCATCCCCATGGAAGAGGTCGACGAGTTCAAGAACGGTCGCAAGCAGACCGTGCAGAAGAAGGTGTTCCCCGGGTACCTGCTCGTTCGTTGCCAGATGGACGACGACAGCTGGTACTGCATCCGCAACACCCCTGGTGTCACCGGATTCGTCGGCCAGAGCAAGCAGGGCCAGAAGCCCACTCCGTTGTCCCGGCGCGAAGTGCAGACCTTCCTCGCCGCCAAGGGCGACGGGACCGGCGGCATGCCCACCCGCAAGAAGCCCAAGCTCGACTACGAGGTGGGCGAGAGCGTGCGCGTGAAGGAAGGCCCGTTCGCCGACTTCGCCGGCACGGTCGCCGAGATCAATGCAGATCACATGAAGCTCAAGGTGCTGGTGAACATCTTCGGTCGCGAGACCCTCGTGGAGATGGACTTCAGCCAGGTCAGCAAGCTGTAAGCCCGCTCAGCACCAGCAGGCAACATCACAAGGAAGTAGTCAGTCATGGCAAAGAAGAAGGTCGCTGCGATCGTCAAGATCCAGATCCCCGCAGGCAAGGCCACCCCGGCCCCGCCCGTGGGTACCGCGCTCGGGCCGCACGGCGTGGGCATCATGGACTTCGTCAAGCAGTACAACGCTGCCACCGAGTCCCAGGTCGGCACGATCATCCCCGTGGAGATCACCATCTTCGAGGACCGCACGTTCACGTTCGTCCTCAAGACCCCGCCGGCCCCCGTGCTGCTGCGTGAGAAGGCCAAGATCGCCAAGGGTTCCTCGAACCCCGGCAAGGCCACCGCCGGCACCGTCACCGAGGCCGACATCGAAGAAGTCGCGAAGATCAAGATGCCCGACCTCAACGCCTACGACCTCGAGGCCGCGAAGCAGCAGATCCGTGGCACGGCCCGTTCCATGGGCCTCACCGTCACCGCCTGAATCCAGTTCCACCACCGCTCGACCGGGATCACCTCGCCCGGCGGCGTCAACCCTGAGGGAGACACTCATGTCCGGCAAGAAGTTCGCTGATGCGACCAAGAAGTACGATCGTGACCAGTTGTTCACGCCCACCGAGGCGCTGACCCTGGTGAAGACCCTGGCTCCGGCCAAGTTCGACGAGACCATCGACGTGGCCGTGCGCCTCGGCGTCGATCCCCGCAAGGCCGACCAGATGGTGCGCGGCACCGTCGGTCTGCCCAGCGGCACCGGCAAGGACGTGCGCGTGGCCGTCTTCGCATCCGGTGAAGCCGCCCAGGAAGCTCGCGATGCGGGCGCCGACCTGGTGGGCGCCGACGATCTGGCCGCCGAGATCGAGAAGGGCAACTTCAACTTCGACGTGGCCATCGCCACTCCCGACATGATGCCGCTCGTCGGCCGTCTCGGTCGGGCGCTCGGCCCGCGTGGCCTCATGCCGAACCCGAAGACGGGCACCGTCACCAACGACGTCGCCCGCGCGGTCGGCGAGTTCAAGGGTGGCAAGGTCGAGTACCGCACCGACCGCTACGGCAACGTGCACGTGCAGCTCGGCAAGGTGAGCTTCGAGCTCGACGCCATCGAGGCCAACTTCCGGGCGGTGCTCGACGAGCTCCAGCGTGCGAAGCCGGCTTCGGCCAAGGGCCGCTACCTGCGCAAGATCACGGTCAGTTCCACCATGGGGCCCGGTGTCAAGGTCGACACCAACCGTCTCCGCCCCGAGGTGTGACCACCCCCTCCCTCGTCACCGATCGCCTGACGCTGTCGCCGCTGCGCGCCGACGACGCCGACGACATGGTCGAGGTCTACGCCGACGAGGCGATGTTCACGTTCACCGGCGGTGAGCCGATGGACGCCGCTCGCCTTCGGCGACGCTACGAGCAGCTCGAAGCCGGTTGGAACCACGACGGCTCCGAGCGCTGGTGCAACTGGATCGTGCGCGTCACCGATTTCCCCGCGCCCGTCGGCGTGATCCAGGCGACCATCGCCGCGGACCGGTCGTGGGCTGCGATCGCATGGGAGATCGGAGTCGCCCACCAAGGCCGTGGCCTGGCATCGGAAGCCGCCGGCGCCGTGGTCTCCTGGTTGCGTGGCGCTGGCGTCACGCGGATCACGGCGGCCATTCATCCGGACCACGTCGCATCGGCGCGCGTCGCCACGAAGGTCGGCCTGGCGCCCACCCACGAGATCGACGACGGAGAAGTCGTGTGGGCCACCCCTCCCGGATGACACGACCTGTTGGCGCATCGCCGACCGCCCGTTAGCCTGAGCGCTCACATACCGGTCGCTCGCCGTAGACCGCTGGCCCAATCCTGTTCAGGTGCGGACAATGGAACTCGTTCCACCAGCCGAGGTGAATACTCGCCGGATCGTTCGCAGTCCCGCCGTCATGTCGGTTCCTTCGTTCGCTCCTCGCGGTGTTCGCTGTTTGCGAGCACTCCGAGTCGAAGCGAAAGGAGGTGTACAGAATGACGACAGAAAATCCCCGTGCAGAAAAGGTTGCGGTGGTCGACGAGATCACCGACAAGCTGAAGTCCGCCGATGCGGTGTTCATCACCGAGTACCGCGGCATGAGCGTCGGCCAACTCGCCACGCTGCGCAAGCAGCTGCGAGGTGCAGGCGGCGAGTACAAGGTGTACAAGAACACCCTCGCCCGGTTCGGCGCACAGAACGCAGGGCTCGACGGTCTCACCGACTTGCTGGTGGGTCCCTCGGGCATCACCTTCGCCTCCGGCGACGTCGCTGCGGTGGCCAAGAGCCTCCGTGACGCCGCCAAGGCCAACCCGATGCTGATCGTCAAGGGTGGGTCCATGGGCAGCACAGTGCTGGCCGCGAAGGACATCGACGCTCTTGCCGAACTGCCCAGCCGCGAGACCCTGCTGGCGATGTTCGCCGGTGCGCTGCAAGCGCCGCTGGTGAAGACCGCCGGTCTGTTGCAGGCATTGCCCCGCAACTTCGCCTACGGCCTCCAGGCCCTCATCGATCAGAAGGAAGCTGCCTGAGCAGCTCCCCTTCGCACTCACTCATCACACGTACCAGTACTCACACAGGAGAAAAGTCCCATGTCGATCGCAACGATCCTCGACGAAATCAGCGCACTCACCGTCATCGAGCTCAAGGAGCTCCTCGACGCATTCGAAGAGAAGTTCGGCGTCACTGCCGCTGCCCCGGTCGCGGTTGCCGCCGCCGGTGGCGCCGCCGGTGCCGCCGCCGCCCCGGCCGAGGAGGAGAAGGACGAGTTCGACGTCATCCTCACCGATGCCGGCGCTCAGAAGATCCAGGTCATCAAGGTCGTGCGCGAGCTGACCAGCCTGGGCCTCAAGGAAGCCAAGGACCTCGTCGACGCAGCCCCGAAGCCCGTCCTCGAGAAGGCCACCAAGGAAGCCGCTGAGGCTGCCAAGGCCAAGCTGGTCGAGGCCGGCGCGTCCGTCGACGTCAAGTGATCCCTGCGGCGACGCCGCGTTGATCCGATGAAGGGCCCGGGGTTCGCCCCGGGTCCTTCCGCGTCCCGACCCTCGGACCTGCCGTCGGGGCGATGTCCGCGGTCGTCTCACCACCCTCTGCGACCTGGGGCGGAGCAGATCTGAGCCGTCCGAGGGGTCGGAAAGCCTTGACATCGTGGGCTGTGGAGGCTTACCGTTCCGCCCAACGAATCGCCGCCGGGCTCCTGCTCGAGCGGTTGACGACCGCGTTCCTCGCGGATAGGCTCGACCGTTGCCGTGCGTTCCGTGTCCCGCTACTCCTTTGTATCAGTGACCCTGCGCGCCCCCATGCCGATTGAGACTGAGGAGTAAGCCTGTGGCCTCTCGTTCCGTGTCCCGCGAGCGCTATTCGTTCGCCAACCTGACCGAGCCGTTGGAGCTCCCCGACCTCATCGCGGTGCAGCGCGAGAGCTTCGAGTGGTTCTTGAACGAAGGACTCGCGGAGACCTTCCGCGACATCTCGCCCATCAAGGACTTCAGCGAAGCCCTCCAGCTCGAGCTCGAGTTCGATCCCGACGACGAAGACCTTCGCCCGCCGCCCAAGTTCACGGTCGACGAGTGCAAGGAAAAGGACATGACCTACAGCGCGCCGATCTTCGTGCGCGCCCGGTTCATGAACCGCAACACCGGTGAGATCAAGGAGCAGACGGTGTTCATGGGCGACTTCCCCATGATGACCGAGAAGGGCACCTTCATCATCAACGGCACCGAGCGCGTCGTCGTGTCGCAGCTCGTGCGGTCGCCCGGCGTCATCTTCGAGCCGGGTGAGCGGTTCCGCCTTCGTAACCTCAGCAAGCACCAGCTCGTCAAGGGCACGATCCACCCGTACCGCGGTGAGTGGCTCGAGTTCGACGTCGAGCAGAAGCCCGGCAAGGACGTCACCGCCGGCACCCGCGTCGCCCGCAAGCGTCGCATGGGCATCTTCACCCTCCTGCGCGCGCTCGGCTACGACGAGGAGCACGCCCCCGGGTTCATCGACCGCTTCGTGGGCCACTTCGATTTCCTCGAGGGGCAGTGGGAGAAGGAGCGCCACCTGGCGCCCACCCAGAACGAGGCACTCGTCGAGATCTACAAGCGAGCCCGTCCGGGCGAGCCGCCCACGGTGGAGTCGGCCAAGGCCTACTTCCGCAACGCGTTCTTCGAGAACCGTCGCTACGACCTCAGCCGCGTCGGTCGCTACAAGCTCGACCGCAAGCTCGGCACCGAGATCGCCAAGCTCGACTCGCTCTTCGGCAAGGGCACCATCGAGATCGGCTCGTTCTTCCAGGCCGACAACGACAACCCCGAAAAGCGCGGTGTGTCGAGCGACCCCGACGACGATCACGTGTTGCGCCCCAACGAGGTGCTCGCCGCGGTCAGCTACATGCTCCACCTCGTCAAGCAGGAGCCGGGCTACCGCCTCGACGATCAGGACCACTTCGCCAACCGCCGCATCCGCAGCGTCGGCGAACTGATCCAGAACCAGGTGCGCATCGGCCTCAGCCGCATGGAGCGCGTCGTGCGCGAGCGCATGACCACCCAGGACGTCGAGGCCATCACGCCGACCACGTTGGTGAACATCCGCCCGGTCGTCGCCGCGATCAAGGAGTTCTTCGGGACCTCGCAGCTGTCGCAGTTCATGGACCAGGTGAACCCGCTGTCGGGCCTCACCCACCGTCGTCGTCTGTCGGCACTCGGGCCCGGTGGCCTCAGCCGTGAGCGCGCCGGCTTCGAAGTCCGCGACGTCCACTTCAGCCACTACGGCCGCATGTGCCCGATCGAGACGCCGGAAGGCCCGAACATCGGCCTCATCGGCGCGCTGTCCACCTTCGCCCGGGTGAACCCGTACGGGTTCATCGAGACCCCGTACCGCGTGGTCAAGAACGGCAAGGTCACCGGCGAGATCCGCTACATGGCTGCCGACGAGGAAGAGAACTACGTCGTCGCCCAGGCCAACACGCCGATCAACGAGAACGGCACGTTCAAGGACGCCCGCGTCCTCGTGCGTCGCAGCCCGCAGGCCGCCAGCCTGGAGGACCTGCGCAAGATGCTCGAGGCCGAGAGCTTCTTCGGTGCCACCACCGACATCGCGTCGGTGCCGCCCGAAGAGGTGCAGCTCATGGACGTGAGCCCGAAGCAGATCGTCTCGGTCGCCACGGCACTCATCCCCTTCCTCGAGCACGACGACGCCAACCGTGCCCTCATGGGCGCCAACATGCAGCGTCAGGCCGTGCCGTTGGTGCGCGCCGAGGCGCCGTACATCGGCACCGGCATCGAGGACCGCGCGGCACGCGATGCGGCCGACCTGATCCAGTCCACCGGTGAGGGCGAGGTCGTGGAAGTCAGCGGCGCCAGCATCACGGTGAACTACAAGGACGGCGGCAAGCGGGTGTACCCGCTCAGCAAGTTCCGTCGTTCCAACCAGGACACGTGCATCAACCACCGGCCGCGGGTCAAGGAGGGCGACAAGATCGTCAAGGGCACCATCCTCGCCGACGGTCCCAGCACCGATCACGGCGAACTGGCGCTCGGCAAGAACCTGCTCGTCGCGCTGATGCCGTGGGAGGGCTACAACTTCGAGGACGCCATCATCCTCTCCGAGCGACTGGTGAAGGACGACGTGCTCACGTCGATCCACATCCACGAGCACGAAGTCGATGCACGCGACACCAAGCTCGGCCCGGAGGAGATCTCCCGGGACATCCCGAACCTCAGCGACGACATCCTGCGCGACCTCGACGACCGCGGCATCATCCGCGTCGGCGCCGAGGTCGGCCCCGGCGACGTGCTCGTCGGCAAGGTCACGCCCAAGGGTGAGACCGAGCTCACGCCCGAGGAGCGCCTGCTGCGCGCGATCTTCGGCGAGAAGGCCCGCGAGGTTCGCGACACCAGCCTGAAGGTGCCCCACGGCGAGAGCGGCAAGGTCATCGACGTGAAGGTCTTCACCCGTGAGGACGGCCACGAGCTGCCCCCCGGCGTGAACCAGTTGGTCCGCGTGTACGTGGCCCAGAAGCGCAAGATCAGCGTCGGCGACAAGCTCGCCGGCCGTCACGGCAACAAGGGTGTCATCTCCAAGATCCTGCCGCTCGAGGACATGCCCTACATGGCCGACGGCAGTGCGGTCGACATCATCCTCAACCCGCTCGGCGTGCCGAGCCGTATGAACGTCGGCCAGGTGCTCGAGGCGCACCTCGGGTACGCGGCCCGTTGGGGCTGGACCGATGTGAAGAACGGCAACAAGGCCGTCGGCGATGCGCCGATCCGTGGCACCGAGACCAAGACCCGGCCCACCACGAAGCCGAGCACGTTCATCGCCACCCCGGTGTTCGACGGCGCTCACTGGGACGAGAACGAGGCCGCCGGCAAGCACCCGACGATCCAGAGCATCTTCGACAACCTCAACCCCGAGAGCGTCGACGGTGTGCGGCTCATCCAGCACGACGGCAAGACCACGTTGTACAACGGCCGTACCGGCCTGCCCTACGACAACCCGGTCACGGTCGGCTACATGTACATCTTGAAGCTGGCCCACCTCGTCGACGACAAGATCCACGCCCGCTCCACCGGCCCGTACAGCATGATCACCCAGCAGCCGTTGGGTGGTAAGGCGCAGTTCGGTGGCCAGCGATTCGGCGAGATGGAAGTGTGGGCCCTCGAGGCCTACGGCGCGGCGTACTGCCTGCAGGAGCTGCTCACCATCAAGTCCGACGACGTGCTCGGCCGAGTGAAGGTCTACGAGGCCATCGTCAAGGGCGAGAACATCCCCGAGCCCGGCATTCCCGAGAGCTTCAAGGTGCTCATGAAGGAGATGCAGGCGCTCTGCCTCAACGTCGAGGTCCTGGCCAGCGATGGCTCGGAGATCGAGATGCGTGAGATGGACGAAGACGTGTTCCGCACCGCCGAGGAGCTGGGCATCGACATCAGCCGCAACGAACGCGGCACCGACGAAGACGACCGCGAGCGTGAGGCCCGTCGGGCCGCCCGCACGAGCGGCTACTGAGACTGACGACTGAGACGAGAGGCGACGCGATGCTCGACGTGAACATGTTCGACCAGCTGAAGATCGGTCTGGCTACGGCCGACCAGATCCGACTGTGGTCCCACGGTGAAGTGAAGAAGCCGGAAACCATCAACTACCGGACCCTGCGCCCCGAGAAGGACGGACTCTTCTGCGAGAAGATCTTCGGGCCGACCCGCGACTGGGAGTGCTACTGCGGCAAGTACAAGCGCGTGCGCTTCAAGGGCATCATCTGTGAGCGGTGTGGCGTCGAAGTCACCCGCTCGAAGGTGCGCCGCGAGCGCATGGGCCACATCGAGCTGTCCGCTCCCGTGGTCCACATCTGGTACCTGCGCGGCACCCGCAGCTGGCTGGCGTACCTGCTGGCCGGCCTGGAGCCCAAGGAAGAGCTCAAGGCCAAGCAGCTCGAGAAGGTCATCTACTTCGCCGCCAACCTGGTCACCTGGGTCGACGAGGAGAAGCGCCACACCGACCTGCCGAGCCTCGAGGCCGAGTTCAACGAGGAGCGCGAAGCGATCCGCAAGGAGCTCGAGCTCGCCATCGACCGCCGCTACAAGGAGCTCGAGGACGAGGCCACCCGCAGCGAGGCAGAAGGCGCCGACGCCCGCAAGCTGAAGACCGCAGCGGAGAAGGAAATCACCTCCATCCGCGAGCGTTACGAGATGGAGCTCGATCTCCTCGCCCGCACCTGGGACGAGTTCCGCAGCCTGCACTCGCGGCTGATCATCGACGACGAACTGCTGTGGCGTGAGCTGCGCGACCGCTTCGGTGACTACTTCGAGGGCGGCACCGGCGCCGACGCGATCAAGTCGCTCATCGACCGGATCAACTTCGACGAGGAGGAGATCAAGCTCCGCGACGCCATCGACCACACGTCGAGCGGCCGTAAGCCCCTCTCCGCGCAGCGTCGTCAGAAGGCCATCAAGCGGCTGAAGATCGTCGCCTCGTTCAACCAGCGCGACGAGCACGGCCGCCGCTTGAACGACCCGAAGGCCATGATCCTCGACGTGGTGCCGGTGATCCCGCCGGAACTGCGCCCGATGGTGCAGCTCGACGGCGGCCGTTTCGCGACGTCCGACCTCAACGACCTGTACCGCCGCGTGATCAACCGCAACAACCGCCTGAAGCGTCTGCTCGATCTCGGCGCACCCGAGATCATCGTCAACAACGAGAAGCGCATGCTCCAGGAGGCCGTCGACGCACTGTTCGACAATGGCCGTCGTGGCCGTCCCGTCACCGGGCCGGGCAACCGTCCGCTCAAGTCGCTGTCCGACATGCTCAAGGGCAAGCAGGGCCGCTTCCGTCAGAACCTGCTCGGCAAGCGCGTCGACTACTCGGGCCGTTCGGTCATCGTGGCCGGCCCCACCTTGAAGCTGCACCAGTGCGGCCTTCCCAAGCTCATGGCGCTCGAGCTGTTCAAGCCGTTCGTGATGAAGCGCCTGGTCGACCTCGAACTGGCGCAGAACATCAAGAGCGCCAAGCGCATGGTCGAGCGGCGTCGCCCGCAGGTGTGGGACGTCCTCGAGGACGTCATCAAGGAGCACCCGGTGCTCCTCAACCGTGCCCCCACGCTGCACCGCCTCGGCATCCAGGCCTTCGAGCCGGTCCTCGTCGAGGGCAAGGCGCTGCAGATCCACCCGTTGGTCTGCACGGCGTTCAACGCCGACTTCGACGGTGACCAGATGGCCATCCACGTGCCGCTGTCCGCAGAGGCACAGGCCGAGGCGCGGGTGCTCATGCTCAGTGCCAACAACATCCTGTCGCCGGCGTCGGGTCGCCCGATCGTGACCCCCAGCCAGGACCTCATCATCGGTGGCTACTGGCTCACCGAGATCCGTCCCGAGGCTCCGGGCGCCGGTCGCACCTTCCGCCACCTGTGGGAAGTGCTGCGGGCGATGGACGAGGGTGCGCTGCACCTCCACGCGCCGATCATCATGCGTCGGCCCGCGCAGGACGGCCGCCCGGTCGACACCTACGACACCACCGCCGGTCGCCTGCTGTTCGAAGAGGCGCTTCCCCCGGACTACCCGTCCCGCTTCGGTCACATCGATGCCGTGATCAAGAAGAAGGAAATGGGCGTCATCGTGGAGCGCCTGAGCGACCACTACAACAAGAGCCTGGTGGCGTCGTCGCTCGACGCGATCAAGAACCTCTGCTACCGCTTCGCCTCCCAGAGCGGCCTCACCGTCTCCATCGACGACGTCAAGACGCCGAAGAAGAAGAAGGAGCTGCTCGAGGAGCACGAGGCCATGGCCGACAAGGTCGAGAGCCAGTTCCGTCGCGGCATCATCACCGACGGCGAGCGCCGCCAGCAGGAAGTGCGCATCTGGACCGACGCCACGGCGAAGGTGCAGAAGGCGATGGAGGACGAGTTCAAGGCCCAGCAGTTCAACCCGATCGACATGATGGTCGGCTCGGGTGCACGAGGCAACATGACGCAGATGCGTCAGATCGCCGGCATGCGCGGCCTGGTGGCCAACCCTCGTGGTGACATGATCCCGCGGCCGATCAAGAAGAACTTCCGTGAGGGCCTCGAGACGCTGGAGTACTTCATCGCCACTCCTGGCGCCCGAAAGGGCCTCGTCGACACCGCGCTCCGTACCGCCGACTCCGGCTACCTGACCCGCCGTCTCGTCGACGTCGCCCAGGAGCTCATCGTCCGCGAGCCGGACTGTGGCAGCAACCTCGGTCTGTGGATCGAGCACGTCGAGGCCGACACGGCGAACCGCCGCAATCACCTCGAGACCAAGCTGTTCGGTCGGGCCCTGTCGGCCGACGTCAAGCTGTCCGACGGCTCGGTGCTGCCCCGCAACACCATCATCGGCGACATCGAGATGGCCGCACTGCGCGACGACCCGTCGATCGACCGGATCCGCGTGCGCTCGGTGGTGACGTGCGACGCCGAACTCGGCGTGTGCGCACTCTGCTACGGCCGTTCGCTCGCGACCGGTAAGTCCATCGAGCTCGGCGAGGCGGTGGGCGTCATCGCCGCCCAGTCCATCGGCGAGCCCGGCACGCAGCTGACGATGCGGACCTTCCACACCGGCGGTGTGGCGGGCAAGGACATCGCCGGCGGTCTGCCTCGCGTGGTCGAGCTCTTCGAGAGCCGCACCCCGCGCGGTTCGGCCCGTCTGGCCCGAGCCACCGGCGTGGTGCGCATCGGCGACGACGAGGGCAAGGGCATCCCGGTCACGGTCATCGACGACCAGGGCGAGGAGCACCAGATCGTGCTCCCCACCGGTTCGCGTCCGATCGTCACCGACGGCGCCGAGGTCAAGGCAGGTGACCCGATCACCGACGGCCCCTTCGATCCGAAGGAGCTCATGGAGATCAAGGGCATCCGCGAGACGCAGCTGTACCTGGTGGAGGAAGTCCAGAAGGTCTACCGCGACCAGGGTGTGTCGATCCACGACAAGCACATCGAGCTCATCGTGCGCCAGATGACCCGCCGCGTCGGCGTGCAGGAGCCGGGCGACACCGGATTCCTGCCCGGCGAGCGCGCCGATGCCAAGGTCTTCCGCGACACCAACCGCCGCATGGTGGAGGAGGGCAAGAAGCCCGCCGAGGGTCGTCCCGAGATCATGGGCATCACCAAGGCGTCGCTGGCCACCGAGAGCTGGCTGTCGGCGGCCTCCTTCCAGGAGACCACCCGTGTGCTCACCGAAGCCGCCATCGACGGCAAGGGCGACAGCCTGCTCGGCCTCAAGGAGAACATCATCATCGGCAAGCTCATCCCGGCCGGTACCGGCATGATGCGCTACCGCGAGTTCACCGTCGAGGCGCCCGAGTACGAGCCGATGGCCTACTTCAGCACCGACGCCGACGAGGACCCGGCGGCGTGGCTGAGCAACATCCACGGCACCTACAGCTCCGACGAGACGCCCGAGGCGGTCGTCGAGGGCTGACACCCGTCACGATCAGTGCCCGGCGACGGGCACATGAACGAAGGAAGGACCCGGGTTCGTCCCGGGTCCTTTCGCGTCGATGGGCACCGCCATCTGTTCCTCGAGCCAGCGCTCGGCCTCCTCGATGAGGTCGGGGTGTGCGCTGCGCCATCCGTCGAGACCCTTGGCGGACCACGCCTGCAGGTTGAGCGCATCGCGGGCGGCCCGGGCGTCGGCGTCGGCCATCGCCAGCGCCGCAGGGTCGGCTTCCGGCTCCGGGACGGTCGGGTGGTCGGGCACGCGTTCCTGGGGCGTGCGCACTCGCGAGAGCAGGTAGACGCCGAGTGCCCGGAGCTGCTTGCCGAACACGATGAGGAACATCGCCGCCGAGAACAGGCGCCAGCCGATGTGGAGGTGACGGCCTTCCACCAACGCCTGCACCCACCAGGTGGTCGGCACGACGAACCCCGACGCGAGCGCGACACCGACGACGAGCTTGGGAGGGCTCGTGCGGTCCATGTCGTTGGCGAGCAACCCGGGAACGAACAGTGGGGTGAGTGCGAGCGATGCGAGGTCGAGGTGGCTCGACACGCGTGCGCTGAAGAACTGGCTGCCGGTCCACAGCAGCGTCCAGGAGATGAGCGAGGAGGTGAGCAGCATCGCCGAGAACTTTCGTCGTCCGAACAGGATCAGCCACCGCATCAACACGGTGCGGACGAAGATGAACGAGACGAACGCGACGAGGAACGCGACGGCGACCTGATAGGGATCGCCCATGAACATGCCGATGTAGGCGGCGCCCACGAAGCCGCCGGACTTCAGGCCGAAGTTGGCGGTGACCGCCCACGACGCACCCGCCGAGAGCAGCACGGCCAGGGGCACCCACCGGCTGACGATGCTCATCTCGCCGAAGCCCGTCAGCGGTGCGAGGTCGTTCACGCCCGGCAGGTTGAGCAGGAGTGCGACCGCGATCGGCGTGGCCACGATCACGCCGGCCAGCAACACCGCCTTGGTGGTGCGCTTGATCCCCTGGCGACCCATGTCGTGGGCGATCAACGCCGGCACGACGTAGCCGGCCCCGACGAACAAGGGGATCTGCTTCTCCCACAGCCAGTGGCCCTGTGGGCTGAGCTTGAGCATCGCCGCCTGGATGGAGATGGAGATCATCGCCATCACCGTGAACTTGGTGCGTCCGTAGAGCATGAACTTGCGTCGGATCACCTTGTTGACGAGGAAGTAGCTGATCAGTGAGTTGACGAACGTGGCCGCGATCACCATCGGGTACACCAGGAAGATGGCGATGTAGCCGGGCACCACGATCGAACCGGTGGTGAGGTGGACGCGCTCGTAGAGCAGCATCGAGGTGACGATGCCGAACAGGAACGCGAAGCGAACGATCTCGGACGAGAAGAGATAATCGTGCACTAGGCCTGCTCCGCAGGGTCCTGTGCCGTCGAGTCGTGTGCCGTCGAGTCGTGTGCCGTCGAGTCCCAGGGCTCGGCCTCGTGCTCGAAGTACTCCAGCATCATCTCGGCCTGGTGGGTGTGGATGTTCACGAATCCCACGACGAGGACGTGGCTGGTGGGCATCTCGCCGACCATGCGGTCGATGATGTGGTCCACGGACGGGCTGTGGGTGTCGCCGAGGTTCAGGATCCGGTCCAAGGCGTAGCCGTTGTCGACGAGCAGGTCGGTCACGAGACCCTCGAACGCGCCGAACGTGACGAGGTAGTCGAACGTGAGGTCCTTGACGGCGACCTCGGCGAACTGGATCGCGCGCCGTTCGCGGTCGGTGCGGTTGTTGAGGATGCCCACCGTCGTGGTCTCGGGGGTCATGAAGGGGGTGAGCTTCTCCATCGCGACGACCATCGACTCGCGGTCGTTCACGGCGAACAGGTTCGCCCAGGTGACCCGCTTGCCGCGGATGCGCAGTTCCTTCATGCGCAGCACGCCGGGGTCGGGGTCGGCCCTCACCATCCCGTCCATCGCGATGTTGCGCGGAATGCCGATGAGGTCGGCGATCGCCACCGCGATGGACACGTTCTCCTTGAAGGCGATGTAGTCGAAGCGGTCGATGTCGCTGTCGCTGACGACCTCGGGGTCGGCGTAGATGACGCGCGTCTTGCGCTTCGCTGCGACCGCATCGATGATCGGCGTGATCTCCGGGTTGGTCTCGGCGGTGACCAGGACCCCGTTGTACGGACAGGTGCTCAACAGCGATCGGGCGATCTCCGGCAGTGTCTCGCCCATCACGTCCTGGTGGTCCTCGCGGACGTTGGTGAGCACGCCGATGTTCGATCGCACGATCATCCGCTCGCTGACCTCTTGGTACTGGGGCTTGAGCGCCATGCACTCGATCACCAGCGCCTGCACCGTGTCGTCGACGTACTGCTCGGACACTTCGATCTGCTCGAGGATGGTCGGCGCGGCCTTGCGATGGATGATCTCGTCGACGCCCTCGCGGTTGATGACCACGGCTTCGGTGCCCGTCGCCTTGCCGATGGTGACGTAGCCGGCCTCACGCAGCATGCCGGCGATGATGCGGGTCACGGTGCTCTTGCCGCGGATCCCGTTGACGTGCACCCGGAACTCCAGTCGGTCGATCCGGCGTCGGTGGCGAAGCGATTCCAACCCCCAGCGGGCCAGCAGGGAAAGGCTGACCAGATAGCCGAAGATGACAGCGATGGGCACGGGGTCATCATCGGCAGGTCTTGACCAAAACCTGAGGATTCTCTGCTACCTGTCAGGTCGTTCGGAATGGCGGGAACCGGCAGGTTGCCGCCCTGCTACGCGCGCCTCTAACATTGCAGGGTCCTGTGTGCCGTCTCCGACACCGCAGGTTTCGATCCGTTCGCAGAGGTAGACGCGTGCCCACAATTCAGCAGCTCGTCCGTCAAGGTCGCAGCACCAAGTTCTCGAAGACCAAGACGCCGGCCCTGAAGGGCTCTCCCCAGCGTCGCGGCGTGTGCACCCGTGTGTACACGAACACCCCGAAGAAGCCGAACTCGGCACTGCGCAAGGTGGCCCGTGTGCGTCTCACCAGCGGCGTCGAAGTCACTGCGTACATCCCGGGCGAGGGTCACAACCTGCAGGAGCACAGCATCGTGCTCGTGCGTGGTGGCCGTGTGCGCGACCTGCCGGGTGTGCGTTACAAGATCATCCGCGGCGCGCTCGACGCAGCCGGCGTGAAGAACCGCAAGCAAGCCCGCAGCCGCTACGGCGCCAAGATGGCCAAGTAAGGAACACGACCAATGCCTCGTAAAGGTCCCGCCCCGCGTCGCGAGCTCATGCCCGACCCCATCTACCGGTCGCTGCTCGTCACCCAGATCGTCAACAAGGTCATGCTCCACGGCAAGCGTTCCGTCGCCGAGAAGATCGTGTACGACGCGCTGAAGATGGTCGAAGAGAAGTCCGGCGCCGAGCCGATCGCCTCGCTGAAGCGTGCGGTCGACAACATCAAGCCGCCCCTCGAGGTCCGCAGCCGCCGTGTCGGTGGCGCCACCTATCAGGTGCCCGTCGAAGTGCGGCCCCGCCGCGCGAGCACCCTGTCGATCCGCTGGCTCGTCGACTTCAGCCGTGCCCGCCGCGAGAAGACCATGGCCGAATGCCTGGCCGGCGAGATCCTCGATGCCGCCAACGGCCTCGGCGCATCGATCAAGCGTCGCGACGACATGCAGAAGATGGCCGAGAGCAACAAGGCCTTCGCCCACTACCGCTGGTGACCGCTGCGCCGTCGGCGCACCACGAGTACGAGCATCACCCGCCCCACCGGGCGGGTGAGTGCGTTTTCGGGTCAGGTCAGTCGCTTGGCCATGCAGTGCGAGAGCGGCGAATCGAGGTAGTCGCCCCACGGCTCGCACGGTGTGAACCCGAACGCGGTGTAGAGCCCCACGGCGGCCGTCAGGTGCTCGCCGGTCTCGAGGCGCAACTCCTGGTAGCCGTCGGCGCGAGCGGCACCCTCGATGGTGTCGAGGACCGCCGCGCCCAGCTTCGCGCCGCGGCACTCCGGGTCCGCCCACATCCGCTTCACTTCCGCCGCATCGTCGGAGATGCGTCGATAGGCCCCGCACGCGCGCGGCCTGCCGTCGTGATACGCGACGAAGAAGGCGCCGTTGTCGTCGGCGACGTGCTCGGGGTCGAGGGTGATGTGGCAGATGCCGCCCTCGGGTTCGGTGGAGAGCAGTTCGTGGTCCAGCGCCTGGAGCATCGCGGGGACGTCGGGATGGTCGAGGGAGCGGCGCACGACCACGGACGTGGGGAACGTCGACCGGGGACCGAACGCATGGGCCGTCGGACCGAATCGCTCGAGGAACGCAAGGCGCCGCTTGGCCTGTTCGACCGTGGGCGTGGTCCCGGCGGGGATCCACCAGTGGACCAGGCCCGAGCCCGGCTCGAACCAGTCGCCGCGTCGACGGAGGAAGTCGCGGTGCATGCCGCGAGTGACGAAGTCGCGCAGCGTCTCGAGTGATTCCCACACGGTGAGGTTGACGATGGTGAGTGGGTTCTCGTAGGCCGAGATCGAGGTGGCGTCACCGGCATCGGTCTGCAGTCGCCAGACATACCCGGGAGACGACTCGGCCAACGCGTTGACCTCGGGGAGTGCGTTGGTGAACGCGGCGGTGTCGGGGTGGTCGATCGGCGCTCGCAGCGTGCCGACGTTGAACTGCGCGAGGTGGAGCTGCACGTGGAGGAGTGTACGGAATCTCGGTTGCACCGTGAAACCCTCTCCGCTACGTTCGCGTAGCGAAATGGAGGACATCCCCGATGACTGATGCACCGACTGCCGCTCCGGAGGAGCTCGACGGGATCGACCCCGTCGTCTATGAACGCCGGTGGGCGATCCTCGCCACGATGTGCCTGAGCCTGGTGCTCATCGTGGCGACGGTGAGCTCCGTGAACGTCGCCATCCCCAAGCTGGCGGGGTCGTCGCTGAACCCCAGTGACACCCAGATCCTCTGGATCGTCGACGCCTACGCGCTGGTGTTCGCCGCGCTGCTCCTCCCGGCCGGTGCCATCGGCGACCGGTTCGGCCGGAAGGGGGCGCTGCTCACCGGCCAGGTGATCTTCATCGTCGCGTCGACCGCCTGTGCGTTCATGCCCAACGCCACGGCGCTCATCGCCTGTCGGGCCGTCATGGGCGTCGGCGCGGCGCTGATCATGCCCTCCACCCTCAGCCTGCTGCAGTCGGCCTTCCCTCGACGCGAACGGGCGAAGGCGATCGCGATCTGGGCAGGCTTCGCCGGTGCCGGCGGGGCGATCGGCCCCCTCATGGGCGGCTTCCTGGTCGAGCACTACTGGTACGGCTCGGTGTTCCTCGTCGCTGCGCCGATCGCCTTCATCGGACTGGTGGCGTCGGCGATCCTGGCACCGTCGTCGCGCGAGCCTTCCGCTGGTGCGCTCGACCTGGGCGGCGCGGCGCTGTCGATCGTCGGGTTCGGCTCGTTGCTGGCGGCCATCATCGAGGGACCCGAGCGCGGCTGGTCCGACCCGCTCGTGATCGTCGGTTTCGTGCTGGCCGCCGTGTGTCTGGTCGGGTTCGTGTTCTACGAGCGACGTGAGGAGCACCCCATGCTCGACATGCGGTTCTTCGAGAACCAGCGGTTCGCGATGGGGAGCCTCGGAATCTCGGTGACCTTCTTCGCGATGTTCGCGATGTTCTTCGTGCTGACCCAGTACCTCCAGTACGTCCAGGGCTACTCGCCGTTGGGAGCAGGTGTGCGCGGTCTCCCGTTCGCGTTCACGATGATCATCGTGTCCCCGCGCGCGCCGAAGCTGGCGTCGGCCCTCGGCAACAAGGTCGCGGTCGGAGGTGGGATGGTCGTGCTGTCGATCGGTCTGACGATGCTGTCGTTCGTGCAGATCTCGACGTCGTACTGGTACATCGCGCTGTGTCTGGTGATCACGGCCGCCGGTGTCGGCGTCGCCATGCCCTCGCTCAGCAGCGGCATCGTGCAGAGCGTGCCGTTGAACAAGGCCGGCGTCGGTTCGGCCGTGAACGACACCACCCGCGAGGTCGGTGGTGCGATCGGCATCGCCGCGCTGGGGTCCATCGTCAACTCGGTCTACCGCGATCACCTCGCGTCGTCCCTGGCTCAACTTCCCGCCGAGGCACAGAACATCGCGAGCCGGAACGTCGCCGGTGCTCTTCGCGTGGCGGGTGGCCTGGCCGCGACCGCTGGACCAGCGGCCGCCGATCAGTTCCTCACGACGGTGCAACAGTCCTTCGTCGACGGCATCCACGTCTCGCTCCGTGTGTCCGCGGCGATCGTGCTGGCCGGCGCGCTGGTGGTCGCAGCGAGGATCCCCGACGGTGACATCCATGGCACCGACGGCCACTGAGCGGCTCGATCCGCGCTGCATCCGCTCGCGAGAGCGGGTGCTGGCGGCTGCGGTGGCGGTGCTCCGCGAGGAGGGCTTGTCCGGCCTGACGTTCGAGGCGGTCGCCACGCGGTCCGGTGTCGCCCGGACGACGATCTACCGCCAGTTCCCCGATCGCGCCGCGCTGCACCTCGCTGCGATCGAGTCGGTCGGACCCGACGTGCGGATGCCGCTCACCGATGACCTCGTCGCCGACGTGACCCGGTTCTGCGATCGTCTCAATCACACGCTGGTCGCCACGGATTTCGGCGGGGTCATCCTGACGGCGCTCGACGGCGCCGAGCGCGACGAGCAGATGCGAGAACTGGCAAAGGGCGTCGCCGACCGTCGGCGGGGAATCCTCGTTGATCGTCTCCGAGCCGAGCAGGTGGCCGGGCGCTTCGCTGCGGATGTGGACCTGGACCTGGTGTGCAGCCAGCTCGTCGGGCCGTTGTTCTACCGGCGGTTCATGAGCCGTCAGCCGACAGGCCACGACGTCGTGTCGAAGCTGGTGTCGGGCGTGCTCACTCCGCTGTTGCGATCGTGACCGGGTGGCGCCGCTGGCGCACGTGGCGAACCAACTCGATCACGATGTTGACGCCGATCGCAGTGCCGAACGCGACCCAGAAGGCCTTGGTGTGGTCGTCCTTGAAGGGCTGGCCCACGAGGTACGCCAGCCCCGCCGCGTAGGTGGCCCAGATCGTCGTCGCGATGGCGACCCACCCGACGAACCAGGCGCGGCGTTGGCGAGTGATGCCGCTCGACAACGTGAGCGCCGTGCGGCCGCCGGGGATGAAGCGGGCAGTGATGAGCAGCGGGCCGCCTCGACGCGTGATCTGATCGGATGCCCATGTCAGGCGGAGTGCGAACTTGGGTTTCTGCTCCGCGCGCCGGTGGAACCAACCCGACCACCGGCGACCGATCGCGTAGGCGAGGTTGTCACCGACGAAGGCACCGGTGGCGCCGGCGATGATGACTGCCCACAACGCGTACGGCGCCTGCCCGGTGGCCACGGCGACGCCGCCCACGATCACCGTGGTCTCGCTCGGCACGATGGGGATGACCGAGTCGAGCAGGGCGATGACGAAGATCACGCCGAGGAACCACCAGCCGCTCGACCACTGGTCGAGTCGGTCGGTGAGGTCGGTGATGATCCCCGCCGGCGCGACTGCCCACATGGGGCGAGGCTACCCGGCAGGGAGTTGGCGGCGAAGCCGACGGGCGAGGCTCGTCGCGCCCATGGCGGTGCCGGCGGTGACCGTGAGATGGCCCATCTTCCTGCCGGGTCGCGCCTCGCGTTTGCCGTAGAGGTGGAGATGCACCGCCGGGTTGGCGAGCACGATGGCCCAGTTCGGTTCGCCCGCTTCCCACAGGTCACCCATGAGGTTCACCATCGAGACACCGGGGACGACGAGCTTGGTGTCGCCCAACGCGAGTCCGCAGATCGCTCGCACCTGCTGTTGGAACTGACTCGTGAGACAGGCGTCGAGCGTGTAGTGCCCGGTGTTGTGCGGACGCGGCGCCAGCTCGTTGACGAGCACGTCGGTTCCCACGACGAACATCTCGACGGCCATCACGCCGACGAAGCCGAGCTCCTCGGCGATGTAGATGCACAGCTCGGCGGCCTGTGCGTGACCGTCGCCCGGGAGGTAGGCGGGCGTGTAGCTCGTGTCGAGGATGCCGCGCACGTGGTGGCTCTGGGACACCGGGTAGGACGCGGTGCGTCCGTCGAGGGTGCGGGCGACGATCATCGAGAGCTCTCGCTCCAGCACGAGCTTCTGCTCGAGGACGCACGGCACCTGGCCGAGCTCGGCCCACGCCGCCTCGAGGTCGTCGAACGACTCGCACACCCGTTGGCCCTTGCCGTCGTAGCCGAGGCGCGCGGTCTTGAGGATCGCCGGGAACGCGAAGTCGGCCGCGTTGGCGAGCTGCCATGCCGTCTCGATGATGCGGTACGGACCGATGTTGACGCCGATGTCCTCGAGGAACGCCTTCTCGGCGATGCGGTCCTGCGTGGTGGCGATGGCCGCCGGCGGGGGATGCACCAGCGTGCGATCGATGAGCGTGGCCATGGCGGTGGCGGGCGCGTTCTCGAACTCGGTCGTGACGACGGCGCACGTGGTGGCCAGTTGGTCGAGCGCGTCCGGGTCGTCGTAGGGAGCCACGAGGTGTACGTCGGCGACGCGGCCCGCCGGCGCGTCGGGGTCGGGCTCCAGCACGGTCGTCCGGTAGCCCATGGTGCGCGCCGCCATCACGAAGTAGTGGCCGAGCTGACCACCGCCGAGGATGCCGAGCATCGCCGGCGGTGTGATGACGGGTTGGTCGTTGCTCATGCCGGCGGGAGCGTACTGGTGGCGGCGTCGTGCCGACGGCGTGCCCGGTACTGGGTGAGTGCCGCGGCGAGGTCCGGCTCGTCGGCGGCGAGCATCGCCACCGCGAACAGGGCGGCATTGGTGGCTCCTGCGTCACCGATGGCGAACGTGGCGACGGGGACCCCGGCGGGCATCTGCACGATGCTGTAGAGGCTGTCCTGACCGCTGAGGTGCCGAGTGGCCACGGGCACGCCGAGGACCGGCACGATGGTCTTGGCCGCCAGCATCCCGGGCAGGTGGGCCGCGCCACCGGCACCGGCGATGATGACGCGGAGGCCGCGGCCTGCTGCTGCCTCTGCGAACGCGAACATCTCGTCGGGCATGCGGTGCGCGGACAGCACCTGCGTCTCGTGCGCGACGCCGAACTCGGCGAGTACGTCGACCGCCTTGCTCATCGTGGGCCAATCGCTCGACGATCCCATCACGACGGCCACCACGGGAGTGTTCACGGGGACAGTCTGGCTCACACTGCGGCGCCCACGCGCTCGCCGTCGATGACGGCGGCGTGCGCCCGTCGAGGAGCGACGCAGTCGCCCACGCGCTCGACGCGCACCCCCGCGCCCTTCAGTTCCTGGTACAGCCACTCGACCGGGTTGGGCGGAACGGCGAGCACGACCCAGTCCGGGGTACGGGTCTGGTTGACGCCCGTGGGGTGGTGCAGCAACGTGACCTCGCCGTCGGCCATCCCCATCGGCACGAGGTCGGTGGTCTGGACGATGCCCTTCGCACCGGCACGCATCCACCAGTTCTCCATGTCGAGCGTGATCCCGAGGTCCTGTCCGACGACCATGCCGTTGGTGATGACCTCGACGTGGCACCCTCGATCGGCGAGCAGCTCGGCGACCGATGTCGCGTGGTGGAACCCGATCTCGTCGATCACGACGACGGACTGGCCCGGTCGCGGGCCCCCGTCGGCCGCCGTGCCCTCGATCACCTCGCGCACATCGGCGACGTTGACGGCGTCGGCGGGGACCCACCAGGGGCGCTGCGGTTCGGCGCCCATGGCCACGATCACGACGTCGGGCTTGCGTTCCTGCACCAGGCCGGCCCACACACCGACGCCGTATTCGATCGTCACCCCGAGGCGCTCGCACTCGTTGAGCTGGTTGCGGATCATGTCGCCGAGCTCGGCCCGGTTGGGCACCGTGGCCGCGACCCGAACCTGGCCGCCCGCCTCCTGTTCCTTCTCCATCACTGTGACCCGGTGGCCGTTGCGAGCCGCGGCGATGGCCGCCTGCAATCCGGCGGGGCCGGCACCCACGACCATGACCTGCCGGGGTGTGGGGGACAGGCGGACGCCGCCGACGTCGTCGGCCTCGCGCCCGGTGCGAGGGTTCTCGATGCAGCCGAGCCAGCGATTGAGGCCCATCCGGCCGACGCACTCCTGGTTGCAGCTCAGGCACAGGCGGATGTCGTCGGTGTCGCCGGCGCGGGCCTTGGCGGCGAAGTCGGGGTCGGCGATCTGCCCTCGCACCACGCCGACCAGATCGCAGTGGCCTTCGGCGATGGCGCGCTCGGCCTGGAGCGGGTCCTTGAAGCGACCGACGCCGACGACCGGGATGTCGACGACCTTGCGGAACGCCGACGGGATGAACAGTGCGTACCCGGGAGGGATGTGCATGCTCGCCTCGATCATGAACAGGCTCGCCGTGGCCACGCCGATCGACGTGTTGATGTAGTCGACCTGACCCGTCGCCTCGGCGATCTGGGCGATACGCACCGCGTCGTCGATGGTCGTGCCGCCGTCGATGAGCTCGTCGCCGCAGATGCGAACGCCCAGCGCCATCCGGTTGCCGATGACCTTGCGCACCGCGCCGACGATCTCGACGAGGAGGCGGGCGCGGTTCTCGATGGTGCCGCCGTACTCGTCGGTGCGTGCATTCGTGGCGGGGGAGAGGAAGCCGCGAACGATCGAGCTGTGGCTGCACTGCAACTCGATGCCGTCGAAGCCGCCTTCGGCGCAGTGCTCGGCGACGACGGCGTAGCCGGCGATGATCTCGTCGATCTCGGCGGTGTCGACGGCCTTGGGCACCTCTCGGAAGAGCGGGTCGGCGATCGCCGAGGGCGCCCAGACGGGGAGCCGGGAGTACATGCTGCTGGCCTGGCCGCCGTTGTGGTTGATCTGGGCGAAGATCGGCACGCGGTGACGATGGACGGCGTCGGTGATGGCTCGGTAGCCGGGAATCACGTCGCGGTGGAACCCGTGGATCAGCTTCTCGTAGGGCCAGTCGGTGGGGTGCGTGCTGTGCTCTTCGGTGATGATGAGCCCGACGCCGCCCGCCGCCCGAGCGGCGTAGTACGCCGCATGTTGCTCGGTCGGCCTGCCGTCGAGCGCGTAGTTCGTGAGGTGGGCACTGAAGACCAGACGGTTGCGCGTGGTGACCGGCCCGAGCTGCATCGGAGTCCACAGGTACCGGTAGGTCATAGCGCCGTCACCCTACCGAACGGCGCTCCGCGGGACCCACCCTGGTCGAGGACCGGTCGGGCAGCATCGCGCGGCCCGCGCGCGGGGTCGCGTATCGTTGCCGCGTGCAGGAACCCGAGGGAAGCCGTCGCCGCAAGGGCGGCACTCGCACCTCGGCGTTCGGCGTGGGAAAGAGGGAGGGTCACGACTCCTCCGCCTTCTACGACCGCTTCCAGGCCCCTGTCGTGTCCGACGACGAGACCATCGTGGCGCCGTCGTTGCAGGACCGCATCATCGTCGGCGACGCCCGCGACATGCACGACGTCGCCGACAACTCCGTGGCGCTGGTGGTCACCTCTCCTCCGTACTTCGCGGGCAAGGCGTACGAGGAAGCGCTCGGTGAGGGACACATCCCCGCCACCTACGTGGACTACCTGCGGATGCTCGCGGATGTGTTCGCCGAGTGCACGCGGGTCTTGCAGCCGGGCGGACGCATCGCCGTCAACGTGGCCAATCTCGGACGACGGCCCTACAGGTCGCTGGCCGCCGACGTCACCACCATCCTGCAGGACGAACTGCGGCTACTGCTGCGTGGCGAGGTCGTGTGGGTCAAGCAACGCGGCGCGGCCGGCAACTGCGCATGGGGGAGCTTCCAGCGGCCCGGCAACCCCGTGCTCCGCGATCTCAGCGAGCGGGTGATCATCGCCTCCAAGGGGCGCTTCGACCGCGCCCTCGACCCGCGCCGGCGAGCGCAGCTCGACCTGCCGTCGATCAGCACGCTCAGTCGCGACGAGTTCATGGAAGCGACGCTCGACGTCTGGGAGATCCCGCCCGAGAGCGCCTCACGTGTCGGCCACCCCGCCCCGTTCCCCGTCGCGCTGCCCGAGCGATTGATCCACCTCAACACGTACGAGGGCGAGCTGGTGCTGGACCCGTTCATGGGGTCGGGCACCACCGCCGTGGCAGCGGTGCGCACCGGTCGGCACTTCGTGGGCTACGACACCGACGCGGCCTACGCGGCCGCCGCCATGGAGAGGGTCGCCGGTGAGCAGGCCGCTCCGCAGGTCCGCGTGCGCGCCGGTGACACGCGCGACACCGACCCGCTCGACGGTGGATGGGCGGCGAAGGATCTCGCCGAGTCCGTGCTGCGCGACGCCGGCTTCACCGACGTGGTGAGCGACGTCAAGGTGATCACCGGCGTGGTGCCGACGCTGTCGGCCCGTGACCACAGAGGTCGCCCGTGGTGGTTCGAGGTCGTCGGTGGCCGCACGTCGAACCGGCCGGGGGCGCAACGCATCGAGCTGCTCTGGCGAGCAGTCGCCAAGGCGTCGGTGGTGCACGAGGTGGACCCGCGATCCCGGTTCGGCGTGCTCACGGTGGGCATCCCGGCGGCGGCGGCCGGTGGCAAGGCGTTGGCCGCGGTGACGGGCGCCAAGAAGCCGGTGGCCGTGGTCATCGACCTGTTGTCGACGGACGCGGCAGCACTGCTCAGAACCACCACTGGGTGATGGAGTAGATCGCCAGCCCGGCCAGGCCACCCACGATGGTGCCGTTGATGCGGATGAACTGGAGGTCGCGCCCGACCTGGAGCTCGAGTCGTTCCGCCGTCGCCTTGCCGTCCCACTTGCCGACCGTGGAGGCGATGAGGTCCGCGACCTCGCCGCGGTAGTGGTCGACGAGGTACCCGACGGTGCGGCTGACCCAGTCGTCGACCTTCGCCTGGAGCTCGGGCTCGGCGACGAGGCGATGACCCAGTCGTTCCAGCGAGAGGTCGATCCGATGTCGTAGCTCGCTGTCGGGGTCGTCGGTCGCGGCGAGGGTGCTGCGCTTCACCTCGCCCCAGAGCGACTGCAACCAGGCCTGCACGTCGCGATGGGCGAGCAGTTCGACCTTCAGTGCTTCGAGCTGAGCGACGAGGTCCGGATCCTGCTTGAGACGTTCGGCGAACGTGAGCAGCCGGGCGTCGATCGACTGCCGCACGGGGTGCGCCGGATCGTGGCCGATGTCGGCGAGGAGGCGATGAACGGCGGTGTAGATCTTGTCGAAGATGCGATCGTCGATCCCCTCGGGGACCCACCAGGGCGACTCGTGCGCCAATCGCTCGCGGAACGTCACCCGGTTGTCGTCGATGAAGCTGCCCAGCCCGGTGAGCACGGCGTCGAGGAGTCGCTGATGGTGACCACCGTCCATGCCGACGTCGATGGCACGCCCGAGAAGAGGCGCGATCGGTGTCTCGCGGATCTTCCGCTCGATCATCGCCTGCAGGGTGCCGCCGACGTCGCGATCGTCGATCACCTCCAGACTGCCGCGCACGGCATCGGTCACCGCGCCGCCGGCCTTCACCGCGTTCGCCGGCTCCACCAGCCACCCGCCGAGCCGGCGGCCGACCCGGGCCTGCGTGAGGCGTTCCTGGAGGACCTCCTGGGTGAGGAAGTTCTCCTGCACGAACTCGCCCAAGGAGGCACCGATCTGGTCCTTGCGATGCGGGATGATCGCCGTGTGCGGGATGGGCACGCCGAGCGGGTGTCGGAACAGCGCGGTGACCGCGAACCAATCGGCGAGCGCGCCGACCATCGCGGCCTCCGAGAACGCGCGGACGTACCCGACCCACGAGTGCTGCGGTTCCTGCCAGCGGGCAACGAGGAAGAGGACGGTGACGAACACGAGCAGTCCCAGCGCGAGTCGCTTCATCCGGCGCATGCCGGCGCGGCGTTCGAGGTCGCTCGCGGAGAGTGCGTTCATGGGGGGAACCTACTGGGCGATGTACAGACCGGGGCGTCCGGCGACGACGCGGGCCACCAACCCGACGATCAGCGCGGGGATCAGCATCTGCCAGCCGAACTGCTCGACGGTGAGGACGATGCCCGTCAGCGCGACGGAGGCCGCGCTCGCGAAGACCGTGGCCGAGCCGACCGCCGCCATCAGCGGCTGCGAGGTCCCCAGACCCGGCGCCAGCGTGGCGCCGAGGGTCGCACCCATCACGAACAGGGGGGCGACCTCGCCGCCGACGAAACCGGTGCCGAGGGCGACGATCGTGAAGACCATCTTCAGCAGCGGCACCCACCAGTGGATGTGATCGCCGGCGAAGGACTGGGTGACCAGTGGACCGCTGAGGCCGAGGTAGTCGCGCCCGACCAGCACCATCAGCGCGAGTGTGGCGACACCGCCGACGAACGTGCGCGCCGGTGGCCAGCGCAGCGCGAGGGCCATTCGTTGCTTGAGCAGCATCAGCAGCCCGACGAACACCCGCGCCATCAGTCCGACCGCGATGCCCGCGATGACGAACGCGATCGGCAACCAGAGTGTCCAGTGGGGCCCGGCGACGGTGGGGCGGAAGAAGTCGTAGCCGAGGGCGTACACCACGGCCCGTCCGGCTGCGGCGGAGATGATCGCGGGGACCAGTGCCCGCCAGCGATGGTGGCGAGTGACCTGGAGCGTGAACATGATGCCGGTGAAGGGCACGCCGTACACCGCGCCCCAGCCGCCGGCGAGCGATGCTGCGATCAGGATCTGGCGCTCGCTGGGGGAGAGTCGGGCGGCCCGGGCGGCAGAGTCCGTGACGGACCCCGCCATCTGGAGCGCGGCACCTTCGCGCCCGACGGACGCTCCGAACAGGTGTCCCGCCACGGACCCGCCGAACACCATCGGCGCCATGCGCGTCGGGACGCCGTGGGTGAAGGTGTGGGCCTGCTCGATCACGCCCGGTGTGCCGCCCTTCGCCCGGCCACCGAAGTAGTGGTAGATCGCCGCGACGGCGAGGCCGACGAGGGGCAGGAACCAGACGATCCATCCGTGGGCGACGCGAGTGTCGGTGACCCAGTCGAGCGAGCGCAGGAACGCCCAGCAGATCACGCCGGTGAGCGCGCCGCCGATGGCAGAGAAGAGCGCGACCCTGACCCGTGACATTCCTGCGCAAGGCTACCGAGCGGGGCCGACGAGTCCGGGGCTGTGACACCCTGTCCGTAGGATGGCACCACCATGAGCGCAGATGGCCAGCATCAGTTCGACCTCGATCCGCTGGATCTGCAGTCGCTGAACCCCGACCAGCTCGATGCGGTCGTGCACCGAGGGGGCCCGCTGCTCGTCGTGGCAGGAGCGGGGTCCGGCAAGACGCGGGTGCTCACCCATCGCATCGCCCACCTCATCCACGACGGGGTGCCGCCGTCGGCAATTCTGGCCATCACGTTCACCAACAAGGCCGCGGACGAGATGAAGCACCGTGTGGCGGCGCTGGTCGGTCCGATGGTCAGAGCGATGTGGGTCTGCACGTTCCACTCGGCGTGCGTGCGCATCCTGCGGGCGAACGCGGAGGCGCTCGGCTACCCGCGTACGTTCAGCATCTACGACCAGGCCGACGCCCAACGGCTCGCCGGCTACGTCGTGCGCGACCTCGGTCTCGACGCCAAGCGGTTCCCGCCGCGGGCCGCACACGGGCAGATCAGTCTGTGGAAGAACGAGTTGATCACCCCCGCGATGGCGATCGAGCGGGCGTCGAACATCTTCGAGCGCAAGCACGCCGAGATCTACACCGACTACCAGGCCCGGCTGCTCAAGGCCGGGGCGATGGACTTCGACGACCTGTTGATGAACACCGTGCTGCTGTTCCGCCAGCACCCCGAGGTGCTCGCCCACTACCAGCAACGGTTCCAGTACGTGCTCATCGACGAGTACCAGGACACCAACACCGCGCAGAACGAGATCGCCCTCCAACTCGCGGCCGGTCACCAGCAGATCACCATCGTGGGCGACGGCGACCAGAGCGTCTATGGATGGAGAGGCGCGGACGTGCGCAACATCCTGCAGTTCGAGGAGGTGTTCGACGACGTCACCACGATCGTGCTCGACCAGAACTACCGCAGCACGCAGACGATCCTCGACGCAGCGAACGCGGTCATCTCCAACAACCCCGACCGCAAGGAGAAGCACCTCTGGAGCGACAAGGGCGCCGGCGCTCGCATCGTGCGCTACCACGCGGAGGACGAGGGCGACGAGGCCAACTGGGTGGCGCGGACCGTGCAGACGCTGCACCAGGAGTCCCGCTACATCTGGAAGGACATGGCCGCGTTCTACCGCACCAACGCGCAGAGCCGGGTGCTCGAGGAAGCGTTCATGCGCTTCGGCATCCCGTACAAGGTGGTCGGCGGCACGCGGTTCTACGACCGCCGCGAGATCAAGGATGCGATGGCCTACCTGCGCGCGGTGGTCAACCCCGCCGACGAGGTGAGCGTGAAGCGGGTCCTCAACGTCCCCAAGCGCGGGGTGGGCGAGGGCAGCGTTGCCAAGCTCGACGCGTACGCGCTCGCCGAAGGGATCACCTTCACCGAGGCGATGCGCCACGCCCACGAGGCCGGCCTCACCGGTCCCGCCGGACGTGGTGTCGACAGCTTCGTCCGACTGCTCGACGACCTGTCGACCGCGGCGGCCGACGAGTCGGTGGGTCCCGGCGATCTGTTGCGCATGGCACTCGACGACAGCGGCTACATGGCCGAACTCGAGGCCGAGGAGACCGTCGAGGCCGCCGGACGCATCGAGAACATCGGCGAGCTCGTCGGCTCGGCGCGTGAGTTCACACGGATCGAGGAGTTCTTGGAGCAGGTCGCCCTCGTCGCCGACACCGACCAGATCGACGACGACGATCGTGTCGTGCTGATGACGCTCCACAGCGCGAAGGGCCTCGAGTATCCGGTGGTCTTCGTGCTCGGGATGGAGGAGGGGGTGTTCCCGCACAGCCGAGCCCTCACCGAACCGACCGAGATGGAGGAGGAGCGTCGCCTCGCCTACGTCGGCATCACCCGCGCCCAGCAGCACCTGCACCTCAGCCACGCATGGAGCCGGCAGCTGTTCGGCACGACCAACTACAACCCGCCGTCGAGGTTCCTCGACGAGATCCCTGCCGACCTGGTGGAGCAGACCGGCTCGGTCGGTGGTCGATCCGGCTACGGCCGCCAGAGCTATCGACGGCGCGACGAGCGCGCCGCGCCGCCCGAGTACAAGCGCGGCGGCAGCCCGGTCAGCAGCTTCGATCCCGACGACGACGTCGACTGGCACCGTGAGCGCGTCGTCGACGCGGCGATCAACGCCGGACGGCGCAATGCACCTGCACCGTCGAACTCCCAGGAGCTCGACCTGCGTACCGGCGACGACGTGGAGCACCCGTCCTTCGGTGAGGGGGTCATCATCGAGATCCGCGGCCAGGGCGACCGGGCGGAGGCCACCATTCGGTTCCGCGACGCCGGCACGAAGCACCTCTCGCTGGCGTGGGCGCCCCTCAAGAAGCTGTCATAGGAATATCCCCCCCGAGCCACAGCTGATTGAATGGTTCGGATGCCGCTGGCGCTCCACCACCACGACCCGGCCACTCTGGCTCGGCGCAAGCGGCTCAGCCGCACGTGGGCAGGTGTGGTGGTCGCCTGGTCGCTGATCCGCACCCTGATCGTGTGGGCAGCGGTGGGCGACTACGGCCTGAACCCGTGGATCTACCTCGTCATCGACCTCGCCTCGGCCAGCGTCGACGCCGTCACGACCCCGCGCATGGTGCTGAGCTTCATCGACGACCAGTACCGCAAGGCGGTGCGCTGGGCCGTGCTGTCGCTGATCGCGTTCATGGTGCCCGACCTCTACATCTTCCTCGGCACCCGAACCCTTCCCCGTCGCATCATCTTCGCCGTGTGCGGCATCATCGCCATCACGCTCACCGTCGGCGTCGTCGGGGTCGTGCGCAAGATCCGAGCCGGCCGCGCCGCCCGCGCCGCAGCCCTCGCCGCGTTGGCAGCCGACGCCACAGGGGCCACGGGGGTCGCAGGGGCCACCGGAGCCGCCGACACCCCACCGGTTTCTGGGTAGGGATCTCCCCAGTCCTGGTTCTGGGCAGCACTTTTCCCGGAATCCGGGAAGGATCCGGCCCAGATGCCGCTCCGAGGCGACGTGCGAACGTGAGGCGGGCGTCTCCCACGTGTTTGAATTGACGACATGAAGGCAGCCATCCTCTACACCAGCCTCACCGGCAACACGCGCAAGGCCGGCGAGCTGATCGCCGCCAACCTGCAGCAGGAAGGGTGGGGGATCACCACCGTCACCCCGATGAAGCAGTTGGAGTTGGCTGCGATCCAGGAGGCCGACATGGTGATCATCGGCACGTGGGTGCACGGTCTGTTCGTGGTCGGTCAGGCGCCGTGGGGTCTGGGCGCCATCGGTTCGCTCCCTTCGATCAAGGGCAAGCTCGCCGCCACCTACTGCACGTTCGCGCTCAATCCCGGTTCGACGCTCGACAAGCTCGACGGCGCGGTGACGCACCTCGGTGGCGACGTGATCGGTGGGCTGGCTCTGCACCGCTCGAAGTTGCCCGCGCACACCGAGGAGTTCGCCGCCCGTCTGGTCGCCAACACGCCCGCCCGCGCCTGAGCAGCGGACAGGCCGTTCTCAGGCGGTGCTCGGCGTCAGATCCAGGCTCAGCGAGCCGTCGTCGTTGAGGATCGGGCCCACGCCCTTTGGCGGCGGCGCGAGCTGATCGACGGTGAGCACGCGACCCTCGCAGTCGGTGAAGGTGTGCGTCTGGCGGACCACCTCGATCGGACAGGCGAAGGTGCGATCGGCAGGATGGGCGAGGTACAGCGCCCACCCCTGGTCGGGGTCGTCGCCGACGTGGTCGAGCACGATGTGGCTGTCGTTGCCGATGAGGTCGTTGAGGATGATCGGACCGTCCTTGGCGATGACCTTGGCGAGACTCTCGCGGTTGCCCATCTCCTGCACCGATGGCGTCAGACGCTCGCTCGTCTGGTCGCCGTTGTGGGCGATCACGGCCGCCACTCCCCACAGCGCGAGACCGAGCACCGCGAAGAAGCCGAGGCCGGCGAGCACCGGGACCACGGCTCGGGCGAAGGTCGATTGGAGCTGCGGGCGGCGCATCGCCCCCAGTGTGCCCGACGCACCGCGCCATCGCACCGCGCCATCGCACCGCGGCGGCCGGAAGGCCGCGAATTGAGCCGCGAGGTGGATCGGTCGTAGGGTTCTCCACTTGTGAAGCGGCCCTATCGCGTTGTCGTGGCAAAGCCCGGGCTCGACGGTCATGACCGCGGTGCGAAGACCATCACCCGAGCGCTGCGCGACCACGGGTTCGAGGTCATCTACACGGGCCTGCACCAGACGCCCGAGCAGATCGCCGAGACCGCACTGCAGGAGGACGTCGACGCCGTCGGGCTGTCCCTGCTGAGCGGCGCACACCTCACCCTGTTCCCCCGGGTGATGCAGGAACTGCGCGACCGCGACCTGGGCGACGTGCTGGTGTTCGGGGGTGGCGTCATCCCCGATGCCGATGCCCGAGCCCTGCGCGATCAGGGGGTGGCCGAGATCTTCGGCCCCGGCAGTTCGTTGAAGGGCATCAGCCACTGGCTGGAAGCCGAATTGGATCGAATCGAAGGAGACGAGGCCTAAATGGACCTGTTCGAGTATCAGGGCAAGCAGTACTTCGCCCGTTTCGACATCCCGGTGAGCGCCGGCGACGTCGCGTACACGGTCGATGAAGCCGTCGCCGCGGCCGAGATGGCCGGCTACCCGGTGGTGGTCAAGGCCCAGGTGCAGGTCGGTGGCCGCGGCAAGGCGGGCGGCATCAAGCTCGCCGACACGCCCGAGGAGGTGCGCCTCCACGCCGGGAACATCCTCGGCATGGACATCAAGGGCCACCTCGTCAAGCGAGTCTGGGTCGAGCATGCCAGCGACATCTCCAAGGAGTACTACGCGTCGTACTCGCTCGACCGTGCCGCCAAGAAGCACCTGCTGATGCTCAGCGCCGAGGGCGGTGTCGAGATCGAGACGGTCGCCGTCGAGAACCCCGACGCCATCGTGCTGCTCCACATCGATCCGGTCGACGGCATCAGCCTCGACGTGGCGCGCGACGCCGCGGTGCGGGCGAAGATCGATCCCGAGGCCGTCGACGGCGTGGCCGCCATGCTCGTCAAGCTGTACGACTGCTTCACCCGTGGCGACTGCGACCTCGCCGAGATCAACCCGTTGATCCTGCGACCCGACGGTGGCGTCCACGCCCTCGACGCCAAGGTCAGCCTCGACAACAACGCCGCCTTCCGCCATCCGGAGTGGGACGAGTTCCGCGCCACGGAGGAGCTCGACGAGCGCGAGCAGTTGGCGCGCACGCACGACCTGCAGTACATCGGCCTCGACGGCACGGTCGGCATCATCGCCAACGGCGCCGGTCTGGCGATGAGCACGCTCGACGTCGTCAACCAGGTCGGGGGGACGGCGGCCAACTTCCTCGACATCGGTGGCGGCGCCAACGCCGACATGATGGCGGCGGCCCTCGGGGTGATCAACTTCGACGAGAACGTGAAGAGCATCTTCATCAACATCTTCGGCGGCATCACCCGCGGCGAGGAAGTCGCCAAGGGCATCGTCGAGGCACTCGGCCGGGTCGAGCTCCGGGCTCCGATCGTCATCCGCCTCGACGGCACGAATGCCGAGGAGGGGCGAGCGATCCTCGCCGCCGCCGGCATCCCCGAGAGCAAGCTCACGTCCAAGCCCACCATGCTCGAAGCGGCCCGCGCAGCGGTCGCCCTCGCGAACGGAACGAACTGACATGGCCATCTTCGTCGACGAACACACCAAGGTCATCGTCCAGGGCCTCACCGGTGGCCAGGGCAAGTACCACGGCCTGCGCAACAAGGCGTACGGCACTCAGGTGGTCGCCGGTGTCACGCCCGGAAAGGGTGGCACCGAGGTCGAGGTGCCAGGTGGCGACGGCATCCCCGTCTACAACACCGTCGCCGAGGCGGTCGCCGCCACCGGCGCCACGGCCTCGTTCATCGCCGTGCCCCCGAAGGCCGCCAGCGCGGCCATCCTCGAGGCGGCCGCGGCGGGCATCCAGTTCATCGTCTGCATCACCGAGGGCATCCCCGCGCAGGACGAGGCGAAGGTGTTCAACACGCTCCTGCGCGACTTCCCGGACACACGCCTGCTCGGTCCGAACTGCCCCGGCATCATCAGCCCCGGCAAGTGCAACATCGGGATCACCGCCGGCGAGATCGCCGAACTGCCGTCGGCGTCGGGCCCCAACGTGGGCATCGTCAGCCGGTCGGGCACGCTCACCTACCAGGCGCTGTACGAGTTGAAGCAGCGCGGGATCGGCGTGAGCACGTGCGTCGGCATCGGCGGCGACCCGGTGCCGGGCACCAACTTCATCGACTGCCTGCGCGAGTTCCAAGCAGATCCCGAGACCCACGCGATCATCATGATCGGCGAGATCGGCGGCTCGGCCGAGGAAGAGGCGGCCGAGTTCATCAAGGCCAACGTCACCAAGCCGATGAGCGCCTACATCGCCGGTGTCACGGCGCCGGAGGGCAAGAAGATGGGCCATGCCGGCGCCATCACCAGCGGCGGCAAGGGCACGGCCCAGGGCAAGATGGACGCGCTGCGCGCCGCTGGGGTGAAGGTGGGTCTCAACCCGACCGAGGCCGGCGATCTGATGGCAGAGATCGTCGCCGCCCTCTGACGCCCGACGCGGATACGGTCGGCCCATGCCGATCGTTCCCGATGACAAGAACTGGACCTGGGTGCTCGAACGCGTCTGCCCGCAGTGTGGGTTCGACGCATCGAGCTTCGACCCTCGCACCGTGGTGAGCGCGATCGAATCGAACGTGCACGAATGGCAGGCGCTGCTCGACGATCCTCGGGTCGGCGAGCGACCCGACGAGCACACGTGGTCGGCGCTGGAGTACGGCTGCCACGTGCGCGACGTCTTCCGGCTCTACCTCTTCCGCCTCCAGCTCATGCTCGACGAGGACGAGCCGACCTTCCCGAACTGGGACCAGGACGAGACCGCCGTGGCCGAGCGCTACTCGATGCAGCGCCCGGCCGACGTCGCGGGGGAGCTTGCGGCCGCCGGGGCGATGCTGGCGGCCAGGTTCGCGATGGTGACGGACGAGCAGTGGGCGAGGACCGGTGTGCGCAGCGACGGCGCCGCGTTCACGGTGGACAGCTTCACCCGCTACCTCGTGCACGATCCCGTGCACCACGTGTGGGACGTGCACCAGGGCTATGCGGCCCTGGTGACCTGACGGCCGTACCAGCCGATGAGCTGGTCGAGCAGCGGAGCGTCGTCGGCGACCGGCACCGCGTTGCGGAACGGGGGCCGCGTGGCGAGCTCGGGTGAGAAGCGCGGATCGGCCGCCATCTGCGCGAAGTAGGCCTCGCGGTCGCCGGACGGGAGCGCGACCCGTGCCGAGTCGAGCGCGACCTGGATCGCGGACTCGTCCCACGACGCGGGCCTGCCGGTGGCGACGGCCAGATCCCAGGTGTGCACGGTGAGCTCGGACGTGTACATGGCGAGCATCGCTGCACCGGGTGCGGTGGCCCAGGGCAGTTCCATCATCACCTCGAGCTTGGCCGGGTCGCTCCATGCATCCTGGACGGCGTGCGCGGCGGCGCGGAACGCGGCAGGCCAACCTGTGTCGTCGACTCCGGTGACGAACTCGGGCATGGCCATCGGGTCGGTGCCGTTGCCGAGTGCCTCGACGCGGCGGAACACGGTGAGCATGTGCCCGAGCATGGAGCGGACGTCGAGGTCGGGGCACGGCGTCGACAGCGTCAGCTGGTCAGGTGTGATGCCGTCGATCACGCCGAGGGCGGTGACGGTGGCGTGAGCGAAGTGAGTGCGGGGATCGGTGGGTGCGAGTTGCGTGGTCATGCATGCATCGTCCTCCCGAACGTGGCCATCTAGTGGCCACGTTTCGTGGAAAGATCGCGAGGTGCGTGCCGATCGACTCGTGGCCATCCTGCTGCTGTTGCAGCAACGCCAGCAGGTCACTGCCGCGCAGGTCGCCGAAGAACTGGAGATCTCGGTGCGCACCGCCCGGCGCGACCTGGAGGCGCTCGGGATGGCTGGCCTGCCGGTGTACTCCCTGCCCGGTCGGCGTGGGGGTTGGCGGCTGGCCGGGGGTGGCCGCACCGACCTGAGCGGGCTGTCCGTGCCCGAGGCGGAGGCGCTGTTCCTCGTCGCCGGACCGTCGGCGGACACCACGCCGCAGGTGAAGGCCGCCTTGCGGAAGTTGGTGCGGGCGCTGCCGGAATCGATGCGACACAGCGCGGAGCGGGCGGGTTCGGCTGTCGTCGTCGACCAACGCAGCTGGGGCGATCGCGGGATCTCGCGACGACCCGCACCGCCGCTGCTCGACGTCGTCCGCGACGCGGTGGTGCACCGTCGGCAGTTGTCGCTGGCCTACACCGCTCGCACCGGTGAGGTGTCCACACGACTCGCGGAACCGTTGGGCCTGGCAGCGAAAGGCGGCAACTGGTACCTGGTGGCCGGCACCGAGTCCGGTCTGCGCACCTTCCGTGTCGATCGCATCGACGATCTGGCGCAGACTGGAGTCGAGGCGACGGTGCCGGAGGGGTTCGACCTGTCGCAGGCCTGGGCGCTGATCCGCGATCGCGTCGAGGAGATGCGAACGCCGATCGTGGCACGTGCCTTGGTCGAGCCGGGTGCGATCCGGCTGGTGGCCTTCGTGATCGGCGACCGGCTGCGGATCGGAGCCGCAGCCGACGACGGTCGCATCGCCGTGGAGCTACGCGGCCATCACTTCCGCGAACTCGCCTCCGACGTCAGTGGGTTCGGGGCGAGTGTGGAGGTCGTCGAGCCCCCGGAGCTGCGTGCCGAGCTGCTGCGTCTCGGTCACGACCTCGTGCGCCGTTACGGCAGCTGACCGACGTGCGCGAGCGCGAGCCGGATGAGCCGATCGTGGCCGCCGGTCATCTCCCGGCGAACGGCGTCGCTCACGGCCTGCTCGGGTGGGTACCAGGCGAGGTCCAGCGCCTCCTGCGTCGGCTGGCAGTCACCCGACACCGGGACGACGAACGCCAGGCTCACCGCGTGATGGCGAGGATCGTGGAACCCGCTCGTCGTGGGGTCGGGGAAGTACTCGACCACCGTGAACGGGGCCACCTCGGCGGGGATGCGGGGCAACGCGACAGGACCGAGGTCCTTCTCCAGATGTCGGAGCAGGGCGTCACGGATCCGTTCGCCGTACAGCACCCTGCCGCTGACGACCATCCGGCTGATGCTGCCGTCGGCGGCTTGGCGGAGCAGCATGCCGACATGGGTGACCTGACCGAGGTCGTCGACGCGTACGGGGACGGCGTCGACGTACACCAGCGGCACGTTGGCCCGGATGTTCTCGAGTTGGTCGCGCGAGAGCCACCCGGTGCGTGTGTCGAGTTGTTCGCTCATCAGCCGGGGATGACCTCGGCGAGGAAGTAGCCGTTGATGTCGATGATGAGATGGCCGGAGCGGTTCATCGTCGCCGACACGGTGTTCGGGTCGGCGGGGGTTGCGCCTTGGTTGACCCCGAGCAGTGCTCCGTTGGCGACCGTCTTGGCCGTGGTGTAGTTGAGGCTCGCCGTCGCCGGCAGGGTGGCCCCCGGGTAGACCTTGAGGAAACCGTTGGCCGAGGCGCCGGTGACAGCGAGGTTCGCCGACACACCACCGACACCGGTGGGCACGCCGGTGGTGCCGCCGCTCACCTCGATGGTGCGGATCTGGTTCGCCGTGAACGGGTTCGACGTCGGCGAGATCGTGTTGTACACACGTGTCGGTGTGGTCGGCACGAAGAGCCCGGCCTGGCCGACGGTGGCATTGGTGGAGGTGATGTAGCCGACGACGTCGACGATCGATGTCGACGTTGCGGTTGGTGAGGATGCTGATGGCCTGCATCGGCGCCGATCGGCACGATGACGGTGTTGGCGGCCGAGGATCCGAACGAGAAGTTGACGTTGGCGTGCGTTGCGCCGACGGTGCCCTTGGGCATGACCCGCAAGAACCCGTTGAGGAGCGATCCGGTCGCGGTGACGTTGACCACGAGCGCCTCGACCGTGGTCGAGGCGCCGGTGATGTCGGGCACGGCGGTGCCGGCGAGCACCGGGACATCGACGGTCTCACCGGCGGCGACCTGGCGCGGCGTGCCGGCGAACACGTCGGGCAGGGGCGCACCGCCGATGCCGCGGGTGTCCATCCAGCGCTCGGGCTCGGCGAGGGGCACGAAGCGGCCGTCGGCGATGGTGGTCTGCCCGTCGGCGAAGTAGCCGAGGAGGTCGATCACCACGTTGCCGCCGGCCTGCATGTAGAGGCTGATGTTGCCGTCGACGCCCGACGGGCACGATGGCGAAGTTGGGACGGGCACCTGCGACCGTCGAGACGTTCAGCGTGCTCGTGGCACCGTTGGCGGCCCGAAGGTACGGGTACGCCTGGACGAACCCGACCGCCTTGCTGTCGACGGACGTGAGGTTGATCGCCACCGCCGACACGCCGGTCGTGGGGACCAGGGTGCCATCGAGCACGTTCACCTCGATGATCGATTGCGTGTTGTACGGGCCGGTGAGCTCGACCGGACCGACGTGGTTGGCGCCGGCACGGGTGTCGAGGATCCGCGTCGGGATCGACGAGCGGCACGTAGTTGCCCGGCGTGGCCGGCGCGGCCGCGCTCGGCGGACCCGGGAAGAGGATGACGCCGGCGCCGTACGCGTTGTCGGCGCCCGGCGACGACGGCCGCGTTGACGTCGCTGGTGAAGTGGCGGACCAGCGCTCCCATCCCGCGCCCGGCTGGCCGAGCCCGGCGCTCGCGAGCAGCGCGGCGAAGCCGGCGGCCGTGGGCGACGAGGCCGAGGTGCCGTGGAACGCGCCGCCCATGGTGGCGCTGTCGAACCCGGACGGGGCAGTCACGTCGGGCTTGATCCGGCCGTCGGTGGTCGGGCCCTGCGACGAGTAGTAGGCGATGCCGTACGGGATCGCGACTGGTAGTTGATGTCGGACTCGACCGCGCCGACGGCGACGAGACCGGCGTTCTTGGAGTCGACCACCGGCTTGGCGGCGCTGCCGTTGACGTCGTAGTAGTAGAGCTCCAGGTAGCCGTCGGACGAGCGCGATCTCGAGCTGGTCGGGGATCGCCCCGACGGTGGTGGCGGCGTTGCGCTTGATCCGGATGTAGCTGATCGAGCCCGACGTGAAGTACTGGCTGTAGGTGTTGGTCGGGCACACGGTGAGATCGGCGGCCTCGAGCGGGCTGGCCCCGCCGATCTGGCTGGCGTCGATGATGTTGTGTCCGGTGCCGGTTCCGCCATCGGCGGTGAGGTCGACCGCGGCGACCTGCGCCGTCGAGGGGTTGAACGAGTCGGCGTTGACGCTGACGTCGAACGTCGGCTCCCAGAACTCGACCGAGTAGTCGGTGCGCTGGTTGGCCGGGAGGTTCCAGTCGTTGCTCCAGCGGATGCCGTCGAGGGTGAAGCACCCCGGGGCGTCGATGCGCAGCCAGGTGTCGGCACCGGCGCCGACCGCCGGACCGGCCGTCGTTGAAGTTGACGTAGCGCGTTGGCGCCGAGGTTGGTCGGCACGGCGCGCTTCATGTACTCGTCCTGGGCGTCGTTGCCCGCGGAGTTGAACCAGGTCATGCCCTGGCCGACGGCAGAGTTGACGACCGCGGCCAGCGGGCCGGTGCCGTCGCCGGGACCGTCGTACGCGGCGCCCAGGGAGCGGTTGACGATCGTGACGCCGCTGGTCGCCGAAGAAGTCGATCGCGGCCTGCAGGTCGGCCGTGGTGGCGACGGCGGCGAGGTAGATCTCCGCCGACGGCGCCATGTCCTTGATGATCTCGGCGACGGCGACCCCGTGGTCACCGACGAACGGCTCGTTGGCGATGCTGTCGGACGACGTTGCACAGGCCGTAGCCGGGAGGTGTCCTGGCAGAACTGGTGGGTGCTGTCGGGGATCGGGCCGTTCTCGTTGGTGTCCCACAGCGTGAAGTCGAAGTAGTCGATGATGCCGATCTTCACCCCGGCGCCGACGTACCCGGCGAGCTGCCACACGTCGGCGTTGGTCGCCGTGACCTCCGAGCCGACGGTCGGGCCGGTGCCCGGCAACGCCTCGGTGCGGCGGCCACCGACGCTGGGGACGTAGCCCGCGCTGCGTGGCGACTGCACGTGCTGGACGGATCGAGCGCCGGCCACGGCCTGGATCTGGCTGACCGGCACATCGGCCTGGACGAGTGCTCCGGGGACGTCGCCGGTGACGGTGCCGCCGAGGGCGGTGACCTCCGACGGAGACCGTGGCAGGGTCGCTGGTGAGAATCTCCACCGTCACCTGCGGCTCGACGCCCTGCACCCGGCGCGACTGCAGCTGGTCGATCTCGGCGAGGAGTTTGTGGATCGGTCACCCGCCCGGCCGTCGGATCGGTCGATCGGCCTCGAAGCCGTGACCACGTTCGGAGCCGACACCACACATGCGCTCGCCATTGCAATGACGAGTCCCGCTCGCAACTTCCTCACGACAACCTCCTGGGGGAACCCGGGCACCCTACCGCGAGGTTCGTCGCGTGGGAAATAGGCTACCTGGCCCGTTTTGTGGGTGCCTGGAGCGGCGGAATGCTCGGGAGCTGGGGCGCAGCGATGATGTCGGTGTGGTCGTCGAGCGAGATCCGGATGCCGTCGGTGTCGATGTCGGTGGGTTCGCCGGCAGCATCGACGACGACCGGCGCCTCCTCCTTGGGCTTGCGGCCGAGGGCGATGTCGAGGCCGAACATCCCTGCGGCGAGGATCGCCCCGGCGGCTCCGTGGCGTCGACGAGCGGTGCCGATCGGATCAGAGATGGGTTCGACGTCGACGACCTCGTTCGCGTCGTCGACGGGTGTCGGTTCCTCGGGCACGGGACCACGCTACCGAGACTGTCGGCGGGGTATCGCGCGACCACCATGGTGAGGGCGTTTACGCTGTACGCGATGCCCGAAGGCGACACCATTCACCGGGCTGCCGCAGCGCTGCGGACAGCATTGGTCGGTCGTCCGGTGGCGCGCTTCGACGCCCCGCGGCTCTACGGTCCGCGCCCTGCGCCGGGCCGCGTGATCGAACTCGTCGAGAGCCACGGCAAGCATCTCGAGATCGTCTGGGACGACGGTCTCGTGCTGCACACTCATCAGCGGATGACGGGCTCGTGGCATCTCTATCGGGTGGGCGAGCGTTGGCGCAAACCCAACAGCCAGATGCGCGTCGTCATCGAGGTCACCGACTGGGTGGCCGTGTGCTTCAACGCCCCGGTGGTGGAGACGTACCGAGAGTTCGACATCCACCGCCACCCCGGATTCGGACGACTCGGACCCGATCTGTGCACCGCCCCGATCCGCGAGCTCGAACTGGCGGCACGACGGATCCACGAATACCCGCAACGCGATGCGCCGGTCGCCGAGGTGTTGCTCGACCAGCACGTCGCCTGCGGCGTCGGCAACGTGTTCCGGAGCGAGATCCTGTGGGCCTGCGAGATCAGCCCGTTCGCGCCGGTGACGTCGTTGCAACCGGCCGACTGCGTACAGCTCATCAACGCCGCCACGCGGATGCTGCGCGCCAACCTCCGGGCCAGTAGCGGGGGCCGGGTCACGCAGCCCGAGATTCCCGGCGGTCTCGCGGTCTACGGGCGCAACGGCCAGCGGTGCGCTCGTTGCGGCGACACGGTCCAGGTGCGGCGGATCGGCGATCATGCACGACTGCTGTACTGGTGCGCCGGCTGCCAGCACCGCCTCGCGCCACACAGTGACCCGACGCCGGCCGGTGTGGATCGCAGCATGGACCCGCACCCGGCGGCGGCGAAGTACCTCGCGGAACTGCCGTGGCGGCGCGGCGATCCGCTCGCCGGCTGACCCGTCGTCGGTTCGAAGCTCAGGCGGGTTGGCAGGCCAGCCGCTGCACCACGACGTCCCAGCCCTCGCCGAGCTGCGTGCGTTCGTCGAACGCCGGATGCGACCGACCGGTGATGGACTGGAAGATCGCGGTGGCGAGCGCGGTGGCGATGACGTCGCCGACGCCCATCGCGCGTGCGACCGCGGCCTGGGCCGACAGCTCGGCCTGAGCGATGTCGCCCTGCTGCGCCTGGGCACCGGCGGCGGCGACGTAGGCGAAGACCTGATCGAGGTAGGTCGCTCCGTCGGTGTGCGCGACCGCGTCGGCGTCGGCGAGCGCGGCGCCGGGATCGCAGTTCACGGCGTGCACGAGTGCGGACACGGCGCGGGTGAACGGGTGCGTCGCTCCGTGCGCAGGAACCGACTCGATCGCCGTCAGCGCTTCCTCGTTCCTGCCCTGCTGCACCAGCGCGGCGGCGAGCACCACCAACGGCTCGAAAGCTTCGGCGCCGGTGATCCGCATCTCCTCGAGCGCTCGCAACGCCATGGCTTCTGCCATCGCCGCGTTGCCGCGGTGCATGGCGGCTCCGGCGACCGCCATCAGCGGGAACGGACCCTGACGGCCCGACTCGGCGAGCGTCATCAGTTCCTCGCTGGAGCGTTGTGCCGCGGCGAAGCGGCCGAGTGCGACCTGCGCACGCACGAGCGGTGACAGCGCCTGGATGAGGCCGAAGCGGTCGTTGAGTCGCTTGAAACGCGTGCGGGCCTTCTCGGCGAACCCCTGCGCGGCCTCGAGCTGACCCTGCCACAGGCGGAGGTCGGCGAGCAACGTGTCCATCATGCCCGCGGCCCATTCGTCGCCGCGCAACTCCGCCTCGCGACTCACGGCCACGGCCAAGGTCTCCGCTTCCTCGAATCGACGCTCGAAGAACTCGATGAAGGCCAGCAGGCCGAACGCCCAGCCGACGCCGTTTCGGTCACCGTGCTGGCTGAGGGTGCCCGCCGCGTGCGTGAGGCGTTCGCGGGCGAGGACGAGATCGCCCGACAGGAACGCGATCCAGGCGCGGTGCTGCTCGATGTAGGCCATGCCGCGCTCGTCGCCGAGCGTCCGGAACAGTTCGTCGGCCTCTCCGAAGAACCACTCCGCGTCGGCGAGCGAGCCGGTGAACATCTCGATGAAACCGCGTATCCGCAGGGCGCGGGCCAGCAGGTCGGGGTGCTCGGTCTGGCGCAGCAGGTCGACGGCGATGCCGAGCTCCTCGCGAGCGACGTCGATCCGGCCGCTCACGTTGGCCAGCATCCCGCCGAGCCGGTGTGCCTCGGCCTGCAACGCGACGTCGGCGTGTTCGGCGGCGATGAGGTGCACCGCATCGATGTCGGCGGTGGCGGCCTCGAAGTTGCGCTGCTCGATCGCCGCCGTCGCCCGCACGATGCGGAGGTGGGCCACGGCCAGGTCGGTGTCGGGTGCGGTACGGGTGAGGCCGATGGCCCGCGTCGTGTGGCGCACGGCCATGCGCAGACTGCCGCTGTCGAGGGCGCGGTCAGCCGCGGTGGTGAGGATGTTGATCGCCTTCTGGACGATGTCGGTGGGGACGCCGTCGACGCTGCCGAGCTCCTGCACGAGCTCGGCGGCGGCTGCGATGTGGTGAGCGAGGTCGTCGATCCCGGTGGTCGATCCCACCATCGCCTTGGCCACCCCCGCGTGGCGCTGGGCGCGCGCAGCTTTGGTGAGGGTCTGGTACGCGGCGTCGCGGACGGATTCGCTGCGGAACTCCCACCGCCTGCCGCGAACCTCGAGCAGTCCGAACTCGTCGAGTTCGTGCACGGTCTGGGTGGGGATCGGCTGATCGAGCGCCAAGGCGAACTGCTCGAGGCCGACGATGCTGCCCGAGGTCCCCAACACGGCCGCGTTCTCCAGCACCTGCCGCTGCTGGATGGTGAGCTGGTCGAGGCGGGCGGCGATCAGGGTGCGCAGCGAGTCGGGCAGTTCGCGGTGCCCGCCGCCGGCTTCGGTGAGGGCCACCAGCTCGATGAGG
The DNA here is from genome assembly GCA_963720695.1 of uncultured Acidimicrobiaceae bacterium. Taxonomy (GTDB): domain Bacteria; phylum Actinomycetota; class Acidimicrobiia; order Acidimicrobiales; family Ilumatobacteraceae; genus UBA668. The sequence continues at coordinate 173,096 of CAVRGG010000007.1, forward strand.
AACAGGGGGTTGCCACCGCTGCGTTCGTACAGCGCGGTCAGCAGGTGCTCGTCGGGTTGCGTGTCATGGAGCAACTCGCGGGCGAGGTCGTCGTTCTCCATGCGCGTCAACGGCTGCAGTGTGAGGGCGATCACGGAGCTGCGGTCCGAGCGCGGCGGCCACAGCGTCTCGGTGCCCGGACGCATGGCGGTGATCAGCACGAAGGAATGGCGGCTCAACGAGGTGACGAGCGACGCGAGCAGTTCGAGCAGCACCGGGTCGGCCCAGTGCAGGTCGTCGATGCTGAGCACGATCGGGCCCTTCTGGGCCTTCGCCTCGAGCACCTGGCCGACGGTGTGGTGGATGGCGCTGCGCGCGCTCGCAGGATCGAGACGGTCGATCCCCGATGGGTGCCCGAGGAGGTGGGCGAAAACGTCGACGAGTTGTTCCTTCTCCGCCTTCGTCTGCGACGGGAACATCAGCGACGCTCGCGCCATGGCCGTCTCGCGCGCGGACGGCAGCCCGAGCGTGCCGTCGATGTCGAGGTAGTTCGACAACGCGCTGGCGATCGGCCACCACACGTTGCTCTCGCCGTACGGCACGCACGCGCCTTCGAGCACGGTCGCATCGCGGCGGTCGCGGAGTCGGGCGATGATCTCGTCGACGAGGCGGCTCTTGCCGACGCCGTTGTCGCCGTTGACGTGGAGCACCATGCCGCGCCCGTGGCGGTCCACCAGTTCGAGCGCTGCATCCGCGATGGCCAGTTCGTCGGCCCGACCGACGATGCCGATGTCGCGACGGCGGCTGCGTCCCGATCCGGGTGGCGCGGTCGCCTCCATCGCCAACCAGGACGTCAGCGACTGGTCGCGCCCGCGCGGCTGCAACTGGCCGGCCAGCTCGTAGCGGAACGTGTGTGATGTGAGGCCGTGCGTGGTCTCGCCGACGAGGACGCCACCCACCGGCGCCGCTGCCTGCAGACGGGAGGCGATGTTCACGACGTCGCCCATGGCGGTGTAGTCGGTGCCGGCGAGCGTGCCGACGAGGACCTCGCCGGTGTTGATGCCGACACGCATCCGTACGTCGTCGCTGCCGGCAAGTCCGGACGCGGCGACGTAGGCGCCGAGTGTCTGCTGCATGCGCAACGCGGCGCGGACCGCACGCTCGGGGTCGTCCTCGTGTGCCACCGGCGCGCCGAACAGCACGAGCATGCCGTCACCGAGGATCTTGTCGACGCGGCCGCCGAACTCGATCACGACCTCGACCAGACGTTCGAAGCAGGTGTCGACCAGTCGCTTGACCTGTTCGGGATCCATGTGCTCGGCGAGCGTCGTGAAGCCGACGAGGTCGGCGAAGAGCACGGTGACGATCCGACGCTCCTCCGCCTGAGGTTGCACGGTCGCCACCTGTCGACCGCAGGACGGACAGAACCGGGCACCCGCGGGGACGTTGGCTCCGCAAGAGGTACACAGCATCACCCTGCGAGCGTAGGCGACATCAGACCACAGGCGGACGCTGTTTGCCCTGGTGACGGTTAGCGTGCTCGCCGATGAAGGTTTCGCGTCCCGTGACCTGGTTGCGAACGCATCCTCGCGCCTCCGACGCGCTCCTGGCCGCCCTCATCACGGCGATCTCACTGACCTTTCACCTCACCGAGCGGGGTTCGGCCTACCACGAGCCCTCCGTGTGGGGGGCGCTGCTGACGGTTGCGGCCACGGCCCCGATCGCATGGCGGCGAAGTCGGCCGCTGGCAGTCCTGGCGACGGTCACCGTCGCGCAGATGATCGGCGAGGCGTTCAACTTCGTCGGTCCTGGGTGGTCGGGTGTGCTGATCGCCGCGTACACCGTGGGTTCGCTGCGAGGCGGTGCGGTGTTGTGGAGAGTCGCTGCCCTGCTGGCCCCGCTGCTGGTCGCGTTCATCGCGTGGGGTGTCGTCCGCGGGGACGCACCGTGGCAAGCCCTGATCTCGGCACCGTTGATGCTCGGCGGCGCCTTGGTGGTGGGGGACAACATGCGCCGCCGTCGAGAGCGGGTGGCCGAACTCGCCGAGCGTGCCGAACGCGCAGAACGTGCGCGGGAGCTGATGGCTCAGCACCATGTTCAGGACGAGCGAGCGAGGATCGCCCGCGAACTGCACGACGTCGTCGCTCACAGCGTGAGCCTCATGGTCATCCAGGCGGGTGCCGCCCGTCGACAACTCTCCGTCGATCCCGCTCGGGCCGAGACCGCGCTGGTCACCGTCGAGGAGACCGGCCGGACGGCGATGGCCGAGATGCGTCGGATCCTCGGTGTCCTGCGCAACGACACCGGGTCCGCCGCCCTCGGCGATCCGCTGGCACCCCAACCCTCGCTCGCCGCACTCCCCGAACTCGTCCGTGCCTCGTCGGATCTGCCGGTCGAGGTGTCCTCCCGCGGCGACCTCGGTGGGCTTCCGCCGGGTGTCGAGCTCAGCGCGTACCGGATCGTGCAGGAAGCACTGACGAACGTGCGCCGACACGCCGGGCCGGTGCACAAGGTGCAGGTCACCGTGGCTCGTGAGACCGACGCGCTCGTCGTCCAGGTCGACGACGACGGCCGTGGCGCGAGCGCGGTGCCGTCGGCGGCGGGATTCGGGATCGTCGGCATGCGCGAACGGGTTGCGGCCTACCACGGTGACCTGTTCACCGGTCCTCGTAAAGGGGGCGGCTGGCACGTCCGGGCGACGTTCCCGGTGGGCGCGCCGTGATCCGTGTGCTGCTCGTCGACGATCAGGCGATGGTGAGGGCGGGGTTCCGCATGATCCTCGAGACCGAGCCCGACATCACCGTCGTCGGTGAGGCCGGCAACGGTCGCGAGGCGCTGGAACTGGTGGAGCGGAGCAATCCTGACGTGGTCTTGATGGATGTCCGGATGCCGGTGATGGACGGCATCGAAGCGGCCGGTCACATCGCCGCCGGAGACGACGCGCCGCGCGTGCTGATGCTCACCACGTTCGATCTCGACGACCACGTGTACGCGGCGCTGCGGGCCGGTGCGAGCGGGTTCCTGCTCAAGGACGCGTCGCCCGAACAGCTGATCAACGCCGTGCGGGTGATCGCCGAGGGTGATGCACTGCTGGCTCCTTCGGTCACTCGGCTGCTGATCGACGAGGTGTCGCGCCGGCCGTCCATGGACCCCGCAACTGTCGCGCCGGGGCTGGTCGATCTCACTGATCGCGAGCTCGAAGTTCTTCGGTGCATGGCTCGCGGCCTGTCCAACTCCGAGATCGCGACCCAGCTCTATCTCGGAGAGGCGACCGTGAAGACACACGTCGGTCGCGTACTGACCAAGCTGGGTCTTCGTGATCGCGTACAGGCGGTGGTGGTGGCCTACGAGAGCGGGCTCGTCACGCCCGGAGCACCAGATCCGCCGCTCGGCTGACCGACGTCACTCGCAAAGATGATGCCGGATGGTGCACTTTCGGGTTACAACAGACCCCATGACTGACTCCAACACCATGACGGCCGCCGCGGGGGCGATCGATGCAGTGAAGATCTACGGCGGCGGCGACAGCGAGGTCCGCGCCCTCGACGGCGTGACCGTGAACCTCGAAGGCGGCAAGTTCACCGCCATCATGGGACCCTCCGGTTCTGGCAAGAGCACCTTGATGCACTGCCTCGCCGGACTCGACTCACTGACCAGCGGTGCGGTGTTCATCGGCGAGACGTACCTCGCGACGCTGAACGACAAGCAGCTCACCGAGCTGCGGCGCACTGACGTCGGGTTCATCTTCCAGGCGTACAACCTCGTCCCGACCCTCACCGCGCTGGAGAACATCACCCTGCCCTTGCTGCTCGGCGGGTCGAAGGGCAATCAGGAGTGGATCGACACGGTGATCGACACGGTCGGTCTCCGCGACCGCCTGAAGCACCGCCCGAGCGAGCTCTCCGGCGGCCAGCAGCAGCGCGTCGCAGTGGCGCGCGCCCTCGCCAGCCAGCCCCGCATCATCTTCGCCGACGAGCCGACCGGCAACCTCGACAGCCGCACCGGCGCCGAGATCCTCGACTTCATGCGTCGCGCCGTGCGCGAGCTCGGACAGACGATCGTGATGGTCACCCACGATCCTGTCGCCGCCAGCTACGCCGACCGCGTCATCTTCCTCGCCGACGGCAAGGTCGTCGACGAGATGCTCGAGCCGACTGCGGACCGCGTCTTGGACCGCATGAAGCACTTCGGAGAGTGACCCGTGTTCACCCTCACCCTCCGCAATCTCTGGAGCCACAAGGCCCGCATCCTGCTGACCGCGCTGTCGGTGATCGTCGGCGTGTCGTTCGTGGCTGGTGCATTCATCCTGACGGACAGCTTCGAGAAGTCCTTCGACGGCTTCTTCAAGGAACTGAACCAGGGCGTCGACTTCCGCGTGCGCGGTGCGGTCGAGTTCGGTGATGCCGCGAGCGGCGACCCGGTCCCCGCATCACTCGTCGCCCAGATCGAGGCCATCGACGGCGTCCGTGCCGTCGAACCCGGGCTGCAGGGCACGGCCGTCATCCTCAAGGCCGACGGCGATCCCGTCAGCACTCAGGGCGCTCCCACCCTGGGCGTCTCCTGGACCGGTGAGCAGAGCCTCGGCGGCACCGTCTTGCGCCAAGGCTCGGCACCGAAAGGACCCGACGAGGTCGCCATCGACGAGAACACTTCAAGAAGCTCGACATCCCGCTCGGCGGCACCGTGCAGATCGTCGGCGACGCCGGCGCCCAGCCGTTCACGCTCGTCGGCACCGTCGGTCGCAGGAGCGGCGGTGACAGCTTCTTCGGTGCCACCGTCGCCGCCTTCGACCCGGCCACGGCGCAGACCGTGCTCGGATCCCCTGGGAAGTACACGAACATCGACCTTGCGCTGAAGGACGGCGCCAACGCCGACGCGGTGCGGGCCGACATCGAGAAGATCCTCCCCGCCGGCACCGAGGTGATCACCGGCGAACAGGTCGCGAAGGAGACGTCCGACCAGATCGGGCAGATCGTGTCGATCTTCCGTTGGGTGCTGCTGGGGTTCGCCATGGTGGCGTTGTTCGTGAGTGCGTTCCTGATCAACAACACCTTCCAGATCATCATCAGCCAGCGCTTGAGGGAGATGGCGCTGCTCCGAGCGATCGGGGCGAGTGGCAGTCAGGTGCGTCGAATGGTGGTCACCGAGTCGATGATCATCGCCGGTGTCGCGACGGCACTGGGTTTCGTCGGCGGCATCGTCGTCTCGAAGTTGCTGACGGTGATCTTCAACTCCGCAGGGGCGGGCTTTCCCGACGCGTCCACGGTCATCGCGCCCCGCACGATCGTGGTCGCCCTGATCGTCGGGTTCGGCGTCACCCTCGCGGCGACGATCGTCCCCGCGATGCGAGCCAGCCGCATCCCGCCGGTGGCTGCCATGCGCCCCGAGCTCGCCGCAAGTCGCGGCACGGCGACGCGCCGCTGGATCATCGGCGCTGTGCTCACCGCCGTCGGCGCGGCGCTGTACGTGTGGGGCATCATCTCCCGGCCGGGTGGCACGGCCCAGATCATCCTGCTCGCGGCGATCGGCGCCGTGTTGGTGTTCCTGGGCGTCACGATGCTGGCCTCGCGATTCGCCTCGCCGGTCAGCCGCCTCCTCGGTGCTCCGATCGCGAAGGTGTTCAAGGTGCCGGGTCGGCTCGCCGGCCAGAACGCTGCCAGGTCGCCGAGGCGGACGTCGTCGACGGCAGCCGCCCTCATGATCGGAGTGGCGCTCGTCAGCGCCGTCGGGGTCATCGCCTCGTCGCTGAAGGACTCCCTCACCGAGCAACTCGGCACCTCGATCAAGGCCGACTTCTACTTCAGCGATCCGTCGTTCCAGGGTTTCTCGTCGCAGTTCTCCGACGACCTGCGTGCCCTGCCCGAGCTCTCCGCCGTCAGCGCGGTTCGTATCGGCGGCGTGTTCAAGGTCGATGGAGGGGAGCGCTCGCTCGCCGCCGTCGACTCGGACTTCCCCGAGATCATCGACGCCGACCTGCAGTCGGGAAGTTACGACGGCCTCGCCGACAACGGCGTCATGGTGCACAAGGACCCTGCCCGGGACCTCAAGCTGAAGGTCGGCGACACGATCGACGTGACGTGGAAGAACGGCACCTCCCAGAAGCTCACCGTGCGCGGCATCTTCGGTGATGCGTCGATCCTCGGCGCCAACTGGATGGTCGACAAGTCGGTGTTCGAGGCCGCCAACCCGTCGAGCAACCTCGACCAGTTCGCCGGTGCCCGCATCGCCGACGGTCAGACCATCGAGTCCGCCCGCGAGGCGATCAGCGCCGTCGCCGACCAGTACCCGCAGGTGGAGGTGCAGGACCAGGCCGAGTTCCGCCAGAGCCAGGAGGATCAGCTGAATCAGCTGCTCGCCATCATCTACGGCCTGCTGCTCTTCGCCGTCGTCATCGCCATCCTCGGCATCATGAACACGCTGGCGCTCTCCGTGTTCGAGCGCACCCGTGAGTTCGGCCTGCTGCGGGCGGTGGGCACCACCCGCCGCCAGCTGAAGCGTGCCGTGCGCTGGGAGGCCGTCATCGTGTCGGTCTTCGGGGCGCTGCTCGGCCTCGCGGTCGGGCTGCCGCTCGGGGTCATCGCGACCAAGGGGATGCGCAACATCGGCGTCACCACGACGTCGATGCCGACCGGAACCATCATCGTGGTTCTCATCACGGCGATCCTGGCCGGCATGCTCGCCGCGATCTGGCCCGCCCGGCGGGCGGCGAAGCTCGACGTGCTCGAGGCGATCGCCACCACCTGATGCTGCGACTCGCCATCCGAAGCGTCGCCGCGAGGTGGGGACGACTCGTCCTCACCTCGTTGGCGATCGTCGCCAGCACCGCATTCCTGTCGGGCACGTTCATCTTCCGCGACACGATCGAGCGCACGTTCAACGGGCTGTTCGCCAGCGTCTACGAGCGCGTCGACGGGTACGTACAGAGCGCCAACTCGGTCGAGAACCTCTTCGGGCTCGAGAGCCGGGACCGTCTCCCGGCGTCCGTGGTCGACGAGGTCCGCGAGGTCCCCGGCGTCGGCGACGCACAAGCTTCGGTGCAGGGTGATGCCGTCGTCATCGCGAAGGACGGCTCGCCGATCGAGCGCCCGACGGCGCCCACGTTCGGAGCGACCGTCAACGACGGGGAGCTGTCGGTGTGGAAGGTGAAGGAGGGCCGGCGCCCCTCCGGACCCGACGAGGTCGCGCTGGACACGCTCACCGCTCGCGACGGTGGGTTCTCACTGGGCGACCGGGTGAAGGTGAACGCCGACAGCGGCGCCAGGACGTTCACGCTCGTGGGCATCATGCAGTACGACGACATCATCTCGCCGGGGAATGCGACCTGGGCGCTGTTCGACGCGGCGACGGCGAGTGACTTCATCGCCAAGCCCGGCTACATCGACGCAGTGTTGGTGAAGGGCGATGGATCGATCCCACCGGACCAGGTCGTCGCGAACGTGCGCGCGGCACTCGACCCCAACATCGCCGAGACCCTCACGTCGGCGGAGATCACCGCCCAGGCGCAGACCGAAGTGCAGAAGAGTCTCAGCTTCCTCACCGTGTTCCTCTCGATCTTCTCGTTCATCGCGCTCGGCGTCGGGATGTTCGTGATCTACAACGTGTTCTCCATCACCGCTGCGCAGCGCCAACGCGAGAACGCCCTGCTCCGCGCGCTCGGCGCCAGCCGCCGCCAGGTGACCTGGTCGATGCTCACCGAGGCGACGGTGGTCGGACTCGTCGGGTCGCTGCTGGGCCTGCTCGGTGGGATCGGCCTCGCAGCCGGCATCAAAGCGCTGCTGAGCGCGTTGGACTACGAGATCCCGGCCCGAGGTCTCGCGTTGGAGACGCGGACGGTCGTCATCACACTCGTCGCCGGCCTCGTGGCCAGCCTCGTCGCTGCACTCGGTCCGGCGATCGGAGCCGGACGGGTCCCGCCCGTCGCAGCGATGGGTGACGCCGTGCTGGAGAAGGTCGGCAGCGTCCGTGTCCGGGTCATCGCCGCTGCGGTCGCCGCCATCCTCGGGGTCGCGGCGATCGCCAAGGTGATGGCCGGTGGCGATGCCATCCTGCTCGCCGTCGGCGTCGTCGGTCTCTTCGCTGCGGTGCTCCTGCTCGGCCCCGTCATGGCCCGCCCGATCGCTCGCTTCATCGGGGCACCCGTGCAACGGATCCGTGGGGTGTCGGGCACGATGGCGCGCGGCAACGTGCAGCGCAATCCGCGCCGTACGGCGCGGACCGCCGCACCGGTGCTCATCGGTGTCGCGCTGGTCACCGGAGCGACCGTCTTCGCGGCCTCGATCAAGGAGCAGATCCGGGTCGCGGTGGGGGAGTCCTTCGTCGGTGACTACGTCATCAACTCCACCAAGGGCGGGTCCGTCAGCCTCGGCCAGGACTTCGTCGACCAGCTGAACCAGATGCCCGAGGTCGGCGTCGCCACCGGTCTCGGGTTCGCCCGCGGCGTCGCCGACGCCGACGGCAAGCCGGCGTTCGGTGTGGTCGTCGATCCGGCGACGGTGGGCGACCTCATCAAGATCGAGTTCGTGCAGGGCAGCATCGACGCGCTGACACCGGATGGCGTCCTGATCAGCGAAGGCGAGGCGAAGCGACGAGATCTCTCCGTCGGCGGTGCCCTCGTGCTCCGGATCGACGGGCAGCCGCGGCCGCTCACCGTGGAGGGCGTCTTCGTCACCACCGACCTGATCCGAGCGTCGCGCATCTACGACCGCGACACGTTCGTCGACACGAGCATCACGACGCCTGCAGGGTTCGTGTCGCTGACCCGCGCTCCAGGAGTGTCCGATGCGCAGTTCCGCGCGGTCGTCGGTGCGGCCGCGGAGGACTACGGCATCGGCGAACTGCAGGACAAGGAGCAGTTCATCAACAGCCGAGCCGACCTCGTCGACCGAAGCCTCGCGTTCATCTACGGATTGCTCCTCCTGTCGATCATGATCGCCACGTTCGGCATCGTGGTCACGTTGCTGTTGGCCGTCTACGAGCGCCGCCGCGAGATCGGGCTGCTCCGGGCGGTGGGCATGACGAGGGCGCAGGTGCGCACCACCGTGCGATGGGAGAGCGTGATCACCTCGGTCTACGGTGCGTTCGTGGGTGTCCTGATGGGTCTGGTGCTCGGCTACGTGGTCATCGTCGCGTTGCGCGACAAGGGCCTCACGGAGTACTCGGTGCCGGTCGGCAACGTCCTGTGGATCATGGTCCTGGCATTCGTCGCCGGGGTCGTCGCCGCGGTCGTCCCTGCGTGGCGAGCCACCCGTCTCGACATCCTGCGAGCGATCGCGGCCGACGGATGATCGAACTGTCCGAGGCGTTGCACGCGTTCCTCGCCGAGCGGCACCTCGCCGTGCTGGCGACGCTCCGCGCCGACGGGTCTGCACACTCGGTGCCGGTGGGTTTCACCTACGCCGACGGCACAGTCCGCGTCATCACCGCCGGGTCCTCGGTCAAGGCAGCCAACGCCCGACGAGGCGGACGGGCGAGCGTCTGCCAGGTCGACGGCGGGAGGTGGGTCACCCTCGAGGGTGCGGTACGAGTCCTCACCGACCCGTCCGACGTCGCCGACGCGGTCGCGGCGTACGCTCGTCGATATCGCCCGCCGGCCGCACGCGCCGACCGGGTGGTCATCGAGATCGAGGTGGATCACATCATGTGCAACAGCGGGTCGAGATGAGCGCGGGCTACTCGGGCACGCCGCTCCCCAAGAAGTTGGGGATCGTCGGCGACGTCGTCTTCACGGTCGTCAATCCGCCTCCGGGCTTCGACGATCTCCTCGGCGACGTCGGCGATGCGGTTCGCCAGCGGTCACTGATGCCGCCCATCGACGTCGTCGTCGCCTTCTTCCGCCGTCGCGACCAACTGCTCGACAAGTGGCCAGGGTTCGCCGAGGCCGCCCGACCGGACGGCGGCGTGTGGATCGCATGGCCGAAACGCACGAGCGGCGTCGACACCGACATCACCGAGGACGTCCTGCGCGCCGAGTTGCTCCCCACGGGCTGGGTCGACAACAAGGTCTGCGCGATCGACGACACGTGGAGCGCACTCCGTTTCGTGCTCCGGAAGGAAAACCGCCCGCCCTGGAAGCGGTGAGACGTTCATCCGTTCCTCGCGACCCAGGCCCGAAACCATGCCTCCTGGGCATTGTTCCGGGCCTGCGATGTGGGTGAGGGCTCAGAGGCCGTCGGCCATGTCGGCTTCGACGATCGCGCGGTCCTCGTCGTCGGCGATCTTCGTGTCGAGCGCCGCCTGCCACGCCGTCGTCGCCTCGTCGATCCTCCCCAGCGCCTTCAACGCCCTCGCCCGCGACTCGTGTGCGTAGGCGAGGTCGAAGTCGACGAGGCCGTGCTGGGTGCACAGGCGCATGCACTCGTCCGCGTAGTGCAGCGACCGCTCGGGCTGCCCGACGAGCAAGTGGACCTTGGCCACCATGTAGGCGCCGCGAGCGTCGTTCTCCGGACCACGGCCTGTCGCCCTGGCCCAGTGGTACGTCGACGCATACGCGCGCCGGAGCAACTCCTCGTCGCGTTCGGGCGATGCGGGCTCGCCGATCAACTCCCAGATGCCGTTGTTGCATTCGACGGCCTGGGCGCGATGCCAGTCGCCGGCGGGGTCGTCGCCCCCACCGCCGTCGGAGCCGACGGGCGCAGGAAGGTCGTTGCCGGTCTCCAGCAGGGTCTTCATCCCGTCGAGGATCCAGACCCACCCGTCCTTCACGTTGGCCCAGGTGAGCGGGCTGCGGGCGAGGTCTCCGTGCACCAGGTCGATCCGTGTGAGGTTGTCGCCCGCCATGGTCAGCGACCACTCCACGCGTGATGGTGGCTCCTCTGCCATCGCGGTGTCGTAGAGCACGTGCCAGGTCTGCACCAACCGATGGGGAGGCTCGCAGACCTCGATGACGCCGTCGACCGCCGGCCGCCCGTCGGCGGTGGTCGTGCGATAGGAGTGCCCTGCCTCCGGCGACTCGTCGAACGCGGTGCCGTGGAAGTAGCGGCGCGTGAACGCGGGATCGACGATCGCGTTCCACACCCGCTCGATCGGCGCATTGATGTAGATGCGGTACTGGTGACGGGTGATGGCCATGTCGGCTCCTTCAGGCGGAACGGGATTCGAGGTCGGTCTGCAGGTCGACGAGCGCCCTCGTGAACGGCTGGGCGTACTTGCTGATCCACCGATCGGCGACCTGCTGGATGGGTACCGGGTTGAGGAAGTGGAGCTTGGTTCGACCCTGTCGGCGCGTGGTGATCAACCCAGCGGTCTCCAGCACGTCGAGGTGCTTCATCACGCCGAACCGGGTCATGTCGGGGAAGCGCTCGCACAGGGCCCGCACCGTCTGACCGTCGGTCGCGTACAACGCATCCAGCACGGCGCGCCGAGTGGGGTCGGCGAGTGCTTTGAAGACGAGATCCACGTGGGAAAGTTAGGTGACCATTTGGTCACCTGTCAACCATCCAATTGGCGACCGGAATAGTCGGGAATCTGGATAGGTTGCAGCAGCGCACCTACCCCGATCCGCTCCAAGGAGATCCACCATGACCGTCCGCCTCGGCGACATCGCCCCCGACTTCACCGCCCCCACCACGCAGGGGGAGATCAGCTTCCACGAGTGGCTCGGCGACTCGTGGGGCGTGCTGTTCAGTCACCCGAAGGACTTCACGCCGGTGTGCACCACCGAGCTCGGCTACGTGGCCCGGATCAAGCCCGAGTTCGACAAGCGCAACGTGAAGGTCATCGGCCTCTCGGTCGACAACGTCGAGTCGCACCAGAAGTGGGAGGGCGACATCGGCGAGACCCAGGGCACGCCCGTGAACTTCCCGATGATCGGCGACCCCGAGCGCAAGGTCGCCGACCTCTACGACATGATCCACCCGAACGCGAACGACACCATGACGGTGCGCTCGGTGTTCATCATCGGCCCCGACAAGAAGGTGAAGCTCACGCTCACCTACCCGGCCAGCACCGGCCGCAACTTCGACGAGATCCTCCGCGTGATCGACAGCCTGCAGCTCACCGCGGGTTACAAGGTCGCCACGCCGGCCAACTGGACCGACGGCGACGACGTCATCATCGGCTCGGCCGTGACCGACGACGAGGCCAAGCAGCTGTTCCCGAAGGGTTGGACCACGGTGAAGCCGTACCTGCGCGTGGTACCCCAGCCGAACAAGTGACCTGACGTTCGCCGACGCCCCACTGCCCTCGGGCGGTGGGGCGTTGCCGCGCCCGGGGCGACGGGCGGCGAACCGGATCGATGGGTAGTCTCTCGCCCGGGCGGGCCGTCGATGTTCCTCCGGTCCAAAGAAGTCGTGTCGAATGAACCCTTGTCCCCGTCCTCGCTCCCGCCGCGTGCTCCCGCTCCTGGTCGCGCTGCTCACCCTCGCCGCATGGCTGCCCGGCGCTGCCGACTCGCTCGCCGCGGGCGCCCCGACATCGATCGACCAGTCCGCCGACGGGGTGCAGACGGCGCAGCGGTTGCGCACCCTGCCACCGTTGAACTTCCCGATGCAGACCACGCCGCGCTGCGCCATCCTCGACAACTTCGGTGATCCGCGCAGCAACGGTCGCACCCACCAGGGCAGCGACATGTTGTCGACGCTCGGGCAAGAGGTGTACGCGATGGCCGACGGAGTCCTCACCTTCCAGGGGGTCGTGGGCGACGGGAACAGCGGCACCGTGCTGTCCGGCAACCTGTGGAAGCTGGTCGCGAACAGCGACGGTACGTACTACATCTACGCCCACCTCTCCGCGTTCGCCGAGGGCGTCACCAAGGGGATGTCGGTGTACCGCGGGCAGCTCATCGGGTACGTCGGCGACACCGGCAATGCCGGGGCGGGGAACTACCACCTGCACTTCGAGATCCATCCCGGCGGGGGTGCGGCGGTGAACCCGTTGCCGCTGATCACCATTCCTGCGGGCTGCACCGTGTTCTGATGGAGCCATGAGCATCCCGGTCGAACTGTCCGAACTCGCCGACACCCTCGAGCGGTATCCGTGGGGCTACTTCATCACCGTGGGCGACGCCGGCAGGGCACACTCGCTGGCGGTGGCCACCGAGTGGCGCGACGGTGTCCTCCACGTGCACGCAGGCCGCAGCTCACGGGCCAACGTGTCCGCCCGTCCGGAGGTCACGATGGTGTTCCCACCGTCGGAACCCGGCGGGTACAGCCTCATCGTCGACGGCGTGGCCGCAGTCGGAGCGGACGAGGCAGACCCCGTCACCTTCGCGCCGACCCACGCTGTGCTGCACCGGCCGGCGGTCGGTCAGCCCTGAACGCGGAGCTCGAGACCGAACGCGTCGCGGAAGCCGTCGTAGTACTCGTCGTCGCTCGTCGTGGCGCCGAGCGCCACCCACTGCTCGTCGGTGATCGCGGCGCGGCCGTCGATGAGCTCGGCGGCGCCCCAGCTCACCGCATAGCGCAGCTGCGGTGCATCGGTGGTGATCGCGTGGTGGACCACTGCGGCGACCTCGAAGGGATCGGTGGCTGACGCGAGGCCGGCCGCGTACATCTGGAACATGCGTCGGTAGGCCATGTCGTACGCCCCCGACTGGTTCGGGGCGTCGAGGTTCTTGGCGAAGATCGCACTCTTGGTGATGCCCGGCTCGACGATCGCGACCCGGACGCCGAACGGTGCCAGTTCCTGGGCGAGCTCCTCGCTGTAGCCCTCGAGGGCCCACTTCGATGCGACATACGGGCTCTGGGCGAGGGCGGCGATGCGACCCACCACCGAGGTGATGTTGACCACGGTGCCGTGACCACGAGCGCGCATGCCGGGGAGCACCTGCTGTGCGCAGCGCACGGCCCCGCACAGGTTGACGTTCATCACGTCCAGGTGCACGGAGGCGGGGCACTCCTCGGCCACTGCGTTGCCGCCGATGCCGGCGTTGTTGACGAGCACGTCGACCACGCCGTTCGTCTCCTCGAGGATCCGGGCGAAGCCTGCCGCCACCGAGTCGTCGGATGCGATGTCGAGCTCGACGAGGTTGACCTCGACCCCGGCCGCCTCCGCCATCGCGCGGAGCTTGGCGGCCTTGTCGAGGCTGCGAACCGTGCCGTACACGACGTGGCCCTGGCCGGCGAGGTGGATGGCGATCGCGCGACCGATGCCGCTGTTGGCGCCGGTCACGACGGAGATGGTGGTCATGCAGGGATCGTACGCGCTCGGCCGAAGGCGGCTCGCCGGACGGAGACGGGACCGTCCGGCGGGCCAGGTCGGGATCACTTGCTCCGGGCGAAGAACCATCCGTTGATGTCGACGACGAGGTCGGTGGCGCGGCTGCTGTAGAAGCACACCATGCCCTCGGAGCTCACCGGCACGATGACCTCGTTCGCGACCGTCTGTCCGGCGCGGTAGTTCAGGCTGGACACCATCGGGCGGGCGTCGCAGTCGTGCACCGTCACGAACCCGTGTGCGTCGGGACCGACGACCGTCACGTTGAGCGACACGGCGCCGACGTCGTGCGCGGGGACCACGCCGTCGAGGTCGGTCAACTGCACCATGAGTTCGTACTCGCCGCCCACTCGGCGTGCATCCACCGTCACCAGCCCGCCGCCGTGGAACTCGGGTCGGGTGTCGAACACCCGGACGGGACTCGTCGGCGTGAACCCGAGCCCCGAGGGGAACCACCCGCTGATGTCCGCGACGAGATGGGTGGTGCGGTTGACGGTGAAGCAGACCGAGCCCGTGACGGCGTCGACCGGAACGATCACGGCGTTGGCGACGTTGCGCCCGGCGACGAAGTTCAACGTCGACGAGTCCGACCGTTCACCGCACGCGTCGACGATGACGAAGCCGGAGCCGGTCGGGTCCACCGCCGTGAGGTTGATGACGACCGCACCGACGCCCGTGGCCGGCAGCAAGGGCTTCGAGGCGGCGTCCTGCAGGTCGGCGAAGCGGACCTCGAGCGTCTCGCCCGCCAGGACCGGGCCGTCGGGGACGTACCGCAACCCGTCGTGACCCGCGCGTGTGTCGAACACGCGTGTCGGGTCGATGGTGGCGTACCCGGCGTCGAGTGGCATCCAGCCGGTGAAGTCGACGACGAGGTGTGTCGTGCTCTTGCTGTAGAAGCAGACCGAACGGGTGGCCGTGTCGACCGGCACGATCGCGGAGTTCCCCACGACCTGCCCGACCGAGTAGTTCAGACTGGACGCCAGCGGTCGCTCGCCGCACGGATAGGCCGTCACGTATCCGTTCGCCTCTGGATCGACCACGGTGATGTTCAACGAGGCAGCGCCGACCTCGTCGGGTGGGACCAGGTCCGTGAGATCGGCGAAGCGGATCTCGCGGGTCGATCCGGCCACGATCTTGCCCTCCTGCGAGGCCCGGGTGTCGATGAGTCTCGTCGGCGTCACGGAGCGGAGGATGCGCGGGATGCCGACCACGTCGACGACCGCGGCCGCTGGACGAGCGATCTCCTCGTAGGTGTCGGTCTCGGCGAGGACGACGCCGATCTCCAGGAAACCCTCGGCGCCCGCCGTCACCGTGAACGTCGCGGTGCCGGACAACTCGTCGCGTTCGAGCGTGACGTGGGCGATGCCGGGGAGGAACGTGGCGCCCTCGCTTCCGCTCAGCTGGAGGCTCACCGAACCCGGAGTCGCCCAGTCGACGAGGTCGGTGACGGTGACCACGATCTGGATCGGCTGGCCGGTGATCACGGTCTCGGCCGCCTGCACCTCGACGATCGGCCGAGCGCGAGCGACGGTGACGGCGAGTGGGTCAGCTGACGCGGCATCGAGGTAGTCCTCGTTCGCGGCCACGGTGGCATCGACGTGGAGCGTCCCCACGGCTCCGACCGTGACCACGAACGTCGCGGTGCCGGACCGCCCGTCCGGCGCCATGACGAGGCCACCGGCAGGCCCGACCTCGGCTCCCGCTGCCGCGCCGGTGAGCACGAGTGCCACGGCGCCGGGGGAGTGACCGGGGGCGAGGCCGCCGATGGCCACGGTCACCGAGATCATCTCCCCGGGCACCGCGTGGAGCGGTCCGTCGATGTCGACGACGGGTGTGCCGGGGCCGACGGTGATGACGTCGGCGGCCGCGGACGCTGCCTCGTGGCGCTCGTCGGCGCCCTTGGTGGCCGTGACGACGCACGTGCCGCGGGCGGTCGCAGTGAGCACGGTGCCCGACAGCGAACAGGCGCCGTCGTCGCTGGTGACGTCGAACGTGACCGAGCCGTCGCCCGACCCACCGGTGGCGCCCACCGTCGTGGAGCCGGCGAGGGCGAGGGTGTAGTCCGATGCCCACGCGGCGAAGGCGCCCTGCGCCGCCGGGGCGACGTCGAAGGAGTGGCGCACGTCGTCGGCAGGGAGGAACGCCGTCGTGCCCGGCTGGGAGGCGACGAGCTCGCAGGTTCCCGCTGCCACCAGACTCACGGTGAGGTCCGACACCGCGCACACGTCGGAGGTCGCGCTCGTGAGCGTGACGGGGAGGCCCGACGACGCGATCGGTGACACGTCGAAGGATGCATCGGACCATGTCCGGTCCGACGGAGGATCGAACGAGATGGTCTGCGGTGCATCGGTGACCTCGAAGCTGCGCACCACCGTGACCGCCGCGCGGTAGTGGGCGTCACCGGACTGGGCGGCCTCGAGGATGCAGGACCCGCCGGTGAGGAGCGTGACCGTGGTGCCCGACACCGTGCAGATCGCGGTCGTGTCGGAGGTGAGATCCACGGGGAGCTCGGACGAGCTGACGGGTTGGGCGGTGACCGACCCGGTCGAGTAGGCCACGGTGTCGAACTCGTCGAAGGTGATCGTCTGCGATGCCTTGCCGACCGTGATGTTTCGGTTTGCTGAACTGGCACCCCAGATGCTTGTGCCGCGAGTAGTCAGCGGTGAAGTGGTAGAGCCCGGGATCGAGCGACTGGGTGATCGAGGCCACACCGTCGACGACCGCCACGGTGGCGACCGTGGTGCTGTTGCGGAGGAACGTGACACTGCCCGTGTTCACGGTGGACGACGAGGTCACCGTGGCGATGACGTCGACGGACCCCGGCCACGTCGCGGTGGACGGTGAGAAGCTGAGGGTGGTGGTCGATGGCCCGTGCGGGGAGACCGGGTCGGTGGGCGCGGACCTCGCGCTCTCGCCGTTGCCGTTCACGGCCGAGACCTCGAACGTGACCGGCTCGCCGGCCGGGAGGCCCAGCACCGTGGTGTCCGTGACGGGTGGCGTCCCCGTGACGCTCGTGTAGGTGTCGCCGCCGTTCACGTAGACGCGGTACTCCGTGATCGCGGCGTAGTTGTCGAACGGTTCCTCCCAGGCGACCACCGCGCTCTCCTCGTCGCCCACGGCGAGCACCCCGCTCGGTGGGTCCGGCGCGCTGGCGCTCACGCTGACGTACGCGGTTCCCTGCTCGCTGGAGTAGCTGGCCAGCGCGAACCGGTACGAGACACCCGCGGAGAGCGCGACCGATGTCATCGCATCGAGTCCGTACTGGTCGTCGTTGTAGGCGACGACGGTGCCGTCCGTGGTGGTGACGATCAACGTGTTGTCCCAGCCGACCGGCGAGATGCTGTTGGCCCGGAACGTGTAGGTGGCGGTGGTCGCCGGGATGAGCGACCACCACGTCGCGTTCGGGTTGAGTCGGCCAGGGACCGGGAACGACGAGAGTCCCGCGCCGGTGTTGTCGCCGACGAACCGACAGGGTGGCGCGCATGGTTGCGACGCCGGAGTGAGGTACGACGTACCGCCGTTGTAGGCGCTGGCGACTGGCGGCGATGCCGCAGGTGCGACCACCGTGACCACCGTGACCACTGCGATCAGGAGCGCGCCGAACATCCGAACCGCCGCTGCGACACCCCGCCCGTTCATCGTGCCCTTCTTTCGCCGCCGGCATCGTCACCTCCGAGTGTGAGCGTTCAGCGACGGACCGTGATGGGTCTTTGGTCCCATGCGCGGGAGCGGGGCGGATGATCTGTGTCACATCGGCCGCACGCCGTGGCGGTTCACGCCGCCGGGTCGACGTTCGGCGCGAACTCCTCGGTGGGCACCGGGTCGAACCACGCCGGATCCGGGTCGCAGCCGATCGCCAGGCTGCGGACGGTGTCGCCATCGGTGAGCAACACGTCGAGCAGCAGCAACCCCTGCGCCATGTGCACCCTGCGCAGCGCGTGATAGCCCTGTCGGTCGATCGGGTCGACCGGCCCGGCCGAGACGTGCTCATCGATCACGATCGACATCGTCTGACAGAACGGTGCCTCGACGCCGGGAGGGGCGTACGACGCGACGAACATCCCCACCTCGGCCGGTGGGTCGAGCAACAGCGCAGTGACACGGCGCTGCTCGTCGAGCAGCACCAGCACCTCGCGGTCGACGGGCATGTCGACGACGTGCATCGCCAGCGACGCCGCTTCGCCGAAGCCGGCGATGATCAGTGGGTCGTCGGGATCGGGCAGCACGATGCACCAATCACGCTCGTCGGAACGGAGCCGGAGCGAGGGCTGGCGACGGCGTGGCAGTCGCGGACGCGGCAGGTACGGCATGGGAGCCTCCGGAAATGAGGTGGTGAGTTTCCGGGGGAAGCCGTCAGGGGCGAGAGTACCGGTGCGTCAGAGCAGTTCCGCCACGCGGGGCGAGATCTCCTCCGGTGTGATCATCGGATTGAAGCGCTCGACCACTTCGCCGTCGCGCCCGATGAGGAACTTCTCGAAGTTCCACGAGATGTCGGCATCGCCGGTCTGGGCGCGCAGCCATTGGTAGAGCTCGCAGGCGCCGTCGCCGTTGACCTCGATCTTGGAGAACATCGGGAAGTTGGCGTCGTACTTCGACGTCGCGAACTCGAGGATCTCCTCGTCCGTGCCCGGTTCCTGGGCCCCGAACTGATTGCACGGGAACGCGAGGACGCTGAAGCCCTGAGCAGCGTGGTCGTTCTGGAGCGTACGCAGACCTGCGTACTGGCCGGTGAGGCCTCAATAACTGGCGACGTTGACGATCAGCACGACCTGGCCGCGGTAGTCGCCGAGGCTCACATCCTCGCCCGTGATCGATCGCATGGTCAGGTCGTAGAGGTGGCTCATGACGGCGACGCTACCGCAGGCGAATGCCCCCAGCGCTCGCTCAGCCTGCTGCCCAGCACGAGCAGCGGCCAGGAGGCGGCGATGAACGCCGCTCCCATGACGTAGGCCCACGTCGCCGTTTGCGGAAGCTCGAACAGATCACGTGTCCACGGCAGCGCGAACGCGAGGCCGAACGCCGAGATCATCGCGATGACGAGCGCACCGCGCAGGCGGTTGAGCGGCTGGGCGACACGGACCAGGTTCATCAGCGCCACCGATCCGGCGACGAGGACGGCGATCGAGCGGGCGTGATCGGCGTCGATCGAGGTGTCCAGTTGGGCCAGTGCGAACACACTCATCGTCGACACGGCGATGACGACACCCGCGGGCACGGCACGTCCGAGCACCCGTCGCAGGAAATCGGGCTGCACGCGCGTGTCGTTCGGTTCGAGCGCGAGGAAGAACGCCGGCACGCCGATCGTGAACCAGCTCAAGATCGACAGGTGGATGGGGCGCAGTGGATAGGCGAGCGCGAACACACCGGTGAGCAGCGACAGGATGAGCGAGTAGGTGGTCTTGGCCAGGAAGAGGCTGGCTACGCGCTCGATGTTGTTGATGACTCGTCGGCCCTCCGACACGACCCTCGGCAACGCGGAGAAGTTGGAGTCCATCAGGACCAGTTGTGCGACCCCGCGGGTGGCCTCACTGCCCGAGGCCATGGCGATGCCGCAATCGGAGTCCTTCAGCGCGAGGACGTCGTTGACGCCGTCGCCGGTCATCGCGACGACGTGCCCTCGCTGTTGCAGCGCGCGGACCATCGCCCGCTTCTGGTGCGGCGTGACCCGGCCGAACACGGTCGACTCGACGATGGCGTCGGCGAACTCCTCGGTGTCCTCTGCGGGCAGTGTGGTGGCGTTGACGTTGTCCTCCCACCGTTCGAGCCCGGCGCGCCGGGCGACCGCACCCACGGTGACGTTGTTGTCGCCGCTGATGACCTTGACCGTGACACCCTGTTCCGCGAAGTACCGGAGCGTCTCGGGGGCGTCGGCGCGCACGATGTCCTCGAGCAGCACGAGTGCTTCGGCGGTGACCTCGGGCAGCGTGGCCTCGGCGCCGTCGGTGAACGTCGTGGCGGTGGACAGCGAGGACCAGCACCCGCCGCCCGTTCTCGGCCTGCGCCTCGACCTGCGCGCGCAGCTCGCCGTCGTACGCGGTGGTGAGCACGTTCTCGGGCGCGCCCAGCACCCAGCTGCCGTGGCCCTCGAAGGTCATCGCGCTCCACTTCCGCGCGGAGGAGAAGGGGACCCTGCCCGACATCGTCCAGTCGGAGGAGGCGGTGTAGTGCGCGCCGAGCGCGAGGGAGGTGGCGTTGGGGTCGGGGTCGAGGTGGGCGAGCGCCGTGAGGACCTCGTCGAGATCGGATCGTTCGCCGGTGCCGACGGCCACGACCTCGGCCACCTCCAACGCACCCTCGGTGATGGTGCCGGTCTTGTCGGCGCAGAGCACGTCGACGCGGGCGAGCACCTCGATGGCGGGCAGCTCCTGGACGAGGCAGCGCCGTTTGGCGAGTCGCACCACACCGGCCGCGAACGCCACGCTGGTGAGCAGCACCAGCCCCTCCGGCACCATGCCGACCAGCCCGGCGACGGTGCTGATGATCGCGTCCTGCCAGGTCTCGTCGCGCCGGAAGAACTGGCTGCTCGCCAGCAGCAGCCCGACCGGGATGATGGCGTAGCCGACCCAGGTGACGATGCGGTTGACGTCGTTGCGCAGTGGCGAGTTGACGAGCGTGAAGCGGCGAGCCTCCTCGGCGAGCTTGGCCGCGTAGTTGTCGGCGCCGACCTTGGTGATGACCATGCGGCCCGTGCCGGCCACCACTGCGCTGCCGCTCAGCATCTCGTCGCCGTCGTCCTTCACCACGGGGTCGGCCTCGCCGGTGAGCAACGACTCGTCGATCTCGAGGTTGTCGTGCACGAGCACCGTGCCGTCGGCGACGACCTGGGCACCGCCGCGAAGCTCCACCACGTCGTCGAGCACGAGCTCGTGCACCTGCAGCTCCACGACCTTCCCGTCGCGCACCGCGTGCGCCTTCGGCGCGTTGATCACGCTGAGCTGATCGAGGACCTTCTTCGCGCGCAGCTCCTGGTACACGCCGATGACGCTGTTGGCGACGATCACGCCGGCGAACAGCGCGTCCTTGGGGGAGCCGGCGAGGATGACCAATCCGGCGAGGATGCCGACCACGAGGTTGATCGGTGCGAGCACGTTGGCCCGGATGATCTGACCCACCGTGCGCGTCGGCGCGGCGGGCACCGTGTTGCCCAGGCCCCGAGCGAGTCGATCGGCGACCTCCGCCGAGGAGAGGCCGAGCTGGGGGTCGGTGGTGCTGGTCGGCTGAGTCACCCGCAGGACGCTACCGCTGGGTCGCCGGTCAGGCGCTGAGCCAGGCGAGGGCTGCGTCCGAGACGAGCAGGATCCCGAGCACCAGCGCCAACCAGGAAGCGAGGGTGCGGCGATGGTGCATCACCCAGTTGGTGGCGTCGTTCATCTTGTCGCGTGCCCGGCGGGAGCGGAGCGTGACGACGAAGAACGTGAGCGGGATGCCCGTGGCGAGCAACGTGTACAGCACGAGCGACAGCATCCGGCCGCTGAGGGAGACCTCCGAGGTGGCCAGCGCGAGCGAGGCGACGACCGGTCCCTGGTAGTCGGCCAGCAGCGCACCGGCCACGAACGTCTTGCCCGTGCCGAGCCCCTGCACCCTCTCCAGCGACTTGGGGATCTCGGGCGACGGCTTCTTCGGCGGCCGACGCAGGCGCAGCCCGATGAAGATCAGCGCGATGCCGAGCAGCACGCGAAGGATGAAGAACAGGTGGCCGGTGCCCGAGCGTCCACCGACCGTGCCGGCGAGCACGAAGCTGGAGAACAGCAGGATCGACGACTCGACCAGGAACGCGCCCGCCAGATATGCGAGCCCGCGGTTGCGCGGATGATCGCCCGTCATCACGAGCAACATGCCCATCACCGTGATGGGCTGCGTGCCGCTCAACAGGCCACAGATGATGAGGGTGCGGACGAGGTCGGACATTCGGCCGCAACCTACTGCGGCGGCGAGACCGGATCGCGACACGTCGGCGTGTCCGACCTACGATCCTGACGTGGACGAGACAGACCTGCCCGATTTCGCCCTCGTCGAGGCGGCCGTCCGCGACGCCATCAGCCGCCGAGATGCGTCCTCGCTCACCCTGCTGGGGCACGGCGACATCAGCATCGTGCTCGGGTGGCCGACCGACGCCCCGACCCACGCGGTGAAGCGTGTGCCGCCGTTCCGCAGCGAGCCCGCCGCGCTCCGCTACGTCGATGTGTGCCGGCGCAACCTCGAGATCCTCCGGGCGGCCGAGGTCGCCACGTGGCCGACGACGTTCCACCTCGTCCACCGTGACGACGGCGCCACCGTCGTCTACCACCGCCAGCCCATCGCGCCCGCGTCGCAGGTGGGCAGCAGCGTCCTGCGCGACGCGCCGCCCGCGGACGCCCATCCGCTCCTCGATGCGATCGTCACCGCCGCGGCCGCGGTCGTGACACCGATGGTGGGCCTCGACGTCCAGGTCGCCAACTGGATCTGGGACGGGACCACGGCACACCAGATCGACTTCACCTCGCCGTTCCTTCTCAACGACGAGCGCGACGACCTGCAGTTCGACACGAGCGGGTTCCTCAGGGAGTACCCGGCGTTGCTGCGGCCGTATCTCCGGCGCGAGCTCCTCGGTCTCGTGCGCCGCTTCACCACTCCTGAAGGAGCGCTCGGTGACATGGTGGGCAACCTCCACAAGGAGGGTCTGGAGCAGTGGGTCGAGCCGGCGATCGTCGCCGCCGGTCGCCGCGGCATCGTGATCGATCGCACCACCGCGGCGAAGATGTACGAGGACGACAAGAAGCTGCTGCCGCTGACCTTGAAGTTGAAGAAGGGCCAGCGGTGGTGGATCTCGCACACCGGGCGGCGTTACGACTCGCTGCTGCCGGAGCGCACGACCTACGGGCTCTGAACCACCTCGGCCGTCAGGTCGCCGTGCAGCAGCACGAGCACATTGGCCGCCCACGGGATCATCACGGCACCGAAGAGCGCCGACACGATGTTGACCACGACGAACGACGCGCTGCTGGCGAGCAGCACGAGCGTGCCCACGAACGGGCCGGTCAGCGCGGCGACCGTGAAGGTGACGACGACGAGCGCGGCGATGCGCCAGCGCGAGCCGCGACCGAGCGCCCGCGATCGGGCGAGCGCCGCCTTCACGCCCAGTCCCTCCGCCTCGGCCGCCCGCGGCGCCGCGACCCACCACACGAGGAGCACGACGGCGAGGGGGAGGAGCAGCCCTCCGAACACGACCGCGAGCGCCAGCGGCACCATCGCCGGCAGAGCCCGGCTGCGCCAGGTTCCGCGGAGCACGCCACCCTCGCTCGGCGCACTCCGGTCGATGTCGCCCGCGAGTCGCGTCGCGCTGGCGGCCGCGTAGATCGCGACCGGCACCGACACCAGTGCCCCGGCGATCAGCGCGATGACCACACTCGGGCCACTGCCTTCGTCGACGGTGTCGGACAGGGTGTGGAACGCGGGGATCATCAGCACCAGTCGCTGCACGAGCGCCGCTCCCAGCCCGCCGACGAGCACGAGGAGCGAGATCGGCAGGAAGCGCCGGCGGTGGTCGACGAGCAGTCTCGCCGCGCCGCGCAGGATCTGGCCGTTGCGGCGTTCCTGGACGAGTGGCACGGGGAGGTCGGGCGACCAGAGCGTCCGCCGCACTCCGACGACGATCACGCCAACCACGACCAGCAGCGCCAACGCGACGAGCCAGGGGCGGTCGAGGAACTTGATGAAGAGCAGCGACCCCTTCTCGCTCGCGGTGCAGAAGAAGTCGGTGACCTTCGACCCGGCCGTGGGGAGGCTGACGCTCGACGTCCGCCCCTCCTGCTCCATCCACACGATGGGGTGCGCCCACTGGTCCTTGGTGATCGGGCCGGTGGGCCCGTTGTTGAACGAGGGCTGATCCTCGCCCCAGTGGCCGGCCCAGTCCAGCCAGGCGAAGGGGTCGTCGGCACCGGTGACCTGCGCGGGCAGCATCACCACAGCGGGCTCGATGCGGGTCGACGGTCCGCGGGTGTCGTCGCATCCGAACCCCGAGGCCGCGCTCTTGCCGAACCACCGATCGGCCGTGTAGTAGGTGGCGTGCGACCCGGTGCCGGGGAACACCACGGGATGTCCCTCCGCCTGCTGGACCCGGTCCCACGGGCGCCGCTCGCTGCCCTCGTGCTGGGCGACGGCCACCTCGACCGGCTGCGTCTGCAGTGCCGCGGTCGCGGAGTCGGCCGTGAACGCCACCTGCAGCATCTCCCAGTCGCCCTCGTGCCGGTCGTTCCAGTCGTTGTAGACCCAGAACAGCCAGTACTGCACGACCAACCGGCCGGGCGCCTCGGGGTCGGTGGCCACCCGCGCGTACACGGTCGGTTGTGCTGCCGCGCCCGTCGACGCGAACCAGCGCTCGTAGTCGCACCCGGGGGCGAGGGCGTTGCCCGGCAGGTCGAGGTGGGCATCGGGCGGCGCATCGAAGAGATCGGCAGCGGTCGGTGCGTCGGCGATGACCGAACCGTCGCCGGCCCGCAGTGTCACGCCGGGCCGGCCGAGCACGGCGTCGACGGCGACAGGGGCGTAGGGCTCGCCGGCGCCGCACGGCGTGTCATGGCGCTGGACCGCGATCACGGGGGCGTAGCGCTGCGCGAGCTCCTGCTCGGCGGACCCGGATGCGCCGGCCGGTCGGACGAGTGCGAGCGCTCCCACGGCGGCCACCGCCAGCACCAACGCCAGCGGGATCCCCATCGACGACTTCGAACCTCGGAGCTGGCGCATTGGTCGCCGAGCGTATTCGCTGCGCTGCTAACTTCCGGCACGTGAACCGCCGCTGGCACGCCGTGCGCATGAGTCCCGACGAGGCCAGCGCGCTCGAGGCGAGCCTCGGACTCGCCGGACGCTTCTTCGCCGTCCCGCCCGACGCTCCTCGGGATCGGCGTCCGACCGACATCACGATGCTCGTGCTCACCACGGCAGTGCTCACGATCTACGCCTTTCGTGCGGGGAGCCCGATGGGGCCACTCGAACGTGCTGTCTCTGATCTTCTCGCCAACCTGCCCGGTCTGCTCGAGCCCCTCTGGCGCATCGCCCACGACGTGCTCGTGCTCTGGGGGCTCTTCCTCCTCGGCCTGGCGATGGTCCGCCGGCAGTGGCGTCTGGTGGGCTCGATGGCGACGGCGGCGGTGGCGGTCACCGTGGTCAGCCTCGTCGTCGGGCGGCTGGCCAACGGGACCTGGCCGCCGTTCCTCGACCATCTGTTCACGATCGGGCGCGGCGTGGAGTATCCCGCCATCGGGCTCGCGATGTGGGTGGCGCTGGCCAGCGTCGCCTCGGCCTACCTGAGCCGGCCGTACCGCTTCCTCGGGCGTTGGATCGTGGGCGTCGGCGGCTTCGCCGTGTTCGTCCTGGGCGTCGCCGAGCCCGGTGCGACGCTCGGGGCGATGGCGCTCGGCTCCGCGGTTGCCGCCGCCGTGCACCTGACGTTCGGCTCGCCCGCCGGCCTTCCCAAGTTGAGCGCCGTGCAGAAGGTCCTGGCCAGCATGGGATTCGCCGCGACACCATCGACGGTGTCGCGCCAGAACGGTGTCGTCCGGGTACGCGCCGTCGGCGACGACGGGTCCGACCTCGACGTCAAGATCTACGGCCGCGACGCGTGGGACGGGCAGCTGCTCGTCACGCTGTGGCGGTTCTTCTGGTATCGCCAGGGTGGTCGGGCGCTCGCCCTGACGCGCGTCCAGCAGGTGGAGCACGAGGCGTTCCTCACGTTGCTCGCCGAGCGCCGCGGCGTGCCCACCTACTCGGTGCTCGCGGCCGGCACCAACGTGATCGGCGACGCCGTCCTCGTCGTGGAGCGGCGCGGCCGGCTGCTCAGCGAGGTGACCGAGCCCGTGGCCGACCACCAGGTGTCGGCGATGTGGTCTGCCCTGCGCGGCCTGCACGACGCAGGACTCAGCCACGGTGCGATCGATGCCGAGCGCGTGTTCATCGACGGCGACGCCGTCGGGTTCGCCGACCTGTCGTCGGGGGAGGTGATGGCCGCGGTCGACGATCCGCTCATCGACCGTGCCCAGATGCTGGTCACCACGGCGGTGCTGGTCGGTGCGGAGCGCGCGGTCGCCGCCGCGACGCGCTCGCTGAGCACGGCCGAACTGGCCGACGTGTCGTCGTACGTCCAGCCCGCCGCGCTGTCCACGTCGCTGCGCCGCGCCGCCGACGCGATCGACCTCGACATCGACGAGCTGCGCTCGGCGGTGGTGGCCGCCGCAGGCGAGGACCAGCGCGATCTCATCCGTCTGCGACGGGTCACCATCGGCGGCCTCTTCACCGCGGCCATCCTGTTCATCGCCGGCTGGGTGCTGATCTCGGGCCTCACCCACATCGGGCTCGACACGATCGGGCAGGCGATCAGTGACGCGAGCATCCCGATCCTCATCGCCGCGTTCGTCGTGTCCAGCGTCGGCCGGTTCTCCAACGCCGTCGCCCTGTCGGGCATCTCGCCGACGCCGGTGCCGCTCGGCCGTCTCACCGCGCTGCAGTTCGCGATGACCTTCGTCAGCCTGGCGATGCCCTCCACCGCCGGCCGCGTCGCGGTCAACATCCGATTCTTCCAGCGCAACGGCGTCGAGCCGACGACGGCGGTGGCGATGGGTGCACTCGACGGCTTCACCGGCTTTCTCAGCCAGGTGTTCCTGATGTCGACGATCCTGCTGTTCGGCATCGGGTCGCTCAACCTCGACCTCGCCGACCGGTTCTCGTTCGAGACGATCCAGACGCTGCTGATCTGGCTCGGGGTGATCCTCGTCGTCGGCGTGGTGGTGATCTTCGCGGTGGGCCCCATCCGGCGCTGGTTGTTCACCACGTTCGGCAAGGTGAAGGCGTTCGTCATCCCGCTGCTGCGTTCGCCCAAGCGGCTGTTCACGGCCTTCGGCGCCAACATGATGTCCGAACTCATCGGCGCCCTCACGCTCTACACCGTGCTCCTCGCCTTCGGCCAGAACGTCCGCTATCTCGATGTGGTGCTGGTGAGCATCACCGTCGCGTTGTTCGCTGGCCTGATGCCGGTGCCCGGTGGCATCGGCGTGTCGGAGGCGGCGCTCACCGCCGGGTTCATCGCCATCGGCGTGCCCGAGTCCGTCGCGTTCGCCGCCGCCCTCACGTGCCGGATGATCACGTTCTACACGCCGCCGATCATCGGTGTCTTCGCGTTCCGTTGGCTGCAGAAGCAGCGCTTCCTCTAGGAGATCCCCGTGCCCGCGAGCATGTTGAACGACGACACCTTCAGCCGCGAGAAGGTCACCGCGTACACCGGAGGCGCTCCGATCACACGCACGATGTCCGTGCGGGGCACCGCGGTCAAGGCGTTCGTGCTGCTGTTCATCGCGATGTGGTTCGCCGTCCTGGGTTGGCACCACGCCGGCCGCGTCCTGGAGACCACGTCCGGGCCGACGTGGCTGCTCGGCTACTTCCTGCTGATCGCGCTGTCGATCATGGCGGCCACGCGACCGCGGCTGGCGCTCGTGCTGGGCGTGGTCTACTCGGTGCTGATGGGCGCGTGGATGGGCGCGATCTCGCGCATCTACGAAGCGGCCTACGACGGCGTCGTCGCCCAGACGCTGGCGGCGACGGTGGGCACGTTCCTGGTCTGTCTCGTGCTCTACTCGACTCGCGCCGTGAAGGTGACGAGCAAGTTCGTGATGGTACTGAGCGCGGCGATCGGCGGGCTGCTGATGCTCTACCTGTTCGGGTTCGTCTGGTCACTGTTCACCGCCGGTCCGGCGTTCTACCAGCGGGCGACGGGCATGGGCATCGCCATCAGCGTCATCGCTTGCGTGCTCGCCGCGCTGTCGCTGTTCGTCAACTTCGCGATCATCGAGGGCGGGGCGAAGGCAGGCGCGCCGAAGGGCATGGAGTGGTACGCCGCGTTCGGATTGGTGTCCACGCTGGTGTGGCTCTACCTGGAGTTCCTGGAGCTGTTCGCCAAGGCGCAAGCGCGGCGTTAGCGGCGTGCACGAGAGCGCGTGGCTACCCTGAGACTCGTGCGTGCCCTGTTCACCGATGACCATGACTCCTTCCGAGCATCGTTCGCGGCGTTCGTGGCCAAGGAGATGGTGCCCCACTACGCGGACTGGGAGCGGGATGGCATCGCGCCGCGCGAGGTGTTCGCCTCTGCCGGGTCGTTCGGATTCCTCGGGCTGGCGGTGCCAGAGGAGTTCGGGGGCGGTGGGAGCGACGACTTCCGCTTCAACGTCGTGCTCGCCGAGGAGCTCGCTGCGGCCGGCATCGGTGGCGCCGGGCTGGGCATGACGCTCCACAACGACATCACCACGCCGTACTTCGTCGAGTACTGCAACGCGGAGCAGGCGGCCCGCTGGCTCCCTGGCATCGCCGCCGGCACGCTCATCACGGCGATCGCCATGACCGAACCGGGCACGGGCTCGGACCTCGCGAGCATCGCCTCCACTGCGATCCGCGACGGCGATGAGTACGTGCTCAACGGCTCGAAGACCTTCATCACCAACGGCATCAACAGCGACCTCGTGATCGTGGTGGCCAAGACCGACCCCACCCAGCGGCACACGGGGATGTCCCTGCTCGTCGTCGAGCGGGGGATGCCGGGCTTCGAACGAGGCCGCAACCTCGACAAGATCGGCCTCCACAGCCAGGACACTGCAGAGCTGTTCTTCCACGACGTCCGCGTCCCGGTGTCGAACCTCCTCGGGGAGGAGGGAAAGGCGTTCGGCTACCTCACCGCCAACCTCGCCCAGGAACGGCTGTCGATCGCGGTCACCGGCGTCGCGTCGGCGCGGGCCGCGCTCGACGTGGACGCTGGAGTACGTGAAGGAGCGCACCGCGTTCGGTCTGCCCATCGGCAGCTTCCAGAACACCAAGTTCACGTTGGCCGAGGTCGCCACGTCGGTCGACGTCGCCCAGGCGTACGTCGATCAATGCGTGCTGCAGCTGAACGCCGGCGAGCTCTCCGCCGCCCAGGCCGCGCAGGCGAAGTACTGGTGCACCGAGCTCCAGCAGCGGGCCGTCGACCAGTGCCTGCAGCTCTTCGGCGGGTACGGCTACATGACCGAGTACCCGATCGCCCGGGCCTACGCCGACGCCAGGGTCACCTCGATCTACGGCGGGACCACCGAGGTCATGAAGACCATCATCGCGAAGTCGATCGGACTCTGAACGGCAGAGAGGTCAGGCCTCGCGCACGTCGTCGAGGAACGAGATCACGGCGTCGTTGAACGCGTCGTTCTTGTCGCCGGCCACCATGTGTCCGGCGCCGCCCACGTCGGCGAAGCGAGCGTGCGGCACGAGTTCGAGGAACTCCTTGGCCCCGGCCTCGCTGAGCAGGTCGCTCTGCCGGCCGCGGACCAGCAACGTCGGTACGGTCAGACTCCTCGCCGCGTCGACCAACGCGTCGCTGCGGTGCCGCGCGGTGCGTGACTCGTCGTCGGTCGGGCGGGATGTGATGAACCGGGGGTCCCAGTGCCAGTACCAGCGACCGTCGTCGTGTTGGCGGACGTTCTTGCGGAGTCCCGACAGGTCAGAGGGCCGGGGTCGGTGCGGGTTGTACTCCTGCACGGCGTCGGCGACCTCCTCCAGATCGGCGAACCCGTCGGCCATGTGGCGGGCCATGAACGTCAGGATTCGCTGGGCGCCGGCCGCCTCGATGTGCGGCGCGACGTCGACGAGGACCAGCGCTCGACCGCACGGGTCGACCCGCGTGGAGCCGAGTGCGAAGAGCGCCGACGTGCCGCCGAGCGATGCGCCGATGAGCACCGGCCGCCCGAGCGTGCGGGCGACCTCGACGATGTCGTCGGCGAACGTGTCGAGCCCGTAGCTGCCGTCGGGTGACCAGTCGCTGTCGCCGTGGCCACGCAGGTCCATCGACACCGCGTACCAGCCGGTGGAGCCGAGGTGGCGCAGCGTCGAGTGCCACGAGTGGCGAGTCTGGCCGCCGCCGTGGAGCAAGAGCGCTGGCGGGTCGTTCGGATCGCCCATCGCGTCGGCCGCGAGCCGGATGCCGTCCGCCCCGACGAGGTCGATGCGGTGCGGGGTCTCGAGGGCCATGGGCCGAGGGTAACCCCTCAGAACACGACGGGTACGGTCCGCGGACCGCGCACTTGCCCGCCCGCCCAGGTGACTTCTGCACCCTCCGCGAGGCGGAACTCGGGGATCCGGGCGAGCCACTCCTCGATGGCGACCCGCAGTTCCATGCGGGCCAGGTTGGACCCCGCGCACCGGTGGATGCCGGCCCCGAACGCCACGTGTCGGTTCTCGCTGCGATCGAGGATCACCTCGCCGGGCCGGTCGAAGACCTCCGGATCGCGATTGGCCGACGCGAAGCTGAGGAGCACCTTGTCGCCGGACTTGATCGGGCACCCGGCGACCTCGACGTCGTTGACGGCGATGCGGGCCATGGTGACCGGCGAGTACGCACGCAACAGCTCCTCGATCGCCATCGGCATGATCTCGGGGTCCTCGACCATCCGCCGCGCGTCGTCGGGGTGAGTGGCGAGGTGCCACAGCGAGGAGCCGATCGCCGACCACGTCGTGTCGACGCCGGCGATGAGCGTGAGCGCGGCCATCCCCATGATGGTGAGGTCCGGGATCGGCTCGCCCTCGACCTCGGTGTTGAGGAGCACGCTGATGAGGTCGTCCTGCGGATCGGTGCGCCGGTCGACGAGCTGCTGGAGCAGGAAGCCGGTGATGCCGTCCTGCCCGCGCGGTGCTGCGCGCCTGATCGTGAGCGAACTCGAGGACATCGCGGACCCAGCCGGTGAACGTGTCCGCGAGCTCGCCGGGAACCCCCAGCACCTTGGCGATCACCCGTACCGGGATCTGCTGTGCGTAGTCCGCAGCCGCGTCCGCTGAGCCCTGGGCGATGAAACCGTCGATGAGGCTGCGACACAGTTCGCGGGTCATCGGCTCGTAGCCCGCGACCTGCGTGTGGGAGAACCACGGCAGGAGCAGGCGACGCGTCCAGGTGTGGTCCGGTTGGTCGGCGTCGATCGGTGGCAGCGGGATGTCGATCTGGGGAGGGCTGTCACCCGGTGGGATCGTGAGCACACCCACGTCGCGGGAGCTGAAGTTGGCGATGTCGTGCGCGACCGCGAAGACGTCGGCGTACCGAGTGGGCATCCACGAACCACCCCACCGTTCGGTGTGGGCCACGGGGCACTTCTCGCGAAGGTCATCCCACACGGGGTAGGGGTGTGCGACGTACTCCGGGTCCAGCACGTCGTAGTCGGTGGTCCAGTCCTGAACGGGCGGCGTTGCCATCTCGGCTCCTCACATGAGCGATCGGACGACAGTCTCGCTCATCCGAGCGGGTCGGATGGGAGACGGAGGCCGCGGATCAGAGCGGGATCTCCAGGTGGCCGTACGTGATGCACAGACCGACGGCATTGACGACGAGCAACGAGACGATGATGAGCACGACGACGGCTGCCTTGCGGCGGCTGCGGCTGAACCCTCCGGGCATCGGCATGTACCAGCTCGGCAGCAGCTCCGGATAGTCGGCCATGTGGGTGTCGAACGGGACTGCGTCGGGGTCGAGTGGCGCGTCCGGGTCGGCGGCCAGGGCCAGCTCGGTCAGCTCCTCGTCGGTGATGTCGACCGTGTCGTGCATGACCAGACCGTACCCCTCACGCGACGGCGGTGCCGAACAGCTTGCCGATCCCGAAGGTGACGATCGAGGTGGCGACGACGATGAGCAGTTGGCGTGCGGCTCCCACGGCGACGGGTCGGTCGGCCGAACGGCTGACCCAGGCGCCGACCGCCATGCTGGCGATGGCGGTGGCCACCACCGAGGCGATGACGGCGGTCGCGCCGTCGGTGATCAGCCACGGGATCAGCGGCACGGCGGCTCCGGCGGTGAACAGCCCGAGCGAGCTGAGTGCGGCGGTGGCGGGGGAGCCGAGCTGGTGGGGGTCGAGGCCGAACACGGTGCGCGCCGTGAAGTCGAGGAACTGCCGCTCGCCCAGGGGCAGCTCGGTGGCCACACGTTGGGCCGTGTCGCGAGCGAAGCCCGACTCGACGAGGTGATCGGTGAGCTCACCCAGGATCAGCTTCGGGTTCCTACGGATCAGGTCGCGGAGCTCGACGAGCAGGCCCTGGTAGAGCTCGACCTGGCTGCGGACGCTGACCCATTCGCCCGCGGCCATCGAGAAGGCGCCGGCGATGAGGCTGGCGAAGCCGGCGATGCGGACGTCGGACGCGGTGGAGGTCGCACCGGCCACGGCGAGGATCAGGCACACATTGGTCACCAGACCGTCGTTCACCCCGAGCACCGCGGCCCGTGCGCCGCCCCGGGTGACGGCTTGGATCTTGCCTCGGAGCTCGGCGGCGTCGCGACCATCGTCGCGGACGTGCGGCTCGATCTGCTCCGTGAACGGGCGTTCGCTCATGTGGAGCCGGCGGCGCCCAATGCGACCAGATCCTGGATCACCTCGTGCGCGTGCCCCGCCACGTCGGTGACGTCGTACACCTTGGCGATGACGCCCTGTGGGTCGATGAGGAAGCTGAAGCGGCGCGGATAGTCCGCGTACGGATCCCCCGCGTCGCGGCTGACCTGGTACGCGACCCCCACGTGGTGGTCGACGTCGCTGAGCAGTCGGTACGGGAACTCCTGGGCGGTGGCGAACGCGAGGTTCTCCTCCGGGGTGTCGAACGACGCACCGAGGATCACGGCGTGCAACTCTTCGAATCGACGGGCACTGTCACGCAGGCCCTGGCCCTGGATCGTTCAACCAGGTGTCGCCGCTTTCGGATACCACCACATCAGCACCCACGAGCCGCGCAGATCTGCGAGGTGGACGAGGTTGCCGTGCTGGTCGGGGAGGGTGAAGTCGGGTGCGACGGTTCCGATGGACAGCATGGTGCGAGGGTAGCCGACGTCGAGATTCCCGCGTTCGGGAACACAATCCGACGGCGAACCGTTGCAGGCCACGAATGGACTCCATCACCGACCTCATCACCGGCAGCGGCCCCGACCACCAGCGGCGGGGGAGCGACCTGCTCGAACTGATCGATGTCATCCGTCCGGCCGTCGAAGCCGACGGTGGCACCCTCCAACTGGTGTCGGCCGACACCGACACGGGAGTGGTCAACGTGGAACTGGCCGGGGCGTGCGGGAGTTGCGCGGTGGCCGGTCTGACGCTGGAGGGCGGGATCAGCCGCATCCTGCAGCAGCGTCTCGATTGGGTCACCGAGGTGCACGGAACGGTCGACGACGATCCGGCGGCCACCGGTTACGGCGGCTGGACACCGAAGACCTGACCCGTGTGGGTGAGGTTCTCCTCATACCGAGGGGGTTTCGTGCCGATCTCTTGACCATGACCACCAGTCCGCACGAGCCGACGACGCCCCAGCGGCGACGCTTCGACCCGATGAGCGGCACCTGGGGCATGGTGTTGGTCGACCTGCTGGCGGTCGTGATCCTGGCCTCGGTCGCGAAGGCGGTGAGCGATCGTTTCGACACGTCGTCCGCCCGCTGGGCCGTGTTCGTGGGCGCGACGGCCCTCCTCATCCTCGTCGCGGTCGCCACTCCGCTGCGGATCCTGCTGTTGCAGCAGCGACGCGTCGACGACGAGAAGACCCAGGCACTGCACGCCCAGTTCGAGCGCACGCAGTTCGACGCCACGGTCGGTCGAGCGCTGGACATGGCCGACAACGAGGACCAGGCGCTCGCCGTCGCCGTGCGGGCATTGGTGCTCGCCGCTCCGACGTTCGATTCGACGGTCCTGCTCGCGGACAACAGCGACGCCCACCTCCAGCTGGCGGCGCGTTCACCCGGGTGCTCCGAGGACTCGGTGTGCAACGTGGCCACGCCTCGAGGATGTCCCGCGTTGCGTCACGGTCACACGCTGGAGTTCGGTGCCGGTCAACTCGACTGCTGTCCGAACCTCGTGGACCGAGGCGACGAGACGCTCACCGCCCTGTGCATCCCGGTCTCGATCGTGGGACGGGCGACGGGCGTCGTCCACACGGTCGCGTCCGGTCGATCGCTCACCGAACCCGAGCGGGTGCGCGTCGAAGCGGTGGCGCGTCAGGCCGGTCAACGTGTCGGCATGCTGCGGGCGACCGCGCAGACCTCGCTGCAGGCGTCGACCGACCCCTTGACCGGAGTGTTGAACCGCCGCAGCCTCGAGAACGCGGTGCGCGGCCTGCAACAGCAGACGGTCCCGTTCGCGGTCACGATCTGCGATCTCGACGACTTCAAGGATCTCAACGACACGTTCGGCCACGACACCGGTGACCGGGCGCTGCGCCTGTTCTCACGGTTGCTGCGCAACGGCGTTCGTTCGACCGACCTCGTGGCTCGCTACGGCGGTGACGAGTTCGTGGTCGTGTCGCCGCACGAGGACGCGACCTCCGTCGCACTGGTGCTCAACCGGATCCGACTCGAACTGAAGGTCGCGCTGAGTGACGGTCGAACGCCCGCCTTCACGATTTCGGCGGGCGTCGCGGACACGTCCGAGGCCGAGGACTTCGCCGCCGTGTTGACCGTCGCCGACGCACGCCTGCTCGAGGCGAAGCGCGCCGGTCGCGATCGAGTGCTGTCCAAGGCCTGAGAGGGTGGCGATAGTGTCGCCGCCGTGGACGCAGTCGTCGTAGGGGCCGGGCCCAACGGGCTCATGGCTGCGGTCACGCTCGCCCGGGCGGGTCGATCGGTCGTGGTGATCGAGGCCGAGGACGAGATCGGTGGCGGGACGCGCAGCGCAGAGCTCACCCTGCCCGGGTTCGTGCATGACGTGTGCTCTGCGGTGCACCCGCTCGGCGTCGGCTCGCCGGCGATGCGCGATCTGCCGCTGGAGGAACACGGTCTGCGGTGGTTGCACCCGGAGGTGGCACTGGCTCACCCGCTCCACGGCGACACTGCCGGCGTGGTCCGCAGGGACCTCGCCGCGACCGCGGCGGGGCTCGGTGCCGACGGCGATGCATGGACCCGGCACATCGGTGGGCCGGCCGCGGAGTGGGATCGCCTGGCACCGATGCTGCTCCGCCCACTCCCGCAGGTACCCGCGCACCCGTTCCTGCTCGGTCGCTTCGGACTCGCGGCCCTGCCGCCCGCGACGCTCCTGGGTCGTCGATGGTTCGACGAGGAACCCGCTCGAGCGCTGTTCGCCGGCAGTGCCGCGCATGCGTTCCTCCCGCTCGAGCACGTGCTCACGTCGAGCTTCGCCTTGCTGTTGCTCGCGTCGGCGCACGCCGGTGGCTGGCCGGTGGCCGAGGGCGGGTCGCAACGCATTGCCGACGCGCTCGCCTCGCTGCTCGTCAGCCTGGGTGGAACGATCGAGACGGGTCGCCGCGTCGCCTCGATGGGTGACCTGCCGCCGGCCGACGCGGTGCTGTTCGACCTGCCGCCTCGCGCGGTCGCTCGGATCGGCGGCGAGCGTTTCCCGTCGCGCTACCGACGGCGTCTCGAGCGATTCCGGCCGGGGCCGGGCGCGTTCAAGATCGACTACGCGCTCGACGGACCGGTTCCGTGGCGCAACGAGGACTGTCGCCGGGCGGGGACGGTGCACGTCGGTGGCACGGCGGCCGAGGTCGCCCTCGCAGAGCGCGCCGTGGCCTCCGGACAGCATCCCGACCGACCGTTCGTGCTGGTCGCGCAGCAGTCGATCGTCGACCCGTCGCGCGCCCCTGCGGGCAAGCACACGCTGTGGGCCTATTGCCACGTGCCCAACGGCTCGACCGTCGACATGACCGAGGCGATCGAATCGCAGATCGAACGGTTCGCCCCAGGCTTCCGTGATCTCGTCCTGGCCCGCCACGTCGCGACGCCGGCCTGGTTCCAGGAGCACAATGCGTCGTACCTCGGTGGCGACATCGCCGGTGGTGCGCACGACGGTCTCCAGCTCGTGTTCCGCCCCGTGATCGGCCGTCCGTACCGGACGCCGGACCCCACGTTGTTCATCTGTTCGGCGTCCACGCCGCCCGGTGGTGGGGTGCACGGGATGTGTGGGCTGCACGCCGCCGAGGTCGCCCTGAGCGGTCCGCTGAGGTAGTTGCTCAAGGAACGACCGACTTCGTCCGATGTGAGTGGTGCAGCGCGAACAACGCGTCCCACGTCCACCCCTGTCGAACCGGAATCCCCTCCATGAGCACCGAAATCACCTCCGAGCTGACGATCATCGATTCGTCGGAGCACACCGAGCAGCATCACAACCCGATGATCGGGCTGGTCGGGTTCATGGGCGGCTTCGCCGGACTCGGCGCGGTGTTCGTGGCGGTCACCCGCCAGGACGTCGGCGTCGTGGCACAGATGGGTGTGGTCGCGGCCATGTGTGGCGCCATCGCGGCCACGATGGCTCGCCTCGAACGCTGAGTCGCGGAAGCGTCACTTACCCGATCGGGGTGGGGTCACCCGTGACCTCGTCGGGCTTGCGGCCCATCTCCCGGAGCCAGCGCCCGTGGGAGCGCAGGGCCGCCGTGACGCTGTGGTGGACTCGGTACTCCACGCCGCGCTGGTGACACGCCTCCTCCAATCGCGGAGCGGCCAGATGCAAGGTGGAGTGCGGCAGCTTCGGCGCGAGGTGGTGCTCGATCTGGAAGTCGAGTCCGCCCGCCAGCCAGTGGACGAAGGTGCGCACGACGGGAACCTTGCAGCGGATGTCGACGGTGGTGCGAAGTTGATGCAACTCGAAGTCCGAGCCGCGTCGTGGTGCGTCCGGGTCGAAGAACTCCGCGCGATCCACGCAGTGCGCGAGCTGGAACATGTTGGCGAGCACGAACCCGACCGACCAGGAGATGGCGAGGTAGAACGCGAGCACGCCCCACCACGGGTGGAAGAAGAACGGCAGCAGCAGCGCCCATGAGAAGTGCAGCGCCTTGCCGAACAGGATCAGCGCGATGTCGCGTCGTCGGGGCGGGATGTGCATCGGATGGACACCCCCGCTGCGCTTCGCCAGGGTGACGTAGTCGGAGATGACGAACCACTGCAGCGTCAGGAATCCGTACAGCACCCACATGTAGAGGTACTGATACCGCTGCCATGGCTTCCACGGTTGCTGCGGAGCGAGCCGGGCGAAGGGCATCTGGTCGATGTCGGTGTCGTAGTCGATGACGTTGGGATTGCCGTGGTGGAGCGTGTTGTGCTTGAAGCGCCACAGGTACGAGCTCGCACCGAGCAGGTCGGAACTCCATCCGGCGAGTCGGTTGAGACCGCGCCGGCGGCTGAACGCTCCGTGATTGCCGTCGTGCATCACGCTGGTCGCGATGGCGACGCATCCGATGACGAGCAGCGCGGCCAACACGAGCCGGAGCAGGAGGCCGACCGGGGCGAACACCAGGCCGAGGTAGCTGCCCGCGCTGAGCACGGCGATGAACAGGGAGTTCCAGAGGAGATGCCGTCGACCTCGGCGGATCTCTCCGCTGGTCGGCATCATTCTCTGTGTGAGCCCGACATCGCGGGCCACATCGGTGGTGGTCATGGCTCCTCCTCGCAGCGGAAGCGCGAGCCATGTGGTTCGCTCGAGGGAGCGTTCCCTCGGTCCACCGTCGCGCCGATGCCGCCCGGGGTCAAGTCGGGCTCGATCCACCAGTGCGGCGGGACCGGTCGCGGGCGCCCTCACCACGCCATGGGGTGGTGGCACACCGTTCGACCCACCGGTCAGCGCCCTGGCGATGGCGGAGTGAACCGGGCACCATAGGGCGATGGCTCTGGGGCGACACGCTGAGGACGACCTGGTCCGGTGACCTTCATCGGGGCAGCCACACGCCTGTGGGTGCGCGCCGATCTGCGCGCACGGTGGAGGCCGTTGGTGGTGCTCGGGTTGCTCGCCGGCATCACCGCCGGCCTGGCCGTTGCTGCCTTCGACGGGGCACATCGCACCGGTACTGCGCTGGATCGGCTCACGACGCGAACCTCCGGTGCCGATGCGTTGGTGTTCGGGTCCCAGATCGGTGACTTCGCCCCGGACTGGTCGAAGCTGGCTGCCGAGCCAGAGGTGGAGACACTCGGCCGCTGGGGTCTGCTCTTCGGGCTGATCGACGGGGAGTTCGGCGGGCCGTTCTTCGTGTCGATGGACGGCACCTGGTCCACCGCCGTCGATCGTCCGATCGTGATGGAGGGCCGGATGTTCGACCCGAACGCGCCCGACGAGATCGTGGTCGACGAGCCGACCGTCGGCGCCGAGGGAATTCGTCTCGGCGACACCATCACGTTCCAATCACTCGGGCCGAAGGACACCGAGGAGGTCGGAAAGGTCACCGGGCCGGAGGTCGAACTGAAGGTCGTCGGCATCATCCGGAGCACGTGGCAGTTCGACTTCACCAACGACGGAACGGCGTGGGTGTCGCCCGGCTTCCTCGCTCGCTACGGATCGCAGGTCCAGGTGCACGAGAACGCGGCCGTGCGACTGAAGCCCGGCGCCGACATGGCGGTGTTCCGCCAGCACGCCACCGATGATGTCGCTCCAGGCATTCCGGTCCTCGACTTCCGCGGCGCGGCGCGTCGGGTCCGGGTGACCACAGGGGTCGAGCGGGCGATGCTGATCGTCCTCGCCATCGTGCTGGTCCTCGCTGGCCTGGTGATGGTGGGCCAGGCCCTCGCCCGATCGGGAGCGACCATCGGTGTCGATGCGCCCACGCTTGCAGGCGATGGGCATGTCCCGGCAGGAGTTGACGGTCGCCGGGCTGCTGCCGCATGCGCTGACGGCTCTGACAGCCGGCCGTGGCGACGATCGCGATGGCGTACGTGGCGTCGTGGTGGTTCCCGGTGGGCTTCGCGGCTCAGATCGATCCAGATCGAGGCTTCCACTTCGCCGCGGTACCGACCCTGGTCGGCACGGTCGCCGTGGTGGCGGTCATCGCCGCGTTCGCCGGCGGAGCCGCGTGGCTGGCCGCCCGTGCGGACTCCCGACAAGCCGCACCGGGAGCCGTGGGACTCCTGGCCTGGCTTCGCCGCCTCCGACCGTTCTCGGTGGGACTCGGCGCCGGGATGGCGTTCGAGGCACGGGCAGGACGCAGAGGCACGGGCGCGAGAGCGGCGCTGCTCGGGGCGATCGCGGCCGTCGCCGGAGTCGTCGGCATGATCACGCTCGATCGCGGGATCACCGATTCGCTGCACCATCCCGAACGCGCGGGAGTCGTGTGGGATGCGACGGTGATTCCGAATGCATCGGACATGTCGCTCGACGGCGTCGCTCCGGCCGTCGTCGAATCAGTGACGTCGCAGCCCGGCGTCATCGGTGCGGCGTCGGTGCTGCGCGCCGTCCTCGACATCTCCGGGACGGGCGTCCCGGTGTACACCGAGTACGACGCCGGGACCGAGCAGCAGATCCGATTCGCGCTGGTCAGCGGACGGCTGCCGACGGGACCGCACGAGGTCGCGCTCGGGCCGGCCTCCGCCTCGGCGATCGGGGTGGGTGTCGGCGATCACGTCACACTCGCGGACGGCAGCGATGCTCGCGTGGTCGGGATCGCGCTGTTCCCGACGGACGTGCACGCCGAGTTCGACGAGGGCGCCCTGGTGCAGCCGGACACGTTCGTGGCACTCCAGCAGGCCGTCAACCCGGACATGAGCGAAACGATCGATGAGGCGGTCGTGGTGCGGTTCGCAGGGGGTGCGAGCGACGCAAACATTGCTGCCCTCGCCGCCGGCCTCGGTGACTCGGTGTCGTCGGTGGATCCTGCCGACGTGCCGTTGGAGTTGACCAACCTGCGCAAGGTTCGCAGCCTGCCGCTGTTGCTCTCGCTGTTCCTCGCCGTGCTCGGGGTGTCGGCGGTCGGCCACGCGCTGTTCACCTCGGTGCGACGTCGCAACCGCGAACTGGCGGTCCTGTGCGCACTCGGCGCGACACGGCGCAACACGCGAATGATCGTGGGAGCGCAGAGCACGATGATCGCCGCGACCGGCCTGCTGATCGGGGTGCCGGTGGGCCTCGTGCTCGGCGCGTACGGGTGGCATCGGATCACACTGCGCGTGCCGCTCACCTTCGTCGCCCCGCTGGCACTCGTCGCGGTGGCACTCGTCGTACCGGCGGCATTGCTCGTGGCCAACGCCCTCGGTGTGCTCCCTGGCCGTCGCGCCGCGCGCCTGAAGCTGGCCGAGGTGCTGCGCAGCGAGTGACCCGAGCGTCGCTCGCTAGCCTGTCGAGGTGCCGCAGGCAGGTGTGATGCGGACCCGCTCCCGTAGCTCAGTCGGATAGAGCAACGGTTTCCTAAACCGCAGGTCGTAGGTTCGATTCCTACCGGGGGCGCCAATGCGAGATCACAGTACGTGGATCCTGTGAATCGAACCTGGGTCCGGCGCGAACCAGCGGTCCAGTGTCGTAGCGGATCTGACCTGCCGACCACCTGTGCCCGTTGCATGCTGCGCGATCAACGCACGCACCGTCCATGGAGGAGAGGTGGACAGATCGGCGTCGATCCCGGTCTCGACGTCAGGAGCGATCAGGCACTCGACAGCGCGTTCGAGTGCGGCGGCGTACTCATGTCGACTCGCACGCCACGCCCGACGTGTCACCCGTTCGCTCCAGTACTTCGTCTGTGCTGTCAACGACTCATCGAGGAGGCATCACATGAAGAGGGCCTATCGCTGTCAGCGTGAGGCTGGCAATGCCGGCGCCCGCGGCGCGTGTGGCGTGAGCGTGTCGAGATGAGCCGTCAACGGGTCCAACGCGTCTGTCTCGCCCTCATCGCTGCCTTCATGCTGCCGGCCGCATTGCAGGCGGCGTTCTGGCCGCAGTCGTTCTTCGACGACTTCCCCATGGGGCGCAGCTGGATCGCGCACCAGGGCGACGCGTACAACGAGCACCTCGTGCGCGACGTCGGAGCGCTGTTCCTGGCGATGGTCATCGTGACCGCGTGGGCCGTGTGGCGCCGCGGGCCGTACCAACCGATCGCCGTCGCCTGGTTGGCGCAGGGCGCGCTCCACCTCGTCTACCACGCCGGGCACCTCGACGGCTATGAGGGCATCGACAAGATCGCGCTGGTTGGCTCGCTCGTCGCCGTGCCTGCGCTGGCGATCGTGACCTTGTGGGCCGGGTGGCCGTCGCCGGCGCGGAAACGATGAACGCCACCCGGTCATGCGGAGTTGATCCGTCCGTAAGGAGATGACGAACATCGATCCCACCGCCACCAGCCGCGCGTTCCGCGCTGCCCACATCGTTCGCGACTGGTGGCCCGCACCGGCGTTCATCGCCGGAGCACTACTCGCACAACAGTTGCTGCTCAGTTCGCGCTACGAGGTCGGCGGTCACGCCGCCGAACACCTCGCCGGTGCGACCGCACCGTTCATGGCAGCCGCGATCGTCTTCATCCTGTTCTGGGCGACACCCCGGGCTCGCCGTCAGATCGATCTGCTCGTGACGGCCGGTCTGTGGTTCGCAACGACGATGATGGTGATGGTCGGCAACCTGCGCGTCGTCGACGACCTCGTTGCCGCGGGGTACTCGCGCACGCCGACCGGTTCCGTTCCCGACATTGCCGATCACTCCCTCGCCAACTCCTCGGTCTGGTACGCAGAGGTGGCTGCGTTGGTTCTCGTCGCCGCGTGGCGTCGGCGTCGACACATCGGTACCCGGGCGACGATCGGCGCAGTCGTCGTCACCGTGATCATCCCACCGTGGATCATCCCAGGTGCCGGAGTCATCGTCCTCGCGATCGTTCGCATCGTGAAGCGAGGCCGTGCTGTCGAGCCGGTGCCACTCACCGGCGACCGCGCTGCGGTGTAGTCGCCAAGATCGAGGACCAGTCGTTCCGCAGGGCGAAGTGTCACCAGCGCTCCGCTACATTTCGGTCCGCTTTCATGTGGCCGGGGCCGATCAGCTCAGGTGGTGGACCACTCGCGGAAGTCCGTCTGCTCGCCGAGGATGGAGGCGATGCGCTGGTTGCCGATGTGTCTGGCGGTTTCGGCGAGCGGCACCCCGTCTGGTGGTGTGATTCGGCGCGTCGCGGAGTCGGCCGCCATTTCGCGGCCGTGTGCACGGTCACGTAGCGATCGAGGCGGACCGCCACGGGGCATCACGACCCACGACTGACGCGGCGTGCCTGCCCTCACGCGACGCCGGGACATCAGGGGCGTGCCCTCATCGCCACCCTGAGATCGGTTCGCGCCGCGTACAGCCACCCTGAGGTGGGCGTGATCGCAGCGCCCGGTGCGGGGTTCGAGGCGTCCGTGAGAAGCGCGAGTCGCGCGTCTGTGAAGGCCGTGACAAGGCGCCCGGTCGTGCGTTGATGCTGGTCAGGGGCGTGATGAGCCGCCCCGACAGTCGATCCGGGTCGCGCCCGGATGTGGACGCAACGGCGGTCGGCGCACCGTCGAGTGACGACGAGCCCACGTGGATCGGCACCGATCCAGGCTCCCTCACCCGACAGGAACCACCCCATGTTGCGCCACGCTGTTCGACCGACGTCTCGCCTCGTGTCGCTGTTCGCTGTGGCAGTGGTGGTCGGTCTCGTCGCCGCGGGGTGCGCCCGCCCGCCGCGCACCGTTGCGCGCCATGGGGGGTCACCGGCACCGGCGGCAGCGGATGGATCCGCGGGAATGGCGATGACCGCAATCGCCCCCTGTCGCGCGTTCTCGGGTTCCCTGCCCGACAGGGGATCGACGGACGTGGTCGTCGCCGGTCGCTGTGGGGTCCCCAGCGACGCCACCGCGATCGCGGCCGTCATCGCCGTGCGCGACACGGCGGGTCCCGGCTGGGGGCGGGTCTTTCCGCCGACCGACGCGGCGCCGGTGGTCTCCAACCTCAACTACGCCCAGGGTGACGCGATCGCGAACGGCGTGATCGTCGGTCTGGGCCACGGCAGCCTGAGGCTGGAGACGTGGCGCGCCGGTACCTACACGCTGGACATCACGGCCTACTTCCGCCCCGCTGCGGCCGCCACCGCCGGACGGTTCGTCGCGATGACGGCGGTGCGTGCCATGGACACGCGTGATGCGGGCACCGGCGCACTCCCTCCCGGGGCCGTCGTGTCGGTCCCCCTCCCGAGCGGCGTGCCGGCCGACGCAGTGGCGGTGGCGGCCAACATCACGATCACCGGCGCGGGCGGCTCGGGCTCGCTCACCGCCTGGGCCGCAGGGACGTCGAAGCCGTCGACGACCACGCTGCTCACCACGACACCGGGGCAGACGCGGGCGGTGTCGTCCGTGGTCGGTGTGTCCGCCGATGGCCTCCAGGTGCAGATGTCGATGGGTGGCAGCGTCGTCGTGGACGTCACGGGCTACTTCACCGGGCCTTCCGGCGCGACGTCTGCCGAGGGTCTGTACGTCCCGATCGCGCCCGCCCGTGTGCACGACTCCCGCGACGACATGGGTTTCGTGTTCGCCCGCGGCGTTCGTCCTGTCGCCTCGCCGCTGTTCGCCGGTCAGGCGCAGGTGCTCAACGTCACGATCGTGCGCTCGGCCCGTGCCGGCTTCGTCACGGTGTATCCGGCGAACACGGACCGCCCGCTCGTGTCGACGGTGAACACCTGGGCGGCCGGGCTCACCGTTGCGAACATGTCGATCGCCCCGACGTCGGCAGCGGGGTTGTGGATCTACGACCACCCCGGCTCGCACCTCGTGGTCGACGTGACGGGCTACTTCACCGGTGATCCGGTCAGCGCGGCCGCGCCCGATCCCACGCATGGCGGGCCGACGGCGAGCCCCTTCGACCGGCCGCCGGCAGCGGACGCAGGGTCGTTCTGCGCAGCCGGGCTCGATGCGGCGTCGCTCGACGCGTTCTTCTCGACCGCGCACGGCTGGTGGTACGGGGCGGACTACCAGCGGCCACTCCCGCTGCCCGACGGTCGAGTGCTGTGGCTCTTCCAGGACGTCGCCGTGTCGACACCGTCGGCAGGCATCGCGATCGTGCACAACATGGCGCTCGTGCAATCGGGTCGATGCTTCACCCCGCTCGGCAACGGCCTCGGTACGAACATGCCGTCCTCGTGGCTCCTGAGCGAACTGACGACCAACATGCACCGCTGGTTCTGGCCGCTCGGCGGAGAGGTCGATCCGAACGGCGTGACGTTCCATCTGCTGATGGCCGAGATGCGCGAGGACTCGAATCTCTATCTCAGTCACACGCATCCGGTGGCCACGTACCTCGTCGATCTTCGAGCCGACGACCTGAGCGTGAGCGGCTACCGCCCGGCCCCTGATTCGTCGGCCGCACTGTACGGGTGGTCGGTCACCTCCGACGCCACCTGGTCGTACCTGTACGGCTACTGCGAGCAGCAGTTCCCGCCCGACGCATGCCAGGAGTTCGTCCGAGTGGCGCGGGTCCCACGGGGCCGCTTGGACCTCAGCCCCGAGTACTGGAACGGGGCGGAGTGGGTGGCCGATCCCGGCGCCGCGCAGCCCGTCGTGTCGCGGTACGTCACCGGCGACGCGATCAATCCGGCACTGGTGACGTTCGACGGGACCCGGTTCCTCCTGATCGAGAAGCAGGGCGACTGGTTCGGCTCCACCGTGCTCCTCATGTCGTCCCCCGCTCCGACCGGCCCGTGGACACTCTCGATCGAGATGGCCGCCCCCGCCAGATGCAACGCCATCTGCAACACGTACTTCGCGTCGCTGGTGCCCTGGGCCGATGAAAGCGGTGCGCTCATCTGGACGCTCTCCAACAATCGCTGGGACGGCGTCGTCTCCCCGATCTACCGCCCGACCGTCCACACCGTTCCCCGACCGTGAGCTGGGCAACGCTCGTCACGTCGCGGTGAACGCCTTCTTCTTGATGTCGCCGGCGATGAACGGGGTGTCCGCGGCGAACGTGCCGTGGGCCAGCAGGTGCTCGGCACTCGCCACCAAGGCACCCTGGGCGATGTTCGCCAGCGAGCCACCCAC
Organism: uncultured Acidimicrobiaceae bacterium; assembly: GCA_963720695.1. Lineage (GTDB taxonomy): Bacteria > Actinomycetota > Acidimicrobiia > Acidimicrobiales > Ilumatobacteraceae > UBA668. Next base: position 217,950 of record CAVRGG010000007.1, read on the forward strand.
CGAGATGCGACGAGCGCCGCGAGCTGCAAGCTTCTCGACCGTCGGCCCGCCGGGCAGCAGGAGGACGTTGACCGGAGCCCCGAGCGCGGCGACCGCGCCGACCTGCTCTGCTGACCACAGCAGCGGTGCGTACAGCACCTCCGCGCCCGCGGCGAGGTAGCTGCGCAGGCGGGCCATCGTGTCGTCGAAGTCGTCGACGCCCCGCAAGTGGTTCTCGCAACGAGCGGTCAGCACCAGACCACGCTCGGCCGCAGCAGTGGCCGCGGCGCGCACGCGCTCTGTGGCCGTGTCGATGTCGTCGATGCGGTTGGTCGCCGGGTTCCAGTCCTCGATCGACAGCCCGGCTGCGCCGGCATCGGCCAGCAGGTGCACCGTCTCGGCGATGCCGTCGACGGTCTCGGAGAAGCAGCGCTCCGAGTCCACGTTGAGCGGCAGCGAGCTCGCGGCCGAGAGCGCCGCCACGTGCGCGACCAGCTCGTCGCGGGTGACCTGCATGTCGTCACGGCCGAGCGTGGCGGCGAAGCCCGCACTGGTCGTGGCGAGCGCGGGGAAGCCGAGCGCATCGAGCAGCCGTGCGCTGCCGATGTCGAACGGGTTGGGCATCACGAAGCATCCGGACGCGTGCAGCGCGCGGAACCGATCGGTGGAGGCGGTCATGGCTCCAGCCTTCCAGATCTCGACGAGGCCCGATCACGACGCCTCAGATCAACGGCGTGCACCGATGGTCGAGCTGATGACATCGAGGGCGACCTCGAGTCGTTGGGAGTCGGCGAGGCCGAAGCCGATCACGAGGTCGCTCGGACCGTCGTCGAGTTGATCGTCCGCGGTCGTGGTGACGGCGATGCCCGACGCGCGCAGACGTCGGGCGAGGTCGTCGGCGTCGATGCCGACGGGTGGGGTGACCGTGGTGTGCAGGCCTGCGTGGCAGGGGGCGAACGCGGAGATCGCACCGTCGTCGGCCATGGAGGTGAGCCGCGCGACGAGGAGGTCGCGACGGTCGCGATAGACGCGGCGGGTACGTCGCAGGTGCCGCTCGAACGCGCCACTCGTGATGAACGCAGCCAGCGCGGCCTGGGTGAGATGGGGCGGCTGCGCGTCGACGACGGTTCGGGCGTCGGCCAGGGCGGCGACGACGGCGGGTGGTGCGACGAGGAACCCGATCCGCAGCGACGGCGAGATCGTCTTGGAGAAGCTGCCGACGTACACCGTGCGCCCGGACGTGTCGAGGCGGTGCAGTGGCTCGAGTGGGCGATCGACGTAGCGGTACTCGGTGTCGTAGTCGTCCTCGATCACGATGGCGTCGAGCTCGGCCGCACGCTCCAGCAACTCCCGGCGCCGGTCGGGCGACAGCAGCGCTCCGGTCGGAGCTTGGTGCGACGGGGTCACCACGATCACGCTCGCGTCGATCGGGATCTGGTCGACCACGATGCCGTCACGGTCGACCGGTACGGCGATGATCCGAGCGCCACGTGCTGCGAACGCCGATCGGGCGGGACGGTATCCGGGACTCTCGACCGCGACAGCCCCACCGGTGCCGACGAGCGCGTGGGCGCACAGGTCGAACGCGCCCTGGGCGCCCGCCGTGATCAGCACGTGGTCCTCGGTGGCATCCACGCCCCGCGAGCGTTTGACCCAGGCGGCGATCGTTCGTCTGAGCTCAGGGAGGCCGGCGGCGTCGCCATATCCGGGTGGCGGTCGATGCAGCGTGTTCCCGACGGCGCGTCGCCAGTCCGTGAGCGGGAACAACCCGGGGTCGGGGCGGCCGCTGCGCAGGTCGGCGACCCATCCGCCTGGCGGTGGCTCGAGGCCCGGTGCGCTGTTCGCCTCGTACCGATCGGCGTGCGCGAATGGAGCGGGCATGGGGGCCGCGGCGTAAACGGTGGCGGTCGTGGGGGCGACGAAGGTGCCGTCCCCGACTCGCCCCTGCGCGTGCCCTTCGGCAACGAGACGCGCGTACACCGAGGTGACCGTGGATCGAGCGAGGCCCAACTCCTCGGCGAGGCTCCGTGTCGTCGGGAGCCGGTCCCCGGCGGCGAGTCGACCGTCAGCGATCGCCCCCTGGAGTTGCCGGTACAGGGCCGCAGATCGCTGCCGAGGCGGAACCCCGTGGAGGAAGAGATCCAGCGTCATTGGTCCGACAATCTAGTGGCTGATTGGATCTTCTCACGGACCATGAGCAAGCGTACCGTCGAACGTATGCAGACTCCTCACCCCGTCCACACCGATCGCATGGCGTGGATCCCTTTGTCCGACGGGCTCTCGTTCAAGCCGATCGTGTTCTTCCCCGACGATGCCGGCTACCAACTCCTCCTACGGATCGAGCCGGGCTGCGTGATCCCGAGGCACCGCCACACCGGCGAGGTGCACGCGCTGACGCTGTCAGGCGTGCGCCGCCTCGACGGCCTGCACGACGACATCGGACCGGGCACGTACCTCCACGAGCCCGTGGGCAACGTCGACAGCTGGCGAGCCGTGGGCGACGAGCCGTGCATCGTGTTCATCGAGGCCAACGGACGCGTCGAGTACCTCGGTGACGACGACAGCGTGGTGCGCCACACCGACGCGGCGACGGCCCGCGCCGAATACCTCCGCTGGTGCAGCGACCACCACGTCGAGCCCGACGCACTCCTCGCCACGAGGACACCGGCATGACCGAGATGTCGAGCATGACGCACGCGAAGGCGACGAGTCCCTGCGTCGTGGAGGTGTTCGTCGATCCGTCCTGCCCGTTCGCCTGGATCACCGAGCAATGGCTTGCGGAGGTCGAGCGCTCCCGACCGATCGACCTGCGGGTGCGGCTGCTGAGCCTTGCCGTGGTCAACGAGGGCCGCGACATCGACGCCTGGTACCGGGCGTTCAACGACGCCGCGTGGGCGCCGGCGCGAGTGATGGCGGCGGCCGAGTTGAAGATGGGTCCGGTGGCCGCCCGCCGCTTCTATGAGGCGTACGGTCGCCGCTTCCACGTCGATCAGCACACCGCGGACGACGCGGACCGGCTCCTCGTGGCGACGCATGCGCTGGAGCAGGCCGGGCTGCCGATGTCGATCGCCAGCGCGGCACACGACACGCAACTCGACGACGTCATGCGAAATTGGACGCGCGAGGCGCTCGACCGGGTCGGTTTGGACGTCGGCGTTCCGCTCACCGTCATCGACGGAGTCGCCGCGTCCGGGCCTGTGCTCTCGCGCATCCCTCGTGGCGCCGAAGCGACTCGACTCTTCACCGCGATCGAGGAGCTCGCCCGACAGGACTGCTTCGTGCGTCTCGAGCGACGACGTCTCGAGCCACTCGCAGTCGACTGACGCGTGGTCACCCCTGCATACACTCCACGGCAGTGGACACTCCAGGACGTGAACCCAGGTGAGCGACGTGAGCAAGGGACCTGCCGACGAGCAGTACGCGAACATCTCGACCGGCGAGCTGCCCCAGGCCGAGCGGGTGCAGCAACTGGTCGACGAGTCGCATCGTCGCTTCCTCACGGTGACCGACGGAGAGAACTCGACGGTCTATCCGGCGCTCGAGCGTGCCGACCCCACCAGGTTCGGCGTCTGCATCGTCGGCGCGCGCGGCGTCGCCTTCGAGGCAGGCGACACGCGCGTCGAGTTCAGCATCATGAGCTCGGTGAAGCCGTTCGCCTTGGCGCTCGTGTTGGAGGCACTCGGTTCCGACGAGGTGCATGAGCGCATCGGTGTGAACGCCACGGGGATGCCGTTCAACTCGCTCGCCGCCGTCGAGCAGGGTGCTGGCGGGCGCACGAACCCGATGGTGAACTCGGGTGCGATCGCGACCGCGAGCCTCGTGCCGGGAGCGAGCGCCGACGAGAAGTGGACCAACCTGCATCGCGTGCTGTCGAGTTTCGCCGGGCGCGAACTCGCCATCGACGAAGAGGTCTATGCGTCGGCATCGGCCACCAACCACCGCAATCAGGCCATCGCCCGCCTCCTGCAGGCGTCGGATGCGATCTACTGGGATCCGGGCGAAACGGTCGATCTGTACACGCGGCAGTGCTCACTCGCGGTCACGGCTCACGACCTCGCGGTGATGGGTGCGACGTTGGCGTTCGGCGGCGTGAACCCGGTCACCCGGGAGCGAGTCGTCGATGCCGCCACCTGTCATGACGTGCTGGCAGTCATGGTGACGGCCGGGCTGTACGAGACCTCGGGTGACTGGCTGTATCAGGTCGGCCTCCCGGCCAAGAGCGGCATCGGGGGAGGCATCTTCACCGTGTCCCCCGGCAAGGGCGGGCTTGCCACCTACTCGACGCCGCTCGACGAGGCCGGCAACAGCGTCCGAGGGCAGTTGGTGGCGCGCCATCTGTCGCGTCAACTCGGCCTCGATCTGTTCGTCTCCGCTCAACCGTTCTGACGGCCCGTCGGCCGATGCCCGGTCTCGAGGTTTCAGGCGGCACGCCCGGGGGTACGACTGCGGCGAGCGACAAGAAAGGGGGAGTTCATGTTGACCATCGTGATCATCGTTCTGCTCGTACTACTGCTGACAGGCGGATACGGCTTCAGCCGTCGCCGTCGCTGACCTTCCCTCCGTCGTCGAGGTGCGGTCCGCTACCGGCGAGGATCGTGGCTGCGAGGGCCGTGCGATGGTCCTTCGTCCATGGCGGTCCCAGCCTCGCTCGCGGACCGTGAAGGATCTCGTCGGCCGATTCACCCAGCAGTCGAGTTGCTGCTGCCTCGGTGCGAGCCGCGTCGTAGGTGTGGATCGTCCACCCACGCTCGCGAGCAAGGTCGGCCAGGATCGTGCAGTACATGATGGAGTCGGCGCGGCTCTCGTACGGCACCCGACGCTGGGTCGCGATGTCACTCGGGAAGTCGGGTGGCCAGGCCCGCACCGACATGGACGCGATCGGGGCGGGAACCGCTGCGACGATGCGGTCGAGCTCGGCCGATGCCACGCGGACGGCGGATGCCCGGACGTCCTCGACCAGCGATGCCAGCTCGTCGTCCGTCAGGGGTGCCGCCGTCTGATGGAGCAGGTGCGGACCGCCGCCGTGGTGGATCGGCGCGGCGAGCACACCGGCTTCCACGAGTTCGATCCGGCGACGGTCCACCACCTGGTGATCGTCGCTCGCGGTGACGGCGACGGCCCACCCGAAGTGATGGGCGATGCCGAGGCGCATGCCGATGGATTCTGTCACGCCGATGGCGGCCACTCAGGCGCGAGTCGCGATCGCGACCCGGCCGTTCGCGAGCGACCGTCGATGGCTGATCGGCGCGCCGATCCGGGTCGCGATGTCGAGGAGGCTCTCGTCGCTTTCGACGCCGAACCGGTGTCGACCCAGCAGATCGGCCATCGACGTCGGGGTCCACATCGATCGCCACGGTTCGTCGGCCAGCGGATCGTCGAGGCCTGTCCGGCGAGCGGCGAACGCGCTCACCCGTCGCCCGACTCGTGCCAGCGCGGAACGATCCTGGTACTGCACGACCAACGTGCTCCCCGGAGCCGAGCAGCCGGCGATGGCGGCGAGGGTCTCCTCCACCTGATCTCGCGTCAGGTACGGCACGACGCCCTCCCACACCCACGTCGACCGGCGCATCGGGTCATGGCCGGCCGAGCCGAGTGACCGGGCGAGAGGATGCGTCCCGAGATCGACGGGCACGAACTCGAGACGTGCCGCCACGGCAGGCAGCTCGCCGACCCTGGAGCGGCAGTCCGCCTGTGAGGCCGGATGATCCACGGAGAAGACCAGCGTGTCGGCCAGTTCGGTCATCCGCCACGGACGGGTGTCGAGTCCGGCGCCGACGATCACCAGCTGGTCCGCGCCTGCGGAACGAATCGCACCGTCGATGACCACCGTCCGGGGAACCATTCCCTGCGCGCAGGCGCGCAGGCGTTCCCATTCGAGTCGCGCTCGGACATCGGCAGGTGGTGTGTCGTCGCGGGCGCGCTCGACGGAGATCCGCTCGTCGGGTGTCAGGAGCAATGATGCGACCGCGTCGCGGTAGTGGTCCGGCGAGAGTCGACCGTCGGCGACGGCCCGCCCCTGACACACGAGGACCGCTGTCCGGCTGCTCCCTTCGCTTCGCATGTCCAGATCTTTGCCGGACCGGGGCACGAGGCGTGCGCGGCCGCGTGCGTTTCATCGACGCGACGGTCGGGTATCGCTCCTCACGTCGCCGGACACGAAAGGACTGAACATGCCGAGGGGATGGAGTGCGAAACGAGAACGTCAGTACGAGCACATCAAGGACGGTCTCGTCGAGGATGGCCGCAAGGAGTCCACGGCCGAGGAGATCGCCGCTCGCACCGTCAACAAGGCCCGTGCGCGGGCAGGCGAGGCGCGTGAATCGTCGCCGACCTCGACCGACGACATCAGCTCCGGCCGTCGTGGCGGCCTCCGCTCGCACACAGGACCGGGTGGTCGCACCTACCGGCAGCTGTACGCAGAGGCGCAGCGGAAGAACCTGCGGGGCCGCTCGAAGATGTCGAAGGCGGAACTCGAGCGCCAACTCGCGCGTTGAGCGGCGACCACGGAGCGCACATGGCCGCCGCCGAAGCAACTCCTCTCCACCTCGCTGTCGCGTCGTACCGACTCCCCGTGTCGTACGAACCCGACCGAGGGTGGCAGCGCAGCCCTGGAGGTCTCGTGTCGGCGCTGGCACCGGCGCTGCGTGGACGTGACGCCCAGTGGTTCGGCTTTCTCGCCGCGGACGCTCCGCCGCTGCCCACCGGCGCGAGGCCCGAGATGAAGCGACTCGATCTGTCGGCCGCCCACGAGCGCGACGCGATCGTGGGGTTCTGCAACCGGACGCTGTGGCCTGCACTTCATGGGCTCGCCGAGCATGTCGAACAGTCGCCGCAGTGGTGGCGGAGCTACTGCGAGCTGAGCGACCTGACGGCTCGCAGGCTTGCTCGCGAACTGCCCGATGGCGGACTGATCTGGCTCCAGGACTACCACTTCTTCGGCGTGCCGGCGGCGTTGCGACACCTGCGTCCGGATCTCACGATCGGCGTGTTCTGCCACACCCCGATCGACGAGCCCACGCTCGACTCGATCGCTCCCGCAGCCCGACTCGCGCGACGCCTTGCCGGTGCCGACGTCATCGGCGTCCAGACAGTGGCGGACCGCATGGCGCTCGAACGGTTCTTCGACAACCGTCTCGGTGACGGGCGTCGCCTGCCGATGGTGCACGCGGAGCCCGTCGGCATCGATCCCCGGTCCTGGCTCGACCTCGCGGCCGACCCGGCCGTCAACGCGCTCGCCGCGCGCCATCGCCGAGTGCACGGGCTGCTCGCGGTGGGCGTCGACAGACTCGACTACACGAAGGGCATCGTTCACAAGCTGCTGGCGATCGAGAGCCTTCTCGACTCGGGTGCACTCGACCCCGACGCGTTCCGACTGATCCAGGTCGCGGTGCCCACCAGGACCGGCGTGCCGGCATACGGGCTCTTGCGCCGGCAGGTCCGTGAGCTCGCCTCGCGGATCAACGCCGCCCACCCCCGTCACGACGCGATCGCCGTGGTCGAGATCGTCAACGAGCAGCGCTCGCCGCGTGAGATCGCCGCGCTCTACCGAGCTGCGGATCTGGCGCTCGTCACCCCGGTCCGCGATGGCATGAACCTGGTCGCGGTCGAGTTCTCGGTCGTCAATCACGATCGCGGCGGAGAGCTCGTTCTGGGGAAAGGAGCGGGCGCAGCGGACAGCATCGGCCCGTACTGCACGCTCGTCGATGCGACCGATGTGTCGTCCATCGCAACTGCCATCCTCGAGACGGTGCGCACGAACGGTCTCAGTGCGCCGGCCGGCTCGCGAGGTCGTGCTGCCCTCTCGCTGACCAGCGACCGATGGGCCACCGCATGCCTGCAGCTGCTGTCGGCAGCGTCGGGCACGCAACGGGTTGCGGAACGCGCTGTTTGACATCGGCTGCTCCGGGGTAGAGAACGCCCTATGAGCATTCCGAGCGATCCCACCTCGTCGAACACGCACGAGCCGTTGCCGTTTCGTATCACGCCGTCGGTGGAGGGATTCGTCGTGGTCGGGGAGCTCGATGTCCAGTCCGCTCCTGCCATCACCAACGCTCTGGCCGAGACCGACGCGCCTTCGGTGACACTCGACCTCTCCGGCGTCGACTTCGTCGACTCCAGCGGGCTGCGGGCCCTGATCGAGGGCCACCAGGAGATGCGGCGCAACGGCCGGGCGCTGGTGCTCGCCCGGCCGTCGCAGGCCCTGCGCCGTCTGCTCGCCCTCAGTGGCGTGATCGACTACCTCAACGTCGTCGATCTGACGTCGTCGATCGACGTCAGCTGTCGGTCTGGGCGTCGAGGAAGGCCTCGCCCATGGAGGTGCGCGTCTCGGCGTCCATCTCGCTCAGCATCGGCAGCACCGTTGCCTCTTCGTGCTCCGCGTGGGTGTGGACGCTGGTGCGGAAATCGAGGAACACCTTCTCGAACTCCTCGGAGTCGACGGGCAGGGCCTTCAGCGTCATCAACACCTGTGATGCCTGGGCCTCTTCGTCGGCACGGTCGTCGGCGACCCGAACGCCGTCGGGCCCGAGATTCTTCAACGCGGGGTAGACCACGTGCTCCTCTGCGGCCTCGTGGACGTCGAGGAGATGTGCCAGTTCCTCGAACTGGTCGGCGCGGGCGGTTCCGTCCGCTTCGATCACGGCATCCAGGCGGGCGGCGACGTCGGCGTGCTGCCGGAGGATCACGTCAGTGATGTCGGTATGGGTGGTGGTACTCATTCGGGGGATCTCCTTCGGTCGGGGGATGACCGACGAGTACCCCTGTCCGACTGCCGACGAAACCTGATCCTCGGCGGTCAGTGCGGAGCGATTCTCACCACCAGCAGCGCGATGTCGTCGTTGCGTCGGTCGAACGGAAGGATCGATTCGAGTGCCTGGTGAATCCGGTCGGCAACCTCGTCCGCGGACTCTGCACCAACGGTCGCGCGAGCGAAGATCTCGGCGAACTCTTCGCTGTCCAAGCCGTGGGGTGGGGCGACGTCGGTGGCGCCGTCGGTGTAGAGCAACACGAAGTCGCCCGCAGCGAGCGCTGTGGAGACCGATGAGAACGAGCAGTCGTCGAATGCACCGAGGAGCGTTCCGGGGAGGCCGATCGCCCGGGCGACCCCGCCGGCGGCGTGGAGCGGCAGCGGGTGCCCGCCGCAGACCACGGTCAGACGGGGTTCACCGTCGACGCCGTCGAGCACTGCATAGAGAGCGGTGAGGATGGACCCGCTCCCGGAGCGCTTCACTGCTCGATGCAGCGACCGGAGCACCTCCGTCGGTGTGTCTCCGTGCCATGCGCTGTCGCGAATGGTGTGACGTGCGAGTCCGGTGAGCGATGCGGCCTCTGGCCCGGTGCCGCACACGTCGCCCACCACGAAGCCCCAGCCCCCCGTGTCGAGGGAGAAGACGTCGTAGAAGTCGCCGCCGACCTCGGTCGTCTCGCCCGCGGCCCAGTAGCGGACCGCGATCTCGACGCCCGGGATCTCAGGAAGCGACTGCGGCAGCAGGCTCTGTTGCAGCGTGTGGGCGATGATGCGTTGCTGGTCGTTGAGCCGTGAGTTCTCCAGGCTGGAAGCGATCCGTCCGGCGATCGCGTGCGCGAGCGTGACGTCCTCGGAGGTGTAGCGCCGTGACGAACTCGACATGACGAACTGCATCGCCCCGAGCACCCGTCCCCGTTTCACCAGAGGTACCGCGATCGCCGAGCGCAGGGCGAGCTGATCGATGATGGCTCGCTCCTCCTCCGTGGCCTCCACGTCGGCCATCACGTCGGCGGTGATGTCGGGATAGAAGAGCGTCTGGCCGGTCCGGATGACGTGGGCGACGCCAACGGCAGCGTCCGGGTCGTAAGGGAATCGCTGCTGGAGCTCGAGGGCGTACGCCACCATCTCGGGATCCACGTGGGCGATGGCGACCAACGGCGTCCGGGGGTCATCCACCGTGACGTGCATCGAGCACCAGTCACCGAGCCGAGGTACCACCGTGTTCGTCACGTTGGTCATGATCTCGTCGACACTCGAAGACCGGTTCAAGGCGTCGTTGATCGCGCTGAGGAACTCCAGCCGCTCTCGTTGCACTCGCTCGGTATCCGCGGCGGCCACGGCCATCTCGGCCAGGCGCGCCCGTTCGTGCTCCTTGGTGATGCGGTCGGTGACGTCGGCACAGCAGCCGACCGTTCCCAGGGTCGCTCCCTGGTCGTCGACGACTGCGCTGCCGGCGCCTGCCACCCAGTGGACGGAGCCGTCGGGCCACACGACCCGATGATCGACTCGATACGCACTCTGGGTCTCGACGGCGTGCTGTACGACCTCCAGCACGTGCTCGCGGTCATCGGGGTGCAGACAGGCGACGTAGGTCTCGAAGGTCCCGTCGAACTCGCCCGGCCCGAGTCCGAACAACGCCTCCAGACGCTCGTCCCAGACGGTTCGGCCGGTGGTCATGTCCCATCGCCACGTTCCCAGGCCCCCAGCGTCCAACGCCAGACGCAGGTGCTGCGCCAGATCTCGCGTGTACTGCTCGGGCGGACCGTGACCGCTCATCGTGCCTCAATTCAGAAAGGGTCCGGTGCAGGAGAAACGCACTTTAACCACGATCCGAACGCGGCGCGTCCGACGTGTGAAGGACATCAACTGTTCTGCGCTGCACCCTTCGCGGCGTCGGCGGGGCTGGCGTCGGGAGGGAGCGATGCGTCGCCTCGACCGTCCTGCATGGAGGCGAGGATGTCGCTGTCCTCCGCCGACGCCATCGGTCCATAGCCGAGGACGAGAAGGCCCTTCGCCTGGCACTTCGGGCAGGAGAGCGCAACGACGGCGATCATGTCGTCGGGGTCGGACGCGCCCTCCAGTCGTCGGAGGCTGTCGATGGTGAACTGGGACGACGGGAGTACCGAATCGCAGTGCACGCATTCGATCGTTCCGCCGGTGCGCGGTGAGAACGACGAGTCGAACCCACTGCGCTCGTAGCTGGCCAGGATGGCGGCCAGGGTGGTGTTGTCCGAAGGGCTGTTGGTCATGAGGCGTGAGTGCCCGGATGCGGAGTCGCCCAAACACCCAGCGGAGTCGGTCGGTCATGTTTGGGATCGCCCGTCGGCTGGGCAGACCATCGGCATGCCCGCTTCTCCCGGTCCTCACCACCAGCCTGCACGCTTCGACTTCCGCTACGTCGGCGCCGTGGGGCTCGCCGCACAGGCGGTCAGCGCGACACCCCGGCGAGCGTTCGTCGAGGTGTCGGACGAGACGTTCAGCGTTCGCTTCGGGCCGTGGTCGATGTCGACGCCCGTGTCGAACATCTCCGGCATCCAGGAATCCGGCCCGTACGCCACCTGGAAGGTGATCGGACCGCCTCGCGTCTCCTTCGCCGATCGTGGCATCACGTTCGCGACCAACCGCGACCGAGGCGTGTGCATCAGCTTCTTCGAGCCGGTTCCGGGGATCGAGCCCACCGGTCGGGTGCTCCATCCGGGCGTGACGGTGACCGTCAGCGACCCTGACGGACTCGTCGCGGCAATCGGGGCGCGTTGATCATGAGTTCGGAGCAGGAGGGGACAACCGGTCCGGCGGTCGGGCACGATGGACCGATGGACCCCATCAGCCGCCTTCGACGCACGAACGCACTTCTCGCGGTGCTGCATGCTGCGCAAGCGATGGTGATGTTGCTCCTCACGAACGGTCGCTCGTTGCCGGTCACCGGCGCGTTCGGGAACGGGCCGCCGGGTCAACCGAGTGGTCCCGTGGTGCTGGAGCGCTTGTTCTCGTACCGCATCGGTTGGGCCACCGCCGGCTTCATGGTGCTGTCCGCGCTGTTCCATGCGATCGTCGCCAGCCCGTGGGGCTTTCCCCGCTATCGACGCGAGTTGGAGCGGCACCGGAACCGGTTCCGGTGGGTCGAGTACTCGCTGTCGGCGTCGCTCATGATCGTGCTCATCGCCGGCATCGTCGGCATCAGCGACGTGGCGGCGTTGATCGGGCTGTTCTTCGTCAACGCGTCGATGATCCTCTTCGGATGGTTGATGGAGACCACGAACACGGACAGGTCGAACACCACTTGGACCCCGTTCGTGTTCGGCTGCATCGCGGGTGTCGCGCCGTGGATCGCAATCGTCATCTACCTGGCCGGGGCCAATGGTGACGTGCCGAGCTTCGTCTACGGCATCTTCGTCTCGCTCTTCGTGCTGTTCAACTGTTTCGCGGTCAACCAGTTCCTGCAATATCGCCGGCGGGGACGGTGGAGCGACTACCTGTTCGGCGAGCGGGTCTACATGCTCCTGAGCCTGGTCGCGAAGTCCGTCCTCGCGTGGCAGATCTTCGTCAACATCCTGATCTGATCGGTGGCAGGGACGCTCACGGGCGTTCGGTGGGCACGGTGACGTACTTGTCGAGGTCGCCCTCGTCGGCGCGGTGGCCGAGGGGTGCGACGACGAAGAATGCCCAGTCACGCGGCGCGAGCGTGGCGGCCAGCGTGGTCCTGTCGGTCGCAACACCTGTTCGCCAGTCGAGCACCGAGCGCGAGCCGTCGAGGCCGAGCTCGGCGAGCGTCAGGACGTCCTCGACGATCGTCTCGGGCATCGAGACGTTGATCGCAACCACGTACGTCCACACCTGACCGCGCGCCGTTGCCGTGGTCGTGGCCCAGGCCAGTCGCTCGCCGTGGTCGGGGGCGCCGAACAGACAGTCGTCGACGAGCCCGACCGGCTGGTCGACATGCCGGATCCGCCCGTCGGCGTCGCACGTGCGCATGACGATCCCCGCGTCGGTGTGGCCGATTCGGTCCCCGATACCGACGGGGCCGGCCGACAGCGCAGAGAGCAGCGCCTCGAGTGCTGCATGGCGATCGCCGTCGATCGAGTCGGCTCCCGGTGGCGGTACCTGCGAGAAGAACACGTCCTTGAACGCCCGAAGTCCGAGTGCGCCGGCGAGTCGATTCACCGTGAGGTACCAGACCCACAGCACGGCCGGGTCCTTCGCGAATCGGTAGTCGTCACTCGTACGGACGGCGACGACGTGGGGGAGGGAGGCGGCGAGGATGAGATCGGCCGGTGTCGCCATGCACCAGATCAGATCGACGCCCGTGGCGTCGGCGTGACGGTCCAGCGCGGACTGCCATGAGGCAGCCCTGCCGGGACTCGCTCGGAGCGCTCGGACGCCGAACCAGTACATCAGCATCCAGTCCTGCTCGATGCAGCAGGCTCCCCAGCGCCGAGCGTCGTCGAACCATCGGCGGAAGAAGTCGGGATCGACCGGGTGGGCGGCGACGTCGTCGACCCACCAGTCGCCCCCTTCGTCGAGGTACGGCGACGACGGCGAGACGTGACGCGAGTGCAGCACGAGAGGCGGGTGATCGAGCCCGTCGGCCCATCGTTCGATCGCGTCGCGCTCCTCGGTCGCTGCATCGCTGAAGGCGTCGGCCCGTGGGGACCAGCGCATCATGCCGGTCGGTGGTACATCGCTCGGGTAACCGATCTCGTCGATCGGTCGCAGCGTCTCGTGGACGTAGAACCACGAGTCCAACTCGACGGCATCCACGGGCACGCCCTGTGCGCGGAGTTGGGTGACTGTCTCGGTCACACTGGCGCCGATCGTTCGTCCCGGCTCGGTGCGATACCAATAGGCCGCACCGTTGTCGGTCCAGTACGACAGGTGGGAGGTGATCGGGTTGGTGTCGCGTCGGCGCTCCATCGGAGGCCCGCCGCACAGCTCCTCTGCCCATGCGGCGAGCACGTCCGCGGTGGACGTGCCGTCGTAGATCCCGACGGTGGTCTCGAAGCCCGCCGGGACGGATTCGAGGTCGCCATGCCACCCCCAACGAAGATCGCCACTCTCGACGCTGATGATCTGCTCGTGCACGGCGACGAGTGGCGCGACCAACGTGGTGCGGACGCCCGAGCGGACGATCAGCAGCCCGAGGGCCGGCGGCGAGTGCAGGTTCGGCGCGGGCCGGAAGTCGAAGTCGAGTGTCGGCCCGGCGGTGACCGGCAAGGCGAACTGGGTGAACGCGAAACCGAGCAGCTGCATCGGCTCGGGGGAGGCGTCGGTGCGCAGCGTCAAGGAGATGGATGCGCCCGGTCGGGAGAAACGACCGGTCGTCAGGGCGCCCGTGGCGTCGTTCGCCCTCAGGGAGACGTGTCGCCCGTTCGGCGCGTCAGCGATCGACAGTTCCACGGTCGCAGGGCCGTGCGAGGAGGCCGATGTCGATCAACGAGCCGTTGTGTCCCGGCATCGAGTCAGACGCCTCGGGTCCGCTTCAGGAGGCGTGCCGCGTGCTCGTCGGTGAGGCGCTTCGGTGCGCTGGCGAGCCAGGCATCGACCAACGCGGCGCGGAGGACCGGCTTGCGCACGACCGGGAGCCGGATCAGCACTGCCGCGTAGCCGTCGAAGTGAGGGATCGTGAAGAACGCGTCGGGGTTGGCCTGGAGGACGGCCTCCTTCTCGGCGAGGTCGTCGACGGTCACCGCGAGGATCGGTCCGTCGGGTGGTGTCTCGTCGCCGAACCGGCGCAGATCGGCCTTGCTGAACGGCCGTTCCCAGGCGAACGCCTTGTCCGCCACGCTCCACGTGCGATGCCCGTAGCGGAATCCCTCGGTGGTCTCGGGAAGCGCCAACGCGAGCGGGCCGATCTCCTCGATGCGCACCATGGGCACACGGTAGTGCGCCGGATCGCGGGTCAGTGCCGGCGCGTCTTGGCGTGCTGTTCGACGAACTTCAGCATCGTCAGGTGCTTCGCGGTGTCCAACTGCATCGTCTCCACGAGCAGGCTCCACAGGGTCGTGTCCTCGAAGTCGCGGAGCTCCTTGCGGAGGCGCTTGAGTTCCACGGCGTCGCGTTCCTCGTTGTCGATCAACCGTCGCGTCAGTTCCAGCACGACGTCGGTGTCCGCGTGATGGAAGTCGAGATAGGGCACGACCGGGTCATCGCTGCTCAACTCGGCCTGCACCTTCAGGGACGCGGCGAGATCGGCGAACTGGCGATGATGCCGTCGTTCGTCCTCGGCCAACAGCCCGATGACGTAGGCGAGTGCTTTGGAGTCGGTGCGTTCGGCGGCCTGCACGTAGCCGCTGAGCATCTCCCCCTCGATCTGGGCGTGTGTGGTCAGGTGCCGGAACATCTCGCGCTCCCAGACACTGGCTCCGACAGGTGGTTGCAGCGTGTCATCGCTCATGGCTCCAGTGTGATCCTGGCCGGGCGCGACGAGCCAGGGGCTTTCTACCCCTGCACGACTAACGTGCCGACGTGCTGGTCATCGGACTCACGGGAGGGATCGGGTCGGGGAAGTCGACGGTTGCGTCGATGCTCGCCGACCACGGTGCGCTCGTGATCGACGTCGACGCAGTGGGGCGAGACGTGATCGCGCCCGGGGGCCGGGCCGAGGCCGCCGTGCTCGCCGAGTTCGGTCCGACCGTCGAGGCGCCGGACGGTCACATCGATCGGGCGGCGCTGGCACGAGCCGTCTTCGGAACGCCTGCGGCCCTCGATCGGCTGACGTCGATCAGCCACCCGGCGATCAACGACTCGTTGGCCGCGCAGCTCGCGATGGTTCCGCCCGACGCCGTCGTCGTACTCGACATGGCGATCCTCATCGAGAGCAACCTCGGCAGGCTCTCCGACGGAGAGGGCTACACGAAGGTGATCGTGGTCGAAGCGCCCGAAGCACTTCGCGTGGCCCGTGCGGTGGCGCGGGGCATGGCCGAGGACGACGTGCGCGCCCGCATCGCCTCGCAGGCGACCGACGCGCAGCGACGAGCGGCTGCGGATGTGGTGGTCGTCAACGACGGCGATCGCGCCGCGCTCGCCGCCGAGGTCGCCGCGCTGTGGGCGACCATCGGAAGCTGGGTCGCCGAGGCCTGACCCTCAGGGGTGGAAGCGCACGAAGTGCACCGGCGGGAGGTTGGTCGAGACGGTCGTCCAACGTTCACCCGCGTCGTCGCTCGCCCACAGCGACCCGGTGGTGGAGCCCATCACCAACTGCGTGCCGGTGGGATCGACGTCGAATGCGTGGCGGTAGACGAGGTCGTACGCGTGGCGGTCGGGCAGGCCCGAGCCGAACGACTCGAACGACGCGCCGCCATCGGTGGTTCGGGTCACGACGAGCGCGCCGTCGACGGGGATCCGCATCTCGTCCTTCACGGCAGGGATGAACCACGCGGTGTCGGGGTCGGTGGGATGGGCCAACGCGGCGAACCCGAAGACCGACGGTGGTCGGTCGGTGATCTCGGTCCAGTTGCGCCCTCCGTCGATCGAGCGGAAGCAGCCGTTGTGGTGTTGGTTCCACACCACGTCGGGGGCAGCGGCACATCGAGAGAGCCGGTGCGGGTCCTGCACGATCGGCCCGAACTCCTCACCCGGCGGCATGTACTCGTTGCGCATGCCGTGCGTGACGTTCCAGGTCTCGCCGGCGTCGTCGGTGATCCATGCACCGCCGCAGGAGATCCCGATGAGCACCGTGTCGGGCGACCGCGGGTCCGGCGAGATGCTGTGGATGCCGGGCCAGTCGTAGCCACCTCCGAACCACTCGGTCCGTTCGGGCATGTCCCACAGCGAACGCACGAGGGCCCACGACGCCCCGCGGTCCGAGGACCGGAACAGGCCGCCAGGAATGGTGCCGCACCACAGTTCGTCGGGGCGCTCCACGGGTCCGTTCTCGAGCGTCCACATCAGTTGCACCGTCCACGGCCATGGCTGCTGCGTCATCGGGGAGACATCCGTGGCGTCCGCGGGACGGTCGGGGAACGCAGGGGCACCGACCTCCTCCCACGTTCCGCCCACCTCCTTGCGCCACAGATGCGATCCGAAGTGCCCGGTGCCGAGCGCGGCGTAGACCGCTCCGTCGTGGCCGACGACCGCAGAGCTGACCGGCTCACCGAGGAAGTCGACGTGATCGATCTCCCACCCGGCACCCGACCGTTCCAACGTGAACAGACCCTTGCGGGTCCCGACCAACAGACTCATCTCATCCTCCCGAGAGCGCTTGCATGACGGTGATCTCGCCCTCGGGCGTCACCTGATCCGACTGTGCCAACGGGTCGCGAATCTGCTCTCCGTCCACGAAGACGGCAACGTGCCGACGAACATGGGATTGTTCGTCGAGCACGTAGGACCGGACTTGAGGATGGACGGCGAAGTAGGACGCCAAACACTGCGCAACCGTCGACCCGTCGACCGTGGCCGATGGGCAGTCGACGTGTCGGCGCAGATTCGAGGTGAACGTGATCGACGGCACGGACCGAACACTAGTGCGATTCGATCCGTGCCGTGTTCACGTCATTCGGAGGTGGTCGCCTCGATCGGTGTGGGCGTCGCCTGGCCGGTCCCGACCTGCACCTTGCGGGGCTTCGCCTTCTCGGCGACCGGAATGCGAACGGTCAACACGCCGTCGTGGAGGTCGGCCTCGAGGTGCTCGAGGTCGAGTCCGTCGCCGAGTTGGATCTGACGGCGGAACGACCCGCGGTAGCGCTCGGCGAAGTACGCCTGGTCGCCCTCCTCACGCTGCCAGTCGCGCTCGGCCGCGATCGTGAGGACATTGCGCTCGACCGTGATGTCGAGGTTCTCGGCCTTCACGCCGGGAAGGTCGATGTGCACCCACACGTCGCTGCCGCGCCGGAACGCGTCCATCGACATGGTGCTGATCGATCCACTCGGTCGTCCGGCGAACCGGTTGAACAGGGTGTCGAGATCACGAAACGGATCTGTCTGCATCAACATGGGAATCACCTCGTGGGGTTGGAGGGATGGATACGACACTCAACATAATGCCGACGATTATGTTGAGTGTCAACCCCTCGGTGTGAAACAATGCGCCGATGGGTGAGCGTGTCGATCCCCGGTTCCGGCGAGCGCGGGCCGCGTGGCTGGCGTCGCTGACATCGGACAACACCCGGGCCGCGTACGGTCGCGACCTGGAGGTGTACGAGGCCTGGCTCGTCCTCGTGTCGCGCCACGACGGCGAGGTCACGGCAGAGGAGTTCGAGGACTTCCTCGAGCACTGCACGGCATCGGGCGCGAGCCCGACCACCGTCAACCGGCGGCTGGCGGCGGTCTCGTCCTTCTACCGCCACGTGACTCCCACGTGGAAGTCGATCGACCCGACGCAGGGGTCACGGCGAGCAGAGACCGGGCCCCGCCGGCCCGCCGACGGGCTCACCGTCGCCCAGGAGCGTGCCGTCTGGGCCGCGGCAGAACGAGTCGGTGGCAAGAGCGCCGTGCTCGTCGCGCTCGTGCTCTACGACGGGTTGAAGTCCAAGGATCTGCTGCGCCTCGACATCGAGCACCTCCACGTGCACGAGCACGGTGTCGCGATCAAGGCGCCCGAGGTGGTCGGTGTGCAGGTGGCCGACCTCGACCATCGCACGGCGCTCGTCATCAGGTCCCACATCGGCGGCCGACGATCGGGGCCGCTGCTCATGGGGGAGAACCCCACCCGTGATGCCGACCGCCTGACGAGGTTCGGCGTGGACTACCTCATCAAGAAGATCGGTCGACAGGCGGGACTGGAGGTGCCGCTGACCGTCAACACGCTCCGCGCCACCCGACTGCCGCGGTGACCGTCAGCGCTGACCGGGGGTCATGTAGAACCAGATCGGGAACTTGGCACCGGAGTCCCTGATCGCGGCGCGGGCCGCGAGCACCGTGGCGCCGGCCTCGGTGCGGTCGAAGAACCAGTCCTCCATCGCCCGCCCGCCCGGCATCGGGCCGTCGACGAGTTCGAGCGCGGCTTCCTCGTAGTAGGTGCGGATGTCGTGGCACACCGCGATGGTGTTGCCGCCGGGAATGCCCGCCGTGGCCCAGTCCTGGCCGTTGGCGATGGCGTGCAGGACGCCGATCGCAGCAGGCACGCCGTCAGCGTCGATCACACGGCCGACTGACGTGACCCCGCGGCGCGCGAGCGCCCGGTCGTACGCCTTGCGCAGACCGCGGGCCTCGTCGACGGCTGGTGGCAGTGTGGGATCGAACCGCGGCGGCAGCGCGCAGGCGACCGGTTGCTCGTCGGCCTCGATGACCTCGGGATGGTCGACGAGCACGGGTCCCGACTCCGCGTCGAGCAACGCGAACGCCCGGGCGAGGACATCGTGCTGGAACTCGGGGTCCGACGGCCGCCCGAGCGGTCTGCCGAGCGGGAACTCGCAGTGCAGCGCGCGTGGTGGTGCCACCTTCACCGCCATCTCACGAACCGACGACAGGACGACGGTGGCGATGCCGGCGGCCTCGAACACATGGGCGAGCACACTCACGGTGCGCGTGCACAGTGGTCAAACGGGCGTGAGGATCACCACGTCGACGCCGTCCTGGCGGAGTGCCGCTGCCGCAGCGGGACCACTGTCGAGTCGAATCGTGGCGACGTCGTCGGGCTGGTTGCCGGCGAACGACAGGTGGCGTGGGGCCACTGCGCCGATGACGCCCCGCGCCGCGAGTTCCTCCAGCCGATCGATCGGATACACGACGTTGAGATCGATCGCCACACCGGTGTGGTCGAAGTTCGGGCTCCAGTGACCCAGCACGAGATCGCGGCGGTCGCGGTCGATGAACCGGTAGCTCGTGTCGCCGGCGGTGAACCCGCGGTCGTCGGGGGTGTGCAGCGCCGCGGAGGTGACGATGGCGACGGTGGCGGTCGCGAGTGCGGGGGGAGTGACCCACGCGGGGTTCGGGAACTCGGGTGCGGGCAGCGTGGCCGAGTGAGCCCGCATCATCTGGTCACCGTTCATCGGGTCAGCCTCCCACACGTTCGAGCCGGGCGGTGAACCCGACGTACGTCCAGACGAGTTGGTCGCCGTCGATCCGGCGGGTGACCTCGATGGGGAGCCCGACGGGGCGAAGGACGTGCACGCCGTCCTCGAACGTGGCCACGACCGTGATCGGCGTGGCGCGGTCGAACTCGGCGACGTCGTGGACACCGTGCTCCTCGGTGCCGTCGGCCCGCATGTCGTGGACGATGCCCGAGGCCGTGACGATCACCCGGTTGCCGCACTGTTCGATCCGTTGGATCTTGCCGATCGCTGGGTGCGTCGGTTCGTCGGCGCCGTTCACCTCGATGCTGACCACCTGCCACGTCCCTCGCATGTCGGGTGCACCATCGACGAGTGGCTCGGTGCACCCCGACAGGAAGGGGGCGGGCATCTGCGTCCAACCTCCGGGAGGTGTGTGCGCGACGGGGATGTCGTCCGCGGTCGCTGCGGAGCTCGAATGTATTGCCATGTAGACTGACAATACATTTCTCAGAGGGGGTCGTCGTCGTGGGCGTCAACGAAGGGTTTCAGGGCCGGATCGGTCGCACGGTCGCCGAGTCGGAGCCGCACTTCGAATCGGCGCCACACCCCGGTGAGGACGCCCCCAACGTGGTCATCGTGCTGCTCGACGACACCGGCTTCGCCCAGTTCGGCTGCTTCGGCTCCGACATCGACACGCCCAACATCGATGCGTTGGCGGCCAACGGGTTGCAGTTCACGAACTTCCACGTCACCCCGCTCTGTTCGCCGACCCGCGCGGCGCTGCTCACGGGTCGCTCCAACCATGCGGTCGGCATGCGGTCGGTGTCGAACTTCGTCACCGGCTTCCCGAACCAACTCGGCCACATCTCCAACCACGCGGCCACGGTGGCCGAGGTGCTCGGCGATGCGGGGTACGCGACCTTCGCGCTGGGCAAGTGGCACCTCGCTCCGATGGAGCAGTGCTCGGCGGCTGGGCCCTTCGACCAGTGGCCGTTGGGTCGCGGGTTCCAGCGCTTCTACGGCTTCCTCGACGGCGAGACCGATCAGTTCTATCCCGAGCTGGTGGCGGACAACCATCCCATTCACACGCCGGGCACGCCCGAGGACGGCTACCACGTGTCCGAGGACCTGGTCGACCAAGCACTGAAGATGATCGCCGACTCGAAGGGAGTGCGACCCGACCGGCCGTTCTTCACGTACCTCGCGTTCGGCGCCACGCATGCGCCGCACCAAGCGCCGCCGGAGTACCTCGCCAAGTACCGCGGCCGGTACGACGAGGGCTGGGACGTCGTCCGCGAGCGGTGGTTCCGGCGGCAGCTCGAGCTCGGCGTCATCCCCGCGGGCACCCAGCTGGCACCGCGGAATCCCGGCGTGAAGCCGTGGGACGAACTCACCGACAACGAGCGCCGGTTGGCCGCCCGTCTGCAGGAGGCCTTCGCTGCGTTCCTCGATCACACCGACGTCCAGATCGGGCGGCTGGTGGATGGGCTGCGTCGGCTCGGCCAGCTCGACAACACGATCCTGGTGGTCCACTCCGACAACGGTGCCTCGCAGGAGGGTGGCCCGTTCGGTGTCATGCACGAGATGAAGTTCTTCAACGGCATCATCGAGATGCCCGATGAAGCCGTGGAGCGGATCGACACCATCGGCGGGCCGAACAGCCACACCAACTACCCCTGGGGCTGGGCCCAGTGCGGCAACACGCCGTTCCGGTGGTACAAGCAGAACACGCACGAAGGCGGCGTCCACGTGCCCATGGTGTTCCACTGGCCCGACGGCATCCCCGCCGACCAGCGCGGCAGCATCCGCGAGCAGTTCGCCTTCGTCGCCGACGTCGTGCCCACCGTGTACGACCTCGTGGGGGTCGAGCCGCCCTCGGTTCGACATGGTCTCGATCAACTCCCTGTCACCGGTCATTCGTTCGCGTCGGTGCTCGCCGATGCTGCCGCACCGGCGACCAACCAGGTCCAGTACTTCGAGAACGCGGGCAGCATGGCGCTGGTCGCGGGCCACTGGAAGGCGGTGCTCAAGCACACGCCCGGGTTCGACCCGACGAGTGAGGCGTGGGAGCTCTACGACCTGGCGGCGGACCGCTCCGAGTGCAACGACCTCGCCGCGCAGGAGCCCGCCAAGCTCGCCGAGATGGTGGCGCTCTGGGACGAGGAGGCCGCCCGACACGGGGTGTTCCCGCTCGACGATCGCGGCGTGCAGTTGTTCGGCGCGCGCTTCCGGGCACGGTCGCCGCACCCGGAGAACCGTCGATACGTCTACCGCCCGCCGATGTCGCCGCTCCCCGGGCAGGCGTCGGCGGCGATCGGCGGCCGTCACGTCGACCTGACCGCGCGGGTCACCCTCGCCGACGGCGACGAAGGGGTGCTGTTCGCCACCGGGACGCAGAACTCGGGCATCTCGATGTTCGTGCAGAACGGGCGCTTCGTCCTCGACTACAACGCGTTCAGTCATCACACGATCATCGAGTCCGACATGACCCTGCCCTCGGGCGAGGTCGAACTGGTCGTCCGACTGCGTCGCGGTGAGGGCATGGTCGGTACCGCTGCGATCGAGGTGAACGGGACGCCCGCCGGCGCCGCCGACCTCGCTCTGTTCATGCGCATGATCTCCTCGATCGGCCCGAGCGTCGGTGCCGACCACGGGTCGCCGGTCTCCGAGCGATACTCGGCCCCGTTCGAGTTCACGGGCACACTGCACGAGATCGTCGTGCAGTCCAGCCCCGACAAGTACGGCGACACCGCCGCCGCGGCCGAGCGTGCGGAGATGTCGCGTCAGTAGCCGTGCCGAGGGTGTGAGGAGCACGTCCCCTACCATGAGGGGGCGCCGTTCGCGACCGTGGGTGGTGCGGGATCGAGGCCCTCACGCATGACTGCAGCGCAACCCAGCCCGTGGGTGCTCGCCACCGAGTCGACGAGCCTCGGCGACCCGACCAGCCTGGTCACCCTCGTCGATGGTCAGACGTTCTGTCTCAGCGGCCGGAGCGGCGACTTCAGTGACAACCCCACGCACGGGGTGTTCTTCGCCGACATGCGAGTCCTGAGCCAGGCCCGGTTGCTCGTCGGCGGGAACCTGGTGGAGCCCTTGGCGGTGGCGCTCACCGACGCGAGCAGCGCGACGTTCGTGGGGCGGTCCAAGCTCGTCTCGTCGACCGAGCCGAGGGTGTTGGTCATGCGTCGCCGATCGCTCGGGTCGGTGTGGCACGAGCAGATCGAGGTGCGCAACACCGGCGAGATGCCCGTGTCGCTGATCGCCGAGTTGGAGGTCGCCGCCGACTTCGCCGACGTGTTCTCCGTGAAGGAGGGTCGGCCACTCGTCGAGGGTGCGCACTCGACGGAGGTGCTGGATCAGGCGCTGGAGTTCCAGTGGCGCCTGGGTGACGTCCATCGAACGATGCGACTCACCATCGACGGGGCCGAAGCACATGTCACGCCGCGCGGCTTCCTGTGGTCGATGCGTCTGGACCAGCACGAGGCGCTCACTGTCCAGTTCAACCTCACCGTCGCGCTCGGTGACGAGTGGATCGAACAGCGTCACCACCATCCCAGCCTCGCGAACGCGTCGGCACGCGGCCGTCACTGGCTGGCGGGGGTGCCCAAGCTGCGCACCGTCGATCGGCGACTCAGCAGCGCCTTCGATCGCTCCGTCGCCGACATCGGCGCGCTTCGGTTGCACGACCCGACGGGTCGGCATCGTCCGGTCATCGCCGCCGGCGCACCTTGGTACATGACGCTGTTCGGTCGCGATGCGCTGATCAGCGCGTACATGGCGCTGCCGATCGATCCGTCGCTCGCGCTCGGTGTGCTGCAGGCGCTCGCTGAACTCCAGGGTCGCAACGTCGACGACGTCACCGAGGAGCAGCCGGGGCGGATCATGCACGAGACGCGTTACCTCGGTGTCGCCTCGCCCTCTCTCACCGGCGGCAACACGTACTATGGGTCGGTCGACGCCTCGCCCCTGTTCGTGGTGCTGCTCGGCGAGCTCTCCCGCTGGGGACTCCCCGAGGAGGTGCTGCTCGACCTGCTGACGAACGCGGATCGCGCCCTCGAGTGGATGCACAAGTACGGCGACAGCGACGACGACGGGTACATCGAGTACTGCCGGACGTCGGATCGTGGGCTGATCAATCAGGGCTGGAAGGACTCCGTCGACGGCATCCGGTACCACGACGGCCGCATCGCCGAGGCACCGCTCGCACTGTGCGAGGTGCAGGGATACGCGTACGCCGCTCACATGGCCCGCGCCGCCATCGCCGCCCGGCTACAGCGGCCCGACGAGGAAGCCGAGCACCTCGGCATCGCCCGCGACCTGAAGCGCCGATTCAACCGCGACTTCTGGATCGACGAGCTCGGCTGGTTCGCGGTGGCGCTCGACGCTGAGAAGCGGCAGGTCGACTCGCTGGCCTCGAACATGGGCCACTGCTTGTGGAGCGGCATCGTCGACACCGATCACGCCGAGGCCGTCGCAGACCGTCTGATGTCGCCGGAGATGTGGAGCGGCTGGGGCATTCGCACGCTCGCCAGCGACGAGTTGGCGTACGACCCGATGAGCTACCACTGTGGCACGGTGTGGCCCCACGACGGTGCGCTGTGTGCCGCCGGTCTACGGGCGTACGGATTCGACTTCCAGGCGTTGACCGTTGCCAAAGGTCTGCTCTCGGCGGCCGACGCGTGGAACGGCCGGCTCCCGGAGCTGTTCTGCGGGCTCGACCAGGAGGACGTCGGCACCCCCGTGCCGTTCCCCACCTCGTGCTCGCCTCAGGCGTGGGCGGCGGCGACTCCGTTCCTGTTGCTGCGGACGGTCCTCGGGATGGAGCCCGACGACGACGAGGGGCTCGTCGTCGACCCGATTCCGGGCGCGGTGGAGGACGACCTGCTGTTGACCGGTGCGCGGCGTCTGGACGGACGATTCGACGTGCGGATCAACGACGGCGTCGCGTCCGTTCACCGTTGGGCGGCGGGTCGCGAGGGCTGAATCAACCGCGCCGCGGCAGGTGACGCGTCAGGGCTTCGGCGACACCGACACCGGCCGCGCCGGTCGTGAGCTCGACGCCCGACGAGCGCACCGCGTCGTCAGCGTTGGCGACGCCCACGGCGATCGTGGCCACGGCGAACATCGCGAGGTCGTTCTCCGCATCGCCGATCGCGATGATCGGGAGGCCGTGGGCATCGAGGTCGGCAACCGCCGCGCGAAGCCCGGATGCCTTGTCGCAGTGAGCGGGCGCGAGCGCGACCGACCCCTTGTTGGTGATCATCGACCGCGTGCTGCCCAACCTGGCGCGCACCTCGGCCACGGTGGCCGACATCTCCGACGGTGCGCCGATCACCACGTGGCCGACATCGAGCGATCGCACGCCCGCATCGCGGAGCGCGTCGACCATTCCGGGCTCGATGCCTTCCGCGAGCAACGAGAGCTCGCCGGTGGACACGTCGACCATCACGCCACCTTCCTCGCACACGGCCCGGTCGAACAGGTGCAGCACCGACGGCACCACGGAGTCCAGCGTCTCCCAGCGGCGGCCCGACACGATCACCAGCAGATGGCCGTCGGCCTTGGCCCGTTGGAGCGCCTCGACCGCCTCGGGGGCGACCGTCGTGCCGTCGTACAGCGTGCCGTCGACGTCGAGGGCGACCAACATCTGCTGCACCCCCTGTTCCTAGCGCATGGCGTCGGGACTTCGAAAGTGGGAGACTGGTCGCTGATGGGGGCCATTGTGATCGCGGCCAACAGACTGCCGGTGGAGATCGACGCCGAGGGCACCATGGTGGCGAGCCCCGGTGGGCTGGCCTCGGCGCTGACGTCGGTCGCCACGGACGGGTGCACCTGGGTCGGTTGGGCCGGCACCGAGGCCGGCCGTCTGGAGCCGTTCGTGTCGGGTGGCATCCGCCTCCATCCCGTGACGCTGTCCGAGGGT
Organism: uncultured Acidimicrobiaceae bacterium; assembly: GCA_963720695.1. GTDB lineage: Bacteria > Actinomycetota > Acidimicrobiia > Acidimicrobiales > Ilumatobacteraceae > UBA668. Next base: position 243,529 of record CAVRGG010000007.1, read on the forward strand.
GAGGCCAACCGCTACTACCGCGGCTTCGCCAACTCCGTGCTGTGGCCGTTGTTCCACGGACGCTTGCGGCGTGAGGAGATGAACCGGGCGTGGTGGCGGTCCTATCGAGGTGTGAACGAGCGATTCGCGTCGGCCATTGCGCGGGAGGCGCCCAAGGATGCGATGGTCTGGGTGCACGACTATCACCTGCTGCTCGTGCCACGGATGCTGCGCCAGCGGCGTCCGGACGTGCGCATCGGGCTCTTCCTGCACATCCCGTTCCCGAACGCTCAGCTCTTCTCGATGCTCCCGTGGCGCCAGGAGGTGCTGACGGGCATGCTCGGTGCCGACCTCATCGGCTTCCAGGTGGCCGAGGACGCACAGAACTTCATCGCCACGACCGAGCGCTTGCTCCAGACACGGGTGGACGGCGCGCGCCTGGTCCACGGCGCGCAGTTCGTCGAGGTCGACGTGTTCCCGATCTCGGTCGACTTCGCACACTGGGATCGTCTCGGTGATGCTGCGGCGGCCGACGCGGCCGCGCATCGTGCGGAGCTCGGTGTGGAGTCGATCTTCCTCGGGATCGACCGCCTCGACTACACCAAGGGCATCGTGCAGCGCCTCCAGGCCTACGCCGAGTTGCTGCAGGACGGGCAGCTCGACCCCGACAACTGCACGTTCGTACAGGTCGCAGTACCGAGTCGCGCCGATGTGCCGGCGTATCAGGACGAGCGTGCCGACGTGGAGGCGCTCGTCGAGCGGATCAACACCACGCACCGTCGGCCGAACGGGACCGGACCGGTGCACTACATCGAGTCCGGCTTCGACGATGCCGGCCTGGCCGGCTGGTACCGCGCAGCGAACACGCTCGTGGTCACCTCGCTCGCCGACGGGATGAACCTCGTCGCAAAGGAGTTCGTCGCCGCCCGTGGGGACCTCGACGGCGTGGTGGTCCTCAGCGAGTTCACGGGCTCGGCACAGGACCTCGACCGCGCCCTGGTGATCAACCCCTACGACATCGATGCGATCAAGGGCGCCCTGGTCACCTCGTTGGCCCTGCCGCCGGCGCAGCGGCTGGACCGCATGGAGGCGATGCGGGAGAACGTCCGCGAGAACGACGTGCACCATTGGGCGCAGTCGTTCCTCGATCGGCTGGCAGCCTCGTCGCGGCCCGGTGACCCCCAGCCCGCCTGGTACCGGTCGGTGGCCGCCCGCGTGCGTCGTTTGACCACGGTGAAGCGCGGGTAGGGGCCGGCGTGGACATCGCGATCATTGCGCCGACGTGGCTGCCCATCCCCGCGCCCGCATACGGCGGCACCGAGACGGTGGTCGACGCCCTGGCTCGTGGACTGCAGGCGGCGGGTCATTCGGTGCTGCTCGTGTGCCACCCCGATTCGACGTGTCCGGTGCCACGCGCCTCGGTGGTGCCCGCCGAGGACACCACTCGCATGGGCAGGGCCGCCATCGAGCTCGAGCACGCGATCGGTGCGTACGAACTGGTTCGAGGTGCGGATGTCGTCCACGATCACACGCTCGCCGGCCCGCCGTACTCGGCTCGCTTCCCGAGCCTGGCCGTGATGGCCACCAACCACATGCCGTTCACGCGCACGATGACGGCGATCTTCGGCGCCGCGGTGCCTCACGTGGGGCTCATCGCGATCTCGCGCTCGCACGCCGCGTCGACCGATCTCCCGATCGCGGCGGTGGTCCACCACGGCGTGGACCTGGACGAATTCCCGATGGGTGACGGACGCGGCGGGTACGCCGCAGTGCTGTCGCGGATGGCTCCGGAGAAAGGTGTCCATCGGGCGGTCGCGATCGCTCGTGCAGCGGGAACGCCGCTCAAGATCGCCGCGAAGATGCGCGAGGCGCGAGAGGTCGAGTACTTCGAGCAGTTCGTCGAGCCGTTCCTCGGCGACGGCATCGAGTACGTCGGTGAACTCGACGCACCGGCCAAGAGGGCACTGCTGGCAGATGCGGTCGCACTCGTCAACCCGATCGAGTGGTCCGAGCCGTTCGGGATGGCGATGGTCGAGGCGATGGCGTGTGGAACGCCCGTGATCGGATGCCCTCGTGGCGCCGCGCCGGAGATCGTGGTGTCCGGCGAGACCGGGGTGTTGAGCAACGACGACGAGGTGCTCGTCGAAGGATTGCGGACGATCGGCCTGATCGATCGCGCGGCCTGCAGGCGTCGTGTCGCCGAGTGGTTCTCCGTCGAGCGAATGGTCGAGGGGCACGTGGAGGCGTATGCCGCGCAGCGAGCACGTGTCCGCGGTGGCAGCTGAGCAGTAGCCTCCGCGATCGTGATCGTGGTCGGTGGTGAGGCGCTGGTGGATCTGGTGATCGGACCCTCGGGTCAGGTTGCCGCCGCCCTCGGGGGTGGCCCGTTCAACTCGGCGCGGGCCATCGGCCGACTCGGCACCGAGGTGGAGTTTCTCGGTGCATTGTCGCGTGATCGGTTCGGGACGCTGCTGCTCGGACAGTTGCGCGACGACCAGGTGGGTGTGCGGCTCACCCAGTTCACCGACCTTCCCACGACGCTGGCCGCTGCCGAACTCGACGAGGGCGGCGCGGCGACGTATCACTTCTACTTCTCCGACACGTCGGCACCCACGCTGTCGTCCGCCGCGCTGCCGGAAGCGACCCGCATCCTCCACGTGGGCACGCTGGGACTGGTGCTCGAACCGATGGCATCGGTGCTCGAGCACGTCGTGATGAGCGCGGGCGACGAGGTGCTGGTGATGCTCGACCCGAACTGTCGACCGCGAGTGACGCCGAACCGTGCCGCATACCTGGGCCGACTCGATCGGCTGTTGGGGCGTGCCGACGTGGTGAAGGTGAGCACGGACGACCTCGAGTTCCTGTCACCGGGGGATCTCGACGCCGGCGTCCGTCTCCTGCTCGACGGCGGTGCGACCGTGGTGCTGCACACCGATGGCGGGCGCGGCATCGCGATCCGTACCTCGGCAGGGACGGTCCACGTGCCGGTGCCCACGGTCGACGTGGTCGACACCATCGGGGCGGGTGATTCCTTCGGCGGCGCGTTCGCTGCGTGGTGGCACCAGGCGGGACTCGGTCGCGACGATCTCTCCGATGTGGACGCACTGCGGTCGGCAGTGGCAGCCGCCGCGGGCGTGGCGGCGATCAGCTGTACGCGCGTGGGCGCCCAGCCCCCGCGCCGAGACGAACTCGGGGGGAGCTGGGCGCCCACGATGTGATCATCGAGCCGTCAGGACTCGAACTGCCACTCGAACGGCTCCAACTCTGCCGACGGGGGAGCGAAGCTCGGAGCCGGCAACTCGCGCGCTGCGTGCGTCGGGTGCGCAGCCCCACATTGGAGCCAGGCCTCGGCGCGGCGGGTGGAGAGGTCGGTCAGCGCGGTGATCCTCGGACCGAAGTGGGACACCCAACGGGCGAACGTCGTGCCGGCCGCGACCACGCTGAGGAACACCAGCATCATCGCCGGGTCCTCGATGACGTCGGCCGGTTCGATGGTGCGGACGAACGGCGCCATCGCCGCGGCGACGGTGAGCCACCCCCCGATGACGAGGAACGACCGAGCGGAAGGGGTGCGGTAGCCGCGCCCGATCAGGCCGGTCGAGATCGCGTACAGCAGCGCTGCTTCCATCACGAGGTAGAACGCCGACGGGTTGACCTTGCCGCAGAGGACGAAGACGACGTTGAGGACGACGCCGGCCCACAGTGCGACTCGCAACGGGCGACCGATCGCCAACATCAGCCCGATGAGCACCTGGGCGATGGCCACCACGACGGCGACCTGGACTGCCAACGGACTGAGGACAGAGGTCATCACCGGCCGGAAGAACGGGAGTGCATCGCTCTGCTGGGCGTGGAGGAACGTGCGGAGCTTGTCGCCGTGCCACCAGGCGGGATCGATCAGTTTCTCCGCGGCCGCCCGCAACCAGCCGGCGGCGAGGAACAGGCGCAGTGGCAGCAGTGCGATCGACGGCCGCACATCGGGCGCCTGGAACGCGGGCGCGACGGGACGTGGTGATTCGAGCATGGGGACTCCTTCTGGGGTCGGCCGTGGGAAGGCCGTGCCGTGTTACGAATGAGTGTCAAACATTACAGAATCATGACGAAACCGCATCCCGCGTTCGTCCAAGACTTCTAGAAGAAGCTGCCGCTCCAGGTGCTCGGTGACGTCGCGAACAGCACGTCCGCCCTGGTCGCGGCGTCGACCGTGCCAGCGGCGAGCCGTCCAGAGGCGAGGAGGGTCGTCCATTCGGCGCTGCCCATGTACGCGGCGCTGAGGGCATCGATCGGCGCCGCCAGGTCGGCCGGCCCGGTGACGCGTTCGACGCCGGCATTGGAGATCGAGAACGTGTCGGTGTTGTCGTTGAACAGGGGGTCGGTGACGAGCACCGTGATCGGGTCGCCGGTGCCGTACGTGCGTGCCCGCAGCGCGGTCTCGACGTCGAGGAGCCGGAGCCACTGCTCGTCCCATCGCTGGCTCAGCTCATAGGCACGTCGGTCGTGGATCGCATGGCGGATCAGATCGTCGACGGGTCGGCACTCGGCCTCGATGGTGCGAACCAGGCTGATGCTCGCGACGTAGTCCCAGAGCGCGAGCTCGACCGCCGGCGTCGCCGCGAAGAGATCGAAGACTTTGGCGAGGCCGAGGTTCTCCTGAAAGTGGTGATCCGTCCACTGCAGTGAGTAGTGCACGTAGCCGTCGTCGATGCCGTCGGAATTCGAATGGACGACGACGACGTTGCCCTTCTTGCCCTCGACCGCGTTGGCCAGGGCGCGCTTCCACATCGCAGCGGTTCGGCTCACGGCACCCGGCCGGTGCGGGAAGCCGTGGTACAGCGGCTCGACCGTGGCCCGGATCTCGTCGGGCGGCAGGATGCGGAACGAACCCGAGGCGATGCCGCCGACGGGTCGCATCCGACGGGCTTCGAGAGTCACGCTCGCCGCGTCGCCTGCTACGCCGAATCCGTAGCGACGGTAGATGACCGCCTCGCTCGCTCGCAGACTGGCCAGGGCTCGTCCCTCGGACCGCTCGAGCTCCAGCAGGCGGTGCATCATCCGGGTGAGCGCGCCCTGTCGTGTGTGGGTCGGCAGGACGCCGACTCGGGTGACCCCGGCGGTCGCCAGCCGAGCGCCGCCCGGGACGACGGTGTCGAAGTGGAAGGCGCCGGCGTGGCCGACGCAGCGGGGGCCGTCCCAGGCCGACACCGAAAGGTGTTCGTGCTCCCAGCCGGGAAGCGACTGCGCCCATTCCTCGTCGGTGGGAGGGCTGAACATGAGGGCGGTGGCCATGGCGTCACTGGCCATTCGGTACTCGTGGGGTTCGGTGGGTCGCACATCCATGGCCGCAGCCTGTCAGTTGCCGGGATCCGTGTCACACCCTTTCCGTACGGTGCGCACATGGACGTTGGCACGGTACGGAAGCTGGTTTCGGGGACGTCGTTGCCCGACGTCGCAGCCTGCCGAGCCGAGCTGCGGGCGATCCGCATCGTGCGTGGGTCACTCGACTCGCGTGAGGTCGAGGTGGCGGCTCGCTTGGACGAGTTGGCGGCCGACGAGCCGTCGATGTTCCCCGAGGAGGAGGTCGCGGCTGCGGCGAAGTCGTCGTTGCTCAAGGCTTCCCGAGTGAGGTCCCGTCAGCGGGCCGCTGACGACATTCCACAGCTGGGGGATGCGCTCGCGAACGGCGAGACCACCGGTGACCGCCTCGATCTGGTGGCCAGGGCAACGCACGGACTGTCGCCGACGGAGAAGGCGCGGGTCGCGGCCCACGGCGACGAACTGGCCCAAGGGGCCGCTCGATTGTCCGACCGTGAGTACCGTCATCTGTTGGAGCGGGTGATCCGCACATGCCGAGACGACGACGGTCTCGACCGGCTCGCTCGGCAGCGAGCGGCGGCGCGGCTTCGTTGGTGGAACGACGTCGACGGCATGTGGTGTCTGTCCGGCCGATTCGATCCTGTGACGGGCGCGGAGATGGAGAGTCGTCTTCGAGCGTCGATCGAGCGCATGTTCCACGACCACACGCCCGAGCAGTGCCCGAGCGAGCCGAGCGAGCGGCAACAGTTCCTGGCTGCCCAGGCGATGGCGGCGATGTGTGGTGGAGGCGGCCAGTTCGGTGTGCCCGACGTGACGGTGCTCATCGACGAGCGAACGTTGCGAGAGGGCCGCTGGCACGAGGGCTCGATCGTCGACGCCGGGCTCGGACGGTTCGGCCTGCCCATCGAGACGATCCGTCGCTGGGCGTGCATCGGGACGATCACGCCCGTCATCGTGTCGGCCGACGGGGTCCGCCTGCTGCTCGGACGTGAGACCCGACTCGCGAACCGTGCCCAGCGTCGAGCCCTACGCGTGTTGTACGGCACGTGCGCCCTGTGCGACGTCCCGTTCGAGCACACGCAGATCCATCACGTCACCTGGTTCCGGCTGGGCGGATCGACCGACATCGACAACATGCTGCCGTTGTGCGCCCGTCATCACCATCTGGTGCACGAGGGCGGGTGGACGCTCCATCTCGACATCGATCGAACGCTCACGGTCACCCGTCCGGGCGGCGCCGTCAGTACGCATGGGCCGCCGCGAATGAGGGCGGCGTGAGTGCCTCAGCCCAAGCGGAGGGGTGTGATCACCTGTTCGACGAAGCGGAGGACGGGCTCGGTGGATCGGGGATGGCCGAAATCCATGACGAAGTGCCGAACGCCGAGGTCGGCGCGGTGCCGCAGCAGCTCGACGAGCTCGGCGGACTCGGCATCGGTCTCGGGAAGCGCGTGCTCGATGGTGTTCGAGATCTCGATCGCGGATGGGTCGCGGCCTGCTTTCTCGGCCGCGGCCTGCACGATGCCCTTTCGTCGGTTCCAGTCGTCGTCGCCTCGATACCAGCAGTTCCACATGTCGGCGAGGCGCCCCACCATCGGCAGACCGATCCGCTCTCCTGATGCACCGATGCAGATCCGCGGAGCGGGATCGGGCAGCGGCGGGGCCGATGCTCCGGCGATGTGAAAGTACGTGCCGTCGAAGGAGGGCTCGTCCTCGGTCCACATCAGCCGGCAGATGGTGATGACCTCCTCCAACTGGGCGAAGCGCACCGATGGCTTGGGGAACTCGTAGCCGTACGCGGTGTATTCGTCCTCGCGCCAACCCGCCCCGATGCCGAGGATGAAACGCCCGCCGGAGAGCACCTGCAAGGTCGCGGCCATCTTGGCGGTCAGTGCCGGTGGTCGGTAGCCGTGGCCGAGCACGTGGTGGCAGAGCTCGACCGTGGGATATCTGGCGGCCAACCAGGTCAGCGTGGTCCACGCCTCCAGGAACGGATCGGTCTTCGCGTCGAACCCGTAGAAGTGGTCGGCGATCCAGACGGAGTCGAAGTGGGGCAGCGCGGTGGGAAGAATGTGTTGGTCCTGGTATACAACGATCGGCTGATGGTCGCTCCAACGGTTGCCGATCACCGGCGAGAGCCAGCCGAACTTCAGGTCGGCGGTCATGCGGACTCCAGCGCTGTCTTCAAGCGCCCGAGCGTCGCCTGCATCCCCTTGGTGATCCCGGTACGGCGACGCAGCACGGTGTCGTACAGGAATCCCTGGAAGCCCTTCGGCTGGTAGGAGAACGACTCGGTCACGCGGGTCCCGGCACCCTCGGCAGCCAACTCATAGCGCCACGTCGTGTAGCCCGCGGCGACGAATTCGAACACGGCACCTGCCTCGCACGCGGTCACCTCCGAGGTGGTGGTCCACTTCTTGACGGTGCGTCCCGCGACGACTGCGGCGTTGTCGCCCTCGAACTTCGCCCCGACCGCGGCTGCCGTCGCCGGGGGAACCCAACGACCCGCCGTGCATTCCGGGCTCCACTCGCCCATCCGCGTGATGTCGACGATCGCCGACCACACGTCCTGTGGAGGGCGGTCGATCAGCACGGTGGCGGATCCGGTGGACAGTTCGCTGGTCATGGCGGGAGCGTAGGCCGAACGGCCGGTGGAGACTCAGCTCAGGAGAACGCGCAGAACTCGTTGCCCTCCGGGTCGGCGAGTACGGTCCAGGCGATCTCGTCGTCCTGCGCGCGGAGCACGGTTGCGCCGGCCTGCACCAGCGCGTCGATGGTGGCGTCGACCAGGGTGACGTCCCAGTGGACGCGGTTCTTGACCGTCTTCGGTTCGGGTACCTGGGTGAACACCCAGAACATGTGCGGGAACCCTGCCGCCCCTTCCACCCAGGCGTAGCGCGTCCCGTCTCTGGTGCCCACGGTGCCGCCGGTGCGTTCGGCCCACCACGCGGCGATGGCGGCGGGATCGCGGCTGTCCACCACCAACTCGAAGGGACCGAGTGCCGTCGGCGCCATCGGGTGGGGCGCGAACACGCACAGCGCCAGGCCTCCAGGGTCCTGCACCACCCACCAGGCATCCTCGTCCGTCGGCGGCCGGAGCACGGTGGCCCCGGCCTGCACGATCGGTGCAGGGTCGCCGCCGAGGACGCGGGTGTCGAGATGGACTCGACTCTTGGAGGACAGCGCCTCCGGTACGACGTTGATCCAGATCTGGCGTTCGCGAGGGCCGCCGTCGGGCGGCGCGAGGTGGTACGAGCCGTCGTCATGCGCGATCACCGGCTGCTCGAGGACGGCCCCCCAGAACGTCGCGACCGCCTCGGGGAGGCCGTCGACGTCGGCGACGTCGATGCACAGGTCCTTGAATCTGACGTCCGGCATGGGAAGGACAATAGTCGGGACCGGGACTGGCCTAACTTGGGGCCATGCGCCTCACGCCGACCGATCGCGACCGGTTGCTGATCTTCACGGCCGCCGAATTGGCGCGTGCGCGCCGACGGCGAGGACTGCAGTTGAACGTGCCCGAGGCCACCGCGCTCATCGCCGACACGGTGTGCGAAGCAGCACGCGACGGTGCCCGATTGATGGAGGCGGCGAGGGCCGGCGCCAGCGTGCTCACCGAGGCCGACGTGCTCCCGGGTGTCCCCGACATCGTCCGTGAGGTGAAGGTCGAGGCGGTGTTCGACGACGGCACTCGAATGGTCGTGGTGCGCCACCCCTTCGGTGAAGGGGCCGGTCTCGGAGCCGACGCTCCGGGCGCGGTGGTCACGGCGCCGCGGGAATCGGAAACGCTTCCCGGACTCGTGTTCATCACCGTCACCAACACCTCCGACGTCCCGGTCTCGATCACGTCTCACTTCCACTTCTTCGAGGTCAACCAGCGGCTCTCCTTTCCGCCGCGCCGCGGGCTATGGCATGCGCCTGGCGATCCCCGCCGGCTCAGCGTTGCGATTCGAACCGGGGGTCCCGACGGAGGCTCCGCTGACACCCATCGGCGGCGCCCGCGTCGCGATCGGCTTCGCCGGTCTCGTCGATGGAGCGCTCGACGAGCCGGGCGCGAAGGAGGCAGCCCTCGCTCGCGCTGCCTCGCTGGGCTACCTGGGGGCGGACTCGTGACCTCGCACTCGCACGGCCAGTTCGATCACGAGCACGCAGGCGGGGACGTTCCTCACAGCCACATCCACCCCGAGGAGATCCTGCCCGACGACTACGCCGCGATCCATGGGCCGACGGTGGGCGACCGTGTTCGACTCGGTGACACCGGGCTCGTGATCGAGATCGAGTTCGATGCCCAGGAGCGGGGCAACGAGTTCCTCGCCGGCTTCGGCAAGACCGCCCGAGACGGCCTGATGTTGAAGGCTGCCGCCGTGCGCGACACCTGCGACATCGTGATCTCCAACGTCGTGGTGATCGACGCGACCTGTCGCATCGGCAAGATGTCGATCGGCATCCGCGACGGGCGGATCTGTGCGGTCGGCCGAGCGGGCAACCCCGACATGCAGGACGGTGTCGATGTCGTGGTCGGGACCGGCACCACGATCATCAGTGGCGAAGGACTCATCGCGACCGCCGGTGCCATCGACACCCACGTGCACCTGCTCTCGCCGCGGATCATGGAGGCGTCGCTCGCATCGGGCGTGACCACGATCATCGGTCAGGAGTTCGGACCCGTGTGGGGTGTCGGGGTGAACTCGCCTTGGGCGCTTCGGCACGCCTTCAACAGCTTCGACCAGTGGCCGGTCAACATCGGCTTCCTCGCCCGCGGGTCGTCGAGTGACGAGGCGCCGCTCGTGGAGGCACTCGTCGAGGGTGGTGCGTGCGGGTTCAAGGTGCACGAGGACATGGGGGCCCACGCTCGAGCACTCGACACCGCGCTCGACGTGGCGGAAGTCCACGACGTCCAGGTGGCGCTGCACACCGACGGGTTGAACGAGTGCCTCAGCGTGGAGGACACGCTGCGAGTGCTCGCCGGGCGCACCATCCACGCGTTCCACATCGAGGGCTGCGGTGGTGGTCATGTTCCGAACGTCCTCAAGCTCGCCGGCGTCCCGAACGTGATCGGTTCGAGCACCAACCCGACGCTGCCGTTCGGTCGTGACGCGCTCGACGAGCACTACGAGATGATCTTCGCCGCCCACGGCCTGAACCATCACTCCCACAGCGACCACCACATGGTGACGGACCGGATTCGGGGAGGCACGATGGGAGCGGAGGGCGTGCTGCACGACCTTGGCGTCATCGGCATCACGTCGAGCGACGCCCAGGGAATGGGAAGGGCCGGCGAGACGGTGCGGCGCACGTTCCAGTTGGCGGCGAAGAACAAGATCGATCTCGGTCAGGGGCCATCACGACACGACAACGATCGTGTTCGTCAGTACATGGCGAAGCTCACGATCAACCCGGCGATCGCGCACGGACTCTCACACGAGGTCGGTTCCCTCGACATCGGCAAGCTCGCCGACATCGTGCTGTGGCGTCCCGACCACTTCGGGGCCAAGCCGCAGTTGGTGCTCAAGAGTGGGTTTCCCGCGTACGGCGTCACCGGCGATCCGAACGCGACGACCGACTCGTGCCAACCGCTGGTGCTCGGCCCGCAGTTCGGCTCCTTCGGTGCGACTGCGGCCGATCTCGGCGTGGCCTTCGTCAGCCAGGCAGCGGTCGACGCCGGGGAGGACCACATGACGACGAGGCGGCGCCGGGTCGCCGTACGCGACAACCGCAACATCGGACCGCGTGACCTCGTGCTCAACGATCGACTTGGGACCGTCGACGTCGACCCGAGGACGGGCATGGTGACGCTCGACGGCGACACGGTCTACTCGGAGCCCTCCGACTCGGTCTCGCTCAGCCGGCTCTACTTCCTGTGAGGTCCACGCCATGATCACCCCCCGCCTCGCCGGATTCTCGATGCCGCCCGAGTGGGCACCGCACGAGCGAACGTGGATGGAGTTCCCCTCCGAGAACCCGACCTTCACGGTCGATGACGGTTGGCTCGACCACTGCCGAGGGGTGTGGGCATCGGTGGCCAACACGATCGCCCGCTTCGAACCAGTGAGCATGGTCTGCAACATGGGCGATCTCGAGATCGCCCGCCCGTTGCTCGACCCGACGATCGAGCTGCACGAGACTCCCACCGGCGACGCCTGGTGCCGAGACAGCGGGCCGTCGTTCCTCGTGCATCCCGACGGTCGACTCGGTGCCACCCACTGGACCTTCAACGCATGGGGCGACGCCGGCTTCAGCGACCCCGTCGATGAGCGTCACGTCGGGGCGTTCATCGCCGGTCTCGCCGGCGCCGAACTGTTCGCGAGCTCGATGGTGAACGAGGGGGGCGGCATCCACGTGGACGGCGATGGCACCGTGATGGTGACCACGACGGTGCAGCTGGATCCGGGTCGCAACCCCACGTGGAACGTCGAGCAGGTGGAGACGGAGTTGAAGTCCTACCTCGGCGTCGAGAAGGCCATCTGGCTGCCGCGGGGTCTCACCAAGGATTACGACCGTTTCGGCACCCGCGGCCACATCGACATCCTCGCCTGCTTCGTCCGTCCCGGCCTGGTGCTCGCGCATGTGCAACAGGACCGGGCGCACCCCGACTTCGAGGTGAGCCGCGAGTACCTGGGTGTCCTGCGCAGCAGCACCGACGCCCGCGGACGACCCCTCGAGGTCATCGAGGTGCCCGCGCCCCGGACGATCGAATCAGATGGCGAGTTCGTCGACTGGGGCTACATCAACCACTACGTGTGCAACGGCGCGGTGATCCTGTGCTCGTTCGACGACCCCCACGACGAGGTCGCCGCCGAGATCCTGTCCAAGGTCTACACGGGTCGGGAGATCGTGCTCCACGACGCTCGTGACATCTTCGCCTGCGGTGGCGGGATCCACTGCATCACACAACAGCAACCCGCGCCCTCGTCATGACCAGGGCGTCGCCGGACGCTCCTGCTGCACACCGTCCACGAAGACGTCGACCTTCTCGTCGAAGAACGCGAAATGGTTCTCCAGCTTTGGTGCTTCCGGAATCGGCGCGGGGTACGTCCAGGCGATGTCCTCGACCAGCTTGCCGTCGGGCAACTCCACCGAGACGTAGTTGGCGATGCCCTTGTAGGGGCAGCGGGTGACCTTCGCCGACGGTCGGACCAGATCCCAGCGGACATCGAGCTTCGGGAGGTAGTAGCGGGTGGGGAGCCCCGTCTCGAACAGGAGGCGGGGACGCGTGGTGTTGGCGACCTCGACCCCTTCGATCTCGACGCGTACGTGCCGCGACGACTGGAGCACGTCGACGCGCTTGTAGGGATCCCGCGCATGGACGAAGATCTCGTCGTCCTCCTCGAACCAGGCATCGACGCGGTCCCACCAGAAGGACACGTAGCCGCTGATGTCGGGGCATTCCTCGATGGGTTGGTCGTAGCGCCACACGGCGTTCTCGCGGCGCTGGTCGCCGACCACCACGTGGTGGTAGGTCGCGTCACCCTTGTACGGGCAGTGACTCGTGTGGTCGCTCTGCTCGAGATGCTCCCAGCGGACATCCTCGACGGGGAAGTAGTACACCGGCAAGTGAGCCGTCTCGAACAGGTACAGCGCTCGAGTCGTGTCGGCGACGGCTTCGCCGCCCACGAAGACACGGAGTCGGCGGTGACAGGGCTCGACGCGCACTCGCGCGGTGGAGCCTTTGACGGTGGCGTGGAGGTCGGGGATCGAGGTGGCCATGGCGCGAGTCTCGCGCTCGACCGGTCCTGGGGAAAGCGGTACGTTCCTGACATGGACCTCGAGCAACTCGCGGCCGCAGGTGACGAGAACCTGGCATCGGCGTGGGCCATGCTCGGTCGCCACGCTGGTTTCACCGTGTCGGAGGCCGACACGCTCACCCTCACGGCGTCGGGCCTGCCGATGGCGTTCTTCAACGGCGCCTTCGCCGCACGACCTGCGGCTCGCCCGACCGAGGCGATCTCGGCCGCGTGTTCGTTCTTCGCCGAGCACGCCGTCCCCTTCCTGGTCTGGGTGCGCGACGGGGTCGACGACGGCCTCCTCGCCGCTGGCCGGGAGGCGGGTCTGCGCGATGCCGGTGGGCCGCCGGGCATGGTGCTCCCCGAGATCGGCGAGATCCCTGCACCCCCGGCCGGTCTGGAGATCCGTCTGGCCGGCTCCTCCGACGTGTTGCGGGCACATCGTGAGGTCGTGGCTGCCGGATTCGGCATGCCGGTCGAGATCGCCGAGCGGTTGGTCGCCGACTCGCTGTTGGCGTGTGACGACGCGTCGATCGCCGTCGGCTACGCCGATGGTGTCCCTGTCACGACGGCCCTGTTGGCGCGATCCGGCGCGACGGCGGGCATCTACAACGTCGCGACCCTTCCCGACCGCCAGGGCAGGGGGTACGGCGCGGCGGCCACCTGGGCGGTCATCGCCGAGGGTGCCCGCCGGGGTTGCACGCACTCCGTCCTGCAGGCCAGCGACGCCGGCTACCCCGTCTATCGGCGGATGGGGTTCGTCGATGTCGGTCGCTACGTGCAGCTCGAAGGACCCGGAACTGCCTGAAATCCGGCAGGATGGTCGACCGTGAGCAGCATCGTGGTCTCAGAACTGGAATACGCGCCGCCTGGAGCGGACTCGCTGTTCTTCGACGTCAGCTTCGGGATCGCGCCCGGTGAGCATGCGGCACTCGTCGGCGCGAACGGGGTGGGCAAGAGCACCATCCTGCGCATCCTCGCCGCCGAGCTGGTGCCCGATGAGGGTGAGTTCGCGCTCGGTGGTCGGGTGCTGACCATGACCCAGGACGTCGGCATGTCCCGACCGACCGACACGCTCCGGGAGATGCTGGTCGAGGTCGCACCGTCGGAGCTGCGCGACGCCGGTCGGGCGATGATCGCTGCCGAGAAGGCGATGCTCGACGGGTCCGACGACGGCATGCGGTTCGCCGAGGCGCTGACCCACTGGGGCGACATGGGGGGCTACGAACTCGAGTCGCAGTGGGCAGCGGCTGCTCGTCGAAGCGTCAAGACCGAGGTCGCCGACTTCAGCACCCGTCTGGTCAGCGAGCTGTCCGGCGGGGAGCGCAAGCGTCTGGTGCTCGACCTGTTGTTGAACTCCGGCGCTGACATCCTCCTGCTCGACGAGCCCGACAACTACCTCGACATCCCCACTCGGGTGTGGCTCGAGGAGCAGATCAAGGCCTGCAAGAGCACGATCCTGATGGTCAGCCACGACCGCACCCTGCTGGAGCGGGTGGCGACCAAGATCGTCGTCATCGAGGGGTCTGGCTGCTGGGTGCACGGCGGCTCTTACGCGACCTTTCCGGAGGCCAGAGCTCGGCGCCAGGAGCTGCTCGGCGATGCGCTGAAGCGCTGGAACGACGAGGAACGACGACTGTTCCACCACATGAAGATCATGAAGCAGCGCGCCGCACAGAACTTCAAGAACGCGACGAAGGCGAATGCCGCGGAGACACGTTGGGAGAAGTTCGTCGCGATCGGTCCGCCGCCGCCTCCCGTTCCCGACCAGCAGATCTACGTGTCGCTGCGCGGTGCCGACTCGGCCCGGCGGGTGGTCAAGCTCGACCGGGTCTGCGTCGGTGACCTGTTCTTCCCGTTCGACGACGAGGTGCACTTCGCCGAGCGGCTCGGGCTGATCGGACCGAACGGCACGGGCAAGAGTCACCTCCTGGGTGCGCTGGCCGGCACGATCACGCCCGACGAGGGAACGATCACGTTCGGTCCCCGCACCTCGGTGGGCATGTTCACCCAGGTCAACGACCGTCCCGACTTCCTCGGCAAGCAGTGCATCGACATCGTCCGCCAGCGCGTCTTCGACGACGAGAAGTCGATGAAGTCACTGGCCCGGTACGGGCTCGTGAACAATGCCCGCCAGGAGTTCCAGACGCTGTCCGGCGGGCAGAAGGCTCGCCTCGAGATCCTCTGTCTGGAGCTCGAGGGCCACAACGTGCTGCTGCTCGACGAGCCCACCGACAACCTCGACATCGAGTCGTCCGAGGCGCTCGAACTCGCGCTCGACGGCTTCCAGGGCACCGTCATCGCCGTCAGCCACGACCGCACCTTCCTCGCCAAGTTCGATCGGTTCGTGATGATCAACGACGACGGCGAGGTCTACTCCCTGCCCGACTACGAGACGGCGATGATCGCCTTGGCCGATCCGGCGCACCTCCGCAACGTGCGCCTGGCCAAGCCGCTCACCTGAGGGGCGACCGTGCTCGGAGTCACCATCGACGACGTGCGTCGTGTCGCCGGCGGGCTCGAGCGCGCGTACGAGGTCGTGGTCCGCGATCGAGTGAAGTTCCGAGTCGGTCGGTTGGTCTTCCTCGCCTTCAGCCGTGACGAGACGATGATGGGGTTCGGCTTCCCGAAGGATCTCCGCGCCGGCCTGGTGGCAGCCGAACCCGAGAAGTTCCTACTGCCCCGTCAGGGCGACATGCGCTACCACTGGGTCGTCGTCCGTCTGTCGGCGATCGACGTCGACGAGATGACCGAGCTGGTGCAGGACGCGTGGGCGATGTGTGTCCCCAAGAGCGTCGCCGCTCGTCACTTCGACCGGATCATTCCGCCCGACGCGCCACCGCGTTGACCAGATCGAGCTGAGGGCCGACCTCCGGTCCGGCGCCGGGACGCGAGGATCGGATCAGCGTGAGAGCGTCGTCGGATCCCATGCCCAACTCGACGAGGATGCAGGCGGCGATGGTGCCCGTGCGGCCGATTCCCGCGGCGCAGTGGATCAGCAGGTGCTCGCCGTTGCGGATGCGAGTGACGAGCACAGTCGAGCATCCTTGTCGCCGACTCGAACGGCGGTGCGTGCAGGTCGTGAATGGGGAACCACACCGCTTCCCGATCGCGGTGCGCCTCGAGCCAGGTCACGTACGACGGCCAGTGGCCGCTGACCTCGTGTTCCTCGACCAGGCACACCACCGTGGTGGCACCACATCGAGCCATGGCGGCGTCGACGTCGGGTGCGATGGCATGTTTGCCGCACAGCGACATCCCTCCGATCTCGATCGGCAATGGCACGGTGTCGATGCCGCCATCGCGCCCCCGCGGTCCGAGCCAGTCCATGGCCGGCGACGGTAGCTCACGACTTCCTCACATCTCTCGGTCATCATCGTCCCCATGCGTCACCCCTTCGCACTCTTGGCCCTCGCAACCATCGCGATCGTGGGCTCCAGCTGTGCTGCGACCCGATCGACCAGCACGACGCTCACCAGCACGACGCTCACGAGCACGACGGTGGCGCCGAGCGGTGACCTCCAGGCCGGCCTGGTCACGCCGGACGGCCGTACCCGGACGTATCGCCTCCACGTGCCGGCCGAACTTCCCGACCGTCCGGTGCCGCTCCTGGTGGCGCTGCACGGCGGAACGGGTTCCGGCGCTCAGTTCGAACGGTCGAGCGGATTTGATGCCCAGGCCGACGCTCGCCAGATGATCGTGGTGTACCCCGATGGTGTCGGAAGTGGCCCCGACGAGACCGAGCTCCGCACGTGGAACTCCGGGCTCTGCTGCGGTGCATCCATGCGCAAACAGGTCGATGATGTCGAATTCGTGCGTGAGCTGCTCGACACCATCGAACAGCAGTATTCGATCGACCCGACACACGTGTTCGCGGCCGGACACTCGAATGGCGGCTTCATGGCCTACCGGCTCGCATGCGAGCTCTCCGACCGGATCGTCGCCGTCGGTCTGCAGTCCGGAGGGCTGGGGCTGGCGACGTGTGATCCCGCCCAGCCGGTGTCGTTGCTCCACATCCACGGCACGGCCGACACCAACGTGCCCATCGCTGGTGGTCTCGGATCGGGCATCTCTCGCGTCGGCTTTCCTCCGCTCGATGCCTCCATGTCGGCGGTGACCACGGCCATGGAGTGCCACCCGGCGTCACCCGACACCGTCGACGGTCTGGTGACGACGCGTACCTGGGCCGACTGCGCCGACGGGGTCGTCGTCGAATTGCAACTCGTCGACGGCCAACCCCACAAGTGGATGACCGCACCGGTCTACGACTCGAGCGAGGTCATCACCACGTTCTTGCTCGATCATCCGCGGGTCGGCTGACGCATCGGGGTCGCAATAGGGTGCGGCGATGGCCCTCATCTCGTTCAGCCGCCGCCTGCAGGACCTCGCTGATGCCGACCCCGACCGCCCGGCCGTCACGTGCGGTTCCGACTCCATCACGCGAGCCGAACTGGTCGCTGCCGGCGGTGATCTCGCCGTCCATCTGCGGAGCCTGGGCGTCCGCGAGGGGGACATGGTCACCATCTCGGTGCCGAACAGCATCGACTGGTTCATCGCCTACGCCGCGGCGTGGCGGCTGGGTGCGATTCCGCAACCGATCTCGTCGAGGCTTCCCGCCCGCGAGATCGAGTCGATCATGGAGCTCGCCGACCCCAGTGCGGTGATCGGTGTCGCCGAAGGCTCGATTCCGGGTCGTGTCTGCATCCCCTACGGCTTCCGCGCCCCGCACGCCGATGCTCGCGACTTGCCCGACGTCGTCTCCCCGGCATGGAAGGCACCGACCTCCGGTGGGAGCACCGGGCGACCGAAGCTGATCGTGTCCGGCGACCCGGCCCTCTTCGACACGGAGACACCTCCGGCGCTGCTGCTGGGGACCGACGGGTGCCTGGTCATGCCGGGTCCGCTCTACCACAACGGACCCGGCGTGTGGAGCTGTCAGGCCTGGCTGAACGGCAACCATGTCGTCGTGCTGCCCCGGTTCGATGCCGAAGCCACGCTCGAGGCCATTCAGCGCTACCGGGGCACGGTGCTCTACGTCGTCCCGACGATGATGAAGCGGATCTGGCGTCTGCACGACGACATCCGCCACGCCCACGACCTCAGCAGTCTGCGGGTCGTGTGGCACCTCGCCGAGCCCTGCCCGGAGTGGTTGAAGCAGTGCTGGATCGACTGGCTCGGCGCCGAACGGATCTACGAGTTGTATGCGGGCACGGAGGCGCAGACGGCGACCGTCATCACCGGTCCCGAATGGTTGGCCCACCGTGGATCGGTCGGCCGAGCCGTCCCCGGCACCGTCATGATCACCGACGACGACGGCAACGAGATGCCGGTGGGGGAGAAGGGCGAGGTGTGGTTGCGCAACATGAGCGACACCCCGACCTACCGGTACGTCGGTGCCACGCCGCGGACGCGCGAGGGCGGCTGGGAATCACTGGGCGACATGGGCCACCTCGACGAGGACGGCTACCTGTACCTCGGTGACCGCGCCGCCGACATGATCCTGTCGGGCGGAGCGAACATCTATCCCGCGGAGGTGGAGGCAGCGCTGCAGGAGCACGCGGGCGTCCACTCGTGCGCCGTCATCGGGCTCCCCGACGACGACAAGGGCAACGTCGTCCACGCGATCATCGAGGCCGACGAATCGACCTTCGATCTCGACGAACTGAAGGCCTTCCTCGCCGAGCGGCTGGTGGTCTACAAGCTGCCCCGCACCTTCGAGTTCGTCGACGTCCCGCTGCGTGACGACGCGGGCAAGATTCGCCGCTCGGCCCTGCGTCAGGCGCGAGTCGATGCGATGGGAGCATCATGAGCACCGAGGAGCTGACCGGCCAGACCGTCGAACTGCTCCAGACGCTGATCCGCAATCGATGTGTCAACGACGGGACTGCGGAGTCCGGCCACGAGGTGCGCAACGCCGACACGCTCCGTCAGTACCTCGGCGACGCCGGGCTCGACGTGCAGCAGTTCGAGCCCACGCCCGGCCGGGGCTCGTTGGTCGCGCGGATCGAGGGTACCGATCCGTCCGCTCCGAAGCTGTGCCTGATGGGCCACACGGACGTCGTGCCGGTCAACGAGCGCGGCTGGTCGCACGATCCGTTCGGCGGTGAGCTCATCGACGGCGAGGTGTGGGGCCGGGGTGCGGTCGACATGCTCAACCTCACGGCCTCGATGGCGGTGGCGTTCCGACACCTGGCGGCCACCGGGTTCCGTCCGAGGGGCGACCTCATCTACTTCGCGGTCGCCGACGAGGAGTCGGGGAGTGCGCACGGCATGGAGTGGATGGCCGAGCACGAGCGAGACGCGATCTGGGCCGACTACGTGCTCACCGAGAACGGTGGGCTGCACAGCGGCCCCACCGACGAGCCCTACATCGGCATCAACGTCGGCGAGAAGGGTGTGGCCTGGCGCACGCTCCGGGTGCACGGCACGCCCGGTCACGGCTCGGCACCGTTCAAGGCCGACAACGCCCTCATGACTGCGGCCGCGGTGATGCAGCGGATCGGCGACTACCGCCCGGCGCCCCGCTTCCACGAACTGTGGCGCACGAAGGTGGAGACCCTCGGTGTGCCCGACGACGTCCGGCGGGCGCTGCTCGATCCGAGTGCCATCGACGCATTCCTCGACGACCTTCCCCTTGCAGCGGGCAGCGGCCATCTCCACGCGTGCACCCACACGACCTTCTCCTGCAACACGATCGACAGTGGATCGGCGGGACCGATGAAGACGAACGTGATCCCGGACTGCATCGAAGTGGGGGTCGACGTGAGGACGCTGCCGGGCGAGACCGCCGACGACGTCGACGCACACCTCCGTGCGGCGCTCGGCGATCTCTACGACCGGGTGGAGGTCGAGGTCGTCATGAACGATCCCTCGTCGATCAGCCGGACCGACACGGCACTGTGGGACTCGCTCTCGCGCAGCATCGCCAAGCCGTTCCCGTCCGCACGTCCGACGCCGCAGCTGGTGGTCGGGTTCACGGACTCACGGGTGTATCGCCGAATGGGTGCGGTGTCCTACGGGGCCGGGCTCTTCAGCCCGGATCTCGACCCGTCGGACTTCGGTCGACGCTTTCACGGCAACGACGAACGCATCGACGTGGAGAGCCTTCGGCTCACCACCTCGCTGTGGCTCGACGTCGTCCGCGACCTCCTCGGCTAGCCGCGAACTCCCACTGGAATTTCGACGATCCCAGGCGCACTATCGTTTCCGAGGGGGAGTTTCCGTAGAGGAGACCATTCGGACAATGGGTGCGATCGACACGAGCACGATCACGGTGGTTGCGCCACTGGTGATCGTCGGGCTGGTTGGAGCGTCGCTCCTCGTGCGCGCCCGTCGGGCGACCTCGATCCGGTCGGTGGCGTCGCAGTGGCCGCGCACGATGGGCACCGTGCTCAGTTCGACCGTGCAGGTGGGCCACTCCGGTGGCTCGCGCAACGAGCAGCCGTTGGTGTACTACGCGTACCAGGTGAACGGTGAGGTGTTCCAAGGACATCGCGTTCGCGTCGGTCGGCTTCCCAACAGTGCATCGTCGACCATTGCCCGCTATCCCGCCGGTTCTCCCGTGGTCGTGTACTACGACCCGAGCGATCCGAGGAACTCGGCGCTCGAGTTCTGACCACTCGCGTGAGGTCGGCTCTCACGGAACTCTCACGGAGCTCTCACCCGGGGCTCGGTGCGCAGGGTTACATTCGAAACCGATGGAACTCGACAAGCTCTTCGGCCTTCCCGCCCACCCGTTGCTGGTGCACATTCCCGTCGTGATCGTGCCGATGGCGGCGCTCATCGCCATCGTCTTCGCGTTCCGGCCCGCCTGGCTCGACCGGTTCGGCTGGGGACTCGTCGCGCTCACCGGTCTCGGCGCACTCGGTGCGATCCTCGCCGCGGGCAGCGGCGAGTCGCTCCAGGAGACCAGCAAGGCGTCGCGCTCGGCGGTGCAGGACCACGCCGAGATGGGCGACACCGCTCGACTGCTGGCATTCCTGTTCTTCCTGGTCGTCACGGCGGCGGTCGTGCTGCGTTACTGGTCCAAGCGCAACGGCACCGATGGCGGGGTGTGGAACTTCATCCGCTCCAAGGGCGGCGCGATCGCCATCGCGGTCATCCTGGTGCTGTCCGCCAGCGGAGCGATGTACGCGGTGTCCGTGGCCGGACACTCCGGTGCCAAGCTGAAGTGGGGCACCACGCAGACCGGCGGTTGACCCACGACGGGCGCGTTGCTGTCACGAACCGCCGCGCTGTCTCGTCAGAGGTGCATGAACCATGCCTCTGTCGACAACCGATCCGATGTGGTGGTGGTGGGTGCGGGCCTCGCCGGCATCGCCGCCGCCCGCCTGCTACAGCGCCGCGGCCGATCCGTGGTCGTGATCGACGGCGCGTCGCCCGGAGGACGTGCGTCCACGGACGAGCGCGCAGGCTTCCTGTTCAACCGCGGCCCGCACGCGCTCTACCTCGGCGGACCCGCCCGCCGGGTGCTGGAGGACCTTGCGGTGCCGCTCGTCGGCGGCCCGCCGAGCTCCGACGGTGGGGGCACCATCGGTGATCGCATCGGCCGCCTTCCCTTCGGCGCCGCGTCGCTGGCACGGACGAACCTGGTCGGTTCCAGGGGCAAGGTCGCGCTCGGTCGTCTGCTCGCTCGCTTCGCCAAGGTGGACACCGCGACACTCGGGTCGATCACGTTCGCCGACTGGGTCGCAGATCAGGAACTTCCGCCCGATGCCGAGGCACTCGTCCACATGCTGTCTCGCGTGTCGTCGTACGCCAACGCACCGCAGTTGGCCAGTGCGGACGTGGTGGTCGCTCAGATGCAGATCGCGATGGCGCACGGGGTGCGGTATCTCCACGGAGGTTGGCAGTCGCTGGTGGACTCGTTGGCGGCCGGCGTGCGGATCGAGCGGCGCGCGGCCGTCGAGATCGGCAACGACGGCGCAGCGGTGGTGGTCCGCTGCGCGGACGACAGCCGGGTCATCGCCTCCGCGTGTGTGGTCGCCGCCGGCGGGCCTGCGGCAGCAGCGACGTTGCTCGGGCGAGCACCGTTCGATGTCGGGCCACCGGTCGAGGCGGCCTGCCTCGATCTGGGCACATCCCGTCCGTCCTCACCGGGCCTGCTGCTCGGGGTCGACCAGCCGCTCTACCTGTCGAACCACTGCCCTCCCGCCCGCCTCGCTCCGGACGGGCAGCACGTCGTCCACGTGGCTCGCTATCTGGCGCCCGACGACGCGGCGCCGTTCGACGCGCAGCGGGCCGAACTGCATGCCCACGCGGCGCGGGCCGGGCTCACCTCCGAGCACATCGTCCAGCAGCGCTACCTGCATCGGATGACGGTGGTGTCGGCGCTGGCGGTGGCGCGCAACGGCGGTCTGCCGGGTCGCCCGACCGTGAATGACTCGGGGTTGGATGGCGTCTTCCTCGCGGGCGACTGGGTCGGCCCCCACGGTCACCTGCTGGATGCGTCCATCGCCAGCGCGGAGGCGGCTGCCGAACGGGCGGACCGTGCCGTCGGGGCTGCCACACTGGTGCTCTGATGACCGCCGACGACGTCTTCGAGGCCGAGCGGCCGCGACTGCGCGGTGTCGGCTACCGCATGCTCGGGTCGATGACCGACGCGGAGGACGTGGTCCAGGACACCTGGTTGCGCTGGCATCGCCTGGGCGACGCGGATCGCGCTGCGATCGAGCGGCCGGCCGCGTGGTTGACCACCACGGCCTCGCGGATCGCCATCGACAAGCTGAAGTCCGCGCAGCACCAGCGCGAGCGGTACGTCGGCCCGTGGCTGCCTGAGCCGCTCCTCACCGACGGCGACCCGGCGCAGTCCGTCGAACTCGCTGAATCGTTGACGATCGGGTTCCTCGCCGTCCTCGAGCGCCTCGGCCCGGTGGAGCGAGCCGTGTTCCTCTTGGCGGACGTCTTCGGGGAGCCCTTCTCGGCGATCGCGCCGGTCGTCGATCGATCCGAGGACGCGTGCCGCCAGATCGCCGCGCGCGCGAGACGAAGGGTTCGCGAGGAGCGTCGCCGCTTCGAGCCCGACGCGGGTCGCTCGGAGGAGTTGGTGCAGTCGTTCGTCGCGGCATGCACGGTGGGCACGTTCGAGGAGTTCCGCAAGGTCCTCGCCGACGACGTGGTGATGGTGAGCGACGGCGGCTCCAGGGTCCACGCCGCCCGCAGGCCCGTGATCGGCCTGCATCGCGTCAGCCGGCTGCTCGGTTCGATCGCGAAGCGGATTCCGATGGACGCGTCGCTCGAGTTCCATCGCGTCAACGGCGAGCCCGGCCTCCTGATGCTGCGCCACGGTCGCCCGTGGTACGTCATTGCGTTCGAGGTGCACGACGAGCGGATCGTCGGGATCCGACTGGTCATCAACCCGGACAAGCTCGAGCGGATCGGCGGCGTGGCCACTCTCTAGGCTCCCTCGGATGAGCACCCATCCGTTCGCCGACCGCCCGTTGCCGACCTGGTACGACGAGGCCAAGTTCGGCATCTTCATCCACTGGGGTCCGTACGCCGTGCCCTGCTATGCGCCCGTCGATCGCGACATGGGCGACCTGATGCGGGCGGGCGACTGGGCCGAGGTGTTCAAGTGGAGCCCGTACACCGAGTGGTACCTCAACTCGTGGTCGATCGAAGGCAGCCCGACCGCTGCGCATCACGTCGAGACGTACGGCGACCGCACCTATGCGAGCTTCGTGGAGGAGTTCCACGCCCGCTCGAACGGTGTCGACGTCGGCTCGTGGTCCGACCTCTTCGCGCAGGCAGGTGCGCGTTACGTGGTGCCGGTGACCAAGCATCACGACGGCTACCTCATGTGGCAGAGCGACATTCCGAATCCGTTTCGCACGGGGTGGATGGCCGAGCGGGATCACATCCGCGAGCTGTCCGATGCAGTTCGGGCTCGCGGCATGCGCATGGGTCTGTACTACTCCGGCGGGCTCGACTGGACGTTTCAGGAACCACCGATCCGCGATCTCGCCAGCTTGTTCACCAACATCCCCTCCACACCGGAGTACGCCGACTACGCGACTGCGCATGTGCACGAACTCATCGCCCGCTTCTCGCCGAGCGTGCTGTGGAACGACATCGGCTGGCCGTTCAACCTGGACCCCAACGACATCCTGTCGCACTACTACGGCGCCGTCCCCGACGGTGTCGTGAACGACCGCTTCAACATGATCGCCGTCGCGCAGGGCGCGCTCCACGCCGACTTCACGACCCCGGAGTACAGCACGACGGCGTCGGATCGCAAGTGGGAGGTGTGCCGCGGGATCGGCCGCAGCTTCGGGTACAACCGGATGGAACACGAAGGGACCTTCCCGACCGTCGACGAGAACATCTGGATGCTCGCCGACATCGTCTCGCGCGGCGGCAACCTGCTGCTCAACGTCGGCCCGTCGGCGGACGGGCAGATCCCGATGGCGCAGGTCGTGCGGCTCACCGCGCTCGGGTGGTGGCTCCGTGTCAACGGCGATGCGATCTACGGCACCACGGGCGGGGGCACCGCGACGACCGCCGATGGCCGGCCGGTCGGCTTCACCCATCGCGGCACCACCACGTTCGTGATCGTCAAGGGCGCCCCGGCGGGCGAGGTCCGGTTCCCGTGTGCGGCCCCGGCCGAGGGTGCTGAGGTCCGCATGCTCGGCAACGACCGGGCCCTGCCCCATCGCTGGCACGACGGCGAGCTTCGGATCGAACTCCCGGATCACCTGCCCGCAGCGCCGGCCACGGTCTTTTCGGTCGCCAACTAACATTCGACGAGTGGTCGAAATCCGATCGGGCGGATCGTCGCACCAGTGACGCCCCGCCCGGGGTGCACGTTGCACAGGAGGATCACCATGCCCCGTTATGCCGCTCTCATCTACGGCGACCTCGCCGATGACTCATCGATCGGCGCGGCTGCGCGCGCCGACATCCATCGCGAGTACTTCGACTTCGGCGATCGCGCCGCGGCCGCCGGAGTACTGGCCGGTGGCGAAGCACTCCAACCCCCCTCGGCTGCCACGACCGTGCGAGTGCGCGGCGGCAAGGGTGGAGAGGTGGTCACCACCGACGGACCGTTCGCGGAGACCAAGGAGGTGCTCGGCGGGTTCTACCTCATCGACGCCGCCGACCTCGACGAGGCCATCCGCTGGGCCGCCCAGATTCCCGGTGCGTGGCTCGGCTCGGTCGAGGTGCGGCCGGTGTTCGACTTCTCCGGGTCCTGACGTCGGAACGTGAGCGATTCGTTCGACCGGATGGTGCGTGACGAGGGTGGCCGGGTGTTGGCCACCCTCGTCCGCCTCACGGGCGACATCACCCTGGCCGAGGACTCTGTCCAGGATGCGGTCGTCGAGGCGCTGCGCAGATGGCCGGTCGACGGCGTCCCGGCGAACCCGGGCGCTTGGCTCACCACGGTGGCGCGCAACCGCGCTCTCGACGTGTTGCGCCGGGAGGCGAAGCGCACCAAGAAGGAAGCCGACGCGGTGCTGCTCGACGAGATGACCACCGCGTTCGCCGAGCGCACCACGGACTCGATGGTGCGCGACGACATCCTGCGACTGGTGTTCACGTGCTGCCACCCCGCGCTGTCGATGGACGCGCGGGTCGCCCTGTCGTTGAGGATCCTGTGCGGCATGAGCACGGTCGAGATCGCACGGGTGTTCCTCGTGTCCGACACGACGATGGGTCAGCGCATCAGCCGCGCGAAGAAGAAGATCGCCACCGCGCACATCCCCTATCGGGTGCCAGCGGATCACGAGCTCCCGGATCGGCTGGCGGCGGTGCTGGTGGTGGTGCAGGCGATCATCACAGCCGGACATCATGCGCCGGAAGGTCGGCTCGATGCTCGGATCGACCTGGCCGAGGAAGGCATTCGCCTCGCCCGTCTGCTGCACGACCTGATGCCCGACGAGCCCGAGTGTGCGGGCTTGCTGGCCCTCGCACTGGCGACCCACGCTCGCCGCGACGCTCGCCTCGATGACGCCGGTGAGGTCGTGCTGCTGGCGGCGCAGGATCGGGGCCGCTGGCACCTCGACGAGATCGCCGAGGCCGAGCGGGTGCTCGACGCGGCCATGCATCGCCGACGGGTGGGCCCCTACCAATTGCAGGCCGCCATCTCGATCCTGCACGACCTGGCGCGCACGTACGAGGAGACCGACTGGCCGCAGATCGCGGCGCTGTACAACGTGCTCGAGGTCATGTGGCCGACGCCGGTGGTGCGCGTCAACCGGGCGGTCGCGGTCGCCGAGGCCGACGGAGCCGATGCCGGTCTGCGGCTCCTCGACGAACTCGACGACGCCGACGTCGCGAGTTGGCACCTCTACTGGAGCACCCGGGGTGAGCTGCTCTCGCGCACCGGCCGCGGGGTCGAGGCGCGCGCTGCGTTCGATCGAGCCCTGGAGTGCGCGCCGAACGACAGTGACCGCCGATTCCTCGAACGACGCCGCGGCGAGGTCAGCCCGTGAGGGCCGACAGCCGGATGCGCAACTCGTCTCGATAGGCCGCCGCCCGCTCGAGCTTCAAGTGCTCGTACCCGCGCACGCGGTCCGGCAGCGACGCGATCTGCACCGCGTCGGCGAGGGTCGTGTCATCCAGATGAGCGAGCAACGTGTCGACCGCCTCGATGTACTCGGGGATCATCGCCCGTTCCACCCGGCGGACCTTCGCCCATCCCGGTACGTCGAGGAAGGTGCCGCGCAGACGGCGCATCGATCGCAGCACGACGAACGCGGGAGTCGCCCAACGGCCGAGTCGCATCTTGTGGCGCATGCCCATCGCTCGCAACATCGGTGGGTGGAGCATCCAGGTCACCTTCGCTCCGGTTCCGCCGACGGCCTCCGCCTGCGCTCGTGCCTCGGGCAGCAGGAGCAGCCGAGCCACCTCGTACTCGTCCTTGTACGCCATCAACTTGTACAGGTTCCGGGCCACCGCATCGGTGAGCTCAGGATGACCGGCAGCCGCCACCCGATCGACCACCGCGAGGTATCTGGCTGCGTACTTCGCGGACTGGTAGGCGGTGAGGTCGGCGGCCAGGCGGTCACGCAGCGGAAGCTCGTCGGCGGGCGGTCCGAATCCTGCGGCGACCTCCACGGATGCGGGATCGGCGACCCAGGCGCGACCCCAGTCGAAGGCGGCGAGGTTCTTCTGCACCGCCACCCCGTTGAGCTCGATCGCCCGCTCGACGGTGTCGGGAGCCACGGGGATGAGGCCGGCCTGCACGGCGACACCCACCATGAACACGTTGACCGTGCTGTCGTCGCCGAGGAGGGCGACCACGAGGCGCTGCGCGTCGACGCGCAGGTTGGAACGGGTGTTGGCGTCGAGTCGATCGGTGATCTCGCCGATGGGGTACGCCCGATCCGGGATGGATGACCATCGACCCGGTGGGCACCGTGGCGGTGTTGGCGACGACCACCGTGCGGTCGGTCGAGGTGCTCCGCATCGTCGAATCGATGCCGGCCACCAGTTGATCGAAGGCGATCAGGACATCGACGGAACCCTCCGTCGCCTTGTTCGAGGGATGGGGTGCGACGCGCGAGATCCGCACGTCGCTCACCACCGGGCCGGCCTTCTGGCTGAGCCCGGTCTGGTCGAGCCCGCGGACGTGGAAGCCCTGCAGCATCGCGGCCGTACCGAGGATCTGGCTCGTGGTCACCACCCCCGTGCCGCCGATGCCGCTCATGCGGATCGTGCACTCCTGGTCGTCGTTGCGGGGCGGGACCGGTAGTTGCACGGGCACGGTCGGAAGACGTCTTGTCGGGGACCCTCGCCCCTTGCCGGGGACCACCGTCATGAACGCGGGGCAGTCGCCCTCGAGGCATGACAGGTCGAAGTTGCACGACCCCTGGTCGATCCGGGTCTTGCGGCCGAACGCGGTGTCGGTGGGCTGCACCGAGAGGCAGTTGCTCTTGTCGCCGCAGTCGCCGCATCCCTCGCAGACGCGCTCGTTGATGACGACCTTGAACTTCGGCTGCTCGATCTTGTTGCGCTTGCGGTCGCGCCGCTTCTCCGCGGCGCAACGCTGATCGTGGATGAGGACCGTGGTGCCCGGGATCATCGACAGCACCTCCTGCGCCTCGATGAGGCGCGTGCGGCCCCAGACCTTGAGCCCCGGCGGCATGTCGGCCGCCTTGTACCGGGACAGGTCATCGGTGGTGACGATGATGTGCTGGACGCCCTCCGCCTGGAGGACCTTCACGAGCGAGATCACGTCGAGCTGTCCGAACGGGTCCTGCCCGCCCGTCATCGCCACCGCACCGTTGTAGAGGATCTTGTAGGTGATGTTCGCTCCGTTGGCGACGGCGGCGCGGATCGCGGACAGACCGGAGTGGAAGAGCGTGCCGTCACCGATGTTCTGGATGAGGTGCTCGTCGTCGACGAACGGGGCCATGCCGAACCACTGGGCGCCCTCGTTGCCCATCGCCGTGAGTCCCACGATGTGGCCGACGCGCTCGGGCTCCATCAGCAACACCATCGTGTGGCAGCCGATCCCGGCGCCCACGAGCGCGCCGTCGGGGACCTTGGTGGAGGAGTTGTGCGGGCAGCCCGAGCAGAAGTACGGCTGGCGGGACACCGACAGCGGGATCAGCGCGCGAGGCGCCGGCGGAGGTGGCGCCAGGCGGTCGGCCAGCCGTACGCCGAGACGACGGCGCAGCAGGGGAGCGATCGAGTCCGCCTCCAGCGTGCCGGTGAACGGGAACAGCGGCGACTCGTCGGGTTCCCGTTTCCCGCAGACCACGGGGTGATCGGCGCGTCCGAAGAGGGCGTCCTTCACCAGCCATTCGAGGTTCTGCGCCTTCTCCTCGATGACGATGATCTCGGCCAGTCCCTCGGCGAACTCCCGTACCTGGCCGATGTCGAGCGGAACGGGCATCCCCAGTTTGAACAGGCGGATGCCCGCATCTCGGATCGCGTCGTGGTCACCGAAGCCGAGCAGCCGCAGTGCCTCGAGCGTCTCGTGATACGTGTGCCCGCTGGCGACGATGCCGACCCAGTCGTGCGGGCCGCGAACCGGGATCGTGTTGAGGTGGTTCAGCACGCCGTATTCGCGGGCGAGCTTCAGACGGACCTCGTGGAACTCACGCTCCATCTCCAGCGAGTACGGCGTGAGCACCTGCCCCGACGGGTGCGGGACCCACAGCTTTCCGTCGATCTCCATGGTGGGCACGATCGGCGTGATGCGCTCGGGGTGCACCTCGATCGATCCGGTGCCGTCGGCGACCGCCTCGACGACCTTCACGCTCGCCCAGACGCCGCATGCCCGGGACATGGCGATGGCATGGCGACCGAGGTCGATGGCTTCCTGGACGTCGCCGGGATAGATGATCGGCATGTTGAGATCGACCAGCGTCGCGCCGCTCGACGAGGGCAGCGTGCTGCTCTTCGCATTGGGGTCGTCGCCCACGAGCGCGATCGCGCCGCCGAGGTGCGATGTCCCGGCGAACGTGGCGTGACGCAGCGCGTCGCTCGCCCGGTCCAGCCCCGGCGCCTTGCCGTACCAGATGCCGATGATCCCGTCGTAGCGGCACGAATCCAGCGTGACCGCGAGCTGGGAACCCATCACCGCGGTGGCCGCCAGTTCCTCGTTGAGCGCCGGCTGCATCACCAACCGGAGGCCCTCGGCGTCGGCCAGTGCCGCAGCGGCCGCGACGTCGCGGTCGTAGCCGGCGAGGGGGCTGCCGGGATAGCCGGTGACGTACGCGGCCGTCGTCAGTCCCGCCCGACGGTCGGCACGGAGTTGCTCGTAGGGCAACCTCGCCAGCGCCTGCGACCCGCTGAGGAACACCCGACCATCGTCGAGTCGATATCGGTCGGACAACTCATACGTGTCGATCACGGCCACCCGCCCATGTTGCCATCTTCTGACGGTGACCGTGCGCGGACCAGAATGTCCCCATGTCCAGCCGTGCGATCGTGAGCCTCTCCGCGGCAGGCGTCCCGTTCACGGTGCACGAGTTCTCCCATGTGCCCGGCGAGCGCAACTACGGCCTGGTCGCGGCCGAGGCGCTGGGCGTCGAGTCGGATCGCGTCTTCAAGACGCTCGTCGCCAACCTCACCACCGAGCGCGGGACCGAGCAGGTGGTGGGGATCGTGCCCGTCAGCGGCCAGCTGTCGTTGCGAGAGCTGGCAGCGGCGCTCGGCGGCAAGCGGGCGGAGATGTGTCCCGCCGAGGTCGCCGAGCGGATCACGGGGTACGTGGTGGGCGGCATCAGCCCGTTCGGTCAGAAGAAGCGGTTGCGGACCGCCATCGACGAGACGTGCGTCCTCTTCGAGACGGTCTTCGTGAGCGGCGGCAAGCGCGGGCTGGACCTCGAGATCGCACCCGACGAGCTGGTCCGCGTGCTGGACGCCGTGGTGGCGCCGATCGCTGCCTGAGGGTCAGTTGCGGTTGACACGCCCGGCGAGCGACCGGAAGGCGAGCGTGAACGAGATCGCGCCCATGCCCAGAATGGCCAACAGGGCCTTGCCGATCAGGTCCCACTCCCAGCCGGTTTGCAGGATCGCCCGCATCCCCTCCAGCAGATAGGTCGTGGGGTTCAGCTTGGTCGCCGTCGCCAGCCAGCCGGTCATCGCTTCCTGTGGCAGATAGGCGGTGGTCAGGAACGCGAAGGGGAAGAACAGCAAGAACGCGTTGTTCACCGCCGTGGGGTTGCCGGTGCGAAGGGCGATGGCGTACGGAAACCCGGTGAACGCCAACCCCCAGAAACCGGCCATCAACACGAAGGCGAGGATCCCGAGCACCCCGGTGGCGACATGGATGCCCAGCACCAGCCCGAGCAGCACGACCGGAAGCGCGAGTGCCACGATGAGCACGAAGTCGGCGGTCATCAGGCCGAGCAGCAGGGTGCCGCGTCGAACCGGGGTGAGCAGCAGACGGTCGAGGTAGCCGTCCTGGATGTCGACCACGAGTGCGTTCGCCCTGCTGACACCCGTCACGGCGAAGACGACCGCGACGGGCAGTTGGAACGCCTTGTAGTCGAACCCCGGCGGGAAGTTGCCCTCGACGAACTTCTGCAGCGCGCCGACGTTGACGACGAAGAAGAAGATCGGGATCACGAGCGCCGGGCCGAACGCCTCCGGGTCGCGCCACGTGAGGCGCAGCGCTCGCAGGCTGACGGTGCGCAGGTCGGTCCAGAACCCCGCGCTGCGGGGGTGGACTCGCGTCGACTCGATCACAGTGCGTCCTCCTGGAGGCGGCCGCCGGTGATGTGCAGGAACACGTCGTCGAGGGTCGGCGTGCGAAGGGTGAGTCCCTCGACATGAAGGTCTGCCTCGGCGATCGCCACGGCGACGGGGCTGATGGCCGCGGCGCCGTTCTCGACGGACATCACGACCTCGTCGCCGGAGATCTCGGCCCGTTCCACCTGCTGCAGGGAGGCGACGGCGGCCATCACGTCGGGCGCCGTGCCGCGGGCGACCTTGGCGACGATCACGTCACTACCGATCGAGCGCTTGAGGTCCGTCGGCGTGCCCTCGGCGACCAGGGTGCCGCGGGCGATGATGCCGACCCGTCCGGCCAACGCATCGGCCTCCTCGAGGTACTGGGTGGTGAGAAAGATGGTCATCCCCAACTCCTCGTTCAGGTAGCGCACCTCGGCCCACACGGCGGCCCGGCTCGTGGGGTCGAGTCCGGTCGTCGGCTCGTCGAGGAACAGGACCTCGGGTTGGTGGACCAGTGCGGCAGCGAGATCGAGCCGACGCTTCATCCCGCCCGAATACGTGTTGATCCGTCGATCGATGGCGTGGCCGATGTCCACGAGTCGCAGCAGATCGTCGACTCGTCGACGGCGTTCGTCGGCCGGCAGCCCGTACAGCCGACCCTGCAGGTCGAGCAGCTCGCGTCCGGTCTGCTTCGGGTCGAGCGCGGCATCCTGGAGCGCGACGCCGATGCGCAGCCGCACGTGCTCGGGATCCGTCGCGACGTCGAAGCCGGCGACGCGGGCGCTCCCACCGGTCGGCGCCAGCAGCGTGGTCAGCATCCGCACCATCGTGCTCTTGCCCGCCCCGTTCGGCCCGAGGAACCCGTAGATCTCGCCGGATTCGACGGTGAGGTCGACTCCGGCGACGGCTTCGGTCTCTCCGAATCGGCGCGCCAGGGCGCGTGCCTCGATGGCTGCTGTCATTCGGCCGACCTTACCGTGAGGGGTCAGTGCCGACCGCGGAGCTGCGCTTCGATTCGGGCCACCCGGGTGCGCGCGGGTGGATGCGTCATCGCCAGCCGATCACGCCACGAGGTCGGGCGCTCGCTGCCGAACTCGGTGAGCGCGCGTCGCAGGGCGAGGGCCAGGGGTCGCCCGAATCCCATGTCGACCGCCCGTTGATCGGCCTGGAACTCGGCGTTCCTCCCGACCGAGTTCGCCATCATGTTGCTGAGGAGCAGGCCGCTGAGGAACACCCAGGAGACCGCCGTGAGCAGAGCGGCCACGAGCCGTCCCAGCGCGGTCATGCTCGACGAGTGCTGGACGAAGCTCGTGGTGGCTGCCGATGCCACGTTCTGCAGGAAGAACCCGATCCGGGCCAGCACCAGGACGGGGATCGACAACCACTGTCCGACGGCGAGCGCCACGGTGTGCAGCCCCAGGTGGTGGCTGAGCTCGTGGGCGAGGACGCCGCTGAGCTCGTCGCGAGGCAGTGCTTCGAGCGCATACGACGTCACCACCACGAGGTGACCCCCGCACGCGAACGCGTTGAGGTCGTTCGAGGGGAGCACGGCGAGCACGTATCGATGCCCCGGGAGGTCGTTGAACTGCAGCACTGGCCGCCATGCCGGGGCGAGCGTCGACTCCTCGTACCTCGTCGGCCGTCGGGCGCCGAGCAGCGGCGCGAGCACGTAGAGCTGCACCGGTCGCAGGAACAGCAGGACGGACAGGGCGAGGTAGCCCCCGGCGAACCAGAGGTACGAGACATCCCAGAACAGGTGGATCGGCCACCAGAACACCGCCGTGGCGAGCAACCAGACGGGCACCACCGCCAGGACGGGCGCGATCGCGGCAATGGCGGAGGAATCCACGTTCCGTCGGGTGCCGCGCTGCCGTCTCCAAGTGTCCACTCAGGACCACGATACGAGGGCAGATCCAGGCCTTGGACGAGATTGCGCTATCCCTGGAGCAGAAACCGCCGATAACTAGCCTGCACGAACTGTGCGACAGTCGAATCGAGAGAGGTGAACGAGTGGCGTCGACCACGCCAGTGACGCACGGCCCGGGCGGTGAGCCCTCCGTCGACGAGTTGCTGGAACAGGCGCGCCTGGTCGAGGACACCGATCTGGGTCGAGCCCGCTCGCTGGTCCAGCAGGCGCGAGTCCTGGCTCGCGCCAACCTCAACCCGTTCGGCGAGGCGGAGGCCCTGTACCGGCTGGCCGAGCTGTCGTATGCGTCCGGCCTCAACAACGAGGCCTTCGCCGTGGCGCTCGAGTCGCGGGACCTCGCGCACGAGTGTGGCGCGGTCAACTCCGAGGTCTCCGCGCTCAACCTCATCGCCGCCGTGCAATACCACGCCGCGAACTTCTCCGAGGCGCTCGCCTCCGCGCTGGCGGCCCTGGAGCTCTATCGGACCACGGGGCAGCGCTCCAGCGAGGGCCTGCTGCTGAACTCCCTCGCAGTGATCCAGCACAGCCTGCGCGACACCGACAAGGCGATCGTCACCTACGAGGCCGCGCTGATGGCCAACAAGGGCGAGAACCGGCCCGACCTCGACGCGATCACGCTCGCCAACATGGCCAAGGTCCGTGCCGACCGCAAGGAGGATCTGCTCGCGGTGAGCCTTGGCGAGTCCGCGCTCGGCCTCGCCAAGGAGCATGCACCCGAGTTCGTTCCCGAGATCCTCGCTCGTCTCGCCATGGCGTACGTGTCGCTCGCGGCGCTCGACCGGGCCGCCGCCGCGCTCGACGAAGCCGACGGCGTGTTGCGCGACCGCACCAATCGTCGCGTCGCGCTCTCACCGGGCAGTGTCGTCACCGTCCGTATCGCTCGCGGTGAGTTGTACGTCGCCCAGCACCTCAGGGACCACGCCCTGCGTGAGTGGGGTGACGCACTCGACCTCGCCAGCCAGGCGAACATGACCGAGCTGTCGCTCTCGCTGCGCGAAAAGCTCGCCAATCTCAACCGCGAGATGGGTCGCTTCGAGCAGGCGCTCATCCACCAGGAGGCCCGCTACGCGTTGAACGAGGAGATGTTCAACCGCGGGACGGACCTGCGCATCAAGACCCTGCAGATCCAACACGACACCGAGGCGGCGCGTCAGCAGTCGGAGATCCTGCGCCTGCGGACGACCGAGCTGGAGACGATGGTGCAGATGCGCACCGACCGCCTCGAACACTTCCAGGTGAAGGCGCTCCAACAGGTCGCCGTCATGGCCGAGTTCTACAACAGTGACACGGGCGAGCATCCAGGTCGCGTGGGGGATCTCGCCGCTGAGATCGCGGAGGAGCTCGGCGAGGACGCCGAGTTCGTTCGCCGGCTCCCGCTCGCGGCGCGCATGCACGACATCGGCAAGGTCGGCATCCCGGATTCGATCCTGCTCAAGCCCGGACCGCTCACGGCGAACGAGTTCGAACTGGTGAAGACCCACGCCACGCTCGGGCACGACATCCTCAGCGGCAGCGAGTCGCCGCTCATCGAACTGGCCGCCGAGATCGCCCACACGCATCACGAACGGTGGGACGGCAGCGGCTACCCCCGCGGCCTGAGTGGCCCGTACATCCCGTTGTCGGGCCGCATCGTCACCGTCGCCGACGTCTTCGATGCTCTCATCAGCGAGCGGGTGTACAAGCTGGCGTGGGCGACGCTCGACGCGGTCAACTACGTCGTCGCCGGCCGTGGCACGCAGTTCGAGCCACGCGTGGTCGACGCGTTCATCCGTGTGATGGTGCGCCGCGACCCTTCGCTGGAGTCGGGGATCGACCGGTCAGCGCTCGAGTGACCCAGTCACCCACCAGGTGGGCGAGGTCATCGATGGGCATGTCGAGTCGGGCCATGCGGTGAGCGTGGCTGAACGATGACACCGCACCCATGACGCCGACCGCGAAGAAGGCGGGATCACCATCGTCGACCAAGCCCGCGGCCTGGGCTTCCTCGACGAGGCGACGCACGTCGGACGCGTACACGTCGCTGCCCTCCTTCATCACCTCGGCCATCGAATCATCCGTCCGTTCCACGTCGAGCAGCGCGAAGTACGGCTGGTGCTCGGCCATGAACCGCACGCTGGCCTCGGCACCTTGCCGGATGCGCCAGACCGGGTCGTCGTCGGCGTTCATGGCGGCCGCCTGCGCTCTGCGCAGCGCTTGGCGCATGGTGCGCACCAACTCGGCGAACAACGACTCCTTGGTGGGGAAGTACCAGTAGAACAGGCCCTTGGCGACACCAGCGGCGGCGCAGATGTCGGAGATGCGGGTTGCCCCGTAGCCCCGCTCCGTGAACAGCTGCTCGGCCGCCTGCAACAGTTGCTGCTTGCGTTCGTTGCCCTGTTCGGTGTGCCGCCGCGGATCGACCACGGGTCCAGTCGATCAGACCTTGACCGCCGGGTCAATCCGGGCACTGCGGCGGCCTCTACACTCGCCCGCATGGCGGCCTCCCGCGACGATCGCATCGCCCAACGAACCCGCAACGAGAAGTGGAAGAACCCGCCGCTGCGCATCGAGATGCTGGAGTGCATCAACTGCGACGCGTGCCTCCGCCACTGTCCACCTCAGTTCGGTGCGATCTTCAATCATGGTCCCGACGTGGTGATCATCCCGGAGCTCTGCAGTGGCTGCGACAAGTGCCTGCCGGCGTGCCCGGTGAACTGCATCTACCCGTTCGAGGACTGGCAGGCGGCAGGATCGCCGCCCGAATGGTGGGACGAGGCCGGCGGGCCCGACGACCCCTACTCGTGACCTGGCTCCTGACATACTGCACGCCATGACTGCTCACTTCCCCGGGGCCGAGCCCTGGTCGCACGTCGGCGAGGGATCGCACGGCGCGCTCGTCATCCACGGCCTCACCAGCACGCCGATGAGCATGCGCGGCATCGCCGATGCGCTCGCTGCCGCCGGCTTCCACGTCGAGCTGCCGCTGCTGCCCGGCCACGGCACCGTCGCCGAGGATCTCGTCACCACCGGCTGGGCCGACTGGGTCGCGGCTGTCGAGCAGTCGTACCAGGCATTGGCTGCACGATGCGACAAGGTCGTGGTCGCCGGGCTCAGCCTCGGTGGCGCGCTCACGCTGCGGATGGGCGCCGACCACCCAGAGATCGCCGGCCTCGTCTGTGTGAATCCTGCGGCGCAGCCACAGAGCTCCGACGTCGTCGACTTCCTGAAGGCGCTGATCGCCGATGGCAACGAACTGATGCCCGGCATCGGCAGCGACATCGCCGACCCGGACGCCAAGGAGATCACGTACGACGTCACCTCGCTCTCGGCCACCCTGTCGATCGTGGTCGACGGTCTCGGCCCGCTCGGTGAGGCGTATCCGTCGATGAAGATGCCCCTGTTGCTCATGAGCTCCCCGCAGGATCACGTCGTCGAACCGGCGCAGGGTGACTATCTCGCGGAGCACTACGGCGGCCCGCTCGAGCGTGTGATCCTGGAGCGCAGCTACCACGTCGCGACGCAGGACTACGACAAGCAACTCATCAACGACGCCACCGTGGCCTTCGCGCAGCGCGTCACCGCCGGATCGTGAGCTTCCTCGCCAGCATCCCGAGCCCGTCCAACGGGGTCTTCGACATCGGACCGCTCTCGATTCACGCGTACGGGTTGATGATCGCCCTCGGCGTGGTCGCCGCGGTCTGGCTCGCCGGCCGTCGCCTCGAGGCGTCGGGTGCGGGCAGCCGTGACGACTTCACGTCCGTCGCGATGTGGGGAGTGGCCGGCGGCGTCGTCGGCGCTCGCCTGTACTACATCGTCACCGACAAGAGCCAGCCGTGGAAAGAGCCGAGCCGCTGGATCCGCATCTGGGAGGGCGGCCTCGGCATCCCGGGCGGGCTGCTGTTGGGCACACTGGTGGCGATCTGGGCGATGAAGCGCCGCAACCTCTCGGTGCCGATGACCCTCACCGCTGCGGCGCCGGCGATCCCGCTCGCGCAGGCGATCGGGCGTCTGGGCAACTGGTGGAACCAGGAGCTGTTCGGTCGTCCGACCACGTTGCCGTGGGGCCTCCAGATCGACGATGCGCACCTGCCTCCGGGCTATGCGTCGGGCACGCTGTTCCACCCGACGTTCCTGTACGAGTGCCTGTGGAACCTCGCCCTGTGCGTCGTGCTGTTGGTGATCGACAAGCGGATCAGGCTGCGTCCGGGCCGACTGATGGCGGTGTACGTCGCCGGCTACGCAGCCGGTCGATTCTGGATCGAGAGCCTGCGGATCGACCCGGCCAACAGCGGCGGTGGGTGGCGCCTCAACCAGTGGACGGCCCTGGTCGCGTTCGTGTTGGCGGTCGGCTATCTGCTCATCGACGCCCGCCGGCATCGCAACGACGTGCCGATGCTCGACCCCGAGATCGAGGATGTCGAGGACTACGTTCCAGGAGATGACTGACGACGTCGTCCTCTTCGAGCTCCGCGACCCAGGGATCGCGGTGCTCACCCTCAACCGGCCGGAACGACTCAATGCGTGGAACGGCGAGCTGGCCACCCGGTACTTCGAACTGCTCGACCGCTGCGCCGCCGATCCGGCGGTGAAGGTGATCGTCGTCACGGGAGCCGGTCGCGGCTTCTGCGCCGGTGCCGACATGGACACCCTGCAGGGGATCGGAGCGAGCGCCGGCTCGGGCGGCGCCGATGCAGCCGCGGGCGGCCGTCCGCAGTACTACACGACCCAGATTCCCAAGCCCGTCGTCGCCGCCGTCAACGGCGCGTGCGCCGGCATCGGCATGGTGCAGGCGCTCATGTGCGACGTGCGGTTCGCGGCTGCGGGGGCGAAGTTCACCACGGCGTTCTCGCGGCGGGGCCTGATCGCGGAGTACGGCATGTCGTGGGTGCTGCCCCGTCTGGTGGGAACCGCCCGCGCGCTCGACCTGCTCTACAGCGGCCGCGTCTTCCTCGCCGAGGAGGCCGCGCAGATGGGGTTGGTCAACGAGGTGGTCCCGCCTGAGCTGCTCATGGATCGCACGCTCGAGTTCGCTGCCGAGCTCGCGACCTACGCCTCCCCGACCTCGATGGCCGTGATGAAGCGGCAGGTCTACGGCGACTGGGATCGCGGCCTGATCGAGGCCACCGACGACGCCATCGACCTGATGAAGGCATCGCTGCGCCGCGCGGACTTCAAGGAGGGCGTGGCCAGCTTCCTCCAGAAGCGGGTTCCCGACTTCCAGCCGGTGCAGCCGAACTAGAGGCCGCGCAGCTCCTCGGCGAGCACCTCGGGGATCACCGGGTTGAAGTACTCACCGCAGGCGACCTCCGCCGCCGCGATGTAGCGGGGCACGCCCGCGCTGCGCCAGGGCGACACGATCTCGATGTTGAACCACGCCTGCGGCCATTCGGACCCGTCGGTGGGCCGTTGGTTCAGCCACATCATGTAGGGCAGCGGCTGATCGTAGAGCCGGTCGAGACGGCCGAGCACGTCGATCAGCATGGCGGACAGCCCGTCGCGCCCGGACGCGTCGAGCGCGGCCACATCGGGCACCTGCATGCGCGGCGCGATCGTCAGCGCGATCGGATAGGCGCTGGCGTAGGGCACGTAGGTGACCCACCCGTCGTGTTCGGTGACGAGCCGATCACCCGGCGCGAGGTCGGGTGTCCACTTGGACTCCAGCAGCCGCAGCGGCCGCTCGGGGATGTGGTCGTAGGCGTAGATCTGGCCGTGGGGATGAGCGATCGTGGCGCCCACCTCCGGTCCACGGTTCTCGAAGACGAGCACGAAGTCGACGTCGGCCCGCGCGCCGAGCTCTGTCGAGCGCTCTGCCCACAGATCGACGACCTTGCGGGCGCCACCGACGCCGAGCGAGGTGAAGGTGGCGTCGTGCTCGGACGTGTAGAGCACCACCTCGCAGCGGTCGCCGGGCATCGCCGGCCACCGGTTGCGGAACCAACGGACGTCGTAGGGCTCGGGCGACTCGAGCCCTCCCGGGCAGAACGGGCACCCGGTCGACGGCAGGTTGGGACGTGCCTGGCGGGTGCCCACGATGTGCACTCGTGTCCCCAGATGTGGGTCGATGCGGAGATCGGAGGGGTCCATGTCAGTCGGGCAACCGGGCACCCGTAGCGGTGTCGAAGAGATGGAGCGCTCCCGTGTCGGGACGCAGGACGACATGATCACCGGCACGAGCGGAGCTGAGTCCCTCGGCGCGTGAGACCACCGTGACATCCGGATGCCCGTCGGGCGTGCAGTACAGGAAGCTGTCCGAGCCGAGCTCCTCGACGGTCCCGATCGTGGCGTGCATCCCGATGGAATCGGGGCTGATGTGCAGACCCTCGGGCCGCACCCCCACGGTGATCGACGTCGGTCGTCAGGCCGGATCGTTGCTCGGGAGTCAGCGGGATCTGCATCGACGAGAACTCGGCGCCCGCTTCGGTGACCGTGCAGGTGACCATGTTCATCGCAGGTGAGCCGATGAACCCGGCGACGAAGGTGTTGACCGGTGTCGTGAAGAGGTCGCGAGGGGCCGCGCACTGCTGCAGCACGCCGTCCTTCAGCACCGCGACTCTGTCGCCCATGGTCATCGCTTCGACCTGGTCGTGGGTGACGTACACCGTGGTGACGCCGAGGCGACGTTGCAACGCGGCGATCTGCGTGCGGGTCTGGACGCGGAGCTTGGCGTCGAGGTTCGACAGCGGCTCGTCCATCAGGAACACCTTCGGGTTGCGCACGATCGCTCGCCCCATGGCCACGCGCTGGCGTTGCCCGCCCGAGAGCTTGGCCGGTTTCCGGTCGAGGTAGTCGG
Organism: uncultured Acidimicrobiaceae bacterium; assembly: GCA_963720695.1. Taxonomy (GTDB): domain Bacteria; phylum Actinomycetota; class Acidimicrobiia; order Acidimicrobiales; family Ilumatobacteraceae; genus UBA668. The sequence continues at coordinate 283,364 of CAVRGG010000007.1, forward strand.
TGAGGTCGAGCAGGTCGGCCGCCTCGGCGACACGCTGCCTGATCTCCTCCTTGGGCATCTTCTTGATCTTGAGGTGGAAGCCGATGTTCTCGGCGACGGTCATGTGCGGGTAGAGCGCATAGCTCTGGAACACCATGGCGATGTCGCGCTCGCGGGGCGGCAACATCGTGACGTCGGTGTCGCCGATGAAGACGAAGCCATCGTCGATCGGTTCCAGCCCGGCGAGCATGCGCAGCGTCGTCGACTTGCCGCAACCGGACGGCCCGACGAGCACGAGGAACTCGCCATCGACGATCTCGAGGTCCAAGCGGTCCACGGCGGCATGCTGCATGCCGGGGTAGATGCGCGAGGCCTCGCGGAACGTGACGTTGGCCATTACGCCCTCCTTCGATCGCCCGCTCGGGTCTCGAACGGTGCAGGTGCTTCGTTGAATTGTGGATCAGCCAGCACGAGTCGGGGGACGATGGGCTCGAGGGCGAGGCGCGCGGCGGTCGACAGGCCGCGATCGGAGATGATCGTCGCGGCCCGCGACAGCGGCGCGATCGTGCTGAGTCCGACGACGTTCCACTTCGTGTGATCGGCGAGCACCACGAGCTGCTGTGTGGAATCCACGAAGGCGCGATTGGTCTCGGCCTCGATCAGGTTCGGGGTGGTGAAGCCCGCAGGGTCGGCGATGCCATGGACACCCATGCACACCATGTCGAGGTGCATCGTGCGCAGTGTGGCGAGCGCAACGGGCCCGACCAAGGCATCCGACGGTGTCCGTTCGCCACCGGTGAGGACCACGGTGCGGTCGGGCCGCGGCGCGCGGTAGAGCACATCGGCCACGCGCACGGAGTTGGTGATGACGGTGAGGTCGGCGATGTCGACGAGGTGATAGGCGAGTTGCCACGTGGTCGTCCCCGCGGTGACACCGATGGCGCTGCCGGGCGTGACCATCGCTGCGGCAGCCATCGCGATGGCGTGCTTCTCGGCCATGTTCCGCAGCGACTTGGCTTCGAAGCCGGGCTCGTCGCTGCTGCGCTCGGCGCGCAACGTGGCGCCGCCGTGGACCTTGGTGAGCAGGCCGGTGTCGTCGAGCATCTCGAGATCGCGCCGGATGGTCATGTCGCTGACGCCGAGCAACGCGGACAGTTCGCTGACCCGGACCGCCCCGCGGCGGCGTACCTCGGCGACGATGACGTCGTGGCGCTGGCGGGCGAGTGCACGTGCCGCGACCGTGTCGACCACCTTGTTGGACATGTCTCGTAGCCTGCCTCTCGATGTGAAGAAAGTCAACAGTTTCGCACACGAAATTCGCGTCAAAGTGTGTGACTGGACGCATCGCGTCAAGAAACGCACACTGGATGTTCGAAATACGAACAGAGACTCTTGACACGCACCGTTCGTTCATGCCATGTTCACAGCATCGTCCGATCGTTTCGCGGGCGGCCAGCATGAACACACTTCACAAGGGGGACCCCGTGTCCGAAGGTTACGAACACTCACCCAGCCCGACCGATGTCGGGTTCCACATCGTCTCGCGTCGTGGCCTGATCGTCGGTGCGGCAGCTGTTGCCGGCGCCGGTCTGCTCGCGGCCTGCGGTTCCGACGGCAACACGTCCAGCACCACACCTGCGACCAGCGGCGGAGGCGACACCACGACGCCGACCACCGCTGGGAGCCCCGACACCACGGCGGCACCCTCCGGCGACGCGGTGACGGTCGGCATCAACGAAGCCGCGGGAGCGGGCAAGGTCGGCGACGGCATCAAGGCCGGCCTCGACGCCACGGGTCTGCCGTACAAGGGCAACTTCGTCGACCACAACAGCTTCCAGGACAACATCACCAGCTACCTGCAGCAGCCCGACGACGTCTTCACCTGGTTCGCCGGCTACCGCATGCGGTTCTTCGCCGAGAAGGGCCTCGCCGGCGACATCTCCGACGTCTGGGACAACCTCCCCGACTTCACCGAGGGCTTCAAGACCGCAGCCACCGGCAACGACGGCAAGCAGTACCTCGTGCCGCGCAGCTACTACCCGTGGGCCGTGCACTACCGCAAGAGCCTGTTCGCCGACAAGGGCTACGAGATCCCGACCAACAAGGATGAGCTGATCGCCCTCGCCACGAAGATGCAGGCCGACGGGCTCGTGCCGTTCGCGTACGCCAACGACGGCAAGTGGCCGGTGCAGGGCACGTTCGACATCTTGAACATGCGCCTCAACGGGTACCAGTTCCACGTCGACCTGTTGGCCGGCAAGGAGGACTGGACGCAGGAGAAGGTGAAGAACGTCTTCGCCGTCTGGACGACGCTGCTGCCGTTCCACCAGGAGAACCCGAACGGGCGCACCTGGCAGGAGGCCGCCACGGCGCTCGAGAACAAGGAAGCCGGGATGTACTACCTCGGCACGTTCGTCTCCAGCAACAGCACCGACCAGGCCTACCTCGACGACCTCGACTTCTTCACGTTCCCCGAGCTCGACCCGGCGATCGGCGCCGACGCGCTCGACGCCCCGATCGACGGCTGGATGATGGCCGCGAGCCCGAAGAACGAGGCCGGTGCCAAGGCGCTGCTCACCGCCGTCGGTGGCCTCGACTTCATCGATGCCCTCAACGCGGTCGACAACAGCGCGGTGCCGGCGAACGACAAGTTCGACTCGTCGAAGTTCACCGCCATCCAGAAGAAGTCGGCCGAGCTCGTCGGATCGGCGAAGAACATCGCTCAGTTCCTCGACCGCGACACCAGCCCGGACTTCGTGTCGAACGTGATCGCCGACGCCTTCGCGAACTTCCACACGGACCCGGGATCGATCGATTCGATCCTGTCCGACATCGAAACCCAGAAGTCGCAGTACCTCTGAGTCCGATCGGTGGAGGCTGATGTGACAGCTCCTGTGTCGACGGCGACGCCCCCCAAGGGGCGTCGCCGTCGTCGCCGCTACTCGCAGCTGTCGCGCCGCGACAAGGTGACGCTGTGGTTGATGGCGGGGATCCCGACCGCGATCCACATCGTGTTCGTGTGGGTGCCGGCCTTCATGACGATCTCGCTGTCGTTCACCAAGTGGGACGGCCTCAAGCTCGGCACCTGGAAACTCGTGGGCTTCGCCAACTACTGGGCGGTGTTCACCGTCTTCGACGGCAAGTTCTTCCCCGCGCTGTTCAACAACATCATCCTCCTGGTGTTCCTGTCGCTGTGCAGCATCGTCGGTGTGCTGTTCGCCTACTTGCTCGACAAGAACATCCGTGGGTCGGCGATCTACCAGAGCGTCTTCTACATGCCGGTCGTGCTGTCGCTGGCCATCGTCGGCTTCATCTGGAAGAGCGTCATGTACTCGCCGAGCCAGGGACTGTTCAACGTCGTCCTCGGCCGCACGGCGCAGGGCAATCAGATCGACTGGGTGGGCAACGCGGAGAAGATCTTCACGTTCCACGTGCCCGGCCTCGACACCCCGCTCGGGCTCACCAAGAACTTCGCGGCGCTGCTCGTCGCGATGGCGTGGCGGCACATCGGCTACGTCATGGTGCTCTACCTCGCCGGGCTCAAGAGCGTGGATCCGGCACTGCGTGAGGCGGCGGCGATCGACGGCTGCAACGAGTGGCAGGCGTTCCGCCAGGTGGTCTTTCCCGTGATGAAGCCGATCAACGTCGTGGTCTTCGTGATCACCGTGATCGAAGCACTGCGCGCCTTCGACATCATCTTCGCGCTCAAGTCGCCACCGGGGACCAAGGTGCTCGGCGTCCTCGTCCGCGACAACCTCGTCGGTGAGGGAGGTGGCCAGGTCGGTCTCGGCTCGGCCTACGGCGTCGTGCTGTTCGTGCTGTGCCTCGTGTTCATCGTCTGGTACCTGATCAACAACTACCGGGAGACCGACGCATGAGCGCGCAGCTGACCGTCGTCAAGCGGCCGGCGAGGCGTGCCCGCTACTCACGCGCGTTCCTCTATGTGTTCCTCACGTTCATGGCGCTGTTGTGGCTGGTGCCCGTGTTCAGCGCGCTGTACGCCGCGCTGCGTCCGTACTCGGAGACGCAGAAGTACGGCATCTTCTCGTTGCCGAAGTCGCTCACGCTGCAGAACTTCCGTGATGCGTGGACGCAGGGCCAGATGACGCACACGTTCAAGAACACCATGTTCATCGTGATGCCGTCGATCGTGCTCATCCTGTTCCTGTCGAGCACGATGGCGTTCGCCGTCAGCCGCTACAGCTGGCGCTTCAACGTGGCGCTGCTGTTGCTGTTCACCGCCGGCAACCTGTTGCCGGCGCAGGTGCTCTTCCAGCCGCTGTTCCAGATGTTCAAGCACACGCCGTGGCCGGACATCTTGAGCGACACGAACACCGGGAGTCTGCTCGGCACGAAGGTCGCGGTGATCATCGTCCACGTCGCGTTCCAGACCGGCTTCTGCACGTTCGTGTTGTCGAACTACATGAAGACGATCCCCAAGGAGCTCGGCGAGGCCGCCCTGGTCGACGGCGCCAGCACCTCGCGGCAGTTCTTCCAGATCATCATGCCGTTGTGCCGCCCGGTGTTGGCGGCGTTGGCCACGCTCGAGTTCACCTGGTTGTACAACGACTTCTTCTGGGCCGTGGTCCTCATCAACCAGGGTGACCAGCGCCCGATCACGTCGTCCATCGCGAACCTCGGCGGTCAGTTCTTCTCCAACGACAACCTCATCGCAGCGGCCTCGATGATCATCGCGCTGCCCACGTTGGTGGTCTACTTGATGCTGCAACGTCAGTTCATCAGCGGCCTCACGCTCGGCGCCAACAAGGGGTAGTTCCATGATCCATCTGCGCGGTCGTCAGGCCGACGTGGTCATCGACGAGTCGTTCGGCGCGCCGGTCATCGTCCACTGGGGCTCGCCACTCGGCCACGTCGATCTCGCGTCGATCACGGCGGCGCTCGCTCGCCCCGCGACCCAGGGCGGCCTCGACGTGGTGGCGCCCGTCAGCGTCGTCCCCGAGCACGGTGCCGGGTTCCAGGGTCACCCTGGGCTGTCGGGTCATCGTCGAGGGGGCACCGCGTGGGCGCCGCGATTCCGACCGGCCGGGCAGATCACCGTGGACCACGGGATCCAGATCGAGGCGGTCGACGACGTGGCCGGCCTGCGGCTGTCGTGCACGATCACGCTCGACGACGTGCTCACCGTGCAGGACGAGCGTCACCAACGACGGTGCGACTCGCTACCTGCTCGACGCGCTCCACTCGACACTCCCGCTGCCGGCCCACGCGTCGGAGTTGCTCACCTTCGATGGTCGCTGGACGCGGGAGTTCCATCCCGTCAGACGCCCATGGGGCAGTGGAGCGTGGTTGTCCGAGAATCGCGCCGGACGTACCTCGCACGAACATCAACCGCTCGTGTTCGCGGGCGAGCCGGGCTTCGGCGAGTGGCACGGTGAGGTGTGGGGCGTCCACGTCGCCTGGAGCGGGAACCACCGCATGCTGGCCGACTGCATGCCCGACGGCCGCCGTTACGTCCAGGGCGGCGAGCTGCTCCACCCCGGCGAGATCTGTCTCGAGCCGGGTGAGTCCTACGACGCGCCGTCGATCGTCGCGACGTACTCCGCCGACGGTCTCACGCCTGCGTCGTGGGGTTTCCACCGGTCGTTGCGTGCGCTCGACGTGCACCCGGACACCGCCCGCCCGGTCCTGTTGAACACGTGGGAAGCGGTCTACTTCGACCACTCGACCCAGCGGTTGCAGGAGTTGGCGTCCTCGGCGGCCGCGTTGGGCATCGAACGGTTCGTCCTCGACGACGGGTGGTTCGGCGCCCGGCGCGACGATCATCGCGGGCTCGGGGATTGGTGGGTCTCGCCGGAGGTGTACCCCGACGGCCTCGGCCCGCTGATCGCGCACGTCCGATCACTGGGCATGGAGTTCGGGATCTGGGTCGAGCCGGAGATGGTGAATCCCGACAGCGACCTGTTCCGTGCCCATCCGGAGTGGGCGTTGGTGACGGAGGGCTACCCGCCCGTGCTCGGCCGCCGGCAACTCGTCCTGAACCTCGCCCACCCCGATGCCTTCGCTCACGTGCTCGGGCAACTCGATGCACTGCTGCGCGACCACGAGGTGCAGTACGTCAAGTGGGACATGAACCGCAACCACGTCCAGGGCAGCGGCAGCGACGGAGCCGCCGGCACGCATGCGCAGACGTTGGCGTTCTACGCCCTGTTGGACACGTTGCGGTCGCGGCACCCGGACGTGGAGTTCGAGAGCTGCGCGAGCGGCGGCGGTCGCATCGACCTCGAGGTCCTGCGGCGAGCCGAGCGGGTGTGGACCAGCGACTGCAACGACCCGCTGGAGCGCCAGACCATCCAGTGGGGCGCGACGATGCTCCTGCCCGCCGAGGTGATGGGCGCGCACATCGGTCCGACCCGATCGCACACCACCGGACGCATGCACTCCCTGGCCTTCCGGGCGGTGACGGCGTTCTTCGGACATCTCGGTGTCGAATGGAACGTGCTCGGGCTCAGCGACGACGAACGCGAGCAGCTCGCCGCAGTGGTCGCGCTGCACCAGCGTTTCCGTCCCCTGCTCCACAGCGGTGACGGTGTGCGGTTCGACCCCGTGCTCAACGGCCAGCAGCCCAGCAGCCACGCCTACGGTGTGTACGCGGTGGACCGCCGCGAAGCCCTCGTGGCCCATGTCCAACTCACCAGCGGGATGAGTCTGGTGCCCCCGCCGCTCCGGCTGCCGGGCCTCCTGCCGGACACGTCCTACCGCGTGACGCAGGTGCCGTTGCCGGGCTCCAACCTCGTGTTGCCCGCGTCGGAGCTCACCCTCACCGGGCGCCAACTGGCGGTGCACGGCATCCAACTGCCGCGCCAGCATCCCGAATCGGGCCTGCTGCTGCACCTCGTCGCCCCGTAGGATGCGTCACTGTGTCCGACCGCATCTCCGCAGCCGTTGTCGCCAAGGTGGCCCGGTTGGCGCGACTCGATGTCACGGCTGACGAGATCGAACGCATGACCGTCCAACTCGACGGCATGCTCGAGCACTTCGCCGACATCGACGCGCTCGACCTCTCCGCCGTCGTCCCCATGACCCAGCCGTATCCGCTGGTCAACGTGCTCCGGCCCGATGTGGTCGAGCCGTGCCTCGACCGCGACGAAGTGCTGGCCGCCGCGCCCGCGTCCGAGGACGGCCGATTCCGTGTGCCTCCCATCGTCGGGATGGACCTGTGACGACTGCCCTCGACATCGCGGCGGCAGTACGGGCCGGCACCACCACCGCCACCGAACTGCTGACGCAGCACTTGGCCACCATCACCGAACGCGATCCCGACATCCACGCCTTCAACCACGTGATGGTCGAGCAGGCCCAGGCCCAGGCGGCCGCGGTCGATGCCGCCGCGGCGAAGGGCGACGACCCCGGTCCGCTCGCCGGTGTGACCGTCGCGCTCAAGGACAACATGTGCACGCGCGGGGTGCCCACCACCTGCTCGTCGAAGATCCTCGAGGGGTGGACACCGCCCTACGACGCCACCGTGGTCGACAGGCTCCGCGCCGCCGGTGCCGTGGCGATCGGCAAGACCAACCTCGACGAGTTCGCGATGGGCTCCAGCACGGAGAACTCCGCCTTCGGCCCCACCCGCAACCCGCACGACCTCACCCGCGTCCCCGGTGGGAGCAGCGGTGGGAGCGCAGCAGCGGTGGCCGCCGGGTTCAGCCACGTCAGCCTCGGCAGCGACACCGGTGGGTCGATCCGCCAGCCCGCCGCCCTCTGTGGCGTGGTCGGCGTGAAGCCCACGTACGGCTACGTGAGCCGTTACGGGCTCGTCGCCTTCGCCAGCAGCCTCGATCAGATCGGACCGTTCACCAGCAGCGTTGCCGACGCCGCGCTGGTGCTCGACGTCATCGGTGGACACGACCCGCACGACAGCACCAGCATCCCGCAGGAGCACCCTCGCCTCGTCGACGTGCTCGACCAGGGCGTGGAGGGTCTGCGCATCGGTCGCATCACCGATCTTCCCCCCGGCGCCGATCCCGACGTGGAGGAGCGCCTCGAGGCCGCGTTCGAGGCGTTGGCCGCAGCGGGCGCGACGATCGTGCCCGTGCAGGTGCCGGCGTTCACGTTCGGGCTCACCGCCTACTACCTCATCGCCCCTGCCGAGGCCAGCAGCAACCTGGCTCGCTACGACGGTGTGCGCTATGGCCTGCGGGTCGAGGCGACCGACACCAACGCGATGTACGGGGTCACCCGAGCTGCCGGATTCGGCGACGAGGTGAAGCGACGCATCATGCTCGGCACCTATGCGCTCAGCGCCGGCTACTACGACGCGTACTACGGCAAGGCGCTGAAGGTCCGCCGCCTGATCCACGACGACTTCGAGCGCGCCTACCAGCAGGCCGACGTACTGCTCACGCCGACGTCGCCGAGCGTGGCGTTCCCGTTCGGCGCCAAGGGCGACAACCCGTTCGCGATGTACCTGTGCGACACGTACACCATTCCCACCAACCTGGCGGGCCACCCTGGCATGAGCGTGCCGTACGGGACGGGCGCGCACGGCTTGCCGGTGGGCGTGCAGGTGCTCGCCGGCACGCTGCAGGAACCGATGATGTTCCGCGTCGCCGCCGCGCTGGAGAGGAGCCTCGGATGAGCGCCCATGACGGACTCCCGGGCGACTGGCAACTGGTCGTCGGCCTCGAGGTGCACGTCGAGTTGGCCACGGAGACGAAGCTCTTCTCTGCGAGCCCGAACCGCTTCGGTGACGAACCCAACACGAACATCGACCCGGTGACGCTCGGCCTGCCGGGTGCGCTGCCGGTTCTCAACGAACGAGCGGTCGAGTTGGCGATGCGCATCGGGTTGGCGTTGAACTGCACCGTGCAGCCGTGCACGTTCCACCGCAAGAACTACTTCTATCCGGACATGCCCAAGGCGTACCAGATCAGCCAGTACGACCAGCCGCTGAACGTCGACGGGTATCTCAAGCTGCCCGGTGGCACGCACGTGGGCATCGAGCGCGCGCACATGGAGGAGGACGCCGGCAAGAGCACACACGTCGGTGGATCCGGTGGTCGGGTGCACGGTGCCACGTCCTCGCTGATCGACCTCAACCGGGCCGGTGTGCCGCTCGTCGAGATCGTCAGCCGGCCCGACATCCGCAGCGCGGAGGAGGCACGCCTCTACGTCAACGAACTGCGGGCGATCCTGGTGGCCATCGGAGCCAGCGACGCGAAGATGGAGGAGGGGTCCATGCGCGTCGACGCCAACGTGAGCGTCCACAAGCCGGGGACTCCCTTCGGCACGCGTTGTGAGATCAAGAACGTCAACAGCGTGCGCTCGGTGGGGCGGGCCATCGAATACGAGGCTCGTCGGCAGATCGACCTCCTCGAGAGCGGCGACTCGGTCCGCCAGGAGACCCGGCACTGGGACGAAGGCGATGGCCGTACGCACACGCTGCGCGTCAAGGAGGACGCCGACGACTACCGCTACTTCCTCGAACCCGACCTCGTGCCGCTGGCCCCCTCGGCGGAGTGGATCCAGCGGGTGCATGCGTCGTTGCCGCCGCTGCCGGCGCAGCGTCGTGAGCACCTCGCGGTCGCCACCGGGCAGCCTGCCGACAGTGAAGCGGTGATGTCGGTCGTCGAGCGGGGCCAGGACCACTACGTGTTGGCGATCGGACATCTCGGCGGCGATCCGGGTCGTGCGCTGGTCTACGTGAAAGAGGCGTTCGCCGACGAAGGCGTCGATCCCCGGGTGCCGGCCATCGACATCGCCGCGCTCACCACCTTGGAGGTCGACGGGAAGGTGACGGCCACACAGGCCAAGGCGATCCTGTCCGAGATCCTGGCCAACGGGGGCGGCGACGCCGCCGCCATCGCCGCCTCGAAGGGATTCGAGGCGATCGACACGGGTGCGCTCGAGGCGGTCGTCGACCAGGCCATCGCCGACCAGGCCGATGCGTGGGCAAAGTTCTGTGCCGGCGACGGCAAGGCGATGGGCGCCATCGTCGGAGCCGTGATGAAGGCCACCCAGGGCAAGGCCGACGGCAAGATCGTGACGGCGCTGCTCAACCAGAAGAAGGGGTAGGCGATCGCGGGACGGCGATCGTGAACCGGCACCCCTGGCCCGGTGCGGTGTGCAGCGCGATCCTGCCGCCGTGGCTCTCGACGATCGACTTCGCGATGGACAGACCGAGGCCGCTCCCGCCCGAGGATCGGGCGCGCGACGGGTCGCCGCGGTAGAACCGTTCGAAGACCTGCGCTGCGATCTCCGGGTCGAGGCCGGGCCCGTGATCGACGACCTCGATCACGACGCTCGCGTCGCGCTCGGAGCCGAGGAGCTCGATCGGGGTCGACGTCGGCGTGTGGACCAACGCATTGTGGACGATGGCTGCGACCACCTGGTGAAGTCGGGCGGGGTCGCCCTCGCAGGTGAGGGGCCTGGTGCTCTCCACCCGGATCACCCGCTCCGGCTGCACGGCGAGGGCATCCGCAGCTGCATCATCGAGCAGTTGGGCCACGTCGACGGGCGCGGTGTCCAGGGGGAGTCCTCGGTCGAGCTTGCTGAGCAGCAGGAGGTCGTCGACCAAGGCACTCATCCGGTCGGCCTCACCCGTGACGCGGCGCATCGCGTCGTCGAGCCGCGCTTGGTCCTGCAGCCCGCCGCGCTGGTAGAGCTCCGCGTAGCCCCGGATGGACGTCAGCGGCGTGCGGAGTTCGTGGGATGCGTCGGCGACGAACTGACGAAGGCGTTCGTCGGCCGCCTCCTTCTGGTCGAGCATCGAGTTGAACGCGTTCGAGAGGTGCGCCGCCTCGGTCCCGGGCGGGTACGACGGGACCCGCCGAGTGCGATCGCCACCGCTGATCGCATCGGCCGCGGCCGTGACCTCGTTGATCGGCTTGACGCCCAACCGCACCACCCATGCCGCGGTGATGGCGATCACCGACATGACCACCAGGCCGCCGATCCCCGTGGCGATCAGCAGCCGGTTGTACGCCGCACTCGCCTTCGCCAGCGAGAGCGCGATGAAGTTCCAGCCGCTGGCATCGGGGCGCTGGAGGACGATCACTCGGAACTGGTCGCCGGTGCCCACGCCGTCGACCGTGAACGGGTCGCCACGCCCTCGGCCGCTGTGCGCCTCGGCGTCGCTCACCGACACGTCGGGCGAGCCGGTGACCAGTTGCCCCTGGATGATGGTCGTGACGGTGCCGTCCGCATCGAGGTGGCCGATGTAGATCTCGCTGAAGGTTCCCGCGCCATCGGGAGGGATCGGTGCGGGCCGATTGCCGAGGATGCCGAGCGCCAGCGGGGTGGAGGTCTCGAGTTGCCGATCGACCTGTTCGGTGAGGTAGCGCCGCTGCGTGGTGGCGATCAGGTAGCCGGTGATCGCGAACGCGATCGCGACGCCGCCGAGTCCGATGAAGAGGCGACTGCGCAGTCTCACCCGTCGACTCGCATGCAGTAGCCGACGCCGCGAACGGTGTGGAGGAGCTTGGGTTCACCCGTGTCGAGCTTGCGTCGCAGGTAGCTCATGTAGGTCTCGACGACCGAGGCGTCACCATCGAAGTCGTAGTGCCACACGTGGTCCAGGATCTGGCTCCGGCTGAGGACGCGACCTGCGTTGAGCAGCAGGTAGTGCAGCAGCTTGTACTCGGTGGGTGACAGCGTCACGGTCTGACCGGCGCGCGTCACCCGATGCGCATCGTCGTCGAGCTCCAGGTCGGCGAGCGACAGCACCGACGTCGGCATGGCGGCCTGGGAATGCCGCAACGCGACCTGCACCCGAGCGACGAGCTCGGCGATCGCGAAGGGCTTCACCACGTAGTCGTCGCCGCCGGAGGTGAGGCCGCGGATGCGGTCGTCGAGTCCGTCGCGCGCCGTGAGGAACACCACCGGCGTCTTGTTGCCGTCGCTGCGCAGGCGGCGGAGCACCTCGAATCCGTCGATGCCGGGCATCATCACGTCGAGCACGATCACGTGCGGGTGGTAGGAGCGCACGGCGGCGAGTGCCTCGTGACCGTCGGCAGCCTTCGCGGTGTCCATCCCGTCGAGCTGGAGTGCCGATTCGACGAGGAACGAGATGTTGTCCTCGTCATCGACGACGAGGACGCGCGGCTTGGCGCCGGTCGAGGATGTCACGCCCGCCATTGTGGCTCAGGTCCGAGCCCGGAACACCCAATGACGCAGCAACCCGAAGCGGGCGAGGGTGGTCAGCGACCACGTGGTGAGCAGGACCAACACCTGTGCCAGCTCGCCGGACACATTGGCCAGGGCGAGACTGGTGAGTCCGAGACCCGCGAGCGAGATCGCCACGCCACCCATGTAGTGACGACCTCGCTCCCGGGCGTCGCGGTAGCCGAAGGTGTATCGACGGTTGGCCCATGTGTTGCCGACCGCCGTCGCTCCGACCGCGATGAGGTTCGCCCACACCGCTCCGGTGCTGTCACGCAGCATCAGGAACAGGGCGAGCGAGATGAGAGTGCTGACGACGCCGATCTTGACGAACACGATGATCTGGCGTCCGAAGTCGTCGGCGAGTGGTTCGCGGGCGGCCGCTCCCAGATCGACCCGTCCGCGGCCTCGCAGGAAGGTCGAGGCCAGGCGGGCGACACCCCTGAGATCGTCCCGCGCGGTCGTCACGACGTGGACCCGGCTGTCGGGGTCGTCGACCCACGTCACGGGGACCTCGTGCACGCGCAGTCCGTTGCGCTCGGCGAGGAGCAGCAGCTCGGTGTCGAAGAACCAGGCGTCGTCCTCGACCAGCGGCACGAGCACGTCGGCGACCTCGCGGCGGATGGCTTTGAACCCGCACTGCGCGTCACGGAAGCTGTTGCCGAACACGGCGCGAAGGATGGTGTTGTAGGTGCGGGAGATGAACTCTCGTCGTGGGCCACGAGCGACCGCCGATCCCGCCGCGAGGCGAGAGCCGATCGCCACGTCGCTGTGACCGCTGACGAGTGGGGCGATCAGAGGGAGGAGGGCATCGAGCCCGGTGGACAGGTCGACGTCCATGTAGGCGACGATGCCCGCGTCGTTGCCGGTCCACGTGTGGCGCAGCGCACGACCCCGACCCTTCTCGTCGAGGTGCACGGCGCGGACGCCGTCGAGCGTGGCCGCGAGGGTGCTGGCGATGCGCCAGGTGTCGTCGGTCGAGGCGTTGTCGGCGATGGTGATGCGCCACGTGAACGGGAACTGCTCGTTCAGATAGCGATGCAGGGTCGTGACGCTCGCGGCCAGCACCACCGACTCGTTGTACACCGGGATGACGATGTCGACGAGTGGTGCCGCTGTCGGGGGGAGGGACGGGGCACCGTGGAGGTGCGGGGCCGTGAGCGTCATGCCATGATGCTGCGCGACGGCCCTGGGTGCCGCGTGTGAGCTTGCTGGGAACTTGCTGAGAGTCAGAGCTCGCCGGACGCGACGAGATCCATCGCTCGCCGACACGTGCGGTGGAACGCGTCGGCGGCCATGAGGAGATGCGGCTCGGGCGTGTCCTCCTCCTTGGTGTGGCTGAGGCCGTTGGTCGACGACGAGAACAGCATGACGGTGGGAATCTCGCGGGCGACCTCGGACGCATCGTGCAACGCGCCGCTGGGAAGCTCCACGTCGTGTCCCTCGACCTCGCGCACCGCGGCGCGGGCGGCATCCAGCAACGCCGGGTGGAACGGCATCGGCGGGATGCGGAAGATGTGCTCCCACTCGATCGTGCAGCCCTCCGCATCGGCGGCCGCCGTCGCCGCCTCGTGGGCCTCGTCGAACATCGCCTGCAGTGACTCGGCCGAGATGTGGCGCATGTCCATCGTGATCCGCGTCTCGCCGGCCACGGCCGTCACCACTCCCGGCCAGCACTGTGCGTGCCCGACCGTCGTGACGCCTTCGTGTCGCTCGCCGATCTCGGCGATGGCCAAGGCGAATCGGGCTGCTGCCCGGAAGCTGTCGCGGCGCATCTCCATCGGCATCGTGCCGGCATGCGCGGCCTGGCCTCGGAACACCAGGCGCTCGCGCTCGATGCCCTTCGTGCCGGTGACCGTGGCGATGCCGAGGCCCCGTCGCTCCAGGATCGGACCCTGCTCGATGTGGACCTCGACGTACGCCTTCACGTCGGCCATCCGGGTGCGAGCGCCGTCGAGGTGCTCGATGTCGACCCCGTGCTCGGCGAGGATCTCGGGCAGCCTTCCGCCGTCCTTGTCGGTGAGCCCGCGCAGCACGGTGAGGTCGAGCGTGCCCATGCACGCGGCCGAACCGAACAGGCTGCGGCTGAAGCGCGCGCCCTCTTCGTCGGCCCAGTCGACGACGGCGATCGTGATCGGCGGGGTGCCTTCCGCGGCGACCGCCCGCAGCAGTTCGAGACCGGCCATCACGCCGAGCGCGCCGTCGAGCCACCCACCCTTGGGGACGCTGTCGAGATGCGATCCGACGACCAGCGTCTCGGGCCGCGCCCCGCGGAGCACCGCCCACAGGTTGCCGGCCTCGTCCTCGTCGACCTCGACGGGCAGCGTGGACAGCGACTCGCGGAAGAACGCTCGTGCCTGGAGCCACTCGGGTGTCCAGGCCAGGCGTCGGCTGCCCTCGGGGCCGCCGGTGCGGGCGGCGAGCTCGCGCAGGTCGGCGACGACGCGAGCGGGATCGTAGGTGCTCATCGGGCCGAGGCTAGCGATCGCGGGTCAGGCCAACGACGAGGCGAGTGCCTCCTGTTGGCGCAGCCATCTCGTGGCGTCGGCGACGGCCATCGGCCGTGCGATGTAGTAGCCCTGCGCCCATGGGCAGCCGAGCTCGCGGAGCAGGCTCAGCTTCTGCTCGCTGTCGACGCCCTCGGCGACCACCTTCAGCCCGAGCGAGTCGCCCAGGCGCAGGAGCAGTTCCACGATCGTGCGGTCGAGGCGGTCGTCGCACATGCCCGCGACGAAGACCTGGTCGATCTTCAACGTGTCGACCGTGAGCCGGTGCAGGTAGCTCATCGACGAATAGCCCGTCCCGAAGTCGTCGATGGCGACGTTGACCCCCTGGGCGCGCAGGTCGTCGACGACCGTGCCCGCGCGCGCGATGTCGGCGACGAGATGGGTCTCGGTGATCTCCAGGTCGAGCAGGTTCGGGTTCACGTTGGCGCGCCGGCACAGCTCGTCGAGCAACGAGACCAGGTTTCCCTCCACGATGTGGCGCCCCGAGATGTTGACGGCGAGGCGCATCCGCGAGGTCGTGGCGTCCAGCCGCCAGTCGCGCAGGATGCCGACGGCCTCTTCCAGGACCCACGACTCGAGGTCGACGATGACGCCGGTTCGCTCGGCGATGGGGATGAACTCGCTGGGTCCGATCTCACCGACACCGGGGCGGTTCCAGCGCAGGAGCACCTCGGCGCCGATCGGGTGTGACGTGGCGATGTCGATGATCGGCTGGAGACACAGCGAGAACTGCTGCTGGGCGAGCCCGTGACGCATGGTGAGCGCCATCTCGGCGCGTTCCTCGATCACGTGGGCGAGCCGTTCGTCGAACGCCTCCACCCGTCCGCGGCCGCGTTCCTTGGCGTGGTAGACGGCCGAGTCCGCCTGGGCCACGCTGGCCAGCGGGTCGCGGAGTCCGTCGACCATGGCCACGCCCGCACTCGCCGACAGTGTGAACAGCTGACCGCCGCTGCCCGTGCACGGCGCCGAGATGGCCGCGATCAGTTCGCGAGCACGAGCGGTGACCCGGTCGAGCGACTCGGCGCGCTCCATGAGCACGAGGAACTCGTCGCCGCCGATGCGCGCCACGACGTCGAGCGGGCAGGCCCGGCGCACCCGATCGGCGAGTTCGGTGAGGATTCGATCGCCCTCGGAGTGGCCCTGGGTGTCGTTGACGCTCTTGAAGCCGTCGAGATCGAGGAAGATGATCGCACCGGTGTGCCCGTCCTGGCGGGCCTGCATGCCGATGATCGACAGGCGCTCCATCGCCGCCGTCCGGTTCGCCAGGCCGGTCAGCGAGTCGGTCCGTGCCTGCACGTTGGCAGCGGCGTGCGACTCGTGGAGCTGCGACGTGACCGTGGCGAGTTGACTCACGGATCGGCGCACGGTGTCACCGAGAGGCCCCGGCAGCGACTCGTCGACCTCGGTGTCGCCCTGCGCGAGACGGTCGAGCTGCGATTCGTAGGCCTTGAGGGTGGTGACCATGTCGTTGAACGCGCGGGTGACCACGCGCAGGTCCGTCGGCCCGATCGGCTTCTCCGGCTCCCCCGAGAGGTCTCCCTCGCGCACCTGGCGCGAGCGGCGAGCGAGTCGGCCGAGCGGACGCAGCACCGAGCGGATCACCAGGACGAGCAGGATCAGGCTGACGAGCACCGAGAGCACCATGGCGCCGATGGCCAGGCGCCGCGCCGATTCGGCCGTGGCCTGGACGTCGTCGGCGTGGTTGACCTCCTGGAGGAGGAACGAGTTGCCGTAGGACTTGAGCAGTTCGAGGCGGGTGAACGATCCGAGCAGGACGTCGGTGAGCAGCTTGATGTCCTCGGGGCGGGTGACCACCTGCTCGGGCGTGTCGGCGGCCGTGGACACCGCGTCGATGTACGTCGGGAGGCTCTTCGCGACGGCCGTGAAGTCGGGACTGTTGACGATCTGGTCGAAGCGCGCTCGCCGGCTCGGGTCGATCAACTCTCGGAGTTGACGGATCGACGCGTCGAACGAGGCCGAGGCCCCGATCATGGACACGAGGCTCGCCTGCGGGTCGCCGCTGATCGCTGCATCGGAGAGCTCGTCGAGTGCGGTCGACGCGTACTCGAGCGAGGCGATCAACTGTCCCGTCTCCGCACCGATGCCGCGGAGGTCGTCGCTGACGGCGGCACCCATGAGTGCCTCGCCGGCGGTGTGGTTGACCGTCTGGACGAACGTGATGACCTGCTCGTAGCCGTTCTCGATGGTTGCGGCGTCGGCGGTCCGCGCGTCGAAGCCGCTGCGCAGCCCGGTGAGGGATGCGCGCACGTCCGTGAGCTCGTCGCGTATCGTCGTGCCTCCGGGAAGGGTGACGTCGCCTTCGTTGGCCGCCAACGCCTCCAACCCCTTGTCGAGGTCGAGCCTGGCTCCGTCCATGATGCCGAGGAAGCTGGTCCCGGTGATCTTCTGGAGGTCGGCCCGGTCGACGCCGCGGGCCTCGGCCTCGGCCATCCCGTGGGTCGAGGTCAACTCGAGGTAGAGGGGCACGATCAGGTTGCCGGAGAAGAGCAGCAACTCGGCCTGATCACTGACGTCGGCCGCCGACGAGGCAGCGACGTTCTGGCGGTGCACCTCTCGCCAGGCGAAGACCTGCAGCGCGAGCACGGGGATGAGCACCATCACGAGCAGGCGGAAGCCGAGCGAGCGCGGACCGAAGCGCCCGACCCGCGACGACGACCCGGTGAGTGGTGCCCGTTGCACCAGGCCAAACTACTCCGCTCACTCGGTCGCGGTCGGCCGACAGGGGTAGTTTGCTGGCCATGACCCAGGAAACCGGAACCCCTGTCGACGTGAAGCCCCGCAGCCGCGACGTCACCGATGGCCTGCAGAAAGCCGCCTCTCGCGCCATGCTGCGCGCGGTCGGGATGACCGACGACGACTGGGGCAAGCCGCAGGTCGCGATCGCGAACGCCTGGAACGAGGTGACGCCCTGCAACATGACCCTGCGCAAACTCGCCGAGCACGCCAAGGACGGCGTGCGCGCGGGTGGCGGTTTCCCGATGGAGTTCGGCACCATCACCGTCAGCGACGGCATCAGCATGGGCCACGAGGGGATGCGCGCCTCGCTGGTGAGCCGTGAGGTGATCACCGACTCGGTCGAGTGCGTCATGCACGCCGAGCGACTCGACGGATTCGTCGGCCTCGCCGGCTGCGACAAGAGCATCCCGGCGATGTTGATGGCTGCTGCTCGCCTCGACCTGCCCAGCGTGTTCGTCTACAACGGCAGCATCATGCCCGGTCAGTTGCACGGCAAGGCCCTCGACATCACCAGCGTGTTCGAGGCCGTCGGTGCGTTCTCGGCGGGCTCGATCAGCGAGGCGGAGCTGCACGACATCGAGACCCACGCGTGCCCCGGCGAGGGCGCGTGCGGTGGCATGTTCACGGCCAACACGATGAGCTCCATCGCCGAGGCGATCGGCATGTCGTTGCCCGGCACCGCGTCGCCCCCTGCCATCGACGGTCGCCGGGAGAGCGATGCGCGCATGGCCGGAGAAGCCGTCGTCAACCTGCTCCGGCTGGGCATCACGCCCCGCATGATCATGACCAAGAAGGCATTCGAGAACGCCATCGCGGTCACCTCTGCGCTCGGCGGGAGCACCAACGCGGTGCTGCACCTGCTGGCGCTCGCCAACGAGGCCGGCGTCGACCTCGAGCTCGACGACTTCAACCGCATCGCCGCCAAGGTGCCCCACATCGCCGACATGAAGCCGGGTGGCCAGTTCCACATGAGCGACCTCGACCGCGTCGGTGGCGTGCCCGTCGTCATGCGTCACCTGCTCGACGCCGGACTCTTCCACGGCGATTGTCTGACCGTCACCGGCAAGACGATGGCGGAGAACCTCGCCGAGATCGATCCGCCCGCACCGGACGGCGTGGTCGTGCACCCGCTCTCGGACCCGATCCACACCGAGGGCGGCATCGTCGTGCTCACCGGCTCGCTGGCTCCCAAGGGGTCCGTCGTGAAGGTCGCCGGGTTGAGCGCCGAGCAGAAGCAGTTCGTCGGCACCGCCCGCGTGTTCGACGGCGAGGACGCAGCGATGGAGGTGATCCTCGCCGGTGGGATCGAGCCCGGCACGGTGATCGTCATCCGCTACGAGGGCCCCAAGGGCGGCCCCGGCATGCGCGAGATGTTGGCCATCACCGGCGCGCTCAAGGGCGTCGGCCGTGGCGCGGACTGCGCCCTCATCACCGATGGTCGCTTCAGCGGCGGGACGTGGGGTTTCTGCATCGGTCACGTGGCTCCCGAGGCCGTCGACGGTGGCCCGATCGCGTTCGTGCACGACGGTGACCAGATCCGCGTCGACGTCCACGAGCTCAGCCTCGACCTGCTCGTCGACGACGGCGAGATCGCCAAGCGTCGGGCCTCGTGGCAGCCCAACCCGCCCCGTTACACCACCGGCGTGCTCGGCAAGTACGCCCGCCTGGTGCAGGGCGCCGAGACCGGGGCCATCACCAACACGCTGTGATCGAGGGGGGCGCGACCGGCACCCGATTGCCGGTCGCGCCCGATCAGGAGCCGCCGATCATCAGGTGAAGATGATCTGCCCGCCGGCGGCCATGTCGTAGAAATCGCCGACCGTGATGATGTCCTGCACCTGTTCGACGAAGTCGTCCTTCTCGAGCCCGAACATGTCGACGGACGCCTTGCAGGCATACATGCCACAGCCGGTGTCGCCGATCATCTCGATGAACTCGTGCATCGGCGGGATGTCGATCTTGTCCATCGTCTTGCTCATCATGTGCGTCGCGAGACCGCTCATGCCCGGCAGCCCGCCGATGAGCGTCGGGATGTGCATGCCCGGGTTGCCGACGGTCGCGACCTTGATGTGGTCGATCCGCTTCTTGTTGATCGCGTCGAGGCCGAAGAACGTGAAGAACAGGTTCGCCTCCATGCCCTCGGCGCGGGCACCGTTCGCCATGATCAGCGCCGGGTAGATGCCTTCCAGCGAACCCTTCGACACGATGATCGAGACCTTGGTGATCTTGCCCACGGTGTCCATGATCAGATGCATCCCTTCGGCTTCGGGATGCCGGCGATGCGCGCCGCCATCTTCGCGGGGCCCTTCGGGAACAGCAGGTACAGGTCCTTGACGCTGACGCCGGAGGTCTTGCCGAGCACACGCACGGTCGGTCCCGTGCCCTTCTCGAAGAACTCCTTGCGCATGAAGTCGAGCACGATCCAGTGCTGATCGGTCAGCGGGTCGATGCCGTCGGCCTTGGCCAGTTCGACGGCGATGTCGCGGTTCCACTGGGTCGGGTCGACGAAGAAGCCTTCCTCGTTCAGTTCGACGGTGGTGCCGGCGTAGGTGGCGGTGCTCATACGGATGCCTTTTCTGTGTTCGGGGTGGGATGGTCCTTGCCGTGTTCGGGCATGTCGGCGCCGATGCCTGGTACGTCGCGACCCTGCAGGAGGGCGTGCCAGTAGAACCACTGGAACATCAGCTTGCCGAGGTGGTTCATGCGGCTCTCCTTGAGCAGCGGCATGCCGACCTTGGTGGGGAAGTGGCCGGGAAGCGGCTCGGTCGCGTAGTTGAAGTCGATCAGGAGCGCCTTGCCGAAGCCGGTCTCGATGAAGCAGTTGGTGTGGCCGTCGAACGTGCTCTGCAGTTCCCGGCCCTCGAGGAAGCGGATGATGTTGTCCACCAACACCTCGCCCTCGAAGTGGGTCACCGAGCCCGCCTTCGACGTCGGCACGTTGGTGGCATCGCCGATGACGAAGATGTTCGGCTTCGCCTGCGACTGCAACGTGGCCTTGTCGGTGGGCACGAAGTTGAGGTCGTCGC
Source organism: uncultured Acidimicrobiaceae bacterium (assembly GCA_963720695.1). GTDB lineage: Bacteria > Actinomycetota > Acidimicrobiia > Acidimicrobiales > Ilumatobacteraceae > UBA668. Next base: position 303,750 of record CAVRGG010000007.1, read on the forward strand.
CCAGGCCGTCGCTGCGGCCCACGTAGTCGGCGCCGCTGTGCATCGGGATGACCACGGCGAGGTCGAAGGGCACCTCCCGACCGTCGTAGCCGACGAGCTTGTTGCCCTCGTCCTCGCACACGACCTCGCCGGTGTTGAACTCGGTGACGAGGTGGACGCCCTTCTCCTCCAGCAGCGACGCCAGCTTGGCGGCGGCCATCGGCTTGGTGAACGCACCGTCGAGCGGGGTGACGTAGGTGATCTCGACCTTGTCGCGGATGCCCCGGTCGGTGAAGTACCAGTCGGCGAGGAAGCAGAACTCCAGCGGTGCGACGGGGCACTTGATCGGCATGTCGACGACGTTGACGACCAGCTTGCCGCCTTCGAATTCGGACAGTGCCGCCTCGAGGCCCGTGGCGCCGACGATGTCGTAGAAGGTGAAGACCCGCTCGTTCCAACCGGCGCCGGTCAGGCCCTCGGTCTCGTCGAGGGCCAGCGTGGAACCGGAGGCGATCACCAGGAGGTCGTACCCGAGCTCGCGACCGTCCGCGAGCACGACGGTGTCGCGGTCCTTGTCGACGCGCTCGATGCCCTGCTCGATGAACTCGATGCCCTTCTGCAGTTGCTCGTGGCGTGGTCGGACGATCTCGGAATGCATCGCCAGTCCGAACGGCACGAACAACAGGCCGGGCTGATAGAGGTGGTGGTCGTCCTTGTCGACGACGGTGATGTGGATCGCCTCGACACCGTGATGTCGGAAGTGACGGTGGAGGCGATTGGCGACCAGGGTGCCGCCGGTGCCCCCTCCGAGGATGAGGATGCGCTTGGCCATCGGGGGACCTTCCTTTCCAGTCCCACGATGCGCCTGCCATACCCCTGGGGGTTAGGGTCGAATGTCCCGTTCGGAGCGCCATTCGACCACGACACGCCATCCCACCAGGAAGAACCCGGTGAAGAGGGTGGCGACGATGATGAACGGGAGGGCCGTGCCCCGGTCGAACACGAAGCGACGCAGCAGCATCCCGGCGATCACCGTGGTGAGCCAGATCACCACGCCGGTGGCCGGGGCCAACGGGTGCCCGCCACGCTCGTGCGGCGAGCCATCCGAGCGCGAGTGCGATCACGAACGGGGCGGCGACCTTGAGGGCGCCGACGACGACGTTGCCGGTCTCGTCATGGGTGCGTCGGCCGATGGCGACGAAGACCAGCACGGCGACGACGTCGGCGACTGCCGACCAGATGACCTGCCGACGCTCAGCCATCGAGGGCGAACCGTCCCACCTGGCCGCGGTAGAACAGCAGTGGGACCGGCTCCAGGTCGGGGTGCACGTGGGCGAGCTCCACCACCGCCCCCATGACGAACTGGTGGTCACCGGCGGGGATGACCTCCTGGATCGTGCAGTCGATCCATGCGATCGCGCCGTCGAGGATGGGCGACCCGGTGATCGGCGACGGGTGCCAGGCGACGTTCTCGAAGGGTTCGGTGATGCTGCTCTTGGCGAATCGCCAGCACAGCTCGCCCTGCGTGCACCCCAGCACGTTGACGCAGAACGAGCCCGTCTCGCGGATGGCGTGCCAGCGCTCCGACTCGTTCATCGGCAGGAACCCCACGAGGGCCGGCTCGAGCGAGACCGAGGTGAACGAGCCGATGGTGAATCCGACCGGTGTGCCGTCGGCCTGCGTCGCGGTGACCACCGTGACACCGGTGGGGAAGTGGCCGAGCACCTGTCGGAACAGCGTTGAGTCGATCGACATGCGGTCGACTGTAGATGACGAGACCTGTGCCTGCCCCTGTGGGAACCTTGGGCATGGACGACAAGGCCACGATCCGCCGCCGGATGCGGATGGTGCGCGAGATGGTCGACGACCGCCTCATCCGCAGCGTCGACCTGTGGGCCCAGGTCGCAGGCCTGCCCGACTACGCCGCCGCCGGCACCGTGATGGCGTTCAACGGCTTCGGCACCGAGCCCGACACCGATCCGCTCGTCGCCCGCCTCGCGGCCGAGGGCAAACGGTTGCTGCTGCCCCGCATCGAGGACGGCGAGATCGTGGTGTGCGCCGCCGACGGCCCGATGGCGGCCAGTCGCATCGGGGTCCACGAACCCCAGGGTCCCGCGCTGCCCTTCGATCTCGTCGAGTTCGTCATCGTGCCCGGCCTCGCCTTCACACTCGAAGGTGACCGGCTCGGGTACGGGGCCGGTTTCTACGACCGGTTCCTCTCCAGGGTGCAGGCGCCGAACGCGGGCGTGTGCTTCGCCGAACAGGTGGTGCCCACGCTGCCCGTCGAAGCACACGACGTCCGCGTGCAACGGGTGATCTTCGCCTGATCAGCCCTCGTCGTAGTACTCGCGCCCCAGGTGGGTGATCTGCTCCTCACCCATCATCCAGCGCAGGGTGTTCTCGAGCTTGCTCTGCTGCACGAACAGGTCGTGCTCGGCGTGCAGGCCCGGCGCCACCATCGGAGCCTTGTAGTAGAAGCTCAGCCACTCCTGGATCCCGCCGAGGCCGGCGCGCTGGGCGAGGTCGCTGAACAGCACCAGGTCGAGCGCCAGCGGGGCGGCGAGGATGCTGTCGCGGCAGAGGAAGTCGATCTTCAGCTGCATCGGGTAGCCGAGCCAACCGAAGATGTCGATGTTGTCCCAGCCTTCCTTGTTGTCGCCGCGCGGCGGGTAGTAGTTGATCCGGACCTTGTGGTACACGTCGCCGTACAGCGCGGGGAAGGTCTCGGGGTCGAGGATGTGCTCGAGCACGCCGAGCTTGCTCTCTTCCTTCGTCTTGAAGTTGTCCGGATCGTCGAGCACCTCGCCATCGCGGTTGCCGAGGATGTTGGTGCTGTACCAGCCGGACAGGCCGAGCATGCGCGCCCGGAGCATCGGGCCGATGACGGTCTTGATGAGCGTCTGGCCGGTCTTGAAGTCCTTGCCGCTGATCGGCACCCGCTTCTCGATGGCGAGCTCGCGCAGCGCGGGGATGTCGACCGTGAGGTTCGGGGCGCCGTTCGCGAACGGCACACCCTCGAGGATCGCCGCGTAGGCGTACAGCATCGACGGGGCGATGGTGGGGTCGTTGGCGTCGATCGCGGCCTCGAACGCTTCGAGCGTCTGGTGCGCCGGACCGGGCTCGATGAAGATCTCGGTGCTCGCGGCCCACAGCATGACGACCCGGTCGACCTGCTTCTCCTCGCGGAAGCGGTTGATGTCGGTGCGGATCGCGTTGAGCATGTCGCGCTTGTTGATCGTGTGCATCGTGTTGTCGGCGTCGATGCGCTTGACGTACTCGCGGTCGAACGCAGCGGGCATCGGCCGGACTTCGCGCAGTGCCTCGCTGACGGCCTCGATGTGCTTGCCGCCCTCGAGCACGCCGGCCCGGGTGGCGGCGACGTAGGCATCGTCCGGGAACGGATCCCACGCACCGAAGACGATGTCGTCGAGCGAGGCCAGCGGTACGAAGTCCTTGATGAGCGGGCTGCGGTTGTCGGTGCGCTTGCCGAGGCGGATGGTGCCCATCTGCGTGAGGCTGCCCACGGGTGCGGACATGCCTCGCTTGACGAGCTCGACGCCGGCGATCAGCGTGGAGGCCACCGCGCCCAACCCGACGGTGAGCACGCCGAGGCGGCCGGTCGCGGGGGCAACGGTGGGTGACGTAGGAGTGGTCATGGGCGACAGGCTAGGCACGGTGGAGCGTTCCCCATCTCACCCGCTCCAAATTCAGCGCTGGGCGAGTGATCGCTGCAACGGGGTGGGGAATCGAGGTGTCACCCTCGTGTCGCCGATCTCGACCTGCCACTGCTCGGCCATCGCACGAACGGCGCGCTGCGCGCGGGCGGGCACCTTGGTGAGGAACTCGACGGCGATCGAGCCGTCGGGACGCTGCGCCCAGCCGCCCACCGCCCGACCGTCGACCCACACGGTGGGTCCCACGTTGCCGTTCTTGTCGAACAGCGGTCCCCCGAACGTGGTGTGCTCGCCCAGGTACCAGGTGCGCGCCTTCCACCCCATCGCGGTGGGGTCGAGGGCGGGGAGGAGTGCCACCCACGGCGCCGGCGGCTCGACGTCGGCGAGGTCGTCGGGCAGCAGCCAGCCGGTCTCGTCGCCGTGCTCGAGCTGCACCTGCACCGCGCCGAGCGCAGCCAGCGCCGCCTTCACCGGGGCCTGTGTCCAGCCGGTCCACCACTGCACGTCGGCGGTCGTGGCCGGACCGAAGGAGGACAGGTAGCGGCGCACCAGTTCGGTGCGGGACTCGGTTTCGTCCGCCCCGGCGAGGCCGCCCGGCAACCAGTCCGCCATGACGCTCCACCGGTACTCGCTGCTCGTCCACCCGCCCGTCGGCGTCGTGCGCACGATGGCCGCCTCGAACCCGAGGTCGAGCAGCAGCCTCGTGTGCGCGGCCTGCTCGGCGGAGTAGGTGCCGGACCCCACCCGGATCTTCGTGGTCAGCGCCGGCACCGCCTTGCCCAAGGCGCGGGCACTGGTGGGACCGAGCCGGTGCAGCGCCGCCAGCGTGTCGGCGCTGGCGGCGGCGACCCATGCCTCGGGGTCGGGGATCTCGCTGAGGGCGACCCACTTGATCAGGTTGCGCCGTTCGACACGCGCCACGTCGATCGTGCACGAGGCGTGCATCACGCGGGCGGTCGCCGGCGTGCACACCCAGATCGTGCGGCGCATGCCGTGGTGCCGGACCAACGATCGTGCGTCGTAGAGCGCTGTGCTCGTCGTTGCCAGCGACGGTGTGGTCATCCGGGCCATCGCCGACAGGTACACCGTGGCCGGATCGGTGCCGTGCAACGCCAGCACGGAATCGGCGATGTCGGCCACGTCGTCGGTGCGCGCCGAGTCGGCCAGTCGATGGCGAACGCCCAGCCGGGCGCGCCGTTGCTCGTCGGAGATGCGTGGAAGCGCGTTCATGTTCGACCCATGCTGCCATCGACCCGAGCGTCAGGCCGCCGCCTGGATTCGTGGTCGCTTCGGCGGACATGCGAACACCGTGCCGTCGGCGAGCTCCACTCGCAGATGCTGCGCGTCGCCGTGGATCCGGGTGCCGGGTTGGTGCTTGCGAATGTGGTGGTGCCGGCACCACATCGCCAGGTTCTCGAGGTCGGTCGCGCCGCCCTGTTCGAACGCCACGAGGTGGTCGATGTCGCACCACGCCGCAGGGATGTGGCAGCCGGGCCATCGGCACCCGCCGTCGCGCGCCACGAGTGCCGTGTACTGGTCGTGGCTGGCGAACCGGACGGTGCGACCGAGGTCGAGGATGCGAGAACCCTGGGTGACGACCCGTTGCAGGGTTGCGTTCTCGGCGATCTGTCGGGCGACGTGCGCCGGGATGTGCTGCCCGGTGGCGGCGACGGCGGGCTCGTCCGTGAGGCCTGCGTACGCCTCGGCCGTGATGGTGATGACGAGGTTGGCGCCCTCGCGCCCGCCGCGGACGTCGCCCTTCGCGTACGCGGCGCAGAGTTGGACGAGCCCGTCGGCGAGTCGCTGCTCGGTGGTGCGGCCGTCGTGTTCGCACGGCTTGCCGGCGATGGCGGTGATGGTGGCCCGCAGCTCTGCGGTCTCCCGTTCGGGCAGCCGGACCAGGGTGTCGATCATCCCGTCGTCGACGGCGCCGAAGCGGACCGACCGTTGCTGGTGACGACGGTGCGCTGCCTGCTCCTCGGACTCCTCGCTGTGGATCCGCTTCCAGGCCCGCGCCGCGTCGCCGGCTTCACGAGGGGTGGCGCCCTTGCACGCATCCACGAGCTCGGCGACGTCGGCCCCATCGGGCGGGTTCGTGACGGCATCGTGCAACGCCTCTGCGGCGTCGGGTGACAGGTGGCCCTGGGCCACCGCATCGTCGAGCGCCGGCGAACTCCCCAGCGCAGCGCCGAGCTTGGCCTTCCGCTTGGCGTTGCCGTACGAGCTCTTCGTCGTGTTGGCGAGCCAATCGGCGATGTCGCGGGCACCCGAGCCCTGCCACACCTTGCGGGCGTCGGCCTCGGCGATCCACTTCGCCTGCATGACCGTCAACCGGTCGATCAACGCCTGCAACCCACGGATCCCTGCACGCAACCCATCGGCGTTCGCGACCGTCGGCTCGATCCGCGCCACCAGGTCGACGGCCTGGTCACAGAGTCCGAGCACACGATCCATGACAAGGATACTAACGAACGTATGTTCGTTTTACAACTCGGAGGCGAAGAATTTCAACGACCCGTGATTCGGTCCTGAAGGCCCGGCGGCCAATGTCCGGCGTAGCGCTCCTGGAGGTCGCGGAGCCGCCAGTCCTCGCCGGTGATCACGCCGCGGCACAGGGCGGATTCACACCGGCACGGCAGACGAAAAGTCCGGTCGTCGGAGATCGTGCCGTAGTCGACGGTCAGCTCCTGGCCTCGATCGACCGAGCGACGTGTGGCGAGTTCGAAGGCGCCCACCGGCCAGAGCGTCGGGTCGCACGAGTGATTGCCGAAGTGGGCGGTCGTCCTCGGTGGTAGGACGATGTGGGCGTCGTCGCCGACGGCGAAGGTGTCGATGTACTCCCCCTCGGCCGCCTCGTCGAACAGTCGATGGAGTTCGTCCGTCGTGACCACGTGCCCGCCGAGCCGGATGATCACGACGCCGGCATCGATCGGCTCGGCGGCGAAGAGGCCGTCACCCTCGATTGCTGACGGCCGGACGACCAACGACGGATGCGTCCACACCTCGGTGGGGATCTCCATTTCCGAATACAACCACATCGACCACCGCCTACGCTTCGCCGGCATGGGCCGGTGGAACGACATCGACGACGCGAGGCAGACGGTGCGCGCGGCGCTGACCGTGGCGATGCGAGGTGGCGATCGGCACGCCACCAGCGCGCTCCGATCGTTCCTCGGCGCGCTCGACAACGCAGAGGCCGCCGACACCGACCTGGCCCCGCCCGTCCAGGACGGGGTGATCGCAGGGGGCGTCGCCGGGTTGGGCGCGGGAGAGGTCGAGCGACGATCGTTGACCTCCGACGAGATCGATGCGGTGCTGTTCGCCGAGATCGAGGAGCGCCGCGAGTGGGCGGTCGACGACGGCACACGAGCCGAGATCGCGACCCTGGAGGCGCTCCGTTGAGCCCGACCACGAACGCCGGGTTGCGATTCGCGCGTTCGTAGTGCCACAATGGCGCCGATGCGTGCGCACCTCACCTTCGGTCTCGTAGTAATTCTCGTGTAGACGCACGCCCACATATCCGCGTGCGTCCAGCCTCCCGTTCGGGGGGCTTCTTCGTTTTTCCGGCCACGTTCGACAACCAGGAGTACCCATGAAGATCACCGGGGCGCAAGCCCTCATCAAATCGCTCGAGATGGAACAGGTCGAGACCATCTTCGGCCTGCCCGGCGGGTGCATCCTGCCGGCCTACGACCCGCTGCTCGACTCCTCGATCCGGCACATCCTCGTGCGCCACGAGCAGGGCGCGGGCCACATGGCCGAGGGCTACGCCCACGTCACCGGCCGCCCGGGTGTGGCGATGGTGACCAGCGGCCCGGCGGCGACCAACATGGTGACCCCGCTGATGGACGCCTACATGGACTCCATTCCCATGGTCTGCATCACCGGTCAGGTCGCCACCACGGCCATCGGCAGCGACGCGTTCCAGGAGTGCGACACCGTCGGCATCACCCGCAGCGCCACCAAGCACAACGAGCTGGTCATGAGCGCGCAGGACATCCCGATGGCCGTGCGCCAGGCGTTCCACATCGCGACCACCGGTCGCCCGGGCCCCACGCTCATCGACGTCCCCAAGGACTGCCTGACCAACATGATGGACTGGTACTGGCCGACCGACCAGGAGGTGATCGACAGCCTCCCCGGCTACCGCCCGAACACCAAGGGCCACCCGCGGATGATCAAGGAGGCCGCCAAGCTCATCCTCTCCAGCGAGCGCCCGGTCATCTACGCCGGTGGCGGCATCCTCAAGGCACGTGCCGCCGAGGCGCTGCGCGAGCTGGCCGAGCTCACCGACATCCACGTCGTCACCACGCTGATGGCCCGCGGCGCGTTCCCGGACGACCACCCGCTCTGCCTCGGCATGCCGGGCATGCACGGCAATGCCACGGCGATCACCGCGATGCAGAAGGCCGACCTGCTCATCACGCTCGGCGCCCGCTTCGACGACCGCATCACCGGCAAGGTGTCCGCCTTCGCCCCCGAGGCGAAGATCATCCACGTCGACATCGATCCCGCCGAGCAGGGCAAGGTCCGCCGACCCGACGTCCCGATCGTCGGCGACGCGAAGTACGTCATCGAGGAGATCGTCAAGGCGATCAAGGACCTCCAACAGGGTGGCACCACCCAGGCCGACACCGGGGCGTGGAAGAGCCGCATCAGCGGCTGGCGCGAGCAGTTCCCGCTCGCCTACGAACCCAGTGAGCCCGGCGACGCACTGAAGCCGCAGTTCTGCCTGGAGCAGCTCCGCGACTCCGCACCCGAGGGCACGATCCTGGTGTCGGGCGTCGGCCAGCACCAGATGTGGAGCAGCCAGTACTGGAACTTCACCGAGCCCTACACGTGGGTGAACTCGGGTGGGCTGGGCACGATGGGCTTCAGCATCCCCGCCGCGATCGGCGCCAAGGTCGGTCGCCCGGACCGCACCGTGTGGGCCATCGACGGCGACGGCTGCTTCCAGATGACCGCCCAGGAACTGGTCACGGCGAGCGTCGAGCGGATCCCGATCAAGGTCGCGATCCTCAACAACAGCTACCTCGGCATGGTCCGCCAGTGGCAGGAGATGTTCTACGACGAGCGCTACAGCGAGGTCTACCTCTCGCCCGAGGTGCCCGACTTCGTGAAGTGGGCGGAAGCGATGGGATGCGTCGGTATCCGTGTCGACAGCCCCGAGGAGGTGCAGCCGGCGATCGACAAGGCCAACAGCATCGACGATCGTCCCGTCGTCATCGACTTCCGGGTCGATGCCCGCGAGAAGGTCTTCCCGATGGTCGCGGCCGGCCAGAGCAACGACGACATGATCCTGCCCGACTTCCAGAACCAGAACCGAGGCGCGCTGCGATGAGCGAGGACTTCAACCACCACATCCTGTCCGTCCTCGTGCAGAACCGACCCGGCGTGCTCGCCCGCGTGGCCGGTCTGTTCGCCCGGCGCGGCTTCAACATCTTCAGCCTCGCCGTCGCTCCTGCGGAGGCCGAAGGGTTCAGCCGGATCACGATCGTCGTCGATCTCGACTCCAGCCCGCTCGAACAGATCACCAAGCAGCTGTTCAAGCTGATCGAGGTCGTGAAGATCAGCGAGCTCGATCCGCGTCGCAGCGTCGAGCGCGAACTGCTCCTCGCGACCGTCGCGCGCGACCGCCGATCAGCGGGGTCAGGTCGTGGAACTGGTCAACATCTTCGAGGGCAAGATCCTCGCCGTGGGCATCGAGGCGATCACCGTCTCGCTCGACGGCCACCCCGACAAGCTCGACGATTTTGAGGAACTCCTGGCCACGTATGGCATCGTGGAGCTCCAACGGACAGGGCGAGTCGCTCTGCCGAAGCTCGACCGCGACGCACGACTGCGTGCCGTCCAGAACACCAACAAGGGAAAGGCTGGCTGACCTTCATGGCCGCACAGATGTACTACGAGGCGGATTGCGATCCGTCGATCATTCGCGGCCGCAAGGTCGCCATCATCGGCTACGGCTCCCAGGGTCATGCGCACGCGCTGAACCTGAAGGAGTCCGGCGTGGAGGTGGTCGTCGGACTGCGCGAGGGCAGCAAGTCCGCCGCCAAGGCAGAGGCCGCCGGCCTGAAGGTGATGGGTCTCTCCGAAGCGGCCAAGTGGGCCAACGTGATCATGCTGACGATGCCCGACACCGAGCAGAAGGCCACGTACGAGGAGTTCATCAAGCCGCACATGCGCAAGGGCAAGGCGCTCGCGTTCGCGCACGGCTTCAACATCCGCTTCAAGCGCATCCGTCCCCCGAAGACCGTCGACGTGATCATGATCGCGCCCAAGGGCCCCGGCCACCTCGTGCGTCGCACCTACACCGAGGGCGGCGGCGTGCCGGCGCTCATCGCCGTCCACCAGGACGCGACCGGCGGCGCCAAGGAGCTCGCCCTGAGCTACGCGGCGGCCATCGGCGGCGCCCGCGCGGGCGTCATCGAGACGACCTTCACCGAGGAGACCGAGACCGACCTGTTCGGTGAGCAGGCCGTGCTCTGCGGCGGCGTCACGTCGCTGGTGCAGGCCGGCTTCGAGACGCTGGTCGAGGCGGGCTACCAGCCCGAGATGGCGTACTTCGAGTGCCTGCACGAGGTGAAGCTGATCGTCGACCTCATGTACGAGGAGGGCATCGCCGGCATGCGCTACAGCATCAGCGACACCGCCGAGTACGGCGACCTCACCCGCGGCCCCCGCGTGGTGACCGCTCGCACCAAGGCCGAGATGAAGAAGATCCTCAAGGAGATCCAGTCGGGCAAGTTCGCTCGCGAGTGGGTCGCCGAGAGCGAGAGCGGCCGCGAGCACATGAAGGCACTGCAGCAGGCAGGCAAGGAGCACCAGATCGAGCAGGTCGGCGCGCAGCTGCGGAGCATGATGCCGTTCCTCGGCGCCGGCAAGCAGAAGGTCTCCGACGTCAGCGGCGGCTAGGGTTCCGTCGACGAACGGAGGGCGCCATGCCCGAGAAATCACCCCAGAAGCCCAGTGCCAAGAAGACGGGCAAGTCGCTCAAGGAGAAGCGGGCCGCCAAGCACGAGAAGGCGGCGGAGAAGAAGTCCCGCGGCGTCTGAGCTGAATTCCGACTTGTACGGTCAGGATTCAGCGCACTAGGTTGACGCGCCATGAGCGACACCTGGGGTTTCGAGACACGTCAGATCCACGTCGGCGGGGAGCCCGACCCCACCACCGGAGCCCGAGCGGTCCCGATCTACCAGACCACGAGCTACGAGTTCCGTGACGCCGCGCATGCGCAGAACCTGTTCGCGCTCGCCGAGATCGGCAACATCTACACGCGGATCATGAACCCGACCCAGGGTGCGCTCGAAGCGCGCCTGTCCAGCCTCGAGGGTGGGATCACCACCGCCGTCGGGCTGCCAGGTGCGCTGGTGGTCAGCTCCGGCCAGGCGGCGGAGACGCTCGCGATCCTCACGCTGGCCGAGGCCGGCGACCACATCGTGACCAGCCCGTCCCTCTACGGCGGCACGTACAACCTGTTCCACTACACGCTGCCGAAGATGGGGATCGAGGTCTCCTTCGTCGAGGACCCGCACGACCTCGACCAGTGGCGCGCCGCGATCCGTCCGAACACCAAGGCGTTCTACGGCGAGGTGCTCGCCAACCCGCGCAACGACGTGTTCGACATCGAGGGCGTCAGCGGCGTGGCGCACGAGCACGGGATCCCCCTGATCGTCGACAACACGGTCCCGACGCCCTACCTCATCCGGCCCTTCGAGTGGGGCGCCGACATCGTCGTGCACAGCCTCACCAAGTTCATCGGCGGCCACGGCACCAGCATCGGCGGCGCGATCATCGACGGCGGCACCTTCGACTACGCGGCCAGCGGTCGCTTCCCCAACTTCACCGAGCCCGACCCGAGCTACCACGGCCTGCCCTACTTCCCGGCGCTCGGTCATGGTGCGTTCATCATCAAGGCGCGCGTCCAGATGCTGCGCGACCTCGGCATGGCGATCTCGCCGTTCAACGCGTTCCTGATCCTGCAGGGCATCGAGACCCTGAGCCTGCGCATGGATCGCCACTGGGCCAACGCCGACAAGGTGGCCGCGTTCCTCGTGAACCACCCCCAGGTCGAGGCCGTGTCGTACGCCGGTCTGGAGTCGAGCCCGTGGCACGAGCGGGCCAAGAAGTACGGCGGCGGCAAGGGCTACGGCAGCATCCTGGCGTTCGACATCGTCGGCGGCAAGGAAGCCGGTCAGAAGTTCGTCGAGGCACTCCAACTCCACAGTCACGTGGCCAACATCGGCGACGTGCGGAGCCTCGTGATCCACCCGGCGAGCACGACCCACAGCCAGCTGTCGGAGGAGGAGCAGGCCAGCACCGGCGTTCGCCCCGGCCTGGTGCGCCTCAGCGTGGGTCTGGAGACGATCGACGACATCCTCGCCGACCTCGAACTGGGTTTCGCCGCCGCCAAGGCCTAGCGCGACCCGTGTCGCACCAGCGCCGTGAGCAGGCTCAGACCGGCGGCGTTGCCGAGTACGACGAGCGTGTCGCCGGCGTGCAGTGGGCCGTCGGCTTCGTGCCATCGCTGGACGCCCGCGTCCTGGCGCAACCCGAGGATGTGCACGTCCGGCGCCGACTCCATCAGCGCCCGTAGGTCGCACCCGACCGCGGCGGCGCCCGCACCGACCTCCATCTCCTCGACCCGCATGTCGGTGCCGGAGATCGCGAGCACCCCCAGCACCTCGGCGTCGAGCGCGGTGGCGGCCATGCTGCTCCCCACGCTCTCGTACACCGGCACCACGTGCGACGCGCCCGCCCGCATCAGGCGCTCGCCCCACGCGGCGTCGTTGACCCGCGCGACGATGCGCAGTTCCGGTGCGAGGGAGCGAGCGGTCAGCGCGACGACGGCGTTCGACGGGTCGTCGAGGCTGGTGATCAGCGCCGCGGCCTTGGCGACCCCGGCGTCGTGGAGCACGGTCACGTCGCGTGCGTCACCGAGCAGGAAGGTTGCCCCGGCGGCGGTGACGGCCGCCTCGATCGACGGGTTGGTGTCGATGACGATGCAGCCCCGCCCGGCCCGGATCGCTGCGTCGGCCGACGCCCGACCCACGCGACCGAAGCCGACGATCACCACGTGGTCCTCCATGTGCATGCGCACCTTGGCCCTCCGTTTCTCCCGGATCGCTCCGGTGATCTCGCCCGACAGGAACATCGCTGTCAGGGTGGCTGCCGAGTACACGAACACCGCGAAGCCGGCGAGGATCACCACGACCGTCCATGCCCGTCCTGCCGTCGACAGCGGGTGTACCTCGCCGTAACCGACCTGGCCCATCGTGATGACCGACATGTAGAACGCGTCCATGACGCTCCACGGCTCGATGACGAGGTAGCCCGCCGACGCGACCGCGACCGCGAGCAGGGCCGCAATGCCGGGTCCTCGCAACGGGCGCCACATGTGGACAGTGTGCGCACCTCGCCCCCGATCTGCCCAGGGTAGGTTGTCCCTTGTGACCAGGGTCGTCCGCGCTGATCTCGTCGACGCCCATCGTCGCTCGTTGCTGCACGTCGCCCGTCCCGGCGCCCGCCTGGACGGGGCGCGCCGGGTGCACATCGCCCGCGCGGCGATCGACTCGTACCTTGACCCCGACCCGGCACCGCCGTGGGCGCAGCCGTACGGCGACCCGCTGCTCGACGGCGCCCATCGCCTCGCCCGGCACGCGGGCACCCTGACCGAGCAGTGGTACCGGGACCTGGGGGTGGACCCGCTCGATTGGGTCGAGGTGGTCGGTGTGGTCATCGCGTCGATCCCTCCGGTGGCGTTCGCCCGGGCGGTGGGACTCCCGCTGCCGGAGCTGCCCGCACCGGTCGCCGGCGAACCGACCGGCCACGTCGCGGCCGAGCTCGCCCCTGCGACGCTCAACTGGGTCCCCGTCGCCGCTCCGGCCGACCGCACGGCGTCGGTGGTGCAGGCCCTCGAGCGCGCTGCCCGACGAGTGGGACAACCTGTGGCAACTGGCCGAAGCGCAGTACATGAGCGACTCGGCCATGGCGGACCCCCTGTGGAACCGCGGCACGCTGACCCGCGCCCAGATGGAGCTCGTCGCCGGACGCTTGTCACGCCTGCGCGACTGCTTGTTTTGAACGACCTCCCACACCCGCATGCTCAGTTGGAGCAGCACCGAGAACGGTACGCCTGCGGATCTCTCCGCCATCACCACCGGCGAGTCCGACGGTGGGCAACCACACGGGGCCGCGCTGCTCGCGTTCGTGGCGGCCATCGTCGGCACCGACGACCACGCGCTGGCCGAGACCCGCGAACGCCTCGCCACCGAAGCCGATGACGCCTTCATGATCGACGCTGCGGCGGTGGCCGCCAACTTCGAGATGATGACGCGGGTCGCCGACGGGACAGGGGCGAAGTTGCCTCCCTCACGGGAAACGATGGACGAACGGCCCTGACGTCACACCGCGTGGGTCTCGTACAGTCGACCCTTGGAGGTCGGCATGAGATCCTGGTGGAACACGGTAGGAACATGGCTCAGCCGAAAGACGACCCTCACGTTGGTCGCGGTGCTGGCGTTGACGGGCGTGTTCGCAATCGGGCTCAAGCGTCTCGACTTCGCGACCGGCCAGGACAGCTACATCGATCCGTCGTCGCAGGTGGCCAAGAACAACCGCGCGTATCAGGACCTGTTCGGCGGCGAGAACATGGTGGTGCTGTTCTCCGTCCCGCAGGACAAGACCCTGGTCGACCTGTTCACCACACACAACGTCGAGCAGATGAACAGCATGCAGGCGGAGTTGGAGGGCAACCCGGCCATCGTGTCGGTGGTGTCGCCGGTGGTGCTGTTGCAGTGGACGAACGATCTCATCACCAAGGGCGTCGCCAGCGACATCCTCGCCCGCGCGATCCAGCGCGATCCGGACCCCGCCGGCCAGACGCTCCGTCAGAACGACGCGCTGCTGACGACCCTGCGCCTCGGTGCCTCCGGCACGCAATCGCTCGACAACCCGGACTGGGTGAAGTTCCTCCTCTACGACAACACCGGCTTCAGCCTGACCGCCGACCAGCAGCTGGTCGCTCCGCCCGACGATCAACTCGTCGTGCGCAGGGCGCTGCGGGCGTTCATCCCCGACCCGCACCATGCGATCTTCGCGGCCGTCCTCGTGGGCAACGCCCCGCTCGACGCGCTGTCCACCGGCTCCGACGCGGTGAAGGCGGCCGTGGCCGGGCAATCGTTCGAGAACGCGGACATCGTCGTCACGGGCACCCCGACCTTTCTGACCGACATCAACAACTACCTGCAGGGTGGCATGTTGACGCTCGGCGGGATCGCGGTGCTCGTGATGATGGTGATTCTCGTCATCGCCTTCCGCGTGCGCTGGCGGCTGCTGCCGCTCGCCGGGATGGCGGTCGGTGTGATCTGGGGCTTCGGTGCGTTCGGGTTCAGCGGCACCAAGCTCTCACTCGTCACGATCGCCGGCCTGCCGATCCTGATCGGGCTCGGCATCGAGTTCGCGATCCAGATCCAGAACCGGATCGAGGAGGAGCGCGGCATCGAACGGGTCTCGGATCCGTTCGGCCAGACCCTGTCGCACATGGCACCGCCGCTGCTGGCCGCGACCATGGCTGCGGTCATCGCGTTCCTCACCGTGAAGATCTCCAAGGTCCCGATGGTGCAGGACTTCGGCGTGCTGCTCTCGATGGGCATCGTCGCCCTGCTCATCGCGGGAGTGGTGCTGCCGCTGACGCTGATCGGCGCCCGCGAACGGCGCTCACCGACCACCAAGCCTGACCAGCCCTCGTGGGTGGAGGCGACCGTGCGCACGCTCGGCAGCCTGCCGCGCGGCGCGGTCCTTCCGCTCGTCTTCGTCGCCATCGCCATCCCGGTGCTCGGCCTCGCCGTGGAGGGAGGGTCCCGGATCGAGAGCGACCCGATCAACTGGGCGAATCAGAGCAGCGTCGCGATCAAGAACGCCCGCACGCTCGAGACCCAGACCGGGTTCGCCTCGACGCTCGGCGTCTTCGTGCAGGCCGATCCGTCGATCGCCTCCAACGGCATCTTCACCGACCAGATGGGCGCGTTCCAGATGGATCTCGTGGAGAGCCAACTGGCCGCCAACCCCGAGCTCGCCCAGGCATCGAGCCTGGCGACGACCGTCGGGTGGCTGATGGAGGTGCCCGGAGCGACGGCGTTGCCGCCGACGGGTCTCGACATGCTGCAGGCGTTCGACGTGGCGCCCGACTCGCTGCGTCCCGCGCTCGTGGCCGACAACGGCAACGCCGCGCAAGTGCTGTTCCAGGTGGGCCCGTCATCCTTGGAGGAGCGCGCCGTCGTGCTGCAGCACGTGGAGGCGGCAGTCGCCGACCCCGGCGATCATGCCCTGCTCCCTGCCGGAGCGACCGCGACCACCGGTGGCCTCGCCGTGGTCGGCGTCGGTCTGCTGGAGAACATCACCGCCAACCGCGCCGAGCTCACCATCGTCGCGCTGCTCCTCGTCGGTGCGTTCCTGGTGTTCCGCTACCGAGACCTCGCTCGCGGGCTCATCACGATGATCCCGGTGCTCCTCGCGGTCGGCATGTCGGCCGTCCTGGTCCGCCTGCTCCACATCACGCTCAGCCCGCTCACCACCGTCGGTGGCCCGCTCGTCGTGGCCACCTGTGCCGAGTTCGCCGTGCTCCTGATGGACCGCTATGCCGAAGAACGCATGCGCGGCTTCGATCCCGACGACAGCACACGTGTCGCCGCGCAACGGACCGGTCGCGCGTTCTTCACCTCGGCGCTCACCACGCTCGGGGGCTTCGCCGTCTTGATGTTCAGCACCCTGCCCTTGCTGAGCGACTTCGGGATGGTCGTCACGATCAACATCGCCGTCGCGCTGCTGGCCGCACTGGTCGTGGTGCCGCCGCTGGTGAAGGAAGCTGATCGCCGTGGCCTGCTGTCGATGGGCCGTCACACCAAGCTCTCGCGCACGAGGGGCCGCACGATCGCCGTCGCGATCGGGGGCCTCGCGCTGACGGCCGCCGGCGTCGTGATGGTGGCGCGCGCCGTGCGCGACACCACCCCCGCGACCGCCAGTCCGCGGATGACCGACACCGTCGAACAGCCGGCGACCACCCCGCCGCCGACCACGGTCGCCCCGACCACGTCGCTCGCCCCCGATGCGACGTTGCCGCCAGGCCCTGCCGAGCGACCGACGGGCCTCATCGGTGGCGTGTTCTACGACTCGCTCACTGCGGTCGGGGTCGATCCGGGCGTGGCGCGGTGCGCTGCCGACGACCTGATCGCCAACACGTCGGAAGCCGACCTGCTGGCGATGGGCATCGCCGAGAACCCGCGCCCGGCAGCGGTGAACGCGCTGCTCGACGCGTCGGCGAAGCGCTGCGGCGTGACCCAGGAACAGCTCGACGCGGCCGCGGCCGGTTGAGTCACTCGTCGTCGGGGCGCTGCTCGCGGAGGAACTTCTCGAACTCGGCGGCGAGGTCGTCGGCGCTGGGCATCGCGGCCTCCATCCGTCGGTCGTACTCCTGCTCCAACATCGACACGTACGACCGAGCGTGGTCGTCCTCGGCGACGGCCTCGTCGTGCAGCGTGCGCCATCGCATCGCGTCCTCCGACAGCTCGCCGTGTCCGGTCGGGACGCCGAGCACGTGCTCGAGGTGCTGCAGCAGCGCCGCCGAGCTCTGCGGGTGCTTGGCATTGCCCAGGTAGTGCGGGACACCGACGCGCAACGACACCGCCGGGATGCCGGCGCGATCGAGTCGCTCCTGCAGCACTCCCACCAATCCGGTGACCCCCTGGTACTGCGGACGCGACAGCCCGAGCGCGCGGACGAGTCCGTCGTTCGTGCTGCTCCCCACGACGTGTGGGGGGCGTGAGTGGGGGACCGCCTCGGGTGCGGCGCCGAGCGTGACGACGACCTCGCAGCCGAGCTCGCGGGCGACCCGGATGATGGCGTCGGCGAACGTGGCGTACCGCAGGTGGGGCTCCACGCCGGCGAGCAGCACGAGATCGTGCGTCAACCCTGGGTAGCGCGCCACCCGGAACTCGTTCTCCGGCCAGCGCACCTGACGGAGCTCGGCGTGATCCATCTCCACCAACGGCCGCTCCTGGGTGAAGTCGAAGAACGGATCCGGATCGATCGACGCGACGATCGCGGCGACGCGGTCCGCCGCCAACGTGTCGACCGCATCGGTGGCGACCTCGGCGATGTCGAACAGGCCTCGCAGCGCCAGGACCATGATCGGCCGGTGCAGCGGCGCGAGGTCGTCGAACGCCGTGGTCAGTACGTTCACGCAAGCGCCGCCACGACGTGGTCGATGCAGGCGGTGAGGGCCTTGACGTCGTCGGGTTCGACCGCAGGGAACATGCCGATGCGCAACTGGTTGCGACCGAGCTTGCGATAGCTGTCGGTGTCGACGATGCCGTTCGCGCGCAGGGCGACGTTGACGTCGTGAGCCTCCACGCCGACGAGATCGATCGTGCCCACGACGCTGGACCGCTGCATCGGGTCGGTCACGAACGGCGACGCGTACGGGCTGGCCTCCGCCCACGAGTAGAGATGGGCGGCACTCGTGCGGCAGCGGTCGACGCACCAGTCGAGCCCGCCGTTGTCGAGCATCCAGCGCAGTTGCTCGTCGAGCAGGACCAGCGTGGACAGTGCCGGCGTGTTGTACGTCTGGTTCGCCACCGAGTTGTCGAGCGCGATCTGCAGGTCGAGCGAGGCGGGCCGCCAGCGGTCGCTGTGGCCGATCTCGCGGATGCGTTCCAGCGCCGCGGGCGAACAGGCGGCGAGCCACAGGCCACCGTCGCTGGCGAAGCACTTCTGCGGCGCGAAGTAGTACACGTCGACCTCGTCGGGCACCCACGGCAGGCCGCCGGCTGCCGAGGTCGCGTCGACCACGACGAGCGCGTCGCTCTCCGGGCGACGCAGGTGCATGGCGACGCCGGTCGACGTCTCGTTGTGTGTGAGGGCGACCACGTCGACGCCGTCCGACGACGTCTGCAGATCCGGGTGCGTGCCGGGCTCGCTGCGCACGATCACCGGGTCGCCCAAGTGCGGCGCAGCGGCCGCCGCCTCGGCGAACTTGCCGGAGAACTCGCCGAACACGTAGTGCTCGCTGCGCTCGCGGATGAGCCCGAACGTGGCGACGTCCCAGAACACCGTGGAGCCCCCGTTGCCGAGCACGATCTCCCAGCCGCGGGGGAGTCCGAACAGGTCCTTCAGGCCCTGTCGGACGGACCCGACGAGGTGCTTGACAGGGGGTTGGCGGTGCGAGCTGCCGAGCAGGTGGGCGTTCGCCTTGGCGAGCGCCAGGACCTGCTGCGGGCGCACCTTGGAGGGGCCGCATCCGAACCGTCCGTCGACGGGCAGGAGGTGCTGGGGGATCGTCAGGTCCGCGGGATCGGTCACGGGCACAGTCTCGCGCCAATTCCCGCGGGCTCCCCAAACGCCCACCGGTAGCATGCGGCTCGTGAAGCGCACCTCTGCTCGTCTTGCCGCCATTGCCGAATCCGCCACACTCGCCGTCGACGCGAAGGCCAAGGCACTCAAGGCGAAGGGCGAGAACGTCATCGGCTTCGGCGCCGGCGAGCCCGACTTCCCGACGCCGGCCAACATCGTCGAAGCGGCCGCCGCCGCGTGTCGCGAGCCGAAGTATCACAAGTACTCGCCCGCCGCCGGACTCCCCGAGCTGCGCGAGGCCATCGCCGCGAAGACGCTCCGCGACAGTGGCTACTCGTGCCAGGCGAGCCAGGTGTTGGTCACCAACGGCGGCAAGCACGCCGTCTTCACGGCGTTCGCCGCGCTGTGCGATCCGGGCGACGAGGTCATCTGTCCGGCCCCGTACTGGACCACGTACCCGGAGGCCATCACGCTCGCCGGCGGCGTTCCCGTCATCGTGCAGACCGACGAGACCAGCGGCTTCAAGGTCACCGTCGAGCAGCTCGACGCTGCGCTCACACCGCGCACCAAGGTGCTGCTCTTCGTCAGCCCCGACAACCCGAGCGGTGCGATCTACTCGCCCGCCGAGGTGGAGGCCATCGGTCGTTGGGCGGTCGAGAAGGGCGTGTGGGTGCTCACCGACGAGATCTACGAGCACCTCGTGTACGGCGACAACCGGTTCGTCAGCATGCCCACCGTGGTGCCCGAGCTCGTCGATCAGTGTGTCATCGTCAACGGTGTCGCCAAGACGTATGCGATGACCGGGTGGCGCGTCGGCTGGATGATCGGGCCCGCCGACATCATGAAGGCATCGATCAACTACCAGTCGCACAGCACGTCGAACGTCACGAACGTGGCACAGGTGGCTGCGCTCACCGCGGTGAGCGGTGACCTGTCGGCGGTGGCGATGATGCGCGAAGCGTTCTCTCGCCGGGCGGTCACGATGCACCGCATGCTCAATGAGATCCCCGGCGTGTCGGCGATCGAACCCGAGGGCGCGTTCTACTGCTACCCCAACCTGAAGGCGTTGCTCGGCACGCCGCTCGGCCCGAAGGGCACGGTCAGCACCTCCACGCTCGAGTTGGCCGACGTGATCCTCGACGAGGTCAAAGTGGCCTTCGTGCCGGGTGAGGCGTTCGGTACGCCCGGCTATGCACGCTTCAGCTTCGCGATGGCCGATGCCGACATGGAGGAAGGGATCCGCCGGATCCACGAGTGGGTCGCGTCGGCGTGACCGACGTGTACGGATTCGACTCGCTCAGCCTCGAGTGGTTGCGGTCCAAGCCGGGCGGCAAGTGGCATCGTCACCCGGGGCTGCTCGCGGCATGGGTCGCGGACATGGACTTCCCACCGCCGCCGGTCGTCACGACCGCGCTCGCCGCGCTCGTGGCCAGCGGTGACTTCGGCTATCCGGATCACGCGCCGAAGCCGTCGCCGGCCCGTGCCGAGTTCGTCGCCCGGGCGGCCCGCCGGTACGACTGGCAGATCGATCCGCACGACGTGCGTGAGCTCAACGATGTCGTCCAGGGCATCCAGATCGTGCTGCACCACTGCACCGAGCCTGGTGACGGCGTCGTGCTGTTCACCCCGTCGTACCCGCCGTTCCTGCGCAGCGTGCTCGACGACGGACGACGCGTCGTGGCCCTCCCCGGACATCGCTCCCCGTCCTCGGCGACGGGCTGGGTCTTCGACCTCGACGAGCTCGAGGCGACGTTGCGAGCGCGATCCGGCCAAGGTGCTGCTGCTGTGCCATCCGCACAACCCCACCGGGCACGTGTTCGGGGCCGACGAGCTGCTGGCGCTGGCGGAGCTCGCCGAGCGCCACGACCTGTTGATCATCAGCGACGAGATCCACGCCGATCTCACCTACGCGCCGCGTCACCACCGCCCGATGGCGCTGTACGCGCCGGAGCGCACCGTCACGCTGCACGCCCCGTCGAAGGCGTTCAACCTCGCCGCGCTCCGCTACGCAGTCATGCACCTCGGCCCGTCGTGGGTGCGCGAGAGGGTGCTGGGCGTGCCCGATCATCTCTACGGCGAGGCGAACCTCTTCGGCGCCACCGCGGCGTATGCGGCGTGGGCCGACGGCGACGACTGGCTCGACGCGGTGTTGGCTCACCTCGACGGCCAACGCCACCTGCTCGCCGATCTGTTGCACGAGCACCTGCCCGAGGTGGTCTACACGCCGCCCGCAGCGACGTATCTGGCGTGGCTCGATTGCCGCGCGCTCTGCCTCGGCGACGACCCCTCTGCCGAGTTCGCCCGGCGCGGTGTCCGGCTCAGCGAAGGCCCCAACTTCGGCAGCGAGGGGCTCGGACACGCCAGGCTCAACTTCGCCACCTCGTCAGGGCTGCTGCGCGAGATCGTCAGCGCGATGGCGGGTCACTAGCGCGTCGCGAGCCCGCTGAGCACGACGAAGCACAGGCACTCGGCAACTTGCTCGGTCGCCCCGAGCACGTCGCCGCTGATCCCGCCGATCTTGCGTCGGGCGAGGGTGCCGGTGGCGAGGACGGCGACCAGGGCGGCACCGGCGAGCGGAGCGACCCACCAGCCGACGACGAGCGCGGTGAGCACCACGCCCGAGGCGACGCTGAGTGCCGCTCGGCCGCGACCGGTGCTGCGGCCGTAGTCCGCGCCGAGGCCCGAATGCGTGGCGAGCGGCATCGTGCCGGCCATCCCGACCGCGGCGACCCGTGCCATCGTGTGCGCCGCCACCGCGGCGGTGAACATCGCCAGCGGTCCGGGGATCGCGCCGAGCGCCACGATCCGGAGCACGATCGAGGCGCACATCGCCGCGACGCCGTACGTGCCGTGGCGCGAGTCCTTCAGGATCTCCAGGCGGCGCTCGACCGTCCAACCGCCGCCGAACGCGTCGGCGACATCGCCGAGCCCGTCCTCGTGGAACGCTCCGGTGATCAGCAGGCCGACCGTGATCGCGACGGCGGCTGCCACCAACGGAGGGACGAGGTGCCACATCCCCGCCGCGCAACCGCCGACCGCGGCGCCGATCAACGCGCCCGCGATCGGAAACCAGGCGACCGTGGCGTTCAACGACGGCTCGCGCCGGAGCCGGATCGGCACGCGCGTCAGGAACTGCAGCGCGGCGAGCAACCCCATTCGGTCAGCCGAACCACTCGCCGAACGTGGGGACCTCGGTGATGCCTGCGCAGGCCATCGCGACCAGGGGGACCGCCGCCATCGCTCCGGACCCTTCCCCGAGTCGCATCCCCAGGTCGAGCAGGTGCTGCTTGCCGAGACGCTCGACGAGTCGGCGGTGGCCTGGCTCGGCCGAGCAATGGCCGACCTGGCAGTGATCGAGCGCCCCCGGCACGAGCGTGGCGAGGGGGAGCGCGGCCGCGGTGACGACGTAGCCGTCGAGCAGCACCGGCAGCCGGCGTTGGCGGGCGGCGACGATGGCCGCGGCGATGGCGACGAGCTCCGCGCCGCCGACCTCGCGGAGGATCTCCAGCGGGTCGTGCACCCCGGCGATGCGCTGGGTGGCGGCGATGACCGCGTCCTGCTTGCGGCCGAGCCCTTCGTCGTCGACACCGGTGCCCCGCCCGACCCATTCGAGCGCGTCGCCCCCGGCGATCGCGGCAGCGACAGCCGCGGCAGCGGTGGTGTTGCCGATCCCCATCTCGCCGAGCACGAGCAGATCGGCGTCGAGCTCCTCGACGGCTCGTCGTCCTGCGTCGACGCACTCCTCGAACCGGGCGGGCGACAGCGCTGACACGGCTCGGATGTCGCCCGTGGGCCTCCCGACTCCGACATCGATGGCCTGCACGGTGGCCCCGGCCACTGCGGCGAACGCGGACACCGTGCTCTTGCCGGCGCGGTAGGCGGCGAGCATCGCACCCGTGACGTCGACGGGGTACTTGCTCACCCCGGCGGCGGCGACGCCGTGGTCGGCGGCGAAGATCAACCCCGCCGGTGCGCGCACGGCGGGCGTGTCCGTACCCTGCCACTCGGCAACCCAGGCGGCCAGATCGTCGAGACGGGCGAGCGCGCCCGCGGGACGAAGGATGTCGGCGGCCCGGGCGCGCACGGCGTCGCCGGCGGCGGTGTCCGGGCCGGGCAGGTTCGACAGCGACTCGCGCAGCCAGTTCATCGCAACAACTCCCATGGGTTCTCGAGCCGGATCGCGCGCCCGGCCACCATCAACAGCGTGGTGTCCGAAGACGTGGCCACCAGTTGGTTCAGGCGCCCGAGTTCGTCACGGTACACCCGGCCCGCCTCGGATTCCGGGTGCACCCCCATTCCGACTTCGTTGCTGACGACCACGGTCTCGCCGGTGCGTCGGCGGAGCGCCTCGTGCAGCGCGGCGACATGAGCGGCGACGTCCTCGGCGTGGGCGAACAGGTTGCCGAGCCAGACGGTGAGGCAGTCGACGATCAACAGGTGCTCGTCGGGTACGGCGTCGATCGCGTCGGCGAGGTGGACAGGGCATTCGACCGTCGTCCAGCTCGCCGGTCGTTCGTCGCGGTGCCGGGCGATGCGTTCGCGCAGGTCGTCGTCGAACGGCTCGGCCGTGGCGATGAACGTGACGGCGCCGCCGTGGTGTTCGCCCATCTGCACCGCGAGCGTGCTCTTGCCGCTGCGTGCGCCGCCGACGAGGAGCGTGAGGGTCATCAGTAGTCGATGCCTCGTTTGGCGAGGATGCCGCTGTCGTAGGCGTGCTTGACGTGGCGCATCTCGGTCACGGTGTCGGCGAGGTCGATGAGCGCCTGTGGTGCGTCGCGTCCGGTGACGATGACGTTGACGTGGCGCGGCCGATCGGCGATCGCGGCGACGACCTCCGCGGTGTCGACCCAGCCCCACGTGCACAGGTACGTCAGCTCGTCGAGGATGACCAGTTCGTGCTCGCCGGCGGCGATGACCTCGGCTGCCGTCGCCCACGCCGTGCGAGCAAGGTCGATGTCGTGCTGCAGGTCGTCGGAGTCCCAGGTGAACCCGCCGCCGAGCGAGTGCCAGGTGACGCCGAGCTGGCGACCGATCTTCTCCTCGCCGACCTTCCAGTCCCCGCTCTTGACGAACTGCAGGACCGCCACCTTCCAGTCGCGGGCGAGGGCGCGCAGCATCACGCCGAACGCCGCCGAGCTCTTGCCCTTGCCGTCGCCGGTGTTGACCAGCACGAGTGAATCGACCGTGCGTCCGCCGGCCGGGCGGGGGTCGTCCGTGAGAGGTTCGTTGGTGTCCATGGAGGGTTGGAGCATAGGCACCGGTTTGCTATGGTCGCCCCGTCCGGCTCGAAGCCGTGCCGGATGCATGGTTCCCAGCGAAGTCCGGTGAGATCCCGGCACTGTCCCGCAACGGTGGTTCGTGTCCCGCACACGACGAGTCCGGTCGCCTGGTCCTGTGCGCGTCAACCAGACCCTCGAGGCAAGGGCGGTCCGCGGCGGAACCCCGCCCCGGTTCCCAACTTGTCCTCCGAACTTCGGAGGATTTTTCCGTGCAACGATTCACGTCCCTCGCAGCGCTCACCGCGCTGCTGCTCACGTCCGCGGCGTGCGGCGACGATGCGAGCAGCTCGACCACGACCAGCCCGCAACCGAAGATCGTCAGCCTGTCGCCGACCGCCACCGAGATGCTCTTCGCGATGGGAGCGGGCGATCAGGTGATCGCCGTCGACGACCAGAGCAACTACCCGGCCGAGGCGCTCGACAAGCCTCACGAGCTGTCGGGCTTCGAGCCCAACGTGGAGGCCATCGCCGCGCTCCATCCCGACCTCGTCATCATGCAGGACGACAAGGTCACCGACCAGCTCGAGTCGCTCGGGATCACGGTCTTCGTCGGCGCCGCGCCGGCCTCGTTCGACGAGGTGTACACCCAGATCGAGCAGCTCGGCGCAGCCGCCGGTCATGTCGGTGGTGCCGCCGAGCTGGTGTCGAAGATGCAGACCGACATCGCCGCCGCAGTCGCCGCGGTGCCCCCGGGCGCGACGCCGCTCGGCGTGTACCACGAGCTCGACGCGACGCTCTACAGCGTCACGAGCAACACCTTCATCGGTCAGGTGTACGGGTTGTTCGGGCTGAAGAACATCGCTGACGGTGCCCAGCCGGGTAACGACTACCCGCAGCTCAACGCGGAGTACATCGTGCAGGCCAACCCTGCGCTGATCTTCCTGGCCGACACCAAGTGCTGCGGCGAGTCGGCCGAGACCGTTGCCGCCCGACCCGGCTGGAACGCGATCGATGCGGTCGCGAACGGCAACGTCGTCGCCATCGACGACGACATCGCCTCCCGTTGGGGGCCGCGCCTGGTCGATTTCATCAACGCAGTGTCCGCGGCCATCGCCAAGGTCCCGGCACAGGGCTGACCGTCATGTCCGACCGTCGCACGTTCAACAGGTGGTGGATCGCGCTGGCCGTCGTGCTGCTCGTGGCGGCCGTCGTGCTGGGCTCGATGATCGGGCCGGCGGGCGGCATCTCGTCGGCCAACTGGGACATCATCTGGAACATCCGCCTGCCGCGGGTGGTGCTGGCCGGCATCGTCGGCTCGATGCTCTCCCTCGCGGGTGCGAGCTATCAGGGCGTGTTCCGCAACCCGCTCGTCGACCCCTACCTGCTCGGCGCCGCCGCCGGCGCAGGGCTGGGGGCGACGCTCGTGTTCGCGTTCGGGCGCACGGCCACGTCGGGTTGGGCGGTGGACCCCCTGCCACTGGCCGCCTTCGTGGGCGCCCTCGTCGCGGTGCTGGTGACCTACGTCGTCGGCGCGTCGTTCGGCGGCAGCGGGCTGAGCCTGGTGCTCGCCGGGGTCGCCGTCGCCGCGCTCGCCACGGCGGTCCAGCAGTACCTCCTCCTGCGACACAGCGATGTGATCAAGGAGGTCTACAGCTGGATCAGCGGCCGGGTGAGCACCGCCACCTGGGGCGACGTGCGACTCGTGCTGCCGTACGTCGTGGTGTCCGGCGCCGTGCTGCTCGTGCACCGACGCCACCTCGACGTTCTGCGCGTCGGCGACGAGGAAGCGGTCACTCTCGGTTCGGAGGTGCGCCGGATCCGGCTCGTGGTGGTGATCGCAGCCACCCTCGGCACCGCGGCGGTCGTGAGCGTCAGCGGGCTGATCGGCTTCGTCGGGATCATGGTGCCGCACCTCGTGCGGTTGGTGGCCGGGTCGTCGTACCGGCTCGTGCTGCCGTTGAGCATCCTCGTCGGCGCCGCGTTCCTCATCCTGGCCGACATCCCCGGGCGGATGATCGAGCACGGCGGCGAGACACCGATCGGTGTCGTCACGGCGCTGCTCGGCGCGCCGATGTTCATCTTCGTCCTGCGGTCGCGGAGGGTGCCGGCATGAGCTCGCTCGGCTTCGAGTGCGTCAACGTCGTCTACGGCCGGCGCGAGGCGGTGCACGCGTTCAACGAGTCGGTGAAGCCGGGCGAGTGGCTGTGCCTCATCGGTCCCAACGGCGCCGGCAAGTCGAGCGTGCTGCGTGCCGTCGCCGGGCTGGTGCCTCATCGCGGGATCATCACCGTCGACGGCGCGCCGCTGTCGATGCGATCGCCGCGACGACGGGCGGCGATGGTCGCCTACGTGCCCCAGTCGCCGCTGATGCCCGACGACATGACCGGCGCGGAGTACGTGCTCCTCGGTCGC
This sequence comes from uncultured Acidimicrobiaceae bacterium, assembly GCA_963720695.1. GTDB lineage: Bacteria > Actinomycetota > Acidimicrobiia > Acidimicrobiales > Ilumatobacteraceae > UBA668. The sequence goes on from CAVRGG010000007.1 coordinate 330,382, forward strand.
AACCCCTACGTGGGCTACTTCGGGAGCGAGAGCAAGCACGACCGCTCGCTGGTGGCGGACGTGCTGCGCCGGCTCGACCTGTCCGAGTTCGCGGATCGACGGCTCGGCACGCTCAGCGGTGGCGAGCGCCAGCGGCTGGTGATCGCCCGCGCCATCGCCCAGGAGGCGCCGATCCTCCTGCTCGACGAGCCGACCAGCGCGCTCGACATCGGCCACCAGCAGCAGGCGCTCGAGCTGGTCGACCGGCTCCGCCGCGAGCACGGCCTCACCGTGGTCTCCGCCATGCACGACCTCACCCTCGCCGGGCTGTACGCCGACCGCCTGTCCCTGCTGCACCAGGGACACGTGGTGTCCACCGGCTCGGCCGCCCACGTGCTGCGCCCCGAGACGCTCAGCGAGTTCTACGGCGTCAGCGTCAGCGTGCACCACGAGCCCGACGGCACGGTCGTCGTGGTGCCGCGAAGGTCGAGCACCGCGTGAGTGTGTGTGCTCACCGAAGTGGATCGACGGCGGTCCACCGCTTGCGTCGACCGACGGGTCGCCCGTCGCTGCAGCGAGGGACGGCTATCGCGGTCGGTACACGTCGGAGCGATGGTCAATCCGAAGCACCGTGACGATGCTCGCCGTGTCATCGATCTCGTAGACCACTCGGTAGGCGCCTCGTCGTGCCGACCACAGCCCGGCGAGCTCTCGCTGCAACGGATGACGAACACGGCGCGGGTTGTCACACAAGGGGCCGATCATGAACTCCACGACGGCGGCGGCGACTCGCTGGGGAAGTCGAGAGAGTTGCCGTTCTGCCGAGGCAGCGACACGCAACGCCCAGAGGGGCTCGGTCATCGCTGGAGGTACTTGGCGCGAATCTCGTCGGCGGACACAGTGTGGCCCGCTTCGACCTCGCGTCGGGCACTTTCGATGTCGGCCATTGCGATCGGATCGGACAGCAACTCGAGCGTGTCCTCCAGCGCCGCGAGGTCATCGGCGCTCATCAGCACGGCTGCCGGCCGACCATTGCGGGTGACGGTGATGCGGTCGTGTTGTTGCTCCACGCGATCCACCATCTCGGAGAACTTGGCCTTCACTTCTGCGAGCGGCAACACCTCGGACATGACCATAATCATAGTCACTCATTCGTGGAGGAGTGCCACCCCGGATGCACCCGCGGGCACCACTCCATCTCCCGCTCGCGTGCGCTAGGCGGCGGCAAGTTGGGCGAGGGTGAGACGTTGGACGATCCAGCCGATCTCGGAGCCATCGGGTCGGTACGTGTGCCAGCGGCCTTCGTCGTCGCGCGCGGTGCGGTAGCCCGCGTTCTTCCACCGGTTGTGGTGACCACAGATCGGCGCGCCATTGCCCACGGAGGTGGGGCCATCGTGTGCGAACGGCACCACGTGGTCGGCCTGGCAGTGACGGGCCGGGCGATCACAGCCCGGCCACAGACATCGGCGGCCGCTGAGCAGGACGGCGTCTCGGAGCGCACCGGTGAACAACCGGCTGCGGCGACCCATGTCGAGCACCACTCCTGTGCTGTCGAGGACCACCCGGCGCACGTGGCCGACGCAGGCCGCCACGACCACCTCGGCAGGATCCAGCACTTCGCCGCGGTCGGTCTCGCAGTGGCGCTGGGCGGCACTCTGCGGGTCGAGCGGCGGGGGAGTGACACCCAATGCCCGAGCGAGGTGGTGCTCGAACTGCTCCTGGTCGATCAGGATGTTGACGACGACCTCGCCACTGCACTCCGACGACCCGGCTGCGGCACGGAACAGGCGGAGCAGTGCGTCGAAGCGGCGTTGATCGGCGGTGCGCTCCATCAACGCGGGCGACATGCGGATGCCGTGGACCGCTGCCCCCGCATCCCAGTCGGCCCGGAACTCGGCCTCGCAGAACCGGTCGAAGATCTCGCGCAGCTGGGCCCCCTGGACGAGCCCACCCGCAGCGTCGAGGTAGCAGCGGTCGCCGACCAGCGTCAGGTTGGCCCGCCGTTGGTCGTGCGCTCGCTCGTGACGATCGTGCGCGCCGTCGGCGTCGGCCAGCGACTCCCACTGGCGCAGCAACGTGACGAAGTCGTCGTGGTGCAGGGTACGTGCGTGATGCACGAGCAGTTCCTCGGACTCGAGCAGGTGCCGACGGACCCGAGGGTTGGAGGCCAGCCCGGCCAACGCGTGCATCTGTGCGACACCGATGTGACCGGCAACTGCTGCGGCCCCGAAGCTCGGCAGGAGGCGCATCACCTTGCCCAGGCGGGAGATCCGGGTGGACTCGGCCGACGACCAGTTGCACGCCGCGCGGCCCATCGCGGCCGACGTGCGATGACCGTCGGTGCGGTGGCCGCGGACGGCATCGGCACGCGCCACGAACGTGGCGCACGCCGCCTCGGCCCGGCGCCGGAGCGTGTCGAGCTCGTGCAGTGCCGCCTCGCGCTGCGCCGGCGACATCGCGGCGATCTCCTCTGCGCTCGGCACGTCGAACGAACTCATGGCGCCATCCTCGCAAAGGGGTGTGACACAGTTCCCGACATCGATACGCAGATCCGCCAACGCCGCCCGATGGTCGATCTGGCCGTCGCCATCGCCGTCGGGCTCGCGGTCGGCGCCCTCACCGCGTACGGCCAGGCCTGGTTGAGCGACACCACCACATCCCTCGCGAACTCGGCCGGGCCGTGGTCGGTCGCCGCATTCCTCGTCGCCCGCCGCAGCCGTCGCGTTCCGATCGCGGTGGCTGCAGCTGTGCTCACGCTGGCATCGTGCGAAGTCGGCTACGCGCTGGCGACGGACATCCGCGGCGGCACCAACTCGACGTCGACGATCGTCTTCTGGTTGATGGCCGCTGTGCTCGCCGGCCCACCGCTCGGAATCGCCGGAGCCTGGTCGTCCACCGAAGGGTGGCGTCGAGGCGTCGGGATCGCGGTGATCGGCGGGGTCCTCGTCGGTGAAGGGGTCTACGGATGGACCACCGTGGCCGACACCACCGACTGGCGCTACTGGGCGGTCGAAACGGTGGTGGGCCTGGTCGTCGTGGCGATCGCAGCGGTGCGCAGTCGACGGCCGCGACACGGCCTCACCACGATGGCGACGGCGACGTTGACGGCGGCCGTCGTCTTCATCGCGGGTCGATTGGCCTGACCGCCATGGACGAGATCGAGCTCCGGGGCGGGGTCGCGAACGCCGGGGCGGTCGTCAGAGTCGGCGATCACGTCCTGCGTCCGTCGAACCCGCACACGAGCTCGATCCACCGCTTCTTGCGCTTCCTGGCCGATGAAGGGTTCGACGGGGCGTCCCGACCGGTCGGCGTCGATCCGGACGGCCGGGAGCGACTCCAGTTCATCGCCGGTGACGTCGCACTCCCGCCGTATCCGGCGTGGGCACAGAGCGACGATGCGCTCGGATCGGTCGCTCGGTTGATGCGCCGGTACCACGACGCCGCCAGAGCATTCGTGGCCGACCCGCACGACACGTGGAGTGACGAAATGGCCGACCCGGACGGCGGGCCGATCATTTGCCACCACGACGTCTGCCTCGAGAACGTGGTGTTCCGCGATGGGGAAGCCGTCGGGTTGCTCGACTTCGACTTCGCCGCGCCGGGCCACCCCGTGTACGACCTCGCCTGCTTCGCGCGGATGTGCGTGCCCATCGACGACGACAGCCGGGTGAGGTTCGGCTGGCAACCGGCCGATCTCCCACGCCGGTTGCGGCTCGTCGCGGACGAGTACGGCTCGAGCGCCGACGGACGTCAGCAGATGCTCGACGCGCTCGATGGTTCCATCGCCCGCGGCGGCGAGTTCGTCCGCAGGAGAGTGGAGGCCGGTGAACCGGCCTTCATCGACATGTGGCACTCGATGGGCGGCATGGCCCGGTTCGATCGCCGCCGGGCCTGGTGGGCCGAGACCCGCACGCGCTTCGCCGACGTGATGCAGTGACGCAGCGCGGGATCAGACCAACCCGAGCACCCGTTGGTAGAACGCGAGCTCGTGCTCCAGTGCGTGCTGGATCGTCTCGGCCCTGCGGAACCCGTGACCCTCGCCCTCGTACGGGTGGTACTCGCACTCGACACCCTTGGCGCGCAGCGCGGCGACGATCATCTCGGCCTGGTTCGGGGGCACCACCATGTCGTCGAGCCCCTGGAACACGATCAGCGGCCGATCGAATCCGTCGATGTGATGGATGGGCGAGCGCTCCTCGTAGACCGATCGCGCCTCGGGCCAGGGTCCGATCAGGCGGTCGGTGTAGCGCGACTCGAACTTGTGGGTCTCCTCCGCCAGCGCCGACAGATCGGCGATGCCGTAGTGGCTCGCACCGACGGCGAACACGTCACGGAACGCCAGCGCGGCCAGCACGGTGAACCCTCCCGCCGAGCCGCCACGGATCGCCAGCCGGTGGGCGTCGGCGAGCCCCTGGTCGGCCAGCCACTGCGCGGCCGCGCAGCAGTCGTCGACGTCGACGATGCCCCACTCGCCGTCGAGCTCGTTGCGGACCTCACGGCCGTACCCCGTCGAGCCTCCGTAGTCGACGTCGACGACGGCGAATCCCCGCGTGGTCCAGAACTGCACGTCGAGATCGAAGCTCGAACCCGCCTGCGACGTCGGTCCGCCGTGGATCATCACGATCAGGGGTGGTGACGACCCCGCCGGAGCGGTGAAGCCGTGGTTGGTCGGCGGGTAGTACACCCCGTGGGCGGTGCGCCCTCCCGTGGACGGGTACTCGATCGTGCGGCCGATGCTGATGTCCGCAGCGTCCAGCGCGACCGGTGCGCCGGGCACCACGACCGTCATCGCCGCCGGGTCGGTGAGCGTGAAGCGCACGATGGCCGGATGACGATCCGTGTACCGCGCCACCGCGGTGACGGTGTGTCCGTCGGCGTGCAGCGTCCACTGTCCGAGCGATTGCACCCCGGTCGCGGTGACCTCGTCGCCCACGTGGACGTCGCCGCCGATGGCGAACGCCGGCACACCCGACGGGGTGATCACGTAGTCGCGCAGCCCGAACACCCACGCCGGTCCACCCACCTCGGCGGCGAGCGGCGCGACTGGTGTCGCGGCGCCTGCGGCATCGACGTGCCACACGTTCCACCAGTCGGTGCGATCACTGAGGACGCACTCGCCGACCGGTTGCATCCACGATCCACCGGACGCCATCACGCGAGGCGCCTGGGTGAGCGCTCCGTCGACGAACGTGGCCTCCAGCAACGAGGTGTCGTTCCACGGCATGTTCGGGTGGTCCCAGGCGATCCATCGCAGACGTGCGCCGTCGACGAAGCGCGGCGACGCCACGAAGTCGGCGCCCCCGAACAGGAGTCGGGGCGTCGACGGCTGGAACGCGTCCAGGCAGACGAGCTCGTTGCGGACATCGGTGGCCCCGCCGGAGCCGTGCGACTCCATGACGCAGACGATCCATCGACCGTCGGGCGACACGCGCAGGTCGGCGAACCTGATCGAACGGGCGACCTCGGGTTCGGGTGTGAGTGCCACCGGTGGGGCAGCGTCGCGCAGGACGTACAGACGCTGGTCCGCCCAGTTCACGAACCAGATCACGCCGTCGCGCACGAGCGCAGCACCACCGCCGTACTCGTGGACACCGCTGCGCGCGTTGAACCCGTCGGGCAACATGTCGGTACGGGAGCCGTCGGGCCCGAGGCGCACGATCTGCGTCCGTCCACCTTCTGCGGGGCGACCCTCGGACCAGTAGGTGTGGTCGCCGTCGACCCACACATCACCGAGGCGCGTCAGCCCCTCGGTGAGCATCGCCGGGCTGACGGGCGACGGCCAGGTGCCGAACGGCTTCAGAGTTGGGGTTTGAACCATGTGTCGCCGCACAGGATGCGATCGGCCTCGGAGGGTCCCCACGAGCCGCGGAAGTACGGGTGCACCGGCCCTGGGTTGTCGAGTGCGGGTTGGACGACCCGCCAGGTCTGCTCGACCACGTCCTCGCGCGCGAACCGGCGGGGCAGGCCGGCGAGTGCATCGTCGAGCAGTCGCTCGTACGCCTCCCGGCGCTCGCCGAGTGCGGCGGCGAAATCGACGGCGATGTCGACGTTCTGGCTGTCGAGGTGCTGGCCCGGCGTCTTGGCCTGGAGGGTGAAGGTGACCCCGTCGTTCTTGCCGAGTCGGAACCGCACGAGGTTGCGCTCGGGTTCGGGGCCACCCGCCTCGTCGAACAACAGGCTCGGTGGCTTGCGGAACTCGACCACGACCTCCGTGGCGCTGTCGGCGAGCCCCTTGCCGCAGCGCACGTACCACGGCACGTCGGCCCATCGCCAGGAGTCGATCTCCAGCCGCGCGGCGACGAAGGTCTCGGTGGTGGAGTCGATCGCGACGCCCGGCTCGTCGCGGTATCCGACGTACTGCCCGCGAACCAGCGCCTCGGGGTCGATGGGCCGCATCGCCGAGAAGACCTTCGCCTTCTCGTCCTGGAGGAAGCTGCTGTCGGGCCCGACGGGTGGCTCCATCGCCACCAGCGCGAGCACCTGCAGGAGATGGTTCTGCATCACGTCGCGCACGGTGCCGACGCCGTCGTAGAAGCTGCCGCGACCCTCGACACCGATGGTCTCGCTCATCGTGATCTGGACGGACCGCACGTAGTTGCGGTTCCAGATCGGCTCGAGCAGTGTGTTCGAGAACCGGAACACGAGCAGGTCCTCGACGCTCTCCTTGCCGAGGTAGTGGTCGATCCGGAAGATGTGATCCTCCGGGAACACCGAGTGCAGCAACTTGTTCAGTTCCACGGCGCTGTCGAGGTCGCGGCCGAACGGCTTCTCGACGACGATGCGACCACGAGTGTTGAGACCGACGCTCGCCAGCGACTCGGCCACGGTCGGGAACATCGACGGGGGGATCGCCATGTAGAACACGGCCTGCTCGCTGTGGTGCTTGTCGAGCGTGTCGCACAGCGACGACCAGGTGGCAGGGTCGGCGTAGTCGCCCTGGATCAGGTCGAGACGGGCCAGGAGCGAGTCGATCGTGGACGCCTTCGCGTCGGGGATGGCGGCGATGATCGAGTCGTGGGCGTGCTGACGGAACCCTTCGTCGGTCCAGTCGCTGCGAGCCACGCCGATCACCGGCACCTTCAGGCTGCCGTGGCCCTCCATGTGGTAGAGCGCCGGGAACAACTTGCGCTTGCTGAGGTCGCCGGTCGCGCCGAAGAGCACGAGCGCATCCGCCTTCGCCTGTACGGCCCTGGTCATCATTTCGAGTCCGTCACTTCGTGGTGGCCACCGAAGCCGGAGCGCATGGCGGAGAGCAACTTGTGCGCGATCTCGCCCCGTTCTCGCGAGTACCAGCGGTCGAACAGCGACGCCGCCAGCGTCGGGACGGGCACGCCTTCGTCGATCGCGGCGTGCATCGTCCAACGACCTTCACCCGAGTCGCTGACTCGTCCCTCGAACTCGGTCAGCTCCGGGTCGGCGTGCAGTGCGGCGGCGGTGAGGTCGAGCAGCCAACTCGACACCACGCTGCCGCGGCGCCACACCTCGGTGACCGCGGCCAGATCGAGGTCGTAGCGGTAGTACTGCGGGTGGGTCAGCGGTGCGGTCTCCGCGTCCTTGGCATGGGACTCACTCCCGATGTTCGCGTTGGCGAGCACGTTCAAGCCCTCGGCGTAGGCGGCCATCATCCCGTACTCGATGCCGTTGTGGACCATCTTCACGAAGTGTCCGGCGCCGCTGGGGCCGCAGTGCAACCAGCCTCGTTCTTCGGTGCCGGCGTCACCGGAGCGGCCCTCGGTGCGCGGCGCACTGTCGATGCCAGGTGCCAGGGTGTCGAACACGGGTGCCATCTCCTGGACCGCTTCGGCGGGACCACCGATCATCAGGCAGTAGCCGCGGTCCAGGCCGAACACCCCGCCGCTGGTGCCGACGTCGAGGTAGTTGATTCCCTTGGCGGCCAAGGGCGCGGACCGGTCGACATCGTCGCGGTACCACGAGTTGCCACCGTCGATGATGGTGTCGCCGGGGGAGAGCAGCGGCTCGAAGGCGGCGATCGTGGCGCCGACGTATGCGGCCGGCACCATGAACCACAGATGACGGGGCGGGGTCAGTGCCTCGACGACTTCCTGGGGCGTACGCGCGCCGTGCGAGCCCTCTTGCTCCATCGCCGCCACGGCAGCGTCGTTGACGTCGTAGGCGACGCATTCGTGGCCGCCGCGCTGGAGGCGACGCACCATGTTGGCGCCCATGCGCCCGAGTCCGATCATTGCGATCTGCATGCCGAACAGGTTGCCACGTTTGTTGCCGGTTACGGTGACGGCGATGAACGAACCCGCACGCGACATCGCCGGTGCCATCGCCGCCCATCGGGCGCTCGCCGACCGCATCGCGGCCCTCACCGACGACGAGGCCCGTCGACCCTCGGAGCTGGCCGGATGGACCGTCGGGCACGTCCTGACCCACATCGCGCGCAACGCCGACGGCCTCTCCAACCTGCTCGAGGGGGCGGCGCACGGTGTGGTCGCCGAGATGTACCCGGGCGGTCGAGAGGGCCGTGCCGCCGACATCGAGGCAGGAGCGCCGCGACCCGCCAGCGACCTGATCGACGACGTCGCGGCGTCCAGCGCTCGCATCGAGGCGGCGTTCGCCGCGCTCCGCGACGATCAGTGGGACGCGGAGGGCTCCACGGTGTTCGGCCCCGTCGCGATGCGCGACGTCCCGCGCCGACGGTGGCAGGAGACCACGGTGCACCACGCCGATCTGGGACTCGGCTACACGTACCGCGACTGGCCCGACGACTTCGTGCGGCTCGAGCTCCAGCGCTTCACCATGCTCTGGAACAGCCGCAAGCCGATGGGACTCACCGGCCTCCCGGCGGCGGCGCTCGCCGTCGACGACCACGACAGGATCGCGTGGTTGATGGGTCGCCTCGTCATCGACGGACTGGAGCCGGCGGGGCTCCTCGGATGAACCAACGGATCCGGCGCGGCCTCGCGGCTGCGGTGCTGATGTCCGGCGCGCTCGTGGCGCTCTCGGCGGCGCCGGCCGCCGCGCACGCCTCGCTGCTGACGAGCATCCCCGCCGCCAACAGCGTGCTGGAGGTGGGCCCGCCCGCGATCGTGCTCACCTTCGACGAGGACATCGAAGCGCCCCTGTCGAGCATCGCGCTGTTCGACGGAACCGGCGCCAAGGTCGAGATCGGTTCGCCTGCAGCGGGTGATCAGGGTTCGGTCGTCTCGGCCACGGTGCCGACGCTCACCGACGGGATCTATGCCGTCGTCTGGCGGGTCACCTCCGCCGACGGGCACGTCGTCGACGGCGCGTTCAGCTTCCAGGTCGGCACGGCTGCCGCGGGCGACGGGCAGGATCTGCTCGACCAGGTCGGTGGTGGCGGCGGATCGAACTCAGCGGTCACCTGGTGGTACGGGGTGGCGCGGTTCCTCGCGCTCGCCGGCGCCATCGCGGCCCTCGGCGGGGGATGCTGGAGTCTGCAGGGGTCGCCGTCGATCGGTTCGCGACCGGCGGTGGGTCGATTGCTCTGGGTCGGATGGGCCTCGCTGATGCTCGGCACGCTGGCGTCGTTCGGGCTGTTCGCCGCACAGGTCGCCGGTGGATCGGCGAGCGCCGCGTGGTCGCCCTCCAACTGGGGTGACGCAGCGCGGGCGCACACCGGGCTGATGTTCCTCGTGCGGCTCGTGCTCGGTCTGGCGGTCGGTGCGCTGCTGCTCGGTCGGCGGGCATCGTCGTCGACGACCTGGTGGCGGGCGACCGGTGCGGTCGTCGGCGTCGCCACGGTCGTCACCTTCTCCGCGTCGGGCCACCCGAACTCGCTCGACCCGCGACTGCTCTGGATCGCGATCGACGCGGTGCACCTCGGGGCCATCGTCGTGTGGATCGGCGGCCTGCTCGCCCTCTCGCTCGTCGGTCGGGCGTGGATGTCCGAGCCCGAGGCGGTGCGCCCGATCAACCGGTTCTCGCTCGCGGCAGCGGTCGCGGTGCCCCTCGTGATCGCCACCGGCATCGCCCAGACACTCGAGCTCGCCGGCGGCCTCGACGACATCACCGCCACCGACTGGGGACGGATGCTGGTGACGAAGGTGATGGTGGTGATCGCGCTGGTGGGCATCGCCGGTGTGTCGCGCTGGATGCTGCGCAACGACGGCGCCGCCTCCATTCGGCGCACCGTCATCGCCGAGGCGGTGCTCGGGATCGTCATCGTGGGTCTCGCGGCCGGGATGGTGGCGCAACCGCCACGAGCCGGCGTGCCGAGCCTTCCCTTCGACCAGACGATCACGGCCAACGGGGTCATCGCATCGCTGACGGTCACGCCCGGGCACGTGGGCAGCAACGAGGTGCATCTCCTCATCACGCCGCCCGGAGGTTCGCTCACCCCCGTCGTGTCGGCGAGTGCTCGGGTCCTGCTCCCGGCAGCCGACCTTCCCTCCGCCCCGGTCACGTTGATCGACGAGGGACCGAACCACTACAGCGGGACGGTCACCTTCCCCCGGTCGGGGGACTGGACCTTCGAGATCGTCGTGCAGATCACCGACTCCGACAGCGCGCTGTTGAAGGCGACCGTCACGATCCCGTGAGCCACGCGCTCGTGGTGTGGTAGCCGAGGTCGATGGTGTCGGCCGACCGACCGACCGAGAACGTGGTGAGCGTGGACGTCGGCGCCGGGATCTCGATCGCCCGCAGCTCCGGCGGCGGCCTGCGCATGACGGATCGACCGTGTGCTTCCACCCCGAGTGAGCTGGCGCGGAACAGGATCTCGATGGCGTTCTTCGGCGGTGGGTCGGCGACCTCCAGCGGCGGCACCGAGAGCACGAGCGCCGTGGCCACACCCATCTCCACCGCGAGGTCGAGCGGCACGTCCGCGACCACACCGCCGTCGATCAGCGTGTGATCGCCGATGCGGATGGGTGGATAGACACCGGGGAACGCGGTGCTGGCGAGCACCGCCGTGACGGTGTCGCCCTCGGTGAGCGCGACCGCCGTGCCGGTGCCGAGGTCGGTGGCGACGATGATCAGTCGAATCGGGGCGTGCTCCAGCACTCGACTGCCGAGATGATGGCGGAGGAACCGATGTCCGTGGCGATTGTCGAGGAACGAAGGATGGCGGCCGGCCACGGCCAGCGCCACTCGACTCGGCTGGATCCGCAACAGGTCGCGTCGTTTGATGTTCCGCCAGATCGCGTCGAGCCGTCGCACGCCGTCGCCGTCGTGGTTCCAGGCGAACAGCGCGGCGTTCACCGCACCGGCGGAGACGCCGATGAGGACGTCCGGGCGGACGCCGGCCTCGGTCAGGGCGCGCAGCGCGCCGACCTGGTACGCCCCGAGCGCTCCGCCGCCGGGCAGGACGAACGCCAGCGGCCGCGGCAGTTCCGAGAGTTCCAGCGGAGTCACGCCGTGATTGTGTCAGTCCACGGAGTTGGCGCCCATCACCGCCGGATTCAGCACGGTGTAGACGTGGCGGACGATGGTGTCCGCGACCTGTCCGTGGGGCCCGCCCGGGAGGTGATCGCACCAGTCCATGAACTCCTGGATGAACAGATCCGACGGCTGCACGACACTCGGATCGGCGTCGGGCGGTGACGGGAAGCCCGGAGGCAGCCGTCCCTCGGTCGTCATCTGCGCCACCATCCGATCGGCGACCGCCGCTGCCGCAGTGGTCAACGCAAGGTCGGAGCCGTAGGCGGCGATGTGCCGGGCATGATCCGGGTCGGGGCCGAAGGACGACTGCACCACCAGCAGCGCGGCGGCGACCCCGAGGGATGCGGCGATGCCGGGGATCGCCACGGTGAGCAACCCGGCGATCCCGCACACCATGTCCCATGCGGACTTGCGCAGCTGTTCACTTCGGACTCGTTCGTTCACGACAAGGTCTCCCAACATGGCCACGAAGGCCGCCAGTTCTTCGAGTTGATGAGGGGTCCCCGACGTCAGCGACGCGATGACGCCCGCCGTGACGGCACCCGAGTTCTCGATGAGGTGCTCGAGCGCGGTGTTGTCCTCCAGCACGAACGCGAGCATCGAGTTGCGCTCGGACGAGGACAGCGCCCACTCGTGATTCGCGGGGGAGAACTGCAGCAGCCACGGACTGATCAGGTCGACGAGGAACAGGTTCGCGTCGGTCGAGTACGTCGAGCGGTAGGAGTCGATCAGCGTCGGCAGCAGGCGCCCGGCAGTGGTCGCATCGACGTTCGCGGGGTCGGTCCCGGTGAGGACGACGCGGTGCAACAACTCGATGTCGTCGATGGTCACCAGCACCGTGTCGGGGTGGTCGACGAAGAGCCCGATGTAGTGCGTGCACGCCACCGGGTCGAGCAGCATCAGCGCGCACAGCAGGTCGGCGGTGTTCGGGCCGTCCAGCGCGTCGAGGTCTGCCACGGGGATGTCGGTGTCACCCATCCGATCGGACCAGTTGCGCTGGATCAGACGATCGGCGACGTCGGCCAGTTCGGCACCGTGGAGTCCCATGAAGCCCACCAGCAGCGCCGCGCTGTAGGGATGCATCTGGTCGACGAGGGAGTCCACCGGCAGCGACCCGCGGACGGCAGCGAAGCCGGCCAGCACCCCGTCGAGCTCGACCACGCCCGCATGGGCCCGGTACTCGATGCCGTCGACGACGAACGCGTGCTGCCGCCCCAACGCGTCGCACCATGGGCCCCACTCGTGGAAGTTGGCGAGGAACTGCCCGGTGAGATCCGGGTCGCGTCCGATGATCTGGAGCTGCCCGGCGAGCCAGGTGAGGGCGACAGGGTCGTCGACGAACGACGCGGGATCGACCCGGTTGAGACGGGCGCCGAGCGCTCGCGCCTCCTCCGCCGTGACGACCGTGGCGTCATCCTGCAGCGGATCGGCCGCGACGGACCAGCCGTAGCCGCGGGCCATCGTCCACACGAGGGAGTTGTCGAGATCGGCGAAGCGAGCCCGGTCGCTTCCACTCACCTCCATGGCCGCCCCGGCGATCACGCGATCGACGATCGGCAGCCACGTGACGTCGAGGTCGTCGGCCAGGCGTCGGACGTCGCGCATCGCATCGGTCGCCGCCGCGTCGGTGCACCGCACCGTGCGGAGCTCGTCGAGCGCCACGGTGATGGCCCGACGCAACACACCGAGCCGCGCGGGGTCGTACGCGAGGAACCCCATCAGGACCGCCCCGCGGGGTTGGCATCGACGACCATCTGATCGGCCTGTCGCTCGAAGCGATGAGCAGTGCGGATCAACTCGTCGGCGTGCTCGAGCAGCGCGGTGCGCACCGAGCGCAGCGAGTCACCGCATCGCTGCGGCGACGGGCCGACCCAGGTGTCCGGCCCTGCGTCGCGGTACAGGTCGAGCGCGCGCAGGTGTTCCAACCGAGCGGCCAGTGCGCGCAGGACACCGGCCCGCGCTCGCAGGCGGTCGGCTGCGGGATTCGTGACGGAGGGTGCGATGGACATCTCGCCGACACTGGGCACGGCGAGTCGTCGGGATCGGCAAAGTTCAGGTCAGGTCGCGCACGATCAGATGATGCGGCAGCTGGGTGGTCTCGTCGACGAAACCCTCACCCACGACCGTGAACCCGTGGCGGGTGTAGAACCCCAGCGCCGCATCGCGGGCGCGAGCCCACACGAGCTCGAAACCGTTCCGTCCCGCGACCTCGCACCCGTGTTCCAGGAGCGCTCCGCCGAGCCCGTTGCTCTGGAGGTGGCGAGCGCTCGCCATCCCTCGCAACTGCACGGCATGTCGACCCTCATACGGGCGGGGGACCCAACTGGAGGTGGCCACCAGTTCGCCCTCCACGCGCACACCGAGATGCCACGACCCCGGCCATTCGTCCTCGGCGAACACCACCTCCTTCGTCGGAGTGTCGAAGCGCAGGACCGACAGGCGGAGCGGGTGCGTGTCGGCCGCGCGGATCTCCACGAACTCCTGCGGGGTGGTCATCCGGCGACCTCGACCGAGGACCCGCCGGCCGCAGCAGAGGCGTACATCGCGTCGACGATGCGGTGGGCGGCGACGGCGGTGTGCAGATCGGGGCTGGCCTGACGGCCCTCGACGATGGCGCGGATGAACTCGCCGTCGGGGTTGTCGGTCCCGTCACGCATCGGTGCCACGGCCTCGGTGAGGGCGTCGCTGGCGAGCGAACCGGCGCTGCCGTCGGAGTCGGTCCACGAGACCGGTCCGAACCAGTCGTCGCCCTCGATCACGATGTGTCGTCGTTCGCAGAAGACCTCGACCCGGCGCAGACTCGGCCTGGCGAGGTTGTCGTGCCACACGCTGTTCAACACACCGGTGGCGCCACCGACGAAGCGCATCGCGGCGGTGGCAACGTCCTCGATGCCGTCGAGTCCGTGGAAGTTGGCGGTGTGCGCACTCACCCGCTCCACGTCGCCGACCAGGTAGCGCAACATGTCGACGTCGTGGATGCTGTGCTCCAACAGGGTTCCCGCGCCGACCAGCGTCCGGTCGCCGCGCCACGTGCTGGCGTAGTGGCCCTGCACCGGGATGAACTGGTCGTCACGGAAGACGACGGTCATCACCCGCCCGGCGGCGGGGTCGTCGATGAGGTGCTTCGCCCACAGGTAGGCAGGCGACCGGCGCAGCACGAGCCCGACCTGGTGGGTCACGCCGGCGGCATCGGCCATCGCCGCCATCCGTTCGGCGTCGGCCGTCGTGAAGGCCAGCGGCTTCTCGCAGAACACGTGCCGACCCCGTGAGACCGTGGCGTCGAGCAGTCGCAGATGCTCGTTGGTCCAGGTGCAGATGTACACCGCGTCGCAGCCGTCGATGACCTCCGCCTCGGACGAGCACACGGTGTGGCCGCTGGCTGCCGCGAACGCCACCGCGCGATCGTGGTCGGGGTCGTACACGCCCGCCCTCACGACGGGTGCGCCGCTGCGGCGGAGGCTCTTGGAGTGGTACGTGGCGATGAGTCCCGCGCCGAGGAAGCCGACGCGAACCGGAGAAGCTGTCACGGTCGGTCAGCTTGCCAGACCGTGCGGTCAGCGATCGTGGCAGCCTCGTCACGATCGTGGGTGACGAGGATGGCGGTGGTGTCCGTGGCCCGCAGCACCGACGACAGGTCGACGGCCAACCTGTCGTGGAGTTCGCGGTCGAGCCCGGTGAGCGGTTCGTCGAGGAGCAGCACGGCCGGCCGCGGCGCCAGTGCCCTCGCGAGTGCGACCCGCTTGGCCTCGCCGCCGCTGAGTCTGGTGGTGCGGCGCGACTCGAAGCCGGCGAGGCCGACCAGTTCGAGCAGTTCGCTCACCCTCGTCCGGATGTCCGCGCGGGGTCGACGCTGCATGCGCATGCCGAACCCCACGTTCTGGGCGACGTCGAGATGCGGGAAGAGTTGCTCGTCCTGGAACATCATCCCGATGTGTCGCTGATGGGCCGGCACCGCGCTGACGTCGAGTCCGTCGAGCCACACCGATCCCTCGTCGGGCACGAGCAACCCGGCGAGGACCCTCAGCAACGTGGTCTTGCCGACCCCCGACGGACCCAGCAGCGCGACCACTTCGCGGTCGGCGACATCCACCGACACGTGGTCGAGCACGATCCGGTCGTCGAACCGCACCACGATGTCGCGCGCCTCAAGCATCGACGTCGTCCGGTCGATCGGCGACGGCGATGATCGCGGCCGTGGTGACCAGGAGCACCGCGGCGAGTGCGAAGCCCTGCGCGCGGGGGATCTCGCCCGCCCGGCCGAGCAGCCGGTCGATCGCGATCGGCATCGTCTCCCGACCGGATCTGGTGAGAAAAGTGGTGGCGCCGAATTCGCCGAGGGAGATGGCCGCCGCGAACCCGGCGCCCGCGGCGAGGGGGCGGCCCAGCCGTCGAACCTCGACCTCCCACCACGCACGCACCGGCGAGGCGCCGAGCGTGATGGCGGCCCCGCGCTGGTCGTCGGGAATCGACCGCAGCGCAGGGAGGACGCTGCGGACCACGAACGGCGTCGCCACGAGCGCATGGCCCAGCGGGATCAGCCACCACTCGGCCCGCCAGTCGACCGGTGGCGTGTCGAAGGTGATCAGCATGCCCAACCCGATGGTGACGGCGGACGTGCCCAGCGGCAGCATCAGCCCCGCGTCGAGGAGGCGGCCGTGACGTCGAGCGGCGGCGATGGCCGCTGCCGCGAGCCCGCCGACGGCGACGCTGATGATGGTGGCCACCGCGGCGAAGCGAAGCGAGGCGAACAGCGACGCCAGCGGATCCACACCGAGGCTGACGCCGGGGCGGATCTCGTCGGCGCCGAGCGTGCTCCAGGCGTGCAGCGACCAATGGTCGCCGACGCGGAACGAGCGACTCACGAGCATCACCATCGGGAGCGCCATGAGGACCACGGTGGCCCCGATGGCGGTGGCGATCCCGCGCCGTTCACGGTCGGACCGTGCGCGCCGGGGCGCGGCGCGTCCCGCGAACGCGACCGAGGCATGTCGCTGTGCCCGCGCCGACCACCACACGACGACACCGAGCGTGAGCAACTGGAGGATCGACAGCACGGCCGCTCCGTCGACGTCGCCCAGTTGGGTCGCTCGCCTGGCGATCTCGACCTCGAGCGTGGGGTGGGCGGCGCCGCCGAGGATGCGCACGACCCCGAACGACGTGAACGTGAACAGGAAGACCACGGAGGCGGCCGCCGCCAGCGACGGTCGCAGCAGGGGCAGCACGACATGGCGCAGCACCTGAGCGGGTGACGCACCGAGCGTGCGGGCGGCGGCGGTGAGGTCGGTCGGCAGCACCGCCCACATCGCGCCCACGAGGCGCACCATCACGGCCACGTTGAAGAAGACGTGCGCGACGATCACCGCACGAGCCGAGCCGTGCCATCCGTCGGGCAGCAGCGCGAGGAACGCCGCCCCGACGACGACGGTGGGCAGCATGAACGGCACGGTGACCAGGGCGAGCACAGCGCGGCGGCCCGCGAACCGGTACCGGGCGAGGACGTAGGCGGGCACGAAGCCGACGAACATCGTGAGCACGGTGCTGACCACGGCCTGCCACAGCGTGAACCACAGGACCCGACCGAGGCCCGGAGCGTGGAGCGTGTCGCTCACCGAGGTGCCGTTCAGGACACGTGCCCACAGCGTGGCGAGCGGCCACAGGTAGAACACGGCGAGCCCGGCGACGGGCAGCGCCGCCAACGCGGGCACGAGCCAGCGGGGCAGGCGGGTCAGCGCAGGACGATCTCGGTCCACGTGTCCTGCCACTGCTGCCGATCCGCGGCGATGCGGCTCGGATCCATGGTGTACGGGTCCGACGGCACCACCGCGAACTTGGTGAAGACGTCGGGGAGCGGCACCTTCGGATCCACCGGATACACGAACATCGACAGCGGCAGTTCCTTCTGGAACGTGGCACTGCGGAGGAAGTCGACCAACCGGGTCGCGGCGTCGGCGTGTCGAGTTCCCCGGAGCACGCCCGCGTACTCGGTCTGGCGGAAGCAGGTCCCCTCGGAGACGCCGGTGGGGGCGTCGGTGATCGGCGGGTCGGCGAAGATCACCTCGGCCGGCGGGCTGCTGCCGTAGCTGACCACGAGCGGCCGGTCGCCCGTCGACCCGCCCGAGCCGCTGAACTGCTCGTAGTAGGCGGTCTCCCACGAGTCGACCACCTCGACGCCGTTGGCGCGCAGGTCGGACCAGTACTGCTGCCATCCGTCGTCGCCGTAGCGGGCGATCGTGGCCAGCAGGAACGCGAGACCCGGTGAGGACGTGGACGGGTTCTCCACGACGAGCAGGTTCGCGTAGGCAGGCTGCGACAGGTCGTCGAGCGTCGTGGGCGGGGGCACGTCGTGCGCCCTGAACCAGGCGATGTCGTAGTTGACGCACACGTCGCCGAAGTCGACCTCGGACGGGTTGCCGTCGAAGATCCTGCCGTCGGTGGCCGCGGAGAGGAGGGTGTTGTCGACCCCCCACATGACGTCGCCCTCCGGGTTGCCCGCGGTCAGCACCGCCTTGGTCACCATCGTCCCGGCATCGCCGGCCACCACCACGTCGACGGTGATCCCCGTGTCCTTCGTGAACGCGGCGAGGGCGTCGTTGACGCCGGTGTCCTTGGTCGGGAACGAGTCGTACGCGACGAGCGTGATCGTGACCGGCCCGGACGACGACCCGTCGGAGCCGCAGGCCGCCACCATCGGTGCCAGCAACGCGAGGGTGACCAGGAGGCGCGACCTCATGGGATCACCACCGTGACGACGCCTGATTCGATGCTGACCACCGTGTGCTCCTTTGCTTCGTTGCTCACACCCCTGGCCTCGGTCCCGTCGAGCGCCGCGTCGGCCAGTTCCCACCGCGCCCCGACGACACTCACCCCGGCGACCGGACCGTGGAGCGCGAGCAGTGAGAACGTCTGCCCTTCCTCCACGTCGAGCGATGCCTTGTGCCCGGCATGCACCATGACGAAGCGGGTGTCGCCGATCACCGCCCGCACCGTGTGGAAGACGGCAAGGGACGGATGCCCGAGCGCGAGCAGCGTTCCGAGGAGATGGTCCATCCGATCGCCGACGCCGCCGAGGACGAGCAGTTGCGTCGCGTCGGGCACGCTCGTGGCGGCCTCCAGCGCGAGCTCGGTGTCGGTGACGTCCTTGTCGGTCGGTTGTTCGTCGATGTCGATCTCGTGGGCGTAGGCCCACATGCGGCCGGACGCGCTGATGCTGTCGAGGTCGCCACGCAGCATCGAGGGTCGCAAGCCCGCGGCCACGGCATGGTCGAGCCCGCTGTCGGCCGCGATCACGAGTGCATCGGACGGCACGGACGCGACCGCGTCCGGTGACAGGTCGCCCCCTCCGATGACCACCACCACGTGCGGCATTCGCTTCCCTCCGCTGGCATTACCCAGATCAGGTTCTCGGGTCGGTGGCGATCGACCACCCTCTCAGCCCGTCGTGCGAGCTCCCCGTTCGGTTGCAGGGCAGTCTACGCGGTCAGGCGCGTGTGCGTTGCGTCTGGATGGTCACCATCGTCAGCCCGATCATCACCAACGCCATGCCGACGAGCTGGATCCCCTGCACGGTGGCGCTGAGGAAGAGCACGGACCACAGGGCGGCGAGCGCCGGCTGCGACACCTGCAACATGCTGATGGCACCGATCGGCACCGACTTCTGCGCGAACACGACCAGGCCGTGCGCGAGGGTGCCCGTGAGGAGGCTGAGGATCACGATGAAGGCGACCGATCGCCACGTGATCTGGAGCAGCGTGCCCGGAAACACGAACAGCCCGAGTGGAAGGGTGACCGCGGCCGCGATGGGTGCGATCGACGCCATCACGGCAGCCACCGACCGACCCTGGCGAAGTGTGCGACTGGTCAGCAGGTACAGCGACCACATCAGCAAGGCCCCGCCGATCCAGGCGATGCCCCGCCACGAGAACTCGCCGGTGGGTGGCGCGTTGAACAGCACCAGCGCCAGTCCGGCGACGGAGATGAGGCCGAACGCGAGCGCGTCGAGGCGGATGCGCTCCTTGAAGAAGACCGCGCCGAGGGGCACGATCAACAGCGGTGTCAACGCGCCGGTGAACTCCGCCGACGCCACGCTGGTGCGAGTGACGCCGGTGAAGAAGAAGGTGATGTTGAGCCCGAACGCGATCCCGGGGACCAGCGCCGGGCGCAGGTCGGCCCATGACAGCCAGCGATGCTCGACGACGCGGAGGATGACCACCCAGATCACGCTGCCCAGGACCAGGCGCCAGAACGCGACCGTCACGCCCGGTGTGTGGGAGAGCTTCACGATGGTGGAGCCCACGCTGAGGAGGAGGATGGCGCCGACGAGCGCAGCCAGCCCCATCGTGCGCCCTTCCGCGGCGCGGTTCACTCGCTGTGCTTCCGCCGAATGTCCGGCTCGATGTAGATGATCTCGGCGATGGGGACGGCGGCGCGCAGGTTGGCCTCGGTGTCGTCGATGGCGTGGGCGAGGTCCTCGACGCTGAGCGAGTGGTCGTAGTCGATCTTCGCCGCGACCAGCAACTGGTCGGGGCCGAGGTGCATCGTGCGCAGGTGGATCAACCCGTTCACCTTCGAGGAACCGCCGATGGACGACTCGATCGCGTCGAGGTGCTCGTCGCTGGCGGCCTCACCGATCAGCAGGCCCTTCATCTCCACGGCGAGGATCAGGGCGATCATCACGAGCAGGAGCCCGATCGCCACCGAGCCGACCGCGTCCCAACGGGCGTTGCCGGTGAGCTCGGCCATGGTGAGTCCGAAGAGTGCGAAGAACAGGCCGGTCTCGGCGCCGACGTCCTCGAGGAGCACGATCGGGAGCTCCGGCGCCTTCGACGTGCGGATGAACCTCCACCACGACCGGCCGTGCCGCTCGCGGTTGGCCTCCTTCATGGCGGTGCGCAGCGAGTACGACTCGAGCAGGATCGACAGGCCGAGGATGACGTAGGCGACCACCGCCTGTTCCACCTCGTGGGGGTGGATGAGCTTCTGGATGCCTTCGTAGAGGGCGAACAGTCCGCCCATGCTGAACAGCACGAGCGCGACGATGAACGACCAGAAGTAGCGCTCGGGGCCGTAGCCGAACGGGTGCGCGCGATCCGCCGGGCGCTGCCCACGTTTGCCGCCGAACATGAGGAGGCCCTGGTTGCCCGTGTCGGCGATGCTGTGCCCCGCCTCGGCGAGCAGGCCGGCCGAGCCGGTGATGAGGAACCCTGCGAACTTGGCGATGGCGATCCCCAGATTGGCGAAGAACGCGGCGATGATGGCCTTGCGGCTTCCTTCTTGCATCGTCGGCCACACTACCGATGGCGCGAGACTGCGGGCATGAGCGAACTCGAAGGACGTGTGGCACTGGTGACCGGCGGCAGCCGGGGGATCGGCAAGGGGATCAGTGAGCTCCTCGCCGCGAAGGGGGCGACCGTGGCGGTGAACTACCGGCGCGATGCGGACGCCGCCGCAGAGACCGTCTCGGTGATCACCGGTGCGGGCGGCCACGCAGCGGCCTACGCGGGGTCCGTGGACGACGCCGACGCCTGTGCCGCCCTGGTCGACGCGGTGGTCGGCGACTTCGGTGGCATCGACATCCTGGTCTGCAACGCGGGGATCGCCTCACGCGGTCGATCGGTGGCCGACACGGACCCGGAGGAGATGATCCGCGTCGTGGCCACCCATGCGTTCGGTGCGCATCACCTCGCCCGGTTGGCGCTGCCCTCGATGCGCGAGCGTGCTGCCGCCACCGGCCGCGCCGACATCGTGATGATCTCGTCCGTCGCCACGAGCCACATGGCCGCCAACGGCGCGCCGTACAACATGGGCAAGGCGGCGCTGGAGGCCTTGGCGTTCACGCTCGCCAAGGAGGAGCGGCCGAACCGGGTGCACGTCAACGTCGTGGCGCCCGGCCTGGTCGAGACCGACATGGGTGTGCGGCTGAGCCGGGCGATGACCGGCAACCGAGACCTGCAGGACTTGCGTTCGCTCGACGCCGTGTCACCGTTCGGGCGCGTGTGCCAGCCGGTCGACATCGCCAAGGCCGTGCTGTGGTTCTGCACCGACGGGTCGGGCTATGTCACCGGCCAGCGCATCGAGGTCGACGGCGGCGGGCGCTGATCACTTCGGCGTGGTGCCGCCGGCGCGGGGGAGCTCGATGAACGTGCGGCCCGGCGTCAGCTCGATGATGTTGCCGGCGTCGTCGGTGAGCGTGAAGGGCTGCAGCCGGTCGGCGCGCGTCCAGGTGCCGTGGACGTAGTTGCCGCCGGTGAACACGAACGCCTGACCGGTCCCCGTGCTGACGGCGTCGGGGCTGCCCGAGATGCCGGGCAGATAGACCATCTCCAGCACGACGACGTTGTTGGTGGTGATCTGCTCGCCACCCTTGTCCTTGTCGGCCTTGCCGTTCTGCGTGCGCTCGTAGAGACCGCTCGCCGCGTTCCACGTCCAGTCGATGTTGTACGAATCCATCTTCAAGGTGAGCCCTGCAGAAGCACTGCCGGTGCCGGCGTCGTTGGGGCCGCGGTACTGGAACTGGGCGGGAGGCACGCCGGCATCGGTGAGGCCCAGCGCGTACACCTTGTCGACGTTGAACATCAGGGTGAACTCGACCGGTGAGTCGTCGCCGGAGCGGTAGCACGATCCCTTGCACTTGAACTGGCTCAGGTCGATGAGGTCGCTCGACTGGATCTCGGCGGTCACGGTCTTGTTGCCGCCCGCCCAGGCGAAGATCGGGCGGTTGAAGGAGCCGAACAGGTCCACGTCCTGGCGGCGACCGGAACGGATCGGTCCGACCTCCGGAGCGGTCTGGCTCTGATAGACGAACGCGAACCGCGACACGTTGGCGTTGATGATCTCCTCGTAGACGATGTCGGCCTTGTTCGTACCGCGCTGAGGATGCGCGTCGTAGTTGCCGACCTTGACCACCACCGCCGGTCGCGACCCGATCGCCGGGTCGGTCAGCGGCATCCCGGTGAGCGGGAACGTCGGCGCCGCCGCCTCGGTGGTGGTCGTGGCGGCGTCGGTGGTCATGGTGGCCGGAGTCGTGCCCTCGGTGGTCGGGGGAAGGCTGGACAGGGCAAGGGTGTCGGGTGAGGTGGAGGCACCGCTGCTGTCGCTGCCGCCGCTGCAGGCGGCGACGAGCGTGGCGACCGCCAAGAGGGCGAGCGGGACGGCGCGGCGGCGCGCCGAAGAAGACGGGAGGAACTGCATGCCCGGGAGTCTGGCAGCTACGACCGTCGGAGTGGCGGCGCGTCCCGGTGTCCTGTGTCGCACCTGGTACACAGTGGTGCATGCGTGAATCCCGTTACGACGTGCTGTTCCAGCCGGTCCGCATCGGCCCCAAGACGGCCCGCAACCGGTTCTTCCAGGTCCCTCACTGCAACGGGATGGGACACCGCCATCCGAGCTCGCTGGCCGAGATGCGAGGCGTGAAGGCCGAGGGTGGCTGGGCGGTCGTGTGCACCGAGGAGGTGGAGATCCACCACACCTCTGCGCTCGACGGTGCGGTCGAGGGGCGACTGTGGGACGACGCCGACATCCCGGCCCACCGTCGCGTCGTGGACCGCATCCACGATCACGGCAGCCTGGCGGGGATCGAGCTGGTGCACAGTGGCCTCAACGCGCCGAACGGGTATTCACGCACGCCCTCGATCGGGCCCTCGGTGCGGCCCAACACCGCCGGCACACCCGCGCAGGGGCGGGCGATGACGCTCGACGACATCTCCGATCTGCGCGAGTGGCATCGCGCTGCAGTTCGGCGGTCGTTGGAGGCCGGCTACGACATCGTGTACGTGTATGCGGCGCACGGCCTGACGATCCTGCAGCAGTTCCTCTCGCCCCGCTTCAACGATCGGACCGACGAGTACGGCGGGTCGCTCGCGAACCGGGCCCGGTTGCTGCGTGAGGTGTTGGAGGACACCCGGGAGATCTGCGAGGGCAGAGCAGCGGTCGCGTGCCGGCTCGTCGTCGACGAGATGATCGGATCCGCCGGGTTGCAGCGCACCGACATCGAGGAGCTGTTCGGGCTGATCGGTGAGCTCCCCGACCTGTGGGACCTGATGGTCGGGGAGTGGGACTTCGACTCCAGCACCTCCCGGTTCGAGCAGGAGGGCTACGGCGAACCGTTCGTGCACGGCCTCAAGCAGCTCACCACGAAGCCCGTGGTGATCGTCGGTCGCTACACGTCGCCCGACACCATGGTGCGGCTCGTGAACCAGGGCATCACCGACTTCATCGGCGCGGCCCGTCCCTCCATCGCCGATCCTTTCCTGCCCACCAAGATCGAGGAGGGTCGCCTCGAGGACATCCGGGAATGCATCGGGTGCAACATCTGCGTGGCCAGCGACTGGGTCGTGGTGCCGATCCGCTGCACCCAGAACTCGGCGATGGGCGAGGAGTGGCGACGCGGGTGGCATCCCGAGCGCATCCGTCCGGCCGAGTCGGCGGCGAAGGTCCTGGTGGTCGGTGCCGGGCCGGCCGGGCTCGAGGCCGCGTTGTGGCTCGGGCGTCGTGGCTACGAGGTCGTCCTCACCGAGGCGAGTCGCACGATCGGTGGAAGGGTGGCGCGCGAGGCTCGGCTGCCGGGACTCGCCGAGTGGGGTCGAGTGATCGATCACCGCGTGCTGCAGTTGCAGAAGCTCCCGAACGTGTTGGTCACGCTGGAGAGCCCGATGACGGCCGACGAGATCGTCGGCTACGACTTCTCGCACGTGGCGGTGGCCACCGGATCGCGTTGGCGCTCCGACGGGCTGGGCAGCTGGCACACATCGCCGGTGTTCACCGGTGCGATCAGCGCCGACGACGTGATGGAAGGACGCGGCCCGACCAGCGGTCGCGTGGTGGTGTTCGACGACGAGCACTTCTACATGGGTGGTGCACTCGCCGAGTGGCTGGCCCGCGCCGGGTGCAGGGTCTCGCTCGTCACGCCCGAGGCGAGGGTGTCGGCGTGGACCGTCAACACGATGGAGCAGCCACGCATCCATCGTCGTCTGGTCGAGGCCGGTGTGGAGATCCTGACCGACACGGTCCTGCTCGGGCACGAAGGATCGGTCGCGACGCTGGCGTGCGCGTACACCGGGTCGGAGCGACAGATCGAGTGCGACACCGTGGTCAGCGTCACCTTCCGCATGCCCGACGACGGGTTGGTCCACGAGTTGCGGGCGCTCGGCTTCGAAGCCGTTGCCGCGGTCGGAGATGCCTTCAACCCGGGCACGATCGCCGAGGCGGTCCACCACGGCCGCCTCTACGCCGAGGAGTTCGACGCCCCGACCAGGCCTTCGGGCGTCACGCCGTTCCGCCGTGAGGTGATCGAACTCTCGCCGCGTAGCCTGGACGTGTGAGTCCCCTCGCTGCCGACACCACGAGCACCATCGTCACCATCACGCCCGAGGCGCTGTCCGAGCTGGCTGCGCTGCGCGATACCGAGCCCGACGCCGACCGCCTCGGTCTTCGCCTCGAGGTCATCAGCAAACCCGGCGAGGACTTCCAGTACGACCTCAGCTTCGACGTGATCACCAAGGCCGCCTTCACCGACGAAGTGCGCACGCACAGTGCCGACGGCGTGACGATGAAGGTGATCATCCCCGCCAACAGCCGCGACCTGCTGGAAGGCGCCACGCTCGACCACACCGCCAACGCCGGGCTCGTGATTCGGAACCCGAACAAGCCGCTGGCGCCCTCCGTCGAGGGTCTGATCCACGACGACGAACTGAGCGCGAAGATCGAGACGCTGGTGACCACCGAGGTCAACCCGGCGTTGGCCGCGCACGGAGGCTTCGTCACCTACGTGGGTCACGACAACGAGGGCACCGCCTATCTCACGATGGGCGGCGGGTGCCACGGTTGCTCGATGAGCCGGATGACGATGCTCGACGGGGTGCAGACGATGATCATCGAGCAGTTGCCCGAGGTCGAGCGGGTGCGCGACCTCACCGATCACTCGTCGGGCGAGAACCCCTACTACGACTGAGCTCTGGCGCGGTCCACGCGATCGGCCATGGCCGACGTCTCGGGATCGGCGGCGAAGTCCTCCAACGTTCGGCCGGCGACGCGCCGCCAGTTCGGCTCCTCCTGGAACGTGCCCGGGACGTTCTGCGGGCGTTCCTCGAGCCAGAAGTCCTCGAGGTTGATCGTGACCACCGCCGCGGGGTGCGACGCGAGCTCGTCGACGATGCCCGAGACGATGTCGGCAAGGGGCGCGTCGTGGCGCGACAGTCGGTGATCGCGCACCAGCTGGTCGACGATGCGAGCACGGGCTGCCACACGATCGTCGAGCTGGGCCGCGAGCCGCTCGTCGGAGATCAGGCCGAGACGGTGTGAGCGATGAAGGTCGCCGCCGAACCAGAAGCTGGCCAGCGGAACCGTGTCGTGCGTCGACGACATCGACATGGTGAGGCGCTCGGCGCGGACCATGTGCTCGGTTCCCCACGTGGGCAGGTCGTCGAGCGCGACGTGAATGCCGAGCAGGCCGTGGTCGAGGAGGCCCTGGTTCACCTCCGGCGGCACCGTGCCGAGGTTCTCGCCGACGATGTACGCGCCCGCGAGGTGGGCTTCCAGGCAGGCGACGGCGAGCAGTTCCTCGAGCGGGTAGCGCACGTAGGCGCCCTCGCTCGGCGAGGCACCGTCGGGCACCCACCACTGGCGGGCCAGCCCCATCACGTGGTCGAGCCGGAGCAGGCCGGCGTGGCGCACGTGATGACGGAACGTCTCGCGGATGTAGCGGTGCCCCGTGGCTCGCGACCGCGAGGGATGCACCGGTGGGAAGCCCCAGTTCTGTCCCCCCATGAAGATCGGGTCGGGCGGAGCGCCGACCGACATCCCCTCCACGAAGAGGTCGCCTTCGTGCCAGGTGTCGAAGCCGTGGGGGTGAGCGCCGAGTGCGACGTCGAGCGCCAGCAACTGGCCCCGTGCGCGGGCGGCAGCGGCCACGTCGGCGAGCTGGCGATCGGCGAGCCAGCTCCCGACGAGGTGACGTCGGGTGATGACGGGATCCGCTGCCGCCAACGCATCACGATCGGGCATCGTCCAGGTCCGGAAGTCGCGGCCCAGCACGGCCTGTGCGCCGCGGAAGCGGGCATAGGTGCCGGCGAGCGGGTTGGCCGCCACCCACTCGTGCAGCTCGGGATGATCGACGAGGCGCTCGGCGACCGCGTCGAGGCGCGCAGCGTGGCGGGCATGGATCGCCGGATAGTCGAGCAATCCGTCGAGCGGGACGGGGCCCGGCTCGGCGTCGTGGGGCGCGCCTGCGGCATCGAGATCGACGTACAGCTCGCTCCACATCCGCCGGGTGACGGGCGAGTACGGGCTCCAGTCGGGAGGCTCGTCGAGGTACGTCGGCAGCAACGGCAGCGTGAGCACCACCTCGCCGCCGTGATCGTGCAGCCAGTCGAACAGGCCCTGTAGCTCCCCGTAGCAGGCGATGCCGTCGGTGCGGTGCGTGCGCAGCGCGTAGAGCGGGAGGAAGACGCCCCACTGTCCGGGCGGCACCATGGGAGCGAGCCGCGGCGCGCTGATGACGGTGCCCACCACTCGATCACCGTCGCGGAGCTCGTGGTAGCCGAGCGGCAGCGGTCCGGGGTGGGGCACGTACGGCTGCGCGGCGATCGGCACGACGCCGTCCCACGCGACCACCACGTCCAACGGGTGCGTGGTGACGTCGCCGAGTGCATGCAGCACCTGATCCACGATCGCGGGGTCCACGTCGACCGTCTCGCCGGAGACGTCCACCCACGATCGCAGGACCAGGTCCGGGTCGGTCATGCGCGCTCGCCGGTCACCGTCGTCACGTCGCCGACGGCCCCTTCGGCCACCTCCGACGGGGTGAACAGGATCGGCCGGAACTTCTCCGCGGAGAACAGCCGCATCTGTGAGGTGAAATCGGGTGAGGTCGGGTCGTCCGGTTGGCCGTAGGTGAGGATCGCCTGCGCATGAGGGCCGTCGGCGGAGAACTCGAGCGTCATCACGAAGCTGTTGCCGTAGGTGACCGGGTAGCCCACCGTGCGGAACGTGCGGCCGTCCACCCCGTCGCCGACGTCGCCCTGTGGCGCCAGCGTGTTGGAGCCACTGCAGCAGTCGGCGATCGACACCGCTCCTTCGAGACCGAGGCCGCCCGGCAACGGGATGCGCTCGGTCACGTTCCTCCCGTCGAACTGCACGTCGCCGAGCGCCACGTTCAGGGCCCACCCCTGCGAGCTCAGCGAGTTCATCGCCACGGCGATGTTGTTCGCGATCGTGGTGTTCGTGGCGAGGGTGTTCGGGGTGCCGACCGGATCGAGTGGGTCGAAGCCGACGGCGTAGAGGCTGCCGGCGTCGACGAGGTCCGATCGCGGGAACGCGTTGAGGAACTCGCGCCACAGCACCGCGCCCTTGGAACCTGTGTGCACGCGTCCGTCCCAGTCCCGGATCACGTCGCAACCCGGGGTGATGTCGAACGGTGCGCCGTCGACCAACACGACCTTCTGGGCGTCGCACGCGGCCACGACCGCGTCGCGCAGCAGGTCGGCGTGGAGGGCGCGGCCGGAGTACCAGGCCTCCTGGAGATCGGCGAGGCCGAACTTGCCGTCCGCGCCGCGCATCGCAGGATCCGTGAGCAGCAGGGCGTTCATGCGCGTGCGCGCACTCTGGGGGACGGCTTCGGGTCCGGTGAGTGGCGAGTAGCCGGTGAGGAGTTGCGCCGGGTTGGCGAGCCAGTGCGAGTCGTTGGCGTTGAAGACGAAGTCGTCGCGCTCGAGTTGTGGCTGTTGGGAGAACGGCAGGATGCCCGGCCGTGTCGCCTCGGGGTCGTCGACCCATTCGTTCGCGGGGTCGCTGCCGTTCAGCAGGATGGCTCCGTTGTCGAGCACCACCTTGGCCAGCCCGCCGCCGGCGACGTCGGCCTGCCACCCGGCGATGGTGTCGGCTGACAGATTCGGTGTGGCTGCGGTGTCGGCGTACCAGGCGCGGCCGTCAGCGGAGGTGGCGATGGTGTTCACCCACGGCACACCGTTGGCCGTGCGATGGGCATCGATGAACTCGTCCATGCCCGTGGCGCTGTCCATGCCGAGGAACTGGGCCAGGAAGTCGGTGTTGTCGATGTTCGCGTCGCGGAACGTGTACGCCTTCTCCGTCGTCCATCCGAACGGCAGGTTCAACATCGGCCCGTAGTGGCTGCTCCACATCGTGCGGGTGACCGGATCCGTCGAGCCGTCGTCCTGACGGACGCCGATCGTGAGGTCCTCCGACGTCATCTCCTCGGTCGACGTGCCGTACTGGTACGTCGTCGGGCTGGAGGGGTCGAGGGTCAGCTCGTACAACGTCATCCGATACCCCGCACTCACGGTGTGGGTCCACGCCACGTGGTCGTTGAACCCGATCAGCACGCCCGGGGTCCCGGTGAGCGTGACGCCGTAGACGTTCAGCTCGCCCGTCGTCAGCGTGAGCTGGTTCTCCCACAGCCGCTTCTCCCCCTCCCAGGGGAAGTGCGGGTTGGCCAGCAGCAGGCCCCCACCACTCTCGCTCGCGGCGCCACCGATCGCCCATCCGTTGCTGCCGAGGCTGGGCGGCATGCCCAGCGCCGGCGTCGGGGGAGTGGTGCTCTCGTCGGGCGGCGCGGCCTTGCCCGCCGCAGGCGGCTGCGCGGACGCGATCGGATCGATGAGCACCCCCGCGCTCGCGAAGAGCAGGACGTCGTTCATGTTGGCGTAGAGGTCCGTGGTGGTGATGGGCGCCGCCCATCCCTCGCCCTCGCACCAACCGTGCGGTCCCTCGGCGGACAGCTCGGCGTTGAACCCGGCGACGTAGCCCGACACCATGTCCTGCACGTTCGTCGGCTGGTGCGCGAACTTCGCATCGGCGTCGTCCCACAGGTGCAGGTGCCGGTACGCGAAGTCGCTGTCGACGTTGGCGTCGTTCTCCCCGGCCCCGAACCACTTCGAGCGTTCGCCGCGCACCTTCACGATCTGGTCGAGCAACGTGCAGGCCCGGTCCTGGGCGAAGGCGTAGCCCTGCCCGAACCCGAGGCTGCCCCAGTCGTCGGCGACGATGTGGGGGATGCCGAACTCGGTGCGCGTGATCTGTGCCGAGTACCCGGGCGCAGCAGCGGTGGTGGTGGGCGCGTCGGTGGTGACGGCGGAGGAGGTGGTGGTGGTGGGGTCGGCGGACTGCCCGTCGCTGCACGCGACGATCAGCAGCGCGGCAGCCCCCAGGCCTGCCCGGATTCGGTGGCGCATGGCCGCACGCTAATCAAGCCGCCGCCGCATGACCGCCACCCTCGTGACCGCCACCGACGTGACCGGCGGCTCCTGGTCAGGATCCTTCCCGGAATCCGGGAACAGGCCGGACCAGAACCGAGGGTGGGAAGATCGCTGACCAGAAGCCGAGGTTCAACCGAGCGACGTGGTGGTCGAATCGAGGACGGACGACTCGACGACGGAGGTTGTCGAGGTGGGGATCGGTTCGACGTTCGTGGTCGGGACGGCGGTGCCCGGCATCTCGACCGTGGTGGCGACGTTGACGTCGGGCCACTGCTCGCACGTCAGGAACACCTGGCGGCCGAACTCGTCGATGCCGACGGGGTCGGTGCAGTGCCACGCGTCGATCGGCGCCTCACCGCACGGGACGGCACCTGCGAACGGGACGCTGTCGAAGATGCCGGTCGTGGTCGTCGAGAAGCTGCTGGCGTCGATTGCCTCGGTCGTGGGAGGGACGGTCGTGGTCATGAAGCAGATGGTCGTGGTGGTCGCATCGAGGCCGGCGTCGCCGATGCCTGCGGGTGACGGGTCGCCGCCGGGGGTGCGGTGGGCGAGCAGCGCGACTGCGCCGACGCCGGTGAGCGTGACGGCGCCGACCGTGCCGGCCACACGACGTTGCTGGCGGCGCCGGGCGCGCGACCGCACGTCGGTGAGCGACGCGTGGACGTGCGTCGGCACAGGTCGGTCGTGGAACGCCCGGTACAGGGCGCGGTCGATGTCGTCGTTCATTCGGAGACCTCGGTTCGGAGACGGGCGAGTGCCCGGTGGAGGGTGGACTTGACGGTGCCGACGGGAACCCCGAGCGTCTCGGCGATCTCGTGGTCGCTCAGCTGCAGCTCGTAGCGCAGCACGACGACGTTGCGCTGCTTCGACGGCAGTCGGCGAACCGCGTCGAGCAGATGGTTGAAGCCGAGCTCGCCGTACACCTCGATCAGGTCTGGCTGACGGCGCATGATGCGCCGTCGCCGCAGCACCCTGCGCCCGCCGTTGAGCACGCTGACGCGGAGGTAGGCCACGGGGTTCGACACGACGCGATAGCGCAGGTACAGCGCCGCGAACGCGTCCTGGACGACCTCCTCGGCCTGCTCGGGGGTGTCGACCAGCGCCGTCGCCAGCCGCACCATCGATCGGAACTCGCGTTGATACAGCGACTCGAAGGGCTCGGTCACCGTGATCGGATCACGCACCAGTGGCACCGCTGCTTCGCTCATTCATGGAGTACGAGTCGCGAGCGGCACGATCGGTTCCCTGAGTCCTAGACGAATTCGTCGATCGCCTCGGCGAGCAGCGCACGTTCGGGCCCGAGCGTGGCGACGTGGCCGCTGTTGGCGAGCCGAAGACGGGTCACAGGTCCGCGCACGTGCGCGATCGACGCGTCGAGGGCAGGCGGATCGACGGTGTCGTCCAGCGCGCCGGTGACCAGCAGCACCGGTGCCGTGACGGTGGCGAGGTCGAGGGCCGACACACCCGCCACCATCTCGATGAGCGCGGCGATGGGCAGCCGGTCGTAGCCGACCTCCCCCTGCGCGAGCGGCGCCCCCGGCATCCAGTCGAGGCCACGATCGCGCCGCCACTCGAGCCCCTCGAGCGCGTCGGGGTCGGCGACGATGGGGTTGATCGCCACCACCGCGCGCACCTCGGGCCTCGTAGCCGCAGCGGCGAGGGCGAGCGACGCGCCCAGCGATTGCCCGACGAGCACCTCGGCGACCGGCACGGCCGCGAGCCAGTCGGCCCATCCGACCCCGAGAAGGTCCTCGGGCGACGTGCCGTGCCCGGGAAGGGTGATGCACCGGGTGGTGTGGCCGAGCGCCTCGAGCGCGAGGGCGAGCGGGGTCATCGTGTCGGCGGTGCCGCCCAGACCGTGGACGAGACCGATCTCGGCCATCAGTCGGAGAGTGCCGACACGAGGTCGGCCAGCAGATCCGCCGGATCCTCCAGGCCGACACTCACCCGGAGCAGGCCGGGCGTGACGCCCTGGGTCACCATCTCGGCCGGCGTGAGGCTCGCGTGCGTGGTGGTGGCCGGATGGCAGATCAGGGTCTCGGGGCCGCCGAGGGAGGTGGCGACGCGCACGAGGCGAACGCGGTCGAGCAACTGCTCGACCGCTGCGGTCCCACCTGCGAGTTCGATCGCGAGCACCGTGCCGAAGTGGCGCATCTGCCGCTTGGCGAGGTCGTGCTGTGGGTGCGTGTGCAGTCCCGGGTAGTGCACGGCCGCCACGGCCGGGTGGTGCTGCAACGACTCGGACAGGAACTGCGCGCTGGACGACTGGTGGTTGGTGCGCACCGCCAGCGTGCGGATGCCGCGCAGCGCGTTGAGCGCGTCGAACGGTGAGGGAGTCGCGCCGTGCAGCACGCTGTACGCCCACACCGCGTCGACGAGGTCGCGCTCGCCGGCGATCACGCCGAGCGTGGCGTCGTTGTGGCCGGCGATGCCCTTGGTCGCCGAGTGCAGCGAGAGGTGCACGCCGTGGGCGAGGGGCTGCTGACCGAGTGGGGTCGCGAAGGTGGAGTCGACCACGGTGATCGGCCCGCGCAGGGAGCCGATCTCGTCGAGGTCGGCCAGTTCGAGCCGCGGGTTGGATGGCGACTCGGCGAGCACGAGCATCGTGCGACCCGGGCGGAGCGCGGCGGCGAACGAGCCCGGTTCGGTGGCGTCGACGAAGGTCGTCTCGATGCCGAACCGTGCGCACGGTCCCTGCAGGAAGGCGAGCGTGGCCGAGTACAGGTTGCGTTGGGCGACGATGTGGTCACCGCTGCTGCACAGCGCGAGCACGACCGAGCTGATCGCCCCCATTCCGGACGCGAACGCGAGTGCCGCCTCGGCACCCTCGAGCTCGGCGACCGCCTCCTCGAACGACTGCACCGTCGGGTTGCCGTACCGGCTGTAGAACTCGCCCGATCGGGTCCCCGTGGCGCGCCGCCGGGCGTCGGCCATGCCCTCGCTCTCCCACACGCTGCTGGCCCACAGGGCGGGCGCCAGGGAGCGGCCGCTGTGAGCGCGACCGCTGGTGATGGCCCGGGTGGCGGGTTGCTGCGAGGGCTCGTCAGACATCTCGCACAGGCTACGCCACCGATCTACGCTGCCGCTCATGACAATCGATCCTGGAGTCCTCTATCGAAGCTGTCGCGAGCGGATCACGGCGCTGGTCAGCGATCCCGGCGTGGACCCCGATCTGGTCGTGCCGGCGACCCCGAACTGGACCGTCCACGACGTGATCGCCCACCTCGCCGGCATCTCCGAGGACGCCACCTCGGGGAACATGGCCGGGGCGCCGGGTGAGGAGTGGACCGCCGCTCACATCGCGCGCGGTGCGGGTCGCTCGATCGCCGAGCTCATCGCCCAATGGTCGGAACTGGCACCCATGATGGAGGCCTTCTTCTCGTCACCCGCCGGTGCGAACTCGTTGGCCGGTGTCTTCGACGTGCACTGCCACGAGGCCGATCTCCGCAACGCGCTGGGCCTGCCGGTCGACGTGCCCGCCGACTTCCTCGAGTGGGTCGGTGACGGCATGCGCGCCGGGTTCGAAGGCGCGGTCGCCGAAGCCGGCCTCCCACCGGTCGAGCTCGACATCAGCCCCTTCGAATGGTTTCGCGGCCGCCTGGGGCGCCGCACCGAGGACGAGGTGCGGGCGTACCCCTGGCCGGTCGACGCCGACCCGTACCTCGATGCCTTCTTCATCTTCGGTCGCGCCCCGCAGTCGCTGGGGGAGGCCGCGTGATCGGTCGCCTCGACGAGGTGGTCATCGACTGTCACGATCCTGCGCTGCTCGCCGGGTTCTGGCAGGCGGTGCTCGGTGGGTACATCGTGCGCCAGAGCCACGAATGGGTGGCGCTCGAGCCGCCGACGGGCATCACCGTCTCGTTCCAGCTCGTGCCGGAGGACAAGGCCGTGAAGAATCGGGTGCATCTCGACATCGACGTCGCCGACCTCGACGAGGCCACCGCTGCGGCCGAGTCGCTCGGCGCCACGCGCCTCGGGGAGGTCGTCTACGACGAGTTCGGTGGGTTCCAGGTGATGGCTGATCCCGAGGGCAACGAGTTCTGCTTCGTCAACGGGCCGACCGCGATCACGGCCTAGTCGACGATCGTCAGCGGCCGCAACGCAGCAGACGACCGGGGAGCTCGCCGGTGAACTCGTCGTCGGCGACGGTCTGCACACCGGCCAGCCAGGTGGCCACGTAGCCGTTCGCCTTCTGCACCAGGCGGCGCCCGTGCGCGGGGAGGTCGTGCGCCATGCGGGCGGGTCCGAAGCTCAGCGCGTCGTAGTCGATGAGGTTGATGTCGGCGCGCATGCCGGGCGCGACGACACCGCGGTCGGCCAGTCCGTAGAGCGCGGCGGTCTGCGAGGTCTGGCGATGCACGACGTACTCCAGCGGCAGCTTCGGCCCGCGCGTGCGGTCTCGTGTCCAGTGGGTGAGCATGAACGTCGGTACGCCGCCGTCGCAGATCGCGCCGCAGTGCGCGCCGGCATCGCTCAGCCCGAGCCGTGTGTACCGGTGCTGGGTCGCCTCGTACGTCATCGACAGGTCGCCGTAGGTGTAGTTGAAGAAGGGTGCGTAGAGCATGCCGTTCCCGTCGAGCGAGGTGAGCTGGTCGAGGATCAGCTCCATCGCCGGGACCCCGCGCCGGCGCGCTTCGGCGCCGACACTGGCATCGGTCGAGGGTTCGTAGTCGATGTTGCCGTCGTCGGTGAGCCACATGCGATCGACTTTGTCGAGCACGGCCTTCTGCATGAAGCCGCCGTCGTCGGGCACGTCGTGGATGATCCGTCGCCGACGCTCGGGATCGGCGAGCGCGACCAGTTGTTCGGTCAGCGGGAGGTGCGCGATCTCCTGGAACGCCGGATGGAACAGCAACGGATGGACGCTGCCCTGGAGGCAGTAGAGGATGCCGATGGTGCGCCCGGCGACCTGTGCGTAGATGGGCAGGCCGTCGGCGTGGGCCTGGTCGAGCAAGCCGAGGACCTCGCGCCAAACGTCCGGTGCGCTGTCGGGCTGGTTGACGTTGACGCTCACCGGCTGACCGGTCAGCGCCGCGAGCCGGCGCATCCACGGCCACTCCGCCACCGGGACCAGCGCATGGTCGGGCGCGAACTGGAACACGCCGCGACCGACACGGCGGATCGCGGCGCCGATGCCCAACAGCTCTCGCTCGTCGGCGTGCGTGCCGGGGACGAGCTGTCCGTCCTTGGCGCGGTGCAGCGGGGTGCGGCTGGTCGAGAAGCCGAAGGCGCCGGCGCGCAGCGCTTCCTCGACGAGCGCCGCCATCGCCGAGATGTCGTCGTTGGTGGCCGGCTCGTCGGTACTCGCCCGGTCGCCCATGACGTAGGCGCGAAGCGGCCCGTGGCCGATCTGGGCACCGACATCGACCACGCGTGGCATCGCCTCGAGGCGATCGAGATATTCGGGGAAGCTCTCCCAACCCCACGTGATGCCCTCGGTCAGGGCGCTGCCGGGGATGTCCTCGACGCCCTCCATCAGCTGGATCAGCCAGTCGTGCTGATCGGGCGCGGCCGGCGCGAAGCCGACGCCGCAGTTGCCCATGACCACCGAGGTGACCCCGTGCCAGCTCGACGGCGTGACCCACGGATCCCATGTGACCTGTGCGTCGTAGTGCGTGTGCACGTCGACGAACCCGGGAGTGACCAGCCGCCCGTCGGCCTGCACGGTGCGGGCGCCGGCGCCGAGCGTCCCGGCGGGCTCCACGGCGGTGACGATGTCAGCATCGACCGCGATGTCGGCATGTCGACCCGGTGCGCCGCTGCCGTCGACGAGGAACGCGTGCTGGATGACGAGGTCGTGGCTCATCCCAGGATTCTCGCGTGTTCGTGGAGGAGGCCGTTCGACGAGATGGCCGTGTCGTGCATGAACGTGCGCTCGCCGTGCCGGTCGGTGAACGTCCCGCCCGCCTCCTCGACCACCACCATCACCGCCGCCAGGTCGTAGGGCTGCAGACCGACGGCGTCCACGGCGAGGTCGACCGCGCCTTCGGCGACGAGCATGTGCTGCCAGAAGTCGCCGAACCCGCGGGCTCGATAGCTCTGTTGTTGCAGTTGCACCAACGCGTCGGTGAGACCGAGGTCGTCCCAACCCTGTGCGTAGGTGACGCACACCTGGGCCTCGTCGAGCGAGGCAACGGTGGACACGTGACAACGCCGTCCGTCGGCGAAGGCACCCAGACCTCTCGCCGCCCACCAGCGTCGCCCCATCGCGGGAGCGGACACCACGCCGACGACCGCGCCGTGCTCGGCATGGGTGAGAGCGACGAGCGTCGCCCACACGGGAATCCCGCGCACGAAGTTGCTGGTGCCGTCGATCGGGTCGACGATCCAGCGCCACGGGCTCTCGGTGTCGCCGACCAGGCCGTGCTCCTCGCCGAAGAAGCCGTGGGTGGGGCGTTGGGCGAGGACCACGCCGGCGATCGCCGTCTCGGTGTCGCGGTCCGCCTCCGTGACCTCGGTGCGATTCGCCTTCCAGTCCAGATTGAACGACCGATTGGTGTAGTGCGGCAGGGTGAGCGCGTCGGCGAGGTCCGTCAACTGGATCGCGAATTGCAGTTCGGAGAACGCGTCGAAATCGGGGATGGACGTGGTGGACATCGGTGTCAGCTCCAGCGGATTCGTTGCGTCGCCTGCCAGCGTTGCACGATCGCGGCATCGCCGGAGATTTCGACGTCGTCACCTCGGTTCCACAGGAACAGGTAGAGGCTCGCGGACGGCCCGACGAGTCGCAGGGACGCAGCGTCGTGGGCCGAGGCATCGCCCTCGTCGACGGTGAGCCGTTCGTCCACGTGCACCAGCCACCGCGCCGTCGTGTCGGTCGGTGCCACCGAGATGGTGAACGGCTCGCTCTCGAACAGCTTCGAGCGGCCACGGGTGAAGAAGCCGCGGAGCAGCTCGTCCACCCCGTCGCACGCCACGTCGGTGTCGATGTCGACGTCGTCGGCCACAGGGCGCCGGCCGAGCTCGGCGGAGCGGGCGTCGACGGCGTGAACCAGGGTCTCGTGGGCCTGCCGACGGGCCCAGAACGTGAGCGGGTCGTGAGCGTCCGCGAGGAAGACGTCCGCCTGGAGATCGCTGGGCGCTGCCTCCAGCGCGGCGACCAGCATCGTCACCCCGTCGGCGTAGTACTCCGGCAGGTCGCGGCGAGCGCGGAGCGCGGTCTGGCCCGGGACGTCGTCGGGATCGTCGCCGGTGATGTTGGCGGCAGCCCATCGGTGCACCATCGCCTGATGGGCGACGAGATGTGCGACGGTCCATCGGGGGCACGTCGGCACCTCGGCGTCGATGCCGGCTCCGAGCGCACGTTCGAGGAGCGCATCGCCGGACTGCCGGACCAGCCGCACGTAGCGCCCGAGGGGAAGCGATGCCGGCACGCTCAGTCCAGGAGTTGTCGTGCCGCGGCCGCGATGCCGGCGGCGTCGAGGCCGAGCTGAGCGAGGATCTTGTCGGCCGAGCCCTGCGGGAAGAACCGCGACGGGATGCCCATCACGTGGACGGGTGTCGACGCATCGAGCTCGTGGACACGGTCGGCGATGGTCATTCCGATGCCGCCGTCGCGGACGCCGTCCTCGCAGGTGATCACGAACCGATGCGTGGCCGCGTCGGCGATCATCAGCGGATCGAGCGGTGAGCAGCAGCGTACGTCCCACACCGTGGCGTCGATCCCGTTCGCCTCGAGCGCGTCGGCGGCCCGTTGGGCGTCGGCGACCATCTTGCCGACCGCCAGGATGGCGATCGAGCCGTCGCCCTTGCGGGCCTGGCGGGCGTGGATCCCGACGCCGACCTCGTGTTCGCCCACATGGTGCGCTGCGCCCCGCGGCCAGCGCAGGGCGACGGGGCCCTCGTCGGCCAGGCCGACGGCGTCGTGCAGCATCACCGCGAGGTCCTCGGCGCTCGCCGGGGCGAGCACGCGCATGCCGGGCACCTTGGAGAGCAGCGCCATGTCGTACACGCCGTGGTGGCTCGCACCGTCGGGCCCGGTGATGCCCGCTCGATCGAGGCAGAAGATGACCGGGAGGCGATGGAGGGCGACGTCGTAGACCACCTGGTCCCACGCCCGGTTCAGGAACGTGGAGTAGATGGCGACGATGGGGCGAAGTCCGCCCATCGCCATGCCGGCGGCGCCGGTGACCGCGTGCTGCTCGGCGATGCCGACGTCGAAGAAGCGGTCGGGGAACCGTGCCTGGAACGGCAGCAGCCCCGTGGGGCCTGGCATCGCCGCGGTGATGGCGACGACGCGGGAGTCGGCTTCGGCCTCCTTGATCACCGCGTCCGCGAACGCCTGCGTGTAGCCGGTGACCACGGCGGGGGGCGGCCCGATGGCCGGGTCGAAGATGGGCGCGTCGTGGAGGTGCTTCTCGTCGTCGTCCTCCGCGGGCGGGTAGCCGCGGCCCTTCTGGGTGAGGACGTGGACGACGATCGGTCCCTCCGCGGAGAGCTCGACCGCGTTACGGAACGTGATCTCCAACTGTTCGACGTCGTGGCCGTCGATCGGCCCGACGTAGCGGACACCGAGCGCCTCGAAGAACGACGGCGGCTGCAGGAACTCGCGCACCGCGGCCTTGAACGCATCCATGCCCTTCTCGGCCTGCGGGCCGACGTAGGGCAGGTCACGGAGGAACTGCTCGAGTCGGCGCTGGCGGCGCACGTACACCGGGTTGAGGCGGATGTTGGTGAGGCTGTGCGACAGCTTCTCGGTGATCCGATCGGGAAGGCTGGGGTGGTCGAACTCGGCGGCCTCGCGAGCGGTGATGCCCGCCGTCAGGTTGCTGATCGTGGGGGCGTAGCTGCGGCCGTTGTCGTTGAGCACGATGATGACGCGCTGGTTGCTGTGGCCGATGTTGTTCAGCGCCTCGTAGGCCATGCCGCCGGTGATCGATCCGTCGCCGATGACGCCCACGATGTGACGGAACTCGTTGGTGCCCAGATCGCGCCCGACGGCGAGGCCGTACGCGTAGCTGAGGACCGTGGAGGCGTGGCTGTTCTCGATGAAGTCGTGCGGGCTCTCCTCGCGATTCGGGTAGCCGGACAGGCCCCCCGCTTGGCGGAGCTGCTCGAAGGCCGACTGGCGGCCGGTGACGATCTTGTGCACGTACGCCTGATGGCCGGTGTCCCACAGCACGGCGTCGGTCGGCGAGTCGAAGACGCGGTGCAACGCGAGCGTGAGCTCGACCACACCCAGGTTGCTCCCGAGGTGACCGGCGTTCTCCGACACCGCGTGCACGATGAAGTCGCGGATCTCTCCAGCAAGATCCGCGAGTTCGGGGTAGCTCAGTTCGCGAAGGTCGGCCGGTTGCCGGATCTCGTTCAGGGCCATGGCGCTGCCACGCTACTCGCCTTCGCTGCGCTGCCGCCCATCGCTCGCCTGTCCGCTAGGAAGGTGGGATGAGCAGCCTCTTCGACCTCCACGGCCACGTCGCCCTCGTCACCGGCGGCAACAGCGGCATCGGACTCGGCATGGCCGAGGCACTGGCCGAGCACGGTGCGTCCGTCGCCATCTGGGGGACGAACCCCGACAAGAACGCCGCCGCCTCGGCCCGCCTCCGCGAGCACGGCAACCCGGTGCTCGACCTGGTGTGCGATGTCGGCGATCACGCCGCCGTCATCGCCGCGATGGCGGCCACCGTCGAAGCGCTCGGGAGGGTCGACTCGTGCTTCGTCAACGCCGGCGTCGGTGGCAAGGCCGAGAGCTTCGCCACCATGTCGGAGGAGGAGTGGCATCGGGTGCTGCGGGTCAACCTCGACGGTGCGTTCTTCACCGCCCAGGAGGCGGTGAAGCAGATGACCGCACAATCACCGCAGGGTGGATCGATCGTGTTCACCACGTCGGGGTCGGCGTTCTTCGGCCAACAGCGCGGACAGCACTACGGCGGGAGCAAGGCCGCGCTCAACGCGATGATGAAGGGGATCGCCGTCGAGCACGCCCGGCACGGCATCCGGGCGAACTCGGTGCTGCCGGGCTGGGTGGAGAGCGACATGACGGCGCCCGCGTTCGGCTGGGACAAGTTCGTCGCCAACGTGATGCCGCGGATCCCCATGCGGCGGTGGGGGAAGCCGGCCGACTTCGCGGGGATCGCGGTGTACTTCGCCAGTGGGGCGAGCCAGTGGCACACCGGTGACGTGATCACGATCGATGGCGGCTACCACTCGTTCTGAAACACTGGACCGATGACCACTGACTTCGAGGGCCACGCAGGGCAGCAAGCGATCGCGGCGCTGATGGCGTTCGGCACCGACACGATGTTCACGCTCAACGGCGGGCACATCTGGCCGCTGTACGACGCCGCGCGCGACCAGGGGATGAAGGTGGTCGACACCCGCCACGAGCAGACGGCCACGTTCGCCGCCGAGGCGTACGCCAAGCTCACCCGGCGCCCGGGACTCGCCGCCCTCACCGCCGGGCCGGGGATCACCAACGGCACGTCGGCGATCACCTCGGCCTGGTTCAACGGGTCGCCACTGGTCGTGCTCGGCGGGCGCGCCCCCGAGCAGCGCTGGGGGAGCGGCTCGCTCCAGGAGTTCGACCACGTCCCGGTGATGGCCCCGATCACCAAGTCGGCGGCCACCGTCAAGGACTCGACGCAGGCGGGCTCGATGGTCCACGCCGCCGCCCGCCTCTCGATGACACCGCACCGCGGGCCGACGTTCCTCGACTTCCCGCTCGACGTGTTCGGTCCCTCCTCGGGTCAGGTCCCCGTTCCCGACGAGTGCGTCGGCCTCGGCGCCGCGCCCGACGACGAGCTGGTCGCCCGCCTCGCCGATCTGGTCGCCACCGCCGAGCGGCCGGCGTTCATCGTCGGCAGTGACGTGTACTGGGACGGTTCGTGGGACGCGTTGCGCGCCGCTGCGGAGCATCTGCGCGTGCCCTGCTTCTTCAACGGGCTCGGCCGCGGCACCCTGCCCGCCGACCACGAGCTGTCGTTCCTGCGCACCCGCGGGCTGCTCAAGGCGCGAGCCGACCTGGTCGTGGTGCTCGGCACCCCGCTCGACTTCCGACTCGGATTCGGTCGATTCGGCAACGCGACGGTCGCTCACGTCGTCGACGCCGAGAGCCAGCGCGCACCGCATGTCGACGTGCTCACCGTCGCAGGCGACTCGAACCTCGTGCTGCGGGCACTCGCCGATCACTCCGGCGCCCGGGTCGACCACGACGGCTGGATCGCCGAGCTGCGCGCCGCGGAGGAGGCGGGCCGGGCGGCCGACCGCTCGCTGCTCGACCTCGCCGACGCGCCGATCCGCCCGAGCCGCATCTACGGAGAGCTCGGCAGGCGGTTGGCACGCGATGCGGTGGTGATCTGCGATGGAGGCGACTTCGCCAGCTACGCGGGCAAGTTCATCGAGGTCTTCGAGCCGGGCTGCTGGCTCGACACCGGCCCGTACGGCTGCCTCGGGAACGGCCCCGGCTACGCGATCGCGGCGCGCACCGTGCGACCCGACAGCCAGATCGTGCTGCTGCTCGGCGACGGTGCCGCTGGCTTCAGCCTGATGGACGTCGACACGATGGTGCGCCACCGCCTGCCGGTGGTGATGGTGGTCGGCAACAACGGGATGTGGGGCCTGGAGAAGCATCCGATGCAGGCCATCTACGGCTGGGACATGGCGTGTGATCTCCAGCCGGGTCTGCACTACGACGAGGTCGTGAAGGCGCTCGGCGGGGGTGGCGAGACCGTCACCGATCCGAGCCAGATCGGACCTGCGCTCGATCGGGCCTTCGCGTCGGGCGTTCCCTACATGGTCAACGTCCTCACCGACCCGAGCGACGTGTACCCGCGCACCAGCAACCTCGGTTGACGGTGATGCCCCCGTTCGAGGTGCCCCCGCTCGTCCGCGAGCGGGCGATGTCGAACCGCCGCGCCGGGCAGGCGTGGCTCGCCTCGCTGCCCGACCAGGTCGCGGCCCTCGCCGACCGGTGGGACCTCGAGGTCGGCGACGCGTTCCGCGGTGGTACGGCAGCGCTCGTGGTCGCCGCCACGACGTCGGCCGGCATCGAGTGCGTCCTGAAGATCGCCATGCCGCTCGACATGGACGAGGTCGACACGTTCGGCCGGAGCGCTCGTGTGCACCGCTTCGCGGACGGGCGCGGCTGTGCGGCGCTGATCGAGCACGACGACGCCGAGCGGGCGATGGTGCTCGAACGACTCGGCCCGAACCTCGCCGAACTCGGTCTCGACGTGCCCGAGACCCTGGAGGCCATCGCCGCCACGCTCCGCGCGTTCTGGCGACCGATGGACCCGGAGTGTGAGCTGCCCACCGGCGTCGATCAGGCGCAGTGGCTGGCGAGCTACGTCGTGCGGACCTGGGAGGAGCTCGACCATCCGTGTCCGCGAGACGTGATCGATCGTGCCGTGGTGCTCTGCGACGAGCGGTCCGCCGCGTTCGATCCCGCAGCGGCCGTCCTGGTGCACGGTGATGCGCATGGATGGAACACGCTGGCGGCAGGCGAGGCCGGGTACAAGTTCGTCGACCCCGAAGGCCTCTGGTCCGAGCCGGCGCACGACCTGTCGGTGGCCATGCGTGAATACAACGAACCGCTGCTCGCCGGTGACACGGCCGCCCTCGTCCGTCAGCGAGCCGAGCAGTTGGCGACGTGGTGCGACACCGACGCAGAGGCGGTGTGGCAGTGGGGCTTCATCGAGCGCGTGTCGACGGGGCTGGCCAACGTCCGCGACTTCGGGATCGCCCAGGGCGCGCCCTTCCTGGAGGTCGCCCGTAGGTCACGGTGATCGCGTCAGGTGCAGCCGCTGCCGGGCGCCGCGACCACGTTGCCCTTGGCGTCGAGGTCCATCAGCGAGGATTCGGTGACCAGGTACTTGGGGACCAGGGCTGCCTCGCTCCTGGGCATGTGGCCTTCCAACAGGTCGAAGTTCTCGACGGCCTGTTCGAGGCTGCGGCGGGCATCGTGGCATTGCATCTCGCTCGCCTGCGCGATGCCCTTCGTTCCGGACTCCACCTCCACGGCCCGGCATGCCGGGAACGTGAGCGCGGCGCCCACGAGGATGAGTGATCCGATGCTGCGTGTCATTGTGTCTTGTCCATGAATCGGTCGACCTCCACGAGGACACGGGTGACCTTGCCTGCAGCCACCAGCCCTTTGGTATCGGACGCCGAAACCATGAACGTGAGCCTTCTGCCCTCGATTTTTTCGAGGAGGGCTTCGGCCTCCACCTCGTCGCCGACCGCTGTCGGCTGGAGATGATCGAGCTGGACGCGCATGCCGACGGTGGTGGAGCCCTCGGGGAGGTGACCCGCCAGCGCGGCACAGGTGGCCTGCTCACAGAGTGCGACGATGCGTGGTGTCGCCAGGACGGCGACCGAACCGGACTGCATGGCGATGGCCGTGTCGGCCTCGGTGACCACCATGCTCGCCACGCCTCGAAGGCCCACCACCGCACTCACGAGGGCGAAGGCTACTCGGTAGGCTGCCGCACGTGATCGACAGCGACGTGTTGGAGCGGGTGTTGGCAGCGGCGGTCCGAACAGGGGCCGACTTCGCAGAGGTGTACGCGGAGGACAAACGGTCGACGTCGGCAGGGCTCGACGACGGGCGAGTCGAACAGGTCACCAGCGGTCGTGACCGCGGCGCGGGCATCCGGGTCGTCAAGGGCGACACGACCGGCTTCGCCCACACCGCCGATCTCTCCGAGAACGGTCTGCTCGACGCCGCTGCGGCGGCGGCGGCCGCTGCCAGCCAGGGCGACGGCGGAACCCGCACGATCGCGCTCAGC
This sequence comes from uncultured Acidimicrobiaceae bacterium, assembly GCA_963720695.1. Classification (GTDB taxonomy): domain Bacteria; phylum Actinomycetota; class Acidimicrobiia; order Acidimicrobiales; family Ilumatobacteraceae; genus UBA668. The sequence continues at coordinate 373,661 of CAVRGG010000007.1, forward strand.
CGCGGCGCCGCCCGCACGGTCAGCCCGGTGACGCAGTACCCCGACGACATCCGCAAGGCGGACAAGGTCGCGCTCCTCCAACGCATGGATCAGTCGGCCCGCAGCGCCGGTGGCGCGATCGTCCAGGTGAGCGCGGGGTACGCCGACAGCCGCAAGCAGATCCTGGTCGCCAACACCGACGGAGTGTTCGTCACCGACGAGCAGGTGCGCACGCTCGTGCGGATCAGTGCGGTCGCGAACGGCGACACCGGGATGCAGACGGGGTACCAGAGCGCCGGCCACACCATGGGCTTCGAGCTGTTCGATCGGATCGACGTCGATGATCTCGCCCGCGATGCGGCCCGGATGGCCCTGTCGAAGCTCAACGCCCGCCCCGCGCCGAGTGGCGCCCTGCCCGTGGTGATCAAGCAGGGCAGTGGCGGTGTGCTGTTCCACGAGGCGTGCGGCCACGGGCTCGAGGCGGACCTCGTGGCCAAGGGCGGCAGCGTCTATCGCGGGAAGAAGGGCGAGCTCGTCGCCTCACCGCTGGTCACGCTCGTCGACGACGGCACCATGGCCGGTGAGTGGGGCGCAGTCGGCTACGACGACGAGGGCCACGCCAGCCAGTACAACGTGCTCATCCAGGACGGCGTCCTCACCGACTACATGTGGGACTACCTCCGTGCCCGCAAGGAGGGCCGCCCGCAGAGCGGCAACGGTCGCCGCCAGAGCTACCAGCACCTCCCGATGGTCCGCATGACCAACACCTACGTGCTCAACGGCACCGAGGACCCCGACGACATCGTGCGCGCGACGGACTACGGCGTGTACGTCGCCAAGCTGGGCGGCGGCAGCGTCAACACGGCCACCGGCGACTTCGTCTTCGGCATGACGGAGGCCTTCCTCATCGAGCACGGCGAGATCACCGAGCCGTTGCGCGAAGGCAACCTCATCGGCAACGGCCCGCAGGTGCTCAGCGACATCGACCTCCTCGGCAACGACTTCGCGATGGGCGGCCCGGGCATGTGCGGCAAGGACGGGCAGGGCGTGCCCGTGGGCGACGGCCAACCGACCCTGAGGGTGAAGTCGCTCACGATCGGCGGCACCGCGGCATGAGCGCCGAGCTCCAGGAACTGGCCGACCGCGTCGTCGCGCAGGCCCGCCCCGGTGAACAGGTCGAGGCGTACGTCTCGCGGGATCACGAGACCGACATCCGCGTCTACGAGGGCGAGGTCGAGCACTTCGTGAGCGCGCAGAGCGAGGGCATCGGCATCCGCGTCATCCGCGACGGACGCACCGGCTTCGCGTACGCGGGCACGCTCGACCCGACCGCCATCGCCGAAGTGCTCGCGGAAGCACGCGACAACGTCGAGTTCGGCACCCCCGACGAATGGGCCGGTCTGGCCGACCCCGACGGGGTCGACGTCGTGCCCCAGGAGCTGTGGAACGAAGCCCTCGCCGCGTACGGCACCGATCGCAAGATCGAGCTGACCAAGGAGCTCGAGCGCCTCACCCTGTCCATGGACACGCGCGTCCGCATCGACGACGCGAACTACGCCGACGTCGCCGTCGAGTCGGCCGTCTCCTCCACCAGCGGCATCCGTCGCTCCGGCCGCGAGAACGGCTGCTACGTGAGCGTCAGCACGATGGCCGACGACGGCGACGAAACGCAGACCGGGTTCGGGTTCAGCGTCGGCCGCTCGCCGGACGAGTTCGACCTGCAGAAGGCGGCCCGCGAGGCGGCCGACCGGGCGACGCGACTGCTCGGCGCCACCAAGCCGTCGAGCAAGCGGGTCACCGTCGTGCTCGACCCGTACGTGACCGCCATGTTCCTGGGCATCATCTCCAGCACGCTCAACGGCGAAGCGGTGGCGAAGGGCCGCAGCCTGTTCAAGGACCGCATGGGTGATCAGGTCGCCAATCCGATCGTCACCCTCGTCGACGACCCCACCAACCCGCTCGCCTACACCGCCACCGACATCGACGGCGAGGGCCTGGCGGCGCGACGCAACGAGCTCATCGCCGGTGGCGTGCTCCAAGGGTTCGTGCACAACAGCTACAGCGCCCGCCGGGTCGGCGCACGGAGCACCGGCAATGCCGTGCGCGGAGGTTTCAAGGGGACGCCCGGCGTCGGATGTCTCGCGTTGGCGCTCGCCCCCGGCGATCGCGACCAGGCGGCGCTCGTCGCCGATGTCGACGACGGCGTCCTCATCCAGTCGGTGCAGGGACTGCACAGTGGCGTGAACCCGATCAGCGGGGACTTCTCCGTGGGGGCCTCGGGGCTCACCATCACCAACGGCACGGTGGGTGCCCCGATCCGGGAGTTCACCATCGCCTCCACCTTGCAGCGCATGCTGCTCGACGTCGTCGAGGTCGGCGGCGACGTCGACTGGTTGCCGATGAGGGCGGCGGGCGTCAGTCTGGTCATTCGCGACATCACCATGTCCGGCGCCTGACCGTGCCAGCGCCGACGCCCGTCGGGGTCGAGCGCCATCCGCACCTGGCGGATCCGTCGCCGCCGGGATGGGTGCGTGTCGATCTCCACAGCCACACGATGTGGAGCGGCGACAGCACGACGACACCTGACGAGGTCGAGGCCGCGGTCCGCGAGAGCGGCATCGACGTGCTCTGCATCACGGATCACAACGCGATCCGCGGTGCGGTCGAACTGGCCGAGCGGCTGCCGTGTCGCGTGATCGTCGGCGAGGAACTGCGCACGCACGCCGGCGAGATCATCGGGCTGTTCCTGACCGAACGCATCCCGGTGGGCGTCTCACCCGCCGAGGCGGCGCGGGCGATCCGAGCGCAGGGCGGCGTGGTCTACATCCCGCATCCGTTCGACCCGATGCGGCGCAACATGGCCGAGCCCGCCTTGCTCGATCTCGCGAACGGGGGACTGATCGATGCGGTGGAGGTCCTGAACGCGAAGACCTCGCTGCGCAGCCTCAACGAACGGGCCGCTCGCTTCGCCGCCGACTTCGATCTCGCGGCCGGCGCCGGGAGCGACGCCCACGTCCCGAACGCGCTCGGAGCGGCATATGTGGAGATGCCGGACTTCGACGGACCGGTGGACTTCCTGGAGAAGGTGCGGCTCGGCCGCGTCGTCGGTCACCACTGGGACGAACACCGTCCCTGGACTCCTCGAATTCTTCCGAGCGTGTCCACCGAGTAGAACTGGTCACCGTGCCCATCTTCCACGCCATCGTGCTCGGCCTCGTCCAGGGCCTGTCGGAGTTCTTGCCCATCTCCTCGAGCGGTCACCTCCTGCTGGTCCCGTGGATGTTCGGTTGGCACGACTTCGACAACACCTCGATCGAGAAGGCGTTCGACGTGGCCCTGCACATCGGCACCCTGGTCGCCGTCTGCGGGTACTTTCGCAAGGAGCTCGTCGTCTACGTGCGCGAAGGGGTGCGCCTCGTGGTGAAGCGGGAGAAGCCGGTCAATGCCGAAGGTCGGCTGGCCTGGTTGCTGGTGCTGTCCGCGCTTCCTGCGGCGGCGGTCGGCGCCGTGGCGGAGAAGTCGATCGACGAGAAGCTGGGCACGCCGGGCCTCATCGCCGGCTCGCTGATCTTCTTCGGCCTGCTGTTGCTGTGGGCCGACCGCCGAGCCGGCGCTCGCACGCTCGAGACCTACGACCGTGGCGACGCGCTCAAGGTCGGCACCGCCCAGATCCTCGCCCTCAATCCGGGCACCTCGCGCAGCGGCATCACCATCACGGCCGCTCGCTACCTCGGCTTCGACCGCGACTCCGCGGCCCGGGCCAGTTTCCTGATGGCCATTCCGGTCACCGCCGGCGCCGTGGTGTTCAAGATGGCCAAGCTGTTCAAGGACGGCGTTCCCCATGGGCTCGCGATCCCGATGCTGGTCGGCATCGTCACCTCGGGCGTGTCGGGTTGGTTCGCCGTGTGGGGCACGCTGCGCCTGGTGCGCACGCATTCGTTCACGCCGTTCGTGATCTATCGGGTCGGCCTCGGTGTGCTGGTGTTCGCGCTGATGATCACCGGGGTGCGGTAGGTCGAGGGTAGGGAGAACCCCACCCCGAAGATGCCTGACCGCCGGATGGCGCCGGTGGCCGCCTGATCGCACGCTGGAGGCATGCTTCGACAACTCGCTCGCACCTGCGTCCGTCACCGCCGCCTCGTGGTGCTCCTCTGGCTGCTCGGCGCCGTCGGCGCGGTGGCCCTCGCCGGTTCGCTGGGAGGCTCGTTCGCCCAGAACGGGCGACTGCCGGGCACCGACAGCGACCGCGCGTACCAGCTCTTGCTCACCGCCTCGCCCGAGGATCCGAACGTCGCCGGCGACACGGCACGCCTCGTGTTCGAGGACGATGCCGGCATCGGCGATCCGGCGGTCGCGAGTCGGATCGACGACTTCCTGCACACCATCGGCGAGACACCCGGCGTGATCGTCGCCCCGAACGGGCACAACGAGCTCATGGTCTCGCCCTCCGGCACCATCGCCGCCGGTGAGATCTCGTTGCGCAAACACGATGACGCCGTCGTCGCGTCGATCCAGGACCAGCTCGCGACGATGAACCGGGGCAGGACGCACGTCGCAGCGGCCGGGTGGAGGTTCCAGACCGGTGGCGTGCCGGCGTCGGAGGGCTTCGGGCTCCTCGCCGCGGCCGTGATCCTGCTGATCGCATTCGGCTCGATGGTCGCGATGGGTGTCCCCATCGTGACCGCCATCTTCGGCATCGTGGTCGGGTTGTCGACCGTACAGCTGTGGGCGGCGATCGTGCAGACCCCGGACTTCACCGTCCAGGTCGCGTCCATGGTCGGGCTCGGCGTCGGCATCGACTACGCGCTGTTCATCGTCACTCGCTACCGGGTGGCCCTGGCGAGGTCCGGCTCGCCCATCGACGCCGTGGCGGAGGCGATCGACACCGCCGGTCGAGCCGTCGTCTTCGCGGGGATGACGGTCATGATCTCGCTGCTGGGCATGCTCCTCATGGGGATGTCGTTCCTGAACGGGCTCGCCTTCGGCACTGCGACATCCGTCCTGGTGGCGGTCCTCGCCGCGATCACGCTCCTGCCCGCGCTGCTCGGCATGGTCGGCCACCGCATCGATCGCCTGTCGATCCATCGTCGCCCGCGCCGCGCTCGCGAGTCCGTGTGGCATCGGTGGAGTCGCTTCGTCCAACGCCACGCGGTCGCCTGCTCGGTGACCGGCCTGGCAGTGCTCGTCGCGTTGGCCGTCCCGGCGCTGCAGATGCGGATGGCCTCGGCCGACGCCGGCAACGATCCGGTGGGCTCCACCACCCGGGTCGCCTACGACCGCCTGGCCGCGGGCTTCGGCGCCGGCTACAACGGCCCGCTGCTGATCGTGACCGAGCCGGGAAGTGCTGCGGACGACGTGGCTCGGCTGTCGGGCGCCGTGCAGGCCGTCGAGGGTGTCGCGGCCGTGCAGGCCGCCCCGACGGGCGGTGTCTCGCTGATCACGGTGATCCCCACCACAGGGCCACAGGACCCGGCGACGAGCGAGCTGGTCCACCGGTTGCGGACGACGATCGACCACGTCGGTGTGCCGGCGCACGTCGGCGGGCAGACGGCGAGCGACGTCGACTTCTCGGGCCTGATGAGCGCCCGGCTGCCGGTGTTCATCGGTGCCGTGCTGGCGCTGAGCTTCCTGCTGCTGATGCTGGTGTTCCGCTCGCTGCTCGTGCCACTGAAGGCGGTCCTGCTCAACCTGCTCTCCATCGGTGCTGCGTACGGCGTGCTCGTGGCGGTGTTCCAGTGGGGCTGGCTGGGATGGTTGATCGGCGTCCACGAGGGCGCCCCGATCGAGCCGTGGGCGCCGATGATGTTGTTCGCGATCGTGTTCGGGTTGTCGATGGACTACGAGGTGTTCCTGCTGTCCTCCGTGAAGGAGCGCGTCGACGCCGGCGAGTCGAACAGCCACGCCGTCGTGGAGGGCCTGGCGTCGACAGCGCGAGTCATCACCGCCGCCGCTGCCATCATGGTGTGTGTGTTCGGGAGCTTCATCCTCGGGGACCTGCGATCGATCAAGCTGATCGGACTCGGTCTCTCTGTCGCCGTGTTCCTCGACGCGACCATCGTTCGGATGGTGCTGGTCCCGGCGACGATGGAACTGCTCGGCGATCGCAACTGGTGGCTCCCACGGCCGCTGCGGCGGGTGCTGCCCAAGGTGCAGTTGGAGGTGGCGTCGTGAGGTTGCTGCGCCGCATCTTCGGGCCCTACGGGCACGCCCGCGTGTGGAAGGAGTCGGCCCATCTGCTGCTCGACCTCGCTGTGGGCATCGCGCTGTTCACCATCGTGGTGACGATGCTGTCGGTGAGCGCCGGACTGCTCGTCACGCTCGTCGGCCTGCCGTTGCTGGCGCTCACGATCGCGATCGGCCGCTGGATGGGCACGGCGGAACGTGCTCGCGCCCGGGCACTGCTCGACACGACGCTGCCGGGCTGGCCGCCCCTCTCCGCGGAGGGAACGTGGTGGCAGCGCGCCACCCGCTTGTTCCGGGACGGCCCGGGCTGGAAGGGACTGCTGTACGGCGTGCTCATGCTGCCGTGGGGCATCGTGACGTTCACGGTCACCGTCGTCATCTGGTCGGTCGCCTGGTCGCTCGCGGTGTATCCGTTCTTCGGTTGGGCCCTCCCCGGCCAGGAGTTCGGTGACGGCGTCCACTTCACCACCCTCGAGCGAGTCGGCATCGCCATCGGCGGTGGCATCGTCGGCTGGCTGCTGGTCCTCGCGCTCCCGTACGTCATCCACGGTTTCGCCAAGGCCAGCGGCGCGCTGATCCGGGCCCTGCTGTCACCGGGCAACGAGGCCGCCCTCGCACAGCGGGTGACCGAGCTCCGTGAGAGCCGCGATGCCACCACCGACGCCGCCGCCTCCGAGCTGCGCCGGATCGAGCGCGATCTCCACGACGGCGCGCAGCAGCGCCTGGTGAGCGTGGCGATGAACCTCGGCATGGCCAAGGACCGGCTCGACTCCATCGAGGACGAGCACGCCCGTGAGCTCGTCGGTCGCGCGCACGACGAGGCCAAGCAGGCGATCGTGGAGCTGCGCGACCTGGTGCGGGGCATCCACCCCGCGGTGCTGACCGATCGCGGGCTCGATGCAGCGGTGTCCGCTCTGGCCGCTCGCTGCCCGGTGCCGGTGACGATGCACGCCGAGCTGCCCCGGCGGCTCCCGCCACCGGTCGAGGCCGCGGCCTACTTCGTCGTCGCCGAGGCGCTCACCAACGTGGCCAAGCACAGCGGCGCCCACTCGGTCACCGTGCGCATGGTGGATCGCGACGACACGCTCGTCGTCGAGATCGTCGACGACGGCCACGGCGGGGCGGACCTCGGTCATGGCGGCGGGCTGCAGGGCCTGCAGGATCGCATCCGCGGTGTGGAGGGCCGGTTGCGCATCGCCAGCCCGCCAGGCGGGCCCACCACGCTCATCGCGGAGGTGCCATGCGGATCGTGATCGCGGAGGACTCGGTGCTGCTCCGCGAGGGCATCACTCGGCTGCTCGGCGAGTACGGCCACGAGGTCGTCGACGCGCTCGGCGACGCCGACGGGCTGCAGGCCAGCGTCGAGCGGCACGCACCCGACCTCGTCATCCTCGACGTCCGCATGCCGCCGACGCACACCGACGAGGGCCTCCGGGCGGCGATCGCGCTCCGTCACGCCCGCCCGTCCACGCCGGTGCTGGTGCTGTCGCAGTACGTCGAGGAGCGGTACGCGGTGGAGCTGCTCGAGCTGGGCACGGTCGGCATCGGCTACCTCCTCAAGGAGCGGGTGGCCGACGTGCGGGAGTTCATCGACGCCGCCATCCGGGTCGCCGACGGCGGCACCGCGCTCGACCCCGAAGTGGTCACCCAGATCCTGGTCCGGAGTCGGCGCTCGGGGCCGCTCGACTCGCTCACCCCGCGCGAGCGTGAGGTGCTGTCATTGATGGCCCAAGGCCTGTCCAACGCGGCGATCGCCGATGCACTCGTGGTCAGCGCGGGCGCCGTCGAGAAGCACATCTCGTCGATCTTCGCCAAGCTCGATCTGCCGCCCTCGGAGCACGAGCACCGACGGGTGCTGGCGGTCCTGCGATACCTGGGCGCGTGACTCCGTAGGCTGGATGGATGACGTCCTCGATCGTGCACCAGACCGTGCCGCTGGGGTTCCAGTGGGCCACCGCCGACCCGTTCCTGTTCTGCGTCCACCACCTGGACCACTACCCGGCCGGCAACGACCGGTTCGGTCCGCAGGCGTCCCTGGCGGGGCGTTCGATCGGCAACGACTTCGAGCCCCGAGACGGCTGGCGGATGTACCACGGTGACACCGTGCCGGGCTTCCCCGAGCACCCGCACCGTGGGTTCGAGACGATCACGTTCGCCCGCAAGGGATTCATCGACCACAGCGACTCCATGGGTGCCGCCGCCCGCTTCGGCCGCGGCGACGTCCAGTGGATGACGGCCGGTCGCGGCGTGGTGCACAGCGAGATGTTCCCGCTGCTGTCGCCCGATGCCGACAACACCGTGGAGCTGTTCCAGATCTGGATGAACCTGCCGGCCACCGACAAGATGGTCGAGCCCCACTTCACGATGCTGTGGAGCACGGAGATCCCCTCGCAGCGTCACGTCGACGACGCCGGGCTCGTGTCGACGGTCACCGTGATCGCCGGCTCCTACGAGGGGCTGACGCCGCCCGCACCCCCGCCTGCCTCGTGGGCCTCACGCCCCGACGCCGACGTCGCGATCTGGCACGTCGTGATGGCGCCCGGGGCTGCCCTTGCGCTGCCGGCCGCGAGCGGGCCCGACACGATCCGCGTGCTCTACGTCTTCGAGGGGTCCGTCACCGTCGGCGTCGACGAGGTGTCGACCGCCACCGGCGCGGTCGTCGACGCCTCGGTCGCAGCACCGCTCTCCGCTGGTCCGGCCGGTGCCGAGATCCTGGTGTTGCAGGGACGGCCGATCGGCGAACCCGTCGCCCAGTACGGGCCGTTCGTGATGAACACCCGTGAAGAGATCGAGCAAGCGTTCGCCGACTACCGCGCGACGGGCTTCGGAGGGTGGCCGTGGGATCGTCCCGATCCCGTGCACGGCGCCGACCCGGCCCGGTTCGCCCGGCATGCCAACGGCCGCATCGAGCGGCCCGAGGGTCTCGACGGTCAGGCCGTCGCCGGCGCCACCTTCGGCGCGGCGAACTCGTCGTAGGCGGCCAGCGCCCGCGGCCCGTACACGGTGGCGGGTCCACCGTTCATCAGGATGGCGACGCCGATGGTCTCGGCCACCTCCGCGCGCGTCGCGCCCTTGCGGAACGCGCCGCGGGCGTGTGAGGCGATGCAGCCGTCGCAGGTGTGGCTGATCGCGATCGCGAGTGCGATGAGCTCCTTGGTCTTGGCGTCGACGGCTCCCGCGGCCATGGCCGCGTTGTGCATCTCCGTGAAGCCCTTGAGGACGTCGGGGATCTGGTTCCGCAGTTCGCGGCCCATCGGTGCGAGCTCGGAGGCGACCTCGGTCGCCCAGTGACTGGTGTGTTCGCTCATACCCCCAAGGGTATACCCTCGGAGCGTCCGAGCACGACTTCTCGGGCGGCGACGGCCGAACTGACGGCGTCCGCGCACCCCGGAGACACAGCGAACTCCACAGCCACGTCGGGCTCGGTGCCGACCACGCCGTCGCACAGCCGAACGCCGGCGCCGAACACGGCGACGGCATCGCCGTCGTGGAGGGCCGGTGCGCCGTCGAGCGGCACCGAGAACGTCACCCAGCCCCGCGGGGGCGTCCGCTCGGTGGCGACATCGGAGTGGGGTGAGGACCTCCCCGGCGACGACGGAGCGCGCCGCGACCGGCGCGGTCGGGGACGACCGAGAGGACCGTCGACGGGACCATCGCGACGGGATAGCGGCGCTGCTCGAGCGTGAGCCGCTCACCGGGCGCTGCGCCGCGGACGGCGACCCACACCGTGCGAGTCGTACCCCACGACGCCCGATCGCTGTCGGCGCGAGCGAAGGCGGCGGCGAGTTGCGACCAGACGAGCGCCGCGCAACACGCGACGACGAGCCAGTAGAGCCACGGCCGACGAGCGAACGCCAGACGCAGACGTGGGAGCAACGACATGTTCGACCTCCGCGGATGCTGACAACGTGCGGGGGAAGTCGCCGGCGCGCACCATACCTGCCGGGTCGGCCGGTGCGGGCGGGTCGGTCAGTCGCTGGTGCTGGACGTGCTGGGTGCCGGAGCCGCGGGAGCCGGCGCGGCCGGTGTCGCCGGCGTTGCGGTGCTCGAGTCCGAGCCGGCCGCCGGGGTGGCGGCGGGGGTGGTGCTGGTCTTGGGCGACCCGCCCCGACTGTCGGTCTTGTAGAAGCCGCCACCCTTGAAGGTGACGCCCACGGGTTGGAAGACCTTCTTGACCTGCATGGTCTCACCCGTGCCGGGGTGGACGGCTTCGGTCAGGGCGTCATCGGTGAAGGCCTGCAGGACCTCGATGGTCTCACCGGTCTCGACGAACTTGTACACGTAGGTCGGCATCAGCGTGCTCCCGGAACTCCACAGGGTTAGCAGTCGGATAAGGCGAGTGCTAAGGGTAGCGCCCCGTAGCATCGAATCATGCGTGCACGAACGGCCGTCATCCCCGCCGCGGGCATGGGTACCCGGTTCCAGCCGGCGACCAAGGCGATTCCCAAGGAGTTGCTGCCCATCATCGACACCCCCGCCCTGCAGCTGATCGTCGACGAAGCGGTCGGTGCCGGCATCGAACACATCGTGATCGTCACCAGCCACGCCAAGCCGGCGATCGAGTCCTACGTGGCGTCCGCGCCGGAGGTGGTGGCTCGGGCGGTACCCGAGGGCGCCAGCCTGCGGATCAGCTTCGCGTACCAGGACGAGCCGCTCGGTCTCGGCCACGCGGTCGGGTGCGCGCGCGAGGCCGTCGGCGGAGAGCCGTTCGCGGTCATGCTGCCCGACGAGATCATGGGCGACAGCGGGCTCCTGGCACAGATGATCGACGTGTGCGAGTCCACGGGTGGCAGCGTCGTGGGTCTCAAGCAGGTCCCGAGCGATCAGGTGAGCGCCTACGGCGTCATCGATCCGATCGGCGACCTCGACGCGAACGGGGTCGTGGGCATCCGCACGATGGTCGAGAAGCCTGCGGTCGACGACGCGCCCAGCGACCTGATCATCATCGGTCGTTACGTGCTCACCGCCGACACGTTCGACGAGATCGAGCGGGTGGAGCCGGGTGCCGGTGGTGAGATCCAGCTCACCGACGCGCTGCGTGCGCAGGCTGCCGCAGGCCCGTTCCACGGCGTGCTGCGCGACATCCGCCGCTACGACACCGGCAACCCGATGGGTTGGCTGATGGCGGTGGTCGAGCTGGCGCTGGAGGATCCCCAGATCGGCGCGACGTTCCGCACCTGGCTCCGCGACCTGCCCTGACATGACACCGTCGGCCGAGGTGGCGCTGCTGCATGCGCAACTCGAATCCGCGGGAACACCGGCTCGTGCGGCTGCCGAGCAGCGGTACCTCAGGAGTGATCTGCGCCACCTCGGGACGAGCGTGCCGGCGACACGATCGGTGGTGCGGGCGTGGTTGCGTGCCCATCGGGACCTCGGGCGCGACGATCTGTTCGCGGTGATCGACGGGCTGTGGGCGTTGCCGGTGCACGAGTGCCGGACTGCGGGGATCGAACTGCTCCAGCAGCGCCCGGCCCTGGTGACGACCGGCGATCTGCCCTGGATCGAGGCCCGCCTTCGCGAGTGCCGCACCTGGGCGCTGGTCGATCCCCTCGCCGGCTGGGTGACCGCCGACCTCGTTGCACGGCATCCCGACGCGACGATGCCGTGGCTCGACCGCTGGGTCGCTGACGCCGACTTCTGGGTGCGCCGCGCTGCGGTGCTGTCGTTGCGGACCTGCCTGCACCGCGACGAGCAGCTCGATCGGTTCTTCGCGTACGCCGATCTCCTGCTGCCCGAGCGGGAGTTCTTCATCCGCAAGGTGCTCGGCTGGGTCCTGCGCGAGGTCGCCGTTCGTCACCCCGACGAGGTGTCGAGGTGGCTGGAGGCCCACATGGCCGACATGAACCTGGTGACCCTGCGCGAGCCGCTGCGCAAGCTCCCCGACGCGGCGGCCCTGCGGCAGCGCTACGACACGCGGCGGAACTCGCCGGGGTAGTCCACGACCAGTCCGTGCTCGTCGACCTCGAGGTCGGCGGTGTACCCGGTCTCGACGTTCTCGTACCGCCACTGACGCTCGCCGACCCGCGTGTAGCGCTGCGTCAGACGGGCGGACCTCCAGTGTCTCGGGATCGATGTACACCACGGGCAGTTCGGCGGTGTGGCCGTCGAGGAGCGGGAGCCGTCGGATCGGAATGGTGTTGGTGAACGGCGTGCAGGCGAGGTCGATGTCGTAGCAGCCGTCGAGTTCGGTGCGGTGGGCGCCGTTCATCTCGCCCCAGCGGCCGCCGCCGTCGGTGGCCAGCCACAGATCGGGCTCCTCGAGGTCGCGGAACAGGATGAACTGGCGCACCTGCCAGGACGCCGAGAGTCGCACCACGTACTCGACCTGCTCCCGTCCGACCACGCCCGAGACGGTGTAGCCCTCGTTCTCCCAGCGGATCGTGGTGATCTCCTGGTGTGCCCCGTCCCACGTGGACCAGCGCACCTCGTGGCCGTCGGGGTGATGGGCGGCGGGGAACGGCGCGTACGACGTCATCCGAGCCACGGTACCGTGGCGCTCGTGATCGACATCGCCGAGGCCCGCACCTACGTGTTGTCCCAGTGCCAGGTGCTCGCGCCGAGGGCGATGCCGTGTCGCGAGGCGATCGGCATGGTGCTCGCCGAGACCGTCGTCGCCGCCGAGGACGTGCCGCCGTTCGCGAACAGTGCCGTCGACGGGTACGCCGTCATCGCCGCCTCCGTGGCCGGTGCACCGGTCGAACTGCCGGTGGTCGGCGAGGTCGCGGCCGGCGCGTCCAGCGACCACGTCCTGCAACCCGGTGAGGCCATCCGGATCATGACCGGCGCCCCCGTGCCGGCGGGCGCCGACGCCATCGTGATGGTGGAGGACACCGAACGGATCGACGGGGGAGCGGCGGTCCTGGTCCGGCGCTCGATCGAGGCGGGTGTCGCCGTGCGATCGGCCGGCGACGACGTGCACGCGGGCGCCGCGCTGTACCCGCCGGGAACGCTCATCTCGCCCGCGGTGGCCGCGGTGCTCGCCAGCGTGAACGCGGCGATGGTGCAGGTCGTGCCGAGGGTGCGCGTGGCCGTGCTCAGCACCGGCGACGAACTCGTCGACGACGGCGGTCCGCTACGGCCCGGTCAGATCCGGGAGAGCAACCGCACGATGCTCGTCGGCCTGGTGAACGACGCCGGGTGCGAGGCGGTCGACCTCGGCATCGTGCGCGACGACGAAGCGGCGCTCGAGGCGGTGCTGCGCGAGGCGGCTGCGACCTGTGACGCCATCGTCACCAGCGGCGGCGTCAGCATGGGCGACTACGACGTGGTCAAGGCGGTCCTGTCGCAGATCGCGGAGATGCGCTGGATGCAGATCGCGATCAAGCCCGCCAAGCCGTTCGCGTTCGGGTTGCTCGCCAGCGGTGACCGGCAGGTGCCGGTGTTCGGGCTCCCCGGCAACCCCGTCAGCTCGCTGGTCAGCTTCGAGCTGCTCGCCCGGCCGGCATTGCGCCGGATGTCCGGTCTGCCCGACCCCGACCGGCCGACGGTGGCTGCGGTCGCCGACGACGGACTCGCTCGCCGCCCCGACGGCAAGACCCACTTCCAGCGGGTGTTCGCCTCCTTCGGTGACGACGGACGGGTGCACGTGCGCACCGTGGGTGCGCAGGGCAGCCATCAACTCGCCGCCACGTCACTCGCCAACGCGATCGCCGAGGTCCCCGACGGCGACGGCGTCCTCCCGGGCGGCACTGTACGGACGATCCTGTTGTGGGTAGCGTGACGCGATGGATCTGATCGACCCGTTCGGGCGCACGATTCGCGATCTCCGTATCTCGGTCACCGACCGATGCAATTTCCGCTGCACGTACTGCATGCCCGAAGAGGGGATGCAGTGGCTGCCGCGCAGCGAGGTGCTCACGTTCGAGGAGATCGAACGCCTCGCTCGCATCTTCGTCGAGCACTTCGAAGTGGACGGGCTGCGCCTCACCGGTGGGGAGCCCACCATCCGGGCGCACATGACCGTGCTGGTGCAGAAGCTCGCCCAGCTCCGCGTGCCGGCCACCTCGGCGTCGCCGTTCGCGGGCCGCAAGCCCGATCTGTCGATCACCACCAACGGGGCCACGTTCCGACTCCTCGCCCACGAACTGCGTGACGCCGGGCTCGACCGGGTCAACATCAGCCTCGACACGCTTGCAGCGCGACAAGTTCGAGCGGATGACCAAGCGCGACGAGCTCGTGCGCGTGCTCGACGGCATCGAGGCGGCGAAGGAGGCCGGCTTCTCGCCGGTGAAGATCAACGCGGTGATCGAGCGCGGCGTGAACGACGACGAGATCGTCGACCTCGCCCGTTACGGCCGCGACCACGACGTCGAGATGCGCTTCATCGAGTTCATGCCGCTCGACGCCACCGGCCACTGGATGAACGACAAGGTCGTGGGCCAGGACGAGATCGTCGCGGCCCTCCACGAGGTGTTCCCGATCGAGGCGCTTCCGTCGCGTGGCTCGGCACCGGCCAACGAGTGGCGGTATCTCGATGGCAAGGGCATCGTCGGGGTCATCCCCACGGTCACCAAGCCGTTCTGCGACGACTGCGACCGGGTGCGTCTCACCGCCGACGGCCAGTTCCGCACCTGCCTGTTCGCCACCACCGAGTTCGACCTGCTGCGGATGATGCGCGACGGCGCCACCGACGCCGAACTCGCCACCGAGATCCAGCGGGCGGTCGGCACCAAGTGGGCGGGTCATCAGATCAACCAGGTCACCTTCGTCCGCCCCAAGCGCAGCATGAGCCAGATCGGCGGCTGATCGTGCGACGCGGTCGGATGATCGCGTGCTCGTTGCTCGCCGTGGTCGCAGGGTGCACCACGCAGCCCGCTGCGGGTTCGACCACCACGACGACCACGAGCACGACAGCACGACCACCAGCACGACCACCAGCACGACCGCGGCGAGCACGACCGCGGCGAGCACGACCGTGCCGCCGCTCGACATCGTCGGCTCGACGCTCGCCGCCGTGTGGGATCGGCCCGGCACGCTGCAGCAGTACTACGGAGCCGACGGTTCGCCCACAGGACTGTTCTCCGGCACGCGGATGCCCGTCCGCGGCGGCGCACCCGGCGGTGTGCTGCTCGGCTTCGCCGAACGATCCGGTCGCGGGCAGCAGCGCGAGGTGGCCGACGAGTTCGACGGTGTCGCCATGCTGCTGACCTTCGCCGGGGATCCCGGCCCCGGCGAGCGCTACGTCGTCCAGACGGCGCTGCCCCTCGCCGTCGCCGCAGGGGAGGGCATGGTGATCGGCGCGCGCTGCGACAGCACTCGCCCCGACGACTTCTCGCACGTCCTGCGCCTGCGCTTCGGCCAGGACGGTCCCGATGTCGTCGAGGCGTGGCGAATCGACGCATCGGCAGGCGAGTTCATCGTCGACGATCCCGCCACCATCGGATGCCGCGGATTCAAGGGCGCGCCCGTGGCTGCCGATGGCACCGGCATGCTCGCGCTCCACGACGGTGTGATCGGGGTCTCGGCCACGCTCGACCTCAGCGGCGCCACGCCCGCGACGACGGCGTTCGTCGAAGTCGCTGGCCGGCTGGTCGGCTCGCAACGGGCGCTCGGGTTGATGCGCCGCGGGACCGACGAGGTGGTCTGGCTGGAGGACGCGCTCGGCTGGGACGACACCGGCACGCCCGTGTGGCGGGTGGTCGCCTCCCAGGTCATGCCCGCTCGCGCCGCGGGTGAGGCGACGCAGACGGACTGCCGTCGGGCCGATGGCGCGCTTGCGATCGGCATCGGCCCGATCGACCAGGCGTCGGCCGCACCGAGGGTGGCGTGGGTCGTCGATCCCACCGGCCACCAGTTCGTCCCCACCGATCCGGCCGGCGTCACGTGCACGCAGGAAGGAACGGGGGACTGACCGTGCGGATCCGCTCGGCGGCCGTGCTCGCGTGTGTCGGTGCGCTCGCCCTTGCCTCGTCGGTCGGTGCCGACACCATCGACGTACCGGCCACCGTCTCCAACGTCGCCGTACGACTGACCCCGCCACCCGGCCCGTCGATCGGCGGGTGTCGGGTGTTCCCGAACGACAGCCAGTGGAACGTCGACGTGTCGAAGGCGCCGCTGAACGGACGGAGCGCGCAGATCATCGCCTCGATCCAGGCGCACGGTGGCGACTACCTGCATCCCGACTTCGGGTCCGATCCCGCGTACGGGATCCCCTATGTCGTCGTGCCCCAGGGACAGGCGACCGTGCCGATCACGTATGACGCGTACGGCGACGAGAGCGACCCGGGACCGTTTCCGATCCCGCTGACCGCACCGGTCGAGAGCGGTGGCGACCGTCATGTGCTCGTGGTCCGCCAGGGCACCTGCGACCTCTTCGAACTGTACGTCGCCAGGCGCAGCGGCGCCGGATGGGTCGCAGCCAGCGGGGCGCGCTTCGATCTGCGCACCAACGAACTGCGCCCGATCGGTTGGACCAGTGCCGACGCCGCCGGGCTCCCGATCCTGCCCGGTCTCGTGCGCTACGACGAGGTGGCCGCCGGTCATGTCGACCATGCCATCCGCGTCACCTTCGATCGGACCCAGCGCGGGTTCATCCTTCCGGCGACGCATTTCGCGTCGAGCGTCACCGACATCGACGCGCCCCCGATGGGGATGCGTCTGCGGTTGGCCGCCGGCTACGACATCTCCGGGTTCACCGGACAGGCGCGAGTGATCGCCCAGGCGATGAAGACCTATGGGTTGATCGTCGCCGACAACGGCAGCAACTGGTTCTTCCAGGGTGGTGCCGATCCACGGTGGGACGACACCAGTCTGAACCAGCTCAAGGCCATTCCGGGCACCGCCTTCGAGGTGGTGGCGAGCGGGCCGGTGCGCACCGGCTGACGCGCCACGAGTGTCAAGTTCTTCTCAAGTCGAGGTGCGACACGGCCGATAGAGGAGTGACCGACATCGGTCCTTCGAGCCTGGCGAGGTCACACGGTGAGCCCTGCGAACACGACCGTTCCCAACAGCCCCTCGGACGCGCCGCAGTCCGGGACCGGCAAGGCGCCCTGGCGGAACAAGGGACGCTCGGCTCCGGAGCACGCCACGGTGTCGGCCGGGCCGTCGAGCACGCCACCGCGGCTCGGCGAACTGCTCGCTGCCCGTGGCCTGGTGAACACCGACCAGCTCCGGGACGCACTGCTCGCCCAGTCGGCACAGGGCACGAAGCTGGGTGCCACGTTGGTCGGCCTCGGTCTGTTGACCGAGCGCGAACTGGCCGAGGCCCTGGCGGAACAGTCGGGGCTCGGCCTCGTCGACCTCGCGCACGAGGACATCGACCGTGACGTGGCGCTCCTGCTCCCTGAGATCGAGGCCAAGCGGCTGGAGGTCATCCCGATCCGACGCGAAGGCGAACGGATCCTCGTCGCGGTCGCCGATCCCTACGCGGACGGGCTGCAGAAGGAACTCATCGCCCGGCTCGACGCACCCGTGCGCCTGCAGGTCGCCGCGGGCTCGGACATCCTCCAGACCCTGTCGTCGTTGCACGTTCGACTCGACGAGATGGACGACGCCCTGCGCATCTTCGAGCAGCGGACCGAGCAGCGCCGGCGGCTCGCGAGTGAGCAGTCGACCGAGATCACCGTGGTCGACGAGAACGCACCCGTGGTACGTGTCATCAACCTGATTCTCGAGCACGCGGTGCGCGAGCGGGCGAGCGACGTCCACATCGAGCCGTCCGACGGCGATGTCCGCGTTCGGGTCCGCACCGACGGTGCACTCCACCAGGTGATGACGCTGCCCGAGGAGATGGCGCTCGCGCTGCTGTCGCGCATCAAGGTGATGGCCAATCTGAACATCGTCGAACGCCGTCGACCCCAGGACGGCAACTTCGCCACCGAGGTGCTCGGTCGGGACGTGGATGTTCGTGTCGCGACATCACCGACGCTGTTCGGTGAGACGTGCGTGCTCCGGCTGTTGGACAAGCGCAAGAGCTTCTTCGAGCTGTCCACGCTCGGCATGCCCGCCGACACCGAGGCTCGCTACCGGAGGCTGATCCGGATGCCGTTCGGTCTGGTCGTCTGCGCCGGTCCCACGGGAGCCGGCAAGACCACCACCCTGTACGCCACGCTGGCCGCCGTCAACGGCGACACCCTCAAGGTCGCCACGATCGAGGATCCGGTGGAGTACGTGATCCCGACGATCAGCCAGATCCAGATCCACGAGGCCGCCGGGCTGACGTTCGCCAGCGGCCTGCGGGCGATCCTTCGCCAGGACCCCGACAAGATCCTCGTCGGCGAGATCCGCGACGTGGAGACGGCCCGCATCGCCGTCCAGGCGGCGCTGACCGGCCACTTCGTGATGTCGTCGCTGCACGCCACGGACGCCAGCGCGGCGCTGCACCGCTTCCTCGACATGGGGATCGAGCCGTACCTCCTGGCGTCGTCGTTGACCGGGGTGGTCGGCCAACGGCTGGTTCGTCGGAACTGTCCTCGCTGCACCGAGGTGTACGAGCCCGGTGTGGAGGAACTGGCGTTCCTCGAACGGGTGCTCGGGCCGACGACCGAGGCGAGCTTCCGGCGCGGGACCGGCTGCAACTTCTGTCGGAACACGGGCTTCTTCGAACGCGTCGGGGTCTACGAGGTGCTCGAGGTGACCGACGAGATCCGTCGGTTGATGGTCGAGCACGGTAGCCAGACGGCGGTGCGCAAGGTCGCCGAGGAGCAGGGCATGCGCACGCTCGCTCGGCAGGCGGTCCAACTCGCGATCCAAGGGACGACGACGCTCGCCGAGGTCCTCCGAACGGTGGTGGTGGCCTGATGGTCCAGTACGACTACGCCGCGACCGACGTCGCCGGCAACACGATCAAGGACAAGATCGAAGCCGACGACGAGGTGGAGGCCCGGCGGCAGCTGCTGCTCGCCAACCTCGACGTCCGGTCGCTGGAGCGACACACCTCCCTCCTGCGACGTGAGTTCGGGCCCAAGGTTCGGGTCAAGCCCGTCGAGATCCTTCACGCCAGTCGACAACTGGCGGCGTTCCTCCGCGCCGGTCTCACGGTGGTCGACGGCCTCGGCATCATCGCCCGTACCTCGTCCAACCCCACGCTGTCCCACGCGCTGCTGGACACTCGTGATCAGGTGCGCCAGGGCGTCCCGTTCGACGACGCCCTCGCCGCCCATGAGAACATCCTTCCCCGGTACTACCTCGGCGTCATCCGCTCGGCGGGTCTGACGGGACGTCTCGACGAGGCGCTGGAACAGATCTCGACGTACATGGAGCGTGAGCTCGAGGCGCGGGGCCGCATCAAGGCGGCGCTGGCCTATCCGATGGTCATCATCTCCATGTCCCTCGTGTCCGTGGTGATCCTCACCGTGTGGGTGCTCCCGAAGTTCGTCGACCTGTTCGATCAGCTGCACGCCGATCTTCCCTTCAGCACGCGAACGCTGATGGGCCTGGCCAAGCTGTCGCAGACCTACTGGTACGTCTACCCGATCGTGCTGGCGGCGCTGATCGCGGTGTCGATCTGGTCGCGTCGCACCGAGCGTGGTCGGAACATGCTCGACCACCTCGTGTTCCGCCTGCCCGTGGTCGGTGAGATCGTGCTCTTCGCCGGGGTCGAGCGTGTGTGTCGGATCCTGTCGGCGCTCTGGGCCGCGGGAGTGCCGGTGACCGAGGCGATGGCGGCGGCCGTGCAGAGTGCGGACAACGCCGTGTTCGCCGAGCGCCTCATCCCGGTCCAGGAGGCGGTGCTGGCCGGTGAGGGGCTGGCCGAGCCACTGGCGAGCTGCGGGTTGTTCCCCGATGCCGCTGTCCAGATGATCGTCGTCGGCGAGGCGACGGGCACGCTCGCCCAGCAGCTGGAGAACGCGGCCGACTTCTACGGACGCGAGCTGGAAGTGAAGCTTCGTCGGGTGACGAGCTACTTCGAGCCCGCGATCATCGTCGTCGTCGGTGTCGTGGTCGGCTTCGTCGCGGTCGCACTCGTCCAGGCCATGTACGGCTCGCTCGGCGGCGGGCAGCCGACGCCATGAATCGGCGCTGCTCCGATCGGGGCGTGACCCTGCTGGAGCTGCTGGTGACGATCGTCCTGATGGGGCTCGCCTTCACCGCCGTGTTCGGCGGCATGGGCCTGTTCCTGCGGACCGAGAGCGTGCAGCGGTCGAACGCCCGCATCGACACCGAGCTGCGCACCTATGCCGAGGCCGTGCTCGGCCTGCCGTACGTCGCGTGCGCCGACGCCGGCTCGTACGCGGCGGTCGCGGCACCCAAGGGACTCACACCCCGCGTCACGGTCGCGTACTGGAACGGCGACCTGCCCGCCGGGTACAGCTCGAAGTGCTCCACGGACCTCGGAGTGCAGCAGATCACCATCGTCCTGACAGGGACCGACGGGGTCTCGGGCACGCTCGTCGTCGGGAAGTCGCGATGACCACCGTTCGCCGAGATCGCGGCTTCACGCTGGTCGAGCTGATCGTCGTCGTCTCGATCATGGTCGTCATCTCCTCCTCGGTCGGCGCCGCGCTGTTCCTCGGCTTCCGGACCACGACGAACACGTACACGCGCCTCGACCAGAGCAACGCGGCGATGTCGATCAACCGCTTCCTCACCGGTGATCTGCTCTCGGCGGAGGGTCCGGTCCTGGTGAACAGCGCCACCGATGCGACGTGTGGCGGCACCGCCCCGTTGAAGGTGTGGTCACGGTCGTCGGCATCCGCCGGCGCGCCGGACACCATCACGGTGTGGGCGAGGTCGGGCAACGATCTGATCCGCCGCACCTGCGTCGACGGCACGACCGCTTCGTCGACGGTGGTGGCGACCGGCATCGACGGGTTCGCCCCGGCGGCGTGCCCGGCGCCGTGCACTGCACCGACGGTCACGGTCACCTTCAGTGCGGCAGGGACCGACGCGATCGCGGGCCAGAGCTGGACGCTCACGGTCCGCAGGCGGGGGGCGACGTCGTGAGCGCCCGATCGGACCGGGGCTCGTCGTTGATCATGGCGATCGTGTTCGTCACGGTCGTCGGCATGGTCATCGCCGGGGCGCTCAGCTATTCAGCGGTGAGTCTCAACGCGACGGCTCGCCACTACGTGCCCGCCCGTGACCGTCTCTACACCGCCGACGCGGCGGCGAAAGCGGCGATCGCCTACGTGCTGGCGCACCCGGCCGAGGGGCGCTCCGAGGCCGACGGCGGGTGCAAGGAGGTCCGCACGTACGGCGAGGTGGACGGCGAGCCCGTCACCGTGCAGATCTGTCCCCAGGGTTCGGACTCGCTGACGACGAAGGGCGGAGGGTCGAGTTGGGGCCTGCAGACGCTCGCGACCGGATCCGAGGTCGGCCTCGACGTGTCCGGAGCGGCCGGACTGCAAGTCAACGGCAACGTGAGCGCCAACTCGTCGATCGCCATCGGCAAGCAGGGTTCGCTGGTCGTCAACGGTGGCGTGGTGAAGGCTCGCGGCGGGTGCAGCGGCACGGTGATCGTCGACGGAGTGGTGCTGCCGTCGTGCACGGTGGCGACCGCACCGGCCGCCGATCCCGGCTACACGACGGGACTCGCCGCGGCCCCGGCGGCGGCTGTCGGCTCGTGCAACAACTCGACGAAGATCGCCGACCTGGGGCCCGGCACCTGGACGTCGGCGACGCTGACTGCTGCGATCGGGTCGTGCGACTACATCTGGATGGAGCCCGGGATCCACTACCTCGACTCCGTGTCGTGGACCGTCAAGGGTCGGGTCGTGGCCGGGGCGCTCACCGGCAACATCAAGACCTCGGCGTTCGGTGAGGCGTGCCAGCGAGGCGGGTCGCCCACGAAGGGCGCGATGCTCGTGTTCGGGGGCACCTCGACCCTCACCCTCTCCGGGAGCGCGGGGACGGTCGAAGTCTGCGGGCTCTCGGTCAGCCAGCCATCGCTCGGCCGGTCGGTGCAGTTGCCCGTGTTCGGCCTGACGAGTGATGTCGGCACGACCGAGTCCGACACGCTGGCCACCACAGAGGACCCGGAGGGGAAGAACTGGGCGAACTCCGAGTACGCCCGAACCATCGATGGCGCCGTGGCGACCTATCGGCTGGCGAAGAAGAAGACCTCGACGCCGTTGGTGTTCCGGGAGGTCAAGGGCAGCAAGGCCATTCCGGCGGCGGTGACCACGCTGACGGCGGATCTCACCGGCCTCACCACCGCGACGACGACGTTCACCCTGACGGTGCTCAACGCGAACGGAGCCACGGCGTGCACCGGCCCTTCCGGCTCGCTGCCCACTTCGTCGCTGTCGGTGGTGTCGGTCAATCTCACGTGCAGCCGAGCGCTCGTCGCCCCGCTGACCGTGCAGTTCGTGGCGACCGCCTCGAACAGCGGGAAAACGCGAACCGTCAGCGTGGATGGTCTGGTCCTTCGCTACACGGCTGCCGGCGCGACGATGTCGGCGCAGTCCGGATGCGTCGTCGCCCCCGGTGGCTGCGACGTCATCTCGTCGTCGGGCAACAAGAACCAGCTCTGGCTCGACGGCGAGGTGTACCTCCCCAGGGCCAAGGTGTCGCTCCAGGTGCCCAACCTGTCCAGCGCCTTCTCCACGCTCGGTGTCGTCGTGCGAGTGCTGGCCGTCAAGACCACCGGGTCCACCGCGGCCGTGCCGATCGTCGCCGTCGACAACGGTGCGCTCAACCCGGGCGACGTGACGGTGACGGCCGACATCGGCGAGGCCACGTGGATGGAGTGTCGCGTCGAGTTCGGAGTGAGCGGTCCCGCCATCTCTTCGACGACGGTGCGCAGTTGCACCGCGTCGCGCTGACGGGCCGACCCGACACGCTCGGTGATGCACCGACGCTCGCCGCGCGTACTACAGTTCCGTGACGGATGAGTGACCTGACTTTCACACACCTCGATCCCATGGGTCGGGCCCGCATGGTCGACGTGACCCCGAAGGAGCCCACCCACCGGCGAGCCGTCGCTCGCGGCAAGGTGTTCATGTCGCCCGAGACCACCGCGGCCGTCGCCAATCGTGAGGTCAAGAAGGGCGATGTGCTCGCCGTGGCCAGGGTCGCAGCCATCCAGGCCGCCAAGCGCACCAGCGACATGATCCCGCTGTGCCACCCGCTGCTGGTGGGCTCGGTGAGCGTCAACTTCGAGATCGGTGACGACACCATCGAGATCGAGGTCCAGGTCGACACCGTCGACCGCACCGGGGTGGAGATGGAGGCCCTGCACGCCTGTGCCGTGGCCGCCTTGACCATCTACGACATGTGCAAGTCCGCCGATCGCGCCATGGTCATCGGCGAGCTGGCGCTCTGGGAGAAAACCGGCGGCCGCAGCGGGACGTACCGCCGGCCCGCTAACATTGCATCCGTTGTTACGAATGAAGTAGAACCGTAATGAAACGGATGCCGGAACGTTCCACGCTGTTCATCAGCCCGGCACCACAGATCGCGTGAACATCATGTCCAAAGACCTTCCTCTCTCGCAGGAGACACGGTAAGCCATGCAACCCGTCGTCCTTCTCGCCGTCGCCGCCGTCTGGGCCGCCGTCATCATTCCGCCGCTCCTGCGGTCGCGAGTGGAGAACCGCCCCAACTCGTCGGTCACCGACTTCCGCCGCCAGCTGTCCACCCTGCAGCGCGCCGTGCCCACCCGCACGATGGTGCCGATGCGGGGCATGGCCCGCCCGCTCACCCAGTCACCCCAGGCGCACCGCACGCACGGCCATCCCGGCCAGGTGCACCGCAGCGCCGCCCCTGCCCGTGAGCACGTGCAGAGCGCCACGCTCGATCGTCGCCCCGGTGCCCCGTCGCACCACCGCCAGATGCACCTGCACCGCGTGAGCCAGCGCGAGATGGTGCGCCGCCGCCGTGCCAACGTGCTGTTCCTGCTCGTGGTCACCGTCGGCATCTCCGGCTTCCTGGCCGCGACCACCAAGGCCACCCCGATGGTCTACGCGTTCGCGATCTCGTTCATCTCGCTGTGTGGTTACACCTACAAGTTGGTGCAGATCCGCAGCCTCGAGATGGACCGCCAGTACGGCGAGCAAACCTGGTTCAACGCCGCCTGACGGCCGATACACTCGGGCACTCCAACGGGGGTGTAGCTCAGTTGGCAGAGCGCAACAATCGCACTGTTGAGGCCAGGGGTTCAATTCCCCTCACCTCCACCCGGAAGACAACGACGAGGCCCTGCCGGACACCCGGCGGGGCCTCGTCGCGTCACTCGCTGGTCGGGCCGTCGAAGACCGGTGGCCGCTTCTCCCGGTGGCCGGCGAGACCCTCCGCGGCATCGGGTCCGCCGAACCCGTAGAACTCGTAGGCGAGACTGGCGTCGAAGATCGGTCCCGCCTGGCGGTACCAGTGGTTCAGGGTGTGCTTGGTCCAACGGATCGCCGACTGCGACATCCCGGCCAACTGCACGGCCACCTCGAGCGCCCGCGTCTGCACCTCGGCGTCGTCGACGCACAGCGACACGAGACCGATCCGCTCGGCCTCCTCGCCGGTCAGGGTGTTGCACGTGAGCAGGTAGTACTTCGACTTGGCCATGCCGCACAGCAGCGGCCAGCAGATCGCCGCATGGTCGCCTGCCGCGACCCCGAGGCGGGTGTGGCCGTCGATGATCCGCGCCGTGCGACCGGCCACCGAGACGTCGGCGAGGAGTGCGCACACCAGGCCGGCGCCGACCGCCGGACCGTGGATCGCCGAGACGATCGGCTTGCTGCAGTCGATGACGTTGTGGACGATGTCGCGCGCCTCACGCAGCACCCGAGTGCGGGCGGCGTAGTCGGTGGTGAGCTCATCGAGCAGCTCGAAGCTGCCGCCCGCGCTGAACGCCTTCCCGGCGCCCTGGATGACGGCGACGCGCACGTCGGGGTCGCGATCCACCGCCAGCCACACGTCGGCGAGGTGCGCGTGGCCCTCCGGAGACACCGCGTTGAGTCCGGGCGCGTCGAGCGTGATCCGCAGGATGCCCGCCGCCGGACGATCGAAGGAGAGCGTCGGAAACTGCTCCGCATAGTTGGCCATGCCTCGACTGTAGGGGGGTAGCGTGACCCGAATCACCGAAGGAGGTCCTGATGGATCGTGTCCTCATCGATGACCTGCGTGTCCTCACCGTCATCGGCGCACTGCCCCACGAACGCGAGATCGCCCAGCCGATCCGCATCGACCTTTCCATCGGCCTCGACCTTCGCAATGCCGGTCGCAGCGACGAACTGCACGACACCGTCCACTACGGCCTGGTCTGCGAGCGGGTCAGCGAACTCGTCCGCGACAGCAAGGACGTCCTCTTGGAGCGTCTGGCCGCCAAGGTGGCCGACGTCGTGCTCGAGTTCGACCTCGTCGAGGTGGTCGACGTCACCCTCACCAAACTCCGCCCACCGATTCCCGAGGAAGTGCAGAGCACGGCGGTCCGCATCAGCCGCTCCCGCGCGGAGGCCGCCGCCCCGCCGCTGGAGGACCACGAGGTCATCGTCGCCCTCGGCAGCAACCTGGGCGACCGCGAGGGGTACCTCCGCTTCGCCGTCGGCGAGCTGGGCAACGTCGTCGCCATGTCGCAGGTGTACGAGACCGAGCCGATCGGTGGCCCGGACGGTCAGGGTGCCTACCTCAACATGGTGGTCAAGGTGCAGACCTCCCTCGACCCGTACGCGTTCATCCGTCGCTGCCAGCGCATCGAGGCCAACGCCCTCCGCCAGCGTGTCGTGCACTGGGGCCCGCGCACGCTCGATGTCGACATGCTGTTCTACGACGACGTCCACATCACCAGCGAGCGGCTCACGGTCCCACACCCCCGCATCGAGGAACGACGGTTCGTCCTCACCCCGCTCAGTGACATCGCCCCGGAGCGGTGCCCGCAGGGGTGGCAGAGCTCACTGCCGCCGAGCGAGATCCACGCCCGCGGACCGTTGGTGGTCTGACCTCGTGCGACGATCAGTCGACGAGGAGTCGACGCTCGAAGGAACGGACCTTCGCCGGATAGTGCACCCGGCCGAACTCCGGTCTCGCCTTCACCACGATCTCCAGCAGCTCGTCGTGTTGGGCGGTCTCCTTCCACGGCAGCGCGATGTAGAGGGGGAGGTCGAAGACCCGCATCGCGTCGAGGTTGCTGTAGACGCGCTTCTGGTACAGGTAGCGCTCGTCCCACGGCCAGTTCGACGGTGCGAACCCGGTGCCCGGGTCGAGCACGCAACGATGTCGCAGCCCGAAGCGGTCGGCGTCGCGCAGGCGGGCATCGAAGAACTCGACGATGGCGTCGACGGGGTCGCGGTCGACCATCTCCATCGCCCGCGGATTCGGGCCGCTCAGGAACGGCACCACGATCGGCACGTCGAAGTCGGCGGCGACCTCCCACATCAGGTCGCTCTGCATGCCGTCGGCGGCGTTGATCACCGTCGCACCCGCCTGCAGTGCTCGCCGCAGGACCTCGGGACGCCACGTGTCCACGCTCATCGGCACGCCCAGTGCGGCCAGCGCCGGCACGAGCTCGGCGAGACGAGCCCACTCCGCTTCCCAGGGCACCACCTCGGCCACGTCGGTGCTGCCCTGTCCGCCCAGGTCGATGCCGTCGGCGCCGTCGGCGAGCAGCGCCGTGGCGCGTGCCAGGGCCTGGTCGACCGTGGTGGCGATGGAATCGGTGTTGAGCGAGTCGGGGCTGGCGTTGACGACGCCGTACAGGAACATGCCGTGGTGGGCCATGGGCCGGGAGGTTACTGGTGAGATCCGTTCGACTGTTCGAGATCGACGACTGCGCGCTCGACCTGATGGTCGAGGCCAAGGGCACCCGCACGGTCTCGGTGTGCATCCCCTGTCGCGACGAGGCGGCCACGGTCGGTCCGCTCGTGAGCGCCATCCGCACGGAGCTGATCCGACGGGTGCCGCTCGTCGACGAACTGATCGTGCTCGACGACCGCAGCACCGACGACACCGCGGCGGTGGCCGGGAGCGCAGGAGCGCGGGTCGTCCCCATCGAGACCGTGCACGCCCTGCACGGCGAGGGTCACGGCAAGGGCAACGCACTGTGGGCGAGCCTCGTGGCCAGCACCGGCGACTTCGTGGTCTGGATGGACGGCGACATCACCAGCTTCGAGCCGAACTGGATCGTCCGTCTGCTGGCGCCGATGCTCGACGACGACTCGGTGGCGCTCGTCAAGGCGTTGTCGCATCGACCCACCCGTCTGGGTGGGGGAGGGCGGACGACCGAACTCGTCGCCCGACCGCTGCTGTCGTTGTACTACCCCGAGCTCACCGGGCTGCATCAGCCGCTGGCGGGGGAGTACGCGGGCCGTCGCACGGTGCTCGAGCAGCTGCCGTTCGTGCAGGGCTGGGGCGTGGAGATCGCGATGCTCATCGACATCGCCCGTCGCTTCGGACCCGAGGCCATCGCCCAGGTCGACCTGGGCACCCGCGAGCATCGTCACCGGTCGTTGCACGCGCTGTCCGTGCAGGCCGCAGAGGTGATGGCGACGATGCTCGCTCGCGTGCCGTCGGGCAGCTTGCTCACCGAGGAGCAGCCGACGTTGCAGCGTGCCGACGGCTCAGCGGTGCCGCTCAACCTGTCCGAGCGCCCACCACTGGCGTGGCTCACACGCTGAGGCCGAGCACCACGTCGTCGCCCGCGGAATGCGCATCCATCCCGGGAGTGCCACACTGTGCGCATGCGCCGGCCCACTCACTCGGTCGAGATCGTCGAGGTGCTGCATCCTGATGACCCGGACTCCCCGTGGGAGGAGGGTGCCGACGCCGCCGCCCCCACGCCGAGGGAGGCGCCGACGCGTCGATCCGGCCGGGTGATGGCCGTCGCCGGGGTTGCCGTCGCGCTGGCCGTGGTCGCCGCGGCGTTCATCGGTCGCGATGGCTCCAGCGCGACCTCCACCTCCACCGCAGCACTCACCACGGTGCCCGTCGTCGATCCGGCCGACGCAGCGCCATCTGGGTTCTATGCGGTGGTCGATCCGTCGCTGACGCCGTTCGCGGCCGACCCGGCGCAACCCCTGACGCGCTCGGGCGTGTTCCGGATCTGGGCGGCGCGCGGCCCGGAAGGCGTCTGGATCGCGGCGGAAGGCACGGCGAGGAAGAGCCTGCCCCACCTGTTCCCCGACGGTCGTCGCCGCACCGTCGACGGGTTCGAACTGATCACACCCACCGACCAACCGACGCGCACGCTCGTGGAGGTGTCCAACGACTCGTGGTCGGCCACCATCACCGCCCATCTGGTCGACGACGCGACGCTGGTGCGCTTCGTCGACGGCCTGATCTTCGGCCGAGGTGATCTGCTCGACGGCGCCCGGGTCCTGCGCGACCTCGGCCTCACCGATGCGGCCCACTACCGTCGCGGCACCGAGGCGATGTACGGAGAGACGAGCGCCACGGTGCGGTACCTCACGGCCGATGGGAAGGTGGTCGTGCTGCGGATGGCCGCCGGCGCCGACCTTTCCGAGCACTCCGCGATGCTGTCGTACTTCACCGATGGTCCGGTGTCGGTCGACATCGTCGGCCGGGTCTCGGGCCGTCTCGCCGACACGGGCGAGTCCGTCTTCATGTGGGCTGCCGACGGGCAGCTGTTCACCCTGACCGGACCGCTCCCCGTCGCGGACCTGGAGCAGATCAGCCGCCACGTCGCAGCGATGTCGAACTCGGAGTGGGCGGTCCTCACCGACCTCTGACGGCCTCCCCGTCGCCCTCCCCCTCGGCTTCTGGGGGCGGCTTCTGGGAAGGACTGTTCCCGGATTCCGGGAACGGGCCGGACCAGAAACCGAGGTGAGAAGATCGCTGACCAGAAGCCGACCGCTCAGGCGCCGATCGTGACGACGGCGTCGAGCTCGGGCATGAGGTCGAGGCGATGGGTGGCGATCACCACGGTGCGGCCCGGGAGGGCGGCGAGCAGATCGGTGACGAGGGCGCGACCGGTGGCATCGTCGAGGTGTTCGGTCGGCTCGTCGAGGATCACCACGGCGGCGTCTGACAGCACCACTCGGGCGACGGCCAACCGTTGCCGCTCCCCACCCGACAGCGATCGACCGTGCTCACCCACCGAGGTGTCGAGCCCGTCGGGGAGCCCGGCGAGCCACGGACCGAGTCCGGCGGTGAGCAGGGCGGCGCGCAGATCGTCGTCGGTCGCGTCGGGCCGGGCGAGGCGCAGGTTCGCGGCGACGGTGGAGTCGAAGAGGTGCGAGTCCTGCGCGCACCAGCCCACGACCCGGCGGACGTCGTCACCCGTCAGCGCGGCCAGGTCCACCGTGCCGTCGGTGCCGATCAGCTCGATCGTTCCCGCGACCGGTTCGATGAAGCGGAGGAGCGCGGCAGCGAGCGTGCTCTTGCCGGCGCCGCTCGGACCGACCACCGCCACCGTGGCGAGCGCGGGGATCAGGGCGTCCAGGTCCGCCACCACGGTCGGTCCGTCCGGCCATGCCAGCGAGACGTCGCGCAGGCGCAACCCGTACGGACCGGTCGGGACCGTTGCGGCCGGCTCGGGATCGAGCACCGGGTCGGGAGCGTCGAGCACCTGGACCACCCGACCGGCTGCGCCGACCAGCTCGGGCACCTGGGCCGCGGCCGGAGCGAGGAGGGCGACCAGTTCGTGGACCGCCAGCGGCAGCAGGACCGCGACGGCGAACGAGGTCGACGACAGCGACCCGTCGCCGAGCGCGCCGGCGCCGAGCCACAGTGTCGCGATCACCCCGGCACCCGCCGCCAGGAGGCCGAGCGCCGTGCCGACGCCCGCGCCCCACGCAGCGCGTGCCTCGCCGGCGCGCAGCTGCTCGTCGAGGCGGTCGAGCTGTTCGAGCGCGGGCGCCACCGCGCCGTACACGGTGAGCTCGGCCGCACCGTCGAGCACGCCGAGCAACTGCTGCTGGTACTCGCCCTTCAAGGGTGCGACCTGCGCGGCACTGCGGCGGGTGATCGTCGTCGCAACCGCCGGGGCGACGACGAGCGTGCACCCGAGCACCCCTGCCAGCACCAGCCCGGCGACCGGGAGGAGCACGATCATCAGGGCAACAGCGGCGATGCCGACGGCCAGGGTGACGGCAGCGGGGAGCAACACGCGGACCCACAGGTCGGCGAGGCCGTCGACGTCGCCGACGAACCGCGTCAGCAGTTCGCCTCGCGACAGCGAGCGTGTGCCACCGGGCAGCAATCGCTCGACGCGGCGGACGACGGCGACGCGCAGGTCGCCGAGCACGCGGAACGACGCGTCGTGGGAGACGAGGCGTTCGGAGTAGCGCAGGACGCCCCGGCCGACGCCGAACGCGCGCACGGCGACGATCGCCACCATCAGGTACAGCACCGGCGGATGCTCGGCGGCGCGCACGATCAGCCACGCCGAGGTGCCGGTGAGTCCGACTGCGGCGCCGGCGGCGAGCACGCCGAGCGCGATGCTCGCCAGCAGGCGGGACCGGCCGGACCGGCCGAGACGCAGGATGCGCAGGACGGCGTTCATGCGAGCTCCACCACCCGATCGGCGGCGGCGATGGTCGACGGGCGGTGACTGGCGATGACGACGGTCGCGCCGCGGGTGGCCTCGTCGCGCACGGCCTGGATGACGTCGCGCTCGGTCGCCGCGTCGAGCCCCGCGGTCGGCTCGTCGAGGATGATGAGGGACGCCCGGCGCACCAGCGCTCTGGCGAGCGCCACTCGGCGGCGCTCTCCGGCCGACAACGAGTCCCCGCGCTCGCCGACCTCACGATCCAGCGCCATCGCCAGACCGGCGCGGGAGAGGGCGGCGGTGAGGCGGGCGTCGTCGGCGTCGGGGTCGGCGATGCGAAGGTTGGCGGCCAGCGTGCCGGCGAACAGGAACGGCGTCTGATCGACCCACGCGATGGCGCGGTGCCACGCGTCGCGGTCGATGTCGTCGAGGTTCCGCCTGCCCGGCCCGTCGCCGACGGTCACCATGCCCTCGTCGGGCGTGCGCAGGCCGAGGAGGACCGCCAGCAGCGTGGTCTTGCCGCTTCCGCTCGGACCGGTGACACACACCACCTCGCCCTGTCGCAGGTCGAGGTCGACGGCGTCCGGGGTGGCTCGGGGCCGCTCGGGGTGCCGCACCGAGACGCCTCGCAGCCGGATCGTGAAGTCCTCCCGATCAGGAAGTGGCGCCGTTCCAGTGCGGGTGGGTGCCGACTGCTCGAGCAGTGCGAAGGCCTGCTCGCCCGCAGCGATGCCGGCGGCGCTGGCGTGGTACTGCGCGCCGACCTGCCGCAGCGGGAGGTACGCCTCGGGTGCGAGAAGGATCGCCAGCAGCCCGGCCTGGAGCCCGAGCCCGCCGTCGACGAGTCGCAGGCCGACGCCGACGGCCACGAGTGCCACCGACAACGTGGCCAGGGTCTCGAGCACGAGCGATGACAGGAACGCGATGCGCAGCGTTGCCATCGTGGTGACGCGGTAACGGTCCGTGCTCTCGCGGACGAGGTCTTCCTGAGCTCGACCGCGACCGAAGGACCGCAGCGTGGGCATCCCCTCGACGACGTCGAGGAAGTGATGCGACAACCGTTGCAGGGCGTCCCAGCGGCGAGCGTTCGCCGTCTCGGTCGCCTTGCCGACCAGCACCATGAAGATCGGGATCAATGGCAACGTCAGCGCCACCGTGAGCGTCGCCGTGAGGTCGACGGTCACCATCCGCAGCAGCACGACGACCGGGACCACCACCGCCAGGACGAGCTGCGGCAGGTACCGGGCGAAGTAGGCGTCGAGCGCATCGAGCCCTCCGGCTGCCAACGTGCCGACCTCGGCGCGCCGACCGGCCTGGGAGGGGTCGGCGGCACCCTTCGCCGCGGCCTCGACGAGCTGTCGACGGAGCTCGGACTTCACCGAGGCGGATGCCCTCCGCGCCGCCACTTCGTGCCACCAGCTGACGGCGGCGCGGAGCACCACCACGACGGCCAGCGCACCGCACAGCGAGGCGAGCCCGTCGGTGCCGCGCCGCTCGATCGCGCGGGTGATCGCTGCGGCGAGGATGCCCGCCTGCGCGACCACGAGGACCGCGGTGACCGTGCCGAGCACGACGCTCAGCACGAGGTGGGGGACGGAGCTGCGGGCGGCGCGGAGCAGTCGAGGGTCGATCGGCCTCACGTCGCGGCCGGAACTCCTGCGGGGGCCGGTGTCTCGGGGATGTGCTGCACGCCGATGCGGCGGCGGAACACGTAGATGGACCAGCCCTGGTAGATGAGCACGATCGGGGTGAACACCGCGGCCACCCACGTCATGATCGCCAGCGTGTGGTGGGTGGAGGCGGCGTTCGTGGTGGTCAGCGACCACGCCGGATCGAGTGAGCTCGGCATGACCTCCGGGAAGAGCACGGTGAACAGCCCCGCCACCGCGAACACCAGCGTCGCTGCTGTGCCGATGAAGGCCCAGCCTTCGCGGCCGCGTCGGTTGGCCTCCAGTGCGGCGAGCAACGAGACCGCGGCGAGGGCGGCGAGCACGACGAACCAGCCGCGATGCTGCGCGTCGGCGCGGTTCGAGTAGGTCCACCCGAGGAAGGCGACGGCGAACACGGCGGCGACGATCCCGGTGCGGGCGGCGATGCCCCTCGCCCTGTCCCGAACCTCGCCAAGCGTCTTGAGCGACAGGAACACGGCGCCGTGGGTGACGAACAGGCTGAGCGTGACCAGCCCGCCGAGGATCGAGTACGGGTTGAGCAGGTCCCAGAACGTTCCCACGTACTCCTTGTTCGCGTCGATCGCGACGCCGCGCACGATGTTGCCGAACGCAACGCCCCACAGGATCGCCGGCAGCAGCGACCCGACGAAGATGGCGACGTCCCATCGGCTGCGCCAGCGAGCGTCGTCGCGCTTGCCGCGGAACTCGAAGGCGACGTTGCGAACGATCAGCGAGATCAAGATCAGGAACAGCGCGAGATAGAAGCCGCTGAACAGGGTCGCATACCACTCGGGGAACGCGGCGAAGGTGGCACCGCCGGCGACGAGGAGCCAGACCTCGTTGCCGTCCCACAGCGGACCGATGGTGTTGATGAGCACGCGTCGTTCCCGCTCGTTGCGGGCGAGCACGGGGAGCAGGATGCCGACGCCGAAGTCGAAGCCCTCGAGCACGAAGTACCCGATCCAGAGCACCGCGATCAGAATGAACCAGACAGTGGTGAGTTCCATGTGTTGTCCTCCTTCTCTCGGTCAGTACGCGAACGCCAGCGGGCGGTCGTGGTCGGGTGGTCCGTCGGCGGGTTCCTCGGGGATCTCGGGGAGCCCGTGGCGGATGGTGCGCACGAGCAGCCCCACTTCGACGACGGCGAGCGCGCCGTAGACGAGCGTGAAGCCGATCATCGAGATCCAGACCTCGGTGGCGCTGACGCTCGGCGAGACGCCGGCCGCGGTCGGCATCAGACCGAAGACGATCCACGGTTGTCGACCCATCTCGGTGAAGATCCACCCGAACGAGTTCGACGCCAGTCCCATCAGGGGCAGCGTGATCGCGGCCCACATCATGGCCTTGCCCTTGAGCGCGCCGCCCTTGTCGCATCTTCCACAGGACGAACGCCGCAAC
Source organism: uncultured Acidimicrobiaceae bacterium (assembly GCA_963720695.1). GTDB lineage: Bacteria > Actinomycetota > Acidimicrobiia > Acidimicrobiales > Ilumatobacteraceae > UBA668. The sequence continues at coordinate 407,204 of CAVRGG010000007.1, forward strand.
GGCGGCGGCGAGCATGCCGACGCCGATCATGAACCGGAACGTCCAGTACGTCACGGCGATGTTGGGCGTGTAGTCGCCGGGGCCGTACTTGGCCTCGTACGCGGTCTGCAGGTTGTTGATGCCCTCGACCCTGCCGTTGAAGTCGCCCGTGGCGAGGAACGACAGCATCTTGGGGATCCGGACACTGAAGGTCTCCTCGCTCCCGTCGGGCGTGCCGAGACTGAAGATCGAGAAGGATGCGCCGTCCTTGGTGTAGTAGAGCGCCTCGGCCGCCGCCATCTTCATCGGCTGCACCTCTGTCATCACCTTGGCCTGACGATCACCGGTGACGGCCAGCGCCAGGGCGGCGATCACGATGGTGATGCCGCCGACCTTGGCCGCACCGCGGAACGCATCGGTGTCGCGGTGCCGGTGACGGATGAGGTTCCACATCGCGACGCCGAGCACGAGTCCGCCGGCCGTGAGGAACGCGCCGGCGATCGTGTGGGGGAAGGTGACCAGCACGACCTTGTTGGTGAGCACGGCTCCGAAGTCGGTGAGCTCGGCGCGACCCTTCGCCGTGTTCAGCGTGTAGCCCACCGGATTCTGCATGAAGGAGTTGGCGGCGAGGATGAAGTACGCCGAGAGCATCGTCCCGGTGGCGGCGATCCAGATGGTGGCGAGGTGCACGCGCTTGGACAGGCGATCCCAGCCGAAGATCCACAGACCGAGGAACGTCGACTCGAGGAAGAAGGCGAGCAGTCCTTCGATGGCGAGCGGTGCACCGAAGATGTCACCCACGAAACGCGAGTAGTCGCTCCAGTTCATCCCGAACTGGAACTCCTGGACGATGCCCGTGACCACACCCATCGCGAAGTTGATGAGGAACAACTTGCCGAAGTACTTCGTGAGCCGGAGGTACTTGGGCTTCCCGGTGCGATACCACGCGGTCTGGAATCCTGCGACGAGGAACGCCATGCCGATCGTGAGTGGGACGAAGAAGAAGTGATACACGGTGGTGATCCCGAACTGCCACCTCGCAAGATTCAGGGAATCCATGGATGCTCCTCTCGACGCGCGTCTTGATCATGCTCGCAGGAATACCCTCGGGGGTGTCGGGACCTTGGTCCCATCGTGGTGAGACAACGGTCACACTTCGAGCGACGAGATCACTTTCGAGATCTTTGCAGCACTGGTGCCCCTGGTCGCGCCGAGCGACTGGGCGAACACGCTCACCCGCAGCTCTTCCAGCGCCCACCCGACGTCGACCATGTCGGCGGTCACCTGCTCGCGCGGTGTGCGCTGGAGCAGGGCGACGTAGCGCTGCTCCAGGGCGAGGACGTCGCGAAGGTGGGACTGGTCGCGCAGTGGTGCCTCGGGCACCTTGGCCAGCCTCACGTCGATGCCCTTCACGTACCGCAGCACGTCGGGCAGACGTGCCGGTGCGGTGGCCGCGACGAATCCCCGCCGCACGAGCCGGGAGAGCTGGGCGCGGGCGTCCTGTGCGGAGGTGGCGACGGCAGGGGCGACCAGCCGGTCGAGCCGGGCGGTGACAGCGTTCGCCGCCGCGCAGATCTCCCCGGCCAGGCGCAGCGCAGTGGCCGCGTGGTCGGCCATCTCGTCGCGTGCCGCGGCGACGAGGTCGTCGAAGCCGGCCTTCGTCCACACCGCGCCGCCGTGGTCGGACATGATCCGGTCGGCGGCCGACACGAGGCAGTCGGCCTCCAGTTCGTCGAGCGGTTGCACCCCGGCGCGGGCGATGGCGAGCTTGGTCTGGTTCGTGAGGTCGCGCTCCAACGCTCGCCGGGACACCGGCACCGTGAGCAGCAGCAGCCGCCGAACGCCGGCCCGCATCACCTTGGCCTGCAGCTCGGGACTGGTGAGCGCGCGGATGCTGACGCTGTCGCCGTCGTCGAGCAGCGCCGGGTAGCCGCGCAGGACGATGCCGTCGCGAGCGGATTCGACGAGCATGGGGAGGTCCCCGAAGTCCCAGCTGGTGATGCCGCGGCGTTCGTCGATGGCGGTGCCGGTGGCGATCGCTGTCCGGACCTTGGGCGCCAGCCGATCGCGGAGGAGCGCGAGATCCTTGCCGATGGCGAGCGGAGCGCCATCGTCGCCGTCGACGGAGTACGTGACGCGGAGGTGGGCAGGAACCTTTCCGATGTCGAACGCCCGGGGCGGCACGCGCACCCCGGCGACCTCGTGGACCGCGTCGGAGAGCGCGACCACCAGCGATCCGTTCGGCGGGCCGTTGCGGCGCAGGGCGTGGGCGACGCGTTCGGTCGTCTCTGCCATGGGGACGAGCTCGCGGCGGTGCTCCTTGGGGAGCGACTTCATCAACGCGGCCACGAGCTCGTCGCGTAGCCCTGGCACCTGCCAGTCGAAGCCGTCGTCAGTGATCTGATTCAGCGCGGCGACGGGGAGGTGCACGGTGACGCCATCGGACGGGTCGCCTGGATCGAAGCGGTAGGTCACCGCCAGCTCCAGCTCGCCCTGGCGCCAGCGCCCGGGGAAGTCGTCGGCGCTCACCGCGCCGTCGCCCAGGAAGTGCTCGGTCCTCATCGTGAGCAGGTCCGGTTGCTGCGCTCGCGCGGTGCGCCACCAGCGGTCGAAGTGCCGGGTCGTGACCACCTCGGGGCCGACGCGGGCGTCGTAGAACGCGTGCACGGCGTCGTCGTCGACGAGGTCGGCCCTGCGCAGGCGCTCACTCATCCCGGCGAGGTCGGCGAGGAAGCGCCGATTGGTCTCCCAGAACTTCTGTCGAGTGGTCCAGTCGCCCTCCACGAGCGCGCAGCGGATGAACATCCTCCGCGCCTCGACCGGGTCCACCCGGTCGTAGCCGATGGTGCGGGACACGATCGGCAACCCGTAGAGCGTGACCTGCTCGCGGCAGACCGCGCCGCCTCGGCGTGGGTCCCAGCGTGGTTCACCGTAGGAACGCTTGGCGAGATGACCGCCGAGGGACTCCGCCCACTCCGGCTGCACGTCGGCGAGGACCCTGCCCCACAGGCGGTTCGTCTCCACCAGCTCGGCGGCGATGACCCATCGGGGGAGCGACTTGGCGAGCGCGGACCCCTGGCCGATCGCGAACTTCGAGCCGTGGGCGCCCTTGTACTCGCGCGTGGTGCCGTCGCGCATGCCGAGGTGGCTCAGCAGTCCGCTGAGCAGCGCCTGGTGCACGCGGTCGGGGTGGCCTTTCTCGCTGCCCTGGCGGATGTCGAGCTGGCCCGCCACCTGGCGCAGCTGGCTGAACAGGTCCTGCCACTCGCGCACCCGCAGGTAGTTGAGGTACTCGCTGCGGCACAGCTTGCGGAACTGGCTGCTGCCCAGCTCCTGTTGACGCTCGCGGAGGTGATCCCACAGCGCGACGAGCGTGAGGAAGTCGCTGCCCGGCACCACGAACCGTCGATGGAGCTCGTCCGCAGCGGCGCGGTGCTCGGCGGGACGCTCTCGTGGGTCCTGGATGCTGAGCGCTGCCGCGATGATCAGCACCTCGCGCACGCACCCGTGGCGGTCGGCCTCCAGCACCATGCGACCGAGCCGGGGATCGACCGGCAGCCGGGCGAGCCGTCGGCCGAGCGGCGTCAGGCGGCGCAGCCCGTCGGCGGACTCGGGGTCCATCGCACCGAGCTCCTCGAGCAGTGCGTAGCCGTCTCGCACGGCGCGCTGGTCCGGAGGGTCGAGGAAGGGGAACGCGGCGACGTCGCCGAGCCCCAGCGCGGTCATCTGCAGGATCACCGACGCGAGGTTGGTGCGCAGGATCTCCGGCTCGGTGAAGGCGTCGCGGGCGGCGAAGTCGTCCTCCGAGTAGAGCCGCACGGCGATGCCGGGGGCGACGCGACCGCAGCGGCCGGCGCGCTGGTTCGCGGACGCCTGCGACACCGGCTCGATCGGCAGTCGCTGCACCTTGAGCCGGTGGCTGTAGCGGCTGATCCGCGCCGTGCCGGCGTCGACGACGTAGCGCACCCCGGGCACCGTGAGCGAGGTCTCGGCGACGTTGGTGCTCAGCACGATGCGGCGACCGCGGTGGCTCTGGAAGATGCGGTGCTGCTCGACGGCGGACAGCCGGGCGTAGAGCGGGAGCACCTCGACGAGGTCGCTGCGCTGTTGCGACTGACGCCGGAGCGCATCGGCGATGTCGTGGATCTCGCGTTCGCCACTGAGGAACACCAGCACGTCGCCGTCGCCCGCATCCGCCAGTTCGTCCACCGCGTCGAGGACGGCGTGCACCTGGTCGCGATCGTCGTCGGGGTCGTCGTCGCGAGGACCGTACGGGCGGTAGCGGACCTCGACGGGATAGGTGCGCCCGCTGACCTCGACCACGGGCGCGCCATCGAAGTGCTCGCTGAAGCGTTGGGTGTCGATGGTCGCCGAGGTGACGATGAGCTTCAGATCGGGGCGGCGGGGGAGCAGCTGCTTGAGGTAGCCGAGCAGGAAGTCGATGTTCAGGCTGCGCTCGTGGGCCTCGTCGATGATGAGCGTGTCGTACCGACGCAGGGTCCGATCCCGCTGGATCTCGGCGAGCAGGATGCCGTCGGTCATCACCTTGACGAGGGTGCCCGGACCGACGTGATCGGTGAAGCGGACGGTGTACCCGACGGCGCCGCCCAGTTCGGTGCCCAGTTCCTCGGCCACTCGCTCGGCGATCGTGCGTGCCGCGACGCGTCGGGGTTGGGTGTGGCCGATCAGCCCGTCGACGCCGCGTCCGAGGTCGAGGCACAGCTTGGGCAGCTGCGTGCTCTTCCCCGAACCGGTCTCGCCGGCGACGATGACCACCTGGTGATCGCGGATGGCTGCCAGGAGATCGTCACGTCGCTCGGCGATCGGGAGGTCCGGCGGGCTGGCGAGCGATCCCGAGGCGCGCAGGGAGGCGAGTGTCGCGGCGCGCGAATCGACCTCGGTGCTGCGGGCTTTGGCCATGTCGCCCGCCAGCATGGCACCATGGAGGGCGTGGTCCACACGACGATTTCCCGGCGCCTGCTCCGAGTGGCACCGACGGCGTTCGTGGCAGCGGGAGCGGTGGCGGCGTCGTTGATCATCGCCGCCTGCGGCAAGGACAAGGACGAGTCGAACCTGCCGGGCCTCGGCCTCGCCCGCGACTACGGGTGCATGGCGTGCCACAGTCCGACCGGCGCGGTCGGTGTCGGCCCGGCGTGGAACGGCTTGTACGGCTCGCAGGTCGAGCTCGAGGACGGCTCGATCGTGACGGTCGATCGCGACTTCCTCGTGAGGGCGATCGAGGACCCGCCGGCGCAGGTGCCCAAGGGCAACAAGATCCCGATGCCGATCAACCGCGTTCCCGACGCCGACGTCCAGAAGATCGTGGACTACATCGTGTCGTTGAAGTAGCGCGTGTCGTTGAAGTAGCGCGTGTCGTTGAAAGAGGTGCTCAGCCGAGCGAGGGCGGCAGCAGCACGGCGCCCATGGCGTGGATGACGCCGTTGGTGGCCTGGATGTTCTGGACGGCGATCGGGTTGCCGTTGATCAGCCAGTTGCCGTTGGCGTCCTTGGTCGTGGTGAGGTCCTCGCCCTGGACGGTCTTCAGCGTGCCGCCGTCCTCGAACTGATCCGTGGTGATCTTGCCGGCCACGACGTGGTAGGTGAGCACGGTGGTGAGCAGGCCCGAAGGGTCGTTGAGGGCGGCGTTGAGGGTCGCAGGGGGCAGTGCCTCGAAGGCGGCGTCGACGGGGGCGAAGACCGTGAACGGACCGTCGCCCTGCAGCGTCTCGACCAGCTTCGCCGCGGTGACTGCGTCGACCAGGGTGCCGAACCCGGCGTCCTTGAACGTCACGGCGACATCGACGATGTTGCCGACGGCGGGCACGAGCACGTCACCCATCACGTACACGTAGCCGTTGGTGGCCTCGACGCCGATGCCCATCGGGTTGCCGTCGACGAAGAACTGGTCGCCGACCTTGGTGACGGTCAGCGTGTCGCCGGCGAGCGTGGTCAGTTCGCCTTCCTTCATCTGATCGGGGGTGATGGTGCCGTCGACGACATGGTGCTTGAGGACGGTGTCGAGCACGTCGGGGTTGTCCTGCACGGTGTGCAGCACGTCGAGTGGCAGCTTGGCGAAGGCGTCGTCGGTCGGAGCGAACACGGTGAAGGGCCCGCCGCGCAACGCGTCGACCAACCCGGCATCGACGACCAGGCCCGCGAGCTCGGTGAACACGTGACCGGTGAGGGCCGTGGCGACGATGTCGCCCAGCGGCAACGGAGTCTCCGTGGTGGTCGTCGCCGCGATCGGGGCGGTGGTGCCGGTGGACGAGGTGGTGACCGCGTCGTTCGGATCGTTCGAGCACGCCGCTGCCGTGAAGGCCAGCAACGTGGTGACGGCAACGACGCGGCGGATGGGGCGGCGGGGGTGAGGCATGCGGTTCACGGACACGTGGTCGACGGTAGTGGTGGCTCCCTGAGCGCTGTCAGGGGCGCGCGGCATGTAGGGGATGGGACTAAAGGCCCTACGCGGTGCCGATCTACAGTGAGCCCGTGACCGATCTGGAGCAGGAGTATTCGCCGAGCTCACGGGTCGGAGGGAGCGCGGAGCCGTTCATCGAGGAGTACGGGCGCCGGTCCGACCTCGTCGCTCGATCGCTGGGTGATCGCATCGTCGAGGTCGAAGGTGGGTCGCGGTTCGTGGAGGCCCGGCCCGGCGCACCGCTGTCGATCTTCGTGCACGGCGGCTACTGGCAGGCCTTGAGCGCGGCCGAGTCGATGTTCCTGGCGACGCCGGCGCTCGACCTCGGCTGGTCGTTCGCCGCCGTGGAGTACACGCTCGCCCCGGCCGCGACGGTGGAACAGATGGTGGTCGAGTGCTCCGCGGCGATCGGTCGGCTCGTCGACCGCCTCCGCCCGGCCAAGGTCGTGCTCTCGGGTCACTCCGCCGGAGCGCACCTCGTGGCGATGACGGCACTCGTCGCGCCGGCGCCTGTGTCCGTGGACCGCGTCGTGCTCGTGAGTGGCGTGTTCGACCTTCGCCCACTGCGGCACACGTCGGTCAACGAGCCGTTGGCGCTCGACGAGGCTCGGGCGGTGGCCCTGAGCCCGGCGCTCGCCGGGGTGCAGGGCACGGCGCCGACGGCGGTGGTGTGGGGCGAGGACGACACCGACGCGTTCCGCCGGCAGAGCCGGGAGTACGCGGCGCACCTTCGAGCGGCGGGACTCGACGTGACCGAGCACGAACACGCCGGCCGCCACCATTTCGACATCGTCGAGGAGATCGCGGGGTACATGGCATGAAGGTCACAGCGGATGTGGTGGTGGTCGGTGGCGGCTCCGGTGGATGCGTGGTCGCCGGCCGACTGGCCGAGCAGGGACGCGACGTGCTGCTCGTCGAGGCCGGGCCGGACTACGGGCCGGTCGACTCCGGCCGCTGGCCCGAGGAGCTGCTGAGCGCCCGCATGCTCGCCACCTCGCACGACTGGGGATACGGGGCCGGACGCTGGCTGTTCGAGCGGGCGCGGGTGATCGGTGGGTGCAGCTCGCACAACGGTGCCATCGCCGCCGTCGGCCAGCGGGAGGAGTACGACGACTGGGGCCTCGCCGGGTGGAGCGGCGACGAGGTCGCCCCGCTGTTCGCGACGGTGGTGGAGCGCATGCGGGTGCGCGCCTACGAGCGCGCCGAGGCGGGCCCGTTCCACGCGCGGTGCCTCGATGCGGCGGCCGCGCTCGGATGGCCGATCGCCAGCGACCTGTGCGACCTCGACGCGGGGCCGTCGTTCGGGCTGGAGACGGTCAACGTGGTCGGCTCGACTCGGTGGAACACGGCGTTCGCGTATCTCGATCCTGTCCGCGGCGGCACGCTGCGCATCCTCGACGAGGTGCTCGTGGATCGGTTGGCGACGGATGCCGGCGCTGTTCGGGTGTGGGGGACGCGCCGGGGTGAGCCGGTCGAGGTGGAGACGTCCACGGTCGTGCTCGCCGCGGGCACGTACGGCACGCCGCTGATCCTGGAGCGTTCGGGGATCGGGGATCCGGCGGCGCTGGCCGCCGCGGGCGTCGACGTCCGCGTCGCGCTCCCCGGGGTGGGCGCGAACCTGCACGACCATCCGATGGTGCACGCCGATCGGGCGGTCGGCCCGCAGCTGCAGCGTTGGCTCGACGAGGCCGCCGCCACCGGGTTCCTGCCCGAGGAGCAGACGCTGGGCAAGTTCGTGTCGTCGCACTCACCCGACGGCCGCTACGACCTCCACCTGTTCCCGGTGTCGGCGAGCGACCAGACGAGCATGCTCCATGGCCGTGTCCACGTGGAGGTGTCGTGCGTCGACGTGCGCAGCCGCGGGGCCATCCACCTCGCGTCCGCCGATCCGGGCGCGCATCCCCTCATCGACCACGGGTACCTGAACGATCCCGAGGGCCACGACCTGGGTGTGCTGCGCGACGGCCTGGTGCTCGCCGAACGCCTGCTCGATCAACCCGATCTCGCCGAGGTGCTCGGCGAGCGGCTGACCGACATGAGCACCGATCAGGCCATCCGTGACACCGTCGCGCACTACTACCATCCCGCCGGCACGTGCGCGATGGGGAGTGGGCCGACGGCGGTGTGCGACGCAGACGGCCGGGTGCACGGCGTGCCCGGGGTCGTGGTCGCCGACGCGTCGTTGATGCCCCAGATCACGCGCGCCAACACGAACATGCCGACGATCATGATCGGCGAACGGATCGCCCGGACGCTCGGCGTCAGTCCTTGACGCCGTAGTACTGCAGGGGCGCGCCGGGAAGTGGCGCCACGTCGAACTCGATGGCGAGGGGCTCTCCGGCGACGTCGAACTCGATCCACGCCGCGGTGGCGGACTCGACGTGCAGTTGGCGGATCCGCAGCGGGCCGTGCGTGGCCACGAGTGCCGCAGCGGCCGCCCGCCGCCGTTCGAAGGATTCGTCGAGCGCGACGTTGTCGGCGAACAGTGCGCTCGCGTCGTCGTCGTCCCATGCGCCCAGCAGGGCGACCAACCGCTCGGCGGTGCGAGTGAGGAGCGGCGACTCCAACGCCGGTGCGTCCGGTACCGCCCCGTGGCGGTGGAGCACGTCGAGCATCTGCATCGTCAGCTCCCACATCGGGGTGTAGGTGAGGTTGCCGAACGCGAGCGCACCGATGCCTCTGCCGGCGAGCCAGCGCATGTTGCTGCCGTAGCCGGGCAGGCCGCCCGAATGGGCGACGATCTTGCCGAGCGTGGGATCGTCGCGCAGGTTCAACCCGAACCCGTAGCCGGCCGGGCACGAGCGCCCGGCGACGGTGGCCATCCCGATGTAGGTCTGGATGCGTTGCATCTCGCGGCGCGAGGCGGCGGCGAGCAGGTCGTCGTTGGCCGTGCCGTAGCCCGGGCCGTTGGCCGCGTCGAGCCAGCCGACCCAGGTGGCGAGGTCGGCGAGCGTGGTCCACAGGCCCCCCATCGGTGCGATCTCGCCGTCGCCCAACGGCTCCGCGGGATCGGGCACGGCCACGCCGTCCTGCAGGCGGTGGGGGCGGGCCCAGCGATCGTGGCCCGGGCGCACCCAGGTGGTGTCGCGCATGCCGAGCGGTTCCAGCAGGCGTTCGGTGACGTGACGCTGCACGGCGATGCCGGTGGCGCGGCGCACCGCACGACCGAGCATGCCGTAGCCGAGGTTGCTGTACTCGAACGCGTCGTTGGCGCGGTGGGTGAAGGTCGGGCCGGCTGCGTAGATCGCGTCGATCTCCGCCTCGCCGATGTCGAGGTGCCGATCCGCCCACGCGTCGTCGGTGGCAAGGCCGGCGGTCATCGACAGCAGGTGCCGGATGGTGATCGCCGGCGAACCCGGCGGCCCGACGACGGCGCTCAGCTCCGGTGCGTGCGCGGCCACGGGATCGTCGAGGGACCACACGCCCTCGTCGCGCAGGGCGAGGACCACGGCAGCGGTGAAGCTCTTCGTCATCGACGCGATGCGGTAGACGGTGCGGGCGTCGGGTGGCGTGCCGTCGTGGAGCGTGCCGACGGCACCGGACTCGACGAGGGCGCCGTGGTCGACCACTCCCCACACGATCGCCGGGGCGTGGCCCGCGGTGGCAGCCGCGAGGGCAAGTTGGTCGAGTTCGGAGCGGCACTCGGGAGTCACGGTCGGCGACGATATCCCGCAGTCGGTCAGAGGGCGCCGATGATGGAGGCGAGCAGATCGCCGTAGGTGTGGTTCGCGGGGAACTGCGGGAACTGCGAGGTGATGTTGTCCGGCGCGTGGAACCAGAAACCGGCATCGGCCGCGGCCAGCATCGCGGCGTCGTTGTACGAATCACCGGCGGCGACGACCCGATACCGGAGGGCCTTGAACGCGTTCACCGCGTGCCGCTTCTGGTCGGGCATCCGCAGCGCGTAGTCGACGATGCGGTCGTCGCGGACCACCAGTTGGTGGCACAGGATCGTGGGCATGCCGAGCTGCTCCATGAACGGTGCGCCGAACTGCTCGAACGTGTCGCTGAGGATCACCACCTGGGTGCGCCGGCGCAGTGCATCGAGGAAGTCCTTCGCGCCCTGCATCGGCTCCAGGGTCCCGATCACATCGCGGATCAGGCTCATGGTGAGACCGTGCCGGGCGAGCAGTGCGAGTCGGCCCTTCATCAACGTGTCGTAGTTCGGCTCGTCGCGAGTGGTGAGGCGGAGCTCGTCGATGCCCGTCCGTTCGGCGACGGCGATCCAGATCTCCGGCACCAGCACCCCTTCGAGGTCGAGCGTCACGATGGTCTGCTGCGGGGCGGTGGTCGTGGTCACGGTCGCCTATTCTTCCTGATGGCCGGGTACGGCGCGAAGAGGGGACGAGATTTCATGCTCACCAGCACGATGCAGGACGACTACCAACTGACGCTGCTCCCGGTGTTCCGGTACGGCCGGCAGGTGCACGCCCACAGCAAGATCATCACGTTCACCGGTGACGGCTACATCGAGAGCACGTTCGCCCAGGTGGCCGATCGCGCCGATCAGCTCGCCGCTGCACTCGCCCGGTTGGGTGTGCAGCCCGGCGATCGGGTCGGGACGTTCCTGTGGAACAACCAGACCCACATGGAGGCCTACCTCGCGATCCCGTGCATGGGCGCGGTGCTCCACACGCTCAACATCCGGTTGTTCCCCGAGCAGCTGGCCTACGTCATCAACCACGCCGACGACAAGGTCATCATCGTCGACGCCTCGATCGCGCCGCTGCTGGCCAGAGTGCGTGACCAGCTGCCGAACGTCCAGCACATCATCGTCAAGGGCCCCGGCGACGCGAGCTCGCTCGGCGACGGTCTGCTCGACTACGACACGCTCCTCGCGGCCGAGGAGCCCGGGTACGACTACCCCGAGGTACCCGAGAACACGGGCGCGGCGATGTGCTACACGAGCGGCACCACCGGCAACCCCAAGGGTGTGATGTACAGCCATCGCAGCACCTACATGCACTCCCTGATGGTCACCTCCACCGCCAACATCGCGCTGAGCGAGACCGACCGCATGCTGGTGATCGTGCCGATGTTCCACGCCAACGCGTGGGGCACCCCGTACGCGGCGTGGATGATCGGCGCCGACCTCGTGTTCCCGCAGCAGTACCTCCAGGCCGCGCCGATGTCGCGGATCATCGCCGACACCAAGCCCACCCTCACCGGTGCCGTGCCGACGGTGCTGAACGACCTGCTGAACAACGCACCCGACACCGACATGAGCTCCCTGCGGCTCGTGATGTGTGGTGGCTCGGCGGTGCCTCGTGCTCTCATCGACGGCTACCACGACCACTTCCACGTGCCCATCGTCCAGGGGTGGGGCATGACCGAGACCAGTCCGGTCTGCGCGATCGGTCACCCGCCCAAGGAACGGGGCGATCTCAGCGAGACCGACTGGCGCGTCAAGACCGGTCGGGTGATGCCCGGCGTCGAGCTGCGCATCACCGACGACACCGGCGCCGTGCAGCCCTGGGACGGCGAGGCGGTCGGCGAGATCGAGGTCCGCGGCTCGTGGATCACCGGCAGCTACTACCAGGTGGACGATCCGGACAAGTTCCACGACGGATGGCTGCGCACCGGCGACGTCGCCAGCGTGATGCCCAACGGCTACGTGATGATCACCGACCGCGCCAAGGACGTCATCAAGTCCGGCGGCGAGTGGGTCAGCTCGGTCGATCTGGAGAACACGCTGATGGGGCACCCGTCGGTGCTCGAGGCCGCGGTCATCGGGGTCCCCGACGATCGGTGGGACGAGCGCCCGCTCGCCTGCGTGGTCCTCAAGCCCGGCGAGTCGCTCACCGCCGACGAGTTGCGCGACTGGCTGAGCGAGCGCACGGCGAAGTTCTGCCTGCCCGAGCGTTGGGCGTTCATCACCGAGGTGCCCAAGACCAGCGTCGGCAAGTTCGACAAGAAGGTCCTGCGCGCGGCCAACGAGAAGGGCGACCTCGAGGTCCAGAAGATCGCCTGATCACGGCGGCATCACGCCGCCCGGGCCGAGGTGTCCGGTGGGTCGTGGGTGGTGGTGTGGCCGTGTGGTCGGGTGATGGTGAGGGTGCGGTCGGGTGCGAGGTGGAGGGTCCAGCCGCCTTCGTGGACGAGGTGGTGGTGGCGGCTGCACAGTGGGAGAAGGTTGTCGATGTCGGTCGATCCGCCGAGCCGGAACCAGGTGATGTGGTGGGATCTGGGTGTGTTCGAACGGGACATCGCACAGCGCACAGGTGCTGATAGAGCACGCGTAGGGCGCGGCGTTGGGCCCGGTTCGCGAGTCGTGTTTCGCGTCCGAGGAACAGTCGGGTCCCGTCGGCGGCGACGACGACGGGGGTGATGGTGCCCAGGCAGGCCCAGCGGCGGATCGTCTCGACCGGTAACCCGAACCTGCCGAGCCCGGCGTCGATCACGCTGTGCTCGTGACGGCAGCCCTCCAGAAGGGTTCGTTCGTCGATCAGCACGGTCACATCCGGCCCGCGACCCGGTCCGGTCCCGCCTTCACACAACGCCATCAGGGCGAGGGCGGCGAGGTGGTCCTGGCGTTCCAACGGGTCCGACGGTGTGTCGTCGGGGGTGGTGTCGTGGAACAGGGCTTCGATGGTGTGCCGCAGGCGTGCTTCCAGCTCGGCACCGCGTACGGGGTCGAAGGTGCCGGTCAGGTTCCACATGCCGTCGGGGTTGTTCCACCATCGCAGCCGTGTCGCGCGTGCGTTGGCGGGCCAACCGGTCGAGTCCGTCGTCGTCACGGACCTGACCGACCACCCGCTCCACCACTTCACGGAACTGGCGGTCCGACAGGTTCGCCGCCGCAGCAGCCAACAGAGCCCCCTGTGCAGCGACCCGGTCGAGCTCGGCCGGCGACAGGCCGGCGGTGGCTTTGGTGACCGCGTCGACACGGTCACCGGTGGTATCCCCGTCGGCGAGCGCGGACCCCAGTTCGGGGATGTGATCGCAGGTCTTCTTGCGGGCCCGGACCCGGGTCGCTTTCGACAACGACGACCGGGCTGCTGTGGCGATCTCGTCCTCGGGGAAGATCCCCGGCGCGGTCGCGGTCAGCTCGTCCAACCGGGCCAACACCTCGACTTCGCGGGCATCCAACAGGCCGCGCCCACTGCGGATCTCGGCCAACTCACGACGACAGGTGTCGACATCGACCAACGATGTCCCACCGATCACGTCTCGCAACACCGCCAGATCCATGGACTCATCATGAACCAGGGGTGTCACACAGTTCCCGGAAGCGACTCAGCTCCACGTGGGCAATGCGGGAAACGGTCCGCCACTCCCCGGAGCGGTCTGGTCGACGATCGGCCGAACGCTCGTGATGTCGCCGGGGGTCACGACGGCGACTGCGCCTCTGGAGTCGACGAAGAGCAGGCCGTCGCCCGATGGTGACCAGGACGGCGTGGTCACGTCGCGCCCTGTCGAGGCCGTGATGGTGTGCGAGCCATCTCGGACGTCGATCGTTTCGATGAGGAGACCGACGACGGCGGCGATGTGATCGCCGTCGGGGGACCAGCTCGGCGCATAGACGTATTGCTCGCTGCTGAACAGCGTGTCCTGCTCGAGTGTGGTCAGGTCGAGGATTCGCAGCGCCCACGCGCCACCCAGCTCGGTCGCGTACGCGAGTCGAGTCCCGTCCGGCGAGAGAGAGATCCCCTCCTCGAGGCGTCCGGGAAGCTCGTCGCTCTCGGCGAGGACCGTCGTCTTCGGTCCAGCGAGGTCGAGGCGTTCGAGCATCATGTGGTCGTCGTCCAGACGTCGTTGGACGATCAGCCCGGAGCCGTCCGGCAGCCAGCGGATGCTGACCAGCCCGACCTGTCCGTCGATGCTGATCGTCTCCTTCCCTGTCGTGTCGACGACCCTCAGGCGGTTGCCGTCGACGAGTGCGATCTGCGAACGATCATGGGACAGGGCCGGCGACACCCCGGGAGTCATCTGCACTCCGAGGCCCTCGACGGACCCGTCGAGGGTGCCGACGCACAGCGACGCCGGTGGGTCCAGCACGACCTCGCCGAGACCGATGCAGGATGCGACGTACTGATCATCGGCCAGCCGCGCGCTGCGTCCGCTCGCTGCCGCGCACCCGGCCAGACAGCCGACAGCGGCCAGCGCGGAGAAGGCGTGAGTGAATCTCAAGCCGGCGTGGTGACTCGATCGGCGTGGCGAACACAGAGGTGCCACCCGTCCTCCTCGCGGCGGAAGATCGTCGTGACCCGGAGGTCGAGCGGCACGAGGTCGTCGCTGCCGGCTCGCCGGACTCGAGCGTGTTCGATCGCCACGAGATAGCCGAGATCATCGCTCGCCCACCGCACGATCTCCTCGAACTCGGGCGATGCCCCGTCGACGAACATCGAGGCCACACGTGCGGATTCGGCGGCGACGAGTTCGAACCCGACGATCGGGGGACCGAGGGGATTGGCCAACACGACGTCGTCGCCGCGTGACCACAGTTCGGTGGTCGGTCCCGAATCGCCCTTCGCCATCGCGGCGAGCGCTGCTCGGCTCGCGTCCACGGCAGCGTCGAACGTCTGGGGTGTCGTCATGTCGAGGCCGACGCTACCCGGCGCCCACATCGTCGGATGCCGAAGGAGACACGGCCACGACGGCGTACATCGTGAGGTGCATCGAGAACCGATCCCGACGCGCTGCATCGGCAACCTTGGACACGAACCCGTCCCGCTCTCCAGGCGCCAGGTGCCCGTCCGCGACGAGATCTGCGGCGAGGCTTTCCATCGAGAAGCAACCATCCGGAGCAGGCGACACGTCGGGGTTCCACGTGGTCCACGTGTGGGTGGCCTCCGAGCGGGCGACCATCACCAGGCCCGCATCGAGCACCAGATCCTGCAGCCTGGATCCGATGTTCGACGGCCGCCCTCGCTCCGTCCGCATCGCCTCGCGAACGGTTGCCGACAGTTCGTCGTCACCGACGTCGATCGAGAATGTCGACCAGTCGGAGTCGATGAGCGAGACCCGCCCACCCGGTCGGACCACGCGCGCCATCTCGGCGACGGCCGCCCGCGGGTCGCCGAGCCACTGCAGGGTGCGTTCGGATCGCACCACGTCGAAGGAGTCGTCGGGCTCGGCCAGAGAACCGGCATCGCCGACGACGAAGCGCACCCGACAACGCGCCTCACCGGCCCTCGATGTGGCCGCCCGCACCATCTCTGCCGACACGTCGATGCCGACGACCTCGCCCTCCTCGCCGAGGTCGGCGGCGAGGTCCAGCGATGCCTCTCCGAGGCCGCACCCGACGTCGAGCAGTCGTTGCCCAGCGCGGAGATCGAGCTGGTCGCGCTCCCAGGACCGAAGGCGCCGAGTTGCCGGCCATTTCGCGGTGGCGTCCATCGTCGCGAGCAGCACCGCGACGTTCGGATCGGCGTCGACCGCTTCGTAGCCGAGGCTGTGCGTGTCATCGATGGCCATGCACCAACGCTACGACTCCGAGTCCGCCGCGACTCCCACAGGTGTGGGGGGACACTCGTCCTCGTGATCGCCTTGCGCGCGTCGTCCCTGTCGCGGCAGGCTGCCCCTCCATGGCGTTCTGGCGCAGGGCTGGGAAACAGGATCGATCCATGTCGCTGTCGGACGCACCCGATGTCGAACGCTCTCCGAGTGGATCAAGGGTGTACCGGCACGAAGTGGTCGACCGACCGACTCGACCGATTCCCGACGTCGACTCCCCGCTACGGCACGAAGTCGAGGCACACCTGGAACGGCATCTCGGGACGACGCCGGTGGTGTTTCACGAACTGGTGTCCGAGATGATGCATCTCGACGTGTTCATGTTCGCGCCGACCGAGGAACGCCCGTTCCACACGTTCGCAACCGTCGGGATGAGCGATCTGGAGATGACCGTTCCTCCGTCGGTGCTCGCAAAGGGGGCCGCCCCGCGGGCGGAAGTCCTGGTGTGCCTCCCGCCGACGTGGCCCCTCCCCGAGGAGGGCACGTCGGACTCGTGGCCCGAGAACTCGTACTTCCCGATGAGGTGGCTCAAGTCCATCGCTCGGTTGCCGCATCGGTACCAGAGTTGGCTGGGCTTCGGCCACACCGTGCCGAACGGAGATCCGCCGATGCCGCTCTCGGCGGAGACCTCGCTGTGCGGCTGGATGCTGATGCCACCGCTCCTGCTGCCGGACGAGTTTCGTCGCCTGCAGGTCGGGGACGATCGCGTCGACTTCTTCGGCTTGATCGCTCTCCATCCAGACGAGATGGACCGAAAGTTGGCGCTCGGTGTGGCGTCGCTGTACGAAGGGTTCGACCGCGACGGTGTGAGTGAACTGCTCGACATCACTCGGCCCTCCACGATTCGCCGATGAGCGGCCCACCACTCAGGCTTGCAGCACGAGCATGAACTGACCACCGCCGGGCTCCAGGTTCGCCGTCACCCGCAGTCCCGGTGCGAGGCGTGACAGCCTGTCGACGACCCAGGTGGCCGCCTCGTCGGCGTCGGCTCGGGTGGGACAGCGGGCCACCACGGTCCGCCCACCCTTGCGTTGCAGCAGGTCGGCGGTCTCGACGAGGGGAGCGGGGTCGATCACGAACAGGTGATCCGCCCACGGCGCGACCGGGGCCACCGCACCGCGACGGGTGTTGCACCCTCGGTGTGCGAGCCGCTCCTCCGTGGCACCCTTCGATTTGCTCTTCGCCTTGGTGATCACGGCATCGACGCTCGGACCCCGTGGATCGTTGACCGACATCTGCGGGTCGACCGGCTCGTCGCACAGCCAACAACGCCAGCCGTCGCGCTCGCCGACGTCGTCCACTCTGCTCATCCGGCCACCGTATCCGGGGAGGCGTCCCGGCGTGCTAGGCCGTGTCGATGGATGATCTCGTGTACTTGACCGAAGCCGACGTGCGCGGCCTCGTCGACATGCCGGTCCTGCGCGATCGCTTGCGGGAAGCGTTCGCGATGTTCTCCGCGGGCGTCGCCGACGTGCCACCGCGGATCGCGGCCCGTGCCCCCGACGGCATGCTCGCGGCGATGCCCGGCTATCTGCCCGGCGTGGGGCTGGTGGTGAAGGCGGTCAGCGTCTTCGCCGGCAACCACGGCACCGAGGTGCCGTCGCACCAGGGGCTCATCGTGCTGTGCGACGAGCACACGGGAACACCCTTGGCGGTGATCGACGGTGCTTCCGTCACCGCCCTGCGCACGGCCGCATCGGCCGCCGTCGCGGCTGACGTCCTCGCGCGACCGGACGCGACCGTCCTCGCGATCATCGGCGGAGGGGTGCAGGGTCACTCCCACCTCAGCGCGTTCGCCGACCTCCGACCGTGGTCATCGGTGCGCGTCGCCTCCCGCACGCGTGGCTCGGCGCTGGCGCTCGCTGCTCGTCACCCGAAGGGCGCGGCGATGTCCTTCGAGGACGCAGTACGCGGCGCCGACGTCATCTGCCTGACGACCGACGCCGATGAGCCGGTGATCGATCCGGCATGGGTGTCGGCCGGTGCTCACGTGGGCTCGGTCGGCAACCGCGCCGAGCTCCATCCCGGCTTCACGGAGGGCACGGTCTTCGTCGAATGGATGGGCGCGGCCACCTCGCCGCCGCCGGCCGGCGCCGTCGATCTGCAGGGCGTCGACCCGTCGCGCGTCGTCGAGATCGGCCAGGTCATCGCCCGTCGTCACGCCGGCCGAACGAGTGCGAGTGAGGTCACCGTCTACAAGTCGACCGGCCACGCCGTCGAGGACGCGGCGGCTGCGCGGATGGTCTTCGACGCAGCGATCGAGAAGGGCGCCGGCGTCCGCCTTCCGCGCTGAACCCGAGCCGGGTCTCCGCATGGTGGCCACCCGCGTTCGCGCGTTATGGTGCCCACCGGAAGCCGACTCACCTACCTGGGGGAACCGTGAAGACCAAGGCAGCAATTCTCCGTGCTCGCAACACGCCGTGGAGCGTGGAAGAGATCGAACTCGACCCGCCCAAGACCGGCGAAGTGCTGGTGAAGATCGTCGCCAGCGGCATGTGCCACAGCGACGAGCACCTGATGACCGGCGACCTCGCCGGCGCGACCCCGGAGCCGCCGCTGATCGGCGGCCACGAGGGCGCCGGTGTGGTGCTCGAGGTCGGCCCCGGCGTGTACAGCGTGGCCCCCGGCGACCACGTCGTGTTCGGTTTCGTTCCGGCGTGCGGCCGCTGCCCCAGCTGCGCCAGCGGCCACAGCAACCTGTGCGACATGGGCGCGATCACCGCCACCGGCATGCAGCTCAGCGACGGCACGGCCCGCCACCACGACAAGGACGGCAACGACCTGGCGCTCGGCATCGGCGCACTCGGCACGTTCGCCCACCACACGGTGGTCAACGAGGCCAGCTGCATCAAGATCGACAAGGACCTCCCGCTCGACAAGGCCTGCCTGCTCGGCTGCGGCGTCGTCACCGGCTGGGGCTCGGCGGTGTACGCCGCCGACGTGCAGCCCGGCGACATGGTCGCCGTGGTCGGCTGTGGCGGCATCGGCAGCAACGCGATCCAGGGCGCCAAGCTCGCCGGTGCGGCCGTCATCGCGGCCATCGACCCGATCGAGTTCAAGCGTGAGAAGGCGATGGAGTTCGGCGCCACCCACACCCACGCCTCCATCCAGGACGCGCTCGCCGCGCTGCCCGACACCACCTGGAGCCGCGGCTTCGACAAGGTCATCATGACCTGCGGCGTCGGCAACGGTGACGTCCTCGGCGAGGCCTTCTGGCTCGGTGGCAAGCGCAGCAAGATCGTCGTCACCAACATCCACCCCGTCAGCGAGGCCAGCATCGCCATCCCGGCCGCCTTCCTCACCGTGTTCGAGAAGCAGCTGATCGGCTCGCTCTTCGGATCGGGCAACCCGCGCAAGGACATCCCGCGCCTGCTCGAGCTGTACACCCAGGGTCAGCTCGACCTCGACGGCCTGGTCACCAAGACCTACCCGATCGAGGGCATCAACGACGGCTACGACGCGATGAACGCCGGCGAGAACATCCGCGGCGTCCTCGTCTACGAGCACTGAGGCGCGCATCATGACGACGAGGACATGCCGGGCCGCAGTGCTGCGCGGCGTCGGTGAGCAGTGGCAGATCGAGGAGCTGACGATCGACCCGCCCAAGGCCGGTGAGGTCGTCGTGCAATGGAAGGTCGCCGGCCTCTGCCACAGCGACGAGCACTTCGTCACCGGCGACATGGTGCCCCCGGCCGAGATGCTGGAGATGGCCGGCATGCCGCCCTTCTTCCCCGTGATCGCCGGCCACGAAGGCGCCGGCGTGATCGTCGAGGTCGGCCCGGGCGTCACCAGCGTCCAGGTGGGCGATCACGTGTCGGCCAGCTTCATCCCGTCCTGCGGGCGTTGCCGTTACTGCAGCAGCGGTCGCCAGAACCTGTGCGACGCCGGCATGGGCGCGATGCTCAAGGGCCAGATCTCCGACGGCACCGACCGCCACTTCCTCGGTGGTGAGCCGGTCACGCTGATGGCCAAGCTCGGCACGTTCGCCGAGTACACCTGCGTGTCGGAGGCATCGGTCATCAAGGTCGACATCGACCTGCCCCTCGACGCGGTCGCGCTGGTGAGCTGTGGCGTGGCGACCGGATGGGGTTCGGCCACCAAGCGCGCCGACGTTCGCCCCGGCGACACGGTCGTCGTGGTCGGCATCGGCGGCATCGGCATCAACGCCGTGCAGGGCGCGGCGATGGCCGGGGCCAAGCGGGTCATCGCCGTCGACCCTGTCGAGTTCAAGCGGGAGAAGGCGATGGAGATGGGCGCCACCCACACCTTCGCCTCGATGGAGGAAGCGTTCCCGATGGTCACCGAGATGACCGAGGGCCAGATGGCCGACAAGGTGATCATGACCCCCGGCGTGATGTACGGCGAGCTGATGCAGCTCGGTACCGCACTCGCCGGTAAGGGCGGCACCATCGTGGTCACCGCGGTGGCGCCGATCACGCAGACCGAGAGCTCCGTGAACCTGTTCGAGCTGGCGATGTACAACAAGGAGATCAAGGGCACGATCTTCGGCTCGCTCAACCCGCGCAGCGACATCCCGTCGCTGCTCGGTCTGTACCGCGAGGGACAGTTGAAGCTCGACGAGCTGATCACCCAGCGCTACACGCTCGACCAGATCAACGAGGGCTACCAGGCCATGCGCGACGGCAAGAACATCCGCGGCGTGATCGTGTATGACTGAGGCCGATCACGGCGGCCTGATCGAGCGTGTGCACACCCGCGTCGTCGGTCGGGCCCGCGAGATCGAGTTGGTCGTCGCCGCCTTGGCAGCCGACCGACACGTACTGCTCGAAGGCCCACCCGGCACCGGCAAGAGCACGCTCCTGCGCGCCGTCGCCGGCGAGCTCGGCCTCGGGTTCGAGTTCGTCGAGGGCAACGCGGAACTGACGCCGGCGCGCCTCGTCGGACACTTCGACCCGGCCCGCGTGCTCACCGACGGCTACGACCCCGAGGTGTTCGTCGACGGCGCGCTCATCACCGCGATGCGCGACGGCTCGCTGCTCTACGTGGAGGAGATCAACCGCATCCCGGAGGAGACGCTCAACGTCCTCATCACGGTGATGAGCGAGCGCGAGCTCCACGTGCCCCGGCTGGGCCGAGTGGCGGCCGCGCACGGCTTCCGGTTGGTCGCGGCGATGAACCCGTTCGACGCCATCGGTACCGCCCGTATCAGCAGCGCGGTCTACGACCGAGTGTGTCGCCTCTCGGTCGGGTACCAGGACGCGCCGGACGAAGCAGCGATCGTGCGCGGTGCGCTCGTCCACGCCGAGGTCGATCCCGCGTGGCTCGACAAGGTCGTCGAGGTCGTCCGCCGCACCCGCGAGCATCCCGACGTGCGCATCGGCTCCTCCGTGCGCGGTGCCATCGACACCGTCGCCGTCGCCAACTCGCTGGCCGGCCTGCGCGGGCTGACGGCGCTCGACGCCGCGGTCGGCCTCGACGCCGCGCTCGTCGCACTCAGTGGCCGGCTCCGCCTGCGCGAGGGGTGCAACCGCAGCGCCGAGGAGATCGTGACCGAGTTGTGGGGCGAGGTCTTCGCCGCGCCCGACGGTGGCGAGGGCGACGGCGGGGGAAAAGCCCACGCCCCGACGGGGGCCAGCAACGGTCGGTGAGTCCGCCGCCCTCCGTGAAGGAGGGGGATGAGGCCGACGCCGAGGTCGCGCAGAACCAGAAGCGCACGACCTCGCGGCGCGACCTGGCGCGCAACCCGCGGTTCGAGCAGGTGTCGCCCGAGGTCGGCGAGCTCGACGAGTCCGCCGTCGACGAAGGTCTTCGCGACGACCCGGACGAGACGTTGGCGATGCTGGCCGACCTGGTCGGCGCGACCGATCGAGACCTGCGCGAGCTCGCCAAGCGACTCGCCGGCCGCTTGTTCCTCGACATCGCCCGCCGGGGTCCGGTTCGCCCACGCGGCATCGGCACGCTGCGCGACCTGCCGTACACCGTCGACGGGGGCGACCTCGACATCGACGCGAGCATGGAGGCGATCGTCGAGGGCCGCGCCGGCGGCCTCGACGTCGAACGGTTGCGGGTCAGGAGCTGGGTGAAGCCCGAGACCGCGCTGTGCCTGCTGGTCGACCGCAGCGGATCGATGGGCGGCAAGCCGCTCGCCACGGCGGCGGTGGCGGCGGCCGCGGTCGCCACCCGCTCGCCCAAGGACTACAGCGTGCTCGCGTTCGGCAAGAACGTGGTCGTCGCCAAGGGGCAGACCACCCCCAAGCCGAGCGATCTCGTCGTCACCGATCTGCTCTCGCTGCGCGGCTACGGCACGACCGATCTCGCCGGGGCCCTCCACGCGGCTGCCGACCAGTTGTCGCGCAGCCGCGCCGGACGCAAGGTGACCGTCCTCTTGAGCGATTGTCGCTGGACGGTCGAGGGCGACCCCGTGGCCGCCGCGGCCTGCCTCGACGAGGTGGTCGTCATCGCTCCGGAGAGCGATGCGGACGAGGCGCGGACGTTCGCCGCGCAGATCGGGGCGAGGCTGACGACGGTCAGTGGACCGTCGGCGGTGGCCGACGCGATCGGCAGAGCGCTCGACCGCAGCTGACGGCCGGCGCCGCTCGCGTCAGTTGCAGACGACGTTCTCGGAAGGGACGATGTCGCCCTTCACGTTCTCCTGCGGTGCGAGTCCCGTGGTCGTGGGCCCGGTGTCGGCAGGAGCGGTCGTCGTGGTCGCGGTGCCGGCTGCCGGCTGGGAGGTGGTGGTGCTCTCGAACACCTGCACCGGTGCGCCCGACAGCGAGGTGACACCCTGGAAGATCTTGAGGATCGACTGCATGTTCTCGCCCTTGATCTTGGGATCCAACACGTCGTTGCCGCTGACGATCAGCCGGCTGCCCTCGACCTGGTAGGTGTTGATGCCCTTGGGGTCGACGTCGCGCATGACGCCGGCGAACTTGAGCATGTCGTCGAGGGTGAAACCGTCCTCCGTGACGATGTCGGTCTGCAGCGACTTGATCAGCGCCTGGGCCACGGCCGGATCGAAGAGGCCCTTGTTCAGCGCCGATTGCAGCACGCGCCGCAGGAAGTCCTGCTGGCGAGAGATCCGTCCGAAGTCACTGGCCCGGTCCTCGTGCGGCGTGCCGTTCTGGTCGACCCACTTGAGGTGACGCGACCGCACGTAGGCGAGC
Organism: uncultured Acidimicrobiaceae bacterium; assembly: GCA_963720695.1. Taxonomy (GTDB): domain Bacteria; phylum Actinomycetota; class Acidimicrobiia; order Acidimicrobiales; family Ilumatobacteraceae; genus UBA668. The sequence goes on from CAVRGG010000007.1 coordinate 430,184, forward strand.
GCTTCGTCGCCGGTGAACGTGTGGCATCCGGCCTCGGTGATGTTGATGCCGACGTTCTTGTCGACGATCGGGGTGTCGAACGGGACGGCGACCCCTCCCACGGCGTCGACGATGCGCTTGAACGCACAGAAGTCGACCTGGATGTAGTGGTCGACCACGATGCCGAAGTTGTCGTACAGCGTCTGCGCCAGCAGCGAGTAGTCGTCCTTGACGTACGCCGAGTTGATCCGGTTCTTGCCCTTGCCGGGGATGCGCACCCACAGGTCGCGAGGGAACGACAGCACGGCGGCCTGGCGGCCGCTCGGATCGACGCGCATCACCATGATCGTGTCGCTGCGGTTGCCGATGTTGACGCGGGCCGGATCCGCGGCGCCGGCCCACGGAGAGTTCGGATCGACGCAGGCGTTGGCGTCGGAGCCGGTGATCAGGAAGTTCTGCGCTTGCGGATCGGCAGCGGGGAACGTGCCCGGCACCCCGGTGGAGCCGGTCCCCGTGTCGATCGGGCCCACGGTGACCCCGGGCAGGACGGTGGTGTTGACGGCGAACTGCGGGGTCTGCAGTCGGTTGTCGAGCTGGCGCTTGCCGTACAGCAGGGCGCCGGCGCCGGCGAGACAGGCGATGACGACGACGATGTTGAACACCAGCACCGCTCGCTGGGCCATCGTGTGGCGCGGCTTGAAGGGTGGCGGCGGCGGGGGAGGGGTCTCGTCGTCGTCGGTGTCCATGACCTGAGCAGGCTACCTGGGGTGCCCGCGCGGGTGGGGTCGCCCAAGATGTGACGGATGCGACGAGACTAGGGTCGAGCCGTGCTGGCCGCCTCCTCACAACCACAATGGATCGAGCGCCTCGACGAACTGCACCTGCTGACGCCGTTGCGCATCCTGTTCGCCGTCCTCATCGCCTACGCACTCACGCTGTTGGTGCGTCGGGTGATCGCCCGCTTCGTGCGCCGCACCATCGAGCTGCCAGGAGTGGATCCCGCCCGTGCAGATGCTCGTCAGCGGGCGCTGGGCAGTGCACTGCGTGGCGCGCTCGTCGGCGTGATCTGGTCGATGACGATCATCACGATCATCGGTGAGGTCGGCATCAACATCGGTGCGTTCGTCGCCACCGCGACCGTCATCGGTGGCGCCGTCGCCTTCGGTGCCCAGCAGATGGTGCGCGACTTCATCGCCGGCATCTTCGTCCTCGCCGAGGATCAATACGGCGTGGGCGACCAGGTCGACGTCGGTCACGCCTCGGGCACCGTCGAACGCATCACGCTGCGGTCGGTGCGGCTGCGCGACGGCCAGGGCGGCATCTGGCACGTGCCCCACGGCGGGGTGCTGCGCGTCGCCAACATGTCGAAGTCCTCGGCCGCGCTGCTGGATCTCGAGGTGTCACGAGGGACCGCACTGGCTGCGTTGGAGGCCGAGGCGACCGCGCTCTGCGACGCCCTCGTGGCCGACGAGGACGTGTCGTCGATGTTGGCCAACTCACCGGTCGCCGTCGGCATCGTCAACGTCACCGACGACCGCCTCGTCTACCGACTCTCGGTGAACACCACGCCGGGCATGCACGACATGGTCAAGCGACGGTGGCGGCTGCTGGCGCTGCGCGCGTTCGAGTCGGGGGCGTTGGTGGCACCGTCACTCGCGGCGCCCGTGGTGCACGTGAACACGATGGCCCCGTCGACGGAGCGCGACGAGGACTAACCCGCCTGCTCCACGGGGGCCAGCACGACCGAGCAGCCCAGCTCGGCGCCCTCGACCCACTGGAAGTCCTCCACCGAACCGGCGTCGCCGAGATCGCCCTCGGCGAGGCGGACGAGCGCGAGCAGATCGGACGGACCCGTGATCACCGCGGTGGACACGCCCGCCTTCTGGCTCGCCTTCGCCTCGGTCTTGGCCCGACGGATCGCGCCGAGGACCTCGCTCGTCGGGTCCAGCATGGAGGCGTCGCCGTTGCGGTGACCCTGCGGCCACGACTGTGCGTGGACGGTCCCGCTCTGCCACCAGCTCCACACCTCGTCGGTGACGAAGGGCAGGTACGGGGCGAACAGCCGGTGGACCGTGTGCAGCGCCTCGCGCAACGCCGCCAGCGCCGACGCGGCGCCCTCCGGGCCGTGGCCGTGGTAGGCACGTCCCTTCACGAGTTCGACGTAGTCGTCGCAGAACCACCAGAAGAACGCCTCGATCTGCTCCAGCGCGCGGGCGTAGTCGAACCCCTCGAAGGCGACGGTGGCCTCGTCGACCGTCTGGGCGAGGCGGGCGAGCATCGCCACGTCGATCGCCTCGGTCGCGCTCGCGCCCGCCGGCGGCTCGCCGAAGGAGAGCACGAACTTCGTCGCGTTGAGCAGCTTGGTGGCGAGCTTGCGGCCGACCTTCATCTGCCCTTCGTCGAGCGCGGTGTCGACACCTGGCCGGCCGCTCGCCGCCCAGTAACGGATGGCATCCGTGCCGTACTTCTCCAGCAGGTCGATCGGCGTGACGACGTTGCCCTTGCTCTTGGACATCTTCTTGCGATCGGGGTCGAGGATCCAGCCGCTGATCGCCGCGTTGGCCCACGGGGCGCAGCCGTGTTCGTGGTGGCTGCGGACCATCGTGGCGAACAGCCAGGTGCGGATGATGTCGTGACCCTGGGGGCGCATGTCCATCGGGAAGACTCGATCGAAGAGCGAGTCCTCCTCTTCCCATGCGCTCGCGATCTGTGGCGTCAGCGACGAGGTGGCCCAGGTGTCCATGACGTCGGGGTCGCCGATGAACCCGCCGGGCACGCCGCGCTGATCGTTGGTGAATCCCGCCGGGCAGTCGGTGCTGGGGTCGACAGGAAGCAGACGCTCGTCGGGCACGAGCACCTCGTCGAAGCGCGGGTTGCCGTCGGCATCGAGCCGGTACCACAGCGGGACCGGGACGCCGAAGAAGCGCTGCCTGCTGACCAGCCAGTCGCCGTTGAGGCCGCCGACCCAGTTGTCGTAGCGGTGCTCCATGTACGTCGGATGCCAGGTGACCTCGCGGCCGCGGGCGATCAGGCGGTCGCGCAGCTCGGTGTCGCGGCCGCCGTTGCGGATGTACCACTGTCGCGTGGCGACGATCTCCAGCGGCCGAGTCCCGCGCTCGTAGAACTTCACCGGATGCGAGATCGGGCGGGCGTCGCCGATCATCTCGCCCGACGCCTGGAGGAGCTCGACCACCTTGCGCTGGGCCTGCTTCGGCGCCAGCCCGGCGATCTGGGCGTAGGCCTCGGTGCCGGCGGCGGTGGTGATCCACTCCGGAGTCTCGGCCGCGAACCGGCCGTCGAAGCCGATCAGCGCACGCGACGGAAGGTTGAGCTCGCGCCACCAGGTGACGTCGGTGACGTCGCCGAAGGTGCAGATCATCGCGATGCCGGTGCCCTTCTCGGGGTCGGCGAGGTGGTGGGCGAGCACCGGCACCTCGACCTCGAACAGCGGCGTTCGCACCGTGGACCCGAAGAACGGCTGGAACCGGGCGTCGTCGGGGTGGGCGACCATGGCGACGCAGCTGGCGAGCAGCTCGGGGCGGGTGGTGTCGATGACGAGGTCGCCCTGACCGTCGGAGCGGTGGAACGCAACCTGGTGATAGGCGCCGGGGACCTCGCGGTCCTCCATCTCCGCCTGGGCGACAGCGGTGCGCTCGTCGATGTCGTACAGCGTCGGCGCGTCCTGCTGGTACGCCTCGCCACGGGCCAGGTTGCGCAGGAACCCCCGTTGGCTGACGCGCCGGGCGCGCTCGCCGATGGTGGTGTAGAGCAGCGTCCAGTCGACGCTGAGGCCGAGCAGCCGGATGATGTGCTCGAAGACCTGCTCGTCGAGATGCGTGATCTCGCGGCAGAGCTCGACGAAGTTGGGGCGGCTCACGGGGACCGCGCGGTGGTCCTTGGGCACGTCGCCGTGGAACGGCGCGCTGAAGTCCGGGTCGAACGGCAGCGACGGGTCGCAACGGACGCCGGTGACGTTCTGGACGCGTCGCTCGGTGGCGAGGCCGTTGTCGTCCCAGCCGATGGGGTAGAAGACCTTCTTGCCGCGCATCCGCTGGAACCGCGCCACGGTGTCGGTGTGGGTGTAGGAGAACACGTGCCCGATGTGGAGCGACCCGCTGACCGTGGGTGGCGGGGTGTCGATGGCGAATACCTCGTCGCGACTCGCGGAACGGTCGAAGCGGTAGGTGCCATCGGCTTCCCACTGCTGCATCCAGCGTGTCTCGATGCCGTCGAGCGACGGCTTGTCAGGGATGTTCGCCATAGTTGGGCAAGGCTACCGAAAGACGCTCGTCGGCCGTCGACCGTTACTCGTAGGCTGTCGCCCCATGCTGCACCTGTACGACACTGCGACCCGGAAGGTTCGAGAGCTCGCCCTGCGCGAGCCCGGCTCGGTGAGCATCTACCTGTGTGGCCCCACCGTCTACGGCCCTCCCCACCTCGGTCACGGGCGGGCCACCCTCGTGTACGACGTGCTGCGCCGCTACCTCGAGTGGAGCGGGCTGCAGGTCCGCCTGGTCAGCAACATCACCGACATCGACGACAGCATCATCAACCGCGCCAACCGCGAGAGCCGGCCGTGGCAGGACATCACCCACGCGTGCGAGGCGGTCTGGTTCGAGGCGATGGACAAGCTCGGTGTGGCCCGTCCCACCGACGTCCCCCATGCCACCGAGTACGTCGCCGAGATGGTGTCGATGATCGGCGAACTGGTCGACATCGGCCGCGCCTACGTCACCGACGACGGCGTCTACCTCAACGTCGAGTCCGTGGAGGACTACGGCCTCCTCGTCAACCAGCACCTGTCCGACATGCTCGAAGGTGGCGGCGACCGCGAGGTCGTGGGTGCGGGCAACAAGCGCCACCCGGCCGACTTCGTGCTCTGGAAGCTGGCCAAGCCCGGCGAGCCGTCGTGGCCGTCGCCGTGGGGTGAAGGGCGTCCCGGATGGCACAGCGAGTGCGTGGTGATGAGCCTCGACCTGCTGGGCGAGGGGTTCGATCTCCACTGCGGCGGGATGGACCTCAAGTTCCCCCACCACGAGAACGAGCGGGCCCAGGCGGTCGCGCTCGGCAAGCGGTTCGCCAACCACTGGATGCACAACGGGTTCGTGGTCGACGCCGAGGGCGAGAAGATGTCCAAGAGCCTCGGCAACGTCGCCAACCTGCTCGATCTGATGGAGCACTACGACCCGCGGGCGTATCGCATGCTGTTGCTGCAGTCGCACTACCGCGGACCCGTGTCCGTCGGCCAGGACAACATCGACGCCGCGGTCAAGTCGTTGGCCGGGCTCGACTCGTTCGCGGCCCGCACCGCCGGTCTCCCCGCAGCGGCACCGGATGCGGAGGTGCTCGCCTCGTTCCGCCAGAAGATGGACGACGACCTCGACACGCCGGCCGCCACGGCCCTGCTGTTCGACACCGTGCGCCGGGCCAACGCCGCGCTCGACGTCGGCGACACCGGTGCCGCGGCGCTGGTGGCCGCCGTGCACGAGATCTGCGCCGCGTTCGGCCTCGTGCTCAACGCGGGTGGCGACGTGCCGGCGGAGATCGCCGCCAAGGCCTCCGCGCTCGACGCCGCACGGGCATCGAAGGACTTCGCCACCGCCGACGCCCTGCGTGCCGAACTGCAGGCCGACGGCTGGACCGTCGAGACCACCAAGGACGGCACCAAGGTCCGCCGCTGACCCGCCCGCACCAGCCCCACCCCCGTCGCAGGCCCGGCAGGAGGCGAGAAGGACCCCGAATCCGATAGAACGGGGGATCGTGTCGAAGGCTGAGCGCACCCCACCCCCCAAGGGGTACTGGACCATCTGGTTCACGGTGGCGCTCGATCTGGTGGGTTTCGGGATCGTGGTGCCGATCCTGCCGCGATACGCGGAGCGGTTCGGCGCGTCGGGCCTGATGGTCGGGCTGTTGTTCGCCAGTTTCTCGCTCGCCCAGTTCATCTGTGCGCCGCTACTGGGCCGCTTGTCCGACCGCATCGGTCGCAAACCGGTGATCGTCATCTCGCTCGTGGGCACCGCGCTCGGCAGCTTCGTCACCGGCGCGGCGGGCGCGTTGTGGGTGCTGTTCGCGGGTCGCATCATCGACGGCGCGTCCGGCGCGAGCCTCGCCGTCGCGCAAGCCGCCGTGGGCGACATGGCCACGCCCGAGCAACGCCCCAAGCTGCTGGGGATGCTCGGCGCCGCGTTCGGCGTCGGGTTCGTGCTCGGGCCGGCCCTGGGCGGCCTGGCCTCGCTCGGTGGGGTGCACGTGCCGTTCTACGTGGCCGGCGTGCTCGCATCGGTCAACGCGGTCGCGGCCATCATCCGGCTGCCCGAGACCAAGGCCGAAGGGCATGTCGCCCGGCCCACGGGCGTGCGCACGCTGCACGCCGCCACCCCGGCGCTGCGCCAACTGGCCATCATCGGGTTCGTCACCACGGTCGCGTTCACCGGTTTCGAATCGACGTTCGCACTGCTCGGGCATCGGCGCTTCGGCTTCGGTGAACGCGGGTCGGCGTTCCTCTTCCTCGGCGTCGGACTCGTGCTCGTCGCCGTGCAGGGTGGCGCGTACGGCAAGCTCGTGAAACGCTTCGGCGTGCAACGGCTGTACGTCGGCGGTGTGGTCCTCCTCGTGGCCGGCATGGGGATGATGAGCGTGGCCGTCGTGTGGACGGTGCTGCTCGTGGCGCTGTTCCTCCTGTCGGTCGGGCAGGGTGTGGCCTCGCCCTCGATCACCACGTTGGTCACCGAGAGCGCGCCGCCGGAGCGACGCGGCGAGGCGATGGGGTTCCAGCAGTCGGCGACCGCCGTCGGGCGCATCGTCGGGCCGCCGATCGCGGGCTTGATGTTCGACCACGTGGGCATCTGGAGTCCGTACGCGGCCGCCGCCGGCCTCTGCGCGGTGGCCGTGGTGCTGTTGGTCAACTGGGGGATGCACCGTCCGGTGACCTCCCCCGCCGTATGACCACCTGCGAGACTGGGACATCGTGGCCAACGTGACCCAGCACCCCGCGCTCGAGCGCCTGGTCCGCCTCGAGCGCCGCACCGCCTCGCGCCCGTCGATGGGGTACCAGCCCAGCCTCGACGGCGTACGGGCGATGTCGGTGATCGCGGTCATCCTCTATCACGCCGGGTTCTCGTGGATGCACGGCGGGTTCTTCGGCGTCGAGGTCTTCTTCGTCGTGTCCGGCTTCCTCATCACCTCGTTGCTGATCGAGGAACGCGATCGCACCCACCGCGTCGACCTGTGGCAGTTCTGGGTGCGGCGCTGGCGGCGACTGCTGCCCGCACTGTTCACGATGTTGCTGGTGATCGGTGTGTGGGCGGTGTTCTGGGGCAGCGCGGAGCAGCACACGCAGGTGCGGCGCGACTACCCGTGGGGCATTCTCTACCTCGCCAACTGGGGCCAGATCTTCAGCAAGGTCGCGTACTTCAGCGGCACGCCGACCCTGTTCCGTCACCTGTGGAGCCTGGCGGTGGAGGAGCAGTGGTACCTCATCTGGCCGCTCGTGTTCATGGTGATCGCCAAGCGCAGCGCAGACGACCGTCGCCGTGGCAAGGCGCTCGTGTTCGTGTCCGTCGGGGTGATGGTGGCCACGGCGCTGGCCTACGCGGCCGACTGGCCGACACGTTGGTTCAATCCCTTCGCGATGGAGATGCAGTCCGTCAGCTCCACGAACTTCCTCTACCTCTCCACGATCACCCGGAGCAGCGGGCTGCTGCTCGGCGCAGCGATGGCGTTCCTCTGGCGGCCCTGGAAGGTTGCCGACGCACCTCGCGCACAGGCGTCCCGGACGCTCGACCTCGTCGCCGCGGGCGCCGTGGTGCTGCTCATCGCCGCGTTCGTGTTCGGCCACGTCGAGAGCCGGGCGACGTACATGTGGATGCTGCCGATGGTGACGCTGTCGTCTGCCGCGCTGGTCGCGGTGGTCGTGCATCCGTGGGCCAACGGCGCTCGCGCCGTGTTCTCGGCGCGGCCGATGGTCGAGATCGGCAAGCGGTCCTACGGGTTGTACCTGTGGACGTGGCCGATCAGCCGGATCTGCGACGCGTATCACGGCTCGTTCTCCCGATTCCTGTTGGCGATGGCGATCGCCCTCCCTGTCAGCGAGGCCTGCTACCGATGGATCGAGACACCGATCCGCAAGGGGGCGCTCGGACGTTGGTGGACGCACCGGGAGCGTCCCGACTGGCGCCTCGTCACCGCCTGCCTCGCGGTGAGTTCGATGGTCGTGGTCGTGTCCCTGTTCGCGTTCTACCGGTCGGCCCAGCCGACGTTCGACGCCGCGGTCGACCAGGGCGACCAGAACGTCGTGTTCGACCCGAACGCGGCGATCGGCGCGACCACGTCGGCAGCCTCGCCGGTGGTCCCGGACTCGAATCCTGCAGCCGAGTCGACCGCCGAGCCGTCGACGACCGCGGCGAGCCTGCCGATCGTGCCGGGCACCGTCGCGTCGCTGCCGCGGCACCTGGTGATCGTCGGCGACTCGATGGCGCACGCACTGGCCGTGAACCTGCCCTCGGGCATCGACAGCACGTTCGCCGTCGGTGACGGTTCGCTCGACGGGTGCAGCGTGTACGACAGCGGCACCGCGGTGTCCTCACGCAAGGGTTTCACACGGTCCTTCAGCGGCTGCTCGGGCTGGCAGCAGAAGTGGGCGACGAAGGCGCAGCAGTCGGGCGCCGAGGTCGCACTGGTGGTGATCGGTGCGTGGGACGTGTTCGACGTGGAGTCCGACGGCCAGACGCTCGTGTTCGGCACGCCCGCCAACGACCAACGGTTCATGAACGGGGTGCAGCAGGGGATCGACGCACTGAGCGCCACCGGCGCCAAGGTGGCCCTGCTCGAGATCGCCTGCATGCGGCCTCAGGACGTGAAGGGCGCCGGCGTGCCGGCGTTGCCCGAGCGCGGCGACGACACGCGTGTCGCCCACCTCAACGATCTGCTCCGGCAGGTCGCGGCGGCGAATCCGGCCACCACGACGTTCGTGACCGGCCCGCCCCAGTACTGCGCCGACGAGTCCATCGCGACCTCGCTCGCGTACCGCTGGGACGGCGTGCACGCGTACAAGCCCGGCGCCAAGCTCACGTTCGAGGCAGTGGCGCAGCAGTTGTTGTCGATCCCCGTGGGGTGATCCGCTAGGCGCGGTGGTCCGCGGTGCAGGCGGCCCCGTTGCACACGTCGATCAACGTGTCGTCGAACAGGAAGCTCGCCTTCTGGGTGCGCACGTCGGGATCGGCGCGTGGGTCCTCGTGCGAGTCGTCGCCCTCACGCGGGGCGAGGTTCTCGATCGGCATGGGGGCCATCCCCGAGTCCCAGAAGATGATCGCCGACCCGCTCGACGACGGGTAGGTCGTGGCGGTCAGGCCCCAGCCGGGCTCGACCTCGGGCCAGCGCCCGTCGGCGGCGAGGGGGAGGTGGATGGTCGCACCGATCGTGCGGGCCTCGACGAGCGCGGACAGTGGCGTCACCTGGTGATCGCCGTACGCGACGTCGAGGAGGACGTCCTTCACCGTCGTGCCCTCGTAGGGGTCGGAGGTGAGGTGCTGCACGTAGCCGGCGCCCTCGCCGCGGTCCCACAGCATCTGGGTGACACCGAGGATGAGCACGCGGTCGAGGTCGTTGGGGTAGGCGGGAGCGAAGATCGCCTCGTACGTGTCGAAGTCGACCGAGCGGGGCAGCAGCAGGCTGTAGTTCATGCCGGGCACGCCGAGCACGGCGCGCTCGATGTCGGGCGACACGGCAGCGAGCATGAGGCCCATGATCCCGCCCTGGCTGTTGCCGTCGTAGTCGAGGTGGGTCCGGTCGACGATGGGTGTGCCGTCGGCGCGCTGGAAGTTCGGATCGTCGGCCAGGCCGCCGGTGCGAGTCATCAATCGGCCGAGGAAGATCTGGTTGAGCACGCCCTGCTGGAGGCGGTCGGCCATCGTCTTGAAGTTGCCGAACTCGGCGAGGGTCGCGGCCGCGTTGCCGATGTCGTCCTCGCTCATGCCGGCCCACTTGGTGGCGCAGTGCACGACGTTGTGCTCGTTCGACATCGCTCGCACGTTGCCGGCGTCGATCTCGTGATGGTCGCCGAGGAGGCCGTGCCCGTACTCGACGAGGTGAGCCGGTTCGGTCCCGGCCATCGTGGCGGTGCTGATGTTGCACACGAACGGTGCCTCCACCGTGCCGTTCTGGGTGGGGAGCGCGTCGGGATCGTCGTCGGCGTAGTTGAAGCTCTGTCCGGGGGAGCCGTCGCCGGTGAGGTAGTTGGGCACGGTGAACGTGCCCTCGATCTGCAGCGCGATGTCGCCGTCGCCGTTGTTCGGGCTGACCGCGGTGATCGTGTAGGCAGGCGCGGCCTCGCCGAGGGACGCGAGTGCCTCGTCGCGGATGTGCAGCATCCGTTCGCTGATGCTGCGCGTGCTGGCGACGGTGAAGGTCCAGGCGAGTTGGACATCGGCGCGCGGCAACTGCTCGTTCTCGAGAGCGGTGAACGCCACCTCCATCTCGGCGCGCCGAGCTTCGATCTCGTCGATCGTCGTCGTCAGGTTGTCGCGGTAGACCTTGAACGCGTCGGTGGGCTCGATCGCCGCGCCACTCGTGTCGACCAGGCCGCGGAGGCCGACGACGAACGTGTGACCTTCGGGCAGTGAGATCGCCGGACGGATGGTGAGCAGCCGGTCGTCATCGGACTTGGCGTGGGCGTCCATCTCCGCCCAGAGTGGAATGCGCGTGCCGGACGTGTGGTCGATGAGCACGACGGGGGAGTCCTTCGCCAACGACGAGCCGATGTCGGTCCACGACGGCAGGTTGGAGGCGACCGGATCGAGGTCGGGGACGAAGGTGAGCAACGGGGTGCTGGGGCTGAAGCCGTCGTTGCGGTTCCACTCCGTCGGATCGATGCCGACTCCGTCGACGTTGGCGGGCAAGCCCTCGGCCGGGAGAGCGACGCGCAGGCCGGTGTCGGTGGCGTCGTCGCTGACGGTGTAGGTGTCGCTGGGGAACGGCAGCAGGCAGCGCTTGGTGTCGAGCGGGTCACAGCCGGCGGGCGCGCCGTCGATTGCCGACTGGATCGACGCGAGCATCGTCGCGTCGGCTTCGGCGGGTGGGGGCGCCGTGGTCGTGGTCGCCTCGGTGGTGTCGGGTGCCGCAGTGGTGGGCGTCGTGGTGCCCGACGACCCGCCGTTGCTACATCCGACCACCATCACCGCCGCGCTGATGACAGCTACGAACCGTGCACGCATGACAACTCCCCCTCGTGTCTTCCCCGGCGGCCACTTTGTCACAGGGTGGGATGGACACGACGAGTTACTGGCGGGTATAGTTACCCGTCAGTAACTTCCCCCTGTTCCCCCTGTGAAGGTGATCCCCATGGCAGATTTCTCCCTCAACGAAGACCAACTGCAGATCCAGAAGTGGGTGCACGACTTCTCCGAGAGTGTCATCCGACCTGCGGGCCACGAGTGGGACGAGCGTGAAGAGTTCCCGTACCCGATCGTGCAGCAGGCCGCCGAGATCGGCCTGTACGGCTGGGAGTTCCTGCTCAACTCGTTCGGTGATCCGACCGGGCTGACGTTGCCGGTCGTGGTCGAGGAGCTGTTCTGGGGCGACGCCGGCATCGGCATGGCGATCATGGGCTCCGCCCTCGCCGCCGCCGGGATCAGCGGCAACGGGACCCCCGAGCAGGTCATGGAGTGGGTGCCGCAGTGCTACGGCGACGAGAAGAAGGTGCAGCTCGGTGCGTTCTGCGTGAGCGAGCCCGACGCGGGCAGTGACGTGTCGTCGCTGCGCACGCGTGCGGTGTACGACGAGGCCAACGACGAGTGGGTGCTCAACGGCACCAAGGCGTGGATCACCAACGGTGGCATCGCCGACGTGCACGTCGTGGTCGCCGCGGTCGATCCGGAGCTGAAGGGTCGCGGTCAGGCGAGCTTCGTCGTCCCGCCCGGTACCAAGGGCATCAGCCAGGGCCAGAAGTACCTCAAGCACGGCATCCGTGCGTCGCACACGGCCGAGGTCGTGCTCGACGATTGCCGAGTGCCGGGCAGCTGCCTGCTCGGTGGCAAGGAGAAGCTCGACGCCAAGTTGGCCCGTGCCCGCGAGCGCGGTCACAGCGGAGAGAAGCAGCCGGCGATGAGCACGTTCGAGGCGACCCGACCCACCGTCGGTGCGCAGGCGCTCGGCATCGCCCGCGCCGCGTACGAGTTCTCGCTCGAGTACGCGAAGGAGCGCAAGACCTTCGGCAAGCCGATCGTGCAGCACCAGGCCATCGCCTTCAAGCTGGCCAACATGGCCACCGAGATCGACGCCGCCCGCCTGCTGATCTGGCGTGCCGCCTGGCTCGCCCGCAACGGTGGCTTCAAGAACGGCGAAGGCTCGATGAGCAAGTACAAGGCGAGCGAAGTGGCCGTTCGGGTCACCGAGGACGCCATCCAGATCCTCGGTGGGTACGGCTACACCCGTGAGTACCCGGTCGAGCGCTGGCACCGTGACGCCAAGATCCACACGATCTTCGAGGGCACCAGCGAGATCCAGCAGCTGGTGATCGCCCGTGCGATCTCCGGCATGCGCATCGAGTGACCTGACTCGGGGGTCCATGACCCGGCCGGCGAACTGCTGAACAGTCCTTGCAGCGGGACACACCGCTCAGGCGTGTGTCAGGTATGGACAGCAACACGCTCATCATGGTTCAGTCATCGCCGATGCACATCGTGACGGCCTCGTGGGCGTTCGAGGACCTCTACCGGGTCGAGTACCCCGCGCTCGTCGCAGTGGCCACCGCGATGACGGGGAGCCGCCGCGACGGCGAGGACCTGGTGCAGGACACGATGGTGAAGGCATTCGTGCAGTGGCCGCGAGTGGCGCGGCTGGAGCGACCGGGAGGCTGGTGCCACCGCGTGCTGGTGAACGCATGCCGGTCTCGGCTCCGCCGACGACGCACCGAACGACGCTTCCTGGAACGTGCACGGAGGGACGATGCCACGGTGCCGGAACCGTCGGCCGATGTGCTGGCGTTCTGGGCCGCGGTGCGGACGCTCCCCGACCGCCCACGCGCGGTGGTCACCCTCCATTTCGCCGGCGACCGTTCCACCGCCGACATTGCGTCGATTCTCGGCTGCCCGGAGGGCACCGTGCGTTCCGACCTGAGCCGAGCCCGCGTGGTCCTCGCCGACGTACTGGGGCTCTGAGATGACCCACGAGCACGACCCTCAGGATGCGGTGAGCACCCGACACGAACAGGCGGTCGAGGATCTCGGCCGGGCCGCCGGCGCCGCGCTACGACGATCCGCTCCTGCTGACGGCGTGGACCGGATCACGCGCACGGTGCGACGGCAGCGGATCATTCGCGGCTCGGCCGCGCTCGCCACGGTGACGGCTGTCGTCGTGATCGGCCTGGTGGTGCTGCGCAGGGACGACGACAAGGGTCCTTCCTCGCCGGCGCCGACCGGACCCACACCGACCGCCCCAACGGAGACCGCCCCAACGGAGACCACCCCGGTGACCGATGGCGACACCCTCGTCGTCCCTGCGCGCGGTGTGGCCCTGCGCGACGAGTTGCCGGTGCTGGCGACACGAATGATCGGATTCTCCCCGGACTCGAACTACCTGTTGATGCCGACCGGGAGCACCATCGACCGCTACGACGCGACGACGATGGCATTCGTCGACGCGCTCCCATGTGATCCTTTCCCGCCCGACGACGCGACGCACGACGCGGCGATCGCCGAGGCCCGATCGCTGTCGACCCGGTTTCCTGCGAGCGCATGCGGCGTCTACGGCTACAGCCCCGACGGCACACGAGCGGTGGCGATGGGCGATGCGTCCGCCTCGGTGATCGATGTCGCGAGCCGCAAGGTCCTGGCGACGCTGCCCCTCCCGGGATCGGCGTTCTACCCGGCGCTCGGGCGGTACTCGCCTGACGGCACGCTGATCATGACCTGGGGCGTTCACGCCGCCGTCGTGTGGGACGCAACCACGTTCGAGCAGCGATTCGCGCTCGAGGGTGACGACGCCGGCCCGGCATCTGTCTACACAGGCTTGACGTTCAGCGACGACTCTCGGCTGGTCGCCGGCGCGTCGCACGACTCGGCAGTGGTGTGGGACGCGTCGGACGGCTCACAAGTGCTGAGGGTGCCGGCGCAGCAGTTGATCCAAGGAGCGGTTCTGAGCCCGGATGGTGCGCTGCTCGCCGTCTCCGGCAGGCAAGGCGACAACGCCGTGTACGACGTGGCCTCTGGGACGAAGATCTGGGAGTTCGACGCCAAGATCCACGACATCGACGGTCACGATCCGTCGATCACCTACATGGCGTTCAGTCCCGATGTGCGCATGCTCGTTGTCTGCTACTGGAACGGCACCGAGAACGTGGTGCGCCGCTACGACATCGGGGACTGACTGCGCTGAGGCCGCTCGCCCCATCACGACGCCGGCCACGGTCCGATCAGCGATTCCCGGTATCGACGGACGATCTCGACCTTTGCAGCCGCCACCGTGAGGTCGTCTCGTCCATCGTCGTCGACCCATGCGATGCATCGAAAGCCGGGCAGGTCGAACGGGCGCTGACCGACCGCATGCATGACGCCGACCGCGACCGACGTCGACGACCCGCGTAGCTGCCCGTTGGTGGCGCGGATCTCGACACGAACGTCGTGTACCGCTGCCCACGCGAAGCATCGCTCACCACCGAAGCGGCGGCGGATGGCGATGTCGACCGGCGAAACGCATACTCGGACGCGGAAGCCGGCGAGGGCATACACGAACGCTGCGCTGCCGCAGGCGATCGCCGCGACGAGGAGCCACGGTCGCGGGTGGGCTGATGCGACGACGGCCACGGCGACGGTGGAGACGACGGGAACGAGGGTCCCGGCGACGACCTGCCGGCCAGAGGGTTCGAACACCACCGAGTCCCCGAGCTGTCGAACTCCGAAGATGTTCTGCTCGTACACGTTCAGCGAGAACGGTGAGGCCCGCCAGCCCGTCGCCACGACCGGGGTGGACGGCGCTCGGAGTGCCCGGCGGCGATCCGACCGGATGCGGATGATCACCCAGGCCGCGCCGAGCGCGAGCCACACGACGGAGAACCAGACCGGAACAGTTCCGCGATACTCGATGCGCATCTGGCCACCCGTCTATGCGTCGGCGTGAGGGACGTCCCAGACGTCGCCGCGGGACTCGATCAGCCAGTCGATCGTCCGCTCGAGCCCGACTCGGAGCTCGGTGAGGTCGGCTTCGCTCATCCCGACGCCGAGCAACGTCGACGTGTCCGCGACCACGTCTCGGGCGATGTCCTCGCCCTCGCGGCGGCCGGCGTCGACGATGGGGACGGGCGCGTAGCCGCGGGCCGCACACAACTCGATCACCAGCTCGGCCGTCTCACGAATGGAGATCGAGGTGGACGGTCCGATCTCGATCGTCGTCGAGATCGGCACGCCCGACTGCTGGGTGGAGCGCAGCGCGGCCACGATCGCCTGCGCGACATCGCCGACCCACACCAGCGCGGAGACCTGCCGACCGTCGAAGTAGACCTCGATCGGATGACCCGAGAGCGCGCGGGTGACGAACGACGGCACGACCTTGCGCACGCTCGAACGGCCGTACGGAATCGGCGGCAATTGCCCCGGCCCGTACGCGTTGAGGGGCCGCACGATCGTCACGCAGCCACCCCGGTAGAGGTTGTACATCGTCGCCATGCTGTCGATCGCGGACTTCGAGATGGCGTACGGGTTGGCCATGAAGTGATTGCCCGTGCTCAAGGTGACCGCCGGCAACGAGCCGCGCACCGCCGCCTCGATCACGTTGAGCCCACCGAGCACGTTCGTCTCGAACGCGGGTCGCGGCTCGTGGATCGTCTCCTGCGTCCCGAGCACCCCGGCGAGGTGGATCACGCCGTCGCAGCGGCGCACGAAGTCGGTGACCGCGGAGGGATCGCGCACGTCACCCTGGATCCACTCCACCTCGGGCCCCCTGGGGCGGGTCATGTCGAAGACCAGTGGCTGGAGGCCGTGGTGCACCAGCTCGGCGCACACGTGCGCCCCGAGGAAACCCGACCCACCTGTGACTCCGACGACCACCATGCGACTCCGTTCGTTCACCCAGACCGGCCGGCCTCGTGAAGGGGAGTCTCGCACGGTCGGTCAGGTCACCGCGATGCCGAGCCGTCGGCGCACGACGCGGCGCGCCATCTTGAGGGCGGCCGACTCGTCGCGGAGGAGGAAGTTGGTGTTGGCCGCGAGGATGATCCCGTTGAGCTCGAACGTGAGTGCATCGACGTCCTCGTCGGCGGGCAGCTCGTGCTGCTCCTTGGCCGTCACGATGAACTGGTGGATCAACCCCATGAGCTTGTTCTGGAAGGCGGTGATCTGTTCCTTCACCGGACCGGGACGGGTGCCCATCTCCAACGATGCGCCGGCGAAGAAGCATCCGCCGGGGAACGTGTGTCGCATCAGGTGATCGAAGAACGCATCGCACAGCGCGACGACCTGGGCGAGGCCCGGGGGAGCGGCGAGGGCCGGCTCGATGACCTCCGCCTGGAAGATGCGCTCCGCCTCCTCCACGGTGGCCATCTGGAGGTCCTGTTTGGACCCGAAGTGGGCATAGATGCCGCTCTTGCTCATGTCCAAGGCGGCGGCGAGGTTGCCGATCGAGAGACCCTCGAGCCCGTCGAGGGTCGCCAGCGACACCGCCTCGCGCACGATGGCCTCCCGGGTGCGAGCGCCGTCCGACCGTGGCTTTCGATCTCCTGACATGTTGACAAGATAGCACGATCGGTCGTACATTGTGCAGATTGCACGAACGGTCGTGCTATTTAGTCAAGGAGAGATCCATGAACGTCCAGCTCGACGAGGAGATCCGAGTCGCCGCCGTCGAGGCCATCCCGCGTGGTGTCCGCATCGACGTGAGCGGGGTGACGCGGCGCGTCATGGAACGACGGCGAGGTGAGGTCACCCTGCTCGACGACGTGTCGTTCACGATCCCCGCCGGCGAACTCGTCGCGATCGTGGGTCCGAGCGGAGCGGGCAAGACCACGCTGCTCGAAGCGATCGCCGGCATCTCCCCGGCAACCTCGGGGTCGGTGCGCTTCGACGGCATCGACGTCGCCGCGCACCTCGGGCTGTTCCGCAGCGTGCTCGGCTACGTCCCCCAGGACGACATCATCCATGTCGATCTCCCACTCGACCGCACGCTGCACTACTCGGCGCGCCTGCGGCTCCCGTCGTCGACCGATCCCACCGAGATCGATGCAGCCGTTCGAACGGCGATCGGCGCAGTGGGTCTCACCGAACATGCTGATGTGCGGGTCGGCTCGCTGAGCGGCGGGCAGCGCAAGCGCGCCAGCATCGCCGTCGAACTCCTGACGGACCCGCACGTCTTCTTCCTCGACGAGCCGACCTCCGGCCTCGACCCCGTCGCCAGCGCGGAACTGGTCACGCAGTTGCGCACGCTCGCCGACCGGTCGGCGACGGTGGTGTTCACGACCCACTCGTCGGACGACCTCGGTCAGTGCGATCGCGTCGTCTTCATGGCTCGTGGTGGGCGAGTCGGATTCGTCGGAACCGTCGAGGAGGCACTCCAGGAGTTCGGTGTCGGGTCGCTGCCTGAGCTCTACCGGCGACTCGCCGATCGCGACGTCGCCATCCCCGCGGGCCGCCCCACAGCCCCTGCACCCGGTGACGGAGCCGGCGCCCCGATCGGGAGGCAGTCGGCGAGCGGTCTGACGCAGTGGAGGGTGCTGACGCGCCGGACCCTCGAGACGTTCGTGCGCAACCGCTTGACGCTCGCGATCCTGGTCGGGTCGCCGGCGATGGTGATCGGCATGTTCGCGATCCTGTTCCGTCCAGGCGCGTTCGAGATGGAGCACCCGAGCCCGAGCTCGATGGTGATGGTGGGCTTCTGGGTGGTCTTCGCGGCGTTCTTCTTCGGTCTCACCTACGGGCTGTTGCAGATCTGCACCGAGCACACGATTCTTCGCCGGGAGCGGCTCGTCGGGCTGCGGCTCGACGCTTACGTGGCCTCCAAGGTCACGATCCTCGGGCCGTTCCTGCTCGTCGTGATCGTCGGGATGCTCGGCGTGCTGCGCGTGCTGGACCGCCTCCCCAGTCGCCCGCTGTCGACCTACGCCTCCCTCGGTGTCGGCCTGTTGCTGTGCTCGCTGGCTGCCCTCGGGCTCGGCCTGCTCACGTCCGCCTTGGTGGGCACGGTGGCGCAGGCGACGCTCGCCCTGCCGATGCTCTGCTTCCCGGCGGTGCTGTTCTCCGGCGCCATCCTCCCCGTGCACCTCATGGCCCGGGCGGGTGCTGCGTTCAGCGTCGTCATCCCGTCCCGTTGGGCCTTCGAAGCCGTCGGCCACGACCTCGGCGCACACAAGATCCTCGCCGAGGGTGCCTCACCGCTGGGGCCGCCGCTGCTGGAGTCCTACGGCGGCGCCGGTTCGTACGCCAGCGGCACCTACTGGCTGGTCCTCGCGGCGTTCGCGGTCGTGTTCATCGTCGCGACCTGGGTGGCGGTCGACCGGTCCACACGAGGTTCGATGCGGTGAGCGGCGTCGCGGCCGCCGCCTGTTACCGTCGTGCCACCCGGACCACCGGAGGGAGGGCTGTCGATGGCGCGGGTGTTCATCAGCTACCGCCGCGCCGACGGCCAGTACGCCGTGGGGTGGATCGCCGAGCGGCTCCGTCACCTCGACGGGGTCGCCGACCTGCGCACCGAGTTCAATGACGCCGACCTGCGCTGTGGCGACGACTTCCCCGATCGGCTGGCCGCGGAGATCGCCCGCTGTGACGTGCTCATCGCCCTGATCGGGCCCCACTGGCGGGGTGAGCGTGCGGACGGCGCTGCCCGAATCCTCGACCCCACCGACTGGGTCGGGCGTGAGCTGACCGAGGCGCTCGCTCACGGGACGCGCGTCATGCCGGTGCTGCTGGCCGGCGCGGAACCACTCCAGGCGTCGGACCTGCGACCCGAGTTGGCCGACCTCGCCGATCTCCACGCCATCCGGTTCGACAACGCCGCCGATCTCGACGACCTGGTCGAGCACCTCCGCTCGCACCTCGACGAGCTCGATCGGGAGAGGGCCCGAGCCGAAGGGCTCGACCAACCGATCGTCGTGCCCGTGCCCCGACCACCGTGGCGTGTCGTCGTGCTGGCCGTCCTCGCCGCGCTCGTCGGCGCGGGCGTCGGGTGGCTCGTCGCCTCGGTCGGGGCGAAGGACTTCCACGACGACCACTGGGTGGCGCTCTCGTCGCTGGAGGTCACCGTCTGGAGCCTGCTCGCGGTGCTCGGCGTCTGGTTCCATCGGGCCCTGTTCGACGGTGCCGTGCGCATCCGCTGGCGCAGCGTCGCCTACGCCGTGGCGCTGGCGGCCCTGCTGATCGCGTGGGCGGTGGCGACGTTCCTCCCCTCCGAGCACACGCCGGAGTGGTACGCCCTGCGGACGTGGGCGCAGGCCACGCTCGCGCTCGGTCTGCTCGGTCCGTGGATCCTGATGATGATCGGGGCCGGCTGCGCCGACACGATCGGGTCCGGGCTCGGGGCGCGGGTGCGCGCCATCGCACTCCATCGCCGCTCCCTCGCCGTGGCCACGCCCGCTGTCGTGCTTGGCCTCGTGCCCACGGTGTTCACCACCGCGGCCCTCGATCCGGGCAACGAGCGTCAGCTCTCGCTGGGCTTCCTGCTCGCGTTCGTGATCGCCGGCGGCATCGAGTTCGGTCTGCTCAGCCTGCGCCGCGACAGCGACCTCGCTCGGCGAGAACTGGTCGACCTCGCCTCCCGCCACCGGGCGCACGCCGAGGCGGTGCTCATCGGTGAGCGAGCGGCGCTGTGGTCGTGGACGCTCCTCTGGTGCCTGGTGCCGCCGATCGTGGCCGTGGCCATCGCGGTGGCGGGGTAGCGGTCACCCGTCGCCGAGCGCCACCACCGTCTGCGGGATGAACTCGACGACGACGTCGGCCGGGTCGATGCCGCCGGCGCGCAGCGCTGCCGCGAGCGAGGCGGTGTCGGGGATGGGCGGTGCCCCGGCGACGCGCACGTTCATCCCGGTGTTGTTGGACGTCACGTCGAGGACGCTCCACCCCACGCTGTCGGCCCACACCTCGCTGATCCGGCGCACGTCCGACTCACGCCGAGTGTCGGTGGCGATCTTCCTCGACGAGATCCCGAGCGGCACACCGATGAGGACGAAGAACACCACCACAGCACCGATCGCCTTGCGACGGTCGACGGCGCGACCGGCTCCGTCGGCCACTGGGACCACGTGGCGGTGCACGCGGTACAGGCCCATCACCAAGATGCCCGTGGCGAGGATGGCGGCGACGTTCGTACTGAACAGCAGCAGGGCACCGAACGACTCGTGGTAGTGCCCGGCTTCGGCGGTGAGCCCGACGACCGACAGCGGCGGCACGAGGGAGATCGCGATCGCCACGCCGGGCAGCGTGTCGGAGATGTCGCGACGGACCAGCGCCACCGAGCCCACGACGCCGGTGGCGAGCGCGGCCAGCAGGTCGATGAGCCGGGGACTGACGCGAGCGGCGACCTGGGAGTTGGTGGCGGCCACCACGTCGTTGCTGACCAGCATGCCCACCAGGTAGCCGATGAGGATCGAGGCCACGGCACCGGCCACGACCAGCGCGATGGAACGCATCAGGTTGCCCCGGTCGGCGAGGACGACCGAGAGCATGGTGCCGAGGATCGGCGTCATCAACGGGGCGACGATCATGGCGCCGATCACGGTGGCCGTGGAGTCGGCGACGACGCCTGCCGCAGCGATGATCGACGCCAGCACGAGCAGTACCCAGAAGCGGCTCAATCGACGGCTGATGTCGGGGCCGTCGAAGAAGACTGCATCACGCATGCGGTCGAGTTCACTCATGTCCAGGGTCGGCATCGGCATACATTGCCATGCCGTTCGAGGTGCGCGCTCACCTCGTCGGGGTGATCATCTCGTGAGGAGATCGCCCAGTTCGCGAAGGGCCGCCACGTCGTGGACGTCGTGGTCGAACAGGGGCACCTGCCGAACCGGAGCCCCATCGGCGAGTGCCACCAGCGTGGCCAGCTCCACTCGTTCGGCATCGGCCAGCTCGGTCAGTTCCTGGTGGTAGTGCACCTGCTCCGCGAGATGGACGCCCAGCTCGCCTCGCTCGTCGGCCTTCAGGAGCTTCGCCGACAGTGGCAGTGGCATCGGGTGCACCATGTTGACGACGATCCCGCCGAGCCGGAAGCCGCCGGATTGGAGCGCCTCGGCGAGAAACGTCGACTCGTCGATGGCTTCGGCGCGCGGACTCGACACCAGGACGAACGCGGTGCGCTCGTCGCGCAACAGCACCGACATCTCGGCGGCGCGGGTCCGCAGGCCGCCCTCCATCGCCGACAGGGAGCGGAAGAACTCGACCGTCTCTTCGACGATCTTCGGCCCGGCCAACCGCTTGATCGTCCAGAGGAACGCGCCCGAGGCCACGTTGGTGACGCGGGCGAACGAGCGAGACGGCAGCGTCAGCGCGCGATAGATCGGGTGGCTCATGAACACGACGAGCCGGTCGGGGGCCTTGAGGACGTCGATCGCATGTCGCGACGGCGGGGTGTCGATGACCACCAGGTCGAAGTCGCCGCCGTGGTGCAGTTGGTGCAGGCGCTCGATGGCCATGTAGTCCTGGGCGCCGGCGAGGGAGCCGGCGATGCTGCGGTACACCCGATTGTCGAGCAACGTGGGTGCGGCGTCCCCTCCCCGTTCGCGGATCAGGTCGTCGAAGGTCTTCTCGGCGTCGAGCATCAGCGCCGAGAACGAGCCGGGGCCCTCCACGGCACCCTCGACCAGGTGGGGCTCATTGCACTGGTCGGCGTCGATGCCGAGCGCGTCGGCGAGTCGTCTCGCCGGGTCGATGGTGACCACCACCACCCTCCGGCCGGCGCGGGCTGCGGCGAGGCCGAGCGCCGCGGCGGTCGTGGTCTTGCCGACACCGCCCGGACCACAGGTGACGAGGAGCCGTACTCCGTCGAGCACGTCGACGAGCTCTCGATCGCTCATCCGGGGACGCTCGGTTCGACGGCCAACGCCTCGACGAGAAGGTCCAGGTGGTGGGGGAGCAGTCGCGGTGCGGGGAGCCGTGGAAGGCGCAGCGTCGGCATCGGGAGCAGCGCCGCCAGCCGGTCGAGCTGCTCACGTTGCACATCGAGACGCGCCGCGCCGTACTTGTTCGTACGCTGCAATGCGTCGCGGTCGGCAGCGTCGAGCGTGACGTTGCTCTTCTTGGATGCCGCCGCGGCGGTGAGGGCGAGGCTCGGTCGATCCGGCCAGCAGCCGTTGACGACGAGCGGCGCCAGTGCCAACCCGAGTTCGTCGGTCATCTCGGTCGCGAGTTCGACGATCTCGTTGACCGGAGTCTCCTCCGGCAACGTCACCAGCAGCGCTTGGACCCGCCGTGCGTCCGCGAGCATCTCGGCGACCTCGTCCGCCTGCTGGCGCACGGGACCGCTCGACACCATCTCCTGCAGCGCGTTGGCGGAACGGACGAACGGACCGGCGTGACCGGCGGGCGGCGCATCGACGATGATCAGGTCGGCGGCCTTCGTGCGTTCGAGCTCCTTGATCTTGCCCAGCACGAGCAAGTGCTCCATCCCGGGCGTCGACGCGGCGACCAGGTCGAGCGACGCTGCAGCTGCAGCGCGTCGCACGATGTTCCCCACGCCCTTGAGATCGAGGTAGTCGGCGAAGGCCTGCTCCGGGGGCACCGTGCGGCCGCGCACTCGTCCGCCCCCTGGCTCGGTGCGCAGGACCTGTTCGGTCGAGGTCAGCGCACGACCACCCAGCAACGGCCCGAGGCCCGGCTTGCCGTCGACCGCGATGAGCAGCACGTCGAGCCCGCTCCGAGCCGCCGCCACCGCCAGCGCCGCGGCGACGGTGCTCGAACCGACGCCGCCCTTGCCGGCGACGAGTACCACCCGCGAGGCGGTCATCCAGGTCGGTTCCACCGGTGGGAGGGTAATGGCGATCTGCGTGGATCGACCCTGGGGCTGCTCTCAGACGTTGGCGAGACGCAGTTCGATGTCGAAGGGAACGCCGATGCGGAGACCCTCGGTCGTCCTGACCTTCTGCTTGATGGGCAGGATGTACGACTTCGCCTCCGCCGACGGGAACAGCGACGTGCTCCACGTGGTGGTGCCGATCGTCACGTGGACCTTGACCGAACCGAACCCACCCTGGCTTCCGGTCGTCCGCTCGTCGATCTCGTCGGACATCTCGAACGGGAGGGTCACGAAGTGCCACGGACCTTCGCCCCGGTAGAGCCAGAGTTCTGCGGAGAACCGGTAGGTCACCCCGCGAGACTACGACCTCGTCGAGCAGTGGATCAGCGAGGGCGTTCGCCGTCGATGATCATCACGACGCACGGGGTGCGCCGCAGGCATCGGCGGGCGAGATGGCTGAGACGGCGGTGCCGTTTCTGGCCCAGCACCAGCATGTCGGCGTCCTGTGCCGACGAGCGCAGGACGTGCGCGGCGCTGCCGAACGTGACGACGCTGTCGATCTCCATGGACGATGATCCGACGGTGTCGTCGACCAGGGTGCGATGCCATTCGGCCACCCGTTCGGTGATGGCCTCACGATCGGGCACGACGACCGCACCCGACCCCGGTCCGACCAGCGGAATGGGGCTGGCGAGGGCGGTGACCAGCCGGAGCGCAGCACCGCATTGATGTGCTCGCTCGGCTGCCCAGTCCAGCGCTGCGTAGGACGCGCGCGAGTTGGTGACGCCGACGACGATCAGATCCATCGGTCACAAGTTCGCGGCTCCGCGTCACATGAGGACCGCGTTCGTGTCGCGATCGTGTGTCAATCGAAGGTGGGGATCCGCGGTGTGTCGGCGAGCAGGCGCTTCGTGTACTCCTGCTGCGGAAACTCCAGCGTGTCGACCGTCGAGCCGAGCTCCACGATCTTGCCGTCGGCCATCACTGCGACCCGTTGGGCGATCGATCGCACGAGCGGCAGGTTGTGCGTGACGAACAGCATCGCCAGACCGAGGTCGCGTTGGAGGTCGACGAGGAGCTCGATGATCGCCGCCTGCACCAGCACGTCGAGCGCGGAGGTGACCTCGTCGCAGATGAGCATCTGCGGGTTGCTGACCAGTGCCCTGGCGATGGCGACACGTTGGCGCTCGCCACCGGAGAGCTGGTCGGGGAATCGGTTGCCGTACCCGCTGGACAGCGACACGCGCTCGAGCATGCGGTCGACCTGTCGTGCCGTCTCCTGGCGGTCGACCCCGGCGATGGCGAGGGGGCGGGCGACCGATTCGGCGATCGATCGTCGTGGGTGCAGCGAGCTGTACGGGTTCTGGAAGACGTACTGGATCGACAGCCGCTGTGCGATCGGGCGATCCCGCGACGAGCGAGCGAGTGGGCTGCCGTTGAGCACGATGTCGCCGGTCCACTCTCGATGCAGACCACCGATCGAACGCGACAGCGTGCTCTTGCCCGAGCCGGACTCGCCGACGAGGGCCACGCACTCCCCGCGGGCGATGTCGAAGTTGATGTCGTGGACCACGGTGACGCCGGTGTAGCCGGCGTCCACGTGGCGGATGCTGAGCGCGACATCGTCGGTCGTCGAGGCGGCGACGGAGGTGTTGGTGCGGTTCGTGGTGCGCTCGGGGACGCCGAACGCGTGGACGCAGCGCACGAGGTGCGGGCGGTCGGTGCCGACGTCGACGACCGGCGGGAACTCGCTGACGCACTCGGGTCCGGCGAGCTCGCAGCGCAACGCGAACGTGCATCCGTGCGGGCGCCTGCCCGGCGACGGCGCCCGCCCGTGCAGGCCCACCAGCTGGCGGTCGTCGCCCATCTCCGGCGCAGCGGCGACGAGATAGCGGGTGTACGGGTGGGCCGGGTTGGCGAAGATGTCGGCCGTCGCGCCCTGCTCGACGATGCGCCCGGCGTACATCACCGCGACGCGGTCGGCGAGCGTGGCCACCACGGCGAGGTCGTGCGTCACGTACAGCGCGGCCACGCCGTGTGCGGCCGCCAGTGAGCGGATCGTCTCCAGGACATGGGCCTGGGTGCTGACGTCGAGCCCGGTGGTGGGTTCGTCGAGCACGATCACGGCCGGCCGGCAGGCGAACGCCATCGCCAGCCCGACTCGCTGCTGTTGGCCACCCGACAGCTGGTGCGGGTAGCGGCGCAGGAACGTCGGTGTGGAGGGCAGCATCACCTCGCTGAGCACCTCGATCACCCGGGCCTTGCGCTCGTCGTCATCGGCGCCGAAGCCGTGGGTCTCGAGGACCTCCATGATCTGCTTGCCGATGCGCAGCGCGGGGTTGAGCGCGGTGCCGGGGTCCTGTGGCACGTAGGTGACGAGCTTTCCGCGGACCGAACGCAGTTCCTTGTCGGAGAGCCCGGCGACGTCGCGATTGCCGACGGTCACCGAACCGCCGCCGAGGACGACACCGCTGCGGGTGTGCCCGAGGACCGCGAGGCCGACGGTGGTCTTGCCGGAGCCGGATTCACCCACGAGGCCGAGCACCTCGCCGCGATGGATGACGAGGTCGATCTCGTCGACGATGTCGGCGCCGCTCTGGGCCACGTTCAGGCGCAGATTCCGGATGTCCAGTGCCACGTGGTCGGGGCTGTCGAAGGTCGGGTCGCCCGTCTGGTGTCGGGGTTGGTCGGTCATGCGTCGGGCCGCCCTCGATCGACACCGGCGATCGTGCGTGAGATGCCGTCGGCCATCATGCCCGTACCGATCGTCAGTAGGGCGATGGCCGCCGCGGGCAACAGGGTGCCCCACGGGTTGACGGTGAGCGCGATGCGATTCTCCTGGATCATGCTGCCCCAGTCGGCGGCGTTCTTCTCGGCGACGAAGCCGAGGAAGCCGAGGCCGGCGATGGTGCCGATCGAGTAGGTGAGGCGCAGGTTGGCCTCCACCAGCAGCGGGCCTGTCACGTTCGGGAGGAGCTCGCGGGTGATGATGCGGAAGCGCGATTCGCCCAGCGCCTCGGCCGCGCCGATGAAATCTCGCTCGACGACGGGCACGGTGGCGCCGCGAGTGATCCGGGCGATGCGCGGCATCGTGGTGAAGGCCACGATCGACACGATGAGCCATGGCTTGGCGCCGATGGTGGTGAGCGCGACGAGCGCCAGCAACAGCTGGGGAACGCGAGCAGGATGTCCATGAAGCGCATCAGGACGTCGTCGAGGCGTCGGCGGTTGTAGGCCGCGATGAGTCCGATGGCACCGCCGAGCACGAACCCGATCAACGTTGCGACGAACGCCAGGAAGAGGATGCGGCGCCCGCCGTACAGGAACCGCGACCACACGTCCTGGCCGAAGTAGTCGGTGCCGAGCCACGTACCGGTGAGGTGCGGCGTGTTCGGCGTCCCGACGAACTCCGCCTCGCCGAAGGGAGCGATCCACGGCCCGACGATCGCGATCAGCACCAGCAGCAGCACGAGCGCGAGCCCGATGCGCGTGCGCCACATGCGGAACGAGGCTCGCCAGACGCCCGGCAGCTTCGCCTCGTCGTGCTCGGGGAGCTCGGTGACCAGGGGAACTTCGATGCTCACTGGAGCCTCGTTCGCAGCCGCGGCGTGACGAGGATGGCGCCGATGTCGGCGGCGAGGTTGCAGATCACGTAGATGCTGGCGATGAACATGGCGATGAACTGCACGACGGGCGCGTTGGCCGCGTTGATGGCGTCGATCAGGGCGATGCCGATGCCGCGGAAGTTGAACAGGGACTCGACGATCACCACCCCGCCGGCGAGGTAGGCGATGTTCAACGCGATCACCTGCAGCGTGGGCCCTACGGCGTTGGGGAACGCGTGGCCCCACAGCACGTCGTGCTCGGACAGGCCCTTCAGGCGGGCCATCTCGATGTAGTCGCTCTCCAGCACCTCGATCATCGACGCGCGCATCGTGCGCGACACGTGGGGTGTGACCGCGAGGGTGAGCGTGAGCACCGGGAGGATCATGCCCTTCATGTCCGACCACGGCGGCTCGCCCGGGCGGATCCGGCTCACCGCGGGGAACACGTGCCAGATGTTGGTCGCGAACACGACCGTGAGGAAGGCGCCGACGACGAACTCCGGCATCGCCGCGAAGATGAGCATCTGGTTCGACGTGACGCGGTCGAAGGTGCGGTCGCGCTTGAGCGCGGCCCGGGCGCCGATGAACAGCGAGAGCGGGATCGAGATGACCGAGCTCACGGCCATGAGGAACAGCGAGTTCTTGATCCGGTCGCTGACGACGTCGAGCACCGGTTGGTTGTTGAGGCCGTAGGAGTTCCCGGGGTCGCCCGTGAGCAGACCCTTCAGCCATTCGAAGTAGCGGGTGAAGAAGGGTCGATCCAGACCCAGCTCGGCACGCCGGGCGGTCACCAGGTCGGGGAGCGCACCTCGCCCGAGCATTCGCTTCACGGGGTCGCCGAGCAGGTTCGTCAGTGCGAACACTGCGAACGAGACCACCAACAGGGTGGCGACGCCGAGCAGCACGCGGCGGACGATGAGCTTGAAGATCCCCATGCGGAACGTGGTGTGAAAAGGACCGGGCGGGGGACGAATCCCCCGCCCGGTCGAATCACTGGTCGAGCCAGATGTTCTGGAACCCGCGACCGAAGTGGTCGAAGTTCAACAGGTTCGGGCGGGACACGGCACCCTTCACGTAGGCGGCGTGGCCGTCGATCAGGTTCTGGAAGTAGGAGATGATGTTCCCACCGCCGTCGTACTCCTCCTGTTGCATCTTCTCGATGATGGCGTACCGCTTGTCGGTGTCGACCTCGGCGATGGCCTGGTTGTACAGGTCGACGAAGTCGGAACCGGCCGGGGGCCAGTGGGTCTCGGGGTAGGTGGCATCCGGCAACGATCCGGCCGCGACCTGGTTGAGGTAGGGCCGGGTGCTCCAGTAGCTCGTCGCGAACACGCGCTTGGTGTACTCGGCACCCCAGTAGGTGCCTCCGTCGAGCACGGTGGCCGTCACCTTGATGCCGGCATCCTTGGCCTGCTCGGCGAACGCCGTGATGTACTCGGGCAATCCGGCGGTGTCGTCCGGTGCGAAGAGCTCGATCTCGAGTCCTTCCTGGCCGGCGTCCTTGAGGAGTGCCTTGGCGGCTTCGATGTCCTGCTTGCGCTGGTCGAACTGCTTCGGGTACGAGCCATCGAGCACGCCGTACATGTCGTTGCCGACGCGGCCGTGACCGGACAGCACTCGCTCGACCATCTGGTCGCGGTCGACGATCAGGCGCATGGCCTGGCGGACCCTGATGTCGTCGAAGGGCGCCATGTCGACGCGCATCGTGATCGTCTGCCAGTTGCCGGCGGCCGACTCGAGCAGCACCAGGTCGCTGTTGCCCGAGATCGTCGTGGCCTGGGCGTAGGGCACGTCGATGGCGACGTCGATGTCGCCCGACGCGAGCGCGTTGACGAGCGCAGCCTGGTCGGAGAAGTCGATGATCTGGACTTCGTCGAGGTAGGTCTTGCCCCAGTAGTTCTCGTGACGGACGTGCACGCTCTCCGAACCCGGCGTGAAGCTCTTCAGCTTGTACGGGCCGGTGCCGATCTGCTCGCCGTCGCGGGTGTAGCCGACAGGCACGATGTTGGAGCCGTAGTCGGCCATGCCGTTGAGGAAGGCGACGCTCGGCTTGAGCAGCTTGATGTCGACCGTGAGGTCGTCGAGCTTGGTGAAGCTGTTGGCGTCGATGAACTGCTGCAGCGCCGGAGCGATGGCCAGCGTCGGGTCGATCAGACGGTTGAACGAGTAGATCAGGTCGTCGGCCGTGACGGTCTTGGCGTTGTGGAACTCGATGCCCGACTTGAGCCGGACGACGTAGTTGTCGGGTGCCTTCGCCTCGATCGACTCGGCCAGGCCGTGGTTGTAGGCGATGTTGAAGTCGTCGTCGTAGTTGGCGATCGGCTCCCAGCCGGTGACCATGCGAGCCTGGTCGGCGCGGGCGACGATGTACTGACCGTCGATGAGGTCGTTGGTCGAGCCGACGACGCCGACGCGCAGCGTGCCGCCTTGCTTGCCGTCGGAGGCCACCGTGCTCGTGGTCGCGGCGTCGGTGCCGGGAGGCGCCGTCGTGTCGCCACCGCCGACGGTGGTGGGTGCGGCGGTCGTGCCGGTGGACTTGCTGTCGCTGCCGCACGCCGCGAGGACCGTGGCGGCGCCCGCGCCCAGGATGACCTGCCGGCGGCCGAAACGGCCCGGCAGGATGAGCTTGTTCTCTTCAGTCATGTGTGACTCCCCCAAGTGGTCGAGCCCGGTCGATCAGGCCCGCAAGGGTGACCATAGCGCAGACACTCGTACCGGCTACTTGCGGAGCAGGGTGTCCAAGCGGCGCGCGGCGACCGAGAGGGCGATGATCGACAGCATGGCGAGCACGGCGATGTGCGCAGCCATCGAGGCGGTCCACACGCCTGCGTTGGCGCCGCGCACGAGCGCCACGCCGTGGTACAGCGGCGAGAGCTGCACGATCCACGCCCATGATCCGTAGGCGGACGTCGGGAAGAACGTCGCCGAGAACAGGAACAACGGCATCATCGCCGTTGTGACGATGTCCATGTCGGCCCACCCGCGCATGTACGTGGTGCCCGCGAAGCCGATGCTCGCGAAGGTGAGGCCGATGAGGGCACATGCCGGCAGCGCCATCAGCGACCACCACGAACCGGTGAGTCCGAGCGCCGCCATGACGACGAGGAAGCTGCACGCGTACAGCTGGCCGCGCAGCAGCGCCCAGCCGATCTCACCCATCGCCACATCGGCGGGACTCATCGGCGTCGCGAGCGCGGCGTCGTAGATGCGGGCGTACTTCATCCGGTGCAGCACGTTGCCGGTCGAGTCGAAGATCGCACCGTTCATCGCCGACGACGCCATCAGCGCCGGGGCGACGAACACGTCGTAGGGAACCTGCTTGCCGCCGAAGGAGACGGTGCCCACCAGATCGCCGAGGCCGGCGCGCATGCTCAGCAGATAGAACAGCGGCTCGAAGAATCCGCTGACGACGATGAGCCACTGCCGCCGGTAGGCGACGAGGTGCCGTTCGATCATCCGCTGTGGGCGGCGGACCACGAAGTCGCGCGGCACGATCCGAAGCAGGGTGCCGCTCATGGGTACAACTTCCGTCCCAGTCGTCGAGTGGCGACCACCATGCCCGCCACACCCCAGGCGAGCACGAAGGCGATGTGGCCGGCGGTGCCGAGCCAGTCGACGTTGCCGGAGGTGAAGCCGCGGGCGACGACCACCCCGTGCCAGAGCGGGAACACCTTGGCCACCCACTGCACCAGCGTCGGCAATTGAGACAGCGGATAGAAGGCGCCGCCGAAGAGGAACAGCGGGATGATGACGAACCGGTTGATGCCGGCGAACGAACCGTCGTACTCGGAGTTGATCGACAGCGCCATGATCGGCATCGCGAACGACACGCCGACGGCCATCGCGACCAGCACCGTCGGGATCAGGCCCCACGATCGTGTGTCGGGGAAGCAGGCCAGCACGATCGCGACGGCGGCCGCGGCCAGCCCGGACCGGGCGGCCATCCACGTCGCATGACCGGCGACGATGTCACCCGCGTCGAGAGGGGTGGCCGCGATGCCGTGATACCCCCGACTCCACTTGAGCCCGCCCATCACCGGCCACATGCTCTCTCCGGCGCTCAACGACATCGCCGTCGTGATCAGCAGACCCGGCGCCACGAACGCGACGTAGGACATGCCGCCGAGCGCGTCGCTCGCGGACGAGTTCTTGTCGACGAGCGAGCCGACGCCGACCCCGAGGCCGAGCAGGTACAGCATCGGCTGCACGAACGTGGACAGCAGGTTGGTCTTCCAGAGTCGACGAAACGTCGCCAGGTGCCAACTGGCGACACGCAGCGCAGCGGGGGTGGTGGTGTGCGCCATGTCAGTCCGCCAGGCTCCGACCGGTGAGCAGGAGGAACACATCCTCCAGGCTCGACCGGCGCACGAGCGCGCTCTCGGGTTGCAGGCCACGATGGTGGGTCTCGACCAGTGCCGCCTCGCCGTCGTCGGCGTAGACGAGGATGCGATCGGGGAGCACTTCCTGGCGCGAGCCGATCCCCATCACCTCGCTGGCGCGCCCTTCGTTGGTGCCTGCGGGGAAGCGGAGCTCCAGCACCTCCTTGGTCGCGTACCGGTCGATCAGCGTGCGGGGTGACCCCTCGGCGACGATGCGGCCCTGGTCCATCACCACCAGCCGGTCGCAGAGCTGCTCCGCCTCGTCCATGTAGTGCGTGGTGAGCACGAGCGTGACGCCCTCCTGCTTCAGCCGGTACAAGCGGTCCCACAGCACGTGACGCGCCTGCGGATCGAGGCCGGTGGTGGGTTCGTCGAGCAGCAGCAGCTCGGGCTGGTTGATCAGCGATCGGGCGATCGAGAGCCGGCGCTTCATCCCACCGCTGAGGTTGTCGACGATGCTGTCGGCTCGCTCGGTCAGCTGGGCGAACTCGAGCAGCTCTGCGGCGCGGCGCTTCGACTCCGCGCGCGGCAGGTCGAAGAAGCGGCCGTACAGCCACAGGTTCTCCTGCACCGACAGCTCGGTGTCGAGCGTGTCGAGCTGGGGAACGACGCCGATGCGTCCGCGGATCTGGGCGCCGTGCGTCGCCGGGTCGAGGCCGAACAATCGCAGGGTCCCCGATGTCGCCGCGGACACACACGCGATCATCCTCATCGTGCTGCTCTTGCCGGCACCGTTCGGGCCGAGGAAGCCGAACGCCTCGCCGGGCTGCACCTCGACGTCGATGCCATCGACGGCGGTGAAGTCGCCGAAGCGCTTGACGAGTTGTCGGGCGACGATGAGCGGTGAGTCCATGGCGGATCGACTGTACCGGCCCGCACCTTTTTGCCCCGGTCACTTTCTCGGACGCGAAAGGACCCCGCACCGGGGCGGGGTCCTTTCGGTGAGATGGATGTGAGGTCAGCCCGCTGGCGGCGGGGGCGGGGGCGGCGGCGGCGGGGGAGGAGTGGCGCCGGGGGGCGGCGGCGGCGGTGCCGAGGAATCGCCACCCCCGGACATGCCCAGCTGACTCTTCAGCTTGTTCATGTCCTTGAGATCGTTGAGATCGCCACCGGACTCCTTGAAGCCCTGCACGCATCCGACGAGCACGGCGATCGCGCCGAGCAGGACGACGAACATGCCGAAGCCACGGTCCCATTTGACGTCAGCGTTGAGCACGCCCAGCTTCGGGCCGATCAGCACCCGGATGAGGATGAGCAACAACGACAGCGCCGACGCACCGAGGAAGATCAGCGGCGCGGGAAGCGACGCCGGCAACTTGAAGATGCCCGCGGCGGCGAGGAACGTCAACACCCCGATCGCCACGATGAGCAACCACGGGATCAACCCGGTGAAGAAGTGATCGAGCATGTTCGGCCCGCTCGGACATCCGCCGTAGCTGCAGTCGACGCTGCCGATGCTGACGCCTCCCACCTCGTTGACGTCACCGCTCCAGGCGATGAAGGCGAAGATCAGCACGGCTGCCGCGCCACCCACCTTCAGCCAGTCGGATGTCTTGAACTTGCTGAGATCCATGAGTAAAACCCCCCAGTGTGGAATCGGACGAATCCAACTGACGCGAACGTACACCTTGCAGGTGGTTCGACTCTTGGATGCCCAGGGCATTACACCTTGTAAAGCCCACCCGGCTCAGTGCCGGCGTGACGCGTACATTCTGAGCATGCCCACCGCGCTGCTCTCCGTGTACGACAAGACCGGCATCGTCGACCTCGCCGCCGGTCTCCAGGCGGCCGGATGGCGCATCGTCAGCAGCGGCGGCACGGCGAAGGCCGTCGCCGACGCGGGGATCGCCGTCACCGATCTGGCCGAGCTCACCGGATTGCCGGCGATCCTGGATCACCGGGTCGTCACCCTTCACCCCAAGGTGCACGGCGGCCTCCTCGCGGACCCGACCAACCCCCAGCACCAGGACGACATGGCCGCGCACGGCATCGAGGCCATCGATCTCGTCGTGGTCAACCTCTACCCCTTCACCGAGCGCCCGAGCATCGAACTCATCGACATCGGTGGTCCGGCGATGGTGCGGGCCGCCGCCAAGAACCATGCGCACGTGGGTGTCGTGGTCGACCCCGTCGACTACCGGGTCGTGCTCGACGAGGTCGCGGCCAAGGGCACGCTGTCGGCCGCCACCCGGCGGCGACTGGCGCGAGACGCGTTCGCCGCGATCGCGGCGTACGACGCTGCCATCGCCAACTGGTTCGACGACGTCGATGCCTCGGAGGAGCACGCATTGCCGGCGGGACTGCATCTGTCGATGGATCGAGCGCAGACGCTTCGCTACGGCGAGAATCCTCACCAGCAGGGTGCCCGCTATCGCATCGCCGGCGCGACGAGTTGGTGGGACTCTGCGGTGCAGCACAACGGCAAGGAGCTCAGCTACCTCAACCTCTACGACACCGAGGCCGCCTGGAAGCTGGTCCATCGCTTCGACGAGCCGGCATGCGTCATCGTGAAGCACGCCAACCCGTGTGGTGTGGCGGTCGCCGCCGATGTCGAGACCGCGTACGTGCGCGCGAACGCGTGCGACCCGGTGAGCGCGTTCGGCGGCATCGTCGCGCTCAACCAACGGGTCACGGCAGCGCTGGCCACACAGCTCGCGCCGGTCTTCACGGAGGTCGTCGTCGCGCCGTCCTTCGAACCCGAGGCGCTGGAGATCTTCGCCAAGAAGGCCAACCTCCGGGTCCTCGAAGCAGCACCGCCGAAGGGTGCAGCGCTCGACATGCGCAGCATCGACGGTGGCCTGCTCGTCCAGCAGGTCGACACCGTGACACCCCGTGGCGACACGTGGAGGGTCGTCACGGTGGCCTCACCCACCGCGGAGCAGTGGGCAGATCTCGAGTTCGCATGGCAGGTGTGCTCGGTCGTCAGCAGCAACGCCATCGTGCTCGCCAAGGACCGCCAGGCGTACGGCATCGGTGCCGGCCAGCAGAACCGTGTCGACTCGGCGGAGATCGCATCGCGCCGTGCCGCCGGTCGTGCCGGCGGCGGTGTGTGCGCGAGCGACGCGTTCTTCCCCTTCCGCGACGGGCTCGACACCGTGGCCGCCGCGGGTGTCACCGCGATCGTTCAGCCCGGAGGCAGCGTTCGCGACGACGAGGCCATCGCTGCGGCCGACGAGCACGGCATCGCGATGGTGTTCACGGGAGAACGCCACTTCCGTCACTGACGCCGTCGTCGGGCTGCGGTCGTCCGCGCCGGATCGCCGATGCGATCATCGACCCCACGACCAGCACCAGTCCGGCGATGATCCCGCCCGTCCCGGTTGCCGATGA
This sequence comes from uncultured Acidimicrobiaceae bacterium, assembly GCA_963720695.1. GTDB lineage: Bacteria > Actinomycetota > Acidimicrobiia > Acidimicrobiales > Ilumatobacteraceae > UBA668. The sequence continues at coordinate 464,397 of CAVRGG010000007.1, forward strand.
CGACGACGGCGCCATCTCGACCTGGACGAAGGCGATCAAGCCGCCTGCAGCGAGGACCGCGCCCCACCATGTCGTCGCTCGGCGTGCCCCGTGCGAGCCGACCAGACAGACGACGAGCCCGACCACCGTCACGAAGATCGGCCCGGACGTCTGGCCGAAGTCGTTGACGAGCAGTGCCGTGCCGACCAGCGCGGCGACCAGTCCTGCGGCCGCGAGCGCGGTGCCGGTGCCGCGGTCTCCGCGGCGATCGAGTGCCCATGTCGCGCCGAGGCACAGCGCCGCGCCGATGAGATAGATCGTTCCTTGCTTGCCGAGGTTGTCGGTGATCGCGCGCGGAAGGATGTTGCCGCTGGCGGAGTCGGTGGTGTCGAGCGAGCCGAACGCGCCGATCAACGCCAGCGCGCCGAGCCCGAGGAACACGCTGCGGCCTTTGAACCCGGGCAACAGCCACACGGCGATGTAGAGCACGGCGATGGAGAACGCGGTGAGGAACCCGGCGTGGCCGTCGCGGACCGTGGCAGTCGCACCCAGCACCGGGATGGCCACGACCGCCATCCCCACGGCTGCGGCTCGCACCTCCTCGATCGCCACGAACGAACGGGCCACCCACGCGACCACCAGCACGGCCAGCGAGGCTCCGATGACCACACCGCGCGACGGGTCGTCGCCGGCGACGGCGGCGACCGTGCCCGAGGCGAGCGCGGCGCCACCGAGGCCGGCGAGGGCGCGGGACAGGCTCGGCCGCGGTCGCTCCTTGGCGTCGGCACCGAGCGTGTCGAGGAAGCCGACCTTGGTCGGTGTGTCGGTCGGTGTCGTGTACGCAGTTGCGGGTGTGGCGATCGGAATCACGGTCGACGCGCCCATCGGATCGACCGCTTGGACGCCGTTGGTGATCACGTGCTCGGTCCAGTTCGAGCCGTTCCAGTGGCGCTGCTGGTAACGGCCGTACGGATCCGGAAACCACCCTGCGGGTACCTGTGACATGACGTCCCCCTCGTGTCGACCCACAGCGTGCCATGCACCACCACCCCGAAATGGGCAATGCTGTGGGGAGTGACACGCATCGCCGAGCTCCTCGCAGCAGGTCCCACGTTCTCCTTCGAGTTCTTTCCCCCGAAGAACGAGGCGGGATGGCTCAGTCTCGGACGCGCCATCGCAGAGCTGGAGCACCTCGAGCCCGACTTCGTGAGCGTCACCTACGGCGCGGGCGGGAGCACGCGCACTCGCACCGCCGACCTGGTCTCCTGGGTCCGACGGCAGACGCCGATCTCGCCGATGGCGCACCTCACCTGTCAGGGGCACACTCGCGCCGACATCCGTGAGATCCTGCTCGACTACCGCGCGGAGGGCGTGGAGAACATCCTCGCCCTCGGCGGCGACCCGCCGGTCCACGGTGAGGCGCCGTCGGAGAGCGACTACCGCTTCAGTCTCGAACTGGTGCACGACGTCCAGGACTTCGGTGGCTTCTCCGTCGGGGTCGCCGCGCACCCCGAGCTCCACCCTCGTTCACCCGATCGCGCCACGGATCGACAGCACCTCGCCACCAAGTTGCGCCACGCCGACTTCGCGATCACCCAGTTCTTCTTCGACGTGCACCACTACCTCGAGATGATGGACGAGCTGGCTGCCCTCGGCGTCCACAGGCCGGTGCTGCCGGGCATCATGCCCATCAGCAATCTCGGCCAGGTCACCCGCATGGCGCACATGAGTGGCGCCGAGGTGCCGGCGTGGGTGGTGGAGCGGGTCGGGAAGGCCGGCGACGACCTCGACGAAGCGGAGCGGATCGGTGTGGAGCTCGCCACCGAGCTCAGCGCCCAGCTGCTCGACGCCGGCGCTCCCGGATTGCACTTCTACACGCTCAATCGCAGCTGGGCGACGCGTGAGATCTTGCGGAACCTCGGCCTTCGCGATCTCGCCTGACTCGGCGTAGGGTCGCAGCATGCACGCATACGACCAGCTCTACATCAACGGCCAGTGGGTTCCCTCCACCGGGACCGGCACGCTCGAGGTCACCGACTCCGCCACCGAAGAAGTGATCGCCACCATCCCCGACGGCAGCACCGCCGACGTCGATTCGGCCGTCGCCGCCGCACGGGCGGCGTTCCCTGCGTGGAACGCGCTGTCGGGCGCGGAGCGCGCCGCCTACCTCATGAAGATCCACGCCGGCCTCGAGGCTCGCACCGACGAACTGGCCTCGATCATCGCCAAGGAAGTCGGCATGCCGGTGTGGCTGAGCTCGATGATCCAGGTCGGTCTGCCCAAGGGCAACTTCAAGGGCGCCGCCGACCTGCTCGGCAACTACCAGTTCGAGGAGCAGATCGGGAACAGCCTGGTCGTGCGCGAGGCGATCGGTGTCGTCGGGTGCATCACCCCGTGGAACTACCCGCTCCACCAGATCGCCCTCAAGGTCGCGCCGGCGATGGCCGCCGGCAACACGGTCGTCCTCAAGCCCAGCGAAGTGGCGCCGATCAACGCGTTCATCCTCGCCGAGATCATCCACGAGGCCGGTGTCCCGGCCGGCGTGTTCAACCTCGTCACCGGGGTCGGCCCTGTCGTCGGCGAGGCCATCGCCGCCCACGCCGACGTCGACATGGTCTCGTTCACCGGCAGCACCCGCGCCGGCAAGCGGGTGGCGGAGGTCGCCAGTCAGACCGTGAAGAAGGTCGCTCTCGAGCTCGGTGGCAAGAGCGCCAACGTCATCCTCGACGATGCCGACTTCACCAAGGCCGTCTCCGACGGCGTCGGTAAGTGCTTCCTCAACTCGGGACAGACGTGCACCGCCCTCACCCGCATGCTCGTCCCGCGCGAGCGGCTCGCCGAGGCGGAGGCCATCGCCGCGGGCACCGCTGCCGCAGCGTTCCAGCCGGGCAACCCGTTCGAGGCCGGCAAGTTCGTCGGCCCGCTCGTGTCGGCGGCCCAGCGTGATCGCGTGCAGGGCTACATCCAGAAGGGCATCGACGAGGGCGCGACGCTGGTCACCGGCGGCGTCGGCGCCCCCGAAGGTCTCGACCAGGGCTACTACGTGCAGACGACGGTGTTCAGCGGGGTCACCCGCGACATGACCATCGCCCGCGAGGAGATCTTCGGGCCCGTCCTGTCGATCATGCCGTACGACTCCGAGGAAGAGGCCGTCGAGATCGCCAACGACTCCGTGTACGGACTCGCCGGCGGTGTCTGGAGCGGTGATCCCGAGCGGGCCAAGCGCGTGGCGCGCCAGATCCGCGCCGGCCAGGTGGAGGTCAACGGTGGGGCGTTCAACCCGTCGGCGCCCTTCGGTGGCTACAAGCAGAGCGGTCTCGGCCGCGAGGCCGGTCGCTTCGGTCTCGAGGAGTTCCTCGAGGTCAAGGCGCTCCAGCTCTGACACCGCACGCCCACGGTGACGGCCTCGGCCGGAGCCGGTGGGCGATACTGGACGACTGAATGGCTGCCACCGCCACTGACGTCGATTCGGTGCACACCCACCCGGTGATGCGCAACCAGATCAGTCGGGTCCCGTATCTTCCGGGACTCGACGGTTTGCGCGCCATCGCCGTGGTCGGGGTGATGGTGTACCACGCCAACCACGGGTGGCTGCCGGGTGGGTTCCTCGGTGTCGAGGTCTTCTTCGTCATCTCCGGCTACCTCATCACGTTGCTGCTCGTCGGCGAGCACGAGCGAACCGGCACCGTCAGCCTGCGCACGTTCTGGATGCGCCGCGCCCGGAGATTGCTGCCGGCGCTCTACACGATGATGGGAGCGCTGGCGGTCTACATGGCGTTCTTCGAGCGCCGACCGATGGGTGAGACGCGCGGCGATTTCGTCGCCGGCCTGCTGTACGTGAGCAACTGGTTCCAGATCTGGGTCGGTCAGAGCTACACCGCCGCCGAGTCGTTCTCGCCGCTGCGCCACCTGTGGTCGCTGGCGGTGGAGGAGCAGTTCTACCTCATCTGGCCGCTGGTCATGACGCTCGTCCTGCGGCGCCATCGCGACCGCCTGCCGAGGGTGGCGCTGTGGCTGTTCGGGGTCAGCGTGTTCATCGCCGCGGTGACTGCCGCGATGTACGTCAGCGGCCCGGTGCTGGCCGCGGAGGGGTGCACCGGGCACGGCTACATCTCGTTGCGCGGCCAGTGCATCAACGTCAACGAGGCGCTCTATCTCAACACCTTCAGCAGGGCGGGCGGACTCATGCTGGGCGCCGCGTTCGCGCTGGTGTGGCGCCCGGTCGCGGTGATGCGCGGACCGATGCGTCGCCGCGGGCGCCGCGTCGACATCGCCGCGCTCGGTGGGCTCATCGGTCTCGCCCTGATGATGAATCGTCGCTACCTCTTCGACTCGGAGAGCGGCACCTACGACGAGTGGTTGTTCCGTGGGGGCTTCCTGCTCGCCGGGTTGTTCACGCTCGCCTGCATCGCTGCGGCCGCCCACCGGCGGAGCTGGATCGGCCGACTGCTGGGCATTCGTCCACTGAACTGGGTGGGCACGCGCAGCTACGGGCTGTACCTGTTCCACTGGCCGATCTACCAGATCATCCGCGACTCGGGCGAGCAGCTCGACCTCGGCCAGTTCATGATCGCGATGCTGATCACCGTGCCGGTCACCGAGCTCAGCTACCGCCTGATCGAGATCCCGGTCCGCTCCGGTCGCCTCGGTGCGTTCCTGCGCGGCGAACGGCCGCCGCGTACCGCCGAGGCTCGCGACCGGCGTCGCCGGGCCGTGATCGTCGGCTGCACGGCCGCCGTGCTCACCGGGTTCGCCACGGTGAGCATCGCGACCGCCGACGTGCTCTGCGTCGGGCAGACCGCCTGCGACAGCGAAGCGGGTCGGGCTGCGATCGCCGCGGGCGTGAGCAGCACGGTGCCGGTTCCGACCACCACGCCGGTGATCACCGCACCTCCCTCCACACTCGAGGGCGCGACGATGCCGCCGACCACCGTGGCACCCACCACGGTCGCGCTCACCCCGGTGGATCTCCTCCCGGTGTACTCGGTGGGGGAGTCCGTGATGCTCGGAGCGGCACCTCAGCTGCAAGCCGGTGGCGTCATGGTGAACGCCGCCGTCAGTCGCCAGGGTGGCAACGTGGCCGACGTGATCGGACTGCTCCGCGCCGGGGGTCAGCTCGGTCGCACCGTGGTCATCCAGACCGGCACCAACGGCAGTGTGAGTGACGACACGCTCGACCGGATCATGAGCTACCTGCCGCCCGACCAGACGCCGTTGGTGGTGTTCCTCACGGTGCGCGCCCCTCGAGGGTGGATCGCCGACAACAACATCCGGATCAAGCAGTTGCCGGAGCGATACCCGAACGTGAAGGTCCTCGACTGGGAGACGGCATCGCAGGCGATCTCGGGCGAGCTCGCCAAGGACGGCTATCACCTGCGGACCGCCGTGGCGAAGCAGTTCTACGCGAACCTCATCTTCGAAGCGATCGGGCGGCCAGATCTGGAGAAGTGACCAGGGACGGTGGAGCCCGGTCCTGATCGTCCATACTGGTGAGCCGATGCCGGCGCCACTCCCCACCACATCATCTGACGGCGCCGGTCGCGTGCCATATCTCCCCGGCCTCGACGGCCTGCGGGCCGTCGCCGTGGTGGCCGTCATGATCTACCACGCCAACCACACGTGGCTGCGCGGTGGGTACCTCGGCGTCGAGGTCTTCTTCGTCATCTCCGGGTACCTCATCACCCTGTTGCTCATCGGTGAGCGCGAGCGCACGGGTGGGGTCGACCTGCGCCAGTTCTGGTTGCGCAGGGCGCGGCGACTGCTGCCGGCCCTCTACGTGATGATGGCGGCGCTGGTCGTCTACATCACCGCGTTCTACCCCGAGGTGCGCGAGCAGAGCCGCGGCGACTTCGTGGCCGGGCTCCTCTACGTGAGCAACTGGTACCAGATCATCGTCGGCCAGGGCTACGCGTCGTCGGAGGCGTTCGTACCCCTGCGGCACCTCTGGTCGCTCGCGGTCGAGGAGCAGTTCTACCTCCTGTGGCCGCTGGTGATGGTCCTCATCCTCCGCAGGTCACGGCGCAACCTGCCCTCGGTCGGTGTGAAGCTCATCGGCGTCAGCTTCGCCATCACCGTGGTGATGGGATTCCTGTTCGCCGACGGATTCGTGCCACTCGCGTGCAGCACGGAGAACAGCAACGGCTACTGGCACATCTTCGGGCGCTGCATCAGTGTCAACGACACGCTGTACCTCAGCTCGGTCACCCGTGCCGGGGGCCTGTTGCTCGGAGCCGGCTTCGCGATGCTGTGGCGACCCGCCGCCATCCTGCGCGGTCCACTGCTCCACAAGCACCGGCAACTCGACGCACTCGCCGCGGTGGGCCTGCTGATCCTGGCGTACATGGTCTGGGCGGTCTTCCTGTTCGAGAAGGGTCGCTACAACCCGTGGTTGTTCCGCGGTGGGTTCTTCGTCGCCGGCATCGCGACGCTGATGTGCATCGCCGCCGTCACGCATCAGTACGCGTCGGCCGGTGGCCTGCTCGGCAATCCGCTGTTCAAGTGGATCGGTACACGCAGCTACGGCCTGTACCTCTACCACTGGCCGGTGTACCAGATCATCCGCAAGCAGGCGCAGATCAAGCTGAGCCTCGCCGAGTTCGTGCTGGCGATGCTGATCACCGTCCCGATCACCGAGCTCAGCTACCGCTTCGTCGAGACCCCGATCCGCAAGGGCCGGCTGCGACCCATGCTGCGCTCGTTGCGGCGCACGCCGGCGACGATGGTGGCGGCGCTGTCGGTGACGGCTGTCGTGGCCCTCGCCGCGTGCAGCATGTTCGTCGCCGAGCCCCAGTGTGTCGGCGCCGTCCAGTGCTCGCTGGAGCAGAACAACAACCCCGACGAGACGGTGCCGCCGGTGACCGATCCTGTGGTCGTGCCCGGCGACACCACAGGCACGACGGCGACCACCTCCACCACGATCCCCAAGGTGCCGGAGGCGAACGTCGCCATCGGCGAGTCGGTGATGGTCGGCGCCAAGCCCCAGCTGGAGGCCGCGGGCGTCGTGGTCAACGCGAAGGAGAACCGCGGGCCCGAAGGCGTCAAGAACGCCCTCATCCAGATGCGCGACGAGGGCACCATCGGCGCCGGCACGACGATCGTCATCCAGGTGGGAACGAACGCCCCGACGAGCGATGCCGAGCTCGACGCGATCATGGCCGAGGTGCCGATCGACGCGGCCGGCGTCGTGTTCATGACGCTGCGGGCCGACGTGGAGTGGGTGCCGGGGAACAACGAACGCATCAACGACCTGCCCAACCGTTACGGGAACGTCCGCATCCTCGACTGGGCGACCGAGTCCCAGCAGACCGAGCTGTGTCCCGACGGCATCCACATCACCTGCAGCACGGCGATGATCAATTTCTACGCCAACCTGATCCTCGCCGAACTCGGGCTGCCCACCATCACGTGACTTTCGCTCGTGTCCACCGATGCGCGTACGCTCGGGGCATGACCACTCCCGTTCGTGTCGCCGTCACCGGTGCAGCCGGCCAGATCGGCTACAGCCTCCTCTTCCGTATCGCCTCGGGCTCCATGTTGGGTCCCGACACCCCTGTCATCCTCCAGCTGCTCGAGATCACGCCGGCGCTCGGCGCGCTCAACGGCGTCAAGATGGAGCTCGACGACTGCGCGTTCCCGCTGCTCGCCGACGTGGTGTGCACCGACGACGCCAATGTCGCGTTCGGTGACGCCGACGTCGCGCTGCTCGTCGGCGCGATGCCGCGCAAGGCGGGCATGGAACGCGCCGACCTCCTCAGCGCCAACGGTGGCATCTTCAAGCCACAGGGCAAGGCGCTCAGCGACAGCGCGAAGAAGGACGTGAAGATCCTCGTGGTCGGCAACCCCGCCAACACCAACGCGCTCATCGCGATGAACAACGCCCCGGACCTCGACCCCGGCCGCTTCACCGCCATGACCCGGCTCGACCACAACCGCGCGGTCTCGCCAGCTGGCGGCACGCACCGGCACCACGGTCAACGACGTCACCAACATGACGATCTGGGGCAACCACTCCGTCACCCAGTTCGCCGACCTCTACCACGCGAAGGTCAAGGGCCAGAACGCCTACGACCTCGTCAACGATCACGCGTGGTACGCCGACACCTACCTGCCCACCGTCGCCAAGCGCGGTGCGGCGATCATCGAGGCCCGCGGCGCCTCGTCGGCTGCATCCGCCGCCAACGCCGCGGTCGACCACGTCCGTACGTGGACGATGGGCACCGCACCGGGCGACTGGGTCAGCATGGCGATCCCCAGCGACGGTTCGTACGGTGTGCCGGAGGGACTCATCAGCAGCTTCCCGTGCACCTGCGCCGACGGTGTCTACTCGATCGTGCAGGGTCTCGACATCAACGAGTTCAGCCGCGGCAAGATCGATGCGAGCGCCGCCGAGCTCGCCGAGGAGCGCGACGCCGTCAAGGAGCTCGGTCTCATCTGACGGCGACGTCGCACGCGACGCGCATCATGCGGTCGACGCCGATCTGCAACTCCTCGTCGCTGATCCGCTCTGCGTTCTGCTCGTCGGCGATCAGGTCGCTGATCGTCGCGAGGGTGAGCGTCTCGATGCCGTGCAGCGCGCCCAGCGTGTAGAGCATCGCCGCTTCCATCTCGACCGCGAGGTGGCCGCGCTCCTTCCAGCGTTGCATCATCCCCGGGCGTGGGTCGTAGAACAGCCCGCTGCTCACGATTGGACCGACGTGGACGCGCGCGCCCAGCTCGCGGGCTCGGAGGACGGCGTGCTCGACCAGGTTCCACGACGCCGTGGGGGAGTGCGCCTCGCCATCGGTGAGCTGCAGGACCACCGGGTCGTCGGCGGTGGCGCTGATCGCGACGACGGTGTCGGCCATGCGCAGGCCATCGGCGAGACCCCCGGCGGTACCGACGCGGATGATCCTCGTCGCACCGAGTTGGATGAGCTCGTTGTAGTAGATGCCCGCGCTCGCGCAGCCCATCCCGACCGACTGCACGCTGATCGGCTTGCCCTCGAACGTCCCGGTGAACCCGAGGGCTCCGCGCTCTTCGTTGACGAGCCGGAAGCCGGGGTCGAAGAAGGTCTCCGCGATGTAGCGCGCCCTGCCGCGGATCGCCGGGTACCAGTACGGCAGGGGCGTAATCGGAGGCTTCGGCGCGGATGTGGATCGGCATGCGCGCGAGCGTACGCCCGGCCGCGTTACTTGAGGAATTTGCTGGTCGTGTTGTCGGCGAGGACCTTGCCGCCGGTCTGGCACGTGGGGCAGTAGGCGACCGTGTACCCGCTGTAGCTCACCGATCGGATCGTGTCGTCGCAGATCGGACACGCCTGACCGACACGGTTGTGGACGCGACCGGGCCGATCGGCCGAGGAGCTCATGTCGGTACGCGTGCGTTCGTACGTCAGCCCGTCGTCGATGGCGTCCTGGATCGCCTGCCACACCGCTGCGGCACCATCGGCACCGAGCTTGCCGGTCATCGCGAAGGGTGACACCTTCGCCCGGTGGCACACCTCGTTGGCGAGCATGCGGCCCAGCCCGGCGATCTGATGCTGGTCGCGCAGGAACCCGTGCACACGCATGTTGGTGGTGGCGAAGGCCGCGGCCAGCGACGCCGCCGTGAAGGTCAGCGCGTCGGGGCCGAGGCGGTTGAGCGGAGGCCCGTCGAGCTGGTCCGTGGCGACGCACCACACACCGGCGCGACGCTCCTTGCCGGCCTCGGTGAGCAACAGCGCCGGACCCTGTTCGAACACGAGGCGCGCCTGACCGTTGCGCGGCTTGAGCGACTGCTTGTCGTCGACGAGCAGACGTCCTCCCTGCATGAGATGGATGACGAAGTGGACCGCTCCGAAGTCGAGCAGGAGGTACTTGCCCCGCCGCCCGACCCCTCGCAGCGGGCTGCCGTACGCGTCCTCGGGTCGCGGGACGGCGGTCTTCAACGCGGTGAAGTTGAACGGGACGAACCGTTGCAGCACGGCGCCGCTGAACTGCGCGGTGAGCCGCTCGGCGTGGGCCTGGACCTCGGGCAGCTCGGGCATCCCTGCTCCTCAGCGGTAGTCGGTGCGATCGCGCACGGTGCGGAACACCGTGTCGAGCGCGGCGAAGACGGGTCCGGCGTCGACGAGCTTCTGCTGGCTGCCGGTGAGCAGGATGCGTCCCTTGATGAACGCCTCCTGGGCGTTGAGGTCGCCGGTGGCCACGCCGGTGGCGGTGGCCCACGTCTGCTCCATCCGGACGTCCTCGGGAACCGCTGCGCCTGCCCCGAACGTGGCCGACCCGTCGCCCACCTGGAGGTGGTAGATGACCGTCCCCTCGGGGCCGTCGGTGACCACCTGGGTCACGCCGATCGTGTGGTCGTCGGCCAGTCGCTGCAGATCGGCGCTCGCGGCGACTTCGGCGGTGAGCGCGTCGAGCCACTCCAAACTGAGATATCGGATCACCCGCATAGTCTGGCCCACGTGTTCACGAATGCCGACGAACTTCGCCACGACGATGTCGCGGTCGAAGCGTGGTGGTGGTGGGGTTGGACACCGGATCTCGAGGTCGGCCTCTTCGTCGGGCTCGAGCTCCGCGGGCGAAGGTTCGACTACTGGGCCGGCCTGGTGCGGGCCGCGCAGCCGTATCTGTACGTCGAGGAGCTCGATGGCACGGGGTTGCGCAACGACCTCGAGATCAAGCCGCCCGAGATGTGGGCGGGCCACACGTGCGACGAACCGTTCCAGCAGTGGAGCCTCGGCAACGAGGCGCACGGGGTCCTGCTCGACGACCCGATGGACGCAGCCCGACGGCCGTACGGCACTCCTGCGCCGGTGACCTTCGACGTCGAGTGGTACGCAGCAGGCGACGCGACCCCGATCGCCCACGGCTACGAGCAGGCGGGGGAGATCGACGCGGAGATCGAGCTCTCCGACGGGGTGCTCGCGCTCGAGGGGCTCGGGCACCGAGTGCACGTGTGGGGCGCTCCGTATCGTCCCGTGGCGCTGGCGATGCCGTCCGGGGAGCACCTGCCGTGGGCGCCGTACCGCCGCGGCGACGGCAGCCATGTGCTCCAGGTGCTCACCCGTGACGGGTGGCTGGCGCGTACCGTGGACGAACCATGAGCCGCGACATCCTCGACGAGTTCGACCGGCAGCGAAGAGGTCCGGCGTACCCGGTGGTCCCGGCCACGACGGGGCTGGTGGTGGAGGACCGTGCCAGTGGCTTCTGCGGCGATGTCGTGAAGGTCGATGCCCGGGCGGTCACCCTTCGCGACCGGCGTGGCCTGACCCGCGAGTTCGTCTTCAAGCCGGGCGGCTTCCTCATCGACGGCAGGCCGATCACGCTGTCGAGACCGGCGGCCCCGTCGTCGACGGCACCTCGTGTCACCAACAGCGGATCGGTTGCTGCGGCTTCGCCCACTCGTGCTCGCCGCGCCGTCGCCAGTCGAATCTGGGTCGAAGGCCGACACGACGCCGAGCTCGTCGAGCACGTCTGGGGTGACGACCTCCGCGAGCTCGGCATCGTCGTCGAGCCGATGCACGGTCTCGACGACGTCGTGGCCATGGTCGCCGAGTTCGGCCCCGGCCGCGGTCGCACCTTGGGCATCCTCGTCGACCACCTCGTCACCGGGTCCAAGGAGGATCGGCTCGCCCGCCAGGTGGCCGGCGACCACGTGCTGGTCACCGGCCACCCGTTCGTCGACGTGTGGGCGGGGGTCTGGCCCCGGGTGATGGGTCTCACCGAATGGCCCGACGTCCCGCGCGGCGTCCCGTGGAAGGAAGGAATGTGCGCGGCGCTGGGCACCGATGTCAGGGGGTTCTGGCCGCAGCTCCGGAATCGGGTGCAGTCGTTCGCGGATCTCCGTCCGGAGCTGGTGGGGGCGGTGGAACGGTTGATCGACTTCGTTGCACCCGCGCCCGGCGACGGTTGACCCGGATCGCCACGACCGTGGCAATGGCGCCGAGCACGAGGAACGGCGCCGTGTAGCCCACGAACAACGCCACCGCGAGCAGCACGGCGGCGAACGCCTCCCAACCCCTGGCGAACGCCCCGCCCACGCCCGTGTGCGCGGCAGGCTTCGGTGCCGGGGGTGCAGCGAGCGGCGCGGGCGCGGTGGTGAGATGGACGGTGATGGTGGCCAGGGCGACCTGTCCGCCGAGATCGGCCCGCTGCGCGAGCAGCTGTTCCAGATGGGTCTCGCGGGTGGTGAGCTCTCCTTCGAGCGCGACCACCTCGCCGAGGTCCTTGGCGGCCGCCAGCATGGCGCGCACCCGCTCGACGCTCGCCCGGGCGGTGAGGATCTGCGAGTCGAGGTCGGTCAGCTGACGGGTGACGTCGTCGGTCGTGCCCTGCAGTGCCGTCCGCCTGCCGATGCCCTGGTCGAGTGCTGCGACGAACGACTGCGCCTGATCCGGAGGCACCTTGAAGACGAGATCGCCGCTGGCATGGTCAGGGTCCGTCAGGTCGAGGTTCGAGTTGTAGAGCTGCCCACCGTGCGACGCGGCGAGCGAGATCACGGCGTCGACGGCCGATGAGACCGACGCCACCTCGATCCCCACCGTCATCGTGATGACGAGCTGCCGAGTCTGGGGCTGCAGCACCGAACTCGGCACCCCGTCGTTCGGTGAGGGCACCGTGTCCGCGGTGGCCTCCCCGCCACCGGGGGACGATTGAGCGTCCGACACTGTTCGATCCCCTCCCACGGGGTTGGGCTGCGCCGTCGGGCCGACCGTGGCCTGCGACGATGAGCTGTCGCTTCCGCACGCGGAAAGTGTCATCAGCACGAGGAGGGCGACAGCCCCCAGACCTCGTCTGGCAGTGTTCACGTGTGCCATGCGGGTTCGACGGCGACCCCTCGGCCACGGTTCCCCCGGCCGCGTGTCAGTTGGGTGTCGGTCTCAGTCGATCGACGCCTCGGCAGCAGCCTTGCGGCGGTGCCGGACGAACTCGATCGCGAGCGGCGTGACCGACACGGCGACGATCACGACGGCGGCGATCTCGATGTTGTTCTTCACCGCATCGATCTCGCCCAGGTAGAACCCGAGCGTCGTCAGGCCGATTGCCCAGAGGGTGCCACCGATCACGTTGAAGATCACGAACGTTCGGTAGTGCATGCTGCTCACCCCGGCCACCGTGGGCACGAAGGTGCGCACGATCGGCACGAACCGGGCGAGCACGATGGTCTTGGCGCCGTACTTCTCGAAGAACTGCTCGGCCTTGTGCACGTTGGCCGGATCGAAGAACCTCGTCTTGGGTCGCTGCATCAACGACGGCCCGATGCGCGTGCCGATGAAGTAGCCGACCTGATCCCCGACGATGGCAGCGACGGCGCACACCAGCCACAGCACGGGCAGTGCCGGCATGTAGCGCTCGCCGAACTGGTCGACCGCCGCGGCCGAGGCGAGGAAGCCGGCGAAGAACAGCAACGAGTCGCCGGGCAGGAAGAACCCGATGAGCAGGCCCGACTCGGCGAAGATGATGAGCGCCAGCACGACGACGCCACCGCTCTTGATCCATTCGTTGGCGAAGTCGAGGAGGCCGAGCACGGTCGGCAACGCTAGCGGTCAAAAGCAGAAAGGCCCGGGCAGCAGCCCGGGCCTTCCCACGAACCGTGAACGATCAGAGCGCGGAGGCCGAGATCGAGTTGCTCTTGCGGCTGGTGAACACGATCGCACCGATCAGCACCACGAGCGCCGCAGCGGCGATGCTGAAGCGAGCGCCGTCGTTGTCCTGCAGGCTGATGATGGCCGGCAGCACGAGCAGCGAGACCAGGTTCATCACCTTGATCAACGGGTTGAGCGCCGGACCGGCGGTGTCCTTGAACGGGTCGCCGACCGTGTCGCCGATGACGGCGGCCTTGTGGGCGTCGCTGCCCTTGCCGCCGTGGTTCCCGTCCTCGATGTACTTCTTGGCGTTGTCCCACGCACCACCGGCGTTGCTCAGGTAGTTGGCCATCAGCTGACCGACGAGGATGACCGCGGCCAGGAACGCGCCGAGCGCCTTCCAGTCGATGCCGAAGCCGATGACCACCGGGGTGAGCACCGCGAGCAGCGCCGGCGTGGCGAGCTCACGCAGCGAGGCCTCGGTGCAGATGTCGATCACGGGGCCGTACTCGGGCTCCTTCTCGCCCTTCATGATCTTGCCGTCGGCGAACTGCTTGCGCACTTCCTGCACCACGACGCCGGCGGTACGGCCGACGGCGCGGATGGCGAACGACGAGAACAGGAACGGCACGGCGCCACCGATCAGCAGACCGATGAAGATCTTCGGGTCGGCGACGTTGATCATCAGTTCCTTGGCCTTGAACACGCCGTCCTTGAGGTTCTCCGGGACGACCCCGAGCTCGCCACCGGCGGTCTCGATGAAGCTGGCGAACAGGGCGACGGCGGCGATGACCGCCGAGCCGATGGCGAAGCCCTTGGTGACGGCCTTGGTGGTGTTGCCCACCGCGTCGAGGCTGACCATGATCCGCTCGGGCTCGCCGTGGAACTCGCCGCTCATCTCGGCGATGCCGGCGGCGTTGTCGCTGACGGGGCCGAACGTGTCCTCCGAGACGATGACGCCGGTGGTGGCGAGCATGCCCATGCCGGTGAGGGCCACGAGGTACAGCGAGAAGGTGAGGTTGCCGTCGCCGAGGGCCAGTGCCACGCGCGATCGCGATGGCGATCGCGATGACGGCGTAGACCGAGCTCTCCAGGCCGCTGGCGGTACCGGACAGCACGACGGTGGCCGGGCCGGTCTCGGCGCTCTCGGCGATCTCCTTCACCGGGCCGTAGTGCGTCCCGGTGTAGTACTCGGTGAGACGGCTGACGCCCTGGGCGAGCACGAGGCCGATGGCCACGGCGCCGAAGCACTTCCAGCCGGCGTTGTCGTTGTTGTCGTTGCCGACGTAGACGAGCGCGACGAGCAGGGTGCCGAGCAGGGTGAGGATGCCGGCGACCGCGAAGCCCTTGTTGATCGGCTTCAGGGCGTTGGTCTCGCCCTCCTTGGCCTTCACGGCGAACACGCCGGCGATCGATGCGAACACGCCGATGGCACGAGCGGCGAGCGGGAAGATGAGGCCGAGCGCCGGGTTGGCGCCGACCGAGTTGAACGCCGCCACGCCGAGGATGATCGAGGCGACGAGGGTGACCTCGTAGCTCTCGAACAGGTCGGCGGCCATGCCGGCGCAGTCGCCCACGTTGTCGCCGACGTTGTCGGCGATGGTGGCCGGGTTGCGCGGGTCGTCCTCGGGGATGCCCGCTTCGATCTTGCCGACGAGGTCGGCGCCGACGTCGGCGGCCTTGGTGAAGATGCCGCCGCCGACGCGCAGGAACAGCGCGAGCAGCGAGCCACCGAAGCCGAAGCCGATGAGGATCACCGACGAGGTGTTCTGGAACACCATGATGATCGCCGTGGCGCCGAGGAGGCCGAGACCGACGGTGAACATGCCGGCCACGCCGCCGGTGCGGAACGCCACCGTCAGCGCCCGGGGCATGCTGTTGGTGAGCGCCGCGGCGGCGGTACGGACGTTGCCACGGGTGGCGAGGTTCATGCCGATGTAGCCGGTGAAGCCCGAGGCGAGGCAGCCGAGGACGAAGGCGATCGTGCGGAACAACCCCGACGCCGCCTTGCCCAGCGCCACCGTCTCGTCCGGACGGACGATCTTGGTGGACGTCAGGAAGACGATGACGGCGAGCGGCACGAGGATGACCGCGATGGTCCGGAACTGCCGACTCAGGTACGCCGACGCTCCTTCCTGGATCGCTTTGGCGATCTCCTTCATCTTCGGTGAACCCTCGTCTTCTGCGAGGACCAACTTGGCGAGGAAGAGACCGACGACAATGGCGAGAAGGGCGGTTGCGACGGAGAGCAGCAAGACTGCCCATTCGCCACCCTTGAGGGTGAAAACCTGATATCCGCCTTCGGCGATGAGTGCTGGCACCGGTGACTCCGGGGTGTCTCGGGCGCGGCGAACCGCCACGCTTGGTTGGGGCAAACGTGGAGAGTGTATTGATTCCGGTGCCGCCGGACGAACTTTGGGTGTCGTCGGTCACATCGCGCGGCCGTGCGTGGTGGTCTCGGCCTGCTCCGGGCAAAGTTCGTCGGAACAGGTCGAGAGGGCTACCGTTCCAAGGCATACCCCTATCCGTCGAGGAAAGGCCGTCAGGAGATGGCACAGGCAATCCAGTCGCGGGAGCCCGTCAGCGGCACCGCCACCAGCCCGAAGAAGCGGCGCCGTTCGTTCGTGCTCGATCTCTACGGCACGGCCGTGGGCAAGAAGTACGCGATGGCGATCACCGGCATCATGTTGTTGGGCTTCGTGCTCGCCCACATGATCGGCAACCTGAAGATGTACCTGGGGCCGCAGGACTTCAACCACTACGCCGAGTTCCTGCGTGAGCTGCTCGTCCCGATCCTGCCCCGCACCGTCGTGCTGTGGCTGATGCGAGCCGGGCTGTTCCTCGCCGTGGTGATCCACATCCACGCCGCCTACGGCCTCACCCGCCTCAACCGTCACGCCCGTTCCGTGAAGTACCAGAGCCCGCGTGACTACCAGGTGGCGTCGTTCGCGAGCCGCACGATGCGCTGGACGGGGATCATCGTGTTCCTGTTCGTGCTGTGGCACCTGGCCGACCTCACGTGGGGCTTCGCCAACGCGGTCGGCAACGACGGCAGCTTCGTGCGCGGCGACGCCTACGGCAACGTCGTGCGCAGCCTCGAGCGCGTGCCGGTGGCCGTGCTCTACATCGTGGCCAACATCGCGCTGGGCATCCACCTCTTCCACGGGGTGTGGAGCCTGTTCCAGTCGCTCGGTTGGAACAACCCGCGGTTCAACAAGTGGCGGCGTCAGCTGGCCACCGGATTCGCCACCATCATCGTGGTGGGCAACGTCTCGTTCCCGATCGCCGTCCTGGCCGGGATCGTAGGGAAGTGACCATGACTGCACTCGACAGCAAGATCCCCGAAGGCCCGATCGCCGACAAGTGGGAGAACTACAAGACCGGCATGAAGCTGGTCAACCCCAACAACAAGCGCAAGTTCAAGATCATCGTGGTCGGGTCCGGACTCGCCGGCGCCTCGGCCGCGGCGAGCCTCGCCGAGCTCGGCTACCAGGTCGACGTGTTCACGTTCCACGACTCGCCGCGGCGGGCCCACTCGATCGCCGCGCAGGGCGGCATCAACGCGGCGAAGAACTACCACGGCGACGGCGACAGCATCTACCGCCTCTTCTACGACACGGTCAAGGGCGGCGACTTCCGCTCCCGCGAAGCCAACGTGTACCGCCTCGCCCAGGTGAGCGTCGACATCATCGACCAGATGGTCGCCCAGGGTGTGCCCTTCGCCCGCGAGTACGGCGGCCTGCTCGACAACCGCAGCTTCGGTGGCGCCCAGGTGAGCCGTACGTTCTACGCCCGTGGCCAGACCGGCCAGCAGCTGCTGCTCGGCGCGTACCAGCAGTTGGCCCGGCAGATCGGCCTCGGCAACGTGCGGCTGTTCAACCGCTGTGAGCTCGTCGACACGGTGGTCATCGACGGCCGCTGTGCCGGCATCGTGGTCCGCGACCTCATCAACGGCGAGGTCACGTCGCACGCGGCGCACGCCACCGTGCTCGCCACCGGCGGCTACGGCAACGTGTTCTTCCTCTCCACCAACGCGATGAACTGCAACGTCACCGCGGCGTGGCGAGCCCACCGGCGCGGCGCCTACTTCGCCAACCCCTGCTACACCCAGATCCACCCCACCTGCATCCCGCAGGCCGACGACACGCAGTCGAAGCTCACGCTGATGAGCGAGTCGTTGCGCAACGACGGTCGCGTCTGGGTACCGAAGAACCTCGGCGAGACGCGTCCGGCGGATCAGATCCCCGAGGACGACCGCGACTACTACCTCGAGCGGCTGTACCCGAGCTTCGGCAACCTCGCACCGCGCGACATCTCGTCGCGCGCCGCGAAGCGAGCCGTCGACAGCGGCCGCGGCGTGGGTCCGCTCAAGAACGGTGTGTACCTCGACTTCTCGGCGGCGATCGCCCGGCTGGGCAAGGACGTCGTGCAGGAGCGCTACGGCAACCTGTTCGAGATGTACGAGCGCATCGCGGGTGAGAACCCGTACGAGGTGCCGATGCGCATCTACCCGGCCAGCCACTACACGATGGGTGGCCTGTGGGTCGACTACGAGCTGATGACCACCATCCCCGGCCTGTACTGCGCCGGCGAGGCGAACTTCAGCGATCACGGCGCCAACCGCCTCGGCGCCTCCGCGCTCATGCAGGGACTCGCCGACGGCTACTTCGTGCTGCCGTACACCATCGGCAACTACCTCGCACCGATGCTCAACAAGCCGATCCCGGGCATCGATCATCCGGACTTCCTCGCCGCCGAGGCGGAGGCGCGTGGTCGCTACCAGCGCTACCTCGACATCAAGGGCACCCGTTCACCCGACTGGTTCCATCGCGAGCTCGGCAAGATCATCTGGGACTACTGCGGCATGGAGCGCACCGAGCAAGGCCTGGAGAAGGCCCTGAGCGAACTGCCCCCGCTGTACGAGGAGTTCCAGAAGGATCTGCGGGTCACCGGCGACGGCACCAGCACCAACCAGACGCTGGAGAAGGCCGGCCGGGTCGACGACTTCTTCCAGCTGGGCATGTTGATGTGTCGCGATGCGCTCGAACGGCGTGAGAGCGCCGGCGGCCACTTCCGAGCGGAGTACCAGGACGAGGAAGGCGAGGCGCAGCGCGACGACGAGCACTTCGCGCACGTCGCCGCGTGGGAGTGGACGGGCGACCCGATGCACTCCATCCGCAACGTCGAAGAACTCGAGTTCGAGACCA
This sequence comes from uncultured Acidimicrobiaceae bacterium, assembly GCA_963720695.1. Classification (GTDB taxonomy): domain Bacteria; phylum Actinomycetota; class Acidimicrobiia; order Acidimicrobiales; family Ilumatobacteraceae; genus UBA668. Next base: position 483,129 of record CAVRGG010000007.1, read on the forward strand.
TCCACCTCGCCAAGCGGAGCTACAAGTGAACGCAGCGCACGGAAACCACCTCACCAACCTCACGCTCAAGATCTGGCGGCAGACGGGTCCCTCGGATCCGGGCAAGTTCGAGAGCTATCGCATCGACAGCATCAGTGACGAGGCTTCGTTCCTCGAGATGCTCGACGTGCTCAACGAGAAGCTCATCGCCGAGGGTCGCGAGGCGATCGTGTTCGACCACGACTGCCGCGAGGGCATCTGTGGCACCTGCTCGCTGATGATCGACGGGCAGGCGCACGGTCCTCAGCGAGGTACCGCGACCTGTCAGCTGCACATGCGCAAGTTCCACTCCGACCAGGAGATCGTGATCGAGCCATGGCGGGCGACCGCCTTCCCGATCATCAAGGATCTCATGGTGGATCGCGCCGCGTTCGACCGCATCGTCGAAGTGGGCGGGTTCATCACCGCTCCCACCGGCGGAGCACCGGACGCGAACCTGATCCCGGTGGCCAAGCCGGTCGCCGACGCGGCGATGGACGCCGCCGAGTGCATCGGCTGCGGCGCGTGTGTGGCGGCCTGCCCGAACGGCGCGGCCAACCTGTTCACCGGTGCCAAGGTCGCCCATCTCAACCTGCTCCCGCAGGGGCAGGCGGAGCGGTGGAGCCGGGTCGAGGCCATGGTCGAGGCGATGGACGAGCAGTTCGGCTCGTGCACCAACCACGGCGAGTGCGAGGCCGCGTGCCCGAAGAGCATCAGCATCGACGTGATCGCGTTGATGAACCGCGACTACCTCAAGGCCAAGGTCAAGAACCGCAAGCTCATCGCCCAGATCTGAGGCTCTCGACGACGGTGGGTCAGCTCCGGACGCGGGCGGCGATGGTGGTGGTGTAGCGGTTCGTCGCCGCGACGTCGCCGTGCTCCAGCGTCAGGTCGAACCACAGATCACCGGCGGTGTCGGGCACCACGAACTGTGCGGTCGCCACCCGCACGCAGTCGTCCGGCGGGATGTCGCCCGTCCACGCCCACTGGTGACTGCCGCCCGCCCAGCGCAGCGTCGCCGTGCACGTCACCTGTTCCAGCACGAGACGGAGATCACTGATCACGTGCACGTCGAGCGCCAGCGTGTCGCCGGCGATCACCTGCTCGGGCAGCCGGTCGGCGACGACGATCACCGGGCGGCAGGCCTCGAGGACCGCCTGGTACGCCGGCTTGGGATGGCGGTGGTGGTCGAGCACGCTCCACGAGATGGCCGGGTGGGCGTCGTTGAGACTGAGGAAGCAGAACCCGCCGGTGGGCCGGTACTTCAACCGACGGAGCAGCTCGATGTGGTGGCGCAGGAGGTCGGCCTGATATCGCTGGGTGGCGTCTCGCCATGAGGTGAACGTGGCGTGGTCGTGCGGGGGAACGTGCTCGTCGAACGCATCGCGCTGCAGCCCGTGGTGCTCGGTGAGGCGTTCCCAGTCGAGCGCCGGCCACCGTTCGGGCTGCATGAAGTCGGCAGTGAACGGCACCGACTGCGCGCCGAACTCGCTGACGAACCGGACCATGCGCGGCACGGTGGCGGCGAAGCCGGCGAGGTCGCGTTCGTCGCCGTGGTACCAGCCGAAGAACAGGTGGCTGTCCGTCCCGGTGAGCTGGGGCAGGTGTGGGGCGACGCCGCTGTGGGCGATGACGGCGCGGGTCTCGTCGGCGGACTCGAACGCCCGCTTCACCCAGCGGTCGAGGATGCTCTTGTTCCAGGTCGGTGCCTGCTGATTGATCACGTGTCGGAGCACCGAGCTGCCGAACACCTTCTCGCGGGTGTCGTCGGCGGGGAGCGGCTCGTTGTGTGCGCACCACACGGCGACGCTGGGGTGGTGGCCGAGCAGGTCGACCGCTTCTCGGGCCTGGCGGACCGCCTCCTTGCGGATCGTGCGGGCGTACCCCCACTGCAGTGGGAAGTCCTGCCAGACGAGCATCCCGAGCTCGTCGGCCGCCTCGTACAGCTCCGGCCGGGCGATGTGCCCGTTCACCCGGATCAGATCGAGCCCTGCCTCCCTCGCGAGTTCGACGTCGCGCCGAACCTCCGCCGAGGTGGCCTCCGCGAGTGCCTGCCGAGTCGGAGCGACGTTGGCACCCTTGACGAAGAGCGGTTCTCCGTTGACGGAGAACACCCACTCGTGGAGGGAGACCTCACGGAGTCCGGTGCGCAGCGAGCGATGGTGGCTGACCTCACCATCGACCAGGACGTCCACCTCGACCGTGGTGAGCGGCTGGGCTCCGAGGCTCCACGGCCACCACAGTTCGGGATCGTTGACGTCGAGGTCCCAGTCGACCTCGTTGAGGCCCTTGGCGAGCGAGCGCGCATGCTCGGCGACGACCTGCCCGTCGACGGACGTGCGGATGACGACCGACTGCTGCACGTCGGCGTCGAGGCGGGAGTGGACACGAAGGTGCGCTCGCGCGTCGTTGGCGTCGCGGCAGAGCACGCGAAGCCGGTCGATGCGAACGGACCCGGTCTCCTCCACCAGCACCGGGCGCCACAGCCCACCCGGGTTCCAGCCAGGGTCGAGCATGTCGCTGTGCTGCAGCGCCCCGGTGATGTTCCGCTTCGCCGCCCGCTGGCGTTGCGGCGCGCAGGCGACCTCGATGGCCAGCACGTGCTCGGTCTCCAGCCGCGCCAGGTCGGTGATGTCGAAGGTGTGCGGGAAGAAGTACCCCTCGGGATCGCCGATGTACGCGCCGTCCAGCCAGACGTCTGCCTGGTAGAACACGCCCTCGAGGGTGATGAAGCGGCGGCGGCCCTCCGGCGGGACGTCGAGGTGGAAGCGGTGTCGATAGAGCAGCGGACCGTCGCTGTCGGCGAACTCGGGCTCGCTGCGCCAGTGCCCCGGCACGGCAATTCGTGGCCAGAGGTGGTCGTCGTGGTCGAAGCCGACCCCGTCGCGCCGCACATCATCGTCAGCGACGCATGCTCGCCATTCCCCCGACAGCTCCACAGGACGAGCGTAGAGGGTCGCGGCCCGGCGACCTCGGCGGCTCGTGCGAGTCGGTGCCCCAACTGAGCATCCGCGAGATCTCGCGGTAGGGTCGGCGCATGGGGAATCGTCCGTCCACATTGGGTGATCTGAAGGCGTCGGGCTGGCAGTCCGTGCCGGTCAAGGAAGAGATTCGGCGCAACGCGGTCGCCAAGATCGCCGCCGGCGAGCCGCTCTTCGAAGGCGTGCTCGGCTACGAGCAGACCGTGATGCCGCAGCTCGAGAACGCGTTGCTCGCCGGTCACGACGTCATCTTCCTCGGCGAACGCGGCCAGGCGAAGACGCGCATGATCCGCTCGCTCACCGGGCTGCTCGACGAGTTCATGCCCATCGTCGAGGGCAGTGAGATCAACGACGATCCGTACCACCCGGTGAGTCGCCACGCCCGTGACCTGATCGCCGAGATGGGCGACGCCACACCGATCCACTGGGTGCACCGGTCGGACCGATTCGGCGAGAAGCTGGCGACGCCCGACACCTCCATCGCCGACCTCATCGGTGAGGTCGACCCGATCAAGGTGGCGGAAGGTCGTTACCTCAGCGACGAGCTCACGCTCCACTACGGCCTCGTGCCACGCACGAATCGCGGCGTGTTCGCGATCAACGAGATCCCCGATCTCGCCGAGCGCATCCAGGTCGGTCTCCTCAACGTGCTCGAAGAGCGCGACGTCCAGATCCGCGGCTACAAGATCCGCCTGCCGCTCGATGTGCTGCTGGTCGCCTCGGCCAACCCGGAGGACTACACGAACCGGGGCCGGATCATCACCCCGCTGAAGGACCGCTTCGGCAGCCAGATCCGCACGCACTACCCGCTCGACGCGGCGACCGAGATGGCCATCATGCGCCAGGAGGCCCGACCGCCGTCGGTCGGTGACGTCACCGTCACCACACCCGACTACATGGAACACGTCGTGGCCACGTTCAGCCAGCTCGCCCGTTCGAGCAACCAGGTGAACCAGCGCAGCGGCGTCAGCGTGCGGCTGTCGGTCAGCAACGTCGAGGTGCTCGGTGCCAACGCGCTTCGGCGTGCGCTGCGCGCCGGCGAACGAACCGTCGTGCCGCGCGTGAGCGATCTCTCGTCGCTCGCCGCCAGCACCAGCGGCAAGGTCGAGATCGAGTCGCTCGAGGAGGGTCGCGAAGGCGTCATCCTGGAGAACCTCGTCAAGGCCGCGGTGCTCACCGTCTTCAAGGAGCTCGTCGCTCCCGACCAGGTCCGTGAGGTGGTCGCTGCCTTCGAGGAAGGCGTCGTCGCCCACACCGGCGAGGACATCCCGTCGGCGACGCTCGCCCAACTCGTGGTCGACGTGCCCGCGCTCCGGGCCCCGGTCCAGCAGCTCACCGGTGGTGACGAATCACCGGCCGCGGTCGCCGCGGCGGTGGAGTTCGTGCTCGAGGGCCTGCACCTGTCCAAGCGGCTCAACAAGGACGGCGCCGGCGGCGCCACCGGCGCCACGTACCGCGGACGAAGCTGACCGCTCAGTCCGTCGTCACGAACGCGTTGCCGCTGTCCTTCAACTCGCGGTCGGCGGTGACGATCCCGGGTGCGTCGGCGGTGTCCGCGAACGGGGTGATCGTGACCGCGTCGATCCTCAACTGATCGGCGGCGCGGCGCACCTCGCGCCACATGCCCTCGATGCTCTGGGCACGTTCGCCATCGGTGTCGCCGATCGGGCGGAACGTCACCGCGATCGGCCGCTCCGGCGACCGTTCCCCGGTCCGGTAGAGACAGGTCTCCACGTCGCGGCGCAGCGCGAGGCCGACGATGTCGCACGAACCGGCGAGGTCGGCGAGCTCGCGATCGGCCCGTCCAGGAATGCGCACGATGCCGTCGTCGAACGCATCGAGCCACATGGTCCAACGCAACTGTTCGCGGCGACGAGCCTCCGCCGCTGCGGCCGGCGACGGGTCGTCGGGTCGCTCGATCCCCACGTCGAGCGAGGTCGCGACCGGGTGCACGCCGTGCAGGATCCGCCATGCATCGCGCCAGGCGACGACGAGGTGATGGACGAGCTCACCGTGCGTGCGAGGGTCGTCGGGGATGAGCCGGTTGCTCATCGCGAACGGCGCCTCGAACGGGATCCATCCTGCGGCGACGTCGCCGAAGCGGTCGGCGGCCAGCTCGACCCATCGCGGCCACCACGCGGCGGCCGTGCGCGCGTCGGTGAAGCCGCCCTCGTTGTCGAACCAGTGAGGGACCGCGGGTTGGAGGAGCCGGAACCACGGGGCGAGGCCGCGTGAGCGGGCGACCTCGGCGGCGTGATGCACACGCTCGATGACGTCGCCGTCCCACGACCCGGCGCGCAGCTGGGTGGCGGCCCAGGGCACATCGAGTCGGACACGTTGGACGCCGAGCTCCGCGGACAGCGCGATGTCGTCGAGCAGACGCTCGCCGTACGTGTCGAGCACGACACCGCGCTCCGTCACGACAGGATCAGACGTTGAACGGCGTGCGGGTCCACAGCTCGCCGGTGTCGTTGCTGGCCGCGAGAACGGGCCGGCCACTCAGCTCGACGACGTTGATGTGCCCGGGGAACCCGCGCAGCTCGATGTCGCGCTGCGAGGTGGTCTCCACGCCCTCGGGCAGCCGCTCGATCTGCATCGTCGGCAGCAGCACCTCGTACGGCCCGGCGATGTCACAGAGGCGAGCGGCCATGTTGACCGCCGAGCCGATGTAGTCGTCGCCCTCGAAGAGGAGGGCGTGGCCGGTCGCCATCCCCACCCGGAGGGTGAGCGGGGCGCAGATCTCGGCCGATCGGTGCTCGAGTTCGAGCGCGAATGCGATGCACGCTTCCTGGTCGACCGAGACGATCATGCAACCGTCGCCCAACCACTTCGCGATGCGCACGCCTCGTTCGCTCGCGATCTCGCGGGTGAGCGAACGGAACGCGCTCAGCAGACGGCCTGCGGCATCGTCACCGAAGGCCGCGGTGTAGTTCGTGAAACCGGAGAGGTCGACGAAGGCGAACGTACGGGGTACCCGCATGTGTCGAATGTACCACCGTGCGGCGGCAATCGTGATTGCATTCACAAGCCCGCAACCCAGCGTTCATCAGGTCGCGGGTCGCGCTGGCGCACATCGCGCCGGGTGGTTGTAGCGTTCGCCCATGGTCAACCGGTTCACGTACTCACGCTGGGACGGCACCCAGAAGGGCTTCGACCTCGACGCCGACAGCCTCTTCGAGGAGCTCACCGACGACCTGCTGTACCACGGCGACGTCAACGCGGCGCTGCGTCGTCTCATGCAGCAGGGCATGCGCGACCGCAACGGTGAGCAGGTCAAGGGCCTCCGCGAGCTGATGGAGCAACTTCGTCAGCAGCGTCAGGAGCGCCTCGACCAGCACGACCTCGGCGGCGTGTACCAGGAGATCGCCGACCAGCTCGACGACATCATCGACGAAGAACGCCATGCCATCGAGAACGCCACCGCCGATGCCGAGCGCAGTGGCGACGAACGCCGCGCTCAGCACGCGCGTGACGCTGCCGCCGAACGCAACTTCCGCCTCGACATGATGCCCCCGGATCTGGCCGGCAAGGTGCGCGAGCTCTCCGCGTACGACTTCGAGAGCGCCGAGGCGCGGCAGCGCTTCGAGCAGTTGATGGATCAGCTCCGTCAGCAGCTGATGCAGCAGACGGTGGACCAGATGTCGTCGGCCATGCAGAACATGACTCCCGAGGCCATGCAGCGGATGAAGGACATGATGTCCGCGCTCAACGAGATGATCGAGCGTCAGCAGCGCGGCGAGGACCCCGGGTTCGAGCAGTTCATGGACGAGTACGGCGACTTCTTCCCCGAGAACCCCGAGACCCTCGAGGAGCTGCTGGAGCAGATGGCGCAACGCATGGCGGCGATGCAGGCGATGATGAACTCGATGTCGCCCGAGCAGCGGGCCCAGCTGCAGCAGCTCAGCGACCAACTGCTCGACGACATGGACCTGCGGTGGCAGATGGACCAGCTCGGCCGGAACCTGCAGCAGATGTTCCCGCAGCAGGGATGGGGGCAGTCCTACGAGTTCCAGGGTCAGGACCCGATGGGCATGGGCCAGGCGATGCAGATGATGCAGGAGCTCGGGGAGCTCGACCAGCTCGAGAACCTCATGCGCAACGCCACCAACCCGGCGGCGCTGGCCGAGGCCGACATGGACCGCGTCCGCGACCTGCTCGGCGACGATGCGGCGAACTCACTCGAACGCCTCGCCGAGCTCACCAAGATGCTCGAGGAGTCCGGTCTGATCCAGCAGAAGGAGGGTCGCCTGGAGTTGACGCCGCGTGGCCTGCGCAAGATCGGCAACAACTCGCTGCGCGATCTCTTCACCAAGTTGGCCAAGGACAAGAACGGCCAGCATCAGACGAGCCGGCTCGGCTACGGCCACGAGCGCACCTACGAGACCAAGCAGTACGAGTACGGCGATCCGTTCCAGCTCGACCTGCAGCGCACGCTGCGCAACGCGATCCAGCGCAACGGCCCGGCCACTCCGGTGCAGCTGTCGCCGGAGGACTTCGAGATCGAGCGCACCGAGCACCTCACCCGCTCGTCCACGGTGCTCATGCTCGACCTGTCGATGAGCATGCCGATGCGCGACAACTTCCTGCCCGCGAAGAAGGTGGCGATGGCGCTGCACGCGCTGATCACGTCGCAGTTCCCTCGCGACTACATGGGTCTCGTCGGGTTCAGCGAGACCGCGTACCCGCTCACGGCGGCCCAGCTTCCCGAAGTCAGCTGGGACTTCGCCTACGGCACGAACATGCACCACGGCTTCACGCTCGCCCGGCAGATGCTGGCTCGCCAGAGCGGCACGAAGCAGATCATCATGATCACCGACGGCGAGCCGACGGCCCACATCACGCCTCGCGGCGAGGTGTTCTTCAACTACCCGCCGGTCCAGGAGACCATCGAGGCCACGCTGCGTGAGGCGGCTCGATGCACTCGCGAGGGCATCCGGATCAACACGTTCATGCTCGATGCGGACTACGGGCTCAAGTCGTTCGTGGAGCAACTCACCGCCGTGAACCGCGGTCGGGCGTTCTTCACCAGCCCAGAGACGTTGGGTGATTACGTGCTCGTCGACTTCATCGAACACAAGCGGCAGCTGGCACGTGGGCGGGGTGGCCGACGCTCGGCGTGAATCGCGCGAACTCCCTCGTCAAGAACGTCAAGAAATCCCCCCTTGCGCGAAGGTGATGTGATAGGGGACAATGACACCCATGTAATTACAGGGGTGTCGGATCTCGACATCTCGACGGGCCTATGCGCAGGGAGGCCGCCCGCATGCACATCGAACTGAACACGGAGCCGAAGGGGAACTGGCAGGACGAGGCGAACTGCCTCGGGGTCGACCCCGATCTGTTCTTCCCCGAGCGGGGTGCCTCCACCAGGGAAGCCAAGGAAGTGTGCCGCGGGTGCGTGGTCCGCCTCGACTGCCTCGAATACGCATTGGTCAACGGCGAGAAGTTCGGGATCTGGGGTGGACTGTCCGAGCGTGAGCGTCGTCGTCTCCGCCGTCAGCGCGCCCAGGCCGCTCGCCGCACGATCGCCTGAGCCCGGCAAACGTGTCGGCCCGCGGGCATTCGCCGCGGGGGAGGGGTAGTGTGGCGCCATGATCGCAGACATCGGACCCGCCGAACTCGGGGTATTCCTTCTGATCGTGCTGTTGCTGTTCGGCGGTACTCAGCTGCCCAAGCTGGCCAAGAACATCGGCAAGGCCCAGAAGGAGTTCAAGGAAGGCCTGTCGGAGGGTCAGAAGGAAGCGGCCAAGTCGGCCGAGTCCAAGACCGACGACTGACCGCCTCGACGTCGAACAACGAATCGCCACTCGGCGCCGGTCGCCCTCGGGCACCGGCGTCGTGTCGCGTCTCGGCGCTCGCTCGACTCAGGTCGTGACTTTGCGGCGCTTCAGGATGCGGCGACGCTCACGCTCGCTGCAGCCGCCCCACACGCCGTGCTCGATGCGGTTCTCGAGGGCGTACTCCAAGCACTGCGCAGCGACGGGGCAGTCGGCGTTGCAGATCTTGCGGGCACGGTCCACGCCGACGCCGTCGCTGGGGAAGAACACCGCCGGCGGATAGTTGCGGCAGTTGCCCTCGGCCATCCACGCGGTCGCGGAATCGCTGTCGGGGACAGAGGTGTTCGTGTACATGTGGTGCGTCTCCTTGTGTGCCGCGATGGGGGAACCGCGGCCTGGGGGTGTGCGCCCGCACGAGCCCGAAGGAAGTTCGACGAACCGCCACACCGTTGAGAGAACTGACGTCGCCCACCGGATCTTGGTTCCCGAACTTGTCAAGGTCTACCACGAGTCATCAGAAATTCCGGCGCGCCCTGCGAAAAAACACCTGTGGACAGGGACCCTCCGGTTCGGGGCGGACCCCCCGCTAGACTCCGTGGGCCGTCTCGCCGCACCTCGGGCGAGCCGAACCGGCAGGAGACCTCACCATGACCGACATCGTTATCGAGCCGCCGCGGGCCCACGCACGCATCGTGTATCTCGGACCGGTGTCCCCGCATTGGGAGGTCTACGGCGACTACGGCGACCGCTCCATCCTGGAGGACTTCCGCGCTCGAGTGCTGGCCAGGCTGGTGCTCCTGCCTCGCGACGACCCCCAGTTCCGTCGGAACCGTGAGCGCATCGTGCGCGACGCCGAGCGGGAGCGCATCACCCTCGAATGGGATCTCGGCATCCCGGAGGCCGAAGGCTGATCCATCAGCTCGCTAGTGTCGTTCCGATGTCCGAACGACTGCTGAACCGTGAGCTGAGCTGGCTCGCGTTCAATCGTCGGGTGCTGTCACTCGCTCAGGAGGACGGCATCCCGTTGCTCGAGCGGCTCAAGTTCTGTGCGATCACCTCGGCGAACCTCGACGAGTTCTTCCAGGTGCGGGTCGCCGCACTGAAGGACCAGGTCGCCGCAGGCCTCAGTACTCAGGCACCCGACGGTCTCTCGCCCCAGGCACAACTCGACGCGATCGGCGCGATGGTGGCCACGTTCGTTCGTGAGCAGGAGGCGATGGCGCTCGACGAGATCATGCCCAAGCTCGCCGAACGTGGTGTCCACGTCGTCGACTGGGCCGACCTCAGCACGCACGACCACCAGTTCCTGGTGGCGTTCTTCGAGCAGCGGATCTTCCCGGTGCTCACGCCGCTGGCGGTCGATCCCGCACACCCGTTCCCGTACATCTCGAACCTGGCGCTCAACCTGGCCGCGATGGTCAGCGACCCCGACACCGGCGAACGACGATTCGCGCGGGTGAAGGTGCCCAACGTCTTCCCTCGACTCGTCGCCCTGCCGGACGGCCGGCGCTTCGTCCCCGTCGAGCAGATCATCGCCGCCCAGTTGCACCAGCTGTTCGTGGGGATGGTCGTCGAGGAGCATGCGTTCTTCCGGGTCACCCGCAACGCCGACCTCACGCTGGAGGACGAGGAGGCCGACGATCTCCTGGCCGCCGTCGAACTCGAACTGCGCCGCCGGCGATTCGGCCGTGCCGTGCGCCTCGAGGTGCAGCAGGGGATCAGCGCCGAGATGCTCGAACTCCTCGTGCGCGAGCTCGACGTGGACGAGACCGACGTGTCGCAACACCGCGGCCCGCTCGATCTCACCTGCATGTTCCAGCTGCTCGGTCTCGACCTGCCCGACCTCAAGGACGCGCCGTGGCCGCCCGTCACCGCGGGCCGCATCCATCGGGCGGAGGCCCAGGACCGCAGCATCTTCTCGGTGATCCGCGAGCGGGCGTTGATGGTGCATCACCCCTACGAGAGCTTCGCCAGCAGCGTCGAGAACTTCATCGCTCAGGCGGCCGACGACCAGCGGGTGCAGAGCATCAAGATGACGATGTACCGCGCCGGCGGCGACAGCCCGATCGTGCGCAGCCTCATCCGCGCCGCCGAGCGCGGCGTGCAGGTCGCGGTCCTCGTCGAGCTCAAGGCGCGCTTCGACGAGGCCACCAACGTCGGCTGGGCGCGGATGCTGGAGCGCGCGGGCGTGCACGTGGTCTACGGCCTGGTCGGTCTCAAGATCCACGCCAAGTGCGTGCTCGTGGTGCGCCAGGACGAGGACGGGCTGCGCCGTTACTGCCACATCGGGACCGGGAACTACAACTCCAAGACGGCTCGGCTCTACGAGGACGTCGGTTTCCTCACCTGCGACCCCGAGGTGGGCGCGGACGTCACGCAGCTGTTCAACCACCTCACCGGCTACAGCCGGGCCGTCGAGTTCCAGTCGCTCCTCGTCGCACCGCGTGAGTTGCGCACCCAGCTCGTCGATCTGATCGAGCACGAGATGACCTTCGGCGCCGAGGGCCACATCACGGCCAAGCTCAACTCGCTCGCCGACGCACACATGGTGGAGGCGCTGTACCGCGCCAGCCAGGCCGGGGTTCGCATCGACCTGATCACCCGCGGCATCTGCTGCCTGCGCCCCGGCGTGCCGGGTCTGAGCGAGAACATCCACGTGCGCAGCGTCCTGGGGCGTTACCTCGAGCACTCGCGCATCGTCCGCTTCGAGCACGGCGAGGACGACGCCCCGCTGTTCCTCATCGGCAGTGCCGACTGGATGGAGCGCAACCTCGACCGTCGCATCGAGGTCCTCGTACCGGTGGTCCACCCCAAGCACCGCGCATGGCTCGACCAGGTCTTCGAGTTCGACCTCGCGGACGACATCGTCCGTCACGAGCTCGACGCCGATGGTGTCTGGCACCGGCGCGGGCCTGCCGAATTCGGACGTGGCGACGCCCAGGAGCGCTTCTATCGGTGGGTGAACGAACGGCAACGAGCCTGATTCGTCGGCTGTTGGCCCGCCGTTCACTCTCCGTTCATCCCTGCTCGGCCTTCGGGTCACTTGGCTTCTCTACGGTGCCGCCCGTTGATACATCCACGTCCCAACAGGAGCCATATCGTGAACAACAGCAAACGGCGACTCGTACTCGCCGGTCTCGTCTCGATGACCCTCGTCGCCGCCGCGTGCGGTAGCGACTCGTCGTCCAGCACCACCGACGCCCCGACGACCACTGCGGGCAGCGACACCACCGCCATGGTGCCGGACACCACGGTCCCCACCACGGACGCCATGAAGCTCGAGGCCGAACTCAACGGTTCCGGCTCCACCTTCCAGAAGACCTTCAACGAGGAGGCGATCGCCGCCTTCACCGCCGACAACCCCGGCGTCACCATCAACTACGCCGGCGGCGGCTCGGGCAAGGGCAAGCAGGACCTCGCCGATCAGATCGTCGACTGGGCGGGCACGGACTCGCTCATCAAGGATGCCGACAAGGCCGGCTACAAGGGCGGCGACGTCCTCTACTTCCCGACCGTGGTCGCCCCGATCACCGTTGCCTACAACCTCAGTGGCGTCGACTCGCTCCAGCTGAGCCCGGCGACCATCGCCAAGATCTTCCAGCGTGAGATCACCAACTGGAACGATCCGGCCATCGCCGCCGACAACCCGGATGCAACGCTGCCCGACCAGGCGATCACCGTCGCCCACCGCAGCGATTCCAGCGGCACCACCGGCAACTTCACCAAGTTCCTCGAACTGTCCGTGGGTCCCGATGCCACCGGTGAGTGGAAGCTCGGCACCGACAGCACCGTCGAATGGCCGGCCGACACCCAGGCCGGTGAAGGCAACGGCGGCGTGGCACAGATCATCAGCTCGACCAACGGTGCCGTCGGCTACGTCGACCTCTCCGACGCTTCAGACGCCGGTCTCGCCACCGCGGCCGTGCAGAACAAGGCCGGCAAGTTCGTCGAGCCCACGCTCGACGGTGCCTCCGCTGCTGCCGCCGGCGCCGAGATCAAGGACGACCTCACCTACAGCCCGCTGTGGGCCGACGGTGACGCCGCCTACCCGATCACCTCGCCGACCTGGATCATCATCTACAAGGTCCAGCCGGACGCGGCGAAGGGCGATGCCATCAAGGCGTTCCTCAACTACATCCTGACCGATGGCCAGTCCATCGCCGGCGACGTGAACTACGCGCCGCTGCCGGCCGAACTGGCCACCAAGGCGCTCGCCCAGCTCGACACGCTCGAGATCGGCTGACCACATCCCCCCGATGTACTGACCGGGTGGTCGGCGTGAACTCGCCGACCACCCGGGCAGTACTGTTGCCGCGGGTGCCCTTCCCATGACGCTCGAGATGACGACCCCACCAACCGAACCCGACACCGACCTGGGCCACGCGCTCGAGGGATCGGGCGGTGCCGCCGACGGCTCGTTCAAGGGCCTCGCCTACGCCGCCGCCCTTCTGGTGCTCGTCGTGCTCGGCCTGATCACCTACACCATGGCGAGCCGCAGCACCGATGCGCTCCGTCACATGGGCCTGGACTTCTTCACCAGCAAGCGTTGGAACCCTCCCGAACAGTTCTACGGGATCCTCTCGTTCATCTGGGGCACCGTCTACACGTCGGTGATCGCGCTGTTGCTCGCCGTGCCCGTGAGCCTGGGCATCGCCCTCTACATCACCGAAGTGGCGCCACGCTGGCTGAAGCGGGCCATGATCTACGTGATCGACCTGCTCGCCGTGGTGCCGTCGGTCGTCTTCGGTCTGTGGGGCATCCTCGTGCTCGCCCCCAACATTCTCGGCTTCTACGGCTGGCTGTCGGACACGTTCGACGGATGGCCGATTCTCGGGACGATCTTCGGCCCGAACCCGCAGGGGAGGTCGTTCTTCACGGCCGGCATCATCCTCGCGGTGATGATCACCCCGATCATCGTGTCGCTCGCTCGCGAGGTGGTCGAGACCACCCCGCAGTTCGAGAAGGAGGCTGCACTCGCGCTGGGTGCGACCCGGTGGGAGATGATCAGTGGCGCGGTGCTGCCGCACTCGAAGGGCGGACTGGTCGGCGCGGTGATGCTCGGCCTCGGTCGGGCGATGGGTGAGACGATCGCCGTCGCGCTCGTCATCGGCAGTGCGACCGGACAGATCACCTTGAACGCGCTCACCTCGGGCAACTCCATGCCCGCCGCCATCACCGCCGAATGGGGTGAGGCCGACGCGTTGAAGAAGTCGGCGCTGATCGCGATGGCGATGACCCTGTTCGTCATGACCATCGTCGTCAACATGGTGGCCACGAGTGTGGTCAACCGATCGATGAAGAAGTCGCGGGGCACGCTGTGAGCGCCACCCTCGTCGACACGCGCACCGATCCGCCTCACCTCGAGGCGAAGCGCACCTGGAGATCGACCAAGAGCCTGATCATGGTGTCGCTCATGTTCCTGTCGTTCCTGGTCATCCTCGTGCCGCTCGTGCTGGTGATCGGAACGGTCGTGGCCAAGGGCGCCGGCGTCGTGTTCCGCGACTTCCCGAAGTGGTTCACCGAGGACATCCCCATCAGGACCCGACAGAAGGGGCCGGGCATGGCGCCGGCCGTCGTCGGCACCATCGTGATCACCGCGGCGGCATCGGCGTTGGCCATCCCGCTGGGCATCCTCGGTGCGATCTACCTCAACGAGTACGGCAAGCAATCACGCACGGCGCGGATCGTTCGATTCCTCGCGATCGTGATGACCGGCGTGCCCTCGATCGTCATGGGTCTGTTCATCTACGTGATCTTCACCCTGCGCTTCGGCCTCTCCGGGTTGGGTGGCGCGTTGGCGCTGGCGTGCCTGATGCTGCCGGTCGTGATCCGCTCCACCGAGGAGATGCTGCGCCTGGTCCCCGATCACCTGCGTGAAGCCAGCTACGCCCTCGGTACCCGCAAGGGGCGGACCATCGCCACCGTCGTCCTGCCGACGGCGCTGCCGGGCGTCGTCAGCGGCAGCCTGCTGGCAGTCGCACGCGCAGCCGGTGAGACTGCGCCGCTGCTGTTCACCATCGGCATCGTGTCCAAGTCGAACTGGAACGTGCTGTCCGGACCGAACACCACCCTCTCGTACCAGATCTTCCGCAACGCGACCCAGGTGCTCCCTGGGCCGCAGGAGCGAGGATGGGGAGCGGCACTCACGCTCGTTGCCATCACCTTTGTCTTCACCGTGGTCGCCCGTATGGTGGCCAACCGATTCCAGCGGCGGCGAGGATGAACCTCAGCCGAATCCCCATCCAGGAGGTCACCATGGCGTCGGACGCCGACACGCTCAAGGCAGCGGAGCTGCCAGGTGCCGCACCACAGGCCGCGGTGTTCGAGTTGCGTGACCTCGAAGTGCACTACGGCGACTTCCGGGCCGTGCGCGAGGTGAATCTGACGCTGCGCAAGCGTGAGATCACCGCCTTCATCGGTCCCTCCGGTTGCGGCAAGACCACCGTGCTCAGGTGCCTGAACCGGATGAACGATGTGATCCCGTCGGCCCGCGTCGGCGGCAAGGTCCTCTACCACGGGGTCGATCTGTACGGTCCGAACGTGTCAGCGACCGAGGTCCGTCGCCGCATCGGGATGGTGTTCCAGCGCCCCAACCCGTTCCCCAAGAGCATCTACGACAACGTCGCCTTCGGGCCCAAGGTGAACGGCGTGCGCAGCAAGAGCGAACTCGACGGCATCGTCGAGGAGTCGTTGAAGGGCGCCGCGCTCTGGGACGAAGTGAAGTCGCGGCTCAAGTCGTCGGCGCTCGGGATGTCCGGCGGTCAGCAGCAGCGTCTGTGCATCGCCCGCGCGATCGCCGTCCAACCCGAGGTGATCCTCATGGACGAGCCGTGCTCGGCGCTCGATCCCATCGCCACCGCCCGCATCGAGGACCTCATGCAGGAGATCAAGGACCGCTACACCATCGTGATCGTCACCCACAACATGCAACAGGCGGCCCGGGTGAGCGACCGTACGGCGTTCTTCACCACCGAGGTCAACCCGGACAGCGATCGCCGCACCGGTGTGCTCGTCGAGTTCGACCAGACGCCCACCATCTTCTCCACCCCCTCCGATGAACGCACCGAGGCCTACGTGACGGGACGGTTCGGCTGATGGACGAGCTTCGCACCAGGTACCACCAGGATCTCGGGCAGGCTCGTGACGAGCTGGCACTGCTCGCCGCCCGTGTCGCCGAACTCGTCCCACGCGCGACCTCGGTGTTGCTCGACGGCGACCTCGAGGGTGCGGAGTACATCATCCGCGGCGACGCCGAGATCGACGCCTTGGCGGTCGAGGTCGAGGAGCACTGCATCCAGATCCTCGCCCTACAGGCCCCGGTGGCGAGCGAGCTCCGTCAGGTGCTCGCCCTGCTGAAGATGATCGCCGAGATCGAACGCAGCGGCGACCTGGTCTGCAACATCTGCAAGGCGGCTCGTCGCATCTACGGCCACGAGCTGGACCCGAAGTTGCGCGGCATCATCAGCCGGATGGGCGAGCAGGCCCAGGCGCTGTATGCCGCGGCCATCGAGGCGTTCCAGGAGAACGACGACGCCAAGGCTGCGGCGGTCGACGACATGGACGCGTACCTCGATGCGCTCCACAAGCAGTTCATCGGGGCCATCTTCGAGAGCCAGGCTGCCGGTCATATCGACCTGCAGGTGGCCGTCCAGTTGGCGATGGTCGCCCGCTTCTACGAGCGGATCGGTGACCACGCAGTCAACATGGCCGAGCGCGTGCTGTACATCGTCACGGGGAAGGTGCCCGACCACTCGAGGCCCAACCGCCCGAAGGTCGTCATCGATCCGGCGGACCTGGAGGTCCCGCGACCGGCAGCAGGAGCGGGCGAGGCGACGTGAGCCGATTCTCCCGCGCCGACGAGAGTCGTCTGCGGCAGGAACTCGCCGATGCACTTCGTGCCGGCCAGATGGCGGCCGAGGAGAGCACTCGCCTGCGCACGGCACTCGACGCGGTCCCGGTCGGGATCGTGCTCGTGGACCAGCGCGGCAGCGTCGTCCTGCGCAACAAGGTGGCTGCGGTGGGCGGGCACGCCGAGGTCCTGCTCAAGGAGGTCGTCGACCGACTCATCGCCGCGGCTCTGCGCGGGGACGGGGGTCAGGAGCGGGTCAGTCTGTTCGGCCCTCCGCCGCGTGTGCTGTCGGTGCGCGCCGTGCCGTTGCCCGATGGCGGGGCCGTCGCGACCATCGACGACCTCAGCGAGCGAGCGCGGCTGGACTCGGTCCGCACCGATTTCGTCTCCAACATCAGCCACGAGCTGAAGACACCCGTCGGAGCGTTGGCCCTCCTCGCCGAGACGCTGGCCGACAGCGACGACGTCGACGTCAACCGTCGACTGGCGCTGAAGATGGTCGAGGAAGCGCATCGTGCGGCCGGCACGATCGACGATCTGCTGGAGCTGTCGCGGATCGAGCTCGGGGGTCAGGGCGAGCAGGAGGACGTGAGCATCAAGGCGGTGCTGCGCGAGGCCGCGGCCCGGCACCGGCTCACCGCCGAGAGCTTCGGTGTCGTCGTACGGGTCGCCGAGATCGAGGATCTCACCGTGCGGGGCAATCGACTGCAGCTCGTGTCCGCCGTCAGCAACCTCATCGACAACGCCGTCAAGTACAGCAATCGAGGCGGCGTGGTACGCATCAATGCGGGCCTGCGCGACGGCGCGATCGAGATCTGCATCGCCGATGAGGGAGTGGGGATTCCTGCCCGTGACCTGGACAGGATCTTCGAGCGTTTCTACCGCGTCGACCGCGCCCGCAGCCGCGAGACCGGCGGCACCGGGCTCGGCCTCGCCATCGTGCGCCACATCGCCACCAACCACGGCGGCGACGTCGCGGTGCGCTCGCGCGAAGGCGAAGGCAGCACCTTCACACTCCGCATCCCGACCGAGGAGAACTGACTGATGGCATCCAAGGGCCGACCCACCGTGCTCGTGGTCGAGGACGAAGCGAGCTATGTCGAAGCGCTCACCATCGGGCTGACGCGCGAGGGCTTCATCGTGGAGGTCGCCGTCGACGGCGCCGAGGCGTTGCTCCGCTTCGACGAGGTCGAACCCGATCTGGTGCTGCTCGACGTGATGCTGCCCAAGCTCAGTGGGATCGATGTCTGCCGACTCCTGCGCAAGCGGACGCAGGTGCCGATCATCATGGTCACCGCGAAGGGTGCGGAGATCGACACGGTGGTCGGTCTCGAGGTCGGTGCCGACGACTATGTCAGCAAGCCGTACCGGATGCGTGAGCTCGTGGCCCGGATGCGCGCCGTCATGCGCCGTCAGGGCGGCGCAGCAGCAGTTCCGGCCGAGCAGTCGGCGGGCACGCTCACCGTCGGCGATCTCACGTTGGACCCCGACGAGCACAGGGTCCTGTTGGCGGGCGAGCCGCTCGCGCTGCCGCTGAAGGAGTTCGAGCTGTTGCATCTGCTGCTCGCCAACGCGGGCCGCGTGCTCACCCGCGACGTGCTCATCGATCGTGTGTGGGGGAGCGATTACGTCGGCGACACCAAGACGCTCGATGTGCATGTGAAGCGTCTTCGCGGCAAGGTCGAGGCGGATCCGGCGAACCCTGTACGGATCGTCACGATCCGCGGCCTCGGGTACAAGTTCGAGCGGTCGAAGTCCTGATCGTTCGGTGGGGCTCCCCCGTGGCACCTACGATGCGGGTGTGAGCAACGAGGGAGTGCGGGCCGGCGCGGGGTCGCCCCGTGGTCCCCGCAGGCGTGTTCCGACGGTCTCTCCGTTCCAGCGTCTTGCCCGTACGCATGCGTTCATGACCATGGGTGATGCCGCGATGTACGGCGCGCTCACCGGTTCGGTGCTGCTCAGCCTGACACCGGATGCGCAACGCTCCAAGGTGCTGCTCTACCTGCTCGTCAGCGCCGCGCCGTTCGCCGTGATCGCTCCTGCGATCGGTCCCACCGTCGACCGCATCCCGGGCGGTCGACGGATGGTGATGCAGATCACGGCCATCGCCCGAGCGCTGATCTACGCCCTGATGGCGTTCCACGTCGACGACCTGTTGCTCTATCCCCTCGTGTTCGGTGCGCTCGTGATGCAGAAGACGTATGCGGTCTCCAAGTCCGCGCTCGTTCCGACCGTCGTGCGCAGCGACGAGGAGCTGGTGGAGGCGAACTCGAAGCTGGGCCTGATCTCGGGTGTCGTCGGGGCGCTCGCCATCGGGCCCCTCGCGCTCCTCGGCAAGGCGGCCGTCGGCATTCCACTGGTGATCGGCATGGTGCTGTTCGGCCTGGCCACCATCACGGCGCGGCGACTGCCCAGCGACGTCGTCGCCGACACGCCGGCCCAACGGTCCGAGAAGGTCGAGTTGCGTTCGTCGGGCATCGTGCTCGCGTCGGGCGCGATGACCTTGATCCGCGCCACCATCGGCTTCCTCACCTTCCATCTGTTCTTCTGGCTGCGCGAGGACTACGGACTGGCCCAGTTCGGCATGGCCGCGGCGGCCAGTGCGTTCGGGTCGATGGCCGGCAACGTCGTCGCACCGAGGTTGCGCAAAGCCATCCGCGAGGAGCTGATGCTCACGATCGCGCTCGGGGTGATCGCCGTCGCGGGCGTGTTCGCCGCCGTCACGGGTGGGCTCGGGACGGCCATCGTGCTCGCCTTCGTCGTCAACTTCTCGTCGTCGATCGGACGACTTGCGTTCGACTCGATCGTGCAACGCGACGCACCGGACGCCAACCAGGGGCGGGCCTTCGCGCAGTTCGAGACCCGGTTCCAGCTCGCCTGGGTGCTCGCCGGGCTCCCGCCGGTCGCGTTCACGTTGCCCGGCCAGGTGGGGTTCCTCGTCGTCGGCATGTTCGGCGCGTTCGCCGTCACGACCTACGTGATCGGGTCGCAGGCGGTCCGTGCCGGCAAACCCTTGCCCCCGTCACTCGGGGAGCGGGCGCCGACGCGGGCTCCGTCGCAAGCAGACGCCACAGCAGCTCCCGCCGCCGAAGCCGAGAACACAGACCCGACCGCAGCCGCGTCGCGACTAGAGCTCGAGGCGCGCGATCCAGAGCCCGGGTGCGTCGATCTCGGCCGGGGTGGGCAGCGCGTCGGGACGCGCGAACAGCGCGGTGAGGCCGGTTTCGCCGACGCGGTCGACGACACCTGCTGCGAACGTCTTGCCGCGCTGGACCTGGTGCTGGGTGAGCTGCAGTCCGAGGAGCCGTTCCACGAACACGTCGTCGGGAGATGCCTCGACCCGTCGCCGCCGGACGGCTTCGGCGATGCGGAGCGCGTCGCCGCCGATGACCCGGACGGCGACCGAGTCGACCAGGTAGTCGACGTAGCCGACGATGGCGGCGACCGCGGCATCGAGTTGTGGCGCGAGTGCCGCTTGCTCGGGCGACTGGACGGCGCCGAGAAGAACGGCCGGGTCGCTCAGCATCGCCTGCATCGCCTGCATGGGATCGCCGGACTCGTCGCCTTCGATCGAGCTCAGCCGCTCCGCGACCGCGTTGGGATCGGGGCGGAACGCGCCGACGTGGTGGCGCACGAGGGCGGCGAACTGGTCGCGCAGCGATGCGATCGAGAACAGGGTGTGCCCGATGAGCTCCTGGGCGAGGACCCAGAGCCGCATCTCGTCGATCGGGAGGCTCCAGTCGCCGGCGAACTGGTCGATGTTGGCGGGCACGACGAGGAGCGTGTCGTCGCTTCGTGGAATCGGAAGGTCGTACTGGCCGAAGGTGCGAGCACCCATGCGGCCCACCATGGACCCGACCGCCATGCCCATCATCGCGGGCGCCATCATCTGGCTCAGGTTGGCCATCATCGCCATCATCGGATCCGACTCGGCCAGCTCCGCCTCGGGGCCCTGGCCCGTCGATCGCTGGCCGAGTGATGTCGCCATCTCCGTGAACAGCGGCCGGTAGGCCTCGAGCGTGCGCTGCGCCCAGACACTTCTGGTGACCGGCGTGACCTCGGGGAACCCGGTGTCGAGACCGGTGAGGTCGTGCACGTGCAGCTCGAGGATGCGGGAGAGATCGGCGAGTTGCAGGCGGATCGCCGGATCGACGTTGGGCTCGCTCGCGCCACCGGCGCTGGCCAGCGCAGCGAACTGCCGGGCCGCGTCCCAGTTCAGCGGCCCTTGGCCGGCGAGCGCCTTGGCGAGATCGCCGAACATGGGCAGGTTGGCGAAGGGGTTGTCGCCGAATTCTGCGGGATTGGAGTCACCGTCTGCCATGAACGAAGCCTACGGGCGTTCCGGCTCGAGCCGAACCGGTAGCGTCACCATCGATGGACACCGCGCTCGCTCCCGTCGGCACGATCCCGGTCTGGGTGAACGACGGCACGGGAGGGCTCGGGGCGCGGGTGCTTCGGCTGCTCGGCGCGAGTGCGGTCGCGCACGCGGTGGACCCCGCCTCGTGCGAGGTGCTGGTGTGGCTCAGTGCGCATGACGCCGATGCCAGGGCGAGCCGCCGGGAGAGTGCGTTGCAAGGTCTGTCGGCGGCGCTCGCGGACTGCCCGCGCCTCACGCACATCGTGCTGGTCTCCTCGGCGATGGTCTACGGCGCCTGGGTCAACAACCCGATCCCGATCACCGAGGACGCCGTGCTGCGACCCGACGGCGAGTTCGCGTATGCCCGTCAACTCGGCGCGGTGGAGCAGATGGTCGACGACTGGCGGCGGGCGATCCCTGGGCGATCGGTGACGGTGCTCCGGCCCGTCATCTCGATGGCCGAGGACGGCACGAGTGGTCTGGCGAGTGCCCTCGCTGCCGGCATGGGTCAGCGAATGGGTGAGGCCGACCCGCCCGCCCAGTTCCTCCACCTCGACGACCTCGCCTCGGCGGTGCTGCTCGCCGTCGAGCGGCGCCTCGACGGCGTCTACAACGTCGCGCCCGACGGATGGATCCAGGGCGAGCGGGTACGGGCCCTCGCGGGCGCGGTGCCGAGGTTGAAACTGCCGGATCGGGTCAGCGAGGTCGTCACCAACCTGCGCTGGCGATTCCAGCGTGGCCCCATTCCTCCGGGCCTGCGCAGCTACACCCGCTCACCGTGGCTCGTCGCCAACGACCGGCTGAAGGCCGAGGGCTGGCAGGCGACCGTCACCAACGAGCAGGCGTACGTCGAAGGCACAGAAGGCAAGTGGTGGACGATGGTCTCCCCGAAGCGTCGTCAGGAGATCGCGCTCGGAGGTCTCGGTGGGCTGATCGCCATCACCTCGCTGTTGGTGTTCCGCGGTGTCCGGCGGGCTCGCGCCCGACTCCGCTGAGCGACTGTCGTCGAGGTGGTCCGAGTCAGAGACTGTTCTTGGGCGGTGCCAGCACCACGTTGACCGAGAAGGTCGTGGTGCTCGGGGTGGCGAGCGCAGCGCTGGCCCGCTGCACCACGACGACGACGCTGTCGCCGGGTACGTGCAGGGCCAACGCTGCGCTGAGCGACGCACTGTCGTGCACCGCGATCCCCCCGATGGAGGTGATGACGTCGCCTTCGGCGATCCCGGCCGCCGCTGCCGGGCCCTTCGGGTCGAGGCTGCTCACCGAGAGGGTGCCGCCCGACCCGTTCGACACGACGACGCCCATCCACACCGGACTGCTGCCACTGGCGCTGAGCGCTCGGCGCAGCTCGTCGAGGTTGGCGAGCGAGACCAGCGCCGCGCCGTCGGCGTCGTGGGAGCACAGGGCGACGAGTTCGCCGCGCTGGTTGACGACGGGTGTGCCCTCGCGGACCTGGTCCGAGCCCCAGTTCGTCGTGATCGAACCGTCGGCGGCGACCACGGCGGAGACGGTGTCGTTGCCGTAGAAGGAGAGGATGTCCCCGGGGTCGAGCGAGCGGGCGACGGTGAACGACTCGACGGAGGATGCGGTGTCGTGGGCGAGGACGGCCAGGCCGCTGCGTTGATCGACGAGCAGGACGTGGGCGCGCTCGGTGCCACCGTCGGGCAGCATCAGGTCCACGGTGTTGTCGGCGGCGACGGCCTCGGCGGTGGTGATGACGAGGCTGCCGTTCACCGCGACGGCGACCGCCCCGAGCTCGAGGGTGGTGCTCTGCGACACGACGTAGGTGGGCAGCGGCCGATTGGTGCCCGGCGTACCGGTCGATTCGATGCTCGGCTCGACGGACGTCGGGGTCGCCACGGTCGTGTCGGGAGTGGAGGAGCTGGCGACCGGATCCGTGGTCGTGGTCTCGTCGACCGTGGTGTCCGCGCCGAACGACGAGGCGGGCGAGGTGGTGGTGCCGAGGATGGTGGCCACCGTCGAACGGACGGTCACTCCGGCGGACCGACCGGCGTGGGTCGGGAGCATGGTCCAGAGCACCGCCAGGGCCAGAATTCCACCGACGGCGCCCGTCGCTGCCGACAGTCCACGGCCGATCGCGAGGGGCGGTTCGCTGGCGACCCAGGCCTCGGCACCCATTTCGCTCGGGTGGCGCCACCGTCGTTCATGCGCAGGCAACGGTGCTGTCGGGTACAGCTCGTCGTCGTTCCCTTCGCTCGGTTCCACGAATCGGGCAGGTTAGTGACGTCTGCGACACAAGTGGCGTCGCGGCCATCCACCTGCACGTCCGCGGTCGGGCCGGTGGGGGACACCTTCCCGACGGCTACCATGCGCACTTGTGCAACGTCCTGAATACGGCAACTCGTGGTTGGGTCTCACCGACCAGGTGCTGCCGGTGGGCGAGGTCTACGACTGGTGTCTCGATCCGCAGTGTGGTGCCGTCGTGCTCTTCAGCGGCATCGTTCGCGATCACGCCGTCGACGAGACGGGAACGGTCCGTCCCGATGTGCAGTTCCTCACCTACGAGGCCTACGACGAGCAGGTGGTCCCCGTGTTCGAGGCGATCGAGCGAGAAGTACGTGTGCGCTGGCCCGACACCGGTCGAGTCGCGATCCTGCATCGCACCGGACGGCTCGAGTTGAGCGAGAGCTCGGTGATCGCTGCCGTCAGTTCGCCGCACCGTCCCGAAGCGTTCGAGGCCGCCCGATATGCGATCGACGCGTTGAAGGCCAGCGCGCCGATCTGGAAGCACGAGGTCTGGGCCGACGGCGCCGACTGGGGCACCGGGTCCCACGAGCCGATCGACCCGGCGTCGGTCCCCACTGCGACGATGTCGAACGCCGACGGTGGACACCGCCCGTGATCTGGATCCTCGTCGTCATCGCCGCCGTCGCCATCGTCGCGACGTGGTACGCCCTCTCCCGAAACTCGGGGCAGGAGCCAGGGGTGGAGAGCTTCCGGCGCCACATCGACGCGCTGTCGCCCGAGGCGCGCCGCGAGGTCATGGATCGTGTCCGTGACCGGAAAGCCGACGAAGAAGAAGGACCGGGAAAGTAACCCATGGCACGCGACCTCGCCATCGACCTGGGCACGGCCAACACCCTGGTGTACATGAAGGGCCGCGGCATCGTGCTCAACGAGCCCTCGGTCATCGCACTCAACCGTCAGACCGGTGAGGTGCTCGCCACCGGTCGCGAGGCATGGCAGATGATCGGGCGCACGCCCGGCTACATCGTCGCGGTCCGCCCGTTGCGCGGCGGGGCCATCACCGACTTCGAGATCACCGAGCGGATGATCCGCCTGTTGTTGCAGCGCGTCGGCGTCAGTCGCTTCACCCGTCCCAAGGTCGTCATCTGCGTGCCCTCGGCCATCACCGAGGTGGAGCGCCGAGCCGTCACCGACGCGGCGCGTCGTGCCGGCGCCGCCGATGCGCAACTCATCGAGCAGCCGATGGCCGCCGCCATCGGTGCCGATCTGCCCATCGACGAACCCGTGGGCAACATGGTCATCGACATCGGCGGCGGCACCAGTGAGACCGCCGTCATCAGCCTCGGTGGCGTCGTGGCCCTCGAAGCGGTGCGGGTCGGCAGCTTCGACATCGACGCTGCGATCCAGGCCTACGTCCGTCGCGAGCACGGCATCGCCATCGGCGAGCGCACCGCGGAAGAAGTGAAGATGGCGATCGGTTCGGCGGCCCCCACCGACGACGAGAGCCAGGCGGAGGTGCGCGGTCGCGACCTCATGACCGGGCTCCCCAAGACCGTGGTGCTCACGCCCGAGGAGATCCGGTTCGCGATCGAGGACGTCGTCAGCAGCATCATCGCCTCGGTCGTGCGCTGCCTCGCCAAGGCGCCGCCGGAGCTCGCTCAGGACTTCCTGGTGCGGGGCATGTACCTCGTCGGTGGTGGCGGTCTGCTGCGCGGCCTCGCTCAGCGCATCGAGGCCGAGACCCAGGTGCCGGTGAAGATGTCGAACATGCCTCTCGAGGCGGTCGTGATGGGTGCCGGGCACTGCATCGAGCACTACGACGCGCTCAAGACGATGTTCATGGGTGCCCGCCGCTGATGAAGTCGCTGCGCGACACCACGCACGCGCTCGACACCGGCCTCGCCAAGATCCGTCAGCAGTTCTCCGTCCCCGCCGGCTTTCCCGCGGAGGTGCTCGACGCTGCGTCGGCGGCAGCGACTCGCACCCCGACCGAGCACGTCGACCGGACCGACTGGGCGTTCGTGACGCTCGACCCGGAGTCGAGCACCGATCTCGACCAGGCGTTCGCGCTCTCGAGTGCGGGCAGCGACCTCATCCTCCACTACGCCATCGCCGATGTGGCGTGGTTCGTGAGCGACGGGGATCCGGTCGACGTCGAAGCGTGGCGGCGGGGCACGACGCTGTACCTCCCCGACGGCAAGGCGTCGCTGTATCCGGCGGTGCTCTCCGAGGGCGCCGCCAGCCTGCTGCCCGACGGACCCCGCCCAGCGGTCGTGTTCCACGTTCGCGTCGACCCAGCGGGCACGGCCTCGCTCGACGGGGCCGAGCGGGCGATGATCAGGAGTCGGGCGAAACTCGGGTACGAGTCGGTCACCGCCCAACAGCTGCCGGTGGAGTTCGCCGAGTTCGCCCGGCGCATCGATGCCGCGGAAGCCGCTCGCGGTGCGGGCGGGGTCGAACCGCCCGAACAGGTCGTCGAGCGCGACGAGCACGGCTATCGGCTGGCGTTCCGTCCTCGGCTCGAGAGCGAGTCGCAGAACGCCGCGTTGTCGCTGGCGGCCAACCTCGCCGTCGCGCGAGCCATGTTCGTCGCCCGGACGGGGCTGTTCCGGGTGATGCCCGAGCCCGACGAGCGGGCCGTTCGACGCCTACGGATCACCGCCCACGCATTCGGTCTGTCGTGGCCGAGGCAGTTGTCGCTGTTGGCGTTCTCGCGCACGCTCGACCCCAACGATGCGCGCGACGGGGCGTTCATGCTGGCGATCCGCAGAGCTGCGGGCGGCGCCGGGTACGTCACCTACGAGGACGGCGTCGTGCCGTGGCACTCGGCCATCGCGGCGACGTATGCCCACGCCACCGCCCCGTTGCGTCGACTCGCCGATCGATACGTCGTCCAGACGGCCCTCGCCGTCGCGAACGGTTCGTCACCCTCCGACGAGGTGCGCGACGCGCTGACTCGGCTGCCCGCCGCGATGGCGAGGGGAGCGCAGCAGGCGTCGCAGATCGACCGTGCTGTCGTCGATCTGGCCGAGTCGGTGATGCTGGAGGGCCGCGAGGGTCAGACGTTCGCGGCGGTCGTGGTCGACGATGACGACGGGGTCAGCCGGATCCAGTTGTCCGAGGTGGCGGTCGTGGCCAAGGTGCAGGCGAAGGGGTTGCAGCCCGGCGACGAGCTCCGGGTCAAGCTCGTCGAGGCGGATCCCGGGCAGCGCCTGGTTCGCTTCGAGCGTGTTGCCTGAGCCGACCGACCGGTCGGCGATCGAGGTCATCAACCGAAGCCGGAGCCCTGCACGATGTTCAGCTCGAGGTACGGCCCGTGCGGGGTACGTGCTGCCGCGGCCGACACGCCGTCGATCACGTGGGTGGAGCCGGCGGCGGACCACTGCCACAGGTCGTAGGGGGCGTCTGCGGTGGCGCCGATGGCGTGCGCAGCCACCAGCAACCGCTGGCCGGGGAGCCACGAGAGCGGTTCGGGCATGTGCTCCGTCGGCGTCGCGGCCCGTACGACGGCCTCGCCGGGCGCCGGCTGGACGGCGACCTGCCCGGAGATCGTGGAGTTCGCCACGGACCAGGCGACGGCACCCTCGTCGATCGGGCTGGCGACCAGGTCGCTGACCGAGGCGTCGGTGTAGGCCTGGATCGTGTCGACCTGGCCCAGCGAGAACGAGTAGCGGTGCACCTCTTCGACGCCGTCGGTGTGATGGTGGAGGAAGACGATCGAGTCGCCCTTCTGGTCGAAGGACAGGTCACTCACCGTGCCCTCGTCCAGCGTGCCGACGCGCTGTGCGTTGGCGCCGCGGTTGCTGGCGACGAACACCCCTTCGCCGAGGCCGTCGTTGCCGATGCCGGCGGCGGCGATGTGCTTGCCCGCCGGGTGGTACGCGGCGGTGGTGGTCGACTGCATGAACGAGACGTCGATGCGTTCGGCGCTGTCGTGTGCGTTGCGCCAGATGAGCTTGCCGCTGGCGGCGTTCGGGGCGATGAGCGCCTTGCCCGTCGGGTACGACCAGCGCAGCGATCGGTTGTCCGGGAAGTAGCCGGTGGCGACGAAGGTGCCGTCGTTGCGCAGCACGGTGTCGGGGCCGACGAGGACCTCGTCACCGTCGGGGCTCCAGGAGATCCACGACGGGTTGCGCCCGGCGAGATCGGCCAGGCACACGACGGAGCCGTCGGTGTTCAGTCCCCACAGCTTCCCGACGACCACGAACGTCGCCTGCCCGTCGGGCGGCACGGAGCCGACGCTGCACGGAGCGTCGCCGGGGAGATCCGCGGTCGTCAGCGAGGCGGCGAGGTCGTCGACGCCCGAGCCCGGCTTGGTGGCCTCGGTCGTCGTCGTGGACGTGTCGTGATGAACGTGCGTGGTCGTGGTCGCTGCGGTCGTCGACGTGACATCCGAGGGAGCCGTCGTGGATGCCACCGATCCCGATGAACACCCCACGAGCACGATCGTCAGCAGCGCTGCCCGTCGCCCCCCACCTCGCCGCCGGCGATCACGCATCCCCAGATCCTAGGTGCTCCGCCTCCCTCGCCCGCGGTCCCTCAACTCGTTCTCGCGCGTACCAGAACGTGAATTCGCGTTCTGGTACTCACAAGAACGCGGGGTTCGGCGAGCGGTCGGGGAGCGACGTGGCATCGGAAGGTGGCGGAATCGACGAGGGCCGATAGATCGGCCATATGGGCACCACACGAGCATCGCTCATCGAGGTCATCGCCTCCGTTCCTGTCAGCAGCTGGGCATCGGGCCCGACCGCGGCCGCACTCCACGGCTTCGACGGTTTCATCCTCAGACCGCCGTTCCACCTCACGGTCGAGCGGCGTCACAACCTCCATCGCGTCGGTCACCACGTGCACACGACGAACCTGCTGGACCGCATCGACCGGGCGTGGGTCGACGACATTCCGGTGCTGTCGCCCGCTCGAACGCTGCTGCATCTCGGCGAGAGCGAGTCGCCGGAGCGGCTGACCGCGGCGGTCGACGGTGCGATCCGCGATGGTCTTGTCTCGGAGGACTTTCTCCATCGCCGGATCGACGCCCTCCGTGAACGAGGCCGTGGTGGCGTGCGTCCACTGCTGCGCGCCATCGAGGGCGGGGAGATCATTCGGGGCGGCCAGAGTTGGCTGGAGCGCGAGTTCCTCCGCCTGACTGCGGCGGCCGGCCTGCCGCGTCCTGCACCACAGGCGGTCCTCGGCCGACGGCGCGATGCGCTCATCCGCGTCGACTGTTGGTTCCCCGGCACGAACGTCGTGGTCGAACTGCTCGGCTATCGCTGGCATCGGACCAAGCCCCAGATGGCGATCGACGTCGAACGCGTCAACCGACTGCAGTTGCTGGGCTACCTCGTCCTGCAGTTCACCTATCCGCAGATCGTCGGTGAAGGGTCGTGGGTGGTCGACGTCGTGGCGGAAGCGCTGACCCGGTCGGTCACCGCCTCGCCGGCGGTGGCCCCGGATCCGCCCTCACTCGCCGTTCTCGCGCGTACCAGAACGTGAATTCACGTTCTGGTACTCACGAGAACGAAGGGTTCGGGCTCGAGGGGGTCGGGCGGGGTTGGGGTGGGGTTGGGGTCAGGCGGGGTCGAGGCGGTACAGGGTGCCCTCGCCGTGGGCGAGGACGTAGAGGGCGCCGTCGGGACCGGTGGCGACGGCGCTCACGGAGCTGAGGACACCGAGGGTGAGGATCGTGCCGTCGGGTCGCAGCGCCCACACCTTCGCGCTGCAGTAGTCGCTGAACACGTACCACCCGACGAGCGAGGCGATCGCCGTGCCGCGGTAGACGGCGCCACCGCTGATCGAGCACCCGTCGTCGCCGTGCGGATACTCGTAGATCGGTGGCGTGGCGCCGTCGGTCGACTGGTCGGTGTTGGCCCGGTGGGTGCCCTCGAGCGCGCTCCAGCCGAAGTTCACGCCACGCCCACCGCCCTGCGCGGCGGCGGCGAAGTCGACCTCCTCCCACTTGTTCTGGCCGACGTCGGCGATCCAAAGGTCACCGGTCGCGCTGTCGAAGCTGAAGCGCCACGGGTTCCGGAGCCCGACCGCCCAGATCTCCGGCTTGGCGCCGGCGACGCCGACGAACGGATTGTCGGGAGGCACCGAGTACGGCGCGCCGTTCGCCGCGACCGGGTCGATGCGGAGCAGCTTGCCGAGGTACTGGCTGACGTTCAGCGCTCGGCGCTCGGGGTCGAACGCGGCGCCACCGTCGCCGAGGCCGATGTAGAGATGTCCATCGGGCCCGAACGTCACCTTGCCGCCGTTGTGGTTGCCGTACGGCTGGCTGACGGTGAGGACGGTGCGGGCGCTCGCGGGGTCGAACGTGCCGTCGACCGCGACCGCGTACTCGACGATCTGGGTGTCGCCGTTGCGATCGGTGTAGTCGACGTACGCGAGCGGGAGATCCGGATGGAACGCCAGCCCGAGCAGGCCCTGTTCGTTGCCCGTGGACACGAGCGTGTGGATGTCGAGCACCGGCGCCCCGGCGACGTTCCCGCCATCGCGGACGGGGATGACGTACCCGTTCTGCTGGACGACGAAGAACGTGAGGTCGTCCGGTCGGAACGCGATGTCGACGGGCTTGGTGAGCCCCGTCACGAACGGAGTGAAAGAGACCGCGCCCGGAGCCAGCGCCACCGTGGTCGCCGGCGTCGTGTCGGGAGACGTCGTGTCCGGCACTGTCGTGTCGGGAGACGTCGTGTCCGGCGACTGTCGTGTCCGGCGACGTCGTGTCGGGAGACGTCGTGTCCGGAGCGGTGGAGAACGTGACCTCGGGGGCGGATTGCACCACTGCGTCGTTGCCGTCGCCTCCGCAGGCGGCAAGGGCGAGCACAGCGACGACGAGTATCGCCGGGCCCCTCATTCCTGACCGATCCGGACGAGTCCCTCTTGCACCACGCTGATCGCGAGGGCCCCATCGGAGGTGTAGATGGCCCCGCCGGCGAGGCCTCTGGCGCTGCCCGTCGAGATCGGGCGCTGGTCGTAGAGCAGCCAGTCGTCGGCGCGGAACGGCCGATGGAACCACATCGCGTGATCCAGGCTCGCCATCTGCATCCCACGCGTCTCCCACGACATGCCGAAGGGCAGGACGGTGGTGTCGAGCAGCGTCATGTCGCTCGCGTAGGTGACGATGCACGCGTGCAGCGTCGGGTCGTCGGGAAGATGGCCATCGGCCCGCAACCAGACGCGTTGGCCGTAGGCCGGGTTGCCCTGCCGGCTGAACGGGTCGCCGTCGACATGGCGCAGGTCGATCGGACGCGGCCGGTCGTACCAGTCGCCCATGCGTTCCTTGTACGGGGCCATGCGGGTCTTGAAGTCGGGGAGCGACTCGGGAGGCGGCACGTCGAGCGGCGCATCGATCTGGTAGTCCGGTCCCGGCTCCAGCACGTGAAAGCTGACGCTGAGGTTGAAGATCGCCCGACCGTGCTGGATGGCGACGACGCGACGGGTCGTGAAGCTCTTGCCGTCGCGGATGCGGTCGACCTCGTAGAGGATCGGCACCGTCGGGTCGCCCGGTCGGAGGAAGTAGGCGTGGAGCGAGTGGACGAAGCGGCCGGCGTCGACGGTGCGGGTCGCGGCGACCAGCGCCTGGCCCGCCACCTGCCCTCCGAAGACGCGCTGGCGGTTCTCGTCGGGCGACACGCCGCGGAAGATGTTGACCTCGATCGGTTCCAGATCGAGCAGGTTCACGAGTTCGTCGAGTGCTGTCATTCGCCGTGCATTGTCGCAGGCGATCAGCCCGTTGACCCCGTCACACGCCAGAGAACCCACTGGTCGTCCTGCCAGGCGACCGCCCAGCCCATGCGCGCACCTTCGGTGTCCGAGACCAGCGGCTGCCCGAACGTGCTGTTGCGCCGCATCAAGAAGTAGTCCGAGCGCTGGCGCAGGATCTCCAGATCGCTGGATTGCACGCCACGACGATCGGTGTAGAACGTGAGCGCCCGGACCTTGAAGAACGCGACGACATCGTCCTGATGGGTGAAGCGGCGAACGGCGGCGAATGCGGCCTGCGCGTAGGGGGCCTCGGGGCCGTCCACGATCTGCCCCGACGCGCGCTGGTCGCGCATCGCCGTGGTCCGATCGCTCACGTCGGGGAGGTGGTGGACGCACAGGAGTGCGAGCAGCGCGACCGCCACCCACGAACCGCCGCGACGCGGCAGTGGGATGGCGGCGATCGCTTGGGCAGCGAAGTAGACGGCGAAGGGGGTGATGGCGAGCAGGTACCGATCGGCCTGCGCGGGGATCATGCCCACGATCGTCATCGATCCGACGGCGAACACCACCCAGGCCGCGTCCTGGCCGGGTGCGCGCCACAGGCGCACCACGGCGCCGGCGACGACGAGCGAGAACACCGCCAGCAGGGCGAGCCCGTGCAGGGTCGGCATGCCGAGTTGGTCGGCGAACGCGCGACGGAACGGGCCGCCGAGCTTCTTCCACGTCTGCCCCAGCCCGGACTCGGCGTAGTCGGGGGCGATCGAACTGGGTAGCAGCAGCTGGAACAGCACGGTGCCGACGGCGAACGTGACGTACGGCGTGACGACCTTCCGGCGGCTCACCGTTCGCCAACGGCCGCGGCAGATCGACCAGCTGTGTGACGCCGATCGCGGCGATCATCGCCAGACCCTCGCGACGCACGTTGAACACGCACACCGCCAGCAACCCGAGCACGATCAACTCCCGCCGGGTCGCTCGATCGAGGGGATGATGCCGACGACAACGATCGAGCCACCAGAGGGTGACCATCACCGCGAGCATGTACGGGTACTCGCTGAGCAGTTGGTCGGTGTGGGCCAGGTACGCCAGCGTCGTGCCGAGCGAGACGACGATCCCGAACGCGACCCATCGTTGGAGCCGCACTCGCATCAGCTCGTGGAACATCCAGAGGAACCCGCACATGCAGGCCACCTCGACCAGCTTCAGCCTCGCGTAGTCGAGCCCGAACACCCGGTAGAACGGGGCGATCAGCAGCGGGAAGCCCCAGGGGTAGGCGACCGGGCTGAAGCCGGGCTTGGCAGCGTTGTCGACGTTGAACTGGTTGTCGCCGATGACCTGGCCGATGTTGCCGTTGAGGAGGCTCTTGGCCTGGCGGAGGTAGAGCGTGAAGTCGTCACCCCAGCTGTGGCCGAGGTGGTGCTGCTGCACTGCGAGCCACGCAACGATCGGCAGGAACAGCAGCATCGCCGCATTGCGCTCCACCCAGGGCATCACCCGCCGCTGCAGGCGCTGCAGCCCTTCGTGGTCGATCACAGTGGCGATTATGGTGCCCCGCATGCCCCTCTCGCCGGAACTCCGCGTCCACACGCTCGCGGCGAGGGGTTTCATGCCCCCCGAGGAGGGCGACGCGCTGTACGACGCCGCTGTCGCGGCGGGTGATGCGGTGCCCGGTCTCCCGTTCCTCGAGGTCGGTTCCTACTGCGGTCGGTCGACGGTCTGGTTGGGTGGCGCGGCCCGAGCATGCGGCACGGTGCTGTTCGCCGTCGATCACCACCGAGGCAGCGAGGAGAACCAGGCCGGGTGGGAGCATCACGACGACAGCGTCGTCGACCCGCGCATCGGCAAGATGGACACGCTGCCCTTCTTCCGGGCCACGATCCACGATGCCGGGCTCGAGGACGTGGTCGTCGCCGTCGTGGGTCTGTCGCCCCTCGTCGCCCGCCACCTCGCCACGCCGCTCGCGTTCTTGTTCATCGACGGCGGCCACGGTGAGGAGCCGGCGAGGCTCGACTTCGAGGGCTGGGTCCCGCACGTGGTCGTCGGCGGCACGCTGGCGATCCACGACGTGTTCCCCGATCCGGCCGACGGTGGGCGGCCTCCGTACGAACAGATCTTCCGTCCCGCGATCGAGAGCGGACGCTTCGAGCTGATCGGCACGGCCGGCAGTCTCCGGGTGTTGCGAAGAACCATCTGACCACCTGGGTCACCGATCTACGATCGCCGAGTGTCGTCGCTCCCACCACCGTCGCTTCCGAACGACCGCCCCCTCCCGCCACCCGCACCCGCACCGGCCGCGCCCACGCCGAAACCCTCGGCACCGACCCGTCGCCCGCCGCGGGATCATCGTCGGTGGAAGCTCGCCATCGCCGGCGTGGTCGCACTGGCCACCCTCGTGGTGGGCGTCAAGCTCCTGACCCACGATGCCGAGCCGAACGACTCGTTGCCCACGGCCGCGGCGAGGGCATCCGTGCAGAGCCTCGTCGACCGCTCGCAGGTCTCCGCGGGGCAGGAGCAGTCCGCATCGATGAGTGCGTGCCCCTTCGGTGACCTCGACGCCCTCCTCGCCGTCGCCCCCGACGGGGTGACCCAGATCGCGACCGATGCCCGCCAGACCCCCGAGGTCGACCAGATCTTCACGAGTGACCATGCGGCCGAACCGCCGATCGTGCAGTGCTTCTTTCTCAACCAGGGGCAGGGCGCCGAGATCGACACGCAGGTCGGCATGTTCGCTGCGGCCGCCGTCGAGGGTGACTACCACGAGACGTTGCAGGGAGTGTTCGACGGTGTGGATCTGGTGTTCGCCGACGATCGCCCCTTCCGTGGTGGCACGGTCGTGGCCTACTGCGGCAGCAAGCCGGATGGCAGCTACACGTTCTGCGAGAGCGATTGGTACGACGGCAACATCCAGGTCGGGGCGTTCATCACCGGCGCCGATCAGTCGTCGGATCTGGCCCGGATCTGGCTCGTCGCCGCCCTCCCCGATCTCCTCTCGGGGCTGGCCCAGGACCAGAGCGCGGTCGAGGTGACGCCTCCGTGACCTGACGCCGGCTGGAACAACTGGTCGGAAGTGTCACCATGTTGGTACGAACGTGCCAGCATGGGGAGATGTCGTTCGATCGGGTGGCGGTGCTGGGGTTGGGCAAGGTCGGGCTGCTCGCGGCCACGCTGTTGCACGAGGCGGGTTTCGAGGTGATCGGCATCGATGCGCGGCCACCTCGCGACGAGCCCCCGTTCGCGACCAGGATCGCCGACCTCGCCGCGCCGGAGCACCTCCGTCGCGAGCTCGCCGACGTCGAGGCGGTGCTGTCGTGCCTGCCGTACCACCTCAACCTGGCGCTGGCCGAGACGGCGCACGCACTCGGCATCCACTACTTCGACCTCACCGAGGACGTCCCCACCACGAGGGCGATCATCGAGATGAGCGCGACGTCCAAAGGGCTGATGGCGCCACAGTGCGGACTGGCCCCTGGCTTCGTCGGCATCGTCGCCGCATCACAGATCGCCACGTTCGACCACTGCCGGTCGGTACGGCTTCGCGTCGGGGCGCTGCCCCAGCACCCGACCGGGCTGCTGGGCTACGCCTTCAACTGGTCACCGGAAGGTGTCGTCAACGAGTACCTGAACGACTGCGAGGTGATCGAGGCGGGCGTGCGCAAGTACGTGTCGTCGATGGAGTGGAAGGAGACGATCTACGTCGACGGTCGCCAGCTCGAGGCGTTCACCACGTCGGGCGGCCTGGGCTCGATGTGCGAGACCTACCACGGTGTCGTCGACAACATCGACTACAAGACGATGCGCTACCCGGGTCACATGGACCTGATGAACTTCTTCTTCCACGAGTTGCTGATGCGGGATCGCCGTGAGCTCGCCGGCGAGATCCTCACCCATGCCAAGCCGCCCGTCGACGACGACGTCGTCTACATCCACGTCGCGTCCGAAGGTCTGGTCAACGGTCAGCTCCGTCGAGTCGAGTACGTGCGCGCGTTCCGCCCGATCGTCGTCGGGGGCTCGTGCCGCACCGCGATCGCATGGACCACCGCCGGCTCGGTCGCCGCGGTCATCGAACTGGTCCGCTCAGGAGCGCTTCCCCAGCGCGGCTTCCTCAAGCAGGAGCACATCCCGCTCGACGCGTTCCTGGCCACGCCGACGGGCCGGCTGTTCACCGCTCAGGTGAACTCCACGCCCTGAGCCAGAGGGAGATCGTTGGAGTAGTTCACGGTGTTGGTCGCCCGACGCATGTAGCCCTTCCACGCGTCGCTGCCGCTCTCGCGCCCGCCGCCGGTGGTCTTCTCGCCGCCGAACGCGCCGCCGATCTCTGCGCCGCTCGGGCCGATGTTGACGTTGGCGATGCCGCAGTCGCTCCCTGCGGCGCTGCAGAACCGCTCGGCTTCACGAAGGTCGGTGGTGAAGATGCTGCTGGCGAGTCCCTGGGGTACGTCGTTCTGCAGGTGGATCGCCTGCTCGAACTCGTCGTAGGCCATGACGTACAGGATCGGCGCGAACGTCTCGGTGGCGACGATGTCGGTCTGCGCGGGCATCGTGACGATCGCCGGCCGTACGTAGGCCGCATCCGGTGCGAGATCCGTCAGTTCGCGGTTGCCGCCGACGACGAGTGAGCCGCCGTCGCTCGCCGCCGTGGCGAGGGCCGCCGACATGCGGTCGAACGCGGCGGTGGTGACGAGCGGTCCGACGAGGGAGGAATGATCGAGCGGGCTGCCCACCGGGAGGCTGGCGAATGCTCCGGTGAGGCGACCGACCACCTCGTCGAGACGCGACCGATGCACGATCAGGCGGCGCAGCGACGTGCACCGCTGCCCGGCGGTCCCGGCCGCCGAGAAGGTGACGCCCCGCACCACGAG
The DNA here is from genome assembly GCA_963720695.1 of uncultured Acidimicrobiaceae bacterium. Classification (GTDB taxonomy): domain Bacteria; phylum Actinomycetota; class Acidimicrobiia; order Acidimicrobiales; family Ilumatobacteraceae; genus UBA668. The sequence goes on from CAVRGG010000007.1 coordinate 518,879, forward strand.
CTCCATGTCGGCGCTCGGGGCCACGATGGCGGCGTTGTTGCCACCGAGCTCGAGGATGCTGCGCGCGAACCGAGCGGCCACGACGGGCGCGACCTTGCGGCCCATCGCGGTCGAGCCGGTCGCACTGACGATCGCCACACCCTCGTGAGCCACGAGCTCGGCACCGACGCTGCCGTCGCCGAGCAGGACCTGGTTCAGGTGGTCGGGGACCGCCATGCCCTGCGCCGCAGTGCGGAACAGCGCATCCGTGGCCAACGCCGTGAGCGGCGTGAGTTCACTCGGCTTCCAGATCACCGGGTTGCCGCACACGATCGCGAGCGCCGCGTTCCAGCTCCACACGGCGACGGGGAAGTTGAACGCGGTGATGACGGCCGTGGGGCCGAGCGGGTGCCACTGCTCCATCAAGCGATGGCCGGGGCGCTCGCTGGCGATGGTGAGGCCGTGGAGCTGACGCGACAGTCCCACCGCGAAGTCGCAGATGTCGATCATCTCCTGCACCTCGCCGAGCGCCTCGCTCTCGATCTTGCCCGCCTCGAGCTGGACGATGCGGGCGAGGTCGGCCTTGTGCAGACGCAGCTGCTCGCCGAGGCGGCGGATCAGCTCGCCACGCAGCGGTGCCGGCGTGGTGCGCCACGTCGCGAATGCCGCCGTGGCCCGGTCGACCGCGGTCGCGACGTCGGGGCCGGCGGCGACCGACCCGAGCGTGTGGCCGATGATGGGCGAGCGTGCGGGGTGCGGCCCGTCGCCGAGCGGTGCGGCGCCGCAGGCGGTCAGCGCGGCGTCGGCGAGGGTGGCAAGTTCTGCGATCGTGGGGAAGCTCACCCCGTCATGCTGCCACGCGGAACGACTGATCCACACTGGATCGAGGTGGAGCGGTATCGTCCACCGAAGTGGTCACCGCCGGTGTGCATCCGAACCGCACTCGACGATCGATCGGCGCGGACTTCCGTCATGTCTGGCTGTCGGTCATCGTCTCGAGCACCGGCGACGGGATGTTCATCACGGCGTTCCCGCTGCTGGCCGCGACCCTCACCACGGATCCGCTCCTGATCGCCGGCATCACCGTCGCCACCCGCTTGCCGTGGCTGTTGTTCTCGATGTTCACCGGTGCCATCGCCGACAGGATGGACCGTCGGCGGCTGATGATCGCTGCCGACCTCTCGCGGTTCGTGCTCGTCGGCATCCTGGGTGTCGTCATCCTCGTCGGCGCCGCGAACATCTGGTTCCTCTACGTGTGCGCGTTCCTCCTCGGCACCGGCGAGACCCTGCACGTCAACGCCGCGCAGGCGATCCTGCCGGCGCTCGTCGAACCCCAGGACCTCCTGGAGGCGAACGCGAGGTTCGGGAGCGGACAGATCGCCGCTGCGCAGTTCGCCGGGCCGCCGATCGGCGTGGCGCTGTTCAACGCGTCGGCGTCGCTCCCGTTCCTGGCCGACGCGGTCTCGTTCGCCGGCTCGGCGGCGCTCATCGGTGCGCTGCCGGACGTGCATGGCGTCGAGCGGCCGACGACGACGGTTCGCCAGGACGTGCGCGAGGGGTTGCGCTTCATGCGTCACAGCCCGGCGCTGCGGCGGATGACGGCGATCCTGGCGATGATCAACTTCTTCTACTTCGCGGCGACCTCGCTGCTGGTGCTCTACAACAGCCAGCAGCTCCACGGGACCAAGGTGACGTACACCGCGCTGTTCGTCGGCGCGGCCACCGGCACGGTGCTCAGTCGGTTCTTCGTCGGCGGTCTCGCCGCCCGCCTCGGCGATGTCGGCACGATCGCCGTCGCGATGTGGCTGTGGGCCGTGGCGATGGTGGGGATGGCGATCACCGGCGTCCCGATCGTCGCCATCCTGATGTACATGGTGCTCGGGTTCGGCACCGGGTTGTGGTGGACCGTGAACAACACGCTCCGCCAGCAGATCACCCCGACCCGCCTGCTCGGCCGGATGAACGCCGTCTATCGCACCGTGTCGTGGGGCGTCGTGCCCTTCGGTGCCGCGTTCGGGGGCCTCGTCGCCCGCTGGTGGGGCCTCCGCGCACCGTTCGTGATCGCCGGGGCGGTGATGCTCGCGTTGGCCATCGTCTCGCGCCAGATCCTTCGTCCGGTGCGCGCCGCGGTGGCCTGACGCTCATGCTCACGCTCGGCACGACCGTGATGACGCGTCGGCTGCGGACGCATCCTCAGTCGTCAGCCGCGGTGGGCAACTTCCCACCGGCCCATGCGGAGACGGTGGTCTCCCGGGTTTCGACAGGTTTCCCTGCATCGACACGCAGGGAAACCTGTCGGTGTGCGGATCGCGGATACCGGGCGAAGGAAGCGTGATGAGCGCGTCGCCGCTGCTACAGAGCTTGTACCGCGGCAATGATGGCGTACACGTCTCTTCGACGGAACCACTGGAACGAGAGCCGGTGTCGGCGCCCGTCGGTGCCCGTCCACACCATCAGGCTCGGCTGCTGGTGCTGGCTCCAACCGAGCCGTGGAAGCAGTGGGCCATCCAAGACCGTGTAGGACTCGTCGGTGCCCGTGGCGGTGCTCGTCGTGCGCCACGTGGTGTCGGTGACGGCCTTGCCGGTCACCGAGACGCGGTGGAAGCCGAGTTCCAGACAGAGGTACACCATCGGCAGCAGCATCATCGCTCCCAGCACACGTAGGCCGACCGGGGCGTCAGGGATCAGTGCCACGAGTCCAGCCGACGCACACAGCACAATCAGCGGAGCGAGGCGCCAAGGGCTTGGGCGAAACACGACCACGGAGGAGCCACGTCGGCTCGGCAAGGCATCGGCCGCTGCACGCAAATGACCTTCGAGTCGGTCCACGGCATCGTCTGCGCTGTCCACCACCTCACGCTACTGATGGCTGCACCCGAGATGGGGGAGGGGCGGTCAGTCGAGGGTGCGGGGCACGAAGACGTTGCTCGCCGCGCTCGCTCCGGTGATCGCGTCTGCAGCGAGGATGACGGCGGCACCCGTGTAGGCGCTCGTCTCGTCCGGCGGGAAGCTGACCAGGCTGGGATAGACGATGCCGGTGGTGTACGCGCCGTCGTCACGCCGGTGCGGACGGGTCCACGTGAGCAGATCGGTGGCCGTCGACAGATCGCCGATGACCGCGTGGGCGATGCTCGCCTCGGCGGTCTCGCTGGCGGTGATCCACGGTTCGTCGCTCACGCAGCGGATGCCCTTGCCCTCCATCGCGAACACGTCCCAGCCCTCGGCGAGGCGAGCCTTGGCCGGCTCGCCCGTCATGCACCCGGTGAGCACCGGGTAGTACCAGTCCATCGCCCAGCGTTCCTTCGGCTCGAACGCGTCGGGTCGGGTGGCGACGACGTCGGCGAGCACGTCACCGGCTGCGACCCAGTCCGGACGGGGCTCGTTGATCAATTCGGCGAGCCGCGCCCCGCAATGCAGGGCATGGGCGATGCTGGCCGATCCGGTGAGCAGGGCGTAGTTCCACGGCGCGTCGTCGGCGTTGCGCGCCCACAGCACGGTGCCGTTCGGCTTGCGCATCCCGAGCACCCAGTCGAGCGAGCGCTGGACGGTGGGCCAGAGATGGTCGACGAAGCCCCGGTCCCACGTGCACAGCCAGTGGTGCCACACGCCGGTGGCGATGTACGCGCACACGTTGGTGTCGAGCTTGGCCTCCTCGACGGAACCGTCGGGGAGGTAGTAGTTCCACCAGCTGCCGTTCTCGAGCTGGATGTCGACGAGCCACTCGTAGGCCCGCTCGGCGGGCTGATGGAGCCCGGCCACATCGAGGGCCATCGCGGTCTCGACGTGGTTCCACGGGTCGCAGTGACCTCCGGGGAACCACGGGATCATGCCTGTGTCGAGCTGCAGCGCGGCGATGCTCTCCGCGGTCTGGACGACCTCGTCGGCGCTCAGCACGCCGTCGATGGAGGGCACCCGGCTCACGACTTGACCCCGTACACGATGAAGCTCTTGCCGAGCACGGGCGCGAGCGTGCGCTCGACCACCTTCAAGGAGCCCGGCTGCTCGGTGATCTCCCATTCGAGCAGCTGCCGGTAGCGGCGCACGGCGGGATGGTCTTCGTTGCGGGGCCCGACCGCGCACTTCAGCCACCAGTAGGGCGAGTGCAGCGCGTGCGCGTGGTGGCTGCCGGTGACGGTGAGACCAGCGGTGCGCAGCTTGGCCTTGAGCTCGGTGGCGGAGTAGATGCGCACGTGCCCGCCGACGGACTTCGGGGCGTGGTACTCGTCGCTGAGCAGCCAGTTGATCTTCTCCGGGTACCACGTGGGCACCGTGGCCGCGAACGTGCCACCGGGACGCAGGACACGCACCAGTTCGCCGATCGCGGCGACGTCGTCCTGGATGTGCTCGAGCACCTCGCTGGTGATCACCCGGTCGAACGAGCCGTCACGGAAGGGCAGCCGGGTGGCGTCGCCCTGCAGTGCGCCGACGTAGCGGGCCTCGTCCATCTCGCCGGCCTCGACCATGGCCCCGAAGGTGCCGCGCGTGGTGAGCACCTCCTCGGCCGCGTAGTCGAGCGCGACCACGTTCGCGCCGCGACGGGCGAGCTCGAACGCGTGGCGGCCGAAGCCGGCACCCGCGTCGAGGACGAGGTCGCCGGGCTGCACGCCCAAACGGTCGAAGCGGATCGTCAGCAAGGCCTAGATCCGTCCGTTCCGGCGGAGCTTGGCGATGTTGTCGGGCATGGCGAGCACCTCGCGGTACTGGTCGACGGTGAGCTGCGCGCAGTGCTTCCAGCTCCAGCGCTCGGCCACCCGCTGGCGACCCGCGGCGCCGATCCGCTCGCGCAGGTCGGCGTCGTCGAGCCCGCGGCGGATGGCGACGACGAGCGCTTCGACGTCGCCCGCCTTGCACTGCAGGACGGTCTCGCCGTCCTTGCCGGTGACCTCGGGCAGGGCCCCGCCGTCGGTGGCCACGAGGCAGATGCCGGTGCTCATGGCCTCGATGGCCGGCAGGCTGAAGCCCTCGTACAGGCTGGGCACCACGGCGAGCTCGGCCTCGGCGTACAGCTCGACGATGCGCTCGTCGGTGACGCCGGAGACGAACTCGATGTGGGGTCGCAGCCCGAGCTTGTCGATGAGGTCGTTGCTCGCACCCTCGCGGGGCTTGCCGATGATCGTGAGCGTGACGTCGCGTTCGGTGCGCAGCTTCGCCATCGCCTCGAGCAGATAGCTGAGCCCCTTGAGGGCGACGTCGGCCGATGCGGTGGTGATCAGACGGCCGGGGCGACGCTCGACCTCGGGCAGCGGTGTGAACAACTCCGGATCGACCCCGACCGGCACGAGCCGCATGCGGTCCAGGCCGACCTTCATGTCGGCGTGGATGTCCTTGATGCTGTTCTCGCTGACCACCACGACGCGCGGCATGCGGCTGGCGACGCGCCCCTGCATCTTGACGAAGTTGTACCAGCGGCCGATGCTCCAGCGCTTGCGCCAGTTCTTGGTGTGCTCCATCTCGAGGGCGCGGTCGCGGGTGATCGGATGGTGGAGCGTGACGATGGTGGGGATCTTCTTCTCGATCGCCAGGATCCCGTAACCGAGGCACTGGTTGTCGTGGACGAGGTCGAAGTCGTGCAGGCGCTGCGCCAGCTGGTCGTGCACCCGGACGCTGAAGCCGAGCGGCTCGCCGAACGTGCCCTTCAGATGGGTGAGGACCTCGGCCAGATCGCCCTTGCTCTTGATCTCCCAGTAGCCGGGGAAGCGACCCGGGTAGTAGTCGTTCCACAGGTCGAGGCTGGGCAGCTTGTGGAGCGTGATGCGCTCGTCGAGCACCGGATACGGCTGTCCGCTGAACACCTCGACGGTGTGGCCGAGATCGACGAGTGCCTTGGTGAGGTGACGGGTGTAGACGCCCTGGCCGCCCACGTGCGGCTTGCCGCGGTAGGTGAGATAGGCGATCTTCAGCGGCGCGTCGGGATCGAGACCACGAGCGCCCGCCGGGAGTGCGGAAGACATGGATGCCAACGCTATCGGCCGAGGGTTACCGGCCGGTAGCTGTCACACGGTTGCAACGGAGTGTGACGAATCAACCACCCCAGCGGATCGCCATGTGCCGTTGGAGCAGATCGCCCGGTTCGAGGCGGGCGGCGCCCCCGATCGTGAACGCGTCGGGCGGGCCGCTCTGGGGTTCGACGCAGGTGACGTCGTCGGGCTCGTCGTACACGACCCAGTGGTCGCAGTCGCTGGTCAGGGTCACCGTGAGGCCCGGATAGTGGAGCCGCAGCGGCCCGGTGGGACCGACGAAACAGTCGTCCCACGGGTGCGGCTTCGGGTCGACGAGCGTCGGCACGGCGATGTACTCGTCGTCACGGACGTACATGCGCTCGAAGTCCAGGTCGGCCAGGAGCGGCTTGCGAAAGCAGGGGTGCCATCCCACGACCGCCGGCATGGGGAGCACGTTGGCGTAGACGGTGAGCACCAGCGCCAGGCCCTGCGCGTCGAGCTGCAGGTGCTGGTGGGCGGTCCCGCCGAAGGGCCAGGCGAGGTCGGTGTGCAGGTCGCAGTAGTCGCCGCCGGCATCGACGACCTGCCACTCGCGCTCGAAGGTGGTGCCGTGGATCGCGTGCTCGCCGAGGTTGGGTGGCATCTGGTAGCGGACCCCGTCGAACTCGAAGAGGCCGCGACGGACCCGTCCCGCCCACGGTGCCATCGGGTAGCAACCCCAGGTCAGCGGGCCGCCAGCGCGATCGGACTTGAGCAGCTCGACCTCGCCGACGCTGATGCGGGCGATCCGGCCGCCGGCGTCGGTGTCCACCGCCATCGTGGCGTCGCCGGCCTCCATCTCGATGATCATCGCCTCTCTCTACCATGGCCGTCTCTACCATGACCAGCATGCGAGGGCTGGTGCAACGAGTACGACGGGCGCGGGTGACGGTGGCGGGCGAGGCCGGGCCGGAGGAGACGGGTGCGATCGGTCCCGGGCTGTGCGTGCTGGTCGGCGTCACTCACGACGACACGACCGAGCAGGCGCGAAAGCTCGCCGACAAGATCTGGCACCTGCGGATCATGGACGACGAGGCGGGCGTGATGAATCGCAGCGTCGCCGACACCAGCGCCGCGGTACTCGTCGTCAGCCAGTTCACGCTCTACGGCGACACCAACTCCGGACGCCGTCCGAGTTGGATCGCGGCGGCGCGGCCCGAGCAGGCGGAGCCGTTGGTGCAGGCCGTCGTCGAGCGGCTGGGGGAGTTGGGTGCATCGGTGGCGACCGGCCGGTTCCGCACGGAGATGGTGGTCGAGATCGAGAACGACGGACCGGTGACCGTGATGCTCGAGGTGTGACCGACGGACGTGAGGAGTGGTTCCACCATGCGGAACCGTTCCGGCATGCGAAACTCCCTCGTCAGGTCGACTAACATCGCCGTGATATTTCACACGATCAGGTGGAGGCACAGGGCAATGGCGCTCGCAGCACGGCTCGCCAATCTCGGCACGGAAACCGCGTTCGCGGTGTCGCTCGCCGCCGCGGAATGGGCATCGAAGGGCAACCGGGTGTATCCCTTCCATCTCGGCGACATCAACCTGGCGACGCCCGCCAACATCGCCGAGGCGATGAACCGGGCGATCGCCGACGGCAAGACCGGGTACTGCCCGGCCGCCGGGATCATGCCCCTGCGTGAGGCGCTCGCCGCCGACGTGTCGGGCCGTCGCGGCCTCGAGTACACGGCCGCCAACATCGTCGTGCAGCCGGGTGGCAAGCCGGTGATCGGCAAGTTCGTGCAGACGGTGATGAACCCCGGCGAAGGGGTGTTGTACCCGAACCCGGGCTATCCGATCTACGAGAGCATGATCGAGTACTACGGCGGGCGCAGCCTCGCCTATCGCTACGTGCAGACCGACACCGGCTTCGCCATCGATCTCGACCACCTGCGCAGCCTCATCACGGCCGACACGAGAGCGATCATCTACAACAACCTGCAGAACCCGCTCGGCTGCGAGAGCTCACCCGAGGAGATGCAGGCGATCGCCGACATCGCGATCGAGCACGACCTCACCGTGCTCGCCGACGAGGCCTACTTCGAGATGCGCTACTCCGGGGAGAGCCACTCCATCGCCTCGCTGCCGGGCATGCAGGAGCGCACGGTCATCCTCTACACGTTCTCGAAGAAGTTCGCGATGACCGGATGGCGGCTGGGTGCGGCCATCGCTCCGCTGCCCATCGCCGAGAGCATCGCCAAGCTGAACACCAACGACGAGAGCTGCACCACCCACTTCGTGCAGGCCGCGGGTGTCGAGGGCGTGACGGGTTCCCAGGCCGGGCCGGCGGCGATCCTCGCCGAGTTGCAGCGACGTCGCGACGCCGCCTGGGGCGAGCTCGCACGCATCGACGGGTTCGTCTGTCCCAAGCCGGAGGCCACCTTCTACCTCTTCCCGAAGGTCACCGAGGTGATGAGCCGCATGGGCTTCGACGAGGTCGGCGAGTTCGCGACCGCGGCGCTGCACCACACCGGCGTCTCGTTCTGCACGCGCAAGCATTTCGGCCGGCCTCAGCCGGGCGAGGTCGACCACTTCGTCCGCTTCGCCTATTCGGGTTTGTCGGTCGACGACATCCACGAGGGCCTGGCGGCGCTGCGTGGATGGATCGAGGCTTCGTGAGCGCGGTGCCGCGCATCGCCGTCACCGGGCGGATCCCCGACGCCGGGTTCGAGCTCCTCCACGAGGCCGGTGACGTCATCGCCTGGGACTCGCTCGACGTTCCCACCGTCGCAGAGGTGCACCAGATGATCCGCGGCGCCGACGCGGTCCTCACCTTGCTCACGACGAAGGTCGACGATGCGTTCCTCGACGCGGCCGGCCCGCAGTTGAAGGTCGTCGCAAACGTCGCCGTCGGGTACAACAACATCGACGTCGCCGCCTGCGCTCGGCGAGGAGTCGTGTGCACCAACACGCCCGGCGTGCTCACGGATGCGACCGCCGACATCGCCATGGCCCTGATCCTGATGTCGACGCGTCGGCTCGGCGAGGGTGAACGCATCATCCGCTCCGGGCAGGCGTGGCAGTGGGGGATGTTCTACATGCTCGGGTCGGGTCTGCAGGGTCGACGACTGGGCATCGTCGGCATGGGCGACATCGGCCGCGCCCTCGCCCGTCGCGCCGCCGCGTTCGGGATGACGATCTCGTACTCGAACCGGCGACCGGTCTCGCCGTCGGTCGAGGCCGAGCTCGGTGCCTCGTTCATGAGTCTCGACGAGCTGCTCGTCACCAGCGACGTCGTCAGCATCAACTGCCCGTACTCGCCGGCGACCCATCACCTGATCGGCGCCGCGCAGTTCGAGATGATGCGTTCGTCGGCGTTCCTGGTCAACACCGCCCGCGGACCGATCGTCGACGAAGCCGCGCTCGTCGACGCGCTGCAGTCGGGCGCGATCGCGGGAGCCGGTCTCGACGTGTTCGAGCACGAACCGACGGTGCACCCCGGCCTCTTGTCGTGCGACAACGCGGTGCTCGTCCCGCACCTCGGCTCGGCGACGGTCGAGACCCGGAGCGCGATGGCGCGCCTGGCCGCCCACAACGCCGTCAACGTGCTGAGCGGTGTGGAGCCGCCTACTCCGATTCCGGTGCCTGCCGGCTGAGCGCCGTCGCTCGCCGCTCGCGCTGCCACTCGCGGCCTGGGACCACCCACGACCCGGCGAGGATCACCACCATCAAGAGGATCCACGGCGCGTTGCCGGTCCGCGAGTACCACGTGCGGCCGTCGCGACGATCGATGGTGCGATCCAGCACGGCCTGCTCGCTCACCGACGTGCGGTCGTGCACCGTGCCGTCGGGCGCGATGAACGCGCTGAATCCGGTCGGCGCGGCTTGGACCACCCACCGGCCCTGCTCGACGGCGCGCAACCTCGACGCGGCGATCTGCTGGGTCTGCAGGATCGTCCAGGTGTAGCTGCTGCCGTTGGTGGGGTTGATCACGAACTGGCCGCCGTGCTCGACCCCCTCGTTGACCCGGCCGCCGAAGAAGATCTCCCACGAGATCGCCACCCCCATCGTGGTGCCGTCGGGCAGGGTGAGCACGGCGGGACCGGTGCCGGACACCGCATCGCGGGGAACCAGATCGGTGGGGGCGCCGAGCGCGTGCAGGAGGCCGCGCAGTGGCATGTACTCGCCGAAGGGGACCCGGCGTACCTTCTCGTAGCGATCGGTGACCTCGCCGTCGGGGGTCACGATCACCTGGGCGTTGACGAAGTGGTCCGGTCCGGCGTCCTCGGTGACGCCGATGCTGAAGGGTGCACCGATCCTCGCTGCTTCGGCGGCGACCGCGTCGAGCTCGGGACTGCCGTCGAAGGTGGGGACGTCGACGACGTTCTCGGGCCACACGACCAGGTCGACACTGCCCGGATCGATGGCCGCGGTGGCGTCGAGGTGACGTTGGAACACCTCGTCGGCGGAGGTGTCGATGGCGTGTGTTCCCTGGGGTCCGCCGCCCTGCACCACGGCGACGCGGATCGGCGCGCCCGACGCAACGGGGGCCGTCGAGTCGGCGAGCGGGCTGATGAGGACGACGACGACTGCGGCCAGGAGCGCGAGCACGCCGTGCCACTCGCCCTTGGCCGTGGCGCCGCGCTTGCGGGCCAGCGCGGGCACGACCGGTGAGGGTCCGGCCAGGGCGAAGCCGATCTGGAACGTGAACCAGGTGAGGAGCAGCGCGCCGCCGACACGGACGACGCCGAGGAACGGCCCACCGGCCTGACCGATGGCGAGGCTGGCCAACGGCACCCCACCGAAGGGGAAAGAAAACCGCAAGGCCTCGGCAAGGGTGTGTGCAGCGGGTCGGCCGATGACCCGCCACGGTCCGCGCGGGGCGATCAGGGCGGCGACCCCGTGGAGGAGGCCGAACAACGTGGCCGCGACGAGATAGCCGGGCACCGTGAGGAACCACATCCAGAGCATCCCCGGGAACAGCCAGGCGGCGCCGAAGAGGCCGCCGCGCAGCAGGCGGGTGCGGCCGTTCGGTGCCGCCTCGACGGCAGTCTCGAACATGGCGATCCCCACGAAGGCCAGCGGCCAGAAGCCCCACGGAGGGAGGGCTGCGGCGACGAGGAGACCGGCGACCACGGCGGTCACGGTGTGGCGGGAGGGGAGATGCAGGCGACGGGACACTGTTGGTCGACGCTAGTCCGGCGGTCGTCCGCGACCGGGGCACCGATTCCCGGTCAGCGCAGATCGGGTGGGGACCCGTCACCGAGGGGTTCTTGACAAAGGTGACGACATCGTCACGAGGAGTGGTGGATCTTGCGGAAGTCTTGACCACTGTTGGCATTGCTGGGTGGCGGACCACCACCTACCGTAGCCATCGCGTCCTGGCGGGCGCAGGGACGCACTGATCCGTCGGCTGCAATTGGTCGCTTGGCCGGCGAGGAGCGAGGCGAAACCGGCCCATCACTTTCGTCCACATCATGTGGCTCGGAACGACACGGAGGTCGATGGATGGCTCAGCTGCGCAACGCGATCGCATCGAGGACTGCTCGGGTGGCGATGGCAGGAATGCTCCTGCTGGGCGTGGTGACGGCGGTGCCCGTGTTCTCCGGCTCGGCGAGCGCCCACCACTCCAACATCGATGCGTCGGTCGCGTGCGACGGCACGGTGTCGTGGACGGCGACGTCGTGGAGCACCGGCGACGAGGGCACCAACCCGGACATCCGCATCTCCACCAGCGTCGACGGCGGTGCGTCCACCGACATCGCCCACGGCGCGTTCAACGAACAGAACGGCTATCGCTTCTCCGGCGAGTTCGCCTGGCCGTCGGGGGCGACGACGGTGGTCGTCTCCTCCACGCCCGTCGGCGTGTGGGCCAACGGCAACACGTCGACCAGCGGCGATTCGGTCACCGTCACCCGCCCCTCCAACTGCAACACCAATCCGCAGGTGGGCAAGGTGCTCGAGTGCACGAGCACGGCGCCCGGCAACGGCGACGGCACCGTCACGTTGACGCTGACCAACCCTGCCGGACCGTTCGGAAAGGACGCGACCTTCGAGGTCTACGAGCCCGATCAGACCTCGACGAGCACGTCGCACACGGTCGCTGCCGGTGAGACCGACACGGTCGTGTTCTCGGGACTCGGTGACGGCACCCACTCCGTGAAGATCGTCGTCGGTGGGGACGATCTCACCCAGACGTTCGCGGTCGACTGCGACACCGCAGTTCCGTCCGTCACCCAGTCGGCGTCGTGCGTCGCCGGCGCGGGCTCGATCACCGTCAACCTCTCGAACACGGGTGGTGACCCGGTGGAGTTCACCGTCACCGATCCCGTCACCGGTCAGACCGAGACCGTGACCGTCGAACCCAATCAGTCGGCCAGCCGCACGTTCTCGGGACTCGCCGATGGCCAGTACGTCGTCGGCGTCACGGTCGGGGCGATGGATCTGTCGCAGTCGTTCACGGTGAAGTGCTCCAAGGACGACCATCACCCGGGCGGCGAGTGCGATCCCCGTGCCGCCGGTGGGTTCGAGGCGAGCGGGAACCACGGCACCTCCACCAGCACCACGACCTCCACCACGACTCCCGACGACTGCCGACCGGTGGACTGCCCCGACGCGACCGACGTCGCGGCGTCGGGCAACGGCACCGGTCACCCGACCAGCACGACCACGAAGCCCGGCGACTGCGGTGAGCCGCCGGTCGACTGCCCGGACACCACCTCGGGCGACTTCGCTGCATCGGGCAACGGCGGCGGCCATCCGACCACGACCTCCTCGACGCCCACCACGACCAGTACACCCACCACCACCACCACTCCGGACCACTGCCACCCGGGCACACCCGGTGATGCGTCCATCGAGGTCGCCAAGGCCTGCATCGACCACGACGGCCAGGTGACGGTGACGCTGAAGGCCGTCGGCGGCGAGGAGCCGATCGTGTTCGTCGTCGAGGGCGTCAGCTACTCGGTCGCACCGAACTCGACCAAGGACGTCGTGGTCGGAGGGCTCACCGACGGTCGCCACACCATCGCGGTGTTCGCCGGCGACCAGGACCTCTCGTTCCAGGTCGACATCGCCTGCGACCTGTCGCCGCGGGTCACCATCACGCAGGAATGCGTCGACTTCGACGGCTCCGTCTCCTTGCTGCTCGAGAACCTCGGTGACGACGTCGATGCGACGTTCACGATCGACGGGGTCGACCACGTCCTCGCCCCCGGTGCGACCGAGACGGTCGTGATCGACGGTCTGCCCGACGGTGACACCGTCATCACGCTCGCGATCAACGGCATCGAGCAGGACGACATCGTCGTCAACTTCGACTGCAACCCCGTGTTCGACGTCGTCGCCGAGTGCAACACCGTCGACGTCCAGGGTGCCGTCACCACCTACTGGTACTCCGTCACCAACACCGAGGCCACCGACATCGAGGTCAGCTGGGACGGGGGCACCACCGTCGTCCCCGCCGGTGCCACGGTCATCGTCGGATCGACCAGCTCGCCGCTGTCGCTGACCTACGACGGTGTGGAGATCGCGTCGGCACCTGCCGGCGAGGCGATCTGCAGCCGCGACGTCACGTTCGACAAGGAGCTGATCGGTCAGCCCGAATCGCCCGAGACCTACACGATCACGGTGTCGCGCCTCGTGGGTGACGGCTACGTGCCGGTGACGACGTTCGACCTCGTGGCGGGCGTGCCGACCACGATCACACTGCCGTCCACGCTGGACCCGTCCGGGATCCAGTACGTGGTCGACGAGGTCGGCAAGGGAACCGCCAGCACCAGCGTGGTCACTCCGGCGGCGCTCACGCTCTCGGGCAACCTCGGTGAGACCGTCAGCGTCGTGGTCACCAACGGCTACGCGGCGATCCTGCTCGACAAGCAGACGTCGACGCCCATCGTCCGAGCCGGCGAGAACGTCACCTACACGCTCCAGTCGGCCAACATCGGCGGCCTCACGCTCGATCCGGTCGTGATCTACGACCGTCTGCCGGCCGAGGTCTCGCTGGTGTCCGCCACCGTCGACGGTGACGCCGGCACCTGCACGCTCACCCAGTCGGCCCGGCCGCAACTGGTGACATGTGTGATGAACGATCCCGTCCCTGCAGAGGGGGTCACGCCGGTGGTCACCATCGTGGCCAAGGTCGACGCATCCGTGGCGGCCAACACCACGATCGTGAACCAGGGCAAGACGCTCGGCAGCTTCGCCGAGGGTGGCACCAACGTGGAAGCGCCGGGCGCCGACCTGTCCTGCCTGCCGGCGGTCGACGGCACCGTGTGTGCGCTGTCGGCGGCGGTCAACGTCACCATCACCGATCCGGTGATCGAGCCGCCGACCACCACTCCCGGGACGACGACCACGATCTACAAGGGGCCGTTGCCGACCACCGGTGGATCGAGCCCGTCGCCGCTGCTGGCCATCGGCTTCGGGCTGTCCTGCCTCGGTGGTGCGCTCGTGCTGAGCCGACGTCGACTCCGCCACGGCTGACGGAGTCTCGCTCGACGTCAGACCGACAACTGCAGGTGCACCACGATCCGTTCCTTCGTGGACCCGACCGGGTGGCACGCGAACAGCGTTGCCGTGTAGGCGTCGGTCTGATCGATGATCCGGATCTCATCGGGTGTCACGACCTCGGTGCCGGTGACCGTGTAGGTGAACGCGCCTTCGCCGGTGGTGAACACGACGGGATCGCCGGGGGCGAGCTCGTCGATGTGGCGGAACGGTCGGTCGTGGCTGGTGCGGTGCCCGGCGACGACGACGTTGCCGCGGTGGCCGGGCATCGCCGTCCCCGGCCAGTGGCCCGGCCCGATGTCGAGGGTGTTCAGTGACACGCCTTCGAACAGGGACTTGGCGATGTCGATGCGCGGGATGGAGATGCTGCCGAGCTCGACACGCGGCTCCTCGGCGCGAGGGTCCGGTGCCGGGAGGGGTACCGGTAGGGGCTCGGTGGTGGGCGGCGCTGTCGCCGCGATCGTCGTCGAGGTGGTCGAGGTCGTCGTCGAGGTCGAGGTCGTACTCGTCGAGACGGGCACCATCGTCGTGGACGCGGGTGACGCATCGGAGCGGTTGCGACAGCCGACCAACAGCGTGACGGTCGCCGCAGCGATCAACTCTCGCCGCGTCATCATCAGGACGTCATTCTGCCACGGGGTGCACGAACGTTCGCAGCGCCGCGGCGGCCTGCTGCGCCGAGCGGATGCAGGCCGGCACGCCGATGCCGTGGTAGCTGGCGCCGGCCAGGGCGAGTCCTGACGGGAGCATGCGTTCGATGCCCGCGACGGTCAGCGCGTGGTGCGGCCGGTACTGAGGGAACGCCCCTCGCCAGCGCGAGATGCGCGTGTGCGTCGGCTGCAGGTCGACGCCGATGTGGCCACCGACTTCGGCGAGCGCGGCCGCGAGGAGCTGCTCGTCGGACAGGTGGAGGACGGGAAGGCCGTCGCGACCGAGCGAGATCCGCAGCACGATCGCCTCGGGTGACGCCCAGTGGGCCCACTTCTGGGAGCCGAACGAGGCAGCAGTGACGAGGCGCTGCATCGGCTTCGGAACGAGGTAACCACTGAGGGAACGCAGACGGGCGGGCCACTCGGCAGCAGGGATCGACAGGGTCACCATGGCCACGTCGGCCGTCGGGATGCCCGACAGCGCCGTCGCTTCGTCGGGTGCGCTCGAGCGCAACAGGTGAGACGCAGCGGCGGCCGGACAGGCGAGCACGACGGCGTCGAACGCCTCGCCGTCGACGCGCCAGGCCGAGCCGTCGCGGGTGAGTTCGTCGACCGTGAGTCCCGGTGCGAACCTGCGCGCCCGCCTGCATCGCAGCCGTCGCCGTCGCGTCGGCGAGGGCGCCCATGCCGCCCCGAGGTGCGTAGAACACCGGACCGGCGGTGGCGGACGGCTTGGGCATCTTGCGCCCCTCGATCAGCACGCTGCGGCCCTTCCCGGCGAGATCGGCGATCTGGGGAACCGCGGCCAGGCTGAAGTGGTCGGTGTCGGCGGCGTAGATGCTGCCGACCAGGGGGTCGACCAGCCTGAGGTGCACCTCGGCGCCGAAGCGGGACCGGACGAAGGCCCCCAGCGAGTCGGGCTCCAGACTGGTACGTGGTCGGAACGGCTCGGTCGCTGCCCGCAGCTTGCCGGGCCAGGACAGCAGGCCCGACCGGGCCAGCGCCAGCACATCGGTGGGCATGCCGAGCAGCAGCCCCTGGGGGATGTCGTGCAGGCGATCCCACCACACCGCCGCCTTGCCGGCCGCCGGCGAGACGAGGTCGTCGCCGAGGCCGACCTCGTGGGCGAGTGCGGTACCCCACGGGATCCGGGCGAGGAATGCATCGGGTCCCTCGTCGACGGCCCCGTGGCCGGCGAACTCGGAGGTGAGGAGCTTGCCGCCGAGCCGGTCGTCGGCCTCGAACACGGTGACCGACAGGGACGGCTCGGGGGTGACGAGCGCGAGAGCGGCCGCCAGCCCGGTGATGCCACCGCCGATGACGGCGACGCGCGGAGACCCCTCGCTCGCGCTCATCGACCGGCGATCACTCGTCGCGCGAGGGCGTCCATGACGTCGGCGTCGTCGTTCACGCACGCGGTGCGGGCGAACGAGATGCCATGGCGAGCGGCTCGCTGCGCCGCCTCGATGTCGAGGTCGTACAACACCTCGAGGTGATCCGACACGAAGCCGACGGCGCTGACCAGGACACCGACCGGTCGCCCGGCGTCGTTCTCGGCGGCGGCGATGTCGTCGATCACCTGCAGGATGTCGGGTCCGAGCCACGGCTCGGGCGTGCGCCCAGCGCTCTGCCAGGCGATCGACCACGTGCTCCACCGCCCGAGTCCGGCCGCGGCGGCCACTGCGTCGGCGGTGGAGCGGAGCTCGTCGGGATACCGGTCGCCGGCGGCGATGATCCGTTGCGGCAACGAATGTGCGGTGAACAGCACCTTCGTGTGGTCGGGCATCGTCGCCAGCTTCGCGGTGAGGTCGGCGGCGATGAAGTCGATGTACGCCGGCTCGAGGGCCCAGCTCTCGATGCCGTCGACGGCGATGCCGTGTGGCTCTGCGGCTGCGCGCGCCCGGTCCAGGTACTGGCCGACGGAGAACGACGAGTAGTGCGGCGCCAGCACCAGCCCGACGATGCGGCGGAAACCCTGCGCCGCGATCAGGTCGACGGCGGCCTCGATCTTCGGCTCGGCGTGCTTGAGCCCGAGGCTGACGACGTACTGGTCGGGCGCGAGTCGGTCGAGCGCCGACTGCAGCGCGATCCGCTGGGCCTCGGTGCGCGCCGCCAGAGGGCTGGTGCCGCCCAGCGCGTCGTACCGGGCGGTGAGGTCGGCGAGCGCTTCGGGGGTGGGCGGACGGCCGCGCCGGATGTCGGTGTAGTACGGCTCGATCTCGTCGGGCGTGCGAGGCGTGCCATACGCCATCAGCAACACCGCCGTGCGTGTCTCGCTCATCGTTGCGTCCGTTCGTGGACATGGGCGACGACGGCCGCCAGCACGTCGGGATCGGTGGGCGGGTGGACACCGTGCCCGAGGTTGAAGATGTGGCCGGGATGCTGGCTCGCATCCTCACGCTCGTTGTCGCAGAGCACCGCGTCGGCGCCGGCGATCGCGACCTCGGTGCCGGCGAGCGCCAGGACCGGGTCCAGGTTGCCCTGGACCACGAGATCGTCACCCATGCGCCGTCGGGCAGCACGGATCGGAGTGCGCCAGTCGAGGCCGAGCACCGTCGGCCCGGCATCGCGCATCGACTCGAGCAGGTGATCGCAGCCGACGCCGTAGTGAATGCCGGGCGCGTCGGGGTGCAGCACCCGCAACTGTTCGAACACGGCGCGCGAATGGGGCAGGACGAACCGGTCGTAGTCGGTCCGGCTCAGCGTGCCGGCCCACGAGTCGAACAACTGGAAGGCGGCCGCTCCGTTCGCCAGTTGGCTGGAGATCGACGCCACGGCGTGTTGCACGAGGCGCGCCATCAGCGAGTTCCACAGATCGGGTGCGGTGTGCAGCATCCGCTTGGTGTGCTCGTAGGTGCGACTCGGACGACCCTCGACGAGGTAGCTGGCCACGGTGAACGGTGCGCCCGCGAACGCGAGCAGCGGCACCGAGGCCGGCAGCTCGGCCGCCAGCGAGCGGACCGTCGACAGCACGTAGGGAGTGTCGGCGTCGGGCTCGAAGGGCCGCAGGCGGGACAGGTCGTCGGTGCTCCGGAAGGGCCGGGCGCAGACCGGACCCGTGCCCGGGGCGACGTCGATCCCGAATCCGACCGCGTGCGCGGGCACCACGATGTCGCTGTAGAGCACCGCTGCGTCGACGCCGTAACGGCGGACGGGTTGCAGGGTGAGCTCGGTCGCGAGGTCCGGTTGCTTGATCGCGTCGAGGATGCTGCCCTCGCCGCGCAGGGCGCGATATTCGGGCAGGCTGCGGCCCGCCTGGCGCATGAACCAGACCGGAGTGTGGGCGGCGGGTCGACCGGCAGCTGCGTCGAGGAACGGCACGCCGGCGGGGGAGGAGAGCATCGTCCGGCACGCTATCTGGCGGTGCCGTGGAGCAGGATGTCCGCCATGAACGCCACCCACGGAACCGCCGATCTCTTCTCGCTGCAGGGCAAGACCGCTCTCGTCACGGGCGGCAGTCGCGGCATCGGCGCGATGATCGCCCGCGGCCTGCTCGATGCGGGCGCCAGCGTCATCATCAGCTCGCGCAAGCAGCACGAGCTCGACGAGGCACAGGTCGCACTGTCCGAGTTCGGGCACGTGGACTCCGTGCGCGCCGACGTCAGTTCCCTCGAGGGTGTGGAGCACCTCGCCGACGAGGTCGGCTCTCGGTTCCCGTCGCTCAACATCCTCGTCAACAACGCCGGCGCCACGTGGGGCATGCCGCTCGACGACTTCGACGAGCACGCCTGGGACAAGGTGATGGACACCAACGTGAAGGGCGTGTTCTTCCTCACCCAGAAGCTGCTGCCCAACCTGCGTGCGGCGGCGACGTTCGACGACCCGGCGCGGGTGATCAACATCGGCTCGATCGACGGGCTGCACGTGAACCCGATGGACACGTACAGCTATGCCGCGAGCAAGGCCGGCGTGCATCACCTGACGCGGGCCCTCGCCCGCAAGCTCGGCGGCGAACACATCACCGTCAACGCGGTCGCGCCGGGGCCGTTCGAGAGCAAGATGATGGCCGCGACGCTGCGTGCGTTCGGTGACAACATCGCCAAGTCCGCGCCGCTCGGCCGCATCGGTCGGCCCGACGACATGGCAGGCGTCGCGGTCTTCCTCGCGAGTCGCGCCGGGTCCTACGTCACCGGTGCGGTGATCCCGGTCGACGGTGGGATCGCCACCACCGCCTGACGGGTGTTCTGAGGGTCGTGGTTGGTTTCGGGCTGGGCCGATAGAGTTTCCAAACCACGTTTTCGGGGAGTTCCCGACTCCGTGCCCCCAGGTCTCATGACGCAGAATCACCCCGATCTTGCCGCTGAGCAGGACTTCATCGACTACGCCTACCGCTGCCTCGAGCAGAGCAAGGTCGACGCATGGCGAATGCGCGGCCTGCACGAGGGCACGTTGGGCGGCACGTTCCAGGCCCGATACGAGCGCGATGTGTTCGACGAGGCGGTCTTCAACCGGTTGACCCAGCTCGACCTGGGCGACGCGGCGCTGGTCTTCGGCCGCATCGACCGCGCCGACGACACGGGTGCCGAGGTCGGCGAGGACGGCTACGAGAGCTTCCACATCGGCCGTCTGGCCGTCGCCGACGAGCACGCCGATCCGGTCGTGGTCGACTGGCGGGCACCGGTCGCCGAGCCGTTCTACCGTGCCACCGGGCGCGAGCCGCTGGGCCTGGTGCGCCGCCGTCACTTCCACGTCCACGGGCGGGAGCTCCTCGGCCTCGAGGACGAACTGTTCGGCGAGGGCCACCTCGGGATCGGCGCCGAGGAAGGCGACGATCTGGTCCCGGTCGCGTCGCCGGAGGGAATCCGCGGGTACAGCACGCTGCTGGCAGCCCTGCAGCGCGGACGCACCGGCCAGCTCGGCGACATCGTGGCCACCATCCAGGGCGAGCAGGATCAGATCATCCGCTCGCCGCAGGCCGGTGTCCTGGTCGTGCAGGGTGGTCCCGGCACGGGCAAGACCGTGGTCGCGCTCCACCGCGCCGCCTACCTGCTCTACACCTATCGCTTCCCGCTCGAGGATCAGGGCGTGCTCGTGGTCGGCCCGAACCGGGTGTTCCTGCGCTACATCGAACGGGTGTTGCCATCGCTGGGCGAGGCCGGCGTCGAGCAGGTGGTGCTCGCCGACCTCGTGCCCGACGTGCTCTGGGCCCGCTACGCGATCGATCCGCCCGACTCGCCGCTGGCCGCTCGCGTCAAGGGCGACGAGCGGATGTCGCTCGTCATCGATCAGGCCGTCACCGATCGCGAGCGACCGCTGCGCGAAGACCTCGTCGTGCCGTTCCGTACCGGCTACGTCCGCCTGCGCGCCGACGAGTCGCAGCGGATCGTGCGCGCCGCGCAACGACGGTTCCGTCGGCACAACGCTGCTCGCCGCTGGGTCGAAGGCGAGGTGTGGACCGCGATGGCCGCCTCGTCGCGCCTTGCCGACGTGTCCGCGACCGAGGTGAAGGACGCGGTGCGTCAGTTGCCCGAGGTACGCCAGGCGTTCGAGCGGATGTGGCCCGTCCTCACGCCGGCGCAACTGCTGCACGACCTGTTCGGGAGCCGGGCGCTGCTCAAGTTGGCTGCCTCCAAGCACCTCACCGAAGCGGAGTACCTCTCGCTGCACCGCGAACGGGCCGCCGACGTCGCCGAGGTCCGCTGGACCGAGCACGATGTCGCGCTGCTCGACGAGGCCCGCAGCTACCTCGGTGCCCGGCCGGTGAAGAGCGGCAAGCAGGACGAGGCCGACGAGATCCGCACCTACGGCCACATCGTCATCGACGAGGTGCAGGACCTCACGCCGATGCAGTTGCAGATGGTCAGCCGTCGCTCGCTCAACGGCAGCATGACCGTGGTCGGCGACATCGCCCAGGCCACCGGAGCCCTCGCGCCCGACGACTGGGACGACGTGTTGAAGTACCTGCCCGACCAGCGCGACGCGCGGGTCATCGGGCTCAGCGTCGGCTACCGCATCCCTGCCCAGATCATGGAGTTGGCGAACAAGGTGATGATGGCGGCCACCCCGAGCCTGCGGGCACCCACCAGCGTGCGCACGGGCGACGAGCATCCCGAGTACATCGAGGTCGGCGCGAGCGACCTCCTCGCCACCGTCGTCGCCGCCACCAAGGAGCTCGACGCCGACATCGGCGAGGGCAACATCGCCGTCGTCGTGCCCGACGCGATGTTCGATCGCGTCGCCGGAGCGCTCACCGCGGCGGGGATCGAGCACGGCGAGGCGACTCGCTCGGGCCTCGACATGGGCATCACCGTCGTCCCCGTGAGCGTGGTCAAGGGCCTCGAGCTCGACGGCGTCATCGTCGTCGAGCCGGCGCAGATCGTCCAGGGCGAGCAGCAGGGCCTGCGGGCGCTGTACGTGGCACTCACTCGGAGCACCAAGCGACTCACGATCGTGCACTCCGAGCCGCTGCCCGACGCGATGCGTTAGCCGAGACTGTCGTTCAGCCGAGTCGTCGTTCAGCCGAGACGTCGTTTTTCAGCCGAGATAGTTGTCGACGAGGGCCGAGAGGTTCTGGAACGCCCGGTCGGCGTCTGCGGGCCGGCGGCGGTCGGCGGCCGCGCGGCAGCGACGCACCACGAACTCGAAGTCCTCGACGAGCTCGGGCCGGCTCGCGGTGATCTCGGGCTTCATCGCCGCCCACAGCTCTTCGATGAACGTGGCCGACTCGTTGTCGCCCTTGTTCGAGGCGACCTTCGCCGAGAGGCCCTGCACCTCGGCGAGCATCACCGGGAGCAGGTCGGCGGCGGAGCCGGCGGGCAGGGTGGAACTGGTCGAGGGCACCGAGTCGGTGGTCGCCAGCGACGAGTCGTACGTGGTGGGGCTGCACGCACCGAGCAAGACCGCGGTAGCGAGCGCGACAAGACCGGCGCGGGTCGCTCGGGGCATCACGCGATCACCAGGATGCGGGCGCTGGCGAAGGAGCCGATGCCGACGTGGTGTCCCTCGATCTCGACCGTGACGGTGCCATCGGGTGACGACGCCGTGAGCGTGCCGGTCTGGCCGGGCAGGAGGCTCGCCTCCTCGAGGAAGTCGAGCAGGCCGGGCGTGAACTCGAGCTCCTCGGGGATGCGCGACACCGTGAAGTCGTGGCCGACCTCGATGTCGGCGAGCGGGACCATCACCGGCGCGTCGTAGGACGAGCCCGGGATGGGGTTGCCGTGCGGGCAGGTCGTGGGGTTGCCCAGCACGCGGTCCATCGCTGCTTCGACGGCGTCGCTCATGACGTGTTCCCACTTCCCCGCCTCGTGGTGGGCGTCGGCCCACGACAGCCCGAGCAGGTCGGTCAGGAAACGCTCGGCGAGACGGTGACGACGCACGACACGCTGGGCCAGCGCCTGGCCGGCCGGGGTGAGCAGGATCGCACGATCGGCGGTGATCAGCCCTTCGGTCTCGAGCCGGCGGATCATCTCGCTGACCGCGGGCCGGCTGACCTGGAGACGATCGGCGATGCGCGCCTGGATGACGGCGACGTCGTCCTCCTCCAGCTCGAAGATGCACTCGCAGTATTCCTCGAAGGCCGGGTGGTGCTCTCCGGTGGCGGGCATGCGGCCAAGGCTACCGGCGGGCGCGTCCGGCGTCTCAGCGGCGTCTCAGCGGCGGCGCAGCCAGGTCTCGCCGTGGCGGAGACGCCGTTCGAGCTGATCGTTCGTGGCCGCTCCGACCGAGGTGATCCCCGACAGCCGGTTGAGCTCGGCCTGGACCCGGGCATGGCTCCAGCCGGTGTTGTCGACGAGGCGCTTGGCGATCTCGGAGTTCTGCTGGCGCAGCTCCTCCTTGCGCTCGCCGATGCTCTTCGAGCCGGGCAGCATGAACCCGGCGTCGGTGGGCACCTCCGGGAGCTCGATGGCCAACTCGTCGACCGTGGTGGCGGCCGGCTCGGGGACGTCGGGTTCGTCGTCGAACAGGGTCAGCCCGTCCTCGGTGAACGCATGAACGGTCATACCCGTGGCCACCGACGACAACACGTTGAACAGCGAGAGCTGTTCGGGGAGGAGGTCGAGCTCGCGCAACGCCTCGCGCTCGAGCTCCTCGGGGCTGAACTCGTCGTCGCGTTCGGTGGGCGGGGTCAGGACATGGCGCCGGGCTTCGGCGATCTGGAACGCGTGTTGGCGAAGCCGCGGGTCGTCGGGGAGGAAGACGTACGCCTTCTGGCTCGCCAGGCCGGTGGTCCAGCGCACGAACCGTCCGACGGCCTGGCGGAAGAACAGCTCGGTGACGACCGTGCTGGCGTACACGCCGACTCTCAGCCGCGGGATGTCGACGCCTTCGCTGACCATCCGCACCGCCACGAGCCATGGCCGGGTGCTGGTGGCGAACGCGGCGATCTTCTTGCTCGCGTCGGGGTCGTCGCTGACCACGACCTCGGCTTCGACGCGATATCGGTGACGGATCAGGCGGGCGATGTCGCGGGCGTGTTCCTGGTCCGAGCAGATGGCGAGTGCGCCGGCGTCGGGCTGCGTGGCCCGGATCGCGAGCAGGCGCTCGTGCGCCTGGTCGATGACGGCCGGCAACCAGTCGCCCTGCAGGCTCAGCGCGGCCCGGAGGCGGTGCGCGGACCCGGCTCGATCGAGGTCGTCGTGGAAGTTGGCCGACAGGATGCTGCCGTCCGGGGCGCTCCACTCCATCAGCCCGTCGAAGCGCGGGAAGTACACGGGCCGCACGACGCCGCCGTCGCGGAGCGCGTCGGCGTAGCCGTACGTGAAGTCGGGTTGTGCCTCGCCACCGACGCCGGTCTCCTCGTAGCGGACGAAGGGGATGCTGGCGGTGTCGCTGCGGAACGGTGTGCCGCTCAGCGAGAGGCGACGGTTCGCCAGTTCGAACGCGGTGCGCACCCCGTCGCCCCAGGCGCGCTCGTCGCCCGCGTGGTGGATCTCGTCGAGGATGACGAACGCGTCGTTGGCGAGACCGCGCAGCTTCTTCGCCGTGTCGGCCGTGGCGACCTGTTGGAACGTCGTGACGATGCCGTGGACGTCCTTGGCGACACCGTCACTGGGCGACCAGTTCGGGTCGAGATGGAGTCCCATGCGATGCGCGGCTCGCGCCCACTGGGTCTTGAGGTGGGTCGTGGGTGCCACCACGATCAGCCGTCGGCGTTCGATGGCGAGTGCCCAGCGGGCGCACGCGAGGGCGAAGGTGGTCTTTCCCGCGCCGGGGGTCGCGACCGCCAGGAAGTCCGACTTCTCGCTGGCGGCGAACTTGTCGAAGGCTTCGCGCTGCCAGGGTCGGAGTTGGACACGGTCGTTCATGGGAACCATGGAGTCTGGCCGCGCACAAGCGCACTTTCGCGAACCGGGCCGGATCCGTTCAGACCAGGCAGATGTCGAACGCTGCGACCTGCAGGTTCGCGGCTGCGGCCTCGATCTGGTCGAACGACGGCTCGGCGAGCTCTGGGTCGTGGGGCCTCGATCCGTGGCGCCGGAACCCGATCACCTTCACCCGCATGGACGGGTCGACCCCGGCCAGCCACTCGCCCGTACGACGCAGGAGCTCGGGATCGTCGTTGACGCCCGGGATCAACAGCATGCGGACCTCGTACAACAACCCGAGTCCCTGGAGTTGGCGGATGCTCGCCAGGACGGGTTCGTTCGACTGACCGGTCATCGCACGGTGGATCTCGTCGTCGAAGCACTTGAGGTCGATCATCGCACCGTCGGTCACGGGGGCGAGGTGGGTCCAGGTGGCCGCGTCCGTGGCGCCGTTGGAGTCGATGAAGCAGGTCAGGCGGAGCAGATCCGGATCGGACTTGATGGCACGGAACAGACCGTGGACGAACTCCGGTTGCTGGGTCGCCTCGCCGCCCGACACGGTGACCCCGCCCAGGAACGGGGCGGCCCTGCGGAGGCGTGGCAGCAGGTCCTCGACCGACGTGCGGAAGTGGGACGTCGCCGTGGCGTGTGGGATGGTCTGGGGGTTGTGGCACGCCACGCAATCGAAGTTGCATCCCTGGAGGAAGACCACGAACCGGTTGCCCGGGCCGTCGACGTTGCTGAACGTGATGGTGTCGGCGACGAAGCCCGTGATCTCAGCGGGGGTCGCGCTCATGGCATCCGATGCGCTTCACGGCTCGTTGCGTGAGGTGGTAGGCGTTCTCCGACCCGGCGGCGAGGTGGTCGCTGGAGTGACGGGCGCCGCCGTGTTCGGCGATCGCCGCGAGGTCGCTCTTGCGGACGAGGTATCCGGTGATCCGCACGAACTCGTTGGAGTCGAGGTTGAACGTGAAGTCGCGCATCCCCTCGGCGAAGGCGCCGCGGATGATGTCGACGACGGCCTGCGGATTGCGGACCGCGGTCTCGTCCATGTGGAAGATGTCGCTGATGCCTGCCGCGAACAGGTGGTGGTGAGGGGCGCACGTCGTGATGTGTTGGAGCAGATCGGGCTCCTCGCCGACGGGAATGCGGGTGCCGGCCGTGACGTCGTTGTCGAGATCGATGCCGCTCTGGCTGTGCAGGTAGCAGCGCCCCCGTCCGCCCTCGCAGTACGGCATCGGCCGCTCGGCGACGAGGCGGGCGACCTCCTCGACGACGCGCACCGACAGTGCGTCGGCAGCGGGGTCGTGGCCGTAGCGGCCTTCGCGACCGTCGTGGGTCATCAGCAGGTTCACGCACTCGGCCAGGCCGAAGATGCCGAACATCGCCGAGAAGCGCTCGATGTCGATCAGGCCTTCCTTCGCCAACCAGTGCGACTCGAAGAACTTCTGTTCCTCGACGAGTGAGCGGATGCGTGCCTGGGCGAGCTCTGCGGTGAGCTCGACGAAGTGGGGGAGCGTGGAGGTCAGGAACTCGTCGGCCGTGCCCGTGTGGCGCAACGCCGCTTCCTTCAGGTTGAGACGCACGAGCGTGTGGGCGCCACCGCCGATCTTGAGCGAGTTGTAGCAACTGACCGCGGCGTAGCGGTCACCGTGATCGGCGACCATCATCGGATGGTTGACGAAGTGCGGCTTGCCCGTCTCGAACACGGTCCGAACGCCGTCCTCCACGAGGCTGTCGGGGGTCATGACCGCGTCGACCTTGAGGGTGATGTTGGGGACCGCCTGGCGCAGCGAGCGCTCGACCCGGAACACCGAGCGGACGATGCGGTTGTCGCGCGGGCCGAGGTCGAGGTGCACGAAGGCGTCGGGCAGCATCCGGTCGATCCCGATCCAGAACCGGCGCAGTGCAGCGTCGAGCTCGTCGTCGCTGATCGAGTCGTCGACGAACGGGGCGAGCACGGTGTCGAGATCGCCGAGATAGACGGGGTAGGTGGTGACGCTGGGAACGTTGGCGTACATCACCTGCAAGAACGCGAGGGCGTCGGCGAGGTTGGTCGGCGGCGGCATCTCGAGGTAGGTGAGACCTTGACGGAGCGCCTTCTCGTAGTCGGGGAGGATGTAGCGGGCCGTGAACGGCGCGTTGCCCTCGAACATGTCGCAGATGATCCGCTTGTCGAGCGCCTCGCGGCACGCCGGCGAGAGCGCCGGGTACGGCAGTACCTCGGTGGCCAGGGCGGCGAGACGTCGCAGTTTCTGGTCGTATCCCAGCGTCACGTCCTGCACCAGTTCGCGAGCGCGTGCTTGAAGTTCATGCATCTCCACGACCCCAGTGTGCGCCCTCCGCCCGACCCAGGTCAGGGCCGAAATGCCCCTGTCCCGCCCGGTAGCGTGCTCGTCGACTTCCCCGGTCGAGACGACTGGAGGACGCATGTACGACCTGCGACAACTGGTCCGTGACGCGGGCAGCGAGAACCCTCGCATCGCCCTCGCCGCGGTGCGAGTGCTCGAGGACGAGGTGGAGTGGCTGCTGGTTCGGGCCGTATGGCTCGCTCGTGCCGACGGGTACGACTGGGGCCGCATCGGTCGACTCCTCGGACGCCGTCGCCAGACGGTGCGGGAGCGGTTCGGACGCCTGGCGCCGGGGATGAGTCCGCTCCCACCTCACCTCCGCGAGCGCAGCGACCTCGAGCGGGCGTCGGCCGAGCTGCAGGAACGGCTGGCCGATCAGCGCCGCCGCCGCGAGTTCGAATCGGACGACCCAGTCGCGTGGTGACGGTACTCCCAACGACCCGCGTCGTCGCTGTTTTCCTCATCGACAGGTTTCCCTGCGCGGGCAGGCAGGGAAACCTGTCGTTGTCGTTGTCGTTATCGTCCCGCACCGATGTGCCGGCCAGCGGCGGGCGGGGGTGTCGCACCCCTGGCGTAGCCTGCCTACGTGGCCGACCATCCGGTGCTCGAGGGCTTCTCGCCGGCAGTGCGTGAATGGTTCGCGGCCTCCTTCCCGACTCCCACCTCGCCGCAGATCGAGGGGTGGCCCGCCATCCGCAGCGGCGAGCACACCCTGGTGTGCGCCCCCACCGGCAGCGGCAAGACCCTGACCGCGTTCCTCAGTTCGATCGACCAGCTGGTCACCACCGAGCCGGCCGATCCCAAGGCCCGCACGCGCGTGCTCTACATCTCCCCGTTGCGGGCCCTGGCCTTCGACGTGGAGAAGAACCTCCGGTCACCGCTGATGGGCATCCGCCTCGCGGCAGAGCGGCTGGGCGTGCCGTTCCGCGAGCCCACGGTGGCCATGCGCACCGGCGACACCAGCGCCCACGATCGTCAGGCGCTGCAGCGTCGACCGGTCGACCTGCTCATCACCACCCCCGAGAGCCTGTACCTCATGCTCACCAGCGAGGTGCGCAGCACCCTGGTCAACGTCGACACGGTCATCATCGACGAGATCCACGCCATGGCGACCACCAAGCGCGGGGCGCACCTGATGCTCAGTCTCGAACGGCTCGAGGCCATCACCACCCGTCCGCCGCAGCGCATCGGCCTCAGTGCCACCCAGCGTCCGCTCGAGGAGATCGCCCACTTCCTCGGCGGGCATCGCGCCGGCGGGGCGAGACGCCCGGTCACCATCGTCGATTCGGGCATTCGCAAGCCGCTCGATGTCGAGGTCGTCGTGCCGGTCGACGACATGGGCGCGATGGGGCAGGTGGTCAGCGAACTGCGCAGCGGCCCTGCGGACCAAGCCCTGCAGGGGCAGCGCAACAGCATCTGGCCGAGCATCTACCCGCGCATCCTGCAACAGGTCCTCGAACACCGCAGCACCATCATCTTCTGCAACGCCCGCCGGCAGGCAGAGCGCCTCGCCGCCCGCCTCAACGAACTGGCGGCCGATCAGGGCATCGTCGACGACTCCGGGGCGCCGGTCGAACTGGTCAAGGCGCACCACGGGTCCCTCGCCCGCGAGCAGCGCGTCGTCATCGAGGATCAGCTCAAGCGCGGAGAGCTGCGAGCGATCGTGGCCACGAGCAGTCTCGAGCTCGGCATCGACATGGGCGCCGTCGATCTCGTGATCCAGGTCGAGTCCCCGGGAGCGGTGTCGCGGGGGTTGCAACGCATCGGCCGCGCCGGGCACAGCGTCGGCGAGGCCAGCAAGGGAACGCTGTATCCCAAACATCGCGGCGACCTGCTCGAAGCGGCGGTGGTCACCCGCCGCATGCGCGAGGGCCTCATCGAAACGTCGCGGTTCCTGCGCAACCCGCTCGACGTGCTGGCCCAGCAGATCGTCGCTCACGTCTGCATGCATCCCGAGTGCTCCGTCGACGAGCTCGCGGCGATGGTGCGTGGCGCCGCCTGCTTCGCCGAGCTCAGCGACGAACTGCTGCGCAACGTGCTCGACCTGCTGTCGGGCCGCTACCCGAGCGACGAGTTCAACGAGCTGCGCCCCCGCATCGTGTGGGATCGGGTGGCCGGCACCCTGCGGGCCCGCGACGGCTCGAAGCGGCTCGCCATCATGAGCGGCGGCACCATCCCCGACCGCGGCCTGTTCGGGGTGTTCCTGCCCGACGGCACCCGCGTCGGTGAGCTCGACGAGGAGATGGTCTACGAGAGCCGCGCCGGTGAGACCTTCCTGCTCGGGGCCAGCACATGGCGCATCGAGGACATCACCTTCGAACGGGTCATCGTCACCCCGGCACCCGGCCAGCCGGGGAAGATGCCGTTCTGGCACGGCGATCGTCCCGGTCGCCCACTCGAACTGGGCAGAGCGCTCGGCGCGTTCCAGCGAGAGGTTCGCCAGATGCCCGTCGACACCGCGCTCGGGTCGCTGATGGAGGACTACTCCCTCGATGCGCTCGCCGCCACCAACGTCGTGATGTACCTCGACGAGCAGGCACAGGCCACGGGTGCGGTGCCCGACGATCGCACCGTGGTGATCGAGCGGTTCCGCGACGAGATCGGCGATTGGCGGGTGTGCATCCTCAGCCCGTTCGGCACGCCGGTGCATGCCCCGTGGGCAATGGCCATCCAACGGCGACTGGCCGAGCGGTTCGACATCCCGGTGGAGATCATGTGGACCGATGACGGGATCGTGCTGCGCCTCCCGGAAGCGGCCGACGAGCTGCCGCTCGCCGACCTGATCATCGACCCCGACGACATCGACGAACTGGTCATGGACGGGTTGCCGCAGACGTCGCTGTTCGCAGCCAGGTTCCGCGAGTGCGCGGCGCGGGCACTGCTGTTGCCTCGGCGTCGTCCCGATCAACGCACGCCCCTCTGGCAGCAGCGGCAGCGGGCAGCCGATCTGCTCGCGGTCGCGTCGAAGTATCCGACGTTCCCCATCCTCCTCGAGACCTCCCGGGAGTGCTTGCAGGACGTCTTCGACCTCCCCGCGCTGCGCGAGGTGCTCACCCAGTTGCGCGACCGCAGCGTGCGCGTCGTCAGCGTCGACACGGCGAAGGCGTCGCCGTTCGCCCAGAGCCTGCTGTTCAACTGGATCGCGGCGTACATGTACGAGGGCGATGCGCCGATGGCCGAGCGCCGGGCCGCGGCGCTGTCGCTCGATCGCGACCTCCTGCGCGACCTGCTCGGCGCCGAGGAACTGCGCGAGCTGCTCGATCCCGGTGCGCTCGCCGACGTGGAGCTCGAGCTGCAACTGCTGGCCGACGGCCGCCGGGCGCGCAGCGCGGACGAGCTGCACGACGTGCTCCGCCGGGTGGGCGACCTCGCGGTCGACGAGCTCGACCTGCGCTGCGAGGGGGCCACGTGCGCGGCGTGGCTCGCCGAGTTGACCCACGATCGTCGAGCGATCGAGGTGTCCGTGGGTGGGCGGACGCGATGGATCGCCGCCGACGACGCCGGCCGTTACCGCGACGCGCTCGGGTGCAACGTCCCGCTCGGTCTCCCGCGTGCGTTCACCGAACCGGCACCGCATCCGCTCGAGTCGCTGTTCGCCCGCTACGCCCGCACGCACGGCCCGTTCACGTTGGCCGACATCGCGGATCGGTTCGGCGTGTCGCCCGATCGAGCCCTCGGCGCGCTCGCCGCGCTCGAGGGCGAGGATCGCGTGGTGCGCGGCGAGTTCCGGCCCAACGGCAGCGGCCGTGAGTGGTGCGACGCCGACGTCCTTCGCCAGATCCGCCGCCGGTCCCTCGCGGTCCTGCGCCGCGAGGTCGAGCCGGTCGAGCCCGACGCGTACGCCCGCTTCGTCCAGGCATGGCACGGCATCGGCAGCGAACGACGCGGGCTGGAATCCCTGGTGGAGGCCCTCGGCCAGCTGCAGGGCGCGGCCATCGTCGCCAGCACGCTCGAGACCGAGGTCCTCCCGGCGCGCCTGCGCGCCTACCGGTCGGCCGACCTCGACGAACTGAGCACCGCGGGCGAACTGGTGTGGGTCGGCGCGGGAGCCATCGGGGCCAGCGACGGTCGGATCCGGCTCTACTTCGTCGACCAGCTCCCGCTGCTCGCCGGTGCGTGGGAGCCCCTCGACCCGCCGTCGGGGGTGCTGCACGATGCGCTGCGCGACCATCTCACCCGACGCGGCGCCAGCTTCTGGGGATCGCTGCGAGAGGCCGCGCCCGACGCGACGGAGACCGAGTTGCTCGCCGCGCTGTGGGATCTCGTGTGGGCGGGCGAGGTCACCAACGACTCGCTGGTGCCGCTGCGGGCGATGCTCGCGTCCAAGGGCGTCGGCGCGAAGTCCGGCGGTACCCGCTCCGCGGCCGTGCGGGCTCGCCCACGCCCCGGCAGGCTCACCCGCATCGGTCCGCCACTCGGCGCCGGCCGCTGGAGCCTCGTCGCGCCGCTGCTCCACCCGGTTCCCGCGCCCACGCAGGTGGCGCACGCGTCGGCCCTGCAACTGCTGGAGCGGTACGGCGTCGTCACCCGCGAGGCGGTGCTGGCGGAGGGCGTGCTCGGCGGCTACAGCTCGGTGTACGGGGTGCTGAAGGTGCTCGAGGAACGGGGGCAGGCGAGACGCGGGTACTTCGTCGCCGGACTCGGTGCCGCTCAGTTCGGCCTGCCCGGTGCGGTCGACCGGTTGCGCTCGGCCCGCGAGCTCGCCGATCCCCACCTGCATCCCGAGTCGGTGACGCCGCCGGTGGTGCTGGCTGCGACGGATCCGGCGCAGCCCTACGGCGCGGCGATGTCATGGCCCACCTCCACCGGTCGACCCGCTCGATCGGCCGGGGCTGCGGTCGTGCTGCGCAACGGCGTGCCCATGGTGTGGTTCGACCGCCGTTCCCACCACCTCGTCACGTTTCCCGCCGCGCAGACCGACCCCGGCTGGGCGGAGGCGCTCGCCCGGCTGGTGAAGGACGGCAGGTCGCGCAGCCTCGAGGTCCGCAAGGTCGACGGCGAGCCCATCCGACCCGACTCGGTGTGGGCCGCCGCGCTCGTCGCAGCGGGGTTCGTGGAGGGATATCGCGGCTTCGGACTCCGCGCCTGACACTACGGTGCGGACGATGTCATCGCAGGACTCGTCGCCGCCCCCGTTCGAGCAACTCAGCGAACGCGCCCAGGTGATGCGGCTGCGCCGCACGGCATCCGAGGTGCTCCGCCAGTACCCGGTCGAGGTGCGATCGCTGCGGCTGCTCAACCACGGCTACAACACCACTTTTCGCGTCGACACGGTCGACGGCCGGCGGTTCGCCCTGCGGCTCAACACGAACGCCCACAAGTCGGTCGCCAACCTGCACGCCGAGATGGCGTGGCTGGCGGCGCTCGCCGCGGACACCGACCTCCGGGTCCCCGTGCCGCAGGCCACCCGCGACGGCCGCCTGCACACCGAGATCCCCAGCCCGGACCTGGGCAGGGTGCTCACCGTGGCGATGTTCGGGTGGCTCGCCGGCCCCGACCTCGCCGGTCGAGCGACGCCGATCCACCTTCACGAGGTCGGGCGGGTGGCGGCGCTCCTGCACCAGCACGCGGAGCGCTGGTCGCTGCCGCCGGGCGCGGCGCTGATGTCGTTCGCCGACGTGCTCCCCGACACGCCCAACCACCTCACCGAAGCGCACCCCGAGCTCACGCCGTCGCGTGCCGCTGTCGTCGCCGCTGCGTACGAACAGGTCGAGCGTCACCTCGCCGATCTGTACGACGGAGCGCGCACCCATGTGCTCCATGCCGATCTGCACCTCGGCAACCTCAAGTGGTACCGCGGGCGGCTCAGCGTGTTCGACTTCGACGACTGCGGCATCGGTGTCGCCATCCAGGACCTGGCGATGTCTGCGTTCTACCTGCGACCGCGCCGAGAGCTGGAGGACGCGATGCACGAGGGCTACCGCTCCGTGCGGCCGCTCCCGGTCGCCACCGCCGAGCAGTACGAAGCCGTCGTCGCCAGCCGCGACCTGGTCCTGCTCAACGATCTGCTCGTCACCCCGACGGCCGAGTTGCGGGACCTGTTGCCCCGCTACGCCGCGAACTCACACCGCAAGTTGCGCCACTACCTCGACACCGGCACGTTCCGCCACGACCTCCCGGGTGTCGTGCCGATCTGGTGACCGGGGGAGCGTTCCGTCAGGCGTGGCGGTGGACGGCGCGCAGCCCCGCCCACGCCAGATCGGCGATCTGCTGGCCGAGGACGTCGGGGTCGAAGGTCTCGCCGCGCTCGACCAGGTGCCGGCTGACACCCTCCGCCAACCCGACCAGACCCTGGGCGAGGACTCGCTGATGCTCGGTCTCGATGTCGACGGCGATCAGCGGGGCGATCGCATGCGCGGTCTCGGCCGTGATGCGACGGATGGCCCGGGTGGACTCCTCGTCGCGGTTCGCCCGCGAGCCGAACAGCAGCAGGAATGCGTCGTGGTCGTCGGCCACCCATCGGAAGTAGGCCTTGAACCCCATCTCGGTCTGTTCCTTGCCCGAGGCGGCGCTCGCCACCGCCTTGGTGACCGCAGTGCGCAACCGGTTCCCGGCCTCGTCGAGGAGGGCCAGGTAGAGGTCCTGCTTGCTGTCGAAGTGCTGGTACAGCACGGGTTTGGTGACGCCCGCGGCGTCGGCCACATCGTTCATCGAGGTCGAGTGGAAGCCCCGATGGGCGAAGACCTGCACGGAGACGTCGAGGATCTGCTCACGGCGGGCAGGGGCAGGCAGTCGCATGCTCATAGGAGTTACTGGATGGTAACAAGCCGGAGGCGTCGGCGAAACTCGCCGCTCACAGGCCGCGCTCGCGGTCGTCGCGCTCGGCCGCCTTCACCGCATACCCGAGGACGATCGCCGGAGCGAGGAGCACCGAACCGATGATGATCGAACCGATGACGATGGCGCTGACCGCTCCGTTGAAGGAGATGGCGAACCCGATCACGAACGTGGCGATCGCCACGGCGAAGAACAGGTAGCCGATGCGGTTGGCGAGCAGGGTGTACTTGGCCACCTTCGCTCGGCGGGCACGGACGGGATCGGGACGGTCGGTGTGCATCGGGGTGATTGGTCTCACAGGCTCGGTGGCAGCAGGCGGTTGACGTTCTCGAAGAAGAAGTAGAGAACGATCACGAACGGGATGAACCCTACGAGGTAGCTCACCCACAACCGCTGGGCCGCCTTGCCGACATAGAACGACCCGACGCAGATCCCGAGGAGCAACAGGCCCCACAGCAGGGTCTGGGGGATGGCGCTGGTGTCGTCGAACCAGCCCTTTGCGAACGCATCACCCGCGCTCGCCGTCCCGGGGTCGAGTGCCGGAACGATCGTGGTGTCTGGCGAGGTGGTGTCCGGCGAGGTGGTGGGCACGCTCTCGCCGGGGAGGGTCTCGGGCACGGTCGTGGCCGGTGTGCTGCTCTCGGGCACGGTGGCACTGGGGGGCGCCATCACCGTGTCGCTCTGGTCCGGAACGAGGTCGGCCTTGACGATCAATCGGTCGCGGGCCGTGTAGGCCGGTGTGCAGGTGGCCAGCGTGAGGGTGGCGACGGTCGGGTCGACGGTGGGGATCACCGACGCGTAGTCCTCCGGGTGCACGACGAACGTACTGGTGACCGAATAGGTGAAGTGCCCGGCAAACGTGTCGACCTCGATGAGGTCGCCGGGCTGCAATCGGTCGAGATGGTAGAAGGGTGCGCCGTAGGTGGTGCGGTGGCCGGCGATGGCGGCATTGCCCAACTGCCCCGGCATGGGCGTCTCCCGGAAGTGGCCCGGCCCCTTCTTGAGATCCGGCACCCCGACGTCCTCGACGATGTACAGGTCGTGGATGCCGAGCGTCGGGATGGTCAGGACACCGATCGGGTCTCCCGAGGGGACCGGTGGCGTCGAGGCAGCGACGGGCACGGTGCTGGTGGTGCTGGTGGAGGTCGTCGACGACGACGACGGGTGCGTGGTGGCGGGCGGGGAGGTGGTGGTCGTCGGGGCGATCGTGGTGGTGCTCTGCATCGCGTCGCGGAACTGGGCCTCGAGATCGTTCTGTGCCTGTGCCGTCTGGATGCCGGTGCCCCACAACTGGTAGGCCACGAACGCGAACATCATCAGCCCGACCACGATGAACGCCTTGCCCACCAGGCCGACCCCCCACCGCCAGTCGTGCGGAGGACGGGTGCGAGCGAAGTACGGCGTCCGGGTGCGACGACGCGGTGCCGCAGGCTCCGCTGGGGTGGTGTCCGCGCCGCTGTCCACGGTCGACGACGCTATCGGAGGGCGATGCGCCGACGCCGTCGGCTACCAGCCGAGTGTGCCCGGTCCGCCCTTGAACGGGCCGACGAGGTTGGAGGTGATCCACCCTCCGTAGAAGTGTCCCGGGTTAGGTGCGACCTGCTCGTCGTCGACCCAGCACTCGTCGACCTTCTGGGCGTAGAACCCGAAGCAGTCGGCGATGCGGGCGAAGTCGGGGAACGGGTCGTGGTAGCTCCAGGCCACATCGGGAATGTCGTCGAGGTCCCAGTAGGTCGCCGGTCCCTTCCACTCGCACCACGTCGAGGAGGTGGAGCGGTGGAGTCGGCTGCGATCGACGTCGGCCGGCGGGATGTAGAACGCCGGTGGCTGACTGGTCTCGAGCACCCGGATGGCGGACACGGTGTCGGCCACGATGCGACCGCCGTGGATGACCCGGACTCTGCCGACGTATGGCACCGCGATGGGAGGCCGTGGGTAGTCCCAGACCCGCTCCTGGCCCGGTACGTCCTCTGCTTGCTGATCCACTCGTTGCGCCCGCACGGAGGGGATTCTCGCGCAGGTCCCCGCGAATGGCGAGCGAAACCTCAGGATCCGGCGCGAATGGGTCGTACGGCCCGTTGGTGGTCCGCTGGATGCCTCGGTGGTCCACCCGTTAGCGTCATCCCTCGTGATGGAACCCGTCGTCCACCTCGCCGACGTGGTGGCCGTTCTGGGTGGGTTTCCCGTGTTGGCGGGCGCCGACCTCACCGTCGACCGGGGGGAGATCGTGCTGTTGTGCGGTCCGAACGGCGCCGGCAAGACCTCGTTGCTGCGCCTGTGTGCAGGGCTGCTGCCGGTGGAGCGGGGCAGCGCGATCGTGCTCGGTCACGACCTGGCGCTCGATCGCACCGCCGTCCGCAACCGCGTGGGCCTGCTCGGCCACTCGAACGGGCTCTACGGCGACCTCTCGGTGATCGACAACGTGTCGTTCTGGGGTGCCACCGTGGGCGCCACCGCTGAGGAGGTCGCTGCCTCGCTGGAGCGAATGGGTCTCGCCGGTCGACTCTCCACCGTGGCGGTGAGCCGCCTCAGCGCAGGTCAGCGTCGACGGACGGCGTTGGCGTGCCTGGTCGCTCGGCGGGCGGAGCTGTGGCTGCTCGACGAGCCCCACGCGGGCCTCGACGCGGCGGGCCGCGACGAGCTCGACGCCACCCTGCGCGAGGCGGTGGCGTCCGGGGCCACCGTGATCGTGGCGAGCCACGAACTGGAACGTGCCGGTGCCTTGGCGACTCGGATCGTCGACGTCGCCGGCGGTCAGGTGCGCGCCCGATGAGCACCTGGCGCATCGCCCGCCTGGTGGCCGCCAAGGACCTGCGCATCGAACTGCGCAGCCGGGTCGTCACCAACCAGGTGCTGCCGTTCGCCGCCCTGGTGATGGTGATGTTCGCGTTCGCGCTCGACAACGACAACGTGCTCACCCGCGTCGCTCCCGGGCTGGTGTGGCTGGCGACGCTGTTCAGCATGTTGGTGCTGGTCCAGCGCACCTTCGCAGTGGAGACCGCCGATGGCGCGCTCGACGCGCTGCAGGTGGCCGGCGTCCGTGCCAGTGGCATCTTCCTCGGCAAGTCGATGGCGCTCGCCGCCCAGCTCGCGGTGCTCGAGTTGGTCCTGCTCGGAGCCGCCGTCGTGCTCTACAAGGCCGAGGTGCCCGCCAACGGCGTGATTTTGTTGCTCGCGACCTACGTTGCCGCGACCACCGGACTCGCCTTCGTCGGTACGCTCTACGGCGGTCTCGCTGCCGGGGCCAAAGGGCGCGAAACGTTGCTTCCGCTCCTGATGCTCCCGGTGGTGGCACCCGTTCTCATCGGTGCAACTCGGGCAACCGAAGCAGCGCTCGGTACCAATGGGGCGTCGCCCAGCGAAGGTTGGCCGTGGATCGGTCTGCTCACGTTGTTCGCCGCTCTCTTCGGCGCCGGGGGCACGCTGGCCTTCGGCTCGCTCATCGACGAATAGGCCCACAGAAACGGACCGACATGAACTCGCCCGCCACGACATCCTCCGCCCCGAAGCGACCGACCGGCACCCCGTTCACGCGGGCCCTCGGCATCGCCGCGCTCATGGGAATCGTCTGGCTGGTCGTCTTCGGGCTGTTCCTGTCGCCCAACGACCGGGTGCAGAAGAAGGGCGTGCGGATCATGTACATCCACGTCCCTTCGGCGTGGCTGGCCTACCTGGCGTTCATCGTCACCGGCATCGCCTCGGCCGCATACCTGTTCAAGAAGACGCGCAGCCTCACCTGGGATCGCATCGCCGGCGCCAGCGCCGAGATCGGCGTGCTGTTCATGGGCATCGCGCTCGTCACCGGCAGCCTGTGGGGGCGCATCTCCTGGGGTACCTACTGGACGTGGGACTCGCGCCTCACCACCACCGCGTTCTTGTTCGTCACCTACATCGGCTACCTGGCAGTGCGCGACCTGGGTGGCACGCACCATCAGCGTGCCCGGCGCAGCGCGATCCTCGCGTTGCTCGCCGTGTTCGAGGTGCCGCTGGTCCACTTCAGCGTGAAGTGGTGGCGTCCGCTGCACCAGCAGGAGACCGTGGCCGAGGGCAAGCTCAACGGCCTGATGTTGTTCAGTCTGTTCATCGGCATCGTGGCCTTCACGCTGCTCTACGTGTGGCTGCTCCTGCATCGCCAGCGAGTGCTCGCCATGGAGGACGCCGTCGACGACCAGGGACTCGACCTGGCGCTGGCAGAACGACGCGCCGAAGCGCAGGAGGTGGGCTCGTGAACCAGACCCCGTACGTCATCGCCAGCTACGTCGTCACCCTCGGCGG
Source organism: uncultured Acidimicrobiaceae bacterium (assembly GCA_963720695.1). Lineage (GTDB taxonomy): Bacteria > Actinomycetota > Acidimicrobiia > Acidimicrobiales > Ilumatobacteraceae > UBA668. The sequence goes on from CAVRGG010000007.1 coordinate 556,576, forward strand.
CATCGGCGTCTACACCTGGCGCATGCTGGCCAGGGCTCGCAAGGTCGCAGCCCGGGTGCCCGAGAGCGACCGCCCGTGGACCTGAGTCCCCGCGAGGTCGTTCCCACCGCGGTGGGTCGCAAGCGCAAGCGTCCGTGGGCGGCGATGGCCGTGCTCGTGCTGGTGCTCGTGGCCGGCGGGGTGATGGTCACCAAGTTCCTCACCAGCGCCATCGACTACTACTGCAACGTCGACGAGGTCGGGGTGAAGGCCGGGTGCGACGTGGGTCGCAACATCCGCATCCAGGGTGTCGTCCAGAAGGACTCGGTGGCGAAGTCGGGTGCGGTCACCAACTTCGAGATCGGGTTCAACGGCGTCGTCATGCCGGTGCAACTCGGGAGCGATCCGAGCGGGCTGTTCCAGGAGTGCATCCCGGTCGTCGTGCGCGGCCGCGCCGTGGATGGCGACAGCGGCGTCGTGTTCGAGGGCGACGAGGTCATCGTCAAGCACGACAACAACTACGACGCCGAGAACAAGGACCGCGTCGCGAAGTCCAATGCGGAGGCCGAAGCGTGCTCGCAGAAGGGGTGAACGGCCTCCTCGGCCACTCCGCACTCATCGTCGGTCTCGCTGCGTCGGTGTTCGGCGCCGGCGCGCTCGACGACGGCCACACTGCTGCGCGACCGGCGCCTCGTGCGCACCGTCCAGGGATACGGCTGGGTCGTGTTCGGAGCGGCGATCGTGGCCGTCGTGGTGATGGAGCGGGCGCTCATCACCCGCGACTGGTCGCTCGCCTACGTCCAGAAGGTCGGTTCCTACGACACGCCGGCGCTGTTCAACTTCACCGCGCTGTGGAGCGCGCTCGAGGGCAGCATCCTGCTCTGGTTGTTGCTGCTGGCGATGTACTCGTTCATCATCATGCGTCGCTACCGCGACCGCATGCCCGACCCGCTCGTCGCCTGGGCGCTGGTCGTGATGTTCGTGGTCACCGCGTTCTTCTTCTTCCTCGCGCTCGGACCCACCGACGCGTTCCGCGCGGCCGGCCTGCCCAACTTCGACACGTGCTGTCGCGGTCCGAACCCTCTGCTGCAGAACCACATCCTCGTGCTGTTCCACCCGCCGATCCTGTATCTCGGCTACGTCGGGTTCACCGTGCCGTTCGCGTTCGCGATCGCGGCGCTCATCACCGGGCGGGTCGGCGAAGGCTGGCTGATGGAGACGCGCCGGTGGGCGCTCTTCGCGTGGGGCTTCCTCACCGTCGGCATCGTCCTCGGCAGTTGGTGGAGCTACGAGGTGCTCGGCTGGGGCGGCGTGTGGGCGTGGGACCCGGTCGAGAACGCCAGCTTCCTGCCCTGGCTCACCGGCACGGCGTACATCCACTCGGTGCTGGTGCAGGAACGTCGGGGCATGCTGCGGGTGTGGAACATCACGCTGCTGGTCTCCACGTTCTCGCTCACCATCCTCGGGACGTTCCTGACCCGCAGTGGGGTCATCAACAGCGTCCACGCGTTCAGCGACGGCACGATCGGGCCGTACCTGCTCGGCTTCTTCGGCTTCGTCATCGTGGTCTCGCTGGGTCTGATCGCCTGGCGCGGTGATCGGCTGCGCTCGCCGGGAGCGATCGACTCGCCGATCTCCCGCGAGGGTGCCTTCCTCGCCAACAACGTCATCTTCTCGCTGTTCGCGTTCGTCATCCTGCTCGGCACCGTGTTTCCGTTGATCGTGGAGGCGAAGGACAACCGCAAGATCGCCGTCGGCTCGCCGTTCTTCGACACGATGGCCCAGCCGATCGGACTCGTCCTGCTGTTCCTCATGGCCGTCGCGCCTGCGCTGCCGTGGCGCAAGGCCAGCACCGAGTTGCTGCGCGAGCGACTGTTCTGGCCGGCGTGGTGCGGGGTCGGCACGCTCGTGATCGCCGTGCTGCTCGGTGCCACCGACTTCGCCCCGTTGCTGGCGTTCGGGCTGGCGGGTTTCGCCGGCGGTGCGGCGCTCCGCCAACTCGTGCTCGCCACTCGTCGTCAGGGGTATCGCGGCCTGCTGGGGCGCGCCAACGGTGGCATGGTGGTCCATCTCGGCGTGATCCTCATCGCCGTCGGGCTGGCCGCGTCGAACAGCTACACGCGCGCCGGCGAGTTCAGCATGCACGTCGGCGACACGGTCGAGTTCGCCGGCCACAGCTTCGAACTGAAGGACGTCGTCGACTTCACGACTCCCCGCGCCGTGGGCATCAAGGCGCTGGTGTCGATCGACGGCGGCGAGCCCTACGCCCCGGCCATCAGCAAGTTCACGGCTCAGGGCATGGACATCGCCACACCGAGCGTGCGCACCGGTCTGGCCAAGGACATCTACCTCACGCTGGAGAACGGGTCGAAGCCGAGCACCGGGTTCGCCAAGCTGAAGATCTTCATCAAGCCGATGATCGTGTGGTTGTGGATCGGTGGCTTCCTGTGCCTGATCGGCACGATCCTCGCGGCCTTCCCCGGCCGCTTCCGCCGCCTGGCCACCGATCCGGTGTCGGCACCGATCCCGCTCGACGAACCGACGCAGGAGCCCGTCGATGTCTGAACCAGCATCGCGTCGGCGGGTCGCACCGATCGTCGCGCTCATGGTCGCGGCAGTGCTCGGTGGTCTGTTCTGGGTGCTCGCCGGCAGCAAGAGCGGCACGGTCGACAAGGTCGGTCTCATCGACAGCGCGCTGCTCGGTCGGCCGGCGCCCGCGGTGCGCAGCACGACGCTCGACGACGTGCCCTTCGACCTGTCCAGGCGCAAGGGCAGCTGGGTCGTGCTGAACTTCTTCAACTCGACGTGCGCGCCGTGCCGTGCCGAACAGCCCGAGCTGGTCAAGTTCACCGAGCAGCAGGCTGCCCTCGGGTCGAACGGCGCCGAGTTCTACACGGTGCTGCAGTACAGCGACGACGTCGCCGCGGTGAAGGCGTTCTTCCTGTCGAGGGGTGGGGACTGGCCGATCATCCGCGACGACGACGGCACGATCAACGTCAACTTCGCCGTCGCCCAGGTTCCCGAGACGTTCATCGTCAACCCCGACGGCATCGTCGTCGTGCGGTGGGCGGGCCAGATCGACGCCAACACGTTGGCCCAGTTGGTGCAACAGCAACGGGACGCCTTCAACCCGTCATGAGTCGCACGTCGTCGTTGAAGCGGTGGCCCGCGTGGGTGGCCATGTTCCTGATCGTCGTGGGTTTCCTCGCGTACGGCAGCACTCGCGACTCCGGCCCGCGCACGCCCGAGGAACGGGTCGAGGAGATCACCAAGCGCCTCGCCTGCCCGGTCTGCGACGGGGAGTCGGTCTACGAGTCGGCGAACTCGGCGTCGGCGGCGATCCGAGCCGAGGTGAAGGCACAGGTGACGGCGGGCGAAGCCGGCGACGACGACATCGTCGCCTACATCGTCCAGCAGTACGGGGCCAAGACGCAGTTGCTGCCGAAGTCGACCGGCTTCGAATCGCTGGTGTGGGTGCTCCCCGCGGCGGCACTGGTGTGCGCAGTCGTCGGCCTGTTCTTCGCCTTCCGTCGATGGAAGATGAACGTCGACACCGTCCCCGACGACGCGGACCGAGCGCTGGTCGACGAGGCGCTCGCGGCCGACGAATCCGAGGAAGAGGGCGATGGATCCTGACCGCCTCGCCGAACTCGAGGAGGAGCGTCGGTTCCTGCTCAGGAGCATCCGCGACATCGAGCGCGAGCACGCCGTCGGCGACGTCGACGACGTCGATTTCGCGACCCTGCGCGACGGCTACGTCGCCCGCGCGGCCGCCGTGCTGCGCGAGATCGAGGACGGCCGCAGCGCGCCACCTGCGCCGTCACGGCCGTGGTGGCGTCGGCTGGTGATCCCGGTGGCGACCGTGGCCGTGGGAGTGCTGCTCGGGGTCGCCGTCAGTCACTACGCCGGGCAGCGCCTGCCCGGCCAGACGCTCACCGGCGGATTGCCCCAGGACAAGGTCACGACCCTGCTGACGCAGGGCAGGTCGATGCTCGGCAGCGATCCCGAGGGTGCGATCGCGGCGTACCAGGAGGTGCTGTCGATCGAGCCGGAGAACGTCGAGGCCAAGACCTACCTCGGCTGGCTGCTCGTGCTCGACGGTTCGAACGCGAAGGACGACGAGCGGATCCGCCAGGGGATCGAAGTGCTGCAGGAGGCGACGACCTTCGACGAGACCTACGCCGATCCGCACTGCTTCATCGCGGTGGCCAGCGGCCGGTTCCTCTCGCAGCCGGATGTCCCCACCGCGAAGGCGGAGGGGCAGAAGTGCCTCGACGCCAACCCACCGGCCGACATGGTGCCGATGATCCAGGGGCTCATCGACTCCCTGTGACGGTGGCGGGGTCGCAGTTCGAACCGCACACCGCGACCACCACACGCTCGTCGGACTCTGGGACGTAGGCGCCGCTGAGCAGCGCCGAGAGTGCGGTCGCACCACCCGGTTCGGCCACGAGCCGCAGCCGGTCCCAGAGCAGGTGCTGCGCGCTGCGGATCGCGTCGTCGGTGACGAGCAACGAGTCGTGCACATGGTGGCGCACCACGCTCCACGGGACCGCGCCGAGCTGTCGCCGCGCCGAGCGAGTCAGCGGCCACGCCGGCGACGGTGACCGGGGTCGGCGCGCCCGCCATGCGCGCGGCGTGGAGGCACTGGCTGGTCTCGGGCTCGACGCTGATGACACGACGCCGGCCCGACCACCACGCGGCCTGGCCGGCGGTGAAACCACCGCCGCCACTCGCCACGATGAGCGTGTCGAAGTCGGGCACCTGGCGGTCGAGCTCGAACGACATCGTGCCCTGGCCGGCGACGACGTCGGGATGGTCGAAGGGATGCACGGCGAGTGCACCGGTTCGGGCCTGATGCTCGGTGGCCGCTGCCTGCGCGTCGTCGTAGAGCCCTTCGACCACGTGCACGTGGGCACCGAGCGACGCGATGCGGTCGCGCTTCATCGCCGGACTGCTCGCCGGGACGAACACCTCGGCGCGAAGGCCGAGCGCGTGCGCGACGAAGGCGACGGCCGCACCGTGGTTGCCGCCGCTGGCGGCGACCAGGCCGGCGTCAGGGATGGCTCCGGCGGACAGGACCCGGTTGAACGCGCCGCGGGGCTTGAAGCTGCCGACGTGTTGGAGCAGCTCGAGCTTCAGCGTGATCGGTGTCGACAGGCCGAGGTCCTCGCCGACGACGATCACGGGGGTGACGCGGACCCTGCCGGCGAGCCGGCCAGCGGCGCGTTCGACGTCGTCGGGTGTCACCTGCGGCTGGTCGCTCATGGCCGCACTCTACGAGTCGTGAACGACAAGCGTCATGGCATCGGGGGCGCCCAGGCCGTGGCCTCCACGATCTCGCCGTTCTCGCGGGTGAGCACCCAGACGCTCGCCTTCCCCCACTGGGGTTCGCCCATGAAGCGGCACCCGCGACGCTGCAGCGCGTTGATCGTGTCGGGGATGACGTCGCCGTGGCTGCACAGCACGGATCCGTCGGGGAGTCCGGCCGAGCAGCTCCAGTGCACCTTCGAAGCCCATGTTCTCGGCGAGGCGCTCGTCGGAACGAACCGCGCTGCCCAGCTGTTCGGCGAGTGGCTGCAGCGTCTCGACGCATCGCAGGTAGGGGCTGCTCACCAACCAGCCGGTGGCGACCGGCGCGAGCCGCTTCCCCAACGACTTGGACTGCGTCTGACCCTTCTTGGACAGTGGCCGCAGCCGGTCGTCGCCGGTCCACTCGTGACGGCTGCCCGCCTTCGCGTGGCGAACCAGGTAGAGCATGCGTCGTCCCTTGTCAGACTTCCCGGGTGGCCTTCATGTGTCGGGCGGCGAGTTGGCGGACGAGCATGATGAACACGGCACCGACCACCAGTTGGAGCACGCCGGCGACGGCGACGAGCGCGAACTTGTCCTGCAGGTTCTTGGCGACGTCGTTGGCGCCGGTGGTGCGGAAGCCGCCGAGACCACCTCCGAGGCCGACCGTGAGACCGGCACCGAGTGCGACCAGGGTGAGCACCAGGTTCGCGGCGACGAGCGGGCTGACGGCGCCGCGCTTCCACGACGGATCACCGGGAGCCGTGTCGGGGTCGCTGCCCTGCCACAACTCGCGCCACATGAAGTAGTTGGCGATGCCGAGCGTGCACGTACTGAAGATGTTGACCGCGATGGTGAGGCCCGCCTTGAAGGTCTGCGGTTGGCGACCGAGGACGACGAGGTTGTTCGCCATCTTGAACGTCCAGATGATGAGCACGACCAGCTCGGCGAGACCCACCGCAGCTGCGATCAGGGCCACGACGACGTAGAGCCCGAGCTTGTTGTCGAAGGAACTCGACGAGATGGTGCCGTCGAGGTAGTCGCCCGCGGAGCTGCGCAGCGTCAACTGGGCGATCAGCGACACCGCCTGCATCACCAGGCTGATCCCGAGCAGGGCCACCAGCCACTTGGTCAGGGTGCCGAGTCTCGTGAACGTCCCCTGCACCGCACCGTACCCGCCGTAGGCGACGTAGCCGGGCGGTGGCGTGAGGTTGGGCGGCGGCGGGGGAGCCGGCTCGGGAGGGGGCGGGGGAGGCGGAAGGTCCGTCATGTCCGTCACCTTACGCGTGGCGCGTGTCCTCGAGTGGGTGCACACTGTGCGGATGGGTTTCTTCGATCGCAATCGCCAGGAGCTGATCGACAAGGGCTACGCCCCCGAACGGCTCCCGCCGGGTCAGTACCTCACCGACCGGTTTCCGGTGCTCCATGTGGGTGACGTCCCCGAGTACGAGCCGGGTCAGTGGGATCTCACCATCACCGGCCTCGTCGACAACCCCTTCGTCATCGGTCTCGACGAGTTGAAGGCGATGCCGTCCGTGACGCTCACCTTCGACATCCACTGCGTCACCAAGTGGAGCAAGTTCGACACCTCGTGGACCGGCGTACGAGTGCGCGATCTGCTCGACCGAGCGGGCGTCCAGCCGGCCGCCACGCACGTGCTCGAGCACGCGGAGTTCGGGTACACCACGAACCTGCCGCTCGCCGACATCACCACGGACGAAGCAATCGTCGCCTACGCCTACGAGGGCGAGGAGATCGAGCCGATCCACGGTGGCCCCGTGCGGATCGTCGTCCCGCACCTCTACTTCTGGAAGAGCGCCAAATGGGTCCGCGCCCTGGAACTGCGCGACAACGACAAGCCCGGCTTCTGGGAGCGCAACGGCTACCACATGTACGGCGACCCGTTCATCGAGCAACGTCACTGGGGCGACTGAGAGCCTGGACACAGCGCTCCATATCGGGCCATCGGGCGCTCCCTGGAGCCTCCGCGCCCATGGGCGCGAAATCCAGCCACTCCTGTCAGCGCGACCCCGCGTGGGCGCGAAAACCAGACGCCAACGCCCGATTCCGCGCCCATGCAAGCCGACGAGAACACTCGCTCGGAACTGCCGATCTGCTCTACCGACGATTGACGTACATTGGTCACCGAGCCCGCCCAAGGCGCATCTACCCGGTAAGGGTGCGCCCAGCCCGCAGTTGTTGAGGGTGGCAGCCCGTTCAAGCCGGGCCGGGTCCTGGGCGACCTCACGCTGCGGGCGTGATGGAAGCCCGCGCCAGAACTGCCGCCATGGGCGGTCGTGGTACGGCGACCCGTTCATCGAGCAACGTCACTGGGGCGACTGAGCCGTCACAGAACGCGGGTCACCAGGCCGCCCCCGCCCCCTTCGTTCGCGTCCAAGAACGTGAATTCACGTTCTTGGACTCACCAGAATGACGGGGTCACCGGAATGACGGGGTCACCGGAATGAAGGTCACCGGAACGTGCGTCGCAGGCGGCCCCGGTTGTACCGCTGGAGCATCACCGGGTAGCCGTTCAGCAGCACGTCGAACACCAGCGTCCAGGCCGCTGCAGCCCACCAGCCCCGGGCGAGGGCGTGGACGACGACCACCAGCGTGGCGACGAAGCAGGATCGTGTGACTGGCCTCCGCGTCGCGCATTCGCTGGTCGAGCGCAGCGATGCGTGCCGGTGTCGGCTCGGCGGGCAGGTGCAGTCCAGGGTTGAACGCGGCGATCGGCCCTCGCCGCAGCAGGCGTTTGACGATGCGGACGCCGACGAGCTCGTACACCCGGCCGTCGCGTTCGAACGGTCGCAGCGTGTGGACCCCGGCAGGAAGACGGGGCGTCACCACGCGGCTGATCGTCCCCAACCACACCATCGGCAGCCAGACGACGGCGAACGCGAACGCCACGCTGTCGCCACCGAACGCGAGCAGCGACCACCCCACGAGGGCGGCAGCGACCACCGTCGCGACGACGACGAGCAGGGTCTTGCGCACACGTCCATGATGAGCGGCGCGGGGGTCGGTCGCTAGGGTCGCACGACATGCGACTTCATGTGCAGCGCTCCGGGTCGGGCTCGCCGCCGATCGTGTTCATCCACGGCATGGGTTCGTCCACGGCGACCTGGGACGCCTGCATGGCGTTGCTCCAGGAACGGCACGAGGTCGTCGCGATCGACCTGTTGGGTCACGGGCAGTCGCCCGTGCCGGACGACCCGGACCTGTACACGCGGGACGCGGCGCTGATCGACATCGACGAGGTGCTGGCGTCGCTGCCCGAACCGGCGGTCCTCGTCGGGCATTCGCTCGGCGGTTACCTCGCGCTCGCCCACGCGGCCACCCGCCCTGGCGCGACCACGGCGATCGTCGTGCTCAACACCGGCCCAGGCTTCCGCGACCCCGACAAGCGCGAAGGCTGGAACGAACGATCGCGACGCAACGCGCATCGATTCGGCGTCCCGCTGCAGGCGACCAACCTGAACCTGCAGGAGGACAGCGTGGTGATGGAGCGACTGGCCGAGATGTCCACGCCCACCCTCGTGCTCGCCGGCGACCTCGACCGTCCCGAGTACACCTCCTCGGGTCAGTACCTCGAGCGCAAGATGCCGCACGCGCACCTCGAGGTGATCGCCGGCGGCGAGCACTCGATGCAGGAGACCCACGCGCCCGAGATCGTCGCGGCGATCGAGCGGTTCCTGGGGGACCTTCCCGTCAGTCGGTGATCGCGGCGTACACCAGGCTGCGCAGCTGGCCGCGGAAGTCGAACGACGCCGAGGGCATCAGCTGGGTCATGAACACCACCCAGAGGTCCTCGATCGGGTCGACCCAGAACACGGTCGACGCGGCGCCGCCCCAGTAGTAGTCGCCGCGGGTGAGTGCCCCGGTGGCCACCTGGTCGATGGTGCTGGCGAACCCGAGACCGAACCCGACCCCGACGTTGCCGTACAGGGTCAAGAGCTCCACGTCGAGCGCGGCGAGATCCTTGCCGCCGGGCAGGTGGTTCATCGTCATCAGATCGAGCGTGCGAGGCCCGATGATGCGGTGCCCGTCGAGCTCACCACGGCGGCGGAGCATCTCGCAGAACCGGGTGTAGTCGGCGAGCGTGCCGGTGAGGCCGCCGCCACCGGACACGAACGACGGTGGACGGATGTAGTTGCTGTCGAGCGGATCGTCGAGCAGTCGTGTCGTCTTGTCGGGGTTCCGCGAGTAGTTGGCGGCGAAGCGGTGCACGTTCTCGGGGGCGACCTGGAACGACGTGTCGACCATCCCCAACGGATCGAGGATGTGCTCCTGCAGGTACTCGGCGAAGGGCACACCGGAGATCCGCTCCACCAGCGCCCCGCAGGCGTCGGTCGACAGTGAGTACTGGTACGCCGTGCCGGGCTGGAATCGCAGCGGCACGAGCGCGAGCTTCTCCATGAACTCGTCCATCGAGGTGTGGACGCCGACGCTGCGGATCCGGTGCGACTGGTAGATCAGGTCGATCGGGTGCTGCACACCCATCCCCGGCAGCACGCCGCCGTACGTGAGGCCGCCCGTGTGGCTCAACAGGTCGCGGAACGACACCGGTCGGTGCGCCGGTTCGGTCACCATCGACTCGCCCTCACCCGACACCCACACCTGATGGTTGCGCCACGACGGGTAGAACCGGGCCACCGGATCGTCGAGCTGGAACATCCCCCTCTCGAACAACTGCATCAGTGCGATCGACGTGAGTGGCTTGGTCATCGAGTAGATCCGGAAGATCGTGTCCTCCGTGAGCGGCACGTCGCGCTCCATGTCGCGCCGGCCGAACGTGTGGTGGTACGCCACCTTGCCGTGGCGTCCGACGGCCACTTGCGCCCCGGCGATCTTGCCCGGCTCGATGTAGCGGCTCTCCAGGTGCTCACCGATGCGCTGCAGCCGCGCCGCGTCGAATCCCGTGCCTGCGATGTCGACCTGCATGCCGTTCCCCCTGTGATACTCGTGTCGATGTCGTCGGTGACCTTCCGGTGCCCCCATTGCGGCCAACCGCTCACCTCGACCGAGCGTACGTGGTCGTGCTCGTCGGGCCACGTGTTCGACCGCGCTCGGGAGGGATACGTCAACCTGCTGCCGGGCGGCCGTGTCGCCGGCGGTCCGAGCGGTGACGACGACACGATGGTGCGCGCCCGGCGCGCCGTGTTCGACGCGGGGTGCTACGACCCGATCATCGACGCGGTCGCTTCCGAGATCGCGGCCAGCGGCGCGTCGACCGTGCTCGACGCCGGTTGTGGCGAGGGCACCTACCTCGCTCGGGCCTGCGGCCAGCGCGCCCAGGGCTGGGGCATCGACATCTCCAAGGTGGCCGTGCGGCTGGCGGCTCGCCGCCACCCCGCGTGCGCGTTCGCCGTGGCGTCCTCGTACCGGCTGCCCTTCGACGACGGCGTGTTCGACGCGGTGATCGACGTGTTCTCGCCGCGTCCGTTCGACGAACTGCTGCGCGTGATCCGGCCCGGGGGAGTGCTGGTCGTGGTGACGCCGGGCCCCGACCACCTCGCGTCGCTCAAGGCGCTCCTCTACGACACGCCGCGACCCCATCAGGACGACGACGGACCGGCGCCGTCGACCGAGCGGTCCATCGTGTTCCACGTCGACCTCGCCGACGCCGAGCTGCGCCGACACCTCCTGCAGATGACGCCCTACTGGTGGAGCGCGACCGAGGAACGCCGAGCACGGGTGACGGAAGCGCTCACCTCGGTGGACGCCGACATGGTGCTGCGCACCTACCGCAGGGTCAGTTGACCTTGAGCGCGGCGCTGAAGATCTTCTTCGGCTTCATCTCCGTCGCGATGCGCGCGGCGATGGCCTGGAATGCCTGAGCGACCTCGCTGTCGGGGTGGGAGACCGTGATCGGGTGACCGTCGTCGCCGCCCTCCCGGAGCTCCTGGACGAGCGGGAGCTGACCGAGCAGCGGTACGCCGAGCTCGTCGGCGAGCTCCTGGCCGCCGCCGGCGCCGAAGATCTCGTAGCGCTTCCCGTCGTCGCCGGTGAACCAGCTCATGTTCTCGATGATCCCCTTCACCGGCAGGTTCACCTTCTGCGCCATCGCCGCCGAGAGCCGGGCGACCTTCTGCGCCGCGGGCTGCGGGGTGGTGACGACGTACACCTCGCCACGGGGGAGGTACTGGCTGAGGCTGAGCGCGATGTCGCCGGTGCCCGGAGGCATGTCGATGAGCAGGAAGTCGGGGTCGTCCCAGAACACGTCGGCCAGGAACTGCTCGAGCGCCTTGTGCAGCATCGGGCCGCGCCAGATCACGGCCTGGCCCTCGGGCACGAAGTAGCCGATGGAGATGCAGCGCACGCCGTTGGCCTCGGGCGGCACGAGCATGTCGTCGATGACGACCGGGTCGCGATCGGTGCCGAGCATGCGGGGGATCGAGTAGCCGTAGATGTCGGCGTCGACGACGCCCACGCTGTAGCCCTGGCTGGCGAGCGCCACGGCGAGGTTGACCGTGACGCTGCTCTTGCCGACGCCGCCCTTGCCGCTCGAGATCAGGAGGGGACGGGTCTTGTTGCCGGGCTCGTTGAAGGGGACGGCCTTGCCCTCGGCGTGGCCGTGGCCGCCCTGGGGCGCGTGGTCGTGGTCATGACCGCCGCCCATCTGCTGGCGGACGAACGCGCGCTGCTCGTCGTTCATCACCGCGAAGTCGAGCGTGACCCCGGCGACCCCGGGCAGCTCGGCGATCGCGCCCGTCACCCGGTTCTGGATCTCGTTGCGCAACGGGCAGCCGGCGACCGTGAGCAGGATCTGCACGTGGACTCGACCGTCACCACCGATCTGCACGCCCTGCACCATGCCGAGGTCGACGATGCTGCGGCGCAGCTCGGGGTCTTCCACCGGCCGGAGGACGTCGATGATCTGGGCTTCGGTGGGTGAGGGCATGGCGGCCTCCGGGTCGACGGGCGGGTGCGTGCGGGAATTACCACTACGCGCATAGGTAGAATATCGGCGTGACCGTGCACTCGCCCTCCCCGTCGAGCTCATCGAGCCCGTCGTTCACCAGCACGGTGTCCGCGATCACCAACGCATTCGGTGATCCCACGCGCCGGGGGATCTACCTCATGGCTCGCGAACGCGAGAGCGGCGTCACCGCCGCCCAGGTCGCCGAGCAGTTCGGCGTGCACCCCAACGTCGCCCGCCATCACCTCGACAAGCTGTCCGCGGGTGGCTATCTCGAAGTGGTCATCGAACGTGCGGAGGGTGCCGGCGCGGGTCGGCCGAGCAAGCACTATCGCGTGCCGGCCGACGCGAAGGTGGAAGCCACCACCAACATGCCGGTCCACAGCGACGACCTGGTGCTGTCGCTGCTCGGGCGGGCGTTGCGACTGCTGCCCCGCGAGCACGCCGAGGCGATGGCCGAGGAAGTGGGCCAGGAGTACGGCCGGGCGATGGCCCAGGGCATGACCGGTGCCGACCTCGCCGCCGGGCAGCGCAGCCTGCGCTCGGCCATGCAGGCCGTGGCCGATGCGCTGACGGCGCACGGCTTCGCCGCCCACGCCGACCAGCGCAACAACCAGCTGCGGATCATCAACAACCACTGCCCCTTCGGTGACGTGGCGATCGAGCACCCTGTCATCTGCGCCGTCGACCGAGGGATGGTCAAGGGCATGCTCTCGGCGCTCTACGGCGACGCCGACGTCAGCACGTTGCAGTCGTTGCCCCAGGGCGACACGTTCTGCGCCACCTCGGTGTAGCAGCTCACTGACGCAGCTGGGCGTACTCGATCACCCGGTTCATGATCGTGTCGCCGGATGCGCTCGCCTTGGCCATGCTGCCGCAGTCGAACGGCGGCTGCGGGTCGTACTCGATCATCAGCTGGGCGGCCTCGGCGGCGGTGCGGTCCACCAACAGCTCGACGAGCCGCAGCGCCATGTCGATGCCACTCGACACGCCGGCGGCGGTGATGATCCGCTGGTCGAGGTGCTCGACGACCCGGTCGGCGACGGCAGTGGCGCCGTGTGCCTCGAGCTCCGGGTAGCACGCCCAGTGCGTGGTCGCCGTCAGCCCGTCGAGCAGCCCGGCCGCGCCGAGCACCAGTGCCCCGGTGCACACCGAGGTCGTGAACGTCGTCGTCTCGTGAGCGGTGCGCACCCAGTCGAGCACGCGCTCGTCGTGCTGGAGCGGCCTGCTGCCCACGCCGCCGGGGAACACGAGCAGATCGGGACGGGGGTAGTCCTCGAACGTGCCGTCGGCGGTGATGCCGAGGAAGCCGTTCTCGCTGCGCACCTCGCCGCGCTCGTGGGCGATGAAGGTCACCTCGAAGGACGGAATGCGTTGGAGGACCTCGTACGGTCCGATGCCGTCGAGGGCGGTGAACTTCGGGAACAGGGGGATGACGACCTGCATGGCGGGTCCTTTCGTCTCGGTTGTCGGGTCAGGCGACGCGGAAGCGCCGGCGGTAGGAATCGGGGGCGACGCCGAGGCGGCGCTGGAACGATCGGCGCAGCGTCTCGGCGGTGCCGAACCCGTAGCGGGCCGCGATCAGGTCGAGGGTGTCGCTCGTGGTCTCGAGGTCGCGGCGGGCGGCCTCCACGCGCACGCGCTCCACGTACCGACCGGGTGACTCGCCGACCTCTGCCGCGAACAGACGGCTGAAGTGGCGCACACTCATCGCGGCCGCGGCGGCGAGCGCGGGCACACGGTGGTCGCCGCCGGGCGCGGCCTCCACCAGTGCCTGCACGGCCCGTACCGCCGACCGCTCGGCGCGGGGCACCCACACCGGCGCCGCGAACTGGGTCTGCCCGCCGGGGCGATGGAGGAACATGACCAGCCATCTGGCGACGGTCTGGGCGATCTCGCTGCCGAGGTCGTCCTCGACGAGTGCGAGGGACAGGTCGATGCCGGCGGTGACGCCGGCACTGGTCCACACGTCGCCGTCGTGCACGTAGATCGGGTCCGCGTCCACTGTCAGCGTCGGGAACTCCTCGCCGAGTCGCCGCGCTCGCGCCCAGTGCGTGGTGACGGTGCGCCCGTCCAGCAGCCCGGCCTGTGCGGCCAGGAAGGTGCCCGTGCACACCGTCGCGACGCGTCGACATCTCGGTGCGGTGGCGACGATCCACGCCATCAGCGTGGCGTCGTCGCGTGCCACGTGGACGCCGTCGCCGCCCGGGAGCACGAGGGTGTCGATCTCCACCGTGGCATCGGGGAGTGGTGCGGTCCCGATCGAGAGGCCGCTCTCGCTGAGCACCTGGCCGCCGTCGGTCGACACGAGCGAGACCGTGTACCCGCTGCCGCGGCCCTCGTGCCGGGCGAGCCGGGTGGCCGTGGCGAACACCTCCAGCGGCCCCACGGCGTCGAGCGACTGCAGGCCGGGGAACGTCACGATCACCACTCGGCGGGGCTGCTCGGCGCTCGTGATCATGGTGTCAGGGTCGTCGCGATGGGGCGTGGCGTCAATGACATGTTCCCCACCATTTCGGCCACCCGCGCTCCACCGCAGCCCACGGGTACCATGGGTGCGATCCCAGCTCTGGAAAGGACCGACGTGGACGTACGCATCGGTGTCACCCAAACCGCACGCGACATCGCCCTCGAGGTGGCCGACGACGTCGACCGCGACTCGTTGAAGGCGAAGATCGACGCCGCACTGACCGGTGCGGTCGACGTGCTGTGGCTCACCGACAAGAAGGGGCGCGACGTCGCCGTGGCGTCGGCGAAGATCGCGTTCGTCGAGATCGGCACCGCCGAGGGCGACCGTCGCATCGGCTTCGGCGGCTGAGACCGGTCGCCACGACGTGAAGGGCATCATCCTCGCCGGGGGCACCGGCAGCCGGCTCTGGCCGATCACTCGCGGGGTCAGCAAGCAACTGCTCCCCGTGTACGACAAGCCGATGATCTACTACCCGCTCACGACGCTGATGCTGGCCGGGATCCGCGAGGTGCTGGTCATCACCACGCCGCACGAGCAGGCAGGCTTCCAGACGCTGCTCGGCGACGGCAGCCAGTGGGGCGTCGACCTCCAGTACGCGGTCCAGGCGACGCCCAACGGCCTCGCCCAGGCGTTCGTGATCGGCGCCGACTTCGTCGGTGATCAGCCGAGCGCGCTGGTGCTCGGCGACAACATCTTCTTCGGCCACGGCCTCGTCGATCAGCTGCAACGGGCCACCATGCGCGCCTCGGGCGCGACGGTGTTCGGGTACCGGGTCAACGATCCGGAACGGTACGGAGTGGCCGAGGTCGACGCGGCGGGCAAGGTGCTCAGCATCGAGGAGAAGCCGTCCGCGCCGCGGAGCAACTACGCGGTCACCGGCCTCTACTTCTACGACCAGCAAGTCGTCGAGATCGCCGCCAACCTGGCGCCGTCGGCCCGCGGGGAGTACGAGATCACCGACGTCAACGCCGAGTACCTCCGGCGCGGGCAGCTCCACATGGAGCTCCTCGGCCGCGGTTTCGCCTGGCTCGACACCGGTACCTACGACTCGCTGCTCGAAGCCTCCAGCTTCGTCGCGACGCTGGAGAAGCGGCAGGGCCTGCAGGTCGCATCGCCCGACGAGATCGCCTTCCACGCCGGCTGGATCGACGCCGGGCAACTCACCGCCAACGCAGAGCCGATGGCGAAGAACCCGTACGGGCAGTACCTGCTCCGGCTCGCTGCCGAGGGGCCGACCTGATCCACCTGCTCGACCGCCAGCTGCTCTTCGTCACCGGGAAGGGCGGGGTCGGCAAGACCACCACCGCCGCGGCTCTGGCCGACCTCGCGTCGCGCCAGGGCAAGCGCACGCTCGTGTGCGAGATGGACGCCAAGGGTGCGTTGGCCGCCGCCTTCGAGGTCAGCAGCCTTCAGTTCCAGCCGACCGAGGTGCAGCCGAAGCTCTACGCGATGGCGATGAACACCGAGGACTCCCTCCGTGAGTACCTCCGCGTCGTCGCCCGCATCCCGCTCGTGGGCCGCATCGGCCCGCTCGCCCGCACGTTCGACTTCGTGGCCGACGCGGCACCCGGCGTCAAGGAGATCCTCGCCATCGGCAAGATCTGCTACGAGGTCCGCGAACGGCACTACGACCTCGTGGTCGTCGATGCCGAGGCCAGCGGTCACATCGTCGCCCAGATCGATGCGCCACGTGCGATCCGCGAGCTCGTCCAGGTCGGGCCCGTGCGCGATCAGACCGACTGGATGCTGCGGATCCTCGGCGATCCGGCGCGCACCGGCCTGGTCGTGGTCACCACGCCCGAGGAGATGCCCGTCGCCGAGACGATCGAGCTGGTCGACAAGGTGCGCTCCACGACCGAGGTCGATGTCGCCGCGGTGTTCGCCAACCGTGTGTTGCCGCAATGGTTCAGCGAGTCCGACGAAGCGGTGTTCGAGAAGCTGTGTGCGCTCGCCCCGCAGGAGCTGCTCGCCGAGGTGGTGGGTGCCAAGGTCGGCGTCGTCTTCGACGCGGCGACGCTGGCCCAGGCCCGGCGCGACATGGCCGCCGGCTACCTCGACCGGTTGCGCGAGGCGCTGCCGGCGGGCGTTCCCACCCTGATCATCCCGGAGCTGTTCACGAAGGCCAGCGGTCGCCGTGTGGTGTCCCTCGTGGCCGACGGTCTGCACGAGGAACTGGGCTGATGGCGCGCGAACCGCGGTCACTCGCCGACCTGCTGGCCGCCAAGGAGATGGTGGTGGTGTGCGGCAGCGGCGGCACCGGCAAGACCACGGTGTCGGCCGCCCTCGGCGCGCAGGCCGCGGCGGTGCTCGGCGGGCGAGTGCTCGTGCTCACGGTCGACCCGGCGCGGCGACTGGCCACGGCGCTCGGCCTCGGGCCGTTGGGCAACACGGCCGTGCAGGTCGAACCGTCCGCGTACGCCGAGGCGGGGGTGGAGTGCCGTGGCGAGCTGTGGGTGGCGATGCTCGACACGAAGGCAGGGTGGGACGAACTCATCCGCCGCCACGCTCCCGATGCGGCGTTGCGCGACCAGGTGCTGGCCAACCCGCTGTACCGCAACATCACCGGCCGCTTCGTGAACTCGCACGACTACATCGCGATGGAGCAGCTGCACGATCTGCACGCCTCGGGCCACTACGACCTCGTCATCATCGACACCCCGCCGTCGCGCAACGCGCTCGACCTGCTCGACGCACCCGGTCGGATGCGTGAGTTCTTCGGCAGCCGTTTGCTCAAATGGCTCACGGTGCCGTACCGGTCACGGTTCTTCACCGCCGCCTCGAAGCCGTTCTACCAAGTGGCCGATCGCGTCCTGGGGTCACGGTTCCTGCAGGACATCGCCGAGTTCTTCATCCTCTTCCAGACGATGGAGGCCGGGTTCGTGCAGCGTGCCGCCGAGGTCGAGCGACTGCTCACCGACGACCGCACCACGTTCGTCGTCGTGAGCACGCTGGAGGCGGCGCCGGCCCGCGAGGCCCGATTCCTCGCCGACGAGCTGCATCGCCGGAAGATGCCACTCGGGGCGCTGGTCCTGAACCGCACGCTGCCCGCCTCGATCCGGCAGCCGGCCGTCGCCAAAGCGGCTCGCCGCCTCGGTGACGTCGCCGCCGACCCGGCGGCGGTGCGCCGCGTGGCGTCGTCTGCCGGGGCGAAGCCGTCCGACGTGCAGCACGTGCTCGTCGAGGTGTCCGACCGCTTCCGGGACGTCGGCGTCGTGGCGGGGCGCGAGGCCGAGCGTCGTCGCGAGCTCGAGTCGGCCGCGCCGATCACCGCGATCGTGCCCACGCTGCCCTACGACGTCCACGATCTGACCACGCTGCTGGCCATGGGAACCGACCTGCTGGGCGACGGATCGCGATGAGGCCCCCGCCCGCGTGGCACACTCAAGTGTCATGGCCACGCTTGGCGAGCTCACCCGGCAGCACACTGCACTCACCCGCAACGAGATCGATCACCTTCAACGGCTGATCGGCGAGTGGGGTCTGCTGGCAGATCTCTCGTTCGCCGATCTGTTGCTGTACGTCCCCGAGAGCGACGGAAAGTGGATGGTGATCGCTCACGTTCGTCCGGCGACGGGCCAGACGATCTACCAGATCGACTACGTCGGCACCACCGCCGAGGCGGAACTGCCCCTGCTCGACAAGGCGTTCAACTCCAGTGAGATCTGCGAGGGCGAGATCGACGTCGATTCGGTGCCCGAGACGGTGCGGATGATGGCGATCCCGGTGCGCTTCGGCGACAAGGTGCTCGGCGTGCTCAGCCGGGAGTGGGCGGGCCGTTCGAGCCGTCAGGCCGGCGAGCTCGAGCGCACCTACATCGGCCTCTTCCAGCGGCTCGCCTCGATGATCGCCGAGGGCTCGTTCCCGTTCAGTGGCCCGGTCGCCGATTCGAGCGCGGCTCCGCGTGTGGGTGACGGCGTGCTGGTGCTCGACGACGAGGCTCGCGTGCGGTACGCGTCGCCCAACGCCGTGTCCGCCCTGCATCGCGTCGGCATCGGTGCCAATGCGGTCGGGATGCGTCTGGCCGAGCTGGGCTTCAACGACAGCCCGGTGCGGCGCGCCTACGAGACCAAGCTCCCGGTCATCGAGGAGTTCGAGCAGACCGACGACGTCACGCTCCTCGCCCGCTGCATCCCCGTGCTGGCTGCCGGCGAGGTCACCGGCGGTGTGCTGCTGCTGCGCGACGTCACCGAGGTGCGCAAGCGCGACAAGTTGCTGCTCTCCAAGGACGCGACGATCCGTGAGATCCATCACCGGGTGAAGAACAACCTGCAGACCATCTCGTCGTTGTTGCGCCTGCAGGGTCGGCGTCTCAGCTCCGACGAGGCGAAGGCGGCGGTGGCCGAGAGCGTGCGCCGCATCCGGACGATCGCCCTGGTCCACGAGACCCTGTCGCGAGAGCCCGGCGACGACGTGGCGTTCCTCGAGATCGTTCGGCCGCTGCTGCGGCTCGCCGAGGAGGGTCTCCAGTCGCCCGATCGACCCGTGCGCTTCACCGTGCAGGGCGAAGGTGGCAGGCTGCCGAGCACGGTGGCGACCCCGCTGTCGGTGGTCCTCACCGAGCTGCTGCAGAACGCCGTCGACCACGGGTTTCCCGAGGGCAGCGGTGGCGGCGACGTGGTCGTGGTGCTCGACAACAACGAACAACTGCTCAACATCCGGGTCATCAACGACGGCCGCAGCCTCGATCACGGATTCGAGCTCAACTCGGCCACCGGTCTCGGACTGTCGATCGTGCGGACGCTGGTCACCACGGAGCTCGACGGCACCATCACGATGCGCTCGGGGATGCCGGAGGACTTCGTGGCGGTCGGCCTCGGCGATCAGCCCAAGGGCACGGGCACGGTCGTCGACCTCACCGTGCCGGTGTAGTGCGGGTGCTCGTCAGACCGCGGTGGCCTTGACCCGCCCGGCGAGCGCACGGCGCATCTGGCGCCGTTCCTCCTCGGACGTACCACCCCAGATGCCGGAGTCCTGGTTGGTGTCGAGCGCGTACTGGAGGCAGTCGTCGCACACCGGACACTCGTCGCACACCTGCTTCGCGCGATCGATCTGGACGAGCGCATATCCCGTCGTTCCGACCGGGAAGAAGAGATCCGGGTCGGTGTCGCGGCAGATGGCGCCAGTGCGCCAGGTGTAATCCGCGCTGGCAAGGACGAGACTCGAGGCCGGGATGGTCACTGCTTCACTCCGCTGTGGTCGAGGTGGTTTGTGAGCGCTTTCACGTTCAGGCAAACGGTAGGTAACAATTCGGTGCATAGCAAGGGACCTAGGCCTCTTGCGCATCGTTGTTCGCGATGGGGGGTATCTGATGCAGGAGGGGTCGATGGACGCAGTGCACGAGGTGAAGGTGCTCGCACACCGAGGGGCGAGCCGGGCCGAGCGGGAGAACACGGTCGCCGCATTCCGTCGGGCAGGCGCGATGGGTGCTGATGCGGTCGAGCTGGATGTGCGCCGGACCAGGGACGGAGTCCTGGTGGTGCACCACAATCCGCACCTGGCCGACGGTCGCATCATCGCCGAGACGTCGCACGCCGACCTCCCGGACTCGGTGCCGACGCTGGGCGATGCCCTCGACGCGTGCGAGGGCATGGAGGTCAACGTCGAGATCAAGAACGACCCGAGCGAGCCCGACTTCGACGCCACCGACGCCATCGCCGACGAGACCATGGCCCATCTGCTCGCCCGCCACGACGATGACCGCTGGCTGATCTCGTGCTTCCGCATCGAGACGATCGATCGGTGCCACGCGATCGCACCCCACATCCGCACGGCGTGGCTGTGCTCGGAGGTGCCCGCCGGGACACCGGCTCGCCTCGTCGAGCGCGGCCATTCGGCCCTGCATCCCTGGGTGATGACGCTGGAGCGCGACACCATCGACCGCTGTCACGCGGTGGGCATCCAGGTGAACACCTGGACCTGCGACGACCCGACGCGCATGCGGGAGCTCATCGAGTGGGGGATCGACGGGATCTGCACCAACGTTCCCGACGTCGCACTGCAGATGGTCGCCTCGATGCGCGACTCAGGGTGACTGCGGCCGCACCAGTCGAACCGCATCGGGGACGTGACGGAACTCGAGCTGCTTGGTCTCGCCGAGATAGTCACCGTCGAGTTGGTACGGGAATCCGTCGTCGTGGGAGATCGTGAGCTCGCGCACGTCGGTCTGCAGGTCGAGCGTCGTGCTCGCCTTCACCCCTCCGCCCTTCAACGCACCGCCCAGTCCGCCGAGAATGGCCGACACCTTCATCGTCGTGAACGTGATCGCCACCAGTCCGCGGTCGAGCGTGGCAGCAGGGCTCAGATCGAGCGGACGGTTCCCGAGGTAGGTGTACGGGTTCGTGTTGAGGACGATGGTGAAGTAGCCCTGCACGGGCTCGCTGCCGGGCGACTCGACGGTGAAGTGCGGTTCCTTGCGGTCGTAGTTGACGAGCCAGGTGCGCAGTGCCGCGTAGATGAACAGCGGATGGCCCAGCCACCGCTTGAGTGACGCTCGCCGCTCCACCTCCTGCACGACGGCGGCGTCGTACCCGACGCCGGTGTGGAAGCAGAAGTACCGCCCGTTGACCTTGCCCAACCCGATGGGTTCGATGGTGCCGGCGGCGATGCCCGCGGCGAGGAGCTGCACGGCCTGTACGGGGTCGTTGGGCATGCCGATCGTGCGGGCGAACACGTTGGTACTGCCGCCGGGGAGGACGCCGAGTGCCGTGTCGGTGCCGGCGACGCCGGTCGCGACCTCGTTGAGGGTGCCGTCGCCGCCGTACCCGATGACGATGTCGACCCCTCGTCGGGCCGCGTCCTGGGCGAAGCGGGTGGCATGGCCGCGGCGGTTGGTCTCGACCACCTCCACGTCGTTGCCTTGGCTGAGGGCGCGGTGGACCACCACGGTGTTGCGAGCCGTCACCGACGACGCGAAGGCGTTCACCACGAGAAGGATCCGCACGACGACGACGGTAGCGGGGTGGGTTAGGAACGTGGCGTACCGATCGGTAACAATAGAGACCCTATGAACGTGATCGTGTGCGTGAAGCAGATCCCCGACCCGGCAACCCCGGGTGCGCTCGACTCGGGTACCAACACCCTCAAGCGCGATGGCAAGCTCATCCTCGACGAGTCCGACAGCTATGGCGTGGAAATGGCGCTGCAGCTGGTCGACGCGGCCGGTGGTGGGGAAGTGAGCCTGGTCTCCATGGCCCCCAACGGCGAGGTGTCCGGCATGCGCACGGCTCTCGCGATGGGCGCGGCGAAGGGCACGCTGGTCTCCGACCCGGCCCTGCAGGGCAGCGATGCGCTCACCACCGCCAAGGTGTTGGGTGCAGCCATCCAGAAGATGGGCGGCGCCGATCTGATCATCGCCGCCACCGAGTCCAGCGACGGCTACACCGGCACCGTGCCCGAGCAGCTCGCCGAGGTGCTCGGCCTCCCGTCGGTCACGTTCGCCAAGAAGGTCGTCATCACCGATGGCACCCTTCATGTCGACCGCCAGACCGAGGACGGCTACGACGAGGTCACCTGCCCGCTGCCGGCCGTCATCAGCGTGACCGCCGGCGTGGTCGAGCCTCGCTACCCGAGCTTCAAGGGCATCATGGCCGCCAAGTCGAAGCCGGTCGACACGCTCACCGCCTCCGAGCTCGGGGTCACCCCGGTCGGCTGGGCGGGCGCCAACCAGAGCGTCGTCAGCGTCACACAGGCCGAGGCCCGCGCCGCCGGCGAGATCATCGAAGACGACGGAGAGGGATACGCCAAGATCGTGGCGTTCCTCGAGAACCTGAAGGTCATCTGAGGGAGAGCGACATCATGAACATCTGGGTTTTCTCACAAGCAGCGAATGGTGCCCCCACCTCGGCCACGCTCGAACTCATCACCAAGGCCCGCGGGCTCGGCGACGTCACCGCGTTCGTCGGCGGCGACGCCTCGGGCATCGCCGCGGCGCTCGGCGAGCACGGTGCCACGAAGGTCTACGCCACGGGCGATCTGGGCGGCAAGCTGCCCGGCGTGGCCGTGTCCGCCGCCATGAAGGCCGTCATCGACGGCGGCGACTCGCCGGACCTCATCATGTTCCCGCAGACCTACGAGGGCCGCGACGTGATGAGCCGCCTGTCGGTCCAACTCGACCGCACCGTGCTCACCAACAACGTCGACATCACCGTCGACGGCGGGTCGGTCAGCGTCACCACGCCGATCTTCGGTGGCAACGTGCTCGTCACCACGGCCTTCTCCGGTGCCGGCCCGTTCCTGGCAGCGTTCCGCCCGAAGAGCTTCGTCGCCGAACCGAGTGGCGGCGCAGCCGCTGCGGTCACCGCAGCCCCGGTCCCGGCGCTCGGCGCCACGGGTGCCGCCCAGGTCACTGCCGTGCACGTCGAGGAGACCACCGGTCCCAAGCTCGACGAGGCGGCGATCGTCGTCTCCGGCGGTCGCGGCCTGGGTGAAGCGGCCAAGTACGAGATGGTCGAGACGCTCGCCAAGCTGCTCAAGGGTGCGCCGGGTGCGTCCCGCGCCATCGTCGACGCCGGGTGGGTTCCCTACAGCTACCAGGTCGGCCAGACCGGCAAGGTCGTCAAGCCGGGCGTGTACATCGCCGCCGGCATCTCGGGCGCCACGCAGCACATGGTCGGCATGAAGGGCTCGAAGAACATCATCGCCATCAACAAGGACAAGGAAGCCCCCATCTTCGGCATCGCCGATCTGGGCATCGTGGGCGACGTCCACAAGGTGCTTCCGAAGCTGATCGAGGCGTTGCAGAGTCGCGGCTGACCGAGCAACACCGGAACGGTACGCGGCGGCCTTCGGGCCGCCGTTCGCCGTTTTCGGCTGGATCGTGTCGGCCGATCAGGCCGGTCGCAGCAGCGACTCGAGCAACGGCCGGAAGTGGTCGAAGGCGGGCGTGACGGTGTCGGGATCCTTCGCCGCCTCGTCCCACCGGCGCAGGCGCACGGCGATGTCGGCGTAGCCGCCGGCGCGGAACCTGACCACCTCGTCGGCGTCCATCGGCCCGCCCTGCACGCGCAACGTGTGCACCGAAGCCGCGGACAGCGAGTCGAAGTAGGTGGGCTCCACCGCGCACAGGTAGCGCTTGGCGGCCACGTGCAGGCGCACCGGTTCGGTGACGTCCGGCCCGAACCACTGGGCGAGCCACACCGCCCCGCTCTCGCTGTGGTGGTTGTCGGTGCCCTCCATGAGGTCGTGGCCGCGGTGCGTGCCGTGGAAGTGGCCGACGTCGTGCAGCAGCGCAGCGGCGATCAGCGCGGGCTCGGCACCCTCGGCCTCGGCCAGTGCGCCTGCCTGCAGCATGTGCTCGGCCTGGGTGACCGCCTCACCGAAGTACTCGGCGTCGCCCTCGCCCTCGAACAGCGCAGCGATGGTGTCGACCGCGTCCGACATCGGAATCAGACCAGCGGCCACGGGTAGCGGCGGCCGGAGTGGTCCGTCGGGAACACGGGGTTCTCGACGACCCAGGCCGCTCGTTCCTGCATCGCCTCGACCTCGTCGTCGGCGAGCAGCGTGGCGACGTCGAGCGGTGGGGTCTCGGCGATCCGAGCCGCAGCGGCCACGTACGGCTCGGGGATCTGCTGGCCGGCGAACTCCCACACGACCGTGCGCAACTTGAAGTCGGCGGCGAAGCAGAGGCCGTGGTCGATGCCCCAGAGATGATCGTCGCCGTCGATGAGCACGTGACCACTCTTGCGATCGGTGTTGTTGGCGATGATGTCGAAGAACGCGAACGCCTGCAGCGCGTCGTGGAGGTCGTCGCGGTTCTCGTAGATGGTGAAGTAGTGCTGCTGGTGGTCGGCCTCGACGAACCACTGCACGCTGCCCTCGCCGAGCGGCCCCTCGCGGATCACCGTCGGCGGGACCAGGTCGAGGCCCATCGCCATGCTCAGCCAGTACGCAGCGAGTTCACGGCGGTGCAGCCCCGGCTCGAAGTCCCAGAGGGGCCGCTCACCACGGAGCGGCTTGTAGATCGCCTGGCCGATGTGGTCGCCCTGCACCGTGAGATTGCAGAGGAACGTCGCGTTGCTGCTCCACGGCATGCGCCCCTCGATGTCGATCTCGGCGCAGTCGAGGTACTGCAGTGGCGTCAGTTCATGCGTGGGCATACGTGACCGTCGGGGTTCATCGGCAAGGCGCACCAGCGGCACGCGGGTCGGCCGGCGGCGACCACGGCATCGGCGTGGCCGCAGAACGCAGCGGCCTGGGCGCGGGTGAGGAAGACCCGAAGGTGGCCTCGATCCGCGTCCTCGTCGTCGACGGCCTCTCCCTCCTCGTCGACCTCGATGACCTCCTCGAGCTGGACCAGCACCCGATCGTTGCTGCGGTCGTACCCGAGCCCGACCGGACCGAGGACGAACACCGCCTCGGCCGGCGTGGCGAGCTCCATGGCGGACGGCATCGGCTTCTCGGTGGGATCGGGCAGGTCGCTGAGCACGCGGCGCAGGTAGTCGGCGATCGCCGAGACCTGCTGCTTCTCGCACTTGACCGTCACCCACACCGACCCGCGGCGGGCCTGCAGGTAGAAGGTGCGTGCGCCGGGCTGGCCGAGCGCGCCGACCGTGAACGCATCGACCTCGTCGAAGTCGTAGTACACGCCCATGCCCGCGACCTACGAGGGGCGTAGCTCGGCGAGCGAGCCACCCGTGGAGTTGACGGTGAGCACCACCGGGGCACCCATGCCGTAGGCGATGGCGGTGACCGAGCAGGTGCTGATGACGATGCGCTGGAAGAGGTCGATGTGGGTGCCCATCGCGTGGGCGACGGCGGCCTTGATGGGGTCGGCGTGGGACACGCACACGATGGTGCCGCCGGGGTGGGCGGCGCGGAGCCGATCGATCGCGCCGACGATCCGGTTCTGCATCGCGGTGAAGCTCTCGCCGTTCGGGAAGGTGAAGGTGCTCGGTGCCCGCTGCACGGTGCCCCATTCGGGCAGCTTCATCAAGGATTTCAGTTCGGCGCCGGTCCAGTCGCCGAAGTCACACTCGAGCAGACCCTTGTCGATGCGGACCTTCAGCCCTCGCGTCGCAGCGATCGGTGCGGCGGTCTCTCGTGCCCGTTCCAACGGTGAGGCGTAGACGGCGTCGACGGTCGTGAGCTGGCCGATCCGCTCGGCGGCACGCTGGGCCTGCTGCACTCCCGCATCGGCCAGGTGCAGGCCCGCGGCGCGGCCGGGGAGCACTTTGCCGGTCGTGGGCGTCTGTCCGTGACGGACCAGCAACACCACGGTCGCAGCGGGGGGAGTCGGTTTCGTTCGCGCCATCGCAACGCCGAACCTACTGTGCCGGGCATGGATTCGCTCGTTCAGCTGCACACCGATGTGTGTGACTGTCGCCGCTGCCCGCGACTCGTCGAGTGGCGCGAGCAGGTGGCGATGCACAAGCGCGCCGCCTACCGGGACGAGACCTACTGGGGCCGTGGCGTGCCCGGTTTCGGCGATGCCGCAGCGTCGATCATGGTGCTCGGCCTCGCTCCGGCGGCCCACGGAGCCAACCGCACCGGGCGTGTGTTCACCGGTGACCGCTCCGGTGACTGGCTGTTCCGGGCCGTGCATCGCGCCGGGCTGGCCAACCAGCCCCACTCGGTCTCGATCGACGACGGTCTGGAGCTCGATGGCGTGTGGGTTGCCGCCGCAGTGAAGTGCGCCCCGCCCGACAACAAGCCGACGCCCGACGAGCGGGCCGCGTGCAGGCCGTTCCTGCAGCGCGAGATCGCGTTGCTGGGACGGCTCCGGGTCGTCGTGTGTCTCGGCGCGTTCGCGTACCAGGTCGCGTGCGGGGAGTTCGAGCGTGCGGCCCCGCCCGAAGTTCGGCCACGGCGTCGAGGTGCCCACGCCGGGTGGACCGACGCTCCTGTGCTCGTTCCACCCGAGCCAGCAGAACACGTTCACGAAACGCCTGACCGAACCGATGCTGGACGCGGTGTTCGAGCGAGCGGTGGCCCTCAGCGGGCGGGGAGCCCGAGGAGGCTGAGCACCCGCGGCACCGGGAGTCCGGGGACCACCGATCCGCCCACGCCTTCCACCGTGTCGGCGACGAACAGCGCGTTGCAGACGCACTCCTCGGCCGCATCGACGACGGCCGTGAACACCTCGTTCAGTGATCCGTCGGCGAGCAACTCGAGAGCGACCTTGCCGGTGGCATCGCGCGACTGACGGTTGGCGGTGCTGACCGCGCAGAAGATGTCACCGCTGCCATGGTGCGCGACCGAACCAACCCGGGCCAGCCCCAGCCCGACTCTGCGCGCCACCCGCTGCAGCTGGCGGGCATCGAGGGGGATGTCGGTGACGACGACTCCGAGGCAGCTGCCGCCCGTGTCGAGCGTGGGCGCAGGTGGCGCGTCGACGTCGAAGGGCTCGTCGCCGAGCACCTCGCCGACCAGGCGCCCGCCGATGCGCATCTGACGACGGCCACCGAAGTTGCACAGCAGGAGGACGCCGACCGTACCGAGTCCGTCGATGACCCGTGACGACGTGCCGATGCCGCCCTTGTAGCCCATCGTGACCATGCCGGTCCCGGCGCCGACCACGCCCTCGGCCACCGGGCCGCCGCGGGCATCGGCGATGGCCGCACGGGCGTGTTCGGCGGTGACCCAGCGACGACGCATGTCGTCGAGCCAGGAATCGTCGCATTCACCGACCACGGGGATCACGACCTCGTCGACGCCGGCGGCGAACAGCTCGTCGACCACGCCGTCACTCACGCGACCCACCGAGCTCGTGCCGGTGAGCATGATCGGCGTCTCGAGCACCCCCCACTCGGTCATCTCGACCGTGCCGGTCAGCTCGCCGGCACCGTTGAGCACGGCCGGCGCGGCCGGCATCGGTCGGCGGAAGAGGTCGAGCGGATCGGCGGGGACGATCGCGGTGACACCGGTGCGAGCGATCGGCTCGCCCCGCTCGCCGTGCCACACGGTGACATGACCGACTCGTACGCCGGGCACGTCGGTGATCGCGTTCTCGGGACCGGTCGGCAACGACCCGAACGTGAGCCCGTACGCACGGGCGCGTGGGCGGGGCAGCGGAGCGGGCATGTGTCGCAATCTAGGCTCGCCGACCATGACCCTGCGCATGCCGGTGGTGTGGACGGAACGACATCGAGGACACGCGCCCGACGGCGGTTACTGGCTGGGCGTGCGCCTTCCCGGCGACGAGGAGCCCGAGCGCGGTGACATCCTGCGCGCCCAGCTGGAAGCCGCCGGTGCGCACCTCGTCGATGCGCCCGACCTCGGGCTCGATCCCGTGTTGGCGGTGCACGACGCGGCGTTCGTGGACTGCATGCGTCGCGCCCATCCGGAGTGGGTCGCGTCCGGCCACCTCGACGATCCGGGCCAGCCGCAGGTCGTCCCGTACATCTTCGCCATGCCCGGCTTCGCCGCTCGGGCCCGCCCCGATCGGCCACCGGCGAGCATCCGGGCCGAGATCGGTCTGTACGCGACCGACACGCTCACGCTGATCAGTGAAGGGACCTTCGCCGCAGCGTGCTCGGCGGTGCACGCCTCGGCGCACGCGGCGTCGATGGTTGCCGACGGGCTCCCGGCCGCGTACGCAGCGGTGCGTCCTCCCGGCCACCACGCCGGGCCCGGGTACTTCGGTGGATCGTGCTACTTCAACAACGCCGCGGCGGCCGCGCAGGCGCTGCGCGATCGCGGTGTCGAACGAGTCGCCATCGTCGACATCGACGCCCATCAGGGGAACGGGACGCAGGAGATCTTCTGGGACCGCGGCGACGTGCTGTACGCGAGCGTGCACGTGGATCCGGCCACGGGGTGGTACCCGCACTTCGTCGGTCACGCCGACGAGACCGGCGACGGTGACGGGGCCGGTGCGACGTGCAACATCCCGCTCCCGCCCGGCACCGGCGACGGGCCGTGGCTCGACGCGCTGCGGCGCCTCGCCGGAGCGGTCGTCGAGCACGGCGCGACCGCGCTGGTGGTGTCGCTCGGCGTCGATGCGGCCGACGACGATCCGGAGAGCCCGCTGCGGATCACCGCGGCCGGGTTCCGTGAGGCCGGACGGTTGCTGGGTGATCTGCACCTGCCGACGGTGCTGGTGCAAGAGGGCGGGTACGACCTCCCTCATCTGGGACCCTTGGTGCTCGAGGTGCTGGAAGGATTCGAGGAGCGACATGGCTGAGACCCCGCAGTGGTGGGTGGGTACCGACGAATCGGGTGGGATCCCCAACCCGGGACGCCCCGACCGCTCACCGCCTCCGAACTGGCGGTTGGAAGCCGTCGCCGCCACCGAGCGTCCCCGTCAGGTGGAGCTGTCGCCCGACGGTTCGTCGATCGCGTTCATGCTCGACCGCGACACCTCCGACGTCTGGACCATCTCCGTCGACGGCGGATCGGTCAGCCGCATCACCACCGGGCGCCCGCTCGCCGCGTTCTGGGAGGACGGCAACGCGGTGTGGTCGCCGGACGGGACCCGACTCGCGTTCACCCAGGGCGGGCGGGTGATGATCGTCGGTGCTGCAGGCGGCGTGCCCGTCGACGTCTGCGAGGGGTCGGGCCCGGTCTGGCTCGACGACGGTCGGCTGATCGTGGGGGTCACCCGCGCCGAGACCACGGTGCTCACGGTCGTCGACATCGCGTCGCCGTGGCCGCGCCCCATTGCCGAGGCGGGTGCCGACTACGTCACGGCAGTGGTGTCTCCCGATCGGTCGAGAGTCGCGTACACGGTGTTCCATCACGACGATCTCAACTGCACCAGCCTCCACGTGGTCGACCTCGCCACGGGGGTGTCGACGACGCTGATCCATCAGCCCGGCTTCCAACTGCGCAGTCCGTGCTGGTCGCCCGATGGCGCTCACCTGGCCTACGCCAGCGAGTGGCCCGGGTGGTACGAGGTGTTCGTGGTCGATGCCGCGGGCGACGGCGCGCCGCGTCAGGTGACCGTCGGTGAGGCGGACTTCGCCGAGTTGGCGTACTCGGCCGACGGGACGTCGCTCCTCGCGGTGCGCTCCCGCCACGGGGTCTCCGATCTGGTGACGGTCGACGTCGCCGACGGCAGCGTGCAGGTGCGGGCCGCCGGTGGGACGTGGTCGTCGCCCCGCCGACTTCCCGATGGTTCGATCGTCGCCGTGCACGAGTCGTTCGCCACCCCGGCGAGGATCTGTCGCGTCGGGACCGGCGGTGCGGTCGACGAGTTGTTCGCGCCCACGCCGGCGACGGTCCGTCATGCGCCGCACGTCGTTCCCCAGCACGTCGCGTACGAGTCGCTCGACGGCATGCAGGTGTACGGGTGGCTCTACCGCCCCGTGGGGGCGGACGCGGCGCACCCGTGCCCCGCCGTCGTGCAACCCCACGGCGGCCCCACCTCGCTGACCGGCGACGAATGGGACGGCGTCGCGCAGTACTTCGTGGACAAGGGGTATGCCTGGTTCGCGATCAACTTCCGCGGCAGCACCACGTACGGCCGCGACTTCGAGCGCGCCAACCACGGTGTGTGGGGTGTGGCCGACACCCACGACTGCCTCGCCGCGTACGACCACCTGGCGTCGCTCGACTGGGTCGATGCCGACCGGGTGGGCATCTTCGGCGCCAGCTACGGCAGCTACATGGCGCTGCATTCCGTCGTCGACGATCCCGACCACCGATACGCCTGCGCAGTGTCGAAGTACGGCGACTGCGACATCCTCACCTCGTGGGCACAGGGCGACCTCATCGGCAGGCTCGACCTGGAGCGGATGATGGGCCACCCGCGCAACGCCCGGGCAGAGTACGAGGCCGGCTCACCGATCCACCGCGTCGAGCATCTCGACGTGCCGATCCTGGTCGCTCACGGCGAGCTCGACGACCGGGTGCACCCGAACCAGTCGAAGGAACTCGTGGCGGCGCTCCGTCACCTCGGCAAGCAGTTCGAGTACGTGACCTACCCCACCGAAGGACACGGGCTTCTGCGCACGGAACCGTTCCTGCACTTCCACCACCGGCTCGAGCGTTTCCTCGACTGGTATCTGATGCCGTGACGGTGTGGCAACATGTCTGAACGCCGGTGCAGGATTGCGGCACGCTCGGGGAGGGCACAGATGAAACGACGTCGTTGGTCGATGGGTCTTGCAGTAGCGGCGCTGGGCGCCGTCGCGATGGCGGGGGTGGTCAACACCGCCGACGCCGACACCGCGCCGGTCACCCTCACGGTCGGGCTCCTGCAGGACATCGACAGCTTCAACGTGACGGCCGGCTACCTCGTGGCGTCGTTCGAGGCCTGGAACATGCAGTACGCCACGCTCACCGACAAGGCCGCCGACGACTTCTCCACCATCCCCGGCCTCGCCGAGAAGTGGGACAAGAGCAACGACGGTCTCACCTACACCTACCACCTGCGCAAGAACCTCAAGTGGAGCGACGGTGAGCCACTCACCGCCGACGACATCGCGTGGACGATCAACACCTCCCGCGACCAGGAGTGGATCAACCACTACGCCACCACCCAGAACCTCACCGCCACCGCGATCGACGACACGACGGTCGAGATCACCAGTTCCGTGCCCGACCCGAAGCTGCCGACGATGGACGTCTACATCGTGCCCAAGCACATCTGGGAGTCCAAGGCCGCCGACGACATCACCACGTACGACGCGCTCGACGGTGTCGGATCGGGACCGTTCACACTGAAGAGCCGCAACGCCGGCCAGGACTGGACGATGGTCGCCAACCCGAACTACTGGGGCGGCAAGCCGCAGATCGACCAGGTCGTGTTCCGGGTGTTCACCGAGGGCAGCGCGATGGTGGCGGCGTTGAAGAGCGGCGAGATCGACTTCGTCCACGACGTGCCGAGCGAGGCGTTCGACACGTTGAAGAACGAGCCCAACATCGTTGCCATCTCGGGCGCCCAGGGTGGCTTCAGCGAGTTGGCGATGAACGGCATGCAGGGTGGGCTGGGTGACGGCCATCCCGCACTCCAGGACATCACCGTGCGCCACGCCGTCGCGATGGCCATCGACCGACCCGCGTTGTTCGATCGCGTCATCCACGGCCAGGGCGTGATGAACGACACCCTCGGCGTGTCGGCCGACCCGGTGTGGACGCCCGAGATCCCGAAGGATCAGCAGCTCAACTACGACCCCGAAGCCGCCAAGAAGCTGCTCGACGAGGCCGGCTACAAGGACACCGACGGTGACGGCATCCGTGAGATGCCCGACGGTACCCACCCGCTGAAGTTCCGCTACGCCGAGCTCAGCGACAGCGACAACGCGCCGGCCATCCGCGAGCTCATCACCGGGTGGCTCAAGGAGATCGGCATCGGCACCGAGGTCAGTACGTACGACCAGACGCAGCTCACCGATGTGATCGCGAGTGGTGAGTACGACATGTTCGTCTGGGGCTGGACGCCCTACGTCGATCCCGACCCGATGCTGAGCTACTTCACCTGCGATCAGGTCACGACCGACATCGAGTCCGTCGGCTACAACGACGCGAACTGGTGCAGCGAGGAGTACGACCAGCTGTACGCCCAGCAGAACCAGGAACTCGACGTCAACAAGCGGATCGATCTGGTGCACCAGATGGTGACGCTGTTCTACACCGAGTCCACGTACGTGGTGCTGTACCACGACGCCGACACGCAGGCCTACCGCACCGATCGCTTCGAGGGCTGGCAGCGCCAACCCAAGGACACCGGGCCGGTGCTGTTCACGAACTCGTCGCCGACCTACCAGACGCTGAAGCCGATCGCCGGCGGCGGCTCGTCCGACGACAGCAGCAACACGGGTCTGGTCATCGCCCTCGTCGTGGCGGGTGTCCTGGTGCTCGCCGGGGTCGGCGTGTTCCTCACTCGATCCCGCAAGCAGCGCGACGACAGGGAGTGATCCCGGGTCGTGCGACCTCGCTTCGTCATCGGAAAGCTGTTGGGCGCGCTCAGCACGATCGCGTTCGTGGTGGTGTTCGACTTCTTCCTGTTCCGTGTCGTCAACGGCGATCCGATCAACAGCATGTTCCGCGGCCGCAACCTCACTCCCGCGCAACTCGACCGGCTCCGGGTGAAGTTCCACCTGGACGGCTCGAAGTGGGAGCAGTTCGTCGCGTACGTGCGTCAACTCCTCCACGGTGATCTCGGCTACTCCCTGAAGAGCTCCCGACCGGTCGCGACCGTCATCTCCGAAGCGATCTGGCCGACGCTGCTCCTCGTCGGGACGTCGACGCTGCTGGCGATGCTCGGCATCATCATCGGCTACCGGGCGGGTTGGCGACGGGGGAGCAAGTTCGACGCCGGTGCCACCTCGCTGTCGATGCTGACCTATTCGATGCCCGAGTTCTGGATCGGCATGGTGGCACTCGGGGTGTTCGCCGCCGGACTCGGGTGGTTCCCGGTGGGTGGCCTCAACAAGCCGGGGAGCACCGCCACCGGTCTGAGCAGGCTCCTCGACCAGTTCCACCACATGGCGCTGCCTGCGCTCGTGTTGGCGGTGGCGTACGTCGGCGAGTACATGATCGTGGCCCGCTCGGCGATGATCGACACCTCGCGGGAGGACTACCTGCAACTGGCGCGGGCCAAGGGGCTGCGCGACGCCGAGGTCCGCCAGCGGCATGCGCAACCCAACGCGCTGCTGCCCGTGGTCAGCCTGTCGGCCATCAACTTCGGGTTCGTGCTCAGCGGCGCGATCGCCGTCGAGTCGATCTTCTCGTGGCCGGGGATCGGCCAACAGACCCAGTTCGCGATCAGCGGGCCCGACTTCCCGATGCTGCAGGGGCTGTTCCTGCTGATCAGCGCGGCGGTCATCGTCGCCAACCTCGTCGCCGACCTGCTGTACGGCTACCTCGACCCGAGAGTGGCGGGCCGATGAGTCAGGAGACCGTCACCGCCGTGCCCTCGCCCGCGTCGATCCGCTGGTCGCGCCGGTTGGGCAGCGTCGCCGACGCGTGGCGCAGCCTTCGTCGTGACAAGTTGGCGATGATCAGTCTGATCGTGCTCGTCGCGTTCGGTGTGCTGGCGATCATCACGCCGTGGATCTCCGACCGTGACGCGATCCGAGCCGTCAACACTGCGGACAACCCGACCTGGGCACACCCCAGCGGCAGCTTCCTGCTGGGCACGGACTACCTCGGTCGCAGCGTCGCCCTGCAGATCCTGTGGGGCGCTCGAGTGAGCCTGTTCGTCGGCCTGATGGCGACGCTGCTGACGATCGTCATCGGCACCGTGGTCGGCGTCGTCGCCGGGTTCTTCGGCGGCTGGACGGACGCGATCCTGATGCGGATCACGGACTGGTTCCTGGTCATCCCGTTCCTCCCCCTCGCCATCGTGCTCGCCTCCGTCCTCAGCCGAAGTCTGTGGACGATCGTGTTCGTGATCGGGATCACCTCGTGGCCGTTCACCGCGCGGTTGCTGCGATCGCAGGTCCTGTCCGTGCGACAGCGGTTGTACGTCGACCGGGCGAGGGCGCTCGGTGCGGGCCGGTTCCACCTCATCGGTCGCCACATCCTCCCCAACGTGACGCCGCTCGTGCTCGCCAGCACCACGCTCACCGTGCCGATCGCGATCCTCACCGAGACCACCCTGTCGTTCCTCGGCCTCGGCGACCCGACGGAGGTGTCATGGGGCGTGATCCTCAACGAGGCCCGCGAGAAGGGTGCCGTCGGCAGGAACGCGTGGTGGTACTACCTGCCGCCCGGCGTGGCGATCGTGTTGGTCGTGCTGTCGTTCACGTTGTTGGGCCGGGCGCTCGAATCCGTCCTCGATCCTCGGCTGCGTGAGCGATGAGCCTGCTCGAGCTGCGCGACCTCCACGTGACCTACCGCGGCGAGCGCGCTGCGGTGCCGGCCGTGCGCGGCGTGAACCTGTCGATCGACGCGGGCGACACGGTCGGCCTCGCGGGCGAGAGCGGGTGCGGGAAGAGCACGATCGCCGGTGCCATCCTTCGCCTGCTGCCCAGGGAGACCGAGGTGCGCGGCCAGGTGCTCCTCGACGGTGAGGACGTCTACCAGATGAAGCCCGGCCGCCTCCGGGCCGTGCGGTGGACGGGCGCGGCCATCGTGTTCCAGGGAGCGCTGCACTCGCTGAACCCGGTCAAGCGCATCGGCTGGCAGATCGAGGAAGCGGTGCTGCTGCACTCGAAGATGTCGGCTCGCGCCGCTCGCGAGCGGGCCGAGAACCTGCTCGACCGGGTCGGCATCCCCGGAGATCGCGCCGACAAGTATCCGCATCAGATGTCGGGCGGCCAGCGCCAACGCGTCCTCATCGCGCTCGCGCTCGCGTGCGACCCACAGTTGCTCATCGCCGACGAGCCCACCACTGCGCTCGACGTGATGGTGCAGGCGCAGGTGCTCGCCCTGCTCGAGGAGCTGCAACGGGAGAAGGGTCTGGCGTTGTTGTTCATCACCCACGACCTGTCCGTGCTCACGCACACGTGTCAGCGCCTGGCCGTGATGTATGCGGGTCGCATCGTCGAGGAAGGCCCGAGTGAACTGGTCTTCACCGATCCACAGCACCCGTACTCGCGTGCACTCGCCGCGGCCTTTCCCACCATCGGGGATCCGGCGTCGCGGATGAACCCCGAGGGCCTGGCCGGTGACCCGCCCGACCCGGCGGACCTGCCCGGCGGATGTCCGTTCCACCTGCGCTGCGCGGTCGCGATCCCCGAATGCTCCACGCTCGACGTCGCGCTGCGCGACGCGGGCCCAGATCGCCGGGCGGCGTGCGTGCACGTGGGAGCGGCACATGTCTGAGCCGAGAACGTCTGAGCCGGTCCTCGCCCTGACCAACGTGCGCGTGCAGTTCGGCGGCGGCAAGGTGCACGCGGTCGACACCGTCTCGCTCGATGTCGGTGCCGGCGAGGTGCTCGCGTTGGTGGGGGAGTCGGGGTGCGGCAAGACCACGCTGATCCGATCGGTGATCGGGCTCGAGCCGCTGTCGCACGGCTCGATCGAGGTGGAGGGCGTCAACGTGGGTCGCGGAGCGCGTGGTCTGCGAGCGCTTCGTCGCAAGGTGCAGATGATCTTCCAGGACCCGTCCGGCGCCCTGAACCCGCGACACTCGATCTACGAGGCGGTGGCCGAAGGGCTGCGCATCCACAAGGTGAAGGGGCACGAGCCCACGCTCGTCGCCGACGCGCTCTCACAGGCCGGGCTGCGCCCGCCGGAGCGGTTCCTGCAGCGGTATCCGCACGAGCTGTCCGGCGGCCAACGCCAGCGGGTGCTCATCGCCGCGGCCATGGCGCTGCGGCCACGGTTGCTGCTCGCCGACGAGCCCGTCGCCAGCCTCGACGCCTCCATCCGTGGCGAGATCCTGGCGCTGATGCGCAGCTATGTCGACCGCGACGGTGTCAGCATCGTGGCGGTCACGCACGACCTCGGGCTGGCGTGGAACATCGCCGATCGAGTGGCGGTGATGTACCTCGGCCGCATCGTCGAGGTCGGCCCGGCGGAGGATGTGTTGCGGACGCCGCTGCACCCGTACACCAAGGCGTTGCTCAGCGTGGTGCCCGAGATCGAGGGGATGGAGCAGCAGATCCTCACCGGCGAGACCCCCGACCCGTCGCGCATCCCGAGTGGCTGTCGATTCCACCCGCGCTGTCCGGTGGTGGCCAGTGGTGAGGCCGAGCGCCTGGGCTTCGTCGACCGGTGTCGTGGCGTGGACCTGGAGCTCGAGCCCGAGGTCGGTGTGCATCGAGTGGCCTGCCATGCGGTACGGATCTCTTCGTAGCGCGACTGGTTTTCACACGTCGGCGACGCTGGATGAGTGATGGCTGCGCAGACGTGGGACGTGGGAACCGAATCCGGGTTCATGTCCTGCTACCGCGCGACCTTCGGTGAGGTGTACCGATACGCCGCGATGCTGTGCGGCGGCCGGCGCTCGGCTGCGGAGGACCTGGTGCAGGACGTGTACCTGGCGGCGCTCGACAAGGCCCGTCGAGGGTCGTTGGCGGAGGTGTCGGTCGGCTACCTGATGCTGGCGACGCGCCACCGGTTCCTCGACCGGCTCCGCTCGGAGCGACGCGAGGAGCGGCGGCTGCGCGTCGTCGCGTCCGAGCCGACCGATGCGCCGTCCAGTGCCGCTGTGCCTGCACGGTTGGCGGACCTGCCCGAGCGGGAGAGGGCGGCGCTCGTGCTCCGCTACGTCGACGACCTCACTGTTGCCCAGACGGCGGCCGAGTTGGGCATCAGCCCGAGCGCCGCCGAATCGCTGTTGGCCCGCGCGACGCGCCGGCTCCGGCATCAGGAGGTACGAGATGCGTGATCGATGGGTGGAGCAACACCTCGGCGACGAGGTGCGACCGCGAGCAGGGTTCGAGGACGAGCTGGCGGACTCGTTGCAGGGTGCGTGGCATGGTCGCCCGAGTGCCCCGCGACCGCGCTGGCCGAGGGTTGCGATCTGGGCAACGGCTGCTGCCGCGGTGCTCATCGGCGTGGGCGTCGCGGTCACCCGTGACGACGCGGACCGCGTCACCGGCGACACGAACGTGGCGACGTCCACGGCCACGACCGGTAACCCGACGACCGACCCCACGAACACGGCCACGACCGTCGCGCCCCCCGTGCCGGCCACGCCGAACGAATCGATCGTGTCGCTCTACCTCACCGAGCTGGCCGACGGGCAGTACCTCGATGCGGCGAAGCTGCTGGGCGAGGGCGGTCTGGAACCGGAGGCTCGCTCCGATCTCCGCCCGCTGTTCGACCCGACGATGGGGTTCGGACTGGTCCCCGGCCAGTCCGATCGGGAGCACCTCGCATCGGCACTCGCGGCGTGGTGCCAGTCGCCGGCCATGTGCCTGGCGCCGACGGCGCTCACGACGGACGGCGACAACGTGGTCGCCACGTTCACCATCGACGGAATGCAGCGATCGAGCACGTTCCGTGCGGGGTACTTCGAGGGGCAACCACTCGTGATCGGCCTCCCGCCACTCCTGCCGCGGGCCGGCACGACGCTCGCCGACGTGGTGGCGTGCCCGACGACCGACGTGGTCGGCGCCGCCTGGGCGGACCTCGACGGCGACGGGTGGCCGGAGCAACTGGTGACCCAGTTCGCCGGCTCGCCCGGTTCGCCGTACCGGGTCGTGACGTGCGGGTCGACCATGGTCGTCGCGCCGTTCGAGCAGCTCTCGGACTACGTTCCGCTGAAGGTCGATGCGGTCGGGAACGGCCTCGTCGCGATCGGCGTGGTGATCGACACGGGCTATGCCGGCGTGGTGTACGCAGCGCAGCATGGCGAGCTCGTCCAGGTCGGTGAACCGGTGGCCTCGTCGGGCGTGGACCGGACGAGCTTCGGGTGCCTCGGCGACGCATCCACGTTGATGTCGTTCACGTACGACTACGTCGGCGGCACCGACCTGTCGAACAGCACCGCGCTGACCTACACGGCGACTCCCGTCCTCGACCCGGCGAAGGGACCGCCGCCCGGTTCGCTCACTCTGCCCGACGAGTCCGTCGCCGCCGGGCAGATCGTCGTCGGCGAATGCGGCGGCCTCCCCGTCCTCACCAATTGACCAGACGCCGACGTCACCGAGGAAGGTGTTCGGTCCAGTGGCGGGTGGCGAAGGGCTCGCCGTCGAGCATCGCGGTGAGCGTGATCTCGACGTGGAACGCATCGCGATCGGAGCGCATGTCGAGGATCGCCTCCGTCGTGCACACGCCCTCGGGCATCTCGAGCGTGTAGTGGCTGCGGCCCCGCGCCCAACCGTTCGACAGGTCGATCGTGCTGATGCCGAGGTGGCCCTCGTAGACGTCGGTCACCATGGTGCCGTGGGTGCCGGGATAGGTGCCGCCGTAGCGAGTGTGGACCCTCGTCTCCCGGGCGAGCACGTCGTGCTCGTAGCGCCAGTCGACGTCGTCGTGCGATGCGGTGCCCTTCGTCGGAACCGAGACCAGCGCGTCGCTCATCGGGGGCATCGACTCGGCGGTCCAGAGCACGAGGCGAACCGTGCCGCGGCGCACCCCGAGCGTGAACGGCTGCGACGGCGGCCAGCAGTTCGGCCAGTCCGTCCCGGCGATCGCGAGACGCAGTCGGTGGCCGGGCAAGAGCGTCCACGTGGTCGCCTCGAACTGGATCCGTAGGTCGATCCACTCGCCGGGCACGACCGGCGTGGGTGAGGCGCCGACCTCGCCCCACGGATCGCTCGGCCACACACCACGATGGGACAGGTCGAGCATGCCGCGGGTGATCAACGCGCTCGTGCCGTCGGGGGCGACGTCGCACAGCTTCACCGACACGTGCCCCACTTGCGCGCTCGAACGGACGTGCATCGTCAGTTCGGCGTTGCCGAACACCATCAACTCGTCGGCGTTCTCCCAGTCGTAGGTGATGCTGCGAGCGTTGTCGGGTCGCTGATCCAGCGGCTGGCCCCATGGGAGTCCGCCGGCGCACGAGTTCCAGGCCATCACGCCCACGTCGCCGGGCACCTCGGTCTCGTCGACCTCGTCGTTGTCCGCATGCACCCGCACCGCGGTCACGGTCAGCTGCTCGGGCGGCCACACGTCCGCCTCCACCCACGTGCCGTCGTGCATCGCCAGGTCGGGCTCGGGTGCGGTCGGCCGACGGACGAAGATGCGGCCCCGGTGCACGGTCGCCGCGGGTCCGTCTCGCAGGTGCTCGTCGAAGAACTTCATGATCTCGAGATCGCTGTCGACGTTCGGCCCCGGGGGTGCCGTGGACGGATCCTTGTGCACCCACGGCCCGGCGAGCAGGCGCCACTCGGGAATGTGCTCGATGGCCCGGAACGTGTTGTTGCGATAGCCGTCGGCCCACCCCGAGATCAGCAGCACCGGACAGGCGAGTCGCTCGTAGCCGGCCCCGTTCGGGCCGAGCCGCACCGAACCGCGTCGCCACGTCTGGTCGGGCAGCGGGTGGCGCAACCACTCGAGCAGCCACGGTTCGTTCTGCTCGATGCGTCGCCGCCACTCGTCGACCCAGCCCTCGCCCCACACCGCGGGCGTCGGAGGGAGCGCGTTCATGGCGATCATGTACAGGGGGTAGTCGATGAGATCGAGCGCCCGCAGCACGCCACCGTGGTAGTGCACGTCGTCGGTGTAGCGGTCGTCGGTCGCGTACATCGCCACCACCGCGCCCAACTCGGGGATGCCCTCCATCGCCAGGTGCAGCGAGTTGAAGCCGCTGTAGCTGGTGCCGAACATGCCGACCTTGCCCGAGCTCCACGGCTGCGAGGTGATCCACGCGATCACGTCGCGCAGGTCGCTGCGCTCGATGTCGGGGTACTCGTCCTCCGCGACACCTGCGGAGTTGCCCGTGCCACGAAGGTCCATCCGCAACACGGCGAACCCGCCGTCGCTGACGAAGCGGCGATAGCTGTCGTCGTACGACGACGTGACGTCGTTCATCCGATATGGCAGCGCCTCGATCAAGGTCGCGAACGGGCCGTCGCCGGCGGGCCGGTAGAGGGTGGTGGCGAGCCGCGTGCCGTCGGAGGCGGAGATGTGCACCAGTTCCTCGGAATCCTGCATGACCGTTCAGAGTAGCGTTGGGGGGATGGCAGATGTCGCGGTCGTCGGGTTGGGTGGATTGGGTTCGGCGACGGCGTACTGGCTCGCCCGTCGCGGGATCGACGTCGTCGGGTTCGAACAGTTCGAGCTCGGACACGTGCGCGGCGCGTCGCACGACCACTCGCGCATCATCCGCCGCTCGTACCACACGCCCGAGTACGTGCGCCTCACCGCCCAGGCCTACGACGCCTGGCACGCGGTCGAAGCCGACGGCGGCATGCGCATCGTGACCACGACCGGTGGCATCGACCTGTTCCCGCCCGACGCGGCGATCGACCATCGCACGTACACGGGCAGCCTCGCTGCGGAGTCGGTGCCGTACGAGTGGATCGATGGAGCCGAGGTGCGCCGGCGATGGCCGGCATTCGCGTCGGGAACACGGGTCACCGACGACGTCATGGCCGTGTTCTCGCCCGAGACCGGCATCGTGCCCGCCGGCCCGGCCACCGCCGAACTGCAGCGCCTCGCCGTCGAGCATGGTGCCCGACTGATCCCGAACACGCCCGTGCGCGAGATCCGACCGGTCGATGGTGAGGTCGACATCGTCACCGACGACGGCGTGGTGCGCGTCGGACACGTGGTGGTCACGGCCGACGCGTGGACCAACCGACTCCTCGCGCCACTCGGGCTCGACGTGCCGATGGCAGTGACTCGGGAGCAGGTGAGCTACTTCCCTCACGCGGACCTCGACCGGTTCGCGATCGGGCGCTTCCCGATCTGGATCTGGATGGACGACCCGAGCTTCTACGGATTTCCGGTGTTCGGCGACATGGGCGCTGTGAAGGGCAGCGAGGACTGCGGTGGCCGGGAGGTGGACCCCGACACGCGCACGTTCGATCCCGACCCTGCGATGGAACAGCGCCTGGCGTCGTTCATGGAGCAGCTCGTGGGACCGGGCCTCGGAGCGCCCCGCACCACCACCTGCCTGTACACGCTCACCTCCGACCGTGACTTCCTGCTCGATCGCCTGCCCGAGCATCCCCAGATCTCCGTCGCACTCGGGGCAGCGCACGGCTTCAAGTTCGCGTCCTGGTTCGGTCGCACCCTCGCCGGTCTCGCCTGCGGCGACGGAGCCGCCCCGGAGCTGGCGCCGTTCTCGTTCTCCCGACCGGGCCTGCACGCGCCCATCGATCGCAGCGCATGGATGGTCTAGGGCGTCACAGGGCGGTGCGCATCGACCACAGCTCGGGGAACAGCACCGTGTCCAGCATCGACTGCAGGTAGCCCACGCCGGACGTGCCGCCGGTGCCGCGCTTGAAGCCGATCACCCGCTGCACGGTGGTGAGGTGGCGGAAGCGCCACAGGCGGAACGCATCCTCCAGATCGACCAGTTCCTCGCCGAGTTGGTACAGGTCCCAGTGATCCTGCGCGTTCCGGTAGACGTGCAGCCACGCCTCCTCGACGCCCGCGTCGGCGGTGTACGTCTGGGTGACGTCGCGCTCGAGTACAGCGGGCGGCACCTCGACGCCGCGGCGAGCGAGCAGACGCAGCGCCTCGTCGTACAGCGATGGTGCTCGGTACGCGGTCTCGACGTCGGCCAGCCGGTTCGGCGCGTGGCGATGCTGGTCGAGCATCGCCGCGTTCTTGTTCCCGCAGGTGAACTCGATGCATCGGTACTGCCAGCTCTGGAATCCGCTGCTGTGGCCGAGATACGGGCGGATCGCGGTGTATTCCGGTGGCGTCATCGTGGCCAGCACGTCCCATGCATGGACGAGCTGCTCCATGATGCGGCTCACCCGGCTGAGCATCTTGAACGCCGGCTGCAGCTCGTCGTCGGCGACGTGGGCCACCGCGGCTCGCAGTTCGTGGAGCATCAGCTTCATCCACAGCTCGCTCGTCTGGTGCTGGACGATGAACAGCATCTCGTTGTGGTCGGGTGACAGCGGGTGCTGGGCGTCGAGCACCTCATCGAGGTGCAGGTAATCGCCGTATGACATGTCCATGGTTCGTGGAGTCTCGCGCGCCGGTCAACTTCGACTGGCGGGCGTGGCGGCCATCGCAGGAACGGCAGGCTCGCTCGACTTCTGGTACGCCGTGACCGAGGACGCGCCCATCATCAGTTCGGCCGCGACCGCGGCGATGAGTCCGGGCACGATGAACGACGGACGCCCCGTGGTCTCGGCGACGAACATGACCGATGCGAGCGGGACCCTGTAGCCGGCGCCGAGGAACGCGGCCACACCGATGACGACGAACAGGGTGAGGTCGGAGTGGTTGACGGCGCGACCGATGATCGACCCGGTGAGCGCGCCGGCGACCACGAGGGGCACGAAGAGCCCACCGACGGCACCGCCGGCCACCGCCGCGGACGTGGCCATGCAGCGCAGCACCAGGATGGCGATCAGCACCCACAGCGCCCGTCCCGGTTCCACCGCCCACGTCACGACCTCGTAGCCGGCGCCCAGCAGGAGGGATTCGCCGGTGAAGAGCCGCCCGAGTGCATAGAAGATGGCGATGGAGACACCGGCGCCGAGCGCCAGCAGCACCGGACGGGGCCGGGTGGCGAGCCGCTTCGCACGCCGGATGAGCCAGGCGAACAGGCGAGCACCGACGCCGGCGAACACGCCCACCGCGGTCGCACCGAGGATGTCCCGCATGGAGAAGGTCGGCGTGCCGTCGATCGCGAACAGCGGCGTCGTGCCGTTGATGGCCGCGAACGTGAGGTAGCCGGTGGCGCTGGCGACGAGCGCCGGCAGCAGCATGCGGCGGGCGAGGTCGTTCTGGTACGGGACTTCGAGTGCGAACACCGCACCGGTGGCCGGCGCCTTGAAGATGGCCGCGACGCCTGCGGCGGAGCCGGCCGTGAGGAGTGCTCGCCGGTCCGCACCTGCAGACGAGCGCGGCAAGCGACGCTGCAGGTTCTGGCCGATGGTCGCGCCCGCGTACATGGAGGGGCCTTCCAGGCCCATCGGTGTGCCGGTGCCGAGCGTGGCCACGGCGGCCACCATCCGGGCGATGAACGGGCGGATCGTCAGCGTGTGCTGCGGATCGTGGAATGCGTGGAGGTACTCGTCGGCGGTCGCCGACGAGGTGCCCGGAGCGATCAGCCGG
This sequence comes from uncultured Acidimicrobiaceae bacterium, assembly GCA_963720695.1. GTDB lineage: Bacteria > Actinomycetota > Acidimicrobiia > Acidimicrobiales > Ilumatobacteraceae > UBA668. Next base: position 599,706 of record CAVRGG010000007.1, read on the forward strand.
CGTGCGGCGTAGGCGACGAGCAGGCCGATACCGGGCAGGAAGGCGGCGATCCGCGGATCGAGCTCGAGCACGTGGTCGAAGCCGCAGGTGACCGCGACCCATTCGAAGGCGGCCACGGTCAGGCCGGTGAGCACACCCACGACGGCGGCGAGCAGGACGACCTGGTGGGATCGGCGGGCAAGGTTGCGGAGTTCGTCTCGTCGATGGTCGGCGATCCAGGTTGTTCTCTTCACGACCATCCCAAGACCCAGGACTGCTGGGGCACTTCGCCCGCCGCTTCGGTGAAGGCGCGCAACGCAGTGACGGCACCGCTGCGCAGGTTGGCCGGGATGCGGCCCACGATGTGTTCGATCTCGCGCCGGCGAGCGGAGGTGACCCGGTCCACCAACGCCCGGCCCGCGGTGGTGAGCGTGATGATCGTCTCTCGACGGCTCTCGCTGTCGACCGAGCGCCGGACCAGCTTCTTCTTGACCAGCCGATCGCACAGGCGCGTCGAGGTCGAGGCATGGACGTCGAGCGCGGAGGCGAGCTCGCCGACGTGCTGGGGACCGTGGGAGGCGAGCACGACGAGTGCTCGGTATTGGGGGAGGGTGACGTCGTCGTCCACCTCGGCGAGTGACCGTGCAGCGACGGCCACCAGGGCTCGGGATGCGGTCAACAGGGCGTCGGTCACGGCATCGAACTCGTCGGGGGTGTTGCTGGCGACATCTGTAGCCGGCAATTGTTGCATACTGCACATTACCCCGGGACGGGCATCAACCGGCCGCAGGTGCCGCCTTTTTCTTCGGCGGCGGGACACCCACGGCGGGAGCGCCATCGGCCCAGGTCGGCCACCGGCGCCGGCTGACGATGCTCAGGGTGCGCAACAGCTTCATCGCCACCTCGTCCTCCTGAGCCGGGCGGGCGATGATCGTGCCGTCCTTGATCATCCTTTCGATGACCTCCTCGCCCAGTTCGGTGCGCACGATGGTGAGGGTCCAGTCGTTGTCCTTGCCGATGCCGCCGGTGGAGATGTCGGCGTGCTCGGCTGCGAAGTCGGGGCAGTTCTTGCAGCCCTCGCGGGTCCACTGGTGGCATTCCTTGAGATCGATCTCGTGGTACGAGCCGTCCTTCATCCAGATCTGGAACACGCCCTTGATGTTCATCTTGACCATGTCCTGCTTCTTCAGCCCGTACTTGGCCTCGAACAGCTCAGGAAAGATCGCGTCGTCGAAGGTCTTGCTGCACAGCAGGCCGATGTTGAACAGGAAGGGCTTGGAGACCTTGCCGGCCTTGCGGTCCCACATGGTCGGCGGCGAGCTGGTCTGGCAACCCATCCCGACGAGCGCGAGTCGGGTGAAACCTTGCTCCTTCGCGTCGCGCAGCGCGAGCGGGTTGGCGCAGTAGGTGTAGCGGCTGCCGGCGGTGGCGAGCACCTCGTCCTTGTTGCGCGCGAGCACCGGCTTGGCCTTCCACGCATCGTCGTCCTCGACGCCGCTGACCATCGCCGCTTCGATGTAGTCGTTGTCCATCAGCCAGGTGAGCATCGCCGTGACGAAGCCGCCGTCCTGGCCCTGGCGGTGCTGGGTGTCGTCGGCCGCCCTGGTGAGCAGCAGCTGCCGCCAGATGCCCGACATCTCCTCGGGCTCGCGAACGCGACCGAAGAGGTGCACATCTGCGTTGGGCTCCCAGGCGCGAAATCGCGGGCAGGCGCGGGTGCACGTGGTGCAGCCCTTCTCGCCGTGCACGCAGTTGTCGAGCCCGAGCTCTTCCTCGAGGTGGAACGGCTTGTACTTGCCCTCCTCGTGCTCGTAGCCGATGACGTCGTGGGGACAGGTGACGACACACCCCGCGCATCCGGTGCACAGACCGGTGGTGATGACCTCCGCGTAGAGCTCTTTCCACTGAGCGGTCCAGCGTCCGGCCTGGGCTGGTGTTTGGAGGGTGTCCGTCATACGGGGGACTCTAGGCTGACGTGATGCAGTCGGTCGATGCCGCCACGATCAAACGGATGCGCACGCACGTGGTGGGCGATCCGGACCTCGCCGGGCGGGTGCTGGGCCGTCGACTCTCGCAGCAGGCCGACGCCTGGCTCTACAGCCTGGCGTCCGAGCTGCAACCCGGGTGGGCATTGATCGCCACCGGCGGGTATGCCCGCGGCGTGCTCTGTCCCGGCAGCGACATCGACGTGATGTTGATCCACCCGCCCAAGGTGCGTGACGCCGACGTGCGCGACGTCGCCGAGCAGCTGTGGTACCCGATGTGGGACGGCGGCCTGAAGCTCAGTCCTGCGGCGCACAGTCCCAAGACGTTGCTGTCGCTCGCATCGGGCGACCTCGACACCGCGACCGCGATCCTGCGCGTCCGGCATCTCGCCGGCGATCGTGAGGTCGTGGCCGAGGTGCAGCGCCAGGCGCTCGAGCAGTGGCGGCGCAAGCCGATGGCGTGGTTGCAGCAGTTGTTGGAGACCAATCAGCTCCGGTGGGCCAAGACCGGCGACGTGGCATCGCTGCTCGAACCCGACCTGAAGGACGGCCGCGGCGGATTGCGCGACCACGACATGATCCGCTGGGCACTCGCCGTCGACCGGCCGGAGGTCGCCGCCGCGCTGGACGGACCGATCGACGATCTCGCCGGTCCTGCCGATCTGTTGCTCGCCGTGCGTTGCGAGCTCCACCGCCTCACGGGGCGGACCTCGAACGTCCTGCAACTCCAGGACCAGGACAAGGTCGCGGAGGCGATGGGCTACGCCGACGCCGACTCACTGATGTACCAGGTGTCCGATGCCGCGCACACCATCGAGTGGGCGACGGAGCGCTTCTGGCTGCGTATCGAGCGCATGCTCCATGGCGGGCGTGGCGCGGCGCGCTCGGGCGCCACGGTGGGTGCCGGCGTCACGGTCGTCGACGGCGAGGCGTACATCGCTGCCGATGCCGAGGTCGACGAGCCCTGGTACGTGTTCCACCTCGCGGCGACGGCGGCGCACGCCGGGTTGCCGGTGAGCGCGAGGTCACTGCAGATCCTCGCCAGCCGCGGCGCCGAGCCGGGTGAACCGTGGAGCGAACGGACCCGGCGGGCATTCGTGAGCCTCCTCGGTGCGGGCCAGGGTTTGGTCGGCGCGGTCGAAGCGCTCGAGCGGTACGACCTGTTCAGTCGTTACCTGCCGGAGTGGCGCGCCGTGCGCAGCCTCCCTCAGCGCAACGCGTTCCACACCTACACCGTCGATCGTCATCTGCTGCAGACGGTCGCCAATGCGAACGAGTTCGTCCGCGAGGTCTCGCGCCCCGACCTGTTGCTGTGCGGCGCGCTGCTGCACGACATCGGCAAGGGCTTCCCCGGCGACCACACCGAGGTCGGGATGGACCTCGTGGTCACGATCGCTCGACGGATGGGGTGGTCGTCCGACGATGTCGACACCCTCGTGTCGATGGTCGAGCACCACCTGCTCCTCGCCGAGACAGCCACTCGGCGCGACCTCTCCGACCCTCGAACCACTTCGAACGTCGCCGATGCGGTCGGCGACATCGTCCGGCTCGAATTGCTCGACGCGCTCACCCGTGCCGACAGCCTGGCGACCGGTCCGTCCGCGTGGTCGGCATGGAAGGAGGGGCTCGTCGACGAGTTGGTCGACCGCACGGCTCGCGTGCTGCGCGGCGACGGTCGCCTGCCGGAGCCCTCGAACGATCCCAATCGCTTCGCCGATCTCGTCACGAAGGTGAACGAGCAGGGCGGGATGCACCTCCAGCACGACACCGAGGGCGAGCTCGACGTCCTGCGCATCGCCAGTGCCGATCGCAGCGGACTGTTCTCCTTGATCGCAGGGGCGCTCTCGTTGCACGGTGTCGACGTGGTCGGCGCCGAGGCCCACACCGGCCCCGACGGAACTGCGGTCGACGAGTTCCGTCTGTTCCGGGTGCACGGCACGGCCGTCCCGTGGCAGCGCATCGAGCACGATCTGCGGGCCGCGCTCGCCGGTCAGCTCGATCTCGATGCCCGACTGTCGCAGCGGATCACGGCCAAGTCCCGTCGCCGCCCGTTGGCCGCCGCGAGCCCTCGTCGCGAGGTGCTCATCAGCAACGATGCGTCGGACCTGACGACGATGATCGACGTCCGCGCCCCTGACGGGCCGGCCGTGCTCTACCGGCTCTCGCACGAGCTCGTCGCGGCAGGTCTCGACATCCGCTCGGCGAAGGTGGCGACGCTCGGCCACGAGGTGGTCGATGTGTTCTACGTGCAGACAGCCGACGGCACCAAGGTGCCCGAGAACCAGCACGTCGCGCTCGTGGGGCGCCTGAAGGCCGCGCTCGACGACGCCTGAGACGCGACGGAGGCCGTGACACCAGCCGAAGCGGGCATCACGGCCTCGTGCCGTTCACTGATGTCGACCGGCGCTAGATGGCGTCGGCCCCTTCCTCCCCGGTGCGGATGCGGATCAGGCGATCGATGTCGGTCACCCAGATCTTGCCGTCACCGATCTTGCCGGTGACGGCTGCTTCGCGAAGCACCTCGATGACACCGTCGACGGCGCTGTCGTCCAGCACGATCTCCAGCTTCACCTTCGGGACGAAGTCGATGTTGTACTCGGTGCCGCGGTAGACCTCGGTGTGACCGCCCTGGCGGCCGAAGCCGCGGACTTCGGTCACGGTGATGCCGACCACGCCGGCGGCCTTGGCGGCCGCCTTCACGTCGTCCAACTTGAACGGTTTGACGATTGCGGTGATGAGTTTCATGAATGGGCTGCCTTCCGGCTCGGGGCGATGTTGGTTCATGTGCGTCATTGTTGTCATCCTCAGTCGTTGTACGCCAGGACGCCCATCTCGGGCAGATCGACACCGCTGAGCTCGTCTTCCTCGGTGCTGCGGATGCCGCCCTTGGTGATCTTGTCCTGGATCTTGAAGAACCCGAAGGCCACTCCGAAGATCACGGTCCAGATCACCAATACGCCCAGTGCCTGAGCGCCGAGCTGACCCCATTCTCCCTTGATGATGCCCTCCACGCCGGCCGAGCTGGAACCGTTCCAATTGCCGCCGTACTTGCCGTTGGCGAAGATGCCGACGGCGAGCACACCGAAGCTGCCACAGATGCCGTGCACGGCGACCGCGCCGACCGGATCGTCGATGCCACGCTTCTCCAGGAAGAACACGGCCTCGATGACCAGGATGCCGGAGATCAACCCGATGACCGCAGCGGCCCATGGGGCGACGAATGCGCACGGTGCGGTGATGGCCACGAGTCCGCCGAGCATGCCGTTGACCATCATGCCAGGGTCAGGTTTTCCGGTCTTGAACGTGATGTAGTACATCGCGGCGATCGAGCCGACCGCAGCAGCGATGGCCGTGTTGGCGGCAACGGTGGCGAACTGGATGTCCGTCGCGCTGAACGTCGATGCGGCGTTGAAGCCGAACCAGCCGAACAGCAGGACGAAGCAGCCGAGGATGGCCATCGGGATGTTGTGACCCGGGATGGCCCGGGCCTTGCCGTCGGGACCGAACTTGCCGATGCGAGGCCCGAGCACGATGGCACCGGCCAGCGCGGCCGCGCCGCCGACGGCGTGCACGACGCCGGAACCGGCGAAGTCGACGTATCCGGCACCGAGGTGCATCGTCTCCCAGGACTTGGCGAGCCAGCCGCCGCCCCAGGTCCACGCTGCGAACAGCGGGTAGTAGAGGGCGCCGCAGAACAGGCCCCACCAGACGAAGCTCTTCCACTTCCAACGTTCCGCCATCGAACCGGTCGGGATCGTGGCGGTGGTGTCCATGAAGGCCACCATGTAGAGGAAGAAGCCGAGCAGCGCCGGCGTGGCCGCATCTCCGAGGTGGCTGTAGCCCCAGTAGAAGATGCCGGTGAACTCGCCGCCGACGGCCGGGAGGCCGTCGCCGTTCATCGACTTGTCGAGTCCCATCCCGGGAAAGCTGAACCCGGAGAACGCCAGCGGGAAACCGACGAAGAGGAATCCGATGAATCCGAGGCCGAAGATGGCGAAGTTGGTGCTCATCACCTCTGCGGCGTTCTTCTTCTGGGTGAAGCCGGTCTCGACGAGTGCGAAGCCTGCCTGCATGAAGATGACCAGCACTGCGCCGATGACGACCCACAGCAGGCTGGTCTGGGAACCGAGCACGGCGATGGGGTCAGCGTCCTCGGCGAAGGCCGTGGTGCCGATCAACAGGGTGGTGGCGACGGCACCGAAGGCCGCGCCGAGTAGGTATTTGGGCGCTCGTGTGCGCACGTTGTCTCCTGAGTGGTCGTGGGGCGGGACTGCACTCGCCACGGCGCTGGAGCGAGCGACCGAACCATACGGAGTCGAGATTTCCTGACGGTCGCCGTTCTGTTTCGGCAGTGTGGCGCTCGCGTGCGTTCGTCCTGGTCGTTCACGTCCTGGTCGCAGGCGCGGGAACGTCCTCGGACCGAACGCACGAGTCGCTCGGCCCGAGGACTGCCCCTACCGGAAACAGAAGTTTCCGTGCGCTGCACGGCGAACCGTGGCAGAACACGCAGCGTACGGACGGGTGGTTTCTCCGCGGTCGCCGCCGTGTTGCCGCTGTGTATCTGTCACGTACGGTCGTCGTGTGTGACGCGTCAGCGCGGTCGCCGGAAGCGGCGGCCGGTGCGGCCCTCGTTGATCGCAAGGCGCACGCGCGTCATTGCCGCCTCGTCGAGCTTGCGACCCACGCGGTCGCTCACGGCGAAGCGATCGTTGACGGTGCGGTCCGCGGTGGCGATCCGAGCGGTGTGCACCACGACGTCGGCAGCGGCGAACGCCGCGGCCACCGCGAGGAGGGCCCCGGGCCGGTCAGGGCCGGAGACGGTCACGGCCGTGTGCCAGGGCAACGCGTCGTTGTCGAACGTGACCACCAGCGTCGGCATCGCGACCGGGCTGAGGTTGGTGAGCAGGTTCGCCTCGAACTCGAGGGCCAACGTCTTGGCCGCCGGGCGCTCCTTGGCCGAGATGACGAAGCTGTCGAGCACCGCGCCGTCGGGCCAGGTGGCGATGCTGGCGGCGACGATGTCGAGCCCGCGTTCGGTGAGCACATCGGTGAGGTGCGCCAGCAGCCCGTGCGTGTCGCGGCAGGCGACGTCGATCGTCCACTGATCCGGCCCGGGGCCGGCGACGACCGCCACTCGCACCGTGCCCGCCCGCGGCAGGGGTTCGACCAACTGCACCTGGCGGGCCAGTTCCTCCGGTTCGTGGGAGAGGAGGTAGCTGTTGCTCGCGAATCGCAGCCGATCGAGGGCGGCCTCGTCGCTCAACAGGTGCTCGGCGGCGAGGCGGCGAGCGCCCGCCAGGTTGTTCGCCTCGCTGCCGGTGAGCTCGGGATGCTCCAGTGCCTCGGTCACCAGGCGCAAGCGCTCGTCGAGCGCCTCGCGCTGCCAGCGGGGCAGCGGTCCGATGGCCAGTGCCAACTCATAGGCGTCTCGAGCGTGTGCCGTGCTGGCCAGGTGAGTGGCGAGTTGCAGGATCTCGCCGCGGTCGAAGCCGTGCGGGTCCATCGCACCCGCGCGCAGCAGCTGGGCGTCGGCCACGATCGAGGCGATGCGTTCCGCCTCCGCCTCGGGGACGAGACGCGACGCGAGCCCGAGTGCGCAGGCAGCGCCGTCGTCGGCATCGATGCAGACGTCCGCCGCCAACCCGGCGATGATCAGGTCGTCGCTGGCCAGTCCCAACTCCGGCGCGAGGCCGTCCAGTCGTTCCACCACGGGAAACCGCAGCGCCCCGATCGGGTCGAGGTCGCCGAGGTCGGCGCGACGATGCTGCATCGCGGCCGCAACTTCGGGCAGCGCCCGTTCCAGCACGCCCGACACGTCGAGAAACCGCCATGACCGGGGATCACCGGTGCGCAGCACCCGAACGAGTGCGGCCGTGTCGTCAGGATCCCACGACAGCGCGGCGGTGCGGTGGTTGCCGAACCAGTCGAGCAACTCGTTCGACGGTCTCGCACTCGTGGCCAATCCGGCGGTGCGCAGGGCGAGTGGCACGGTGAGCGCTGCCGGCGGGACGCCGTGGAGCTGCACTTCGCCACCGGTGGTCGACAGCCAACCCGATTCGGGTTCGCCCGTCACGTCGAGCTCGTCGGTGGCGGCACCGGAGCTGCCGAGCCGCCAACGCAGCAGCGGAGGCGTCATCACCGTGGTGACGAGCACGACGAGGATCACGGCGCCGTACTGATCCGCGTCGAGCACGCCGTTGGACAGCCCGATGGCCGCGAAGATCAGACCGACCTCACCGCGAGGGATCATCCCGAGTCCGATGAGCAGCCGATCGACGCGAGTGCCGAAGGTGCCGAGTGCGGCGGCGAGCTTGCCGAGCACCGCGACGACGCTGAGGACCGCGGCCAGGCCCAGCACCGACGGCTTGGTCATGGCAGAGAGCTCGGTGTTGATGCCGATCTGGGCGAAGAACACCGGGATGAGGATGTTGCCGACGGCGCCCAGGTCACGAGCGATTCGATCGTGCTGGCGGCTCCGACCGAGTCCGAGTCCCGCCATGAATGCACCGATGATGAACGCCAACTTCGCGGAATCGGCGAGCTCGGCGAACCCGAGTGTGATTGCCAACGCGACCACGGTGACGGTCGCCGGCGACGAAGCCCTGCGGTGGATCACGTCGAGGAGCCTCGGCACGCCGAAGATGCCGACGAGGCCGGTCGCGAGAAGGAAGAGGATGGCCAGACCGAGCGTGGATGCGACGGTGCCGACGCCGACGGAACCGCCGGTGACGACCTTCACGACGACGGTGAGGATCACCAGCCCGAGGACGTCGTCGGCGACGGCCGCACCGAGGACGACTCGTGCCTCGGTCGTGGCGAGCGCTCGCAGATCGCCGAACACCCGCGCCGTGATGCCGACGCTCGTGGCCGTGAGCGCGGCGCCGATGAACAGCGCCGTGTTGGTCGATTCGCCGAACGCGAGGCCCACGGCCATGCCCGATCCGAACGGCACGACGACACCGATCACCGCGACGGCGACCGACGCCTTGCCCACCTTCCCCAGTTCGCGCAGGTCCATCTCCATGCCGACCTGCAGGAGGAGCAACAGCACGCCGACCTCGGCCAGCAGGCTGAGTGACACGCCGCGCGCTCCGTCGAGTTGGATCAGGCCGAGCCCCGACGGACCGATGACCACGCCGGCGATGATCTCGCCGAGTACCGCCGGGATCCTCAGTCGCTCGGCGCCCTCCGCGAACAGCTTGGCCGCGACGATGACGATGAGCAGGTCGAGGAGCAGGCGGGCGAGGTCGATGCCCGTTTCAGTGGCGATCATCGGGAGCGACGATCAGGACTCGGGCGCTTCGAGCAACTCGGCCGCAGCGGCGACGGCGTGCTCCGCGAGCATCCAGCCCCGGCTGCGCACGGTGACGATCGAGTCAGCACCCAACAACCGTCGCACGCCCACGAGCACGCTGTCGCATCGACGGTCGTTCAGGTCGGCGAGGCCGGACTGCCGGGCGAGTTCCCGCCGGCCGACCACCCGCCCCCGGTTCGCGAACAACACGGCCAGCACAGCCCGCTCCTGCCGTCCCTGATGCGCGAGGGGGTTGGCATCACGGCTCGGAGCAGGAGCAGGGCTGGCCATGCGCACGAAATTAGGAGGCGTCGGTTTCCGTCGTGTTCGGCGAATGTGAACGGCCTGTGAACCGGCCCGTTCGGAGGTAGACGAACCAGTAGACCAGCCCGACGAGCACGGCGCCGCCGATGATGTTGCCGATCGTGACCGGGACCAGGTTGTCGACCAGGAAGCGGTGCCACGTGACATGGGGTTGGTCGGCGGTCGGGCCGTGGAACAGGGCAACCGGGAAGAAGTACATGTTGGCGACGCTGTGTTCGTACCCGGCGGCCACGAACGCGGTGATCGGCGGCACGATCACCACGACCTTGTCGATCAGCGAGTGGGCCGACATCGTCATCCACACCGCCAGGCACACCAGCAGGTTGGCGAGCACACCGCTCGCGACCGCGTTCCCGAAGTGCAGGGTCGCCTTCGACTCGGCGATCGCGAGCGCTCTGGTGCCGACGCTGCCGTCGCCGGCGTCGAGCTTGCCGGACCACACCACGAGCAGTGCCACACCTGCAGCCCCGACGAAGTTCGACACGTAGACGACCAGCCAGTTGCGGGCGAGCGCCCGCGCGGTGACCTTGCGGTTCGCGTACGCCATGACGATGAGCGTGTTGCCGGTGAACAGTTCGGCGCCGCTGACGACCACGAGGATCAGACCGAGCGAGAACACCATGCCGCCGAGCAGGCGAGAGATCCCCGGCGAGATCGCGGTGTCGGCGGTGACCACGGTGGCGAAGTTGGCGCCGAGGCCGATGAACGCACCGGCGAGCACGCCCAGCGGCACCAGTCGGCGGAGGGGGAGCGCGGCCTTGTTGACCCCTGCCTGTTCGGCCTTGGTGGCCATGTCGGCGGGGAGCAGGGCGTCGAACATCGACTCGGTACCCATACCTGCAGTGTGGGCCGCGACCTGGTGCCCGACCAGGGCCGTTCGTCCGGACTGGGCAAAACTTGACCCGTGGGTCAATACTTGTGGCATGGACCTGAGCTACACCCCCGACGCGGAGGAGTTCCGCACCGAGATCCGCGCCTGGTTGGCCGAGCACCTGCCCGCCGGCTGGGTCGACGCCGTCGAACGCGACGAGCCGTTCGAGATGACGCCCGAGGAGCGCAAGGCGTTCAACGAGGGGTGGCCGGCCACGCTCTACGAGGGCGGCTGGATCTGCGCGACCTGGCCCGAGGAGTACGGCGGCAAAGGCCTGTCGACGATCCAGGGTGTGGTACTCGCCGAGGAGTTCGCGAGGGTCAAGGCACCGATGCGCGCCGACTTCTTCGGCGACACGCTGGTCGGCCCGACCATCCTGCAGTGGGGCACCGAGGAGCAGAAGAAGGAGTTCCTGCCCAAGATCCTCTCCGGCCAGATGCGGTGGTGCCAGGGTTTCAGCGAGCCGAACTCGGGCTCCGACCTCGCCTCGTTGAAGACGACCGCCGTGCTCGACGGCGACGAGTGGATCATCAACGGGCAGAAGGTGTGGACGACCCAGGGCCACCACGCCGACTACTGCTTCCTGCTCACGCGGACCGACCCGGACTCGCCCAAGCACAAGGGCATCAGCTACCTGCTGGTCCCGATGCGCCAGCCCGGCGTCGAGGTGCGCGGCATCGTGCAGCCCGACGGCACCGCCGAGTTCTGCGAGGTGTTCTTCACCGATGCGCGATGCCCGAAGGACAACGTCGTCGGTGGCGTGAACAACGGCTGGAAGGTCGCCAACAGCACCCTCGCGTTCGAGCGGGGCATGAGCGCCACCACCGGCTTCCGCCGGTTCGAGGAGGAGTACAAGCTCATCACCGCCGCAGCCCGTGCGAACGGGTCGATCGACGACCCGATGATCCGTCAGCGGCTGATGACCTACTACACCAAGATCCAGATCCTGCGGATCAACGGTCTGCGTTCGCTGTCGGCGACGCTCGCCGGCACGAAGGACCTGGGAGTCGCCGCGCTCGGCGCCACCAACAAGATGTTCTGGACGGAGATGCACAAGGCGGCCATGGAGCTCGCACTCGACGTGTTCGGTGCGTCGTCGATGCTCGTCGACACGGGGACCACCTCCGGGTCATGGCCGGGCACCGCCCGCGACAAGCGCCGCGAGGGTTACCCGGTCAGCCCGATGATGAGCTCGTTCTTCTTCAGCCGCAGCGAGACGATCTGGGGTGGCACCAGCCAGATCCAGCGCAACATCGTCGGTGAGCGCGTGCTCGGACTCCCCAAGGAGCCCCAGGTCACGCAGTGATGCGCTCCAGCACGGCCGGGTTCGCCGTCGCGGTCCGCCCACCGAGTTGGTAGGCGGCCTTCAGCAACTCCGCGGCGCTGCGGGCCTGGTCCTCGGTGCGGGCGAACACCATGCCCAACGGTTGTTCGGCGCCGACCGTCGAGCCCAGCCCGGCGAGCGAGGTGAGGCCGACCGCATGGTCGACCGGATCCTGCGGTCGGGTACGACCACCGCCGAGCGCGACCACCACCATGCCGACCGCTCGCGTGTCGATCTTGGCGACGACGCCCTCGCGGTCGGGCATGACGGCGAACTGCACCGGGGCACGCTCCATGTGGTTCCACGGTCGATCGATGAACCCCTTCGGCCCGCCGAGCGCGACTGACCATCTGCTGGAACCTCTCCGCAGCGACGCCCGAATCCAGCGCGGCCTGCAGCATCGTGCGGGCGGCCTTCGGCGTGCGAGCCAGCTTGCCGAGCAACAGCATCTCGGTGCAGAGCGCCATGACGACCTCGTGCATCCGCGGTTCGCGGCGCACGCCGGTGAGGTACTCGACCGCGTACGCGACCTCGACGGCGTTGCCGGCCGCGTCGGCGAGCGGTCGGTCCATGTCGGTGATCAGCGCGGTGGTGGGCAGGCCGGCGCCGGTGGCGACGGACGTGATGCTCTTGGCCAGCGTGCGCGACCGGGCTGCGGTCGTCATGAACGCGCCGTTGCCGGTCTTCACGTCCATGGCAAGACCCTGGAGTCCGGCCGCGAGCTTCTTCGACAGGATCGAGGCGGTGATGAGCGGGATGCTCTCCACGGTGGCGGTGACGTCGCGAATCCCGTACAGACGCTTGTCCGCCGGCGCGAGGTCGGCGGTCTGGCCGATGATGGCGCAGCCGACCTTGGCGGTGACGGAGCGGAACTTGGCCATCGTCGGCGCGGCCACGTAACCCGGGATCGATTCCATCTTGTCGTAGGTGCCGCCGGTGTGCCCGAGCCCGCGGCCCGAGATCATCGGGACGAACCCGCCGCAGGCCGCCACCATCGGTGCCAGCATGAGGCTCACCGTGTCGCCGACGCCGCCGGTCGAGTGCTTGTCGAGCACCGGCCCGGGCAGGTCCCAGCGCAGCACCGCGCCGCTGTCGCGCATCGCCAGCGTGAGCGCGACGGCCTCGTCGGTGGTCATCCCACGGAAGTACACCGCCATCGCGAACGCGGCGGCCTGGCCCTCGGTGACCGCACCGTTCACGAGGCCGTTGACGAACTCGCCGATCTCCGCGGCGGTGAGGATCGCCCCGTCCCGCTTGGCTCGGATGACTTCCTGGGGGAGCATCAGTACGCCTCCGTGGCCGTGACCCCGGCGTTGCCTTCGATGGCGGCGATCAGCGCGGTGAGCAGGCCGCTGGCTCCGAAGCGGAACGTGGAGGGTGTGGCCCAGCCCTCGCCCATGATGCGGTCGGCCTGGTCGATGAACGCTCTCGCGTCGTCGACCTGGCGGATGCCGCCGCTCGGCTTGAGACCCACCGGCCGGCCGGCGTCGTGGATGACGTGGAGCATCACGTCGGTCGCGGCGATCTGCGCGCTCGTGGCGGTCTTGCCGGTGGAGGTCTTGATGAAGTCCGCACCGTGGTCGATCGCGAGTTGCGACGCAGCCGCGATGAGCTCGGGGTCGGCGAGCACCCCCGTCTCGAGGATCACCTTCAAGAGGTGGTCGCCGTTGACGACGGCACGCACGGCGTCGACCATCTTCGCCGGCGTCGTGGTGTCGCCGGCGATGAACGCCGGGTACGGGAGCACGAGGTCGATCTCGTCCGCGCCGTCCGCGAGCGCGCCGCGGGTCTGGGCGAGAACGTCGTCGACCGGTTCGGTCCCGGAGGGGAAGTTGACGACGGTGGCGACGCGCACGCCGGTACCGGCCAACAGCGACACGGCGAGCGCGACATGACGGGGCCACACGCACACCGCGGCGACGGTGCCGTACGGGCTGACGGCTCGGCCGCACAGCGCAGTGACGTCGTCGGCGGTGGCGTCGTCGCCCAACTCGGTGAGGTCCAGCAGCGTGATCGCACGGCGGGCGATCGAGACGGGATCGTGGTCCATGCAGCCACCCTAACCAGGCAGACTCTCTTCCATGACCGAGCTGTGGTACCTGCGCGACGCCTACACGACCCGTTTCACCGCCCGGGTCACCGCCGTGACGGAGGGCGCGGTGGCGCTCGACGGCACCTTCTTCTACCCGACCGGCGGTGGCCAGCCCCACGACACCGGGACGCTGGCGGGTCTCGCCGTGACCGACGTGCGCAAGGACGGCGATCTGGTCTGGCACACCGTCGAGGGAGGCCCGCTGCCGAGCGTCGGTGACGAGGTCGACGGCGACGTCGACTGGGACCGTCGTCACCGCCTGATGCGCACCCACACCGCGTTGCACGTGCTGTGCGGCGTGATCTGGAACGAGTGGCACGTGCCCGTCACGGGCGGCAACATGGAGCCGCTGTCGGCACGCATGGACTTCGAGTTCGATCCGGTACCGGAGGGGTTCGCGCAGCGGATCGAGGAGCTCGTCAACGCCGAGCTCGTCGCCGATCGGCCGATCGAGGTGAGCTTCCTCCCTCGCGACACCGCCGTGCAGGACGAGGACCTGATCCGCACCAAGGTGAGCCTCATTCCTGCGTCGGTCAGCGAGATCCGCGTCGTCGACATCGTCGGCCTCGACAAGCAAGCCGATGGCGGTACGCATGTCAGGTCCACCGCCGAGGTCGGTCGGCTCCGGGTACTCAAGCTCGAGAACAAGGGCAAGGGCAACAAGCGAGTGCGGGTGGAGATCATCGACCCCTGAGCGTTCGATGTCCGGTGGGGAGGACGACGAGCTTGCCGGTCGCGCGGTCGGCTTCCATGTCAGCGTGCGCCGTCGCGATCTCGGTGAGGCGGTACGTGCGATGGATCGGCACGATGGCGTCGCCGGTTGCGACGGCGTCCAGAAAGTCCTGGAGGACGTGCGGAGGGAGATCGGTGGCGTCACCGCCGTACGCGGTGAGTCGGACGCCGCGTGGGAGGTACTCGATCGGGTAGAAGTCGCGCACGGTCCACTGGTTGGAGAGCATCCCGGTGAAGCAGACGACGCCGTGGATCCGGGTGGCGCGCAACGTGTCGGGCAGCGTCGGGGTGCCGACGAGTTCGAGCGCGGTGTCGACGCCGTCGGGGAAGATCGCGCGGGCTTGTTCGGCGATGTTGCCGTCGTCGACGAGGACGTGGTCGACACCGATGCGACGGAGCGCATCGGCGCGGTCGGGGTTGCGGGTGGTGGACAGCACGGTCATTCCGAGTCGCTTGGCGAGCACAGCCGTGGCCATCCCGATGGAGGACGTGCCGCCACGGATCAGGATGGACTGCCCGGGTTGGGCGTCGAGTCCGACGGTGAGTGACCCGTGCGAGGTCTGGAGCATCTCGGGCACCGCCCCGAGCGTCGCCCAGTCGAGGCCACTCGTGAACGGCACGACCTGGCGGACAGGGACACAGGTGTACTCGGCGTAGCCGCCGTCGAAGGTTCGTCCCATGCCACCCATCAACGCCACGACCTGCTGCCCGGCCGTGTACTCGCCGCCGGGACAGGCTGCGACGGTGCCGGTGGCTTCGATACCGAGCACACGTGGGAAGGTGACCCCTTGGGCGAGGCCGAGGCGGGTATGGAGCTCGGATCGATTGAGCCCGAACGCCTCGACCTTGATCAACACCTCACCTGCCCGTGGCGTCGGAACGGGGATCTCACGGACGCGAAGTGCCTCGGGTGGCCCGGGCGCGTCGAGCACGGCGGCTCGCATGGTGGTGGGAATCGGCGGCATGGTCAGGCTTCCTCTCGGTGGCCGTGGATGTGGGATCGGAGCTGGCGAACCGTCGCGGCGAAGTGCTCCAGGTCGTTCGCCGAAATCGCCGTGCCGATCCGGCCGGCGAGTTCGTCGGCGAACGAGCGTTGCGCCGCTGCGAGCAGTCGGCGCCCGGCGTGGGTGAGCTCGATCGTCGATGAGCGGCCGTCATCGGGGTTCGGCGAGCGTTCGCACCAGCCTGCGTTCTCGATCCGGTCGACGAGCTTGCTGGTGCCGCCGATCGTGATCGAGAGGGCCTCGGCGATGTCGATCACCCGACATCCTGACGTGCGGTCGATCGCCAGCATCGGTTCGAACCACGACAACGCCAGACCGTGATCGCGGCGCAGTCGTTCATCGACCATGTTCCACAGCTCGGTCTCGAGTCGGACCAGATCGCTGAACAACGCCGTCACGGAAGTGGATTCCATGGAATGTAGTCTACGCTGGCGCCCAGCCGGGCAGACCTTGTGCAGACGGTCGGCACCGTCGAACTCGTCGATGATTTGCTACGTGAGCTTCACGACCGACACATGCTCGTGCTCGACGACCGTCCGGGGCGGAAGGGCGAGATCCGAATGGCATTGCCGTTCGCTGCCGAGCCGACGAAGTGGCGAGTGACGACCTCGCAAGGCGCGTGGTGGGCGAACTGTGCCTGGGACTCCTTGGCCGTGCTGGCGGCACTCCACAGCGACGGCCGCATCGAATCAACGTGGATGGACACCGGTGAGCCAGTCCATCTCGCCGTCACCGAGGGCGGGCTCGTCCAGGATGACGGCTACATCTGCTTTCCGTTACCCGCCAGTCGATGGTGGGACGACATCGTCTTCACGTGAAGCAACATCGGGTTCCTTCGGTCGAAGGACAATCGCCCGGTCGGCCGTGAAGCCGTCAGCCTCACCACGATGTGGCGCCTGTCGCAGGACTGGTACGGCGATCGGCTCTCGCCCTCGTTCAAGCCCAGGACCGTGGCCGAGGCACAGGCGCTGCTCGACAAGGTCGGCCTCACCTCGGAGTACTGGCAACTCCAACCCTGACGCCGTCAGTCGGCCGTCGTGACGATGACCAGTTCGTTGCCTTCCGGGTCGGCGAGCCGCCACCGATCGTCCGACTCGTCGAGCAACCGGCCGCCGGCGGCGAGCGCCGTGGCGATGCGGTCCTGCGAGACGTCCGATGGCACGCGGAGCTCGAAGTGGATGCGATTGCGTTGCTCGCGTCGTGCCACGTCGGACGCGTCCAGCTCCTGGAAGACGAGCACGGGGTTGAGGAGTCGCGGATCGTGGAGGTCGGGGAGACCGGCTCGCCGGTCGCCGGTGTAACCGAGTGTCGCGATCCAGAACGCGCGCACGGCGTCCACGTCGGCCGCGTCGAGGAAGAGCTGCACGAAGCGTGGCAGCGCCGGGTCCGCCGCGGCGCCGAGCCCGCAGGCAGCGGCCTGGATCCCTTCGGCGAGCTCGGCGAAGTCGACCTCGAGGCCGTGGGCGTCGGCATCCCACCGGTCCTTTCCGCTGTCGACGACGACGAGGCCGGGGCGCAGGTCGATCCCCAGTGGGAAACCAGCGTCGTGGGCCAGCGCCGCTGCGGCGGTCACCAACGCACGCTGCTGAGCCGGTGACGTGGTGCGGTAGCACGCCATCGCGCTGAACACCACCTGCCAGTCGGCTGTCGCGCTGGCCTCGCCCAGGCTCTCGCCCGGCACGAGGTCGACCTCGTTGCCGTCGGAGTCCGCATGGCGGACCCCGTAGGGCCCGGTGGCCTCGCCGAGCCCGGCCTGCTCGACCGCCGCCGCGGGCCGGACCACGTCGAGATGGACGCGATGTCGTAGCGGCCGAGGCTCCATCGACCGGCGAATCCTGATCGTGGGGTCGCGTCGCAACGGGTCCACCAGACCGACGCCGGGCACCGGTGTGTAGTCGAGCGCGCCCTGCCAGAACGGTGTCACCGCGCTCGGGTCCGCCGATTCGAGCACGACGCCCAGGTGTTGCAACGCAGTCGGGTCGCCGGTGAGGCCGAGATCGCGTGCCGCCGCCGACACCCTCGCGGCGTGATCGTCCGCGTGCTCGTCCGCGTCGAGACGCACCCGCACACCCGTCGCCCGAACGTCGACCAGGATCCCTGCCGAGAGGTCGGTGGTGACGCCGGCGAGCGCGGCAGCCTCGATCAGCGACGGCGAGCCGAACCACGCGGTCGTCACGCCATCGATCACCCGCCAGTCCGCTCGGGTCGCCGACATGCGGGCACGCTACCGCGTCCGGAGCGATCGCTATTCTGCGACCCGTGGCCTATGTACCGAACCCCTGGGAACCGCCGATGGCCGGGACCGAAGTGGAACACCTCATCGCGTCGCTGGAGCGGCTCCGGGCGACGTTCGCCTGGAAGGCACGAGGACTCGACGCCGCAGGCCTGTCGTTCCGCCTCCCTTCGTCATCGCTGACCGTGGGTCGGCTCCTCAAGCACCTCTCGCGCGCCGAGGACGAGATGTTCACCCGCAAGCTCTGGGGCGAGCCGGTCTCGGAGCCGTGGGCATCCGCCCCCTGGGACGACGACCCAGACTGGGACTTCACGTCGGCCGACGCCGACTCGCCGGAGGAGCTGTACGCGATGTGGACCGCCACCGTCACCCGCTCGCGGGCGAGCGTGCGCCGTGCGTTGGAGCTCGGCGGGCTCGACCACGAGACCGCGTACGGGTGGGCCGGCAACGTCATGAGCCTGCGGCGGCTGTTGTTCGACCTGGTCGAGGAGTACGGTCGGCACACCGGCCACGCCGATCTGCTGCGCGAAGCGATCGACGGAGTCGTCGGCGAGGACCCGCCCAGCGACCTCGCCTGGCCCGATCCCCTCGGCTGACCGCTCGCGCGGAGCGCCGCGTCATTCGAGGTCGGCGGCAGTGAGGCCATGGAGCACGCGCCATCTGATGCGGCAGCGCAGCTCGTCGAGACGGGTGATCTCGCGCTCGGGTGACTCGGCCGGTGCGTCGTGGAGTTCGCTGATGCGGTTGTGCGGGACGCACTCGACGTGGCCGTTGAACTGGCTGGTGGGCCCGCCCCGGGCTGCGGGTCTGCGGTGATCGATGTCGCAGTCCGCCGCGGGTGTGGGGCAACCAGACGCATGCTGGCACCGCCGGTCGCGGACCTTGATGGCCGTGCGCAGCGCACCGGTGAACCGCCGGCGCCCGGTCTTGGCGATGATCGTCGACGGTCCGTCGAACAGGAACGCCTCCATCACGGCGCTGTCGAGATGAGGAACGAGCTCGTCGGGATGCAGGACGGCCCCCGATGCCAGTTCGCACAGTCGACGAGCGGTGTCGTCACCGACGATCACCTGGAACAGCGGTCGTGGGGTCATGCCCGTCGCGGCGGACGATCGGCTCGCCATGCGCACCAGTGCGGCCGCTCGGCGCTGCGCCGGTGTACGCCGAATGGCCGCAGCACGGTCCTCGAGCGCGATCTCGCGGCACAGTCGCTGCAGCTCGGACGAGACGACCTCGGCGTCGATCACCGACAGGCGACCGTCGAGCACGCCCTCGCCCGAGTCGTGCGAGCGGGAGAAGTAGAGCGTGGACGGATCGGGACCCTCGCGACGCCCGCCGAGCACGTCGTCGGCCAGGTGCGCCCAGTACTGCACGATCTTGCGGGCATCGTCGAACGGTCCGGTGACTGCGGCGCAGCGATCGACGAGGAGCTGCTCGTGCTCGAGGAACAGTTCGAGGCGTGCCTCGGTCGCGTACCGCACGAACAGGTCGACGTGGTCGATCGACAAGCGTCCGGCGAGCACAGCGGCTCTCGTGGCCGGCATGCGCTGCAGCCGGCGAGCGCGATGCAGCTCTGCCCGGGCGCGGTGGTGGTCGCGCCGGGTCCGGCGCCCCAGTGCGAGCGAGGCCGTCAACGACCCATCCGCCCGCCAGTCGCCACGGTGCTCCCAGTGGTGGATCGACTCGGCGGCGGCGACGTCGAGTCGAGAACGCTCGGCCTGCAGACCGACCGCGACCGACTCGAGTTCGGCGCTCGAGAGTGCCGACGGGTCGAGCGCGAGCAGCCGATCGATGATGCCGTGGAGTTCGTGCACGAGATCACTCGGGTTGGACACACCGTCATCCTGCACGAGGGGTGTGACACGGTTCCCGCGTCAGGCCCTCCGCAGCATCGTGGTGGCCGTGCCTTCCTCGGCGATTGCGACGAAGCCGAGCGATTCGTAGAACGTACGGGCGACGTGGTTGTCGTGGTCGACGCTCAGGCTCATGGTCGGATGCCGCTGCAGCAGATCGGTGAGCACCATGCGGCCCAGGCCCCGCCCGCGCAGGTGGCTCACCACTGCCATCCCGAACTCGGGGATGTCGGCCGACACGAAGCCGTAGCCAGGGTCCTCGTCGGGCATGCGGCGGCAGAACGCCGCGGCGACCGGCTGGTCGAAGCCGTCCACGACGACCTGCGCGTCGTCGCCAATCCGAGTCCCGAACTCGACGAGGTAGTGCCCGATGTCGGGAGCGTCCAGTACCGAGCGCGGCGGGGGAGTCTGACCCTCACGCACGTGGATCGACAGGTAGAGCGCTTCCCACAGGAACGCACGATCGCTCTCGGTCCACGGCCGGCTCACGAACTCGGACATTCGGCCGACGATAGGCGACGGTGACATTCGGCCCTTGCCGGTTTCGAGGAAGTGGGTGATCCTCGTGGTGTGTCCATCGAACCCCGACGGCGGGCCAGAGGATGATCGCGCTCTTCATCGCCGGCTCCATCGCGTTCTTCGCGTCCCTGTTCGGGACCGGCTTCCTGGAGAAGTTCCTCCGATCGCGTGGACGTAGCCAGCCGATCCTCGAACTGAACGCCGAGAACCTGGTCGTGCCCCAGCACCAGCACAAGAAGGGCACCCCGACGATGGGGGGCCTCGCCGTGTTGGGTGCAGCGACACTGGGCTACCTGTTGCCGCACCTCCGTGAGGGCGTCATCTTCTCCAACCAGACGTTGGTGATGTTCGCCGGCGTGTTCGCGATGGCCTGCATCGGCCTCGTCGACGACATCATCAAGGTCCGCAAGAAGCGCAACCGGGGCGTGCTGTGGAAGCTGAAGGGTTACATCACGCTCGGCGTGGCGTTCGGCATCGCCACGGCGTTGGTGGTCGTCACCGACATCGACACGCGTGTGTCGTTCACGCGTGCCGACTCGCCCGGCTGGCACATCGGAACCGTGCTGTGGGTCGTCTGGGCAGGGGTGATCATCTTCGCCACCACCAACGCGGTCAACGTCACCGACGGGCTCGACGGCCTCGCAGGCGGTGCCGCGATGTTCGGATTCGGGGCGCTTGCGATCATCGCCTTCCTCGGGTTCCGGAACCCCGAGATCTACAGCTCGATGGTCAACCCGTACGACCTCGCCGTGTTCGCGGTCGCGTTCGCCGGGGCGTGCGCAGGGTTCCTGTGGTGGAACGCCGCTCCGGCGCGCATCTTCATGGGTGACGTCGGTGCGCTCGGCCTCGGGGCCGCGCTCGCGCTGCTCGCGCTCACCACGAACACCCAACTGCTCCTTCCGCTGCTGGCCGGCTTGAACGTCATCGAGATCGGCTCCGTCGCGATCCAGATGGCCGTGTTCAAGGCCACCAAGGGCAAGCGGCGGGTGTTCCGACTCTCGCCGATCCACCATCACTTCGAGATGCTCGGGTGGCCCGAGACGACCGTGATCGTCAGGTTCTGGGTGATCGCCGGTCTGCTGGTCGTGATGGGCCTCGGCATTTTCGTCGCTGACTTCACCGCCCAGATCGGCCGTTGACGTCCCACCGACGCCGCACGCCTGTTCACCGACATGTCATAGTCATGGCATGTGTCGGAAATCTGCCCCCGAGAGCCTGGTGAGATGACGATGGCAGATCTGCGCACTCAGGCGGGCATGTGGGACGAGTTGATCGACGTCAACGGCGAGCCCCGAGCGGCGGCAACGGCGCTGGTCCGCCAGCTGCACGAGCTCGGTCTGGCCGAACTGCAGCAGCGTCAGGACCTGGCCGAACTCGACATCGTCGGCATGGGGATCACGTTCACCGTGTACTCCGACGGCCGCGGCATCGACCGTGCCTGGCCGTTCGACATCATCCCCCGTGTGATCGCCGCGGAGGAGTGGCGCCACATCGAGCGCGGATTGATGCAGCGTCTGCGGGCGCTCAACGCCTTCATCGACGACCTCTATCACGACCAGCGCGTCATCGCCGCGGGTGTGTTCCCCGCCGACCTCCTCGATCACTCGGTGAACTTCCGCCAGCAGTGCCGAGGGGTGTCGCCCAAGCATGGTGTGTGGGCCCACATCTCGGGCAGCGATCTCGTGCGCGACGCCGACGGCACGATGTACGTGCTGGAGGACAACCTCCGCGTACCGTCCGGAGTGAGCTACGTGCTCGAGAACCGTGCGATCTCGAAGCGGGCGTTCGCCGACCTGTTCGCCAAGCAGAGCATCCTTCCCGTCGATGCCTACACCGACGAGCTCAAGCGCATGCTCTCCTCGCTCGCGCCCGACGGTGTCTCGGATCCCACCGTGGTCGTGCTCACCCCCGGCATCTTCAACAGCGCGTACTTCGAGCACTCGTTCCTGGCCCAGCGAATGGGCGCGACGTTGGTGGAGGGTGCCGATCTCGTCGTGGGCGACGACG
Source organism: uncultured Acidimicrobiaceae bacterium (assembly GCA_963720695.1). GTDB lineage: Bacteria > Actinomycetota > Acidimicrobiia > Acidimicrobiales > Ilumatobacteraceae > UBA668. The sequence goes on from CAVRGG010000007.1 coordinate 621,923, forward strand.
ACTGCGTCTACATGCGCACCATCGGCGGCCGCGAGCGCGTGCACGTGGTGTACCGCCGCGTCGACGACCTCTTCCTCGACCCCGAGGTGTTCCGCCCGGACAGCACGCTCGGCGTTCCGGGCCTCATGCGGGCGTGGCGGGCCGGCAACGTCGCGATCGCGAATGCCCCCGGCGCCGGAGTGGCGGACGACAAGGTCGTCTACGCGTGGGTTCCCGACTTCATCCGCTACTACCTCGGCGAGGAACCGCTCCTGCCGAACGTGCCCACGTATCGGTGCGTCTATCCCGACGAGCGCCAGTACGTGATCGATCACGTCGCCGAACTCGTGGTCAAGCCCGCCAACGAGAGCGGGGGCTACGGGCTCCTCATCGGCAACCGCGCATCCCGCACCGAGCTCGACGAGGCCATCGCGAACATCGAGGCCGACCCGCGCAACTGGGTCGCCCAGCCGATCCTCTCCCTCAGCACCGCCCCGACCCTGTGCGACGGCCAGCTCGAGCCGCGCCACGTCGACCTGCGGCCGTTCATCCTCAGCGGTCGGACGCAATACGTGTCCGCGGGAGGTCTCACCCGCGTCGCGCTGCGCCGCGGCTCGCTCGTCGTCAACTCGTCGCAGGGCGGCGGCAGCAAGGACACCTGGATCGTGGAGGGCTGATGCTGCTGTCGCGCGTCGCCGACAACATCTACTGGGGTGCCCGGTACATGGAACGCGCCGACGACACCGCCCGAGCCGTGCGGAGCTTCACCGACGTGCTGCTCGACCTCCCCGTCGGGGTGGCGTCGAGCTGGGAGCCGCTGCTCGCCGTCGTGGGCAGTCGTGACGAGTTCGACGCGACCCACGCCCGTGCCAACGAGAGCGACGTGGTCCGGTTCCTGGTGGCGGACCTCGCCAACCCTGGCAGCGTCGTCGCCTGCGTCGCGCACGCACGGGAGAACCTGCGCACGACGAGAGAGGTGCTCCCACGCGATGCGTGGCAGACCGTGAACGACCTGTATCTCTACACGGGACGCGACGCCGAGGGCGGCGTCGACCGCCGGACCCGGGCCCGATTCCTGGGGCGCGTCGTCAGCGAGAACCAACGGCTCGACGGGGTCATCGCCGGTGCGATGCAACGCGACGAGGCATACGAATTGTGGCGGCTCGGCCAGTGCCTCGAGCGGGCCGACATGACGACGAGGGTGCTCGGCGTCCGCGCCGCGGTCCTGCTCGCGATTCCGGACTCGGTCGACGACTACGACGAGGTGCAGTGGATGGGCGTGCTGCGATCGGTCAGCGCGTTGCAGATGTACCAGCGAGCGACGCGTGGCCCGATCGTCGGCGCCGGCGTGGTGTCGTTCCTGCTGTTCGACGCGCAGTTCCCGCGCTCGGTCGCCGGATGCCTCGAGCGCATTCGCGCGGCGCTCCTGCGGCTCCCGAGCCCGGACCGCACGCTGCCGTCCGTCGATGCCTTGGATCGCCTGCTGGCAGGACTGCAGGCGGACGCCGGCGACGGTGCGGCACTGGACGCGGCGATGGATCAGGTGCAGGCGGCCCTCGCCCGTTTGAACGACGCGGTGTACGACACGTTCGTGCGCGCGGAGGGGTGAGCGCACCATGACGTACGACGTCCTTCGCTATGCGCCCGCTCCCGGCAGATACGACGAGGTGATCGGTCTCGACGGCGAGGCCCGCCCCGAGTGGCAGCCGGTGGCCAGGGCGCTCGGTGCGTTCGATCCCGCCGTGCTCTCCAGTCGCCAACGCCAGGCCGAGCGCCTGCTCGACGCGGAGGGAACCGGTCACCTCGTTCACGACCTGACGCTCGCCACCGATCGGCGCGGCAACACGCACGCGGAACGAGCCGCCAGCCATCCATGGCGGCTCGATCCGATTCCGTTCGTGCTCGCCGCCGACGAGTTCCGCCTCCTCGCCGAGGGAGTGGTCCATCGCATGCGCGCGCTCGAAGGCCTGCTCGCCGACTGCTACGGGCCCCGGCGGTTGATCGCCGACGGCGTGCTCCCGGCCGAACTCCTGCACTCCCTCGCGGGCTATCGACCGGTCACCGGCGACGACGGTGCACGCACGTGGCTGATCCACTACGCGATCGACGTCGTCCGCGATGCGACAGGCAAGTGGAACGTGGTGCAGGACCTCACCGATGCGCCGTCGGGACTGGGGTATGCACTGCTCAACCGATCCGTCATGGCCCGGGTGATGCCCGACGGCCTTCGCGCCGTGGGAGCCGCGGGCGTGCACGACCACGCCGACACCCTGCGACGGGCCCTCACCGCGAGCGCCCCTCGTGGCAGCACCAGCCCGCGAGCGGTCGTGCTGACGGCCGGCCCGGGCGATCCGACGTACGTCGAACACAGTTACCTCGCGATGCGTCTCGGCATCCACCTCGTCGAGGGCGCCGATGTCGTGATGCGCGCCGGTCGACTCTGGCTTCGCGTCCTCGACGGCCTCGATCCGATCGACGTCGTCTATCGGCGCGTGGTCGACGCGCAACTGGACCCGCTCGAGCCCGGCCACCTCGGCGGCGGGTCGGGGGTTCCCGGACTCGTGTGGGGTGCGCGTGCCGGGGGAGTGACACTCGCAAATGCGTACGGCAGCGGCATCGCGGAGGCACCGCAGATCGCCCCGTTCCTCTCCGTCGCCGCGCAGCATCTGCTCGGTCGACCACTGGACCTGCCGTCGCTGACCAGCGGCGCGGCGCTCGGGACATCGCCGGTGTTCGTCGGTGACGGCGACCACTCCGTGCAGGCTCGACCCGTCGTCCTGCGCCTGCACATCGCCTGCGTCGACGGCGAGTACGTCGTGATGCGAGGTGGCGTCGGACGCGTCCTGGCACCGGGCGACCATCCCGCCTCCCCGACCGCGGAGATGGTGAAGGACGTGTGGGTGGTGGGTGCGGGTGCGCCGGTTCGTCCGCTGCACGTCACCGGCCCGCCGCAGGTCGACTTCGGTGGATCGGTGCCGAAGCGGGTCGCCGATGCGCTGTACTGGCTCGGACGCGCCGCGGAGCGCGCGGAAGTGGCGGCGAGGGCGACGAGTGTGGTGACGACCCAGCTCGAACAGGACCCGATGCTGCTCACACTCTCCGACGGCGCGTGGACCGTGGGCGCGGCCGCGTTGCTCCGTGCCGCACGTTCCGCCCCTGCGGCAGACCGAGGCGAATCGGCTCCCTTCGACGCGTTCGTCGACGAGCTGGCAGCCACCTCCGCGGCGACCGCGGTGCAGATCGCTGCGTTGGTGCAGGAGGCGACCTCCGTCCGCGAATACCTGAGCGTCACCACCGGCAGGGTGCTCGGACGGCTCGCCGACATTCACGCCCGGCTCGTCGACGGAAGGGCCGTACCCGAGGAGCTCGACGTCGCACTCGTCGACCTCGCGGCACTGTCCGGGCTGGTGATGGAGAGCACCGTGCGCGGTCCCGCGTGGCGCTTCCTCGACCTCGGCCGCCGCATCGAGCGCACGCTGGCCGTCCTCGGCTCCGTCGAGGCGGTGCTCGGTGTCGTCGCACCACCGCTCGCCGAGCAGCCGCTCGCCGATGCCGTCCTGTCCGCGAACGAGAGCCTGGTCGCGTACCGGCGCAGGTACCGGAGCGAGTTCGATCTCCACGCGGTGCTCGATCTCCTGCTGCGCGACGACGCGAACCCCCGCAGCCTCGCCTATCAACTCGATCGACTTCGCGAGCACACGGCCGGACTGGCCTGGCCGGAAGGGTCGGCCCTCGTGCAGGACGCCAGCCTGCAGGCGCTGGCGATGGTCGAGACCGCTGCGGTCAACGGTCGGCGAGTGTCGCTCGACGAACTCGTGCTGCAGGTGCGTGGTCCCATCCTGCAACTCTCCGGCGCGATCGTCGCCCGCTGGTTCGCGGACCCCGTGAACCCCACCGTCGTGCGAGGGCAGTGACCAGATGTCCCGATTCCGCGTCTCCCACCGAACCGAGTACATCTACGGGCAGCCGATGGCCGACGGCTTCACGACCACGCACCTCGCCCCGCGCCCGACCGCGTGGCAGCAGGTCGAGTCCGTCGAGCTGCGCATCGATCCGCCGCCGGACGAGATCGAATACACGCTCGACCAGTTCGGCAACGCGGTCACCCAGTTCGCGGTCCATCGCCCGCATTCGTCGCTCGTCGTCGACTCCCTGATCGTCGTCTCGATGCAGCCGCCGCCCATCGACACCGCCACCGTGTCGTGGACATCGATCGCCGCCCGTGCCGCCGAGGCCCGCGGGCCGCTCGCCCTCGACCTCGGTCCGTATCTCGCCCACACCGCCCTCACGCCCGATCTCCCTGCGCTGCGAGAGCTCACGGCGCCGGAGTTCGTGGACGGCCGGTCGATCGCCGATGCCGTGAGCGGTCTGTGCCACCGCATCTTCACCGGCTTCCGGTTCGACCCCGGGTTCACCGACGTCACCACTGCACTCACCACCGTGCTCGCCGAGCGTCGGGGCGTGTGCCAGGACTTCGCCCATGTCGCCGCTGCCGCGCTGAGATCGGTGGGGTTGCCCGCTCGCTACGTCAGCGGGTACATCGAGACCATGCCGCCGCCGGGAGAGCCCAAGCTCGTCGGTGTCGATGCGTCGCATGCGTGGTGCTCGGTCTGGGCGGGCGAACTCGGCTGGCTCGACTTCGACCCCACGAACGACCAGATGCCGCCGCTTCGTCACGTCACCGTCGGCTGGGGACGCGACTACGACGACGTCGCGCCTGTTCGAGGTGTCGTGATCGGGCCCGGTGGCGGCCAGTCGCTGACGGTCTCGGTCGACGTCACCGCGCTGGACTGAAGGCCCCGAACGGTGATGTCCGAAACCCGCTAGTCGGTCGGTGGCGGATCGGGCACACTGGTCCCGTGATCCTCGACCACGACCAGTGCTACCGGGCCATCCAGAGCCGTGACTCCCGCTTCGACGGATGGTTCGTGACGGCCGTCCGCACCACCGGCATCTACTGCCGGCCGTCGTGCCCCGCCATCACTCCGAAGCGCAACGAACGTCGAGTTCTTCCTCGCCGCCGCGACCGCGCAGGCCCACGGCTATCGGGCCTGCAAGCGCTGCCGTCCCGATGCGTCGCCTGGTTCTCCGGAATGGAACACACGCGCCGACGTCGTGGGGCGTGCGATGCGGCTCATCGCCGACGGACTCGTGGACCGGGAAGGCGTGCGTGGCCTCGCCGAGCGACTCGGGTACAGCGAGCGCCAGGTCCACCGGCTGCTCGTCGCCGAGGTCGGGTCCGGCCCGCTCGCCCTCGCCCGCGCCCAGCGCGCCCAGACTGCTCGCATCCTGATCGAGACGACCACGTTGCCGATCACCGATGTCGCGTTCGCCAGCGGGTTCCAGAGCGTCCGCCAGTTCAACGACACCGTCCGCGACGTGTTCGCCTCTTCGCCGACTGCGCTTCGCGAGGCGAAGGCACCCACCGCGGTGGGCGGTCCGCTCACGGTTCGCCTCGCGTGTCGGCAACCCTTCGACAGCGATGCCATGTTCGGATTCCTCGCGATGCGCGCCGGTGCCGCTGACCGAGTCGATCGAGCCCGGTGTCTACCGTCGGGCGCTGCGGCTCGCGCACGGCAACGGGGTCGTCTCGGTGTCCGTCACCGCCGGAACCGTCTCCTGCCAGCTCGTCCTCGACGATGTCTCCGACGTCCAGGCCGCCGTCCAGCGCACACGTCGCCTGCTCGACCTCGACAGTGATCCGACCCGCATCGACGACCACCTCGGCGCCGATCCACTCCTCGCCGACCTCGTCCGCAAGCGGCCAGGGCTCCGAGCGCCGGGGCACCCGGACGGGACGGAGCTCGTGGTCCGAGCGGTGCTCGGCCAACAGGTCAGCGTGGCCGGAGCCCGCACGCTGGCCGCACGACTCGTGGCGGCCCACGGGGAGCCGCTCGCCAACCCGGTCGGCGACGTGACCCACGCCTTTCCGTCCGCGACCGCGATCGCATCGCTTCGACCAGACGACTTCGCGATGCCGAGAGCTCGGGGTGCGGCACTCATCGAGACCTGCGCCCGCATCGCCGACGGGCGCATCGAGCTCGACGCCGGGAGCGACCGGGTCACCGCTGCGGCAGCGCTGCAGGCCGTGCCCGGCATCGGCCCGTGGACCGCAGGCTACGTCGCGATGCGAGCGCTCGGAGATCCCGATGTGTTCCTGCCGACCGACATCGGCGTGCGGAACGCGCTCGTCGCGCTCGGCGTCGACGGATCACCGAAGTCGGCCGCGGCACTCGCCGCGGCATGGAGCCCCTGGCGCTCGTATGCGCTGCACCATCTGTGGGCAAGCTTGTGAAGGAGCATGACATGACCGACGAACTCACCTCCACCACGATGAGCTCCCCTGTGGGGGAACTCGTGCTCATCGCCAGTGACACCGGCCTGCGAGCGGTGCTGTGGCCGGGCGAGCGGCCCGACCGCGTCCGTGTCCCTCGCGACGGCCACGGTGGCGGCCCCGCCGCGGACCGCATCCTGGCCGATGCGGTGCTCCAGCTCACCGAGTACTTCGCCGGCGAGCGACGCGACTTCGACCTCCCGCTCGACCCCGTCGGCACGGAGTTCCAACACCAGGCGTGGAAGGTGCTGCGCGAGATCCCGTACGGCACCACGATCTCCTACGGGGAGCAGGCGCGCCGGCTCGGCGACCCGAACAAGTCACGCGCCGTCGGCGCCGCGAACGGCCGTAACCCGATCAGCATCATCGTGCCGTGTCACCGTGTGATCGGAAGCACCGGCAAGCTCACCGGCTTCGCCGCCGGCGTGGAGACCAAGGCGTGGTTGTTGCAACACGAACAGGGTGAGCTCACCCTGCTCTGAGCCCGGATCAGATGCGGCGGGCGGCCTTGGCCTGCTGCTCGCGGCGCTGGCGCGACTCGGCCTGCTTCTTCTCCTTGAGGGCCTTCCGCTTGGCCTTGAGGTCGTCGTCGGCCTTGGGTGCGGGCAGGACGTTCACCTCGGTGACCTCGACCGGCGGGAGTGCGAGCGTCTCGTCGTGCTTGAGCACGCGACTCAGCATCACCGACGCTGCGGCTTCGCCCGCCACGGACGAAGCCAGCATGAGGCGGGTGGTGGCGAGGCCGAACTCCTCGATCAGCGTGGGTGTGGCCTCCAGCAGCTGCGGCTCGGTGGGGTTGTCGGAGTTGTCGCCGAGCAGTTCGATGCATTTCGCGAGGCACGGGTCGGTGATGAGCGAGCTCAGCTGCTCGAGCCCGCCGGTCATCCGACCGCGAGTGGCCGTGGTGCGCATGGCGAGCGTGCGGGCAGCGGGATCGGTGAACCCACCTTCCTTCGCGCCACAGATCTCGTCGATCGCCTCACGGTGGTCGTCGGGCAGGGTGGCCACCAGGGCCTCGAGCTCTGCGTCGGTGAAGGAGGAAAAGGCGCGGTCGAGCAACGACAGGGCCTGGAGGCGGTTCTTGAGCTGGCTCATCGGGCAACCAGGCTACCGACGAGCGCGTACGCTTGCGGCATGACACTCGTGTTCACCGAGGAAGAGCTGATGCTCGACCACCCTGGCCTTGCACCCCACGTCGTGGCCGGCCGCGTCATGCACGGTGGCTTCCACCCCGACGGCTCCTACCAGCCGCCGCGGGCGCTGGTGCGCGAGCCTGCACTCCAGGCATGGGAACGTGCACTCATCGAGCGGGGAGGTCTGCCGCTGGCCGCCGACGCGTCGCTGCTGGGTGGCGTTCGGTTGCCCACGGTCGAGCAGTCCCGGGTGCTCTTGCGCCATGGTCTCGGCGAGACGTTCTGGAACTCGCTGACGATCACCGGCAAGATCGAGGCTCGCGGGCGACTGCTGGCGGACATCGCCTTTCCCTCCCTCGCACCCCATGTCGTCGAGGACATCAGTGACATGGCGATCGGTCATCTCGGCAAAGGTCTGCTCAAGGCCCACGGGTTCGACGAGGGCGGGGTCGACGGTGTCGGCGCCCACGACGCGATGTGGTTCGCGGCGCGCGATCTCGCGTTCGGCGAGCATGCCTATCCCGACGTCGACCCGCCGGAGAACATCGCCCGCCCGGAGGCCGGCGCCAGGTTCATGCCCGAGCTGCCACCGGAGATCGAGGGGCTCCTCTCGCTGTTGATGAACCTGCTCGTCATCGAGTTCCGCGCCGAGATCGGCTTCGCCGCGACGCAGGAGATCCTGCGCACGAGCGACCTGTTCGTCGATCGACGCGCGCAGGCCGCCGAGGCCGCCGAGATCGTCGAACGGATCCGCACCGACGAGGACATCCACGTTCGCTCGCTCCGGTTGTACCTCGGCGAGTGTGCGTCCGTCTCGTTCCGTACCGTCGATGGCGGCACCGTCGCCGGCAGCGAACTGATCGACCGATTCTGGAACGGACTCGTCCGTTGGGCCACCATCGACCAGCCCGCGCTGGCGGCCGTGCAGCAGCGCGAGGTACTGCGGTCGCGCATCATGGCGCACGACGACGGTGACGCGGTCTGGAGCGAGTTCGAGTCGGCCGCGTGACGACTCGAGGGCGTCACGGCTCGGTCGGGTGCAGGACCTGCTCGGTCGGTGCCAGAGAGAGCACATCGCGCACATAGCTGGTGACCGTCTCCGCCATGCCGACGTCGCCGCCGGCTCGCTCGCTGAGGAACCACCGATGTTCGAGCACCTGGTGGTACAACTCGGCGGGCTCCAGCTTGGCGACCAGGTCGGCAGGGATCGCGGCGATCGTCGGCTCGAATCGGTCGTCGAGCCAGCGCGCCGCGGCGAGGGAGTCGTTCACCTTTCGGCCGGTGCGCTGCTCGAGCACCGCGCCGTAGCGGCTGATGTCGTTGAGCAGTCGGCGAGCCTGGTTCTCCCCGGCCTGTAGCCCCGTGAGCGCTCGGAGGCGTTGGGCGTGGAACCCGTGCTCGACGACTCTCGGCACGAGCCGTAGCGTCGTCCCCCCGGCGGTGGTGACCAGTTCGAGCTCGGCTGCGTCGAACCCGAGGTCGTGCAGCCGGCGCAGCCGCTTGTCCACCCGGTACGTCTCCTCGGCGTTGAACTCCTCGATGCCGGTGAGCTCCTGCCACAGCCCCTCGTACGCGGACTCGATGGCGAGCGCTGTCTCCACCGGATCGATGCCCTCGGCCAGCATGCCGCCCATCTGCAGGTCGAGCAGGTCACCGGCGACGTTCTCCGTCGCGATCTGGAGGTCGAGGCGGCGCTGGCCGTCGCTGAGCGAGGCATGCCGCTCGCCGGTCTCGACGTCGATGATGTAGGCGGACAGGGCGTCTGCGTCGCGCCGGAAGAGCGTGTTGCTGAGCGAGCAGTCCCCCCAGAAGAAGCCTGCCAGGTGGAGCCGCACGAGCAGCCCGGCGAGCGCATCGAGCACACGATCGCCGAGGTACGGGATGCGCAGCCCGCGTCCCGAGAGCATCACGCGGTAGGGGAGCGAGTAGTCGAGGTGGCGAGTGATCAGCAAGCCATCCGCGCCGTCGTCGCGGCCGGTGACGACGCCCACGACCTCGGCCGTGGGGAGATCCGCCTCGACGAGCTCGCGCAGCAAGCGCCACTCCCGCTCGGCGAGATGGTCAGGCAGTTCCTTGACGACGTAGGAGAGCTGCCCCACCTCGACCATGCGCACGACGTGACGGTGCAGTCCGACGACTCGATGCAGCCCCTCGATCGTCCAGTCGTCGAGCGCCTGATCGAGCGGCCAGCGGACGATGTCGGGGTGCTCGGCCGGTTTGGCGAGCTGCAGCCTCACTGGTGCGGCTAGCCGCGACCGATGGCGTTGCCAGTGTCCAGATCGAACGCGTGCACGCGCAGCGTGTCGAGCGTGAGGGTGAGGCGGTCGCCGACCTTCACCCGCTTGCGCGGGTCGAGGGAGGCGACGACGGTCGACGTCGGATGGTCGCTGATCTCCACGCCACCTTCCACCGAGTAGACCGCAGGGGCGTTGACCGTGCTGTGCACGAGCAGCTCCGAGCCGAGCATCTCGACGAGATCGACGTCGACGTCCACGGTCGCCGTGCCGTCGCCGCCGAGCGCCTCGGGGCGGATGCCCACCGCGATGGGGCGACCGACCATCGAACGGAGCCCCGAGAGCCGATCGGCCGAGGCTCCTTCCAGGGTCACCTGCTGCTGGCCCACACCGACCGTGATGGAGCCCTCGTCGGCACTGACCACGCTGCCTCTGATGACGTTCATCGACGGAGACCCGATGAACTGCGCGACGAACAGGTTGTCGGGCGACTCGTACAGCTCCGCCGGGCTGGCGCACTGCATCAGCATCCCCTTGCGTAGCACCGCCACGCGGTCGCCCATGGTCATCGCCTCGACCTGGTCGTGCGTGACGTACATGGTGGTGACCCCGAGGCGGCGTTGCAGCTTGGAGATCTCCGCCCGGGTCTGCACGCGCAGCTTCGCGTCGAGGTTCGAGAGCGGCTCGTCCATCAAGAACAGCTTCGGCTCGCGCACGATGGCGCGGCCCATCGCGACGCGCTGACGCTGGCCGCCCGACAGCTGACCCGGCTTGCGGTCGAGCACCGCGGTGAGCTCGAGCAGCTCGGCGACCTCGGCCACCTTCTTCTTCATGACGTCCTTGTCGGTCTTGCGCAGGCGCATGGCGAACGCGATGTTGTCGGCGACGGTCATGTTGGGGTACAGCGCATAGCTCTGGAACACCATCGCGATGTCGCGCTGCTGTGGCCCGAAGTCGTTCACCCGCTTGTCGTCGATCATCAGATCGCCACCGGTGATGTCCTCGAGCCCGGCGACCATGCGCAACACGGTCGACTTGCCGCAACCGGACGGACCCACGAGGACGAGGAACTCGCCGTCGTGGATCTCGAGGTCGAGACCTGGGACGGCTTCGAAGCCATTGGCGTACCGCTTCTGCAGGTTGACCATGGTGAGCGTGGACATGTACTACCCCTTGACGCTTCCGGCCAGTAGGCCACGGACGAAGTAACGCTGAAGTGAAAGGAACACGATGAGCGGCACGATCATGCTGATGAACGCGCCAGCGGTGAGCAGTTGCCAGTCGTTGCCCTTGGTGCCCACCATGTCGATGAGCGCCGAGGTCATGGGGGCGTTCTTCGAGCCGCCGCCGAACACCTTGGCGACGAGCAGGTCGTTCCACACCCACAGGAACTGGAAGATGGCGATCGATGCGATCGCGGGCACCGACAGCGGCAGCACGAGCTTGGTGAAGATGGTCATGTGCGACGCGCCGTCGACTCGGGCGGCCTCGATGACCTCGCTCGGCAGGGAGCCGATGAAGTTGCGCAGCAGGAAGATCGCCAGCGGCATGGCGAAGATGGTGTGCGCCACCCAGATCTGCGGGATGCCACCACTCAGCGGCGAGAAGTCACTGGTGAAGAACTGCAGCAGCGGAATGAGGCACATCTGCAGCGGCACGACCATGAGCGCCACGATGCCGACGAAGATGGCATCACGCCCGGGGAACTTCATCCACGACAGTGCGTACGCCGCGAAGGCGGCGACGACGATCGGGATGATGGCGCCCGGCACCGTGATGGCCACGGAGTTCCAGAAGTAGCTGCTGAACGGCTGGCCGCTGCCGCCGGTGTAATCGAGCACCGACTTGTAGTTCTCCAGCGTGACGGTCGGATTCGAGAAGAACGTCCACCAACCGGTGGTCTTGATCTCCTTCTCGGGTCGGAACGAGGTGATGAACAGGCCGAACGTCGGCACCGTCCAGAGCAGGGCGAGGAGCCACACCATCGCTCGCCCGAACGGGCTGGTGAGCTTCTTGGTGACCTTCGTGGCCGTCGGGGTCTCGTCACGTGGCGGCTGGGGCTGCATGTCGTCGACCATGGCCGTGGCGACGGTGCCTCCCACGGTCAGCGGGGCGGGTTCGATGTCGCTCATGCCCGTGCCTCACGCATGTTCTTCTGGTTGCGGGCATTGACCCAGACGACCGGCACCACCGCGATGAACAGCACGACGGCGACGGCCGAGCCATAGCCCTCGTTCTGCTTGGTGAAGCTCTCCGTGTACATCTGGTTGGCGAGCACGTTGTTCTCGAACGCCCCGCCGAGGCCCATCGCCTGCACGATGTCGAACACCTTCAGCACGGCGATGGTGATCGTGGTGACGACGGTGATGACGGTGGTCTTCACATACGGGAGCACGATCTTGTAGAACGCCTGCCGATCGGTGGCGCCATCGATGCGTGCCGCCTCGACCAGATCGTCGGGCACTCCCTTGATGGCCGCGGAGATGATGACCGTGGCGAACCCCGCCTGGATCCAGATCAGCACGATGATCATGAAGACCGTGTTGGAGCCCGGCAGGAAGTCGCTCTTGATGCCGAAGAACGTCGTGTCCTGCAGCCAGTAGTGCGGTTCCTGCTTGCCGGGGAGGATCGGGTCGAGGCCGACCCAGATCCAGTTGAGCAGGCCGTACTGCTTGCTCGGGTTGTTCGCGTACACGAAGCGCCAGATGATGCCGGCGCCGACCATCGAGATCGCCATCGGCAGGAAGAGCAGTGCCTTGGCGATGGGCTCGCCGCGCATGCGGTCGGCGAAGCGGGCGACCGTGATGCCCACGATCGTGCTGAAGCCGGTGACGAGGATCACCCACCACACGTTGTTGCGCAGCGTCAGCAGGTTCTGGCGTTGCGTGAACATCGCCTTGTAGTTGAGGAGCCCGTACCACTTGTCGGTGTTCGAGCCGGTGAACAGCGAGAGCTTCGCCGTGAGCACTGACGGGACGATGAGCCCGCCGATGAGCAGGATGAGCGCTGGGCCGACGAAGACCGCGACACGCGCTCGCTCACGCCAGGGTTCCTTGAGCTGGCTGGCCAGCGCGTAGAGGATCCCGAAGAAGGCGACGAGGAACCCGACGCCGACGGCGACGGTGTAGAGCGTCTTGAAGATCTGGGCGAACGGACCGTCGCCGTTGCCGAGCAACGTGCGGATGCCGTAGAGCGCCCCGTACCCGATCACCACTGCTGCGGCGATCGTCCCCTTCGATCGTTCGGTGGAGATCGACGCGTTCCCACCACTCTGTATTGCTGACACAACACCCCCCGGCTGTAGTCGAACTTCAGGCACACCTTAGGACGCAAAGAGGGGGTGGCACGGCGGAGCGCCGAACCACCCCCTCCAACGTCATGTCAGATCAACTCTTCGGCCAGCTGTCTTCGATCGCCTTGGCGGCGTCGACGGTGCTCTTGCCGGTGACCCACGAGACCATCTCCGTCCAGAACGTGCCGTTGCCGACCGCACTGGGCATCGAGTCGGATCCGTCGAAGCGGAAGATGTCCGAGCCGACCAGGAGGTCCTGGAAGGTCTTCTCCAACGGGTCGGTGACGAGGCTGGCATCGGCCTTCTTGTTCGGCGTCATCCAGTTGCCCTCGGCCAGACGGTTGTTGGCGTACTCGGCGCTGGTGAGGTACTTGGCGACCGCGGCCACCTCGGGCTTGTCGTTGAAGGCCGTGATGAACTCACCGCCGCCGAGCATCGGCTTCGGGTCGTCGGCCTTCACGGTCGGGAAGTAGAACGCGTTGACCTGTCCATCCGGGCCCTTGGTCGTGCCCTCGGGGAACTGGTTGCCGTAGAAGTTCGCCTGGCGGTGCATGTAGCAACCGCCGTCGAGGATCGGGAGACCGGCCTCCTGGAAGGTGGTCGACGGGATGCTCTTGGAACCGTTGAGGACGAACTTGTCGTTCTTCACGATCGCACCGACCTGGTCGATGGCGTCGATGATCGCGGGATCGTTGAACGGGATCGTGTGGGCCACCCACTTGTCGTAGACGTCGGCACCGGCGAAGCGGAGCACTGCGTCCTCGACCCAGTCGGTGAGCGGCCAGCCCGTGGCCTGGTCGGAGCCGGCGCCGACGCACCACGGCACGCCGCCGTCGTCGACGATCTTCTGGCTCAGATCGAGCATCTCCTGCCACGTGGTCGGGACCGCGTAGCCCTTGTCCTTGAAGGCCTGCGGGCTGTACCAGACGAGGCTCTTGATGTTGGCGCCGAACGGCGGGGCGTAGAACGTGCCGTCGACGGTGCCGAGCTCGACCCAGCCGCCGATGTCGTTGGCTTCCACGTCGGCCTTGAGGTCGGTCAGCGCCGTGACCTTGCCGTCGCGGGCGAGCGTGGCGAGCAGACCGGGCTGCGGGATGAACGCGAGGTCGGGGGCGTTGCCGCCGTCGACGCGAACCTTGAGGTCGGCCTCGAACGCGCCGGAACCCTCGTGTTGGATGTCGATGCCAGTGGCGTCTTCGAACGGCTTCCAGGCGGTCTCGAGGCGGGTGGCCTCGATGTCGCGGATGGAGCTGAAGATGGTGACCACTTTCCCGGCGTACGGCTTGTCGCCGCCGGAGGTACCAGCTGTGTCGGAACTCTTGCTGTCGCTGCCACAGGCAACGGCGAGCATGGAAATGGACACCGCAGCGGCCAGGACGGCCAGTTGTCGGCGATTCACCATGTGTCTCCCCCTCAGGAAATCGGTCGTCGGTGTGACGTCCGGGTTATGTAAGCGCTTGCAGAGTAGCCCACGGCACACGAACCCGTCAACAACCGGCAACCATCAGCGTGCGAGGGCCGGACCGGTCGACATCCGCTGCACCAACGAGAGCTCGATGGGGTGGTGGCGCACCTCGCCGAACCCGCCGAGGTGATCGAGCAGCAGTCGCGCCCCGAGACGTCCGATGTCTCGGACAGGCTGGCGGATCGTGGTCAGCCCGAACGCCTCGGATGCGGGGTGGTCGTCGAAACCGATCACCGAGACGTCGCGTCCGGGCTGCAAGCCGGCCTCGCGCAGCGCCTGCAGTGCGCCGAACGCCATCTCGTCGCTGAGGAAGAACACGCCCGTCGGCGGATCGGGGAGTGCGAGCAGGGCGCGCATCGAGTCGAAGCCACCGACGATCGTGAAGTCGCCGTTCTCGGTGTGGTCCTCCCCGAGCGGTGGCAGTCCGGCGTCGATCAAGGCTGCGTTGAACCCGTCGTTGCGTTCGGTCGGCACGTTGTGGGCCACCTCGAGATGCGCGTGTCCGCCCACCAGCGCCATCCGTCGATGGCCGAGCGACAGGAGATGTTCGGCCGCCATCCGCGCACCGAGGGCGTTGTCGACGGCGACCGACGTGACCGACTGGAGTTGCTCGCCGAGCACCACGACCGGGGTCTCGAGCGCAGCGAGTGCCTGCGCGCCGGTCTCGCTGCAGAACACGTCGACGAGCAGCACGCCGTCGATGCGTTGGTGGAAACGAGCGTCGCCGCGGAACATCCGCTCGCGGGCGAGCGGATTCGCGGTGCCGATGAGGAGGTCGTAGCGAGCCAGGGCGAACACCTCCTCGACGCCGGCGACGACCTCGCTCGTGTACCAGCTCGTGAGCAGCGGCGCGAGCAGACCGATGGTGCGAGTGTGTCCGGACGCGAGCCTGGACGCGTTGGAGTTGGCGACGTACCGGAGGCGCTCCACGGCCTGTTCGACCCGCAGTCGGGTGCTCTCCGCGACGTAGGGGTGGTTGCGCAGGGCGCGACTGACGGTCGCGGTGGAGACGCCGGCTTCGCGGGCCACGTCGTCGATCGTCGCGTGCCCGACGATTCCTGCGGGGATCTCGTCACTCATGACGGGTCGACGCGGGTGACGATCGTTGCCTCGTGTGCCAGGACGGCGCGGTCACCGTGGGTGGAGACCGCCGAAGGGGTCGACTCGAAGACGACCTCACCGACGAGGTGGGCGGGCACCGTGAACGGCGTGGGGCCGAGGTTGGCGATGATGCGGAGGTCACCGCGTCCGACCACCAGATGTGCATCGCTGTGCTCGATCATCTCGAACGGCTGCTGCCACATGGCCGGGTACGCGCGCCGAAGGTGGGTGAGCGCCCGGTACCGCTGGAACGTCGAGTCGGCGCGGTCGGTCTGGAAGTCGGCGGTGAGTTCGACGGGCAGCGGTTCGGTGTGCAGCCACGCGATCGGCGCGCTCGGTGAATCCCTTGTCGGCGTCGATGTTCCAGGGCATCGGGCCGCGAGCCACGTCCCTGCTCCACATCCCCTCACCGTTGCGGGCCGCCATCGGGTCTTCGGCGTGTCCGATCACGACGGCGTCGGGCAGCCCGAGTTCTTCGCCTTGATACAGGAAGAGCATCCCGTCGAAGGCGCCCATGAGTGTCGTGAGTGCCAACGTGCGACGGAGGCCGACCTCGCCGCCCCCGTACCGCGAGACCGCCCGGGCCTGGTCGTGGTTCGAGACCTCCCAGGCCGTGCCGCCGTTGGACTTCTCCTGGTACTGCAGCATCGTCGCGATCGTGTCGGCGGGATCCCACTCGGTGAGGCCGACCTGCAGCACGAAGCCGGCGTGCAAGGCATCGCCCTTGGCGACGAACTCGGCGAAACGGTCGACGTCGCGCGTGTCCATCTCTCCGACGAGCACGGCGCCGAGATCGGCCACGGCGTCGCGCCACTGACGGAACAGGTGGGCGGTCTCGATGCGGTGGAGATCGTGGATGTGCTCGAACGACGCGAACACCTCCATCGGGTGCATGCCGTCGTGGATCGGGCGGATCTGCGGGTTGTCACGGAACTCGGGATCCTTGGTGAGGCCGTGAGCGACATCGATCCGGAACCCGTCGACGCCGTGTCCGCACCACCACCGCAGGATCTCCCTGAACTCGCGCATGACCTCGGGATTGGCCCAGTTGAGGTCGGGCTGCTCGGGCAGGAAGAGGTGGCAGTAGTACTGACCCGAGCCACCCGGGTCGAGAGTCCACGCCGGTCCACCGAAGTGGCTCACCCAGTTGTTCGGTGGACCGCCATCAGGGGCGGGGTCGCGCCACAGGTAGTAGTCGCGGTACGGCCCGGTCGGATCCGCGACGGCTGCCTGGAACCACCGGTGGGCGCTGGACGTGTGATTGGGCACGACGTCGACGAACAACCGCAGGCCGAGTCGTTTGGCCTGCGCGGCGAGGAGGTCCCACTCGGCGATGGTGCCCAACTGGCGGTCGACGTCGCAGTAGTCGGCGACGTCGTAGCCGTGGTCGAGGCCGGGACTGGGGAAGAACGGTGTCAACCAGACCACGTCGACACCGAGCGCGGCGAGGTACGGCAGGCGTGCCGCGACGCCGGCGAGGTCGCCCACCCCGTCACCGTCGGAGTCGTTGAAGCTGCGCACGTACACCTCGTAACCGATGGCGCCGCGCCACCAGTCGGGACCGTCGAGGTGGGTGACCCCGGCCCGGTCGGGTGACTGTGTAAGCGCTTGCATCGCGATGACAATACACTCGCCGACGTGATGCGCCACGAGGACGCTCCGGAACCCGTGGCCGAAGGGTTCGACCGCGACGCCACCGAGTCGGACGATCTTCGCCAGGCGATCCTCGAGGCCCGGCTGGCTCGCCACTGGCCCGTCGTCGAGCACGCGGTGGCGTGGGTCTACCCGGATGCCGCACCCGAAGTGGTCGCCGACCTGCGGCGTCTCGTGACCGCGCATGTGCATGCCCGGCCTGCGGATCTGTTCCGGCGCGACCTGACTCGCGAGGCCGATCCGGGCTGGTTCCTGCGTCCGTCGACGGTCGGGTACGTCGCCTACACCGACCTGTTCGGTTCGACCCTGCGGGGGGTCGGCGAGCACCTCGATCACCTCCGCGAACTGTCGGTGGACTACCTGCACCTGATGCCACTGCTGCGTGCACGCGACGGGGCCAACGACGGGGGCTACGCCGTCGCGGCATACGACGAGGTCGACCCGCGCCTGGGCACGATGAGCGATCTCGCCGCGTTGTCCGCCCGTCTCCACGACCACGACATGAACCTCTGCATCGACCTCGTGTTGAACCACACCGCTCGGGAGCATCAGTGGGCGCAGCGAGCTCGTGCCGGCGACCCGGAGTTTCGGGACTACTACCTGTTCTTCGCCGATCGATCGATGCCGGACCGCTACGAGCAGACGTTGCTGGAGGTGTTCCCCACGTTCGCGCCCGGGAACTTCTCCTGGTTGCCCGACCGCGAGGAATGGGTGTGGACGACGTTCAACGACTACCAGTGGGATCTCAACTGGGCCAGCCCCGCCGTCTTCGGTTCGATGCTGAAGGTGATGTTGAACCTGGCGGACGTCGGCATCGACGTCCTCCGCCTCGACGCCGCGCCGTTCATCTGGAAGCGCGAGGGCACGGTGTGCCAGAACCTCCCCGAGGTGCACGCCATCCTGTGCGCGTTGCGGGCGCTGATGGCCATCGCCGCGCCGGCGACCGTGTTCAAGGCCGAGGCGATCGTGCCCCCTCACGAACTGACCGCCTACCTAGGAGCAGGCGTCCCACCGCGCCACGAATGCGACCTCGCGTACAACAACCAGTTGATGGTCCTGCTGTGGAGCAGTCTGGCGACCGGTGACGCGGCGCTGATGACCAACGCACTGCGGCGTCTGGGGCCGATCCCGTCGCACGCGACGTGGGTCAACTACGTGCGCTGCCACGACGACATCGGGTGGGCGGTGACCGATGAGGATGCGGCGTCCGTGGGTTGGGACGGAGTCGACCATCGTGAGTTCCTGAACCGCTTCTACTCCGGTGAGTTCCCGACGTCCTTCGCCCGTGGCGCGGTGTTCCAGTTCAACCCCGTCACCGGCGACGGGCGGATCTCCGGCACGGCGGCGTCCCTGTGCGGCATCGAGCTCGCGCTCGCCTCCGGCGACGAACTGCACCTCACCCTCGCGCTGCGCCGTCTCGAGGTGATCTACGCGGTCGTGTACTCGTTCGGTGGGGTCCCGTTGCTCTACATGGGCGACGAGTTCGCCGTGCGCAACGACGACTCGTACCTGCTCGACCCGGCGAAGGCCGACGACAACCGGTGGATGCATCGGCCGTCGATGGACTGGTCCCTCGCCGATCGGCGGTCGGTCGCCAACTCGCTCGAGGGGACGGTGTTCGACGTCTTCGTCGGGCTCGGGCGTGATCGCTCGAGACTGGGGGCGCTCGATGGCGCCCAGCCGTCGTCGGTGCTCGACCTCGGCGATGCTCGCGTGTTCGCGTTCACGAGGTTGCATCCCATCGAGGGCTCGTTCGCGATGGTCGCCAACTTCAGCCGGCAGACGGTGCAGGTGTCGTTCGAGTCGCTCGGCTTCAGTGGTGACGTCGTCGTGGAGCGTGCGGTCGGCGCTCACCTCGAGTCCGGCGGCCTGCGGCTGGAGCCGATGGCGTACGCCTGGCTCACGGGCTGAGTCGCTTCCGGGAACTGTGTGACACCCCTGGTTCATGATGGGGGGATGGATCTGGTGGTGTTGCGTGAGGTGATCGGTGGGACATCGTTGGTCGATGTCGATATCTGTCGTCGTGAGTTGGCCGAGATCCGCAGTGGGCGCGGCCTGTTGGATGCCCGCGAAGTCGAAGTGTTGGCCCGGTTGGACGAGTTGACCGCGACCGCGCCGGGGATCTTCCCCGAGGACGAGATCGCCACAGCGGCCCGGTCGTCGTTGTCGAAAGCGACCCGTGTGCGGGCCCGCAAGAAGACCTGCGATCACATCCCCGAGCTGGGGTCCGCGCTCGCCGACGGGGATACCACCGGTGACCGTGTCGACGCGGTCACCAAAGCCACCGCCGGCCTGTCGCCGGCCGAGCTCGACCGGGTCGCTCAGCAGGGGGCGGTGTTGGCTGCTGCGGCGGCGAACCTGTCGGACCGCCAGTTCCGTGAAGTGGTGGAGCGGGTGGTGGGTCAGGTCCGTGACGACGACGGGCTGGACCGGTTGGCCCGCCAACGCCGCGCGTCCCGGCTGCGATGGTGGAACAACCCCGACGGGATGTGGAACCTGTCCGGGACCTTCGACCCGGTCCGTGGTGCCGAACTGGAAGGACGCCTGCGGCACACCATCGAAGCCCTGTTCCACGACACCACCCCCGACGACACGCCTTCGGACCTGTTGCAACGTCAGGACCACCTTGCCGCCCTCGCGTTGATGGCGTTGTGTGAAGGCGGGTCCGGATCCGGGTCGGGGCCGGATGTGACGGTGCTGATCGACGAACGAACCCTTCTGGAGGGCCGCCGTCACGAGCACAGCGTGATCGATGCCGGGCTCGGCAGGTTCGGGTTACCGGTGGAGACGATCCGCCGCTGGGCCTGCTTGGGCACCGTCACCCCCGTCGTCGTCGCCGCCGACGGGACCCGCCTGTTCCTCGGCCGCGAAACACGACTGGCGAACCGGGCCCAACGCCGCGCCCTGCCGCGTGCTCTACCGAACCTGTGCGCTGTGTGATGTCCCGTTCGAACACACCCAGATCCACCACATCACCTGGTACGGACGCGACCACGGCACCACCGACATCGACAATTTGCTCCCGCTGTGCAGCCGCCACCACCACCTCGTCCACGAAGGCGGCTGGACCCTCCACCTCGCACCCGACCGCACCTTGACTGTCATCGCACCCGGCGGCACCACCCACATCCACGCACCCCCGCGAGCACGAGCCGCCTGACGCGCCGGGCACTGCTCGGACGCGCGGCCACGGACTCACCCACCAGCACGCCGGAGGAGTCCAGCGCCCTTGCCGAACGCGCCACTACCGGGCATAGTTCGCCTCGTGAGTTGGCGGGCCGTGAGGGTCGGGGCGTTTGTTGTCCTGGTGTTCGCGTTTGTCGGTTGCGGGACAGGGGACGCGACTCCGTCGCTCTCGGCGGGCCTGGTCCGCGCCGCTGACCTTCCCGGTGAGTGGACGCCGTTCACGTCGGGGCCTCGGCCGAAGTCGGACCTGTGTGGCGAGGCCCTGGCCGAGTCGAAGCCACTGCCCGTGGACTCGGCATCGACAGCCTGGGCGGTCGATCCCGACGATGGCCCGATCCTTGGCGAACGCATCGAACGCTTCGCCGACGCAGGCGCCGCGCTGTCCGTCCTCTTCGAGCAGCTCGTCGTGCCGTGCGACTTCGAGTCCGCCGACGGATCCCGCTGGCGCACCGAACGCCTGTCGCCACCGGCGGGGGTTGACAGCGGCCGAGTGTTCCTCGTCACGAGTCGCGATCGTCCGGACAGCTTCAACTATGAGGCGGCGGTGATCGACGGTCCAGTGGCCATCCTGGTCTCACTGAACAGCCGCACCGAGAATCGGGACCTCCTCGATGAGATCCTCGCGACCGCCGTGGCCAGAGCGGGCGACGCAGGCGTCGCCTTTTGATCCGCCCACGTCCTGTCCAGAGCTGCGGGGCCGCTCGGACTCCGCACGCTGTCGTGACGGCGAGATGCGCTCCCTGCTTGCGTTGGGCGGACGGTCCGCCACGATCACCGTGAAGAGGCTCAGGCAGTGACGAGCTCGCGGAGGAATCCGACCAGGAAGGTCGCCGGCTCCACGCCCCGTCGGAGGGGTACCACCAGCTGCTGTTGGTCCGGCTTGTAGAGCGCGTCGCGGCTGAGCCGGCGCAGGCGGAGTTCCTCGCTGGTCTTCAACTCGATCGGGCCGAGGCGTGCTGGTGCTGCCCACGATCTGCACGTCGTGAAGTCCCAACCGGTGACACTCCGCGCGCAGGGCCCCGACGGTGAGGAGCGCAGCGGCGGAGTCCGGCACGGGGCCGTAGCGGTCCTCCCACTCGTTGCGGATGTCCTCGACCTCCTCGGCGGACGTGACCGCGGCGAGGCGGCGGTAGGCCTCGAGGCGCAGCTCCTCCTTGGCGACGTACTCGACCGGGAGGTACGCATCGGTCGGGACGTCGAGCTTCACCTCCGACGGCGCGGGCTGGGTCTCGCCCTTCATCTCCGACACGGCCTCGTTGACCATCTGGCAGTAGAGGTCGTAGCCGACCGCGGCGATGTGCCCGCTCTGCGATTCGCCGAGCAGGTTGCCGGCGCCACGGATCTCCAGATCGCGCATCGCGATCTTGAACCCGCTGCCCAGTTCGGTCGCTTCGCCGATGGTCTTCAACCGTTCGTACGCCTCCTCGCTCAGACGCGCGTCCGGCGGGTGGAACAGGTAGGCATAGGCGCGCGAACCGCTACGGCCGACGCGACCGCGGAGTTGGTGCATCTGGCCGAGGCCGAGCAGGTCGGCGCGTTCGACGACGAGCGTGTTCACGGTCGGCATGTCGATGCCGCTCTCGATGATCGTGGTGCACACGAGCACGTCGAATCGGCCCTCCCAGAAGTCGACCACGACCTGCTCGAGTGAGCCCTCGTCCATCTTCCCGTGGGCGATCGCGATACGAGCCTCGGGCACGAGCTCGCGCAGACGCGAGGCGGCCATGTCGATCGACTGCACGCGGTTGTGGACCCAGAACACCTGACCCTCACGGAGCAGTTCACGGCGGATCGCTTCGACCGCGACCCGCTCGTCGTACCCACCGACGAACGTGAGGATCGGTTGCCGGTCGGCCGGCGGTGTCTGCAGCAGCGAGAGATCGCGGATGCCCACCAGGCTCATCTCCAACGTGCGCGGGATGGGCGTCGCGGACAGCGTCAGCACGTCGACGTTGTGCTTCAGCTTCTTCATCGCCTCCTTCGCCTGCACCCCGAACCGCTGCTCCTCGTCGACGACGAGCAGACCGAGATCCTTGAAGACCACACCGTCCTGCAGCAGGCGATGGGTGCCGATCACGCAGTCGATGTCGCCGGTCCGCAGCCCTTCGATGACCTGCTTGGCCTCCTTCGCGGTGAGGAACCGGCTGAGCACCTCGACTCGGATCGGATAGCCGGCGAAGCGATCGGCGAAGGTGTTGCCGTGTTGGGTGGCGAGCAGCGTGGTGGGAGCGAGGACGGCGACCTGCTTGCCGTCCTGGATGGCCTTGAACGCGGCACGGATCGCGACCTCGGTCTTGCCGAAACCGACGTCGCCGCACACGAGGCGATCCATCGGGAACGGCCGCTCCATGTCGACCTTGATGTCGTCGATGGCCGTGCGCTGGTCGGGCGTCTCGACGTAGGGGAACGCCTGCTCCATCTCGTGTTGCCACGGCGTGTCCTGGCCGAACGCGTGCCCGACCGCATGCACCCGCTGCTGGTAGAGCACGACCAGTTCCTGCGCGATCTCGCGCACGGCACTGCGGACGCGTGACTTCGACTTGGCGAAGTCCGTCCCGCCGAGTCGGTGCAGCGTCGGCGCCTCGCCGCCGACGTACTGGCGCAGGGTGTCGATCTGATCGCTCGGCACGTAGAGCTTGTCGCCGCCCTTGTACGCGAGCAGCAGGTAGTCGCGCTCGACGCCGCCGATGGTGCGTGTGGTCATCCCCTGGTACTGGCCGACGCCGTGTTGGTAGTGCACGACGTAGTTGCCGGGCTTGAGGTCTTCGAACAGACCTGTGCCCTGGCGCTTGCGAGGCCGTGCCACCCTGTGGGCGCGTCGGCGACCCGTGAGGTCCGCTTCGGCGACGACCGCGACCTTCGCTTCGGGAACGGTGCACCCGCGATGGAGCGGGGCGACGGCGATGTAGCCACCGGGTCGGGTGAGGTCGGTGTCCGCGGACGCCATCGAGAAGTCGAGCCCGCGGTCGAGCAGCAGACCCGCGAGTCGCTGCGCCGAGCCGTCGCCGTCGGCGGCCACCACCACCCGGAATCCGTCGACCAGGAGGTCCCGCAAGCGGTTGGCGAGTCCTTCGCCGTCGCCGACGACGGGTCCCCAACCGCTGGCGTTGACCATCGGCGAGTCGGGTGACTCCGGCGTGCTGCTGATGGTCCACACCGCCTGGCCGGCGGCGAGCAGTCGGTCGGACTCCGCGTGCAGGCGCGGGAAGCCCAGCGACGGATCGCGGCCCCACGTACTGGCCAGCGCGCGGGCGAGGTCGTCCTCCTCGGCCAACAGGTCGTTGGCGCGGTCGCGCATGCGCCGCGGTTCGACGAGCACCACTTTCGCCGTCGGTGGGAGCACGTCGGTGAGCAACGTCTCGCGATCGACGAGCCACGGGAGCCAGCTCTCCATGCCGTCGAACAGCGTGCCCTCCGCCAGGCGCTCCCACTGCTCGCGGCCCCACGGCTCGCGCCCGACCAGTGTGGCCGCTCGTTCTCGAACGGCGTCGGTGGGGATCAGTTCGCGTGCGGGGAAGATGTGGGTCTCGTCGAGGTCGACCGTGCTGCGTTGATCGTTGACGCCGAACTCGGTGAGCCGGTCGACCTCGTCGCCCCACAGGTCGATGCGGATGGGCGCGTCCGCTGTGGACGGGAACACGTCGATGATCGCGCCCCGGCGGGCGACCTCGCCGCGGTGCTCCACCAGCGCCTCGCGGCGGTAGCCGAACGTGATGAGCTGCTCGAGCAGCTCATCGGGGTCGATGATCGCGTTGCGTCGCACGCGGATCGGTTCGATCTCCTCCGCTCCGGGGCCGAGGTGTTGCAGGAGTGCCCGGACGCCGGCCACCACGATCGCCGGAGTGCGGTCCGGGCTGCGAAGGCGCCACAGCACCTCGAGTCGCCGTCCCATCGTCTCGACACTCGGACTGATGCGCTCGAAGGGCAGCGTCTCCCACGCGGGGAACAGGACCACGTCACCGTCGGGCATGTACTGCGCGAGATCGTCGTACAACTGCCCTGCGTCGGTACCGGTCGGGCAGGCGATCACCAGCGGGCGCCGATCGCTGAGCTGTGCCAGCGCGGCGATGCTGATCGCACGCGCCGACTCGGGGACGGCCACCAGCCCGCTCGCCGCGCCGATGGCCTGGGTGAGCGCGGGTTCGTTGCGGAGCAAGCGGGGGAGCGATGCGAGCGACATCCGGCTGGGCATGGTATCGGCGCGGCTGCGAGCATGTGTCGTGATGCGGCGAGCGATGGTGGTGTGTGGAGCGGCGATGGTGCTCGTGGCCGCGTGCGGGTCGAGCAGCAACCACGACGGTGGCGACAACACCTGCGAGGTCGGACGTTGGGTGTCGACCTCGATGACGGTGCCGAGCCAGGGTTCCCTCGGTCCGGTCGTCCCCACGGGTGGTGGAGACGGCATCGCGATCCGCCTCGCCGCCGACGGCGCGTTCCTCGTCGACTTCGGGCCGATGCAGCCCGCGCTCAGCTCGTTCGAGGCGGGCGGTCAGACCGGTGAGCTGTCGGTGCGCTGGTCGGGCGTCGGCTCAGGTCGCTGGGCCGCCGACGCCGCTGGGACGATCACGGCCACCATCGACGACCCGTCCACCGTGCGCGCCGCAGCCACGTTCACGCTCGGCACCACCAGTCCTCCGATCTTCGACGCGACCCTGGAGGAGCTCGGCCAGTCGATGATGCTGGACGCCGCTGGGCTCGGGGTGTTCACCGTCACCTCGTGCTCAGGGGACTCCCTCGCCGTGCGCACGCCGTTTCCCGGAGGCACCGTGACGATCGCCGCCGTGCGGGTCGGAAACTGATCGTCAGAGCCCGTTGAACTTCAGCATCGCCGCATCGACGCCCTCGGCGACGATGACCTCGACCGCATCGGCGGCGCGTTGCACGGCGATGTCGAGCAGCTCGCGTTCCGCAGACGACATCCGCGAGAGGACGTGGTCCGCGCCGCGCTCCTTGGAGGGCGGCTTGCCGATGCCGATGCGCACCCGCAGGTAGTCCTGGGTGTGAAGGTGCTGGGTGATGCTGCGCAGGCCGTTGTTGCCGGCGAGGCCGCCGCCGACCTTCACGCGCACGACGCCGGGCGGCAGGTCGAGCTCGTCGTGGACGACCACGAGTTGCGTGGGGTCGGTCAGTTTGTGGCGACGCATCAGCGCGCCCACGGCCTGCCCGCTCTCGTTCATGTACGTGGTGGGGAACGCGAGCACCACGCGCTTGGTGCCCATGCGCGTCTCGCACACGGCGGCCCGGTCGCGGCCGGCCTTCATCTTCTCGCCCAACCGCTCGACGAGCAGGCGGACGACCTCTTCGCCCATGTTGTGGCGCGTCCGGACGTACTCGCGCCCAGGGTTGCCCAGTCCGACGATCAGCGCATCGATCACGCCGACGGCAGGATCACTCAGCGGCGGGAGCCGCGTCCTCGCCGTCAGCGTCGCCTTCGGCCTCGTCGGTCGCGGCGTCGGCCTCGGCCTCGGCAGCAGCGGTGACGAGCACGGTGACCACCGGCATGTCGGGATCGCCCAGCGAGGTGACGCCCTTGGGCATCGGCACGTCGGAGAGGCGGATGACGTCGTGGGGCTGCATGTCGGTGACGTCGATGACGAACTCGGCGGGGATGTTGCCCGGGGTGCAGGAGACCTCGATGGAGTCGACCGACGGGTCGACCAGGCCACCCTCGGCGGAGACGGCCTTGGCCTCGCCCTCGATGCGCAGCGGCACGTGGACGGTGATCTCCTGGTTCATGTCGACGGTGAGGAAGTCGATGTGGCTCACGGTGCGGCGGACCGGGTGGCGCTGGACGTCCTTGACCACGGCCGGGTAGGTCGTGCCGGCGACCTCGAGCGAGAGGACGGTGTTCACGCCGGCGGCGCCGCTGAGGGCGAGGCGCAGCTCGCGGCGCTCGACGGAGACGCTGATGGGGGTGATGCCCTGGCCGTACAGCGTGCCCGGGATGTGCCCCTCGGCGCGGAGCCGACGAGCGGCGGACGAACCGGTGGCAGTGCGGGACTGGGCGACGAGCTTGCTAGCGGACATGACGGGCCTCGATCAATGGCGTGACAGAACAGCCTGTGAGCCTATCGGGGGGATGCCCGAGCGACAATGGAGCGGTCAGGCCTGATTTTCCCCGCCGAAGATCTCGCTGACGCTGGTGTCGTCGAACACGGCGTTGAGGGCGTCGGCGATGAGCGGAGCGATCGACAGGACCTCGATCTTGTCGATCTGCTTCTCAGGAGGCAGCGGCAGCGTGTTGGTGAGCACCACCCTGGTGATGACGGAGTTCTTCAGCCGGTCGATGGCCGGCCCGCTGAGCACGGCGTGCGTCGCCATGGCCCACACCTCGGTCGCGCCGCGGGCCATCAGGACCTCGGCGGCGGACACGATGGTGCCGCCGGAATCGATCATGTCGTCGTTGAGGATGCACAGGCGGCCCGAGACGTCGCCCATGACCTCCTTGGCCTCGGCCACATTGGTGGTGCCCTTGGGGCGTCGCTTGTAGATGAAGGCGAGGTCGGAGCCGACGTCGCTGAGGTGCGAGGCCATCCGCTCGGCGACCTTGATGCGTCCGGCGTCGGGGGCGACGATCACGGGCGCCTCGGCATGGGTGCGTACGTAGTTCTCCAGCACGGGCATGGCCGTGAGGTGGTCGACCGGGCCCTCGAAGAACCCCTGGATCTGACCGCTGTGCAGGTCGATGCTGACCATCCGCTTGGCGCCGGCGGCCTTGAACAGGTCCGCCACCATGCGCGCCGTGATCGGCTCACGTCCCTCGGCCTTGCGGTCCTGGCGGGCGTATCCGTAGAACGGGCACACTGCCGTGATCCGTTTGGCGGACGCCCGGTAGGCGGCGTCGATCATGATCAGCTGCTCCATGATGGAGTCGTTGATGCTGCGTCCGTCGTGGCCACAGTGGGTCTGCATGATGAAGACGTCCGACCCGCGGATGCTCTCGCCGAAGCGGACGCGGATCTCGCCGTTGGCGAACTGCACGATGCCGGGGTTGCCGAGGTCGGTGCCGAGGTGGGCCGCCACCTCCTGAGCGAGTGCAGGATGGGTGCGCCCCGAGTAGAGCGACATCCTCTTGGTGGTGACCTTCTCCATGCTGCTCCCGGGGTGCGGTGTAGTTCAGTCGGCAGGCGCAGTGTAGAAGGCGCCGGTGACCGACCCCGCAGCCACCGTGCTGCCGGGGGGAAGAAACGCGTACGGACCGACCCGCGCGTCGGGTCCGATCTCGCTGTCGTGGCCGACCGCGTGCTCCACGATCGCCCCGTCACCGACGGTGCAATCGACCAGTCGGGTGTCGGGTCCGATCTCGCATCCGTCACCGACGACGGTGTCGCCCTGGAGGATGCTGCCCGGGTAGATCGTGACGTCGCGGCCGAGGCGGACGGTGACGTCGACGAAGGTCTGGCGAGGGTCGAGCATGGTGACACCGTTGAGGAGCCAGCGACGGTTGGTACGAGAGCGCAGCTCGCGCTCGGCGAGCGCCAGCTGCCAGCGATCGTTGACGCCACGGGTCTCTGCCTCAGGAGCCTGGACGCAGCCGATGCGGTGGCCCATCGCTGCCAGCGAGCCGATCACGTCGGTGAGGTAGTACTCGCCCTGTGAGTTGTCGGGGCTGAGGTGACGAAGGGCGGGCCCGAGCAGATCCCGTCTGAACGCGTACATGCTGGTGCAGACCTCGCGGATCGCGCGTTCGTCGGGTGTGGCGTCGCGTTCCTCGACGATGCGCAGGACCCGGCCGTCGCCGTCTTTCGACGGCGCCCGGACCACCCGCCCGTATCCGGTCGGGTCGTCGAGCACGCTCGTGATGAGCGTGGCCGCGTACTCGTTCGCGTTGTGCGCGGCGACGAGCAGGTCGAGCGAAGGCGCTTGCAGCAGCGGTGTGTCGCCGGGGAGCACGATCACGGTGGAGTTGTCGTCGAGGTCGTCGCCGGGGAATGCGCCGAGACCCACCATGGCCGCGTCGCCGGTGCCGCGTTGCACGGTCTGCTCGACGAACGTGACGTGGGCCCAGTCCGGAGCCTGTTCCTGCACCTTCTTGGTGACTCGCTCGGCGCCGTGGCCGACGACGACGACGGTGCGTTCGGGCGAGACGGCTTCGAGCGCGTGGATGACGTGCATGACCATCGGCCGTCCGCAGATCAGGTGGAGCGGTTTGGGCCGGGTGGACCGCATGCGAGACCCCTCGCCGGCGGCCAGCACGATCGCGGAGACTGTCATGTCTCCGTTCTATCGCGCGCGGGTACCCCGCGGATGGCTGCCGGGCCGAACGTCGTGGAGCAGTGACGGCACCAGAAGCCTTGCTCCAGCTCGGTGCCGCACGCGGCGTGGACGAGCACGATGTCGGCCTCGCCGTCCGCGAGGTGGTGCTCGCCCCATCGGATGATGGCGACCAGCGCAGGGGACAGGGCGACGCCGGCAGGGGTCAGTCGGTACTCGTAGCGCGGTGGATGGGCCTGGTACTGCTCCTTCGCCATCACCCCGCCCTCGACCAGGCGGCGGAGCCGGTTGGTGAGGATCGGGCGGGCGATGCCGAGGTCGACGCAGAAGTCGTCGAAGCGGCGCACACCGCGCAGTGCGGCGCGGATGATGAGGATGCTCCACCGGTCGCCCACCAGCTTGAGCGTGCGTTCGAGCGTCGTGGTCATTGCTCTCGGACTGTACCCGAGCGGATGCGAGCTGGGTTCTGGTTCGGAACTCACTGGGCTAAGGTTCTGAAATGGAACTGACCTCGTGGACGCTCGACGACCTCATGCACCGTGCCCGGGCGGTGCGCGACGCGGCGCACGGGTCGCGGGTCACCTACTCGCCCAAGGTCTTCATCCCGTTGACGATGCTGTGTCGCGACCGGTGCGGCTACTGCACGTTCGCCCAGCCGCCGGCGCGGCTGGTCTCGCCGTACCTCACGCCCGAGCAGGTCCTGCGGATCGCGTCCGATGGTGCACGGGCAGGGTGCCACGAAGCCCTCTTCACGCTCGGCGAGCGACCCGAGGACCGCTACGACGTCGCCCGCGAGTGGTTGCACGCGAACGGTTACGAGAGCACCGTCCACTACCTGCACGACATGGCCGCGCTCGTGCTCGCCGAGACCGGCCTGCTGCCGCACGCGAACGCCGGCGCGCTCGACATCGACGAGCTGCGCCTCCTCTCGGAGGTCTCGCCCAGCCAGGGCATGATGATCGAGACCCTTCGCGACGATCTGCCGTGTCACCGTGGCGCGCCGGACAAGGTGCCTGCTCGGCGGCTGGCCACGCTGGACGCAGCGGGAGAGCTGCAGATCCCGTTCACCACCGGGATCCTCGTGGGCATCGGGGAGGACCGAGTCGATCGGATCGCCGCGCTGGAGGCCATCGCCGCATCCCACCGCCGGCACGGTCATGTGCAGGAGGTGATCGTCCAGAACTTCCTCCCCAAGCCGGGCACCGGGATGCAACACGAGCCGGCCTGCCCCGAGGACGAGTACCTGTGGTCCATCGCCGTCGCTCGACTGATCCTGCCGCCGGAGATCCACCTGCAGGCGCCGCCCAACCTCAGCGACGACTTCGGCGTCCTGCTCGACGCGGGGATCGACGACTGGGGCGGCGTGTCGCCGGTGACCGCGGACCACGTGAACCCGGAGCGACCGTGGCCGGCACTCGATCGCCTGCGCGAGGTCACCGAGGCGAAGGGGTACGCCCTCGCCCCCAGGCTGACGGTCCACCCCGAGTTCGTCCGCGATCCGCAGCGTTGGCTGCGTCCGCCCGTGCGCTTCGCGGTGATGGACCGCAGCGACGCCGAAGGTCTCGGCCGCGACGATCCCGGCTCGTGCTGGCCCGAGAAGGTGACCGCCTCGGACGTGGTGCTCGACGGCGCGGAGGTGGTCCTGGTCGGTCATCGCTCGACCCAGTGGTACTCCGGCGCGACGCAGCCACCCCCGGTGCTGCTCCCGGCCCGCCGCCGTGGCGAGGTGCGGGGCCCGGTCGCGGAGGTGCTGGCCGGAGTCCGCTCCGGTCAGGAGGTCGGGTTCGACGAGATCGTGTCGCTGTTCCGTGCCCGCGGGCCCGAGGTGGCCGCGGTCGCCGAACTCGCGGACGCACTTCGTCACGACGCCGTCGGCGACGCGATCACGTGGGTCCACAACCGCAACATCAACTACACCAACGTGTGCACGTTCAAGTGTCGCTTCTGCGGGTTCTCCAAGGGCCCGCTGTCGCTGAACCTGCGCGGCACGCCGTACCTGTTGACGCTCGACGACATCGCCCAGCGCGCCCGCGAGGCGTGGGACATGGGTGCCACCGAGGTGACGTTGCAGGGCGGCATCCATCCCAACTTCGACGGCGACTACTACATCGACGTCACCCGCGCCGTGAAGGACGCGGTGCCCGGCATGCACGTGCACGGTTTCACCGCGCTCGAGGTCACCGAGGGCGCCAAGCGTCTGGGTGAGGACCTGGCCACCTACCTGCGGCGGTTGAAGGACGCAGGGCTCGCGTCGCTCCCGGGCACGGCCGCCGAGATCCTCGACGACGAGGTGCGCGCGGTGCTGTGTCCGGACAAGATCACCACGGACGAATGGCTCGACTGTCATGCTGCGGCACACGACGTGGGGCTGGGTTCGAACGTCACCATCATGTTCGGGTCGATCGAACATCCCGAGTCGTGGGCACGGCACATCCTGCGGACCCGGGCACTGCAGAAGGTCACCGGCGGGTTCACCGAGTTCGTCGGCCTGCCGTTCGTGCACATGGCGTCGCCGATCTACCTCCAGCGAGCGTCGCGTCGCGGTCCGACGTTCCGCGAGACGCTGCTGATGCACGCCGTCGCCCGCATCGCCTACCGGGGACACATCGACAACATCCAGCTGTCGTGGGTCAAGATCGGCGGTGCCGGTGCGCTGCAGCTGCTGCAGGCCGGGTGCAACGACCTGGGCGGCACGCTGATGGACGAGAACATCTCACGCGCCGCGGGTGCGGCTCACGGGCAGGGGATGACCGAGTCGTCCTTCGCCGAGATGGTGGGCCCGCTCGGCCGTCGCCTGCAGCAGCGCACGACGTCGTACGGGCTGGTGGACTCAGTGGGTCATTGACCGCGCAGGCTCGACGGCCCCGTGACGACCGACGGGTCGGGGACCCCGGTGCGCAGCAGCCATTGGAACGAATGCCAACCCGCCGCATGCGTTCCCACGCTGCCGCGGGCCGCCATCGCCGCGTCGTGACCGATCGGCCGCGCGCCGGGCGCCTTGAGGTGAGCCTCGGCCGTGCGCTCCATCACGACGAAGAAGCCGACCGCCTCGTCGACCGATCGACCGACCGTGAGCAGACCGTGGTTGCGCAGGATGACCGCCTTGGTGCCGCCGAGCGCGGCAGCGATCCGCTTCCCGCCGTCGGTCGACATGACGTCGACCTCCTCGTCGTCGAACAGCTCGTGGTCGTCGTAGAACGCGCACGCCTCCTGGGTGATCGGTCGCAGCCGCTCGACCAGCGCCGAGAACGGCGTGCCCGACGGTGTGTGCGTGTGAGCAGCGCTGATGACGTCGGGGCGGGCCTCGTGGATCGGCCAGTGGATGTGGTACGCCGCGCGATTGATCTCGCCGTGGCCGTCGACCACCGATCCGTCGGGGCCGACCAGGACCAGGTCATCGACGGTCACCTGGTGGAACGGCACGCCGTAGCGGGCGAGCCAGAAGTGGTCGAGCCGCTCGGGGTCCCGTGCCGAGATGTGGCCGTCGCCGAGCGAGCCCCATCGCTGCGATCCGAACACCCGGTAGGCCAGCGCCAGGCGCACCTTGCGGTGGGCGCGCTGCGCGGCGACATCGGGGATCTCGGGCTCGTCGTCGGACGGGGAGAGCACGTCGTACGGCACGGACCGATCATAGGACCGACGCATGACGGTCGCAGTTCCGGGGAGAGGGCTCGAACCCCTATAAGCGGCACCAAAAACCGCTGTCCTACCATTGAACGACCCCGGACAGACGGTGCCGAGGCTAGCGGCGACCCCGATTGCTGGCACGGGGTTTGCCGCGGGGTTTGGCCGAGGGGGTCGCGCCCGATAGCGTCTCACGAGCTATGGGTTCATTGATCAAGAAGCGCCGTAAGCGCATGCGCAAGAAGAAGCACAAGAAGATGCTCCGCCGTACGCGGCACGCGCGCCAGCGCGGCAAGAAGTAACGCTTCTCCTTTCCAATTTCAGTTCGCTGTCACCGACCGCCCGCGTTCACCGTGGGCGGTCGGTGCGCGTCAGCACCACGAACGCATCGGGAAGTGCCGACACGAGATCGTGGTGATGGCCCCGGAGGAACCAGGTCGCGCCGCTGCCGGCGAGTGTGGGAGCGGTGCCACTGACCGCTCGGATCCGGTCTCGCCACAGGGCAAGACCCGGCGCCACCGCGAGTGCCGCGGGCTCCAGGTCGTTCGGGCCGTCCACGCGAGGAGCATCGAGCGCGTCCCAGGCCCGGTAGGCAGCCGGCGTGCTCACCGCCAGCGGTGGGATCACCAGCGTGATGTCCTCGGCTTCGAACGGCAACGGCTCGACGATCTCGCCGATGCCCGTGACCCGAGCGCGACCGCCGACGAGACAGAAGCTCACATCGGCGCCGAGGCGCGACGCGCCGACCAGGTCGTCGTAGCCGGCCCATCGCAGCACGGCAGCGGCATCGGCCGAACCGCCGCCCAGCCCGCCG
The DNA here is from genome assembly GCA_963720695.1 of uncultured Acidimicrobiaceae bacterium. Lineage (GTDB taxonomy): Bacteria > Actinomycetota > Acidimicrobiia > Acidimicrobiales > Ilumatobacteraceae > UBA668. The sequence continues at coordinate 654,952 of CAVRGG010000007.1, forward strand.
CCGTGGGGGATCACCTTGTGGAGGTGGACCGCGGCGCGGCGGCCGACGAGCAGCAGCGCCTTCGCGACCAGGTTCGACCGGTCGAGCGGCATCCCGTGCGCGAACGGCCCGTCGGCGGTGAGCGCGTCGCCTCCTGGCGTGATGGTGACCGTGTCCGCCCAGTCCAACGTGACCATCTCGGCGTCGATGAGGTGATAGCCGTCGTCGCGGACTCCCGTGATGCGCAGGGACAGCGTCAATTTGGCGGGCGCCGCCAGTTGGACGGGACCGGTCACTGGGCCGCCCTCCACGCGAGAGCGAGCGCACCCCACTCCTGGACGTCGAGTTCCTCGGGTCGTCGCTGGCTGTCGATGCCCGCAGCAGCGAAGGTCTCGGGCGTCACCACCTCGGCGAGCGAGCGACGGAGCATCTTGCGACGCTGGCCGAAGGCGGTCCGCATCAGGTGGAACAGGTCGGCGGCGGGGGCGTCGACGGCCGGTTGCGGGCGTCGACGGATGTCGGCGAGGGCGGACTCGACGTTGGGTCGCGGTACGAACACGCTCGCCGGCACGAGGCCTGCGATCCGGGCCGTCGCCCAATACGCGATCTTGACACTCACGGCGCCGTAGTGCTCGGTGCGTGCAGCAGCGCAGAAGCGCTCGGCGGCCTCGCGCTGGACCATCACGAGCATCCGCTCGATCTGGGGCACGTCGTCGAGCAGGTCGCACACGAGGGGGGTGGCGACGTTGTAGGGAAGGTTGGCGACGAGCACCCACCCGCTCTCGTCGCCGAGCAGTTCACCCCAGTCGAGGTGCATCGCGTCGGCCTCGACGACGGTGACGTTCGCGTGGTCGGCGGTGATCTCGCGCAGCAGCGGCACGACGCCGCGGTCGACCTCGACGGCGATGACACGCGCACCGGTCTCGGCGAGCGCCAAGGTGAGCGATCCCAGTCCGGCACCGATCTCGATCACACGGTCGTCGGGGCCGACCTCGGCGAGGCGAGCGATGCGCCGCACCGTGTTGGCGTCGGCCACGAAGTTCTGGCCGAGATCGCGGCGGGGGGCGAGCCCGTTGCGTGCCAGGAGTTCGTTGATGTCGCCGCGGTTGTGCACCGTCACCAGCTCACACGCACCGGCACCGGAGCGTCGGCGAGGTCGCCGATCTCCGAGAACACCGAGGTGTCGAGCACGAGGTCGGCTCCCGACGGCATCGGCATGCCGAGTGTGTTGGTGCAGGTGGTCTTCTGCCCGTTGTCGAGGTTGACGACGGTGAGGGCAGCGCCGTCGGGCGCGAGCAGCGTGGTGCACTGACGGGCGTTCGTGCCGTAGCGACGGAACGTGGCGTGGGCGAGCGCCTCGGTGGCGCCGGGCGCAGGTGGCACGGCGACGTTGATCGCGGCGGGAGGAACGGGGGCGTCGTCGCCGCCCACGAACAGCGGCGGCTCCGGCACGTAGGCGGTCGTGCTGGGAGCCGTCTCGACCTTGGCGTCGCCGACGTCGATGCCCGCCGCGCCGACCGCGGGCGACACGCTCGTCGATGCCGAGTCGCGGTTCAGCGCCCACAGTGCGGGCAGCGCCACCAACGTGAAGACGGAGGCGACGACAACGCGGCGGCGATCGGTTGCGTTCATGGGCGTGGGTGCGCACGCATCGGCACCAGCCGACCGTCCGCGGGAAAAGGCTACGGATGCAGCGCCGGGAACGCAAGGCAGGCGTTCGTGGCGGTGGCGTCCCGAACACGCTCCGTGGGCAGATCACGGAGGTCGGCGAGGTGTTGGACGACGTGGGTGACGTACGCCGGTTCGTTCGTGCGGCCGCGTCGGGGCACCGGCGCCAGGTACGGGCTGTCGGTCTCGGCGAGCATCCGGTCGAGTGGGCAGCGCTGTGCGGCCTTCTTCAGATCGGTCGCCGCCGGGAAGGTCACGATGCCGCTGAAGCTCAGGAACGCCCCCAGCCGGAGGCACTCGTCGGCTTCGTCGGGTCCACCGGTGAAGCAGTGGAAGATGGTCCGCTCGGGGACGCCCTCGGCGCGCAGGACGTCGAACGTGTCGCTCCAGGCGTCACGGGTGTGGATCACCAGGGGCAGGCCACGCTCGTGCGCGAGCTGGATCTGGGCTGCGAAGGCAGTGCGTTGGATGTCGCGAGGGGAGTGCTCGTAGAAGTAGTCGAGCCCGCACTCGCCGATCGCGATCACGTTCGGATCGTCGATCAGGTGGAGGATCGACTCCACCCCGTGGACGGCTTCGTGAGGGTGCAGCCCCGCGGTGGCGTGGATGCCCTCGTGCGTGGCGGCGATCTCGATCGCCGCCACGGTGGTGGCCGCATCACAACCGACGTTGATCATCGTCGTCACGCCGGCTGCTCGGGCGGCGTCGATGACGTCGTCGACGGGGACCCCGCGGGTGTCGTAGAGATGGCAGTGGGTGTCGACGTAGCCGCCGGGAGGTGTGTCCTGCACGATGCGCAGGCTACGCCTGACGGGGGAACAGGCTCTCGCCCTTGACCACCGGCAGACCGCCCGGATAGCCGCCCCAGGTGGCAGCGTCGGGGAGTCGCTGATCCGTGACCAGGCCGGGCAGACCGATGCGCTCCCAGATCGCCTGGCTGGCCGTGGGAACCGCCGGCGACGCGAGGAGCGCCACGATGCGCAGCGCTTCGAGCGCATCCCCCATGACGGCATCGACCGCGAGGCCGGGTTCGGCCTTCCACGGCTCGTTCGCCTCGAGGTACGCATTGGTGGCGCGGATCAGGCTCCACGTGGCGTCGAGGGCTCGACTCGGCTGCACCTCGGCCCACGCAGCTGCCGTGGTCGCGAAGGCGGCCGCGGCGAGCGGCGCCAGCGGCGAGTCGGGGGATGGGGCGGGTCCCACGCCGTCGCACTTCTTTCCGACCACGGTGGCGACGCGGGCGAGCAGATTGCCGAGGTTGTTGGCGAGGTCGCTGTTGTACTTGGCGACGAGACCTTCGTAGGTGAAGTCGCCGTCCTGGCCGTACGGCGTCTCGGCGAGCACGTAGTAGCGGAAGCCGTCGACACCGATCTCGTCGACGAGCTCCAACGGGTTCACCACGTTGCCGCTGGTCTTGCTCATCTTCTCGCCACCGACGAGCAGCCATCCACCGACGGCGTAGCCGGCGGGCGGCTCGATGCCGGCGCTCATCAGCATCGCCGGCCAGTAGACGCAGTGGTGGCGGATGATGTCCTTGCCGATCAGGTGTCGGCCGGGCCACCACGATTCGAACCGCTCCTCGTCCGTGCCGAACCCGATCGCGGTGATGTAGTTGGCGAGGGCGTCGAACCAGACGTAGGCGACGTGCTTGCTGTCCCACGGCAGGGGGATCCCCCACTTGAGGCTGGTCCGGCTGACGGAGAAGTCGCGCAGCCCGCCGCGGATGAGGCCGAGCGCCTCGTTGCCGCGGAAGTCCGGCACGATCGCATCGGGATGGGCTTCGTACCAGTCGAGGAGTCGCTGCTGGAACCGGCTGAGGCGGAAGAAGTAGTTCTCCTCCTCGTAGTACTCGACGGGCCGCTTGTGGATCCGGCACAGATCACCGGGGTCGAGCTCGTCGTCGGTGTAGTACTCCTCGCAGGCGACGCAGTACTTGCCGGCGTAGACGTCGAGCTCGATGTCGCCGGCGTCGTAGCACCGCTGGAGCAACTCGGCGACCCCGAGCTTGTGCCGCTCCTCGGTGGTGCGGATGAAGTCGTCGTTGCTGATGTTCAGGCGTTGCCATGCCTGCTCGTACAGCGGGGCGATCTCGTCGACGAACTCCTGGGGGCGCTTGCCGGCGGCATCGGCGTACTCCTGCACCTTCTGGCCGTGCTCGTCGGTGCCGGTGAGGAAGTGGACGTCCTCGCCGAGGAGGCGATGCCAGCGGGCGAGCGCGTCGCCGATGATCGTCGTGTAGGCGTGGCCGAGATGCGGCTTGGCGGTGACGTAGTAGATGGGCGTCGTGAGGAAGTAACGGGTCATTGCAGGTCCTTTCGGGGAATGGCGAACAACGGCTGGACTACGAGCCGGTGCGCATTCGACGAGTGGAGGCCTGGAACGTCATGTGGGCAGGATACAGCGGACCGGCCGCTCGGGCGATCGGATTCGGTCGCCTACGCTGGCGCGATGACGCTGACCGAGTCGTATGCGAAGGGGCCGGATTCGCCGGAGGTCCGGGAGATCACCATCGGAGGGCTCTTGCGTGAGGCCGCCGAGCGCAACGGCGATCGTGTCGCACTCGTCGCCGGCGTGGCCGATCCGGCGCAGCGGCGCCAGTGGACGTATGCCGAGCTCCTCGACGAGGCGACCCGGGCCGCGGCGGCGCTCCGCGTGCGGTTCGAGCCGGGCGAGCGGGTGGCCGTCTGGGCGCCGAACTATCCGGAATGGATCATCCTCGAGTTCGCCTGTGCGATCGCGGGGGTCGTGCTCGTCACCGTCAACCCTGCGTTCCGGGCGACCGAGGCGCAGTACGTCCTCACCCAGTCACGTGCGGCGGGTGTCATCACGGCGACCGAGTTCCGTGGCAATCCGATGCTGGCCACCGTCGAGGAGATCCAGCCGAAGTGTCCTGAACTCCGCGAGATCATCCGGTTCGACCAGTGGGACGAGTTCGTCGCGTCCGGTGCTGCCTTCGACGGCGAGATGGTGGAGCCTCATCCCTCCGACGCGGTGATGATCCAGTACACGTCGGGCACCACCGGCTTCCCGAAGGGGGCGCTGCTGCACCACCGAGGTCTGGTCAACAACGGCGCCCACATGTCGGACCGCATGGGTCTCGGCGACGGTGGTGTGTGGATCGGTGTCATGCCCTTGTTCCACACCGGCGGATGCGTGCTCACGGCGCTGGGGGCGGTGTCCACGGCGAGCACCCTGGTCCTCGTCGAATCGTTCGACCCGGGTCTGGCGCTGGAGCTGTTCACCACGTACAAGGGCTCGGCGATGATGGGCGTGCCGACGATGCTCGTCGCGATGATGGAGCATCCCGACTTCGCCGCCGCCGATCTGTCGAACGTGAGGGGAATCTGCTCGGGCGGCTCGCTCGTGCCCGCGCCGATGGTGCGTCGCCTCGAGGAACAGCTCGGCGCACCGTTCACGATCGTGTTCGGCCAGACCGAGTGCTCACCGATCGCGCAGATGACCCGGCGGGACGACAGCATCGAGGACAAGGCGGGCACGATCGGCGGCCCGATGCCGGCGGTGGAGGTGAAGATCGTCGATCCCGACACCGGTGAGACCGTGCCGATCGGTGTCGTCGGTGAGTACTGCACCCGCGGCTACCACGTGATGCACGAGTACTTCGAGAACCCCGAGGCCACCGCTCGCACGATCGACGCGGACGGCTGGCTCCACACGGGTGATCTGTGCGCGATGGACGAGCGCGGGTACTGCACCGTCGAGGGTCGCCTCAAGGACATGATCATCCGCGGCGGCGAGAACATCTACCCCCGCGAGTTGGAGGATCTGCTGTTCTCCCACCCGTCCGTCGGTGAGGTCGCGGTGGTCGGGCTCCCGGACGACAAGTGGGGCGAGACCGTGGCCGCGTTCGTCCGCCCCGCGCCTGGCTGCACGATCGACAAGGCGGAGTTGTTCGCCTACGTGCGTGCACAGCTGGCGCCGCACAAGACACCCAAGCAGTGGTTCGTGGTCGACGCGTGGCCGCTCACCGGTTCCGGCAAGATCCAGAAGTTCAAGCTGCGCGAGCAGTGGGCCGCGGGGGAGTGGCAGGAGCTCTGACGCTCACTGTTCCTCGAACCGGCTGACCAGTCGCCGAAGCTCTTCGCCGCCGAACTCCGCGGTGAACCCGTCGACGGTGTATCCGGTCAGCGTGGTGGGCTCGGTCGCCACGGCACGGGCAGAGCGAGGCAGGCTGAACAACGGCGCCATCTCGCCGAACACCTCTCCCGCTCGGGCGGTGTGCAGGTGATCGCCACCCCTGGTGAGCTCGACCGAACCCGACTCGATGCGGTAGAGCCGGTTCCCCTCTGACCCTTCGGCGAAGAGCTCCTCGCCGGGTGAGCACACGACCACGACCGCCGGGGTGAGATCGGAGCTGTGCTCGGGGGCCATCTCCACGACCTGGTCGGCGAGCGGCAGGAGACGTTGGTCGTGCGTGCTCACCACGACCGTTCGCCCTCGTGTGGTGAGGCCGCGAAGGATGCGCAGCACGGTCTCGACCTGCACGTGGTCGAGGTTGGCGGTCGGCTCGTCGGCCACGATCAGCGGCGGATCCAGGGCGAGCGCCCGGGCGATGGCGACGCGCTGCATCTGTCCGCCGCTCAGCGAACCCGGTCGGTGAGCGCCTCGCTCTCGCAGCCCGACGTCGCCCAGCAGATCGGTGGCTCGCTGCTCGGCGTCACCGCGCGCCCAACCGGCGGCGCGCAGCGGGATCATCACGTTCTCGAGCGCCGTGAGGCTGGGGACGAGGTTGAACGCCTGGAACACCACACCGACCTGATTGCGCCGATAGGAGGTGAGCTCGGCAGAGTTCAACTCGGTGACGCTCAGCCCGTTGACGCCGATACGACCGGATGTCGGCCGCTGGATGCCGGCGAGACAGGACAGCAGCGTCGTCTTGCCGCATCCCGACGGGCCGAGCAGGAGCGCAAGGGTGCCCGGCTCGACCCGCATGGAGAAGCCGTCCAGGGGCCGGATGGGATAGCCGCCTCGGTGGTACTCGACCACGAGGTCGTCGATCTCGACGTCGACGGGTTCGCTCATGTCACGGACCTCCGAACGCGGTGGCAGGAGCGACCTTGGTCGTGCGACGGACGCCGACGAGGCCCGCAGCGACGCCGACGACGATGGCGAGGAGGGGCAGCTCGACCATCGACCGGACGGAGATCTCGACGTCCATCGGGAACACCGGCGAGAGGAGCTTCGCCAGGACGATCCCGAGGAGGGACGCGACGACGGCGAGGATCACGGCCTGCAGACAGATTCCGGCGCCGATGGCGGCGGTGCCGACCCCCGTGGCCTTGAAGACGGCGATGTCTCGTGTTCGCTCGAGCACCGTGAGGTAGACGACGGAGGCGATGATCAACCCTGCGACGATCCAGAGGAGGAACTTCACGAAGTCGATCGACTTGGCGGGGTTCTCCATGGGCCGCATCAGATCGCTCCTGGCCTCGGCCCGGGTGAAGGCACGGAACCCGTCGGGCACCGTCGTCGTGCCACGGGCGACGACCATCGACGCGAGCGGTTGGCCACCGAGCAGCATCCGCTGGGCGTCGGCGAGGGTGACGGTGACGGTGGGTGTGCCGGCGAGCAGCGAGGCCTTGTCGACGACGCCCGTCACCTTCAGGTCGTGGCCGGCGATCCGGATGGTGTCGCCCACCGAGTTGCCGAGCGCGCGCGGCACGATCACCTCGCCGTCGCGGATCGTCGTGGTGCCGTCGACGACGGAGGTCGGAGCGCCCACTTCGTCGGGGACGACACCGAAGATGGTCACGTTGAGCAGCTCGTTGCCGTCGCGACCGGGGGCGGATTCCGCCGTCGCCGAGCCGTAGAGCATCGGCGCAGCCGCGGCGAAGTCGGTCGTCACCGCGGCGACGTCGCCCGCGGTGAGGAAGCTGCCGGGGCTGAACGCTCCGGCCGCGTCGTCACGGGTGATCCACCAGTCCGCGCCCTGCGTGTCGAGGGTCCGGTCGATCTCGACGCTGAACGAGTTGCTGAGACCGCTCATCAGCAAGCTCATCGCGAACACGAGTGCCGTGCCGACGATGGTGATGATGAATCGCTTTCTCCGCCACTGCAGGTCCCGCAATGCGGCCCTCAGCATCCATGCACCCCCATCACCCGTCCTTCGACTGCGCACAGTAGCGGCGCGGGCGGCAATGATGATGAGTCATGAGTGAGTTCGATGACGCAACGGACGTCGCCGCCGATGGTTCGACGGTGATCCACGACGGCTGGGACATCAACGGCAACGCCAATGGCGGGTACCTGATGGCGCTGGCCGCGAGGGGTCTGCGGCAACTGTCCGGTCGCCCCGATCCGATCAGTGTCACCGCCCACTACCTCGCGCCGGGCAAGCCAGGACCGGTTCGGATCGAGGGCAACGTCGTGAAGTCCGGTCGCCGATTCGCCACCGTGGCCGGGCAGATGCACCGGGACGGCGTCCCCCTCCTGCAGCTCGTGGGCGCGTTCGGCGACCTGTCGTCGCCGTCGTCTGCCTACGAGCACCTCGCCGTCGGCCCGCCCGAGCTACCACCGTTCGAGGAGTGCTCGCCGCGCAGCCCGCAGCAGGGCTCGGTGATGGTGGGGATGATGGAGCGGCTCGCGGTGCGGCTCCATCCCGACCATGCCGGGTGGGTGAACGACGACCGCAGCGGTGTCGCCGAGATGGCGGGATGGTTCGCGTTCAAGGACGGACGCCCGCTGGACACGCTCGCGCTGCTGATGGTGTGCGACGCGTTCCCGCCGGCGGTGTTCCACCTCGACATGCCTCCGGGCTGGGTGCCGACGGTCGAGTACACGGTCCACGTGCGAGGCATCCCGGCGCCTGGACCGGTTCGTTGCGTGTTCCGCTCTCAGTTCGTGCAGGGCGGCTTCCTCAACGAGGATGGCGAGGTGTGGGACTCGGCCGGCCGACTGGTGGCGCAATCGCGGCAACTGGGGCTGACGCCGCTGACCTGACGCGGCGGCGGGTCAGCGGTTGCGAGCCCAGCGCACGCCGCCGGCGAATCCACCCATGGCCAGTCCGGCGGCGCCGACGGTCTGGGTGGTGCGGCGGATGACCGCTTTGCTGCGCTTGCGGAACTCGACGATGGGCCAGCCGTTCTGGCCGGCGACACGCTCCAACTTGGCATCGGGGTTGACCGCGACGGGGTGCCCCACCGCCCGCAGCATGGGCAGGTCGCTGGCCGAGTCGCTGTAGGCCCAGCACTGGTCGAGGTCGAACCCCTCCCAGCGGGCGAGTTCCTGCATGGCTTCCACCTTGCCCTCGGCGTAGCAGAACGGCCCCGCCAGCTCGCCGGTGTACACGCCTTCGGCGATCTCGCTGCGGGTGCCGATTCCCGCTGTCATGCCCAGTGCCTTCGCCAACGGTTCGACGAGCTCGATCGGGGAGGCCGACACGATGTAGGTGGCGCGGTGCGCCTGGCGGTGTTGCTCGATCAGGCGTTGCGATTCGGGACGGACACGGTCCATCAGTTTCGGAACGATCTCCGCGTTGAGGGCGACGAGGTCGTCGACATGGACGCCCTTCACCGCGCCGAGGATTCGATCGCGCACGCCGTGCGACGTGTCGTCGTCGGCACCCGACATCAGGAAGCTGAGCGCGCTGGCCGCGTCGCGGACGAACTGCCGAGTGGGCACGAGCTTGCCCCGCCACGCTGCCACGCCGAGGACGAACGCGCTGGAGCCGCTGATGAGCGTGCGGTCGAGGTCGAAGAACGCGGCGCTCGGACCGGTGGAGTAGATCGGGAGTTCGGTCATCGTGGGATCGTCAGTGCGAGGTCGTACACCCGGCGCTTCGGCGCGCCGGTCGCTGCCATCACCGTAGCGATCGCCGTCCGCCGATCGGCACCGGCGGACAGTGCCATGTGTAACGCGTCGAGGATCGCCTCGTCCGTCGCATCGACAGGTGCCGCCGCGCCCTCGACGACGATCACGTACTCGCCGCGTGGTGCCACCTCGTCGACATGAGCGGCGGCCCGCTCGAGCGTGCCTCGCCACACCTCTTCGTGGAGCTTGGTCAGCTCCCGGGCGAGGGCGATCTCGCGCTGCGGCCCGCACGCGGCACCGAGATCGCGGACCGTACGGACGACTCGGTGGGGCGCCTCGTAGAGCACCGTGGTCCGGCGTTCGGATGCGATCTCCGCCAAGCGGTCCGTGCGTTCTCGCCCGCTGCGGGGGAGGAAGCCCTCGAACACGAAGCGGGTGGTGTCGAATCCGCTGACGACGAGGGCCATCACCAGCGCGGCCGGGCCGGGCACCGCCGACACCACGTGTCCCGCGTCGATGGCGGCGCGCACGAGACGCATCCCGGGGTCGCTGATGCCGGGAGTTCCGGCGTCGGTGACGACGGCGACGTCGGCGCCGGTGGCGAGGAGACCCAGTACTTCGTCGGTACGGGCGGCCTCGGTGTGCTCGTTTGCGATCGCCAGTCGGATGCCGCTGACACCGGCGTACGAGAGCAGCTTGCCGCTGTGGCGGGTGTCCTCGCAGCAGATCAGCGCGCATCGACGGAGCTCCTCCACGGCACGCGGGGTGAGGTCGCCGAGGTTGCCGATCGGTGTGCTGACGAGCACGAGCCGACCTGTCACTCGCGCACCTCGACGACGTCGCCGACGTGCAGGCCCCATCGCTCGAACGATCCGGCCTCGCCCTCGACGACCGAACGGGCCTTCCACACGATCGGCCCGATGCGATGGGGAGGCATGTGGTGGATCCGGAGCACCACCCCGTTGGCGTCGAGGTGAGCGACGTCGATCGCGAACTTCATGCCGAGCGTGTGCACCCACCGCGTCCGGGGGAGGACCATCGCTCCTTCTGCACCGTGACGACCGAGGAGGCCCTTGCCCCGCTCGCTGCGTGTCTCGGCCCGTTCCGCGCCGGCGAGCACGATGCCGTTGCTCACCAGCCAACATTCACGCGTCATGCGCCCAGATTGGCACGTTCCAGGGGTCAGAGCAGTGGCAGGTCGGGGGCGGTCGTGAACTCGGTGGGCTCGCCTCTCGATGCGTCGAACAGGGCCTTGCCGACCACGGCGAAGAAGATGATCGCTCCGCCGACGATCGTGAGCGGTTTGGGGTGCAGGCCCAGCACGATGAAGCCCCAGATCGGCACGAACACCATCTCCGTCTGGGCGAACACGGTCATCGGGACGGCGGGCAGATGTTTCGACGCGGCGTTGAACATCGCCGTGCCGACCACGATGAAGACGGCGCCGTGCAGCAGGGCGAGGGCGATGTTCGGGGCGGGCGGGACGAGCGTCTTGCCGTGTGCGATGGTGACGGCCCCGCAGACGAAGATCATCAGCAATCCGTAGCCGGGGAGCACGGGGGACCAGTCGCGCTCGGTGTCCGTGCGCAGGCAGACCGTGTAGACGGCGAAGCCCACGGAGGCGAGCATGGCGGAGACGTTGCCCAGCATGTCACCGGCCTCGAGGTCGCTGACGACGGTGATGACGAGGCCGACCATGCCGACGCACAGAGCGACGATCGTCGATCGCGACAGCCGTTCCCCGAGGACGCGCGAGAACAGCACCGCCACGAGTGGGGTCAGCGAACCGAGGAACGCTGCGTTGGCAGGGGTGGTGGTCTTCACCGCGTAGACGAACGCGATGGACGCGAGGAACAGCCCGAAGTTGGCGTACATCATCACGCGGCCGCTGCGCCACGCCCGGAACGTGGGTCCGGGGCGGCCTTGGATCGCCGCGACGATCTCGATGACGACGATGATCCCGATCGAGCGCCAGATCATGTACTGGAACGCGTCGCTGCGGTCGGCCTTCCTGCTCGCGATCGCGCCGAAGCTCCACACGATGCCCGCGCCGACCGCCATCGAGGAAGCCACCACCGGAAGACGCTGCTGGTCCATGCTGCGGCGACAATAGCGGTACGACCGTTCCGCCGAGTGTTCTTGTTTCTCCCAGGGCCACCCTGGTCGGATAGGAATTCCCCCGTGGATTCACCCCACCCCGTTCCGCGCAGTTTCCAGCCCCGCCGGCGGCGGCTCAGTCCGGCGCGCGCTGCGGCATTCCTGGATGCAGCGCCGAGGTGGCGGCTGGCGGCCGACGGGCCGGTGTTGGACCTCGAGGCGGTCTTCGGCCCGGGTGCCTCCGTCGTGTTGGACATCGGATTCGGGGGCGGTGAAGGTCTGATCGACATGGCGTCGTCCCGACCCGGGGAGTGCATCATCGGTGCCGAAGTGCACACGCCCGGCGTCGCCAAGGTCGTCGACGCGATCGAGGCGAACGGATGGCAGCACGTGCGCATCGTCGAGGACGACGTGCTCGACTTCCTGCCCCGACTCGCCCCCGAGTCTCTGGTGGGTATCCGGATCTGGTTCCCGGATCCCTGGCTCAAGAACAAGCAGCGACACCGGCGCATCGTCCGCGACGATGTGGTGCGCGCACTCACCGACCGGCTGATGGTCGGTGGCACGCTGCACGTCGCCACCGACATCGCCGAGTACGCCCGACACTCCGGCGAGGTCGTCTCGCACGAGCCCCGCCTGCTCGGCGGCATCGTTGCCCGACCCGACTGGCGACCCGTCACCCGGTTCGAGCGCCGAGGGCTGGCCGAGGGTCGCACTCCGACGGACCTCGTCTACGAGAGAATCCGGTGACATGAGCCCGTCGCATCGCAGCCAGGTGTCTGCTCGAACCCGCGTCAACCTCTGCGCGGTCGCCGGTCTCGTCGCCGGCGGCGCGGTCGCCTTCGTCGCGCCGTGGCAGTTCGCCGCGCTGGCGGGCTGGGACGTGGTCGCGGCGGTGCTGCTCGCGTGGATCTGGTCGGAGATCTGGCCACTGGATCCCATCGAGACCAGGTCACGCTCGACGAGTGAGGACAGCAGCCACGCCGCAGCGGTCATGGTGATGGTCACGGCCAGCGTCATCAGCCTCGTCGGGATGGCGTTGGGTCTCGCCAAGGCTCGCCACGTCGCGCAGCCGATGGAGACACTGTTGACGGTGTTCTCGGTGCTCACGGTGGCGTTGTCGTGGTGCGTCGTCCACACCATGTACACGCTTCGGTACGCGCGCCTGTACTACGGAGATCCCGTCGGTGGCGTGGACTTCCACACGGAGGAACCGCCCGACTACCACGACTTCGCCTACCTGTCGTTCACGATCGGGATGGCGTTCGCGGTCAGCGACACCGACCTGTCCGCTCGCCGGATTCGTCGCACCGCGACGCGCCATGCGCTGCTGTCCTACGTGTTCGGCGCGGTCATCGTCGGCCTGACGATCAACGTCATGGCGGGGTTCGTGCGCTAGGCGGGGAGTGGATCGGGCAACCGTCCGACGCCACCGTTGCGCAGGAGCATCCCTGTGAGTTGCCGGTCGAGGTGCTGCTGTCGCCATGTCAGCATCCTCTGCGCCAGCGGCAGGACGATCGCCGGATCGGTCACCTTCGTCTGCCAGGTGGGGTCGGCGTCGAGATCGAAGCACAGCCAATCGCCGTCGCCGAACTGCACGTACGCATACCGGTCCGTGCGCAGCGTCGCCAGGTTCTGCCGCTCGAGGCGCCGATCCCACGGCCACTCGTGCGCTCCCTGGGCGATGTAGACGTCGCGCCAGTCCCACTCGTAATGAGCCTCGGTGCGCCAGGTCGACGGCCGTTCACCGCGAAGGAACGGCGTGAGCGGCAGCCCGTCGCACTGCAGCGGAACAGGCTCGCCGATGGCGTCGCACAGGGTCGGCATGATGTCGACGTTCTCGGTGAAGTCCGTGACGACCGTACCGAAGCCCTGCGGGTGGCGCGGGTCGCGGACGAGGCCGATGATGTGGTAACTCGACTCGAAGAACCCCAGCTTCTGGACGAGGCCCTGGTCGCAGAGCTGCTCGCCGTGGTCGGCGGTGATGATGACGACCGTGTTCTCCCACTCGCCTCGCTCTCGCAGCGCCTGCCAGATGCGACCGAGGTGGTGGTCGACCTCGCTGATCATCCCGTAGTACTGCGAGCGCAGGTGCGCCACCCCCTCTGCGTCGGACGGCGCGGCGACGCTGGGATGTGCCAGGAACACGTCGTGCATCGGATGCCGATCCTCGGGAACAGGGAGCGGCAGGGGGCAGTCAGCGGGGTCGTACATCGTCGCGTAGGTGCCCGCGGCGTCGTAGGGCGGATGGGGGCGGATGTAGGACGTGTGGGCGAACCACGGCCCGTCCTGCGCTCCGAGCCAGTCGAGGAACTGATCGGTGAGGAACGTGGTGACCGAGTGCTCGGCGGGCCGCTCGTGCTCGGTCTCCAGCATGAGGTCGGGATCGGTCGCGTCGTAGCCGAGCGAGCGCAGCCACTCGAGCCACGGCGCATGTCGCTCGTCGAGGCAGAGCAACTCCTCGAAGCCGGGGAGCACGCCTTCCCAGTTCGACAGGCGGGGGTCGGCCGGGTCGTCGATCGTCCGCGGATCGGCGCCCTGGTCGGTGTAGCCGAACATCACCGGGTGATAGCCGGCGCGGATGCCGGCGCGAGCGACGTTGTCGAAGCGGTGATCCAGCGGTGTGCCGTTGGCGACCACGCGGTTGTTCATCTGGTACGTGCCGGTGTAGAGCGCAGCGCGGCCGGGGGCGCACGGGGCCGCCTGGGCGTAGTGGCGTGCGAACCGGACACCCTCCGCAGCGAGTGCATCGAGATTCGGAGTGCGCACGAGTGGGTGGCCCGCGCAGGACAGCGAATCGCCTCGGAACTGGTCGAGGGTGATGAAGAGTACGTTCGGGCGCATGTTGCTCCGTGACCTTCCCTTGACTGATGGCCCCGTCGACGTGCGCGGCGCGTTCGAACTCGATCGTACGCCGCACGGGGTGCTGCCCCGCCGATTGCCCGAGTGGACCCGAGCACAACTGCCCGACATCTTCATGAACACGATGGTGACGCTCACGGCGGGTGTGCGTCTGGCGTTCTCCACCGATTCGCCCGTGGTCGAGCTCACGACGCACCCGCGCACGATCCACACCGTCGGTGAGCCCGTCCGTTGGCCGGTGTTCCAGATGGTGGTCGACGGCGAGATGCTGCCCGATCGATCGGTCCTCGGTGGCACGGTCGTGCACGTCGACCGCTCCAAGGGCCCCGACGGTGTCTCGTTCGAGGTCGGTGAGGCCGTCACGGTGCGGTGGGACGATCTCGGGACGGCGACCAAGGACATCGAGATCTGGTTCCCGACGAACTCCTCGATCGAAGTGCACGCCGTGCGGGTGGGGGCGGAGTCGACGGCCACCCCGACGCCGATCACACGCCGACGTTGGACGCACTACGGCTCGTCGATCAGCCACTGCGTCGACGTCGATCGCCCGTTCGATGCGTGGCCGGCGATGGTGGCCCGCTCGGAAGGGCTGGAGCTCACCAACTTCGGCTTCGGCGGGCAGTGCCAACTCGACCCGTTCATGGGACGGGTGATCCGTGACGCCCCGGCCGATGTGATCAGCGCCAAGCTCGGGATCAACCTCGTCAATGCGGCGTCGATGACCGAGCGGACCTTCACCCCCGCGGTGCACGGCCTGCTCGACCACATCCGCGACGGGCACCCGACGACACCGCTGTTGGTGGTCTCGCCGATCTTCTGCCCGATGGTCGAGGATCACGTGGGCCCGACGATCCCCGTCGAGGGTGGCGGGTTCGAGGTCGTGGAGGCCCGTCCCGAGGCCCGTCCACTCGGCCTGACCCTGCGCCGGATCCGGACGATGATCGCCGAGATCGTCGCCGCCCGCCAGGAGGCCGGCGACGCGAACCTGCACTACCTCGACGGGCTGACCCTGTTCGGTGAGCACGACGCGCACCTGCTCCACGATCGCCTGCACCCGTCTCCCGAGGGGTACGCGCTGATCGGCCGCCGCTTCGCCGCCGCCGCCTTCGCTCCGGCCGCGCCGCTCGCCTGATCAGCGGGCGAGTTCGATGCGGAGCTGATCGAGGCCGATCGCGCCCAGCTTCAAGGCCCGGGTGTGCCAGGCGCGCAGGTCGAACGCAGCGCCCTCGCGAGTCATGGCGTCCTCGCGTGCCCGGAGCCACTCCCGCTCGCCGATCTTGTAGCTGATCGCCTGTGCCGGCCAGCCGAGGTAGCGGTTGATCTCGCTCCGCATGAACGTCTCGGTGTTCCCGGTCTCCTTCACCGCGAACTCGAACGCGAGGTCGGCGTCCCACACCTCACCGCCGTGGAAGGGGGTCCCGTCGTTGAGGGTGGTTCCCTCGGGGATCCTCATGCCCAGGTGCATCCCGATGTCGATGATGACCCGCACGGTGCGCAGGATCTGGCCACCGAGGAAGCCGAGGCGGTGATCCGGGTTCTCGAACCACCCGAACTCGTCGCAGAGGCGCTCGGCGTACAGGGCCCAGCCCTCCCCGTGACCGCTGATGAACGAGTTGCGCTGGATGCGGGTGAGCGACGACGCCTGCACCTTCGCGTACCCCAACTGGAGGTGGTGCCCGGGAACGGACTCGTGGTAGCAGGTGGTGACGTCGCCCCACTTCGGGAACATCGTGCGCCCGAGCGTGGGATACCAGGTCCGCCCCGGTCGGGTGAAGTCCTCGGACGGGTCCGTGTAGTACGCGGCCGCCGATGACCCCGCGGGCGGGATCAGCGCTTCGCACCGGTCGATCTCCGGCGGGATCTCGAAGTGCTCGTGGCTGCGGGCGATGGCCTCGTCCGTCAGCTCCTGCAGCCACGCCTGGTAGGCGTCGACGCCGTGCACCGCCCGCTCCGGATCCGTGTCGAGCAGGTGGATCACCTCGGCGAAGCTCGCTCCCGGGGCGATGCGCTCACAGGTCGTGGCGATCTCGGCGCGGAGGTGATGGAAGTCGCCCCACGCCCATTCGTACATCTCCTCCGGGTCGAGGTCCGCGCCCAGCATCTGGCGAACGCCCACCCGGTAGCGCTCGGGTCCGCAGCCGTCGGCCTCCGCCGCGTCGGGGAGATAGACCTCGCGCAGGTAGGTGGCGAACGCGCCGTAGGCGTCGTTGGCGAGCGCCGCGCCGTCTCGCACGTGCGCCATGAGCGTCGGGGGCAGTGATGCGTTGGCCGCCGCCTCGTCGGCCAGGGAGTCGAACCAACGGTCCGTCGCCCAGGTGCCGCACTGCTCGGCGGTGGCCTCCACCTGGCGGCGGGCAGCGACACGTCCTTCGGCGCGGCCGAGGTCGTACGTGCTGCGCAGTCGGTCGAGAGCCTCCGGAATGGCGTCGAGGCGAGCGGCGATGTTCTCCCACGCCTCGGTGCTGTTGCGGGGCATGAGGTCGAACGTGCTGCGCAGCCCACTCGGGGGCGCGGCGATGGCACGGAGTGTGCGCTGCCAGTCTCCGGTGTCGAACGCGAGCAGCGACGTCTCGAACCGCTCGGTGATGAACGCCTTCGCCAGGCGGTCGTCGTCGCCGGTCACCTCGAGATCGGCCAGATCGGTGAGCGCCCTGCGGAGGTGATCCGCCCGCTCCTGGAAGCCGGCGGGGGAGTAGTCGGTGAGGAGGTGATCATGGCCGGGGATGCCTCGACCGGTCGCGAGGCATGGGTCGAGGATGGCCTGCTCGGCCACGATTCGGTCGGCGAACTGGAAGATGGGGGACGTACCGGTCATGCGGCGACCTTAGGCCTCGTGCACGCGTGCACATGGCTGTTCTGGTCGTCTGCTGGGAGTGGCAGACTTCGCGGACCACGACAACGGAGGTTCGACATATGGCGGTTGACATCGTCATCGCAGTGGACAACAAGCCAGGTGAGCTCGCGAAGATCGCTGCCGCAGTCAGCGACGCCGGGGTCAACCTCTCGGCGGCGACGTTCACGGGCCCTGGGGACCGAACGCAGTTGCACGTGCTGGTGAAGCACGCCGAGCCCGTGCGTCACACGCTGGCCCTCACCCACGCCGACGTCCACACCGAGGAGCGAGAAGTCGTGGTCGTCGAGATCGACGACAACCCCGCCTCGCTCGCCGACCTGGCCCGCCAGATCGCCGACGCAGGCGTGAACATCGACACGATCTACGTCGCCACGAACAATCGCGTCGTCTTCCACTCGGCGGACATGGACGGGTTGCGCAAGGCGTTGCGCGGACACGAGTCCCACCTGCACTGACGGCAGGGCCGGTGGTGGGTCAGCCCACCATCGCCAGTTCGCGGGACTCCCGCGAGGCAACCCGGCCCCAGGCCGCTGCCACCAGACACGCGAGCCCGCCGACGAGGAAGCCCGCCCGGGCGCCGAAGGTCTCGCAGATCCACCCGAGCAGCGGGCCGCCGATGGGTGTGGAGCCGAGGAAGACGATCGCCTGCAGTGCGAGCACCCGGCCGCGCATCGCGGGATCGGAGCGCACCTGCACGATGGCCGTGGACGCCGTCATGAACATGATGCTGCTGAGCCCCACCAACATCGCCAGCGGGAAGGCCACGGCGAGCCCTGGCGAGAGTGCGAACGCGAGCAGCGCGACACCGAACGCTCCGGCCGCCATGACGACGTGTCGGACCGAGGTCTCCTTGCGTCTCGCGGTGTACAGCGCGCCGACCAATGAGCCGATGCTGACCACGGAGTAGATGAGCGTGAACGTGGTGTCGGTGCCGTGCAGCGAACGCTTCACGAACAGCGGCATCACGACGTTGAAGTTGAACGCCAGCGCACCGATGATGGTCATCATGGTGAGCGGCACCCACAGCTCCGGGATCGACCGGGCGTAGCGGAACCCTTCGCGGATCTGCCCCTTCGAGCGAGGTGTGGGCACGCTCGGCCGCAGCTCCTCGGTGCGCATCATGTACAGGCCGAGGATGACGGCGAGGTAGCTGACGCCGTCGAGCAGGAAGCACCAGCCGAAGCCCACCGTCGTGATGAGCAGGCCGGCGAGTGCAGGCCCGACCACGCGGGAGCCGGTCATCAAGGCGCTGTTCAGGCTCACGGCGTTCTGGACGTGATCGACGGGCACCATCTCGACGACGAACGCCCGTCGTGCCGGGTTGTCGAAGGCGGTGGCGAAGCCGCCGGCGAGGGCGACGAGATAGAGGGCCGGCACCGGCGGATGGTCCATGAACGCGAGCGCGGCGAGGCCGAACGACTGCAGCATCGCCAGCGACTGCACGATCATCAGCAGGTGTCGCTTGTCGCTGCGGTCGGCGACGAGGCCCGCCCACGCTCCGAACAGCAGCACCGGGAGGAACTGGCAGGCGGCCAGGAAGCCCACCGCGACGCCACTGTTGGTGAGGTGCAGGATCAGCAGCGTCTGGGCGACGAGCGTGAGCCAGTTGCCGATCTGGGAGATGAGTTGGCCTGCGAAGAACAGCCGGAAGTTGCGGACGCTCATCGAGCGGAACGTCTCTTCGAAGGCGATGTCGAAGCGCTTCTTCATTCGGGGTCCTCGGGCACGGCGATGATCGTCTCGAGGACGTCGACCGCGGCCAGCAGACGCACCAGTTCGTCCTGATCGAGCTCATGGAGCCGACCGACCAACCAGGCGGTACGCCGAGTTCGGTAGGTCTGCAGCTGACGCTCGCCCTTGGTCGTGACCGCCACACGAGCAACGCGCCGGTCGTGCGCGTCGGGGGTTCGCGCGACGAGGCCGTTGGCCACCAACTTCTCGACCACCTTGGTGATCGTGGGCGGAGCGACCTGTTCACGCGCCGCCAGTTCACCGAGTGTGAGGGGCCCGTGTTCGGCGACCGTGCTCAGCGCAGCGTTGAGGGTCGGCCCGAATCCGCTCTGGTCCTGCTGGCGGAGCAGTCGGGCCATCCGTGCCACCGAGAACCGAAGACGTCCGGCCATCTCGGTGACGGCATCGTCGCTGACGAGCGGGGCCGAGGTGGGGGAGGCGTGGGACACGCTGACCAGTATGCCATCACTTAGTTAGCGACACTAACTATATGGCACATGTCACGGATGGCCGTCGCGAACCCACACGCCACCGAGCGCCAGCACGAGCAGCGACGCAGCGACGAGGATCGCGCTGCTGGGCATCTCGTACCCGTCGATGGCGACGAGGACGGCCCACGTGGCCACGCCCGAGCCCATCGCCACCGCGGCCCGACGCGTCCAGCGGCGGCACATCGCCGAGGTCCACCGTGCGCCGGGCGGCGAGACGGTGGCAGCGGCGAGGCAGACGTGGAACAGGGCGAGCGCGGCAGCCACCGCCACCGACCAGAGCGTGGTGCGGTCGTGCACGCTCGCGCCCCATTCGATGGCGACCAGCATGATCACCAGGACGCCGAGGGGTCCGTCGGGGGCGACTGCGCAGCCCACCGCGAGGAGGACGATCACGATGTCGAGTACGGGCAGCGGGTGCTCCGTCACCGCTCGGGTGCAGGCGAGCGCGGCCAACGGGGTCACGAGGATCACGCTCCGCAGCAGGATTCCGACACCGCGGACGCGGGGGAGCTTCCGCCACGAGTCGTCGACCGTCAACTCGTTCATCGAGGCCGCCGGACGCGGGTACCCGCGTGGTGATGGAGGTCGCGGAGCACGACGTCGAGACTTCGCGGGCCCGACCACGGCACGACGGCGATTCCCGCTTCGCGCACGGTGCGCAGCTCGCGCTCGCGCTTGAGGACCTCGATCCGCCATGCGATGCCGGTGTACGGATCGTCAGGTGTCTGCTCGGCGATGTCCGGGGGCAGGCAGTCGATCACGAGCACGGCGAGTCCCCTGTTGGCGACGGTGACGGCGCGCTGGAGCGCCGTGGGGGTGACGAGGGGCGACAGCATGAGGACCAGCGCACCCTCTCCGAGGCCGCCGGGCATGCGTCCGTTGTCGTGCGCCGGTGTGCCCGGCTCGATGTTGGCGAGGACCTCGAGGATGCGTCGCAGATGTCGGTGACCGGACGCCGGTGGGAGCCGTCGTACGGACCGTGAGCCGAGCACGACGAGCGCGACGCGGTCACCGGTGCTGATGTAGTGGGCCGCGATGGCCGACGCGGCGCGGACGGCGATGTCGAGACTCGACGCGCGGCCGTCGATCCCGTCGCTGCGGCCGACCTCGTCGAGGGCGTCGACGAGGAGCACGACGTGCCGGTCGTGGTCCGCCCACGTGGAGGTCACGTGGAGCGTCCCCGTGCGCAGCGACTGCGGCCAGTGGATCCGGCGCAGCCGGTCGCCGGGTTGAAAGGGGCGGATGCTCGCGAACTCGCTGCCGCTGCCCTGTCGTGGTGAGCGGTTCCCGCCGACCAGCCCGGGCGTGTGCACCGGCGGCGCGGACGCGTCGAACTCCGAGGCGTGGGGAAGGGCCACCAGGGTCGTCGCCTCGGCCTCGTTCTTCGACTTCCACCGGAAGGCCGCCCAACCACTCGTGGCCACGACCATCGCCGGGCCGACACGGCGATACCCCCATCGGTAGGGACGAACGAAGATGTCGAGCCGCTCCCGCGCGTCGTCGTGCAGGCTCGCCACCACCTGGCCGTCGTTGGGGCCGACGTCCATCCAGGTCGGCGCCTCGAGCACGACGCCGACATCGTCGATCCTGCCGTCGGGATCGTCGAGGTCGATGTGCCAGGTGGTCGACTCGCCCTCGCGGAGCACGCCGTGGCCGAGCGACTGGCGCATGGTCGGGGGAGCGCTCGGGCGGACGAGCACGGCCCAGACCGCAGCGACGACGAACGGGGTGGCGAGCACCAACAGATCGGGTCGGCGGGCGAGCACGGCCGCGACCGACAGACCCATTGCGGCGAGCACGGCTCGGGCGTGCGCCGCAGTCGGCCGCCAGCCGTCGCCGGTCCTCATGGTGTCAGGGAACCGGCCGGGGGAGGAGTGGGCACGGAGGCGAGGACGTCGTTGGTCACCGACGTTCCCGACGCCTTCGTCAACCACAGCTCGGGCTTGATCGTGATGCGGTGGGGCAGCACGGAGAGCGCGACCGCCTTCACGTCCTCGGGGGTCACGAAGTCGCGGCCCCCGATGACCGCATGGGCCCGCGAGCACAGCAGCAACGCCAGAGCGCCTCGCGGTGATGCACCGATCTGGACGTGTTGGTGCCGTCGGGTGGCGTCGACGAGGTCGACGCAGTAGCGCACGACGTCGCCGTCGACGACCACGGTCTCGACCGCGGCCTGCATCGCGAGCAGTGTCGGTGCGTCGACCACGGCCCGCAGTTCCTGGGCCTCCTGTTGGCGTGCCATGCGGCGGGCGAGGACCTCGTGCTCCTCGTCGCGAGTCGGGTAGCCGAAGCTGATCCGCAGCAGGAATCGATCCAACTGAGCCTCGGGCAGGGGATACGTGCCCTCGTACTCGACCGGGTTGGCCGTCGCCAGCACGTGGAACGGCGCGTCGAGCACGAAGGTCTCGCCCTCGACGGTGATCTGGCGTTCCTGCATCGCCTCCAGCAGTGCCGCCTGCGTCTTGGGAGGCGTCCGGTTGATCTCGTCGGCGAGGAGCAGACCGGTGAACAGCGGACCCTTGCGGAAGACGAATTCGGTCACCCGCTGGTCGAAGACGAAGGACCCGGTGAGGTCGGCGGGGAGTAGGTCGGGCGTGAACTGCGCTCGCGTGAAGCGCAGGCCCAGCGCCTGAGCGAACGATCGGGCGGCGAGCGTCTTTCCGAGCCCTGGCAGGTCCTCGAGCAGGACGTGTCCGCCGGCGAGCACCCCGCAGAGCACGAGCGTCAACTCGTCCCGCTTGCCGACGACGGCGAGGTTGACCTCGTCGAGGACGTCGCGGGCGAGGCCGGAGGTCGTGCGGATGTCAAGGCTCGTCATGGTGTTCCCACTCTCACAGTGCTTCGATGTCGGTGAGCACGCGGCGGACGCCGCGCATCGTCCCGACCGACCGCCGGTCGCCCGCCACCAGGCGCTGCAACGACGCCGGCAGGATCGCGGACGCTGCCGAAGGATCGTCGAATCGGTCGATCTGGTGGTGCGCGAGGAGGCGATCGTCGATGAGTTCGATCAGTGTCTGGCTGATCTCCTCCGACCCCGTGAACCGGACACCGTAGAGCTGGCGGCGGATCGAGCGCACCCGCGGGTCGCTGCCGGCGATCCACCCGTCGGAGCCGAGGTGCTGCACCCACTCGACCGGCTCGATCGAGTCGGCGAAGTCGATCATCACGAAGAGCGCGGTGACCAGCGCGGCGACGATGCCGGCCAGTACGAGCGGGGCCGGCTGGGAATCGCTGATCCAGAGCGCGCCCACGAGGACCGCCCAGACGGCGACGATGATCGCCAGTCGTCGGAGGGTCATGCGCCGACCTCCGCGGGGTGGCCGAGTGCGTCGAGGACTCCGTCGAGCGCGGCGATCGCGGCCACCCGATGGTGCTCGCCGAGTTCGTGTTCGGAGAATCGCGCCTCGCGGTACAGCGAGGCGAGTTCGCGAATCGGCCGGGGGTCGATGGACGACAGCGTGACCACTCGTTCGACGTATTCGGCAGCGGTCTCCGACGCGCTGCGCTCGAGCCCTGCCATCGCCGCGTCGTGCTCGAGACGCATCCAACAGGCGACGATCGCGTTTCGGGGCGCGCCGGTTCGCAGCGCAGCGCGCGCAGCGTCGGTGTCAACGGTCAAGATCTGGTCCGGCACCTCGGGAAGCGGGTCGAACGAGGGTCGCTTGCGCTGCTGTCGCTCGCGCCACCGACGCGGGAAGCGGGTCGCCCCCGTTTCCGACACGGCGAACGCTGCAGCGAGAAGGACGGCGATCAGGCCGATGACCTGCAGAGCGGTGCCGACCCACGCCGGCACATGAGTGCGCGAGGTGGCGTTCGTGATCGGCTCGAGCGGTGCACTCGACTCCTGGTCCACGCTGGTCGGGGTGGCATCCGAGGGAGGTGTGGTCCACACCCGTACCGACCCTGACGAGGCCGCCGCGACCACGACCAACATGACGAACACGGTGGCCAGCACCACGATGCGGGTCCGTCGGTCCATCGCCCGACCCTAGCAACGGGGTCAGCGAGGAAGGTCGTTCGGGCCGGCAGCGATGAGGGCCGAGATGGTCGCCTCGTCCACCGGCGCACAGTCCCACGCGTCGACACCGACGTTGATCATCCTGTCGTGTTGGCGCCAGCGTTCGTGGACGTGGCCGTGGAGCAACCATGCTCCTCGATCGACGGGCCGCTGGTCGACGAAGCGGTCGTGGTCGTGGCTGTCGCCGCGATAGGGGAAGTGGCAGGCGAGCACGTCACGGTCGCCGGCCCGCAGCGTGATCTCACCCTGGTGGATCTCGGCGAACCCCGCGGCGAGGTATCGCTCGGTCCATTCCTCGACGCGTCGACGGTGCCCCGCCCAGCATCGGTCGTGGTTGCCGGTGAGCAACAGCTTGTGTCCGTGCAGCGCCCCGACGAGCGGGAGCGAATCGTCGATGTGCCCGAGCGCGACGTCGCCCAGGACCCACACCGTGTCGCCAGGGTGGACTCGCTCGTTCCATCGCTCGATCAGCGCCAGGTTCATCTCTTCGACGTCGGCAAAGGGCCGACCGGAGTACTCGATGATGTTGGCGTGACCGAAGTGCAGATCGGCGCTGAACCACGTCGTCATGGTGCCGAGTCTGTCGCATTGCATCTCCGCTCGACATCGTCATTATCGTGAGCATATACTATGTGAGTGAATACTAGCAAGGTGATCGAGAGCGAAGAGAAGACGAACACCGAGGAAGTCGTGGCGCTGACGATCGACGAGTTGGCCCGGGCCGTCGGCCTCGTGGTGTCGACCGTTCGGCTCTACCAGAACAAGGGCCTCGTCCCGCCGCCCACGAAGCGCGGCCGAGTCGGCTACTACGACGACCGGCACCTCGAACGGCTCCGGGCGATCGCCCAGCTGCAGGAGCGTGGCTTCTCGCTCGCCGGCATCAAGGACCTGTTCGACCGCATGGAGTCGGGCGACAGTCTCCGGTCGGTGCTCGGCCTCGGCGATCAGGAGTCGATCTGGTCGGCGGAGGTCGCGCAGACGATGTCGCTGGCCGAGCTCGCCCGTCGCCTTCCCGCGGTCGAGTTCACGCCCGCCGTCGTGCAGCGGGTGATCGAACTGGGCCTGGTGGAGTTCTCGCCCGACGGGACGGACGTGGTCGTGCGCAGTCCGTCGTTCCTCGAGATCGGGAGTGAGCTGGCTGCGCTGGGCGTGCCCGCCGACGAGATCCTCGACGAGTACGAAGAGCTGCGGACGCAGACCGACGAGATCGCTCGCCGGTTCACCGACCTGTTCCACCGTCGGATGTGGAAGCCGTTCGTGAAGCGGGGGATGCCGGCCGATCAGATCCCGCCGCTGTTGGCGACACTCGAGAAGCTGGCCCCGCTCGCCGGAGACGTGACGACGATGTCGCTGCGGCATTCGTTGCAGGCCGCAGCCGAGTCGTTCGTCCGCGCCGAAGCCCGCCGACTCGGTGTCGACATCCCTCGACCCGGCGACTCGCACGCCGACGGCAGGGAGCCGTCATGAGCCAAGATCGTCATTCCCGGTGGATCGGGATTCCTCGGACAGGCGCTCGCCGCCCGGCTCGTGGGGCGCGGCGACGAGGTCGTCATCCTCAGCCGTGACGAGGGCCGACAGATCGAGGGTGCGCGCACTGTGGTGTGGGACGCCGAGTCGATCGGACCGTGGGCGAGCGAGCTCGATGGCGCCGACGCGATCGTCCACCTCACCGGCCGGCGGGTCGATGTGCGCGGTACCGCGCGCAACATCGACGAGCTGATCTCGTCGCGCGTGCAGCCGGTTCGGGTGGTCGGCGAGGCGATCGAGCGCTGCGCGAGGCCGCCGCGGGTATGGGTGCAGTCGTCGTCGCTCGCCGTGTTCGGCGACGGTGGCGATGCAACGCTCGACGAGCACTCGACGCCGACCGGTATCGGCCCGCGCGAGATGGTGACCGTCTGCCTCGCCTGGGAGGGCGCGTTCCATCAGGCGAGTGCAGCGGTCGAGCGCACGGTGCTGCTGCGGATGGGCATCGGGCTCGGCGGCCGCAACGACCCGGCGACGGCGAAGCTCGCGCAGCTCGTTCGGTTCGGGCTCGGCGGCCGCGTCGGGTCAGGTCGTCAATGGGTGTCGTGGGTCGGACTCGACGATCTCCTCACAGCGATGATCCTGGCCATCGACGACGACACGATGACGGGCACGTACCACGTGACGTCGCCCAACCCGGTGACGAATGCGGAGATGATGTCGACCTTCCGGACGCTGCTCGGAAGGCGGGTCGGACTCGCCAGTCCTGCGTGGCTGGCACGAATGGGCGCGCCCATTCTCGGGAGCAGCGCGAGCCTCGCGCTGACCGGCCGGCGGGTCGTCCCCACCCGACTGTTGGAGCACGGCTTCACCTTCGAGCAGCCCGACTTCGAGCCAGCCGCCCGGAAGGCACTCGTCGCCTGCGGCCTGCTCTGAGAAACGAACAGGGCGACAACAAGGGCCGACCAGGCTCGCCCCGGTTCTGCGTGCGCTCTTCGATCGTCGTTCGGGCCATCGATCGTCGTCGTGTCGGTCAGGGTTGGCTGAGCCGCTCGACGGGCTGTCCGGTGACTTCGGCGATGAGCTCGAAGTCCTTGTCCACGTGCAGCACGATGAGCTGTGCCAGTTCTGCCACGGCGGCGATCAGCAGATCGGGGATCGACGGTGCCCGGTGCTGGCCTCGCTCGGCGAGGATGGCTTGGACCTCGATGGAGCGATCCTCGATCGCCGGCGTGAAGTACTCCACGGGCATCGATCGCAGCAGGGCGGAGCCGAGGGCGTGACGAAGGTCGCCGGCCGAGCGAGCGGAGAAGCCGACTTCGAGCAGTGTCACGCTCGTGACGCGGACGAGCCCCCGCTCGATGCGGTTCGCCCAGTCGGGTGCATCAGGACTGGCCCCCAGGCGGACCAGCGCGGACTTGTCGATGAGCCAGTCGGTCATCGCCAGGCGCGGTCGATGACTTCGGGGTCAGCGAGGTCAGCGAACGTGTCGGCGAAGGCGGCGAGGTCGGCCACCGAGACTTCGGCGGGGGCCACGTCGCTCTCGCGAGCGAGGGTCCTCCGCAGGTACTCGGTGCGCGAGAGGCCGAGCCGCTGGGCCTTGATGTCGATGGCGGCGATGACGTCCTCAGGGACGTCGCGGATCAGGATGTGAGTCACGGCACCTCCTCAGTGATATCAGATGATATCACTTCCGCCCACGCCCCCTGCTACACGTTGAAGCGGAACTCCATGACATCGCCGTCGGCGGGGTGGTAGTCCTTGCCCTCGATACGGATCTTGCCGAGCTCCTTGGCCCGGTTCCACGAGCCGATCTCGAGCAGTTCGTCCCAGTGGATGACCTCGGCCTTGATGAACCCACGCTGGAAGTCGGTGTGGATGCGGCCGGCGCACTCGGGCGCGCTCGACCCTGCGTAGAACGTCCACGCACGGGTCTCCTTCTCGCCGGTGGTGAAGTAGGTCCGCAGCCCGAGCAGGTGGTACGCCGACCGGACCATCCGGAACAGCGCGCCCTCACCGAGCCCGAAGCCTTCGAGCATCTCGGCGCGCTCGGCGGGGTCGGTGATCGTCGCCGCTTCCGCCTCGAGTTGCACGCACATGCCGATGACCTCGACGTTGTCGCCGGCGGAGGTGAGCTCGGCGCGCACGCGATCCTCGACCGCCGGAATCGAGTCGAGATCGTTCTCGCCGACGTTGACGACGGCGAGCACGGAGCGGTTGGTGAGCAGGAAGTACGGCTGCAGCTGCTCGCGCCACTCGGCCTTGAGCCCGGCGCGGTAGAGCGGGATGCCCTCGGAGAGGCTGTCGTACGCAGCCTGCAGTGCTTCCAGTTCGCCGGCGGCGCCCTTGTCGAGCTTGGCCTGACGTGTCGCCTGGGTGAGTCGCTTCTCGACCGTCTCGAGATCGGCCAAGGCGAGCTCGATCTCGACGACCCGAAGGTGCTCGATGGGGTCCGACGGGCCGGTCACGTCGTCGTCCTCGAACGCTCGCAGCACGAACACGATGGCGTCGACCTCGCGGATGTTGGCCAGGAACTTGTTGCCCAGACCTTCGCCTTTCGACGCCCCCTCGACGAGTCCGCCGATGTCGACGACCTGCACCGCGGCATGGATCAGCGTCTTCGTCTTCGACATCACCGCCAGGCGATCCACTCGCTCGTCGGGCACCTTCGCGACGCCGATGTTCGGGTCCTTCGTGGCGAAGGCGTACGGCGCAGCGAGCGCGCCCCCACCCGTGAGAGCGTTGTACAGCGAGCTCTTGCCCGCGTTGGGGAGACCGACCAGGCCGAAGCGTTCCATAACGAAGGCTGAAGGCTACCGGGGGCCGGGTGCCAGGGGAGTTTTGCCGATCCGGCGTTCTGGCGGTGCCCAGTCCAGACGTGAAGCTGCGCTCGTTCGTCCCTCTCGTCCTGACCATGGTCGCGCTCGGCGGAGCATCGTCGGTGTGGGCAGAGGCGCTCGGTCGCGAGATCCCCGGGCAGTGCGTCGCGCACACCGCCTTCGCCGGCGGACCCCCGGATGTGCCCGGCGACTACCGCTGTGCAGGGCTGGCGCTCGACTTCCACACGAACGGCGCGGCCTCGTCGCCGTTTCCCATCTGGGCCGGGCAGTGGCTCTTCACCGATGAGCACGGCGAGTACCGGGTGGGCACCTGCACGTTCAACAGGGGGATGCACCCCGCGGCCGCGACTGCGTCCAACGCCGTGACCCAGAGCTTTCCGAACGACCCCACTGGGGCGAAGGGCGCCTACCTCATGTGGCGCTACGGCGACTCGACCGATGCGCTGACCGCCGCGGGGATGTGGGCGGTGTTCCACTTCTACGCTGCCGACGCTGCCGGGACGAACCGCAGCTCGGACGGGACGACGCCGCTGATTCCGCGCCTCGAGGCGATCGCCGCCGACAGCGGCCGGGGCGACGTGCAGCAGCGGGCGATCGAACTCGATGCAGAGGCGAGCTCGATGAGCGGCGAGTGGCATCTCGATGCAGCGGTCGACGAGGACGGTCTCGTCACCGTGTCGCTGCTCGCCGGGGAGGTGCCGGTGCCCGGTCAGGAGGTCTCCGTGCTCGTGAGCGGGGTGGACGCTCCGCTCGTTGCCACCACGGGCACGGATGGAACGGCCACGGTGGCGGTGTCACTTCCTTCGGGCACCGTCACCGTGGTCGCGACCGCGACCGCGCCAGGCCCCGTCCTCGTGTACCGCGGGACACCCGCCGCGCCCGACCCGCACGGCGCACAGACCCTGGTCACGGCCGGGCCACCCTCGGTGCTGCGCGCCGGCGTCGAGCTCGCCGTACCGCCGCCCACGACCGCACCGCCCACGACCCTGCCGCCCACGACCCTGCCGCCGGTCACGACCGCACCGCCCACGACCCTGCCGCCCACGACCCTGCCGCCGGTCACGACGGCACCGGTCACGACGGCACCGATCCCGCCCACCGTGCCGCCTGTGGCGCAGAACCCCCCGCCACTGCCGCGGACGGGCGGAGCCGGCGACGGAGGAGTTGCCCTCCTGGCCACCGCCTTCCTGGTGGGTGGGGTCGGGCTGCTGGGCACCCTCCGTCGCCGCGGAACCGGTCGCCTACACTCGGGTGGGTGACCCCGGTGGAAGCCCTCGAACGCGTCGTTCACTACCTCGATCGCGCCCACGAGACGGGGTTCAAGGCGAAGGCGTTCGTCCGTGCGCTCGAAGTCACCCGCGCCGTGCCGTCCGAGGAGCTCCAGGAGCGCGCCGCGGCCGGCACGCTCACGGATCTCGAGGGCATCGGTGATTCGTCTGCGGCGGTCATCACCCAGGCCCTCTCGGGCGGCGACGTCCAGTACCTGGCCGACCTCGACGCCAAGACCCAGGTGCCCATCACCGAGGACGGCGCCCGCTACCGCACGGCGCTGCTCGGGGATCTGCACCTGCACAGCCGGTGGAGCGACGGCAGTGCCACCATCGAAGCGATGGCCCGCACGGCGATGTCGCTGGGCCACGAGTACATGGTCCTCACCGATCACTCGCCCCGGCTCACGATCGCGCACGGCCTCAGCGCCGATCGGCTGGCCGAGCAGTTGCGCGACGTGCAGGTGCTCAACGAACGACTCGCCCCGTTCCGCATCCTCACCGGCATCGAGGTCGACATCCTCGAGGACGGCACGCTCGACCACGGGCCCGAGGTGCTCTCGCAACTCGACGTCGTGGTCGCCAGCGTCCACAGCAAGTTGCGGATGGGTCGCGACGAGATGACGTCGCGGATGGTGCGGGCGGTGGCCAGCCCGGATGTCGACATCCTCGGGCACTGCACCGGCCGGCTGATCGGCAAGCGCGACCCGTCCACGTTCGATCCCGACTACGTCTTCGCCGCCTGTGCCCAGTTCCACACCGCGGTCGAGATCAACTGCCGCCCCGAGCGCCTCGATCCACCCAGGCCACTGCTGCAGACTGGCGGTCGAGTACGGGTGCTTCTTCTCCATCGACAGCGACGCCCACAGCACCGGCCAGCTGGAATGGCAGCCCCACGGGTGCAACCGGGCTGCGGAGGTGGGAGTCCCGCTCGACCGGGTCATCAATACGTGGCCCGTCGATCGCCTGCTCCGTTGGGTCGCGGGGGAGTAGCCCGATAGGGTTGTCGACCATGTCGAAGAAGACCAAGAAGCGCAAGGCGCGTATGCGTCGCAGCAAGGCAAACCACGGCAAGCGTCCCAACATGGGACGTGGCTGAGACACCACTCGCCCCTTCGCCCGCCACCCGGCGCGGCGACGAGGCCGACGTCTACCACGGCGTCGAGGTGCCCGACCCGTATCGGTGGCTGGAGGACGGATCGTCCCCCGAGGTCGCCGAGTGGGTTGCCGCTCACAACACACGAACCCGACAGGCGCTCGATGCCCGGCCCACATGGAGCCGATGGCACGAGCGCCTTTCCGCGCTCATGGCGCTGCCCACCGTGCTCGACGTCTCGGTGGCGGGCGACCGTCTCTTCCTCGTGCAGCGCGCCGCCGGCGCCGACCAGTACGCCCTCGTCGTCGCGAGTGCGACCGACGCTGATGCCGACGTGCGGACCCTGCTCGACCCCGCCACGCTGGCCGCCGACGCGGCCGTCGCGATCGACTGGTTCCATCCGTCCCACGACGGCGGACTCGTCGCCTACGGGCTGAGCGAGGGCGGCACCGAGAACAGCGTGCTGCACGTCATGCGGGTCGACACCGGCGAAGTGCTCGACGACCGGATCCCCAACACCCGCGCGGCGAGCGTGGCCTGGCTGCCCGACGGCTCCGGCTTCTGGTACGCCGTGTATCCCGAGGGCGACGAGTACCACCGCCACATCCGCTTCCACCGACTGGGCGATCCCGTCGCCGACGACCCGGTGGTCTTCGACCGACTGCCCACGCCGCAGTCGTGGCCCGACGTGAGCGTCGCCCACGATGGGGAGCACGTGCTGGTCCATCTGATGGTCGGCTGGTCGCAGGTCGACGTCCACCTGTTGCACGTGCCCACCGGTACGTGGTCGGTCGTGTGCGAAGGGATCGAGGCGCAGTCGTCGTTCCACTTCTGTGACGGCGCGCTCGTCGGCGTCACCACTCACGAGGCGCCCAACGGCCGGCTCGTCACCGCGTCGCTCGCGGACCCGTCGAACTGGACCACGATCGTCGCCGAGCGGGAGGACGCCGTGCTGGGCGCGGTCGCGGTCGACGGCCAGGAGATCACGGTCGTCGTCGGGCACGTGGCCATCGATCATCTCGAGCGGTACCGGTCCGACGGCAGCCCGCTCGGCATCGTCGATCTCGGTGCGGCCGCGGTGGCTGCGCTCGACGCCGACGACGGTCGGGTCTTCGTCGCGGTCAACACCTTCGGGTCGCCGGTGGCAGTGCAGCGGTTCACGGCCGACGGTGGGCTCGAGCGTTGGGGTTCGTCGGTGGATGCGTCGGTGTTGCCCGACCTGACCGTCACGCAGGTGTTCTACCCCTCCCTCGACGGGACCCTGATCCCGATGTTCGTCGCGCACCGCGCCGACATCGTGCCGTCGCCCGAGACGCCGCTGATCCTCACCGGCTACGGCGGGTTCGCGATCGCCGAGTCGCCGGCGTGGATGCCCAACCTGGCCGCCTGGTGCGCGGCGGGTGGCGTGTACGCCATCGCCGGGCTGCGCGGCGGGTACGAGTACGGAGAAGCCTGGCACCAGGCAGGTCGGCGCGAGCACAAGCAACGAGTGTTCGACGACTTCCACGCGGCGGCCGACTGGCTCGTGGCCGAGGGCTACACGCGACGCGATCGGCTCGCGTTGCATGGCGGCAGCAACGGCGGTCTGCTGATGGGCGCGGCCATCACCCAGCGTCCCGACCTCGCCCCCGTGGTGTGGTGTGCCGTGCCGCTGCTCGACATGATCCGCTTTCCCCAGTTCCTCATCGCCCGGTTGTGGACCGACGAGTACGGCGACCCCGACGTCGCCGAGGAGTTCGCCTGGCTCCATGCCTACTCGCCCTACCACCGCGTGCGGCACGGCGCCGACTATCCGGCCGTGCTGTTCACCACCGCCGAGGGCGACACTCGAGTCGATCCCTGCCACGCCCGCAAGATGACCGCGCTGCTCACGGACGCGAGCGCGTCGCAGGCCGCCCGGCCGATCCTGCTCTCCCAGGCCGGTCGCGCCGGTCACGGGGTCGGCAAGCCCGCAGGGATGCGAGTCCGCGAGGGGGCCGACGTGTTGGCCTTCTTCTGCTGGCAACTCGCCGTGGAGGACATGGGATGACCGCGGTCGGCGAATTCCGCATCGCCGGCTCGCCCGATCCGTGGCGACGTCTCGGCCTGAGCGTCGTCGACGACGCGGCGCGCATCGGCGGCGTCACGATGCGCTTCGTACCCGCCATCGGCGATCGGCACGGCATCGTCGGGTGGGG
This sequence comes from uncultured Acidimicrobiaceae bacterium, assembly GCA_963720695.1. Classification (GTDB taxonomy): domain Bacteria; phylum Actinomycetota; class Acidimicrobiia; order Acidimicrobiales; family Ilumatobacteraceae; genus UBA668. Next base: position 687,264 of record CAVRGG010000007.1, read on the forward strand.
CCTCGTGGGTTCACCGTCGGACGCCACCGACATCGACGGACTCGCGACCAGCCATGTCGATGCACCGACGGGCGAGGCGGCCGACCACCCGCTGCGCATCGTCGGATTCGATCACGTCGTGGTCATGACCTCGGCGCTCGAGCGGACCTGCGGAGCGATCGAAGCGTCCACCGGTGAGCCACTGAAGCGGATCCGCGAGGCCGGCTCGGTACGCCAGGGGTTCCACCGCCTTGGTGAGGTGATCGTCGAGGTCGTCGAGTCGTCGCAGGTCACCAGTACTGTCGCCGCCTTCTGGGGGTTGGTGTGGAACGTCGAGGACCTGCACGAGACGTGCGCGGAACTCGGGCCCGACATCATCGGCCTGCCCAAGGCCGCGGTGCAGCCGGGACGGTTCATCGCCACCGTCCGCAGCGAGGTCGGCCTCGGGCTTCCGCTCGCGCTGATGACCCCGCCGTAGCATTGTGGGGATGTCGATCCACCGCACCAGCCGCCATGGGCTGCTGACGCTCCTCGCCGCAGGAGCGGTGCTCGTCGGGTTGTCCCAGTGCACGACATCGTCGGACACGGCCGGCCAGGACACCGTCGGCCCGACCACGGTGGTGGCAACCACCGTGGCGGAGACTGCCGTGGCGACGACCGCTGCCCCGACCACGCTTGCGCCCACCACGATCGCCCCGACGACGGTCGCCCCGACCACGTTGCCTGCGGGCCCGGACCTCGGGTGTGCGCCGACGGGTTCTTCGGCCGCCGTGGATCGTCTCGCGCAGCGGGCGTGGCTCTGCGAGGACGGTCGCATCGTGAAGGACTTCCCGATCACCTCGGCGTGGTCGATGCCCGATCCGGGCGAGTACCCGATCTACGCCAAGGACCTCCACGCGTCGTCGACCTTCGGTGGGCACTACTCGACGATGACCCACTTCATCGCGTTCACCTACGGCAAGAACACCGGCGCCCGGGTCGCGTTCCACTCGGTGCCGGTGCTCACCAACGGTCAGTTCGTGCAACCGCTCGACTCCGTCGGCACCTTGGCCCGACGCGGTGATTCGAGCGGGTGCATCCGGGTGCTGCCCGACGACTCCGTGATGTTGTGGGACGCGCTCGACGTGGGCGACGTCGTCACCGTGTTGACGTGAGCGCCGCCAGCGCCAGCAGCTCGGGCTGGAACTCCTCGATGAGATCCTCGCCGCTGGGTACCTTCGTCGAGGCGCACAGCACGCTCACGGTGTAGCCATTGGGGAGGGCTAGTGCGAACGCCCGGGCGTCCTCGATCGTGCCCGTGTGGCCGACCCAGGTGGGGAACACCATCAGCCCCAAACCGTAGGTCCAGTTCGGCTCGTTGTCGACGAGGGTGTTCGTCGTGCGCATCATGCGGATCGAGTCGTTGCTCAACAACGGCTTCGGCTGATCCGGTTGCAGTGCGGCGAGCACGCGCGCCGTGTCGGCAGCGGACATCTCCCACGCCCCGGCCGGGCCCAACGCCTCGATGTAGCGGCGGTTCGGGTCGACGAGATAGGCGGGTCCCGATGGATCGGTGAGGGCGGTGGTCGTCGCCATCCGAGCCGAGGTGATGTCGAGCGGGGTGAGCACACGATCCTGCACCACCTGCGGAAGCGTCTGGCCGGTGAGCCGTTCCACCAGCGCGCCGAGCACGACGAAGTTGGCGTTGCTGTAGCGGTAGAACGTGCCAGGGTCGTGGTCGAGCACGGATCCGATCGCGACGGCTGCGGCGTCGTGCCAGTCGCTCACGCCGTTCTTGAAGAACGTGTCACGCAACGGACCGAGTCCGGACGTGTGGCCCAACAGTTGGCGGACCGTGACCTGCTGCACCCGCGGGTCGACCGTGACCAGCGGCGCGCCCCATGCCGAGGCGAGCGATTCGTCGAGGTCGAGCGTGCCGTCCTCCACGAGCTGGAGCACGACGGTCGCCGTCAGCACCTTGGAGACGCTGGCGATGCGGAACAGGGCGTCTGCCGCCAGGGGGTTGCCGGAGCGGTCGTTGCCCAGCGCGAACTCGCTGATGACCGTGCCGTCACGACTGATGGCGACCTCGATCCCGTGCGCCGGGCCGGTCATCAGGCCGGCGGCACGCAACAGGAACTGCTGGGCGATGGCGAACTCGGCCGCCGTCGGCTCCGGATCGGGGACGGGATCGGGCACGGTGGTCGTGGTGGTGGACGTCGTCGTGGTGGGCACTGCCGTCGTGGTCGTCGTCGGTGGCGACGTGGTCGACGTCGACGTGGTGGACGCGGAGGTCGACGGCGTGGTCTCGGGCGCTGCCGAGGACGTGGCGCATCCGGCGGTCAGGAGCGCGAAGGCGATGACGACGCGCCGCATGGACCGGCGGTCAGATGACGACGACTTTGGTGCCCACCTGGGCGAAGTCCCACACGAACGCCGCATCGAGCGGCGCCTGTCGCTGGCACCCGCCGGAGAGACGCTGGCCGAGTTCGGCCTCGGTCATGTAGACGGTGCCGTCGGCGACGTGGATCGGGATCGAGTGGAACCCGATGGCGCCGCGCTCGGTCTTGAGCCAGCGCACTTGTAGAGGTAGGCCTTGCCGTTCCACGCC